>NZ_LT985766.1 GCF_900290285.1 Candidatus Centipeda massiliensis | reverse complement strand
ACGCGATTACTGTCAATGGAAACTATGACGCAGTGTACGGCGGTCACACGTCGGGAACGAGTGACACGGCGGCTCAGAAGAAGCACAGCCACGACAACACGGTCACCATCACGGGCGGCACGCTCGGCACGGTGTACGGCGGTTACACCGACAGTACAGACGGCACGACGAACGATAACACCGTGAGCCTCGGCGACGGAACGCATCCGCTTGCACCAAATACAACGGTTGCAGCACTCTACGGCGGCAACAAGACCGCTGCTGGCAACACGCTGAACGTCAACACGTCGGCGACCGTCGGCACGATTGGGAACTTCTCGAATGTTACGTTCAAGGAGAATGCGACACTGCGGCTGCAAGCGGCAGGTGTGAAATTCGACCTTGCTGCAGTAAAGGCAGACTTTGCTGCGACGGCGCAGGAAAAGACGCTTGTGGAGAGCGACAATGCACTGGAACTTGCGGGCGGCAAAACATTCTGGACGGATCTGAGTGCGGACGGTACGAAGGAAACGAACATCGAGGCGCGCAGCGGCAACAAGGAGATTGTGCGCTACGGGTACACCTTCAAGGATGCACAGACGGCAACAACCGTCGGTGCAGAAACATGGGGCGGCCGCTCGAAGGCGGGCAATACGACCACGGGGAATGAGATCACGCTCAGCAGCGGAACGTACACGAATGTGTACGGCGGCTGGACGAGCGGCGCGGGTTCGACGGCAGACAGCTCCAAGCAGAAGGACAGCACGCTGAATAAGGTCACGATTGGCGGGACTGCGGCGATTAGCGGCACAGTGTACGGCGGTCTGA
>NZ_LT985765.1 GCF_900290285.1 Candidatus Centipeda massiliensis | reverse complement strand
CATCGCCCGTGAGCGTCACGGGGGCCGTCACCCCTGCGAACTGATACGACTCCGCGCGGATGCTCGTCACGCCCGTATCCGAATGCGTGTCCGTGTCGATGTTGCGCTCCGTCGTATCCGTCGTCGTTGTGATTGCGCCCGTGTAGTTCGCGAGGACAAGCCCACCCGCATTGTGCAGGAGCGTGATGCCTGTCCCGGAACCCTCGACGCTGAGTTGCGCCCAATCGATGCCCGTACCACCGCCACTTGCGAGGCTGAGCATTGGCGTAGCCGCATTCGCGCCCGTGAGGTCGAAGCGATACTTCTGAAAGCCCTCAATCTGATATGCGGTGTTGTTGCCCTTGACGACGAGCGTATTGCCCGACGCGCCGTTCGCCTCGCTTGCCAGACCTCCGACGACCACACCCCCGATGGAGGCGTTCGTAAGCTGTACCGTATTGTCATTTGCGGTCGTTCCGCGCCCTCCGACGACACGTCCTGCGACATGCGCGCCGTCGATGTGCACGGTATTCTTCGTTGCTGCACCGTTTGCCGCAAATCCGCCGTAGACGTTCGTTACGGTCACGCCGCTCTTGACCGTGACAGTATTGTCATGGCTGTCGTTCTTATCCGTCTGCGTCGTGCCAGCGCCGCTCGTGTGACCGCCGTAGAAGTCGGCATAGCTGCCCGAGGTCAGCTCCACTGCGTTGTTGCGCGTAGAGTTGCCCGCACGCGAGATGCCGCCGTAGCCATTCGCATCGCCCGTGAGCGTCACGGGGGCCGTCACCCCTGCGAACTGATACGACTCCGCGCGGATGCTCGTCACGCCCGTATCCGAATGCGTGTCCGTGTCGATGTTGCGCTCCGTCGTATCCGTCGTCGT
>NZ_LT985764.1 GCF_900290285.1 Candidatus Centipeda massiliensis | reverse complement strand
GCTCCACACTCAGGAATATGGCAAATTTTTTGGGTGAACCCTCTGCCGTTCTCTTTCGCCGGTGCGATCTCGTGCATCACTACTGGCGTGCACAGGCGCGTGGCTATCTGACCATCTCGGATTGTGTCATGTGGCTGGAACTCCTTGAAAAGGGGGGGGCCGTTATCTTCGCACGGCCACTCAGCCTCTATCGGCGGCATGAGGGACAGGAGGGCGTTCGGGCGGATACGCTGGTACTCAGCCGCATTGAGTGGCGGCGCCTGATTGAGGAATACTGGCGGCGGCGCGTGTTCCTGACCGAGGAGACGGATTACCGTACCGTCATGGATCTTCTGCTGGGATCGGATCGGGAAATGATCGAGCCGTTGCTGGCGCAAGTATCTCCCGAACTGCGCAGAACCTATGAGACGAGCACCTCGCTACTCCATATTGTCCTCATGAACCGTATTGACGGCTGCGCGCCGGTTCGTTTGGATGCGCCGCTGAAGCCACTTGCAGAACGGGGGCTGATCTCCTTGAGCGGCTGCGTGGAAAAAGGGACGACAGAACTTGCTCTTTGCGATGTGAACTCGCAGCGTGACAGTATCATCCTGTTTGAGCGAGGACTGCTGCGGCGCAATTCCAATACGATGCAGAGCCTTTCGGCACATACCGCGCGCGGCAATATTCTCCTGCAGGAGTTCGACGATCATCCGATCATCTCAAAAGAGATCGTGCAGGAGAACTATTTCGCTTTTCGTGCCGTCTCTGCCATACAGACTTCAACGAAATATCTTGCTGATTTCCTGCGCGAGTTCAATCCCCATATCTATCTCTTTGAAAATCAGCTTGCCTCTCTGCCCGAGCAGCGCATCTACAACATGCAGAATGAACGCGTGACGATTTTCTTCGGCGCACTGAACCGCCGCCCGGACTGGGAGCCGCTGATGCCCGCGATCAATGCGTCGATCCGCCGTTACGGCGACCGGCTGCACTTTCACGTCATCTCGGATCATGCCTTTTATGAGGCTCTTGAGACGGAGGAAAAGGACTTCGCGGGCGGCGTACGGGATGCCTCCATTGTTGCCCCGTACGAACGCTATACTGCAGCACTGCACGATGCAGACATAGCCCTCCTGCCGCTGCGGGATACAGAGTTCAACCACGCCAAGTCCGATCTGAAGTTCATAGAGGCGGCGGGGCATGGTGCGGTGGCGCTGGCCTCGCCTACGGTCTATGCGGAAACAATGCGCGACGGTGAGACGGGGCTGATCTTCCGCAGCCCCGAGGAGTTCGCTGAAAAGCTCGATCTGCTGATAGAGCACGCTGATCTCAGACGAACCCTTGCGGAGCATGCCTACCGCTATGTGGCAGAGCATCGCCTGCTGGAATATCATCTGGACGACTACATTGCCGCCTATCAGGAGATGTTTGCGTGGCGAGAGGAGCTGGAACGCGACAGACGCGCCCGCATCGCGAAATTTTTTCCGCAGCTGTAGATCTGTCGTGGAACTATTATGGAAGCAGAACGATGATGAACACACGCGGAGAGCATGGAAGTTATGAGCTATCTTAGTATAATTCTTACAGTGACAGAGGAGGGCACATATCTGCGTGAGACGGCGGAGGCGGCACTTGCCGCTGCCTCCGCTCTTCGTGTGGAAACGGAGCTGATCGTTGCACTGCATACAGGGCGGGAAAAGGCGATGCGCAAGCAGCTTCGTCACCTGCCGTGTCGTCTGTGTGCATCGGACACGGCTTCCTCCGCAGCCCTCTGCAACGCTGGCGAACGCGCGGCGAAGGGACAGTACCTCCTCTTT
>NZ_LT985763.1 GCF_900290285.1 Candidatus Centipeda massiliensis | reverse complement strand
CGGATTCGAGCGGAGAAAGAAGAACTCATCAAGCAGGGAAAAATAAAACGTGACAAGAGAGAATCTGTCATCTACCAAGGTGCGGATAACTCGTATTATGAGAGGTTTGCCGATGGGAGTGAGAAATGCATTGATGAGGAGATTCCGTTTGAGATTCCGAAGGGATGGATTTGGTGCAGAGGTTGCTCGTGTTTTAAACCTATGCAAAACACCAAACCGGCCGGGGATTATTTTGACTATATTGACATTGATGCTGTTGATAACGTACATCATAAAATAAAGAGCATCAAACATCTTTCTGTTCAAAATGCACCAAGTCGAGCGAGAAGAATTGTCCCGAAAGACAGCGTTCTTTTCTCTTTAGTTCGTCCCTATCTCAAAAATATCGTTCTTATTACGGATAGGTATAGTCACTGTATAGCTTCAACAGGATTTTATGTATGTATTTCTAATGGAGTTCTTAATCCTAAGTATATGGAGCTTTTGATGTGCTCAGAATATGTTGTTCAGGGACTTATGCAGTTTATGAAAGGAGATAATTCCCCATCTATAAATAATACGCACATTGAGAATTGGCTGTACCCAGTGCCACCATTATCATTACAAAAGCGAATTACCGAAAAAGTATTAGAAATAGAGCATCATATAGAAATACTGGATTACAACTAAGAATTGCACCTCCATAATATATTGAATAGCATTTTCAATATATTATGGAGGTATCTTTATGGCAGAATCAAAACTCACATTTGAACAGTTTTTGAAAAAGGAAAATCTTTCCGCAAACACAATCAACGCATACTGTTGGACAGCAGATTATTTTATCCAACGCTTTGGCACTGTTGCATCAGAGACGCTTCTCGCCTATAAAGGGGATCTAATGGAAAACTTCAAGCCAAAGACGGTAAACCTGCGCATACAGGCAATCAATAAATATCTTGAGTTTCTCGGATTAACGCAGTTACGTTTGAAATCCGTCAAAATTCAGCAGAAGAATTTCCTAGAAAACGTTATCAGTAATGCTGACTATGCGTTTTTGAAAAAGCAACTTAAAAATGATGGAAAAGCGGAATGGTATTTCGTTGTTTGGTATCTCGCTGCAACGGGAGCGAGAGTGAGTGAGCTGGTACAAATCAAAGTCGAGCACGTCAATCTCGGATATTTTGATCTATATACAAAAGGCGGAAAACTTCGTAGGCTCTACATTCCTAAAAAGTTAAGCCTCGAAACACTTGCTTGGTTAAAGGAAACAAACCGAATATCGGGGTATTTATTTTTGAACCGATATGGGCAGAGAATCACCCCGCGTGGGATTGCACAGCAGCTCAAAAAGTATGCGGTCAAATACGGGCTTGATACGAAGGTCGTATATCCTCATTCGTTTCGACATCGCTATGCAAAGAATTTCTTGGAGAAATACAACGATATTGCCCTGCTTGCTGATCTGATGGGGCATGAAAGTATTGAAACCACTCGCATCTATCTCCGTAGAACAGCGAGCGAACAGAAAGCACTTGTTGATGAAATTGTAACGTGGTAATAAAAGGTTGTTGTTCGCGCTTCATAAGACATCGAACAACAACCTTTTTAAATTAAGCTATTTGATTCTCTATATCGTTCATTCGATCCATGAGTACATTTAATGCTTCGGAAATTTTTACTTGCTCTCGTAATGGAGGGATAGGAATCATAAGTTTATAAAGCATATTTAGATATATGCCTTTCTGAGCTGTTCCTTTTCCGTTGTTGCTAAACCATCTCTGAGTTGTCGGTGCTTGCAACACATTCATTAGATAAGCTGAAAAAATCTGGCATGGTTTTAAAACTGCTACACTTCGTTGTAAAGCAAAGTGTTCATCAGTTTCTACAACTGCGCTTCTGCCAATAGTACCCACAATCGTAAGTAAAACATCTCCACATTCAATATTGGTTCGCCGATTTTCAATCTCCCATTCTGATTGCGTTATCCATCTTGTTGCGCTATGTATGTTTATAAAATTGTTATCGATATTTACACCACTCAAAAGAGGAATTCCACTTCCATTATCAGGAGGGGTATTGTGTGAACCGTCTCGTATGGATAACGTTATTTCTCTCAACCTACACCATACCCAATGCTCTGGAATATCAAACTGAATCTCCTCATCAATACATTTCTCACTCCCATCAGCGAATCTCTCATAATACGAGTTATCCGCACCTTGGTAGATGACAGATTCTCTCTTGTCACGTTTTATTTTTCCCTGCTTGATGAGTTCTTCTTTCTCCGCTCGAATCCG
>NZ_LT985762.1 GCF_900290285.1 Candidatus Centipeda massiliensis | reverse complement strand
TTGGTTGGCTTCCTCATGCCGCAGAGGATGTTGCTATTGCATAATTTTTTTCATTCAAGATAGCTATGGGGGACTTTTGCGCTTTTTTATTCTTGTATAAACTTTTCATAACAAAAGAGCGTGCAATACTGCTCTCATTGCCCCTTTTTCTTCCCCGAATCGCCCGTTTCACCGGGAAATTTGGGAAAAAGGGCGCACTTATCCCATTGTCATGCAGAACGCCCTCTGCCTTCCTGCCCTCAAACACATGACGAGGTTCGCCGATGCAAAGAGCGGATCGTAACGGAGCAGGTTCTTCTTGATGCCACGATACCTTGTCCTGCCCGCTTGGAACAGCCGCTTCACAATGAGGAACGGATGCTCCACCTTGCAGCGGATGGAAGTTTTCTCGTGTTCGATCTTCTTGTCCCAGTTGACTCCTGCATACGCCTTTGTTGTGCGGTTCTGTGAAGGTCTTTTCGCAATACGATAATCCACGCTCGATAGATGAGGATCTTCAAGGATTTCTGCGCGCTTTTCCACGCCGAGATACCCAGAGTCCCCATAGACGCTGTGGTCATCCGCTCGGATCAATGCGTGCGTCTGCACGGTGTCATGCACGTTGGCTGCTGTCCCTGTGATTGTATGAACGTAGCCTGTTGCCGCATCCGTACCGGAATAAAGGAATCGCTGATAAAATGAAGTCCGACAAATTGGCGTAGATTTTTTCGTCCGAACAAGGAGGCAAACCGGACGCATAGCAGGGCTATGTGGAGGATCGCGGGCACAGTTCGGGCAAAAAAGATGCGTCAAGATGGCGCGGCTGAATTTATCAGTGCTTCCTAAATCTTCATGCCGAAGAACCATTGATTCCCTTTCCTGACGTAGTGCATTTCAGGGTCGCGGGTCTTCGTGGCGTTTTTGGTCGAGCTTGGTGCATGGATGATGGTGGCGTCAACGATTGTACCGCCGTGCATGATGAGTCCTGCGGCGTCCAGCCGCTCTTTCACGTCATCGAACATCTTGCGGGTGATGTCTAATGCGTGAAAATGATACAAAGGAAATCGCCGCTATGTAGCGTGAATTCCCAATTTACAAGGGCTTTCAGAGATTTCCCAGTCTGGAAGCCCCATGATTTTTGATGCTGTTCAGCGATTTTTCGCTCGATGGAAGCTCGACCAACTGGCAGGGGTGTCAAAGCGTTTGACACCCCTATGGTGCACTCGAAAGGAAAGATGTCAGAGTTTATGAAGCCTTACGGGAACTGGCTTCACGAGCATTTTTACGACTCGGATTTTTGACACCCCTGGATGTTTTGCTGAAATTTTCAGCCTTGACAATCTTTGCCGTAGTGCATACTATGATAGTAGAACAAGGTGAGGAGGATATAGGCGCGGTGAGGATAATCAAGAAGGACATTCCTGCGGAATATGGTATGCTGATTCAAAAGTTCCGCTTGATAGACGATACGTTTTTCAACGTATGTTTTGACAACTATGTCGAGGGAATGCAGCTCCTGCTGCGTATCTTCTTCGGACGCGACGATCTCGCTGTCAAGCATGTCGTCACGCAGCAGAGTGCGGACAATCTCTATGGTCGCGGCGTGCGTTTCGACGTGTTGGCAGAAGACAGCGAGGGGAAGCTCTACGACTGCGAGGTACAGCGTGCCAACGAGGGTGCCGCTCCGCGTCGGGCACGCTACAACAGCAGCATGATGGATTCGCGGGAACTGGCAAAAGGGGCGGAGTTCTCTGAGCTTCCAGAGACATGGGTGATCTTCATTACAGAAAACGACATCTATGGAGCGGGTTGTCCGCTGTACCATGTGGAGCGGATTGTCCAAGAACTTCAGCGACCGTTTGATGATGGGGCGCATATCCTCTACGTCAATGGTGCAAACCGTGATGATACGCCACTCGGACGGTTGATGCAGGATTTTTCTGCGAGAATCCAAACAAGATGAATTATAAGGAACTTGCCAAAAGAGCGGATTACTTTAAGGCAGAAGCAGAGGGGGTACATACCATGTGCGAACTGATGGAGAAATTCGGAGAGAAGAAATTGGAAGAGGGGCGTATGGAATCGGCTCGTCGAACGGCGACGGCTTTAATTGCTTTGGGGAAACTCACACTTTCCCAGATTGCTGAAGCAACACAGTTGCCCCAGGAAGAAGTTGAACGGTTGGCAGGGTCAACAGGAGCATAAGTAAATGCTTGACCACAACAAACGTTGCTCCTTGGTGTACTTCACGTGGCAACCTCCTGTCTGCATCGGGAGATAGGCTGTCCGCTGCCTGTCATCCTGTGTACAGGATACTGCAAGCAGTGTCCATTTTCTACCCCCCTCTGTGTCCAGTTTTAGTTTACCACTTCACAGAGTTGCGCAACATAAGAATTTATCAGCGACTCCTTAAAAATATTTTTGAGACAGGCAGGAAAATCCACGGGGGGGGGAATAATATACTTGTAAAAGCAAACAAAAGGAGATGATTCATGACGAAACTATGGAAAATATTCATGATGACGGGGGCGTTTGCGTCTTTGCTGCTGCTCTCGGCAGGAGGTATCGCATCTGCCGCCCTTTACAACGGGGACATTCCAGAGACGAGGTTCACTGTTGCAGATGCGGGCGACTACGTCCTGAAACGCTATGCGCGGGAAGTGGGGAATATCGAGGATGTGCTCATATCGGACGGGGATATGCTCAGTTTACCTCTTTCGATGCAAAAACCTCCAACGGAGATTGTGCCGGAGCGCTACATCATCGTATCCTACATCGACCCAAGCTCTCCGTTTACTGCGGGAGGCGGGGATGTATTCAGCTACGATATGGAGACAGGCATCTTCACTATGTACGAGCAGGATAAAGACACGCCGTGGGCATCCATACGTGTCCTCAGTGACGATAGAATGGAGGTAAGCAATACCAACGGCAGGAACGGCATCTATACGAAGAGGAATGACGGTAACTATATCCTCCCCAATGTGCTCGGCGGACGTATTTCGTCGCAAACAGCCGCAGGGATAAAACTCTTCCTGCAGCTCATCAAATAAACGAGTATTGAGGTTTGAAACGCGAAAAGCGCAGCGAACCTTTCCATACGATGGGGATGAACTGTATTGTTAGAAAGGATGTTTATGATGGTAAAGATGGGTCAATTTTTGAGGCTGTTCGGTTTCATCGCGGCGGCGTTTGCGCTCTGCGTATTCGGCAGCTCCCCGGCGCAGGCAATGACGATATCAGACCTGCAGGGCGATTATCGGGTTGTGGAGCAAACGTACACATGGGGAGCTAATGCAGGCAGTATGGTATTCAATCTGCATATGGTAGATGGAGAACTCGTCGGGACGATAAAGCAGTTAAATGGCTCAAAGTCTTTTGATGATGTTGGACGAACGGTTATGGAAGGCTTCTATGTGGATGAGGGGACGTTATATTGTCAGTGGACCTACTGCCCAGGGGCTACGTTTCTTTCCAAGGTTAATGTATATAATAATGGCGCAGAGCTGAAGGTTTCGAGGTCAGATGCTCCTTCCAACTTCTATTGGAAGGTCAAGCGCGTATCATAATCCGATAGGTTCCGTATTGCTGTTCATCCCTAAACTTCGATTGGAACAATCATATCAGACGTATACCGCCTGAATCAGGCGTCGATGAACTCCTCGCATGGGGCGGGCATCGGCGCCTTTTTATTTGAAAACGCGAACCTGTTCAAGATGGGAGCGGGCAGCTTTAACGAGGGCGCTGCGTTTGTGCAGATAGAGAGATATATGGAGGAACGCGCCGATTTATGCTATACTAGGCGGCAGCATGAACGCCGTAGGTTCACGCTCGGTTCGCGTTCTATTGCGGGGCTGAACCGTGTCGGCACGCAAAAATATTCCTCGGGAGGAGATTGGATGACCTACACCGCGCATTATATATCACCGCTCGGGGATATCCTCCTCGCAGAGCGCGAAGGGGCGCTCGTTGGGCTCTGGATTGCGGGGCAGGACTATGCCTCCAACCTGTGCGGCGAGAGTGTAGAGGAGCGCGAGACGCCGCTCCTCCGGGAGACGAAGGAATGGCTCGCGCGTTACTTTGCGGGAGAGAGACCCGCCATAGAGGAACTCCCCCTCGCCCCGCGCGGGAGCGCGTTCCGTCAGGCTGTGTGGCGATTGCTCTGCTGCATTCCCTATGGCACGACGACAACCTACGGCGCGCTCGCGCGGGAGGTTGCCGCCCTGACGGGCAAATCCTGCATGTCCGCACAGGCGGTCGGCGGCGCCGTCGGTCACAATCCCATCTCCATCATCATCCCCTGTCACCGCGTTGTCGGCACAAGCGGCAGTCTCACCGGCTACGGCGGCGGTCTCCCGATGAAGATTGCGCTCCTCAAACACGAGGGCGTCGATATGAGCGCGTTCTTCGTGCCGAAACATGGGACGAAACTCTGATTCGTGTTATCATGACAACGTATTGAATGGAAAAGCACGCCCCGTCATTTGATATGTACCCTCTTTACTGGATAAAGAGTAATGATATTGTCAAGATCAGTTGACAAATTCCCCACAAGGAAATGAAATCTTAAGAAGCTACGTCCAGGGAATCATAGAACTGTTGGCGTTTCACCATTGGAGGAAGCCCGCCATTTCTTGAACAAATTCGGCGGTTGTTCCAATAGCTCATGAAATATCGCCAAATTAAGACCTTCAATTCTTCCGTCGTCATCTTTTGCGTGTCATAACGACCATAAAGCAGTTCCGACTTCATTCGAGCCCACATGCTCTCACAGCGTGCGTTGTCATGACAGCGACCACCGGCGCTGTTCATGCTTTGCTGAATCCCGTAGTCTTGAACAGCTTTTCGATACAACTGACTCGTATATTGGCTGCCGCGATCGGAATGCAGAACTGCCCCTTTGAGTTTCGGATAGGAAAGCATAGCGTTAGCGAGCATCTTGACACACAGGGGGGCTTTCGTGTTCGTATCCACGGAAAGACCGAGTACACCAGAGTCAAAGCAATCGAAGAGCGCTGAAATATAGAGTTTTCCATCACACGCCTTGATTTCCGTCACGTCCGTAATGCACTTGGAAAGAGGCGTATCGGCATGAAAATCGCGCCGCAGAAGATCTTCCGACATGTGTGCCGCTCGATCTGCCTTGGTGATACCGTTCAGCTTTCGGTTGGGGCGATGGCTAAGTCCGATTTCTTCCATGACGCGGTAAACCGGTCGCTCGTTCGGGATATGGACGCCTTCCGGCTGCTTGATTTTGAGTGCTTGCCACATGCGGATTCTTCCGTAGGTATCGTTGCATTCATCCTCTGCATGGATCTGCATCATGGCATCGGCAAGTTTCTGATATTTCCAGGGGCGGTCTTTGCTCACCAGATACTGATAAAATCCCTGTCTTGTGACATGGAGCAGTCTGCAATAAAAACTGATATTTCCTTTGTGTGCGCCGTCTGCTGTCTTGAACGCAATAAACTTCATACGTTCGTTTTTGTTGACTTCAGACGGCTCGCGGCGAAAAAAGCGCTTGCTTCTTCCAGAAAGTCATTCTCTTTCTTCAGACGTCGAATTTCCTTATCCTGTGCCTTGAGCTG
>NZ_LT985761.1 GCF_900290285.1 Candidatus Centipeda massiliensis | reverse complement strand
GATTGCCTGCACCTTAAATTCGTCATCGTATTGCCTGTTTGCTGCCATTTTGACCTCTCCTTCTCCTCTTTGACCTTATCTAAAATCCTTGCGAAGAAGTTGTCAACTTTATTTATACAACATCACAAGTGCCTGCCGCATGCGCTCTGCGTGGGCGATGTTCACGCAGAATACAATGGTCTTCGCAAAGCGGTCATGCTCTTTGAGAAAGCGTGTGATGCGTTTTGCGACGGCAAGTGTACGCTTATCCAAGATAAGATTTTTGTCATAATCCTTTACGTTGTATTCACGATCCTCTATCTCATAGCCGTAAATGTCGCACTGTCCTGCGCGTGGACGCCAGCCCTCCAAGTCTTTGTCAATACCGACACGGATGACCTTATATGGAGCGAGAAATCCGTCGTCGATGCCTTGTTTCAGACTGTAGGTATAGATTGGCTTGCCAAAGTAGCTGATGTTAGATATGCCGTCAGTCTCCTTGGGCGTTGCGGTAAGTCCAATCTGAGTTGCACTAGCGAAATATTCCAGTATTTTACGCCAGCGGGATTCTTCCCTTGCCGATCCACGGTGACACTCGTCGATGACGATGAGATCAAAGAAATTGGGCTGAAATGCGCGGAATGGTTCTTTCCCATCATCGCCGGAAAGTTGATGATAGAGGGACAGATAGATTTCATAGGCACTGTCCGGAGCTTTGTTTTCGATTTTGGTCATGACCTTGGCAAATGGTTTGAAATCCTGCTGCATGGTCTGGTCGATGAGGATGTTTCGGTCTGCAAGGAAGAGGATCTTGCGCTTTGTACCGGATTTCCAGAGCCGATGAATGATCTGGAATGCGGTATAGGTCTTGCCCGTGCCGGTCGCCATGACGAGGAGAATTCTGTTTTGTCCGTGTGCGATGGCCTCTATGGTGCGATTGATGGCAATACGCTGATAGTACCGTGGTGATTTTTCTTTCGGCATGAAGTAATACGGTTCTGTGATCAGCTTTTCCTGTTCCGGCGTAAGGTGTTCCGTGTTTTTATAGCGCTGCCAAAGCACATCGGGGGACGGAAAGTCTGCCAGTGCTAACTCGCGTTCCTTACCTGTTTTCCGATCGTGTTCGAGAAATCCGTCACCATTGGAACTATAGACATAGGGAATGTCCAGACTCGCGGCGTATGTGAGTGCCTGCTGCATTCCATCGCCGATGCTGTGTGCATTGTCCTTCGCCTCTACAAGCGCAAGCGGAAGATTTGCACGGTAGTAGAGGAGATAGTCCGTCCGCTTGCGACTGCCTCGTTTTACGGTGTTTCCTCGTACGATGATCTGTCCGTCGGTGAAGCTGTATTCCATTTTAATTTGGCTGTGCCGATCCCAGCCGGCATTTTCAATCGCAGGAGTAATGAACTGCAGTTTGATGTCCTCCTCGGTCATCTCGTGTTTTTTCATCAGTGTATTCATATTCATCCTCCTGACGTGCCATGAGGGTAAGGTTGGGAGAGGAACTTCTCATAATACTTTATTATATCATGGAGCATGACTCCTTACAATTTAAGTTCTATAGAAGCGTTACGTGGGTGAGATTCTTTTTTTTTTTCGCATTTTATGGTATGCTAAAGTAGGTTTTCAAGTAGGGAGGAAGATCTATGGCAGAGTACACGTATACGGTTGAAAAGCCATGCCCGGTCTGTGGGGAAAAGACGCACGCGACGAAGATGAAGGCACGGCTCATTACGCTTGGGACGGATGAGGACTTTTGTGTCCATTATGAGGGCGTGTGTCCCTATCGTTACCGCGTCTGGCTGTGTGAGCACTGCGGCTTTGCCGCCGATGAGAAGCAGTTCACGGAGGAGCCACTGAATCCGCGCGACAAGGCGAAGATTCAGGAACTCCTTGAGGGGCGTACGATCAACTTGCCGTATCGTGAGGAGCGTACGGTGGAGGATGCGATCCGTGCCTATAAGCTGGGCATTTACTTTGTCGAGCGGCTCGGCTGGCCGCTGCAAAAAAAGGCGGGCTACTGCATGGGGATGGCGTGGGTCTACCGCAATGCGGGGGAGCATGAGAAGGAGGCTGAGATCCTGCGCCGCGCTGCCGAGTTCTATGAGAAATCGGTGATGACGGAAAACTATCCAATCAACGGGATGAGTGACAGCATGGCACTCTATATTGCCGGCGCGGCGTACTATCGCATGGAGGACTATGAGAAGGCGACGCAGCTCCTCTCGCAGATTATGAGCGATCAGGAAGTACGCAAGAACGATGTCAAACTCTTTGAGCGCACGCAGAATCTCTGGCTGGATCTGCGTGAGAAGAAGGCGGAAGCGGAGAAGGCGAATAGCTAATGGTGATTGATCTTCCTGCAAATTTCATCGAGCAGGTCAAAAATATCGACTGGAGTGCTGTGCGTGAGGCGGTGAAGGACTACCGTCCTGCGCTCACGGTTCTGCGTGATACATGGGATCGTGAGACCCTTGCGCAGATTTCGGAAGGACATCTCTTCGTACGCGACTCCATACTCAATGAAGCAATCGCAAATAATATTGGGATGCAAGGGACGATTCGCGGCGTTGTCCTACGCTCGCACGCAAACGGGCGTCTGGATCTCGTCTGCACGACAGCGAAGAAATATAAGACGATTGAGCTTTCGGGCACGATTGAGGAATTTATCCACGATGGGGATAAATCGTATGCAGTCTACCGTGTGCGGGAGAAGAATATTCCTGACCATGGCTTTATCTCGTGGGTGTTCTCGCGTATTTCCCTTTCGATGGTGGAGCGCATCATGGGACATCTCGATGTATCTGATCGGTTGCCCGTGGATATTCGCGGAAACAAGATCTATGTTGACTTTCATGAAGTGCTTGCCGCATCGAAGCTGGGGCAGACCGAGTTTCAGGGGCATCCGCTGACCGATATGATCGAGATTGAGGGGGCTGTCGTGCAGGATGGGGGCATCATGTTTGATACGAAGCTGAATGTGCCCGATGATGTGCGTGCGTCGCTTCGTGCCGTGCTCCGTGAAACGGGTTCGCCGGATGCACAGGCGAATACAGGAGAAGGAGGAGAACATTGACAAAAAACGCGTTGATGCGCATGCTTTGTTTTGTGATGGCGGCGATATTCTTTGTGCCGCAGTTTGGTGAGGCGGCAAAGAAGGAGCCGGTTACGGAGAAGATTGTCTTCGTTCCGCACGATGGTCGTCCGATTTCAAGTAAGCAGACGGCGGATGTTGTGCAGCGCGTCGGCTATGATGTCGTCGTTCCGCCGCCGGAACTCCTCGGCTCACGTGAGGACTGGGGGCATCCGGACGAACTCTGGACATGGCTGGACGAGAACCTCGCCCAGCCCGGCGTAAAGGCGGCGGTCATCTCCTCCGATGCGATGATCTACGGCAGCCTTGTCGGCTCGCGTAAGCATGACTATACGCGGTCACAGGTGCTCGCACGCGCGGCGCGTTTTGATGAGCTGCAGCGCACGCATCGCAAGATTCCGCTCTATGTATTCGGCTCGATCATGCGGACGCCGCGCACAGGTGAGGCATCGGGGCATGAGGAGCCGGAGTACTACCGCCGCTATGGTGCGGATATCTTCCGCTACACGGTGCTCCGTGACAAGGAGGAGGTCGAGGGTCTCACGCGCCGCGAGCGCAAGGAATACGATTTCCTCGGACGTCTGATCCCGCAGGAGGCGCTGGCGGACTGGATGGGGCGGCGCGAGAAGAACTATGCGGTCAATGAGTATCTGATTGATCTCCTCCGAAAGCGTGATACGTTCCGCTACCTGACCCTTGGGCGCGACGACAATGCGCCGTTCTCCCAGACGCATCTGGAGGGCCGTCATTTGACGGAGGCGGGGGCGGATCTCGGAAAAACGCGTTTTCAGACGATGGCGGGCATCGATGAGATTGCCCTGCTGATGCTGACGCGCGCCGTGAATGAGCAGAAGCATGAGGTTCCCTTTGTCTTTGCCCGCTATAACTGGGGGCGCGGTGCGGATACGGTGCCGGCGTACTCGGACGAGAAAATCGGCACGTCGGTCAGCGACGCAGTTCTTGCGGCAGGCGGGATGATGGTGCGTGCACCGGAGAAGGCGGATGTCGTGCTCATGGTGAATACGAACCCGGACGGGCGCACGTACGAGGCAAACGCCGTGCTTAATGATGGGACTCCACGCGAGGGAACGACGTACTTTGCGGACATCGTCGCGGACTATGTGGCAAAGGGGTATCCCGTCTCTGTTGCGGACATCGCCTTCGCGAACGGGGCGGATAATGCGCTGATGGCGGAGCTGCAGCGCCGTGGTCTGCTCTACAAGATTCAGGCGTATGCGGGGTGGAACACGCCGACGAACAGTTCCGGCTTTGCGCTCGGTGAGGGGATGCTCGTCCGCCACATGGACGGGGATTCGATCGATCATCTGCTTACGACACGCTACCTTGATGACTGGGCGTATCAGGCGAATGTGCGCAACGTGATCGCACGACAGCTGACATGGCTGCGTGGGGATGGCTTCTACGGCAGCCTCGGGACGAAGATCGACGCAGTCAGTATGCGTTCGTCTCACATGATGAATCGCTTCATCGAGGAGAATCTGCCGCCGCTTGCAGAGGTTGACAGCGTTGTCGTGACCTTCCCATGGAACCGGATGTTCGAGTCCGATATTCTGCTGGAGGATCCGGGATTTGCGCAAGAGTATCTTGCAGGGAGGAAATAGCCATGCGGGGAAGGTTTTTGATTGCGTTCTTTTCGGCATCGCCCTCACGGCGTACGGAGAAGGTTGCGCACAAGATTGCCGATGTGATTGGCGCGGATCTTTATGAAATCGTACCGGCTGTGCCCTATACGAAGGACGATCTGAACTGGAACAACGAAAAGAGCCGCTCAAGCGTAGAGATGCGTGATCCGTCGAGTCGTCCTGCGATTGCGGGCGAGATGCCCGATCTCACGCACTATCATACGATCTTTGTCGGCTTTCCGATCTGGTGGTATGTCGCACCGCATATCATCAATACTTTTCTTGAGAGCTATGATCTGACGGGGAAGACCATCGTACCGTTTGCGACATCGGGCGGCAGCTCGATGGGACAAACGGCGGCGCATTTGCGTCCCTCGGCAGAGGGGGCGGTAGTGAAGGAAGGTCGCCGCTTCGAGATGGGGGAGACGCCGATGGCGATCAACTCGTGGATTGCAGCGCTTGGGGTCTGAATAGAAATTAAAAAACACGGTTGCATCACAGAAACCTTTGTGATGCAACCGTGTTTTTTTGATTAAATGCGACAGATGAGTTCTGCTTCTATCAATAATTCGCGAAAACGTCGAATGAGTGGGCGAATTGTTCGATCAGTGAAGTGATTTGTGAGCAGATAACAGATGCGAAGAGGCGGCGGATAATCGAGTTGAAAGATATCTATCGGGACTTCTCGGCGAAGTGCGTAGACATTGCTCTCCTGCAAAACAGCCCAGTAGCCAGGCGTTTGTAGAAATTCCTTCATTGCCGCATAGGAGTCTACGAAGAATCGTGCCCGTTTCTCATGAAATGTCGTTCGATGCCACTGTAAAAAGGCATCATCCCATGGTTGGCATACCTCGCGTTCCACATCCAAATCGTCGATGGAGATCGTACCGATTGTATCACATGGACTCTCACAGGGGCGTACAACATAATACCTCTGTGTGAAAAGCTGTTCACAGTCCACGCTCTCCACCTTTTCCGGAGCAGAGACGAGTGCGAGGTCAAGTTTGCGTTTTTGAATCCTACGGGTCACATCTTCTGTTTGATATGTATAGATCTGAACATGGGCATTCACTTCCTCGAGAAGATTCCTTGCGGCCAAACAAGCTAGAGGCGTTTGCAGACTGGCAATTGAGGATAGGAGCAGGGTATGGCCATTGGTTTCTATTTGTACTTCTAAATCTCCATAAAGTTCATATATTTTTCGTGCCGTTTGCAGAAATTGTTTCCCACGTGGTGTCAGTTCGATTTCCTGACGTCCCTTTTCCCGGACGAGGAGAGCGTATCCAACCTCTTTTTCTAACTGCTGAATGCGGTTGGATATGGTTGGTTGTGTTTTGTAGAGAATAGACGAAGCCTTGGTCAGATTTCGAACCTCACTCACGATAAGGAATGTTTCCAGGAGTTGATATTCCAACGGAAACACCTCCTTTGCACTGATTGTAGCATAAAATATAAGTAGATTCTATATTTAATAGATAAATAATCAATTTTCTATCTATTTCGTATTGATGTATAATCTTGATAAATCATATAATTTGTACCATCTATTATGATATGGGATCGAATTTGAACAAAGGAGATGTTGAAATGAAGACACGGTATGGAACACTCTTTTCAGAGGCGGAGCTTGCAGAACTCCGAAAGAAGTTTGCGTATGTAGATCGTGATCCGAGTGGAACGCCGCGCCTGTTCTTCGACAATGCAGGCGGATCACTGCGTCTTTTGGCAGCGGAAAAGGCCTTCTATGAGACCGATCTGATGCCGGATGCCTCCGAGCACTCGAACCGACTGGCACTTGCACTGGCAGAACGTGAAGAGTATGCGCGTGAGGATATTCGTACGATCTTTGATTGCCGGAGCGGAGCAATTGCTACTGGCTATACTGCCTCACAGCTCATGATGGATGCAGTGTGCATTTTAAGTGAACATGGTAGTGGTACGAATTGTGTGACATCGATTCTTGAGCACCCGTCTTCCTTTGACGCAATGACGATGTATGCCGAAAAGTATAAGAGGGAGCTGCGTGTTGCGCGTGCAAATGCGAAGACCGGAGGCGTTGATGCAGAGACCGTGCTTGCTTTGGTCGACAAGAATACGGCAATCCTCAGCATTATGGCTGCCTCCAATATCTCGGGGCATATCATGGATCTAGCAACGATTGCTCGTGAGGCACGCCGCATCAATCCGGATATCTACATCATCAGCGACGCGGTTCAGCATGCACCGCACGGTGTCCTGAATCCAGAGGAGGTTGGCGTCGACGTGATGAACATTGCTCCGTATAAATTCTTCGGCTGCCGTGGATTTGGACTGATGTATCTCTCTGCACGCATAAAGGAGCTTCCGCATCATAAATTGCTTGGAAGGGCGGCGGATGACTGGGAGATCGGAAGTCCTGCGACAGCACAATTTGCTGCCGTTTCTGCCGTTGTTGATTATGTATGTGGTCTGGCTCAGATGGATGGAACCCGGCGTGCACGTTTTGTTGCCGCCATGGAGCGTATTGCAGAACATGAGCGTGCACTACTTGAGTTGATGCTTGAGGGAACAGGTGAGGCGGTAGGTTTACGTCATATCAAGGGAATCACGGTAAAGATGGACGACCCAGATCTCACGCAGCGTGATCTCATCATTGGGATTGAGTTTGACAATATGGATGTGAAAAAAGCGACGGTTGAACTGGAAAAGCGGAATGTCATCGCGTTTGAGCGTGCGGCGGACAGTATTTATTCCAGCCGTATGGTTCGTGAATTTGACTCAAATGGCGTCGTCCGCTTCTCCCCACTGCATGTCAACACACCTGCGGAGATCACACAGTTCCTTCACGTTGCCGAGGAAGTCGCAGCTCTTTAGATCATTCCTAGAAAGGAGTGTCTTTGATGGAAACAAAGAAATTCTCGATGGGGCTCGGTACCAAAATCCTGATCGGTATTATCATCGGTCTTGCGATTGGTTTCCTCTCTCCCACATTTACCGAAACAATCTCTCCGCTTGGTAAAGTATTTCTACGTATGCTGAAAATGCTCATCGTTCCACTTGTCTTCTTCAGTATCATCAGCGGTATCTGTAAGATGGGAGATGTACGTCAGCTTATTACAGTTGGCCTGCGCTTCGTTGCGTATATTCTGATCAGTTCTGGAATTGCCGCTGCGGCGGGGAGTTTTGCTGGTATTGCGCTCAATGTTGGTGGTGGAACAACGGAATTTCTCTCGGCAGGTGCCAAAGTGGAGAGTGTTGAGTACAATTTCATCAACAATGTCATTTTGATATTGTCAAGAACAGTTGACAAATTTCTCACAAGGAAACGAATGCTTAAGCAGTCGCGGCAATGGAGTCATAGAACTGTCGACGCTTCACCATCGGAGGAAGCCCACCGTTTGTTGAACAAATT
>NZ_LT985760.1 GCF_900290285.1 Candidatus Centipeda massiliensis | reverse complement strand
CTCAAGAAGATGCGGTGATGATGCCTGAACGGTTCCACCTGTTCCCATTCCGAACACAGTAGTTAAGCGTTCAAAGGCCGAGGGTACTTCGTTGGAGACGACGTGGGAGAGTAGGTAGTTGCCGCAAAGGGACTCGTAGATCGTGTGGTTTGCGAGTTCCTTTTATAAAATTTTATAATGGCGGCTTTGGTGAAGTGGTTAACACACTGGATTGTGGCTCCAGCATACATGGGTTCGATCCCCATAAGTCGCCCCATAGGGGTATAGCTCAACTGGTAGAGCAACGGTCTCCAAAACCGTAGGTTGTGAGTTCAAGTCTTACTGCCCCTGCCATTGAGTTTGACCGTATCGTTTTTGATACGGTTTTTTGTTCTCTCATTTACTTTTTCTTGTCAAATATCATGTTATAGTGTAGAATGACAAAAAGGCAAAACAAATGATATTTTGCCATGCGGTTAAGGAGGAGATATGTTTATGAAGAGATTCGTCCAGATGGCGCTTGTTTTGTGTCTTACGCTGTTTGGTATGCAGGCAGGGGCGTCCGCCTACTCTGACAAGGTTACATTGCCGGAAGGTGCTGTCATCACGAATGTCAATCGTCTTGCGATTGGTGCTCCTCTCTATATGCAGGTGGAGGATACGGCTCCCTCGCTTGAGGTTCTGACGCAGGTGGTTTCGGATGCCAGTCGGATCACGCACGCCAATATTGTGAGCTATGATGTGGTGGCAAACGGGATTAAAAAGGATGACAGTATTGATCTCAAGGCACTCCCACGTCGTGAGGCTGCAAAGATTTTCAAGGAACATGTTGCCTCCTATGCGGATGCCTACATTATTTTGACGGTTGCGAACAACAGTCGTACGACGTTCTTCTTCGATGTATTCCGCTCCGGGACGAACGAGTTGCTTTACACCTATGAGGTGCGTGCAAACAAATCGGACGGAAATACGGTTGCGACGTTCTCGGCGCTCTCCGAGCAGTTCTACAAGAACTGGCAGCGCTCGGTGGAAGCCCAGAACAAGGGAAAGTAATACTGTAATCAGGAGTCCTCACACTGTGAGGGCTTTTTCTTTCTCCAAATAATAGCATCAGCTCATAAAAATGTTGACAAAGCGTCGTTCCTATAATAAGATAGACAAGCTATCTTTATGCACGGAAAACTATGGGGAGGCATATATATTCTATGGCGACGAATGAAAAGCTGCGCAATATTGCGATCATTGCACACGTTGATCACGGCAAGACAACGTTGGTGGATGCGATGCTGCGGCAGAGTCATGTGTTCCGCTCGAACGAGCAGGTGAGCGAGCGCGTGATGGACTCGGGGGATATTGAGCGAGAGCGCGGCATTACGATTCTCTCGAAGAACACGGCAATTCTCTACGATGATATTAAGATCAATATTGTAGATACACCGGGCCATGCAGACTTTGGCGGTGAGGTAGAGCGCGTCCTCAATATGGTGGATGGCGTGCTCCTCCTTGTCGATGCGTTTGAGGGACCGATGCCGCAGACGAAGTATGTGCTGCGCAAGGCGCTTGAGCAGAAGCTCAAGCCGATCGTTGTTATCAACAAGATTGACCGCCCGGATCAGCGCGTGGATGATGTCTATGATGAGGTTCTGGAACTCTTTATGGAACTCGATGCGGACGACGATCAGCTTGACTTCCCGGTGATCTATGCGACGGCGCGCGATGGTGTTGCAAAGTTCAAGATGGAGGACGAGAGTGACAATCTGGAACCGCTGATGCAGACGATTGTGAAGGAGATCCCTGCACCGCAGGGGGATGCGGATGGTCCTCTGCAGATGATGGTGACGACGCTTGAGGCGGATGACTATGTCGGACGTGTCGCGATTGGACGCATTATTCGCGGTTCGGTTCGTCCAAATCAGTCCGTCGTTGTCATCAGTGGCGATCATGAGACGAAGGCGAAGATTGGCAAGGTCTATGTCTATCAGGGGCTAAAACGCGTTGAGATCGACGAGGCCGGTATGGGGGAAATCGTCGCACTGACGGGACTCGGTGATGTGAGCATCGGCTATACGGTGGCGGATGCCGAGAATCCCGAGGCGCTGCCGACGATCAATATTGACGAGCCGACGCTGTCGATGACGTTCGGTGTCAACACGAGTCCTTTTGCGGGGCGTGAGGGGCAGTTCGTCACGTCACGTCATATTCGCGACCGACTCTTTAAGGAGATTGAGACGAATGTTGCGATGCGTGTTGAGGAGACAGACTCGGCGGATGTGTTCAAGGTTTCGGGACGCGGTGAGCTGCACCTCTCGATCCTGATTGAGCAGATGCGCCGTGAAGGGTACGAGCTGCAGGTTGGCAAACCAGAGGTTGTCTACAAGATGATCAATGGGCAGAAATGCGAACCGATGGAGAATCTGACGGTCGAGGTGCCGCAGGAGTACATGGGCGCGGTCATGGAGGCACTCGGCACACGCAAGGCGGAGCTGTCGAATATGACTGAGCTGTCGGGCTATATTCGCATGGAGTTCTTTATTCCTGCACGCGGGCTGATTGGTTTCCGCTCCGAGCTGCTGACGAATACGAAGGGCAACGGCATCATGAACCATGTCTTTCATGGATACGTACCGTACAAGGGCGATATGAGTGGGCGTTCGCGCGGGTCGCTTGTGGCGTTTGAGCAGGGGGAGACGACAGGCTATGGCATCTTCTCTTTGCAGGATCGTGGAACGATGTTCATCTCGCCGGGGCAGCAGGTCTATGAGGGCATGATTGTCGGCGAGAATACGCGTGATATTGACATGGACATCAATCCATGCAAGAAGAAGAACGTTACGAATATGCGTACGTCTGCCTCGGATGAGGCGATTCGCCTTACACCGCCGCGCATTCTGAGTCTTGAGCAGGCGCTTGAGTACATCAATGATGATGAGCTGGTCGAGGTGACGCCGGAGAACATTCGTCTGCGCAAGGCAATTCTTGATCGCACGGCACGTGGCCGTGCGGCAAAGAATGCAAGGAAATAAAACAGGAAAAAAGACCCATGGTGGTCGGGAAGTTTTTGTTTCATGTTGATTACCTTGCATTTCTGAAGGAAATGTGCTAGTATGGCACCGTTAACAAAATGAGAAATTGTCGCTATATTTTGCGTATGATATAGGCAGGAAGGAAGAGGGAAATGGGTGCAACCTCGTTGATTTCACGCATGAAAAATATGACTTCACGTGTAGTGGACTCATTTATCCCGATTGCGGATGATGAGGAGTACGAGGAGGAACAGGAGCAGCGCGAACAGACTGCAAAGGCGGAGACGCAGCGCACAGCCTCTGTGGAACAGCGTCGGGTTGCCAATGGCGGCACGGTATCCTTTTCGACCGCTACATACGGCGCGTCCTCCTCTGCGCGTACGCCCTCTACGGGGGATGGCGGGACGCCCCTCACGGTGCATACGACGAAGGTGTCCGAACTCAAGGTTCGCATTCATCGTCCGCGCCGCTATGATGATGTGGGTGTTGCGGTGACACAGCTCAAGCAGGGGATTGCCGTGACGGTTAATTTCGACTGCTTGAATGAGGCAGATCGCCGTCGCGTCTGCGACTTCCTGAACGGTGCGTGCTATGTCCTGCATGGTACGGCGCGTGTGGTGTCCAGTACGATCATTCTCTATGCGCCGAAGGGTGTGGATGTGACGGAGATGCCTGCGCGTCCGCATTGAGGATTTCTTAGGGAACTACCGATCAAACGAAGTTCGTCAATATTGCATTTGAGAAGTGGGGAGCCGTATGGCTCTCTTTTTTTGTAAGTTTTTTTGAAAGGACGTTGTTTTACGGAACGTCTTATGCTATAATATCCCGCAGTGTTTAGGAAGCACTGATAAATTCAGTACTGCCATCTTGGCACATCTTTTTCGCCCTGCCATCGTCGACAAATCCTCCACATAACCTTTGCTATGTGTCCGGTTTGTCTCCTTGACAGGACAAAAAATCTGCACCAATCAGACAGACTTCATTTTATCAGCGATTCCTTAAAAATCACGCGTGCCCGATAGCTGCTCTGTGCCGCACTCTGTGTGGTGGTGCAGCAGATGAGGGGCGCGGAAGAACAACAGGAGGTACACTCAAATGGCAGTAATTTCTATGAAACAGCTTCTGGAGGCAGGTGTCCACTTCGGACATCAGACGCGCCGCTGGAACCCGAAGATGGCACGCTACATCTTCACGGAGCGCAACGGTATCTACATTATCGATCTGCAGAAGACAGTGCGCAAGGTGGACGAGGCGTACAACTTTCTCCGCAGTGTTGCACAGGAAGGCAAGTCGGTTCTCTTCATCGGTACGAAGAAGCAGGCGCAGGAGGCAATCCGTGAGGAGGCTCTGCGTGCGAATATGTTCTATGTCAATGAGCGCTGGCTTGGCGGCATGATGACGAACTTCCAGACGATTCAGCGTCGTGTTCACCGCCTCAAGACGCTTGAGGAGATGGAGGAGAACGGTACGTTCGAGGTGCTGACGAAGAAAGAGGTGCAGGGGCTTCGCCACGAGAAGGAGAAGCTTGAGCGCTATCTGGGCGGCATCAAGGATATGAACCGTCTGCCGGGGGCACTCTTTGTGGTTGACCCGCGCAAGGAGCGTATTGCAGTCGCCGAGGCACGCAAGCTGAATATCCCCATTGTTGCAATCGTCGATACGAACTGTGACCCGGATGAGATCGACTATGTGATCCCGGGCAACGACGACGCGATCCGTGCGGTGAAGCTTCTTACGGGCTGCATGGCGGATGCTGTGCTCGAGGGCAATCAGGGCGGCGCACCGGAGACGGCTGCGGCAGAGTAAAGAAATGAGCAGAGGGGTAAGGGACTGTTATCCCTTACCCCTTTTTATGTAATATTTGGGAGGAACTACAATGGCAATTAGTGCTGCAATGGTGAAGGAACTGCGCGAGCGCACAGGCGCGGGAATGATGGACTGCAAGAAGGCACTCGCGGAGACCGATGGCGATATGCAGAAGGCAATCGACTATCTGCGCGAGAAGGGGATTGCAAAGGCGGAGAAGAAGGCTGGACGCATCGCGGCCGAGGGCGCTGTGACGGCATATCTCACGGCGGATGCAAAGGTCGGTGCCGTTGTCGAGATCAACTGCGAGACGGACTTTGCAGCGGGCAATGAGCAGTTCCGTGAACTGAGCGCGAAGGTTGCCAAGCACATTGCGGAAACGAATCCCGCAGATCTGGACGCGCTGAATGCAAGCACGCTTGATGGCAAGGATGTTGCATCTCTCATCACTGAGGCAACGGCGACGATCGGCGAGAAGATTTCGCTGCGCCGTTTTGCACGCTATGAGAGCGCAGGCCGCGTTGCAGCGTATATCCACATGGGCGGCAAGATCGGCGTACTTGTGGAGCTTTCGGGCGGTGATGAACAGCTGGGCAAGGACATCGCGATGCAGATTGCAGCGGCATCGCCGATTGCGATTGATCGTTCCGGTGTGACGGCGGATGACATTGAGCATGAGAAGGAAGTACTCCGCAAGCAGGCTCTTGAGGAGGGCAAGCCGGAAAAGATCATCGAGAAGATGGTTGAGGGACGCATCAACAAGTTCTACGAGGAGGTATGCCTCCTTGAGCAGAAGTTCGTGAAGGATCCCGATCAGAAGGTTTCTGCTGTGCTGGGCGATGTCCAGGTCAAGGCGTTTACGCGTTTCCAGCTTGGCGAGGGCATCGAGAAGAAGCAGGAAGATTTCGCTGCGGAGGTTGCTGCACAGATGCAGTAAGAGCATGAAGTGAAGGGGCAGTTGTGTGAAGCGGATTTTGCTTTGCACGGCGCCCCTTTTTTGCAGACAGACACAGGATTTTTTTAACGAAGTATGCTATAATGGCGCAAAGAACAGACAGGAGGAGTCATCGTGGAAGCGAAATATCGCCGTGTCGTTTTGAAACTCAGCGGGGAGGCTCTGGCAGGAGATCAGGGCTTTGGGATCAATCCCGATGTTGTCGAGGAGATTGCCGCGCAGATCAAGAAGGTGCGGGATCACGGCATTGATGTTGCGATTGTTGTCGGGGGCGGCAATATATGGCGCGGGCTTGCGGGCAGCGCGAAGGGGATGGATCGTACAACTGCGGATTACATGGGCATGATGGCGACGGTGATGAATGCACTCGCACTTCAGGATGCGCTCGAAAAGCAGGATGTCGATACGCGCGTACAGAGTGCCATCGAGATGCGACAGGTCGCGGAGCCGTACATTCGCCGCCGTGCGATTCGCCACATGGAGAAGGGGCGCGTCGTGATCTTTGGTGCGGGTACGGGCAATCCATATTTCTCGACGGATACGACTGCGGCACTGCGTGCTGCCGAGATCGAGGCGGATGTGATTCTTATGGCGAAGAAGGGGACGGATGGCATCTATGATTCCGATCCAAACAAGAACCCTGCTGCGAAGCGTTTTGAGACGCTAACCTACATCGATATTCTTAAGAAGGGGCTTGCGGTCATGGATGCGACGGCGACGAGCCTGTGTATGGAAAACAAGATTCCCATTGTGGTGTTTAATATCGACACGCATGAAAATATTGCGCGCGCATCGTTTGGAGAGCCGATTGGAACGACCGTAGGAGGCGAAGCTGTATGATAAAGGAAATTCTCTCGAAGCATGAGGAAAATATGAACAAGGCGATTGAAGCACTCCGTCGGGAGTTCTCATCTCTGCGCGCGGGACGTGCAACGCCGAATTTGCTGGACAAGGTGATGGTACCGTACTACGGCACGCCGACTTCAGTCAACCAGCTCGCGAAAGTGACGGTTCCCGAGCCGCACATGATTGTCATTACGCCGTGGGAGAAGTCCATCCTGCATGAGATCGAGATTGCGATCTCGAAGTCCGATCTCGGGCTCTCGCCGAACTCGGACGGTACGGTGATTCGCCTCGCGATTCCGCAGCCGACACAGGAGCGCCGCAAGGAACTCATCAAGACAGTCGGTAAGAAGACGGAGGAGGCAAAGGTTGCACTGCGCAACATTCGCCGCGATGCGAATGAGGCGATCAAAAAGCTTGAGAAGGACAAGGAGATCAACGAGGACGAGTCCAAGCGCGGACAGGATTCCGTGCAAAAGCTTGTGGATAAATTCGTCAAGCAGATGGAAGAGATGCGCGCGGCGAAGGAAAAAGAGGTCATGGAGATCTGATGGCAGATCTCCGTTTGGCGCGGCCGTGGGCAAAGGTGCGTCCGCAGATAGAGGCGGACGAGAGATCCTATGAATTGCTTGAAACGCATTCTCCACGGGATTTTTTTGCAGTGGATCCTGCATCTCCCTATGTGATCCGTGTGCGTGAGAGAAAGGGCGTTCCTGTGCTCACACTGACGGCGGCACCGGCGCGCAGTGCTTCCGTAGCCGCTTGGGAAGATGCTTTCGCTGAGTAGTTACAGCCCCTTCCGGCATATAATGTCGGAAGGGTGTTTTGGTAAAATCGAAATCCGGTAGGGGAAAGGGAAAGGTTCAGTATGTGGAAAAAGATATTCGGCGGCGGGAAAAGTACGCCAGCCCCCGATGGGGATGATCTTCTTTCCAATTTAGCGGTAGACCGCGAACGCATGCCCCGCCATATTGCTATTGTTATGGATGGAAATGGGCGCTGGGCGAAGGCACAAGGACGCTCTCGCTCAGCGGGGCACGAGGCGGGGGCACGCACGCTGAAACGCATTGTACGGGCTGCCTCGAACATGGGGGTCGAGGTACTGACGGTCTATGCGTTTTCTACGGAGAATTGGAAGCGTCCGCACCGTGAGGTTGACTTTCTGCTCAATCTCTTCGATTCCTTTCTGGCGAAGGAGATCGCGGAGATCCATGCGCAAAATGTGCGTATGCGGTTTTTGGGACGCCGTGATCGCTTTACGGATCGCTTTCTTCGGCGGATGGAGGATACGGAGGAGCGCACGGGGCATAATACGGGGATGCGCTTTAATCTTGCAGCGAACTATGGCAGTCAGGATGAGATCCTGCGCGCCGTCCGCTCCATTGCGCAGCGTGCGGCGGCAGGGGAGATCACGCCCGAGGAAATCGACGAGACATTCTTTTCCAATGCACTTGATACGGCGGGTGATCCACCTGTCGATCTCTTTATCCGTACGAGCGGAGACCTTCGCCTCAGCAATTTCCTCCTCTGGCAGTCGGCGTATGCGGAACTGTACTTCACGGAGACGCATTGGCCGGATTTTACGCCGGAGGAACTGTCGCGCGCCATTGAGGATTTTGCAGGGCGCAGCCGCCGCTTTGGCGGGCTGGATGCTCAGGAATAAACGGGAGGCTGGATTTGATTACACGTATTATTTCCGGAACGATCGGTATTGCGCTTGCTGCTTATGTGATTCAACGGGGAGGGACGGCGTTCGCTATCGGCGCGGCTGTGCTCGCCGTACTCGCGTGGTTTGAGTTCACACGTGCCTTTTCACGCCGCGGTGGGAACCCCGCACTTTTTACGGGGCTTCTCGGCATCGGCGGAATGCTCTACGGTGGCTATTTGGGGCGGTTGGATGTGATCCTCTTTGCACTCATGGCATCTGTTGTACTTGCGCTGCTCACCTCGGTGATTCTGCGCGGTGATGTGTCCGTGCCGGATGTATGTGTTTCGGTTGCCGGAATTTGCTACATCGGTCTGCCGTTTGCCCATCTTATCATGCTGCGCTATCTTTCCGTGGGCAGCTACGTCACGCCGGTCGAGACATTTGATCTCGGGACGGCGATGGTCTGGGTCATGTTCATCGGGACGTGGGCAAGTGACAGCTTTGCTTACTTTGCAGGGCGCGCCTTTGGCTCTCATAAGCTCGCTCCCGCGATCAGCCCAAACAAGACGATGGAGGGATTTCTGGGGGGACTCCTCGGCACGGTAGCCGCCGTGACGGGACTCGGATATCTCCTTCAGATGCCGCTCACACAAATGGCGGCACTTGGCGCGGCGATTGCCATTCTGGGGACGTTTGGCGATCTCGTGGAGTCACTGATGAAGCGTCATACGGGGATCAAGGATTCGGGAGCGATTATCCCGGGTCATGGCGGCGTATGGGATCGCTTTGACAGTGTTCTCTTCACGGCACCGCTCGTCTACTACTATACGATGTACTTTGTGCTTCGATAAAAGGAGACCGGATGTTAGAAAAAATACTTGCCACGGTGTTTGTCTTTGGACTGCTTGTCTTTGTACATGAACTCGGGCATTTTATTACGGCGAAGCTGACGGGGATGCGTGTAGACGAATTTGCGGTCGGGTTCGGACCGCGCCTCGTCAGCTTTCGTTATGGCGAAACAGTTTATTCGATCCGCATAGTACCGCTTGGCGGCTTCAACGATATTGCGGGGATGAATGCGGACGACAATGACGCAGGAGATCGCGGCTACTGCCGTAAGCCGATTCTCTCACGTATGATTGTGATTCTCGCGGGTTCGGCGATGAATTTTATCCTGCCTGTCGTACTCTTTTTTGGCATCTTCTTCTTTGCCGGCGTACAGACGCCAAATCCCGCACCTGTCCTTGGCACGGTACTTGCAGATAATCCTGCGGCACAGGCGGGGCTTATGGCGAATGACCGCATTCTTGCCATTGATGGTCACCCTATCAAAACGTGGCAGGAGATGGTGGATGTCATCCGTACGAATCATGGAACCGTTCCGATGACTATGCAGGTTGATCGGGCAGGGCAGGAGCTGACGGTCAGTGTGACACCGCATTACGATGCGGCGCATGATCGGGGTGTCATCGGCATCGTGAACGCCTACGAGAGTACATACCCCGGCTTTTTCCAGTCGATTAGCATGGCATTCGAGCGGACGACGATGATCGTCATGATGATGTTGGATGCACTCTATCGCATTATTCTCGAACTCTCGGGTTCGGAGCTTGCAGGTCCCATCGGGGTCGCGCAGATGGCGGGTGAGGTTGCGGAGATGGGCATTGTACCGCTGCTGAACTTTGCGGCACTGCTCAGCCTCAACCTCGCGATCATTAACCTCCTGCCCGTTCCCGCTCTTGATGGCGGGCATTTCCTCACGCTCTGTGTCGAGGCAGTGCGTGGTAAGCCGCTCAGCCCGAAGGTCATGCACTATATTCAGAATGCAGGTGTAGGACTCATCGTACTGCTCATGCTGCTCGCGATGAAGAATGATGTAATGCGCATCTTTGCAGGAGGCTGAACCGCGCTATGGCAAACTATGAACGACGCAGCACACGGAAAATTCACATTGGAACGATCCCCATTGGGGGAGGTGCTCCGATCTCCGTGCAGTCCATGTGCAATACGAAGACGACGGACACGGAGGCGACCGTTCAGCAGATCCGTGAACTTGCGGCGGCGGGCTGTGACATTGTACGCGTTGCCGTACCCGATATGGAGGCGGCGAAAAATCTCGGCAATATTGTTCGGCAGGTCAAGACGCCGCTCGTCGCCGACATCCACTTCGACTACAAGCTTGCCCTTGAGGCGATGGCGCAGGGCGTTGCGGCACTGCGCATCAACCCCGGCAACATCGGCGGGATGGAGCGCGTCAAGAAGGTCGTTGCGGCAGCACGTGAGGGAGGAATCCCCATCCGTATCGGTGTTAACGCTGGTTCGCTCGATCACAAGATTCTCACGAAGTACGGCGGCGTAACGGCAGAAGCATTGGTCGAATCCGCCATGGAGCACGTACGTGTGCTTGAGGAGCTGGACTTCTACGATATGAAGATCTCGCTTAAGGCGCACGATGTGCCGCTGACGCTTGCGGCATACCGTCTGATGAGTGAGCGCGTGGACTATCCGCTCCATCTCGGCATCACGGAGGCAGGTACGGCAGGCACGGGGATCATCAAGTCCTCCGTCGGTGTCGGTGCGCTCCTTGCGGAGGGCATCGGCGACACTATCCGCATCTCGCTGACGGGAGATCCCGTGGTCGAGGTGCGCACAGCGAACGAGATCCTCAAGGCACTCGGACTCAAAGAATACGGGCCGACACTCGTCGCCTGTCCGACCTGCGGACGTACGAGCATCAACCTCGTGGAGATCGCGGAGAAGGTCGAGGAACGTCTGCGCGGCATGGAGGATCCCATCGAGGTCGCCGTGATGGGCTGCGTCGTCAACGGACCCGGCGAGGCGCGGGGCGCGGATGTCGGCATTGCGGGCGGAAACGGCGAAGGACTCATTTTTCGCAAGGGCGAAGTCGTGCGCAAGGTAAAGGAAGAAGAACTGCTGCCAGAACTCTTTCGGGAGATTGATATGATATTGGAGGAACGCAAAACGTCATGAGAGCCACGAATCTGTATGCGCCCACACTAAGAAACACACCCGCAGAGGCGGAGATCGCCAGCCATCAGCTCATGTATCGTGCTGGGCTCATACGCAAGTCGGCGGGTGGTATGTATACCTATCTGCCGCTTGCGTGGCGTACGATCCGCAAGATCGAGCAGATCATCCGTGAGGAGATGGATGCGGCAGGCGGACAGGAGATCATGATGCCGATCCTCCAGCCGTCCGAACTCTGGGAGGAGAGTGGTCGCTGGGGTGCGTACGGCGCGGAGATGATCCGTGTCAAGGATCGCCATGACCGCGAGTTCTGCATGGGGCCGACGCATGAGGAGATGATTACGGCACTCGTGCGCGATGAACTGCGCTCGTACAAGCAGCTGCCCGTCCTGCTCTATCAGATTCAGGACAAGTTCCGCGATGAGCGCCGTCCACGCTTCGGTGTCATGCGCAGCCGCGAGTTTATCATGAAAGACCTTTATTCTTTCGATAAGGATGTCGAGGGGATGAATGAGTCCTACCGCAAGATGTCGGTGGCGTACACGAATATCTTTACGCGCTGCGGGCTGGACTTCCGCGCGGTGGAGGCGGACAGCGGCGCGATCGGCGGCGGACACTCCGAGGAGTTCACCGTCCTCGCGCCCGAGGGGGAGTCGCGCATTGCCTGCTGCGATGCCTGCAGCTATGCGGCGAGCGATGAAAAGGCGGCACTGCGTCCGATCAATGCACCGGACGAGGCGGAGCTGCCGCTCGCGAAGGTGGCGACCCCGCATACGAGTACGATTGCGCTGCTTGCAGAATACCTCAAGATCCCCGTTGAAAAGACGATCAAAGCAGTCGCCTATCAGACGGAGGACGATGTCCTCATTCTCGCGTTCCTGCGCGGTGACCACGAGGTCAACGAGATCAAGCTCGCAAATGCCGTGCCGGGCGCACGTGAGCTGCGCATGGCGGACGAGGAGGCGATCCGTGCGGCGGGCGGCTGCCCCGGCTTTATGAGTCCCATCGGCATCAAGGAGGGTACGCATATCGTCGTCGATGAGACGGCGATGCGGATGCACAACGCTGTTTCTGGTGCGAACGAAGCGGATTTCCACTATACGAATGTCAATCCGAAGCGTGACTTTGGCGCGGTGACCGTGGCGGACATCCGTCTCGTCGAAGAGGGGGATGCGTGTCCCATCTGTGAGAGCGGGCATCTCCACATCGGGCGCGGCATCGAGGCAGGACAGATCTTCGCCCTTGGAACGAAATACAGTGAGGCGATGGGGGCGACCTTCCTCGATGAGACGGGCAAGTCGCGACCCATGCAGATGGGGTGCTACGGCATCGGCGTCGGACGCACCATGGCAGCGGCGATTGAGCAGAATCATGACGAGAGCGGCATTATCTGGCCGCGTGCGATTGCTCCTTACGAGGTCGTCGTTGTCGCGGTCAATGCAAAGGATGAGCCACAGCTTGCATACGCCGAGGAGATCTACGAGGAACTCTGTGCGGCAGGCGTAGACGTGTTGCTTGATGACCGCCGTGAGCGTGCGGGCGTGAAGTTCAACGATTGCGACCTGATCGGCTACCCCGTGCGCATCGCCATCGGACCCAAGACCATCGACAGCGGCAGCATCGAGGTAAAGGTACGCAAGACGGGGGAACTTGTCAACTTTGCACGCGATACCTACCTCAAGGGCGTGCAGGATATGTTGGCGACGCTGTAATGATGATGCGCTAAGATGGCGTGGCTGAATGGATCAGTGGCTCTTAGCTTCAAGATAATCCGTAACAATACAATCGAGTCCCGTACATCATCATCAAGCTGCCATGCAACTTGATGATGATGTACGGGATTTGATTTGCGGAAATTCTTGCTGATAATAAGCGAGGATGAATTTCTCATAGAGTCGGTGCATGCGTTGTTCATCGAGGAAATTCATCAGTTTTGTGTTGCCGTCTGTCTGCGTCTGCAGAAGTCCCTTGGCGACGAGGTAACAGGTGGAAATCAGCATGCGGTACGACTGATGTTTCGGTCGTACCGCATATTCCACTCAACTGTAGAGAGATTGATCGGTTCTACCTCGCCAAAGAACACCAATAGTTTTCGCAGAGCTCTTTTCCTTTCTTTTGATGGTTCATTGTAAAATGAAATCGGACACATAAAAAACAGAACATACAGAATCAATCTGGTAAAATATCTTTGCACAAACACCACCAGGAGGTTCTGTATGTCCTATACTCATTCTACCACAAAACGTCGCACATTCAAACACTTAAACGCCTATCAGCGTGGGCAGATTTGGGAACATCGGAAATATTTTCGAAAATCTCCAAAAGGTAAAAATTTTTAACATCGAGTATGATATACTTTAATCAGCAAGAGAGGAAATGTGAGATACATACCCGTCGAAAAATAACAGGAATCGCTGCATACCAGATCTAAAGGTGTTACATTTTCAGGAGGTGAGCGTATGTATCTTTATGGGCGTCAGGACAAGAAGGCTCTAAATATGATGATTTTGGAGGTCTTGGAGCAATATACGGACAGAGACCATCGATTGACGCAACAGAAAATCGTGGATTTGCTGGAAAAAAACTATGGCGTTCCATGTACGCGGCAGACGGTTAAGAATAATCTTATGCTCTTGGGAGAAATGGGGTATGAGATTTCCATGGAGGGCGGCATTTACCTTATGTCGCGCCAGTTTGAGAATGCGGAACTGAGGATGCTGGTCGACAGCGTCCTCTTTTCCCGTACCCTTTCCGGCGAAGAGGCTGAACGACTGATCAAGAAGCTGACAGCACTTGGCAACAAATACTTTCATGCCAAAGTAAAGCACGTTTGTCATCTGCCGAAACTCATACACTCGGACAACACGCTTGTTTTGCAGAATTTGGATGTGCTAAGCGATGCCATCGACCAAGGGCGAAAGGTCAGCTTCATTTATAATAGCTATGGCAAAGATTTCAAGCTACACCCTAGGCGGGAAGAACCGTACATCGTGAATCCGTATCAGATGGTGGCGAATCAGGGCAGATATTATTTGCTCTGCAGTTACGACACAAGCAATCGACTTTCTCACTATCGCCTAGATTATATGACGAAGCTGGAGATGCTCGATGCGAAGGTCAAGCCGATGGATCAAATGGAAGATTTTGTCCAAGGCTACAGTCTGCCAAAGCACATGGCAGAGCACATCTATATGTTCAGCGGTCCGAGCGTGCAAGTGAAGATGCGCGTCTCTGAGCACATGATAGGAGCACTGATCGACTGGTTCGGTAAGGAGTTTCGCATTGTTCAAGAGGAGGCGGATAAACTCATTGTTTCCGTTGCCTGCAATAAACTGGCGATGAGATACTGGGCACTGCAGTACGGGGAATACGTGGAGGTCTTGGAGCCAAAAAGCCTGCGGAATGATATTTGTGATGCAGTCGATTGGATGAGGAAGAAGTATAAGTAGGTGAAATGGAGGAAATCATGGTCGAAGAATTTTATGGAAAAATCAGCCGATCCGGTTCGAACTTATCCGACAGTTTGGAGGATAAGCTGACCGGAGATTTTTTCGGCACATTCAGGTACATGGATTTTTGTGATGGATTACAGCCAATCCTATGCGGTGCATTACGCAAATCGGAGAAGCAGCAAGAAGAATCACCGACTGCGATTCAGCTCATAGAAAACGTGAATTGCACAAATATAAGAGATGAGGAGCATATCAAATTCTGGCCGAAACACGATCTTGGGGAATTGGATGTTTTGTTGGAATTTGATAATTGCTGTATTGGTATTGAGGTAAAGTTCAAGAGCGGACTGTCCTCAGACGATCAGCTCATTCGCGAAGCAGAAATTTTATGCGATTTAGCCAAAGATAAGGAGAAAATCCTGCTGTTCATTGCGGGGCACGAATCATGCGTATCGGTCTATCGTGCATATAAGGATGTTATAAGAAAGCAAGGTGTCTGTTTCGTTTTTGCAAGTTGGGAAGACATACTGCAATCGATGAAGGATCTTTTGAATGGAGGCAATGGAAGCAAATATACATCTGGGCAGAAACTGATGATAAGTGATTTGGTAAAGTTATTGACAAGAAAGGAATTCGATACCTTTTTGTCTATGACAAACGGCATTTCAGATAACCCGGGTCAATTCATAGAAAAGGACGGATACTTTATGGCAGACCATAAAAATAATACGGATGATACGACGAATTATAGGAATGCTGCGTATGTGGTCTTTATGACGTACAGAAATGCAGATAAATTGCTTACGGCGATACAATCGAAATTCAAGGAATGCGGATATACGTTTATAAATAGGCATGAAGAGACGTATGATGGCATTGTGGATGATCTTTGGCTGACGTTTCGCAAAGACGCAAATTCCGGCAGCGGGGACACTTCGTTGTATGCAGTGAATATCTTTTTGACGAACACAAATGAAGAACATCCGTCGGATCCGACTTTCAGCGTTTTGAGATACGTTTCGTCAAATGCTGTTTCAAAAAATCTCACTAGAAAAGAATTAGTGAAGGCGATTGATGAAAATGGTGACGCAGCAACGGATGTTTGCGATATCGTTGTGGATGGAATTACCGGGAAGTTACGGAGGAGAGATATAAAAAATCCGGAAGATCATGCCGGCTTGCAGGCTTGTTATTACGTAGATTTACCATTAATGAGCATTTCAAAGGAGGACATAAAACAGATTTTCCGTATTTTTGACAAACTGTCGAAGCAGCCTGATATAGCGTGTTCACAGCAAGCGACTCCTTAAGGAGTAATATTATCTCGGGGTGCAATGCCCTAAATTTTCGGGGTGATGTGACCGTTATGTATTGCTCTGAGGAAAATATGATCTTGACTGAAATAGATGAAAAGAGGGAGAACAATGTTTGAGGAGATGTTCAAAGAGGAAGGAAATACTTCTTCGGACAATGAGATGGACAGAGGGATTCAACTCACCTGTGAAGATGAGAGCGTGTTTTCTGCACTTGCTCACTATTATTCCCGTGTAGAGGCGGGAGAGTCCCTATGTGGGATGTCCATTCGTCTATTTTATCCCGAAGCGCCCCAGGAACAGTCGATTTCTTTGGATGCAGTATCTTGGTGGAACACCATATTACTTTCGGATGTGCAGGTGAAAAGCTTGCCGACTGAGGTATTAAAAGAGCAGGATATTGTATGTGTTTACCGCACAGATTCTGAGAGGAACTTTGCTGCTTGTGCAGAGCGGTTGACCGCTCTGCAGGAGGATGGCGGCGACCGATGCGCCATGCCTGCCGTCCTTTGCTTTGCAGATGCTGATACGGCAAGAGCTTATATTTGCGGGTCGGGCTTATGGGCACCGCGTCAATCTCAGGTGGTTGGTGCGACATGGGACGATGTTTTACCGCTTCTTGCATCGACAAAAGGGAATCTGCGATGTATCTCGGGAGAATTTCTCCCGTTAGAGGAGCTACCATCTCGGAATGGAGCAGCACAGGGGGTACAGCTGATTTTCAGAGGATCGGCAGAGCTGTCCATGTTTGATGTGATGGAAAAAGCGGAAGCCATCTCCGGTTGTTTTGCGGATGGGGTAAATGTTCTATGGCAGATTGAGGTACATGATAAGAACGAAGTCCTTGTTTTTATAGCACAGCCCATGCCCTAAAAATACAGTACCCAAAGGATAGTGAATTGAGCCGGCCCTATTTGTATGCAGGAAATCAACTTGGTGAGGAGAGCGCGAAAATGCGAGTGTACGAAGGCGCACGCGAGCTTAGAATTGCGTGCAAGCATGATGATTTGCTGCCGTCATTGCGGGAATACGATCCTCATCGGGAGACCTGTGAGATCGAATGCGGTATTTCTGTAAAGCGGTTCTGTCGAGGGACAGAAAAAACCGATTTGACACATACCGAAGATGATGTTCGGGTCTGGCGAATCCTCTTAACGGCGGATGTATCCGTGGCAGAGATTCCTGTCGAACTGCTCAAGAAGCAGGATATGGTGCTTGTCTATCGGACAAACAGCGAGGAGCAGCTGGCCGAATGCGTGCGACCGCTCTTTTCTCTGCAGAAGAGGGAGCCGGGTGAGGCCGTATGTCATCCTGCAGTCTTTTGTTTTGCCAATGTGGATGCCGCAAAAGAGTTTATTCGCTTCATTGGATGGCAGATGCTCGCTGATGTTCAAGTGATCGACATTGACTTCGATGATGTGATCAAGGCATTCGCATCACAGCGAGGTCATATTCTCTGCATATCGAAGAAAAATCTGTTTCCGCAGGAAAAATTGTCCGCACAAGATGCAGAAGTACAGGGGGCTTTGTTTATCTTTCGAGGGGCTGAACTCTCAATGTACGATGTATGTGGACAAGCGGAGGAACTCAGTCGTTCTTTTCACGAAACCACAACCATTATATGGACTATCGAAATGTGTCCAGAGCGGAGTGTGACCACACTTCTTGCAAGGAGACTGACCGATTAAGAGATTCGCTCGCGCAGCGAATTATGATCAAACCGATGGGCATAGAGAGGTGCAGCATTCAAAGACTTTTGCGCGGAAAAGGCACATGGTCAATCGAATGATGGAGGGACAAGGAAATGTCATCCTATAAGGAACTTTGGGATCTGAGGATTGCCTGTGCAGATGAGAATTTGATCCCTCCGTTGGAGCACAATTATTCCTGCGTTATGGAATGCGATCCCCTATATGGTATGCCTGTGCGACGATTTGATGTTGTATAAATAAAGTTGACAACTTCTTCGCAAGGATTTTAGATAAGGTCAAAGAGGAGAAGGAGAGGTCAAAATGGCAGCAAACAGGCAATACGATGACGAATTTAAGGTGCAGGCAATCAA
>NZ_LT985759.1 GCF_900290285.1 Candidatus Centipeda massiliensis | reverse complement strand
AATTAACAAAACTTGGTTGGCTTCCTCATGCCGCAGAGGATGTTGCTATTGCATAATTTTTTTCATTCAAGATAGCTATGGGGGACTTTTGCGCTTTTTTATTCTTGTATAAACTTTTCATAACAAATATGAGAGAGGTAAAATATCATTCGAGCAACAATATCGTCTATTCATGCAAGTATCATGTCGTTTTTTGCCCCAAATATCGTAGAAAAGTACTGGTCAACGGCGTTGACACCAGACTGAAGGAGCTGGTCATGTCAATCTGTGAAGAAATCCATGTCGATGTCATCGAAATGGAAATCATGCCGGATCATGTACATCTTCTGCTTGAAGTACACCCACAGTTTGGGATCCATAAAGCCATAAAGACCATCAAAGGGAAAACGTCGCGTATTCTAAGGCAGGAATTTCCTTGGCTAAAGACAAAGCTCCCCACCCTTTGGACAAACAGCTATTTTTGCGCTGCGGTTGGCGGTGCGACGCTGAGCATTGTAAAGCAATACATCGAGAATCAGAAAACATCGCAAAGGAAGTGAGAATATGAAGACCTTCTGCTTTAAGTTGTACAAGGCAAAGAGAAACCGAAAGCTCCACCGACAAATCAATGCGGCAGGTCTCATTTATAATCACTGTATTGCCCTGCACAAACGGTATTATCGTCTATATCACAAATCGCTGAACGTCTATGCCCTGCAAAAACATCTCACGAAGCTCAAAAAGATCCCCCGGTTTTCCTACCTGAAAGAAATCGGTGCACAGGCGGTGCAGGACATCACGCAGCGGATTGACCGTGCCTACAAACTCTTTTTCCGAAACCTGAAACAAAAGGTGCGCACGGCGCCGCCCTCGTTCAAGAAGGTGAGAAAGTATAAATCCTATACCTTGAAGCAGGCAGGGTGGAAGCTCCTAGAAGGAAATGCCGTCCAAATCGGTACGCAAAAGTACCGCTATTTCAAAAGCCGTGCCATCGAGGGAACGGTCAAAATCGTCACCATCAAACGGGATGCACTTGGGGATCTCTATCTTTATTTCGTCTGTGAGACGGCAGAAAACGAAGTTTTGGCAAGAACGGGTAAAAGCGTCGGCTATGACTTCGGGCTCAGGCAGTTTCTCATAGCGTCGGATGGGAACGACAGGGAAGCCCCGCTCTTTTTCAAGGCGAATGCAGCAGCGATACGCAGGGCAGGGAAAGCACTTTCGCAGAAACAGAATGGGTCGAACCATCGAAAGAGGGCACGGCTCGCACTGGCACGGCTGCACAAGAAGACAGCGAATGAGCGCAAAGACTTTCATTTCAAGCTGGCACATGCGATCTGCGAGGAATACGCTCTTGTGTGCATTGAGGACTTGAATCTGAGGGGAATGCAGAAACGATGGGGACGAAAAATCTCGGATTATGGATTTGCAGCGTTTGTGGAAATCCTAAAGCATCAGGCGAGCAAAACAGGAACGACGATTCAAACGATTGATCGATATTATGCAAGCTCGCAGACCTGCCATATCTGCGGCGCGCAGAATCCGGAAACGAAAGATTTGCGCGTCCGAGAATGGACATGTCCGCATTGCGGAGCCATTCATGATCGGGACAGAAACGCCGCAAAGAACATCTTGAAGGTTGGGGCATCAACCTTCTTTGGAGAGGCATCGTAAGACCTGCATTTAAGCAGGCAAATGCCGTCTGTATCCAAGAATCCCCCGGCTTTAGCCGTGGGGAGTATGTCAAACTTTGTTTAACATTCCCCCGTATGATGTAACCATAGCAGTGATACACCAATATTGATGCCGCAAGGCAGAGGAGGAAATCATCATGGAAATGCAGAATGTCATAGACGACGATCTTTTTTGAAAGTGTATATGGCAGTGCACCGAAGGTATTTTCCCGAAATTCACCTTTTGTGAAAATTTCATTACGTGATTGACATGGATTATCTCAATGGGGTATAATGTGTTTGCATCATTTATCGGTGCGAAACTACTCCGCGCGTGGAGGGAGGGGAAATGCATGGCAAATGAAATCAAGGTCGGCAAAAATGAGTCGATCGACAGTGCTCTCCGCCGCTTTAAGCGTATGTCACAGAAGGCCGGCACACTTGCCGAGGTTCGTAAGCGTGAACATTACGAGAAACCGAGCGTTCGCCGTAAAAAGAAGTCTGAGGCAGCGCGTAAACGCAAATACAGGGGCTGATTGCAAAGAGGCATCCGTGGACGCAGTGCCACGGATGCTTTTCTATTATTTATGGAAGGATGAAGAGAAATGTCGTTGATGGAAAAATTGACAGCGGATATGAAGGAAGCCATGAAACAGGGCGAAAAGGAGCGTCTCTCCGTGATCCGACTCGTGCGCGGCGCCGTTCGTCAGGCTGAGATCGACGGAAAAAAGACGCTGAGTGACGATGAGATCATCAGCGTCATCACAAAGGAAGTGAAGATGCGCCGTGACTCCATTGAGGAGTTTGAACGCGGGGGACGCGCGGATCTGGTGGAAAAGACCGAGGGTGAGATTGCAATTCTCATGCCTTATCTGCCGGAACAGCTCAGTACCGATGAGGTAAAGAAGATCGTCGAGGCGGCTGTTGCCGAGGTTGGCGCGACCACGGCAAAGGATATGGGCAAGGTCATGGGCGTCCTCATGCCGCGCGTCAAGGGGCGTGCGGACGGAAAACTCGTGAATGAACTCGTCCGCTCGCTTCTCAAATAATTGTCCAAAGCGCAACACATCCCCGCACATTCTTTTTGACAAAGGCGCGGGGATTTTCGTATAATTGGAAAGAAAATTGAAGTTTGAAGGAGCGCATGATATGGCGGAAAAAGATAAAAAGGACAGCAAAAAAGATAAACCCATGACGCGTGAGGAGGCGCTCGAAAATGCCCTCAAGCAAATTGAGAAAGCGCATGGAAAGGGCGCAATCATGCGTCTTGGTGAAGCCAAGGCAAACATGAATATCGAGGTCATATCGACGGGTATTTTGCCGCTGGATATTGCACTCGGCGTTGGCGGCATCCCGCGCGGGCGCATCATTGAGGTCTATGGTCCCGAGTCCTCCGGCAAGACGACCGTGACCCTCCACATGATCGCCGAGGCTCAGAAGGCAGGGGGGCTTGCCGCATTCATCGATGCCGAGCACGCCCTTGACCCCGAATACGCGCGTAAGCTTGGCGTCAACACAGAGGATCTTCTGATCTCGCAGCCAGACACTGGTGAACAGGCGCTTGAGATCGTGGACGCGCTCGTACGCAGCAGCGCGATTGATATCATCGTGGTCGACTCTGTCGCGGCACTCGTGCCGAAATCCGAAATCGACGGCGACATGGGTGCCTCTGTCGTCGGACTTCAGGCACGCCTCATGAGTCAGGCGATGCGAAAGCTCACGGGCATCATCAGTAAGACACGTACAGTTGCCGTCTTCATCAATCAGCTGCGCGAAAAGATCGGCGTGACATACGGCAACCCTGAGACGACAACGGGAGGGCGTGCGCTGAAGTTCTACGCCTCCGTTCGTATTGATGTACGGCGTGCGGACTCCATCAAGCAGGGGACAGAGTCACTTGGCAACCGCACGCGTGCCAAGATCGTCAAGAACAAGGTCGCACCGCCCTTTAAGACGGCTGAGTTCGACATCATGTACGGCGAGGGAGTCTCGCGCCTCGGCAGCATCATCGACATGGCAGTAGATCTCGACATCGTGGACAAGAGCGGCGCATGGTATGCCTACGAGGGGACACGGCTCGGACAGGGCAAGGAAAATGCAAAGGCGACCCTTGAGGAAAAACCGGAGATGATCGCCGAGATCGAGGAAAAAATCCGCACGAAAATTCTTGTCGAAGGAGAAAAGCCGAAAAAGAAATCATCGAAAAAAGTCGCGGCGGCTGCGGAACAGGACGCCGCGGATGCTCCAGAGCAAGAAGTCCCCGAGCAGGATGTTTCGGAGCAGGATGCTATGCCGGAGACGGATGAATGAGCGCTTCTCCAGAGACCTCACCAAAACCACCGCGCAGATCCCATGAAAAGACCGCGCTCATGATGGCAGTTGACTATCTCGCACGGCAGGCGCACAGCGAAAAAAAACTGCATGAGAAACTGGCACGCAAGGGCTTTTCGGAGGAGGAGATCGACGACGCCATTGCGCGCCTCATTGAGCGGCATTATCTCGATGACACAAAGCTCTGTACGGAGCAGTTCATGTATCTCTATGACGAGGGGCGCAGCTCAGTCCGACAGATCTGTGCAAAACTCATGCAGCGCGGATTTGATCACGACCTGGTATGGAGTGTTGTGCCGGAGGATACCTATGACCGTGAGGTTGCCGCAGCCGAACGTGTCCTATCAATGAAGTTCAAACCGACGGACAAGCATCAAAAGATGATGACAAATCTCTATCAAAAGGGATTTTCCGTGGATGTGGCACATGCCGCTGTGCAGAATTTTACGGAAGACGCAGAAGAATAATTCCCTAGAGCGAGGAAGGAACGCCCATGATGAACAAAAACGATGTCGCGGAAATGATTTTGGTGCTTGACTTTGGCGGACAGTACAATCAGTTGATTGCACGCCGCGTACGGGAAAATCATGTCTATTGTGAAGTACATTCGCATACATTGTCCTTAGGTCGTATTCGTGAGCTGGCACCGCGCGGCATTATTCTGACGGGCGGACCGAACAGTGTTTATGGTGCGGAGGCGATCACGGCGCCAAAGGACCTCTTTTCGCTTGGTATCCCTGTGCTTGGTATCTGCTACGGCGCGCAGCTGATGGCACATCTTTGCGGCGGCACGGTTGAGACTGCGCCAACGAGCGAATATGGGAAGACGGAGGTGGACATCACAGATCGTTCGTCTCTGCTGTTCGACGGAATCCCTGAAAAAAATATCTGCTGGATGAGTCACACGGATTATATCAGCGAACTGCCTGCAAACTTCCATACAACAGCAAGCACACCGGTTTGCCCAATCGCTGCAATGGAGAATCCTGAGGCGCAGCTCTATGCCGTGCAGTTCCATCCAGAGGTTCTGCACACAGATCACGGGACGAAAATCCTGCGCAACTTTGTCTATCACGTCTGTAAATGTACGGGAACGTGGCGGATGGATTCCTTCGTGCAGAAGACCGTGGAGGAACTGCGCACAAAGATCGGCACGGGGCGTGCACTTTGCGCACTCTCAGGAGGCGTGGACTCCTCTGTCGCAGCAGTCCTGCTCTCCAAGGCGATTGGCAGCCAGCTCACCTGCGTCTTTGTCGATCATGGACTGTTGCGCAAGAATGAAGGTGATGAAGTCGAGGCAGTCTTTGGCGGCTCTGGCACATACGATGTCAATTTTATCCGCATCAATGCGCGTGACCGCTTCTATGCAAAACTCAAAGGAATCACCGACCCCGAGGCAAAGCGCAAGATCATCGGGGAGGAATTCATTCGCGTGTTCGAGGAGGCGGCACATGAGATCGGTGCGGTGGATTTCCTCGTGCAGGGGACGATCTATCCCGATGTCATCGAGAGCGGGCTTGGAAAATCTGCGGTCATCAAGTCACATCACAACGTCGGCGGACTTCCTGACCACGTAGACTTCAAGGAAATCGTCGAGCCGCTTCGGCTGCTCTTCAAAGATGAGGTGCGTGCCGCAGGACGTGAGCTTGGCATTCCGGACTACCTCGTTGATCGCCAGCCGTTCCCGGGACCTGGACTCGGTATCCGCATTATTGGAGAAGTCACAGCGGAGAAAGTTCACATCGTACAGGAGGCTGACGCCATCTACCGTGAGGAGATTGCAAAGGCAGGAATTCAGGGGAATATAGGTCAATATTTTGCCGCGCTGACCAATATGCGATCTGTCGGCGTCATGGGGGATGGACGAACATACGACTATGCCGTTGTGCTGCGTGCCGTTGAGACCAGCGACTTCATGACGGCGGAGGCGGCGCAGCTCCCGTGGGAAGTCCTGTCAAAGGTCACAACACGCATCGTCAATGAAGTCCGCGGCGTCAATCGCGTGCTCTATGACTGCACGGGCAAGCCACCGGCAACCATCGAACTGGAATAAATAAAAATAGCGCAGAGATCCTTATGTATCAAGGTTCTCTGCGCTTATTTATTTTCTGTGACCACCGTTTGACATCTTTCTTGCTGCAGGATCATCCACACATGGAGAGGAGAATTGACACACTTTTTGATGGTGTCAAAAGCCGTTTTTCCCGCCAATAATATGGTATAATGGCGTAAGATGATTAACCTGAGAGGTGTGTGTATGGACAAATACAGCGAGATTCTTTTCGCATGGCAAAATTTGAACATCCAAAACGCAGCTGAACTCGAAGCGGCACTCAATGGATATGTGATTCAATTTGCATATCATTCCGGGAAAATTGAAAACCCCAATATTACGTACAATGATACCCGTGAGATCTTTGATCGTGACGGTGTTACGAATTTTACGGGCGATGTCCGAACAATCTTCGAGATACGTAACGCCAAAGATGCCAGCAATATGCTTCTGGATGCCTTTGAACGCCATGAACCGCTGTCGCAGGACTTTATCCTACAGCTTCATTATGAGCTGACGAAAAACACCTATGATACGCGCAGATGGCAAGTTGGTGAGCGACCGGGGGTGTTCAAGAAACATGATTATGTCACCGGTCGATACGAGGTCGGAAGCGCACCGGAGGATGTAGAGAGGGAACTTGCTGCCTTACTTGAGGAAATCCATCAAGCTGCAATCCGCACGAACGATCATATCTTTACGGCTGCTGCATATTTCCATGCAAAGTTCGAGAACATACACCCCTTCTCTGATGGGAATGGGCGCACTGGGCGACTTGCCATGAACTACTTCCTGCTGCAGCACAATCATCCGCCGCTCGTCATTCATGCGGAGGATAAGAACCTCTATTATCAGTCGTTGGAAGCCTTTGATACGCAAGAAGAACTTGTGCCGCTCAAACTCTTTTTGAAGGCTGCACTGGTCAAAACATGGGATCATCCGCGCTTCCTGCGGCATGTTCATCGACGTTAACGTATTTTATATCCGACACATCAAGCACATTATCGGGGAGGGGATAAAGGATGCCGACAAGAGCCTACTCAGATCTCTATATCGTCGACGCTCAGGAGAATCTCGGGAATATGTTTGACTATGCCGTTAATACCTGCCATATCTCCATTGGGGAAACAGCGGCATACTTTATGGATTCCGGCGTTGCGGATCAATTCGGGAAGGGAAACCCGCGCTACGTTGCCGGGCGAACCGGCTGCGAGCTCCTGTGGGACTGCCTTTGGGCACTGAACATCGAGCAGCCTCCTCAACCGCCTGCCCTCTATGCAGAAAAATCCCCGGAGTATTGGGCAGGATGGGCACTTGCCTACTACCAATGGCTGAAGAATATCCCATTTGAGACCATACTCGAAGCCGTACCCATGGAAAAAATTGTGCGCAGCTATTATCCGCTGCATGAAGCCGACATTCGGAAATTCGTTGAAGTCATGGATGTTTGGATGGCTGAAAAGAATATCCATGCGCAGGAAACACAATAGTTTGAGGCTGCTGTACGTTTGTTTCGTGCAACAGCCCCTTATTTATTTTCTGTGACCTCCGTTTGACATCTTTCTTGTTACAGGATCGCTCTCGATGCTGTCAATGATCCTATCGCGGTCCTGCGGAAGCCGTCAAGGCAAGTGGCTGTGAACGCCGCAAGCCGCTCGGATTCGTACCATTTGAATAGGACGCTGTTGCCCCTCTTTCCCATTCGCTGTATAATTGGAACAGGAGGCGATGATGATGCAGCAGTATAAATATAATCCGGCGGACTATGAAGAGATGCTTTGCGAATATATGACAGCGTTCTATCGGGCGTATGAGGAGAAGAATCGCCCCTTCATGATTTCTGAGATGAGCCATCTCTTTTCCGAGACGAAATATGCCATGAAGGAAGGGGATATTTCAGCAACTGACCGAGAGGAAATGCTGGCGTATTTTGGAGGGTTGCTTTATGGTTGATCTGAGTGATGTAAAATGGATGCCGAACCGCTTCGGCGGTTCTGAGAGCAAATGGACAATGAAATACGAGGGGAAACTCTACATGGTGAAGTTCCCCGATCCCATTCGTGCACCCAAAAAAACGACACTAGGCTATATCAATAATCATTTTTCAGAGCACATCGGCTGCCATATCTTTCAGATGCTTGGAATCCCTGCGCAGAATACATTTTTGTGGCTTGCAACGCCCCCGAACAGCAAGAGAGAAAAAATTGCCGTTGCCTGTGAGGTGTTTTGTCAGGACACGCCCGGCTGCCTCATCGAATTCAGCAAGTTCTTTCTGCATGAAACAGACAGCCAGAAACGAAACAAGACTACGATTGAAGATGTTATGCACGTGATTGATGAGGATGTGATGATAAAAAACAGGGAACAGATGAAAAAGTTTTTTTGGGATATGTTTGTGGTAGATGCGTTCATCGGAAATGGTGACCGGCATTTGGATAATTGGGGCGTTATTGAAGCCTCTGACAGATCGCTTGCCCCTGCTCCCGTATATGATTGCGGGTCTGCTCTTACCCCATTATCTTCTGATGAAGAAAAGGCAACACTTTTAGAGAGTGAGGGGAGCTTCAAAGGTACAGAATATAATCTGTGCTCTGTCTATCGCTATCAAGGAAAACGCGTCTTTTATCACGAAATCTTCAAGAACCCGCCCGAGGACCTACGCCGTGCGATTCAGCGCATTGTGCCACGCATCAAGGAGGCGTCTGCCCGCATTGATGCGTTCATCGACTGCACGGAAGGGCTTTCGGACATCTCCAAAGAGTACATGAAAAAATCCCTTGCCCTGCGTAGTGATCAGATTCTCCTTCCGTCGCTTAAGAAGTGCAACGAAAAAGATCAGACGACTGCGCACGGCACGGGCAGATAACTCCATATACTTTTGACATTCGCCAACTTTATTTATACAACATCATATTCTGAAAGGCGTTTTGTATATGTAACTGTTTATTGCCGAAAAGCCAAGTTTAGGGAACCACTGATAAAACAGTCCCGCAGATTGGCGTAGATTTTTCGTCCGAACAAGGTGGAAAACCGGACGCAGAGTAGTGCTCTGTGGAGGATTTTCCGCCGAAGTGCGGGCAAAAAAGATGCGTCAAGAGGCACAAGCTGAATTTATCCGTGGTTCCCTTACGTTTTTTGGCACTCATTCATCGCCCGCACCTTGGCGCATTGCTCCGGTGTGAGGGCGAGCTTGCCGCGGTCGAGGGAGAGAAGTCCCTCTGCGCGGAGGCGGTCAACGCTGCGGTTGACCGTCTTTAAGCTCGTGCCGATGGCATCAGCAATGTCCTGTCGGCGCATGGGGAACCGCACGGCGACATCGCATGCGGGCAGTTTTTTTTGCAGGTAGGCGAGGAGGCGCGATTGAACCGTCATGTATTTGATCTGACCGTATTCGTCCGAAACAGGCCAAGATTTTCGTGCGATCATACAGGCAACGGCAAACGCTGCTCCCGCGTCGCGTTGGAGCCACGCGGCGAACGCATCGATGCTGACAGCAAGCAGATCGCACACCGTCTCCGCCTCACACGTTGCGGCATAGTACGGCGTACCTGCAAGTGCCTCGTACTCGCCGAGGAATGTGGGCGGGTCGGCGATGGCAAACACGTACCGATCACCGCTTGAGAACTCGTTGATGATGCGCACGCGCCCCGCGAGGAGGATGTAGACCGTGTCGGCATGCGTCCCCTTGCAGCGGATGATCTCGTCGGGCTGGAATGTGAGCGGCCGCACAACGCGCAGCAGATGTGGCGGTATCTCTGGGAACGACGGCAAACGCATGGTGACTCTCCTCTCAGTACAGTTTTTTCTATTTTAGCGAAAAAAACGCGCGCTGAAAAGTCACATGTCCTTTTTTTTCGTCTGGCGCGTTTGTTATAATCAAAAAAGAAAGGGGAATGCGGTATGAGTTCAGAGAACGTGCAGAGCAAACGCGTGGAAGTGATGGCAGGGCTGACATCGTTCTTTGCCATCTCGTACATCATCATCGTCAACCCGCTGATTCTCGCGGATGGCGGGATCCCGGCGGAGCTGAGCGTGTTCGCAACGATATTCGCCTCGGCGGTCGGCTGTCTGCTGATGGCACTCTGGGCGGATGCGCCGATCATCTTGACGCCCGGCATGGGGATCAATGCGTTCTTCACATATACCGTCGTGACGAACATGGGGTTCCGTTGGCAGGAGGCGCTTGCCATCTCGCTCGTCTCGGCGCTCATCTTCTTCGCGCTGGCGGTGACACGCGCGGGCAGGGTTCTGGCGGATGCTGTGCCGAAATCGCTGAAATACGCAGTGACGGCGGGCATCGGGTTGTTTCTCGTGGAGATTGGACTGGAAAAGGCGGAGCTGATCCGTGCCGGCGAGAACTCGATCCTCGCGCTCGGTGATCTACAAAATCCGTCTGCGCAGCTCGCACTCCTCGGTCTTGTGTTGAGCCTGCTGTTCTACCAGCAGCGGGTGAAGGGCGGTTTTTTCATCGCCATCCTCATTGTGACGGTCATCGCCAATGCGCTCGACCTCGTCCACGCGAATACGATTGAGATTGATATGACGCGGCTCGGCGAGTACGGTGCGCTGCTCTTTGCGGAGGATTTCTCCTCCGTGCTGACGATTTCGTTCTGGCTTGCGGTATTCTCGATGACGATGATCCTCGTCTTTGAGTCCATCGGGTTGCTCGAAGGATTGCTGCCTGATACGGAGAAGTTCCGCAACGCGTTCCGCGCCTCGTCGCTGACAGCGGTGCTGTCCTCGGTGCTCGGGACGAGTCCGACGGTTGCTGCCGCAGAGAGTGCGGCGGGCATCGTAGAGGGGGGACGGAGCGGACTGACGGCACTCGTCGGCGGCGCACTGTTCCTGCTCACGCTCGTATTCATCCCGCTGCTCGCCTACGTTCCGCAGGCGGCCGTTGCGCCGGTCATCATCATCACAGGTGCCCTGATGATGCAGCAGCTTGAAAATATCCACTTTCAGGATTTCTCAGAGTGGTTCCCTGCGTTTCTCATCATCGTGCTCATCCCGCTGACAAACAGCATCTCGACGGGCTTGGCGTTCGGCTTCGCCGCGCACCCGATGATGAAGGTGTTTACGGGGCGCCGGCGCGAGCTCGGCACGCTCTCCTACGTCCTCGGCGTACTGTTCCTCCTGCAGCTCATCTTTGAGGCGGTGCAGTGAGTGCACTTCACTAGGGTATAGGCCGCTATGTCGGTTTTCGATAAATGTTCTTCACTGTTATGAAAGAGAGGTACACATCATGCCAACCCCACACATTGCAGCTGCAAAGGGCGAAGTCGCCGAGCGCATTCTCCTGCCGGGGGATCCGCTTCGCGCCAAGTACATCGCCGAGAACTTCCTCGAAGGTGCGAAAGAGTACACGAACATCCGCAACATTCTCGGCTACACCGGCACGTACAAGGGGCATCCCATCTCCGTGCAGGGAACGGGCATGGGGATGCCGTCGATCTCCATCTATGTCAACGAGCTCATCCGCGAGTATGGCTGCAAGACGCTGATCCGCATCGGCAGCTGCGGCGCATGCCACAAGGACATCCACATCCGCGACGTCCTCATCGCGCAGGCGACGACGACCGACTCCTCCATGCCGCGCAACATCTTCGGCTCTGCGGTCAACTTTGCGCCAGTCGCGGACTTTGATCTGCTGCGCTCCGCATATCAGGCCGCCGTCGACAAAGGCATCGCCGTGCGCGTCGGAAACGTGATGTCGCAGGATCGCTTCTACGATGACGAACTCGACATTCAAAAGCTCGCGGGCTACGGTGTCCTCGGTCTGGAGATGGAGGCAGCGGCACTCTACCTCATCGCGGCGAAGTTCGGCGTGCGCGCGCTCGCACTCTTTACCGTCAGCGACCACCTCGTCAGCGACGAGCCCCCCTCCACGGCAGAGGAGCGTCAGACATCGTTCAGCGAGATGATCGAGATTGCACTGGAGGCGTCGATCGCCTAATTGTAGGAGGAGATAGCAATGGCTGGTATCAAACGCGTATTCCTCATCGTCCTCGACAGCTTCGGTATCGGGTGTGCACCGGACGCAGCCGACTTCGGCGACGGGCGCTGCAACACGCTTGCATCGCTGACGACATCGCCCGAGCTGCACGCGCCGAACCTCACGAAGCTCGGCCTCTTTAACATCGACGGCGTCGGCTGCGGCACGCCCGCAGACAGCCCCATCGGTACTTTTGCACGGCTGCGGGAGCTCTCGCGCGGCAAGGACACGACGATCGGACACTGGGAAATCGCAGGCATCGTCTCCGAGCAGCCCATGCCGACGTATCCGAACGGATTCCCGAAGGAGATCCTCGCGCGGCTCTCGGCGGCGTGCGACGGAAAGAAAATCCTCTGTAACAAGCCCTACTCCGGCACGCAGGTCATTCATGACTACGGACGCGAGCAGGAGGAGACGGGCGGGCTCATCGTCTACACGTCGGCGGACAGCGTGCTGCAGATCGCGGCGAACGAGGCCGATGTCCCCGTCGAGCGGCTCTATGACTACTGCCGTGCGGCACGCGAGATCATGCAGGGCGAGCACGGCGTCGGGCGCATCATTGCACGGCCGTACGTCGGCAGCTATCCGAACTACGAGCGCACAGCGCACCGTCACGACTTCTCCCTCGATCCCACGGGCGAGACGATGATGGACGCGCTCATGCGGCGGGGGCATGAGGTCATCGCCGTCGGCAAGATCAGCGACATCTTCGCGGGGCGCGGCGTCACGCGCAGCACGGGTGTCAACGAGAGCAACGCCGACGGCATGGAAAAGACACTGCGCATTCAGCAGGAGGACTTCACGGGGCTGTGCTTCGTCAACCTCGTCGATTTCGACATGACGTATGGGCACAGGCGCGACATCGCAGGCTATGCACGCGCGACAACGGAGTTCGACGTGCAGCTCGGCACATTCATGGAGCGTATGCGCGAGGACGATGTGCTGATGATTACGGCCGACCACGGCTGCGATCCCGGTGCCCCCGGCACGGATCACACGCGTGAGTACGTGCCGCTCCTCGTCTACGGCGCACCGATCCGTCAGGGGCTCAACCTCGGGACGTACCCAACCTTCGCCATGATCGGCGCAACGGTGGCGGATATGTTCGGTGCGGGGCTGACGACAAAGGGCGAGAGCCTGCTGCCGCGCATTCTTGCGCACTGAGGAGGACGTACCCATGCGCATGTATGACCTGATTACGAAGAAGAAGCATGGCGTCACTCTCACTGCCGAGGAGCTGCGCAGCATGGTCGAAGGCTATGTCGCGGGCGAGATTCCCGACTACCAGATGTCCGCCATGCTGATGGCAATCTGGTTCAGCGGCATGACGGCACAGGAGACGACGGATCTGACGATTGCAATGGCAGACTCGGGCGACCGCGTCGATCTCTCGGCGATTGCCGGCAAAAAGGTGGACAAGCACTCCACCGGCGGTGTCGGCGACAAGACGACACTCATCTGCGCCCCGATTGTCGCCGCCTGCGGCGGGCGCGTCGCGAAGATGAGCGGCCGCGGTCTCGGCCACACGGGCGGTACCGTGGACAAACTGGAGGCCATCCCCGGCTATGAGACGGCAATTTCGCAGGAAAAATTCTTCTCCATTGTGAACGAATGCGGCGTGTCCGTCATCGGGCAGTCGGGCAACCTCGCGCCGGCGGACAAGAAACTCTACGCGCTGCGTGACGTGACAGCGACGGTTGACTCGATCCCGCTGATCGCGTCCTCGATCATGAGCAAGAAGCTCGCCGCCGGCTCGGACTGCATCCTGCTCGATGTCAAGACAGGCTCGGGCGCGTTCATGAAGACGCTCGACGACGCCATCGCGCTCGCGCAGACGATGGTCGCCATCGGCGAGGGCGCAGGACGGCGCACCGTCGCGCTGATTACCGACATGGACACGCCGCTGGGGCTCGGCATTGGCAACAGCATCGAGGTTGCGGAGTCGATGGACGTGCTGCGCGGCAAGGGGCCGCATGACCTGACGGAGGTGTCGCTCCAACTCGCGGAGAACATGCTCTACCTCGTCGGCAAGGGCACGATCGAGGAGTGCCGCCGCATGGCGGAGCAGTCGATTGTCGACGGATCGGCATTTGAGACCTTCTGCACGATGGTGCGGCGGCAGGGTGGTGACGATGCCGTCCTCCGCGATGCCTCGAAGTTCCCACAGGCGTCCGTACAGGTGCAGATCCGCGCGAACGCGGACGGCTACATCACGGCTATGGACGCGGAGAAAATCGGCGAGGCAAGCGTCGTGCTCGGTGCGGGGCGTGAGACGAAGGACAGTCCGATCAATTTTGCCGCAGGGCTCGTCCTGCACAAGAAATACGGTGACGCAGTGAAGGCAGACGACGTCATCGCGACGCTCTACACGGACAGTGCACAGCGCGGCGACAGCGCGGCGCAGCTCTATCGCGAGGCGATTACCATCGGCGCAGAGATGCCGCCCGTCCGTCCGCTCGTCTATGCCCGCGTGGAGAAAGACAAGGTCGTTCGGTACTAACAAATGCGATGGGGGGATTTCGTATGTTTTTCTTCGTCAACTTGCTCGGCCTTGTTGTGTTCCTCGGAATCGGCGTGCTCGCCTCGCGGAACCGCAAGGAGATCCAGTGGCGTTCGGTCGCCTCTCTGCTCACGCTGAACCTCATGCTCGCGTGGTTCCTGACCTCGTTCGAGATCGGGCGCGAGATGATTACAGCCGCTGCGGCCGGATTCACGGAGCTGATAAACATCTCGTACGTCGGCATCGCGTTCGTGTTCCCCGACTGGGTCAACGTGCCGCAGATGAACTTCTTCGCTGCGGCACTGCTGCCGATCCTCTTCGTTGTGCCGCTTTTTGACATCCTTACGTATTTCGGCATTTTGCCGTTCGTCATTCGTTGGATTGGCAAGCTGCTCACATTCCTCACACGCGCGCCGAAGTTCGAGTCGTTCTTCGCCATCGAGATGATGTTTCTCGGCAACACGGAGGCACTCGCCGTGTCGAAACTCCAGCTCATGAAGATGAGCAAGGAACGCGTGCTGACCATCGGCCTCATGTCGATGAGCTGCGTGACGGCGGCACTCATCGCCGTCTACGTCAAGATGATGCCGGCGGAGTATGTCGTCACGGCAATCCCTCTGAATGTCATCAACGCGCTGCTCGTCTCCTCGCTCCTCCATCCCGTGAAGGTTGCGCCGGAGGAGGACACGATCGCAACAATCCACGAAGGAGGTGGGCGCGAACCGTTCTTCTCCTACCTTGCGGAGTCGATCATCGGCGCAGGACGCCTCGTGCTCATCATCTGCGCGAACGTCATTGCCATCGTTGCGCTGCTCAAGTGCGTTGACCTCCTTCTCGGCGTGCTGCACCCATCGCTTTCGCTTGAACTCATCCTCGGCGTTGTACTGTTCCCATTCGCGTGGCTGCTTGGTCTCGCGCCGGCAGAGGCTTTCCAGATTGCCCAGTACATGGGAACGAAGTTCATCACGAACGAGTTTGTTGTCATGCTGCAGATCCAGGATGTCGTCCGGACGTGGCCCGCACACATGCAGGCTGTGATGACCGTGTTCATTACGTCATTCGCCAACCTCGGGACAATCGGCATCATCCTCGGCTGCTTTAAGGGGCTCGTTGACAGCGAGCGCAACACGATTGTCGCACGCAACGTGTCCTACATGATTCTGTCCGGACTGCTGGTCTCCCTGCTGTCTGCCGCCATCTGCGGATTGTTTGTCTGGTAAGCGGGGCTTACGCTGCTGCACACAAAGATATTGACTTGGGGCTGTTGCACGAAGCTAGAAAACTTCGTGCAACAGCCCTTGTCTATGTCAGCGATATCGCTACAAGCGCCCCTTCCACCGCTTACGCGGTCCCCCTCCCCCGTGTCGCACGGGGGAGGCTAGGATTATGGCATCTTAGCTTCCCCCGTCGCAACGGGGGAAGTGGCGAGTGCAGCGAGCCGATAGGGGCGTTCGTGCAACACCCCCTTTTATGTCATTCTGTGTCTTCTGTTATGAGCGGATTCACCACAGAAAAAAAGCCCTAAATAAACAGTTTATGGAAAATAAGTTCTGTGATAAACCCCCTTGACGTAATGATATGGAGTAAGGTATCACACACGGTGCAGAGATAATTTCATTATCATTTGTATTGATAAAAGACAGTTTTTAGGAGGTGTCATGTATTGACATTGAGGGACGGGAAGACAGGAATGACGCTGAAGATTCTGCAAATCAGCGAATCGCCGCTCAAGCAGCGTCTTATGTCGATGGGGATGATTCCGGGGACGAAGGTGACTGTTCTGCGCTCGGCACCTATGGGGGATCCGATCGCGGTTGGCATTCGCTCGTATAATCTCGCCATGCGCCGCGAGGACGCAGCACTCATATCTGTCGAGCAGATCGGTTAAGGGGAGGGCGGAGATATGTCAGCATTGGCAGTTGCACTGACCGGAAACCCGAATACCGGCAAATCGACCATATTCAACGCACTGACGGGTGCGCGTCAGAAAATCGGAAACTGGCCGGGGGTCACGGTTGACAAGAAAATCGGTCACACGCATTACAAGGGGCGGGCGATTTCCATTGTCGACCTTCCGGGGACGTACAGCATCAATGCCCGCTCGCCGGAGGAACAAATCGTCATCGACTACTTGACGAGTACGAAGCTGGATCTCGTCCTGAATGTCGTGGACAGCTCGAACATCGAGCGCAATCTTTTCCTCACGGTGCAGCTTCTTGAGAAGGGGATTCCGCTCCTCATCGACCTCAATATGCAGGACGATGCACAGCGGCGCGGCATCAAGATCAACACGGCGAAGCTCGAAGAGGCGCTCGGCATGCCCACCGTCGAGACGACGGGGCGCAGCAGCAAGAGTACCAAGACGCTGCTCGATGTCTTTACGAGTACGGTCATGGCACGGTACCAGCCGAGCGACCTCGTCAAGGCACATATTGCGAAGGTTCATGAGATCGAGAGCAGTTCGCGTACAGAGGCAGAGAAGGAAGAGGCGATCATCGAGGCGCGCTATGCACTCATCGATCAAGTCGTGCAGTATGCCGTAACCGTGCAAAATGTCGGTGCGACGCGATCGGAGAAAATTGATCGTTTTCTCGCGAACGGTGCGCTTGCGCTGCCGATTTTCCTTTTGATTCTCTATGGCGTGTTTCAGATCACGTTTACATGGATTGGACAGCCCATTGCCGACGAACTCGAGGTGCTCATCAACGATCAGTTCCTGAACTTTGTCAAGGATTCGCTTGTAGCGGCGGGGGTCGCGGACTGGATGGTCTCGCTTGTCACGGACGGCATCATCGCGGGTGTCGGCTCGGTGCTGACATTCGTTCCGCTCATCTTCGTCCTGTTCTTTTGCCTCTCGTTCCTCGACGGCACGGGCTACATGGCGCGTATCGCGTTTATCACGGATCCGATCATGCGCCGCTGCGGGCTGACGGGTAAGGGGATCATGCCGCTGATGATGGGCTTCGGCTGCGCCGTTCCGTCCATCATGGGTGCGCGTGCGCTCGACTCGGAAAAGGATCGCATGATCTCGATCCTCGTCACACCGTTCCTGACGTGTGGTGCGAAGCTGCCGATCATGGCACTGTTTGCGGCGATGTTCTTTCCCAACAATGCAGCAAACGTTGTGTTCCTTATGTATATCATCGGTATGGTCATGGCTATTATCATGGCGAAGGTGCTCGGTTCGACGCTGTTCAAGGCACAGGGCTCGACCTTCCTGTTGGAGCTCCCGCCGTACCGTATGCCCGATATGAATTCGGTTCTCTTGGAGACGTGGGACAAGGGTAAGGGGTACCTCATCAAGGCAGGTACGATTATCTTTGCGGCATCGGTCATCCTTTGGTTTATGTCGAACTACAACTTCGGCGGTCCGTGCGAGATTGAGGACAGCATCCTCGCGACGCTCGGCGGCTGGATGTCTGTGCTCTTCACATTCCACGGCTTTGCAACGTGGGAGGCTGGCGCGGCTGTCCTTTCCGGCATCATGGCGAAGGAAACGGTCGTTGCGACAATCGGCATTCTCTATGGTGTTGCCGATGTCTCGACCGAGGCGGCGGATGCGGTCGATACGGCGTCCACGATGCTTCAGACAGGTATGGGCGCAGCGTTTACAAGCCTTTCTGCGCTTGCCTTCATGGTGTTTTCACAGCTCTACACGCCGTGTGTCACGTCACTCGGTACGCTTAGGAAAGAGACGGGCGCGTGGAAATGGGTCGGCTTCTCTGCCGTCTATATGTTCGCGATTGCTTGGTTTGTTTCGCTTCTTGTCTATCAGATTGGTCGGATGCTCGGCTTCTGATGGGAGGCTCTGAGGGGGAATTCTTATGGCGACCTATGTTGTCGGTGCATTTGTGGCGGCTGCGCTCTTTTTTGCCGTTCGCCATGTCTATCGGAACTTTTGTCTGGGCAGGGAGGACTGCTGCGGCAGCAGCTGCTCGTCATGCGACGAACCTCCTTCCTGTTGCCATTCATCGGAACAACCGAAAAAATAAAGGAATCGCTGATAAGCTGAAGTTATCAGTGTTTCCTAAAAAGGGGGCTGTTGCACGAAGTTTTTTAGCTTCGTGCAACAGCCTCTTTTTGCTGTCTACAAGAGATCATATTATGAAGTAATCGCTGACAAACCCGTCAAGCTTCTGTCCGGAGCAGATTCTATCATTCGTGGGTCTGTATCTTTCGGATGCGCTGCGCAATTAGAGCGAGTACCGGAAGCTCGATCAGCGGCCCAATGATGAGTGCAAGTATGGTCAGTGGGCGATCAGGGAATGCAGCGGCGGCAATCGCAAGGGCGAGAGGCGAGTTGCGTGCAAGCGTGGTGAAGCTGAGTGCCGTGAGGTCTGCCCGCCGAAAGCCAAGACGCATACCAAGCTGACGTACGAGCACATAGTTGACACTGAAGAAGATCAGCATGACGAGGAGCATATTGGCGAAGAGTTTCGAATGTGCAAACAGTACTGCACTTTCCGATGCAAACATAGCGAGAACAGCAGTCATGAGAAAGCCGAGCTGCAACGTGTCTCCCCATGTACGGAGACGAGCGATGCTGCGTGCCATAAGCGGGGAGATGCGTCCAAGTACATTGCTGCACGCCGCGAGTCCCAAGGGCAGGAGAAGCACGACCAGCGCACTGCGAACGACCTCCGCGTCGGTTATACGGATAGCATCCCCGTAGAACAGCGCCAGATCGACAGGCAGAAGCAGAATTTGCAGTGCGAGGTTCAGCGGCAGGATCGAGGCCCCGAGTACCGTGTTGCCGCGTGCCTGCGCCGTAAAGACGAGATACCAGTCCGTGCATGGTGTCACGAGGAGCATCATCAGCCCAAGCTGCATATCAATGTTCTCATGAAAGAAAAGAAGTCCCAGTCCATAGGAAAAAACGGGTGTCCACAGGAAATTGACTGCGGTGGCGGTCAGTGTGAAGCGGACATTCTGGAACGCCGCACGCAGCTCACTGCCGTCTGCGGAGAGAAAAACAATATAGAGGAGTGCCATGAGTGCCGGCGTAATGATATGCGAGGCGATCTCGCAGAATGATGTCATATATCCGAGGCCAATTCCTGCCAGCGCCGCTGCGATGATGAGCAGCGGCTGATATATTGCAGCTATATTCATACATATTCCTCAAGGAAACACTGATAAAACGGTAGATCAGCCTCCCCCCCCGCCGCTGCGGGGGAGGTGGCACGCGACGGCGTGACGGTAGGGGTGCCAGAAGCTTATGCGCATGGATACCGCGAAGGTTGATTGAGGAAGCACTGATAAATTCAGCCACGCCATCTTGACGCATCTTTTTTGTCCGCACTGTGTCGGCAAATCCTCCACATAGCCCTGCTATGCGTCCGGTTTGCCTCCTTGTTCGGACGAAAAAATCTACGTCAATCTGACGGACTTCATTTTATCAGCGATTCCTGAAAACGCAAGTGGATGAAATCTCACTTCCCTCGATAATGATACCATTTCCACTACTTCGGGAGTAGAGCTTCTTTGTTTTATCTGTGTTCCTCTGTATTTCGCTTCGAGAACTGCTCCGCGAGATTGTCCAGATATGCAGCAAGGCGTGCGCAGCTGCCCTCATGTGCGAGCTGCGCAATCATCGTCATGTGGTGTCTGAGATCGTGGCGCATACGGCGCGAGCTGCGCCAGAGGGCGAGCATCGTTTGATAACGCGCCTCCTCGGCACTGCGGATCATCTGCTCATGGAGCTGCCGCGTGTGGAGTGCATTGCCCTCCTCCGTATAGCGTGCGAGGAGGTTCGATACGCGCAGGTATTGGATGAGGGCGAGCGGGAGCAGCAGCCGCGCAGCGATGATCGTCGGCTGCACCGACGTCCCCGATGGATCTGCGGCGACGGCGAGCGCGACGAGAATCACCTCATAGCCGCAGAGATAGAGCAGGAGCCTACGATCATCAACGAACAGCATCGGCATGAGCAGGTGGCGGATCGTATGCAGCGCGGCAGGCAGGACGAGGAGGAACATCATGGGGACGAGCAGACATTTCCACAGCCCCGGCGGCAGTCCTGCGCCGAAGAAATATTCCGCCGCCGCACCGATCGTCCCCGCAAGCATCAGCAGCGGATAGACGAGCAGGGCGATCGAGAGCACGCGCAGCGGGCGGTCATGGATCGTCGCCATCATATAGAGTACGGCGAGCGGGCGGCACAGGAGGGCAGTCAGCGACATATCCAGCCCCGCCGTCATCTGAATGCCCTGCGTCAGTACGAGCAGGAGCAGATAGCCGACGAGGATACAGCCCCGCGCAAAACGCAGCCGCTCACGAAAGACATAGAAAACGAGCAGGTCAAAGGGCGGTGCACACACGAGCGTATGCAGCAGCCGAATCTCCGTGTCGGTCATGCTCCGTCGTCCTCCTCGCAGCCGCCTTCCTCACAGGCATCCGTCCGCGTGCCGTTTGCCGCACGCATCACTGTCGCTTGCAGCACAATCGAGACAGCAAAGAGCGCGCCCTCCGCCGCAATCTCCATTGTTCCGCCATAGTGCGCCAGACTCGCGCGTATGCTCTCCATACCGATGCCGCGTTCAGTATAGCCGCGCTTGGACGAGAGCAGCTGCTCCTCGGCATCGTAATGCAGCTCTCCGTCATAGCTGTTGTCCATCGTCAGAAAGAGCGTGTCCCCCTGATGGATGAGTGCAAGCTGCAGGATGCGCGGGGCATCGGGCGCGAGGCGTTCCATTGCCTCGGCGGCATTGCAGAGCAGATTGCCAAGGATTGCCGTCAGATCGAGCGGGTCAATCGGATTCTCCGCACCCACCTCAATGCGGTATGCCGTCTGTGCGCCGAGCCGTTCAAAGACCGGCTGCCAATAGCCGACGAGAATATTTACCGTCTCATTTGCACAGACGGGCGCGCAGCGCGTTTGGATCAGAGATGCAGCGTCGCCCATCAGCCGCTCGATGCCCGCCGTGTCCCCGCGTGCAAGCATCTCCTGCGCCGCAGCGACCATCTCCGTGAACTGCATGCGAAAAGCGCGTGTCGTGCGGTCATTTTCCTCCATCCGCGCTGCGTTTTGACGCGTGATTGCCGCCATCTCCGCCTCGCGTGCCACCCGTTCGCGCAGCACGCGCTGCCGCAGCCGCGCATTCATGGCATAGAGAGCCAGACCGATGCAGCAGAAACCGCCGACCGCCCCGCTCAGACGCACAAAGAGTGCCGTATGTGTCCGCAGATCATTGAACGGCGAGAGCAGGATCGTGAGCACGAGAATCAGCACACCCAGCCACGCGAGCGGCGTCCATACCGCATCAAAGGAATCATCCGCAAGCAGCGGAGCGGCGAACGTGCGTCCATAGTACAGAAAAAGCGGCACAGCGACGGGGAGGCAGACAATCGTGCAAAGCCCCGAGAGCAGGAACGGCACATCAAAGAGCGGGTAGGCATCCTCCACGGCATAGATCACCGTCTGCATGGCGAACCAGACCAGCCCCGGAGGGATGAGGATGCAGATCTGCTTGCCAATCGGCACGCGCGTCATCGCGAGCAGATAGAAGAAGATAAAAAAGAGAAACGGAAAGGCGATGCGCCGCGAAAACACCGTGACCGCCTCGATCCCCGTGAGCAGGAGCAGCCCCGCAATGATCGGCAGCGGAGCAAAACGCAGATAGCGGCGAAAGATATAGAGACGAACCAGATTGACGGGCAGAATGTGAACCGCCGTATACAGCAGCGTTACCAGTGGAACGGCAAGCGGATACGGCATGAGTTCGATCGCATGGAATGGGTGCATGAATCTTCTCCTATGACGAAAATCCTGCACGCATCTTCTGCAGCATATAGGCGTGGTAACTGCGCTCGACCTCACTGCTGCGGCGTGTCGCAATCGGCAGGCGTGTACCGTCCGAGAGCCAAATGCCGTCCGAAGTCAGCTGCTGTATATAGTCCATATTGACCAGCAGACTGCGGTGGCAGGCGAGGAACATCGGCATGGCATCGAGCAGCTCCCGTGCGCGGGCGAGCGTCATATAGGAGGAGCGTGTCGTGCCGTCCGTCAGATGAAACGAGCAGCGACGCCCGTCCGCATCGACATAGCGAATGGTTTCGATGGGGATGCGCTGCTCTGTGTAGTCAATCGTGAGCGTGATGGTAGGACAATCCTTTTTGAAGAACGGCGTGCGCGACAGTGCCTCGCGCACCCCTTCCTCCGTCACGGGCTTGATGAGGTAGTGCACCGCCGTCACATCGAACGCCTCCACCGCGTGCTCGCGGCTCGTCGTCACGAAGATGATCGCGCAGTTCGTATTGAATGAGCGCAGAATCTGCGCCGTACGGATGCCCGTACGCTCGCCCAGATAGATGTCGAGAAAGGCAATATCGGCACGCGCGGCGGACATGTGTGCAAGGAATTTCTTATCATCCGTGAACGCGCGAATCATAGGGCGCGGCATATACTCCGAACAGATCGTGTCGAGTGTTATGCAGAGCGTGTGCAGATCGCTCGGATTGTCATCGAGCACCGCAATCTTCATAGTATAGATGCCTCCTTTTCCATAAAACATTTTATGGAAATAAGAAAAGAATTGCAAGTATAATTTGACTGCTTTCGCGTTCATGACATACTTTCGTCGTTTATGACCAACTTTGTTGATTTTTTTCTCAGATGTGAGAAAATATTGATAGGATGTATAGTCCTTTCGTATCAGTAAAGAGGAGGAATGGAGTTTATTATGGGTGTACTGGAAAAAGCTCTTCATTGGAAGCATACGCAGAGGATCATCACCTTTGTCATCATCCTCAATGCAGCGGTGTTGGGCATATTGACGGATCGGACGCTGTCCGTCGAAGAGATTTCATTGTTGGAGATGATCGACAAAGCCTGTTTGGTGATTTTCACCGTCGAGTTGATCGCAAAACTGCTCGTTTATCGGCGAAGTTTTTGGTCAGAGGGCTGGAACATCTTCGACTTCGTCATCGTCCTCAGCTCCATCATCTTCATCTCCTCCAGTGTATCGGTCATCCGAGCCTTCCGTATCTTCCGACTGCTCAAGGCACTCGCGGAGTTCCCGGAGCTGCAGATCCTCGTATCGTCCATGCTCAAGGCGATTCCCAGTATGTCGTGGGCACTGCTCCTGCTCTTTATCATCTTCTATATCTTTGGGGTTTTCGGCAGTACCATGTATGGAGATACGTTCCCCGAGCTGTTCGGGGACATTGGCGGCTCCATGTTTACCCTGTTCCAGGTCATGACCTTTGAGTCGTGGGCGACCGCCGTGGCGCGGCCAATCATGGCAACGTATTCTTATGCATGGGTATACTTTTTGGTGTTCATTCTTCTTACCGCCATTACCCTGCTGAACGTCATGGTCGGCATCGTAGTCGAGGCGGTCGGCACCATCTCCGCAGCGGTCAAGGAGAGACAGGCGGCGGAGGCGGCGGAGAACGCACCGCCCGAGGTGCGAGCAGCCGATGAAATCGAAGCGGAAATCCGTCAGCACCTCGCACAAATCGAAGCGTTGTTAGAAGTAAGGAATCGCTGATAAAATGAAGTCCGTCAGATTGGCGTAGATTTTTTCGTCCGAACAAGGAGGCAAACCGGACGCATAGCCAAAGCTATGTGGAGGATTTGCCGACACAGTGCGGGCAAAAAAGATGCGTCAAGATGATGGTGCTGAATTTATCAGTGCTTCCGTAAGAAAGGTCGAAGCAAAATGAAAACATCATCGAAGAAGCAGCTGCGCCGCAAACTCCTCTGTGCGCTCTTTGCAGGCATCGTCGCCGCGCCCTTTGCCGCGCAGACCGCGTACGCGCTGCCCATTGAGGGCGCGAACGCCGCAACGAATGCGGGGGAGGCGAATATCTCCACGAGCGGCACAACTATGGACATCACGGGCAAGACCGAGCACAACGTGCTCCGATGGGAGGACTTCTCCATCGACTCGGGCGAGAAGGTACGCTTTGACGGCGGCAGCCAGACGCGCGACTATCTGAACCTCGTCACGGGCGAGGGCGCGTCGAATATCTACGGCACGATCGAGGGCGGCAGGAACGTCTACCTCGTCAATCCGCACGGCATTCTCTTCGCCGAGGGCTCGCAGGTCAATACGGGCGCACTCTACCTCTCGACGGCGAAGCCCGATGATATTGCCACAGCGACGAGCACATTCAAGACAAACGGCACAAGCCCGCTCTCCGCGACCTCGCAGACGGGCGACGTGCTGAACCTCGGCACGGTAAAGGCGAGCAAACTCTACATCGAGGGCAAGAACGTCAAAGTCCTCAACACGGATGCGGTCACGGACACAAACGGCACGGCACTCACGGGGGCGAACGTCACCATCCGCAGCGAAGAAACGCCGCATATCGGCTACGATGTCGGCAATAAAGTAGCGAGGAACTTTACATCAGGCTCGCAGCAGGTCTCCGACTATGCAAGCACGAATGCCGCGCATCATGCCGCATCTGCAACATCGCGCCACTGGGTCGTCCAGAACCTCAGCGGCACGGCGCATACGGACTATGACTATATGCGCGTGCATGATGTCTACGAGCTGCAGCACATGGACGCGAATCGGGTGAATGCAGCGGTTACCGGGTCGGATAAGAAGATTATCGGCAGATATATGCTCGCGAATGACATCAATGCAAGTGAGACAAAGGACTGGGATCGGGGCTTTCAGCCGATTGGCAGTTCTGATAATAGCATGGGGGCCTTTACGGGACGATTTGACGGTGTAGGGCACACGATCACGGGGCTTACCATTAAGCCACCGGCACCGAGCGATACTCCTGGGGAGTATTCTCGCGGGATGTTCGCATACATCAATCATGGTGCAGTCATCGAGAATGTCTCCCTGAAGGATGCCTCCGTGTCAGGAGCGGCAAGCGTCGGCGGCATTGTGGGAGCTGCAAACTATCGCTCTATCATACGGAACGTCTCCTTCAGCGGTAGGGTCTATGGAAGCGGTACTGTGGTCGGCGGCATTGTGGGAACGCTAGAACAAGGAGGAAGTAGGATTGAGAACGCCTACCATGAGGGCACGGTCGAAGGGCACAAGGCTGTCGGCGGCATTGTGGGATATGCGCATTCCGGCGTCACCGTTCAGAACGTCCGGAATGCGGGCAAGGTCATAGGAAATGAGATACTCGGCGGCATTGCGGGATCGGTAGAGGGGGGAAGCAGCGTTCAGAACGCCCTGCAGACGGGAACCGTGGAGCAAAGAGCGGGACAGACGGATTCGCAAGTCGGCGGCGTTGTGGGACTTTTGAACGGTGACACGCTCAGCCATGCCGTATGGAAGGAGGGCAGTGTAACGGATGGGAACGGCGCTCTGATCCGGAAGGGCGTCGGCAAAGAGATGGGAAATCCTACAGTGACCGATGTCAAAGAGCGCAGTCCGGACGATATGAAGAAGGCGGCGACATACGCGGGATGGGGCAGTGACGTTGCCACCGAGGGCGGCAAGAGGACGCCGTGGCGCATCTACGACGGCAAGACCATGCCGCTCCTCAAGGCATTCCTCCGGACGAAGCATCTTGCAAACCGCGAGCAGGTCTACGACGGCACGGCTCCGACGATTGCGGGCGGCGACCATATTTCCCTCGATGCAGAGAAAAACGTCGGCACATATCATGCCTACAGCGAGCAGTATGACATCATCGGCGGCGCATACACGGTCAAGCCGAAGGAGCTGACGCTCGACTTTAAGAGCGGCACGCGCTTTGACAAGACCTACGACGGGAGCGATACCGTCACGCAGTGGCTCACGAAGTGGCGGCACTATCGTCTCACGGGCTTTGTCGGCAGCGAGGACGAAGATAATATCGAACTGGCGGGTGGCGTCACGGGCAAGTATGCGGACAAGAACGCAGGCAAGGATAAGGAAGTGACGTTCCAAAATCTCGCGCTCACGGGCACGGGCGCGGGCAACTATACCGTCAAGGAGGCACGGGGTGTGGGGACAATCTATCCGAAAGAGCTGGATCTCACACTCACGAGCAGCGCACGCTTTGACAAGACCTATGACGGCAATGCAAACGTGACGCAGTCGCTCGCGAAGGGGACGCACTATACCCTCGATGGCTTTGTCGGCACGGAGGGCACGGGCATCGAACTCGCTCCCTCCACAGGCACATACAGCGACAAGAATGCCGCCGCAGACAAAACCGTCACGTTTAACGGGCTGACGCTCATGGGCACGGGCGCGGGCAACTACACGCTGGACAAGACTGCGCTCAGGGGCACAGGCACGATTGCGCGGCGTGCGCTGACGCTTGGCGCAGTTACGGCGCAGAGTAAGACCTACGACGGTACAACCGACGCAGACACGTCGAAGTTCGGCGCGGTACTGAACAATGTCGTTGCGGGCGAGGAGAACAGCGTGAAGGCAACTGCCACGGGTGCGGCGTACAACAGCAAGGATGTCGCGGCGGCAAGCACCATTGACTACACAGGTGTCGCCCTCGCAGGTGCGGAGGCGGGGAACTACACGCTCGCTGCGACCACGGCACAGGGCGCGGGCACAATCACGAAGCGTGCGCTGACCGTTGGCACCGTCGCGGCGCAGAGCAAGACCTACGACGGCACGACCGCCGCAGACACATCGAAATTCCAAGCGACGCTCGGCAATGTCGTCGCGGGCGAGGAGGACAGCGTGACGGCGACCGCTGCGGGCGCGACCTACAACAGCAAGGACGTCAGGGCGGCAAATACGGTGGGCTATACGGGTGTTCAGCTCACCGGCGCGGGCGCGGGGAACTACACGCTCGCCGCGACGACAGCGCAGGGTGCAGGTACGATTGCAAAGCGCACGCTGACCGTTGGCGCGGTCACGGCGCAGACAAAGACCTACGACGGTACAACCGCCGCAGACGCATCGCAGTTCCGTGCGACGCTGAATAACGTCGTCGCGGGCGAGGAAAACCTCGTATCGGCGACTGCTGCGGGCGCGTCGTACAACGATAAGAACGTCGTGGGGGCAAATCGCATTGACTATACAGGCATCGCCCTGACAGGCACAGGTGCGGCGAACTATGCTGTCGCCGATACGGCGCAGGGCGCAGGCACGATCACAAAGCGTGCGCTGACCCTTGGCACAGTTGCGCAGCAGAGCAAGACCTACGACGGCACAACCGCCGCAGACGCATCGAAGTTCCGTGCGGCACTGAACAATACCATCGCGGGGGATAATGTCACCGCCGCCGCCACGGGCGCGTCGTACAACGATAAGAACGTCGCTGCGGCGAACCGCATTGACTACACGGGCGTCGCCCTCGCGGGTGCGGATGCGGGCAACTACAGCCTCGCCGCGACGACGGCGCAGGGTACAGGTACGATTGCAAAGCGCACGCTGACCGTTGGCGCGGTCACGGCGCAGACAAAGACCTACGACGGCACGACCGCCGCAGACGCAGCAGCGTTCCGCGCAACACTCGGAAACGTTGTCGCGGGCGAGGAAAACCTTGTAGCGGCGACTGCTGCGGGCGCGGCGTACAACGACAAGAATGTTGCCAGGGCAAATGCCGTGGGCTATACGGGCGTTGCGCTCCAAGGCACAGGCGCGGCGAACTATGCCATCGCCACGACCGCAGAGGGCGCAGGTACAATCACGCAGCGTGCGCTGACACTCGGCACAGTCGCGGCGCAGACGAAGACCTACGACGGCACGACTGCGGCAGACGCATCGAAGTTCCGCGCGGCACTGAATAATGCCGTCGCGGGGGATAATGTCACAGCCGCCGCCGCAGGTGCGACGTATAACGATAAGAACGTTGCTGCAGCGAATCGCATTGACTACACGGGCGTCGCCCTCGCGGGAGCGGATGCGGGGAACTACACGCTCGCCGCCACCACGGCACAGGGGTCGGGCAGCATCACGCAGCGTGCGCTGACCGTTGATACCGTCGCGGCGCAGAGTAAGACCTACGACGGCAATACCTCCGCAGACACGTCGAAGTTCCACGCGACGCTCGGTAATTTCGTCGCGGGCGAGGAAGGCAGCGTAACGGCGACTGCTGCGGGCGCGGCGTACAACGACATGAACGTCGCCGGGGCAAATAAAGTGAGCTATACGGGCGTTGCGCTCCAAGGCACAGGCGCGGGGAACTATACCATCGCCAATACCACCGAGGGGCAGGGCAGCATCACGCCGAAGCAGCTGAATCTCGCACTCACGGGCGGCGCACGCTTTGACAAGACCTATGACGGCAATGCAAACGTGACGCAGTCCCTCACGAAGGGGACGAACTATACCCTCACGGGCTTCATCGGCACGGAGGGTGACCATCTCGCACTGGCATCTGCCACAGGCGCGTATACGGCGGGCAAAGATGCGGGGACAGACAAGGAAGTAACCTTCAAGAACCTCACGCTCATGGGAACGGGCGCGGGCAACTACACGCTCGACACGAATGCGCTCACGGGCATCGGTACGATTGCACGGCGCACGCTGACCGTTGATACCGTCGCGGCGCAGACGAAGACCTACGACGGTACGAGAGCCGCAGACGCATCGAAGTTCCATGTGACGCTCGGCAATACCATCGCGGGGGATAATGTCACAGCGACTGCCACAGGTGCGACATACAATGACAAGAACGTCGCTCGGGCAAATCGCATCGACTACACGGGCGTCGCCCTCCGTGGTGCGGATGCAGGAAACTACAGCATCGCCGATACCACCGCGCAGGGCGCGGGCAGTATCACGCACCGCGACCTCACGCTGACCGCCGACGCGGCGAGTGTCACGCAGGGCGAGGCGCTGCCCTCCTTTACGGGACGTGCAGACGGTTTTGCCGATGGTGAGGACGCATCTGTATTCGGTGCGGATGGCATCGCCTTTGGTACGGCGGCGGCGAATACCGACACGCCGGGCAGCTACGACATTACAGGGCGCATCGGCAGCGTCACAGGCGGTGTCCTCGGCAACTACCGTATCATGCAGGCAGCGGGCAACGCGACTGCGTTCACCGTCCACGCGGCTCTGCCGAGCGGCATCCTCGCCGCACTCGTGCAGGACTCCGCACCGCGATTTGACTTAGGATTTGGCAACACTGTCTACCTCTATGGTACACCGCGTCTCATCCGCGCCCTGACGCTCGGATTCTACCGCTTCGATGCGGAACGCGACCTCGAAATTCAGGGGTTGCATCTTTGATGCGCACACAGTGCTTCGTTTCTTGAATCTCTGCAAAAAGGAGTCCTTCCGTTGAAGATCAAAGCAAAACGCCCGCAAATCGTACTTACGCTGCCCCTTGCGGCGGCGCTTCTCCTGCCGAGCAGCGCCTTCGCTGCGACGAATTTGCCGCAGTCCGATGCGCATCTGCCCGAAAAACCGCAGGAAAACGCGCTTGAAAGCCACCTGCCGACCACAGGCGGCGGCAGTGCGGCGGCAGCCTTTCACCTCGCGCGCATCGACATCGAGCAGGACGGCACGCAGCTCTCCGCTGCTGCCCTCGACGAGAGGACGGCGCCGTACCTTCGCCGCACGCTCTCCGAAGCCGATGTCAACGCGCTTCTCGCAGAACTCACCAACGATGCACGCCGTCACGGCTATCCGGCGGCAGCCGCCTACCTGCCGCCACAGACGCACAGCGACGGCACGCTGACAATCCGCATTCTCGCCGGACGCTACGGCAAGATCCACATCGAAAACAGTGCCGCCGTCAGCGATGGACAGCTCAAACGCATGACGCATGCCCTGAGAGAAGGCGCAGCCATCGAAGGGAAATCGCTCGAAACCGCCCTCTACAATATCGCTGCTCTCGGCGGCATCGAAGCGGCAGGGCTGCTCTCGCCGGGCACAGCCTTTGGTACGAGCGATCTCACGATCCGTGTCAAGGACGGCAAGCGGCAGAGCTATGTCCTCTACAGCGAAAACTACGGCAGCGAAACCTCCGGCCGCTACCGCTACGGTCTGCAGGGAAGCTTTGAAAACCTCACAAAGAGCGGCGACCGCCTGAGCCTCGGCGTCACACGCTCCAACAAAGACCTGCACAACTACAGCGTCAGCTACAGCCACCCCGTCGGTGCCGACGGCACCGTCCTGGGGCTCGGCGTCAGCCGCATGGACTACGAGCTTTCGGGAGCTTTCCGCTCGCTCGGCGCCGAAGGCACAGCCGATACACTGAGTTTCTTCGGCACGACGCCGCTCCGGCACACGGCAGGAAGCTCACTTGCCGTCACCTATGGCTGGGACGGACGCAGGCTCAAGGACGAATACAAGAAGGTCGGCATGACGCTTGAAAAGCACAGCAGCACCTTCCATCTCGGCATCAAGGGTGAAGAGCGTCAACATCACACGTCATGGAGCTATGACCTCACGGGCTACTACGGGCATCTCGGCGCGGACTCCGATTGGGCGCGTCGGCAGATGGCGCGTGCGGGTACGGATGGAAAATTTGCGAAAGGTGTCCTCAACCTCAACCTGCGCCACAAGATCAGCGACCGCTGGAACATCGGCCTCAAGGCGCAGGCGCAGAAAGCCGGAACGAACCTCGACAGCTCCGAGGAGATCTACCTCGGCGGCGCCAGCGGCGTGCGTGCCTACCCGCAGGGCGAGGCCTCCGGCGACAACGGCTGCTTGGGCAGCATTGAGCTGTCCTATCGGACGGACGTGCCGAACCTCGTCCTCAGCACATACTTCGACCTGGGGCACGTCCAATACGCCAATGACGGAAAGGACGGCAGCGAAACGCTGAAGGGCTGGGGCATCGGCGTATCCTACAGCCGCCCCGGCGACTACTTCATGCGCCTCGACTGGGCGCGCCGCGTCGGACTGCCCGAGGGCGCAAGCGAAGCCGCCAAGGCAAAGAACCGCCTGTGGTTTATGCTCGGAAAGGTTTGGTAAAAAGGTTTGGTAAATAGGATTCTATTTCCGGAACAGAATATGTAACAGGGGCAGCGGCACGAGGTTTTGCACTTCGTACCGCTGCCCTTTTCTGTGCGCATATTGAAAAGAATGCCCTTTATTGCTATAATGATAACATAGACAGGGTTATTATGTTGGAGGTGGTCACTATGTTTCGTCCATTGCCGTTTAATCTGCGAGAAAATGCCGAAAAGGGTCAGGAAATGCTTGGAAAGGCACTTGACTCCGTGATGGAGCATTCGTTTAACCCGCTCGACAAGGTAGGCGGGATGCTCTTCCCGTTTCGTGTCGATGTTATCGACTGCGAGAACGCATACGAGTTGTTTGCGGAGCTTCCCGGATTAACGAAGGATGCCATTGAGGTTTCCTATACGGAGGACGGGCGCCTGAGGATCAAGGCGGAGCGCATTGTGCCGGAGGAGTCCGATACGAAGTACCTCTGCCATGAGCGCAAGGCGGGCGTATTCGAGCGATCCTTCCTCATTGACGATGTGGATGAGGCAGAGGTATCTGTCTCCTACGAGGCGGGGGTTCTTCATGTGATGCTGCCCAAACTTGAGGTAAAGAAATCCTGTCGTGTCTTTACGATTCAGTGAGACGGTGTTGTAAGGAAATGTGTTCGGGAGGGTAATATATGGCGGAAGATCGCGACTGGGAGCAGTTTAAGCAGAAACTGAAGGCAAAGACGGAGATCGATCTTGACCTCTATAAAGAACCGCAGATGAAACGGCGGATCAACAATCTGATCACGCGTGCGGGCTACAAGGGCTGTGTTGCATATTTCGATCATGTCTGTGAGAACAAGGACGACTTTGCTGCGTTCATCGAGTATCTGACGATCAACGTGTCAGAGTTCTTCCGCACGCCGGAGAAGTTCGGCAAGCTTGAGACGGATGTCATTCCTGATCTCTTGAAACGCTCCTCGAAGCTCAATATTTGGAGCGCAGGCTGCTCCATCGGGGCAGAACCGTATTCGCTCGCGATCATCATGAAGGAGATGACGCCGGGGACGCGGCACCGCATTCTCGCCTCCGATCTCGATATCGAGATTCTCGCGAAGGCGAAGCGTGGTGTCTATACGGCGGATGAGATCAAGAGTATGGCGCCGGAGCGCCGCCGCAAATATTTTGACGCGGACGGTGACCGTTTTGCCGTGAAGCAGGAAATCAAGAGTATGATCGAGTTCAAGCGCCACAATCTCCTGCAGGATAAGTTCGAGACGGGCTTTGACTTGATCCTCTGCCGCAATGTTGTCATCTACTTCACAGATGAGGCGAAGGATCAGCTCTATCGCCACTTCTTTGAGGCACTCAAACCCGGCGGTATTCTCTTCGTCGGCGCGACGGAGTCGATTCTGAACTTCCGCAAAATGGGCTATACAAGCTTTCAGCCGTTCTTCTATCAGCGGCCGCTTGAATCATGATGGGCTCTGCACTCGCCGAGGAGGAGCGGCTTTCGCTCCTCCTGCGGCAGCTTAAATGGGCAGAGGAAAAGACGGAGTTCTACCGCACGGCGTTTGAACGTGAGGGGATTCAAGCCGCATCTGTCACATCCTTTGCGGATATGGCGCGGCTGCCGTTTTGGGAGGGTGCAGAGGAAGAGGGGGCGGATGCCCCCTTTTTCATGCTTACACTGCCACTCTCGGGTGTCCTGCGCATGAGTATGCTGCGTGACACGGAGGAGCATGGAAAAATTCACTGCTATACGCAGGGGGATGTTGCGCGTCAGGTGCAGACTGTGGCAGATATGCTCACTGTGTGCGGGCTGAATCGTGCGAGCACGGCGCTGCTCGCAGGGGACTTTACCGACAGCCGTACGCTCGATCTGCAATATGCGCTTGACGGCATTGGTGCGACGGTATTGCCCTGTGCGGATGGTGTTGCTGCAACGCGTCTTCTGCGTGCAGCAGTACCGGATACGATCATCGTTTGGGAGGATGTACTGCCCGCCATCTTGGACAGTCTTGCAGATTTCCGCATACATCGACTGATTACGGTTGGCACACATATCATGCCACAGTCCTTTGCACGCGCGTTTGCGGAGCAGCAGGGCGCACGCCATGCGCACATATTTGCACGGGCGCAGATGGGGGCACTGATTGGATGCAGCTGCGCAGCAGGAGAGGGCATCCATCTTGAGGAGCGGCTGTTCTTTGCCGAGGTCATTGATGCAGGGGGGAATGCCTCGCGAGAGGATGGGGCGCATGGCGAACTCGTGCTCTCGACGCTCGCGGCAGAGGCAATGCCTGTCCTGCGGTATCGGACAGGCATGCAGGTGCGCCTTTCGCGGGAAAACTGTGGCTGCGGGGATGCGCATCTGCGCATCATAGAGGAGTGAAAACATGGCAGATGAACGGTTGATTGCGGCACTGGATGTGCCGACGCGCGCGGACGTAGAGCAGCTTGTCACACGCCTTGGCGACAGTGTCAGCTGCTACAAGGTGGGCATGGAACTCTTTTATGCGCTCGGTGGTAATATCGTAACGTGGCTGAAGGAGCGGGAGAAAAAGGTATTTCTCGATCTGAAGCTGCATGATATCCCGAATACGGTTGGAAATGGTCTGTGCTCACTGCTGCGGCTGCGTCCCGACATCCTGAACGTCCATACGGCGGGCGGTCTGCGGATGATGAAGGCGGCGGCTGAGGCGCTGCACCGTGCAGCAGCTGAGGCGGATATTTCCTGTCCGAAGCTGATCGGCGTGACGGTGCTCACGAGCATGGATGCAGAGGACTGGGCGGGGCTGGGTCATACGGGGACGATTGCGGATGCAGTTCTTCGCCGCGCAAAGCTCGCGCAGGAGGCAGGGCTGGACGGTGTGGTCGCCTCACCTGCGGAAACATCAGAAATTCGCCGTGTCTGCGGCAATGATTTTCTCATCGTGACGCCCGGTATCCGTCCTGCGGGTGTCGCACATGACGATCAGCGGCGCGTAATGACACCGGCGGGGGCGATCCGTGCGGGCGCATCGCAGATCGTTGTCGGTCGTGCGATCTATGCGGCGGAGGATCCGCGTGCGGCAGCAGAGGCTATTTTGAAGGAGATGGAGACGGTATGATGACGCAGGAGGAAGTACGGGCGCTGCTTGTGAAGACGGGCGCGATTATGGACGGGCATTTCCTATTGACATCGGGACTGCACAGCCCGCACTATGTGGAAAAGTTCAATGTGCTTCAACACCCTGCCTATACACAGCAGCTTTGTGAGGCAATGGCGGAGAAGTTCAAGGATGCGGAGATTGAGACGGTGGTCGGTCCCGTGACGGGCGGTATCCTGCTTGCACATGAGACGGGCAAGGCGCTCGGGACACGCGCGATCTTCACGGAGCGCGTGGACGGCGAGATGACGTTTCGACGTGGTTTCTCCCTGCATGAGGGGGAACGCGTGCTCATCGTTGAGGACATTGTGACGACGGGCGGTTCGATCAAGGAGGTCATTGAGGTCGTGAAGGAGGCGGGCGCTGTTCCCGTCGCGGTTTCGATGCTGGTCGACCGCAGCGGCGGCAAGGCGAATTTCGGCGATGTGCCCGCCACGGCACTCCTCACGATGGATGTGGAGACCTATGCGCCAGACACTTGCCCGCTCTGCGCAAAGGGGCTGCCGATGACGAAGCGCGGTCGCACGGGCAAGTAAGAGGTGCGTCTGATGTCGGAGGAATTTACAGAGAAAATTGATGCGGCACTTGCGGAATCGTCGGTGCTCGATGATCTTCCTGATGAAATCGACGGGTTTATTCTATCGAAAGAAAGACGGGTGGATGAGGCGCAGTATGATTTCTTCCGCTACGATCATGCAGCAGGGCATCGTGCCGTCATTGGATTTTATGATGCTCCGACGACTTCGTACAAGCTGCGCGTCGAGATCGGCGTTGTGAGCTTTGCCCTGCCATCCTTTATTCATGGGGCTTTGGCGACGTTTGGCAAGGAACTTCAGCGCTCGCTGCCGGGTGTGATGACAGAACTGCATGCAGACGCACTTCAAACGCAGGAACTCCTTCCTGTGCGTGAAAGCATTGCGGGCTGGGCGTATGGCGCACAGCTGCCGGAGGAATTGGAAGGGTTTGAGCTCTTTATCCGTCCGTCCGCGCCGGCACAGCTTACAAACGGTTCCTTTCTCATCATTGACTATATGGACTTTGCGCGGAAAAATGATGTTGGGATCTATTACAACTGCTATCGCAATGAATTTTTTGGTGAGTATCATGTGAATGGGATGCCGTATGTGAGCTATTCGTTTGATGCGGTGGATCTTGAGGACTTGGAGCAGCGCCTGAAGCTGCATCTCGTACGCTATCTGCGAACAGCGCGCGAGCAGTCGGATTTGGAAAGGAAGTAGGATTTGCAGAGGGACGAGTTAGCGGCACTGCGTGTGGAGGTCATGGAGCGTGCACGTAGGGCATTTGCACGCATGGATGAGGTCGCAGAGATCAATACGAGAAAAGTTCTTGACGCCATGCGGGAGTGCCGCGTCTCCGACGCGCACTTTGGTGTGAGTGCGGGCTATGCGTACAGCGATCTCGGGCGTGAGAAGCTGGACGAACTCTATGCGCGTGTCTTTGGTGCGGAGCGGGCGCTCGTGCGGACACAGTTCGTCTCCGGAACGCACGCGCTTGCAACGGTGCTCTTTGGCATCCTGCGCCCGGGCGATCAGCTCGTCTCGATTACGGGAGCGCCATACGATACGATGCAGACAGTCATCGGGTGGGCGCATGAGAGTATCGGCTCCCTCAAGGAGTTCGGCGTGCTCTATGATGAGCTGCCAATGCCGGATGGACACGTCGATTTGGATGGGATTGCACGCATTGTGACGGCGCGGACGAAGGTTGCACTCATTCAGCGTTCACGCGGCTACAGTGAGCGCGAGCCGCTCAGCATCGAGGACATCCGCACGGTCAGTGCACGCGTCAAGGCGGTGAATCCAAACTGCATCGTGTTCGTCGATAACTGCTATGGCGAGTTCGTGGATACGGTCGAACCGACGGAGCTGCCGAATGTGGACATCATGGCGGGATCACTCATCAAGAACCCAGGAGGCGGACTTGCCCCGACGGGCGGCTATATTGCGGGACGCAGCAATCTCGTAGAGATGGCGTCGTATCGGCTCACGGCACCTGGAATGGGGGATGAACTTGGGGCGAGCCTCATCTCGAACCGACTTCTCTTTCAGGGACTGTTCCTTGCACCGCACGTTGTGGCGCAGGCGCTCAAGGGGGCGGTGTTCGCCGCAGGGATCTTCGAGGGACTGGGGTGCCGCACGTTCCCTCAATTTACGGACACGCGCAGTGATATCATCCAGGCGATTGTGCTCGGGAGTGCCGATCGGATGAAGGCATTCGCGCGTGCAATTCAGGCGATGTCGCCTGTGGATGCGTTCGCCGCGCCCGAGCCGTGGGATATGCCGGGCTATGCTGACCAGATCATCATGGCAGCGGGGACATTCGTGCAGGGGGCATCGATTGAGCTGAGCGCGGATGGCCCCATGCGTGAGCCGTACTGTATCTATCTGCAGGGCGGGCTGACCTTTGAGCACGCGGCACTCGGCGTAATGGCGGCGGCAGAGGCGATTCTATAGGAATCGCTGATAAAATGAAGTCCGTCAGATTGGCGTAGATTTTTTCGTCCGAACAAGGAGGCAAACCGGACGCATAGCCAAAGCTATGTGGAGGATTTGCAGGCGTTGTGCGGGCAAAAAAGATACGTCAAGATGGCGGTGCTGAATTTATCAGTGCTTCCTATAAAAAAAGCGGGCAAACGGGGCAGGTGCATGAAGATCAAAAATCTTCGTGTACGTGCCCCGTTTCTTATTGACAATTAAAACGCTATATCGTAATATATAGATATATAGAAAAGGAGATGATATTATGAGCAAATATATCATTGTTGGAGGCGTGGCAGGTGGAGCAACGGCTGCAGCACGCCTGCGCCGTTTGGATGAACATGCGGAGATTGTTCTCTTTGAGCGTGGAGAGGATATATCCTTTGCAAACTGTGGGCTTCCATACTATGTGGGGGATGTCATCGCCGAGCGCGGGGATCTGCTGCTCCAGACCCCAGCGAAGTTTCGTGGGATGTATAACGTCGATGTGCGTGTATGCAGTGAGGTTGTGCGTGTGGATACGGTGCAGCATACGGTGGAGGTGCGCTCTGCTGACAGCGTCTACACGGAGCGTTATGATGCACTGTTGCTTTCGCCGGGAGCGAAGCCGCTGCGTCCGCCGATTCCCGGCATTGAACATCCGCGTATTGCGACGCTGCGCAGCGTGCAGGATGCGGATCGCTTCCGCGCGATGATGGAAATGGGGCGCAGCGTCGTCGTGGTTGGCGGCGGATTTATCGGCGTGGAGCTGGCGGAGAATTTCTGCGAGCGGGGGCTTTCTGTGACCTTGGTTGAGGCAATGCCGCATATTCTCCCCGTATTCGATGCAGACATGATTTCTCTACTTGAAGATGAATTGCGCAGACATGGTGTGGAACTGGCACTCGGGGACGGTGTCGCGGGATTTGAGGAGCAGTCGGACGGTGGCATCTGCGTGCGCCTCGGCAGCGGGCGTGAGGTGCATGGAGATTTTGTCGCACTTGCGATTGGCGTGCGCCCCGATACGTCCTTTCTAGAGGGGAGCGGTATTGCTCTCGGTGCGCGTGGTCATATCCTCGTTGATGAATACATGAGGACAAATGTGCCTGATGTGTATGCTGTGGGGGATGCCGTGCTAACACGTTCCGCGCAGACGGGAGAAGCAGCGGCACTTCCCTTGGCGGGACCCGCAAATCGGCAGGCGCGTCTGGCGGCGGACAGCATGGCGGGAGTGGGACGTGCGTATCGCGGCGTGATCGGAACGGCTGCGTTGAAGGTGTTTGGACGCACCGCTGCGGCGACGGGACAGAATGAGCGTGCTTTGCAGGCAGCGGGGCTGAAATATGGTGAGGACTATCGCTTTACGGTGATTTTTCCGCGCCATCACGTGACCTATTATCCGGGGGCGCAGGAAATTGCACTCAAGCTGATATTCCGTACATCGGACGGCGTGATATTGGGGGCACAGGCAATCGGGGCGGAGGGCGTGGACAAGCGTATCGACGTGATTGCCGCCGCGATTGGGCAGTCGCTTACGGTGGCAGATCTGCAGGAGTTCGAGCTGTCCTACGCGCCGCCGTATTCTGCGGCAAAAGACCCCGTCAATATGGCAGGCTATGCGGCGGAAAATATTCTGCAGGGCAGAAGTGTCCCGCTTCTCCCGCGTGAACTGGTAGCGGAAGTCGCAGCAGGAGCGATGCTCATTGATGTGCGTCCGCCGGAGGAATACCACACCGGTGAGATTGCGGGGGCGCAGCGGATTCCTCTGCCGCAGCTGCGTGAACGCCTGCATGAATTTGATCCGAAGACTCCAATCATCGTTTGCTGCAAGATGGGGCTGCGCGGCTATCTTGCCGAACAGATTCTGCGCGCACACGGATTCACAGCAAAGAATATGGTCGGTGGTTACTATTATTTGAGAATGCAGCACGAAGAGGAGATGTGAAATGGTGATTGAGGATCGGGAGCTACTTGAGGAGGCGGCGGATTTTTTGCGTGCATTGGCGCATCCCGTGCGCCTCTGTATTGTGCGACGGCTTCTGCGTGAGGGGAGCTGCAACGTTTCCTATATGCAGGATTGTCTGGATGCGCCGCAGTCCACCGTATCGCAGCATCTGAGCAAGCTGCGGCAGGCGGGTCTGATCCGTGGGGAGCGCAGCGGACTTGAGGTCACCTATCGGCTGAAAGATGAGCGCGTTGCACAGATTCTGCGTGCGCTTCTCCGTGCGGAAGGCAAGGAGGGAACATCTCATGGGGACGAAGAAGCGCCTGATTCCTGTTGTTGAGCGCGGCAGCTGTGTTGCCTGCGGAACGTGTCAGAATGTGTGCCCACGCGGTGCGATCACCATTCTGCGCGGACTCTATGCGGCGGTCGATCCCGCGCACTGCGTCGGCTGCGGTATGTGCAGCCGCGAGTGTCCGGCGGAGGTCATACGGATGGAGGTGCACACATGAGGGAGCGGCGGATGCGATGGTATCAATACTTTTGGATCTTCTCCATCGTGTATTTCTCTCTGGGCTTTGTCAATATTCTGTTTGCATGGCTCGGCATGATCTGTTTTCTTACGCCGCTCGGCTTTGCTCTGCTGGCGGGGAACAAGGCTTACTGCAATCACTACTGTGATCGCGGGCAGCTCTTTCAGCTGCTCGGCAGCCGTTTGCGTCTTTCCGCGCGGAAGGAACTGCCTGCGTGGCTGCGCACCCGCAGGTTCCGCTACGGTTTTCTGGCGTTTTTTCTGACCATGTTTGCCAATGTGATGGTTGTGAGCTATCATGCGGCGGCAGGCGCTCCTCTGCGGGAGGCGGTGACACTGTTCTGGCTCTTTGATGTGCCGTGGGGGTGGGCGTACAGCGGAGGCGGTGCGCCGTGGGCAGCACAGTTTGCCTTTGGCTTCTACAGCCTCATGCTGACCTCGGCAATCATCGGTATTCTGATGATGCTGCGCTATCGTCCACGCGCTTGGTGCGTCATCTGTCCCATGGGTACAATGACGCAGATGATCTGCCGTGCAAAAGCTCTAAGAAATGAAGTCCGTCAGATTGGCGTAGATTTTCTGTCCGATTGAGGAGGCAAACCGGACACATAGCCAAAGCTATGTGGAGGATTTGCAGGCATTGAGCGGGCAAAAAAGATACGCTAAGATGGCACGGCTGAATTTATCAGTGCTTCCTTAAGTGCTGCCTAATACGAATGTGAAATACGCACTGGAAGAAGGACGCGAGAAGGGGCTTGCGGAAGGACGAGAGAAAGGAATTGTCGAAGGATGAGTGGAAGGCAAAAATCGCTTGGCGCATCTCTTGCCCCTGCTCTATGAAAAAGGGCAGACGGAGGAGGAACGGTAGGCGGCAAAGGAGGGACGGTTCGCGGAGCTGGTGGAGGAGCACTTTGGCTGAGTGCTATCTCTTCGCCATAAAGGCGCGGTGGGTGCGCTCCATCTCCTTGCGCGTCTTGCTCGCCGGCCAAAGCTCGCCGAGTGCGCCCTCGCGCATCCCTGCAGCGAGGTGGTTGTAGAGGTTCGGATTATCCCTGCCGAGCGTTTCGATCAGTTCCTTGACGGTCTGGCGCGTGGTGTTGCCGTTGTGGGGGCAGGGGGAGGGGATCGGTGTGAAGCCGTGGTATTGGATCGCGTCGATGATTTCCTGCTCGCGAAAGTAGACGAGGGGGCGGATGACGGTGAGACCTGTCTTGTCGAGATAGGTTTTGGGGCGGAAGGTGTTCAGCTGCCCCGAGTAGAATAGGCTCATGAGAAAGGTCTCCACGGCATCATCATGGTGATGCGCGTAGGCGACCTTATTCATTTGGTGCGCTGCGGCGTAGCGGTTGACTGCGCCGCGCCGAAAGAACGCGCAGGTAAAGCACGGACTTTTGTCGTCCTGCTCCGCAATCGCACCAGCGATATCGACATCGACCACCTCGTAGGGGACATCGAGCTGCTTGCAGAATGCCGCAATCGCATCGGTATCAAACGGATCGTCAAACTGCGGATTGACGGTGAATGCCGCGATGGTAAAATTTCTTTTCAGACGCTCGCGCAAGATGGCGAGTGCGTAGGTGAGAAAGATGCTGTCCTTGCCGCCCGATACACCGATCAAGATGCGGTCGCCCTGCTCGATTAGCTCGAACTCTACGACGGCGCGCATGAGTTTGCTGAAATAGGTCTGTGGGATGTTGATATTCAATGAAAACTTCCTTTATTCTTTATGGCAGAGATAGACACCGAGAACGCCGCTCTTGATGGAGACGGTAAACGTGTTTTTTGTGTTTTCGCGTGCGAGCACGTTGCTGATTGCAAGTGATGCACGATTTGTGATGCACGCATCCCGCAATTCCCAATACAGACCATGCGTTGTTACGCCCGTACATTCCTCCGTAAAGGGGAGGAGCGAGATGGCACGCGGGGGCATGTCGCAGGTTATGGTGAGCGATTCGCCTGCATGGAGGTAGAAAAGTGTTTCGCGCTCGTCCGCAAGTACGCAGGGGATGGTGGCGTGCGCGGCGACGGCGGCAGTACTCATGAGGTGGTCGAGCCGCCCGCCGAATGCCGCCGTGAGTATGACAAGCGAGCACGGATCGTTTTGAGCGGCGATGTGGAGGGCAAGCTCCGTATCCGTGAAGTCCTTCTCGGGCGGGAAGGCATGAATCTCTGCACCCTGCCTCTTTGCCCACTCCCATGCACTGCCGTCTGCACTGTCGCCATCGCCAATCAGATGTGAGGGCGATAGTGCGAGAGCGTGGCAGATGTTCACGCCGCGATCAATCGCCCAGACAGGGCGGTTCGTGTAGTTTTTTTTGTATTGCACCAACAAGGACAGCCATTCCGGTGTAGGCGGACGTCCGCCACCAATACAGATAAGCTCTGCGCGTTGCGCATAGGGCAGTGCCGCTCGCAGCGTAGGGAGAATCAGATTGTGTGTGGAAGAGTGCATGGAATATCCCCTTCATTATATGATGCAACGATTATAGCACAGATATTTTCTTACGAACAGAAAAAAGTTGAAAAAGGGGGTTGACGAGGAGAAGGCCCCTGTGTTATATTATGACAGTCGCGCCGATGAGGGCGGCGGGAACGGCGAAAGCCCCCGAAACCAAGAGCGGCGCAGGATGTACCCTGAAAACTACACAATGCAAAACATGTTAGAACTAAGGAAGCACTGATAAATTCAGCACCGCCATCTTGGAGCATCCTTTTCGCCCTGCCTGTGTCAACAAATCCTCCACATAGCACAACGGCTATGCGTCCGGTTTGTTTCCTTGGCAGGACAAAAATTCTGCACCAATCTGACGGACTTCATTTTATCAGCGATTCCTACATCTAACAAGCCAGATGCAACATCGTTGTGAAGGTGGAAACACCTTCGGTCAACGAACACAATTCTTTTACAAGAATGAACTTTTGAGCCAACTCGGCTCTCACATAGACTACGGTCTTTCGCGGAGAGTTTGATCCTGGCTCAGGACGAACGCTGGCGGCGTGCTTAACACATG
>NZ_LT985758.1 GCF_900290285.1 Candidatus Centipeda massiliensis | reverse complement strand
AATTTGTTCAACAAACGGTGGGCTTCCTCCGATGGTGAAGCGTCGACAGTTCTATGACTCCATTGCCGCGACTGCTTAAGCATTCGTTTCCTTGTGAGAAATTTGTCAACTGTTCTTGACAATATCACATTGCCCCAGTCATAAGCATCCCCAAATGATGTGCTCAACATTACATCTCCTGAGTTAATTGCCGAACTCAGGACAAACTTCATCTTTTCAAAATTATGAACTCCATTATTGACAGTATTACCACTTGCCGTTACTTTCAACGTGTTCCCTGTCTTTACGTCTGCACTGGCATTGGCACTTCTGCCACCATATACATATCCCCCCCATCCTAGGGAATCCGTAAATCCATTTAATGTGACAGTATTATTTGTAGCATTGCCATTAGCTGTATATCCACCATATAGATAGCTATAACCTGATCCAGTAGCAAGTACTCCACTCACCACCAACTCATTATTTGTGGCATTGCCTGTCGATGATTGATTATACCCACCATAAAGGGTTTTGCCGAGCACGTTGATTCCAGTCACACTCAGCTTGTTATTCGTTACATCCCCCGTCCCTGCCGGAGGTATATATCCACCTGCAAGGGGATTCGGATACGGCGTGGGCGTCGAACTATCAATCGTCACGTCGCCGCCCGTCACATCCGCAGCAGATATGTATTTTAAATCTGAAAAGAGTGTCCCTCCCGCGGACAGAGCGAACGCAACGAGAAGTGACAGCTGTCGTTTGTTTTTCCATTCCTTTAACATGACGATCCCCTCCATGTTATTCCGTTCCAACCTATAGCTATTCTATAGTACTATAATCCCAACTATACTCTTCCTCTCATCTCGTGTCAATATGATCTTATGACTTGTGTCATTTCATTTTCTGTGTTCTTATGTGAGCGCAATGCCGTACGTTTCTTCCCCATAATAAAAAAAGGGGGGCGCACGAACGCCCCCTATCGGCTCGCTGCGCTCGCCACTTCCCCCGCTCTAGCTGGGGAAGCTAAGATGCCATAATCATAGGTCAGTCTGTTGGCAAAGTACGCGAGCCACCGCTCCTTCTTCGATGATTCGCGTATCGTCTTATGCGAGGCTTTGATGTACTTTGGGATTTCAATAAATCGTGAAGCGATTCCTTACACATCCCCATCTGGGAGCGCGGAGTTGCCAAGTGTGCGTGTAACGCGATAGACATCCTTGAGCAGGCGCATTTTCGTCATGACCTGCGTGATCTGATCGATGTTGCTGACATTCAGCCCAAGAAGGACGGTCGAGGTTTTGTTCCGCCGATTTGGTGTTGCATTGACCGTGTGGATGTTGACCTTCATCTCGGCAGGTACAGCCAAGAGTTCGGCGAGCATTCCGTTGCGGTCATTGCATATGATCTCAATGCCGACAGTGTACTCTTTGTCGAGTCCGATATCCCAGCTCACCTCAATCACGCGTGTGAACTCCGTATCGTTGAGGACGTTCGGGCAGTCGGAGCGATGTACGGAGACACCGCGTCCGCGCGTGATGTACCCCGTAATCGGATCGCCGGGAATGGGGTTGCAGCAGCGTGCGAGGCGCACGAGATAGCCGCCCTCCCCCTCGACGAGGACACCGTGACTCGCCTTCTTGCGCTTCCCCCTGCGCGGAGCCTTAAGTTCGGAGAGCATCTGTGAGACTTCGGGGGGCGTGCTGTCCTTGATGGACTGCTGATGCAGCTCGATGAGCTTCGTCATGACACCGCGCAGGGTCACACCGCCGTAGCCAAGTGCAGCGAGCAGATCGTCCTCACTCTGCACGTTGAGTTTTTCAGCGACCTTGCCAAGTCGACCTCCCGCAATCAATTCTTTGGGGGCGTAACCCAGGCGCTTTGCCTCATCACGGATGAGATTCATGCCGCGTTCGACATTCTCCTCGCGGTTCTCCTTCTTAAACCACGCGCGTATCTTGCTGCGCGTGGCGGAGGAAGCGACCGTGTTCAGCCAGTCCGGACTCGGACCGTTGCTCGCCTTGTTCGTGACGATGGATACGATGTCGCCATTCTTGAGTTTGTATTCGAGCGGTACAATCTTTCCGTTGACCTTTGCACCAACACAGTGATGTCCAATCTCCGTGTGGATGTGATAGGCGAAGTCGATGGGATTCGACCCCTTCGGCAGATCAATGACATCACCGCGCGGTGTAAAGACAAAGACCTCGTCGGAGAACACATCCAGTTTCAGAGCCTCGAAGAATTCCTTGGGATCGTCGTATTCCTTTTGCAGACTGACCATTTGGCGCAGCCATGACATCTTTTGATCGTTTTCATCGGTCACACCGATGCTCCGCCCCGCCTCCTTGTACTTCCAATGCGCGGCAATGCCGAACTCGGATACCTGGTGCATCGCCTTCGTGCGAATCTGGATCTCGAGCGGATCGCCGTGTGTCATGACGGTTGTATGGAGCGACTGATAGCCGTTGGATTTTGGCATAGCAATGTAATCTTTGAACCTGCCTGGGATAGGCTTCCACATCGCGTGAATGACGCCGAGCACACCATAACAGTCTTTGACGGAGGAAACGAGTACGCGTACGGCAGAGAGGTCATAGATCTCATTGACACTCTTGTTGTCGCGCTTCATCTTTCGATAGATGCTGTAAAAATGCTTCGCCCGTCCCTTGATATCCGCTTCAATCCCTGCTGCTTCGAGCTTTTCGCGTATTTGCAGAATGGACTCCCGTATGAACTCCTGCCGCTCTTTCCGCTTGTGCTTGACCTCCTCTACGAGGGCATAGTACGCCTCTGGCTCAAGATAGCGCAGACAGAGATCCTCAAGTTCCACTTTGATACTCGAAATACCAAGTCGATTGGCAAGCGGTGCATAGACCTCGATGGTCTCCTTTGCGATGCGATGGCGTTTGTCCTCGCGCATATACTTCAGTGTCCGCATGTTATGCAAACGGTCAGCAAGCTTTATCATGATAACGCGGATATCCTTTGCCATTGCAAGGAACATCTTGCGGTAGTTCTCTAGCTTGACATCCTCCTTGGACATATACTCGATGCGCCCAAGCTTCGTCACGCCGTCGATGAGTGCCATGATGTTTTTGCCGAACTCCGCCTCCATCTCCTCCAGTGTTGCGCAGGTATCCTCCACAACATCGTGCAGAAGTGCCGCACAGATCGTCTCATCGTCAAGATGAAGCCCTGTGAGGATGTATGCGACATTGAGCGGGTGAATGATGTAGGCGTCTCCCGAGATACGCACCTGTCCGCGATGCGCCTTCTCCGCACAATCGTACGCCTTTTTGATCTTATCAACGTTTGCGTCCGCCTGATAGGAGCGCACCTTTTCCAATATCATAGCGAGGGTGACATCCCTCTGCACATCGTCTGACATCTATCTGTCACCCTTTCTTTCCTGATACCGACGATAGGTCGGCGCATCTGTGAGTTCCAGCCTCCCGATGGGCGGAACGAGCTGCCAGTGCCCCTCCGTCCGAGGGATGAGCAGTCCGAGTTCACGAAAGATACACAGGGAGGTCTCCATCGTATAGGATGAGATGTGCCCGTGTTCGCGTGAAAAACGACGCGTGAGCGCGATCATATTATATGGGATTCGTCCATCTGCTGTGCACAGTCCTTTTAGAAATGCGTAGACTACTTTGAGCAGTGCACGCTCTGGAAAGACGCGCTCGTGTGCGGCGGGCAGGATGGAGTCTACCATGCACTGCACGGAACGCGTTCCCTGCCATTCGTTGATACTCGGCGTATAGGAGAGGTCGCCGATCTCCTCCGTCACGATTTCTGCAAGTTCTCCGGCGTTCCAGCAAAGTGCGGCAACGCGATGCTCCCGCGTACCGACCTCCATGCGCAGGTGCCGCCCCTCCGCTCCGATTGCCGCGGCCGTCTGTGGGCGGAGATTCCGCACACCAAAGATAGGACGCGGATTCCCCATGCCATACGGCTCAAGGAGTGCCAACTCCTCGACCGCTGCAAGCGTCCAATCCGCAGGAGCGACGAGAGCTTCAATGGAAATTTTCGGTGTGAAATCCTCGATCGCCATGCGTGTATCTACATAGTTCGCGAATGCACGGCGAAAATCCTCTATGCGGTCACGCGCAAGTGTCAGTCCCGCTGCCATCTCATGTCCGCCAAACTGAATCAGTGTATCTCTGCACGCAGCAAGTGCCTCATAGATGTGAAGCCCCGCGATACTGCGGCAGGATCCCTTGTAGATATCGCCCTGCCGCGTGAGTACAATGCTCGGGCGATAGTATTTTTCAACAAGACGGGATGCTACAATACCGATCACACCCGCATTCCAGTCCTCGCCCGCAACGACAATCGCAGGTACATCGGGCGTAAAGTCCGTAAGATAAACCTCTGCCTCTGCAAGGATCCGCTGTTCTAGATCACGCCGCTCTGTATTGAGTGCGTTCAGTTCGCCTGCGAGGCGATCCGCAGCCCGCCTGTCCTCGCTGCGAAGTAGCTCCACACCACTCCGTGCCGTCTCAATGCGTCCCGCAGCATTGAGACGCGGAGCCAGCTGGAAGCCAACCATCCCCGTATTGATCGTCTTTCCTTCGAGTCCTGAAATGCAGATCAATGCTGCAATACCATCACAGGGATGTTCCGACATACGCGCCAGTCCCATTTTGACGATCTTGCGATTCTCTCCGACGAGCGGCACGAGATCCGCAACCGTTCCAAGTGCTGCAATATCCAGATCATCCGTGTAGAGCCGCTGCTTCTCCATCTGCCAAAGCGCCTGTACGAGTTTGAAGGCGACACCGACCCCCGCGAGTTCCTTGTCCGGATAGGGGCAGTCCACACGATGCGGGTTGATCACTGCGTATGCAGACGGCAGTGCACTTCCCGGGAGATGGTGATCGGTGATGATAACGTCCATCCCCGCATCCAATTCCGCAACTGTCTCCACGGACGCAATTCCGCAGTCAACGGTAATGAGCAGGTTGCACCCCTCTGCGGCGAGCTGCTCAAGTGCCCTGCCGTTGAGACCATACCCCTCCGTGAAGCGGTTCGGAATATAGTAGGCGACTCTGCCTCCGAGTGCGCGAATATTCTTCATAAGCAGTGTGGTCGAGGTCATCCCGTCCACGTCGTAATCCCCATAGACGACAATCTGCTCCCCGGCGTGAATCGCGTGCAAAATGCGCCGCACAGCTTTCTCCATATCTCTCATGAGAAAAGGATCATGAAACTGCTCCTTCTCTGGATGCAGAAAAGCCTGTGCAGCTTTTGCCGAACGTATCCCTCTATTCCAGAGAATCTGTCCAATGAGCGGTGCAGTTCCAATTTCTCGTGCGAGTGCGTCTCCCTCCGCCGTTTTTTCCCGTACAACCCATTCTTTCAGCATGGCTCCCCCTATAACAGCAAAAGAGCCTGTCCTTGGACAGGCTCTCTTCTTTACCCCTCCACCGCTGCGGGTTTTGCGGCAGGGCGCCGCTCCGTACGATTGCGCAGCTCAATCCAAAGCTGGCTTGCAATGAAGATGGAAGAGTAGCAGCCGCTCGCAAAGCCGACGAGAAGCGCGAACGCAAAGTCCTTCGTCGTCTCGCCGCCAAACCAGTAAAGCGCGAATGTCGTGAACAAGACCGTGAATACCGTATAAAGCGAGCGCGTCAGCGTTTGATAGATGGAGCGGTTGACAAGCTCGTTCACATCGCCGCCGCGGCGGAAATGAAGCTTCAAGTTCTCACGGATACGGTCAAAGATGACGATGGTATCATTGATGGAATAACCCACGATCGTTAAAAGTGCCGCAATGAAGGAAGAATCAATCTGACGTTGGGTCAATGAGAACACTGCCAGTACGATGATGATGTCGTGGATCAGCGCAAGCACCGCCGACACACCAAAGCGCCACTCAAAACGATAGGCGACGTACAGAATGATAAGTGCCCACGAGATCACAAGTGCAAGGACGGCGTTCGTGATCAACTCACCGCCGATGGTCGCACCGACCTTCTCCTCGCGGAGAACCGTATATGATCCGACATCCTGTGTCAGTGATGCCATGACCTCCTTCCGCTGATTTTCCTCAAGATCAACGGTACGAATCATGACATTCTCGGAGGACTCGACGCCGGACTCTGCACCCGCGAGCTGGATTGTACTCCCATCGAGTCCATATTTTGCAAGGCTTGAACGCACATCGGTAAGCGTCACAGGCTGCGCAAAACGCAGATCAATGATCGTACCGCCTGTAAAGTCAATGCCGAAATTAAAGCCACGCACCCCCATGCAGATAAAGCCGGGAATGATGAGAACAAGAGAGAGCAGGAACCAGATTTTCCGATGTCCCGCAATGTCAAATTTAGGCATTCTTCTCAGCCCCCTTCTTTTTAGTGCCCAGCATAAAGCCATTCGCACCGTAGAGCGACGGACTGTCGGAGAGCTTCGAGTTAATCATCAGCTTCAAGAGATACTGCGTCAATGTAATCGCCGTAAACATCGAGAGCATCGTGCCAACGCCCAGCGTAATGGCAAAGCCGCGGATCGTTCCCGTTCCAAGGAAGAAGAGGACGCCCGCTGCAATCAACGTCGTGACGTTCGAGTCAAAGATCGTCGTGAACGCACGCGAAAAACCTGCATCCATCGCAAGGCGCAAAGATTTTTGATTGATCTGATACTCTTCCTTGAAATGCTCGAAGATGAGCACGTTTGCATCGACCGCCATGCCGATGGAGAGGATGATTCCTGCTACCCCCGGCAAGGTCAGCGTTGCATCCATCAGATAAAGAATGCCAAGCAACAGTATTGTATACGCCATCAGTGCAACGTCTGCAATAAAACCGGACAGTCGATAGAAGAAGATCATAAAGATGACGACTGCACCAAGACCTATCACAAAGGCGAATTGGGACTTGTCCTTCGAGTCCTGTCCGAGCGTCGGACCAACTGTGCGCGTTTCGATAATCTCCACCTTGACAGGCAATGCGCCGCTGCGCAGGACGACCGCAAGGTTCTGTGCCTCCTCAAGGGTTTTTTGCCCTGTGATCTCCGCGCGTCCACCGAGGATTGGCTCACGCACATTTGGTGCGGTCAATACCTCGCCGTCAAGGAGAATTGCGATGGTACGACCGACGTTCTTCATTGTGAGGTCGGCAAATTTCTGTGCCCCTTCATCCGAGAATTCGAGATTGACAACATTCTGCCCCGTCTGCGGATTCGTCGAAGCCTGTGCGTCCTTCAGATCCGTTCCGGTCAGTACCGTATGCCCGTCCTCGTCGCGGAATTCGAGCATCGCCGTCTTGCCGATCGTACGGATCGCCGCATCGGGATCCTTGATCCCCGGCAGCTCGATGATAACACGCCGCTCTCCCTCACGCTGAATGATCGGCTCGGTGAGTCCGAGCGAGTTGACGCGCTTTTCCATGATCGTAACAACACGGTTCATCGCATCGTCATTGACTTGCGCCTGCTCCGTATCGACGGCCTCCAGAACGACGTGCGTTCCGCCTTGCAGGTCAAGTCCCTGCCGGATCGAACTCGCAAGCGGCTGAACGAGGAAAAAAAACGCACCTATGATGATAGCAACTGCAATCACCAGCTTTAACAGACTATGTTGTCTCAACAGTCCTCACACCTCTTCCTTAAGGTCTTTTATCTTGCAGAAAATCCTGCGACACTCCGTCAGTATAATGTCGACACGGGCATCCTGCATACCCATGGGAACATCAGGGACGATTTGAAAATCAAAGGCAAGTACGAGGCGGACAGCATCTACTGCACGGGGCAAAAAACGATCATAATAGCCGCCGCCAAGCCCCAGCCGTCCGCCGCTTTCATCAAATGCCGCCCCCGGAACGATGATGACATCGATCTCCTCCGGCGGAATGATGGCACCGCGCGCCGGATCGGGCGTCAAGATGCCAAATGCACCGTCGATCAGCGCATCCATAGCGGGCAGCGCCCGTGCCTCCATCACGCCCCTGCCTACGATCTCGGGGAGAACAATACGCCGTCCCTCTTCAAGCAGCGTTTCCATCAGCGGATAGAGATCGATCTCCTCCTCCGTAGAAGCGTAGAGCATGATTGTCCGTGCCTCTTGCAGCACCGCCTGTTGCCGTACGCACCTGCAGATCGTGTCGCTCGCGCGTGCGCGTTCCTCTGCTGAATATGTGCGGCGACGGGCAAGCATCTCCCGCCGCAGGGTCTTTTTTGCGGCAAGCATATCTCCTGCCATGGATCGTATTACTCCTGATCCGGCGTATTCACAGCACTGATCGCCGAGCGCTCAAAGACAATACTGACACCATCTGCGACACGCAGCGTTACCGTCTTATCGTTGAGCGCCGTGATCTTGCCGTGCATACCGCCGAGCGTGATGATCTCATCGCCGATCTTGAGTGCACCGAGCATTGCCTCACGCTTCTTCTGCGCCTGCTTCTGCGGACGGTAGAGGAGAAAATAAAAGAAGAGCACCAATATGACAATGGGTCCCCACGAACTCAACTGTGCCATCATTTCTGCATCCATAAATACAGCTCCTTCATTCAATAAGATTATTTTTTATGATAATTATTCATAAACTCCTGATAAAATGCGGGGAACGTGCCCGCGATGATCGCTGCACGCATACGCCGCATAAACTCCTGCAAAAAATAGAGATTGTGCAGGGTCAAAAGGCGCAGACCAAAGATCTCCTCCGCACGCACGAGATGGCGAATGTATGCCCGTGTATAGCCATTGCGGCACGCATAGCATTCGCAGCCCTCTTCGAGTACCGTATGATCGTGCGTATGCACCGCATTCTTCATCACGAGCCGTCCCGTCCACGTCATTGCCATTCCGTTGCGTGCCACACGCGTCGGGAATACGCAGTCAAACATGTCAATGCCGTGCCGCACTCCCGTGAGAAGGTAGTCCGGCGTCCCGACGCCCATGAGATAGCGCGGCTTGTTCTCCGGCAGCAACTCCACCGTATAGGAGAGAATCTCCTCCATCAGCTCATGCGGCTCGCCGACACTCAACCCTCCGATCGCATATCCCGGCAGATCGAGTTCCGTTGCCTCGGCAGCGTGCCACGCACGCAGATCGCGGTACATGCCCCCCTGCACAATACCGAAAAGTCCCTGCCCCTCGGCATCCGCCATTGCGTCACGGCAGCGCACAAGCCAGCGCTGTGTGCGTTCCGTCGATGCCTTCGCATAGGCGTGATCGGCGGGATACGGGATGCACTCGTCGAATGCCATAACGATGTCCGAGCCGAGATATTTCTGCACCTCCATCGACACCTCGGGCGATAGGAATTTCTTCGAGCCATCGATGTGCGAACGGAATGTCGCTCCCTCCTCGGTGATCTTCCTCAGATCGCCGAGGCTGAATACTTGGAAACCGCCGCTGTCCGTGAGGATGGCGCCGTCCCAGTGCATGAATGCATGCAGTCCGCCCGCCTCCCTCACCAGCTCCATGCCGGGACGAAGGAAGAGATGATAGGTATTGCTGAGGATGATTCCTGCGCCGAGATCGTGCAGCTCATCCGGGGATACGCCCTTGACCGTTGCCTGCGTGCCCACAGGCATGAAAATGGGCGTTGGGAAACTCCCATGCGGCGTGTGAATCACGCCTGCACGCGCGCCCGTCGCCTCATCTTTGCGAATCAGTTCATACGTAATCGCTGCCAATCATACCCCCCTCTCAAAACACACTGTATCATACCACAAAAGGGAAAGATTTTCAAAACCCGAATTATGTCGGCTATGATAAAAGTTACGGACAAAAGAAAATGCAGTACTCCTAAGCAAACCCTAGTGGAGCAAGCGGCGTAGAGTGTGCGACCCGCCCCCTGCGGATTTTAATCGTTCAAGCGCAGCGCGTTTGGAATCCGCAGGTATTTAGGCGGACGAGCACACGTCCGCTTGCGTAACGAGGGTTCTGCGTGGAGTACGCAGCGCAAATCCGTAACAGTTTCCATAGACCCTTTATGTCCTGCGTGCAAGTTCTTCACGCAGGACACGTTTCATCAACGCAGTATCAGGGCGCACACCCGTCCAGAGGAAGAACGCCTCCGCACCCTGCGCCACGAGCATTGTCTCCCCGTTGATCGTCACATGTCCGCGCGCCGCCGCCTCCCGCAGGAACCGCGTCTCAGCGGGCGTATAGATAAGATCATAGACCACCGCGGACGGCTTCAGTGCCGTGATATCCACGGGCGGCATCTCCTCCACATGGGGCATCATGCCAAGCGGTGTCGTCTGCACAACAATGTCAGCAGCCCCCATGGCGGAAATAAACGCCGGATCATCAAAGGACAGCGCCCGCACGTCTCCATTCGCTGCGAAATCCTTGCAGAGTGCCGCGCCCTTTGCCGGATTGCGCACACCGATCACAACGGAGGAAACATGACTTTGCAAAAGTCCCCAAAGTGCCGCGCGCGCCGCACCGCCCGCACCGATCATGACGGCACTTTTACCTGCAAGTACAACGTCGCGCTCCGCAAATCCTGCAAGAAAGCCCATCACGTCCGTATTGTGCCCCACAAGTCTGCTGTCTCTTTGAATGACGACCGTATTAACCGCTTGAACATGCCGCGCATCCTCGCTCAGATCGTTCATCAAATGGATCATTTCCGTTTTGAACGGAATCGTCACATTAAATCCGACCACTCCCGCATCACGCAGACCATACACCACTGAGTCAAGTGCATACGGCGAAGCGGGAAGCGCTACATAGACATAGTCAAGCCCTGCTGCACGCAGGGCTGCATTCTGTATCATTGGCGAGAGGCTGTGTCCGATGGGCGAGCCAATCACCCCCAACAACCTCGTCTTTCCTGTTATCATCCGTACCATGCCCCTCTCAGCTGTGTTTCCCGCGCATATCCTCAAGCAGCCCCATCTTGAGTTCGTAATAATCCGGGGTCATGTCAAGATAGTGACGATGCGGATTCTCGAAACGCTGTTCCTCCGGCCAGATTTCAACATCCAACTGCCTCCGGACATAGGCGCGAATTTCGTCCAGCGACGGCAGCTTCTCAATACGCTTTCCCTCACGCAGATAGAGGCGACGCAGATTCACCGCCGAAAATCCGTCAAAGAAACGATTTTTCCACGGTTTACGTGGATCAACATAGCGGAAAGGCTTTGTAAGATCAATCTTCTCTCCCCTGACGGCAATCATGTCCGCGACCGCCTTGCCGTGGCTGTCGTAAATGCGATAGAGATCCTTGCAGCCGGGATTGGTCAGCTTTTCCACATTCTCCGACATCTTGATACGCGGCACAAATACGCCGTCTTTCTCCACGCCAACCAACTTGTAGACTGCACCAAAGACGGGATCCGATTTCGCCGTGATGAGCCGCTCGCCCACGCCGAAGCTGTCCACGCACGCGCCTTGCAGCAGGAGCGAAGAAATCGTAAATTCATCGAGACTGTTCGACAGGATGATCTTGCAGTCTGTAAGACCTGCTTCATCGAGCATTGTACGGATTCGTTTCGAGAGATATGCCAGATCTCCCGAGTCGATACGCACGCCCGCAAGACGCTGTCCCTGCGGTTCGAGTACTTCATGTGCAATGCGGATCGCATTCGGAATTCCCGAATGGATGACATCATACGTATCGACGAGAAGAACCGTCGTCTGCGGGTAGAGCTGCGCATAGTTTTTGAATGCAGTGAACTCATCCTCAAAGAACATGACCCAGCTGTGTGCCATCGTTCCCGAGATGGGAATGCCGAACTGCTGCCCCGCCGAAACGGTCGCCGTCATATCGACGCCGCCAATGTATGCCGCACGCGCACCGTACGTAGCCGCATCCATATTGTGCGCACGCCGCGCACCAAAATCAGAAACACACCGTCCTTCTGCCGCACGCACAATGCGCGACGCCTTCGTCGCAATGAGGGACTGGTGATTGATCTGCGCGAGAATTGCCGTTTCAATGAGCTGTGCATCAATGATCGGCGCAACAATCGTCAGCAGCGGCTCGTCGGGATAGATGATCGTCCCCTCCGGCACAGCATAGATGTCCCCACGAAAGTGAAAGCCGCGCAGGAAAGTCAAAAACTCCTCGGAAAACAGCTTCTGCTGACGGAAATAATCAATATCCTCGTCTGAGAACGCAAGATTCTCTACAAACTCAATGACGTGCTCAAGTCCTGCAAAGACTGCATATCCGCCCCGATCAGGAACCGAGCGGAAAAAGAGGTCAAAGGCGACGCGCATATCAGCACACCGCTGATGAAAATATCCATAGGACATCGTCATCTCATAGAAATCCATCATCATCGACAAATTTCGCTTATCAAATTGTGTCACAGCTGAGTCCCCCTATCGGGCAAAAGATTGAAACAATATGCAGCTTATTATATCATTTCATCAAGATTCGCGCAAAAATAGTTTTTATCGAATTTCATTCTGTTTCGCAAGAAACATCAAATCCTGTGTCGTCAATTTCGCCATCGGCAAAAGCTCCGGACGCAAACGCAGTGTCGCGAGAAGCGACTGCTCGCGCCGCCAGCGCGCAATCGCCGCATGGTTGCCCGAGAGCAGCACCTCTGGAACTTCCTTCCCCTCAAACGTGCGCGGGCGCGTGTACTGCGGATAACCAAGCAGCGCATCAAAGAACGAATCCGTCGGTGCAGACGTATCATCGCCCAGCACGCCCGGAAGCATACGCGCTGTCGCATCCACCGTAAGCATGGCGGGAATCTCTCCGCCCGTCAGAACAAAATCTCCGACGGAAATGAGCCGGTCTGCAAGATCATAGACACGTTGATCAAATCCCTCATAATGCCCGCATATAAGGACGAGCTGGTCATACGAGGCAAGCTCCTTTGCGGTCTGCTGCGTGAACACTTTCCCCGCTGGGTCAAAGATGATGGTACAGCGCCGCGCGGCAAATGCCGCAGTCTTTGCCCAAACATCGCGCACAGCAGCATAGATTGGCTCCGGTTTCAGCACCATGCCTGCCCCACCCCCGCACGGCGTATCATCCACATGGCGATGCTTATCCGTGGAATAGTCACGAAAATTCGTGTACGCGATATCCAATATGCCGCGTTCTACGGCTCGCCCGATGATACTCGCACCAAATACACCCGTAAACATTTCCGGAAAGAGTGTCACAAGATCGATTCTCATAGGAGCTCCTTATTGTCATTGAAATTTTTCTCATTATACCATGAATACATGTGAGAATAGGGAAGCTCATACAAAATATTTTACGAATGCGCGCAGAAGATATATAATAGGGCAAGATAAGATGACAACGACGGGGAGTATTTATGGACATCAATCTTGCCCATTTCAACACGGACATTGGACGGCAGAAGCCGGAGAATATCATTCACAGCAATACGGCGTGTCCGTTTTGCGCAACGGACGAACTCACGGACATCATCGCAACGGACGGTGACATCATTCTGCTCAAAAATAAATACAATGTCATCGAGGAGGCAGATCAATTTGTTCTCATTGAGGGCAAAGACTGCGACGCCGACATACCGAGTTACAGCCGCGATCACATGCACCGCCTCATTGCGTTCGGCATGGAGCATTGGGAACAGATGCGTGCGAGCGGGAAATACGACACGGTTCTCTTCTTCAAGAACTACGGTCCCTACTCGGGCGGTACGATCCGCCACCCGCACATGCAGCTCGTCGGCTTTCCCACATTCCGGCAGGAACTTGCCTTTCGGCGCAGCGAGTTCGATGGTCTGACCGTAGATCAGCGGGACGGGGTCACACTGAACCTATCGACCGAGCCGCGCGTCGGCTTCTGGGAGCTCAACATCGTACCTGTAGATGCAGGTGCCACCGAGACGATTGCGGACTATATACAGGTCGGCGTGGATTTCTTTATGAATGCGTTCCGTCGGCCGCTCACAAGCTATAACATCTTCTTTTACAACGATGGAGACGATGTTTTCATCAAGATCATGCCCCGCTTTGCCACCTCTCCCGTCTTCATCGGCTACAACATCCGTCTCCTTCCGTCCAATCTGGCGGAGATGCGGGATCTGATGCGCGCAAAATATTTTGAAAACAATCGGAGCAGAGAATGATGGATACAGTGAACGAAACACCACCAAAGCGAAAACGACGAAGCAAAACAAGGGCACGGAAACACGGCAGCAAGAAAAAAACGCCCCGCAGATTTGGGCGTTTTTTCTTGAGTATACTGCTGTGCTTATTGCTCACCTTGTCTGGAATATTTCTTTTTGTTCCCCATGCTTGGCAAGAGGTGGGCGACCTCCTCCCCGCGCCCGAGCGGCAGCTCCCGGCGAATCAGCTGCATGAGATTCATGATCCAGATGCCGCCGAGCAGATCGCCCGCCTCCTCTTCATCCGACGCGCCGTTGAGGCACGGCTGAACCGAACGGACTATGTTCCCATTGGGCACATATCTCCCGATCTCAAGAACGCCATCGTGGCGATTGAGGATCGCCGCTTCTATGACCACTGGGGCTTTGATATGACGGGCATGGCGCGTGCGACCCTCGTCAACATACAGCATGGACGCATCGAGGAGGGCGCGAGTACGATCACACAGCAGCTCGTGAAGAATCTCTTCCTCGCAAACGAGCAGACATTTACACGCAAAGCGCAGGAGCTTTTGCTCGCCCTTGATATCGAGAATGCCTACTCCAAGGACGAAATTCTCGAAATGTATCTGAACGTCGTCTACTATGGCGCAGGATTCTATGGGATAAATGCAGCCGCCGAGGGATATTACGGCAAACCACCTGCCGCACTCAATCTGCCCGAGGCATCCATGCTCGCGGGAGTTCCGAATGCGCCCTCCGAGCTGTCCCCCTTCACCAATTTTATCGCGGCAAAGAAGCGTCAGGCTATCGTGCTCGACACGATGACCGCACAGGGACTCATTGACACACGCACCGCCGAGGACGCAAAAATGCAGCCCCTGATTTTCCGTCCGGAGTAACACTGATCATCGATCAATCAGTGCTATCCCATTGGAAAACAATCCGATGCGCGTCACATACGCTTCGTTCGGATCAATGGGAAGAGCAAAGTCTCGCACCATGAGGCTTAGAATTTCGATGGGCTTTACACTGCCCTGCGGTGTCACAAGAAGATTCATCCAAAAGGTTATGCGCCCGTTCTCCAACTGAAAGGAGACGGGCGTTTTTATGTATGCCTTCGTCTCAATCGCGCGGCTCTTCTTCGGCGTCACGCGCGCCCATACGGCACTCTCTGCCTCGTTGTAGCGGTGCACACTCGCACGCACAGGGTCCAAATCGCCCGCATAGGATATGGTGATGCGGTAACGCGCCTCATCCACATCCGCCATCAGCGCCTTGTGTTTCCCTTCCAGCATCTTGAGCCGCACGATCTGTGCTCCGCGCGGCAGATGCTTGCGCAGGCGCTCCATCACCAGAGACGGCAGCAGAGCCTCTGTCATCTCAAAGTCGACATACTCCGCGTCGCTCGCTGCACCAAGCGAGAGGGCGGAGGCGAATGCTACCTTCATGTGCGGGTTGAATCCCTCCGAGTATGCCATGGGCAGCCCCGCACGCTTGCACGCACGAACAAAGAGATTTGCGTAATCAAGATGCGAAACGTAGCGCAGCTCCTCTCCTTTCGTTATGAGACCACGATAGACAAAAAGACTGCGCTCTTTAGCGGGCTGCCCGCCCCCTGTTTCCGGCGACACAGATGTTTTCTCACACACCGCATCTGAACGCTCCGCCTCAGCACCCGCATAGTCAATGACATCCACGCCGAGCGTCGGACATATCCCACAGCCCGTGCAATGCGTTCGGCGGCAGTCCTCCGTGAGTGCAGCGGCAAGTGCCTTCTGCCACTCGGACTTCAGGAAACGTTCAAGGACACCGGGCGAGGTATGTGCCCATGGCAACGGCTCGCCGATCGTGCGCGTACGGCGGCTGTAGTATTCCCAGTCAATGCCGCAGGTCTCAAACGCCGCAAAATAGCGGCTGTCATCAAAGAGATCCGACCAGCCGTCAAACTTCGCACCTCTTTTCCACGCCTCATGGAGCACGGGTGCAAGGCGGCGGTCGCCGCGTGCAAACACGCCCTCAATGACCGAGAGACGCGCGTCATGATAGTGAAATGTGATCGAGTGATCCGTGATATGCTCCTTGAGCAGCTGCTGACGGCGCTGAAATTCCTCGATGGGCAGCTGCCCAAACCACTGGAATGGTGTATAGGGTTTCGGCACGAAACAGGAAACGGAGATCGTCACCTTACAACCACGCCGCCCACGTACCTGTGTATAGAGATCCACCACTTTCTTCGCGAGGCGTGCAATCCCGATGATATCCTCATCCGTCTCCGTCGGCAGCCCCATCATGAAATAGAGTTTCACCTGCTTCCATCCGTGACGGAATGCCGCACCGCACGCCGTGAGCAGATTCTCCTCCGTCACGCCCTTGTTGATGACATCGCGCAGACGCTGAGTGCCCGCCTCGGGTGCAAAAGTCAGTCCGGACTTTCGTACCTGCTGCATACGGTGCGCGAGATCAATCGAGAAGCTATCGATGCGCAGCGACGGCAAGGAGAAGCTGATCTTCTCCCCGGCGTTGTCCTCCATCAGATCGTCTACGAGCCGTCCGAGGCAGGAATAGTCCGCCGAGGAGAGTGAGGTGAGACTCATCTCATCGTAGCCCGACGCCTCGATCAGGCCACCCGCCATCTGCCGCAGCCGCTCCTCCGTACGCTCACGCGCAGGACGGTAGGCAATGCCCGCCTGACAGAAGCGGCAGCCGCGCGAGCAACCGCGAAACAGCTCCATCATGATACGGTTGTGTACGATGTCCATATAGGGCACAATCGGGTGCTCAACGGACATAACTGCATTCATATCGCGTACGACGCGCTTGTAAATAACAGGGCGTGCCGCAGTTTGCAGCGGGCGCAGTTCAGCAAAGTTTCCCTCCGCATCATAGATTGGCTCATAGAACGAGGGCACATAAATGCCATCAACTGCAAGCAGGCGCGTGAGAAAGCCCTTTCGCCCGCCCTCACGCCCCGCAGCATTCCATGCAATAAAGGCATCACAGATCTCAAGCACAACCTCCTCCCCCTCCCCGATTACGAAGAAGTCAAAGAAGTCAGCAATCGGCTCGACATTGTAGACACACGGTCCGCCGCCCACGACAAACGGCATATCCTCGCTGCGTTCGCGTGCATAGAGCGGAATCCCAGCAAGGTCGAGCATATTCAGCACATTCGAGTAGATCATCTCATACTGCAGAGAAAACCCAAGGAAATCAAAATCTACGATGGGGCGGCGGCTCTCAAGCGAAAAGAGAGGGATCCCCTTTTCCCGCATCTTCTCCTCCATATCGACCCATGGCGCATAGACGCGCTCTGCGGCAATATCCGCACGACGATTCAGAATCTCATAGAGAATCGCAAGCCCGAGGTTGCTCATGCCCACCTCATAGACATCGGGCAGAGCAAGTGCAAATTTGCACGCTGCGCTGTCCCACTCCTTGTGCACGGCATTCCATTCGCCGCCTGTATAGCGCGCAGGTTTCAGTACCGATTGCAGGGTACTGTGATCGAGCTGCACCATTGTTTCATTATCCCCCACATACACAGAAAAGAAAAGAGACTGCCGCTCGAAGGCGAACAGCCTCACAGAAATCCCCTAAAATAACAGTTTTTGCCGCCGCAGCTGAATGTTCAACAGGATCGCAATCGCCATGATATTCGTCGTGAGCGAACTCACGCCGTAGCTCATAAGCGGCAACGGGATCCCCGTAACAGGCATAATGCCCATTGTCATCCCGACATTGACAAGCACATGGAATGCGATCATCGACGTGATGCCGACCGCGAGAAGCCGCCCGAAGGTATCGCTTGCATCCTGTGCGATCTTAATGCCGCGCCAGAGCACGATGAGATAGAGCAGGAGCAGCACGGCACACCCGATGAAGCCAAGTTCCTCCCCCACAACGGAGAAGATGAAGTCCGTATGATTCTCCGGCAGGAAGTTCAGCTGACTCTGCGTCCCACCAAACAACCCCTTGCCAAAGAGCAGACCCGAGCCAATCGCAATCTTCGACTGGATGATGTGATAGCCTGCGCCGAGCGGATCGACATTTGGATCCATGAAGACCATGATACGCATTTTCTGATAGTCCTTTAGGAAATGCCAGAGTACAGGCATTGCCGCAAGACCAAGTCCAAAGATTCCAAAGAGAATGCGCAGACGAATCCCCGCAACAAAGACCATCCCAAAGAAAATCGCAAGAAAAACCAGTGAGGTGCCAAGGTCGGGCTGCTTCAAAACAAGCAGGAACGGAACGAGGACGTAGCCGGCAACGGGTGTCAGATCACTGAGCGAGCGTATTCTTCCGCGCTTTTCCATCAATGCGGCAAGCGCGATAATCATGATAAGCTTCGAGAACTCAGAGGGCTGTATGCTGATGGGGCCGAGTGCGATCCACCGCTGCGCTCCAAGCGCCGTCTGTCCGATCAACATGACCAGAATCAGGAGGATCAGATTGAACACATAGAAATGATTCCCGTATCGCTGCAGTATCTTGTAGTCAAAATTCATCAAGAATATGGCAAGAGCAATGTCCACGATGATTGAGATGCCCTGCCTCTGAACAAACCAATAGCGTTCCTCACTCGGCGTATTGACATGGGTTGCACTGCCAATAATGACGAGGCTCATAATGACGATTGCTGCCGTCGCCGCAATCAGCGTCAGATCCGTTCGGCGCAGGAGCCGTTTCGATAGTATCATTGTCTGTGCCTTGATAGATCGCTGCCACCGTGCTGAACGCTGACAACGGGGATGTTGACGACGAGCGCCATCGTATCATTTTCATTTTCGAGAGAAAACTCCATCTCCCGCGTATCGATATACATATATTTTGAAATAACCTGCACAATCTCTGCGCGCATATTCTCCATAATCTCCGGAGAGACATTCGCCCGATCATTGATGATAACGACCTGGAGGCGGCGGCGTGCAACATCGCCGGAGCGTTCCTTTTTGCCAAGAAGCCTTTTCAGTGCCTCAATCACGCCAACACCTCCTTACTTTCTCCCAAAGAGCTTGCTCTTGATGGTCTCCCAGAGGCTTTCCTTCGCAAACTCACGGAACGGTACATCCTCGCCGCAGAGACGTCCCACCACATCGAGATATGCCTGTCCTGCCGGAGAATCCGGCATCGTGATGCACGGCTCACCGCGGTTCGTGCTCGTTACGACCATTTCATCATCTGGGATCTGACCAATGCAGCCGACCGAGAGGATCTCGTCAATATCCGCCATATCGAGCATATCGCCCTTTTCGATCATCTTCGGGCGAATGCGGTTCACCACAAGGCGGATATCTTCCTTGTCCGCACGTCCAAGTTCACCGATGATCTTGTCCGCATCGCGCACCGCCGAGATCTCCGGCATCGTCACGACAATCGCCGTATCAGCAGCAGCAATTGCCGTCTTGAATCCCTGCTCAATCCCCGCAGGACAGTCGATGATGATGACATCGTAGGAACGGCGCAGCTCCTCACAGAGCAGGGCAAGCTGCTCCGGGTTCACCGCACTCTTATCCTTGACCTGAGAGGTCGGCAGGAGGAAGAGCGAGTCGTATTTCTTGTGACGGACGAGCGCCTTCTTGTATGGCACCCGACCTGAGGTCACATCGACCAGATCGTACATGATGCGGTTCTCAAGTCCAAGCAGGAGATCGAGATTTCTGAGTCCCGTATCCGTATCAATCAGGACGACACTCTTGCCGCGCATGGCAAACCCAACGCCCAGATTTGCCGTCGTTGTCGTCTTTCCAACGCCTCCTTTGCCCGATGTCACCACATAGATCTCACTCATATTCCGAACCTACCTCTCTATTGGCTCAATGACTATCTGACCATCTCTGACATAGGCGCGTTCCGCCTTGCCGGAGTCCTCCGGCTCATCTGGCGACCGTGCCACATAGTTCGCAATGCGAATCTGCGTTGGCATCAGATGGTCTGCAATAATAAATGCGGTCGAGTCTCCTGCTGCCCCTGCATGCACTACACCACGGCAGGTGCCGCGAACATCCACACTGCCGCCCGCCGTAATCTGCGCACCGGGATTGACATTGCCGAAGACAATGACAGACCCTTCCGTCTCGACTGCCTGTCCACCGCGCAGGGTCTTATCAATGATGAGCATGCGCTGCAGCTCCGGTGCATCCGTCGCGTCCCGTGGCGCTTCGTCTGCCGGCTGCACCCGCTCCGATGCAGGCGCAAGAGGAACGGCAGGTTCCGGCTTTGCCAGACGACAGATCAGACCGTGCGTCCGGAAGAGCTCCTGTACCTCAGCAAGCTCCTCCTTCGAAAAGTAATCACGAGGAACGCGCACAAGGGTGCCGCGCAGGAAGAATCCTGTCCCCGAATCCAATTTCTTGGAAAGCTCCTCCATGATCTCCGAAAAGGGCATATCGTTGGGGAAGCCGAGCATGAGTCCACCGTTTTCTCCTTTGATCTTGATCTTATCCTCGCTCATTTCCATCCCTCACTTGTTCCCTACATTTGGCTGCACACGATCCAGCTGAAATGCTGCCTCCAGAATCCTGCGTCCGATTGGTACAGCCGACATCGAACCAAAGCCGCCCTGCTCCACAATGACAGCAACGACAATATTTGGATTCACGTATGGACCATACGCCACGAACCATCCGTGATCGCGTCCCTGCGAATTCTCCGCCGTCCCTGTCTTGCCTGCAATATCGATCGGAAATCCGGCAAATACGCCCGCCGCCGTACCGATCTTGGTAACACTGTGCAGTCCCTCCTGCACATTTCGGATAACGGATTGACTCACATCCAGCTCCGAGAGAAGCTTTGGCTGGAACTCACGCACCGTATTCCCGTGGACATCTACAATCCGCTGAACGAGATGCGGCTGATAACGCTTGCCGTTCGCCGCAATCTCCCCCATAACCATTGCCGCCTGCAAGGGTGTCACAAGGTTGAACCCCTGACCAATCGCGGCATCAAACGTCTCCGAAAGATACCACTCGCCATCCTCAAAATTGTCTGCCTTGTATTTGCGGTTCGGGGCAAGCCCCTCTGCCTCGTATGGCAGATCAATCCCCGTCCGTGCCCCCAGACCAAACATGCGTGCATAGCGCTCCAGTGCATCGACACCAAGACGGTTGCCCATCTCATAGAAATAGACGTTGTCCGAGTGCGCCATTGCCTCTTGGAAGTTGATCCAGCCAAGAGCCTCTCCGCCCGCGTTCGTCTTCGGGATGATCCAGTGATGACCGGCATCGAAGATCTTCTCCTGCGGCGTCACCTTATGCTCGGCGAGCGCCGCCGTCCCCGTCACAATCTTGAACGTCGAGCCGGGCGGATATTCGCCCGTGATCGCCTTGTTATCCATCGGATGATAGGGATTATTGTTCAGTACATTCCAGTTCTGTGTGGAGATGCCGCCCGCAAAGAGATTCGGATTGAACGCAGGACGGCTGACCATCGCCAGGACCTCACCCGTCTGTGGGTTCATGACCACCGCAGCCGCCGCATGTGCATGCACAATGGCAAGCTGTGCATCCACCGCCTGCTCTGCAGCCTCCTGAAGATGCTTGTCAATCGTCAGAACGAGATCGTTGCCCGGCACGGGGGACTGACGACCGAGCAGCTGTACGGGACGACCGGATACATCCACCTCCACCTGATCGCCGCCGTTGATGCCGCGCACCTCCTTGTCGTAGATGCGCTCCAAGCCGAACTTACCGATGATGTAGCCCGATTTATATCCCTCGTCCTTGCGGCGTTCGAGTTCCTCCTCGTTGATTTCGCTCACATAGCCAAAAACGTGCGCTGCGTATTCCCCGTAAATATAGTCACGGATCGGCAACACCTCGATCACGACACCCGGATAGTCATCCTTTTGCTCCTCAATGATCGTGACAATGTCCGGCAATACATCGGTTTTGATGCGAATTGGGTCAAATCCAATGTGCGCATCAATCTTCTGTTGAATCTCCGCCACCGGAACATTGATGAGCTTTGATACACGCGCGATCACCTCAGGAGAAACCGGCTCCGTCAAAGGAAGCAGCGATACCGCAAAACCGGGGCGGTTCGTCACGAGGAGTTCGCCATTGCGGTCATAAAATGTCCCGCGCGCCGCCTCTGCCGGTATGATGCGGATGCGGTTGCCCTCTGCAAGACGTGCGTAGAGTTCACCGTCATAGACCTGCAAATAGCCAGCACGACCGATCAGCACCATGATGATAAGGACAATCACAGCTCTCAGGAATTGCAGCCGCCCGCTAAAATCTTCATTTTCGTTCACAATTACACTCCGAGAAATACGTTCTAACGCTTCGGATCGCGTATGCGCTTATCCAGATGAAAGGTCGCCCAGTGAATCGGATAAGCAAAGATCAGCTGGAACAGCAGCAGAATGAAAAGCACGCGCCCTATATGCAGAAAGGGATTGAAATGATAGCCAAGCAAATACACGATGAGTGCCGAAATCACGTATTTGGCAAAGGTCGCCGCGATTGACGCCGTAATTGGAAGAAAGAACTGCTCTTTAAATACGCGGTCAGAGAACCGTCCAAAGAAGAGTCCGATCAGCGTCAGTGTAAACGCATGCAGTCCAAAGAAGGAACCCACACTGAGATCCTCCATCAGACCAATGGAAAATCCGACAAATCCGCCCCACGCACTGCCGCGCAAAAAAGCATAAGAAACCGTCGCTAAAAGCAGCAGATCCGGTACAACCCCATAGACAGAGATAAGCGGCAAAAAAGAGAACTGCAGCGCAAAGAGTACAACGAAAAAAACAATAAAGTAACGGTGTTTTTTCACTGCGTCGCCGCCTTTGTCTGTGTCGCAGAGATCTGAGCTGCTGCAGCCGCACCGGGGCTGAGCGGCGCGGGCTGAATGGGAGCTGGAGGTGCCTCACGCGATGCCGTAATGATCGCCACATCCTCAAGCCGCTGGAAATCTACCGCTGTATCGATGAGTGCGACCTTGAGAAGCCCGGTATCATCACTGTGCTGGGAAACAATCCGCCCCACCGGAATCCCCTTCGGATAGATTCCTCCGAAGCCGGATGTAATGACAATATCACCATCCTGCACATCCGCATTGCGTGGAATGTTCACCATCTGCGGCATATAGGGGTTGTCCATTGACCCCGAGACAATGCCCGTCACACGGGATTCCGTACGCTGAACAAGCGTCCCGACGGAGGAGCGCACATCAAGGATCAGCTGCACCTTGGATGAAAGTGGTGCAACCTCCGTTATGCGTCCCACAAGCCCCTTGCCCGTGACCACGGGCATGTTCTCGCGCACCCCATCCTTTGAGCCACGATCCACGACAATGGTACTCGTCCAGAGTGCCGCATCCCGCCCAATTACACGCGCAGCAAGGAGATCGAACTGCTGCACCGACTGCTTGTACGCCAGCAGTTCGCGCAGGCGTGCATTCTCCGCCGCGTACTCCTCTGCCATCGTATTTTGCTGACGCAGCTGCTCGACCTCATTCTTGAGCATCTTATTCTGCTCATGCACCGTAGCAATTTCCCACAGGTTCGACGTCACATATTGAATCTGCTGCCCCGCATAGGAAAAGATCATCTCAAAGGGGGCAAGCACGGTTCCGACCGTACTCGTCGATGCAGTCGCCTGAAATCGTCCACGTGCGGCAAAGAAAATGACGCAGAACAGAGCGAGCAGAACAAAGAGCAGCGCCCAGATCTTGCGGCCTGACTGCCTTGCCCGTCCGATTCGATCAATCATTGTTTCAATTTCTTGGAGGACATGACGACATTCTTGAGCAGCCCGATGTTCTCAAGTGTCCGCCCAGTCCCCTCACCGACGCAGGAGAGCGCATCCTCGGATACGAGGACGGGCATCCCTGTCTCATGCGAGAGCAGCTTGTCAAGATTCATGAGAAGTGCCCCTCCGCCCGTCATCATAATGCCATGATCCATGACATCCGCCGCGAGTTCCGGTGGTGTCTTCTCAAGTGTCCCCTTCACTGCATCGATAATCTTATAGATCGGCTCGTTCAGTGCCTCACGGATCTCCTTCGCGCGGATCGTCAGCGTCTTCGGCAGACCACTCACGAGATCACGTCCGCGAATGTCCATCGTACGATCCGTATCCGGCGTCACAATCGCCGTTCCGACCGTGATTTTGATCTCCTCTGCCGTCCGCTCACCGATCATGAGGTTATACATCCGCTTGATGTACTGCACAATCGACGAGTCCATCTCATCGCCGCCGATGCGGATGGAACGGCTCGTCACAATACCGCCGAGGGAGATCACGGCGATCTCCGTCGTGCCGCCGCCGATATCGACGACCATGCTGCCCGTTGCCTCCTCGACCGGAAGCCCTGCACCAATCGCCGCCGCCATTGGCTCCTCAATCAGATATGCCTCGCGTGCACCTGCCTGCTGTGCCGCGTCGATGACCGCGCGCTTTTCCACCTCCGTCACGCCGGAGGGAACGCCGACCACAACACGTGGACGAACAAACGATTTTGATCGCATTGCCTTGCGGATAAAGTATTTCAGCATCGCTTGCGTCACATCAAAATCCGCAATAACACCGTCCTTCATCGGACGAATTGCTACAATATTTCCAGGGGTACGGCCGATCATCTGCTTAGCTTCCTCGCCCACTGCAAGCACGTCACCCGAATCACTCTTGATCGCAACAACAGACGGCTCGCGCAGAACAATCCCGCGTCCCTTGACATGTACCAATGTATTTGCCGTGCCGAGGTCAATCCCCATATCATGTCCACCAAAAAGACCAAACATTGTAAAAGGAGTCTCCTTCCATACAAATGAGATGTATTCGTATCAATAATTCCATATACGCCGCCAATAAGGCGTGTAGAATCAGTATATCATAAGCATCTTTATTTTTCCATGAGATTTTATCGGGAAACAGGCGGAACGGGGTACACTTTTTTTAATCGTCTTATCTTAGGACGATTTAACTATATCCTTGACGGGCACGCACCTTTCCTCTATAATGAAATCTATATAGGAAGCACTGTATAAGGAGACTGAGACGCATGGATATTCAATCAAGGTTACTGACAGTGGATTTTTATAATTGCAAAGCCGAAAAATGCAGTGATGCAGCTGCACTGAGCGCCAGGATCTCAGAGGCGCTCAGAGAACTGAATCTCAGCCCCCTGCAGATCATTACGGATGTCCAGCAGAGCGGTCATATCTCTCTGATGGCACTTCTTCCGGACGGTCATCTGGCACTGCATGTCCACCCCGAACTGTGCCACGCCTCACTCGATATTTACCTTTGCGCAGAGGATGCCGCGCTGGATCCGATTGCACGAGTCCTGCGCAAGACATTCCAGCCGGAAAAAACAAAGAGCACCCACCTGCGGCGCGGCGACTTCCGTTCCCCCTCCGAGATCCGACCCAAAACGACAACGCGCGTCGCCCCCATTCGAAAGATCAAGAGTACCGGTGCAAAGGTCATCCGCATCCTTGCACGGCGTAACCGTGGATAAAAGAGAGGCTTCTGTACGAAATGAATCACTTCGTACAGAAGCCTCTCTGTTTTATGCAAGTCGTTCAAATTCAGTGATTCTCAGCATTTGCCTCCTGACATTCCGGACAGTAGCCGAAGAAATACATCTGCTGTGAGACGATGCGATAGCCTGTTACCGATGCGACGTTCTTATCGAGCGCGGGAAGCGATGCGATGGGAACATCCGCAACCTTATCACAGGCAATGCAGCGGACATGCGGATGTGAGGAAATATCCGCATCATAGCGGAAAGCCTCCTCCCCCACGTTCAGCTCGCGTACAATGCCGATCTCACAGAACGCATCGAGTGACTTGTAGACGGTGGCGAGACTCATGGTCGGATAATCCGGACGCAGCTCCTTGTAGAGCGTCTCTGCCGTCGGGTGTTCCGTCGTTGCTGCAAGCGCGGCATAGACGGCAAGGCGCTGCGGTGTCACCTTCTTTTTGTTCTGACGAAGAATATCCGTCACCTCGCCGAGTGTCAACATTGTATGTTCTCGCATAATAATTCCTACTTCGCTTTTCTACCAAATCTAAAATCGTTATTATTTATGTATTATAATACTCTATCCGAAAACTCCTGTCAATAGTCCCTACCATCTTACCGCAACAAGAATACATCCTTACCTTTGGCACGACTCCAAAAGCATGATATAATGAAGGACATTGAACAATAGAAAGAAAGGTTTGATTCCATGCGCATTTCCGATATTCCGGCCACAATCGCGGGCGAACTTTCCATCCGTCCGCAGCAGGTCGAAGCTGTTATCACCCTCCTAGATGACGGCAATACCATTCCATTCATCGCACGTTACCGCAAGGAGGCGACCGGCTCGCTGGAAGATGAGATGCTGCGACAGCTGGATACACGCCTTACCTATCTGCGCAGTCTTGTCAAGCGGCAGGAAGAAATACTCGCCCGCATCGAGGAGCAGGGAAAACTAACCGACGAACTGCGCATGGCGATTGAGGGCGCCGAGAAACTGCAGACGCTTGAGGATCTCTATCGTCCCTACAAGCAAAAAAAACGTACCCGAGCCTCCGTGGCGCGCGAGCGCGGGTTGGAGCCTCTTGCAAATGCCATGCTTATGCAGCGGGAGACAGCGGGGACACCCGAGGAGTTTGCAGCCTCTTACATAGATGCTGAAAAGGAAGTACCGACCGCCGACGATGCACTTGCGGGTGCCCGTGATATCCTTGCGGAGACCATCATGGACGAGGCGGAGCTGCGTAGCCTCATGCGTGAAAAGTTTTGGAAAAATGCCGTACTCGAAACGACGCTGGACGTGGATGCAGAGGATGCGCAGATCTTTCAGATGTATGACGGCTACAGCGAACCCGTTCGCACGCTCCCCTCCCATCGCATTCTCGCCGTCAATCGCGGCGAGAAGAAGGGCTGTCTCTCCGTGCGCATTGTCGTCGATCACGAAGCCAACATCGAATGGATCTACAAGCGTATTTATGCACGCCCATCGATCTTTGCGGATGAGCTGCACGCAGCGATTGAGGACGGGTACAAGCGTCTGCTCGTCCCTACACTCGAGCGCGAACTGCGCACGCAGCTGACAGAATCCGCCGAGGAGAAGGCAATCGCGGTATTCGGTCACAATCTCCGGCAGCTGCTTCTGCAGCCGCCCCTTGCGGGACATACGGTGCTCGGACTTGACCCCGGCTATCGCACAGGCTGCAAGATGGCAGTCGTGGACGCGACAGGAAATGTTCTCGCGAGCGGGGTGATTCAAGTCACGAAGAGCGACGGCGAACGACGCTCAGCGGCTCAGATGCTGCTGAAGCTGATCAAGGCACACGGGGTCACGCTCATCTCCATTGGCAACGGTACGGCATCCTACGAAACGGAGCAATTTGTCGCCGCGCTGATCCGCGACAACGATCTCAAGGATGTGCATTATCTCATTACAAACGAGGCAGGTGCCTCCGTCTACTCTGCCTCACAGCTCGCGAAGGAGGAGCTGCCCGACTACGATGTCACGATTCGCGGCGCCGTTTCCATTGCACGACGCGTGCAGGATCCGCTCGCCGAGCTCGTAAAGATCGATCCACAGGCAATCGGTGTCGGACAGTATCAACACGATGTCAGCCAAAAGCAGCTCAGGGAGACGTTGGATGCTACTGTAGAGGATGCCGTAAACCATGTCGGTGTCGATCTCAACACCGCCTCCCCCGCCCTCCTGAACCGCATTGCAGGCATCAATACGGCGATTGCAAAGAACATCGTCTCTTACCGAAACAAGAACGGACGCTTTACCAACCGCAAGGCGCTCCTTAAGGTCGCCCGTCTTGGAGACGCCGCCTTTACCCAGTGCGCAGGCTTCCTGCGTATTTATGAAGGTGAAACACCGCTTGACAGCACCGCCATTCACCCCGAGTCCTACGAGCTTGCCCGCTCGATTTTGAGTGAAATCGGTGCGACGGAGGACGATCTGCGCGATCGCGCGAATCTCCCCGCTCTCGCGCTCAAAACCGCACAGACGGAGCCGACACCACTCGCAAAGAAGCTCGGTGCGGGCGTCCCGACCGTCACCGATATATTAAAGGCAATCGCCCGCCCGGGACGCGACCCACGCGAGGATCTGCCCGCACCGCTCACACGTCAGAACATCATAAATCTCTCCGACCTCGCCGTTGGTACCATCCTCAAGGGTACCGTACGCAATATTACGGATTTCGGCGCATTCATTGACATTGGGCTAAAACAGGCGGGGCTGCTCCATATCTCCGAGATGAGCCACCGCCGCGTGCGTCACCCGCTCGACCTGCTCTCCGTCGGCGATTCCCTTGATGTCATGATCATCAGCATCGACGAGGAGCGCGGACGTATCGGACTCTCCCTGAAGCGCATGGAAAAGGAAAAGGCACGCGCATGAAGCTCCTTGAACAGACCATAGCCGCCATCAATGTGCCCGATATGGGAATTTGCAAGGCGGCTGCCGCTGCGTTGAACGCACAAACAAAGGTGGACTTCGGGCGGTTGAATGATGCCCTCCTGCGCTATATCCGAATCACAGAGGATCGTCATCCCGCCCCTCCGCAGACGAGCGTCATCATCGCCTGCGCCGACCACGGCGTCGCCGCAGAGAGCGTCAGTGCATACCCGCCCGAGACCACACTCAACATGATGTGCAACTATCTTATCGCACGCGGCGGCACAGCGAATGCCGCTGCAAACTATGCGGGCGCGCGCCTCATTGTCGCCGACCTCGGGGTGAATGCGGACAGCACGGACATCCCGGGACTTCGCCATCACAGCATCGCACGTGGCACGGCGAATATGACACAAGGCTCCGCCATGACGCGTGCACAGGCGATACAATCCATTGAAACGGGCATATCCCTCGCAAATGACTGTGCCGATCACGGTGACCGCTGCATCCTACCCGGAGAGATGGGCATATCCAATACAACATCGAGCGCCGCGATTGTCGCAGCATTCCTAGGACTGCATCCTGAGGAGGTCACAGGACGCGGCGCAAACATCTCTGATACACGCCTCGCACACAAGGTTGAGATCGTCCGCCGCGCACTTACGGTCAACCGTCCCAACCCGCACGACGGCTTGGATGTCCTCGCAAAGGTCGGAGGATTCGAGTTTGGCTGTATCGCAGGACTCATCCTCGGTGCTGCCGCACGGCACATGCTCGTCATCCTAGACGGGGCGAATACAACCGCAGCAGCGCTGATCGCGCATGCGCTCGCCCCGAATTGTGTGCATTATCTTCTCGCCTCACACTCCTCGCTGACGGAGCACTCCCACCCGCACGCGCTCCGACATCTCGGACTCATGCCCATGCTGCGTCTCGACATCCGCCTGAGTGAGGCGGCAGGTTCATCGATTGCACTGCGGATGCTCACGCAGATGTTAAAGGTATGGGAAGCGATTGACACTCCCGCAGAGAAGGCGATCCACCTCCCCCCTATCGGCGCGCTTTGCTCGCCACTTCCCCCGCAAGCGGAGGAAGTTAATATGGCGTTCTTAAAAACCTCCCCTGCCCCGCCGAACCAATCCATCATGGATGCCACGCAGTACCGTCTCGACAACCTTGCAAAGCCCATCCACAGCCTCGGCTTCCTCGAACGGATCGCCTTACAGCTTGCGGGCACGATGGGCTGCAAACGACCGCCCCTTGATACAAAAGCAGCCCTTCTCCTCATCACGGAGGAGGACATTCCCGCTGATCTTACGCGCATCCTCCATGCCCTGACGGAAGCAGCAAGCATCCCGGTTCATACGCTCGTCGTATCGTGCGGGACAGCGAGCAGCATAAGCGCATATCAAACAGCGCATGCGTGCGTCCGCACGTATCCGGTCCTCATCCTTGGCACATACGAACTAGGGAAAAGCCCCGCCGTCTCCCATGCGCTCACGGCTGCTCTCCACGGTGCGGCAGTGGGCGGAGACCTCATCATCCCAGGTGATGCACGGACAGATTGTATTGCACGAGAGGAATGCGCTGCAAATGCGGCTCTGCACCCATACATCCTGCACATCCTGCCGGACATGCTTACCATCGATACAAACCTAATCGCGGGCATCGCGGGCATCTTTGGTATGGACATCGTCCGCGCCGCCCTCCACGTCCTGAACGACATGAAGACTTTCACCGAGACTGGTGTTGCTGTCGCCATTGATGGCGCGGGAGCAGGTCGACAAGTAAATACATAATATTTCCTAAAAATCCGATTCTATACATATAAAAATTTATATGTATAGAATCGGATTTCGTGTATAATAGCCATATACCAACATGGGAGGTAAAACTTACAATGTCAACGAAATCGAAAGCCGCTGACAAGATATTTTGGCGGAAACAAGATATACTTCAACAAATGACAGAACACCAATTTAGACAACTTATAAACACAAAACAGTTAATACGAACGCGAAAGGGAATCTATCACTACGCTGATACAGATTTTCCTGATAACGATATGATACTTGTGCAAGAATTTTTTCCGCAGGGAATCATCAGCATGTTTACAGCAGCCAGTTATTACAATCTGACAACGATAATCCCAAGCTCTGTTCAAGTAACACTTTCCAGTAAAGGTGCACGTCATCTAGTTCCCCCAGACTACCCTCACATTGAATTTTTCTTTGCTGACGAAAAAATAATACAGCTTGGCATAGAGATAATTTCCGAAGAAAATCATACTCTTCGAATCTACAATCGCGAGCGTGTGGTCTGCGATATGTTCCGCTATCTATCCCGCGTCGGTATTGATGCGGCTCTTGAAGTATTCAAGAACTATATGAAGGACAGTAAAAATCATAAATTAGACCAGTTAATCCATTATTCACGTCTGCTTCGCGTTTATAAATATATTCATCGTTATACGGAGGTATACATTGCATGAATGATCAAAGTGTAAAAGATCGCCTCAAAAATCTTGGCCGTGTAAAAAAGAAAAACTTCGGTGAACTGCTGATTCGATACGCAATCGAGCGGTTTCTGTACCGCCTCTCCATCTCACCTCATCGTGAGCATTTCATCTTGAAAGGCGGAGCTCTGCTTTATACACTTTTTGAGTTTTCAGCAAGGGTTACAAAGGATTTACAGCGTATCAATGCCCCGATCAATATCTCTTTTGCCGAGATCATGCAGGAACTCAAAGCATTCCTTCTTCCAATACATAATTCCTGTATTGAACAGACACCTTTTCACGATCAATGGGATACGACAGGCTGGAGATAAAAACAATCCTCGTATGAGCCTGATTTCCGCTCATACGAGGATTGTTTATTATATCTCCGCCTCAAGCTGCCCCCGCTTGAACACCTTGCCGATGGTGCCGAACTGAAACGTTGCAGCCTCTTTGACTGTGAAGCGACCGTAGGTATTCCCTGCACGATAGTTCGAGTTGAACGCCTCGCGCATGCCGCCCGCTGTGTGCATTTCCTCGCCGTAGACGAGGAAGGGATTCGGCACGACGGCGAAGAGATTGTTGCCGAGGGGCATGCCCCAAAAATCTGCGTCACGCGTCGGTGTAACGGCAACGAAACGCGGCTCGAGTTCGGGACGGCTGAGCCGCAGCTGCATATTCGTACAGCGCATCCCCTGCACCTCATAGAGCTTGATGAAGTCGTCCTGTGCCTTCTTCTTCTGGAACATCGTGCCCTGTACTTCGTAGAGCGCGTTGTAGTCGCGCACATAGTCCGCTGCGCGTTCGGCGGGTGTCCGCTCACGCAGTTCATGCACAGGAATCTTCTCCAAAGCTGCCGCATCGGCAGCTTTTTTACGTGCGGCTTCGTTCTGTTTGGCACGGTCGCTCGGCGCGGACTCCTTTCCTGCCGTCGCGCGCGCATAGCTGCCCGCTGCCCGTTCCATCATGTTCACAGGCTTTCCCTGTGCATGTTCCGGCGGCTTCACCGGAGGAGATGCCGCTCCGGTATAGGCGCGTGAGAGTTCACGCTTCATCTCCTCATCCAGTAAGTCACTCACCGAGGGAACGGTACGCTGTGCGGCAGCATTCGCCTCCGCCGCCGAATGATCGGCAGGTGCTTGCTGTGCTTCCTTGCGCACAGGCGAAGCACCCGCACGACGCTCCGCAGCCTCCAGACGCTCCACCAGCTCGTCGATGCGACTCTGCTGACGCAGCGCCATCTTTTCGAGAAGCGTGACCCGCTTCGCGAGTTCATGAATCCGTGTCAGTTCGTCGGTTCCCATTCCCCTGATTTACCCCTTAAACCTCAATCTTTGCCGCGCGCGCCAGCACCTCACGCGCCTCGCGCACAATGCGATCTACAATCACCTTGACCGGCTCAATCTCGCGCAGGAGTGTCAAGGTCTCGCCCGCCTGCATCATGCCGTTGACGACATCGCCGTCCACGGCGGCGAGCTTGTTCGTACCCGTCGCACGGTCGAGCAGTTCCTGCTTCGTCGCCTTGCCCGAGAGTTCGAGCGCGACAAATTCCTCGGAGAACTTGTTCTTGATACCGCGTACCGATCCACCGATGGTGAAGCCCGTCACAATCGTATCCGTGTCTACCGCTTCGATCAGCTTCGCCTTCATATTGTTGTGCACAACGCACTCCTCGGCAACGAGGAAGCGCGTCCCCATCTGAATGCCCGCCGCTCCCATGAGGAGTGCCGCTGCAAGCCCACGCCCATCACCAAAGCCACCCGCCATGATGGCGGGGAGCTTTACCTCGGGGATGACCTGCTCCATCAGCGGCATGGTCGAGAGTACGCCAATGTGACCGCCGGCCTCCATGCCCTCCACAACAATCGCGTCTGCGCCCTTCTCCTCCACACGTTTCGCAAGCTTCACACTCGGTACAACGGGGATGACCTTCACTCCTGCCGCGTGCAGCTTCTCAAAGTACGGAACGGGGTTACCTGCACCGAGCGTTACGAACGCCGGCTTCTCCTCGCAGATCACATCGACAATCTCATCCTTATTCGGCGCCATGAGCATGACGTTCACACCAAACGGACGATCCGTCAGCGTACGGCAGCGACGAATCTCATCGCGCGTGTACTCCGTCGTACGCCCCCCCGTCGAGATGATGCCCGCACCGCCCGCATTCGATACCGCAGAGGCGAGATTCGCCTCCGAGATCCACGCCATGCCGCCCTGCAGGATGGGAACCTCGATCCCCAAGAGTTCCTTCAGCTGATTTGCCACGTTACTACCTCCTATATACGCTCTATGCCAGCAACGGCATAGGCAGACATCCCTTCTCCGCTGCCCGTAAAGCCAAGGCGCTCCTCCGTCGTCGCCTTGACATTGACATCGCTGACCGCCACGCCAATCATCCGCGCGATATTCTCACGCATCTCTTGAATGTACGGCAGCAGCTTTGGCGCCTGTGCTACGACACACGCATCCACATTGCCGATGGCATAGCCCTCCGCACGCACAAGACGCACGACCTCGGCGAGGAGCTTTCCGCTGTCTGCGCCACGAAAGCGCTCATCTGTATCGGGAAAATGCGTCCCGATATCCCCGAGTGCCGCCGCTCCAAGCAGAGCATCCGAAACCGCATGGAGCAGCACATCGGCATCTGAGTGTCCGAGCAGCCCCTTTTCATACGGCACATCCACACCGCCGAGAATGAGCTTTCGCCCCTCGACCAGTCGGTGCACATCATAGCCCATACCGAACCGCGTCATTCGCCCTCTCCCTTCCGTCGCCGCACAACGCCGCCGAGGAGTCGCTTTGCCTCATGTACGGCGGTCTTCATCAGTTCGCCCGCCCCCATGTCGTTGCGCAAAATTGCCTCCGCAACCACCATATCCTCGGGCGTTGTCACCTTAATATTACTGTACTCACCCTTGACGATGTGCACGGGAATGCCGAGGCGCTCCACAAGGCTCGCGTCATCCGTCCCGAGAAAGCCGTCCTCATCCGCACGACGATTCGCCTCAAGCAAAATCTCTTTGCGAAAGCCCTGCGGTGTCTGCACCTGCCAGAGCGTACTGCGCGGCGGTGTCGAGACGACAATACCGTCCTCCGAGGCAATCTTGATCGTATTCTTCTCCGGCACGGCGATAATTGCCGCTCCCTCCACACGCACGACACGGATCAGTTCCTCGATTGTCTCGCGGCGGATCAGTGGGCGTGCTGCATCATGCACAAGCACAATATCCGCCTCCTCCGAGACGAGGGAAAGCCCGTTGCGGATGGAGTACTGACGCTCCGTGCCGCCCTCAACCACCTTCCAAGGGGCAAGCCCCTTGACGCGGCTGAGCAGCCCCCGCACCGCATCCACCTCATCCGCACCGACGGCAACGATCAGCTCACCAACCTCGGACACCTTGGAAAACGTGAGCAGCGTCCGCAGGAGCATAGGCTTGCCAGCAAGCGTCAAAAAGACCTTGTTCAGCCCCGCATTCATCCGATGCGCCTGTCCTGCCGCCGGAAAAACCACACTTACCATGTACCGATCCTCCATCCGATTCACCGTGTCAGCTTCGCAAAAATCATGCGACCCGCCGCCGTCTGAAGCGCCGATGTCACCTCTACGGATACAACTTCATTCATACAGTGAAATCCGCCATCCACAACAATCATCGTTCCATCATCGAGATAGGCAAGCCCCTGCCCGTGCTCCTTGCCCGGGCGTACAATCTGCACCGTCATGAGATCGCCTGGAATAGCGACCGGCTTCACCGCATTTGAGAGTGCGTTGATGTTCAGCACGGGAACGCCGCGCAGCTGTGCCACCTTGTTCAGGTTGAAATCATTCGTAATGATCTTGCCGCCGACCTCCTGCGCCAGCTGCAAGAGTTTGGAGTCCACCTCAGAAATATCCTCGAAATCCGCCTCCGTGACCTCCACCTTCATGCGCGACTCCTTGCGGATCTTTTGCAGGATATCGAGTCCGCGGCGTCCGCGCACGCGCTTCAGCGAGTCCGGAGAATCAGCGATGTGCTGCAGCTCCTCAAGAACGAACACCGGAATGAGTAGCGTCCCCTCAAGGAAGCCCGTTTCGCAGATATCTGCGATGCGTCCGTCAATGATGACACTCGTATCGAGCAGCTTGTACTGACGCTCCGTCTGCACCGGCTGCCCTGTTGTCTGCGCGGGAACACGCCCCTCGCGGATGCGCGACATATCGCGCAGGAATCGCGGGATAAAGTCAAAGACCGCCGCAAGTTCCTCCTGCTTTCGTACCATAATATGAGCACCGAGATAGCCGAGTACAATGCTGAACACAATGGGAATGTAGTCGCCGACAATCGGTATCATAGAAAACGCGTCACCGAGAAGACGCGCAATGATGAGTCCAATAAAAAGTCCGATTGCCCCTGCGATCACATCCCGCGTCGGCATCTTGCCCAGCTGCCCCTCCACCCATACGGAGAAACGCCTGAGCCGTCCCGTGAAGAACGGCGCGAGCGGATAGCCAATCACACCGCCGAGAATCGTTCCGAATAGAATGCACAGAAGTCCTGCCGGTGAGAGTCCGAGCACACCGAGTTCGACATGCCAAAACGGTGCAGAGAAATAGCCGCTCACCGTCGGAATCATAAATTCAAAGAGAGTTCCGCCCACAATCGCCGTGATGAGCACAATAAAAAAACGCAATACACGATCGAGTAACAAATATTCACCTCCCTTCTTACGGGGTAGGTTGAAAAGCCTCAGTCTGCCGTCCTTTTCAACTCTTTTAGTATAATAAAAAAAGTACGCATTGTCAAAACACTGTTATGACAATAATTGCAAGAGAGTATTATTTTCCTATTGACAACTTCCTGCATCCTTTTATAATGATAATCGGCTTCATTTTTCTATTGCGGATTGCTTAGGAAATTGTTGATCAAGTGAAGCCCGTCAATTTTGCGTAGATTGTTTCGTCCGAATAAGAAGGAAAACCGGACGCATACCAAGGGCTATGTGGAGGTTTGCCGACGAAGTACGGGCAAAAAGATGCGGCAAGATGGCAGGGCTGAATTTATCCGTGATCCCCACTATGTATGAAAGGATGTATTAGTGTAATGTCTTTCAAAGGAAAATTGCGTCATGGACGATATGCACTGCTGACTGCCGCTGTACTTGCCTGCCTGGGAGCACAGCATGGGTATGCAGCAGAGGACGTTTCGGGGGGGGGGGGTAAGTCAAAAGTCTCAACCGAAGACATCCACGTGGAGGTGGACTTCGATAAAGAGATGCTCAAGGAAGCTCCCGAAACAAAGACGATCATCTCCCGCGCGGATCTTGACCGCAAGGGGGCACGCACACTCTCGGACGCACTTGCGGCGGAGCAGGACATCCAGATGGGCACGGACAACATGGGGCGCAAGACGGTCGGCATCCGCGGTGCCGAGCCGCGCCACACGCTCATCCTCGTCGACGGACGCAGACTCGCGGGAGGTCTCAGCAAGTACTACGGTGCAACGGACGAGGTGAATCGCATCGGACTCGACGACATCGACCACATCGAGATCATTCGCGGCTCGGGTACCGTTCGCTATGGTGCGGATGCCATCGGCGGCGTCATCAACATCATCACGAAGGTCTCACATCGACAGGGCGTCCGTCTGACGACCGAAGGCTCATGGATCGACGTGAAGGGCAGCCAGTACAACCACAGCATTGGCTACTCCACGGGTGACCTTGGGAATGGCACCTATATGGACTTCTCCTACGGCTGGAGCAAGACTGCACCCTTCCTCTACGACAATGACGGCACATCCATGCAGTACTACGGCGACCGCAATCCAATGAGCGCACGCATCGAGTTTAACATCGGCAAGGATGAGACACTCACCCTCTCGGCGGATCGTCAGACGGAGGACTTGCAGAAAGATACAACGCTTGGCAGATTTACGCGAGGCAGGGTCATAGATATGGCGGCGCTGGAAGATGCGTGGCGCAATAATTTCAGCATTGACTGGAAGAAGCAGACGAACCGGGCGGACTATCGCGTGCGCCTCTACCAAACGGAACATAATTCCGATGTAACTTATCGTGTTTTTGGCAGAGGAATCCCCTATCATCATTTCTATTTCGATTTTTTTGATCGCATTGATAACGTTTTCGAGGCATCCGTCGGTGTGATGGCGCATGACAAACACTATGTCACCGTCGGTGCGGACTATCACGATGAATACGGTGAGGGAACACGAATCAGTGTTCCGAGACAGACGGCGCGTCAGGAAACGAGATACTATAGTTTCCCCAACCCGGATGATCCGTCTAATCCGAATAAGCGCTCCTACACCGGAAATATCTATGATGCTTCACTGAACTACTACAGTGCCTACATCATGGACGACTGGCAGGTCGGTAAGAAGCTGCTCGTGATCCCAGCCCTGCGCTACACGAACCACAGCCACTTCGGCGTGAATGTTTCCCCTTCCATTGGCGCAACGTATAAGGCACAGAACAACGTCCGCATCAAAACGAACATTGGCACAAGCTTCGCGACGGGCGGCATTGCCGAGCTTTATCACGATTGGGAAATGTACGAACCGTCGCTGAATCCCAAGCCGCCGATTCGCAATGGCTGGCTGTTCGAGGGCAATCCCGAGCTGAAGCCCGAGAAGGCACTCAATATGGACATCTCTGTCGAAAAGGATTTCGACAAGAAGACCAGTGCAAAGCTCACCCTCTTCCGCAATGACTACAAAGACTATATGCAGATCATGTATAACGGAGAGAAGCAGAGCAAAAACCTTTATGGCCGCACCTACTATGATCCTCAGGTACGCTATCCGAGTGTCTACGGATATTATGACTATGATACGCTTGTATCCATGATAGAGTCTGCGCCCAACTGGCAGTATATTGAGGACAATATTCTTGATGAAACATCTATGGTGTCCAATGTGCCTGCTACGGATGATGTCTATACCTACCGGAACATCTCCAAGGCGCGTACGCAGGGCATCGAGGCGGAGGTTACGCATCAGGTTGCACGCGATTTCAGCATCAAGGCGGGCTATACCTACCTTGACGCTTATGACCGTCAGTCAGGCAAGCGTCTGGAGGGACGCGGTCGCCACATGCTGAATCTCACAATGACCTACAGCGACCCGAAGAACGGCTGGCGTGCCACATTCTGGGGCGACTATACGCGGAACTATCTTGATATCCGCGACCGCATTATCACAGGTCGACTGATGGATGCAAACGGAAACACAATTACGGAGACACCTCATTACACGTTCACGAACCCCGAAACAGGTGAAGTCTATCATTTGTTCCCCAACGAAACAGATGCCAATACCCATGTAAAAGGCGGTATTCAGCATGACTTCACCCGTGAAAAGCTTGCCCGCGAGAAGAACTACGGTCTATGGAATCTCATGGTCGAAAAGGACTACCACCACTTCCTCACGTTCTACGCCGGCATCACGAATCTGTTCAACCAATATGACCCATACCTCGGTATGGGCGGGCGCATCTACCGTCTCGGTATGCGCATGATGTTCTAATCTATACAAAGGAGCTTAGCTTATGTCAGGTTTTGAAAGTGCAGTTCACCTCTTTCACAGCGGTGGATTCGTCATGTATCCCCTTCTGATTCTCTCACTCATCACACTTGCGATTGCGGTGGAGCGATTCTACTACTACCGCATCAACCGCAAGGGATCACGCGTGTTCTTCCACGGGGTCTACCACGCCGCCATGCAGAAGGACTTCGACACGGTCAGCAAACTCTGCAAGGAGTTCCCCTCCGCGATTGCCCGTATCATCGAGAGCGGTATGGAGAACGCATCCACGGAGACCTCGATGAAGGGCTCGTTCTCTGACCGCATGTCGATGGAGTCGATCAATTTCCGCCGCTATCTCGACTATCTGAGCGCGATTGTCACGATTGCCCCACTGCTCGGTCTCTTGGGCACGGTCACGGGCATGATCCAGACGTTCAGCGTGCTCGACGCAGGCGGCGGCGCAGCCGCGATCACGGGCGGTGTCGGCGAGGCGCTCGTCGCAACGGCATCGGGACTCTGTGTTGCGATCATCGCGTTCTGCGTCTACACCTACTTTAGCCATCAGCTCGACACGATTGTGACGGATACGGAGCGTCTGTGCGCGACGATTGTCACGGCAAAGAAAGAAAGCTGGGATGCGTAATGAATTTTAGCAATCACCGCATGAAGAAAAAGCCGGAGTTCATGATTATCCCGATGATCGACATCATCTTCTTCCTGCTTGTTTTCTTCATGATGAACAGTCTGCAGACGGTCGCGCAGAAGGCGCTCGCCGTTCAGCTTCCGCAGGCGCAGAGTGCGACTGCTCCGGCACAGCTCCCGATCATTATGACGATCGACGAGCAGGGGCATATCACGATTGACAACAATCCTGTGAGCATCACGGAGTCGGCGGCAATCATGAAACGTCACATGGAGGAGAACCCGAATGCGGCGGTCGTCCTGCAGGCAGACAAGCGCACGGCACACGGTCAGGTCGTCGCCGTGATGGATATGCTCAAAGGAGCGGGGGTAAAACGGCTCTCGATTGCCGCAGAACAGAAGGGATAGATCTATGGAGCAACATCTCTCATGGAGTAAGGCCTATATTGTCTCTGCCGCAGTTCACTTCGTGATCTTTCTCCTGCTCGCCGTCGGTCTTGCAGTCGTTGTTGCTGAAAAGGAGCAGCAAGTCTACGAGATCGATCTCCAAGCCTCTGATTTCAGTCAGGGCAGCGGACACGAGGGCGGCGGCAGTGCCGAAAACCTATTCCCCGAGCCGCTCAAGGCGGAGGAGGTTGCAAAGCGCGTCGAGACGGTGCAGCAAACCATACCACCTGTGACACCAACGGAAGCGGTCGTACCGACACCGGATGCTGTCAGCGTACCGCAGGCGGCTTCTGAAACTTCCGCCTCGTCCTCAACAGCCGCACCTTCCTCTGCAGCCTCCGGCTCAGCCTCAGGCAGCGGTGAGGGCAGCGGCTCCGGCTCTGGCTCAGGGTCGGGCACGGGCAGCGGTGATGGTACGGGCGACGGACAGGGCGTAGGTTCCGGTTCGGGTGCCGGACAGGGATCTGGTGACGGCAACGTCTCCGGTACAGGCAGTGCACCATTTGATACAAACGGATTCTGGGCAGCGGTCAACGCGAACAAGGAATACCCCTATATGGCGATGAAGCGTCGCCTTGAGGGTACGACGACGATTGTCACGACGATCAGTGCCTCCGGTGCAATCACAAGTGTCTCGATTGCCTCCTCCTCTGGACATGGCATGCTTGACGATGCTGCGGTTGCAGCGGCATACGCCGTTGGCAGTTACCCGAACCCCACGGGCGGAACGGTATCTGTCACCACAAACGTCAGCTTTAGCATTCGATAAAAGCGCAACAAAATAGCTGTGATGGGATTTTCCCACCACAGCTATTTTATTGCAATTATTTTTCCTCAAGCAGCTGCACGAGTTCGTCATAGTCCCGCTGCAGCTGCTCATACTCATCCATCATCTGCAGGACGGTGAGCGCGGCAATGCGCTGCACGTCAAAGCTGCGCACCTTCTTCGACATCTCCTTGATCCGGCGGTCACTCTCTGCCGCAAGACGCTTGAGCCGTTCAGGGTCATCCGTCTTGAGCTGATAGGTCTGCCCGAACATCTCAATGACGACCCGCTGGGGCTGTTTCTTCTCCTCTGCCATGGCTCTCACCGCCTTTATGCACGCAGTTGTGCATGAAGCTGACTCTGTGCCGCCTCAAGGATGTCCGCAAAGGCTGCGTCCACCTCCTCATCGGTCAGGGTCTTGTCATCGGACTGGAAGTGCAGATGGAACGCCATGCTCTTCTTCCCGCTCCCGACCTGCTTGCCCATATAGACATCAAAGAGTGTCGCCCCTCGGAAAAATTTGCCGCCCTTCTTCGCGATGACACGCTCGATCTCCGCCGTTGAAAGTCCGGCATCTACAAGGATGGCAAGGTCGCGCGTCGATGCCGGATACTTCGGCAGCGACGTAATCCCATTTTTCTTCTTGCGGTAGCGCAGGAGGGTATCGACCTCCATCTCAAAGACGTAGACGCTCTGCGTAATGCCGAAGTTCGCAGCGACGGTCGGATGAATCTCACCGAGGATCGCAATCACGTCGCGCCCCTTCTTGAAGAACGCCGTCTTGCCGGGGTGCATGGCAAAGTGTTCGCCGCGCTCCACCGTGTATTTCTGCACACCGATTGCCGATAGGAATCGCTCAAGGATGCCTTTCATGTCGTAGAAATCGACCTGTGCATTGTCCGTATCCCACGCAATCGGGCTGCGCCGTCCCGTAATCAGACCTGCAGCCATAAGTTTCTCGTTCGCAAGCTCTGTAACGGGCAGTGCCTTTGGGAAGAACACAGGCGCGATATCAAAGAGCCGCAGATCCATGTTCTTACGCGCGACATTGCGTGCAGCGTTCTCGAGCACGCTCGTGAGAAGGGTCGTACGAATGAGCGGATACTCGTCCGTGAGCGGGTTCATGATGGGAATTGCCTGACGAAGCGCACTGTCCTCGGGAACACCGAGTTTATCGAGGGTTTTCTCACTTGTAAAGCTGAAGGAAAGCTCCTCCGTCATGCCAAGCGCGGCAAGTGCCCCGCGCATCGTATCAACAAAGTCCTGCCGCTCGCTCGTTCTGCCCTGCTGAACGGCTCCCATCGGCAGACGCGAAGCGATGTTGTCGTAGCCATAAAGGCGTGCGATCTCCTCGGTAATATCCTCCATGAGGGCAACATCTCCGCGCCACGATGGCACGGCAACGTGATAGGTCTCAATCCCCTTCTCCTCGACGATGAAGCCGAGCGAGCGGAGCGCCGACGCCATCCAGTCACCGGGGATATTCGCGCCAATACGCTCCCCGACAGCGCGTGCACTGAACTCAAGCACGGTCGGAACGCGATGCTTCGGATAGACATCGACCACGCCCTTTGCAACCGTGCACGCGCCCATCTGGGCGAGCAGCTGTGCGGCTCGCGTCACCGCACGCACAGTCTCCGTCTCATCGACACCGCGCTCGAACCTGCCAGAGGACTCGGAGTGCAGTCCTATGCGGCGTGCGGTGCGGCGGATCGTCGGACCGTGGAAGGATGCCGCTTCGAGAATAACCGAGGTGGTTCCCTCCGTGATCTCGGACTCAAGCCCGCCCATAATGCCCGCAAGCCCTGCGGGCTTTTCGCTGTCAGCAATGACAAGCTCATCCCCAACGGCGACACGGCTCGAATCGTCCAGTGTGTGAAGGTTCTCCCCCGCACGTGCGCGGCGTGCTGTGAGGCTGTGCCCTGCTACCATATCATAATCGTACGCATGGAGTGGCTGCCCCAGTTCGAGCATGACGAAGTTCGTCACATCGACCACATTGTTGATCGCGCGGATGCCCGCACCATGCAGACGCTCTACCATCCATGCGGGCGACGGCGCAATCTTCACATCGCGCAGCACACGCGCCGAGAAGCGACGGCAGAGTTCATCCGCCTCGATGCCAATGTGAACGAGTTCGGCAGCACTCTCGGACGCCGTCTCCTCCACCTCAATTGACGGAAAACGCAGCTCCTTTCCTGTCAGTGCCGCGATTTCACGCGCAATACCGATGACGCTGAAGCAGTCTGCACGGTTCGCCGTCAGCTCGAACTCAAGCACGACATCATCAAGCCCCAGTGCCTCGGCGGCAGGAATCCCGACGGGCGTATCCTCCGGCAGGATGTAGATGCCATGCACCTGTTCGTCAGGCAGCCCCTCGGTATTGATCGCAAGCTCCCCCGCTGAGCACATCATGCCGTTTGAGGGAATGCCGCGCAGCTTGCCCTTCGAGATCTTCTTGCCGTCGGGCAGCACTGCACCAACCATGGCGGCAGGAACAATATGCCCCTCGCGCACATTGGATGCGCCCGTCACAATCTGAATCCGCTCTTCTTTTCCAATGTCCAGCTGACAGACAAGCAGATGATCGGAGTCCGGGTGCGGCGTGATCTTCTCGATGCGTGCCGTGATGACCTTCTCAAGCCCTTCGTCAGCGCGCACAATCCGCTCCACGGGAACCCCCGCCATCGTCAGGCGGTCTGCGATTGCCTCCGCTGTCTCGTCAATATCCACATAGTCTTTCAGCCATTTGATAGAAACCTGCATCGTCCCGCCTCCTTAGAATTGATGTAAGAACCGCACGTCGTTGTCGTAGAACAGGCGCAGATCGTCCACGCCGTAGGCGAGCATCGCAATGCGCTCGACACCCATGCCGAACGCAAATCCGGACACCTGCTCTGGATCGTAGCCGCTCATGCGCAGGACATTCGGATGCACCATACCCGCGCCAAGGATCTCAAGCCAGCCCGTCCCCTTGCAGACGTGGCAGCCCGCCCCATGACACGAGGAGCAGGAGATATCGACCTCGGTGGACGGCTCCGTAAATGGGAAGAAGCTTGGACGGAAGCGCACCTTTGCCTCCGCATCAAAGAGCTGATGCAGACAGAGCTCAAGCGTACCCTTGAGGTCGGCAAAGGAGATGCCCTTGTCGATGACCAGCCCCTCCACCTGCGTGAACATCGGGGAGTGCGTTGCGTCATACGAATCACGGCGATAAACGCGGCCGGGCGCAATCATGCGGATCGGCGTATTCGGCTCATTCTTCTGCATCGTACGCGCCTGCACGGGCGAGGTCTGCGAGCGCAGGAGAATGTCCTCCGTGATGTAGAACGAGTCCTGCATATCGCGTGCAGGATGATCCTTCGGCAGGTTCAGTGCCTCAAAGTTGTAGTAGTCGCTCTCGATCTCGGGTCCCTCCTCGATGGTAAAGCCCATCTGCAGGAAGATCTTCTTGATGCGATTCAGCGTAATTGTGAGCGGGTGCAGATGCCCGATGATCGCCGTGCGTCCCGGCAAGGTCACGTCGATCTGCTCGGCAGCAATCTTATCCGCGAGTTCTCTGTGCGCCAGCTCCTCGGACTTCGCCGCGAGCAGCTCCTCAAGCTCGGCGCGCGCCTCGTTGACGATCTTTCCGATGCGCGGGCGCTCCTCCTGTGCGAGGGCGCTCATGCTGCGCAGGAGTGCGGTCATCTCCCCTTTTTTCCCAAGAAATTTCACACGTATATCGTTGAGTTCGCTGAGGCTCTCTGCCGTCTCCGCAATCGCGGCGCGGGCACGCTCCCTGAGTTCTCTGATCTTCTCGTCCATATATGTCCTCCTAGATGTGCACGAAATGATGAGGTTCTGCATATTCGCTCAAAAATACCAATCCTCAGTTTACCATATCTATCTGAAAAAATCTATGAAAGCGTGATAAAATGGAAACCGCAGAGGGAATTGAATTCACGTCGTATTTATAGTATGCTAAAGCAACATACGAAATAGTCATCCTTTCGTCTAGGAGGTCTCCATGGACACTATTATTAAGAGCGCTGCCGAGCTGCTCGCACAACCGACGAGTCTCTTCGCACTGCTCGCCGTACTCATCTTCATCCTTGGCTATCTGCAGATGCGCCGCATCCGGTTCACGACGAGTATGCTCATCAATGTCGCGCTGATGCTGGCGCTGACCATTGTTCTCCATCAGCTGCGGCTCTTTCACATGCCGCAGGGCGGCAGCATCACGCTCGGAGCAATGGTGCCTCTGCTCTTTCTCTCCTATCGCTACGGCGCGGGTATCGGCTGTCTTGCAGGGTTCCTCTACGGTATGATAAACCTCATGCAGGACGCATTCATCCTTCATCCCTTGCAGGTGATCTTTGACTATCCGCTGCCTTACATGGCGCTTGCGCTTGCCGCAGTCGTTCCAGGGCGGTTCTATGCAGGTGCAGCGCTCGCCTTCGCGGGACGCTTCCTCTGCCACTACATCTCCGGCGTTGTCTTCTTCGGCTCGTATGCACCGCCCGACACGTCGCCCTATCTCTACTCCATCGTGTTCAATGCCAGCTACCTCGTGCCCGAGGCAATCATCTGCCTTGTAATCCTGCGCATCCTGCCCGTACCGCGCCTCCTCACTGCAATGGATCAGCGCACGCCCCTCTACGGCGCAAAGCTGACACAATAAGTTTAGCTATCCTCGTACGTGCGCACGCGCAGCGTCAGCCCGCGCTCTGCACAGATCTTGCGGCAGAGCGCAATCTCCTCCTCGTTCTCGACCTTCTCCACGACGGTAAGCACGACGTTTGGCACGTACGGCTTACAGTGTTCGGCAAAGGTCAGCATCGCCTCATAGGAAGAGATGCCGAATTTCGAGCGCGTGAGTGCGAGATAGCGCTCCGCATTCGAGGCGTTGAGGCTGATGGATATGGTATCGAGCAGTCCTGCAAAGCGCTCCGCGAATGTGCAGCCGTGCTCGAGTTCCCCAAGTCCATTCGTGTTGACGCGGGTCGGCACATTGGGGTGCCGCTCCTTCACATGGCGCAGGACAGCAAGTACGGTATCCAGACGGATCAGCGGCTCGCCAAAGCCGCAGCAGACCACCTCACGCACGTATTCCCACGGCAGGCGGTCAAGCTCGGCAAGGATCTCCTCGACGGATGGATCATGCTCAATCCACAGGGAGGATTCCTTTGCCATCTCCTTCATGCTGCGCAGGCAGAAGACGCAGTCACAGTTGCAGTCATTTGTGATATTGACGTAGACGGAACGCTTGCCCTCCGGCTGCTCCCTGAGGCTCTCCTCAAAAGGGAGATAGCGTCCGCCTGCGTGTGTCGCATATACAATCATAAGATACTCCTATCATACACAGAAATGAGAAAGAGGGTGTTGCACGAACGCCCCTATCGGCTCGCTGCACTCGCCACTTCCCCCGTTGCGACGGGGGAAGCTAAGATGCCATAATCCTAGCCTCCCCCGTGCGACACGGGGGAGGGGGACCGCGTAAGCGGTGGAAGGGGCGCTTGTAGCAATATCGCTGACATAGACAAGGGCTGTTGCACGAAGTTTTCTAGCTTCGTGCAACAGCCCCTATTTTGTTTGCAGCGTTACAGTGTCGTAAGCTCGCCCATAAACTCCTCAAATGGGAGCCCGTAGTTCCACGGCAGATCCAGCTCCTCGGCATACGCAAGGCAGTGCCCAATGAACGCCGCCGCATGCCGCGCTCCTGCCTCAATGGGAATACCGCGCACGAGTGACGCCGTGATAATCGCGGAGAAGACATCGCCTGTGCCCGAGCGGTCACGCCCAACCTTGGGATTATCAAAGGCACATCCTGCTCCATCCACATAGAGATACGTACGCACATGATCTCCGGCATGGAGCCCCGTGATGATGACATCACGCGGTCCCATCGCTGCAATCGCTGCTGCCATTTCCCCAAGCTCTTCTTCCGTCACCAAACCATTTGTAGGATAGTCAGTGCCAAGCAGCTGACACGCCTCTGTGAGGTTTGGCGTCACCACATCTGCGTACGGAAGCAGCTGGCGCATCTTCGCGCAGAGTTCCGGCGTATAGGAGGAGTAAAGGCTGCCATTGTCCCCCATCACAGGATCGACGATAACGCGTGTATGTCGCCCCTTGAAGCGCGCAATGCACTCTAGTACAACTTCGATCTGACGCTCCGCCCCCAGAAAGCCCGTCAAGATCGCATCAAAATCGAGTGCATTCGCCGCCCAGTTCTCCATGTAGGGACGCATACGCTCCGTATAGTCATCAATGTAGTGGTTTGGAAAGCCCGTATGTACGGAGAGAATCGCCGTCGGAAGCGGGCACGCCTGCACGCGCATCGCCGATATGACCGGAAGCTGCACCGTCACCGAGCAGCGTCCAAATCCCGTGATGTCATTGATGATGGCGATGCGTTTCTGCCGCGCCATCAACGGTTATCCACCCGTTCCGGCACGCGGTCATGCACGGAGAGACGCTCCCACGCGAGCTGTTCGTACTTCGTACCCGGCAGTCCGTAGTTCGCATAGGGGTCGATTGAGATACCGCCGCGCGGCAGGAATTTTCCCTGTACCTCGATGTATTTTGGTGCCATCAGACGAATGAGGTCACGCATGATAACGTTGACCACATCCTCATGGAAGTCCCCATGGTTGCGAAAACTCACGAGATAGAGCTTCAACGACTTGCTCTCCACCATGCGCTCTGCGGGTATATAGGAGATGTAGATCGTCCCGTAGTCCGGCTGTCCCGTGATCGGACAGAGTGTCGTAAACTCGGGACAGTTGAACCGTACCCAATAGTCATGATCCGTATGCTTATTCTGAAAGGTTTCAAGTACCTCGGGTGCATAGTCGTAGCCGTAGTCCGTACGCTGCTCGCCGAGGAGGGTCAGCCCCTCTTCTTTCTTTTCTCTTGCCATTACATCCCCAAGAATTTCTTTTCAAATATATCCTGCGGCTCGGGGCGCCCAAAGAGATATCCTTGTATCGTATCCGTCTTGCAGATCTTCACAAGACAGTCATACTCCTCCTGCTGCTCCACGCCCTCAATACAGGTCGTCATGCCGATGCTGTGACATAGATCCACCGTATACTCCACGAGCTTCTGATCGAAGTGATTCTCAAGGATCCGCATGACAAAGGCACGATCAATCTTCACAATGTCACAGTTCAGATTCTTGAGCGAAGAGAGCGAAGAATAGCCCGTGCCGAAGTCATCCATCGCAACCTTGATTCCGTGGCTGCGGAAGGCATCGAACTGCGCATTGACGAACTTCAAATCGCTGACAATTTTGCTTTCCGTAAGCTCCAATACAACGGCATCCGACGGCATATCGTGCCGACGCAGACAGTCCTCGATAAACTCAAGGAAGGAAAGATCCTTGATCTGCTCATAGCTCATGTTGACGCTCATACGGAAGAGCGGAATGCGCTTCCGCCACTCCTTGCAGACGCGAAGTGCCTGCTCAAAGATCCAACGTCCGACCGGAACAATTGTCTTTGTTTCCTCGAGAATACGGATAAACTCCATCGGTGCGACCATGCGACCCTTGCTATTTTTCCAACGGAGCAGAGTCTCAGCTCCCACGAGATGCTGATCGTCACCCGCCACCTGTGGCTGGAAGTAGAGTTCAAAGTTGCGGCAGCCCGCCTTGACATCCTCCAAAATCTGTTCCTGTATCGTCAGGGAGCGCAGCCAGCGGTTATAGACTTCCTTCGAGAACTCATTGATGCGGTTCTTGCCGCCTGACTTCGCCGCATCCAGAGCCGCCTGCGCATATTTGTGCAGGACAAGTGGATCGCGCGCCGACTGCGGATAGAACACCATCCCCGCCGACACGGTGACAATGTACTGCCGTCCGTCGTAGACCTGCGGGTGCGCAAACTCACGTTGTACGCGGATGAAAAACTCCGTGAGCATCTCCGCATCGGCGCCCGGATAGATAAGACCGAACTCGTCACCATCCAGCCGATAAAGAGAGAGCTTACGCGGGATATTCTGAAGAATACGTTCCGAGATCTGCCGCAGGATAATATCGCCGATCTCGTGATTGAACGCCTCATTGACCGTGCGGAAATTGTCGATGCCCATGACGAGCAGTCCACCGCCGCCGCCCGTCTCACGCGCCTCACGCAGCGCAACACCGAGATCCTCAATGAATTGGTAGCGATTGAGGAGTCCCGTCACAGAGTCCGCCGAGTTGCGTCGCGCGAGCTGACTGATCGTCCCAACGAAGAGATTCGGATGCCCATCCTCAGACAATCCAATCTTTCCCTTCAGACGCAGCCATGAATAGTCGCCCTTTGCGTTCTTCATGCGAAAGTCAAGCTGACGATCCCGCCCCTCGGCAAGACTGACAAGTGAGGACAAGAGTTCCATCAGAGGCTTTCGATCCTGCATATAGACGAGCGGACTCAGTACATCTGCTATATGCTCCATCGTCTCTGCGGGGAGGTCATACGCCTGAACGAATGCCGGAGCCGCAAGAAAAACATCGGCGACGGGATCCATCATAAAGGTATAATCAAAGGTCGTGTTTTTCATCAGATCAAAGATGAACTTATGCCTTTTAAGTACAGAACTCAGCGAAATTCTCTTCTTTCCGGTCATATTCCCTTCCCTCGCTTTTCTATCTTCATCCATGATGACTTCCCCTTTTTTCGATATTATATACCTTTTCTCGTTTACGCGCAACCAAAGGAATCACTGATAGGACTTGAAAAAGATAGGAACATTGTATATGATAGATAAAAGTGTGCAAGATGATGCAAAGGGGTGCAGATGATGGGGCTTATTGAAGTAACAAAAGAAACATTTGATTTTGAGGTGCTGCAGAGTGACCAACTGGTTATTGTCGACTTCTGGGCAACGTGGTGCACGCCCTGCCGTATGCTCACGCCCATTCTTGAGGAAATCGCTGCGGAGCGCTCGGACATTAAGATCTGCAAGATCAACATGGACGATGCACAGGACATCGCCGAGGAATACGGTGTTATGAGCATCCCTGCACTCCTCTATTTCAAGGGCGGTGAGCTGATCAACGACTCCATCGGACTCATCTCAAAGGAGCGAATCCTATCACTGCTGTCGGAATAAAGTTACATAGTTACATAGCACAAAGGGCTTGGTCGCGGTTTAGATCAAGCCCTTTTGCTGTTTATACGCAGAGGCGCTGACGAAATGCCTCATACAGAATTGCGGTTGCCGCCGCAGAGACGTTCAGCGACTCCGCGTACCCACGCATGGGGATGTAGACATGTTCTGCCGCATGCAGGATTTCCTCCGACACGCCGTTTGCCTCATTGCCAAGTACGATGAGCGCGGAGCGCCGCAGATCTGCCGCGAAGTGAGTGCGCGCCTCTGCATCACATGCGGCTGCGAGGAGTGCGATCGACGTACGCTCTGCAAAGTGAATCAGCTCCTCTGGCGTGACTCCAAGGACAAACGGGACATGAAAGACGGCGCCCATCGTCGCACGCACAACCTTGGAACTGTAGACATCTGCAGAGCCGTGCAGGAGAATGACGCCGGACGCACCGACGGCATCCGCTGTCCGCAGGATTGTCCCGACGTTGCCGGGATCCTGCACGCGGTCAAGTACGATATAGAGAGGCATCTCATCCGCACGGCGCTCTTGATAAAGCGTATCCAGCGAGCCGCCCCTTGGGCGCTCCATGACAAGCAAAATGCCCTGCGGACTGTCCGTGTCAGAGAGTGTCGAGAACAGTTTTTCCGCAACAAGAAATGTGGGAATGTCGCGCTTGAGCAACGTGTTCATGAGCGCGCATGTCCGCTCCCCGGTCATTGCACGCTCCGTCACGAGCGCATGGCGGATCTTCCAATCCGATTCTGCCGCCATCTCGGCGAGACGCAGTCCCTCAACCGTGAACAGCCCTTCCTTTGCCGCGCGGCGATGCGTGTGCACAATGGCATGGGTCAGACGAATCAGCGGATTCGCCGCGCTAGTAATGCTTTGTATGTTCTTCATATCGTAAAAAATACGTCTGATGAATCAAACGACTCATCAGACGTAATCTCTTCTTACTGGTTCTCCTTCGCCACGTTGACGATCTGCGTGAATGCAGCTGCATCGGCAATGGCGAGATCAGCAAGCATCTTGCGGTTGACTTCGACACCGGCATTCGTCAGACCTGCAATGAGGCGGCTGTACGAGATGCCGTTTGCGCGGGCAGCAGCATTGATGCGGGCGATCCAGAGACGGCGGAACGTCCCCTTCTTCGCACGACGGTCACGGCGCGCATAGTAGAGCGCCTTCATGACGGTCTCGTTTGCCTTCTTGAACTGCTTGCTGCGCGAGCCGCGATAACCCTTCGCGAGCTTCAGGATCTTCTTATGACGACGATGTGCTGTGACACCGCTCTTTACTCTTGGCATTGCGTTTCCTCCTAGTTCCTACCCTCATGGGGTTTATTCGTTGCCCCAGTTATGCGTAGGGGAGCATCTTGCGGATGCGCTTGTAGTCCGACGTATCGGCAAGGGCAGCCTTGCGCAGGTTGCGCTTGCGCTTCGGCGTCTTCTTCTCCAGAATATGTCTCTTGTACGCCTTGTTGCGGCGGAATTCTCCGCTTCCTGTTACGCTGAAACGCTTTGCAGCAGCGCGGCGTGTTTTAATCTTCGGCATCGCCATTTCCTCCTTTATCTTCCTTCGCGGGTTTGACTGTCTTAGTCGGCTTCTGTACCTTCGGGGAAAGGATCATCGTCATGTTCTTCCCCTCCAGTTTTGCACCGCGCTCGATGGTCACGAGGTCTGTCATCCGCTCGGCAACGCGGTCGAGAACCGCACGTCCGAGTTCCGGATGAGAGAGCTCTCTGCCGCGGAACATGATCGTCACCTTGACCTTGTTGCCCTCTTCGACAAAGCGAAGCGCATTCTTCAGCTTGACATTGAAGTCATGCTCGTCGATGTTCGGACGCAGCTTGACCTCCTTGATGCTGATGGTCTTTTGCTTCTTCTTCGCTTCTTTCTCGCGTTTCTGCTGCTCGTAGCGGAACTTTCCAAAGTCCATGATGCGGCAGACGGGCGGCTTTGCCTTCGGCGCAACCTCGACCAGGTCGAGATGCTGCTCCTCCGCCATGCGAAGGGCGTCGCGCGTCAGCATGATGCCGAGCTGTTCTCCCTCCGCGCTGGTGACACGCACCTCACGGATGTGGATTTCCTCATTGATTCGCAAAGATTCCCTGCTTATGGCAAGAACACCTCCTGGTTCGGATGCACGCATATACGCCATCCTGCAATAGAAAAGGGCGGCACAAAGCCACCCTTGAAAAATTTCTGTCATCTTTCATTCGACCCGACGCGCTGTGCGCCCGCAGGTGAGAAGCGGTGGCTTCTGCTTGTAACAGATGCCATACTACCACATATTCGTAGGTCTTGTCAATACTCCTGTGTGCGTGTCGCAATTTTTTCCTGCACGAGCGCGATGAAATCATCCACGGTCAGCGTTGTGCTGTCCTTCTCGCCGTACTTGCGCAGGGCAACGGTATGGTTCTCCTGCTCCTGGTCGCCGACAACAAGCGTATACGGCGTCTTCTTGACCTGACTCTCGCGGATCTTGTAGCCCGTCTTTTCGTTGCGGTCATCGACCTCGACGCGGATACCTAGGTCGAACATCTTCTTTCGCAGCTCCTCTGCGTATGCCGCATGACGCTCGGTGATCGGCAGGATGCGCACCTGCACAGGCGCCATCCATACGGGGAATGCACCCGCATAGTTTTCAATCAGAATGCCGATAAAGCGCTCGATTGAGCCGTAAACGACGCGGTGCAGCATGACCGGGCGATGCTTCTCTCCATCCTCACCAATGTAGGTCAGATCGAATTTCTCGGGCAGACTCATATCGAGCTGGATCGTGCCGCACTGCCATGTACGTCCGATGGAATCGCGCAGATGGAAGTCGATCTTCGGTCCATAGAAAGCCCCGTCGCCCTCGTTGACCACGAAGTCCAAGCCACGGTTTTCAAGCGCCTTGCGCAGTCCCTCCGTCGCAAGCTCCCACATCTCATCCGAGCCCATCGAGTCCTCGGGGCGCGTGGAGAGCTCCGCCTTGTACGAGAGTCCGAATGTGCGGTAGACCTCATCAAAGAGATCGATCGTATGCTGAATCTCCCCCTCGATCTGGTCTGGGGTCACAAAGAGATGCGCGTCGTCCTGCGTGAAGTTACGGACGCGGAAGAGTCCGTGCAGCGCTCCCGAGAGCTCATGCCGGTGCACAAGCCCAAGTTCCGCAAGGCGCAGCGGCAGATCACGGTAACTGTGCAGATGGGAACGATAGACGAGCATACAGCCGGGACAGTTCATCGGTTTGATCGCATAGTCCTCTTCGTCGATCTCGGTCGTATACATATTCTCGCGGTAATGGAACCAATGCCCCGAGGTCTCCCACAGCTTTCGGCTGAGGATTACAGGCGTGCTGATCTCCTGATAGCCGTAGCGGCGGTGCACCTCCCGCCAGTAGTCGAGCAGAGAATTGCGCAGGAGCATTCCGTTCGGATGGAAGAACGGGAAGCCCGGCCCCTCCTCATGGATGCTGAAGAGGTCAAGCTCCCTGCCGAGCTTGCGATGGTCGCGCTTTGCCGCCTCCTCAAGCATGTGGAGGTAGTCATCGAGCTCCTCCTGCTTTTCAAATGCCGTTCCGTAGATACGCTGCAGCATCTTGTTCTTCTCGCTGCCGCGCCAGTACGCACCTGCCACACTCTGCAGCTTGAACGCCTTGACCTTGCCCGTACTCATGACGTGGGGGCCGGCGCAGAGATCCGTAAACTCGCCCTGCGTATAGGTGGAGATGACCTCGTCCTCGGGCAGATCCTCGATCAGCTCGACCTTGTAGTTCTCGCCCTTGGCACGGAAGAACTCGATTGCCTCGTTGCGCGGGATCTCACGGCGCTCAAGTTTCAGATTCTCCTTGACAATTTTCTTCATTTCCTTCTCGATGTCGCGCAGATCGGCATCCGTCAGCTGGCGATCCATGTCGAAGTCATAGTAGAAGCCGTTCTCAATCGCGGGACCAATGGCGAGCTGCACGTTGCAGTCCGCATAGAGGCGCTTCACTGCCTGAGCCATGATATGTGCAGCCGTGTGGCGCAGTGCATGGCGGCCACCCGCATCCTCAAAGGTCAGCACCTGAAACGCGGCATCCTGCGTCACGGGCGTTGTCAGATCGACCGTCTTCCCATCAAGGCTCGCCGCCAGTGCTTTCTTTGCGAGCGAATTGCTCATCCCCTTGACAACGTCCAGCAGCGTCGTCCCCGCCTCAACCTCACGAATGGAGCCATCCGGCAGTGTCAGCTTTATCATAAATGCTCTCCCTTCCAAATATACAAAAGCCCTGCCCCTGTGGGATAGGAAATCCATCCCCTAGGAACAAGGCATCGTTATCAGTGATTCCTATATGTTTCCACCCTAATCGGTAACGCCATTATAAGGCGCACGGGCGGCTGTGTCAAGGGCTTTGTGCTCGGCCATCGCCTGCAGCTGCTCGGCAGGCTCAATGACTGGAACGCGCAGACGACGACCAGCGGCAACTGAGCCATCCGGCGCAAGCCCGTTGACCTCGATGATCGCCTCCTCAAGCTGCTCCGCCATCGTTTCTCTCGTCGCATACCTGCGTGCAATGGACCAGACATTCTCACCGCGCGACACCTGCACCTCGATGAAGTCCGCTGAGCGCAGATATGGATTTGTCAGGTGAAGTGCGGAAATGCCCATCCATATAAGAGCACATACACTGAGAAAAAGACCAATCTTCTTCATCGTTATCCCTCCTTGAAGCTGTTTAACGCACTTTGGTTATGAAAACAACTTCTTATATCCGTATGTATATTCTCAAAACCTCTGTTCGGATATAGAATAACACAGAAAAAATGTTCGGTCAATAGTTTGGAACAAATTTTTGTGAAATTTTTGTTCGTGGAACGTGTTTTTGTAATAAAAAAAGAGCCATGCTTGAAAACATAGCTCTTTTCCAAACGCATTATCTTCTTTTTGCGATTTCGGTTGTCTGCATCACAGAATCCGGCTTTGCCGGCTGCCGCTCCTTTGCGACGGCGAGCATGAGTTTCAGACGGTTGAGCTGGTTGACCTCGCTCGATCCCGCATCACAGTCAATCGCCGTGATGTTCGCGCCGTGGTATGCTTTGCGCAGGTCGTGCATAACCCCCTTGCCCGTGATGTGGTTTGGCAGACAGCCGAACGGCTGAAGGCAGACGACGTTCGGCACGCCCTCCTCGATGAGCTTCACCATCTCGCCCGTGAGGAACCAGCCCTCCCCCGCCATATTGCCGAGGCTGACGTGACGCGCCGCAAGCTCTGCCGTGTGGTCGATGGACTGCGGCGGGCGGAAGTGGCAGCTCTCCTTCAGCGCCTTGCGCATGGGGGCGCGGAAGAACTCAATGACCTTGATGAACATACGACCGAAGAGCCGATCCTTGTACGAGCCGGAGAGCAGCTTGTGCTGCGCAATCGGGTCGTAAGCGGAATAGAGGAAGAAGTCCACAAAGTCGGGCATGACGACCTCTGCCCCCTCGTTCATCAACACCGTCTCGATGTCGTTGTTCGCAACGGGGTGATACTTGACGAGAATTTCACCGACGATGCCGACCTTCGGTTTCCACAGATGCTCGTCGATGGGGATATGATCAAAGTCGCGTACGATGTCCTTTACCATGCGGCGGAACTTGAACACACTGCCGTGCTCAAGTTCGTCCTTTGCACGTGCCATCCACTTGTCAAACGCCGCCTGTGTCGTACCTTTGACAAGCTCGTACGGCATCATGCGATTGCGAACGTTCATGAGAAGGTCGCCGTAGATCGCCGCCTTGATGGCGTCCACCATCATCTCGCGGCTGAAGGCGAAGCTATCCGTCTCCTCGGGCAGTCCGCGCACGGCAAAGACGGCGACGTTCGGGAAGCCCGCATCGCGCAGCGCCTTGCGCAGCACGCCGAGGTAGTTGGTCGCACGGCACGCACCGCAGGTCTGAAAGAGGGCGATGCTCGTGTGATCGGCATCGCAGAGCCCCGCCTTCAGTGCGGCAAGCAGCTGACCGATAACGACAATCGCGGGATAGCACATATCGTTGTGCACATAGCGCAGCCCAAGATCGATTGCGCCCTTGTCCGGCATCGGCGGGATGACGACGTTGTAGCCGTGCTTCTTCATCGTGGTGCGGAAGAGGTCAAAGTGAATCGGCGCCATCTGTGGTGCGAGAATCGTATGCGTCTTTCTGCAGTCCTCGGTGAAGCGTGGGCGCTCGATGACGGGAGCCTCGTGATAGGCGGGGTTCTCCCGCCGCGCGAGCGCGGCGATCAGCGAGCGTAGACGGATGCGTGCCGCACCGAGGTTCGACACCTCGTCGAGCTTTATCATGGTGTAGATGCGCTCATGCGATTCGAGAATCTCGCGCACCTCGGAGGTCGTGAGTGCGTCCAGACCACAACCGAACGAGCTGAGCTGGATGAGTGTCACGTTCGGATGCTCCGCGACAAACTGCGCCGCATGATAGAGGCGCGCGTGGTAGCTCCACTGGTTCACGACCTGAAGCCGTCGCTCGTGCACAGGGATATGATAGACTGCATCCTCGGAGAGAATCGGCAACTTGTAGGACTGAATCATCTCTGGGATGCCGTGATTGATCTCGGGGTCGACGTGGTATGGGCGCCCCGCAAGGAGAATTGCATGCTCGCCCGTCTTGGCAATGCGGTCGAGGATCTGCTGCCCGTAGTCACGCACATCCTGCCGGTATTGCTCAATCTCGGCATACCCCGCATCGACGGCGGCAGTGATTTCCTTCTTGCCGATGCCCTCAATTTTGCCGAACTCCTCCACAAGGCGCTCGATCATGCGTGTTCGGTCATTGATCGGCAGGAACGGCTGAATAAAGCGAATGTTTTTCTCGCGCAGGATATCCATATTGATGCGGATATTCTCCGCGTAGGACGCGACAATCGGGCAGTTGAAATTATTTGCCGAAGAACCCGGCTTGTCCTCCATGTTGTGCGGCTCGCAGGGATAGAAAATCGTATCGACGCCCTTTTCCACAAGATCGACGATGTGTCCGTGCGCGAGCTTTGCGGGGTAGCAGAGCGAGTCCGACGGGATCGTCGCCATGCCCTTGTAGAAGAGCTGCGGCGAGGATTTCCCCGAAATCACAACACCGTAGCCGAGCTTGTCAAAGAACGTGAACCAGAACGGATAGTCCTCGTACATATTGAGCGTGCGCGGAATGCCGATGCGCCCGCGACGCGGCTCGGCGGGTGATTTGTAGTGCTTGAATACACGGCGATACTTGAACTTGTAGATGTTCGGCGTATCGTCCTCGTGTTTTTCGCCGCCGATGCCGCGCTCACAGCGGTTGCCCGTAAAGTAGCGCTCACCGTTCGGGAACTGCTGCATCGTGATGAGGCACTTATTGCCGCATTTACCGCAGCGATAGGAGCTGGTCTTCATCTCGAATGCGCCCAGCTCCTCCGCGCCGAGCAGGGTCGACCGCTCCGTCCCCGTCTCAAGTGCGAGAATCGCAGCGCCGTATGCGCCCATGAGCCCCGCGATATCGGGACGAATGACATCCTTTCCCAGGATGTTCTCAAGTGCACGCAGAACGGCATCGTTATAGAACGTCCCGCCCTGCACGACGATGTGATCGCCGAGGGTCGATACATCCTTGATCTGCATGACCTTGAACAGTGCGTTCTTGACGACCGAGAGCGCAATGCCCGCCGAGATATCGGCAACCTCCGCCCCCTCCTTCTGCGCCTGTTTGACCTTCGAATTCATAAAGACCGTGCAGCGCGTACCGAGGTCGACGGGTGCCTTTGCATCCACTGCCTTGCCTGCAAACTCCGCAGCGGTCATGTGCAGCCCCTCGGCAAAGTTCTGGATAAAGGAGCCGCAGCCCGCGGAGCACGCCTCGTTCAGCGTGATGTTGCCGACACTGCCGTCCTGCACGAAGAAGCACTTCATATCCTGCCCGCCGATGTCGAGAACAAAGGTGACCTCGGGACAGAACTCCTGCGCTGCACGCAGATGGGCAAAGGTCTCCACCTCGCCGCCGTCCGCGTGAAGCGCCGCCTTGACAATCGCCTCGCCGTAGCCGGTTGTCATCGATCCAGCGATGTACGCGCCCTCCGGCATCACGGCATAGAACTCCCGCAGTGCATTGATGACGGACTGCAGAGGAGAGCCGTGATTGCTCCCATAGGAGGTATGGAGCAGCTCCTTGTCCCTGCCGATGGCAACGAGCTTCGTCGTGGTTGACCCCGCATCGATGCCAATGCAGATCGGACCGCGATAGTCGGCTAGGCTGCCGCGCTTGACGCAGTCACGATCATGCCGTTTCTTGAACGCAGCATAGTCTGCGGCATTCTTAAAGAGGGTGATATCCGACGTACGCGTCTCTGCCGCCGCAGCCGCTTCCGCGCGTGCAATGCACGCCTCCATCTCCCGCATATCCGTCACTCCGGCATCATCGGAGAGCGCCGCGCCGACCGCGACGAAATAATTGCCGTAATCCACATCGACGACATGATCCGCGTCGAGCTTCAAGGTTTCGATAAAGCGTTTTTTCAGTTCCGGGAGAAAGTGCAGAGGACCGCCGAGAAAGGCAACCGTACCGTCAATCGGACGCCCCTGCGCAAGATTTCCGATGGTCTGGTTGACAACCGCCTGAAAGACGGAGAGCGCGATATCCGCCTTTGCAGCACCGTCGTTCATGAGCGCCTGGATATCCGTCTTGGCGAACACGCCGCAGCGCGAGGCGATTGCATAGACGCGCTTGCCCTTCTCCGCAAGTGCGTTGAGTCCGATGGGATCTGTCGAGAGGAGTGACGCCATGTGATCGATGAACGATCCGGTACCGCCTGCGCAGACACCATTCATACGCTGCTCCGGTGCATCGCCGAAATACGTAATCTTGGCATCCTCGCCGCCGAGTTCGACCGCCGTCGTCGTCTCCGGAATAAGACGGCGCACCGCCGAGGCACAGGCAATGACCTCCTGCACGAACGGCAGACCGATGCGCTGGGCAATGCCCATGCCCGCTGATCCCGTGAGTGCGAACGAGAATTTCGCCTCGCCCACCACACCCTTCAGCTGCGCAAGATTGTCCTGCAGCGCCTTTCCAATCTCGGAGAAATGCCGTGCGTAGTTCTTATAGATGATCTCATGCTCCTCGCCGAGCACGACCAGCTTGATCGTCGTCGATCCGACGTCCACCCCGACACGAAATGGGGATTCCAAAATAACACCACCTATCCGAATCCGTATGAATACATACGGATTTTCTTCAATCGATACATATTAAATAGGAAAGCCATTTTAGGCTTCCCTATTTTAACGTATTTCACAGTACTATGCAAGTGTGGCACTCACGGTTCTGCGATATCCAATTTTTAAATAATTATTCTTCATTTTGTAAAAAGAAATTCTGCTCAGATGTTGTACGGAGCGGCGAGTTTCTTGAAGTAATTGCGCGCCTTCTGCATCGTACGGATGATCGGCTCCATGAGCTTCGGCTGACGTACAACCGTGCGGATAATCGCCTTGCGCAGCTGACGATACTCCGCATCGAAGTCGCGCATGACATCCTCCATCTCCGCTTCGACCGAAACCGATGGGATATTCGACGGGATGAGGTTCGCACTCCGCCCCTGCATCGTCACGATATCGCCGAGGAATGGTGCATAGACCTCAAGCCCGAGCTGCTCCTGTATGCGCTCCTTGAGCGCCTCCTGTGCCTGCCCTTCGCCGTGAACGAGGAACACCTTCGCGGGGCGCGGCGCACTGATCGAACGCATCCAGTCAACGATCTGCTCTGCGTCCGCATGAGCAGAGAAGCCATCGAGCACTTGAATCTGCGCCTTGACAGCAATCTCCTCACCGAGCACGCGCACGCGCTTGATGCCGTCGACGAGACGCCGTCCGAGGCTTCCCTCCGCCTGATAGCCGACGAAAAGGATCGTGGACTCCGGCCGCCAGAGATTATGCTTGAGGTGGTGCAGCACACGCCCCGCATCCGCCATGCCCGAGGCGGAGAGGATAACCGCCGAGCCTTCGGCGGAGTTGAGCGCACGCGACTCCGCCGCCGTCTCCGCAATGCGTACCTGCGGGAACGCAGGAATCGTCCCCTGCTCTCCAAAGAACGCGATTGTCTCCTCGTCAAAGTCCTCATAGTTCTTGAGAAAGACGCGTGTTGCCTGGATTGCGAGCGGACTGTCGATGATGATGGGAATATCGTCGTCGAGCCGTCCCGCCTTCCAGAGATTGTAGAAGTAATAGAGCAGTGTCTGCGTCCGCCCGACGGCAAAGGACGGAATGATGACGTTTCCACCGCGATCCATCGTGTCGCGGATCACCTCGAGCAGTGCCGTCTCCTTGTCATAGTCGCGGTGAATGCGGTCGCCGTAGGTGGACTCGACGAACAGGAAGTCTGCCCCCGCAATCGTCTCGGGATCACGCAGAATCGGCTGATTTGGCTGACCGAGATCGCCCGAAAAGACAAGCTTTGTCTCCTGCCCGTTCTCCTCCACCACGATCTCAAGAATTGCAGAACCGAGGATATGCCCGGCATCGCGGAAGGTGAGCTTCAGATCATCTACCTGCAGCGTGGACTGATAGGCGACGGGTTCAAACAGCTCAAGCGCGGCAAAGGCGTCCGCCTGTGTATAGAGCGGCGTGATGGGCGCCTCGCTGCGACGCGCATTCTTGCGGTTCATGAGCTCCGCGTCGCTCTCCTGAATGTGCGCCGAGTCCGGCAGCATGATACGGACGAGGTCACAGGTCGAGCGCGTTGCATACACCTTACCGCGAAAGCCCTCGCGCACGAGCCGCGGAATGCGTCCGCAGTGGTCAATATGCGCGTGCGTCAGAAAAACAGCCTCGATCTCGGCGGGATTGAATGGAAAATCCTCGTAGTTCATCTCGCGCAGACGGCGTGTTCCTTGGTACATACCGCAGTCTATGAGATAGCTGTGATCCCCCACATGAAGCAGATAACATGATCCCGTGACGACATGCGCTGCGCCCAAAAATTCGAGCCGCATAAAATATCCTCCCTCCAAATTTATATATTTTCTCGTATCACTCTTATGATTATAAAATTCGGAATCCATCAAAAAAGTCCTTCATTTTCATTTACATTTTCCATGTTTTGATTTATCCTAAATATAAGGCACACACAGAACAAGGAGCCTTGAGAGGAGGTATTGCTATGCTGTCCATTCCAAGGATACGGGAGTGCATTGCTCCCGTATGTAAAAAATACCCCATCCGAAGAGCCTATCTCTTCGGCTCGTATGCGCGTGGCAATGCCACGGAGAAAAGTGATGTGGATCTTCGTATTGAAGGGGATATTAAAAGTTTCTTCATGCTTGGCGGTATCTATTCAGAACTCTCTGATGCACTGGGTACAGAACTCGATTTGCTGAGTAGGCTCCCTGATTCGGAGGCGTTCAAGGAAAATCTAAAGAAAGACGAGGTTTTGCTCTATGAACGATAGGGATCGTCGTATTGTTGAGCATATCCTACGGCATTGTGAGGAAATCATCGAGACTGTAGATCGTTTTGATTTCTCGAAGGAGAACTTCAAACGCGATCATGTTTTTTACAATGCCTGTTCTATGGCACTTTTTCAGATTGGTGAACTGTCCAAGCGGATATCCGAGAAGTTCAAAAACACTCATACAGAAGTCCCTTGGGCTGAAATGAGGGGCATGAGAAATCTCTTTGCGCACGAATATGAATCGGCAGATAAGGAACTGCTGTGGGAAACGATCACAAAAGATATTCCTAAATTGAACAAACAACTGCAAGAAATCTATTCATACAATATGGAGGGGTAATCATGAAAAAAATTGGATTTATCGGACTTGGCATCATGGGTGCAGCGATGGCGGGACATCTGATGGACGCGGGCTATGAACTCAGCGTCTACAACCGCACGAAGTCCAAAGCAGATGAGCTCGTCGCACGCGGCGCAAAGTACTGTGACAGTCCTGGTGCGTGTGCTCGCGGGCAGGACGCCGTCATCACCATCGTCGGCTATCCAAAGGATGTGGAGGAGGTCTATCTCGGCACAGACGGTATCCTCGCAAATCTCAGAGAGGGTGCATATACCGCCGATATGACAACCTCCTCCCCCGCACTCGCCGAGCGTATCTACGCAGAGGCAAAAAAACGCGGCATCCACGCGCTTGATGCCCCCGTCACGGGCGGTGATATGGGCGCGCGGAACGCCACGCTGAACATTCTCGTCGGCGGTGACGAGGATGCGTTCAATGCCATGCGCCCCGTCTTTGCAGCGATGGGCAAGAACATCGTCTACGAGGGCGCGGCAGGCGCGGGACAAAAGACGAAGGCGGCCAATCAGATCGCCATCGCGGGCGCACTTGCGGGTGCGTGCGAGGCATTTGCCTACGCGCGCGCCGCAGGGCTCGATGTAGAAAAGGTCTACGCTTCCATCTCGGGCGGCGCGGCGGCGAGCTTCCAGATGAGCAACATGGTACGCATGGCGCTCGACTGCAACTTCGCCCCCGGCTTTATGATAAAGCACTTCGTCAAGGATATGACAATCGGTGCCGAGACGGGAAAGGAATACGGTGCAGTGCTTCCCGTTCTCGAGCAGGTGCTCCGCGAGGCACGCGCCATCGAGGAGCGCGGCGGTGGGGCTGACGGCACGCAGAGCCTGCTAAAATATTACGAATGAGTGATATGCTGTAATGCGTGTCCCTCACGAACACCTCGTTACGCAATCGGTCGGGACATCGCACCACCAAGAGCATCTTTAGAGAATCAAAACAGTAGATGCACCTCTACGCATTCCATAAACGCACCAACTCCTCCGCAGCAGCATAGGGATGCTCCGCGCCCGTGACGGCACTGATGACAAAGAAGCCCTCGACGCCCGTTGCCTTGAGCGCAGGCAGATCTGCCGCCTTCACCCCGCCGCCCACGACGACGGGCACAGGACTGATGCGGTGAAGTTCGGCGAGTTCCTCAAAGCTGTGCGTCACGATCTCGCCCGAAGCGGTACGTCCCGCCTCGGGCTTTGTTGGTGTCGCGTGCAGAGGACCCGCGCCGAAGTAGTCAATGCACGCAGTATCACAGTGCGCCGCATAGTCGAGCAGTTCCGTCGTCGGTGCAGAGAGTCCGACAATCGCATCTGTACCGAGATACTTCCGGCAAACATCAACGGGGATATCTGTCTGCCCGACGTGCACACCGTCCACTTTGATCCCTTGCTCCCGCGCCGCGAGCACGACATCCAGACGGTCGTTTACAACGAGTGCCACAGCATCCGACTTCTCCTGTGCGGCGATCACATCCGCTGCTGCACGCGTGAGATCGATAATCTCGCGTGCGTCCGCCCCCTTCGCGCGGATCTGGACAAAGGTGAACCCCGCACGTATTGCCTCCGCGATCACGCGCACCACGGGGCGCCCATGTGTATTCTCAGGACCGATCACAAAATAGGCGGACAAGTCAAATTTCCTGCGCATATATATCATTCTCCTATCAATAAAAGGGGGCTGTTGCACGAAGCTAGAAAACTTCGTGCAACAGCCCCTTTCCGTCAAAGCCGTATGGCTCAGTAGTTCTGTACAAGCTGCTGGAAGAAGGACTGCGGATGCTCACAGACTGGGCACTTCATCGGTGCCTTCGGACTCTCGCAGACATAGCCGCAGTTGAGGCACTGCCAGATGATTTTCTCATCGCGTGCAAACACCGTGCCCTCATCCACCTTCTGCAGGAGGAGCTTGTAGCGGGCATCGTGCTCCTTCTCGATCTTGCCGACGGCATCAAAGAGGCGTGCAATCTTGTCGAACCCCTCCTCGCGCGCCACACGCGCAAACTCGGGGTACATGCTCGTCCACTCCTCGTTCTCCCCGGAGGCGGCATCCGCAAGGTTTGCCTTCGTATCGCCGACACCGTGCACGAGTTTAAACCAGATCTTTGCATGTGCCTTCTCGTTGACCGCCGTCTCGTTGAAGATGTTCGAGATCTGCGTGTAGCCGTCCTTCTTCGCCTGCGACGCGTAGTAGAGATACTTCGTGTGCGCCTGCGATTCGCCGGCAAATGCCGCCCAGAGGTTCTTCTCGGTCTGTGATCCCTTGAGTTCCATAATGCTCTCCTTTGCTATAATAAAGGAATCGCTGATAAAATGAAGTCCGTCAGATTGGCGTAGATTTTTTCGTCCGATTGAGGCAGCAAACCGGACGCATAGCCAAAGCTATGTGGAGGATTTGCTAACGAAAAGCGGGCAAAAAAGATGCGCTAAGATGGCGTGGCTGAATTTATCAGTGCTTCCTAAATACACAAAATATATCAGTCGACGCAGATGCCGTCCCTCTATGCCTTGCTCAGGGGCACAGACAGCATTCGCTCGGCGCGATGGATGGGAAAGGCAGTAATTGCCCAGCACTCCACCGCTGATTATCTTATCAACGTTTGACTAGAATATCAACGATCTCGTCAATATTTTTCTTGCCGAAGTATAGTTTTTCATCCACAATCATGCAGGGAACACTCATGATTTTATACTTCTCCTTCAGCTCTGGGAAGTAGCGGATATCATAGATGTCCGCACACACGTCTGTGCGCGCTGCCGCAATGCGCTGCACGGCTGCCACCACATCGGGACACATTGTACAGGAAAGCGACATGAGCACCTTGACCTTGGCTGGTGCGGAAATCTGCTCCATCTTTGCACGCGTCTCGTCACGCAGCTCCTGACCTGGCCCCGCTACATTGTAAAGTGCGAGAATGAAGGAGTTAAACTCATGCCCCCCCGGAACGGCGTGGAACGTGATGCCGCTCGGCGTGCCGTCACCATGCAGGAACTCGATGCCCGGCGCACCGTCCGCATCGGCACGTTCCTCATAGCTGACCTTGTCCGTGAGTCCTGCGAACTCATCCATAAAGCCGCGCAGCTCACGCGAGAGATCGCCGTCGTCATAGTGTCCGACAATTTTGACCGTGCTCTCAAATTTATCAAAGACCGCCTGCAGCTGCTCGCGAATCTCGGCAGAGATGAAGTTCGTTTCATTCCCCTCGGACGATTCCTTTTCGATGGAGCTCTTGCGCTGCTCAAAACGCTTCGCATCCACCTCGGCACGCGCAAATGCAGGCAGGTTCAGACGGTCATGGAGAGCTGCTGCATGGCGCTCTGCCGCAACCGCAGAGACCGCACCGTCCGAGACAGCCGTTACCACCTGACGGAGTGTCTTGATGCAGACATCGCCCGCCGCAAAGACCCCCTTGACATTCGTCTCCTTCTCCTCGTTCGTTATGATATAGCCCTGCTCGTTCAGAGCCACCTGATCGCGGAAGAGTCCCGTATTCGGCACATAGCCTGCAAAGACAAAGACGCCGAACGTCTCTCCTTCCTTCGCCATGTAGTGCTCGATCTTACCCGTCACCTCGTCGCGGAAGTCGGCGTAGGAAATCATCGTCTCTCCGCCGACGCGCTCTACCACTGTATTGAAACGAACCTTGATGTTCGGATAGTTTGCAAGCGCGTCCACTGCCGTCTGCGGTGCACGGAATTTATCGCTGCGCACAAGGATCGTGATCGATTTGCCGTAGCGTGAGAGGAACATGCTCTCCTCCACCGCCGCAAGCCCGCCGCCGATGACGAAGATGTCCATCCCCGTAAAGAACTCGGCATCACAGGTCGCACAGTAGGCAACGCCGCGCCCCTGAAACTTCTTCTCGCCATAAAAACCGACCTGACGCGGATTCGCTCCCGTTGCAAGGATGACACTGAGCGCCTCCACTGTACCCGCCGTTGTCTCAAGCTCCTTGATGTCCTGATCGAGCTTCAGGCCGATGACCTCTGCCTCGACGAACTCCGCGCCAAAGCCGCGTGCCTGCTGCTCCATCTGCGCCGCGAGTTCGGAACCGCTGACCTTCCCCGTGCCGGGATAGTTCACGACATCGGCGGTAATCGTGATCTGTCCGCCGACCTTCTCCTTCTCGATGACGAGCACCTTGCATTTTGCACGCGCCAGATAGATCGCGGCAGAAAGGCCTGCCGGGCCGCCGCCGACGATGACGGCATCATACATTTTGTCCACCAAATCACCTCGTTTACGTTTCATGGGGAACTACCGACGAATCGGCACCTCCATAGGAAAAGCACTTCGCGCGTGCTGCCGCGAAGTGCCCTTGATACCGTCTTAGAGTTTGCCGACGAGGTCGAAGGTCGGCTTGAGGGTTTCATCGCCCGGCTTCCAGCGTGCGGGACAAACCTCATCGCCGTGCTCTGCGACGAACTGGAGTGCCTGCACCTTGCGGAGAAGCTCCTGCGCATTGCGGCCAACATTGCCCGCGCTCACCTCATAGGAAACGATCTTGCCCTCAGGGTTCACAACGAACGTGCCACGCTCGGAAAGACCGACATCCTCAATGTAGACATCGAAGTCGCGTGCGAGCTTTGCCGTCGGGTCTGCGAGCATCGGATACGTGAGCTTACCGACGCGCTCAGAACTCTCATGCCATGCCTTGTGAACGAAGTGGGAGTCACAGGAAACAGCGAAGATCTCGCAGCCAAGCTTCTGGAACTCTGCATACTGATCCTGGAGGTCAGCCAGCTCCGTCGGGCAGACAAACGTGAAGTCCGCCGGATAGAAGAAGAACACGCTCCACTTGCCCTTGAGATCCGCCTTCGTGAAGGTGACGAAATCGCCCTTTGCGTCTCCTTCCTTCTTCAAAAAAGCCTGTGCCGAAAAATCGCTGATTTCCTTGTTGATGAGTGACATTGAATATCCTCCTTTGATGAAAACCAATCGTCCTCCTGTCGGACGATTGCGTGTGTCCTTATGATGGATGTATCATAGCACATGAATTTTTTCATGTCAATAGAAATTTATACTTTTTAATAACTGTTTTTATTTATATAGATGTCGTGTCAAAAAGTCCCATGATCCAAAAAAAAGAACCGCCATCACAGCGGTTCCTCTCTCAGAGCCTCATCTTGAAATCATCGTAGCCGAATTCACGCACAATCTCCCACTCTCCGGAGGGTGAAACGGCAACGATGTTCGGCAGGGGCATTCCGTTGAACGTATTGTTCTTCACCATCGTATAGATCGCCATATCGCCAAAGGCGACACGGTCGCCCACGACAAGCGGCGTGTCAAAGGAGTACGTGCCGATCCTATCACCCGCGAGACAGGTCGGCCCCGCAAGCGTGTAGGTATGCGTCTTCTCCCCTGCCTCACCCGCGCCGACGACAGGCGGACGATAGGGCATCTCAATGACATCGGGCATGTGACAGGCGGCGGACGTGTTCAGAATGACATTCCCATCCGTCTGCACGTCAAGCACCTCGGCGACGAGGAAGCCCGCATTGAGAGCGACCGCCTCGCCCGGTTCGAGATAGACTGCAACATCGTACGTCTCCTGTACGTGACGAATCAGTCTTTTGAGCAGCGGAATGTCATAGTCCGCACGCGTAATGTGATGCCCGCCGCCGAAGTTCAGCCACTTCATGCCGTGGAGGTATTTGCCAAATTTCTCCTCAACAGCTTCAAGCGTCGCCGCCAAGGCATCCGCCCCCTGTTCGCAGAGCGTATGAAAATGCAGACCATCCAATCCCTCAAGCAAATCCGCACGGAAATCCGCGATCTTCACGCCGAGGCGTGAGTTCGGCGCACACGGATCATAGATCGCATGCTCCTGCGTCGAGCGCTCGGGATTGATGCGGATGCCGCAGGACGCGCCCGCTGCACGCGCCGCCGCACCGAACCGCTCCCACTGGGCGAACGAGTTGAATACAATGTGGTCGCAAATCGCCGCGAGCCGCGGAATCTCGTCCTCCTCGTAGGCGGGCTTAAAGACGTGGTTCTCCTTGCCCATCTCCTCCTGCGACAGCCGCGCCTCATAGATGCCGCTCGCCGTTGTACCCGAGAGATAGCGCCCAATCAGCGGATAGTAGTGATACATGGAGAAACATTTCTGCGCGAGGAGCACCTTGGCTCCCGTATCCTCTGCAATTTCCGCGAGGATTTTAAGGTTTTTTTCCAGCAGCTCTTCGTAGACGAGGTAGGAAGGAGTGGGAACCTCTTCCCACTCCGTTCGCCATTCTGCACGCGCCGCCATCAGTCCACCAGCACCGGGTTATGGCTCTCCTGCCACGGCAAGCCCCAGGCATTCAGCGCGTCCATGAACGGATCGGGATCGAACTCCTCGACGTTGAACACGCCGGGACGGCGCCACTTGCCCGTCATCACCATCATCGCACCGATCATCGCAGGCACGCCCGTCGTATACGCGACGGCCTGTGAGCCGACCTCGGCGTAGCACTTCTCATGATCACAGACGTTATAGAGATAGTAATTTTTGTCCTTGCCGTCCTTCTTTCCGCGGAAGATGCAGCCAATGTTCGTCTTGCCTTTTGTGCGCGGGCCGAGGCTCGCGGGATCGGGCAGCACCGCCTTGAGGAACTGCAGGGGGATGATCTTGTGCCCCTCGAAGTCAATCGGCTCGATCGAGGTCATGCCGACGTTCTCGAGACAACGCAGATGCGTGAGATAGCTCTCACCGAATGTCATGAAGAAACGGATGCGCCTCACGCCCTTGATGTTCTTCGCGAGTGACTCGAGCTCCTCGTGGTGAAGGAGGTACATATCCTTTTGCCCCACCTCGGCAAAGTCGTAGACACGCTTGATCTCCATCGGCTCTGTCTCGACCCACGCGCCGTTCTCCCAGTAGCTCCCCTTTGCCGAAACCTCACGGATGTTGATTTCGGGGTTGAAATTCGTCGCAAATGGATAGCCGTGGTCGCCGCCGTTGCAGTCGAGGATATCGATGTAGTTGATCTCATCAAACTCGTGCTTCATCGCGTATGCACTGAATACGCCCGTCACCCCGGGATCAAATCCCGAGCCGAGAATCGCCGTCAGCCCCGCCTCGCGGAAGCGATCTGCATACGCCCACTGCCAGCTGTACTCGAACTTCGCCGTGTCCTCCGGCTCATAGTTCGCCGTATCGACATAGTGCACGCCCGCCGCAAGGCACGCATCCATAATATGCAAATCCTGATATGGGAGCGCAAGGTTGAGTACGACATCCGGCTGAAACTTACGAATGAGCGCAGTCAGTGCTGGCACATCGTCCGCATCAATGGCGGCGGTCTGAATCTTTGTCCTGCCGCCGTCCAACTTTTTCTTCAGCGCATCGCATTTTGATTTCGTACGCGAGGCAATGAGGATTTCCTCAAAGACCTCCGGATTCTGGCAACACTTGTGCACGGCAACGCTCGCGACGCCGCCCGCTCCAATAATCATCGCTTTTCCCATGAAAACGCCTCCTTATCAATGTGTCTATCATACAACAGGAAAAGGGTCACTGCAAGTGCAGCGACCCCCATTGGCATTTTTATCGTTTACAGCTTGAACTTCTTCGTCTCATCTGCAAGTTTCTGCGAGAGGTTCAAGAGGCTCTGCGTCTCATCCTCCATCTGGCGGATGCCAGCAGTAATCTCCCTCACGCCGTCGCCGAGCTGCTGAATCGCTGCAGTAATTGAAATAAATCAATAGCACTGCACAAAGTGGCTCTTTTTCTTTCTGCCTATGACAGCGGAATGGAATTGTGCTATAATGAGCAACGTGTATACGTATTTTAAGAGACAATGGAATGTAACGAAAGGAATCATCAACAATGGCCGTTCACGTCATTAACGAGGCACGACGGTGTCTTCAGTGCAAGAAACCGCTCTGCCGCATCAAGGGCTGTCCCGTGCAGACCAATGTCCCGGAGATGATCCGCCTGTTCCTCGACGGAAAGATCAACGAGGCGGGCGCGATGCTCTACGACAACAACCCGATGAGTGTCTTTTGCTCTCTCGTCTGCGACCACGATGCCCAGTGTGAGGGCAACTGCATCCAGGGGCGACGTGGAGCACCGATTCAGATCTCGAGCATTGAGCACTACATCTCGGATACCTATCTCGACAAGCTCGTACTCACACGCAAGTCCTACAACGGACACAACGTCGCAGTGATTGGCGCGGGACCCGCCGGCATTGTCGTCGGCGTAAAGCTTGCACAGGAGGGCTACGGCGTCACGATCTTCGAGCGTATGCAGAAGATTGGCGGCATGCTTCGCTATGGCATTCCGGATTTCCGCCTGCCGCCCTCGACGATTGACCGTTACGAGGAGAAGCTCCGCACACTTGGCATTCACATCCGCCCAAACACGACAATCGGCGGTGCACTCAGCGTAGACGATCTCTTCCGCGACGGCTATGAAACAATCTTCATGGGAACAGGAGCTTGGCGTGCAAAGAGTCTCGGCATCCACGGCGAAACACTTGGCAACTGCCACTATGCGGTCAACTACCTCCAGAATCCAGATGTCTACCGCCTCGGCGACCGCGTCGCCGTCATCGGCTCGGGCAACTCCGCGATGGATGTGGCGCGCACGGCAATTCGCAAGGGCAGCCGCTACGTCACAATCTACGCACGGCGCAATGGAATCTCAGCGAGCGAACGCGAGCTGGAGTACGCCCTGATGGACGGCTGTGAGATCCAATATGGCAAGGGCATTCACTCCGTCACCCCCGAGGGGCCGATGATGTATGACCGCGTCTTTGATGAGGATCAGAATCTCATCAGTGAGGGCGAGCCCTACCTCATTCCCGCCGATAGTACGGTCATTGCGGCAAGTCAGGCAGCAAAGGACAAGATTGTCCGTTCGACGACAGGCATTACGCTCAACGAAAAGGGGTTGGTCAAGGTCGACGAAAACGGCATGACGGAACGCGAGGGGGTATTTTCGGCAGGTGATGTCGTACTTGGCCCATGGAATGTCGTGCAGGTGGTCAAGGATGCGAAGCACGTCGCAGAGGCGATGATTCGTTATATGGAAGAACGCGGCGCAAAGGCGTAATCAGAATTGGCAGAGGTCGCAGCCGCCGCATATTGAAAGAAAGGGAGACAGCTATGAGCATGAATGATCGCGAGATCACCGATCTCGTCAGGCAGATGGCTGCACCGCCGAAGCCCCCCACCTACGGAGAGGCAGACGTGGAGGAACTCGTACGGATGCACGCGGGCGGACGCCACAAGATGCGCAGCGAGGCGGAGATCCTTGCGCGCTACAACCTCGGACGCCAGCAGTACAAACAGCTGAAGTTCAGCCGTGAGAACAACCGCGAGCAGCAGCAGATGCTCTATGCCGAGCTCAAAGTACTCGGTTGGGTGCTCGGTCGCAAGGAGAGAGATGTCGTCATGGAGATCAACAAATGAAGCTGAGTTTGAGCAAAGAGGAGTTTATCGCAGCCGCAAAGACAGCAAATCTCATTACCGTATCAACTGAGCTGACAATGGATCTCGATACTCCCGTATCCATCTACTACAAGCTCGTCGGCGAACATCAGGGTTACATCATGGAGTCCGTCGACACGACGCAGCAGCAGTTTGGGCGCTACTCGTTCATCGGCGGAGAACCGTTCGTACATCTGCAGGTCTTTGCAGACAAACTTCTCATCAATGAAAATGGTCTGATGAAGAGCATTGCGGGCGCACCGCACGAGACGATGAAGACGTTCGCCGCACGCTTTACCCCCGCCGCTGCAGACGATGAGGCGTTACCGCTCGTACACGGTGGATTGGCTGGCTACTTCACATACGAAACAGCAGCGACGTTTGACCGCGTGCGTGGCGTACATTTGGGCGGTGAGCATCTCCTTGGTCAATTCATGCTGTGTCGCTATCTTGTTGTCTACGATGCCCTACGCAACAGCGCACAGCTTCACTACCTCGCAGATATTCGTGAAAACGGCGATCCAGACGCACTTTACGAACAGGCTGCAGAGCGTCTTTCCGCCATGCGGGAGCGCCTTGCTTCACCATTCACGCCGCCTGCGACAAATATAACGCGACGTACAGAATCCGTAGACTTTATGGCGCGGTACGGAACGCCGCCCGCCGCGTTCCTCGAAACCGTCCGTCGCATCAAGGAACATATCTATGCGGGCGATATCTTTCAGGCAGTACCTTCCTTCCGCTTCCGTGAGAAGATCACGCGTCCCCCATTTCTATTTTATCGACGGCTGCGGCAGGTCAATCCATCTCCCTATATGTTCTACTACAATTTCGGAGAGATAAAACTGGTCGGAGCATCCCCAGAGATGCTGGTCAAAGTATCGGGCAGTACGGTCTATACCTATCCCATCGCCGGCACAAGGAAACGCGGCAAAACGGACGAGGAGGACGCGCTGCTCGCAACGGAACTGCGCTCCGACGAGAAAGAGTGTGCCGAACACGCCATGCTTGTGGATCTTGCACGCAACGACCTCGGACGGATCAGCACGCCCGGCTCGGTGCGCGTGCCAAAGCTCATGGAGGTCGAACGATTCTCCCACGTTTCGCACATGGTCAGCAGCGTCGTTGGAGAGATTGATCCTACCTATACCCCAATGGACGTGCTGCGTGCAACCTTCCCTGCCGGAACCGTCAGCGGCGCACCAAAGCTGCGTGCGATGGAGATCATCCACGAAGAGGAGCACGAAGATCGTGGCTTCTACGCCGGAACAGTCGGCTACATGGACTTTCGCGGAAATATGGATATGTGCATCACGCTGCGCACCATGTGCATCGAAAATGACGATACAGCGATCATCCAAGCAGGTGCAGGCATTGTCAAGGACTCCGTACCCGAGAAGGAATACCTCGAAATTTTACAGAAGGCAAAGGCACTTTTCGAGGTTGTAGAGGAGGTGGAGAACCATGCTGCTTTTGCTTGACAACTACGATTCCTTTACCTACAACGTCTATCAGCTGCTGACAAATCTCGGTGCAGAGGTTGAGGTCGTCCGCAACGATGCGACGACAATCGATGGGATCCGCAAAAAGAACTATGAGGGCATTGTGATCTCTCCTGGCCCCGGGCTTCCAAAGGACGCAGGCATCACAGAGGACATCATACGCGAACTGGGCGGTGAAGTACCGATCCTAGGGATTTGCCTCGGACATCAGGCGATTGGAGAGGTGTTTGGCGGTAAGATTGTCCGCGCACACGAGATCGTCCACGGCAAGGCATCTCCCATCCGTCACCACGGCACGGGTATCTACAAGGGCATTCATGCGGGCACGCGAGTCGCGCGCTATCACTCCCTCATCATCGAGCGAGAGAGTCTCCCCGATGTGCTTGAGATCACAAGCGATCTCGGCGACGGGACAATCATGGGCGTACGCCATAAAACCCTCCCAATCGAGGGCATCCAATTTCATCCCGAATCCATTCTGACCCACGACGGACCGGCGATGATGGAAAACTATCTGATAGGCATTGGGATACTATGTGCGAAAAAAGATACGACGATATCCTTCTGATCAGTGATCTGGACGGTACACTGATTCCGCGCCACGAGATGATCTCCGAGGAGAATAAACGCGCACTCAATGCGTTTGCCGCTGCGGGCGGCATGTTTGCTGCAGCGACGGGGCGCACGCCGGACTCCTCCCTCCCCTATCTTGAGGGGATCACAGTCAATACCCCCAGCATCTTCTTCAACGGAGCCATGCTCAAGGATATCGCGGCGAATCAGGTGCTTGAAACACGCACATTGGACGGTGATCTCTGGCGTACCTTTGCCGCGCGCGTTCTCTACCAGTTTCCGCGCGCCTGCGTCGAAGTCTATACAGAGGAGCATTGCTACATTCTTACCCCCGAAGGGAACGATGATCCGCGCCTTTCCGAAGAGTACTACGATGTGATCCGCACGAGTTTGAAGCGCGTCGAGGATGAGACTTGGCTGAAGTTTTTTATCTGCGATGCACCGATCAATCTCTCGTTTGTGGAGCGTCTTGCAAAAGAGCTGGGCGTTGACAAGGCATCTACCTCTTTCTATTCGCAGGAGAACTACCTCGAATTCGTCCCGCCCGGAACGAGCAAGGGTGCGATGGCAGAGGTTTTAAAAGCAATGCCTGACTGCGCGAGACGACGTATCATCGCCTGTGGCGACTACGAAAACGATGTGGAGCTTCTGCGTATGGCAGATATCGGCATTGCCCCCGAGGATGCATCCAAGGAGGCAAAGGAGGCGGCAGATCGGATCGCTCCACCCTGCCGTGAGCCGCTGATTCCATGGATATTGAGAGAGATATTATAGACACACAAAAAGAGCGCTGCGATTGCAGCGCTCTTTTTGTGCAGAAATTCCGCTGAAAATTTTAGAACGAGAAGTCTACACGCGCAAAGAGCTTGCTGACATCCGTATCTGTAGAGATTTCCTTCCCTTTAAAGTACTCTGCCTTCGCGAGAACGTTCTTGAAGAGAGTATAGCTGGTTCCAACAGCAATTCCCTTCTGATCCGCAGCACCTACATTATAGGTCGGTGCGAAGGAAGCATACTTTCCGAGATGGCGATAAGCAAGGAATAATCCCCAAGAACCCATATCCGACTTCTTGGCTCCCTTATAGCTAAGCTCAATGTTTGCAGACTTCTTATAAATATCCGCTTCTGCGTTCTGTGCATAGGAACCCTTGAGCGCTACATTCTTATCAAACTTATAACTACCACCAATGGTCCAGATATTTGCATTGTCCGCAGCATTGGCATTCTTGTTATAACTGGGAAGCGTCTTGAAATAGTTGCTATTTACATGATGATAACCGATGCCGCCAGTCAGTTGTCCCAGCGTTGTGGTGAGTTCGATGCTCTGATAGTTACCAGCAGCATCCTCCTTCCCTGCCTCCTTGCTAGCAAAATCAGACATACGTCCCGCAGCAATCTTTGCCTTAACGACATTCCCAAATGTTACAATCCCGCCCGAGAAAGCAGTATCGAACACCAAGCCCTCATCTGCAGCGGAAAAAAGATCCTGCTTACCAAGGCGAACATTCAGCTTGCCATAAGTACCATCTGCATAAGCACGGTCAACAACGACTTTATCCTTTCCTTTTTGGGTATCCTTCGTGCCAAAGTCGCCATTATCCGTCCTCATGTTGGTATCTGCCTGAAGACGCGCCCCAACCTTCCAATGATCGTTGACCTCAGCCGTCGGGAAGAGGCGGAAGCGGAGAAGATCCTTGTTCGTACGTGCGCTTCCATCTTTACGTACACTTGAATAGTCATAGCGGAGCAGCCCCGTCCACTTCACCATGTCAGCGTTCTTCTCGAGGTTCGAGACACGAACACCAAGATTGTTCAGCTCATCTGAAAACTCAGCTGCAAGGCGGTCAACAAGAGCACGATCCGATGCGGGCATATCGCTCTTTGCCATCGCCTTGGCGACCATCTGCGCCATCTCATAGCGCGTGATGTTGCGTTCACCACGATACGTACCGTCACCATAGCCCTCGACAACACCGTCCGCAGCAAGCTGCGTCACAGCATCGTATGCCCAGTGATCACGGGGCACATCCGAGAACGGGTTTGCCGCTGCAAACGTCGTGGACGCTGCGCCGACCGTCAGTGCAGCTGCAAGAGCAGCTACCATTGTCTTCTTCATACTGTTTCCTCCTTTGTGGGAAGTTCCCACAACCCATAAAATACGGTGCTGCACACAGGAGGTCAGAGTATCCATGTTTCCTCTCGCTGTTCCCGTCTGCAGTTTTAACATTTGTGATTATAACACAACATTCCCCATGGGGTAAAGAAAAAATACAGAGTACCGTATGATGAATATCACTATACTATATAAATAATAAATGTTCTCATTGAATTACGGAATGTATCAGGGTTTCCTTAATTCCTTATCCATCCATACTGCGTGATATTCGATGTGTAGCGCAGACGGTCGACAAAGTCTGCATTGGTCGCTGCTGTACGAAAGATGGGCACGCGTTCCATCGCGTAGATGTTGCTGCTCCGGTCGACATTTCCATACTTGACCGTAAAGCCGCCCTTATATCCCGCCTCCTTCGCAATCCCAACGATATGCAGATCGTGTGCCCCCGTCGGGTAGGCGATGAACTCAATCGGGTGTCCGAGTTCTGCCTCCGCCTGCTTCTTCGACTCGACGAGTTCCTCGCGGATGCGGTCATCCGGCAGCTCCGGCAGGGGTGCATGCGTCACGGTATGCGACTGCATCGTAATGCCGTTCTGCTCCATCTCACGCAGCTGATCCCAGGTCAGATACCCCTTGCGCTTGCTGACAAAACCGGTGACAATAAAAATGGTCGCCTTGAGGTTATACTTCTTCAAGATCGGATAGGCATTCGTATAGTTGTCCACATAGCCATCATCAAAGGTAATGAGCACCGGACGATCCGGCAGAGTTCCCTGCCCCGCAAGAAAGTCGTAGAGCTCATCAGGTGTAATCGTATGATAGCCATGGTCGACAAGGTACTTCATCTGCCAGTCGAAGTCTGACGGCTCAACCGCAAGCGATATGAACATGGAGTTGACCATGTGATAGTTGAGTACGAGCACCTTTACATCATTCTCTGCCGACGGCAGAGGGGCGGGTGCAGCCTCCTCGTGCGGGTGTCCGACAATGAGCACGACTCCAAGGAGAATGAGAAGAACGGCCATCAGCGACCAAAATTGCCGCCCACCAATCAGCTTCTTCCAATCCATGCCATCCCTCCCGTACATCCATCTTGACCGTGCTTTATTGTACCCAGATTTGAAAGGAAAATCAAGCAAACTTCCTGTGTGTTTTCGCAAAAAAGGACTGCCTCCTGCATGGAAGCAGTCCCCCACTATTACGTGTGCGTTAGTCCTTTGCCCAGACCTCAGCCATGAGATCCTCATACTCATCCTCAAGCTGCTTCACGAGAATCGGCAGAAGCGTGTTTATCATCCGGCTGTCGAATGTCTCATCGGCAAAAGGAATGCAGATATCAAGGTAGATATTGCCGTCCTCACGGAGATAATACTTGAAGATCTTGTACTCCGCATTGAGCTTATTGAGGTATCCCTTAATCCGCTCGACATTATTCACATTGATGCCCGTCGCAACCTGGGTGCGGATAATCGTAAAGAAGCTGTCATCAATGAAGATCGCCATCGGCATAATCTGCTTCTTTGCCTCAATACGCGAGCGAAAGATCGTCGTATGGAACTCGTCATCAAGCGTCTGAGACTCAAAGAACTCAATCTGGTTCTCCTTCAGGAATTCCTGAAATCTCTCTGCCTTCGAGCGCCCCTCGGGAGCAGCCGTCTCCACTGCCTCTTCCTGCACGTCTTTCTCCTCATTTTTCGTCATTGTGTATTTCCTCCCTTATCGTATGAGAACGGTTACCCGCTCGTATATGACTATTGTATCATATATATTTTTTTTTGCAAGAAAAACCGCCATGCAAAAGCACGGCGGTCGGCGTCAGAGCGTTCTCTTACGCAAAATATATGCACGGACGAAGAGTCCTGTAAAGAGAATGGCAAAGCCGATGCCTGCCGGATAGGTGATGCTTGTCGGAAGACCAAATCCCTCGGGAGCCTGCATGAGATAGGTCGTCGTGACTGCTGACATGAAGATCGCGGGTACGAGAGCGAAAACATAGGCATACGAACCCGGCTTATGCAGATAGAGGTATGCTGTGCCCATCCAGAGGGTAATCATCGCAAGCGTCTGATTCGCCCACGAGAAGTAACGCCAGATAATAGAAAAATCCATCTGAGAGAGGACAAGACCGATACCAAGCATCGGAACAGCGATAATAAGGCGCTTCGGTGCCTCCTTCTGCGGGATGTTCAGCCAATCCGCAAGCGTCAGACGTGCAGAGCGGAACGCCGTATCACCGGAGGTAATCGGGCAGGCAATAACACCGAGCATGGCAAGAATTGCACCGATGCTCACGCCGCCGATCCCAATGGCACCCATAAAGCCGTTACAGACCTCATAGACGACACCACCAGGACCCGCCTCCTTGAGTGCCGCACCGAGCCCTGCCGTGCCGTCGTAGAAGGTCGCGCCGGCAGCCGCCCAGCAGAGTGCAATGATGCCCTCAGCGACCATTGCACCGTAGAAGACAGGCCGCCCCATGCGCTCATCTTTGAGGCAGCGCGACATGATCGGCGACTGGGTCGCATGGAAGCCCGAGACCGCACCGCAGGCAACCGTGATAAAGAGCAGCGGCCAGATCGGCAGCTGTTTCGGATGCAGATTCTCAAGCGTCATCTCAGGCATGACGTGCCCGCCGACACCAAAGAGCATGCCGCCCATGATGCCGAGCGCCATGACGATCAGGCAGATACCGAAGATCGGATAAAACCGCGCGATGATCTTATCGATCGGCAGGAGCGTCGCCATCGTGTAGTAGATGAAGATCACGCCGAGCCACAGGAGTACTTCCTGCCCCGTAAGCTTTGAAAGCAGCATAGCAGGTCCCGTCATAAAGACGACACCGACGAGAACGAGCAGGACAATCGAGAAGATACGCATGATCTGGAGCATGATGTGCCCCAGATTCTTACCGACGATCTCCGAGAGGCTCTTGCCGTCCTCACGGAACGAGATCATGCCCGAGAGGTAGTCGTGCACGCCACCGGCAAATATCGTACCGAAGACGATCCAGAGGTAGACACTCGGTCCCCAGAGCGCACCCGCAAGTGCGCCGAAGATCGGGCCAAGCCCTGCGATGTTGAGCAGCTGGATGAGAAACACCTTCCACGTCGGCAGGGGGATGTAGTCCACTCCATCCTCGAGCCGTATCGCGGGGGCAACCTCCCCCGTACGCCCAAACGCCCGGTCTACGATTGTACCATATACAATGTAGCCCACAATGAGCGTTGCAAGCGCACCAAGAAATGTAACCATGTGTTGTCACTTCTTTCTTTAGTATTTACTAAGATTACATGCCGAACCATGCCGGCGCCCTATTCCCTGCCCTCCTTCCTGCAAAGAATCAAAGAAGCTCCCCTAAATAAGTCCCTAACATAGTAAATGGGCTTCTTTGCGCTCATCATATCATAAATACTGCCCTCTTGTCTAATACTTCCTGTATGCTATAATAGGCAATGTATTGATCACTATGGGGGCATGATTTATGGGACTTGATATTCTTCTCTTTCTCGTACTCGGACTCTTTGTCGGCACGTTCGGAACACTTGTCGGCATTGGCGGCGGTCTGATCTGCGTGCCGATCTTCATCTTCTTCCTGTCGGACGGCGGCATCTATCCGTACTTCCACACGGCGGCACAGATCACGGGAACATCACTGGTGATCGTGTTTGCCAATGCTCTCTCAGGGACGCTCGCCTACATCCGCCAGCAGCGCGTCTACTTCCCTGCCGCAGTACCATTTGCACTCGCGACGCTGCCGGGCGCATTCCTCGGCTCGTACATCGTCGACGACTTCACGGGACCGATGCTGTACGTCTCATACGGTTCATTCCTGCTTGTGATGGCACTGCTCATGTATTGGAACGCCACGCACAAGAAACATACGGATGTCCACACGCTCCCTGCAGGCTTCACATTCAACCGCTCGCTTGGCGTTGGCGCAAGCGCGGGGGTCGGCTTCATCTCGAGCATCTTCGGCATTGGCGGCGGCGTGATTCACGTGCCGCTCATGGTCTACCTGCTCGACTTCCCCGTACACATGGCGACAGCGACCTCACATTTCGTTCTTGCCTGTTCGGCAGCATTCGGTGTCATCAGTCACTTCCTGCTCAATCACATCATCTGGACACCTGCGATCTGCATCTCCATCGGTGCCGCTATCGGTGCCCAGATTGGGGCTGTCATCTCGCAGAAGACGAAGTCCAAGGTCATCCTCGTCCTTCTCTCACTCGCAATGTTCGGTCTCGGCGTACGCCTCATCTGGATGAGCGGGATGCTGTAAAATACAAAACGAGACCAAAAAAAGAATCGCCCCAACATGAGGCGATTCTTTTTTGGTCTCGTCGTGCTCCGATCAGAGCGGCTGGAAGCCGTGGCGTGCTCCCTCGGCGGACTCGATTGCCTGATGTGCCAGGTCAATCGCGAGCCCAAGGGTACGCATGATCTTGTCGGGGTTATGGAAGCCCATGCCGTTCTCGGCGGCGACCCAATCCCAGTACCACTGTGCTTCGCGAATCTTTGCGCGCGCATCGTCGAGTGCTGCATCGGGTACGCCCGCATCCATCGCAGCCTTGACCGTGCGATGTGCGCGTGCAACCGTCTGCCCCGCGATACGCTGGAGTTTGAACGTGTTGTCATGGATGGTCTTGACGCGTGCAACGAGGGTCTCCTCGCTCTCGTCATGACACTTCAGACAGGACTGCTGCGTGGTCTTCAGCGGGCTCGTCATCCAGTGCGAGGTGTACTTCTTGCCGCCATCGCGCATATAGGGCATGTGGCAATCCACGCAGGTGACACCGGCGTCGGCATGAACGCTTGTCGCCCACGTCTCGAATTCCGGATGCTGCGCCTTGAGCATCATCGTCTTGGAGTCGGGGTGCATCCAGTCGCCCTTGAATCCGCCTGCCTGTCCGGACTGGTAGTACTGATACTCGGACTCGGCATCCAGACCGTTCGTATAGGGATGCGTTACACGGCCATCCTCAGCCGAGAAGTAGTACTCCGTATGGCACTGTGCGCAGACATAGGCGCGCATCTCGTTGTGGCTGGCAGCATTCACATCAATGCCGCGCTTTGCCATCGACTCAATGAAGCCCTGCTGATAAACGCGCAGCTCCATCGTCTCAGGATCGTGGCAGGTCGAGCAGCCAAACCACTCATCCATCGTGATGGGAGCCGCAACTTCATCAAACGGCTTCGATGCATACGCCCATCCACCTTCTTTGAAGTACACATCATAAACATACGAACCCTTGCACTGTAGACAACTCCCCTTCTGTCCCGGAAGCCTCTTCGTATGCAGGAGATCGTAGCCCGCATACGTATGCCCTCGGTCGTCGTCATACTGGATGGCAAACTTATAGCCCTTAAAGTTCTCAAGCATCTCGGGCTGGTGCTCCAGATGACTGTTGCCCTCCATGCTGCCGCCGTAGCCTGTGGGCGACGGAGATTCCTCATTGTTTTTCATGAATGAGTTGTACTGGAGCGGGTAAGCATCCTTGTACGCCTCTTTGCCGATCTTGGCAGCGGTGTCGCCCTGGATCTGCACGCGTTTGATGCTGTCATCGTTCGGGTGTGCGCCGATGCGAACAGCGACAAATCCAAAGAACAGGGCACAGACGCCGGCAACACCTGCGATGATTTTCTTTCTGTTACTCAACTCTTATCCCCCCTTCTAAAGGATTGGAACCATGCGGCATACCACTGTGACACTTCGTACAATTTGCATTTCCGTCCTTGCCCCTGTCCAGACATACCGCCCCCATGGTCGATGTATGGCAGCGCAGACAGTTGGCATTCACGATATCCCGCCCGTGATCGGAGATCTTGATGTGTACGGGATAGTCATCGAGCACCTGATGGAGCGTGTCGTGCATACCTGTTTTGCCCTTTTCAAAATAGTAAACGGCAATATTGTCGTGCGGCAGATGGCACTCCACGCAGGCGATATCCGCGTGCGTCGACATGGCATGTGACTTCGACTCGTGCTGCATCGCGTGGCACGTTCCACAAAATGCCGGCGAAGCGGAGACCTTGTCCATGACCATGCCGCCCCCGATGACGAGCAGCCCCAGTACAAAGGCGCCAATGACGCACCGCAGTGTATGCTCCTCCACATACTGCTTCAAATTCATGTGTCCTTCCTCCTCTCTATGATTTCTTCGGGGTCAACTAAACTTCCGATCCACCTCCTTTGCGCGGACTAGGAGCCAATGATAAAATGAAGTCCGTCAGATTGGTGCAGAATTTTTGTCCTGTCAAGAAAACAAACCGGACGCAGAGTAGAGCTCTGTGGAGGATTTGTTGACGCAGACAGGGCGAAAAGGATGTGCCAAGATGGCGGTGCTGAGTTTATCAGTGGCTCCTCCCCGCCTGTGCAGCTGCCAGGAGACCGCCGGCAGTCACGAGAACACAGGCAAGCCAGAGGATGGAGATGCCGGGCTTTGTACTGACCGAGGCGGGAACAGGGAGTGCCGCCTCCTCTGCCACGGAGGGCAGAATCTCTATCCTGACGTCACGTTCATCCGCCGATACACCCGTGAGACGAATGCGGAACTTGCCGTTCATCACTTCGATCGGCTGGGATGTCCCGCCCGTCTCCGTCGCAAGGATCGTGGGAGCGGCATCATCGACCTCCTCGCCGTCCGTCAGCGCAATCTGCGCCGTGACGAGGGTCTTGCCGCCGCCCTGCGGCTCAAACGCGATGGATTCGTAGCGATAAGCATAGTCGTTGATCCCCATAACAGTCTTGCCGCGATGAAGGATCAGCTCGTCACGCTCCGCCGAGGTCGGCGACGGTGCGATATAGAGATCACCCGCAAGACTTCTTGCAATCGCAGGCTCACGTGCCGCATCCTCACCGTTTGCGCGCAGCTTTGTCACTGCCTCGCACAGACTGCCGTCCACCTCGTAGCGGTAGGACTTCTCACTGCCGCTCTCAGCAAACGACTGTCCACGATAGATGATCGTGTGTCCGTAGACCTCCTGTGGCTCGTCAGGGATGAGTGTGACCGTCGTGGTCTGACTGCCCGACCCCGAGAGAATAAATGCGAGTAGAGCAAGTCCCGTGCCAATGTGGGCAATCATCCCGCCCATGCCGATCCCTTGACGGCGAAATGCCTCAATGGCAGCAAGTGCGGCAAGGAGGGCAAAGGTGGAGAGCAGAACCGACAGAATATCCGTTACTCCGACCAGCCCTGCAAGAATGCCACCACCTACGGAGATCACGAAGATCCACACAGGCCGTGCAACGCGTCCGCCGCCGTAGGGCAGAAGTACGCCGAGTGCCATGATGAGGGTAAACAAAACTGCGATCGGCAGCGAGGTGCGTACATAGTAGCTCGTATCGACCGCTGCACTCTCTCCGAGCAGCCCAGAGATGAGCGGCATGGACATCCCAAAGAATACGATAGCCACGATGAATACGATGAGGAGCATCCCAAGCAGAACGAGGAAGTCTCGGCTGCGGTGCTGCTCGTAGACCGCCCCCTTCGGCAAACGCTCAATCCGAACGGTTAGAATACCAAGCCCGAAGAGCAGGACAGCCGCATTGGCGAGAGCGATGTAGAGACCGATGTCCGAGCCCGCAAATGAGTGGACGGAGAAATCACCAAGGATGCCGCTGCGCGTAAGGAATGTCCCGTAAAGGACAAATGCGTAGGAGAAGGTTGCCGCGAGGTGAACGAGGTAAAATGCCCCGTGCCGCCTGCGCGCGATGGAGATCAGATGGAGCAGGACACAGGCGAGCAGCCACGGGACAAGCGAGGAGTTCTCCACGGGATCCCAGCCCCAGTAGCCGCCCCACCCGAGCACCTTATACGCCCAGTAACCACCGATGAAAATGCCTGCGCCGAGGAATGCCCATGCGATGAGCGTCCAGCGGCGCATCGGTACAAGAACCCCCCCGTCCATCGGCGCCTTTATCATGCTCTCAAGAGAGTAGACAAACGGAACTGCAAGCAGCGCGTACCCCACAAAGATGATCGGCGGATGCACTGCCATCCACGGATCCTGCAACAGTGGATTCATCCCATGCCCGTCCATGACGGCGACCTCTGCGGGAGTAAAGGGACTCTTAAAGAGGACGAGAAGGGCGAGCATGGCGGTGAGTGCATGGTAGATCGTGCGCCCCGTTGCCGTCATCCGCCCTTCACGTGCAATCAGAACACCGACAACGGCGTGAATCACGAGCCAGAGAAGAAACGATCCCTGCTGCCCCGCCCAGAATGCGGAAAGCTTGTAGAGCTGCGACAGACTGATGGAGGAGTAACTGATAACGTAGGTGTAGCTGAAATCATCGTTCAGGATAATGACGAAGAGGAACACCGCTGCACCGATCGATGCAAGCCCCGTTAGAGTTGCACAGATCCGTCCTTCGGTTGTTTTTCCCTGCGTCTCACAGAACACAGCGGCGAGGGCAAAGAACAGAACTGCACCCAAGAATAACGTTCCGATCATACCTGAACCTTTCCTTTTTCCGCCTCATACTTCGACGGACATTTGATGAGCAGTTTGTCTGCTGTGAACGCATTGTCCGTATATTTCCCAATCGCAACGACATGATATGCTTCATCAAAGTTATCGGGCTTTACGCCCTTGTAACGGACGAGCATAGTCTCCCCCGTCTCCTCATCGGAGATAGAGAACACGAACATATTGTTCTCCATGTGAGGTTCGATGGTATCGTCGGGCAGTCCCTTGACCTGCACATTTCGCTCGGAGGTGCGCGCCTCCGCAATGCTGACGTAAGGGGTCACAGAGTTCGCAAAGAAATACCCTGCATATCCGATAAATCCAAGAATCAGTACAACAAAGAAGTATTTACGCATGACGATCCCCCCGTTTCATCAGCCAAACATACATAAGTGTCACATCGACGAGCGACAGCATAAGCGTTCCAAGCATCACTGCGTCCATATCGAGCTGCCCCGCGCCGTTGAGGACGGGCGACGGGTGCAGCGAGAAAAACATGCGCGGCAGGATAAAAACGAGGAACGGAACTGCAATAAAGGAAAAGAGTGCATAGACCGCCGACGATGAGGCTCGTGCGCGTTCGTCCCGCATCGTCATACGGAGCGTCACATACGCGCCATAGATAAGGAGCAGAACAAAAATGGTCGTCTGCCGCGGATCCCAGTTCCAATAAGCGCCCCATGTGAGCTTTGAGAAGATTGCCCCGCTCCCCGTCGCGAGGAGGGTGAAAAGCAATCCGAGAAACGCAGATCGCGCACTTTTCGCATCATCGTGAAGGTTTCGCGTTTTCAGATAACGTGCGCCCCAGAAAGCGGCGCAGAAGAACGCGATGACCGAGACCCATGCACACGGAATGTGAAAGAATGCAATGCGTACGTAGTTGCCCAGCCCCTCAGCAGGAGGGACGACGAAGAACACGGCGTAGAGCACAGCCAATGTCAGAGCGGCAATCACCCCGGCTAGCATGAAACCCCCATCTCTAACTCTCAATCCAGAGAGAATCAAACAGTATCGACGCGCCCACCGTGAGCGCCATATCATAGATCAGCATCCCCCCAAGGAGCGCCGGCTCTCCCCCACCCGCCGAGAGCGAAATCGCGGGCAGGAGAATCGGGAGCATGGACGGGAGCAGCAGGACGGGAACAAGTCCGCCGCGCACGCTCGCATTTGCAGCGACCGCCGCAAGCAGCGTATCCGCCGCCGCCATCCCCCAAAGCCCTAAAAACAATGTGCCGACGAAGCAGCCATTGAGGACAAGCGGTGCGTCCATCAGAATGATGACAAGAGGCAGAACGATTGCCGCAAGCACGACAAGCGTAATGAAATGTGCCGCCATCTTGCCGAAGAGCACCGCCTGTGCCGGAACGTAGATCCACAGAAAGGGCAGCGTGCCCGCCGCAGCTTCCTCCGCAAAGAGCCGCTCGCCCTGCAGCGTCGCCGCAAAGAAAATCACAATCCAGAGGAGTGCCGACGCAAGGCGGACATCCATCGTCCCCCACGCGAGCGACATACTCAGGAAGGCGATCACCGTCAGTGCGAACATTCCCATCGTCGCATAGCCGGCGCGGAGGCGGATGCCGTCGAGGAGTTCTTTACGGGCGACGTTGAGTGTCACTCGTAAGATTGAAGCACGCATCCGCTGCCTTCCTTTCCTCCGGTTCATTCGTCGCCCACAGGATGAGCCGTCCCCTCTTCGCCGCTGCACGCGTCTCATGCAGGAGCAGAGCGCGTCCATGTTCATCGAGGGCAAGTCCCGGCTCATCGAGCAGCCATACCTCGGCATCCGTGCCAAGCACAACGGCAAGACGAACGCGTTGGCGCATCCCGGTCGAGAGCTGCCCCATCATACGCGGCAGAACCTCCCGAGGAAGTCCCACGCGTTCGAGCAGCGTTGCCATTGTATCATCGTCTGATGCAATGTCGCGTGCACCGAGCAGGAAAAGGAGATTCTCACGCACCGTCAGGCGCGTATACAGCTCCATCTCCGGCGTCGCCAACGCAAGCAGGCTGCGGTACTCTGCTCCCTTGACAGGTACACCGTCCCAAAACGTATCAACCGTTCCAGAAGTTGGAAGCATGAGCCGCGCCGCAAGGCGCAGAAGCGTCGATTTTCCGCTGCCATTTGCCCCGGCAACGGCAGTCACCCTGCCGCCTTGAAAGGAACACGTAATCTGGTGTAGGACTTCACGCCCTTCAAACATTTGACTGACATCGTTCAAACGAATTTCAACCATATACTATCCCTTCCATAACTCTGGTTTATTTTAGCACGGCTATGAAAGAAAAATGAAATACATATTTTATATTAGTCTTTTCTATAGCTGTAGACTATTTCAAAAATGAATGGACTTCATTTCTCTTGATAATTGGAGGGCTGAACAAAGCGGCCGGAATCTCATGACGAAAATCCGACCGCTTCTTCATGTTTTTTAGCATATATAATTTTTATCATTGTGCTGTGATCTTTATCACATCTAGCGGCGCATGACTCCAAAAACCGCAGACATCGGAATCCTTTCCAGACACTCGTCAATTCCTGCAATTTCCTCAGCATCGAGAAGAATGTCTGCAGCCCCTGCATTTTCTGCGAGGCGTTCGCGCTTACGTGTCCCCGGAATCGGTACAATGTACATTTTCTTGCAGAGCATCCATGCGAGCGCGATCTGTCCACACGTCGCGCCCTTCTCCTCAGCGAGATCATGGAGAAGCGCGAGGAGCTGACCGTTCTCCTCCATCGCCGCCGCGCTGAACTGCGGCATCCGTGCGCGCATATCCCCCGCCTCGAATGTCGAGGTTTTGTCGTATGCGCCCGTAAGCACGCCGTTCGCAAACGGCGAGAATGCGACAAAGCCGATGTTCAGCTCTTCGAGAACAGGAAAAAGGGCGTCGTATGCGCGCGCCATCATTGAATAACGATTCTGCACTGCCGTGAGCGGACAGACGGCGTGTGCACGACGGATGTCCTCCTCCGTCGCCTCGGAGATACCCCAGTGGCGAATCTTTCCTTCCTTTATCAGATCGCCCATTACACCTGCGACCTCCTCAACAGGGATCTTCGGATCGATGCGGTGCTGATAGTAGAGGTCGATATGATCTGTCCCAAATCGCTGCAAAGAGGCGTCTACAGAAGCACGGATCACTTCGGGACGCGCGTCTGGAACGATGGGACTTTTTCCCTCTTTCAGCAGGCTCATATCGAAATGGATACCAAACTTCGTAGCGAGGACAACCTTGTCCCGATAGGGCGCAAGTGCCGTTCCGACAAGTCTCTCATTGTCATGCGGGTCGTCGGGCGTGCCGTATACCTCCGCCGTGTCAAAGAGCGTGATGCCCATATCCACGGCAGCGGCAATCAGCTCGCGCATCTCCTTCTTGTCGGCGGGCGCGCCGTAACTCTGACTCATCCCCATGCAGCCAAGCCCGACCGACGAAACGATGAGATTTCCAAGTTTGCGGTAGTTCATGATGCTTCCCTCCATTTCCATCATCATACGCCCTCCCCTTCCCTATGGTCAAGCAAAAAGAATCGCGACACAACGTTGTACCGCGATTCTTTTTGATGTAGTTTACTTCTTCAATGCTGCATTCTTCTCAAGGATGAGGTTGAAGAGTTCTGTACCTGCGGGGACTTCCGTGAAATGCGTAATCGCCTCTTGGAGTCCATGCTCCTTTATATAGTTCTGCACCTCGACCGCCTCGGGATCGTCGGCAAAGTCGAAATGGAGGGCGGCGGCGATGACAGTTGCCAGAGCCTCGGGCTTTCTGCCGCGCTCCATAAGCTGCGATGCGGGAGAAACGAGGCGATCCTTCGCGCCGAGTTTGCGCTTCGGCCCGCGTGCAACGCGCGTCACGGCGTCGGAGAGGTGCGGATTCTTGAACCGCTCTTCTGCCGTACGGATGTATGCCGCGTGCTTCTCACGGTCAAAGCCGTATTTCTCGATGAGCAGTTCGCTCGTCTCCGCCCAGACGCGGCGGACGAACGCGACGATCTCCTCGTCCTTCATCGCCGATGCGATGTCCTCAATACCCTTCAGATATGCCATGTACGCAATGGAGGCGTGCCCTGTGTTGACGGAGAAGAGTTTGCGCTCGATGTAGGCTTCGAGATTGTCCACCCACGTCAGCCCCTCGATCTGCGGCTCTGCACCGACCACGCCCTTGCGGTCGACATCCCATTCGCAGAATGGTTCGACCTTCACGAGCAGCGGATCATCATTGTGCTGGATAGGCACGATGCGATCGACAGCAGCATCGGGGAAACCGATGCTGCGCGTGACTTTCTCCTTCACATCGTCTGCAAGATGCTCGTAGACGAAGTTCTTGAGGACGGTCGAGCCGCCCACCATGTTCTCACACGCGATGATGTTGAGCGGCGCATCGTTCTTCTCGACGCGGCGCGCAAGCCCCTTCGCAATATTCGGCGCAATGAACTTCAAGATGTTCGGTCCAATGGCGGTGGTCACGATGTCCGCCGTGACAAATGCGTCCAGCAGTTCCTCAAGCTGCTTATTACTGTTGATCGCCTTCACGTGCTCGACGTGAATGCTCTTCGGCTCATTGCCGACCACCTCGATGTCATAGGAGCGGCGCGCATTGATCTCGTCGACCAGCGCCTCTGCAACATCGACAAATGTGACCTCGTAGCCCGAGCGCACGAGCAATTCCCCGATAAAGCCGCGGCCGATGTTGCCGCCGCCGAAATGGATTGCCTGTTTCATGGAAATCTCCTTTCAGGTTTTTTAATCTGCCTTCGTAAAGACTTCGTACAGCTGATCGGCGCTCTTGGTCTTGAAGAGTTCTTCGAGCTGTTCATCCGTATAGTCGCCGACCATGGTCGCAATATTCGCGAGAATGGCGAGGTGGTCGTTGCCGACGCCCGCGATGCCGATGACGAGGTGCGCCGTCTCATCGCCGAACTTCACGCCCTCGGGATACTGGCAGACGACGATGCCCGTCTTCTTGATCGTATCCTTGACGGCGTTCTCACCGTGCGGGATCGCAATCCCCTTGCCGATGTAGGTCGAGAGATCCTGCTCGCGGTTGAGCATCCCCTGCACATAGCCCTCGTCGACGTAGCCGCTCGCCACGAGCATCTTGCCCGCCGCCGCGATTGCGTCCTCGCGGCTGACGGTGGGAAGTCCAACCTTGACATTTTCTTTCAGCAGGACACCCGCGCTGACCGTATCGGTCGCCTCTGCCTCTGCATCGGACGCCGGAGTCCCCGCTTCGACCGCCGCCTCTTTCAGACGTGTAGTAACAATTTCGTAGACGTTGTTCTGCGTAAAGTCACGCACCCAGATGTGCTCTGCCTGCGGCGAGTCCGCAAGCGCACGCTCCGCGAGTTTTTCATGCGAGATGACGAGCTGCGCTTCGCTCGGGATTGCGCCGATGGCGCAGTTCGTAACGGAGATGTCCGTATAGCCATCCTTCTTGAGCTTTTTGCGAAGTGCCGCCGCACCGAGCGCGGACGAGCCCATGCCCGCGTCGCAGGCGTAGACGATGACCTTCAGATCCTTGCCCGCAACCTTCTTCTCTGCGGGGAGATCCTTGCCGCGATTCTTCATGTCCGCCATGCTCTCACGCGCCGACTCAAGAGAATCCTCTTCAACATCCTTCGACATCTTGATAAAGACGGAGGCAACCGCGCAGGATACCGCTGTCGCAACGGCGAACGCCGAGAGGTTTGCAAAGAGTGCCGAGCCGTTCGGTGTCATGGCAATGATCGCGAAGATCGAGCCCGGAGAGGACGGTGCAATCAGACCGCCGCCGAGGAGACCGAGCGTAAAGACACCGGACATACCGCCCGCAATCGCTGCAACAATGAGCGTCGGCTTCATGAGGATGTACGGGAAGTAGATTTCGTGGATGCCGCCGAGAACGTGAATGATCATCGCGCCCGGCGAGGACGACTTTGCCATGCCCTTGCCGAAGAGCCAGTACGCGAGCAAGATACCGAAACCGGGGCCCGGGTTTGCCTCAAGCAGGAAGAACATGGACTTGCCATATTCCTGCGCCTGCTGGATACCAAGCGGGCTGAGTACGCCGTGGTTGAGTGCGTTATTGAGGAAGAGCACCTTTGCCGGCTCGATGATGATGGACGCGAGTGGCAGAAGCCCCATCGCGACGATTCCCTCCACACCGCTGCGCAGGATGTCATTCGCACCGCCGACCACAGGGCCGACAATGGCGTAGGCAATCATCGCGAGGATGCCGCCGAGAATGCCGAGCGAGAAGTTGTTGACCAGCATCTCAAAGCCACCCGGAATGCTGTCACGGATGGCATCGTCAAATTTCTTGATGATGCAGCCGCCCAGAGGCCCCATAATCATCGCGCCAAGGAACATCGGGATATCCGAACCCGCGATGATGCCCGATGTGGCAATCGCCGCCATGACACCGCCGCGATGCCCGTAGATTGCCGCGCCGCCGCTGTAGCCAATGAGCAGAGGAATCAGCCACTTGCTCATCGGACCGCCGACCTGTGCGAGGTATTCGTTCGGCATCCATCCCGTCGGAATAAAGAGTGCTGTCAGAAAGCCCCATGCGATAAATGCGCCGATGTTCGGCATCACCATTCCGGACAGGAAGCGACCAAATTTCTGCATGGCCTCCTGTGCCCCTCCACCTTGTTTACTCATCATAATCCCCCTTCAAAAACTCAATTTATCTACAAGAGCTGTTCGAGGCATTCACGAACATACTCTTCCAAAACATATTCCAACTCGCGGCGAATCTCCTCCGCGCTGCCCTGCGCGAGAATATCCATGAATGCAGGACGCTCCGCGATCTGCGCTGCAATTCGTCCAAGAACGTTTGCGCCCGCATCGCCCTCCTTGGGCGCACACATAACAAGTGCCACGCGGATCGTCTCCTCCCCGCAGGAAAACGGCTCCGCAAGGCGCAGCACGCCAAAATGCGGCTCTCTCGCACGCGTGATCCGCGCATGGAGGAGAATGACGTGCGGTGCGACAAAGGTCGGAGCGATCTGCTCTCGCCGCAGGATTGCAGCTGCAAGCTCTTCCGCTGCCGACTTCTCCGAGAGGAGAAGGTGTGCGGCACTGTGTGCCAAATCCTCCACCGACTGCGCTCCGTCTCCCTCCCGCAGGACAAAGTCTGCGAGCACGGCATGAACCGCACCACTCAGTCGGTGAAGCTCTGCCATCGCCGCCGTGAAGAGTGGCTTTTCCACCTGTACCGAAGCATGATGCGGCGCACAGGCGGCGAGCACAGCGTCGATCTGCGCACGGTCAGCCGCAGTCAGGAACACGCTCGCAACAACGACGGGAACGGAGAGCTGCGGCAGGGGTACGGTTGATACCACGAAATCCGCCTCCCGTCGCCGAATTTCCCGCTCCGTGAGTGCGAGGGAGGAAAGCTCCCCGACCACACGGATGTGCTCATACGAGCGTCGGATGCGGCTCGCGAGCAGACGGCTCGTCCCGAGCCCCGTCGGACAGGCGACGAGCACGCGCACGGCAGGACGATCCCCGCCCGCCTCCGTCAGCGCCGCACCAAGATGCATCGCGATGTAGGCAATCTCGTCAGTGGGGAGCGGTACTCCTGCCTCATCCTCCATCATAACTGCAGCGTAACGCGCAAGTTCCATCAGCTCCGGATGCTCCTCCTCCATCTGCGCGAGCAGCGGGTTGCGGATGTCCATGTGGAGCTTCAGCCGATGCAGAGCCGGCGCAAGATGCTGAACCAACCCCGTGAGCAGACTGCGATTCCGCAGGAGCGGCGCACCACTCTTCTCCGCCGCACGACGTATGATGGACTGCGCAATCTGAACAAGGCGAAAGTTATCCACACGTCCCGCGCCAAGCGGCAGCGGAACAGAGCGTGCACCGAGAAGGTGCATCGTGATATAACCGACCTCCGCCTCGGGTACCGTGAGGGAAAACGTCCCTTCCAAACGATCTGCAATCGTCTGTGCCGCGTGGAACTCCTCCGTGCGACGCAGCTGCCCGAGTGCCTCTGCATTCATTGCAATCGCATCGCCCTGCTGCATGCGCTGCACGGCAAGTGCGAGATGAACGACAAGACCGACACGCGCGGCATCGGGGATATCCCGCCCCTGCGTCTCCCCGGCAACGATATCGTCAATCGTCCGTACCTGTGCCCCGTCAACGAGACCGAGCAGAGCCCGATCCGCCGCGGATGCCGCCCCCTCCGCACCGTCATCGGCAACGAGTGCGAGCAGCTCCACTTCATCCATGCAGTCATGGATGATGCGGACAAGTGCACTGCGGATGTCCCGCTCCGCCCCCTCGACATAAACCCCGAGACCGGGTCGGCGTACGAGCGTGATCCCCTGCGCCGCAAGCTGCGACTGCAGCCGGTCGAGATCATGACTGACGGTACTGTCCGTCACGTTTAGAAACCGCGCAAGCGTGAAGAGTTTGAGCGGCTCGTCCGCCATAAGGAGCCGGCTTGCAAGAACGGAGCGACGCTGTTCAGGGGAAAGTTCCCTCTGTGTGTCCGCATCCTCTGTCATTCGTTTGCGCAGGTCGGCAAGATCCTTCGCCGTACCCGCAAGCATAAAGCCCGCGCCCGTGCGTCTGAGAAGTGCAATGCCGTACGGCATCAGTTCCATCTCTAGCCCGTGCATCTCACGTGTGATGGTACGCGCGCTGACGCCGACTTCGGAGGCAATGCGCTCAGCGGGCACATAGCTGTCTGCCGCGAGAAGTGCAGACAGAATCGCCCGCATACGTGCCGTCAGTTCCATGCGTCCGCCCCCCTCGACCATTGACAATTTTATTATAGCGAACGACGTTCATACTTGCAACGAAAAGACCTTGCTCTTTGTCATGAGGACTTATGGACAAATAAAAAGAGCCGATGCGTCACACATCAGCCCAACATCATTTCACTGAAAGTCCAACCCCGGTACGGCGTTCAGGTAGAGATCGCAGCACTTCCCTGCCGCCGCCTGATATGCGCCGCGGCAGGCGATCATGGCGGCGTTGTCCGTACACAGGCGCGGCGGCGGGTAGAGATAACGCACGCCCTTCGCTGCTGCCGTCTCGCGCAGACGCTGCTCAAGTGCCTTGTTCGCCGCAACACCGCCCGCAAGGACGAGTGTATCACGCCCCGCTTCGCAAATCGCCTCGAACGCCTTGTGCACGAGTATCTCGACGACGGCGGACTGAAACGAGGCGGCGATATCCGCCTTGTTCAGTTCGCGCCCCTTCATCTTCTCGCTGTTGATATAATTCAGTACAGCGGATTTCAGTCCGCTGAAGCTGAACTCATAGTTCCCCTCCTGCGCGAGTGCACGCGGGAAGTCGATTGCAGCGGGATCGCCCTCGCGTGCGAGCTTATCGATCTCGGGGCCTCCCGGGTACGGAAGCCCCATCACGCGCGCGACCTTATCGAACGCCTCGCCCGCCGCATCATCGCGCGTCCTGCCCATCTGGCGGAACGTCTCGTAGTCCGCGACATCGACGAGTGCCGTATGCCCGCCCGAGACAACGAGTGCCATAAAGGGCGGCGTGAGCTCCTCCGTCGCGAGGAAGTTCGCAAAAATATGCCCCTCGAGGTGATTCACACCGATGAGCGGCACGCCGAGGGAAAACGCGAGTGCCTTCGCCGCCGACACACCGACGAGGAGCGCCCCAACAAGCCCGGGACCATACGTGACGGCGACCTGATCGATGTCCGCAAGCCGGACGTTCGCTTCCTCAAGCGCCTGCTCGACGACGGGCAGGATGCTCAGGATGTGGTTGCGCGAAGCGATCTCGGGCACAACGCCGCCATACTTCTGATGAATCGGAATCTGCGTCGCGATCACGCACGAGCGCAGGTCACGCGTTCCGCGCAGCACCGCCGCCGAGGTCTCGTCACAGCTCGTCTCAATCCCGAGCGTCAGTTTCTCCTGCACGTCTTTCATTTACAAAATCCTTTAGCTTCGTATGCCACATCAGGATCGCGTCTTCATCGTTGTCCTGATAGTATTTCTTGCGCACGCCGATCGCAGCAAAGCCCAGCCCTTCGTAAAGGCGGAGTGCAGGTGTGTTCGACGGGCGCACCTCGAGCGTCATGCGCTCCGCACCACGCTCTGCGGCCACACGCATGAGCTTTTCCATGAGGACTTTCCCCAGTCCCCTGCCCCGCTGCGACGCTGTCAGTGCGATATTCGTCACCTGTGCCTCCTCGAACGAGATCCAGCAGCCACCAAAGCCGATGATCTCCGCATCATCGAGCGCGACGATATAGCAGGCAAAATCGTTCGATGCCTCACGCCAGAAGTCCTCACGCGACCACGGTGTCGGGAAGCTCTCGCACTCGACGCGTGCCACGCCCTCCGCATCCTCGGGCAGGAGTGTGCGAAAGTGAATCACTGCGCCCCCTCCGTGCCGTGACGCTTCTCCCAGAGCACCTCCGCCTCGCTGCGGCGCAGGTAAAGCGGGACAGCTGTCACGGGATCGTCCGTCTCCCCGCGTGCAAGGCGGGTAAGCGCCGCAAGCCCCACACACGCCGCACGCGGCATACGCGCATGAATCGGTGCAAGACGTACGTTTACGGGCAGTTCGACATCCACTTTCCTCTGCATGGCATCCCCGAGCAGGAGCACAGGCTGCTCCGTTTTTGAGAGTCCCGCAATAACCTCTGCGAGCGGCAGAATCGCAAGGGAGCTCTCCTCATGAAGGGTCAGTGCATCTCCGTCTGCACGCCATGTGAATTCCTGCACATAGACATTCCCCTTCTGCGCGTCCATCACAGGAACGAGGCGCACACCCTCACATACACAGTGATGGGCAAGCGCCTCAAGTGTCGGTACTGCAATGAGAGGAATGTGCAGGGCGTATGCCATCATCTTTGCTGATGCCAGCCCGATGCGCAGCCCCGTAAAGGAACCGGGGCCAATGCTGACGGCAATTCCATCGAGTTCGTCCTTTTTCACGCGCGCCATAGCAAGCGCCGTTTCAATGTGCGGCATCAATGTCTCGGAATGCGTCAGCGCCCCCTGCATACTGATCTCCGCCGCAACACACTCTGCCGAGAGGACAGAGACGCTCGAAACCTGTGAGGAGGTATCAATGCTCAGGATCGACAATCTCGCTCAACTCCTCCAACAGTGCCGTGCTCAATTCCCCTTCGGCGGCAAAGGTAAACTGCCTCTGCTCTGCCCCGAGCGCCGTGATGTTCACCTGCAGACGGTCGGTGGGCATCGCATCGGGGAATTTCTCCGCCCACTCGATCAGTACGATCCCCTCCGTTGCCTCCACATACTCATAGAAGCCGATGTCCTCGAGTTCCTCCTCGGATTCAATTCGATAGAGATCGAAATGCACGATGGGACACGCCGCCTCGTAGATGTTCATGAGGTTGAACGTCGGACTCGTCACATCGCTCTCCACGCCGAGCGTCCGCGCCAGCGCACGCACGAAGAGGGTCTTGCCCACCCCAAGTTCTCCATCGAGGCAGATCACCGTCCCCTCGTGGATGATTTTACCAATCGTTCCCGCTAAATGCGCAGTCTCCTCAGGCGAATGCGTGATACAGGTGAGCATATTCCGTCCCCTTTTGAATGCAGGAAGCATGAACATACTCGGTCAACGCTTCCCCAAAAAACCGAAACAATTTGATTTATTATAACATGAGAAAAGATTTTCCGCAAAGAAAAAGCGGAACGGAGAAGCATCTTAATCTTCTCCGCATCCGCCTACTCCGGCAGACGTACCGTCATACGTCCGCTCGGCACGTCAATCGACTGCACAACCGCGCGCAGTGCAGGTATGAGAAGCTCGCGCCCATCCTCACTGCGCACAGCATAGACATCGTTGCTGCCTGTGCGGAGAACATTCTCGACCGAGCCGAGCTCATTGTCCTCCTCATCGTACACCGTCAGCCCCACAATATCAAAGACGTAGTACTCGCCTTCATCGAGAGGTGCTGCCTCCGCGCGTGCAACGGTAAGCAGCCGTCCCGTCAAGCGCTGCGCGTCCTCGCGGACGGTGTACTCACGAAAGCGCATGAGAAAGTTCTTCCCCTGCGGCTTTACATGCGCGACGTGTAGGAGTTCATCCCCCACCATGACTTCGCGCAGCGCAGAAAACCGCTCGGGAAAGTCTGTCAGTGGAATGATGCGCAGGTCGCCGTGAATCCCGTGTGCCGCACCAACGCGCCCGATAACGATACGTCCGTCAGGAACGGATGGCGATAATCTTGTCATCTTCCACCAAAATCTCGACGTTCATCAGCTCGCGCATATCGTCGCCGACCTTTGCCTCGACCTGTCGCTCAAGGGTGCCCTGCACGATCTCCGCGCCCTCGACAAACTTCTGCAGTTCCTCGCGATGTGCCGTCGTCTCCTCGATGTAGTCGATCCGCCGCTGACGCTCCTGCCGAATCGCATTGATGTGCTGGATCGCCTGCGGCGTCAGCTCGCCCTGCTCCGCTTCCTGCATGACGCGCTTCTCTTGAATGCCGAGCTGCTGCACCTCAAGCTCCGCGCGACTGAGACCTTCCTCCATCTCCTTGAGCATCTTTGCGCGCAGCTTCTCCGTCAGCTTTGCTTTAACGGTGACAGGCACCTTGATTGAAATAGAATCCACCCTGTATCTCTCCTTATGCAAAAACGGCGACCGTCTGAGACGCACGCCGTTGCCATGCTTCCTATAGGCTCAGCCGATCTCGACCATCGCCCTCTTATTCTCCTTCGTCGCGGCAGCCTTGACGACACTGCGCAGCGCTTTTGCGATACGCCCCTGCTTGCCAATGACCTTGCCCATGTCATCCTCTGCCACACGAAGTCTCAATATGATCTCCTGATCATCCTGCGTTTCGTCAACGACGACAGCTTCCGGATGATCGACCAAGGATTTTGCGATAACCTCGACTATCTCTTTCACGCTGGTCGTCTCTCCTCATCGCAATACGCACGCCGCGAGAGATCACCGAGATGGATCCCCCGCTCACGCGCTGTATTTGTCAGTCCTTCTGACGCTTTGCCTCGACGAATTTCGCCATCGTGCCGTTCTTGCTCAGGAGGTTCCTGACCGTATCGGTCGGCTGTGCGCCCTTCTTCATCCAATCGATTGCCTTCTCCTCGTCAATGCTGACGACGGCGGGCTGCTTCGACGGATCGTAGTTTCCAAGGATCTCGATGAATCGACCGTCACGCGGTGCACGCGAGTCGGCGACCACAATGCGATAAAAGGGATTCTTCTTCGCACCCATGCGGTTCAAACGAATCTTGACTGCCATAATCTCACCACCTTTCGTTGTGTGATATTTACTGTGTTATTTGAAGAATGGCATCTTCGGAAATCCCATCTCGCCGAGTGACGGCATGGAGGGCATTCCACCCTTGCCCTTCATCTTCTTCATTTTCTTCATCATCTTGCGCATCTCACCAAACTGCTTGAGCAGCTTGTTCACATCCTGCACGCGTGTTCCGCTGCCCGCAGCGATGCGCTTGCGGCGGCTGCCGTTAATGATCGTAATGTCCGCGCGCTCCTTCGGCGTCATCGCACGGATGATTGCCTCCAGCTGACGCATCTCCTTGCCGTCGAGATCAAACTCCTGATCGCCGAGCTTTTTCTTGAGATTGCCCATCCCCGGAATCATGCCGAGGATGCTGTTCAGCGAGCCGAGCTTCTTCACCTGCTGTAGCTGATCGAGGAAGTCGTCGAGCGTGAAGTCGTTCTTGCGAAGCTTCGCCTCCATTTTCTTCGCGTTCTCAAGATCGAAGTTCTCCTGTGCCTTCTCCACGAGAGAGAGCACGTCGCCCATGCCGAGGATGCGCGATGCCATGCGGTCGGGGTGGAACACCTCAAGCGGTTCGAGCTTCTCACCCATACCGACGAACTTTACGGGGCACCCCGTGACCGCCTTGATTGAGAGCGCAGCGCCGCCGCGTGCGTCGCCGTCCAGCTTCGTCATGATAACGCCGTCAAGTCCGAGTGATTCATCAAAGGACTGTGCGACGTTGACGGCTTCCTGACCGGTCATCGCATCGACAACGAGCAGGATCTCGTGTGGCTTTACCGCCGCCTTGATGTCGCGCAGCTCCTGCATGAGCGTTTCGTCGATCTGCAAACGTCCAGCCGTGTCGATGATGACAACATCATTTGCGTGCGATGCCGAATGACCGATTGCGGCGCGCGCAATGGCGACGGCATCCTCCTGTCCCTGCGAGAACACGGGCACTTCGACCTTTTCGCCGATCACTTCGAGCTGCTTGATAGCGGCGGGGCGATAGATGTCGTCCGCGACGAGCAGCGGACGCTTGCCCTGCTTCTTGAGCATGAGCGCGAGCTTGCCCGCCGATGTGGTCTTACCCGAGCCCTGAAGGCCGACGAGCATGATGACGGTCGGCGGGTTCGGACTGATGTTGAGCCGGCTTTCCGTCCCGCCCATCAGTGCGGTCAGTTCCTCGTCAACGATCTTGATGACCGCCTGTGCCGCCGTGAGCGTGTCGAGCACTTCCTGCCCGACGGCACGCTCCTTGACGCGCTTGACGAAGTCCTTGACGACCTTGAAGTTCACGTCCGCTTCGAGGAGTGCCATCCGCACTTCGCGCATGGCATCATTGACATCGTCCTCGGTCAGCTTTCCATGTCCGCGCAGCTTCTTGAAGATCCCCTGCAAACGATCGGACAGATTTTCAAAGATCATTCTCCCACCTCCTTCGTATCATCCTGTGATGTGTATTGTTCCAGTTCGTCCGCGATGCGCCGCACATCAGCACACGCAATCGGTTCTCTGAGTGCACGAAGCTCCGCACAGATGGCGGTAAGTACCTGCTCCTGTGCCTGTTGACGCGCTAGGAGTCCGAGTGTCTCCTCCATCTCCGTGAGCGCACGCTCTGCGCGGCGAATATTGTCATGCGCCGCCTGCCGCGTGATGCCCAGCTCCTCGCCAATCTCCGCGAGGGAAAAGTCCTCCGCGATGTGCAGACGCAGACACTCCCGCTGCTTTCCCGTGAGAAGCCCGCCGTAGAGATCATACAGCCGTGCGAGCTCGTAAAGTCGCTCCATGCACATCACCTGTTCTAAACACTGTTGGAATTATAACGGCAAACGAAAAGCCTGTCAAGTATTTTTCTTGACAGACTTCGATCAATGTTCTTCCGTGAGCCTTTTTGAATGCACTACACCAAACGCAGATGTGTTCTCTTGGTGGACGGATGATTTATTTGTTTGATAAAATCCCGGTGCTGCTGTCACGGCTTCAGATGTATCATTGGTGCATATTGTTCCAACATCCTGAAAGACATCTGCAAATGCGCGAAAATTTTTCTTTTCACCTCTATCAATAATTGCAAATGCTATTGTCTGAAAGTATTTGTGATACCCTTCATCCATAAGAATATCATAAAAATACTTTGCAACGCTATACGGGTCGTGCCCAAATGCACCGCATCCCCATGCGCCAAGAACGAGTGACGAATACCCATGCGCTGCGGCAACGGCAAACATTTTCCTTAGCCTTGATTGCATTACACGGGACAGCACAGCGGGAGAAACCTCCCGCGCCGCACCGTTGCGGTTCGGTGCAGGAATCGTAATGACAGAGGTCAGAAACGGCTCATCCAAAAAATCATCATGAAGATCCCGAAAGACGCATACATGGGGAGATAGTATCATGTAGTCGGAATCACAGGCATTTTTCCGACGATTGTTATAGTCATACATCTCGTATGCCGCATCGCCGCCTATTGAATGATAGAGCGTGCTCTCTCTGCACAAACATTCTTCCTGTGCATTTGCGCCATTTCGAAATCCGCCACCGGGTACATGTGCATTGGCGAAATTCATTACGAGGACGTTCTCCATTCCCTCGGCACAGGCAAAAGAATCTACATCCAAAACATAGATATCAGGAGTATCTGATATGGAGCAGCCACTTTTTACGGCTTCTCCACAGCGTTTTGCCTCTTTGTCATCTATGAGAATTGCTGCGCTATAGTCCTCTTTGGGAAGAAGTATTGTTTTGCCATGCTTTTGGTACCTGCCTTGATGCGTAATCTGTATGGTTTCTTCCGCGATTCGCCTGCGTTCCTGCCGAGACATCGCAGCCCCTCCTTTTTCATCTCATTGCATGGAGGTCTCCCCGACCCACTTCCAATCTTCAATTTGCTGCTCCAATGGTCGATTCCTTATCCCAAGACCGCCGCAATGTGCCAGCGGATATATCACCCCGCCCCCATACGCAGGATCCGCGTTGATCTGTGGATGTTCTTCGATATATTTCATATAGCCCTTATATGGTATTCTGGATCCTTTTACGAGTGCCTTATAAACACATTCAAAGCTCATACGTCCCAAGCACAAAATATTCTTTGGCTGCAATATGGCACATAACTCCCGAAAACGCTCCCTGTCCTTATTCATGAGTTCCTTCTTCATGCCCCTGCTGCTTTCTTTACGCCTATAGCCCAAGCAAAAATTCGTAAAGAAAAGCTCATCGTACCGCTGTTGTGCAATTTCATAACCCAAATGACGAAAGAGCTCAATCAAGTTTTTATCCGTTTGAAACCCACTGTCCATGCTCTTTTCGTCGCTGATATACGGTAAATCTTTTCCGCTGATAATCTCTCTGATCCTATCTTGAAAAGTCTTCGGCGCAGAATATGGGTTGCCCCAGTCCTGTCCAACCAACAAGTATTTGATTTCCGGCGTCGTTTCGGCATATCCTCTGCCCTGCCAATAGGTATAAAGGTTGATTTCTTCACAAACACCAAACGTCTCATCAAGCGGCATCAGAAAAGAAGATCCATCCTGTTCTTGATAGAACTTCCGCGCATCTTTTACAAGCTTTTCATAGGCTTCACGTTTGTTCATTTCTGCCCCTCCTTATACAATTACTAGTATCATAGTATGCACTTCAATAAATAATGTCAAGACTAAAGGAATCCAATCAAAAAAGGCATGAAGCGGCTTCGTGCCAGTTCATGCCTAAGAACTCATTGTATTGTCATATCCTTATGTCACGTCTCAGCGACGGAATTTTTCCAACGGCTCTGCGTGGTCGGTCACGAACTCGACCGTGCCAATGTACTCGCCCGACTTATCATACATCGCCTGATACTGCACGCGGATCGGACGCTCGCGGATGTAGCGGTGCACAATCATCTGCGTGCGCTTCTTCGCTTTGAAGTCGGCAATCAGATTCCGCACCACGGGGATGATTTCGGGCGGATGACAGTTGATCACATCGCGTCCGAGTGCGGACAGCGGACGCGTGAATACCTGCCCCTCGTTCGTGAAGAAGCGAACCACATCGTCCTTGTCGATAAAGGTGATGTCCACGGGCAGGAGCTGAAGGATTGTCGTCAGCTGCTCCATCGACAGTTCGCCCGTTGGGAACTGGAGCTTCCCTCCCACCTGGGACTGTGCGAGACGCGCTGCCTCCTGATCGAGCCACGGCTGCGCCGCCTCCCATGCGAGAATCGGAACGCCGAACGAGATGCCCATATCCGGCAGGTCATGATAGCAGCGATACCATTCCATCTGCGTGAAATAGCGTAGGCTGAGCGGGAAGAGAATCTTCTCCTCCTTGAAGATCATCTCACGGATGCGCTGCGTGAGTGCACGGATCCGTGCCTCATACATGGGCAGCGTCTCTTCATCCGCCTTAAGTGCCTTGATAACCATGGCGAGCTCGCGCTTCATCTCATCGTCGATGCCCCACATGACCTGCGAGGGTCCCGTGACACCGTAGTCGTAGAGAATCGGCATCAGCAGCTCTTCCTTCTTGATGTAGTGGGAGCGCACATCACCGAGTGCAAGCATGTGCTGGAGCATGACCTCCGTACGCTTTGCACCGTCCAGCTCGCCCTCAATCGTGTCAAGCAGGGTCTCAAGTGCTGCATTCTCCGCACGCAGGATCGTGAGCGGATGCCCCTCGGGCAGCGCGTCGATATCGTCGGGATTCACCGATGCCGCCTGTGCGTGAATCTCGTCATGTGAAAGCGCACCCGCCGGCGGCTCGCTTGCCACGCCGTGAAAGAGCGCCGAATGCACATCGCAGAGACGCTGCACCTCTGTGATCGGCATCCCCTCCTTGATGAGGGTCTGCTCCGCCGTCATGATCTCCTGTGCGTCAACGTGGCTGAACTCCTGCACGAAGTCCTTTCGGACAGACTCAAGATCCTCACCGTCGGAAAGACGCTCGATAAAGTTCCGTATGCGTCCCTGACGCGACTGTGCATCATCGCTGATCACCTGATATCCGCGCTCCTCGAACGCCGCGATGACCTTCGAGAGTTCAATCCCCTTCACCGCCGCACCGCGTGGGATTGTCATAATGCGCCCCATCACATTCAGTGCGACGGGATTTGTAATCTCCTTAAAGCCGATCCCCGCCATGATCTCCTTTACTTCGGGATTCTCCTCCACCAGCTCGGCGACCGTCTTTTTCAAATCGAGTACCTTTTCCATGGGTTCTCTCCTTTATCTATATTATCGTACATCATCATCTCTGTGTGATGATTATAACGCACAGCGATGAAAAAGTACTGTAACCTTTGATACGAAAAGAGGGCTGCTCCGAAAAAAGAGCAGCCCCCTATTCTTACAATCTCTTAAACGTAAACTCCGTCCCGTCAAAGCCAAGCTCCACGGTATCGCCGCCGCGCACATCACCCGCGATGATCTTCTTCGAGAGTGCCGTCTCCACGGTATGCGTGAGCAGGCGACGCAGCGGACGCGCACCGAAGTCGGGGTCGAACCCCTCGTCTGCAAGTGCCGTAATCGCCGCATCGTCCCACGTCAGCTGAATATCCGCCTGACGCTCAAGACGCTTGCTGAGTGCCGCGAGCATGATCGCCGCGATGCGCTTCACGTTGTCCTTTGTGAGTGCCTTAAACACAATCGTATCATCCACGCGGTTCAGGAACTCGGGGCGGAAATACTCCTTGAGCAGTGCGCGCACCGCCTGCTCCGCCTCGGCGTAGTCCTTGCTCAGAATCTCATGCGAGCCAAGGTTGCTTGTCATGATGATGACCGTGTTCTTGAAGTTCACGACACGCCCCTTGCCGTCCGTCAGACGCCCGTCGTCGAGAATCTGCAGCAGCACGTTGAACACGTCGCGATGCGCCTTCTCGATCTCGTCGAGCAAAATGACGCTGTACGGGCGGCGGCGCACCGCCTCCGTCAGCTGTCCGCCCTCATCGTAGCCGACGTAGCCCGGAGGCGCACCGATGAGACGCGAGACACTGTGCTTCTCCATGTACTCGCTCATATCGATGCGGATCATGCTCCGCTCATCGTCAAAGAGCGATTCGGCGAGGGTCTTTGCAAGCTCCGTCTTACCGACGCCCGTGGGGCCGAGGAAGATAAACGAACCGATCGGACGGTTCGGATCCTTGATGCCCGCACGCGCACGCAGGATTGCCTCACTGACTGCCGTCACCGCCTCGTCCTGTCCGACGACGCGCTCGTGCAGCACCTCCTCAAGGCGGAGCAGCTTCTCGCGCTCGCCCGTCATCATCTTCGTCACGGGAATACCCGTCCAACGGCTGACGACACGCGCGATGTCCTCCTCGCCGACCTCTTCCTTGAGCATCTGCTCACCGTCCGCCTTGGCGGCAATCGCCGCTTCCTCTTCCGCAAGCTTCTTCTCGAGTTCCGGCATCTTTCCGTATTTCAGCTCCGACGCACGCGCAAGGTTCTGGGCGCGCTCCGCCGCCTCCATCTCGCCGCGCAGTTCGTCCATCTCCTTCTTGATGGCACGCACGCGCAGAATGGACTGTGTTTCCTCCTCCCACTTCGCTTGGAGTTTCGCCTCTTCAGCGTGCAGCTCCTCCTTCTCTGCAACAAGAGAGGCAAGCTTTTCCTTCGACGCCTCGTCCGTCTCTTTTTTCAATGCCTCCTCCTCGATGTCGAGTTGGAGAATCTTGCGCCGAATCTCGTCAAGCGGTGCGGGCATGGATTCAATCTCCGTGCGCAGCTTCGCCGCCGCCTCATCGACGAGATCGATTGCCTTGTCCGGCAGGAAGCGGTCAGAGATATAGCGGTCGGAGAGCGTCGCCGCCGCAACGAGTGCCGCGTCACGAATGCGCACGCCGTGATGCACTTCGTAGCGCTCCTTGAGCCCGCGCAGAATCGAGATCGTGTCCTCCACGCTCGGCTCACCGACCATGACGGGCTGGAAGCGGCGTTCGAGCGCCGTATCCTTCTCGATGTACTTGCGGTACTCGTTCAGCGTCGTCGCACCAATGCAGCGCAACTCACCGCGCGCAAGAAGCGGCTTCAATAGGTTGCCCGCATCCATCGCACCCTCTGCTGCACCCGCACCGACAACCGTATGCACCTCGTCGATGAAGAGCAAAATCTGCCCCTCGGACTTTGCGATTTCGTTCAGCACACCCTTGAGGCGTTCCTCAAACTCGCCGCGAAATTTTGCACCTGCAACGAGTGCGCCCATATCAAGCGAGTAGAGCGTCTTGTTCTTCAGCGACTCGGGCACATCCCCTGCCACAATGCGGCGAGCAAGCCCCTCGACGATCGCCGTCTTGCCAACGCCCGGCTCACCGATCAGCACGGGGTTGTTTTTTGTCCGGCGCGAGAGAATTTCAATCGAGCGACGGATCTCCTCGTCGCGTCCGATCACGGGGTCGAGCTTGTTTGCACGCGCAGCCGCTGTCAGATCGCGTCCGTATTTTTCGAGCGACTGATAGCCCTCCTCTGGGTTGTCGCTCGTGACATTCTGCTTGCGATGCTTCTGAATCGCCTCCTGCACCGCGCTCTTCGTCAGACGGAACTCACGCGCGATGCTCTGTACCTCGTCGCTCCCGTCCGTGATGAGTGCGAGCAGGAGGTGCTCCGTCGAGACGTATTCGTCCTTCATCGACTTCGCCAGTTCCTCGGCTCGCCCGAGCACGCGCACCATATCCATCCCCATGCCGAGACGATTCGTCCCGCGCACGCTCGGGATGGCGGCAAGTTCCTTTTCGAGCCGCGCCTTGAGCATCGGCAGATCAACGCCGCAGACATCAAAGATGGTTGCAAGCAAGCCCTCCGGCTCCTTCGCGAGTGCGAGCAGTACGTGCACCGACGTGATTTCCTGATGGTAGCGCATCGCCGCGATCTGCTGTGCCGATTGCAGCGCGGCAAGTGTCCGCGCCGTGTATTTATCCTGTTCCATAATCTGTCCCTCCACAGTTCATTTCATCATTCTTGCCCCCATTATAACAGATAAAGTCAAAAAGTCAAATGTTTTTCTTTGATTTTTTGACTTTTATTTTTTAAAAGAGGCTCTGCCTTCGTGGAACAGAGCCTCATACATTCAGATCATATTCTTTTTATATGCGTCGTAGAGCTCCTTGAGCTCCTCCATCTTCGCATACATCTCAAGCTGCAGCGCGGATGCAGTCGGATAGTCCCCCTCATTGAGCGCCTTGATGAGCAGTGTAAAGAGAGCCTTGTCGTCAATCGTGTCCTTTGCGAGGTAGATGCGCAGATCGTGGATCTTGTTCCACATATAGGCATCCTGATCCGTCACGAAATCACTCTTGATCTCCTTCATGCGGCGGACGATGTTGCGGTTCTCGGGAATAATGCGGCTGATGAGCTCGATCTTCCAGCGCAGGAGTGCTCCCGTACGGAACGAGTCGATGATCTGCGGACGGAGTGTATTCGCCTGTGTGAGCACCGCCACCTTTTCGGAGTAGAGATCAAAGCCGAGCATATTCTCCCAAACCGTCGCGGGCGGCTTGCCGAAGCGTGCGTCACGCTCGTCCGCCGTATAGTGCTCGAATACGTCCTCCTCGCTCCGATAGGCACGGTCTTTCTCAAGATAGCCTGCCGACTCTCCCGGCTGTTTCGAGAGTTCCGCAAGCAGCTGTTCCGCCGTACGCCCCGCCGAATACCGAATGCCGTCCAGAATTGCAAGATAGGAAGCAGCGATGACAAGGTAGGTGTTTGAGTACGGATTTGTCGCACGCAGCTCAAAGCGCGTCGCAAGCGGATTCTTGAGGTCGCGTATCAGACTTACAAGCACCGTGCGGTTGCGCGACGGGATCGCAGGCGATGCGCCAAACGACGTGACGACGCAGACAGGAGCCTCAAAGCCGGGCTTCAGACGGTTGAACGCGTCGTTCGTCGCGGAGACGAACGGGTTGATCACCTCATAGTTTTTGAGCAGCCCCATGAGTGCGCCGTAGCCGACCGCATTCATATAGTGCGCGTTCTGATCGTCCGCAGCGAAGAGGCTGTGACGCTTGCCATCCTTTGTGATTGCCGCGAGACTGAGATGCGTGTGCTCACCATTGCCCGCAAGCCCGATCAGCGGCTTCGCCTTGAAGTTGACCTCAAGCCCGTAGAGGCGGAAGATCTCGCGGACGAACGTGCGAACGAAAAGCTCGTTGTCCGCCGCCTGCACGGCACTATCGTACTGCCAGTCGATCTCGATCTGCTCGCAGACGTGCGTCATGCGCCCGTTCTCATTGATCTGCGCCTTGAGCCCTCCGACCTCCTTGTGCCCCATCTCCATGTGGAAACCGTATTTGTCAAGCTGGATAATGCAGTCCTCAAGCGCCGTGCGTACCGCTCCGTGCGTACGCTCCCAATACTGCTCGTTCATCACCTGCGAGGCGGACATCTCCTCGATGGATGCGTTGTCGTCGAGCGGAGTCTTGACCCAGAACTCAAGCTCTGTTGCCGACGTGAACGCAATGTCCACAATATCTGCACCGTTCAGGCTCGGACTGCCCGAGATCTTTGGATTGGCATGGAAAAAGTCCAGCAGCTCCTTCTTCACGTATGCGAGCGTATCCACAAGTACCGCACGCGAGTCGACACGCTTCTCCTCGTGAATGATAAAGGACGGAATACGCAGTGTCCCAATCGGAAGCCCCGTCTCCTCATCCGTGCCCTCGGGATCGTAGTCCACGAACCAGTTGACCGCAGGATCAATCGGAAGATCCACCTTCGCATTGTTGATCGTTGCAATCTTCGGAAGAACCACAGAGGATCCATCCGTCTGCACGGCGGTTCCGTTGTAGAATTTCTCAATGTCCTCCATGAAGATCCGCACGGGAATCTTCTCGTCCGTATCATTGCCCGCCATGTCGATGCCGACAAGCGAGACGAAGCGCACCTCCGGATGCGCCTGAAGCTGACGAATGATCTCTTCGCGCGGCGTATTGGCAGGAATTTTATAGAGAAGTTCATTCATCTTTGCGTACCACCCTTTTCCAAAAGAATGCCCATGCGGCATAAACTCACGCGCCCATCTTACCATTTTTCAGTATGGATTGTAAAGCTACTGATAAGAAGTATTCACGCAGAACACCGCCCTGCTTTTCATACGGTATGGTTCCATGCGCACATCCTCCGCTCTGCCCAGTCGAGCAGGATGAAGAGAAGCAGCCCCATCGTGCTGAGGACGACGATGCCGGCGTACATATCGAGGTAGTTTACGCGCAGCCACGCATCCATGATATAGTAGCCAATGCCATACTGCGTGCCAAACGTCTCTGTGAAGAACAGCACGGAGATCGCCGTCGCCATCGCCACGCGCACCGCCGTGATAAACTTCGGCAGGGAGGCGGGCACGATGATATGTCGTACGATCTGAGGGAATGACGCGCCGAGGACGCGCAGCGGCGCATACGTCTCGGGCGGGATTGCGGCGACGGCATCGCGCACGGCGACGACAACCTGAAAGACAATGATGAGGAATACGAGCAGCAGCTTGCTCGCCTCCCCTACGCCGAAAAGCAGCATGGCGACAGGCAGGAGCGCGATCTTCGGCACAGGATAGGTCAGATAGAGGATGGGTGCAAGGAGGCGGTTCGCGCGCGGGAAATAGCCCATCACAACACCGAGAGGATACCCCACAGCAACGGCAGCAAGCAGCCCAAGCATGATGCGCATGAGACTGTATCCCGCATGAATGGCAATCGTATCGGGGAATTTCGCCGCGAGGCGCAGGAGCACCTGCACGGGCGACGGGATCACGGGCATTTGAAGAAGCTGTGCCATGCTCCACCAAAGGGCAAGGCAGAGCAGGATACCGAGCGCAAACATCCGCAGTGAAATCTTGCCCATCAGACACCTCCCCCTGCAATTTTTGCACGCAAGCGCTGTCCCATCGCAAAGAACTTCGGTGAGGAACGGTGCGAAAGATCGCCTCCAAAGGGATTGTCAATGAGTTCGGTCACGCGCCCCGGTGTCCCACGCATAACGGCAATCCTACCTGCAAGCGTCAGTGCCTCCTCCACATAGTGCGTCACGAGCAAGGTCGTAACGGCATACTTTTGCCAAAGCGAGAGAAAGACCTCCTGCATCGACTCGCGCGTGATCGCATCGAGCGCGGAGAACGGCTCATCCATCAAGAGGAGATCGGGCGCGAGCAAAAAGACACGCGCGAGTCCCACACGCTGCTGCTGGCCTCCCGAGAGTTCACGCGGATAGCGCGTGAGCAGTTCGGTCAGCCCGAGATCCGAGACAATCTCATCGAATGTTTGCATCCGCTGTGCGTTCCATTCTCCCTTGATCCGCACGCCGAGCAGGATGTTCTCACGCACGGTTTTCCACGCAAGCAATCCATAGTTCTGCGGCAGGAAGCCGATGCGCAGCCGACGCGGGTCGAGGGGCGCACCGCCCTCCGTCACCGTGCCCGCAGTGGGGCGCAGAAGTCCTGCCGCAACGCGCAGCAGCGTCGACTTGCCACAGCCCGACGCACCGATGAGCGCAAGTACCGTTCCGCGCTCCACACAGAGCGACGTATTGGCAAGCGCGTGTACGGCATCCTCCCCCGTTCCATAGTCCACGGACACCCCCGAAAAGCACAGCAAACAATCACCTCTCTCCAAAAACTGCTATGACATAGTCTAACACAAATTTCTCATTTCGACAAAAATACCCTTGCCGCATATCATCCGTTTCTATCCCAATCTCATATTTTATGGTATACTTTTTATATTCTATTCGAGAAACGCAGGAGGGACTCATCGTGCGGATTGTAATTGCGGGTGCGGGACGGTTGGGCTACAGCATTGCGGCGCTGCTCTCGGAGGAGGGCATGGATGTCGTCGTCGTGGACGGCGAGGAGAGTCAGCTTGAGGCGGCGAAGACGACGCTCGATGTGCTGACAATCGAGGCAAATATCGCCAGTCCGCTCACGATGAATGATCCCGACATCAAGAGCGCGGACATCCTCATCGCCGTGACGGAGAGCGACGAGGTGAACATCGTCGCCTGCGTGCTTGCGAAAAAACACGGCATCACGCACACAATCGCGCGCATCCGCGACATGAGTGTTACGGTACAGGCAGGACAGTATCTCAAAGAGAATTTTGACATTGATCTCGTGCTCAATCCAGAGCTCATCACGGCAAATGAAATCTCCCGCATCCTCATGACCCCCGCCGCACTCAACGTAGAGGACTTTGCACAGGGCAAGGTGCGCCTTTTCGAGACGCGCATCCGCCGCCGCTCCGCCATCGCCCGTAAGGAACTCAAATCACTGACACTGCCACACGGCGTGCTCGCAGGGCTGATCTTCCGCGATCATCGCATGATTATTCCACATGGCGACGATATGTTCCTCCCGGGGGATAATGCCTACTTCATCGGGCTGCCCGAACGCATTGAGGAGTTCAGCCAAAGCCTCGTACCGAGCGACACGCATAAGCTAAAACGCGCCGCCATCATCGGGGCTGGGCGGACAGGGCGCGCGCTCGCACTTCTGCTGGAACGACAGGACGTGCAGGTGAAGGTGATCGACCGAAATCGTGAACGCTGCGAACTGCTCGCGGAGAAGCTGACCACGGGTCTTGCAATCTGCGGTGACGGTACAGATATCGACCTTCTCACAGAGGAGGGCGTCGCTGAGGCGGATGTCATTGTCTGCCTGACAGAGGACGATAAGCTGAACCTGATGCTGGCTCTCCTTGCACGCCATCTCTCGGATAACAAGATCAAGACGGTCGTGCGCGTCGACCGCAATGAATACATCGACCTCATGGAGAAGGTCGGCGTCAATATCGCCCTCTCCGCACGACTTCTCTCCGCAAGCGAGGTGCTTGCCTACGCGCGCGGCGGCGATGTGACGCGTGTGACCCTTCTTGAGGGCGCACGCGCGGAGGCACTGGAGGTGATCGTCAGTCCCGGTGCTCCCATCGTCGGAAAGAAGTTGATGAACGCAAATCTCCCGCGCGAATGCCTCGTATGCGCTTATGTACGCAATGAGGAGGCGGCAATTCCGAACGGCATGACGGAGCTGCAGCCGGGCGACCGCGTGATCCTCTTCGTCCTCAAAAGCTTCGCAAAAAAGGCACTTGCCTATTTTGGAGACGACTGATGCGCTTTGATTTATTCTGGGTACTGATGGGGCGTACCGCTTATGTCTTTGCGCCGCTCTACCTCATCCCATTTGGCTACGGTTTTTTACACGGCGATCCGCTCGCAGGTTCTTTTCTCGCGCTTGGCGTTTTGACCGCCATTCTCGGCATGGTATTCGGCAATATGGGACGCAGTCACATGCGCCAGCTGTCCATCGAGGAGGGCACACTTTTCCTCCTCTCTGTCTGGTTCCTACTCGCCGTACTCAGTATGCTGCCGTTTCATCTGGCGGGGCTGCATCTCTCGCCTGCAGATACGTTCTTCGAGTGCATCTCCGCACTCACGACAACGGGAATGACAACACTCGGGAATACGCTCCCCCCCACCCTCATCCTCTGGCGTGGGATCATGAGTTGGTTCGGCGGACTGCTCTTCATCGTCATTCTCGTGTCGGTGCTGCCCGTCGTCGGCGGCTGCTTCGGTGTGGATTTCAACGTGCGGCAGGAGCGCCTTTTCAGTCCGCTCTGGAATCGCATGACGCATCCCATGCGCGAGATGACTCTACTCTACATTGCCATCACAGGAGTCGCCGTTATCATCTATCTCGCGGTGGGTGATGAAATCTTTCCCGCACTCATTCTCGCCCTCTTTACGATCTCCTCAGGCGCAGGGCCGATGACGGGAGGGCTGCCCCCTTCACCGCCTCTTATGCTCAGTGCCGGACTTGTTAGTCTGCTCTCGGCGCTGCCCCTTCTCACCGTTTGGCAAATGCTGCGGCGCCGATCTGGAACACTGCTCACACAGCATACGGAACTGCGCGCATTCTTTATCCTCTTTGGCACTGCGGGAACACTCCTTGTGATCCCGCCGCTGCTCCACGGCACGCAGCCAATCACAGAAGCATTCTCCTACAGCTATTTTTATGCAATCTCTTTTCTTTCGACCAACGGATTGCTGCTGCAGGAGGAGGTTCCCTTTCATAACGGCTCCACGCTTCTGCTCATCCTGCTTTCCATGATTGGCGGCTGCATGGGTTCGGCGGCGGGTGGTTTTCGTATCTCGCGCGTGCTCGTACTCATCTCTCTCGCATGGACAGAGCTGCTCCGTACGCTGCATCCACGCATGGTACTTTCCGTACGGCAGGGCGGTGGAATCGTCCCTCTGCATTCTGCGGGACGGATTCTCGTGCTTGCATTCTTCTTCGCCGCCGTCTTTTCGATCAGCAGCCTTCTCGTCGCACTCGCGGGACTCACGCCCATCGAGACGATCACACTGACCGTCTCCTGCCTCACGACGACGGGCGGCGTCGCCTCGCTCACGGATCTGAATACGGTCGCCGGACTGCCCGTATGGACAAAGATCGTATGCGCCCTCCTCATGATCCTTGGGCGCATTGAAATCTTCGCCGCCTTTCTCTTTGTCGGCATCCTCTTTGAGGATACGGGGCATAAATGGTAGTATGCTATGAATATTTACACCGTCAACTACATTCTCTCACGCCTCTCGTTCGCAATGGCGGCATCCCTCGTGATCCCACTCGTACTCGCAATCGCCGCCAATGAACCGAGTCGCCAGGCATTTATGTTGTCCGTTCTCGTCAGTGCATTCCTCGGCGTCGGCTTCCGCCGCTACGGGAAGCCCGCCGAGGCGCTGACGGCGCGTGAGGGCATTGCCATCACGGCGTTTGGCTGGTTTACGGGGACGTTTCTCGGCATGCTCCCCTACCTCCTCGGCAACTACCTTGGCTTTCTCGATGCACTCTTTGAAAGCATCTCTGGATTCACGGGCACGGGCGCGACGGTCTTCTCGTCGCTTGGCACGCTCCCCTACAGCATTCTCTTTTGGCGCATGATGACGGCTTGGATCGGGGGACTTGGCATCATTGTCATCTTCATCGCACTCCTCCCCCAGTCCGGCGCGAGTACCATCTATATGTATAACGCCGAGGGCGGGGGACCAACGATGGATCGCGTCATGCCGCGGCTGCGCGACATGACCATAGCGCTCTTCAAGATCTACCTGATATTTACGGCGTTTACAACGGGCATATTCATGCTCTGTGGGGTAGATTTCAGCATTGCTGTTACACATGCAATGTCCACCATCGGGACGTGCGGCTTCTCGACATACGACGATAGCACAATGCACTTCCACCATCTCCCGTTCGAGCTGTGGACTGCGCTCTTCATGTTCCTTGCGGGCGGCAGCTTCTCCCTCTACTACCGCGCGTGGGTCAAGGGACCATCCGTCATTCTTCGCAACACAGAATTTCGCACCTATCTCTGCATAATCCTCGTTTCCATACTGCTCATCTTCCTGAACCTCATCGTCGAAATGGGCTTGGATTTCGCGTCAGCCGTGCGCTTCGCCGTGTTTCAGGTGACATCGCTGTCAACGACGGGCTTTGTTTCGGCGGATTTTGAAACATGGCCGACGTTTTCAAAGTTACTGCTGCTCATCCTCATGATGATCGGCGGCTGTGCAGGATCAACCGCAAGCGGCATCAAAGTCGCACGCCTCATCCTTCTCGTGCGCAATGCGCGCGCCGTCATTCTCCAAAAGCTGAATCCACACCGTGTCGTCGACATCTCGCTGGGTGGTGCCCATGTGGACAGTGCGATGCTGCTGCGCGTTGGGACGTTCTTCTTCCTCTACCTTGCGATCATCTTTGTAACGGCATTCCTCCTCACGATGGACGGACTGCTCCCATTCGATGCGATCGCCGTCGCCGTCACAACCATCGGCAACATCGGTCCTGCCTTCGGCATCGTAAGCGCCACCTCCACCTACGCGCCGCTCTCGGACTTTGTAAAGGCTGTTCTCTGCCTCTCCATGCTCCTCGGCCGCCTTGAAATATTTACACTGCTCATCCTTCTGCGCCCCTCATTCTGGCGCAAGACAAAGCGATGGTAATGGGCTACGAAAAAACTCTTTGAGCCGTTCTTGGTTCAAAGAGTTTTTCATTTGATAACTTCCCTTATGGATACCGCTTTCGCAAAAAATATGGCACAGCCAGTCCGTAAAACCGGCTATGCCTGTTCGTTTTCCGCATCCAAAGTCCGAGTGTTGAACTCTCCGATGCAGTTCCACACGATGACGATTTTCTGGGTGCGTTTGCCGTCCGCCACTTCCGGATGGAAGATGTACACCTTCTCAATGAACTCGCGGACAATTTCTGAGGTAAGCTCCGGGATGTCCGTATACTCTTCGTCCAAGACGTATGCGTTGGACGGCATTGTAGGCAGTCATGTCCTTGACCTCGAAGATATTTTTCTTCTCAAGCCCCTCCTCTCGATGCTTTCTTCGCCGATTCTCCCGTTGTCGTTTCCTGTCCTTCACGGCGCATCTCCTCTCGAAACAGAAAGACTCCTCACTTGATGCGGGAAACCGCCGTTTCCGGCTGACATCCGCTGACGATTGGGACAGCTTGTCTACCACAGCTTCCGCTTTGCCGATTATGAGATTGATTATTTGAAGGACGGCACTTAGGCTGCCATCCTCGTATGCGACGCTCATCATCCCCCGGATGTAACGCAAAAGGATTACATTTCGGAAGGATACATACTTTCCAGCTTGTGCAATCTGGCAAAAAAATAAATGACCTCCCAAAAGAGAAGCCATTCACGGATTTGATGATTGACGGGCGTTATGATGACCTGCCGCCACTGCGGGGACTTCTTCATTCGCAGGAACAATCGGCAGGAATACTGCGACAAGGATAAATGCCAGAAAGCACAGAATGCCAAGAATCAGCGAGGGTTTAGAAAACGCAAGCAAATAGCGAAGGTCGGTAAAACCTAATGCGTATGATTGGCAACCGCGCTATCCTCGTATTTATCATATTGTTTTAGAAGCCTTTCTTAGATTAAAGTTGACGAATAAACAGGAAGAGTTATTTTTCGAACCTATTTAATAAGTATCGCTTGTACATTTCCGTATCTCTTGTCGGAACATTTCCATTATGCAATTCTCCCCACTTTTTTTCATCGGATGAATACTGATAGCGCCTGAGATACCAAACCTTAAGGCGATGGTGTCCATTCGGACTCTTTGCGCATTTAGACTTTTCCAGATCTGATATCGACTCACCTGAAATTAAAATATGTTGTCCTTTACCTTCTTTGTTGATTTCTCTGTAAGTTTCGGATTCTGCGCCACAATACTCGCAAATTTGTCCATAAACACCAAACTTACTGACTTTACGCGCGTCTATTTTCATGTTCTCAGGGGTAGTCTCATCCAGCTTCTTCACCATCGCGGCAATATCCTTATCAACACTCTGCTCTCTGTTTTCACCGGGAAGCGCCGAAACCAATAAAAGAGAAACGATACAAACAGCACCCACAATTCGTTTTATTTTACTGAAATGCAAATATTGAGCATCTGATCTGTAATCTTCTCCCGCCCCTAAACGTGCGCGACGCTTCTTCCACCACAAGTAACAAAAGCCAAAAAAGCTAATCACAAAAAAAACAGGGAAAACAATTCTTTCAGAACTTGCATTTTCACTCACTCCCTCACGGATGAACAAACTGTTGCAAAAAACCATACTCTCTCTTAGCCACCTGACAAATAGACATGAGAGCGTAGTAATTGATGCGGTTAGGATACTGCGAAGCTGGGTGATAATAGTCAATCACCAGTTTCCCGTTCCATTGACCGAACAGCGTCATCTTAGTTTCATTATTCTTCCATCTGTCGCCAAGTATTGCTCTTAGGCAATCGCTGGTATTGCCGCACAGGATGATGTCAGGATTGATAATATCAAGCTCTCTGCGCAGAAAATCTTGATCCGCCTCAGCGTATGCAACAATCTCTTGATTGTCAGATTGCGATTGCCCATTGCTCTTTTTGATATTGATTACGGCGATACAATCTGTATTTTTCCAGCTATTATTTTGAATACGATCTTTGTCATATGCACTGCACTCTCCAAACGACTGGAAGATGGCTTCCGTCCAAACAGCCACCTTCTTCCACATCTTCCACGGATCTTCATCGTGAAGCGCTTGGACTAAGTCAAAGCCGTCACTATCTGAGTAAGCCTCTTTCAGCAAATAGCAAATTTTTGGGGTTGTCTGCTCATACCAGTCTTTCAGTGATACAATGCCGTCACGAATAAACCGTTCATAACCTTTTTTCTTGTGAACCTCTTCCCAATCTTGAAAGAGAGTGTTCATATCCGCTGTTGTCTTGGAGCTCAACGTATCTATATCCATACTATCCATCGAGACCCCTCATTTCTCAAAAATATCATATCATTGTTTTGTGGTGCTGTTTACGACGCAACTCTCATCAATGGGCGTAAATAATACCATGGTCTGGCTGACATCTAAAAATTTTATTTTTTAGCAGGAGTTAAGGAACTTATGCAGAAAAATGTAGGTAGGTTAAGCTCAAATTGGGCGCAAATCAAGGATTCGGTGGGCGTAAAATAACGATGGCATTTTTTACAGTTACTCATCGGCTGACTCCCTAACCCATTTAAGAAAAGTTGGTGTGGACACGCCCAGAGCCACAGCAGCCTTACGGGCAGAGATTTCACTGTTCTCCCACTGCTCACGGAGGGCTTCGTACCCATCAGGCTTCTCTATCGGCTTTCTGCCGAACTTCACACCTCTCGCCCGTGCTGCCGCCAGTCCCTCCATCCTCCGCTGATGGTTCATATTGCGCTCCGTTTCGGCAACGTAGGAGAACACTTGGATAACAAGATTCGAAATGAGTTTTGCAGTTAGATCGTCACCGTACTTGTTCCGTGTATCCAAAAGCGGCAGATCAATAACCACGATGGCGGCATCCTTCTGCTTGGTGATGATGTCAAGCTGTTTCATCATCTCGTCGTAGTTGCGCCCAAGACGGTCGAGGCTCTTAACCACGACCGTATCGCCGGGCTTGATTGCAGCCATCATCTCAGTGTAAGCAGGACGATCGAAGCCCTTCCCGCTCTGTTTGTCCACGAAAATACATTCCTTTGGAATGCCAAAACTCTCCATTGCCAACCACTGGCGATCATCCCTCTGCGTAATGGTAGATACACGAATATAACCATAGATATTGCTCATGTGGATTCCTCCTCCAAATTGCGAAAACTCATACACTCTGATTTTAGAGGAATCCTTGATTGTGTTTTGGTACGGCTGCCGATATTACCATCCCTTTTGACGATAGTGGGGCGTCATTCAAAATAAGTTTCCCCAAGAAAATCCTTGACAGAGAAGATGCCATCATGTATCTTTAGATTAAGAGAATATATGGCTGTTACGAGCGGCTATGGCCATCCCTTCCGTTTGGGGACAATAAAGATACAGCGGAGTTGACCGTCGGCGAGGGTAGGGAAACTCGCCGCTGCTCGGAAGTAGAGAGAATTGTTTCGGCAGTTCTCTCTACTTTTCTTTGTGATGGAAATCGGTGCGGTATGACGGATTTACAGCAGATACAACAATATTATGAGCAAAACTTATGTGACAGGGTCTTTCAGTACAGCCTAACGAACGGCACGGTGCTGCAGGTTATCTTCTATCGAGAAGCACTCTGCCATCTGCTTGGCATCCAACACATTACGAATAATCGCCGCTATATCGGCAGGAGCGGCTACGAGCGCATACGCTCCGGGGAATTGACTATACAGAGACTCAAAGACATGAATCGTTCCGGATTCGCCAGAGCAAAGCACCGCATGGAGCATTTCACTCTGATCGGGCATCTGATGGAACACGGTGCTGTGTTTCGGTTCTACCCGGAACGGGCAGGAGGTACACGCATTCAGGCTACCTTTCTCATACATGAAAAAGAACGCAAACTGTACCTGCATTTGTTCTTGACGCGGGAATCCCCAAAGTCCGACATCTATGCTCCCATGTCCTATATTGTGATAACAGAGCGGGATGACAATCCGAATCTGTATGTTGTCGGACAAGAACACAAGAAGGTTCTTACCTTCGATATTCTGCCTATGAAGCAACAGATTGAAGCCAAGTAAGCCCATCAGCTTATTGCCGATGGGCTTTTGTGTGATTGAGAACACAGCTTTCTCTCCCACAGCTCTGATAGCGAGCATCTTCCCCGTTGATAGTGTCAGTTCTATGCGCGGCAGCCCGATTCCTCCATGATGTGTTCCCCGGTTGTCTGCGCCATCGCTTCAATCCCCGTAATCTGTGTCCCCTCCTCCTGCGGAATCTCCTCAGCATCTTTCTTACTGCCGTCAGTGAGAACGTCCCCTTCGGACTGCTCTACCATGAATCCTGCTGCTTCGACGGCTGCGAGGACACTTGCCGTCTGCTCATCCTTCTCGAAAATCAGCACGCCGTGCTTACCGATCTCGTAGCCGCCAATCTGAAAGGCAAAGCTCGGTGTCCCCATGTATTTGGGTCTGATTCCCAGAGCATCTCCGATAACTTTGGCAAGCCGCTTACGGTCTGCTCCGCTCACATTGTACTTGCGTTCAATGGTGTTGTCCTCCTTTGTAGTGGTGTGGTTTTCCATGTCTATCTATCACTCGCCGGAGCAGAAATTTCAAGTGATTTTTGAGATGCACTCTCATTATCTTTCTTCCAAATAAAGCAACGACCATGCAGGATTTTGCGTCCACATGGTCGTTTTTTTCTTGAAAATTGTTGATAAAACTGCGTTGATTGCGTATCCCTAAGAAGACTCATTTCTTTCGTTCTTCTATTTCCTACGCCGCAGCTCCTCAAGACGCGCAAGGGTGTCGCGGTCGATGCGCTCGTGCAGTTCGCTGCGTGCAAGCGGCTGAATGTGCGGATTCATAAACTCCGCCTTCATTTGTTTCTTCGCCTTCTTCACGGAGCGGCGCAGCTCGCGCGAGGTGATACGGTAGGCACCCGCGCCGAGAATAACGCTCTGCTCTGCACCGTCGGATGTGACGACGTGCACCTCACGCCCCTCACGCACCGCTGTGTATGCAAGGCGCTCGATGCAGCTGTCTGCCGTCTCGCCCGCCCCCGTGTAGATGACGCGCATGCGGTCACTGGTCTGCAGTTCGTGCTCCTCATCCTCGGTAAAGAACGCATCGAATACGACGGTCATCTCGTAGTTCTCAAACGCGCCGTACTCCGTGAGAATGTGTACGAGGACATCGCGTGCCTCGTCGAGATTGCCGCGCAGGCGCATGAGCTCCGGCCATGCGTTGATGACATTATAGCCGTCGACGAGATAGTATTCGCTCTCGCGCTGTCTAGCCATGCCGCACCGCAGCCTTTGCCGTGCGCTGGCGCAGCGCCTCATACATCAGAATCGCACCCGCAACCGAGGCGTTGAGCGAGTTGATCTTCCCGCGCATCGGCAGCCGCACGGTGAAGTCACAGAGATCGCGCGTGAGGCGGCTCATGCCACGCCCCTCACTGCCGATGACGAGGACGAGCGCACCCGTGAGGTTCGCACGGTCATACGTCTCCTCTCCTGCCATATCCGCGCCCGCAATCCAGAACCCCTGCTCCTTGAGTGCACGCATGGTCTGCGCGATATTGCCGATGCGCGCCACGGGAACATACTCAAGTGCCCCCGCCGAAATGCGTGCGACGGTCTCCGTCAGTGGAACGCTGTGGCGGCGCGGCAGAAGGATCCCATGCACGCCCGCCGCATCTGCCGTGCGGAGAAGCGCCCCCAAATTCTGCGGATCCTCGATGCCGTCGAGCAGCAGCAGCAGTGGATCCTCGCCGCGCTCTCGCGCCCCCGCAATGATCTCCTCGACGGCAACGTATGCGACGGGCGCGACATAAGCGAGCGCTCCCTGATGGCGTACCCCTTCGGGCACGGCGGCATCCAGCTTTGCGCGTCCAACGGTGTCCACCGCAATGCCATGCTCACGCGCAAGATCGCGCAGTTCGTGTACAGAGTTCCCATGCAGACCGTCCGCGAGCAGGATACGATTGATACCGCGCCCCGCCTTGATTGCCTCCACAATGGCGTGGCGTCCCGCCAAAACATGAGATGGCTGCTCCGATGTGCGCTCCTCTGCAATTTTCTCAGTACGTTTTTCCCTGTGTTTTTCGGTACGCTTTTCAGTGCGCTCCGCTTTCCCTTTCATTGTTCGCCCTCCCCTATCATCCGCGTGGGATAAAGCGCTCCAACCACGGCTCTGCCGCAACAATGAGGTCGCGCATACGGAGCATCATCTCCTTGATCTCCCACTGTGCACCGGGGGTCAGGACGCGCTTCTCATACACATCCATAAAGGAGCGCAGGTTGAGTGTCGTGACAAAATTCGTGCACACACCGCCCGGCAGCACGAAGCGTGCATCCTGCTTTGCAACGCCCATTGCAAGCAAATCGTCATACGCCTGTTGGATCTCACGCATGCACGCCATATAGCGCGTGTATGCGTTCTCGTTATCTGCAACCGTCTGCGGAACGACATGCCCAAAGAGTCCGTCCGCCTGCTTTGCGGACTGCTCGGAGACATAGCGTTGGCTCTGCACGCTCAGCGAGACACCGATGCGATGGCGGCTGTACTGCGCAAGCAGGGTACGCGAGACATCCTTGACGGCAAAGGTCATGGAGCAGTGCTCCACCACCGAGAGATGCTTGCTCGTCATAATGCGCTCTAAGAGACGCAGCATCTCTTCATCCGTCTTCTCCTCGGTGAGGAGTTCAATCGGAGAGTCCGCGCTGTAGCACGTCCGCGCCGCCGTCCAGCAGGTTTTGAGGTAGTTCGGTGTCTTTGAAATCAGTTTAATTTCCATGTTGTTGCTCCTGCTGATTCATCATCTCTTTCGCGATGATCTGAAACGCTGCCTCCGTGATCTCCTCAAGGCGCTCGTGCTCCGCGCGGATGTAAAGGCTCCCGAGCAGCGCCTCAAAGCCCGTGCTCGCGTGATAGTCCGCAACGGACGCACTGCGCGGCGCATGGCTCTTCGTATTGCGTGCGCGCCGATAGATCGTCTGCTCCTCCTCCGTGAGCATATCCGAAATACCGCGATAGGCACGCGCCTGCCAGAGCGCGGAGACGATCTGCGCACTGAACGCATGAAGTGCCTGCACCTGTGTCTGCTCGTAGGAGAGGAGGCGCATACGCACGTAAAGGTGAAAGTAGGCATCGCCTATGTATGCGAGAACGAGCGGATGTATATTCGCTGCATCCACGTTCTCATAGCGCGTGCGGATATTGCCCGCCTCATCCGGCAGGAACATCATACGCACGAGCTGCTGAAATCGTTCAAACTTCATGCGCGCTTCCAGCGCACGCCCGTCGGCGTGTCCTCAAGTACGACGCCCGCCTCCTTGAGTCCGTCGCGAATCTTATCCGCGACTGCCCAGTTCTTCGCTGCGCGCGCCTCCTGTCGGATGCCGATGATGAGTTCCATCAGCGCATCGGTAAGCCCGTCGTCCGTCGATGCTTCCTCCTGCTCAAAGATGCCGATGATCGCCGCCATTGCGCGATAGGCATCCGCTGCCTTTTTGAAGTTCACTGCGTCAAATGCTGCGCCGCGCTCCACCTCCTGATGGTAGCGGTTGATCTCCTTCGCAAGGCCAAACATCTGACTGATCGCAAGCGCCGTGTTGAAGTCATCGTCCATCGCCGCATCGAAGTCCCGCAAGAACGACTCCGCCTGCGCCGCCAGCTCCGCCGCCGTATCCGAAGCCCCCTCACGCTGCAAGAGCTCTGTAATCACTTCATTCGCATTGCGCAGACGATCAAGTGCCGTCTGTGCCTCGCGCAGCCGCTCGTCGCTAAAGTCGAGCGGACTGCGGTAATGCGTCTGGAGGATGAAGAAGCGAATGACCTCGCCCGGGAACTCCTTGAGGATGTCCTTCACCGTAAAGAAGTTGTTCTTCGACTTCGACATCTTCTCGTTGTCGATCGTGATGAATCCGTTGTGCAGCCAATAGCGTGCAAACTTCTCATCGCCGTCAATGCACGGCTCCGCCTGTGCAATCTCGTTCTCATGGTGCGGGAAGATGAGATCGTTGCCGCCGCCATGGAAGTCAAAAACCTCGCCGAGATATTTCACGGACATCGCCGAGCACTCGATGTGCCAGCCGGGACGCCCCTGCCCCCACGGACTCTCCCACGAGGGTTCGCCAGGCTTCGCCGCCTTCCAGAGGGCAAAGTCCATCGGGTTCTCCTTCGTCTCGTTGACCTCGACGCGCGCGCCTGCCTCCATATCGTCAAGACTGCGCCCGCTGAGGCAGCCGTAGCGTGCAAAGGCCTCCACACGGTAGTAGACATCCCCCGCTTCCGTCACGTATGCGTAGCCGCGCGTGACCAGCTTCTCGATCATACGCTGGATGTCCTCCATCGTCTCGGAGACGCGCGGAAACACATCGGCACGGCGTACGTTGAGGGCATCCATCGCCTTGAAATACGCGGTGATATAGCGGTCGGAGATCTCCTTCCACGTCACACCCTCGCGGTTTGCGGCATTGATGATCTTGTCGTCCACATCCGTAAAGTTCTGGATGTAGCGCACAGCGTACCCCTTGCGTGCAAGATAGCGGCGAATGACATCCCATGTGACAAAGGGGCGTGCATTCCCGATGTGCGGATCATTGTACGGCGTCACGCCGCAGCAGTAGATACTGACCTCCCCCGCGCGCAGCGGATGGAACTCTTCCTTTTTTCGCGTCATTGTATTGTATACGGTAAGCATAACAACTCCTACTTTCGTTCTTCCAGTTTGGAAAGGCGTTCCTTCAGCATCTCGATCTCATGGCGCATCGCCTCGATCATCTCCGCCTCGGGATCGGGCAGCATATCGTGATCAAGATCGACATCCAACTCGCTTGCAAGCTCCTCTGCACTCTCTCCATACTCGATGGAGAGCTCCCGCGCTCTGTGAAAGTCCGCCTCCGTGCGGACGCGCTGTCCATTCATCACGACAATGCGCCCCGGAATGCCGACCACCGTTGCATGAGCAGGGACAGGACGCAGTACGACGGAGCCCGCGCCGATCTTCGCGTGATCGCCCACGGTGAAGGAGCCGAGCACCTTCGCACCCGAGGCGACAACGACATTGTTGCCGAGCGTCGGATGGCGCTTGCCCTTTTCCTTACCCGTTCCGCCGAGTGTCACCCCCTGATAGAGGGTAACATTTCGCCCAAGCTCTGCCGTCTCCCCGATGACGATGCCCGTACCGTGGTCGATGAAAAGCCCCTCGCCAATCGTCGCACCGGGATGGATCTCAATGCCCGTCAGGAAACGCCCAAAATTGGAGATCAGGCGCGGGACGATCACCCAGCCGCGTATGTAGAGCGCGTGTGCAATACGATGCAGCCAGATGGCATGCAGTCCGCCGTAACAGAGCAGCACCTCAATCGTACTCCGCGCCGCAGGGTCACGTTCAAAGACAACGCGAATATCACGCCTCAACCTCGCGAACATAACAGCTATCTCTCCCCCATACCATCAGCAAAAGAAATGCGCCTGCGCCTCTTCAGAGACGCCGACGCGCAGATCGCCTTTGATTCCTTCCTTATTTTAGCAAAGAAGGCAACGATGTGCAAGAAGGCAAATGAGGTAGCACCGCTGAAATAAAAAAGGAGTGACATACATCACTCCTTCGTACTCTATGAAATAAACCCGCAGTACAAACTTACTTCAGCCAATCGAGATGTGCCTCGACTTGTCCCTCCGTGTTATCGCTCGCCTCAGCCTTTTCCGACTGATGCTCGTCCACGTACTTCTTGACCTCCGCCGCATCTGCATCGCGCTTCGCCTTCGTGATCGACAGCGAGATACGCTTGCGCTTCGTATCAATGCGGAGCACCTTGACCGTCACGACATCGCCCGTATGAACTGCCTCATCTGCACGCTCAATGCGCTTTTCAGCAAGCTCGCCCATCGGGATAAGACCGTCAAAGCCCGGCTCGATCTCCATAAACGCACCGAAGTCCGTCAGTTTGATGATCTTGCCCTCGATGAAGTCGCCCTCGGCGTACTGCTCCGCCTTCTCGACCCACGGATCCGGAAGCGTATCCTTCACCGAGAGGGAGATGCGCTTTGCATCGCGGTCGACACTCTTGACAAAGACATCGAGTTCCTGTCCGACCTCGAGCACCTCGGACGGATGCTTTACACGGTGCCATGCGAGATCCGAGATATGAGCAAGCCCGTCCACACCGCCGATGTCAATGAATGCACCGTAGTCGACAAGGCGCTTGACCGTACCGCGCACAACCTGCTCCGGCTCAATCGCCGAGAACACAGCCTCTTCCTTCTCCGCGCGATCACGCTCAAGAAGCTTGCGGCGCGAGAGGACGAGACGGCGCTTCTGAACATCGATCTCAATGATCTCCGCCTCAACCGTCTGATCCACATAGACTGCAAGATCCTTGACGAAGTGGAGCTCCATCTGGGATGCGGGGATAAACCCGCGCAGCCCCATGACGTACGCAACGAGACCGCCCTTGACCTCTTTCGCGATCTTCGCCTCAACGGTCTCACCCTTGGCTTTGATCTCCTCGATATCCTTCCAAGCCGCCATCTTATCCGCTTCGACTTTGGACAGGCTGCCGCCGTTGTCGCCGCCGAGCGACTTGATGTAAACATCAATTTCATCGCCGACCTTCACGACATCGCGTGCATCGTCCGGCGCAGGAACGGCAAGATCCCTCTTAGAGACAGGAATTTCCTGCTTATAGCCGATATCGACATACGCCTCGTCGCGGGATACCTGAACAACGACCCCTTTGACAACCGTACGCTCCTGGATATCGGGCATATCTTCCTGTTCCAAAAGTTCCTTCATGCTCTGCTCTGACACTGTTTATAAACCTCCTTGATAATCCAGTCCGGTGTAGAAGCACCGGCTGTAATACCAATTTTATTAACATTCATCCACTCGTCCTGCAGTTCTGCCACAGTTTCGATATGGTATGTTTTACACTTTGTTGCACATAGCTGGGCAAGCCGCGTCGTATTGGCACTGTTCTTGCCGCCGATGACGAGCATTACGTCAACCTTTTCGGCAAGCTCCAGAGCCGCCGCCTGACGCAGATCTGTCGCCGTGCATATCGTGCGCAGGATCTTGATCTCACGAGACTTTTCCAAAAGACAGGAAACGATACTCCGAAAGCGATCTCCCGAAAACGTCGTCTGTGAAACAATTCCCAGCTTTCCGATGCGCGGAAGATCGTTCGCCTCCGCCTCGGTCTCGATAATATAGGCATCCCGCGCCGTCCACTCGAAGATACTCTTGACCTCCGGATGATCCTTTTCCCCGACAATCACCACTGTATAGCCTTCCTCGGATAACAGTTTTGCCGAGAGCTGTGCCTTTTTGACGTGCGGACACGTTGCGTCCACGAGTTCTAAACCGCGTGACTCCGCCTCCTCATACACCTTTGGTCCCACTCCATGCGAGCGGATGATGACAAGACCATCGTCCATCTCCTCAAGTGAGCCGACGGTGCCAACGCCCTCATTTTTTAGGCGCTCCACCATCTGTGGATTATGAATGATCGGACCAAGCGTACTGGACATTCCATCCGGAGAGGCATTCTGCCGGGCGATCTCTATGGCACGTTTGACACCATAACAGAACCCCAGATGCTCAGCTAAAATAACCTCCATAGACCTCACCACAATGTATATTGATTCTCAGCGAATCCGCATATACAAAATCCCATCCACACAATCTGAGTAACAGTATAACACGCCAATCTCTTACGCGCAAATAAAATTTATGGAATCACTAATAAAATGTCATCCGTTGGTCAGCCATTAACAATGTACTTCGCTGCAAAAAGGGCAAGAATGCCAAACACAACGCTCAAAACGATATAGAGAATGCCTGTTGTGAGCTGCCCCTTCTCCATCAGACTCCATGCTTCGAGCGAAAACGTAGAAAATGTTGTAAAGCCGCCGCAGACTCCCGTCTGCAGGAAGAGCACGAGGCGCGGATCCAAATTACCGTACCTCCCCGCAATGCCGACAATCAGTCCGATGGCAAAGCAGCCGATCAGATTGACTGCAAATGTGCCAAGCGGGAATCCGCTGCCCAGTTTGGGGATCACCTGCCCGAGCAGATAGCGGCAGACGGCGCCGATTGCGCCGCCAAGCCCCACGGCAAGAAGATTCATCGCACATCCCCTGCGCGCAGATGAGAGGTGTCGTTCATCAGCGTAACGATGGCGAATCCATCGTCCTCAAACCGAATTTTGTTGACTGCCGTATTGAGCTGTGATACATGCCATATCGAACGAATCGGCATAGCGAGAATGTCGGCAAGCAGGATGCGGATGGACGCACCATGCGAAACGATAACGATGCGCTTTCCCTGATGTGCGCGAACAATCTCACGGACACGTCCCGCGACACGCTTTTGAAAGACCGGAAACGGTTCACTTTCCGGAATATCGGCATGTTCGGGATCGTTGTAAAACTGCTTCATCGCGTCCGAATGTTCTGCGTTGACATCGTTGAAACTGCGCCCCTCCCACGCTCCAAAATTCAGTTCGCGCAGCAGCGGATCAGGCGTGACGGTCAGACCGAAACGTGCGGCAAGCGGTGCAGCGGTCTCCATCGCACGTATGAGATCACTCGCATAGATCGCATCCACATGATCGAGAGCGAGATGCCGCCCGAGCGCCTCCGCCTGTGCCCGCCCCTCGGCGGAGAGTGGCACATCCGAGTGCCCCTGAAAGCGTCCCGTCTTGTTCCACTCCGTTTCCCCATGCCGGATGATGATAATTTCTGTCATAGTCCTCCCCTTTTCCCATTCAAGACCGAATCTCGCACACAACGCCGCCGGAGATGAGCCGCTCCGTCCGCATATAGCGATAGCTGCCGGCAAACGCTGCGGCAAGTTCCCGCGTTCGCTGCTCCACATCCATGGACTTCAGATCCGATGCCCAGAGTGCAGCAACAACCGTCCCACTGTGTGCCACGAGCGTTCCGAGAGCCCCCTTCCTCTGTGCAGCGGTGATGAACGACTCCAAGTCCGGCTTTTCCAGATGCTTTTGATTCAGCCGAGCACTCGTCGTTGCCGCCTGTCCAAGCAGTATTTCCCGCTCTCGCCCCTGTGCGTGGAACGCTTCGCGGACAACGCTCATAATCTGCAGATAGTCGGCATCCTGATCGTCATGATTGCCCTTGCTCTTATAATATGCAACCGTATCAACAGCCCCGCCCACATCGAAGATGGAGACGGACATGAGCGGCACATCCGGATACTGGCAAAAGAGTTCTCCCGTAATGTGACTGACATGGGCAATTCCCGTGAAGGAAACGCCATCGCTTGGCTCAATCGCAATCGCGATTGCCATGATCTCTTCTCCCGAAAGCCTTCGCCCAAACGCCTGCGCAACGGCGTACGCGACAGCCGCAATATCAGCACTGGAGGACGCCATTCCCTTCCCCTGCGGAATCTCGGATGTGAGACGTATGCCAAACGGCAGGGAATCCTTTCCGATATAGGAGAGTGTACGCGCCATCGCCTCGCGTGCCTTTTCCCCGAGTCCATGCACGCCGCTGAACGCATCCGAAACCGTCGCCACGGCATACATGCTGATGGGTGCGGTCACAAGAAACGGCATTCCGCCGAGGACGCCTTCCACAAGTTCGCCGCAGGTCGCCGGCGCTTTTGCAATTATCTCCATAAAATCCCCCAAACATCCGGATTGACCGACGCAAGCGAAAAGACAGCCAGGACGAGCGTTTCCGTGAGTACGGTCACAGCACCGTAGACATCCCCCGTCACACCGCCGAGAACAGCCGTCAGCCAACGGCAAACGAGAAGTGCAAATACGGTGCCAAGGACGAGTGCCGCCGATGCGAGCACACCGCACGGCAGAACGAGCAGTGCCGTGGTCAGCGCAGCAATCACAACCGTCCTGCGATCCGCCATATCCGCAAACGTCTTGCCCATGCCGTCCGCGCGCGCGTATGGAAAGCACGCGACGGCAAGCACCATCGCAAATCTGCCGATGATCGGCATAACAAAGAGGGCGGGCACGAGCAGAAACGGGTGCATGTCGAGAAGCAGGGAAAATTGGAGGAACATCAGCAGGACAAAAGAGACGACGCCGAATGAGCCGACACGGCTGTCCTTCATAATCTCAAGCTTGCGCTCCCGCTCCCGCCCAGAGAACACGCCGTCCGCCGTGTCCATAAAGCCGTCCGCGTGCAGCCCGCCCGTCAGGACGAGCGGCAGGATGAGCAGCAGCGCCGCCGTCAGCGTCCGCAGCCCCAAAAATCCGACGGTGTAGACGAGCAGCCCCGCAGCCAGTGCATAGCATACACCGAGCACAAGTCCGACGAGGGGGAAAAAGCGCGTACTGCGCCCAAAATCCTCCGCCGTCCATGTCGTCTGCCGTACAATATGAATCCGTGTGAGAAATTGGAGTCCAACGAGAAAGGAATTCATGAAATGCCTCTGTAGTAGAGAAAAAACAGATAGTAAAAGAGCAGAAAGAGCACGGTCACCGTATACATGAGGCGGATTGCACCGAGGATGTGCTTCGTCGAGATATCTATATGCGCATCGCCCATGTATGCGCGAAAATGACGCTCACCGAAGTAGTAGTTCACCCCGCCGAGCCGGATGTGCAGCGCCCCCGCAACGGGTGCCTCCGCATAACCGCCGTTCGGACTCGGATGCCCTGCGGCATCGCGCACGAGCATATTCAGCGCATTTCGCCCGTCATAGCCCAACAGAAATGCCGCCATCACGAAGAGCACACCCGTCAGTCGGGCGGGCACGTAGTTCAGCACATCGTCCACACGCGCCGCCATGCGCCCGAAGTAAAGATAGCGCTCGTTCTTATAGCCAAGCATGGAGTCCATCGTATTCGCCGCACGGTAGAGCACGGCGAGCGGAGCACCGCCAAATGCAAAGAAAAAGAGCGGCGCGATCACGCCGTCCACGGTATTCTCCGCCACGGTTTCAATCGCTGCGCGTGCCGCATCTGCCTCATCCAGCCGATCTGTATCACGTCCGACGATATAGCCGACGCGCTCCCGCGCCGCTGCAAGATCCCCTTTGACGAGCAGCGCATAGATTTCCTGCCCCGCCTTAGCCAGCATACGCGGCGAAATACAGAAATAGAGCAGGACGACACTGACAAGATCCGCTCCCCACGCCACAGGCAGCGCACGCGCTGCCAGAAGGAGCACCTCCGCAGCCGCATAGGATATACAGAGCACGAGCAGCGTCAGGAGCGCGCCCATGGCAAATTTTCGCTGATTGCCTCCATCGGCAGGATAGAGCAGCCGCTCCAAAAAAGAAATGAAGCGACCAAGCACGGCAACCGGATGCCATCGCGACTGCGGGTCGCCGAGTACAGTATCGAGAAAGAACGCCGCCATGGCAGCGAGTGAGGCAGGAATCATCTGCACGCCTCCACAATCGCCCTCAGCTTCTCCATATCGAGGCTCGCGCGAACCGACTCCGCGAGCCGGTCGTAGGCACGCTCCTTCGCCTCGCGATAGCGGTACTGCACGGGTATCTCCGCCCAACCGCGCCGCATACGCAGGCGGTTGAGCATCCTCCTCCGAAAGTCATCATCGTCGAATATGCCGTGCATATAGGTTCCCACGACGAGACCATCCGCAGAAACGGCACCGTCTGGCACATCCACCGCCGTCCCACCTGCCGAAACAATGTGGAACGGACGATGAATCTCCTCCGTAAAGCACGTTTCCCCCATGTGGATCTCATAGCCAAGAAGTCCCGCTGCACAAATGCGTGCGCCCGAGAAGGAAATATCTGCCGTCGCTGTGACCTGCCGCAGCCGCTTCGCGGACGCAAATGTCGTCTCGATCGGCAGATAGCCGAAGCCCGCCGTCTCATCGTGCTCTGACTCCGTATGGAGAGGATCACGTACCACTCTGCCGAGCATCTGATAACCGCCGCATATACCAAAGAGCGGTGCACCCGCCTCCACACGCTCCCGTATCGCAGCCTCAAGCCCCGTTTCACGGATGTAGATCATATCCTCTGTCGTATTCTTCGAGCCGGGCAGGAGGATAAGATCAGGCGTCCCCAGTTCTGCGGGGGTACGCACATAGTAAAGCGCAACGTCCGGCTCGCCGGCGAGCGCATCAAAGTCCGTGAAGTTCGAGAGCTTCGGCGTGCGGATGACGGCGATCCGCAACTGGTCACTGCACGCAGCGCCATCCCCATAGTGCTTCTCATCGAGCGATACGGAATCCTCCTCGTCAATGCCAAGCTGTTCGATGTGCGGGACAACGCCGAGCACGGGCTTGCCCGTCCTTTCCTCAAGAAAGTCAAGCGCGGGGGTCAGCAGCGTCACATCGCCGCGAAATTTGTTGATGACAAGCCCCTTGACGAGAGCACGCTCCTCCTCATCCAGCAGTTCGAGCGTTCCGACGAGAGAGGCAAGCGCTCCGCCGCGGTCGATGTCCGCGATCAGCAGGACAGGCGCGCGGAGATGTTTTGCCACACGCATATTCACAATATCGTTCGCCTTGAGGTTGATCTCGGCGGGACTGCCCGCCCCCTCGATCACCAGCAGGTCATATTCCTCTTGGAGACGGTCAAGGGCTTCCTCGACCGCGCCCCATGCCTTGAGCGAATAGCCCTTGTGATACTCACGCGCACTCATATTGCCGACCGGCTCTCCCATGATGATGACCTGCGACTGGGAGTTTCCCGTCGGTTTCAGGAGCACGGGATTCATGTCGATCATCGGAGCAAGCCCCGCCGCTTCCGCCTGTGCGACCTGCGCACGCCCCATCTCGCGTCCGTCGAGCGTAACGTATGAGTTCAGCGCCATGTTCTGCGCCTTGAACGGCACGACACGCTGCCCCTCCTGCCGGAAGATTCGGCAAAGTGCCGTTGTGAGAATGCTCTTGCCAACATGGGAGCTCGTCCCCATCAGCATGATGCTCTTTGCCATCAGATCGCCTCCGCAATTTTCTTGATATTGACGGGAATCCCGCAGGTGACAAGGTAGACCTCGGCGGCACTGCGTGCGATCTGCTGATTCGCCACCCCCGCCATATCGCGGTAGAGCCGTCCAAGGCGATGCTCCGGCACGATCCCCGCCCCCACCTCGTTTGTGACGAAAATCGTGGTCGCAGACACATCCTGCGCCGCACGAATGAGCGCCCCGATCCGCTCCTTCACATGAAGGGCAAAGGAGTCACGCTCCTGCTCCTCCTCCGGATATTGGAGCATATCATTGCTCAAGAACATCGTAATGCAGTCAAAGAGGAGCACGCCGTGCGACGCACCTGCCGCGCGAATTGCATCCTCCGTATCAAACGGAGCCTCGTACGTCGTCCAATCCGCAGGACGCCGTGTCTGATGGAGATCAACGCGCTGGCGCATTTCCGCATCGTAAACCTGTGCCGTTGCAATATAAGCGACCCGTGTCCCACTTTGGGCGGCACAGTGTGCGGCATAGCGCTCGGCGAATGCGGATTTCCCAGAACGAACGCCGCCCGTCACGAGAATGATCTGCCCCATCTGCGACACGCCTCCACAAAATTCTCTGCAGCAGTCTGACAACCTGCGAAATGCAGATGCAGATAGCTCCCAAGTACGTTCTTATAGACACAGCCCGCCGCGTACCGTGCTCCGTTGCGCAGCTTGATGAAGGTGAACGGGCGCACCATATCAGCCGCACGCTCCGCTTCCTCCACCGAGAAGTGAAACTCATGCCCGTGCAGCAGGAGTCCCGCAGAGCCGAGGACGGTATCCACCGCCTGCTCCGCCTCTACATAGCCAACCATCTGCAATTTCTCCGTCATGCGTGCACGCGCGGGAAATATGCCCGCCATCGCATGCTCCACGCCATCGAAGTCAACAAGCGACTGCATCAGATACATATAGCCGCCGCATTCGGCATAGATGGGCATCCCCTCTTCCGCCGCATGGCAGAGGGAGGCACGCATGGAGGCATTTTCGGCGAGCTGCGCCGCAAACATCTCAGGAAAGCCTCCACCGATGAGGACACCGTCCACATCGGGCAATGCCTCATCATGCAGGGGGCTGAACGCTATGATTTTCGCACCGTGCGCCTCAAGTTCCGCGAGGCTCGCGGCATAGTAAAAGGAAAACGCTTCGTCGCGCGCGACGCCGATGCGCACGGAGGAGCGTGCATTCTGCTGCGCAGACTGCGGCAGAACAAGCGGTGCAGCAGAACGGGCAAGCTTCAGAATACTGTCCAGATCAAGCCCCGCCTCCACGCGCTCCCCTATGGCACGAACGGTTTCCGCTGCGGCGTTTTCCTCCACAGGTGTCAGCCCAAGGTGACGCTCCGGCAGAGCGAGCGCAGCGTCACGGCGAAGCACACCGTACACAGGCATATCAATGCCCGCCATTGCCTCGCGAATCATCTCCTCATGCGTCTCGCTGCCGAGGCGGTTGAGGAGTACGCCCGCGAGGTTCAGCCGTGCATCATAGACACGGAAGCCGAGCGCCGTCGCCGCCGCAGATGCTCCGACGGACTTTGCGTCGATGACGAGGAGAACGGGAGCGTCCAGCGCCTTGGCTATCGCAGCTGTCGAACTGATGCCGCGCCGCCCGCCGTCATAGAGACCCATGACGCCCTCGATGACGGCGATGTCAGCGCCCGCACATTCGCGTGCAAAGATCTCCGCCAGCCGTGCCTCCGGCACGAGCCATGTATCCAGATTATGCCCGGTACGCCCGCTCGCCAAGCGATGATAACCGAGGTCGATATAGTCCGGTCCCACCTTGAACGACTGTACCGTAAGACCGCGCGCGCGGAGCGCGGCAAGAAGCCCCGTAACGAGCGTCGTCTTGCCGCCGCCCGACTGCGTTGCCGCTATGACAATGCGCGGGATATTCCACTGCATGAGATCTCTCCTTAGGGGCGTGTGTTGTCGATCAGATACATGAGTGCGTTGATCGCCGCAGCCGCAATGGGGCTGCCGCCCTTCGTGCCCTCGACGGTGATGTAGGGAACAATATCGTTTTCCGCAAGCGCAGCCTTGGACTCCGCCGCCCCAACAAAACCAACGGGAATGCCGACAATGCAGGCGGGACGGATCCCCTCTTCGCGCACGAGGCGCAGCACCTCAAAGAGCGCCGTGGGCGCGTTTCCAATGGCAACAATATTCCCGTCGAGATCCTTTCCAAACTGACGCATGGCGACCATCGAACGCGTAATGCCCTCTGCTTTTGCGCGCACGGCGACATCGGGATCCGCCACGAGGCAGTGCACCTCACCGCCGAATGAGGCGAGCTTTTTCTTGTTAATGCCCGTACGCACCATCTCGACATCCGTATAGATATGAGCCCCTGCCTTCAGTGCCTCGATGGCACGGTCAATCGCCGCCGGATGCACACGCGTGATCGGCGCATAGCCAACATCGCCGGAGGCGTGGATCAGACGCGAATAGAGCTTCGTCGCCCGCTCATCCAGTCCAAGCCCCTCCAGATGGGGTACAATCAGCTCCATGCTGCGATTTTCAATCGCCATCGGTTCCTTGATGAAATCCATAAAAACTCCTATCTCTGCGATTCACTCACCGAATCGACAAAATGCTTCACATCTTCATACGTATGCGCCAGATGCGGATAATTCAGTATGGGACGATCAATCACAATGACGGGCAGATTCAGGTCTGCCGCCGCCTGAAATTTTGCGTCCGTACCGCCGATTGTTCCGCTGTTCTTCGTCACAATGACATCTGCCCCATACTTTTCATACATGGCTCGATTGAGTTCACGCGAAAACGGTCCCTGCATGGCAATGATCTGCGCAGGTGTCAGTCCCAGTCCCTCGCAGAGCGCAATCACCTCCGCAGTCGGGAGGACACGCGCGATCAGCGTGCAGCTTACAAGCGGCTTTGCCTTGACGAAACGTTCCAAATTGCGGCTTCCCGTCGTCAAAAACACATTTTTTCCAAAATGCGCCGCAGCCTCCGCCGCCTCCTCATAAGAGTGCACAAGATGCACATTCTCATAGGAAATATCCGTCAGGTCACGCTCGAAGCGAATATAGGGAATCCCCGCCGCCGCACACGCCGCCATGGCATTGCGTGAGACATTGACCGCGTAGGGGTGCGTTGCATCCACAAAGACGTGAATCCCGTGCGCGCTGAAAAAGTCATGCAGCCCAGCCTCATCGAGCGGCGTATCGTTGATGAGGAGATGTCCGCGGCTCCCCTCCTCCTGCTCGGCAAGGAGCTGCTGTCCGTAAGTACTGACAACCGATGCTGCCACATCATGCCCCGCAGCGCAGAGACGACGCACGATTTCACGCCCATCCTGCGTTCCCGCCGCCGTGAAAATCAAAGCCCTGGCTCCCGCTTCTGATAGCCGCGCGGCGTAATCATCCAGTCCCCCACCTGCCGGGTCTTGGAGTTGCCGATGATGACGATCGAGAACATATTGATGTCCTCCTTCGTAAAGTCGCCGAGCCTCGAAATCAGCACCGCCTCATTGGCACGACTCGCCCCCGTCACAATGCCAACGGGCGTCTCAGACGTACGGTGGCGCAGGAAGATCTCCTGCACGGCTTTGATCTGCCCCACGCGCTTATGACTGCGCGGATTGTAGAGCGCCGTAACAAAGTCACCCTTTGCCGCGAGTTCGGCACGCTCCTGAATGATCTCCCACGGCGTCAAGAGATCCGAGAGGCTGATGACAACAAAGTCGTGCATAATGGGCGCACCAAGAAGCCCTGCCGCCGCGCTCATCGCCGAGACACCGGGAATCACACCGCCGAACTCCGGCTTCTCCGCGTCATCCATCTTCACGAGCAATTCGAGGACAAGCCCTGCCATCCCATAGATGCCGGCATCACCGCTCGATATGACAACGACATTTTCCCCTGCCGACGCCTCCTGAAGCGCCGCACGACAGCGGTCAATCTCCTGCGTCATGCCTGTATCGAGCACCTTTTTTCCTTCGACAAGCTCCGCGATCAGATCCACATAGCGCTTGTACCCGACCACCGTCGTCGCCTCTTCAATCGTGCGCCGTGCACGGTAGGTCATATCGTCCAGACTGCCGGGGCCGATGCCCACAACACTTATTTTTCCCATAGGAGTGCCACCGTCACTTTCTCAAATGCTGTTTTTCCGAGCGCCATGCGCCCCCCTGCTTCTCCTGCCGCACAGAGCGCTGCGGCCTCGGATACATTTCCGACGCCAATCGTCTGCCGGACAAAATCGGACTCTGTGAGTCCGTATCGTTCAATCATCGCTGTAAGATCCTCGTTCGGATAGAATCGGATCCCCCGCCCGAGGGTCGCCGCCGCCGCAAGCAGCCCCGCCTCACTGCGCTTGACCGTCGTGCTTGCAAAAAGATCAATGGCAGACGGCTCGCGCCCGATCATGCCGCACGCCTCTGTGAGTGCGCGCAGGATCTTTGCCTCCGGAACCCCTGCACGGCAGCCAATGCCCGCAATCAAGCGGCGCGGGACGAGATAGAGCGTACGCGGCTCCATTTCGTTCGGAACATCTTCCGTACGTATGATAACGACGCGGTATTCATCTGCACCAACCGACGGTACGCTGCCGTGAAAGAGCCGCGCCTGTATCTCCTCTGTGCGCAGCTGCGCCTCATAGAACGGTGCGTGCGGCAGATCATGCGCAATATAGTATGCGATCTCTTTCCCCGCAAGCAGAGCCGTATTGAGCACCTGTATCGCAGATTTCGGCACGGGACGGAGCGCCAGTCGTGCCGCCAGCACATCCGGCGCAAGAGCGCCTGTCACGTCCGTCGCCGTCGTAATGACAGGGTCGGCGCCCACCGCCGCGCACAGCTCTCGTGTGAGTTCATTAGCGCCGCCAATGTGCCCCGAGAGAAGGCTGATGCCATGCCGCCCCGCCTCATCGAAGACGAGTACGGCGGGATCGTACAGCTTGCTCTCGACACAAGGTGCAAGCATGCGTACAACAATGCCCGTCGCCATCACGCAGATCATGGCGTCATAGCGCGTAAACGCCGTCTTGATCACATCTGCAAGACGCGCAAAATATACGATGTCATGCGCTGTGGAAACGCTGCCACGCATACGCTCGGGCAGATAGATCGTACCGCCGCCCTCCACAGCCTCCGCGAGACGGCGGACAAGCTGTGCACCGCCCTCCGTCAAGGCAAAGAGCGCTGTTCTCACGACTTCGCATCCCGAAACATGTGCGAGAACCCGGCATCATAGAGCTGCGAGAGATTATATTTTGTATCGAGGCAGTCCCCCACCACAATCATCGCCGTACGGTCGATCTCCTCCGCCTTCACCTGTGCGGCAATCGTCGCGAGCGTCCCGCGCAGAATCTTCTGCTCCGGCCACGTTGCGCGCTGCACAATGGCAATCGGCGTTTTTTCCTCATAGCCGCCCGCGATGAGTTCCGCCACAACCTCTTCAATCATCGCAATCGAGAGAAAGATGCACATGGTCGCATGATGTGCGGCAAGGCTGCGCAGCTTCTCACGCTCCGGAACAGGCGTACGTCCCTCGTTGCGCGTGATAATGACCGTCTGTGAAATGCCGGGCAGCGTATACTCCTGCCTAAGTGCTGCCGCTGTTCCGAGGAAGGAACTCACGCCGGGAACGACATCGTATTCAAAGCCACGCTTCTTCCACGCGTCCATCTGCTCCTGAATCGCACCGTAGATCGCGGGATCGCCCGTATGCAGGCGCACCGTCATCTTACCCGCGGCCTCTGCTCGAGCAATGGTCTCTACGACCTCGTCGAGCGTCATGGATGCCGAGTTGTGAATCTCCGCACCCTCCTTGCACATGGCGAGAAGTGCGGGATTGACGAGCGACCCGGCATAGATGACGACATCCGCCTCCGCAAGATAGCGCGCTCCCTTCACCGTGATAAGCTCGGGATCACCGGGTCCCGCACCGACAATATGGATCATATATATTCCTCACTTTCTCTGAGCCGTAATGATATAGATGGGGTTGAGCGCCTTTGCCATATCGTACGAGCCGACGCGCTCCAGTCGGTTGATCTGCACCTGTATCGCCTCGTATGTATAGCGATCTGCGTGTGCATGAAAATAGTCCAGACAGGCGGCTACCGTCTGCATGGTGATCGCGTTCGCCACAATACGACCCGCAGGACGCAGACGCTCCCCGATGATGTCCAGAATATCCGAAAGCTTACGTCCGCTGCCGCCGATCAGAGCCACATCAAGTGCGGGCAGCCCCGCCAAAGCATCGGGAGCAGTCCCCTCAATGGCAGTAATATTCTCTGCCCCGAAGCGCTTCGCATTCTCCGCGATCAGACCGATGGCCTCCGGATTTTTTTCAATCGCATAAACGTGCCCTGCCGGAGCAAGCCGCGCAGCCTCAATCGACAGCGATCCGGTGCCCGCGCCGACATCATAGATCACTGCATCCGGTGCGATCTGTGCCTTGACAAGCGTGAGGATACGGATTTCCTCCTTCGTCATCGGCACCTTGCCTCGGACAAACGCTTCGTCCTTTATTCCAAGATTCATACAGCCTCCTGTGCGCATACGATGATGACCCCGTGCCCGATCCCCTCGTCATCCGCCGCTGCACCCAATGTCGTTTCTAAAATTTTTTCATCCGGGTATGAAAGCCGCGTACAGACATACATGCGATCCGCTTCCTGCCAACCGCGCGCCAAAAGCCGCGCAGCAATCGTCTGTGAGTTGTTTCGCCCGTCCGTCAGCATACCGAGCACGGCACCCGGCGCACGAAAAAGCTCCTCCGCCTGAGGTTCCCGCCCGTGAAAGCTGAGAAGGCGTGCCGCGTGCCACGGAAGTGCCAGCCGCGCAAACGCGAGCTGCAGCGAGCTGATTCCCGGCACAACATCAATCTGTGCAATGGAAAATGTACGCCGCAGTGCGTCGAGGAGCGAATAGTAGCCGGGATCACCCGAGACCATGACCACCACGTTATCCTCGGCGAGCCCATCCTGAATAAACGCCAGAACAGCCGGAATGTCTGCACCGATGGCGCACGCGCGCACACCGTCGTGTGCGTAATCCGCAAGCGCACGCTTTCCTCCGACGATGATACGCGCATCCTCTATTATTTTCCGTGCTTTTGGCAACAAATAGGCAGGGTCTCCCGGGCCAATGCCAACGACGATTATCTTATGACTCAATGCACCAGTCTCCATCCATATCTCGCGGCAAAGGAATATGCCCGTGCATCTGCGCCCAGAATATCGCCCGCAAAGTTCACCATCAGCGCACCGACCTGAACCTTGCCAAAGAGATAGCGCTCCGCACGGACGTGCACACGCTCTGCGATCACTGCACAGACGCGCTCCATCAGACCGGCAGCGGCGATGATCTCCATCGCATCCTCCGTCGTATTCGCCGCAAGAACGGCACGCACACCATCCTGTGCCAGCCCCTCTGCCGCTGCGTATGCGGCAAGCGTCTCAAGGCGTGCATCCGCAATGCGGTTGTGCGTATGAAAGACGCCTGCCGCCACCTTCACGAGTTTGCCCGTATGTCCGAGGATGAGAATTTTCTCCGCCCCGCGCTCTGCCGCACGATCCAGCATAAATCCGATAAAATTGCTTGTCTCGATGAGCGCCGTCTGCGGTATGCCAAGCGAGAGCGCGATCCGCTCCCCAATCTTTCCCGGCACGAAGACGAGCACAGGCGCATCTGCTGCAAGCGCCACATCGATCTGCGGCACAAGGGAGTCCTTGAACGCCTCCTCCGACATGGGGCGGAGAACCCCCGTCGTCCCGATCACAGAGATCCCGCCCTCAATGCCGAGCACGGGATTCAGTGTTTTCTTTGCAAGTTCCACACCCGCAGGGATGGAGATGGTCACACGTGCACCAAAGTCAGCGTGCCCTGTCATCTCCTCAATCACATGGCGAATCAGCGTCCGCGGTCCCTCGTTGATGGACGGTTCTCCGACGGGGAGACTCATGCCGCGCTTCGTCACCGTGCCGACCCCCTCGCCCGCACGAAACTCGATGCCCGCCCCATCGTGAAGCGCGACCGTCGTGAACACGGAAACGCCGTTTGTGATATCGGGATCATCCCCCGAGAACTTCACTACCTCGGCGCGAATCCCCTCGTCAGTCTCCACAACATCCTTTACGGGAATCGTCAGGGGCGTCCCGTCAAGTGCCATTAGCTCAATCTCATGCCAGTCCGCCCCCGCCATAAAGAGAAACGCAGCCTTGACCCCTGCTGCTGCACAGGCACCCGTCGTATAGCCGCTGCGCAATTCCTTTGCCATAGTCACCTCTCAAATGACAGAAAAACAGAATTATTATATCATTCCTCGGGACAAATGAAAAGAGAGCACCATGCTTTTCGCACAGTGCTCTCCCGATATGCCTCAAATATGACGGTAGAGTCCAATGACCTTGCCTAGAATCTGCACGTCCGTCTCATAGAATGGCTCCATGCTGTCGTTTTCCGGCTGCAGACGAATGCAGTTTTTCTCGCGGAAGAAGCGCTTCACCGTCGCCGACTCGCCATCGACAAGCGCGACTACAATTTCGCCGTTATTCGCCGTCGGCTGCTGACGTACAAGGACAAAATCCCCGTCAAAGATGCCGACATTGATCATACTGTCCCCCTGAATGCGCAGCATGAAAACATCCTCCGCCGTACCGATGAGTCCGCGCGGAAAGGAGAAGACCTCCTCGACATTCTGTTCTGCGAGAATTGGCTCCCCCGCTGTTACCGTACCGACCAGCGGCACAGGGATCGTACGTCCCCACGGATTCTCCCCCATGATGTCGATGGCGCGGGGCTTTGTCGCGTCCCGTCGGATCGCGCCGTTCTCCTCAAGCATCGCAAGATAGCGATGCACGGTCGAGCTGGACTTCAGCCCGACCGCTGTGCCGATCTCGCGCACCGAGGGCGGATATCCCTTTTCCACCAAAAAATCTTTGATATACTGCAAGATCTCGGATTGACGCCGTGTGGATATTCTTGTTTTCTTCACGGTAATACCCCCTACAGGTTTTTCGTACACACATAGCCGCTTTTATCATAGCATATATACGTTCTAAAAAAAAGAGGGAGATCCCAAAAAACATCAATTTGTATCAAATTTTTGTTCCGCATCGTGCAGAATACCATCGCGACGTGCCTTTGAAGCGACAAAATAGTCATGCACAGCTTGACGATCCCCTGCCTCCACCGCCGCAGCAACCTCACCGAGAATATTTTGCAGCTCCCGCAGTGCGTCTATGATCGGCTTCCCATTCGTCATGCAGATATCCGCCCACATATCCGCATTTGACGAGGCAATGCGCGTCGTGTCCTTGAAACCGCCGCCGATGAGCTTGAGGCAGGAGTCCAGATCGTCGCCGCTGCGGTTGAGGAGCGTAACGAGTGCCGCCGCCGCCAGATGCGGCACATGGCTGATGACCGCCGCACAGCGGTCATGCTGCGCGAGATCAAGCGTGGTAAAATTCGCTTTGGTATGGCGCAGAAGCTCCATCAGGCGTGTTTTGACTTCCTGCGGCACCTGCGGATCATCGATGATGACATACGCCTTGTGTGCAAAGAGATCCTTCGAGGCCGCCTCCACACCGCTCTTCTCACGCCCCGTCATCGGATGTCCCGGCACATAGTAGACGGAAGGCGGCAGAATCTTATGCAGCCCCTCATATACATATCCCTTTGTGCTTCCCGCATCGGTGAGGATTGCACCCGGCTTCAAATACGGCAGCATGCGCTCCACCATCGGTACAATCTGCAAGACCGGTGGGCTGAGATACACAACATCCGCATCCCCGACCACAGCCGCAAGGTCAGACGAAGCCTCATCCACCGCGCCGCATTCCACTGCCGCGCACATAGACCGCTCGGTGCGGCAAAGCCCCGTGATATAGATGTCATCGCCAAGCGCAGCCTTGAGACAGAGTCCGAGCGAGCCGCCGATGAGTCCGACCCCGATGATGGCGAGCTTCGTCCTGCTCATGCGCGCCGTCCGACGGCGGGCGCGATCTGACGCACCTCATCCATCAGCTGCTCAAAGTTGCGCGGCACGAGGCTCTGATCGCCGTCCGAGAGCGCACATTCCGGATGACAGTGCACCTCGATGATGAGACCGTCTGCTCCGACGGCGACCGAGGCACGCGCCAGCGGACGCACCATCTGCCAGCGTCCCGTCCCGTGACTGGGGTCTGCGATGACAGGGAAATGCGTCAGCTCCTTGAGCGCAGCGACTGCGTTGAGATCCATCGTATTGCGTGTAAATGTTTCATAAGTACGGATGCCGCGCTCGCAGAAGATAATATTCTCATTTCCACCGGAGGCAATGTACTCGGCAGCATTCAGCCATTCGCTGATGGTCGCGGACAGACCACGCTTAAAGAGCACAGGCGTCTGTATTTTTCCGAGCGCCTTGAGCATTTGGAAATTCTGCATATTGCGTGCCCCGACCTGAAGCAGATCCGCATACTCCGATACGACCTCGATATCGTCCTTATCCACGATTTCGGTCACAACACGCAGCCCCGTCTTGTCCCCCACATCACGGAGGATCTTCAGCCCCTCAAGCCCAAGTCCCTGAAAATCGTATGGGCTTGTACGCGGCTTGAACGCGCCGCCGCGCAGAAACTGTGCACCGGCTTCCTTGACCTTGACAGCCACTTCGTAAACCTGATCGTAACTTTCGACCGAGCAGGGTCCCGCCATAATGGCAAGCTGCTCACCACCGACGGGGAATCCTGCCACGTCCACAATCGTGTTTGCTGGATGGAAATCGCGGCTGACAAGTTTATATTTCTCTGTAATACGTACTGTCTTTTCAACTCCTTCCATCATATTCATCTCAAGTCCCGCAATGAGTTTCTTATCGCCGATCACACCAATGATGAAGCGATCCTCTCCCTTCGAGAGATGCGTGCGCAGCCCTGCCTGCTCGATCTTCGCCGTGACTTGATCGATATTTTCCTGTGTGGCTCTTGGGTTCATAACAACAATCATAATACGCCTCCATCATACCTTGATCATAGCAATCTCATCGCAGTTTGGATACTTCGGGCAGTCAATGCACTCTTTCCAAACCTTCTGCGGCAGTTCTTCCCGACTGATGCGGATAAAGCCAAGTTTGCGAAAAAACTCCGGTTTATACGTGAGGGTAAACACCTTCTCGATCCCGAGCGCATCGCCCTCATCGAGCAGATATCCGACAATCTCCGAGCCGATCCCTTTCCGCATGCGCTCAGGCGCAATCGCCATCATACGCACCTCAGCGAGTCGATCCCACATGATATGCAGGGCACCGACTCCGACGACCGCCCCTTCATCCTCTGCGACAATCATATCACGCAGATTTTCGTAAAGTGTATTACGCGAGCGCGGGAGCATTTCTCCCTGTGCCGCATAGATATGCACGAGGTTATAGATAGACTCGATGTCATCAAATCGTGCCTTGCGGTAGATCATGCCCTCACACTCCTTTCGTCGGAATACTATGCCATACTGCTTGGACAAAGAGGGCTCAGAGGGCAATCCCCGCAGAGGGGCTTGCGCGCCTTGCACAGCTGCCGCCCGTGCAGGATCAGCCAGTGATGTGCATCGCTCCAGTCCTCACGCGGAATCGCCTTTTGCAGCCCCTTCTCCACCTCAAGCGGTGTCTTTCCGACCGCAAGGTGCAGGCGGTTCGCCACGCGAAATACATGCGTGTCGACGGCGATGGCGGGCGCGTGAAACGCGACGCTCATCACAACATTCGCCGTCTTTCTCCCAACCCCTGGAAGTTTTTGCAGTGCCTCAAAGTCTGCGGGTACCTCCCCACCGTACTGCTGCAGAAGGATGTCACACGTCTCCAGAATGTGCTTTGCCTTCATACGGAAAAAGCCACAGTCATGGATCGCCGTCTCAAGTTTTTCCTGTCCGAGTGCGGCAATCGCCTCGGGTGTATTCGCATATTGGAAAAGGCGCCCCGTCACGATGTTTACGCGCACATCTGTGCACTGCGCCGAAAGAATCACCGCGATGAGAAGCTCGAACGGAGTCCGAAATTCCAGCGCAGGTTTTGCATTGGGATAGAGTTCACGAAGGATGCGCAGCTGCTCTGCCTTGATGGCTTTCGTCACTCTCATATCAATTCGTCAGCGAACGCGTCGGCGCGGGAATCCGCCCACCGCGCGCGATGAACGCCGCCGAACTAAATCCGCTGCGCACGGGCACAATCGGCGAATAGCCGAGAAGTCCGCCGAACGATACCCCCTCACCGACCTTCTTGCCGGGCACGGGGATCACGCGCACCGCCGTCGTCTTGTTATTCACCATGCCAATTGCCGCCTCATCTGCGATGATTGCAGAAATCGTTGCGGCGGGCGTATCCCCCTCAATCGCAATCATATCCAATCCGACCGAACAAACACAGGTCATCGCCTCAAGCTTTTCAATCGAGAGGCTGCCGCACTCAACAGCGTCGATCATGCCCTCATCCTCGCTGACTGGGATAAACGCACCCGAAAGACCACCGACATGGGAGCTCGCCATGAGCCCGCCCTTCTTGACCGCGTCGTTGAGGAGCGCAAGCGCCGCCGTCGTGCCGGGAGCACCGCACGCCTCAAGCCCCATCTCCTCAAGAATGCGTGCCACACTGTCCCCGACCTCTGAGGTCGGCGCAAGCGAAAGGTCAATGATGCCGAACGGCACACCCAGCCGGCGTGACGCCTCACGCGCAACGAGCTGTCCTACGCGTGTAATCTTAAACGCCGTACGCTTGATCGTCTCCGCGACCTCCGTAAAGTCCGCGCCCTTCAGATCCTCAAGTGCGTGCTTGACGACACCGGGCCCGCTGACGCCGACGTTGATGACGCGGTCACCCTCGGCAACGCCGTGAAACGCCCCCGCCATAAATGGATTATCTCCGGGTGCGTTGCAGAACACAACGATCTTCGCACAGCCGATTGCCTCCTGCTCGCGCGTCAACTCCGCCGTGCGCTTGATCACATCGCCCATCTCGCGCACTGCATCCATGTTGATGCCTGCCTTCGTCGAGCCGATGTTCACCGACGAGCAGACAATGTCCGTCGCCGCCATCGCCTGCGGGATCGAGTCGATGAGTACGCGATCGCCATGCGTCATGCCCTTTTCAACGAGTGCAGAAAACCCGCCGATAAAGTCGACCCCGACCGCCTTTGCCGCGCGGTCAAGCGCCTCCGCCACGGGCACAAACGAATCCGTCTGACACGCGTCCGCCGCAATCGCAATCGGCGTGACGGAGATGCGCTTGTTGATGATGGGAATGCCGTACTCCGTTTCGATATCCTCGCCCGTCCGCACGAGATACTCTGCCGAGCGCGTGATCTTCTCGTATACATTTTGACAGAACTTGTCAATGTTCGGGTGCGCACAGTCACGCAGGGAAATCCCCATCGTAATCGTGCGTACATCGAGACGGTTTTCCGTAATCATCCGATTGGTTTCGCGGATATCCTCAAATGTAATCACTCTGCCGCTCCTCGCTCAAACACTGTGCATCACTTGAAAAATCTCCTGATGTTGGAGCTTGATTTCAAGCCCGCGCTCCTCGCCCTTCTGCCGCAGGAGATCCTGCAAGTCCTTCAAGCGGATCTGTGCATCGTCCGGCATCTCCGCAATCATTACCATGTTGAAAAAACCGTCCATGATATTCTGATTCACATTCAGGATGTTCACGCGCTGCTCCGCGAGAATCCCGCTCACCATCGCCACAATACCGACCTGATCCCGCCCAACAATCGTCACAACCAGCTTCATCGCTGTCACTCCTCACAGAAAATATGCACATATCCAGGGAATCGCTGATAAAATGAAGTCCTGCAGATTGGCGTAGATTTTTCTGTCCGATTGAGGAGGCAAACCGGACGCATAGCCAAAGCTATGTGGAGGATTTGCCGACAAAAAGCGGGCAAAAAAGATACGCTAAGATGGCGCGGCTGAATTTATCAGTGCTTCCCCAACACAGATTGAGATAGAGATATACAATTAGTTATAGCAGATATGCGCCGTATATGCAAGGTTTTGGTATATCAAGTTTTACAACGCATCTATAAACCAAGCAACCGCAAGGCTTCACGGGAATAACACAGACATTTTTGCACAAAGGCGAAATAGCTACGCAGAAAGGTGATGTTGTATAAATGATGTTGTATAAATAAAGTTGACAACTTCTTCGCAAGGATTTTAGATGAAGTCAAAGAGGAGAAGGAGAGGTCAAAATGGCAGCAAACGTACAACATGATCACGAATTTAAGGAATCGCTGATAAAATGAAGTCTGTCAGATTGGCGTAGATTTTTCTGTCCGATTGAGGAGGAAAACCGGACGCATAGCAAGGGCTATATGGAGGATTCTAGGGCACAGGCAGGGCGAAAACAGATGCATCAAGAGGCATAAGCTGAATTTATCAGTGCTTCCCTAAGCAACAGGCATTCTATCTCCCATCCCTGTGTGACGGGAGATTTTATGTACCCACGCGATGACGGTTTACATACATCGCGAAATGAAGTACAATAAACATTCATTTATGGAAAGGATATGAGGCTATGCCGGGAATGGGTGTGCTCGCAAATGTGGTCGCGGTTCTGATCGGCGGCGCCTTGGGGCTCGGGAGCGGGCGCTTCCTTGCGGAGCGTTTTCAGGCGACGCTCATGCGCGCATGTGCGCTCTCCGTGATCTTCCTCGGACTCGGCGGCGCACTCAGCAAGATGCTCGTTGTTGGCACGGACGGGCATCTCGCCTTTGTCGACATCGACATGATGCTCGTCTCCCTCATCGGCGGCGCGATCATCGGCGAGATTCTGAACCTCGAGGATCGCATGACGGCGTTCGGCGCGTGGCTGAAACGCGTGTCAGGCAGCAGCGGGGACACGCATTTCATCGATGGGTTCGTCAGCGCGTCCCTCACCATCTGCGTCGGTGCAATGTCCGTCATCGGCGCGGTCAGCGACAGCCTCCTCGGTGATCCCTCCATCCTCTTTGCGAAAAGCGTGCTCGACGGCATCGTCATTATGCTGCTCACAGCAACACTCGGGAAGGGATGCATCTTCTCCGCGCTCTCCGTTGGTGTCTTTGAGGGCGCGATCTTTCTCGCAGCGGGCGCTATTGAGCCGCTTATGACGGACGCCGCACTCAGCAACCTCAGCTATGTGGGCAGCATTCTCATCTTCACCGTCGGCACGAACCTCATGACCCCTGCCCTACATCCGTGTCGCAAACTTCCTGCCTGCGCTCGTGATCGCGGTCGTGTGGGGCGTGATATAGCTTCCCCCCTTCCCCGAACCCTGCTATACTAATCTCCTACCATTCCAAGGGTGAAATCACCACGATTGATCCTGCCATTGCAACGACAGATGCAGCAGAAGCCGCAATCCCATCAATCTTGACGGCGACGTTTCCCTTGTACTCCATGAGCATATATTTGTGCGTAAGCATTCCCCCACAGGAGGAGATGTGCCATGAGCGTCTCACGAAAGACGAAACTCGTCATCTCGGGATTCGGCGTATCGTGGAGCAGAAAGTACAACGGGTGCTCCGGCACGTGCTCCTTGTCCTGCCCTTGGTAGACGTAGACGTGAAGCGACAGCCCTGCGATGGATTCCGTGAGGATGCGCACACATGCATAGACTGCCGTTGTCTGCATTGCCGTCCGTTCGTTGACCGCCTTGCCTGCCGCCGTCTGACCAAACAAAAAAGACAAGCCGCCGAGATGATTTCTGGGCTTGTCCCGTGAACGAAAGAGTTTGCTATATAGGTTCATATACACCATCCATTCTTTATAAAAAGGATTTTTTTCCTGTTTAACGAAATCTCTCCATAAAGGAGATGATCTTATGAATAAATTACTCCGATACCCATTCTTACTCGTTATCTTTTCGCTTATTTCCGTGTCCGTTCATGTCGAGGCTACCCCCCAATATCTGGATAACGATCCAAACTACCCGCTCTCTTATGCCCATGCCAACTATTGCGGATACGTAGATTTAATTTCCTGTACCTACAACGATGAGGATGAAACATACGAGACCTGCTCATCTAGATATATTGCGTATACGATGAATATAACCGGTGATACTAGCACATATCAAACACGAACATTTCGCTTCAGGAAAGATCGAACGCAACCTCCACAAGTTTATGAAAATGGAGAATGGATTCCCCTCCAATCGTATGGTGAGTCCGAAGGTCAGAGATATATTACACTACTATCTGTACGCTCGAAATATGTTTAACATTGTTTATGAGCAAATAACCGGAACACCATATCCTAGCGATCAATAAAGAAGTAATACAATAGCTACTCTTAGGAGGATAATCATGGCTGTCTTTTACGTGTTCCAAGGAGAAACATATAATGAAGAATGCTCTGGAGGATATGTATGGTCCCCGCAAAGAACCAAATCCGGTAGAAAAAATGCTGGCTATAAAACAATGACGCATGTGAAAAAAGGAGACTTCATTCTACATAACTCAAACACCAAGATTATGGCGATCAGCATTGCTCAGGTTGATTGTTATGAATCGATGCAACCAGCAGCACTAAAAGCAGCAAACACATCGGTAGATTGGGATAACGAAGGGTATCGGATCGATACAAGCTATTTCACTTTTGATACACCTCTAAAAATAACCGATTATATGGAATGGTTCAGCCAGCATTACCAAAAAGACAGTGCATTCATGGTCAACGGAAGAGGCAAGCAACAGTACATGTGTCACCTTGCACCTGAACATGCAGTATTTATTCTTGAGAAAGCTGCTACAATTCAAAAGGAGCCGGGCCTACTTAAAACGATTCAATCTGCATTAATAGAAATCCTAAGAGATAAAGATCCTGAATATGATACCATAGAACAAGAAGAGATTAACAACTTGCTGGACGACGAGACAGTGCCCCCTGAATGGACTGGGGAAATGGCTCCACAGATAACCGTAACATCATCCATGACAGGAAGAGAACTGCCAAAAAGAGATCCAAAACGAGCAGCCGACGCATTAAAGCGTGCTAGCTATATTTGTGAAGTAAATGCTGAGGATAGAATCTTCCTAAGAAAAAATGGAAAGGGCTATACTGAGCCGCACCATCTCATTCCTATTAGCAAATTCAAGGATTTTAACTATAGTCTGGATGTAATGGAAAACATTGTATCTCTTTGCAGCCATTGTCATAATTTGCTTCATTATGGTAGGTTCGAAGATAAAGAACCTATTTTGGAGAAGCTATATTATGAGCGCATTGAAGCCCTTAGAAAATGTGGCCTCGACTTAAGCTTGGATCAGCTAAAGGAGTATTATCGATAAGCATAGAACGTGCTCAAAGCCCTCGCTCCTACACATAAAAATAACGCCTACCAAAATCGGTAGACGTCAAAGTGCGATTTTGTGATGGGTCGCTCGGTCCCCTTATTTCAGGGCGGAGACAAGAGCACGCATACGCAGACATGCAAGGCTTCCACAATGAACGCCTCCCATCACGCGCAAGTGCGCATCAAAGAAAATGATCCGCCCGGTCAACTCAACAGAGACTCCACTATTGTGGCGGTCGCGGTCATTATGATATTGTCAAGAACAGTTGACAAATTTCTCACAAGGGAACAAACGTTTAAGTGTTTGCGGCAATAGAGTCATAGAACTGTCGACGTTTCACCATCGGAGGAAGCCCACCGTTTGTGGAACAAATTCGGCGGTTGTTCCAATAGCTCATGAAGTATCGCCAAACCAGAACCTTCAACTCTTCCGTTGTCATCTTCTTCGTGTCATAGCGTCCGTAGAGAAGCTCCGACTTCATACGCGCCCACATACTCTCACAACACGCATTATCATAACAGCGTCCACCGGCACTGTTCATACTTTGACGGATTCCATAGTTTTGGATTGCCTCCCGATACAGCTGACTCGTGTATTGGCTGCCGCGATCCGAGTGCAGGATTGCTCCCCTGAGCATTGGGTAGGAAATCATGGCGTTATCAAGCATCTGCACACACAGAGAAGCCCTCATATTCGTATCCATAGAAAGTCCGAGCACCCCAGCGTCATAGCAGTCAAAGAGTGCTGAAATATAGAGTTTTCTATCACACGCAGGAATCTCTGTCATGTCGGTGACACACTTGGAAAGAGGTGTGTCGGCATGAAAATCACGGTGCAGGAGATCCTCCGACATCTGTGCCTGCTGATCTGTTTTTGTGATACCGTTCGGCTTGCAGTCTGCAATAAAAACTGATATTCCCTTTGTGTGCGCCGTCTGCCGTCTTGAACGCAATAAACTTCATACGTTCGTTTTTGTTGCCTTCAGACGGCTCGCGGCGAAAAAAACGTTTGCTTCTTCCAGAAAGTCATTCTCTTTCTTCAGACGTCGAATTTCCTTATCCTGTGCCTTGAGCTGGGCGCGAAGCTGCACGAGTTCCCTGTGCAAGCTCAGGGCACTCTGCGGTGTTTGCGTGCCGCACCCAAGATCCAAATATCCAAGTCGGTGGGCACGTGTCCATGTATACATTGATATTGTCAAGAACAGTTGACAAATTTCTCACAAGGAAACGAATGCTTAAGCAGTCGCGGCAATGGAGTCATAGAACTGTCGACGCTTCACCATCGGAGGAAGCCCACCGTTTGTTGAACAAATT
>NZ_LT985757.1 GCF_900290285.1 Candidatus Centipeda massiliensis | reverse complement strand
TTGATTGCCTGCACCTTAAATTCGTCATCGTATTGCCTGTTTGCTGCCATTTTGACCTCTCCTTCTCCTCTTTGACCTTATCTAAAATCCTTGCGAAGAAGTTGTCAACTTTATTTATACAACATCAATGTGGAGGATTTGCTAACGAAAAGCGGGAAAAAAGATGTACTAAGATGGCGGTGGTGAATTTATCAGTGTTCCCTAAGTAGTTGGGACTAAAGATTCATCAAACCATAATTCTGTACTAAAATTTGTCAAACGCTGTGCAGGGATAATATCTTTATATGAGAAAGGAGGAGTTTCGATGAAAAAATATGCAGTTCTGGCTGCGATCCTCGGCGTTTCCCTCTCCTCGGCAGCGATGGCTGCGCCGATCAATCACCTCGGCACGCATGACGCGGCAGTTGGTGTCGGGACGAAGGAAGCGTACGTCGAGTACAAGGCGACGAATGAGATCACCGTTGGTGTCGGACGCAATGACCGCGATGAATACGGCAATCCGAAGGATGTCTATATGCAGTATCATGTTTTCGGGCAGAATATCCGTCTGCTTGGCGGCTATCGTTGGAACATGGATCTGACGCACGAGAGCAATGCTTACGGCGGACTGGCGCTCAGCACGCCGACCGTTCCCATACTTGGCATCAATGCCTATGCGTCCTATATCGCGGGCAAGGATTTCAACGAGTCTCAGGTCGGACTGAACAAGTCTCTGATTGCAAATCTGGATCTCAATGTGAACTATCACAATTTTAAGCCGGATCACGGTAAACGTGAAAACGGTGTCGGTGTTGGTCTTACCATGCGCTTTTGATTGCGTACGGAACAAATTCAGGCACTCTCTGCTCGTGCAGGGAGTGCCTTTTGAAATTTTATTTGCATTGTCGTGGTTGGAATGGTAAAATAACATGCAAGTGAATGGATCGGATCATTTTTCTTGCAGTTTTCTGCATTGCTGTACGGTCGGTTTTTACAGCAAGATCAGTGGAAACTGTATTTCTGGCGGCGATAGAGGGGACTCCTCCGGTCGCTGTATTTTCGTGTGGATGAATTCTGATTTCATGATCGAATGAATGAGCAAGTGTTGAGAAAAGGGACGGAGAAATGTCTCATATTTTATGGAGGTGTGTTTTTTGTCGTTAAATCGTAGTGGCAATCATGGAAAGAATGTGCAGAAGGTACAGGTCATACCGCTTGGCGGTCTGGGCGAGATCGGAAAGAACATGACTGCCATCCGCGTGGATGATGAGATTCTTGTTGTGGATTCCGGGCTGATGTTCCCGGAGGAGGATATGCTCGGCATTGACCTTGTCATTCCCGATATTACCTATTTGATTGAAAACAGAGATAAGGTCAAGGCAATCGTCCTGACGCACGGACATGAGGATCACATTGGAGCTCTGCCGTACGTGATGAAGCAGATTCCTGTGCCCGTCTACGGGACGCGGCTGACACTCGGCATCCTTGAGGGACGTCTGAAGGAAAACGGAGTGGATTCGAGCAACCTGCACTCCGTGATGGCAGGGGACATCATCAACATCGGCTGCTTCAGTGTCGGTTTTATCCGCGTCAATCACTCGATTCCTGACGCAGTCGGGCTTTCGATCAAGACGCCCGTGGGAATGATTGTTCACACGGGCGACTTCAAGCTTGACTATACGCCGGTCGACGGACAGATGACGGATTTCCGCCGCTTCTCCGATCTTGGCAACAAGGGGGTTCTCCTTCTTCTTGCAGACAGCACGAATGCGGAGCGTGAGGGGCATACGGCGAGTGAGCGCACGGTTGGAGCGGCGTTTGACAAATCGTTTCATAATGTGCGCGGGCGCATCATCGTTGCGACATTCTCCTCAAATGTCCATCGCATTCAGCAGGTCATTGATACCGCAGTGAAATACAAGCGCCGTGTCGCCGTCCTTGGTCGCAGCATGGAGAATGTGGTCGGTATTTCACTCGAACTCGGCTATCTGAATGCCCCGGAGGGGACAATCATCGGCATTGATGAGATCAATAATTTCCGTCCGGAGCAGATCGTCGTCGTGACGACGGGCAGTCAGGGGGAGCCGATGTCCGCACTCTCGCGCATGGCTGCGTCCGATCACCGCAAGATCACGATTGTGCCGGGGGATACCGTTATCATCTCGGCGACACCGATTCCAGGCAATGAGAAGCTCGTTTCAAAGACAATCGACAATTTGATGAAGCTTGGTGCCAATGTTGTCTATGGGCGCGACAAGGGGATTCACGTCTCCGGACATGGCAGCCGAGAAGAGCTCAAGCTCATGCACAATCTCGTTCGGCCGAAGTTCTTTATGCCCGTGCACGGCGAGTATCATCATCTCGTGCAGCATGCGAGCCTTGCGCGTGAGCTGGGCATGCCGAAGGAAAATATCTTCATCAGCGAGAATGGTCAGATCCTTGAGTTCACAAAGGAGAAGGGACAGGTCGTTGGTCGTGTGCAGTCTGGCATGGTCATGGTCGACGGTCTGGGGGTCGGCGATGTGGGCAACATTGTCCTGCGCGACCGCCGTCAGCTTTCGCAGGACGGTATTCTCATCATCGTTGTGACGATGGATCGGCAGAACAACCGTGTAGTTTCTGGGCCCGACATTGTTTCACGCGGCTTCGTCTATGTGCGCGAGTCCGAGGCTCTGATGGATGAGGCGCGGGCGCGTGTTCAGCAGGCGCTTGACCGCTGTGAGGATGAGAACGTGCGCGAGTGGTCGGCGATCAAGTCGAATGTGCGCGATGCACTCAGCCGCTATCTCTTCGATAAGACGCGCCGCCGCCCGATGATCCTGCCCATTATTATGGAAATCTGAGGAATCGCTGATAAAATTGTTCTGTTATCAGTGCTTACCTAAGGAAGCACTGATAAATTCAGCCACGCCATCTTGACGGACTTCATTTTATCAGCGATTCTCTAAAGCGTGTAATAAGGTCGCTTCAACGAGGCGACCTTTTATTGTGGAGCCTTTGGGAAAAATGTCGTCTTGTGTGTCTTGCAGGTTTGTGAAAAAAAAGGTAGAATATATTCAGTATAATGATTTCTTTGTTGGTCGAGGAGGAGTTTTATGACGGCAGCTGAACAGAAAGAACTCCGGCTTTTTGCGGTGAAGGTGCGCGAGGGAATTTTGCGCAGCACACATGCGGCAAAGAGCGGGCATCCGGGTGGTTCACTTTCATCGACGGAGTATTTTACCTATCTCTATAACAGGGAAATTCGCGTTGATCCGAAAAATCCGCAGGATCCGAACCGTGACCGCTTTGTGCTCTCGAAGGGACACGTCGCGCCCGGTCTCTATGCGACGCTTGCCAATCGTGGCTTTTTCCCCGTGGATGAACTCTTGACTCTGCGTCATCTCGATTCGCGTCTGCAAGGGCATCCAAATATGAATCTAACGCCGGGTGTGGATATGTCTACCGGTTCCCTTGGACAGGGGATCTCGACGGCGGCAGGTATGGCGAAGGGCGCAAAATATCTCGGGAAGGACATCAATGTCTATACACTTCTCGGTGACGGCGAGCTTGCTGAGGGGCAGGTCTGGGAGGCAGTCATGTTCTCTGCTCACTACAAGCTGGACAATCTTTGTATTGCGGTGGATGTGAACGGTCTCCAGATTGACGGTGCAACGGCGGATGTCATGAATACGGCACCGATTGACGCGAAGTTCGAGGCGTTTGGCTGTGCGGTGCTTTGGATTGACGGTTATGATTACACAGCTCTGGAAGAGGCATTCAAGGCATTCCATGCGCATAAGGGAACAGGGAAACCAACCGTTATTCTGATGAAAACGGTCAAGGGCAAGGACATCTCCTATATGGAAAACAAGGCCGGCTGGCACGGCAAGGCTCCCAATGACGACGAACTCGCGCAGGGGCTTTCGGAACTTGCTGCGATTCGTCAGGCGATTGAGGAGGCATGAGCATGGCAGATGTGAAAAAAATTGCAACGCGTGACAGCTACGGGAACGCCCTCGCTGAACTCGGCAAGGAACATGCGGATATTGTCGTTCTGGATGCCGACCTTGCCGGCGCAACGAAGACGGGGACATTTAAGAAGGTGTTTCCTGAGCGCCATTTTAACTGCGGGATCGCGGAATGCAATATGACGGATGTCGGTGCGGGTCTCTCGACGATGGGGCTCGTCCCCTTTGTCTCCACCTTTGCCATGTTTGCGGCGGGACGTGCATACGAGCAGGTACGAAATACCATTGGGTATCCGCATCTGAATGTCAAGATCTGCGCGACACACGGCGGCATATCCGTCGGTGAGGACGGTGCATCGCATCAGTGCTGTGAGGACTTCGCCCTCATGCGCTCGATTCCGGGCATGACGGTCATGTGTCCCTCGGATGATGTAGAGGCACGCAAGATGGTGCGCGCAGCATACGAGATGGACGGTCCTGTCTACATCCGCTTCGGACGTGCGGCAACGCCTGTCTATCATGATGAGTCCTATGAATTTTCCATTGGCAAGGGCGAGGTGCTTCAGGATGGGGCGGATGCTGCGATCATTGCGACGGGCATTCTCGTTCCGGAGGCAGTTGAGGCGGGCAGACTGCTCGCGGCGGAGGGCATTCATGCACGCGTGATCAACATGGCGACGATTAAACCGCTGGATGAGGACCTTGTCATTCGAGCGGCAAAGGAATGCGGCAGAATTGTGACGGTTGAGGAGCACAACATCATCGGCGGACTTGGTGAAGCCGTCTGTTCCGTTCTCTCTGAGAATTATCCCGTCCCGGTGCACCGCATCGGCGTTCGCGATGCGTTTGGTCACTCCGGTCCTGCTGCCGAACTCCTGAAGCAATTTGGACTTACGGCGGAGCATATTGTCGCTCAGACAAAAATACATCTTGCAAAGTAACTGTATACGTTGAAGATGCCTTTCGGTTGTGAAGGCATCTTTTCTATTTCTTGCACAGCGCAGCATCGTGTCAAAAAATCTCTGATACAATGAGGGCCGTCAAGATGATGGGGCGGAATTTATCAGTGCTTCCTAAAATGGCTTGTGGATTTTTTGGGAATTGTTTATAATAGATAGAAGTCTAGGAGGATGTCTCATGAAGCGTTATACGCTCGTTCTTGTGACGGTGGTGCTCCTCGTAACGATGATCGCTGTGGGCTCAACATTTCTCTCATCTGGTAAATCCGGTGTGCAGCGCCATCCCATGCAGGAATTTACGGCATACACATCGTTGCCGGCAGAGATTGCAGCAGCGTTGTCCGAGGAATATGAAAAAGAATATAATATTCGCGTTAACTTCGTTCAGCTCTCATCTGAGCAAATTCTAAAGCGATTGCAGGAGCAGTCCACGGGATCTGTTGATGGAAAAGCGGTGCTTGTTCTGATGGATCGTGAGACCTTGGATCGTGCCGCCGCTGCCGGCTATCTTGTGCCCTATATCTCGGAAAAAAGTGATCAGGTTCCGGACACATTCCGTCATCCCAATCGTTACTGGACGGGCGTGTGGTATGATCCGGTCGTCTTTGCCGTCAATCAGGACTATCTGCGAACGCATCTTGATCTGCCGAACTCGTGGCAGATGCTTGCACAGCAGCAGGACATCCGCATCGGTACGACTGACTTTATGGCCGCCGATGCTTCGTCGAATCTTCTCTACAGTATGATTGCCGAGTATGGGGATCAGCGCGCCTTTGAGACTTGGCGTAAAATACAGCCGAAGATTATCCAGTATTCCAAATATCTGCACACACCTGTACGACAGGCTGGTATGGGAGAAGTGGATCTTTCGATTGCCGTGCTCAGTGAGACGCTGCGCTATGTGCATGACGAATACCCCATCCGTATTCTCTATCCTGTGGATGGCACATCCGCCGTCATTTATGGTGTTGGGCTTGTCTTTCGCTCGTCAAAGCGCGATATCCATGCAGCAGAGGTGTTTGCGGATTGGCTGCTCACGGATGAGGCGCAGCTTGCACTCGCAGAGCATCATTTCTTTTTTTTGATGACGAACCCTATGACGCTTTCTTATCAGATGTTTGCAGGGAAAAATATCAGCTTATTTAAAAATCGTCCGTATTTTAGTAAGGCGGAAAAGGAGATTCTTCTAGATCGCTGGATCAAAGAGGTGCGGTTTTACGGAGAATGACGTAAGCCGGAGGGGAGTTTTATAGTGAAGGCAGGATTTATCAGTCTTGGTTGTGCAAAGAATCTCGTGGATACAGAGGTCATGCTCGGAATTATGAAGGAGCATGGCATTGAGATCACCAATGAGCCTGCGGAGGCAGATATCCTGATTGTCAATACCTGTGCGTTCATTCAGTCTGCCAAGGAAGAGTCCATTACGACGGTGCTTGGGATGGCGGACTATAAGGAAACTGGGCGCTGCCGCAGCCTCATTGTGGCGGGCTGTCTTGGTCAGCGCTATGGACAGCAGCTTCTTGATGAAATCCCTGAGGCAAATGCAATCATTGGTACAGGGGCATGGAGCCGTATCATGGAGGTTATTCAGGAGACGCTCAAGGGGCGCCGTCTTTTGATTGCAGGAAAAGATGAGACCATCTATGATGCCAAGACGCCTCGTCTGCGCACAACGCCGAACTATACTGCGTATGTCAAGATTGCTGAGGGCTGTGATCATCACTGTGCATTCTGTGCGATACCACTCATTCGGGGCAGTTTTCGCAGCAGAACGATGGAGGATATTGCTGCAGAGGTGCACAAGCTCGCGGAGGGAGGCGTGCGCGAAATCGTCCTGATCGCACAGGACAGCGCAAACTATGGCCTTGATCGCTATAAGAAACCGATGCTCCCCACGCTTCTCCGAGAACTTGCGAAGATCGAAGGGATTGCATGGATTCGCGTGCTCTACAGCTATCCGAAGTACTTTACCGATGAGCTCATCGATGTATTTGCAACCGAGCCAAAGGTTGTGAAATATATTGATCTCCCGCTCCAACATGCACATAATGCCGTTCTGCGTTCGATGAACCGTCCGGATACGTGTGAAGGCGTAGAAAAACTCATAAAAAAACTGCGCGAACGCATCCCGGGGGTTGCGATCCGATCGACATTCATTGTTGGCTTTCCCGGCGAAACGGATGCACACTATCAGGCACTCCGTGCCTTTGTTGAAGAACAACGGTTTGACAAGGTTGGAATCTTTACTTACTCTGAGGAGGAGGATACACCTGCTGCGGTGATGGCGCACAAGGTTCCAGAGGAGGTTATGCAGGAGCGTTACCATGATCTCATGAGTCTGCAGAGTAAGATTTCCGAGGAAATCAACATAGGTCTTGAGAATCATGAAGTCGATGTTTTGATTGAGGGACGTGATGCGGAACAGCAAGCAATTGCCGTTGGGCGCTCCTATCGTGAGGCACCTGAGGTGGATGGTCAGATCTATATAGAGGGCGATACAAAGAGCCGTGTCGGCGATATTGTATGCGTACGTCTTCTTCAGGGATTTACATACGATATTGTGGGAGAAAGAGTGGACTAATGGATCTTGCAGCTATGTCCGAAGAAGTGGGAAGAGCGCTTGCGGACGGTGGATTCACAATTTCGTGTGCAGAATCCTGTACGGGTGGACTCCTTACGAGTACGTTGACAGATATCGCAGGGAGTTCGTCTTATGTGATGGGAAGTGTTGTATCCTATTCCAATGATGTGAAGACTCGTATTCTTCATGTCGCAGAGGAGACGCTCTCTGTGTATGGAGCCGTTTCAGAGGAGACTGCACGTGCGATGGCAGAGGGTGTGCGGACGCTTATGCAGACGGATATTGGCGTAGGCATTACAGGGATTGCAGGACCGGATGGAGGATCACAGAAGAAACCCGTTGGTCTGGTCTATATTGCGGTATCCATCCCAAAGCATACAGTCGTCGAAAAGAATAACTTTTTCGGAACACGGATTGAAAATAAGCAGGCGTCTGTTCAAAAGGCCCTTGCCATGATACGCGAGATCATAAGGAGTAGCTCAGGATGAAAGTTCTTCAAAAAATAGCATCGCTCATCAGTGCTGTTATTTTGCTGTCCGGAGGGGCGTATGTTTTTGCAGCAGAAGCGGATCACGTTCAAGAGTCGATGGAAAGTCATGCGGAGCCCATACTTACCTATCCTTACGAGAGTACGACATATCGGTATCAGATCATGTGTCCTCAGCGACCTGTTGGTGTAATTCCAGCCAGCGCACTTTTTGAAAATCGAGAAGGTGAGATCCTGATTTTTGAGAATGAGGAGTATCATATCAAATATGCGTGGGTGATTCTTGTGAATGCCTTTCCAGAGGAGGCACTGCCGAATCTCAATACCATTGATCCTGAACAGGCAGCGGAGCTTTTGTCGAAAATTATGGGCAGCAATGGCTACGAGGGCATTATGCTCACCAATTTGACCGAGGGAAATAAGGCGATTTTTGCCATGACGGCGAAAGCAGTTGAGATTGACGAAGATGGTGATGGTACACCAGATGCTACGGCAACAACAGACAGGCAGATGGCGGTGCTCTTTTTCCGTGATAGGTACGGTGCACGCTATGGGGTTGAACTCATTGATAATCCACAGCTGCGAGCATCCTCTGTCTCTGCTTTCTTGGCGGGCGCACGCACGCTGCATACACTGCCTTGAGCAGTTGTTTTCATAACGAGGGAAAATTGAAGGAGAAATATCAATGAATATGACATCGAAGAAAACAATGCTCACAGCGGCAGTCCTGGTTACGCTCTCATCCAGTACCGTATATGCTGCTACACCGGGGACAGTGGATTCGCAGGAACTCTTTCACGCGCATCGACTGGTCACTGATCCTGAAAAAAAGGCCGCCGTGGAAGAGTCTGCCACAGAAGATCATTATGAGGCGTCCATATCGACGCAAAAGAAAGCCTCTATGACATCTTCACCGGCATCGGCGCAGGTGAAGGCGGCACAGCCGGCGCGTCTTCGTTGGGAGAGCGTTGATGCGCGTCTTGCCGCACGCAACAGCGATCCATCATTCAGCCTTTCCGCACAAAAGCCGAAACCTGTGATCATCACAGCAGAGGACATCAGACGCGAAGAGAAGTTGGCGGCGAAAGAGGGGCGTCCCGTAAAGGAACTGGTCGGTGACGTAAATATGAATCGTCCGGTACCGCCGCCAAGACCCAAAAGACCGGTTCTTCCCACCGAGCAGAATCCTGCGTCCGAAACAGATGCAGTCATGTATCCTGATATGCAGAAGCCTCCTGCAACCACAACACCACAGGGGTATGGACAGTATTCTGCAGGTTCCGGCGGTATGTATGTCCCTGCACCTCCTGCGGGAGAGCAGCATTCGGCAGCAGTGCAGGGGAGCGGTAATACGCCGCGCATGCAGACGACCGTTCCGGCAGCACAGGAACGTGTGCAGGTCACGGCGCCAACGTCACAGGGGTATGGACAGTATTCTGCAGGGTTCGGCGGTATGTATGTCCCTGCACCTCCTGCGGGAGAGCAGCATTCGGCAGCAGTGCAGGGGAGCGGTAATACGCCGCGCATGCAGACGACCATTCCGGAAGCACAGGAACGTGTGCAGGTCACGGCGCCAACGTCACAGGGGTATGGACAGTATTCTGCAGGGTTCGGCGGTATGTATGTCCCTGCACCTCCTGCGGGAGAGCAGCATTCGGCAGCAGTGCAGGGGAGCGGTAATACGCCGCGCATGCAGACGACCATTCCGGAAGCACAGGAACGAGTGCAGGTCACGGCGCCAACGTCACAGGGGTATTCTGCTCAACAGGGGACAGAACACGGTGTATTGCCGGATACATCAGTCTCCTATATCCGGCAGCAGGAAATGGGCAGTGCAGGGAGAAACTCTGTTGCCGCACCTGCATCCGTTGCGTCTGCCGCAGCGACGCAGCAGCAGCCTCCTGCACGTCCACACTATGCGCAGCTCCCACAGGATGCGTTTTCTTTGTCACCTTCTGCAGAAGATGGTGCTGCAGCGACGCAGCCGGAGCGGTTTGAGTCACTGGACAGTGTGTCCAAAGAACGTCCTGCCGTTGCTCCTGTCAGGGATAGGACGCCGGTAGCGGAACATTCTGTACGACCAGATGGTGTTCCAGCATTGGATACACGCCAGAGTGTGCAGAATACGGGCGACGATCTTGCCGGTATTTCGGATGAAGTACGCCGTCATATTCTTGCCGGACAGCTTGCCATGGAGGTTCAGCTTCAGCGAGATCCGAGTGTTGCGGGGATGCGTGCGATTGCGAAGGTGCTGCACGATAATACAACGCTGACACATTTGCAGAAGATTGATTTTTTGATTGGTTTTGGTCGAGCACTCCATCAGAGTGGGCTTCCTCGTCAGCAGGAAGCACTCCTGATTCGGGCGATCGCAGAGGCGTTCTAGGGAATCGCTGATGGATTCAGCACCGCCATCTTGACGCATCTTTTTTGCCCGCACTTCGGCGGAAAATCGTCTGCAGAGCATCCCCTGCGTTCGGTTTTCACCTCGTTCAAACGAAAAATCTGTACCAATCTGACGGACATCATTTTATTAGCGATACCCTAATTTCTCTTTTTGAAATGGATTGATATGGGGGAAAATCAATGAAGCATTTTAATATTGCGGTGGTTGCAGGCGACGGAATTGGCCCCGAAGTCATTGCAGAAGGAAAGAAAGTATTTGCCGGCATTGCTCAAATCGACGGTAATTTCACCGTTGATTTTCAGGACTTCCCATGGGGCTGCGAATACTATCTGAAAACTTCTGAAATGATGCCGGCAGATGGACTGGATATCCTGAAGCCGTTTGACGCCGTCTATCTTGGTGCAGTTGGCTATCCGGGGGTACCGGATCACATTTCTTTGGGGGAGCTTCTGCTTCAGATTCGGCGTGGGTTCGATCAGTATATCAACCTCCGTCCCGTTCGGCTCTTGAAGGGTGCTCCGTGTCCGCTTGCCGACGTATCACCGGCAGATATCAATATGATTGTGGTACGCGAGAATAGTGAGGGGGAGTATGCGAATGTCGGCGCACATCTCTACCCAGGAACGGAACGCGAGATGGCTCTGCAGACGGGTGTTTTCTCGCGGCATGGCTGTGAGCGCGTCATTCGCTATGCTTATGAGCTTGCACGCAGAGAGAGGCGTTCTCTGACCTCGATCTCCAAGGGAAATGCCCTGCGGTACTCAATGGTCTTCTGGGATGAGATCTTCGCGGAGATTGGCAGGGAATATCCTGATGTGGAGACGCACAGCCTCCTTGTCGATGCGGCAAGTATGTTCTTTGTCAAGGATCCTGGACGATTCGAGATTGTTGTCACGAGTAATCTATTCGGTGATATTCTGACGGATCTTGGGGCTGCGATTGCCGGTGGGATGGGGCTTGCGGCAGGTGCGAATCTCAACCCGGAGCGGAAGTACCCGTCGATGTTTGAACCAATTCATGGGAGTGCACCGGACATTGCGGGACAGGGGATTGCCAATCCATTGGCGTCAATATGGTCGATCAGCCAGATGCTCGACTTCCTCGGGGAGTCCATGTGGGCAGATCGCGTTCTCTCTGCAATCGAAACACTGCTTGTGGAGCGGCGGACTTTGACGCCGGATCTTGGGGGCACTGCAAAGACCTCGGAAATTGGTGCAGCCATACTCGGGATTTTGGAACGCTGACCGAAAGAGCGATAGCAAAGCGCGAGGTTCTCTATAACCTCGCGCTCTATTTACATAATGGATGGAGCGTGTATGAAATGAAAGAAAAGCACATACGTAAGGCAGTTATTCCCGCGGCAGGGTATGGAACGCGGTTTCTTCCTGCCACAAAGGCAACACCAAAGGAAATGCTCCCCATTGTGGACAAACCGACCATTCAGTATATTGTGGAAGAAGCACTTGCTAGTGGAATTGAGGATATTCTGATCATCAGCGGTCATGGCAAACGTGCCATTGAGGATCATTTTGACTCGGCGCCGGCACTTGAGCATGAACTTGAACGAAAGGGAAAAACGGAGCTTCTGGCTCTCGTACGCGAGACTACGGACGTAAATGTCCATTATATTCGGCAGAAATATATGCGCGGTTTAGGCGATGCTATTCTTTGTGCACGAAGCTTTGTCGGAGATGAGCCTTTTGCTGTGCTGCTGGGCGATGATGTTGTCTATCATCCTGAAAAATCTGCACTGCGTCAGTTAATCGACGTCTACGAAGAGCGGGGAGGCTCGGTACTCGGCTGTCAAACAGTGTCCGATGAGCAAGTCTCATCGTATGGTATTGTTGCGGGCGAGGTACTAGATAATCAGAGGCTGATGCGCGTTTCTGATATGGTGGAAAAACCGACCTTGGAGGAGTCGCCCAGCCGTATGGCAGTACTTGGACGCTATATTATCAGCCCCGCGATCTTTTCTCTCCTCAGCGAGACAAAGCCAGGCAAGGGAGGCGAGATTCAGCTCACGGATGCACTCAAGGTATTGGCACAGCGTGAAGCGGTCTACGCCTATAACTTTGAGGGGAAGCGTTACGATCTCGGAGATAAGCTTGGCTTTTTGCAGGCGACCGTTGAGTTTGCCCTGCGCAGGAAGGATCTCGGTGCAGATTTCAAGAAGTATCTGCAAAGTCTTGTAAAGACACTGTGAGGCGATCGGATTGCGGAAGGAAAATCAAGCAAACCTGGCGCTTGCTGTCAGTGTGCTGGGAGCAATCGGGACGGCGGGGCAGGGGGCTTCGCTCTTTATGGCAACCCTTCATCATGGATTCCTGGCTGCGACGATTGGTGGACTGGCCGACTGGTTTGCGGTCAAGGCGATCTTTGGCCGTCCACTTGGCATCTCTCATCGGACGGATATTCTGCGTCGAAATCGCGGGCGCATCATGGATTCCCTTGTTCAGTTTTCCTCCGATGATTTGCTCAGCAAGCAGAATATTATGGATGTCGTCGAACGAGAGAAGATCGGGGCACTTCTCGTAGAGTATCTGCAGCATCGCGGTGGGCGAGAACGCCTCATCGAGGCGGCTGTAGACATTCTGCGTCACGTTGCCTCCGATGTAGACAGCAGGCATATTTCGAAGGAGCTTGCACCTTATATCGTTCAGGCACTTCATACGCTTCCGTTGGAGGAGAGTTTTGCAGAACTCTTGGATGTGCTGACAGAAGAACCCCATGCGGATCGTATCTTTAACATTTTGATCCGTATGGGGCTTCAGTTGATTCAGACACAGGTTTTTGGGGATATGCTCCGTGAAAATATTGCCGCCATACGTACAGAGTACGAAGGCGATGGAGTGGTACGCGCTTTTGTCCTATCCTTTTTCGACGATGAAATGATTGCCGCATGGCTGACTGAACGCCTAGAAGATATTTTACATTCTGCAATGTCGACCGATGACCGAAGGCATCGTGAGGGCGTTCAATCGCTCATCTCATTTGTTTCCTCGCTCCGCCAGGATCAGAGTCTGTACGAGGCATTACATCAGTATAAGAGTCATGTCATTGAACATATTGAGATCGAACGTATTCTGGCAGACTTCATTGAATACCGTATCAAGGGAAATCATCCCTTTTGGATACCATATCTCAAGGAACTTTTGAATGAGAAAATAGATGTGTTTGTTCACTCGGACAGCTGGCAGCATCGAGCTGATTGTTGGATGAAAAATCTGGTCAGGGGAGAAGTGGAAAAGCATCATGGGATGATTGCAGATTTTATCCGTGACTATCTGAATCAAAAATCAGACGATGAACTCATTGCCTTTGTCGAGGGGAAGGTGCAGACCGATTTACAGATGATTCGCGTGAACGGTGCCATTGTCGGTGCCATTGTCGGTATGGCTCTGTCGCTTGTGGTGACCGTTGCAGAAAGGATGTGGGGACTGTGATTCGAACATGGAACAAGGCGAATACAGCTCTTTTGACCTCCTTTTTTTGTTTTCTCATTTCACTCTATCTGCATCTGACAATTCCATCGACTCTTTGGACAGATGGGCTGCTCATGGTCAGTGAGGCAGCCTTGGTCGGTGGGGTTGCCGATTGGTTCGCTGTTACCGCACTCTTTCGGAAGCCTCTTGGATTTCCCTATCATACAGCGATCCTTCCTCGTCGGCGTGATAGCTTCATTCAGGCAATCGTCATCATGGTACAAAAGGAATTTTTCTCACGACGCAAGATTTTGCGCCACATTGAAAAGATCCATTTGATCCCAATGCTGCAGGAGTTTCTGCATCGACCAGAGACGGAGGCGCAGCTGACAGGAACGCTGCTTCATTTCTTTCGCGTTTCATTCCTGCGCAGGAATCAAAAGGCTGTTTCCTATCTGTCTTCACGTCTTAAAAGCTTGTTTCTGCAGGAGGATCCGTCGGAACTCATGCGACGATTTGACCTGTTGTTCCGTGCCAATGAATGGGACCAGAAGGCTCTCTCGCGCATCGCACTTCTTCTCGCGCGTGAGGCATCTACGGAGGAAACACGTCTGTCGATTCGAGAGTCACTGGCAGAACTCGAACGCGAGAAAATTGGTGATGGTTTTTTATCACGTTTGCTTGCCATGACAAATACGGTCAATCTGGATGAGGGAGCTGAACTCATTCAGCGACATACCTGTCATGTTCTGAGTGAGTTGGGGCGCGCGCATTCTCCTCTGCAGGAAAATGCCATTGCCCTTCTGCACGATTGTCTGTCGGATCTCCGTCAGGATGGGGAATTGCTGCAAGTCGTCCGTGAACTTCAGGAACGGCTTGCCGGGGAACTCCCCATAGATGAGACACTCACCCGGATCTTTCATGGACTGCGGAAACACTTTCAGATGGATTTGAAACGGGAAGTTGATCCGATCGCAGAGCACATGCCTGCATTTTACACGCATTTGCAGACGATCCTTCATCTTGAATATCAACACATGCTCTTTCTTGTTGAAGAACGTTCGGAGCTGCAAAAGATCATCACCAAGGTGCTCTATGATCTCATTGCGCGTTCTGCGCTCCATGCACAGACACTTGTTGGCGTTATTGTCGGAAACGTATTGTCACGGCTGACGGATGAGGAACTCAATCACCTTATTTATGACAAGGTCGAGCAGGATCTCCTCTGGATCCGCGTCAACGGCTCGCTCGTCGGCGGGTGCATCGGACTGCTGCTCTTCCTCTGTATCAATATCCTTCCATAGAGTAATCAAATGAAGTACATAAGGTTTTCGTTGCTCTCCTCATGATTCAGTGCTGTGAGCAGTTGCTCCAATGTGATTGCGTTCAGTGACTCGAAGATGCTTTTGTCCAATACGTCAAAAACTTCACGTGAGAGTATATGGTTGAGTTTTTCCATTTTTTCAGAAGCCGATCCAGTCTTTTCGATGAGTGAAATCTCAATCGAAGAGAGGATATCATAAGCGGTAATTTGACGTGGATTGCGGGAGAGCTGATAACCGCCCTGCGACCCCTTGATCGAGTTCACCAGCTTGCTGCGCTTAAGCAGCGAAAAGACCTGCTCAAGGTAGATCTTGGAGATGCCGAGATGCTCAGATATGCTGATGATTGTAATAGGGGAGGAGGCATCGTAGTTGCGTGCGAGATAGACCATCGCGGCAATTCCATAGCGTCCTTTTGCGGAGATCTTCATGAACTCATCCTCTTTCATAAAACATAGTTTTTCTATCAATATAATATGTTAAAAACAAAAAAAAGTCAAACAAAAAATCCCTTCTCACATGAGAAAGGGATTTTGTATTGTGCAAAATGCAGATTAACGCTTTGAGAACTGAGATGCCTTACGTGCCTTCTTGAGACCGTACTTGCGGCGCTCCTTCTCACGCGGGTCACGCGTGACGAATCCTGCCTTCTTGAGGGCGGGACGCAGCTCTGCATCCATCTCAATGAGTGCGCGTGTGATGCCGTGACGAATCGCACCGGCCTGACCTGACGCACCGCCGCCGGACACATTGGCAATAACATCGTATTTATCGACCGTCTCGGTCAGATTGAGCGGCTGACGAACGATCAGCTCAAGGGTTTTCAAACCGAAGTACTCCGCCATTTCACGACCATTGATCGTAACTTTGCCGTCGCCGGGAACGAGGCGGACGCGTGCAACCGAGGTCTTGCGGCGACCCGTGCCGTAATAAGTGACTTGTGCCATCGAACAGATTCCTCCTTTTACGAAACTCAGCGAATGTCAAACGTCAGCGGTTCCGGCTTCTGTGCTGCGTGGGGGTGCTCCGGACCAACGTAAACGTTCAGCTTACGGAAGATCTGAGCACCGAGGCTGTTCTTCGGCAGCATGCCCTTGACAGCGTGTTCGATGACGCGGGTGGGGAAGCGCTCAAGCATCTGACCAGCAGTCGTAAAGGTCGTGCCGCCCTGATAGCCGGAATGACGGAAGTAGGTCTTGTCCGTCAGCTTCTTTCCCGTGAACTTTACTTTCTCAGCATTGATGACAATGACATAGTCGCCGGTGTCGACGTGCGGCGTGTAGATGGGCTTGTTCTTGCCGCGCAGAACCTTCGCGATCTCAGCAGCCAGACGACCAACCGTCTGATTCTCTGCATCTACAACGTACCACTTGCGTTCAATATCGGCGGCTTTTGCCATAACCGTGGTTTTCACGTAATTCCCCCCCTAGAGAGTAAGAAATTTCTATAATGAGTTGATGCAATATCCGCTCATGCCTCCGGGGCTAATGGATACATGAAAAATATCACACGTCGCTATTCTATGAAATTTTGACTAGAATGTCAAGGCATTTTATCCATCGCATGCTTTACTTTTTCTGCAACGCCGTGCATTTTTTCCTTTGGCACAGAGCAAGCTGCAATGCGTACGCCCATTTTCAAAGGAACGGCAAAGATCAGATCCTCATGGAGCAAATTGCATACAGCCTGTGGATCTGCTGCCGGAATGGCTAGAAAGAAGCCGCCCTTATAGGGGAGGGCAGGGAGTCCGCACTGCGCCGCCTCCTGCATAAAGATGTCGCCGCGTTCCTGCACGAGGCGATAGAGCGCGTCGCGTTCCGCTTCGTAGGAGGCATAGGCTTCCTTGTCCTGCTGAATACGCGTCAGGAGCGTCATCGCACCGCGGTTGATGTTCGACCACGTTGCACGCGCCGCATACTTGCTGATCTCATTGAATTCGTCAATTACCGCCTTGCTCGAGGAGAGTGCAATGAGCGCACCGCAGCGCTGCCCATAGAACGTATACGCCTTGGACATGGAGAATGCAAAGAGTGTCAGAATGTTTTCCGGAAGCCCCGCAAACTTCTGCATAAAGGCACGTGTCTCATGTTTTTCACCGGCAAAGTCGATATAGGCAATGTCGACCAGTAGATGTATTTTCTTTCCCGCTGCTGCATGCTTCTTTATGCAGTCCAGCACATGATCCCAGTCCTCTGCGGAAAGACTGTAGCCGGTTGGGTTGTGTGCCGGTGTATTGAGGATGATGAGCAGACTGTCCTGCTTCTTTAGGAGTGCATCGACCGACGCGGAAAATGCCGTATGGTTGAAGTTGTTCGCCTCATCAAAGAGTTGGAAATTCGTCACAGAGCAGCCGAGTTCCTGACAGATGACATTGTACGTTCCCCAGAACCAATCCGAGGTAAGCACCTGATCGCCCTTTTCCACATAGTTGTCTACGGCTGTACGCAGGGCACCCGTCCCGCCTGCGCTCGCAATCGCGCCGAGGTATCCTTCAGGTCGTTTTCCAGCAAAGGTAATGTCGATTGCTGCCTCAAGATATTCCGGCAGCCCGGAAATCGGTGCGTAAGCAATATAATCCTCAATGGGAAGCGAACGAAAAACTCGCTCGACGGTGGGGAGATGGGCAAGTTTTCCTTCGTCATCCATGACCGCTCCAATCGTTGCGTTTGTGACACGCTCTGCGCCGTGCTCGGCGATTGCTGCACGACATGCGGCAGCAGCGCCAAAAATTGCATCCTTGAGCCTGCGCGAGGCTGCATGAGATGCCGCCATCTGAATTGCCATTGTAATTCGCTCTCCTTTTCATTTTGAAAGCACGGATTGTGTGAAGTCCTCCGACCATGCGGCAGGATTTCATTCATCCGTGCTTTCTTTAGCGTCAATTATGATGATAGCGTTTTGCTGTGCACCTGTCCACAACATGAACGGGTGTATACAAGTATTCTTAGGACTCGTTGGGGAAGAACTCATCATGAATGCGGTTGACCGCATCCTTGACGCTGCCGCCCTTGATGAGGCAGGAAATGCTGATCTCAGATGTGCTGATGATCTCGATGTTAATGTCCGCGCGCGAGAGTGCACCAAACATCCGCGAAGCGATCCCCGGGTTGCCAAGCATCCCGGCTCCTACGATGGAGATCTTCGCTACGTCATTGTCGATGGTCACCGCAGATGCCTTGACATCGGAGGAGATTCCCTCGACCACCTGACGTGCCTCATCGGCATCAATCGTTGCGACGGTGAAGACCATATCCGTCATGTTCGACTCTGCGCTCCGAATGCTCTGTACAATCATATCCACGTCGATATTTGCCGCTGCAAGGGCAGAAAATATCTTGTGTGCAACACCTGGGACATTGGACACACCAAGGACGCTGATTTTGGAAACGTGTTCGTCATGTGTGACGCCGCGAATGATAAAGGACTTTTCTTCCACTGTATATTCCTCCCTAATGATAGTTCCCGGCTGCGAAGTGAAGGTCGAGCGAACATGAATGGGAATGCCGTAGAGTTGTCCCATCTCCACGGAGCGCGGCTGCATGACGCCGGCACCGAGGCGCGCCATCTCAAGCATCTCGTTGTAAGTAATCTCCTGCATACGGCGTGCACCCTTGGCGATACGCGGATCTGCAGAGTAGATGCCGTCGACGTCTGTGTAGATCTCGCAGGTGTCTGCACCAATAGCACCCGCAATCGCAACGGCGGAGGTGTCCGAGCCGCCGCGTCCGAGGGTAACAGGATCGCCGCCGGCATCAATGCCTTGGAATCCCGCAATGACAACAATGTTCCCTTTGGCAAGCTCCTCGTGTACGCGCTCTGGATGCAGACCGAGAATGCGCCCCTTTGTATGCGCATCGTCCGTCTGCATTCCCGCCATCGCTCCCGTGAGTGAGACAGCAGGCTGCCCCATGGAGCGGAATGCCATCGCAAGGAGGGCGATGGAGATCTGTTCGCCCGTCGTCATGAGCATATCCATCTCGCGCGCATACTGGTAGGGACTCTCTACGACCTCTCCGGCGAGGGAGATGAGATCGTCCGTGGTGTCTCCCATTGCCGATACCACCATGACAATGCGGTCATCGGGGGCTTTCTCGCTTAGAATCCGTTTTGCTACATTTTTAATTTTTTCTGGCGTTGCTACGGAACTTCCGCCAAATTTTTTTACGATTAGTGCCATATAATGTCCCCCTATGGATTGATGTGATTCCCATAATGGTGAATGCTGACCGCATTATACAGGAAAATAGGGCGTATTTCAATAACTCTCGCAGCCGTAAGGGCGGCATTATTTTCGCGCCTTTTTTTCAGGAAGTGCGGATAAAGTCAGTACTTCACAAAATTGCGTTCTCGTCTCCCCTTTGTGGGTTTTTGACCCAAAATATGATATAGTATTGAAAATGATAAATGATGATTTTCTCGTTTAATACATTTACGTATGCTGATAAACTCCAGTAAAATAAGGCATCGGAAGGAATACAGATAATGACTGATAATGACAATATAATCGACATCCCCAGTCTCCAATGGTACCCGGGACACATGCGAAAGGCAGAGAGGCTTGTCAAGGAGAATTTAAAACTTGTAGATGTGGTTGTAGAACTTCTCGACGCGCGGATTCCAATGAGTTCTGCGAATCCCGTATTGCGTGAGATCGTTGGAGGAAAGCCGCGCCTTATTGTCCTCAACAAGGCAGATCTTGCCGATGAGACGATGACGCGCGCATGGGTAAAATATTTTGCATGGCAGGGGATTACGGCGGTTCCAGTCGATGCAGTCAAGGGCCGTGGCGTCAAGGAACTCGTTCAGGCGATTGCGAAATGTGCAAAGCCCAAAACAGACAAGCTTGTTCAGCATGGAGCAAAGGCACGGGCAGCTCGCTGTATGATTCTGGGGATTCCAAATGTGGGTAAGTCCTCGCTCATCAATCGTTTGTCGGGCGGCACAAAGACGAAGGTGGAAAATCGACCCGGCGTCACCCGGGCGAAGCAGTGGATCCGTCTCGGCGCTCAGCTGGAACTTCTTGACATGCCGGGAATTCTCTGGCCGAAGTTTGAAGATCAGCAGGCAGCGCTTCATCTTGCGTTTACCGGAGCGATCAATGACAATGTCTACGATGTAGCCGGTGTTGTCCTTTTGTTGCTCGATACGCTCCGTACAAAATATCCGGTCGTCCTGTCCGAACGCTTTCGTCTGGAGGGGGAACTGCCGTCCGGAGTCATGTTGCTCGAGGAGATTGGCAGGAAGCGCGGATGTTTGCGTGCAGGTGGAAAGATCAATTATGAGAAGACAGAGCAAATCATACTGACCGATTTTCGCAGCGGACGTTTTGGACGCATTACACTGGATGTACTGCCAACAGATTCCTCAACATAGGGGCTTTTGGTAAAGGAAATAACGAAAATGACGATAAAAGAAATAGAGAGCATTTTTCTTTGTGGAGCACCAACAGAGGATTTCATTGAAGCGTGCAGGAAGGATACGCGAAAATCATTACAGACAATTCTTCGTCGCTATGAGCGCAGAGAACAGGAGCGCGAACGTTTGCATATTATGTATGCGTATGAACGCGCTGCCGCACAGGCAGGACATCTTGTCGTTGCTGGCGTGGATGAGGCGGGGCGTGGACCACTTGCGGGACCAGTCGCAGCAGCAGCCGTTATTCTGCCGCAGGAATGTGAACTTCCACGGCTGAATGATTCGAAGAAATTGTCCTACGCTATGCGTGAGGATCTGTTTGCCCAGATTGTTTCATGTGCTGTATCCTATCATGTTTCTTTGATTGATGCAGAAACCATAGATCGCATAAATGTTTTACAGGCGACACGCATGGGAATGTACGAGGCGATAGCGATGCTTTCTCCCTCACCGGAGGAAGTCCTGATCGACGCAGTGGAACTCCCAAAGCTCCGCATGCCTTCAAAATCCATTATCAAAGGGGATGCAAAGTCGGCGTCGATTGCGGCGGCGTCTATTTTGGCGAAGGTGACGCGTGATCGTCTTATGGAAACGTATGACAGAGAATATCCAAACTATGGCTTTGCAAAGCATAAAGGCTATGGAACGTGTGAACACATTGAAGCAATTCGAAAACATGGTATATGTCCTCTGCATCGTAAATCATTTGAGCCAATACGCTCCATGTTGAGGAAGCACTGATAAATTCAGCACTACCATCTTGAGCCCGCACTTTGGCGGAAAATCCTCCACAGAGCACCACTCTGCGTCCGGTTTTTCCGCCTTGTTCGGACGAAAAATCTACGCCAATCTGGCAGACTCCATTTTATCAGTGATTCCTTGAATATTATAAGATAGAAAAGGCAGTGAATATTGTGTCGATGGAAGCAAATACCACAACAGCATCTACCACTGTTCTCCCCGCCGCGCAGATTTCTCAAGGGAGAATGACCGAGGGCGTTCAGGGTCGTGGAGAGCAGGGGGATTCATCTGCTGCATTCAGTCAACGGACGAACGTTTCGATTGATACTGCCATCGACCATCTTGCCGACGTTCTCTCAAAGATCAGCGGACGTCAACAGACGAACGTGCAGCAAATGCCGCAGGAACTCAAGGAAATTATCCAGAATATGATTCGGCAGTCCTTTTCCATCGAAACGACACTCGGGCAGGGCCTTGGAAGTACTGCTGCCAGTCAGCGCTTTTCGACGGATCAGCTGACCACACTTGCACGTATGCTCAATCAGTTGGGGACAATGGCGGAGGCGGGCAGCAGCCTTCAGATTGGAGATGATCTTGCGGCGCTCCTCGTCGGGTTGAAGACAGCACTTGCCCGCGAGTCGGGCGGGACATTTGAACCGATTATGCTGACGAAGGCGGCATTTCAGCTGCTCGATACAGGAAATGCAGAACTTCTGCCACAAGAATTACAGACATTTCTCTCCCAGTTAAGCACACAGGGCGTCGCATCAGGAGGGACGGGGACGACCTCTCTTTCCCTTTTGAATCAGTTGGTTCAACTTATGATGCCGCGCAATACAGAAGGAGCGCCTTCACAAATTCAGAACAACGAAGTGATCCAAGGGCAACCTGCGAATGAGCAGGGATTTCAGAGGTCTTCTGCGGATCCCAACACCAATTTGTCAGTGTCCGAAGAAAACACTTCTACGCAGACAAATTCAAAGGAAACAATCGCTCCCAGAGAAAATTTGTCTCCCACACTCACGGGAAAAGAAGGCAATACCGACTCAATTTTATTACAGAAAACATCCTCCATGTCAACGCAAGAAGGGCTGCTGCAGACGCAAAAAGGTCAGAATACAACGACCGGTCAATCACAGTCCGTACCGAATACGCCAACATCGTCGGAGAACCAGCAGACTGCATCCGGAAAAGACGTGGGAACTTCCTCACAGAGGCAGGGGAATTCCGCGACAACCGTGGAAAATACATTAAGGAGTGGAGCGGAGCCGAATTCTACCCCCACGTCAAATTCGTCGGATCGTATGCAGACGTCTGCCCCCCCGACAGGAGATACACCGTCCTTGACATCATCCGGAAAAGAATCTGAGCGCATGTCACGTCAGGGAGCACCAACTGTAGTATTAGAAAATAATGAATCTCCGCAGACCGGTGAGCGCCTTTTCCCACGCATGGAATCACGCCAAGAGGCGGCGTTGCAAACAGCACAGTCTACGCGTTCAGATGTGGGACGTGAGGCAGATATTGCAAACGCCGTCCGATCTCCGGCACAGACGGCAGCACAAATGAAGTCCCCAGAGATGCAAAATGTTCTGCCGCGCTTCTTTACGCAAACGATGGAGAATACGCAGCAGACGATGAATGTTCTGCGAAATCTTGCCCAGACGCTTTTGCAGAACGAAAATCTAAGCCAGAGAGAGGCACTTCTCCTGCAAAACTTTGTGAGCGGGCGCAGTCAGACGATGAGCGAAGGGGATGCAAAGCAGCTGCAGCAGCTCATTCAGCTGACGCAGCAAAACATTCCCGGCACCATACGACAGGCTGCCCTTGAGCAGCATATACCGGATCTGCCACGCCTCTGGGCATTCATGCAGATGGCAGATATTGTTAAGACGCGTGGCATGACAGCAGAGCAGTACAAACGTGCGGGAAGGGATGTTGCTGCACTAGCACTGACCATGCGAAATGCACTTGAAGGAGAGAACGCGGCACCTCAGCCGGGGCAGCGCTCCATGAATTTCGTTATGCCGCTATTCATGGGAACGTCCGAATATCCTGCCTATATTCATGTCTATGATGAGGCACGCAGGGATGAGGAGACGGATCGTGTCAAAAAGGAAACATGGCTGCGCATCTGCGTGCTCACGGACAACATCGGTACAGTGGAACTCATCAACCGCATCTATGAGGAAAATCATGTGGATATGCGGCTCTATTTCTCCGATGCTGATGCAGCTTGGGAGTTTCGCCATGTACTTGATGAGATACGGGAGACCGCAGATGGTACGTCGCTCATCATTGAGGGGATACAGATTGGAGCGATTGGGGAGCGGCGGTTCTTTACAAATTGAACGGGATACGCTTCTTGACGAAGAAAGTACATGCACCGTATAATAACAGTGAAAGAATGCAGGTCACAAGGATGGGTGAGAGATGACGGAACACAAGGAAACGTCGCCTGTTGAGGATATACCGGCCGAGCAGGAACAACGCGCCGTTGCAATTAAATATGACGCCAAGAACGACCGCGCTCCGCGTGTTACAGCAAAGGGGCGTTCACTCGTTGCTGACCGCATTCTGGCAGAGGCACGAAAAAACGGGATTCCTGTCTATCAGAACAAATCTCTCGTCAATATGCTGATGGCGCTTGAGATTGACCGAGAGATTCCTCCGGAACTCTATCGTACCATTGCAGAGGTGCTTGCTCATGTCTATCGGATTGACCGCCATGCAGGTGATCGAAGGTCATCGTGAGCAATAAAATACTTGGTAATCAGGGAGAGTCATACGCTGCAGACTATCTGCAAAGACAGGGCTGTCGTATTCTCGTGCGCAACTATCGCACCAAAGTCGGGGAAATTGACATCATCGCGGACGACCATGGTGTCTTGGTGTTTGTTGAGGTAAAGACGCGCAGAGGCGTGCGCTGCGGAATGCCTGCGGAGGCAGTTGATTACAGAAAACGCAAAAAAATTGTGCAGACGGCATACTGGTATTTACGCGCAAATCATGCAGAGACGCATCTTTGCCGCTTTGATGTGATCGAGGTGTACGCGATGGACAGAGGGTGGAATATTCATCACATAAAAAATGCGTTCGAAGCACAATGAGAATTTTGGATGTTGGCATCATTTCAGAAATACGTCAACATCTTTTTATTTTTGCAAAAATTGAATCACATCAATGAGTATGGTATAATGAAACACAAAGTATGCGGCGGGTGTAAGCCGCGATAGGGAGGTATCATTTTGAACGTTGCAAAGCCGATTTATGTCATTGGTCATCGTAATCCGGATACGGACTCCATTTGCTCGGCGGTCGGATATGCACATCTGAAACAGGCAATGGGCGTCAACGCCATTGCGGCACGTGCCGGTAAGGTAAATAAGGAGACAAAATTCGCATTGGAGTATTTCCATGTGGAACAGCCCCTCCTCATTCCCGATCTCTACCCGCGCGTCAAGGACATTGCGATGGACTGCAAGATTGTTGTCCGTCAGCATGATACCCTGCGCAATCTTGGCGAGGTGCTGCGCGAAAACGATCTGCGCTCGATTCCCGTCACCGACAGCAAGGGGATCCTTGTCGGCATTGTTTCGGTCAGCGATCTGGCTAAGCGTTATTTTCAAGAGCTTGGTATGACGAATCTATCGGATATGCGTGTGCGCTATCGTGATATCATTCGCGCGACGGACAGCAATGTACTTGTTTCCGGTGAAGAGGGAGAGACCATCAAGGGGCAGATTCGCATTGCCGCAGGCAGTGTTGAGACGATCTGTAAACTCATCAAGGAAAATGATATCGTTCTTGTGGGTGATCGTCGTACGGAGACGATTTTGGCATGTATTAAGCAGGGGATTGCCTGCCTGATCATGACAGGAGATGGACGTGTTCCGGCAGAGGCTCTTGAGATGGCAGAAGCACGCGGGATCTTCGTGCTTTCAACACCTTATGATACCTATACCGTGGCACGTCTCATCAACCAGTGCGTACCGATCCGTCGGATCATGCACGACAATCCGGTCTGTTTCAAGCCGCTCGATCTGCTCTCGGATATCAAGGGAACGATGGAGGAGACCAATTTCCGCAACTATCCTGTTCTTGAAAACGGGCGTATTGTCGGTCTTGTCAGCCGTGATCGACTCGTTGTATCCGAACCGGCGCAGGTCATTCTCGTGGATCACAACGAGCGCAATCAGGCGGTCGAGGGGATTGAGGAAGCAAAGATCATCGAGATCATCGACCATCATCGTTTTGGCGGGATCAGTACGAGCGAGCCGATCTACACGCATGCAGAGCCGGTCGGATGCACCGCAACGATTATTTCCAATATGCACTGGCAGAACGACATTGACATCCCCCCCTCGATTGCGGGACTCCTGCTTTCGGCGATCATCTCGGATACAGTTCTCTTCAAGTCTCCGACCTGCACACCGAAGGATAAGGCGGCGGCAGAACGGCTTGCAGACATTGCCAATGTCGATCTCAACACATACGGTCTTGAAATGCTCAAGGCAGGTTCCAGTGTCGGCAATATGTCGCCGATGGAGATCGTGCGCAATGACCTCAAGGAGTTCACGATCGGGGCATATCGCGTCATTGTCAGCCAGACCTCCGTTATGGACACGAAGGAGATCATGGCGAAGGAAGACGAACTGCTCGCCGCAATGAAGACGATCTGTGACACGGAGGGCTTTGACCTGAGTCTTGTCATGATTACGGATATCCTTGAGGAGGCAACCTATCTGCTCTTCACGGGGTCACCGCGTACGCTGATTGGCGAGGCATTCCGCAAAGATACGAGTGGAACGCATCTCTATCTGCCGGGCGTTATGTCGCGTAAGAAGCAGATCATTCCGCCGCTCTCGGAAGCGGTCAAGCGCATCAAGACGTAAGGCATAGATATGAGACGGCAGGGGCGGAGTTTGCCAGTTTGGCAGCCCCGCCTTTCTTATTGGAGCAAAGAACCACTGATAAGCAGCGGTTCCTAAAAGGAGTTTTCATGGATTTGTTTCAGGGGCTGAACGAGCCGCAGCAGCGAGCAGTAGCCTGCATCGATGGTCCGCTTCTCATCGTGGCGGGCGCGGGTTCCGGGAAGACACGCGTACTGACCTTCCGCATTGCTAATCTGTTGGAGCATGGCGTTCCGCCGTACCGCATTCTTGCCATCACCTTTACGAATAAGGCGGCACGCGAAATGCGTGACCGTGTAGATACGTTGATTGGAGATGCCGCACATGATGTCTGGCTGAGTACGTTCCATTCGTTCTGTGCCCGCTTCCTTCGCACGGAGATTGAGCATCTGGGGACGTATGCGAAGAATTTTGTCATCTACGATGCCTCGGACACGAAGGGGCTGATTCGTGAATGCCTCAAGGAGCTGAACATCGACGAGAAACACACTGCTCCGGGGGCGGTGCAGTCGCACATCTCGGACGCGAAGAACCGTTTGCTCGATGTCAAGGCGTTTGCGGCACAGGCAACAGATTTCTTTGCGGAGCAGGTGGCAAAGATCTATGAACTCTACCAATCGAAACTGCGTGCGAACAATGCGCTGGATTTCGATGATCTGCTCATGCTGACGGTGGAACTTCTCTCCAACAATGAGGAAATACGAGTAAAGTATCAGAAGAAATTTCAATACATCCTCGTGGACGAGTATCAGGATACGAACGGCGCGCAGTATGCCATTACCAAGCTGCTTGCCGAGGGACACCATAATATCTGCGTGGTCGGCGATGCAGATCAGTCCATCTACGGCTGGCGCGGCGCGGATATGCGGAATATCCTGAACTTTGAGCGGGACTATCCGGAGGCAACCGTGATCCTGCTCGAGCAGAATTATCGCTCGACGAAGAACATCCTTGCAGCGGCAAATGCTGTGATTGAGAATAACCTGACCCGCAAGAAGAAGGAGCTATGGACGGATAATCCGACAGGCGATCCCATCATCATCTACGAGGGAGCAACCGAAAAAAACGAAGCATCCTACATCGTGCGCGAGGTGGAGCGTCTGCATACGATGTTTCACGTGAAATATGGCGATATCGCCGTTCTCTATCGTACGAATGCACAGTCCCGCAATATCGAGGAAGCGTTCTATGCGACCGGAATTCCTTATGCCATGGTCGGCTCTGTACGTTTCTATGACCGCCGCGAAATCAAGGACATCATCGCCTATCTGCGCGTCATCTATAATCCGCGTGATACGCTGAGCCTTCTGCGCATCATCAATGTCCCAAAGCGCGGACTCGGTCAGACCTCCCTTGGACGCATGATGGAGACGGCGGCAGAATATCGCATCTCTCTTTTTGAGCTCATCACAGACGATCAGCTGCTCAGTACGATCCCGAAACTCTCCGCGAAGGTGAGGACGGCACTGGAGGATTTTGCCGCACTGATCTTTACCTTTATGGGTCAGGTGGGAACGCGTCCTCTCCATGAGATTGTCGAAGACATGATCGAGGAATCGGGGTATGCTGCTGCCCTCGAAGAGGACAAAAAGGAGGATAATCGGGATCGTCTCGAAAATCTGCGCGAATTCATCAGCGTGGCGAAGAACTTCGAGGATGGAGCCGAAGAAGGAGAGAACGGTCTTGAGGATTTTCTCGCGCAGATCTCGCTTATCTCCGATGTGGATGAGACGGAACAATCGGACGGCAATGTCACCCTCATGACCTTCCATGCGGCAAAGGGACTCGAATTTCCGGCGGTATTTATGGCAGGCATGGAGGAGGGACTCTTTCCACACTCGCGTACGCTGCTCGATGATATGGAGATCGAGGAGGAGCGACGCACCTGCTACGTTGGCATCACACGTGCGCAGCGTCGTCTCTATCTCACCTACGCACGTCAGCGTACCATCTATGGGCGGACGGAGATGTCGCGCCCCTCACGTTTCCTTGCTGAGATTCCGGAGGAGCTTGTCGAACACAAGGCGGCGGATTTCTTCGCGGAATCTGCCCATACACGCGAACGCTCCGATGTTTGGGGGCGTGGGACATCTGGTACGCGGCGTGTCTATATGCCGCCACCGCCGCAGCATACGGCGGCAGACGGGAGCGTGATCCGTCCCGACTCCGCCGCGAAGTTCACGGCGGGAGATGCCGTGCGGCACAGCAAATGGGGCGATGGACGCATTGTCGCCATCAGTGGTGAGGGGGAAGAAGCAGAACTCACGATTGCCTTTCCCGGGGAAGGCATCAAGAAATTCGTGCAGAAATACGCACCCATTTTGAAGCTGTGAGGGCAGTATGAGTAACATCAAGGAAATTAAGGCGGAACTGAGCGAACTGCGGCGAAAGATCCGAACGTATTCCAAGCAGTACTATGATGAGAATGCGTCCGATATTTCGGATTATGACTTCGATATGCTTATGCAGCGGCTGAAAAAGATTGAAGCGGAATATCCGGAACTCATTACGAAGAATTCGCCAACACAGAAGGTGGGGGGGACGGCACAGCGCGAGGTCGGCATACTTGTCCCGCATGATGTACCCATGCTGTCCCTTCAGGACGTGTTCAGTGAGGAAGAGATCCGTGCATTTGTCACGGGTGTTCTCTCACATTTCCCGACGGCAGAATTTGTGGTCGAAGAAAAGATTGATGGCTTGTCGCTTGCGCTGCGCTACGAGAACGGCGTACTCGCCCGTGCCATTACACGCGGCGACGGCACAGTACAGGGAGAGGATGTCACGCTGAACGCACGCGCCATCAGCGATGTGGTCGAAGAACTGCATGAACCGCTGCCGTATTTTGAAGTGCGCGGTGAGGTCTATATGGAGCGTGCTGCGTTTGCAGAGGTGAACGAACGGCAGGAGCTGCTCGGTCTGAAGTCGTTTGCAAATCCACGCAACTGTGCGGCAGGGACGTTGCGCCAGCTGGACGCTCGCGTAACAAGAGAGCGCAAACTCTCCATGTTTGTATTCAATTTGCAGCGTGCTGAGGGGCATAGTTTTTCCTCGCATACAGAGGCATACGAGTTTATGCGGGCGCAGGGGATTAAGATCATCGCCAATTACAGCGTCTGCCGTACAGCAGATGAGGTCTGGAAAGCAATTACGGAAATTGGTGCACGGCGGGGAGAACTCCCCTATGATATTGACGGTGCCGTTGTTAAGGTCAACGATTTTGCGCAGCGCGCGGAGCTCGGCGCGACGGCAAAGGCACCACGTTGGGCAATCGCCTATAAATATCCCCCCGAGGAAAAGGAGACCGTTCTCCGCACAATCGAACTCTCCGTCGGTCGTACGGGACGCATTACGCCGACGGCGGTCTTCGATCCCGTACAGCTTTGCGGAACGCGCGTCGAACGCGCGACACTCCATAATCAAGACTGTATTTCAAGCCTTGATGTACGCATCGGCGACACGATCCTCGTCTACAAGTCGGGGGAGATCATTCCGCGGGTCAAGGCGGTCGTCATGGAGAAGCGCCCGGAGGGAACAGCTCCTTATGTGATCGGGGATCAATGCCCCGTCTGCGGATCTCATGCCGTGCGGGAGACAGATACTGCCGATATGAAGTGTCAGAATCCCGCGTGTCCCGCACAGGTGGAGAACCATATCTTGAATTTTGTCAGCCGCAATGCAATGGATATCAAGGGCTTTGGAGAATCGGCGATCATTGCACTCACACGGGGCGGTTATCTGCATGATGTTGCGGATATATATTTGCTCCACCTGCATCGCAGTGAATTGATTTCCTCCGGAGTGATTGGGCGAGAAAAAAGTGTGGACAATCGTCTCAGCGCGATCGAAGCGAGCAAGATGAACACCCCGGATCGTCTGCTTACAGGGCTTGGGATCTCGGGCATCGGTCGTGCGGCGGCAATTTCACTCATGCAGACGTTTCCATCCATTGACGCATTGCAGGAGGCTGCGCGTACAGATCCGCAGCGCATTCGTGCCGTTCCTGACATGGGAGAGGTCAGTGTGCAGAAGCTCACGGATTTCTTTTCCTCCGAATCTGGAGAGGCGCTGCTCGATAAACTCCGTGCAGCAGGTGTGAATTTTGAGAGTGCTTCGATTGTCCGTGCAGGAACATCACTGGAAGGGAAAAGCTTTGTCATCACAGGCACCCTCCCGACACTATCGCGTGAGGAATGCACCGCGCTCATTACCTCTCATGGCGGCACAGTAAAAGGCTCCGTCTCGAAAAAGACCGATTATCTCGTAGCCGGGGACGCTGCGGGAAGCAAATTGCAGAAGGCAGAAGATCTTGGCATACCGATCTTGGACGAGGCGGCACTCAAAGAGATGCTCCGATCGAAATGAAAGGATAGCACATGAAACTAAGCAGATATATTGATTCCTCCCCGCTGAACCCTGTCATGACCAGCGATGAGATACGTGCGGCGATCATGGAGGCAGTTAGGCAGGAATGCTGCTCTGTCTGCGTTCAGCCGTCAGACATTCCACTTGCTGTGGAACTGTGCCGTAACAGCAAAACACGTGTCTGTACAGTACTGGATTTCCCGTATGGAAAAGCCCCTGCTGCAGTCAAGGAGCTTGAAGCACGCTATTATATGGAGTACGGTGCGGAAGAACTTGACATGGTCATGAACTATGGCCTTGCACGCTCCGGAAAATGGGCGGAAGTTGAGGAAGAGATCCGTGCCGTTGTGAATGCGGCTCATGCGCGGGATGTCGTTGTCAAGGTCATCTTTGAAGCAAGTCAGCTGAGAGACGAGGAAATCGCACGTGCAACAGAGGTCAGCATTGCGGCAGGTGCGGATTTTGTCAAGACAGCGACGGGGTTCTTGGGGACGGGCGCGACGGAGGAGCAGCTTCGTATCATGCTGGAGACTGCACGTGGACGATGCAAGGTCAAGGCATCCGGCGGGATTCGGGACTATCGGACGGCAAAGAAATTTTTGGATATGGGCGTCCACCGCTTGGGAATCGGCAGTTCATCGGTCGCGGGAATTCTTGCTGAGGAAGCACGATCATAATATGAAATGAGGGAATGTCATGCGGTTCATCCATACGGCGGATTGGCATTTGGGAAAACTCTTCGGGCAGCGGCACATGACAGAAGATCAGGCGTATGTATTGGAGGAACTGCTTGCACTTTGTGCTGATCTGCACCCAGATGCGCTCGTCATTGCGGGAGATGTCTATGACCGCGCCATCCCACCGCCGGAGGCGGTGGAACTCTTCAATACAATATTGACAAGGCTCTCCGAGCGGGGAATTCGTGTTCTCTTCATTGCCGGAAATCATGACAGTGCTGTGCGCCTCGACTTTGGCGCACAGCTTCTTCGTTCGTCCGGCATCTATTTGGCAGGCGTTGTACGTGCAGCAGAGCCTCCTGTCATTCTTTCGGACGAATTTGGCGATGTCTATTTCTCCCTCCTGCCCTATGGAGATCCCCCTCATGTACGTGAGGCGTTTACTCTCGATGAAACGCCGTCCTTTGACGGTGCAATTGCTGCGCAGATTGCAGCGGCGCGCGAACAGATTCCATCTGGTGCACGCAGCGTGGCAGTTGCCCATGCCTTTGTCATCGGCGGGCAGAGTTCAGAGTCGGAGAATGCGCTCTCCGTGGGCGGCAGCGATCAGGTACATGCGGAGAATTTTGCTGCATACAACTATACAGCGCTTGGACATCTGCATGCGCCGCAGCGAGCTGGAGCAGATCATATTCGTTATTCGGGATCCTTGCTGAAATACTCCTTTGACGAAGCACATCAGAAAAAGGGAATTGAACTCATCGAACTGGATGCTGTGGGATATGCCACTCATACATTCTATCCACTGGTGCCGCGCCATGATGTACGCATTGTAAAAGGCACGATGGCAGAGATTATGAGCGATGGCTTTGACACGCTCGCACACGATGATTATATCTGCGTAGAACTGCTCGATACGGATGCCGTACTTGCCGCACATGAGAAGCTGCGCAAGATCTATCCGAACCTATTTACGATCACACGTCCGAACATCAATGTCAATCGCCTTTCCTCAACGGAGCGAACATACGAGCGCGGCAAGTCCGACCTGCATCTATTTTCCGACTTCTTTACGGAGGTGACCGCATCCGAGATGACGGAGGCGGAGCGCGGCGAACTCATCCATGTGATTGATTTGATGGAACAGGGGGTACGTGCCGAATGAGACCTCTCAAGCTACGCCTGCAGGCGTTCGGTTCATACGTTGAGGAGCAGATATTGGATTTTGAAAAAGCTCTTGGAGATGCTCCGTTCGTCCTCATCCATGGATCGACAGGGGCAGGAAAGAGCACGATACTGGACGCCATTGTATTTGCTCTGTATGGAGAGTCAAGCGGTAATATCCGAAAAAGTACAACACTCCGCTCTTCCACAGCACCGCCGGAGCGAGTGACGGAAGTAGAGTATGTATTTGCGCTTGGCCGCCGTCGCTATCGGATCCTGCGCTCACCGGCATACGAGCGTATGTCACGGGGGAAAATGACAATGCGTACGGCAAAGGGGCAGCTCTACCGACTCCCGGACGAGGGCGAGGACGGAGAAGAGCTGCTGCTTGCTTCGAATGTGACCGATGTATCAGATCGAATTGGTCAGCTGATCGGCTTTGATGCGGAACAGTTTCGTCAGGTCGTCCTCCTGCCGCAGGGACAGTTTCAGCGCTTTCTCCTTGCGGAGGTGAAGGATCGCAGTGCCATTATGCAGCGCATCTTTCGTACAGAGCGGTATCAGCGCCTCGAAGAAGCCCTGCTTCAGGAGTCCATAGATCTGGAAAATGCGGCAAAAGAGGAACGCGAGCATATCGACCAGATGCTTCGTTCGGAAAATCTGAACACAAGCGATGAATTGCGCGCGCGTATTGCCGGACTAAAAGAGGCGATTGACCGCCATGCTGAAGAACTCAAAGTCCTTGAGGATCGTCAAAAGGATGCGCGACGTGCACGTGAGGCAGGCGCGGCGGCAGAACAAAAATTACAAGATCTTGCGGCTGCACAGAAACGCTTTGCAGAGAAAGAGGCGCAGGGAGAATCTGTGCGGGATTTTCGGGTTCGATTGGAACGTGCTGAACGTGCTCATCCTGTTCTCTACAAAGAGCACACGGCAATTGATGCAGCAGCATTGAAAAAACGTCAGACAGACGAACAAAGAACAGCAGAGACACAGCTCAAGACTGCACAAAAAGAGCTTCATGCGGCGCAGCAGAGACGTGAGGCTGCGGAGAAGCAGGAGCCGGAGCGCACCAAGAAAGCAGAGCGCATTCAAGTGCTCACGGACTATGTGGAGCGCGCCACGCAGCTCCATACCTGCCGAAAGCTCGCAGAGGAGCTGCGTGCATCGTGTGTGCGTGCCGAGGAGCGTCTGAAACACAGCGCGCGCAGCATCGAGATGCTCAGCATAGAGCGCAAGGAAAACGAAGATTGCATCGCCGCACTTGAAAAAATATTGGCGACACGCGAGGCCGTTCAGCATGAACAAGAACGCCTGAAGCGCTGTCAGAACTCCGCTGTCCGCATGGAGGAACTGAATGTGCAGGCGGCAGAACTGAGCCAAAAGGAAGCTGCTGCACAGAAGACATGGCAGTCCTCCGTGGAGCTGCTGACAGCAGCGAAATCGAAGCTGCGGCAGATGCAGACCCTCTATGATCTCGGCAGTGCCGCGCGGCTTGCCGAGACGCTTGCGGACGGCGCTCCCTGTCCCGTCTGCGGTGCGCTGTCACATCCGATGCCCGCCATGCACACGGAGGATATCCCATCCGAGCAGGTGGTGGAAGAATGCGCAAAAGCAGTGGATTCTGCGGAACAGATGGTTCAGGAAGCCGCGCACAGACTGGAAAAAATAAAAGCAGAGCATACGAGTGCACTGCAGAGCTGCGCCCATGAGCAGAAACTGCTGAGCGAGTATCTTGCTTCTGATACGCTGGAAAGCCTGTCGCAGCGTGTACAAAAGCGTGATGAGGAATTAAAAATAGCGGAGACGGATCATGCAAAACGCACGACACAGCTTGCCGCACAAAAGGAACAAATGGAAAAGCTGCTTGTAGATCAGCAGGCACAGGAGGCAGAAGCACAGAAAAATCGCGATCTCCTGCACAAGCATGAGGGCGAACAGGCTGCACTTGAGGCACACCTTCCGCAGGAATACCGCGACCATGCACAAATTGATGCAGAAATTCGCCGTCTGAAAGAGGAAGTGGCGCAGGAAAAAAGGGCATATACGGAGGCTTTGGAGCGGGCTAACGAAAGTGCTGCCGCGTATGCACGTGCGGAGAGCACACAGGCAGCGGCGCTGCGTGCCGCTGAGGAGGCATCTCAGCGTGCGCGAACGGCACAGACGGAGTACGCGACTGCATGGAACGCAGCAGGCTTCGCCTCCGAGAAGGAATACCATGCGGCGGTTGAGGGAAAGTGGGGAGACAGCAAACATCTGGAAAAGGTGCGCGAGCGTTTGAATCTGTATGACAGCGAGCGCAAGGCTGCAGAGGAGTTGTTTCAACAGGCGAAGAGCGCAGCAGATGGATGTATTGCTCCCGATATGGAGGCACTCAAAGCAGCAGAGGCTGCTGCCGATCAAGCGGTACAAGAACACGCGCGGGAGCAGGGGAGCCGCACGGAGCGGCAAAAGACGCTCACGCGCATGATGGGGGACATTGACGCGCTTGAGAAAGCCGGTGCTGCCCGTGCAGCGCGCTATCGTGTCATTGGCAAACTCGCCTCCGTTGCGGCAGCGAAAGCTCCCTATCTGGTGCATTTCCAGACATACGTCCTGCGCTCGATTCTGAGTGATGTCATTGAGGCCGCGAACGCGCGGCTTATCATGATGAGCCGCGGGCGCTACCGCCTCATACACGGTGAAGGCGGTGAAAAGAGAAAGTGGTGGGGGCTGGAGATCGATGTATTCGATGAATATACGGGACTGCCGCGTGTTTCGCGCACCCTGTCCGGCGGAGAGACCTTTCTCGCATCCCTTGCGTTGGCACTCGGACTTTCCGATGTCGTGCAGCACTATGCGGGCGGTATGCACCTCGACATGATTTTTATTGACGAGGGCTTTGGATCGCTCGACAGCGAGACCCTGGACATTGCTATCAGGGCGCTCCTCGAGGTGCAGCAGGAGGGTGGGCGACTCGTTGGCATCATCTCTCACGTGGAGGAGCTGCGCGCACGTATCCCTGTCCATCTCGAGGTGCTGCGTACGGCAAACGGCAGTAAGGCACGCTTCACACAGGGCGGCTTGGAGGCATTATGACGGCAAAACTCGAGTTTATCATTGGCCGTGCAGGTACGGGCAAGACGCATGCCTGTCTTACGGCGATGGCAAAAGAGCTGGCACACGCCCCGCTGGGCAAGCAGCGTATTCTCCTCGTCCCCGAGCACATGACCTATGCCGCAGAGCGTGCCCTCGCACAGACGCTGACGGACAGCGCGGGTTTTTTGCAGGCTTATGTATTCGGTTTTCGCCGCCTTGCACGGCAGGTACTCCTCGAGACCGGGGGCGCACATCTGCCGCGCATCAGCGATATCGGCAGACGTATCCTCCTCAAGGACATTCTGCTCAAGAACAAGGGGGCGTTTTCGGTATTTGCGCGCTCGGTCGGCAAGCGCGGTTTTACCGAGACACTGGCACGCACCATTGCCGAACTCAAACGCTACCGACTGAGTCCCGAGATTTTGCGCGATGCTGCCGATGATGGCGAACATACGCAGGGGAGGCTTTCTCAAAAGCTCAAGGAGCTTGCACTCATTATGGACGATCTCTCCGCGCGTATGGAGGGACGCCTGACCGATCAGACGGATCGTATGGAACGCCTTGCAGAACAGCTGGGGAATGCCCCCTTTCTGCGCGGGGCAGAGATTTGGATAGATGGATTTGACTTTTTCAATCCGCAGGAGATGGCGGTTTTTCGTGCACTCTTCCAGACGGTTGATGTTATTCACGTAAGCCTAACAATGGATGGACAGCGTGATGGAGACCGCGTTCAAATCAATCTGCCTGAAAACACGATGGAGACAGGGCTGTTTGCACGCAGCTATCAGACAATGCACGCTCTGGTGCAGCTCCTTGCCGAACTCGATCCGGCGGCGGATCCGAAAATCCGCCTTATGGAGAAACAGCATCGCCTGCAGCAGCCCTTGCTCAGAGCCGTCGAGGCGCAGCTGTTCGGACATGCACGTCTTGCGCCCGCAGAGGATCATGCGCTAAAACTTGTGGAGGCAGCCAATCCCCGCCTTGAAGCGGAGGCAGTGGCGGCGGATGTCCTGCGCCTCGCACGGGAGGAGGGCTGTCTCTATCGTGAGATTGCCGTACTCGTGCGCGATATAGATACCTATGGCGATCTCCTGACACTTGCGTTTGCGGATTGTGGGATTCCGTGCTATCTGGATGCAAAGCGTTCCAGTACACATCACCCGCTCGCCGAACTCCTGCGTGCTGCCGCACAGATTGCATGGAGGAACTGGGGCTATGATACGGTATTTCGCGCTCTGCGTACGGGATTTTTTCCCGTCCTGACGGAAGATATGGAGAGCTTGATTGGTCGTGACTGGCAGGAGGTTGTAGACCGGCTCGAAAACTATTGTCTGGCATTTGGAATCCGTACAGCAAAACAGTGGACAGCCACCGAGGATTGGAATTTTATTCGCCGTTCGATCCCCGAAGGCGAACAGGATACGGAGAAAAACGCACTGCGGATTGCCGAGGAGATCGCTCTTGATTCCGTCCGAAGACGCATCGCGGCTCCACTTTCCATATTGACGCAGAATCTTTTCCGCGATGGCAGTACCGCGTATGAACGTACACAGGCTCTCTATGACTTTCTCACGGAGCTTGAAGTGCCAAAAACCCTCGAACTATGGAGGGGCGTCGCTGATGCAGAAGGGCGTCTGGCAGATGCCGCAGCAAACAGACAGATCTGGTCTTCCTGTATGGCACTGTTCGAACAGCTGGTTGAGGTCAGCGGAGATCAGGTCATCTTTGCCCGCGACTTCGAGGAGCTGCTGGGAGATGGCTTGGATGCGCTCGAAATCTCGCTCATTCCGCCGGGGTTGGATCATGTCACAATAGCGGCATTTGATCAGAACAGTCTTGCAGGAATCCGTGCAGCGTATATTGTCGGCGCAAATGCGGGGACGATGCCGCGTGCCGGATCGCCGCAGGGGGTTCTGTCGGATGCAGATCGACTCTCCATTCGCGAATCCCTTGCGAAGACACAGCATACAATCTTTGGCGGGAGTCATGAGCAGAGCTTTTTGGAGCGTTATCAGCTCTATCGCGGTTTTACAGAGGCGCGGCAATATCTATGTGTATCCTATGCACTTTCCGCCGTCGATGGAACAGCGCTCGCTCCATCGCCCCTGATTGCACGTCTGCGCATGCTCTGTCCGGATATTCTGTCCATTCCGCTCGCCATGCTGGAACGTGAGGACGACCTCGTTCTCTCTGCCCCATATCCGGTGCTTTCATCGCTTGCCGGAGCTTTGCAGGGACAGAAAGAGCAAGGGAAGATGCGGACTCTCTGGGGCGATGTCTACAACTGGATGCGCAACAATCCAGCGATGCAGCCGCTGCTGAGACTGATGGTGCGGGGGCTTTTTTCATCACCGCGAGAGGAAGAACTCTCCGATCAAATTGCAGGCAAACTGTTTGCGCGTAACGGCCGTATCAGTGGAAGTACAACGCGGCTGGAAACATTTCGTCAATGTCCATTCCGTCACTTCGCAATGTATGGACTTGGTCTCAGAGAACGCGATGTCTATGAGTTTCAGAGCAGCGACTTCGGTACGCTTCTGCACGAGATTCTCTATGGGTACGGGGAGTGGGTTCGTAGAGAACACGCGAATGACTGGTGTGCGGCAGAGGTCAAAAGTGCAGCAAAGATTGATGAACTGCTGCAGCAAATTGTACCGCGTGTACGCAGCTCCATCCTGATGAGTTCTGCGGCTTACCGCCACCGGATCGAGCGGATTCGGCGCACGGCACAACAGGTCATTCGACATCTTACCTCGTGGGCGAAGGCATCTTCCTTTCACCCCTACGGGTTTGAGATCAGCTTCGGCCGCCGCGGCGATCACATCCCCTTGATGGAGTTTCAGCTTGAGGGTGGGATGACACTATCCCTGCGCGGACAGATCGACCGATTTGACCTGACCAAAGAGCAGGATCTCTATCTCGTCCTTGACTATAAAACAGGCAGCACATCACTCCTTCTTCCGGAGATTCGTCACGGACTGAAAATGCAGCTCCTGCTCTATCTCTTCGTTGTGCGTTCCCTGCTCAGTGACGCGGAAACGTTTCCCGCAGGCATGCTCTACGCGCCCGTCGTCAATCCCGTCGTCAAGAGCGATGTGCGTTTGGACGATCATACGCTGCACCAAAAGGTTGCAAACGGCATGGTGCTCACGGGTATGTTGATCGATGATGTAGAGATTTTGAAGAAGATTGATAAAATGTCGGATCACATCTGCATATCATTCAATAAAGGCGGCAGCCTTTCCAAGAGTTCGGCACAATTCATTCGCTCACGGGAGGAATTTGAGCAGCTCCTTTCGTATCTTCCTGTCCTGATCCGTGAGACAGCCGAGGAGATCCTGCATGGCAATATCCGTGTCTCTCCTTATCGTTTTCAGAATCGAAATGCCTGTACCTTCTGTGCCTATCGCTCCGTCTGTGCCTTTGAGCCGGATCTTGGGCGGGGGGACTGCTACCATGATATTGCGGATAATGCACAGACGGCGATGGAAGAGATTGCACAAATCATTATGCAGGGAGGTGAAGAGTGATGGCAGAGAAGATGCAGTTTACCGAAGATCAAAAAAAAGCGATTGAGACTCGAGGAAAGAACATTCTCGTTGCGGCGGCAGCAGGTTCCGGTAAGACCCGCGTTCTAGTCGAACGCATTATCTCGCAGGTACGCAGAGGAGAGCTGTCCCTGGATCATATCCTTGTCCTCACATTCACCAAGGCAGCTGCTTCAGAGATGCGTGAACGCATTGAGATGGCACTCAATGAGGAGATCAACGTCCTGACCGAAAGCGGCGGTTCATTCGAACAGATCAGTGCTATGGAGCGTCAGCGCGTCCTGCTCACGGGAGCAGACATCTCGACATTTCATTCCTTTTGCCAGCGCTTGATACAGTCGCACATTGACGCAACGGAGATTCCTCCGACATTCCGGATTGCAAGCGAGCAGGAAATACATCTGCTGAAAAACGATGTGTTTGAGCAGATGCTTGAACATGAGTATGAGACCGCTGCAGCGGACTTTCTATACTTTGCCGATGCCTACGGTGGAATCAAGGGAGATGATGAGAAGCTGCAAAATGAGATTCTTGATCTGTACGCCTTTTCGCTCAGCCAGCCATCGCCCATGACATGGCTGGCTGCACAGGGGCAGGAAAGCGATGACGCTCCATGTTGGGAGCGCCGAGGATTTCGGATGCTCACAGATGAGCTGCAAAGAAATATCACTCAAGTTTGCACAGATTATGAGGCGGCGATCGCACTCCTAAACGAAGATCATGACTTGCGTGCGGCCTGCGTAAAAACCATCGATGCGCTCATACATAATCAAGAACTCTATGAGGGGGTGAAACGAGAACTCAATGCGGCTCTGAATACCAACGATGACAAAGCATGGGACACATTCCGCATGGAAGCGGCTGCAGCAAAAAAAAATAGGAAAAACATTCCGCGCAAGGCTGTCGAAGAGTACGATGCCAAAATCGGGGAACAGCTGCTGAAGCTCACGGAGAAGATTCATGCCGGATGGGATTCCTGCATTACACCGCTTCCTGCAACCTCGCAGGAACTGTGCGAAACAGAGAACCGTGCAAATACTGCCATTCGTGCATACGCAAGCCTTGCAATGAAATTTCATACAGCCCTTCAAAAAGAAAAAATGGCACGCGGCATTCTCGATTTCAGTGATCTCGAGCATACGGCGCTCACCCTTCTCTGCAAACATCCGGAGCGGCTGCAGGCGGATCCGACCATCGCCGATCCGACGGAGATCGCTGACGAGCTGCGTGCGCATTATACCGCCATCATGGTGGACGAGTACCAAGACACAAATGGACTGCAGGAGGGAATCCTGCGCCAGATTGCACGTGAGCACAATCGTTTCATTGTCGGTGATGTGAAGCAGAGTATCTATCGTTTCCGGCTGGCTGATCCAACTCTCTTTCAGAATACCTATGAGGCATATCGTACGTGCAGCGCAGAAGGCGAACTCGTGACCATGTCCGAAAACTTCCGCAGCCGTGCTGAGGTACTCGAGCCGATCAACGAGATCTTCTCACAGATTATGAGCAAAGAGGCCGTAGAGATCACATACGACGAAAATGCACGTCTCAATCCGGGACGCGTGTTTGGTGAGACGTTGCAGGGAAAGTCGCTGGCACAACCGCTGGAGATCAACCTCCTGCGCGCCGATTATTCTGTCGACGAGGAGGAGCAGGGGGAAGAGGAGCGAAAGGCATTCGAGATTGAGGCACATTTTATCGCGCGCCGCATTCGTGAACTCAAGGAGGATGGGTCTGTCCTTCACAATGGGAAAAGCATCCGAAATAAGGACATTGTGATTCTCCTCCGGGGTGCAAAGGGGCGTGCGGGAATTCTGCTCGACGCACTGCGTGCAGAGAATGTGCCGGCGTATGCAGATGATACCGCAGGTTATTTCGAAGCGAGCGAGATACGCATGGTATTATCCCTGCTCGCAGTCCTTGACAACGCGCGTCAGGACACGCCGCTTGCCGCCATACTCACATCGCCGATGATCGGGCTTACGATGGAGGAGATGGCGACACTGCGCATCCATACCCCGATTGGCAGTGTCTACGATATGCTGACCGGAGCGACGGAGGCTGATCTTCCCCCCGAACTCAACGAAAGGGCGGCGCACGCGTTGGAGCGTATTCGAGGCTGGCGGCACTATGCTCTCATTCACAGTGTCCCGGAGCTGCTTTGGATGCTCTACCGTGACACAGGGTACTATGACTATGTTGGCACACTCCCCGGCGGCGTCCTGCGTCAGGCAAATCTGCGTATGCTCATCGACCGTGCTGCTGATTTTGAGCGGACAAACGAACGCGGTCTGTTTCGCTTCCTGCGGTATATTGACGCGTTGAAACGCCGCAGAACGGATCTCTCCGTTGCACGCACCCTCGGCGAAACAGAGGATGTCGTACGCATTATGACGATTCACCGAAGCAAGGGGCTGGAGTTCCCTATTGTTTTTCTCGCGAATATCGCGGGTCAATTCAATACACAGGATACAAAGGGCGATCTGCTCCACCATGCACGCGAGGGGATTGGGCTTCTTGTCCATGAGAATACAGTCACAGGGCGGCAGAAATACGACACCATGTCACGCAGGAAGGTCAAGGCAGTTATTCGCCGGGAAGCGATGGCGGAGGAAATGCGCATCCTCTATGTTGCCATGACACGCGCGCAGGAAAAGCTCATTCTGACTGGAACACTCAACATTTCACGCAAGGGCAGGGACGCATTGGAGCAGCTGCGCGAGAATTGTCTCACATACGCACAGACAGAGGATACTGTGTTTCCAAAGGAGGCTGTTCTCGGGGCAAAATGCTATCTCGATTGGATTGCCCTTGCCCTTATGCGGCATCCCGATGGTGCAGTGCTGTTTGACGATGCGGATGATATTGTGCGCCGTGCGCCAAGTCAACAAAAGGCGCGCTTCGATGTACGGATCATTGACGAGAATATACGCACGACACAAAAAGAAGCACAGGAAAACGAGGATGCCATTCTCTCTGCCGTACGTGAGGATCAACCGCTTCCCGAGGGCGATGACGCGGATCATGTTGCGGAAGTTCTGGGCTGGCAATATGATCTCCGTGGAACGTCACAGATCCATGCCAAGACCAGTGTCACCGAGCTTAAGCGCCGGCAAGCAGCTGAGGATGAAACCGTCGCTCCACTTCTTCCTGCTGTTGGTGATTCGTCAAATACGCCGCAGGAATGGGAGGTGCCGCGATTCCTTCGTTCCACAGAGCGGGAGTATCTGACTCCAATGGAGCGCGGTACAGCGATGCACACGGTCATGCAGCAGCTCGACCTGGGAGATGCCGCAGACATCGATGCCATTGCACGGCAGGCAGATGTCCTTCTGGAAAAGGGAATTCTCACCGAAGCGGAGCGCAGGAGCATTGAGCCTGGAAAGATCTGGAAGTTTGTCGGTTCAAAACTGGGACAGCGTATGCGTGATGCAGCAGCAGTCTATCGTGAGCTTCCGTTTGGACGACTTTTGCCGGCACATCGCTATTATGCAGATGCGATGGACGACAGCGATCAGATCTTTTTGCAGGGCATCATCGATGTCCTCTTTGAGGAGAAAAACGGTGACTACATCCTGCTCGACTACAAGACCGATCGTAAAATCTCCGCCGATGCTGCGCGGGCGCGCTATCAGTTCCAGATCGATCTTTACTGCGATGCCGTAGAGACCATCCTTGGCAAACCGGTTAAAGAATCCTATCTCTTCCTGCTTGATACAGGCACAGAAGTAAAAATGTGGGATATCTAAGGAAGCACTGATAAATTCAGCACCGCCGTCTTAGCGCATCTTTTTCGCCCTCTCTTCGTCGACAAATCCTCCACATAGCCTTTGCTATGCGTCCGGTTTGTCTCCTTGACAGGACAAAAAATCTGCACCAATACGACGGACTTCATTTTATCATCGATTCCTTAAAAACAGAGCAGTGACGCACACAATACGTCACTGCTCTATTTTTACTGTGGAGGAAGGGGGACACAGGTGCGTGTCTCAGGAATGTCAGCATAACCGACAATCTTTGCCGTAATTCCGTACAGTTTTTCCAGACGCTCCTCTGTGATTATCTCATTTGTATGACCGACGAAAAACACGCCGTCCCGTCCCATGACTGCAGTCTGGTCGGCACAGTAAAAGGCATGACTGGGGGCGTGGGTCGTCATGATCACCGTGATCCCCGTCGCACTGAGCGCACGGATGCGGTTCATCACGAGCACCTGATTGCCGAAATCAAGGCTCGCCGTGGGTTCGTCCATACACAGGAGCCGCGGCTGCTGTGCAATGGCACGTGCCAAGAGGACGAGTTGGCGTTCTCCACCGCTGATCTTCGTATAGATCTTTTGCGAAAGATGTGCGATGCCAAGCATTTCGATCGCATCGTCTGCAATTCGTTGATCCCTTTTCCCGGGAATGCCGAGACTGCCGATGTGGGCAGCCCGCCCCATCAGTACGACATCGTGAACGGTGAAGGGGAAGGGGGGCGTATGCACCTGCGGGACGTAGGCAATGCGTCGCGCCCGCTCCTCTGCTGTCCATGCAGACATATTCTCACCAGATAGAAATATATCACCCGCCAGCGGGGACAGCAGCCCCAGAATCGTCTTGAAGAGCCTTGTTTTGTCAACGCCGTTCGGGCCAAGCAGACAGAGCGTCTCTCCACGATTGACAGCAAAGGAAATATTTTGAAAGATGGGAACGCTCCCATAGCCGCAGGAAACCGATTTTAGTTCCAGTAACATATCGTCCCTCTTTAATCCCAGCCATGATGATATTTAATCAGCAGATAGAGAAAGAACGGCACACCGAAGAGTGATGTGAGAATCCCAAGCGGAATCTCCATCGTCCACAGAGTTCGTGCGAGATTATCTGAAGCAAGCAGAAAAAGCCCGCCCATGAGTGCCGAACACGGCAGGAGAAATCGGAAGTCAGGTCCCACGATAAAGCGCACGAGATGCGGCACAATCAGACCGACTAGGCCGATGATGCCAGAGAGCGAAACCGCCGCCGCCGTCAGCAGTGTGGCGCAGAGAATGACGATGAGACGGAGACGTTCCACGGGAATCCCAAGTGTCTGTGCCTCCTCATCGCCAAAGGAGAGCAGATTGATGCGCCAACGCAGGAGAAAGAGCGGGATGAATGCCGCTCCCATAAATATGAGCGGGAAGAAGAGACTGTCGAGTGAAATGGATGCAAGACTCCCCATCAGCCAGTAGACAATGACGGGCAGTTTATCATAAGGATCGGCGATATATTTGATCATGGAGAGCAGGGATGTGAAGAGCGTGCTCACAATGATGCCCGAGAGGATGATCGCAAGTGTCGTATTGCCGCCGCGGCAGAGCTTTGCACCGATCACGTATGTGATCGCGACCGCGCACAGACCGCCGACAAAGGTCATTGTATGTATGAAAAATGTGGATGCACTCCACAGAATGGCGACCGCCGTACCAAACGCCGCACCTGCTGAGACACCGAGGATGGCAGGGGAGACCATCGGGTTGCGGAACATGACCTGATAGGCTGCTCCGGATACGGAGAGTGCCGCTCCAACCATGACCGCACCGATGATGCGCGGCAAACGCAATTCAATCACGACAGAGGAGGCAGTGTGCGTCTCCGGTGCAATTCCCAACCAACCGCCGAATGCAGAAATGACATCTGATAGACTGAGAGGGAAACGTCCCAACAGGAAGGAGGTAAAAATCGTTGCAACAAGCACGAGCACCAGTACCGTAAGCTTGAACTGAGGAGAAAATTTACTCATGGGAGGACACGATTCCCTGCGAGCAAAGCCGCACACTCCGCATCGTCCAGTTCGTAATGATAGAAAAGACGATAGTACATCTTCATCTCCTCATGCAGATTGATGCCGGACTCCTCGGGATAGAGGCGTGCCGCAAGCCACGACAGCCCCATGAAACAGTTGACAGGGGGGGCGCCCCATCCAATCGTATGGCTTCGACGGCACGCGCAGAACGCGTTGCGACTGCACGGCACGCAGCTCCCGCCAAGGAAGTGCAGAGAAATCTGCCTCTGTTTCGGCTGCAATCACAAGAACCTCCGGATTCCATGCCAGAATCTGCTCCATTGAGACCTGACTCATGGAACCCTCAGTCGGCTCTGTCGTCACGGCAACATTATCTGCGAGCAGATCGACGATCTGTGCATGGAAGGAGCCTCGTGCGACCGCCATATTGCCCTGTGCTCCGCCAACATAGAGAACACCTGGCTTGTTCCGAATTTTTTCGGAAACTGCCTTGATGCGTGCATACGTTGTGTGACAATAGTCGGCAATAGCATTTCCTTCTTCCTCGCGGCCGAGGATTTTTCCGAGTGTACGATATGCCTCATCGGTATTGTCGAGCCGCGCCTCGATGAAGATCACAGGAATGCCGAGTGATGCCTGAATCTGATCCATATCCTCGGCAATGGTCGCTTTTTTCTCCCCCACGTCAATAATGACCTGCGGGTTGACAGAGAGCACCGCCTCCTTGTTGAAATTCTTCATGCCGTAGAACTGACCAAGAATCGGCAGATCACGGTACTGATCCCCTACATAGGGAAGGACGGAATCTTTCCACTGTCCGGAAACGCCGACGAGCTTATCCGGTGCAATGGCAAAGAGTGCCATCTGTGCCAGACCGCCCGAGGGGGCGATGCGATCAATCTGTTTTGGAAGTTCAACCGTGCGCCCCGCAGAGTCCGTGAATAAATAGGTTTCAGAGGCAGTATTCTCCTTTGCCTCCTGACCGCATCCAACGAGCAGTACGAGGAGGAGCAATAATACGATAATAAGGGATTTCTTTTTTTCACAAACATCTTCCTTTCGTTCTCCGTTCATCGTTGAATCCTCTGAATTGCTGTGTTATCCTAGAGTCAACAGATCTGTGAGGAGGTATTTTCGTGAACTACTGGAATCTTTACGATGAGATCATCGCAGGGCTGCCGCAGGATATCTGCATCGATGACTATGCCGTCAGCCGCCCGTGGACGTATGTCCGTGCTGGTGATCTCATTGGCGTCTGCATGACGATCCCCGCGTACAGCCGCCCGCGTCTGCGCAAGGAGAGCTTTCTCGGCTGCTCCCTGCGCGAGGCAGGGGAGTACGTGCGCTCGTGGCAGGGGCAGGAGGCGTCCATTGCCGCTGCCGCCATCAACGCCTACTACAATCAGCCGTCAAAAGTGCTGGCGATGCAGGGGTTTCACGGCGAGGATGCATCTGCCGAGACACTGGATGAGCGCAAGAAAATGGAAGCGTTCGCCATGTATACGGAGCAGATTCGCGGAAAGAAGGTTGCTGTCGTAGGGCATTTTCCAAACTTTCAAAAGAAATGGGAACCTATATGCGACCTCTCCATCCTCGAGATGCAGCCGGAGTGGGGGGACTATCCGGCCGAGGCGGCAGAGTTCCTTCTGCCGCAGCAGGACTTTGTCTTTATGACAGGTGCGACATTCGCCAACAAGACCATGCCGCGCCTCTTGGAGCTCTCGAGGGATGCGGTGACGGTTCTCGTCGGTCCCTCCGTGCCCATGCACCCATGTCTTTTTGACTACGGTGCAAATGGACTCTCGGGATTTACTGTAACCGATGCGGCGCTCGCCGCCGATCTCGTACATTTCGGCTATGGAACCGATATCGCAAGCTGCGGCAAGATGGCGGACGTTCTTCCACATCTGACTTGAACAACAACAGAGTTGTCTTACATTTTCGCAACGTACGGCAACTCTGTTTTATTTTGAACGGTCAGAATGTCATATCCACGCCGAGCAGGAAGTTCGTACCGTCAGCAGGGCTTCCCCATCTGTACTGGTAGTCCGTATCAAACAGATTGTTGACGTGCAGGAAGATGCCGAGATCTGTCTGCGGCTCATAGCGGAAATCGAGGTCTGCGGCAAAGTAGCCGGTGCTAGTCGGATCTCCGCTAGTGTCAAGGCGTGCGCGCATCGCCCGTCCAAGCAGACTGCTCCGGAATTTTCCCTCACGATAGGTGACACCAAGATTGAACATCTGTGTGGGAAGTCCGGAAGCAAGTTTAGTTACGCCATTTTCCTCATCTTTCGCATTGATCCATGTATAGTTTGCAAAAGCGGAGAGCTTAGAGCTAAACGTCTGCCGATAGGCAAGCTCCAAGCCGCGAATATGCGTCTTATCGACATTTCCTAAAACACGGTCACGTCCGAATGTTATCATCCTAATGCGATCTCTTACATCGGTGCGGAAGTGGGTAAGGTCAAACTCAGCCTTTGAGCCGAATTTATGCTTCCACCCAATCTCGTAGTTGCTGTTGCGTTTCGGATTTGGGACGGGGTAACCACTACGAATGTTTCCTGCCGCATCCTTTGAGCCGACGAACACATGCGAGCGACCCGCCGAGAAGCGAATTGTAATGAAGTCCGTCAGATTGCCGTAGATTTTTTCGTCCGAACAAGGAGGCAAACCGGACGCATAGCAGGGGCTATGTGAAGGATTTGCCGACATAGTACGGGCAAAAAAGATGCGTCAAGATGGCGTGGCTGAATTTATCAGTGTTTCCCTAACTATTATGTGATATTTTGTATGAAAATAGTAAGTAAGCAGGAATAATGCTCTTTTTAGCGAATCATTTCACTATAAATGGATATGAAAGGAAGCGGATCAAATGGCGGACTGTATCTTTTGTAAAATTGCAAATGGAGAAATTCCATCCACAAAGGTCTATGAGGACGATCGCGTGCTTGCGTTCCGTGATCTCGATCCACAGGCGCCGGAGCATGTTCTCGTCATACCGAAGAAGCATATTGCAAGTATTTTGGACTTTGGCGTAGAGGATCGGGAGCTGGCTGCGCATATTCTGACCGAGGTGGTTCCGGAGATTGCACACAAGCTTGGCATCGATGCAGGTGGATTCCGTCTTGTGACAAATACGGGCGTGGATGGCGGACAGACCGTTGGGCATCTGCATTTTCACATTCTGGGTGGACGTTCGCTCACATGGCCACCGGGGTAAAGAACAATATCATATCCCATTAAGGCAGTGTTATGTCACGTTATATTGTGATAAATACTGCCTTTTTTTGTTTAAGTTCCACTGCCGGCAAACGATATTATTGATATAAGATAGAATAGTTTGTCAATAAAGTGTTAGGAGGTGTCAATGATGGTAGAACGTATTGAACGAGTGATGCGCATCAAGCGCCTTCGGTTCAACAATGATGAGTTGTTCGAGCGGAGAAAAGGCTTTGAAGAGCGTGAAGATGGCGAGTCATTTGCTTCTGTTTTTGAAGATGAAATAGAGAAAAAGAAAAAACGTCAGTCGGAAAATACTTCTTCAAATGGTGCATATCATCTCGATGTAGGCCGCCCGACGCAGTCTCTTTTCTATCAGGGAAAAGTTGACATTTCGGACGCGCAGGGGAAACTGCCCCATGCCGGATGACGTGCAAGGAATGCGTCTGGCACTGGCAGAAGCAGAGCGTGCGTATGCGCTTGGCGAAATTCCAATTGGTGCCGTTATCTTGAATGATGCGGGAGAAGTCATCGCAAGCGGATATAATCTGCGCGAAACGGAGCATGATGCAACGGCACATGCCGAACTGATCGCCATTCGCCGTGCTTGTCAGGCTCTTGGTCGGTGGCGTCTCACGGGAATGACACTCTATGTCACCATTGAGCCATGTCCCATGTGTGCCGGTGCGATCATCATGAGCCGGATTAGCCGCGTTGTTTATGGAGGAACAGACGCAAAGGCAGGAGCCTGTGAGTCTCTCTTTAACATTACAGGCTGTCCGACATTGAATCATCAGCCCGAAATGCGTGCGGGCGTATTGGAAGATGAATGCTCCACGATCATCAAGCAGTTTTTTCAAGAGCGACGAAAAAATAGAGCCGCACACATATAAAGACATCCACCGCATATTGCGGTGGATGTCTTTATATGTGTCCCGCAAATTACTGCAGGGCTTCCTTCAATACCTTCATATTGGCTTTCATCGTATCAATGTACGCATTCTTTGCCTGAGGAGTTGCCTCGCCGGTGACAACCGGGTCAAGCGTATAGATCTTGGCTCCCGTCTCGCGTGCGATGGTTTCGGCGGCAGCAGGGGAATACTGCGGCTCCGTAAAGAGTACCTTGGTCGGAAGAGCGTTGACCTGCTCGATGGTTTCCTGCAGTTCCGTCGGTGTCGGCTCCGTCCCCGGCTCCCTCTCTACTACACCGATGATGTTCAGGTTAAATTCCTTTGCAAAGTAGGGGAATGCCTCGTGGAACGTAACGATATCCTTGTGCGGAACATTGTCGAGCGCCGCGTGCATTTCACTCTTGAGTGCCGTGAGCTTTTCGATGTATGCTGCAGCATTCTTCTCATAAGCATCTGCGTGTGCAGGATCGGCTTCCTTTAGCTGATCGGCAATATTGCGCACCTGCGCAATAGCATCCGTAACGCTCAGCCAGACATGCGGGTTGTCTCCCTCTTCGTCGTGGATGAGTTCGATTCCGCGCGAGGCATCAATGACCTTCAGCTTCTTCTGCTGTTCGGTCACCTTGTCCATGAAGTCCTCCATACCCGCACCGTTGATGACAAAGGCATCCGCCTTTTCCAGCGTCTTCATATCCTCCGTCATCAGCTGATAGTCATGAAGACAGCCTGTTTGTGGCTTTGTCATATTGTAAACCTCTACACCGTTAACGCCATCAGTAATGTTGATGGTCGCAAGGTACATTGGATAGAACGAAGTCACAATACGGAATGGCTCCGCTGTTTTCTTTTCCGCAGCCTTATCCGCTCCGCCGCATCCGACAAATGCGACAGAAAGAACAAGCAGTAGGATGGATAGTACTTTTGTTGTTGTACGCATGGGTAAATGATCTCCTTTGTGAATGATACATTTTGTGAACTGGGTTAGTTTTCACAAATGGAATCATAGCGCATACTGAGATATATTGTCAACATAAAAATAGAAAATTTTTATGATTCATATAATATATAAATAAGTGTTCAATTCAACATTTACTTTTATGATTACAGTAGAAAAGATGAGGGGCGTTGATAAAGTGAATAAAAATGACCTTACCTGTGGTATTCACAAAGTAAGGTCATATATCGTTTATACTGCTATCGAAGCGTAAGATTTTTACTTGTTCTGGTCAATGAGCGCTTGAACCTCGGCAGCCTTGCCATCGGAGCCAAGAACCTCTTTGATCTTGTGTGTGACGAGTTCCTTGATGTAGCTGCGACCATCGGTCAGATACTGACGCGGGTCGAAGTGGGACGGCTCTTTCGCGAAGTGCTCACGGATACCAGCCGTCATCGCAAGACGGAGATCAGAGTCAATGTTGATCTTGCAGACGGAGGATTTTGCCGCGCGGCGCAGCTGATCCTCGGGGATGCCGACCGCATCCGGCATGTGTCCACCGTTCTCGTTGATGATCTTCACATACTTCGGAATGACGGAGGAAGCGCCGTGCAGCACGATGGGGAAGCCCGGAATGCGCTTCTCGATCTCCTCGAGGATGTCAAAGCGGAGCGGAGGCGGTACAAGAACGCCGTCTGCATTGCGCGTGCACTGATCCGGCGTGAACTTGAATGCGCCGTGTGAGGTGCCAATCGCAATGGCGAGGGAGTCGACGCCCGTTTTTTCGACGAAGTCCTGCACTTCCTCGGGCTTCGTATAGGATGCGTCCTCAGCGGAGACGTTGACATCGTCTTCAATGCCTGCAAGCTGTCCAAGCTCTGCCTCGACGACAACGCCATGTGCATGTGCGTACTCGGCAACGCGCTTTGCAAGCGCGACATTTTCAGCATACGGCAGGTGGGAACCATCGATCATGACGGAGGTGAAGCCGCCGTCGATGCAGGATTTGCAGATATCAAAGTCCGCACCGTGATCGAGGTGCAGAGCAATGGGAATGTCGTTGATCTCAAGAGCCGCCTTGACGAGATGGACAAGATACTCATGGCGCGCATACTTACGCGCACCTGCGGAGACTTGCAGGATCAGAGGGGATTTAAGCTCTCCCGCAGCATCTGTAATGCCCTGAACGATCTCCATGTTGTTGACGTTGAAAGCGCCGATGGCGTAGCCGCCCTCATAGGCTTTCTTAAACATCTCTTTTGTTCCAACAAGTGGCATGTGATTACCCCCTATTAAAGCTAAAAACAACTCACGAACGCTCTTATTATAGCATAATTTATTGACGGAAGATACCGTTTTTTGAAATTTCCCATCCGTTCTGTTATAATGAGTGAACTAATTTGTAAAGGCAGGTGCGTTGCGTGCAGTTAAAGCGCTTGGAAGCGTATGGATTCAAGTCATTCGCCGAGCGGATTGTCGTCCAATTCGATCAGGGAATCACGGCTGTCGTCGGACCAAACGGGAGCGGAAAAAGCAATATCACGGATGCTGTCCGCTGGGTTCTCGGTGAACAGAATATTCGTATGCTGCGCGGCCTGCGTTCTGAGGACATCATTTTCGCTGGCTCCGCCGCACGACGCGCGCTCAGTGTTGCAGAGGTGGTGCTAGTCTTTGACAATACGGATAAAAAGCTTCCCATTGACTATGACGAGGTCGTTGTCAAGCGTCGCCTCTATCGGAATGGTGACAGTGAGGTATATCTGAACGACGCGCGCTGCCGCATCAAGGACATCTATCAGCTCTTTGCGGATACGGGCATCGGGCACGACGGTATGAGCATCATCGGACAGAATCGACTGAATGACATCCTTGACAGTCGTCCCGAGGAGCGCCGTGTATTTTTTGAGGAAACTGCAGGTATCACGAAATACCGGACGCGCAAGCAGGAAGCGATGCGAAAGCTGCGAGAAAACGAGGGCGATCTCGTGCGTCTGAACGATATTATGTATGCGCATGCGGCCGAACTCGAACCGCTGGCTGCCCAGTCAGAAAAGACGCTGCAGTTTCGCGCACTCGATGCAGAGCGCCGGTCATATCGACTGACGGCGCTCGTGCAGCAATATGATAACCTCACCAAGGAGCAGGAGAGTGTCAATCAATCTCTGCAAACGCATCGCGACCAGGAAGCAAGTGAAATACGAGTGCGTGCGGAGGCTGAGGGCAAAAAAGAGGAGATTGAGGCTGACATTGCTGTCATTGACCGCAGTATGCAGGCGGAGGAGCAGGAACGTCGGCGTCTGTCAACGGAATTGGACGCACTGCGGCAGGAGAAATCACGCATCGCCGGATGGCAGGATCAGCGGAAACAACGCAAAGTAGATTTCGAGGGAATGCGTGCGTCTGCATCCACAAAAAAAGAAGCCACGAGACAGGAGATTGCCCAGATCGATGCCCTCTTACAGAAAAAGGGCGCACAGAGCGATGCAAAAAAAGAGGAGCAGGCGCGTGTTCGGGATGAGTCCGAGCGTTTGCGGCTTCAGCTTTCGGATGAAGAACAGGAAATGGCACGGCAGGATTCTGCACGTGCTGCCGTACAGCGTGTACTGGCGCGTCTGAGAGAGCAGCTTGCCGTAGCTCGGAGCGCTGCACAGCAAGGGGATGAAGGCAAGGAGGAGCAGGCGGCAGAAATGGAGCGCCGCCGTGTACTCCTTGCATCGGTCGAAAATGAATTTGACGACAAGCGGCAAGAAATTGTCCTTGCGGAACAAAATATGCAGGGCATCTCGCAGGAACGCGATCGACTGCACAGTGAAGCCGAGGAGCTGCGCCGAACAATCGAGCGTGATGAGGCTCAGTTTCGGAAGTCGGAGGCGGAACTCCTTCGCATCCGTCAGAGCCTTGATTTTCAGCGGCGTGTGCAGGACAGCTATGAGGGGTTCGGGCGGGATGTGCAGACTGTCCTGCAGGCATCGGAGGGGTGGCGCAGAGGTGTTGCCGGAACGGTCGCCGATCTCATTCGTATTCCAGAGCGCTATCTTACAGCCATCGATGTTGCGCTCGGCGGGAGCGTGCGGAATGTTGTCACAGAGGATACGGACACGGCAAAGGCTGCCATCTCCTATTTGAAGCGCAAAAATGGTGGACGTGTCACCTTCCTTCCACTGACGACAATTACAGTGCGTCAACCGCGTGAAATCAATCTGGGGCGCTATCGCGGCGTGATCGGCTGGGCAAATACGCTCGTCCATGCCGAGGATAGATTCCGGAAGGTCGCAGATCACCTGCTCTCTCAGACGCTTGTGATGGAAACTCTGGACGAGGCTCTGATCGCGGCGAAACAGGAAAACTACCGTCTTCGCATCGTGACACTGACGGGAGAATTACTGAATCCGGGCGGTTCGCTCTCTGGCGGCGGACGCAAGAAACAGCAGTCCTCACTGCTGAATCGGCGCATGGAGATTGATCTATTACAAAAAAAGCTGAGTACGCAGGAGCATGCACATGAAGAAATAAATGCTTCTTTGCAGCAGAAAAGAAAGCTTCTCAAGGAGACAAACGAGCACCATGCGGCTCAGAAGGATGCGGCGGAGCGGTTGGCGAAGGAACTCGTCGAAGTGCGAGGGAAATATGATGTGCTGCAGGAGCGTATCGAAGATCAGACGAATATCCTTCGTACGATGGAGCATACGGAGGAGGAGCGCCGCGCTCAAGGCGCGAAACTGCTCCAAAAACGCACGCGCCTCGAGCGCTATATCGCTCAGTGTGAGCAATATGAGGAGCAGTTCGCAAAGGCGACTGCGCAGCTGAATGAATGCTGTACGGAGCTTCGCAATGCGGGCAAAGAACAGGAAGGACACCTGCACGAACTGGACCTTGCGCTCACTGCCCTGACTACGGAGATCCAGACGATGACGCGGAACCGTCAATCCCGTGCGCTCGAATATGCAGAAGCGGAAAAAACACTGCAGGATATTACAAAGCAAGATGCACAGCTTGCAGATGAATTGCAAAAGGACATGACGCGCCTTTCTGTGTTGGAACAGGAAATCGCGCAGCGGGATACCCTGTTCCAAACACACGAAAAGAACGCCGCGGTACTGAAGGATCAGCGTTTGGCGCACGAGGCAGAAAGCCGTGTGCTGGACGGCGCCGTCAAGAGCATTGTTGCGCGTCTGGAATCCATTCGTGCAAAGCAGAATGAGTGCGATAAGACATTGCAGCGCATCCATATACGCATGGGCGATTGTCGTGACAGTATCCTGTCTGACTTCGGCCTGACACCGGAGGCGGCAGCCACAGAGGCACAGGATGTTTCCCCCGATATTCTGGAGGAGCGTCTGCGTGCATTGGAGGATTCCATTCAGTTACTTGGCTCAGTGAATCCCAACGCCGTTGAGGAATACGCGGAAAAGAAGGAACGATACGAAGAGGAAGAGAAGCAGATCGCGGATCTGAGAGCCGCGAAGCAGGACATCGAGCAGATCATCCAGAAGATCGATCAGGATATGACGCGCACCTTTCGTGATGCATTCCATCAGATTCAAGAGCACTTCAATGAAATCTTTGTGCGGCTCTTTGGCGGCGGCATTGCGGAATTGCGTCTGACGGACAAAGAGGATATACTAAGCAGTGGCGTCGAGATCCTAGTGACACTGCCGGACAAGAAGCGACAGAATCTGTCTGCACTGTCCGGCGGTGAGCGCGCACTGACGGTCATAGCCCTGCTCTTTTCATTCCTGCGCTATCGTCCCTCACCATTCTCTATTTTGGATGAGATCGATGCACCGCTCGATGAGGCGAATGTCTCGCGGTTCGGTGATTTTCTGAAAGAATTTGCACGCAACACACAGTTCATTGTGGTTACGCATCGAAAGGGAACCATGCGTGCGGCGGATACCATGTATGGCGTTACTGTTGAGGATGCAGGGGTTTCCAAGGTTCTTTCCATTCGCATGAAGGATTATGACACAGAACAGAGTGCCTGATGTATTGGGCGGAAAGGAGTTATCGTGGGATTCTTTGATCGGCTCAAAAAGGGCTTGACAAAAACGCGGGAAAATTTCACCCATAATATTGAACGACTTATTATCGGATATGCCGATATTGACGATGAACTGATTGACGATCTGGAGGAGACTCTGCTGATGGCGGATGTCGGCGTCAAAACGACAGAGACGCTGATTGCTGCCGTACGCAAGGGGATCAAGCAAAAGGAGATTCGTACGCCCGAGGATCTGATTCCATTTTTGGAAAAAGAGATTGTATCCATTCTCGAAGCGGGCGAGAATACATTTCAGATGGCAGAGAATGGACCGACGGTACTGCTTGTTGTCGGTACGAACGGCGTCGGCAAGACGACAACCATCGGGAAGCTGAGTGCCTACTATCGCAGGCAGGGGAAATCGGTTCTCTTGGCGGCAGCCGATACCTTTCGTGCTGCTGCCATCGATCAGCTTGAGATCTGGGGAAAACGCGCCGATGCACAGGTGATCAAACACGGTGAGGGGTCAGATCCCGCTGCTGTTGTTTTCGATGCGATGCAGGCGGCAAAGGCGCGCAATATCGACATTGTCATCGTTGATACGGCGGGGCGGCTTCAGACAAAGTCCAACCTCATGCAGGAGCTTGAGAAGATCTACCGCGTAATCGGGCGCGAGATTCCGGGAGCACCGCATGAGACCCTGCTCGTCCTCGATGCCGGTACAGGGCAGAATGCAATCAGTCAGGCAGAACTCTTTACACAGGCAGCACCTGTGACAGGTGTTGTCCTTACCAAATTGGACGGAACAGCAAAGGGCGGCGTAACCATCGGAATTAAGTCACAGCTTTCGATTCCGATTAAATGGATTGGAGTAGGAGAGGGCATCGACGATCTGCGTCCGTTCCGTGCAGAGGATTTTGTGAGCGCCTTGTTTGTAAAACGTGAGGACGAAGTTCAGGAATAAGGCGATATGTGTGTTTGATGATAGGAGGATTCACGATGTATGAGGATCTTGTAGAAGTAAAACGCAGCAGTGAGAATATCTTTGACGGAACATTGCTCCATGTGCGCCGCGATATGGTGCGTCTGCCCAATGGGAAGGAGTCGGTGCGTGAGTGGATTCACCATCCGGGAGCGGCGGCGGTGCTGCCCGTTCTGCCAAACGGGAATGTAATTCTGGTGCGCCAGTTTCGCTATCCCATCGGGCAGGTGACCCTCGAGGTGCCTGCGGGAAAACTTGATGTGGAGGGTGAGGATCCCCTGCACTGCGCGCGTCGTGAGCTGTCAGAGGAGACCGGCTATACGGCGGAACAATATGAAAAACTGACAACGATTGCAACGACGGTAGGCTTTTCCAACGAGTATATTCATCTGTACCTTGCCCGGAACCTATTGGTCGGAAAACAGCATACCGATGAGGATGAGTTTGTCAATGTGGTTCAAATGCCGTTTTCCGATGCGCTGGCAATGGTAAAGTCGGGGGAGATTATAGACTCGAAGACGATTATTTCGCTCATGATGGCGCAAGAGCGTCTGAGAAGTTGATGCGCGGGAGATAAAGATGTTCGGATTTAATTTTGAAGAGATGCTGCTCGGAATCCCGGGACTCATCATTGCCATGACCTTTCACGAGTATGCGCACGCGCGTGCCGCTGTGTCGCTCGGAGATTTTACGCCGCGTTTGATGGGCAGACTGACGCTTGATCCGCGTGCGCATATCGACCCCATCGGACTGATTATGCTCTTTCTCGTACGTTTCGGATGGGCAAAACCTGTTATGGTCAACCCGAGCAATTTCCGTCAGCCAAAGCGGGACGATATTCTCGTATCCATTGCGGGACCCGCCATGAACCTTCTGCTGGGGTTTCTTGCTTTTTATGTTATGCTCTTCATCCGATCACATCATCTGGATGTTTCTCCGATCACCTACAGCATCATTCAGATGATCTTCGTCTATAACGTCAACTTTGCAATCTTCAATATGCTCCCAATTCCTCCGCTGGACGGATCGCACATTTTGAGGAACCTTCTGCCGCCTGACCTTGCTTATCGCTACCAATCCATTGAGCGATACAGTTTGCTTATCATGATCGTATTCATCGCCACGCCGTTGCTCAGCGTTGTTCTGATGCCGCTCTTTCAGCTGGTATATGGAGGCTATAAGATCATCGGCAGCATTCTCCTGTTCTAAGGATACTTCATGGCAGCAGATTATCTTGTGAAATTGGATGCGTTTGAAGGTCCAATGGATCTGCTCATGCACCTGATTGAAAAGAACAAAATAGATCTCTATGACATTCCTATAGCACGTCTGACACGACAATATTTAGACTATGTTGATACGTTGTATCAATTCGACATTGAATATGCAAGTGAATTCCTCGTCATGGCGGCAACCCTTCTGCGGATCAAGTCGCGTATGCTGTTGCCGAAGAGTGACGTGGAAGAGGATCAGGAAGAAGATCCGCGGATGGAGCTTGTGGAGCGTCTGCTCGAATACCGTCGCTTTAAAGAGGTCTCGTCCATTCTCTTTTCTCTGAATAACGCACAGAGTCCGTATGTGGAGCGGGCACCGATGCCGCTGCCCGCCCACAGGCTCCCGATTACAGGCCTATCGGCAGAGGCGCTTATGCATATCTTTTCGGATGTGCAGCGCATACGGGAGGAGCCGGTCATACCGGCTGTCGTTGTGTCGGCAGAGGAATATCGCGTGCAGGATAAGATGACGGATATCCTCGCGCTCCTTCGGCGCAGGAATGGCAGGATCAAGCTGAACGACGCTTTCCCCACGGGAACGCGTGAGGAACTTCTCTCGACATTTTTAGCACTTTTGGAACTTGCAAAAATGCAGATGATATATATTACACAGGAACATCTATATCATGAAATCTCTATTTCGATGAAGGAGGGAAGCCGTGCAGTCTCTCAGTAGGGCAAGTATTTTGGAAGCCGTCTTATTCGCTGCCGGTCTCCCGCTCACCGTCTCCAAACTCGCCGAAATCATAGAAGCTCCTGAATGGGAAGTACAGGAAGCTCTGACACAGCTGGAACATATCCTGTCGGAGCGGGGGAGCGGAATATTTCTGCGCAGATCCGCAGGCGGCTATCAGCTGGTGACCCATCCGAATGCCTTTCCGTGGGTGAAGAAACTCTCGGAGACAGTGCAGCCGACACTCTCCGCTTCGGCGATGGAAACACTCGCCATCATTGCCTATAAACAACCCATTACAAAACAGGAAGTGGAGCACATTCGTGGTGTTCGCGCGGAACGTTCCATTGCACGCTTGCTTGAACTGGAGCTGATCTGTGAAATGGGGCGCAAGCAGGTCGTTGGTCGTCCAATTCTTTACGGAACAACAGACCTGTTTTTGCGGGCATTTGGTCTACAGCAAATTGAGGATCTTCCCACGCTGCCTGACGTGAATGATGTAAAGGATTCTCTGAATGATGACCAGCTTCGCCTTTTTGAAGAAATGCGTGCTGCTGCCGATGAGATTTCATGCGAAAATGCAGATGATCGTGATAAAAAGGACTGAATTCATTGGTGGAACTACTCGCTCCTGCGGGGACGAAGGAAGCGTTTCTCGCCGCTGTTGAAAACGGAGCAAATGCGGTATATCTTGCCGGTAAGATGTTCGGCGCACGTGCCTATGCCTCAAATTTCGATGAGGATGAACTGGCTGAGATCATTCGATATGCACATTTGAAAGATGTGCAGGTGCACGTCGCCGTCAATACGATTATCGACCGCGATGAACTCCCACAATTAAAACAATATCTGTCGTTTCTCTACGATGCGGGAGCGGATGCCGTCCTCTTGCAGGATCTCGGTGCCGTTCGGCTGGCGAAAGAGGTTGTGCCTCTGCTTCCGCTTCATGCGAGTACACAGATGACAGTACATAATCTTGCTGGTGTTCAAGCACTGACGGAGCTTGGTTTTTCACGTGTGGTGTTGGCGCGCGAACTTTCCATCCCAGAGATTCGAGATATTTGCCAAAAGAGCCGTGTAGAGATCGAGTGTTTCGTGCATGGGGCGCTCTGTGTCTGCTATTCCGGTCAATGTTTGATGAGCAGCATGATCGGCGGACGCAGCGGGAACCGTGGACGCTGTGCACAGCCCTGCCGTCTGCCCTATACATTGGTCGATGCACAGGGGAATGATGTACTTGGTGAGACGGCGGGCAACTTTCTCCTCTCACCGCGCGATCTGAATGCGATCGAACTCATCCCTCAGCTGCTTGATGCGGGCATTGACTCCCTTAAAATTGAAGGACGCATGAAGAGGCCGGAATACGTTGCGACGATTGTGCATACGTACCGTAAAGCGATTGACAATTATCTTGATGCTCAGCGACCAGCAATTGATGATTCTGACCGTGCCCATCTGGCGCAGGTATTCAATCGTGATTTTACAACTGCATATATGGAAAAACGGCAGGGCAGATACATGATGAGTGACCGTCGCCCGAATAACCGCGGTCTTCTGATCGGACGTGTCACATCCTATGATCGTGCCTCCAACATGGTCACGGTGAAGCTGTCCGGAGGACTTGCCGCCCGTGATCAGGTGGATTTCTGGGTGAAGGTCGGCGGTCGTGTCAGTGCGGAGATCGAGTGCCTGTACGACGCACACGGTCAGGAATGCTTTGAGGCAGTTGCCGGAGATACCGTTTCCTTTGCCATTCACGGAAAGGTACACATACACGATCGTGTCTTCAAGGTCTATGATGCGAAACTCATGGAGGCAGCAAGACACTCTTATGATGCGGAATCCTGCGACCGGATTCCTCTTCGAGCTGTTCTTCACGCAAGACTCGGACAGAGATTGCGTCTCCACGTCGAAGACGACGAGGGAAATCAAGCGGATGCAGAAAGCGATTATGTGGTCGTCTCGGCGAACAATCACCCGCTTACGGTTGAAACCGCTGAAAAGCAGATGGGGCGCCTTGGTACGACGTTATTTTCTCTTGCGGAACTCTCGTGTGATATGGATGATGCTGTGATGGTGCCGGTCAGTGAACTCAATCATCTGCGACGCTCCGCCATTGCTGCGCTGGAAGATTTGCGCACACAGCGCTTTGAAAACAAACGTGTCTCCACCGCACGCTTTACGCAGGCAAATACAGCAACGTCGACGTTCAGTACACCGGATATTTCTTCTCCGCGACCGGCAAGACTCATGGTTGCTGTGGACGACATAGAGGCGATGAAGGCGGCTGTTGCTGCAGGGGCGGATGGGATTTTGTTCGGTGGAGAGTCCTTTCGAGGAACAATGCTCCAATCGAAGGGCTATGCAGCGGCGTGGGACTATGCGGAGGACTGTGGTATTCGCATCGACTATAACACGCCGCGCATTGTTCGAGGAGATGAGCAGGCGGCGCTGATGCGTCTGTTTGATGGCTTTGGAGAGAAACTGCCTGCAGCCCTGCACGTCCATCACATCGGAACGGCATATCTTGCGCATGAACGCGTGCCCGTGACACTTCATGCAGATTATTCGATGATCTCTTATAATCCGTCCACCCTTGATTTTTTGCATGCGTGTGGATTTGGTGAGGCAACCCTGTCACCGGAGCTCAACGGCAAGCAGATGGAACGCCTCGCAAAGACAAGCCCCATTCCGCTGACTGTCCTTGTCAGTGGTCAGCTTCCGCTCATGATCTCGGAGTACTGTGTCCTAGGCAGTTTTCTGGGGGATCTGGATACGGGGAAATGCTCCATGCCGTGTCGCAAGCAGAGATTCTTCCTCCGTGACCGCAAGAATGTAGACTTTCCCGTAGTGACTGATCAGTTCTGCCGTATGCACATCCTCAATAGCAAGAAACTATCGCTGCTGCCCTATGTGCATCAGCTTTTGGAGATGGGAATAGCGACTCTGCGGATCGAGGGGCGCGGAGTTTCGATCAAGGAATTGCAGAGCGTTGTCCGAATGTATCGGAAGGCTATGGATCGGAAAGCACCGTTGAAGGAAGAAGATGAACAGCACCTTCGTTTGCAGGAGGGCAAAGATATTACGCGCGGGCATTATTTCCGCGGTATTTTATAAGAGGTACGTATGGACACTGAGTCATTCAAGGTTTTGGAATACGAAAAAATCACAAATTGGCTTGCAGCATTTGCCGCCACGATGCAGGGCAAAGAACGCTGCCGCAGTGTCGTGCCTTCCGGAGATTACGATGAGGTCGCGAGGCTTCATCAGGAGACGGCGGAGGCGGTGCAGATTCTGCAAGTGCAGGCACCGCCGTTCGGTGGAGTCTATGATCTGCGGGATATATTGAAAACTGCGGCAAGGGGATCCATCCTCGAAATTGATGAACTGCGCTCTGTCATGAGTACGATGGGCGGTATGCGGAATGTGAAGTATTTCTTCCGCGATCTCACGTTGGATGTCCCCCTGCTTAAGGAGCAGGCAAAGCCCATTGAAATCCTCGGCATGGTGGAGCGTCATTTGAAGGATACTATTGACGAGCATGGGAATTTCCGCGATGATGCCAGTCCTGAACTGCGCAGGATTACGCGTGAACTGCATACGGCACAGGCGCGTGTGAAGGATCGACTGTCCGCAATCCTGCATGATGCAGCGAATCAGAAATACTTTCAGGAAGCGATTGTCACTGTGCGTGACGAGCGCTATGTCATCCCGGTCAAGCAGGAGTACCGAAACTATTTCCCCGGTGTCATTCACGATCAGTCCGCCAGCGGCGCAACCCTTTTTGTCGAGCCGCTCGCAACGGTAGAACTGAATAATACGGTGCGGCAGATGGGGCTTGCACGTGAGCAGGAGATCCAGCGGATCCTGCAGAAACTTTCGGCGGAGATTGCTTTGAATGGCTCCATCCTTGCGGCAAACTGCGACATACTCGCGGCGATCGATCTCATCTTTGCACGCGCCGGACTTGCACGGGAGATGGAGGCGTATCCGCCGACACTGAATCGGGATGGATATGTTCACTTGAAGCGAGCGAGACATCCGCTGCTCCCGAAGGATAAGGTCGTTCCAATCGACATAGAACTCGGGAAGACGTTTTCCATTCTTTTGGTTACAGGACCGAATACGGGCGGCAAGACGGTGAGTATGAAGACGCTGGGGCTGTTGGCGCTTTTGTCACAGATTGGCTGTTTTCTGCCGACTGCTTCGGATTCGGAACTCCCCGTCTATCGCAATATCTATGCAGACATCGGTGATGAACAGAGCATTGAGCAGAGTCTCTCCACCTTTTCGGCGCATACGCGGAACATTGTCCGCATCATTGAAAAGGCAGAGGAGGGCGATCTCATTCTGCTGGATGAGGTCGGAGCAAGCACCGATCCGGATGAGGGGGCTGCCCTCGCACGCAGTATCATCGAACATTTTTTACACAGCGAAATAGCTGTTGTTGCAACCACTCATTACGCTGCTCTTAAAACCTATGCCTACACACAGCCGGGCGTGGAGAATGCCTCGGTTGAGTTTGATCTGAAGACGTTGCGTCCCACATATCGGCTTCTGATTGGCATACCAGGGGCGAGCAATGCCTTCTCGATCAGTCGTCAGCTTGGTCTGCCGCAAGATATTGTCGCGCGCGCCGAAATCTATATCAACGAGGAACATACACATTTTGAGCGGATCGTCAATGAACTCGAACAGGAAAAGAAGGACTACGAAGCAAGGAATCGTGCACTTCATAACAGAGAATCAGAGATAACAGCCATCGAGACACGTCTGCGAAGTGAACGTGAAGCACTCTCTGCATCGCGTCAGGAACTTCTGCACAAGGCGCGTGAGGAGGCAAATAACATCGTCCGAGAGGCGCGGCGCAGTGCAGAGGAGACCATCAAATCCCTCAAGGAGCAGTTTGACGATCACGGTGTGAAGGAACGCCGCAAGGCGATTCAGGATGCCAGAAATCGTTTGGATGAAGCATACGTTCAAGGGGGACTCCCAAAACATGAGCTTGTTGGAGAACCCGTTCGTCCGAATAATATTCAGGCGAGTGACATTGTCTACATCAAGAGTCTTGCACAGGAGGGCACGGTACTTGCCGTTCAGGATAATGAGCTGACTGTCCAAGTCGGTGGACTGCGTACGATTGTCAAGATGAATGCCTGTACTTTCGTGGGACGAAAAAAACATAAGAAGAGCACGAAAGTTCATGTTGGGACTTCGATTTCCAAGAAATCGGCAGAAATAAGACCGCAGATCGATGTGCGCGGCATGACCGTCCTTGAGGCCGAAGATGCACTTGGAAAATTTATCGATGATGCCGTATTTACGGGACTCTCCAAGATTCTCGTGATTCATGGAAAAGGGACGGGTGCGCTGCGTCAGGGTCTGCAGGACTATCTGAAACGACATCGCTCCGTTCTGACCTTTTCGTTCGCCGACATTTCCGAAGGCGGCACTGGAGCCACGGTTGTCGAATTGAAGTAAGCAATTTTGACAAAATATCCTTACAAAATTCGGAGTTTGTGATAAAATATAGAAATTGGATTGTAGGCAGAGTGCAGTGGAGAAACATCCAGACAGGAAGGTATCTATGCAGAAAAGCGAAAAGAAAGTGACAAAGAAGTCAAAAAGCGGCTCCGTTCTTGGAAAAGCAATTCTCGCCATTGGGCTGATCCTGTTTGTCATGATTATTGGCGTGGGGTGTGGATTCCTAACAGCAAGCCTGAATACCAGACCGAATCTGGCGGAGGATATCGTTCCTCCGGCATCATCTCAAATCTATGATATTCATGGAAACGAGATTGCCAATATTCATGCGGCTGAAAATCGCAGACCTGTCGGCATCAATGAAATTCCGAAAAACCTCCAAAATGCCTTTATTGCCGTTGAGGATAATCGATTTTACGAGCACATTGGAATTGATCCACGTGGAATCGTACGCGCTGTATGGGCAAATATTCGGGGACGTACGGTTACAGAGGGCGGCTCCACCATCACCCAGCAGCTTGCGAAGAACGCCTATCTGACGCAGGATCGGACGTTCAAGCGCAAAGTACAGGAAGTATTTCTTGCGCTCCAGCTCGAACGTCAGTATACAAAGCAAGAAATCCTTGAACTCTATATGAATCAGATTTATTTTGGGCAGGGAGCGTATGGTGTTCAGGCTGCGGCACGCACGTATTTTGGCAAGGATGTCAAAGATCTGACGCTGAATGAATGTGCGATGCTCGCAGGTATCCCAAAGAGCCCAAACTATTACTCGCCGCTCAATAATATGGAAGCGGCAACACAGCGTAAAGCTGTCGTTCTGGATCAGATGGTCAAATATGGCTATATCAGTGAAAGCGAGGCAAAGGCCGCAAAGAAGGAAGAGTTATCCATCGCGAAGACAACCAATGATGGCGTAAAAGGTCCCTCCTACTTTGTTGATTATGTGCTACAGCTGCTTTCGGAGAAGTATGGGGATGATGCCATCTATAAAGATGGCCTCAAGATTTATACGACCATTGATATGGGGCTGCAGGCGGCTGCTGAAAGTGCGATGCAGAACCTTCCAACGTATTTTACTGATGCAAATGGCATTGTTCAGCCTCAGGGTGCCTTAGTTGCGATTGATCCACACACGGGCTATATCCGTGCTATGGTTGGCGGACGTGGGACAGATCAATTTAATCGGGCAACGCAGGCCGTACGTCAACCCGGTTCCGCATTCAAACCTTTCGTCTTTGCAGCTGCACTTGAGAACAAATATACAGCAGATTCCATCATTGACGACAAACCTTTAAAGATTGGCGGCTGGGAGCCACAGAATTATAGCCGCAATTTTTCCGGCAAGGTTCGCCTCCGTGATGTAGTGCAGTGGTCACTGAATGTGCCTACCGTGCGAATTGCACAGGACATCGGTATCGATAAGGCAATATACTACGCGCAGGAGATGGGGATATCAACCTTTGTTCTCGATGGAGATACCAATGACCGCAATCTTGCAGTTGCACTCGGCGGCATGACTCGCGGTGTTACTCCTCTAGAGCTTACCAGCGCGTATGGTACATTTGCAAATCGCGGCATACATGTTGAGCCGGTGGCCATCATCCGTGTTGTTTCACGTACCGGGAAAGTCCTTGAAGAAGCGCAGAGGAAGGAAAAGAGTGTGATTTCAGCAGCAAATGCTGCTACGATGACGGCAATGATGCAAGAGGTTATCCGTCGCGGTACGGGAACACGAGCCAATATCGGAAGACCTGCCGCTGGAAAAACAGGGACGACCAGTGACTATCACGATGCGTGGTTCGTTGGATATACACCGGATTTAGTTGCAGGCGTCTGGATTGGAAACGACAGCCTCAGTGACCTACATGGCATGGCTGGAGGAACGACACCTGCCGTTATATGGCAGGCATTTATGGTGAAAGCTCTCGCGGGACTTCCCGTGCGAAACTTCGAGGAGGCGCCCTCATTCGCTGCATCTTCAGGCGAGCCGATGGAAGATCCGGAGAAAGAAAAAAATGAAAAGAAAAAACCAGATGAGAAGGGGAAGGACTCTGTTAAGCCAGTAACAAATTCCAGTGCCGAAAAGAGTGAGGGTGCGCCCCATACTTCTCCTACACACTCCTCACCGTCATCTGTCGTAGAGCCGCCAGAGCCTGGAACGGGAGTAGAAAAAGGGCAGAACTAAGAAAGAGGTAGCATATTGAACGCCATTGATATACTGAAAGAACGCGGGTTTCTTGCGCAGTGCACAGATGAAGCAGGATTGCGCGAACTCCTTGGACAGGAGCAGGTCTCTTTTTATACCGGTTTTGACCCAACGGCAGACAGCCTTCATGCAGGGCATTTGATTGCGCTCATGGCAATGTCTCATCTGCAGAGAGCGGGACATCGTCCGATCTGTCTTGTCGGCGGCGGCACGGGTACCGTTGGAGACCCCTCAGGGCGTACGGATATGCGAAAGATGATGACCGATGAGACCATCCGTCATAATTGTGACTGCTTTCGAAGGCAGATTTCCCGCTTCATCGATTTCGCGGATGATCGGGCGATCATGGTGGATAATGGAGACTGGCTGCGCAAGCTGAACTATATCGATCTGCTCCGTGATATTGGCGCTCACTTTACCGTCAATCGCATGCTCGCTGCCGAGAGCTACAAGCAGCGCTGGGAAAAGGGCTTGACCTTCCTTGAGTTCAATTATATGATTATGCAGGCGTATGACTTCATGGAGCTCAATGGACGCTATGGTTGCAAGCTCGAGATGGGCGGCGATGACCAGTGGTCGAATATTATTGCGGGGGTAGAACTCTGCCGTCGCAAGAAGAACATCACGGTATTCGGTCTTACAAACAAGCTGCTTACAAAGAGTGATGGTACCAAAATGGGAAAGACAGCAGGCGGTGCGCTCTGGCTCGATGCCGAAAAAACGTCGCCCTATGACTTTTACCAGTATTGGCGCAATATCGATGATGCCGATGTCGAGACCTGTCTCTCACTGCTCACGTATCTCCCGATGGATGAGGTGCGTCGCCTTGCTTCTGCCGAGGGGCATGAGATCAACCGCTCCAAGGAGATTCTCGCATACGAGGTGACTAAGATCGTTCATGGCGAGCGCGAGGCTGAGAAGGCACAGGAGACAGCGAAAGCCCTCTTCGGCGGCGGTACGTCGACGGAGATTCCACAGATCCATACCGCTGTGGGTGAAAAGCTTGTGGATGTGCTTGTGCGCGGTGATGTATTCTCCTCGAAGAGTGAAGCTCGCCGCATGATTCAGCAGGGAGGGCTCACGCTCAATGATGTGCGTGTCTCCGATGAGCATTATATTCTTAGCGAAGTGGATTTTACGGATGGTGCAGCACTGATAAAAAAAGGAAAAAAGAAGCACTATCGGCTTGTATATTGAGAAGGAGATCGGAACGATGTCAGGACATTCAAAATGGGCAAATATCAAACGCAAGAAGGGCGCAAATGACGCGATTCGCGGCAAGATTACAACGAAGATCGGGCGTGAGATCACGATTGCTGTTCGCATGGGCGGCGCTGATCCTACGGGGAATATGCGCCTGAAACTTGCCCTTTCCAAGGCAAAGGCAAACAATATCCCGAAGGACAATATCAATCGAGCCATTCAGAAGGGGCTTGGCGCCACTGAGGGCAGCAATTACGAAGAGCTGTTTTACGAGGGGTATGGGCCAGGCGGTACAGCCGTCATGCTCGATATTCTGACCGACAACCGCAATCGTACGGCGGCGGATGTCCGTCATCTCTTTTCAAAGTACGGCGGCAACCTTGGGCAGGATGGCTGTGTTGCATGGATGTTTAAGAAGAAGGCGGTTTTCATCGTAGAGCGCGAGGCGTTTGATGATGAGGATGCGCTCCTTGAGATCGTCCTGGAGGCCGGCGCAGAGGATATGCGTTCGGAGGACGATGTCTTTGAGATTGTTGCCGAACCGGAAGCCTTTGAGGCGATTGAGGCGATTCTTGGAGAAAAGGGAATCGAAACAGCATCTGCCGAGGTAACGATGGTTCCGGATACAACGGTTCATCTTGCTGATAAGGACGCTGAGAAGATGCAGACGCTGATCGACGCGCTCGAGGACAACGATGATGTCCAGAACGTCTACAGTAACTATGAGATGGATGAATAAGCGGAGGATTGCTTATCGGAGTGCAGACGTGATGTCTGCACTCTTTTAAGAATAAGAAGATGTTAGTACTCGGTATCGACCCTGGGACTGCTATATGCGGCTATGGCTTTGTGGAGCTGACGGGCTCACGTCTGCGCTCTCATGCCTACGGTGCGATTACAACACCATCGAAAATGGAGGTGGAAAAGCGCCTTTTGAAAATCCATACGGAGCTTACATTGCTCATCGAAAAATATTCTCCCGATGCCATGGGTGTGGAGCAGCTTTTCTTCAATCGAAATGTGACGACAGCGATTCCGGTTGGACAGGCACGCGGCATCGTACTTCTTGCTGCAGCGCAGAATAATATTCCGATCGTGGAGCGTACGCCACTGCAGGTAAAGCAGTCTGTGACGGGCTATGGGAAGGCGACAAAAGAACAGGTCATATACATGGTGACGAAGCTCCTGAACTTGCCCTCGCCGCCACATCCTGACGATACGGCAGATGCCCTTGCGGTCGCGATTAGTGCCGCGCATTGTGTGGACAGTATAGCATGGCGCAATCGGATATAGATGGGGAGCATAGAATCAATGATCGGATTTTTACGTGGAAAAGTTGCCTACACATTTCCAGACTATTGCTTTTTAGATGTCCATGATGTTGGCTATCGTGTGTTTGTCTCCCATCAGACGCGCAATCATATCGATGTCGGCGAAGAAGTCATGCTCTATATTCATACACATGTGCGCGAGGATGCGATCCTCCTTTATGGGTTCTTTTCACAGGAGGAGTATGATCTCTTTCAACATTTGATCGGCATATCGGGAATCGGCCCAAAGGTTGCACAGGGGATTCTTTCGGCAATTACAGCAAACGAGTTTTATCGATTGATCCATCAAAAAGATGTCAAGGCAATTACGAAGCTCCCTGGGATTGGGAAAAAGACGGCAGAGCGGATTATCTTGGAACTGAAGGATAAACTAGCAACCACTTCTTTTGATGATGATTCCTATGCAGATCATACAGGTGATTGTTCTGATGGTATGGGAGATAAGATTGCTGAGGCGACAGAAGCGCTTCTCAATCTTGGCTTTGGACAGAGCGAAATCCAATCTGTGCTGAAAAAAAAGACCGAGTGGGCAAGTACGGAAGAAATTATTCGTTATGCGTTGGCAGCGCTGCAGCGATTCTAAGGAAAGGAGGGACGTGACATTGGATATGTATGAGGATGAGGAGCTTGTTTCCTTTGAGGAACAGACGACGGACGGCTGGCAGTATAGCCTTCGCCCACGGCATTTGAACGAGTACATCGGACAGGATAAGGTAAAGTCGAATTTGTCCAAGTTCATACAAGCGGCGCTCTCGCGCAGCGAAGCGCTGGATCATGTCCTCCTCTATGGACCGCCTGGACTTGGAAAGACAACGCTTGCAGCGATCATTGCGAATGAGATGGGCGCCAATTTTCGTCAGACCTCGGCGCCTGCCATCGAACGGCAGGGGGATCTTGCCTCTCTTCTCACAAATCTGCAGGAGCATGATGTTCTCTTCATTGATGAGATTCATCGTCTTTCACATCATGTCGAGGAGATTCTCTATTCAGCGATGGAGGATCATGCCATTGACATTATCATTGGCAAGGGACCCAGCGCACGCTCTCTGCGTCTCGATCTTGCCCCGTTTACCCTCGTTGGCGCAACGACCAAGACGGGAGCACTTTCAGCTCCTCTACGTGACCGTTTCGGCATCCAATCGCGTTTGGAATACTATACACCAGAAGCATTGCTGCTCATCATCGAACGCACCGCCGAGATCCTCTCTGTGCAGATTGAGCGTGAGGGGGCGCTCGAGATTGCACGCCGCTCGCGGGGAACGCCACGTGTTGCAAACCGCATCCTGAAGCGTGTCCGCGATATTGCACAGGTGGCAGGTGAGCGTACGATATCGAAGACCGTTACCATTGAGGCACTGGAAGCACTTGAGGTCGATGACAAGGGGCTCGAGAACAAGGATCGCTATATGCTGGAAGTCATGATTCAAAAGTTCTCCGGCGGGCCTGTCGGCCTAAAAACGTTGGCAGCAGCTCTCAGTGAGATGGTGGAGACCATCGAGGATGTCTACGAACCGTATCTGATTCAGTTGGGGTTTATTGCCCGTACAGCACGCGGTCGGATTGTAACACGCAGCGGATACGAACATATCGGGATTCCGTTCCCCAAAAATGAAATTAGACAAGGAGAGTTGCTCTGAGATGAGATTACTCATGCACATGTGTTGTGGCCCCTGCTCCTGCTATCCTCTGAAAAAATTACGTGGCGACGGCATTGAACCCACAGGATATTTCTTCAACCCGAATATCCATCCCTACAAAGAATGGGAGGAACGTCTGCAGAACGCAAGGAAATTTGCGGAGCTTATGCAGATGGATTTTATTGCAGACGAAACGTATGCGATGCGCGAATTTTTAAAGAAAGCGCTTCCGGCGGAGGGAACAAAGAAGGGGCGCTGCCGTATGTGCTATACCTGGCGGTTGGAAGAATCAGCGCGATATGCGGTAGAACATGGCTTTGACAGCTTTACCTCGACGCTTTTTTACAGCATCTATCAACAGCATGATCTCATGCGCTCCGTTGCAGAACGTTTTGCCAAAGAATATGGAATCTCCTTTTACTACGAGGATTTTCGCGTCGGCTGGCAGGATGGGATCGATCTCAGCAAAGAACTTGGGCTCTACCGTCAGTCCTACTGCGGCTGTGTATTCAGTGAGGAGGAGCGCTACAGTCGTGCACTTCGTAAGCTTCAGCGCAAGGAAAACAAAGAGAAGAAACGACTGCGCCTGATGGCATAATTGGGAAAGAAGGCGTTGTGATGAATCGCTGTCATTGGCTCTGCAGCTTCTTTTTCTTTGTTGTACTTGCCTTTCTGCCTCAGCGGGGCGTTGCTTCATGGCAGCCGGAAATTACTGTGGGGCTCAGTCAGGGCGTATCCGAGGTTCGGCTTGCAGCAACCGATGGTATCCTCCACGTCTACGCAGATACTGACCAAGCACCGATTTTGGAGGTTCCATCAGGGATAGAACTTGACATTCGCATGCAGCAAGCGCATTTTCTTGTGAATGGGCAGGAAATCAAGGCGGATCGTTTGCTCATCCAGCCGAATGTTGTGGGATTTGTCAAGATCAATGATGCACCATATCGAGGATCTGTCACACTGTTGAAAAAGAATGGGATTACCGTCATCAATAACGTACTGGTTGAGGACTATCTCTATGGCGTTATCCCGAAAGAAATGCCGCCGAACTGGTCAGCAGAGGCGCTGCAGGCGCAGAGTGTTGCGGCGCGTACCTTCGCTCTGAAGAATCGAAAGCGGCACAGTGCGGAGGGATTTGACCTCTGTAATACGTCACATTGTCAAGTCTATGAAGGCATGGCGGCAGAGACGCGCACAACAACAGATGCGGTCAATCATACGAGAGGAGAGGTGCTCTGTTACAACGGCAGCATCATTGACGCTCTGTTTCACACGGATTCCGGAGGTATGACGGAGTTCAGCGAACATGTGTGGGGGAGCTCTGTGCCCTATCTGTGCGCTGTGCCCGATCTGCAAACGCAGACACAGCCATGGACACGCGCGGTTCTGATGAGTGAATTCATGCAAAAGGTGGAACAGAACGGAACCATGCTTGGAACACTCAAGGAAATACATCTCTCTCCATTGATCGTGGGAAAGGGGAGCGGTGATCGAAGTCCGTCCGGTCGCGTACGTTCGGCGGAGTTGATCGGAACGAAGGGACGTATCGTTCTCTCTGGCAATGATCTGCGCACATTCTTCTCTTTGCCAAGTACGCTGTTTGATATACGTGCTGGCATAACTGATGTCGTATTCAGTGGATATGGTTCCGGTCATGGGCTTGGACTCTCCCAGTGGGGGGCGAAAGCTCTTGCAGACAAGGGGAGCAGTTACAAGGACATTCTCTTTCATTACTATACAGGCGTTACACTCGAAAAGTTATACTAGGCAAGGTGTGCAGCTAGATGAATATTTCAGATTTTGACTACGATCTTCCAGAGGATCGCATTGCTCAGACACCGATTGAGCCGCGGGACACGGCTCGTCTTATGGTCTTGAACCCAAAAGATGGTGCGATTGAACATCGTCAATTTTATGAACTTGGAACATATCTAAAGAAAGGAGATGTTTTGATTTTCAATGATACGCGTGTCATTCCTGCACGCCTCATTGGAACGCGCAGTCATACGGGCGGGAGGGTCGAGGTCTTTCTCCTGCGTCAGATCGATAAAGACCAGTGGGAGGCGTTGGTAAAGCCGGGGAAGAAAGTACGCGTTGGATCCATCATTCATTTTGGTGACGAGCTTTCCTGTGAGATTCTTGCCCATACGGATTTTGGTGGACGTATTGTACGTTTTATCTATGACGGTGTGTTTGAAGAGATTTTGGATCGTTTGGGGACGATGCCGCTTCCGCCCTATATCCACGAGAAACTTGCGGATCGAGAGCGCTACCAGACCGTATACAGCCGTGTCAAGGGCTCGGCTGCCGCTCCGACGGCGGGACTTCACTTTACAGAATCACTCATGCAGGAGCTGCGGGATAAGGGCGTCCAATTTGGCTTTGTTACCCTTCATGTCGGGCTTGGAACATTTCGACCTGTCCATGTGGACGTGATCGAAGATCATGTTATGCACAAAGAGTTCTACTCTGTACCAGCGGAAACAGCAAAGTTGATTCAAACAGCAAAACAAGAAGGGAGACGTATTGTCGCTGTCGGCACAACATCTATTCGCACGCTGGAAGCATCGGCTGCACAGACAGGAAGTGTTGAGGTGGGAACAGGATGGACGGATATATTTATCTATCCCGGATATCAATTCAATGTTGTCGACGCTGTCATCACGAACTTCCACCTGCCAAAATCCACGCTGATTATGTTGGTTAGTGCATTTGCCGGACGTACATTCACACTGAAGGCATATCGTACGGCAGTTGAAGAAAAATACCGCTTGTTTTCCTTTGGGGATGCAATGTTGATTCAGTCGAAAGCATAAAGAAACCACGCGGTATAATATCGCGTGGTTTCTGATTATGGGGGATCGCGGAACAGTTCGCGGTGCTCATTGATGGCTTCTGCCATCATTCGTTTGCCGTCAATGTCTGGATGTAGCCCATCCGTAGAGAGTAGTGGATTCAGGATGTGTTTCTGGGTGTCATAGAAATATGGCTCTATGTCCACATAAAACGCTTGTGTACGAATCCACGTGTTGACCACCTGCAGCTTCCAATACCACGAACGATCCGTTTCCGAATGGAATGCGAGCGTGATGCGTTCCGGGTTGAGCGGCAAAAGTGTAAGAAAAATAGGGCGCATATTATGGGCAAGACATTTTTTTTGTAATTCATCCAGATCATCAATGATGTCCTGTGCCGTTACACCAATCGCTCTCAGACTGTTTGAACCTGTCATGATAAGCACATTCGCCGGATGAAGTGGAACCACATCCTGTTCAAAACGTTCCAGAGTACTGTGTGCTGTATCTCCGCTGCGCCCAAGGTTGATGCAGTCAAATGTTAAGTATGTGGTATAACTGTATTCGAGAAATGCCGGAGAGCTTGATATAGCACCTCCTCCATGCGTGATACTGTCGCCGAGCGCCACGGCATAGACGTGACGATCATCCAAGGAATCGACGGTAAACGAAGCAAGATCTGACCATGTACCAACGGTGGTGTTCTCATTATCGATTCCCCGTACACGCCAGTAATATACGCCAGCGTATAGACGAGCATATTCGTCATAGATAGAGTTCGTATCATTGATCGTCTGGGCCCACGCACGTTGTGGATCAGCTAGCGTCCCATTGGGTTGTGCGGGAGGCTCTGTGAGGAGCTCAACCTCATAACGCGTTACACCATTGAGTGGAATCCACTGATATACAGGATAAAGTGGTTGACGAAAGTTCGTGACCTGATCGAATGTGTTTGGAATCGGATGATTCGGAATTTCTGCAGATTCATCCAAGTACAACGGTTGCGCCTCAGAAAATTCACCAAGAGGCTCATGCTTCAGTCCGAGAGCACGCACTCTCCAGTAAAGTTTTTTGTAAGAGCGATAGGCTCGAAGATCCGCCTGCCACCCGTTTGTGAAAACGCTGCGTGTACTTGTCAAATGATTTTGAGGAGAAAGTGCGGTACCTCCTTCCTGTGCCGGTGGTGCGGAAAGTATTTCAACCTCATAAAGCACGGCATTCGGCATACTGTGCCATAACAGAAATGGCATGAGGCTTGCAGGGTGATCCTCGGTATAATGACTGATGGAAATGGGGGATTTTGCCATAAAATACGGAGCAGCAATCGCTGTCGATGGAGCTGTTACCGCACCAAACATTCCGTACGCTGTAATTCGATAATAAAATGGGATCGGTGCGGAGGAGATCGGACAGGATGGCGTGGTGGTAAACTCTGTCTTTACATGTTCGTAAATAGACTCTCCTGTGATTGTTCCCGTTGTTTTGATATATGTATCAATGCGATAATAACAGGGATATGGAAGACGCTCCCATACGAGTGTGGATGTGTCATTGACCTCGCGAACTTCAGCGGCAATGTCAATCTTCCTCAAGCCCAGTAGATCTGTTTTCTCAATGAGAAAAATACAACCGAGAACGGCGAGGAAAATAATTGCCGTAAAGAAAAAATAATGTTTCATTCATTCACCCAAAATATATCAATCTGTCTTTTAGAAAGTTGAGGATTGCGTATGGAAACCAAAGGTCTTGTTATCGTTCACACCGGTGAGGGAAAGGGAAAAACCACAGCAGCTCTTGGTATGGCTGTACGTGCGTGGGGGAATGGAATGCGCGTACTCATTCTGCAATTTATCAAAGGGAGCTGGGCGTATGGAGAGCTTGAAGCCATCAAGGCACTCTCATCTGTACGCCCCTATATCGAAATTCGTCAGGGAGGACTTGGTTTTTCGCAGAGAGGAAGCGGCGCGGAGGCTGAACATCGCAGTGCCGCTCATGCGCTTCTTCAAACGGCAGCAGATGAACTCTATGCGAACACATGGGATATGATCATCCTCGATGAGTTTAACTATGCTTATTCCTTTGGGTTCATTTCCTTGGCTGAGTTGGATCGGCTGCTCGCTGTGCGTCCGAATAGGACACACCTGATTTTTACGGGGCGCAATGCTGCTCAAGAACTTATTGAACGGGCGGATCTCGTTACAGAGATGAACCTGGTTAAGCATCCTTTTCAAAAGGGAATCAAAGCCCAGAAGGGAATTGAGTTTTAATGATTATAGCACATTCATCGCATGTGTGCCATGTGCGATAAACTCATTGCGGTAAAGCTATTGAAAAAAATCATGGAATGCGTTACAATTTCTGTCATGTCTTTGTAAAATTTGGTTGGTTTATGGATGTGTGTATTATCCATAAATGATAGTAGATTGGGAGAGCTTTTTATGAGAAGTGATGTTGTAAAAAAAGGAGCGACACGTTGTGCGCATCGTTCACTGTTTCATGCCAACGGATATGGTTCGGAGGATTTGAGAAAGCCGCTGATCGGAGTCTGTAATTCGTTCAACGAGATTATCCCGGGACACTTTCATCTGAATACGATTGCGGAAGCCGTGAAACTTGGCGTGGCAGCCGCAGGCGGAACGCCGATTGAATTTCCTTCGATTGGTGTCTGTGATGGTATTGCTATGGGACATACGGGGATGAAATACTCTCTCGCGAGCCGTGAACTCATTGCGGACTCCATCGAGGCTGTTACTATGGCGTCTGGATTCGATGGACTTGTTCTCATTCCAAACTGCGATAAAGTCGTACCCGGAATGCTAATGGCGGCGGCACGCCTCAACATTCCTGCAATTCTCGTCAGCGGCGGCCCCATGCTTGCCGGACGCCATCGCGGACGTGACATCAGTGTCAGTCAGGCATTCGAGGCAGCCGGGATGTTTGCTGCCGGCAAGATGGATGCCAGTGAGATGGCTGCTATTGAGGAACATGCCTGCCCCAGCTGCGGTTCCTGCTCCGGTCTGTTTACAGCGAACACGATGAATTCTCTGACCGAGGTGCTCGGCATGGGTCTCCCTGGCAACGGAACAATTCCTGCGCCCTACACAGGAGAGCGTCGCTTGCTGGCAAAGCATGCGGGTGCAGTCATCCTTGACCTTGTTAAAAATAATATCTGCCCGCGCGACATTATGACGCGTGAGGCATTTGAAAATGCGATCACGGTCGATATGGGCATCGGAGGTTCTTCGAATACCGTTCTGCATCTCACGGCGATTGCACATGAGGCGGGAATTGAGCTTCCACCGCCGCTGTTTGATGAGATCAGTAGACGTACGCCGTATATTACGAAGCTGAGTCCCGCAGGAACGCACCACATGCAGGATCTGAATGAGGCGGGCGGCATTACGGCGGTGATGAAGGAATTGTCGAAGATGAATCTGTTGCATCTGGATGCACTGACCGTTACAGGAACGGTGCGGGAGCGCATCGCATACGCAAAGGTTCTGGACCCAACGGTAATCCATAGTGTCGAGCATCCATATCGCCCCGAGGGTGGTCTTGCCATCCTGCGCGGAAACCTTGCGCCGGATTGCGCCGTTGTCAAGGCATCGGCGGTTGCAGACGATATGCTTACGTATCGTGGTACAGCACGGTGCTTTAACTCCGAGGAAGATGGTGTCAACGCCATCATGGAGGGGAAGATTCACGATGGCGATGTGGTTGTCATCCGTTACGAGGGACCGAAGGGCGGTCCCGGTATGCAGGAAATGCTCAATCCGACGGCAGTCATCACAGGAATGGGGCTGAAGGTTGGTCTCATAACAGATGGGCGGTTCAGTGGTGCAAGTCAGGGCGCATGTGTCGGACATATATCGCCGGAGGCAATGTCGGGCGGTCCGATTGCACTGATCGAGGATGGTGACATGATTACGATTGATATTCCAAATCGTAAACTTGAGCTTGAGATCAGTGACGAAGAACTTGGGAAGCGTCGTGTAAATTGGGTACAGCCAGAACCTAAAATCAAAACGGGGTATCTTGCCCGCTATGCGAAGTTGACAACGTCCGCAAATGAAGGTGCGATTTTGCGATAAGAAGAACGATCCTCGCAGCCCACGGGAGTTTCTGCTTCTGTGGGTTGTTTTTATGCCTGTAATTCGCTATAATGGCGTTGCATTATTTCTGGAAGAGTGGGGGCTCATATCTTATGCACATCGTCCTGGTCGAACCTGAGATTCCGGGAAATACAGGAAATATTGCACGCCTGTGTGCCGGAACGGGCATCGAGCTTCACCTGGTTCGGCCACTTGGATTCTCGACCGATGATAAACATTTGAAACGTGCAGGGCTGGACTATTGGCACCTTGTCAAGCTGCATTATCATGACAGCTTTGCTGATGTTCAACAACAATATGCAGGAGCACCATTCTATTTCTGTACGACCAAGGCAAAACACAGCTACGCTGATATTGCATATACGTCAAATTCCGTTCTTGTTTTTGGGAAGGAAACGGCGGGACTGTCGGAGGCGCTGCTGGCTGCCAACGAGGAACATACCATTCGTATTCCAATGCAGGCAGGGGCGCGTTCACTGAATCTGTCCAATGCTGTTGCCGTAGTTGCGTACGAGGCACTGCGGCAAAATTCATTTGCTGATTTACGTCTGTGCGGGTCGGGGTGTCCTGAGGGAGCAGATACGATATGAATAAGGATTTTGTGCGAGCCTGTGAGAGAGTATTCGATGCTGCGCAGCTCTTTATAGATGCCCCTCTGCGCTTTCATACGACATTTCGGATCGGAGGACCCGCAGACCTTCTCTTTTATCCGAAAAATACGGAGGAAGTGCAGAAAATTATTTGTATGGCAAAGGAATATGGAGAGCCGATTACCCTGCTTGGGAACGGCTCCAACATATTGGTTCGTGACGGTGGTATCCGCGGGCTTGTCATACGCTTTGGGAAAAAGATGGCAGATGTTACGCTTGATGGTGCAGACCTCATCGTCGGCGCGGGCGCTCTGCTGCGAGATGTTGCCGCGTTTGCACAGCAAAACTCTCTTTCGGGGATGGAGTTCGCCTGTGGGATTCCTGGGAGCATCGGCGGTGCGATCTTCATGAATGCAGGTGCGTATGATGATGAGATGAAATCTGTTGTCGCCTCGGTCCGAACGGTTTCTCGGGACGGGGTTGAACGTCTGTATGCTGCTACCGAGCTTGATTTTGGCTATCGTCACAGTATTTTTCAAAGCAGGGACGAGGTCATCTGTGAAACGCGTCTGCACTTGCGGGAAGCGGACAGGGATATGATCCTGGAGCGCATGACAGACTTGAATCACCGTCGGGAAAGCAAGCAGCCATTGTCCTATCCGAGTGCGGGCAGTACGTTTAAGCGACCGCCCGGATACTTTGCCGGGACACTGATCGAGCAGACCGGACTAAAAGGGCTTACCGTTGGCGGTGCGCAAGTTTCGCAGAAACATGCGGGGTTTATTATCAACATCGGCAATGCGAGTGCATCCGATGTCCAACGACTGATTGCGGCAGTGCAGAAACGTGTCTACGCAAAACACGCTGTCGAGCTTTTCCCAGAGCTGCGCGTGATTGGAGAGCCTTGATCGACGGAATATACATACGAGGAGAATGTTTCTTCCCCATGGAAAAATATAAAGAACTTGTTGATTTTCCATCAAAGTATCCAAATATCGTAGTCGCTCTCGGTATGTTCGATGGGATTCATATCGGGCACCAAGCGATCATACGTACAGCAGTCGAAAAGGCGCAGGAGATCAAAGGGACTGCGCTTGTTTTTTCGTTTGCAAATCACCCGCGCTCCGTCATTACGCCGGAGCACACGCCTCGTCGTATTGCAAGTGATGCGATGCGTCTCCGTATTCTGAAGAACCTCGGTGTGGATGCCTTGGTCGAGATACCATTTACCTCGGATTTTGCCGAGACTGAGCCGGACGATTTTATTCGGCTTCTTCGACGTTATTTTTCGCCGCAGTACATTGTTGTGGGGGAGAACTATACCTTTGGACGCAGTGGTGTCGGGACACCGGAACTTCTGCATGAAGCGTCCCGGACGTATGGATTTCGATTGACCGTCTGTTCGTCGGTCATGCGTGATGGAGCACCCGTGAGCAGCACGAGGATTCGTGCCTTTATTGAGAGCGGAGATTTGCATAGAGTCAACGAATATCTCGGCTATCCGTTTTCCATCAACGGCATTGTGATACATGGGCAGGCACGCGGGCGCAGCCTTGGCTTTCCTACTGCAAATCTTGCATTATACGAGGTGTATGAGCGTCTGCCGAATGGTGTTTATGCCGTAACTGTTCTGTATCAGGAGAAGATCTACCACGCGGTTGCAAATATCGGGAACAACCCAACATTCGATGGCTGTGACCGCCGTTTGGAAGTACACATCTTGGATTTCTCCGGCGATCTTTACGGCGCAGAGATCATGGTTTCCTTCTATGAAAGAATACGAGATGAGAAGCGGTTTTCTTCGATTGATGATTTAATTCATCAGATTGCAGAGGATAAGAAAACTGTCGAACATATTTTTGATAAAAGTTTTCGTTTACAAGAAAATATTTCTATGGTATTATGATGAACGCAATAGAACCATGACTCAGATAACGAATAATCCGACGTTTTCTTGGTCACTGGTGGAAATTTTATAAGGAGGATTCGATATGCTCACACAGGAAAAGAAACAGGAAATTATCAAGGAACACGCAGTACACGAGGGGGACACTGGTTCTCCTGAGGTACAGATTGCTGTCCTGACGGCACGTATTCAGTATCTGACGGAACATCTGAAAGAACATAAGAAGGATCATCACTCACGCCGTGGACTTCTGAAGATGGTTGGGCATCGTCGCCGACTGCTGAGCTATCTGTATCAGACAGATATTGAGCGCTATCGCTCGATTATCACGAAGCTCAATCTGCGTAAGTAATATTTCCGATACGAGGAGAAAAGAGCGGGGGAATCCCCGCCTTTTTGCTATGGGGACGAGGATTCCAAGATGTTTTGTCGAATGCTTTTTGTCTTGTGGAACGAATGAAAACACCTAGGAGGATATTATGCAATGCTTTGAGATGGAGTTGGGCGGACGAACGCTGACCATAGAGTACGGGAAGATGGCAAAACAGGCGAATGGGGCTGTCTTGGTTCGCTATGGCGACACTGTCGTTTTGGTCACAGCGACAGCTTCCAGTGCCCCGCGCGAGGGCGTTGACTTCTTTCCGCTGACGGTGGACTATGAGGAGAAAATGTATGCTGCAGGGAAGATCCCCGGCGGCTTTATCAAGAGAGAGGGACGACCGAGCAGTGATGCCGTTCTTTGTGCACGCCTGATCGACCGCCCTATTCGTCCTCTTTTCCCCGAAGGCTTTCGGAACGATGTCCAAATCGTTGCTACCGTTCTCTCTGTGGAACAGGACAATCCGCCGGAAATCGCTGCTATGATCGGTGCCTCCTGTGCACTCACTGTATCGGATATCCCCTTTATGGGTCCGATTGCGGGCGTGCGTGTCGGTTATATTGATGGTGCATTTGTTATCAACCCGACGGAGGCACAGCGCGCTGTTTCGGAGCTGAACCTTACCGTGGCCGGTTCTCACGATGCTGTTATGATGGTGGAGGCGGGTGCAAACGAACTTTCCGAAGAGATCGTTCTCGATGCGATCCTGTTCGGTCATGCTGAGATTCGTCGCCTTGTCGAGTTTCAGAACGATATTCAGAGTGCCTGTGGAAAAGAAAAGATCATTCCTGCGATTTTTGCTGTTTCCGAGGAACTGGAGTTCGAGGTGCGTGCGTATGCAGAGGAGCGCCTTGATGCCGCGACACGGAACAGCGACAAGCTTGCGCGTGACGCAGATATTTCTGCCATTAAGGCGGAGACCGTGGAGCATTTCGTCGAGGAATATCCGGATGCTGCAAAAGAGATTGGACAGATCCTTTACAAGATCGAAAAGGGGATTGTCCGCCACATGATTACGCACGAAAAAATCCGTCCAGATGGACGTGCGTTGGATGAGGTGCGCCCTGTCAGCTGTGAGGTTGGCATTTTGCCGCGTACGCACGGTTCAGGTCTCTTTACGAGAGGTCAGACGCAGGTGCTTACCGTCACGACGCTCGGTTCGATTGGAGACGAACAGATCATCGACGGACTTGGTCCTGAGACAACGAAACACTATCTGCATCACTATAATTTCCCAGGGTACAGTGTCGGCGAGGCGCGTCCCATGCGCAGTCCCGGTCGGCGTGAGATCGGGCATGGAGCACTTGCGGAACGCGCGCTCTTTCCCATGATTCCATCGATTGAAGATTTCCCCTATACGATTCGTCTTGTTTCGGAGATTCTTGAGTCAAATGGATCGAGCTCGATGGGGAGTGTCTGCGGAAGCACGCTGTCGCTTATGTGTGCTGGAGTTCCGATTAAGCGTCCTGTCTCTGGGGTGGCGATGGGGCTTGTGCGCGATGGGGATGACTACTCTATCCTTACGGATATTCAAGGGATGGAGGATGCCCTTGGTGATATGGACTTTAAAGTGGCCGGTACATCAAAAGGGATTACGGCAATTCAGATGGACATCAAGATCGCCGGAATCACACGGGATATTCTTGCCTCGGCTCTCGCACAGGCAAAGGAGGGGCGTGCGTTCATTCTTGAAAAGATGCTCGCATGCATTGACAAGCCGGCGGCAGAACTTTCGCCGTATGCGCCTCGCGTGGAGGTTATCACCATTGACATCGATAAGATTCGCGATGTCATTGGAACGGGGGGCAAGGTCGTCCGTAAGATCATTGATGAAACAGGTGTGGATATCGATATTCATGAGGATGGCAACATCTTCATCACATCTCCGAATATGGAGGCAATGGATTGCGCCCGCAAGATGATTGAGGACATTGTACGCGAAGTCGAGGTAGGAGAGGTCTATACGGGACGCGTCACACGCTTCCTAAAATTTGGTGCGTTTGTTGAACTCTTGCCCGGCAAAGAGGGGCTTTGTCATATCTCACAGCTTGCAAAACATCGCGTGGAGAATGTCGAGGATGTTGTCAAGATCGGCGACCAGCTTGAGGTCAAGGTTGTCGAAATTGATGAAAAGGGACGCATCAACGTCAGCCACAAGGCTCTTCTCTGATGATTCAGGTCTATACCGGAAACGGAAAGGGAAAGACAACGGCTGCGATCGGTCTTGCCATACGCGCACTTGGGGCGGGACATCGCGTGTTCATGATGCAGTTTATGAAGGGGCTTGCCTACAGTGAGCAGGGGCTCTTGCGTGCAATGCCCAATATGACGCTTGAAACGAGCGGAAAGCCCTTCTTTGTCGCAGAAGAGGGGATGATGGATGAAAAGGCGAGAGCCCTGTTAGGCGATGACGTTGTTATTTTCCCCAAAGGGCAGCCGCCGGCAGATTATGTTGCCCTGCTCACATCTGGATTCGAGCGTGTGATGGATGTTATGTTCAAAGGAGATGCTGATCTCGTCATTCTTGACGAAATCAATATTGCATTATCTTTTGGGTTGCTCCAGCGGGAACAAATGGAGAAACTTCTGCAAAATCTTCCTGTCGAAATGGAGCTCGTTTGTACGGGGCGAAATGCCCCACAATGGTTGATGGATCGCGCAGATCTTATTACAGAAATGCGGGAAGTACGCCACTACTATGAACAGGGCGTTCCTGCGCGTAAAGGAATTGAAAACTAAAGAGGAGATCTTACATGGAATCAATGATTCGAGATATTGCACTCGCACCGTCTGGTCACGCAAAGATTGACTGGGTGAAGCGATTTATGCCGGTAATGGCGGCAGCCGACAAGGAGTATTCGGTCACGAAGCCGTTTGCTGGCATCAAGATGGTGATTACCCTGCATCTTGAGGCAAAGACCGCCTATATGGCGACAATCTTCAAGCACGCCGGCGCAGAGGTTGCTGTTACGGGCAGCAATCCGCTGTCCACGCAGGATGATGTTGCGGCGGCACTCGTGGAGGAGGGAATCCATGTCTTTGCATGGCATGGATGCACCGAGGAAGAATACGCCGTATTCTTCAACAAGGCACTCGATATCAAGCCGGATATTGTCATTGATGATGGCGGGGATCTGGTTGATATGCTTCATACAACGCGGCGCGATCTTCTTCCCGGACTCATTGGCGGCTCGGAAGAAACGACAACGGGCGTACACAGGCTCAAGGCATTGGAACGCCAGGGCAAACTTGAATTCCCGATGATTGCGGCAAATGACGCATACTGCAAGTATCTCTTTGACAATCGCTATGGAACCGGTCAGTCCACATGGGACGGCATTATGCGCACGACGAACCTCGTCATTGCAGGCAAGACGGTCGTCATTGCGGGATACGGCTGGTGCGGCAAGGGCGGAGCAATGCGTGCACGCGGGCTTGGTGCAAACGTCATTATTACGGAGGTCGATCCGATTAAGGCGATTGAGGCGGTTTTTGATGGCTTCTACGTCATGCCAATGGATGAAGCCGCAAAGGTTGGCGATATTTTCCTGACACTTACGGGCAATAAGGACATTCTCTGCAAACGCCACTTCGATGTGATGAAAAACGGCGCTATGATGGCGAACTCCGGTCACTTCGATGTTGAGATCAATATTCCAGAACTGACCGAGGGCTCTGTGTCCAATGAAGTCGTACGCGACAATATCAGAGAGTTTGTTCAGCCCGATGGGCGCCGGCTCTATCTCTTGGCGGAAGGTCGATTGGTCAACCTCGCGGCAGGCGATGGACATCCTGCCGAGATCATGGATCTCTCGTTTGGTGTGCAGTTCTTCTCTGCACTTCATCTGGTACGCCATGGAAAAGAAATGAAGAAGGGCGTACACCTCATGCCGGATGAGATCAATGTCGAGATTGCAAATATCAAACTGAACTCACTCGGTGTTTCCATTGATGAACTGAGTGCGGAGCAGAGAGAATATCTCGGCTTGGCATAGGAGAGACTGCATTGAATACGCTGATTAAGAATGTCACGGCACTTTTGCCCGATGGCACTACGGCGCCGGCCAATATTGCCGTCACTGATGATCGGATCACATCTGTGGGAGATGTTCCTGCCACTTTTCAAGCGGATCATACGATTGACGGAACGGATCACTTTGCAATCCCTGGATTTGTCAATGCACATACGCATGCGTCTATGACACTCCTGCGCAGCTATGCAGACGATATGAAACTGATGGATTGGCTGGAGCAGATGATCTGGCCGATCGAGGCAAATCTGCGCTCGGATGATATCTACTGGGGCGCTATGCTCGCTGCTGTCGAGATGATCCGCAGCGGGACAACGTCGTTTGCCGATATGTACGGGCCAGATATGGAACGCGTTGCCGAAGTCGTCGAGACATCCGGGCTGCGCGGTGTACTATCGAGAGGGCTCATTGGTGTTGTGCCGGACAGCGAGAAGAAGCTGGAGGAAAATGCGTCTCTCTATGAGAATTTCCATGGTGCTGCAGACGGCCGTATTACCGTCATGTTTGGCCCTCATGCGCTCTACACTTGTCCGCCGGACTACTTAAAGAAGGTTGCCGCAAAGGCACAGGCGCTTGGTGCTGAGGTACATATCCACATGTCGGAAACTGTGGGCGAGATCGAGAACTGCCTGAAGGAATATGGAAAGCGGCCATTCGCCCATGTCGCTTCGACGGGACTGTTTGAAAACGGTACACTTGCCGCACATTGTGTTCATTTGGACGATGAGGATATTGATATCATTAAGAAGTATCATATTCGTGTTGCGCACAACCCCGGCAGCAATATGAAACTCGCGAGCGGAACAGCACCTGTTCCGCGTCTCTTGGCAGAAGGTATCTGTGTCGCACTTGGAACAGATGGTGCATCCAGCAACAATAATCTGGATATGCTGGATGAAGTCCAGCTTGCGGCACTGCTCCATAAGGTGGATACGCTCGATCCACTTGCCGTACCGGCACTTACTGCAGTTAAGATGGGGACGGAATACGGCGCACGGGCACTCTCCCTCCACGGTGTCGGCCGACTGCAGGCAGGAGATAAGGCAGACATTGTGCTCTTCTCCATGCACGGAGCAGCATGGACACCGTGCTATAACCCTGTGTCACTCCTTGCATATTCTGCGAAATCCTCGTCGGTTGATACGGTGATGGTGAACGGAAAAGTTCTCATGGAACACAGTGCGCTCAAGACCTTGGATGAAGATCGCATTCTGTTTGAAGCGCAAAAAGTTGCAGATCGGCTGACAAAATAGTATACTGCTGTATTGTAGACAACGGTGATTTATTTGCTATGCCTCCGCTCTCCCAGAGCGGGGGCATACTGTGATATGGAGGGATTGTTTTTGGGAAAGAAAAGTTCCGGCCGACGAACGTCGCGGTCTGTCTCCACCAAACGGAGGAGTACAACACCGAACGAATCAGGACGGAAGTATGAACTCATCGGTCTTATCCTTCTTTCTTTTGCTCTTATTTCGGCAGTAGGTATTCTCGGATGGAACGTTGGTTTTGTTGGCTTTTTCTTTGCGGATCTCTTTCGCTACTTGTTCGGCTGGGGAGCTCCTTTTGCGATCTTGGTCATCGCCCTCATCAGCCTGCAATACATTATTCATCATCGCGGGTTGCTCTATACAAAAAAATTCTTTGGCATCATCGGTATATACATTGCACTTCTCGCCGTATGGCATCATTTTGTAGTGCCCGTTGATGAGGAAATCCTTCCGCAGAATCTCGCAGACGGCGGAGGATTGGTCGGTGGGGGCTTTCTTCTCATATTGCGTACTTGTTTTGGGGTAGACGGCGCGATCATTCTGCTGAGCACCATCATTGTGGGATCTGTACTCTTGGCGACAACATGGTCGCTTGCCTCCGGCTATATGAAGACAAAAGAACAGGCGAAAAAAGGGGCAACTGCTGCAGGGGCTGTTATCAGTACCACGTGCGACAAAGTAAGTGTTGCGGCAGAAAAAATTGAAACAAAAACAGCCGCGATTGTTCATCATACACTTTCGGCAACCCCGTACAATCAGGCGAATGATCCGATGTTTTTGGAGGCAGATGAAGCACTCGCATCTGTTGATATCGCAAAAAATTTGGAAGTTCCAATGCGTGAACCAGAAGGTGCGTCCTTCGACAATGCAGAACGTATCGCACCTGCCTCCGAGGAACTGGAGTGTCCCATCGCGGTGAAAGAGCCGACGCTTAATCAGGTGGAGAAAGATGTTTCTATTCCCATAGACGATGATGAGCTTGACAGTGGACGAAGGGAAGAGACGCAGACCGACATTCCTCCAATACAGGAGGAATGTATTGCAGAAGAGCCTACGGTGATTGATCCGCCCGTGATAGAAGACGTGACGGATGATATACAGGATGTTCTTCCTCTCGTGCCGGCAGCAGAAGCAGAGATGTCTTCTCACTCAGCACCCGCAGCTCCAACGGTGTCTGCTGTGGACGAGAACGGTCAGCATCCGTACGTACTTCCCAAAGTCACACAGATTCTTTCCAAGCATATCAAGAAAGCGAACGAGATGCTTGCGCAGGAAATCAAGGATAATGCGCGGATTTTACAGCAGACACTCGAAAGTTTCCATGTAAATGCGAAGGTCGTCAGCACCTGTCATGGTCCTGCAGTCACGCGCTATGATCTGGAACCTGCTCCAGGGGTGAAAGTGAGCAAGATTACGAATCTTGCGGAGGACATTGCCCTGCAGATGGCAACATCCTCGGTACGTATCGAACCGGTTCCCGGCAAGGCGGCAATTGGCATCGAGATCCCGAACCGTACGTTGGAGGGGGTTCAGCTTCGAGAGGTATTGGAGAATCCTGAGTTTCAGGAAGCAGCTTCCAAACTCACAGTAGGTCTTGGCATGGACATTAGCGGTCATGCAATTTTCGCGGATATCGGGAAGATGCCGCATCTTTTGGTCGCTGGTGCAACTGGATCCGGTAAATCCGTGTGCATCAACACACTCATATCAAGCATTCTGTTCAAAGCAACGTCGGATGAAGTGAAGTTCATTCTGATTGACCCCAAGATGGTGGAACTCTCCAATTACAACGGGATTCCACATCTCATGGTACCGGTTGTGACCGATCCCAAGAAAGCGTCCTCCGTCTTAAATTGGGCAGTGCAGGAGATGGAAAAACGCTATTCGATCTTTGCAAATCATGGAGTCCGCGATATCAAGACGTTCAATCGCCGCTATCCGGAGGAGAGAATTCCGTTCATCATCATTGTGATTGATGAGCTAGCTGATCTTATGATGGTTTCTCCACGGGATGTGGAGGATGCAATCTGCAGAATTCTGCAAAAAGCGCGTGCTGCAGGAATCCACATGATTCTCGCGACACAGCGACCATCGGTCAATGTTATCACGGGTATCATCAAGGCAAACCTTCCGTCCCGAATCTCCTTTGCCGTCTCGTCCCAGGTAGATTCACGCACAATCTTGGATCGCGGCGGAGCGGAGACACTGCTTGGGAAAGGAGATATGCTGTTTTCTCCGCAGGGTGCGGCCAAGCCTATTCGCGTGCAGGGTGCGTTTATCAGTGACGAGGAAGTTGAAATGCTTCTGGACTATATTCGTGCACAAGGGCAGGAGATCAATGAGAACGAGGAACTCATTGACTTCATGGAGAGCGAAGCGACAGAAAATGACAGCACGGAAGATGATGGGGTTCAGATCAAGCAGGATCTGCTTCTCCCAGATGCGGTTGAACTCGTCATGTCTACAGGACAGGCATCCTCATCCAACATTCAGCGCAGATTGGGTGTTGGGTATACAAGAGCGGCACGATTGGTCGACACGATGGAGGAGCTGCGCATCATCGGACCAAGCGCCGGTGGCAATAAGCCGCGCGAGATCCTGATGACGGAGGAACAGGCAAAGGAACTGGTAAAAAGTATCATGTGACTGTATAATATAGGTACATGTATACCGAGTTGACAATTCTAGATTCCTATATTTTTCCATGATTTTATGCTATACTTACGCACACTCAAGTTCTTTGCGAATATGGTATTAGGAGGGCGATTACGTTGAAATATATGACAGGAAACGAACTGCGGGAAGCCTATTTGCAGTTTTTCGCAGAAAAAAAGGGCCACCTTCGTTTGCCCAGTTACTCCCTTGTGCCGGAAAACGATCCTACGCTTCTTCTGATTGGTGCGGGTATGGCACCGTTGAAGCCTTTTTTTACAGGAAAGATGAAACCTCCCAGAAACCGTATCGTTACCTGTCAGCGTTCGGTTCGTACCGGAGACATCGAGAATGTCGGACGTACGGCGCGTCATCAGACCTTCTTTGAGATGCTTGGAAACTTCTCCTTTGGCGATTACTTTAAGAGGGAGGCGATTCCGTGGGCCTGGGAATTCCTGACGGAAGTCGTCGAACTTCCAAAAGACAAGCTCTGGGTTTCCATCTATCCGGAGGATGATGAGGCACGCGCGATATGGTTAGAAGAGACTGATGTGTCGCCGGATCATATTGTCGCATTGGAGGATAACTTCTGGGAAATCGGTCCAGGTCCCTGTGGACCGGATTCCGAGATCTACATCGATCTTGGTGAGGAACGCGGTTGTGGTGAACCGACGTGCGGGGTTGGCTGCGACTGTGATCGCTTTCTCGAGATATGGAATCTTGTCTTTACCCAGTATGATCGTACGGAGGAAGGAGAGTACAATCTCCTCGCACACAAGAATATTGATACGGGCTGCGGATTGGAGCGCCTTGCCTCTGTTGTGCAGAACAAGAAAACAAACTTTGAGACAGACCTTCTCTATCCGATTATTGAGTATATGTCTAAAGTATCGGATGTGCCATACGGCACAGATCCGAAAAAAGACATTTCACTCAAGGTTATTGCCGACCATGCGCGCTCCGTCGCCATCATGATTATGGACGGCATACTTCCGTCGAATGAAGGACGCGGATACGTTCTGCGCCGCACGCTTCGCCGTGCAATCCGTCATGGGCGTATGCTTGGGATAACAAAGCCATTCCTTGATGGTGCGGTGGATGCTGTTGTTGAGATTTTCCGTGATGCAAAGGATTTTGGCGAGCTTCTCGCAAAACAGGACTATATCAAGCGTGTGATCCGCGTTGAGGAGGATCGTTTCGCGTCCACGCTGGCACAGGGCATTGAACTTCTGAATAATGAAGTTACGCGACTGAAGTCTGCTAATGAGACCGTTCTCCCCGGTGAAGTCGGTTTCAAACTCTATGACACGTATGGATTCCCGTGTGAGCTGACCGAGGAGATTCTCCACGAAAATGGAATCACCTTGGATGGTGAGGGCTTTCAGGGAGAGATGGAGAAGCAGCGCATGCGTGCAAGGAGTGCACGTGCAGAAAATCAGGCGGTATCTGTTCCCGATCTCTCGGGCATAGATACCGGAAGCCTGTCAGAGGATGCAGCGGCAACGAAAGCGACCGTTGTCGCAATCTGGCGTGAAGGAGAACTCGTCGACTCGCTCCGTGATGGAGAGAGTGCCGGAATCATTCTGAGCACGACACCATTCCACGCAGAAGGCGGCGGGCAGGTCGGGGACGAGGGTGTTCTGCGCAGTGATCTGGGATATATCACCGTTAGCAACACGAAGCGTCTGCCAGATGGAACGGTCTATCATGTGGCGTACGTCGAGGAAGGACAGATCCAACGCGGTGACTCCGTGGAAATCTGCCTTGATACAACGAAAAAACTATCATCTGCGCGAAACCATACGGCAACCCATCTCTTACAGGCGGCACTTCAGCGCGTTGTCGGCGATCATGTACAGCAGGCGGGCTCACTTGTTACACCGGAACGGCTTCGCTTTGATTTCACAAACTTTGAACCTGTGAGCGAGCAGCAGCTTCGCGATGTCGAAGAGCTTGTCAATGAAGAGATACTTCGTTCGATTGACCTCCATATCTCCACGATGCCGATTGATGAGGCAAAGGCACTTGGTGCGATGGCGCTCTTCGGAGAGAAGTACGGCGATATTGTCCGTGTCGTTCGTGTCCCAAACTTCAGCATCGAGCTCTGCGGTGGTTCTCATGTAACCAACACGGGACAGATTGGCCTGTTCAAGATTGTCAGTGAATCGGGCGTTGCGGCCGGTGTGCGCCGCATCGAGGCAATTACCGGTTGTGCTGCGTTTGCTTATGCGACAGAAATGGCACGGACCGTGCAGGAACTCTCACATAAACTAAAGACGAGATCCGAGGAGCTTGTTGCACAAATTGATAAGTTTATGAGCGAGAGAAAGTCTATGCAGGAGCAGCTGCGGAGTTTTGCCGAGTTCCGTGATAAGGCGGATGCACAGAAGCTTCTTATGGGCGTTCAAGAGATTGGAAAGTTCCATGTGGTTGTGGGAAAAGCCAATGTCGACTCCATGGATGAACTTCGCAACATTGCGGATCTTACCTGTGAGAAGCTGGATTGCGGGATTGTGGTTCTTGGTGCTGTTATTGACGATAAGGTCAGTCTGGTAGTCAAGGCGGATAAGATAGCAGTGAAGCTAGGAGCACATGCGGGCAATATCATCAAGGCGGCTGCAAAAGCCGTCGGCGGAGGCGGCGGTGGACGTCCCGATATGGCTCAGGCTGGCGGCAAGAATCCGGAACAACTCCCGCAGGCATTTGAAGAAGCGGTTGCGGTCATACGTCAGCAGACATCTGTCTAAGGAATCACTGATAAAATAGCCCCTCAGATTGACGTAGATTTTTCATCCGAACAAGGAGGAAAACCGGACGCATAGCAAGGGCTATGTGGAAGATTTGCCGGCGAAGTGCGGGAGAAAAAGATGCGCTAAGATGGCGCGGCTGAATTTTTCGGTGCTTTCCTAATATGATACATTGGCTCATGGCTGTCACATTGCTGACAGCCATATTTTTTAGAGGCTGCTATGGAAAACGACATTACCGAGCTCCTAAAAAGGAGAACATATCTGTTTCTTACCATTTTTTTGTTCGTTGTCACCTGTCTTTCATTTTTCCTACTGTATGGGATGAGGCAATCGGATCAATTTATAATATCAAATGCGCGTCTTGTCTACGAGCAAAGCATATTACAGGCAGCAAATCCAATGATTGTTCAAGAAATACATACAGAGGAAGGAGCATCTATTGTGCGGGGAGCACTCCTTGTCACAGTACAGAATGTATGCTCAGACGAGGAACTTGCACACTTGAAAAAGAATGTAGAACTCGCACAAAAGAACATCGAACAAATCCAATATGGAACAGTGGCGGCGCAGAGTATCCCCGTACCAACAGAGGCCTTAGAGTCAGCGCGCGTGCGTATGGAGCGCATGAATGAACTATATGAAATGGGGGCAGTCAGCGCAGCGAAAAGAAAGGAAGCTATTGCGGCATACGAGCAGGAAAAAAATATGCTGACTGTGGGCAGTGGGCAAACTGCAGAAGCACCAAACCCTGTCGCAATACGGGCGGCAGAGGAGCAGCTAAAAAAAGCGGAGGCTCTATTTGCGAAAGCGCGTGACCATACGGGAACGACAGGACTCTTTGCTGTGCGCGAAGGTACGGTGTCGCAGATTTTCGTAAAAGAAGGAGATCGTATTGAGAGCGGAGACGATATTCTATCTTTGCGTATTATGGATAACTGTCGGATCGAGGCGGAAATACCGAGCGCGCTTGCAGATCGCGTTTATCCGGGACAATTTGTTCAATATGAGCTGAACGGTTTTTCTGAGCAGGGGACGGTAGAGGAAATCGTTGACACTGGCACGGAAAACAATGAGGAAAAGATAGTTCGTATCTCTGTTCCGACCGATCAAACAGCATGGGATGGTAAGGATATTGTGCTGCATTTTTCTTCTTGATTGATACGGGGATCGCTGTCTCAACTTTTCGTAGGCTTGATTCTGTGATATACTGTGAGCAAATAAGCAAATGAGTCGGAGTATTCATGAGAGGGATCTATAATGGTAAATCAAAAATTGAGAGATGATCTAACCGATCAACTGTGTCGTGCCATCCTTTCGCTGGATACCATGGAGGAGTGCTACCAATTCTTTGAAGATGTCTGTACGATCGGGGAACTCCGTGCGATGGCACAGCGCCTGGATGTTGCCCGTATGCTGTATGCCGGAAATACGTATGACGATATTGTGGCACATACCGGAGCCAGTACTGCGACCATCAGCCGTGTTAAACGATGTCTGAATTACGGTGCAGACGGATATACGCTCGTACTTGAAAAGGGGATTTCTGAACCGCTGATTGATAAGGAGAACCTTCGATGAAATCTGAAAAACTTATTTTGGAAACACCATACGGAACACGAGATCTCCTGCCCGAAGATGCAGCAGAAATGCGGCACATGGAAAATAACCTGTCCGGTCTGTTTCGGCTGTGGGGATATGATGAGGTCGTCACGCCTACCATTGAACATCTGGAAACATTGGCACCACGCATATCGGAGGAGAATTCTCTATTTATGCTGTTGGGGAATCAGAACAAGCCTCTTGCTCTCCGCAACGAAATGACAACGCCGATTGCAAGACTGGTCAGCAGCCGTCTGAAGGATGCGCCCACTCCTTTGAAATTGTCCTATTTGGGCAACGTATTTCGTGTGGAGCAAACGCAGATGGGGCGTCAATGTGAATTCCATCAAGCGGGAGTAGAGCTAATGGGGAGTGATACACCTGCCTCAGACGCTGAAATTGTTGCTTTGGCAATCGAGTCCGTTCTTACATGCGGAATCAAGGATTTTCAGATACACATGGGACAAGTCGATTTCCTTGATGGTATGCTGGCATATTATGAGATCGAGGATGAGCAGTGCAAGGAGTTCAAGTCCGCAATAGAACGTCATGATATTGTCTTCATGAATCAGCTGATTGACGCATTGCCTCTTTCGCTTGAGGCCAGAGAAACACTGAAGACGCTGCCGTTGCTGAATGGCAAGGATGACCTGCTGAAACGACTCTATGATCTTCCTCTCAATACGCAGAGCCGGTCAGCTGTTGACAATCTTGCCGCAATTTATGCGCTGATCCAGTCATACGGTTATGAGGATTATGTTCGCTTTGATCTTGGTACCATCCGAGATTTTAACTACTATACAGGAATGGTTTTTGAGGGCTATTCAATCGGATTGGGATTTCCGTTATGTGGTGGCGGTCGCTATGATCATCTTTTGACAGAATATGGACATCCCATGCCGGCAACGGGTTTTGCTCTCGGTGTGGAGAGAATTTTGCTTGCACTTTCTCGCCAAGGAGTACAAATTCGGCCTTCCTCTAAAGATGTGTATATCGGCTATACAGATGCTTGCATTGATAATGCGATCCGGCGAGCGACGGAGCTTCGTCGGGCGGGCAAGGTTGTGGAACTTGGGATGAAGGAGCAGTCCCGTACATGTGCCGAACAATCCTGCGCAGCACGGGGATATGAATTGTTAGAGTATTTCGGATGAGACAGCGGATTCATCAGTTTATGCGCGCTTTGTTCGGGCGGCTTGATGCGAAAGGACATGACTTTGTGCGGTCGTATCTTAGCTCTGCGGAGCAAAAGCTTTTCTATGATATGCATGCGGCAGATCAGTATCATGCCTTTCGTGTCGCACTTACAGCACAAGAACTCTATACAGAACATGGACACATGGATACGGCTGAGTATCTCCTGCTCACGCGCTGCGCATTGCTCCATGATATTGGACGTACAAAAGGGACGGCTGATATCTGGGGAAAGGTGCTCGCCGTCCTCCTATATCGATTTGTTCCATCCGCTATCCCTTATTTCACCCGCGTGAAAGATTCACGGCGTATTCGTGGAAGAATCGGAATGGCGCTATACGTCTACGTCAGTCATCCGTATATCGGTGCAGATAAATTGCGTGCAATCGGCACTGTGAAAGAAGCGGAAATCATTCAATATCATCAAAAAAAAGCAGCACCAGAGGATTCTCTGGTGCTGTCCATATTAAAACAGGCGGATGCATGGAATTGAACATGTGCGGCTCAGTAACCGCGCTGCTTGTCTACTACATTGAGCATCCCAATACGCTGCGGGAAGATCTGTAAGTTGTTGCGAAAAATTTTGAGGGATCGATCCAGATACATGGGGGATATCGCCGAGTGGTGCGGTGTGATAAACAAATTCGGCACATCCCACAACGGAGAATCCTCTGGAAGCGGCTCGGTCGTGAAAACATCAAGGGAGGCTCCGCGTATGCGCTTTGTCGTAAGAGCCTCCTCTAAGTCGGCTTCTTCGACGATATCGCCCCTGGATACATTGATGAAGAATGCATTTTCTTTCATCATGTCAAATGTTTTGCGGTTAAATAATTTTTTGGTCTGCGGTGTCAAGGGAAGGGTAACGATTATGTAGTCCGCACAGGACAGTGCCGCTGGCAGATGATCGATCGTAAATAACTGATCGACAAACGGCTCGATAGATGTTGTTTGCTTTACTGCAACAACACGCATCCCCATATTTTTGAGATGTTTTGCAATCTCTCTGCCGATGCTGCCCAACCCGATGATGGCTGCAGTTTTTCCAAACAGCTCGTCAGGCTCCGTCAAGCGCTTCCATATACGTGCCTTTTGATTTTCCCATGCCTCGATGAGGCACCTGCCGGACGCAAGCATTGTCCCAAGTACATGCTCTGCCATGGGGATGCCATGAATGCCGCGCGAATTTGTCAGCAGTATATCGGACTGAGAGAACGTCACGTTCGATAGAAGTTTTTCAACGCCCGCACTATACGTATGGATCCATTGGAGGCGCGGCATTTGGGGGAGATACTTCTCCATGTCCATTTGCGCATCATAACCCAACAGAATATCTATCTCGGAAAGAACGTCACCGACTTCCGATGGACGTATACATCTGCATTGACAATGTGGATAGCTTTGATGGATGAGACCTATTTGTTTATCACTTAATCTTACAAATGATAATATTTGAAGTGCCATCTGCGACTCCTTTTGTATGGATGAATTTTCTATATACTTACAGAGTATTCGCGATAAGAGGTAAAAATCCTTTTTGATTGGTTGACCTATTATCTCCAACGTGGTAGTATACGATTATATTAGCTCTTTAACCAACTAAAGGATAAGAGGGGATTACATGGAAAAATATGCTGCTGATTATTTGACAATCGCCTTGCCAAAAGGAAAACTGTTCTCTCTATCCGCACATCTATTTCAGAAAATTGGAATCACAGCAGACAACCTCAGTGAAAAATCTCGTAAACTTGTGATTTCAAATGATGCGCACAAGGTTCAATTCATCATCACAAAAACATCGGACGTGCCCACATACGTGGAGTATGGCGCAGCAGATATTGGTATCATCGGTAAGGATGTGCTGCTGGAGTCTGAGCAGGATGTCTATGAGCTGCTTGATCTCGGGTTCGGAAAATGTCGGCTCATGATGGCTGTGCCGCGTGCGGAGAAACGTGCACATCTCACCGATTATGCACACACGCGAGTGGCAACGAAGTATCCGCATATCGCGGAGCAATTCTTTGCACAGCAGGGAATGCAGATGGAGTATATCAAGCTGAACGGATCAATTGAATTGGGGCCGATTGTGGGGCTTTCCGAGAGTATTGTCGATATTGTGGAGACCGGAACTACACTCGCAGAGAACGACTTAGAAGAGGTCGTACACATTATGGATGTCAGTGCCCGCCTCATTGCCAATCGCGTGAGCTTTAAGCTAAAGTTCGATCGTATTTATAACATCGTCAACGATTTGAAACAAGTTTTAGAAAGCGGGGAAGTCCGATGAATATTGTTTCTGTTGCAGATATTGGCATAGGTGCTGCCGAAGATCTGCTCAAAAAGAAGGCGTTTGATGAGCTGACGCTTAGCGACTGTATACGACAGAGCAATATGCAAATCTTCGGGGAAGATCTTTCGCCGACTGCGCTTGTTCATCGCATTGTTCGAGATGTGCGGGATAAGGGGGATGAGGCACTCTTTCACTACACCAAATTACTGGATTGTGTTGATCTGACATCGGACAGCTTGATGGTGTCGGAGAAGGAATTTTGTGAAGCTGAGCGCAAGGCTGATCCGGACGTCGTCGCCTCGCTCAAAAAGGCGGCTGACAATATCTTCTCCTATCATGAGGAGCAAAAACCTCGTGCGTGGATGACTTACCGCGCACACGGCTCGATTCTCGGTCAGGTGATTCTTCCACTCGCTCGTGTCGGCATCTATGTCCCTGGAGGAACAGCGTCATATCCTTCGTCGGTTCTTATGAATGCGATTCCCGCTCTTGTTGCTGGTGTTGGAGAGATCATTATGTCTGTTCCGACCAAGGATGGTGCGATAAACCCATACGTTCTTGTTGCCGCTCGCTTCCTCGGTATTCATAAAATATTCAAAATGGGCGGTGCACAGGCAATCGCAGCGATGGCTTATGGGACAGAATGTGTTCCCCGTGTCGATAAGATCACGGGACCCGGGAATCTTTTTGTGACACTTGCAAAGAAGGAAGTATACGGTCACGTCGATATTGATATGCTTGCGGGACCAAGCGAAATTCTGATTCTGGCCGATGACAGTGCGTCCCCTTCATACATAGCCGCAGATTTGCTCAGTCAGGCAGAACATGACCCTCTTGCGTCGAGTATTCTCATCACAGATGACAAATCGTTGGCGGAGCAATCCATGAATGAGGTGCTGCGCCAGTTGGAAACACTTCCGCGTAAGGATATCGCAAGTGCATCTCTGGAAGCCAACGGACGTATTATCGTAACAGAGAATATGGAGCAGGCGATTCATCTTGCGAATGTATCTGGACCCGAGCACATTGAGCTGCTCCTCGGAGATCCGTTCCATACGCTTCCTCAGATCAGATGCGCCGGAGCTATCTTTATCGGAGAATATTCTCCGGAGCCGCTCGGGGACTATTTCGCAGGACCAAATCATGTTCTGCCGACGGGAGGGACGGCGCGATTCTATTCTGTTCTAAATGTAGAGACTTTCATGAAACGTACAAGCATCATATCCTATACGCAGAAAGCCCTTGAGGATGTCAGCGATGATATCATTCGTCTTGCCGAAACAGAAGGGCTCGAGGCACATGCGCGTGCAATTCGGATGAGGAGGGGAGAATATGCTGAACTATCGTGATGGATTGGCGTTGATGCCACACTATGATACAAGTGAACAGGATTGGCACATCAAGGTGAATGCCAACGAATCAAATATCGGGCTTCCCCCTTTGGTAGAGGAACGGGTTATGACGCGCCTGTCACGTGTAGCATTTTCACGCTATCCCAACGAAGAATATGATCTGCTCTGTGAGCAGATTGGGGAGGCGTACGGGTATCGTAAAGAAAATGTCATCATTGGAAATGGTTCAAGCGAGATCATAGAGAAGGTATTTTACGCCTTTGGCGGTGATGATAGACATAAGATCGTTTATCCAACCCCGTCATTTTCCATGTACGGAATCTATGCTGCCGTGGCAGATGCTTCCGCTGTTCCTGTTCTTCTGAACGAGGATTATACACTGGATGTAGAGACCTTCATCCAGACGGTCAATCAAAGCGATGCCTCCCTTGCAGTAATCTGCAACCCGAACAATCCGACGGGGCAAGTATTGACAATGGAAGATATTGAATGTATCGCAGAGAATATCTCATGTGCATTTCTGATTGATGAAGCGTACATTGAGTTTTATGGAAATACGGCTCTGCCGCTGCTGAAAAAATATCCACATATCATGATTGCACGTACCTTCTCAAAAGCGTATGCACTTGCCTCGTGTCGTGTCGGTTATATGCTGGCACATAGGGATGCCATTGCGATGGTGGAAAAGACCTATATGCCGTATCATATCAACGTTCCGTCACTGGTCACAGCAGATACCGTCTTTCAAATGCGCTCGGAGTTTGAGCCGCAGATTCAAATGATCTGTGCGGAACGTGAGCGTATGCAGGAAAAGTATAGACAGCTCCATTCTGTGACGGTCTATCCATCTCATGCAAATTTCATTCTGATTCATTATCCTCACGCAGACGCGCTGAACAAAGCGTTTATCAAACATGGGATCGGCGTACGAAGTTTTGGTAAGACTACGCAGCTCGAAAATATGCTGCGGGTTTCCATCGGTCGTCCAGAGGAAAACGATGCAGTCTATCGCGTCATGAAGTCTTTTGTGGAGGAACATCCATGAATAAGCGCTGTGCAAAAACACACAGAAAAACAGAAGAAACAGATGTCTCTGTCTCCATTAGTTTGGACGGTACGGGAATATCAGAGATTTCCACCGGTATTGGCTTCTTCGACCACATGCTGACACTCTTTTCTGCGCATGGTCAGTTTGATCTCCATGTGAAATGCAATGGAGATATCGAAGTCGATGGACATCACTCCATTGAGGATATTGGCATTACGCTGGGGCAGGCATTTCATGCTGCTCTTGGCGATAAACGCGGCATAACGCGATATGGTTCTTTCTATCTTCCGATGGACGAGACCCTTGCCTTTGTCGCACTGGATATCAGCGGCCGCCCATTTCTCGTCTATGATCCCGGGGATGTTCCCATGGCGCCAATGATCGGTTCCTTTGATACAGAGCTGACGGAGGAGTTTCTTCGTGCCTTTGCCGTGCATGCTGGGATCACACTGCATGTGAAGATTCTCTATGGAACGAACTCGCATCATAAGGTAGAGGCTGTATTCAAGGCGCTTGCACACGCCCTTCGGATTGCCGCAGAAAAAGATGGGCGATTGGGGGATGCCGTCCCATCGACTAAGGGACTTCTGTGAGGAGTTCATTATGATTACGATAATAAACTACGGCGCGGGAAATTTATTCAGTGTTGAAAAAGCATTTGCCGCATTGGGGGCAGAAGTACGTGTCAGCTCCCGAAGTGAAGACATCCTCTCCTCGGATCAAGTTGTACTTCCGGGCGTGGGGGCGTTCGGAGACTGCATGAAGCAGCTAAAAGCATCCGGACTAATTCCTGCAATCAAAGAGAACGTTGAGCGAGAGGTTCCGTTGCTTGGTATCTGTGTCGGGCTTCAAATTCTCTTCGAGGGCAGTGATGAATCCTCCGGCGTAGAAGGGCTTAATCTACTGCGTGGCCATGTGCACAAAATATCCGCACCGCATGAAAAGATTCCACACATGGGGTGGAACGCACTGGATATTTCGGAACATCACAGAGAGACTGGACTGTTCCATGGGCTTTCTCCGTATCCCTATGTGTACTTTGTACACAGCTATCACGCGATGCCTGATGATGTGTCCATCATTTCATCGACATGCTTCTACGGCGAGAAGATTACAGCATCGATATCCGCAGGAAATATTATGGCAACACAATTCCATCCAGAAAAGTCTGGGGACATTGGGCTGCGCATCATTCATAACTTTATCCGTTACGGATTGGAGGTAAGTGTATGATTGTTCTCCCTGCAATCGATTTGCGCAATGGGAAATGCGTCCGTCTGTACAAAGGAGATTTTGCACAGGAAACAGTATACAGCACCGCGCCGGAGGAAGCCGCTCTCCGCTGGGAACGAGAAGGGGCTGAATTCCTGCATGTAGTTGACCTTGATGGGGCACTTGCGGGAAAACCATGCAACGGTGCCGCGATAAAGAACATTCTCAGCAATATCCACATTCCGATCGAGGTCGGCGGTGGAATACGTACGCTCGAAGCCATAGAAAGCACATTGAATCTTGGTGTATCCCGCGTGATCCTAGGCTCTGCCGCTGTCCAGAATCGAAGCCTCGTCAAGGAAGCCTGCCAGCGTTATGGAGAGCGCATCGCCGTCGGAATTGATGCCAAGGATGGGATCGCAGCAATAGACGGATGGGGTATATCAGGTGGTATTTCTGCCATTGCTCTGGCGAAGGAACTCTCCTCGTATGGATTAGAAACCATCATATATACCGATATAGCGAGGGATGGAACCCTCTCCGGTGTCAATGTAGAAGCAACCGCTAAACTGGCATTGGAATCCGGCGTCCGTGTCATTGCCTCTGGGGGAGTGCGATCACTGGAGGACATTCACGCACTGAAAGAACGGGAAGCGGATGGAATCATCGGTGTGATTGCCGGAAAATCCATCTATGAAGGGACGCTTTCTTTATCCAAGGCGATTGCTGCTGCTCGCTAACATGAATCCATCTTTTGAAAAAGGGGGAGTTCCATCTTGAAAAAAACATTTGCAAAACGTATTATTCCTTGCCTTGATGTCAAAGACGGGCGTGTCGTCAAGGGGACAAATTTCGTCGGATTAAGAGATGCAGGAAATCCCGGTGATTTAGCCGAGCGCTATGACAAAGAACGGGCAGACGAGCTTGTATTTCTGGATATCACGGCGTCCAATGAGGAGCGAAATACAATGGTGGACGTTGTATCCGACTGTGCCTCAAAAGTATTTATTCCATTGACGGTTGGAGGCGGCATTCGAAACACAGAAGATATGCGGCGTATGTTAAATGCGGGGGCAGATAAAATTTCTGTAAATACGGCCGCAATCAAAAATCCTGAGATTATTCGGGAAGGAGCAATGCGTTTCGGAAGGCAATGTATTGTCATTGCAATCGATGCCAGACGCAATGGGGAGAATTCGTGGGAAGTCTATATGAACGGAGGACGGATACCTACGGGGTTGGACTGTATTTCGTGGGCAAAGAATGCTGTTGCGCTTGGTGCTGGCGAAATTTTACTAACCAGTATGGACGCTGATGGTACGAAAAACGGTTATGATATTGCACTTACCCGCGCTGTGTCAGAAAACGTCAATGTTCCCGTAATCGCTTCCGGAGGAGCCGGCAAGTTGGAGCATTTCTATGATGTGCTTGCTGATGGAAAAGCGGATGCTGTGCTCGCGGCGTCCTTATTTCATTATGGTGATCTGTCGATCAAAGAAGTTAAAACATACCTAAAATCACGTGGTCTGGAGGTTCGATTCTGATGAATGTTGATCTTTCTATGATTCAATTTGATGCGCATGGGCTTGTACCTGTTGTTGTTCAGGAAGAAAACAATCAAGTTCTTATGCTCGCGTATATGAACCGCGAAGCCCTTGAAAAAACGATTGAAACCGGGGCTGCGTGGTACTACAGTCGCAGCCGTAAGAAGCTGTGGAAAAAAGGAGAAACATCGGGAAATGTGCAGCGTGTTCAGGAACTCTCATACGACTGCGATGGTGATACGCTCCTTCTCCGTGTCAAACAGACCGGTGTAGCATGTCATACCGGATCGTATTCGTGCTTTAGCGGGCGGAAACTCTATCATGCCAGCGAAAACAGCATTGTTCCCGTTGATGCAAAAGATGATATGCCGCTTGCAGAGATTCTATCCGATCTCTATCAAGTTATTCAGAGCCGTCGGCTGCATCCGGTGGAAGGCTCTTATACAAACTATCTCTTCGATAAAGGGCAAGACAAGATCCTGAAAAAACTTGGCGAAGAAACGGCGGAGACCATCATTGCATCCAAAAATAACATTCGTGAAGATGTGCTTTATGAAATGGGTGATCTCTGGTATCACTGTTTGGTTTTGTTGGCTTATCACAATATGACACCGGAGGATTTGCTTGAAGAATTGAAACGCAGACACAACGGCGGCAGCTATCATAAATTTGCCGGAAAAACCGGAATGCGTCCCGACATGTAGTTTTAGATTGATTCCCCCTCCAACTATCCATAATGGTAATTATGGATAGTTGGAGGGGGAATTTTTAATGGAAAACGATATCCAAAGATATGTGAATTTTATAACTTGTCATTGACAATAATGCAATTTGATTCTATAATTTAGATGTTGGGTTATATAATTTTTGATTATACTGTTTAATCAAGGAGAGTGTTCTTTTATGGCAAAGAATCCGGTCAAAATCACTGAGACTGTCCTCCGCGATGGTCACCAGTCACTGTTGGCAACCCGCATGAGAATTTCGGATATGCTTCCACAGCTTGCGGCACTTGATGCCATTGGCTACAATTCTCTTGAAGCATGGGGCGGTGCTACGTTTGATAGCTGCCTGCGCTTCCTTGATGAAGATCCGTGGGAGCGTTTGGATATTTTGAAGAAGAATCTCAAAACTCCGATCCAGATGCTTCTCCGTGGTCAGAACCTGCTTGGTTATAATCATTACTCCAATGATGTCGTGGAAAAGTTCGTCCAGAAGGCATCTGAGCATGGCATTGGCGTATTCCGTATTTTTGATGCTCTCAATGACATTCGCAACCTCAAAGTTGCGATTGACGCGGCGCTCAAGTGCCCTGAGAAGCCGCATGTTCAAGGCTGTCTGGTCTATACGATCAGCCCTGTTCACACGAATGAGAGCTTCGTCGAGTTGGCTGTTGAACTCGAGAAAATGGGCTGTCATTCCGTCTGTATCAAGGATATGTCAGGCCTTCTGAAGCCGTATGTGGCAGAGGATCTTGTCAAGAAGCTCAAGGCTGCGGTAAAGATTCCCATTGATCTTCATACGCACTGCACCTCGGGATTCGGTCATGCAACCTATCTGAAAGCGATCGAAGCAGGTGTCGATATCATTGATACAGCACTTGCCCCCTTCTCAAGCGATACTTCGCAGCCGTGCACAGAGACGATGGTGGCAATGCTCGAAGGCGAAGAGCGCGATACAGGGCTTGACCGTCAGGCGATGACGCCAATCTCGAAGTACTTCCTTGGGGTCAAGCAGGATCTCATCAAGACCTTTAACCTTAAGGGCTACTTCGATGTGAACCCGAATGTGTTGGATTTCCAGATTCCCGGCGGAATGCTTTCCAACCTTGCGAACCAGCTCAAGGAAGCCGGTATGGAGGACAAGTATCAGGATCTGTTGGATGAGATGCCGCGCGTTCGCAAGGATGTCGGCTATCCCCCGCTCGTTACGCCGTCTTCTCAGATTGTCGGTACTATGGCGACCTTCAATGTTATGACTGGTGAGCGCTACAAGATGGTTCCAACCGAGTTCAAGGATCTCGCACGCGGCAAGTTCGGCAGAACCCCTGTTGAGATCGATCGCAAGTTCTTGACCGACACGCTTGGCATTGCGCCTGAGGATATCATCGAGGACTGCTCCATCGAGGATGCGAAGGCAACGACATTTGCAGAGTTTAAAGAGGAACTCAAGAATAAGGGCTATCTCAACCCGTCCGATGAGGATGTTCTCTCCTATGCACTCTTCCCACAGGTTGCAGAGGAGTTCTTCCAGAAGCATTACAAGCCGATTACGGCATACGTCAAAGAATAGGATATGACCTAAGGAAGAACTGATAAATTCAGCTTATCAGCGATTCACTAAGATTACACTTACCTCAAAACCTCTCGATTCAAATGGATCGAGAGGTTTTTTCTTGTATAGACCGCCAAACGTACACATTCAAATCCCCCTGCAATAAATTTATTGGGGGGATTTGACGTGTTGCGGAGGTATGATCTTCCCGATGGTGTTTCAGGAAGTATGTTTTTCAGATTGTATTCCGAACTTTTATTTCCTCATCCGTAACAGCAATGTTATCGTCTCGACATGTGATGTCTGAGGAAACAAATCTACGGGTTGAACTTCCTGTGCGGCATAACCGAGGTCTTTTAGGATAGCAAGATCGCGCGCAAGTGTGGCGGGGTTGCAGGAGACGTAGACGATGCGCTGTGGCTTCATATTCGCAAAGGTACGCAGAACGGTTTCGGTGCAGCCGGCACGCGGCGGATCGACGACGACGACATCGGGGCGAATGCCCTGCTTGTAGAGAGCGGGCATGACGGCGGTCGCATCGCCCACGATGAACTCGGCGTTCTTTACATGATTGTCGCGTGCATTTTTTCGCGCGTCGAGGATGGCGGGTTGTACGATTTCAATACCGTAGACCTTCCTCGCTTTTTGGGCAAGAAACAGTGTGATTGTTCCCGTGCCGCAATAGGCGTCGATGACCGTTTCTGTTCCGTGAAGATCGGCATAGGAGAGTGCCTGCTCGTAAAGGCGTTCTGCCTGTCTTGTATTGATCTGAAAGAAGGAGCGTGGGGAGATGTGGAAGTTCAGCTGACCCAAAGAATCGATAATCGTCGGTCGTCCCCAGAGCAGCTGTGTGTCGCGCCCCATGATGACGTTGTTGCGATAGGTCTGGATATTCTGATGAACACTGGCGAGGTTCGGCAGACGCTCGCGCAGCATGCGCACAAAATCCTTGGCACGCGGCAGTTGCTTTGTTGCAGTAACGATGACGGCCATGAGATCGTTGCTTCGCCCAACCCGTCCGACGATATGGCGTAGAACCCCCTTGTGTGTGTCCTCGTTATAGACAGGAATGTGGAGATGTTCTGCAATCTCACGTGCAGTATTTGCTAGGTCATTGTTCTCCGCACGCTGGATATGGCAGTTTTCCGTATTGATAATCGTGTGACTGCCCTGTGCAAAGCAGCCAATCACGATCTTTCCGCTGTCTCGTCCAATCGGAAACTGCATCTTGTTTCGATAGTTCCACGGTTCTTCTGCACGCAGTGTTTCCCGCACGGGAATCTGCGGGAGTTTGCCGATATGGGTCAATGCGTCTATGACCTGTGCACGTTTTGCATGCAGCTGAGCCTCATAGGAGAGGTGTTGGAGCTGACAGCCGCCGCACTCCTCGTAGAGTGCGCAGAGCGGTGCAGCGCGGTCGACACTCTCGTGCAGGATTTGCTTGATACGGCCGCGTGCATAGCTGCTCTTTACATCTTCAATGACGGCAGAGATGGTCTCGCCGGGGAGTGCATGCGGGACAAAGATGGTAAAGTTCTCATATCTCCCTACTCCCTCCCCGCTCGTTCCGAGGCGGTCAATATGAAGTTCATAGGTCTGTCCTTCGCAAACGGGAATCGCCTGCACGGCTTTCTTTATCATCTTTTTCTGCTTCATCGTTCTGCAAATGTTACCTTTTCAAATAGTTTCATCGGATGTGTCAGGAGAATATCTGCCCCATGTGCCACGAGTTCTTCCCTCGATCGGAATCCCCAGAGAACGCCGATTGCAGACGCTCCTGCATTGCGCGCTGTATCCATATCCACGCTTGTATCGCCAAAATACGCGGTCTGCTCCCCCGTAACGCCAAAATTTTTCATGATGCGAAGCACCTTTTGCGGATCAGGCTTACGTGGCAGTCCTTCCTGATCGCCGATGATTTCCAAAAATGTATCGTGCGGGAACAGTGCCTCTACAATCGTCTCCGCCGCGGACTGATGTTTGTTGGTACAGACTGCCATCGGAATACCGCGTCGCTGCAGCTCTTCAAGCATTTTCAGAATGCCGTCGTACGGTTTCGTCTTTTGGAGCAGATTTCGCGCGTAGCAGTCCTTGTACTCCGACATAAATTGCTCCACGAAAGCCGTATCTGTTGCGTGTTCCTCCGGCAGGATTCGCTCGATGAGTTTTCGGGAGCCGTTGCCCACGAAATAACGATATGCCTCCACTTCATGTGTAGGAAATCCGTGTGCGTGAAGTGTGGCATTGGCACTGTCCGCCAGATCGTCCAATGAGTTGACGAGCGTTCCGTCCAAATCGAAAATAGCAGCTTCATAGTTCATGGAAATGCCCCCTTTGACAAAGGGGCTGTTGCACGAAGCAAAACTTCGTACAACGCCCCTTCTTTGTGCCCCTTCCACCGCTTCGCGGTTCCCCTTCCCTGTCATATGGGAAAGTCTTGGTCAGCCGAGTTTTTTTGCCAAGAGTTCGTTGACCATCTGTGGGTTCGCCTTGCCCTTGGACTGCTTCATCACCTGTCCGACAAGCGCACCGATTGCCTTCTTATTGCCGCCCTTGTAGTCCTCGACGGCTTTTGCGTTCGCTGCGATGACCTGATCGACAATATTCTCGATCTCCTTTGTGTCGGTGATCTGGACAAGCCCCTTGTCCGCAACGATCTTTTCAGGTGTATCGGGCGATGTCCACATCTCCTTGAATACGGTTTTGCCGATCTTCGAGGAAATCGTCCCCTTCGAGATGAGTAGGATCATCTCACCGAGACGCTTTGCATCAACGGGTGAATCCTCGATCGTCTTGCCCTCGGCATTGAGGTTCTTTGCGAGATCGCCCATCAGCCAGTTTGCTGCGAGTTTCGCGTCCGCGCCCGTCGCCGTAATGGCATCGTAGTACTCCGCCATTGCACGCGAGCTTGTAATGATGCCCGCATCGTAAGCGGAAAGCCCCGCTTCGTCCATCAGACGGGCACGGCGTGTATCGGGCAGCTCGGGCAGTTCCTTGCGGATCGCCTCGATCTCCTCTGCGCTCGTCACAATCGGCGGCAGGTCAGGCTCCGGCATATAGCGGTAGTCATGTGCCTCCTCCTTGCTGCGCATGGAGAGGGTGATGCCGCGCTCAGGATCCCATGTGCGCGTTTCCTGAATGATGTGACCGCCGTCCTCGAGCACCTCGGTCTGCCGCTCAATTTCATAGTTGATGGCATCTTCGAGTGCCTTGAAGGAGTTGATGTTCTTCATCTCCGTGCGCGTTCCCAGTTTGTCCGAGTCGACAGGACGCAGAGAGACGTTGATATCCGCGCGGAGATTCCCCTCCTCCATGCGGCAGTTGGAGACATCGATGTACTCCATGATCGTCTTGATCTTCTCCATGTAGGCACGCGCTTCTTCCGCCGAGGACATATCCGGCTCGGAGACGATTTCAAGTAGGGGGACACCCGTACGGTTGTAATCCACGTTGGACGAGGAGGAGTCCTTGATCGTCGTGCCGGAGTGCACGAGCTTCCCTGCGTCCTCCTCCATGTGGATGCGCGTCAGACGAATGCGCTTCTTCCCAGACTCTGTGTCGATATCGACCCACCCATGCTCCGCAATCGGGAGGTCGAACTGCGAGGTTTGGAAATTCTTCGGGAGATCTGGATAGTAGTAGTTCTTGCGGTCAAACTTGCTATATCCATTGATCTCGCAGTTGGTTGCAAGTCCCGCCTTGATGGCGTAGTTTACCACCTGACGATTGACGACGGGCAGGACGCCGGGAAGTCCGAGGCAGACGGGACAGACATGCGTATTCTGATCTGCACCGAAGCCCGTCGCACAGCCGCAGAAAATTTTGGTCTTTGTCTTGAGTTCACAGTGAATTTCAAGACCGATGACGGTTTCGTATTTCATGCCCTTCCTCCAATCGGCGCCAATTTCGTATGGAAATCATGTGCCTGCTCATAGGCGTACGCCGCACGCAGGATGGCCTCCTCGGCAAGCGGACGCCCGATGATCTGCAGCCCAATGGGCAGACCAGACGCAGTGAAACCGCAGGGGATGGAAATCCCTGGGAGCCCCGCAAGATTGACGGGAACGGTCGAGATGTCCTGCAGATACATCTGCAAGGGGCTTGTCATCTCACCGATCTTATAGGCGGGAGTCGGCGCCGTCGGCGTCATGATAACATCGACCTCTTCAAAGGCACGCGTAAAGTCCTGCTGAATGAGGGTACGTACCTTGAGTGCCTTGAGATAATAGGCATCGTAGTAACCTGCGGACAATGCATAGTTGCCGATGAGGATGCGGCGTTTGACCTCTGCACCGAATTTCTCCGTGCGCGTACGCGTCATCATGTCAACGAGGTCTTCGCCGTCCACACGCGCACCGTAGCTGACACCGTCGTAACGCTCAAGATTGGTCGCCGCCTCTGCGGGGGCGATCAGATAGTAGGTCGAGACGGCGTAGTCCGTGTGCGGGAGCGAAATCTCGCGCACGTCCGCTCCCATCGCTTCTACATCCGCAATCGCCTTGCGAACGGAGGCTTCGACATCGCTGTCCATTCCCGAGATGAAGTATTCCTTTGGCAGACCAATCTTGAGTCCCTTTACGTCATTCCGCAGCGCCTTTGTATAGTCCGGAACATCCGCCCTGCTTGCGGTCGAGTCCATGACATCGTTCCCCGCAATGACGTTCATGAGATGCGCGGCATCCGTGACATCACGGGTGAGGGGGCCAATCTGATCGAGGGAGGAGGCATACGCCATAAGTCCGTAGCGGGAAACACGTCCATAGGTCGGCTTCAGCCCGACAATACCGCAGAACGATGCAGGCTGACGAATCGATCCGCCCGTATCGCTGCCAAGCGCCCAGATCGCCGTCCCCGATGCAACCGCCGCCGCACTGCCGCCCGATGATCCGCCAGGGACACGCTCTGTGTCCCACGGATTATGAGTCGGGTGATAGGCAGAGTTCTCCGTCGAGCCGCCCATTGCAAACTCGTCGAGGTTTGCCTTGCCAAGGATGACAGCGTCCGCATCATGCAGTTTTGTCATGACCGTTGCATCATAGGGCGGAACAAAGTTCTCCAGAATCTTTGATCCGGCTGTCGTGCGCACGCCCTTCGTACAGATATTGTCTTTGATCGCGCCCGGGATACCCGCGAGGAAAGGAATCTCCTCCCCCGCTGCAATCTTCGTATCCACGCGACCCGCCGCGGCAAGTGCATCCTCACGATTTTCCAAAAGATATGCGCCGATTTTGTTTTCGACCGCGTCCATGCGCGAAAGTACATCTTCGGTCAGTTCGCGTGCACTGATATCCTTGCGCGTTAGCATATCATGCAGGATATGCGCCGGTTTTTCATATAGGCTCAAAACAAATCCTCCTTACCCCTCGAGTACCTTCGGTACCTTGAAATAGCCATCCTCTGCAAGAGGAGCATTCGAGAGTGCCGCCTTGTTGGAAAGGGACGGGCGCACCTCGTCGGCACGGAAGACATTCTCGATGGGAAGTGCATACGTCGTTGGATGCACATGCTCCGTATCGACACTGGATAGATTATCCACATACGTTAGAAAATCTCCCAATGTTTTGAGTGCTTCTTCTTTTTCCTCCGCAGGAATCGCAAGGCGCGAGAGATGCGCTGTTGTCGTGAGATCCTGTTCCGTTACCTTCATGCCTCCACCGTCTTTCTTTGTTATATCCGAATCATTATAGCAAATCGCTCCGCAGGTATCAAACGAAAATCCTCATACCGTTTGCGGGCGAAGAAAAGCTGTCTCGAGCGCAAGGATCATCTCCCGCAGGAGCTTGAGCGCCGTCGCTGTCGATGTGCCGCTCGCATCGAGCGGCGGTGAAAGCTCCACCATGTCACAGGCAACGACATTGCACCCGTAAATGACGGAAAGGGCTGCCTTCATGAGTTCGATGAATGTTACGCCGCCCGCCTCTGGGGTTCCGGTGCCAGGAAATGCGGATGGATCGAGCACATCGAGGTCTATGGTGAGATATACGGGACGATCCTTGACCTCTGCGATTGCTTCGGAGAGCCCTGCAAATGTAAAAGGGCGAAGATTCGTATGACCCTCGCGTGCCCACTTCCACTCCGCACGCTCACCGCTGCGAATGCCGAACTGATGAATGCGTCCGTCGCCGAGGAAATCCCAAACACGGCGGATAACCGTCGCATGGGAGAGGTGATTGCCGAGATATTCGTCTCTGAGATCCGTATGCGCGTCGAAATGAATCACGACAAGATCAGGGTGTTTTTCCGCCGCCGCCTTGATCGCGGGCAGACTCACAAGATGTTCGCCGCCAATCAGAAAGGGAAGCCGTCCGTCTGTCAAAATATTCTTCGTAAATGTATGGATCATATCCAGCGCACGCTCTGTGTCTCCGAATGGGAGCTCCAAATCGCCGCCGTCAAATGCGTGTGCATCCTCAAGATCAAGATCCTGATAGGGGCTGTACGTCTCCAGTCCGTAGGACTCTGCCCGCATGGTACGCGCGGCAAAGCGTGTTCCGGGGCGATAGGATGTCGTCGAGTCAAACGGTGCGCCGAAGATCACGATATGGCTGTCCTCATACGTCCCGTCACATCCGAGAAACGTTTCAATGTTGCGGTTCCACATCTTCAAGTATCTCCTCCACATAGTTCGGCAGGGCAAATGCAGCTGCATGCAGCTGTGTGTTATAGTAGCGGGTCTTTATGCCGAGCGACTTCCAACGTGCAAAGTCCACGCCCTCCACAGGGTGGCGGTTTTTAGACGAGAACCCAAAGAGCCAATGTCCCGATGGATAGGTTGGTATATGGACTTGGTATACACGACTGAATGGAAACGAATGTACAATGCGCTGGTGCATACGCTGCATTGCATAGGCGTCCTGCTCGTAGAATGGGCTCTCATGCTGATTGATCATGATGCCGTCCTCTTTCAGTGCCTTGAAGCAATTCCCGTAGAACTCCTTCGTGAACAGTCCCTCTCCCGGACCGAACGGATCAGTTGAATCCACGACAATGAGGTCGTATGTGTCGATGGGTTTGCGTACGAAGCGCAGTCCGTCCTCGTAGTGGATGTGAACGCGCTCATTCGAGAGACATGACGCAGTCGATGGAAGGTATTCACGGCAGACATCGACCACCATCTCGTCAATCTCTACGAGGTCGATATGTCGTATGGACGGATAGCGCAGGAGTTCGCGCACCGTTCCCCCATCACCGCCGCCAATTACAAGGATGTTCTCTGCCTCGGGATGAACACACATAGGGATGTGTGCGATCATTTCATGATAGATGAACTCGTCCTTCTCTGTCAGCATCATATAGCCATCAAGCGTCAGAAATCGCCCGAACTCAGGCGATTCAAATACATCAATCCGCTGAAACTCGCTCTGTCCACTGTAGAGCTGACGATTGACGCGAATCGATAAGCGCACATTTTGTGTATGTTGTTCTGTGTACCAAAATTCCATCGTTTAACTCTCCGTCATCACATTGAGTTTTCGTATGCTCATATCCTCCGGCCCCGTGATTTGACAGCCCTTCTTCTTGGCATAACGGATGTAGGTCAGGATCTCCTCCGTGATCTGCTCCCCCGGAGCGAGAATTGGAATGCCCGGAGGATAGCACATGACAAACTCACTGCATATTCGTCCGCATGTTTCTGCGATGGGCAGAGACTCCTTCGCTCCATAGAACGCATCCTGCGGACCGCAGATGACCGTAGGATCGATATACTCCATCTTGAGGGTCTTGGATGGATCCTTGCGGTAGTTGCGCCGAATCTCCGCCAGTGCCGCGACAAGGCGTTCGATGTCCTTCGGGCGATCCCCGACCGACACATAGGCGAGCAGATTGGCAATATCCCCGAACTCCGTCTGGATATCGTAATCATCGCGCAGGATATCATAAACCTCAATCCCCGCAAGTCCCGTTGCGCGCGTGAAAATGGACAGCTTCGTTGTGTCGAAGTCATATACTGCAGAGCCGTCGATCAGCTCACGTCCGTAAGCATAATAATCGCCAATGGTATTGATTTCGTCGCGCGCATACGCAACAAGATCGATGATCTTGTCGATGACCTCCCGCCCGCGCAGCGCAAGATTCCGCCGACTGATGTCTAGGCTGACAAGGAGCAGATAGGACGCACTTGTGGTCTGCGTGATGTTGATAATCTGGTGCACATAACCAAGCGGCATGGAGTCCGAACAGAGAAGGAGTGAACTCTGCGTGAGTGAACCCCCGGATTTGTGCATACTGATTGCCGCCATGTCTGCCCCTGCATCCATCGCTGCAACGGGCAGACGGTCACTGAAATACAGATGTGTGCCGTGTGCCTCGTCCACAAGTACTTTCATGCCGTGCGCGTGTGCGAGTTCTGTAATCGCACGAAGATCGGAACAGATCCCGTAGTACGTCGGGTTGTTGACGAAAACCGCCTTTGCCTCTGGATGCTGTGCAATCGCCGCAACAACATCCTCCACGCGCATACCAAGCGCAATCCCGAGCATATCGTCAATGCCGGGATTCACATAGATCGGAATCGCACCGCAGAGGATGAGAGCATTGATCGCACTCCGATGGACGTTGCGCGGCATAATGATCTTATCGCCGCGCCCGACCGTCGAGAGCACCATTGCCTGTACGGATCCTGTTGTACCGCTCACCATGAAGAATGCATGTGCTGCACGAAATGCCTCTGCTGCCAAAATCTCCGCGTCCCGAATCACCGAGACCGGATGGCAGAGATTGTCAAGCATCTTCATGGAGTTCACATCGACATCGAGACAGGCAGACCCGAGGAATGCCGCAAGCTCCGGATTCCCACGTCCGCGCTTGTGCCCTGGAACGTCAAATGGCACAAGCCGTGCGCGCTTCATTCGTTCAAGAGCCTCCTGAATGGGCGCACTTGTCTGCGAGAGATACGGCATTACTTCTCCTCCGTGAGCAGCTTGGAGACAAGATCGTCATAGCGATAGTCCCTACCCAAGTCCTTACTCTTTACCCAGTGTACTGCTTCCTCTACATCCTTTTCCGCTGGAAGTCCGGAGGATCGGTAGGGCTTCAGTTCGAGGGCATCGCGTGCGGGGGCGGGAAAGCCGCTCTTTTCCATCACGAGATCGATATACTCCACACGCGGTGTATCATTGAGATATTTGACAGCCTTATCGTAGGCGCGATACATTGCTCGAATAGACTGCGCCTTCTCGTTGATGGAGGAGTCCGTAAATACGATCACCCCCGGATTGATACCGAGATCCCCCGACCCAGTTACATATCGGCTGCCCGATGCCACTGCAACGCTCGCCATCGGCTCCGGTAAAACCGCCGCCGCAAGATTGCCGCTCTGCAGCATTTCGAGGCGCACGGGAATTTGCGGAATAACGACCTTGGAGACATCCTGTTCCGTCATGCCATTGACTGCGAGAATTTCATCGGTCACATACTCAATGATGGTGTTGCGTGAAATGGCAATATCCTTTCCGTGCAGATTGGCGGCAGAGGAAATCCCCGTATGTTTTCCCGCAACGAGATTGTAGTTTCCGTCCGTATAGGATGTCGCGTGCAGAGAGAATCCTCCGGATCGCGCGAAGATGACGGCAAGCAGATCGGAAACTGCGCCGTCAAGATTGCCGCTCTGGAGTGCCGCATCCCGTTCCATCGCACTCTTAAAAGGAACGAGTTCCACCTCGACGCCTTCCTCGGCAAAATATCCGCGCTCTGCTGCAATGATAAACGGGATGGAGTCGGTATCAGGCATCAGCCCGATGGTCAGTTTTGAGAGCTTCACATCCGTTGCTTCCTGCGGCTCCGAGCCGCAGCCCACGACAAAAAGAAGCATCAAAGAGAGCACTACGGCAAGAAATCTCTTCATTGTATCTTTCCTTCCCGATCCTCGACAGATACTGCATGTTCCTTCGCTATATGTTCGCACAGGTAACGCAGAGTCCACAGTGTATTGTACGGAGTAATCGTCGATTTGTACGTGATATGCGGAATCCCCGCTTCCTCCATCGCCATGAGAACTTTCGTCAGCCGTTTCCCACGAATATTTTCCAACAAAATGAGGCGGTGTGAGAAGCTGAACTCCTGCTCTTCCTGTATCTGCGTGGCTTTAAATCCCTTGTGTCCGAGCAGGTAGCCGACCTTTTCACGCCATGCGTCCGCAGGAAGAATCTGTATACGAATACCAAGTGTACGGAACACATCCTGCGCCGTATGGATTTGGTCATCGGGAAACTGATAGAGAAGAACGCGCTCTTCTTTTTTCATCGTTGTCGTTCCCTTTATTTTTCCGCAAGTCCACGCATCAGGAGATAGGTCACGAGTTCATCCAGAGAAACCTCCTCTTCGAGCATCTTTTGTTCCAACGAATTGCGCAGCGTCTTGGGGAGACGTACGGTCAAAAATCCCGTCATCGTAGGCGTTGGCATGCTTTCTACAGGAGCTGTGGAGTTCTGTACCTGCTTTTTCTTGGACTTTGTGGCAGCCTTCACCGTCTCATCCACCGCTTTGCCGGGTGAATCTTTTTTCTTGACGGTTACTGTCGTTTTCTTCTTCTGCTGCTCCGATGTTTTTTCTGCCTGTTCCTGTACAGACTTCTGCTTGACAGTCTTATCCTCGGATGATTTCTTCTTTGCCACGGTCTTCACCTCTGTACTTTTGCTTTCCTTTTGGTTTTTCTTCGTACTTTGTATCGGCTTTGATTCCGGCGGATAGACGAAGAACTCGTTGTAGGCGTTGCGTAAATCTTCGCTCGCCTGCTTCGTCCCGACCCCGATAATATACGACGGATCGTCAGCGTTTAGAGATTCGGCGATCCGTACGAAATCCGAATCCGTCGTGATAACAAAGTACTTCCGCACACCTTCCTGATATAGGATCTGCGCCGAATCATAGAGTGCGGAATCCAATGAATTTTTTCCATAGAACGTACGACTAATCTGTCGAAAGGTAAAATCTGGATATTCCATGAGGCGATCCCATCGTTTCTGCTCGGGATGTGCCTCCCAGTCCGATACTACAATCATACGGCAAGGCTGGTAACGCTGTGCCTTTTCAATCGTATACTGAAGCATTTCAATGGGTGCGTTCTCGATGTCATAGAGAATCGCTACCGTATCATTGCTCGAGTCGAGCATCATTTCACTCCTTACTACTCCACCTTTTTATCGAAGGAGCGCTTTGCGCGCTGCACGAGGAACGACGCCTCCACCTCTAGCACCTCAGCCTGACGCAGACTGCTCTCAGCAGAACGAATTGTGGCGGCATTCTTGTCCGTCATCCATGAAGCATATCCCTGTGCATAGGCAATGTGAAGATCACAAATCTTAAGGCGTAGCTGATGAAGACTCTGCATACTGCGGGGGACGGAAACGGCTGCAAGCTCATCTTTGCGTTCCTGCCAGTCGGTAAGAATATCTTGTTCCATGATCTGACGTGCCATATCGCGCGTCGCCTGACTACCAAGTGCCCCTGCGCCCAATACAGAGTAAAGGCGCAACTGCGCTGCTCCTGCCGTCTGATCGTGTCGCGCTGTGATCGCATCCGTTTCCTCTAAATAGGACTCAATGCGCAGACGGCGTGCCTGTTCAAGTAGAACGGCATATTCGTGTAAGTTCTGAATGGAAACAACCTGCCAATCCCCTGCGTCGGATGGGGCAAGCATGATTTTAAATGTGAAATCTGCATCTGCCTCCTCTTGATGGACAACAATCTCCGCCTCTGCCGTCTGCTCTGCATCGTTTTGCGTCAGTTTGGAAATCTCTTGGAATGTCAGATCGCGTACACCAATACGAGTGAGGATATTATCAGCATCGACTCCCTCCTTTGCAGGATCCGCATCAGGCCACGCACCGCTCGACAAACGTGTGTCCACTGCATCCTTGAGCATCGCAATGAATGCGGGTTTGAGCATTTTGGAGAAATCCTCAATTGCCGCAGACGTCTCACGCGAGTGCCCAAACTCAGCATCCATCGTTCCGCGCATAAAATCATCATACCCTGTGTCCAGTACAGCGTCCAGATTGACATAGCGCAGAAAAAGTTCCTTATCATTCCGATCAAGTGCGTCTTCAATGGAATGCAGCGCATAGTCCGGTGTCTTTGTATAAACGTGAAAATACCAAAAAAGTCCCGTAAGCAACAGGAGTACCGCGAGAATTGCCGCAATGGTAATCCTCACTTTCATGGCACGGCTCATCATCGTAATCTCCTCCCCATTAAGGAAGCACTGATAATTTCAGTACCGCCATTTTGACATATCTTTCTTTGCCTACTTTTTATCCATGATTCTCCACAGAGCATCACTCTGCGTTCGGTTTTTCTCCTCAATCATGCGAAAAATCTATGCAAATCTGTAACTGTTTTATCAGTGGTTTCTTGAGGAACCAATCAAGCCATCACTACATCATCAATGACTCCGCCGCCAAGCACGATGTCGTTCTCATAAAAGACAACGGATTGTCCAGGTGTCACAGCGCGCTGCAAATCCGCAAATCGTACCCGTATACGTCCATGATTGTATGGGAAAATGACTGCAGAAGCTTCCCGTTTTCCATAGCGGATTTTTGCCATAGCCGTACGTTCTGCAGTCAGTGAATCCCACATTGTCCAGCTCAGATCCGATGCTACGAGTTCCTGCGCATAGACCTCATGCGCCTCCCCTACGATGACCTGATTCTCTTTGGCATTCAGTGCCGTTACATAGAGTGGTCGTGGTGCCGCTATGCCGAGTCCTCTGCGCTGTCCAACGGTATAGAACGCAATTCCGTCATGCCTGCCACGCACATCCCCCATCCGATCAACAATATCTCCTGAACGTGCACACTCCGGTCGCCTTTTCCTAAAATAGGTCTTATAATCATCGTGAGGAACAAAGCAGATCTCCTGACTCTCCGCCTTATACGCAACGGGTAATTGATATGCCTCTGCCATGCGTCGTGTCTCATTCTTAGTGAAACCTCCAAGGGGAAATAAAATGTATGGCAGTGTCTTTCTATTCAGATGATAAAGTACATAGGATTGATCTTTTTCGAGATCCACCCCCTTGCGCAGCCGATAAATTCCATCTTCGTCACGGTCAATGCGCGCATAATGCCCCGTTGCAATATGAGAGGCACCTAGTTCACGCGCCTTATGCAGCAATCCTTCAAACTTAATATAGCGGTTGCAGGCGATGCACGGATTTGGTGTGCGCCCACGCAGATATTCATCAAAAAAATAATCCATCACCGCATGTTCGAAAGACTCTGTAAAGTCCATCACGTAATGTGGGATTCCAAGCACGTCCGCCACTCGGCGCGCATCACTCACACTGCTCAGTGAGCAACAGCTGCGGTCATCGGGAGACGCATCACGACTTTCATCTGAAAGGCGCATGGTCACCCCCACAACGTTGTACCCCTGCTCCAAGAGCAACGCTGCTGCCAATGAACTGTCCACACCGCCGCTCATCGCAACAAGAACACGCTCCTGTTTTCTCTTTTGTTCCACTGATATATTTTCTCCCTATTTCTTCATGGAACTACTGATACAGCGATTCCTTAATATTACGCTTAGTATAGCATTCACGCCTTGAAAACACAAGAAATTGTATTTACTGCACAGATCTACACAAACACTGTTTTTTTTGTTAAAATACGAATGCAGACAGATACGGGGAGGATTTCCATGCCGATCATTGGCGTCATTGCTGAATACAACCCATTTCACTATGGGCACGGCTTTCAGATTACGACTGTGCGGCGGCAATATCCTGCCGCACATATCATCGCCGTCATGAGTGGTAGTATTACGCAACGGGGCGAGCCATGTATTCTGGATAAATGGGTGCGCGCAGGGCATGCCGTCGAAGGCGGCGCGGATCTCGTCCTTGAACTGCCCTTCGTCTTTGCCTGCCGCAGTGCACAGGACTTTGCACGCGGTGGGATTATACTCCTTGCACGCCTTGGCATCGTCAGCCATCTAGTCTTTGGCATGGAGGCAGAACAGCTTGCGCCGCTCGCAGGAATTGCTGCGTGCATTGACAGTGAGGATCTGCAACGAGAGCTGGGCAGCCATCTTGACACAGGTTGTTCTTACGCAGAAGCACTGACACGCGCACTGACGAAGGAAAAAGGCATATCCAAGGATATGCTGCGAGCACCAAACAATATCCTTGCCATCGAGTATCTGCGTGCACTGCGACAGTTTGCACCACAGATCACCCCCATCGGTATTCAAAGGGCGGCAGCACAGCACAGTGATTCCAAGCTGCGCAGAGGCATTAGTAGTGCCTCATCAATCCGCCACGCACTCAGCAACGTACCGCCTCCGTGGAAGCAACTGGAAACCAGCGTTCAGGCGCATGTTCTGACCGATCTCAAAGAAGGACGTACACAGGGGCTTCCACAGGAGGACAGGCTTCTGAATCTCCTGCGTTATCAGCTGCTTATCACGGATTCTCCTGCACTCAAAGAAATCTATGGCATCGCAGAGGGCATCGAGCATCGCCTCATCTGCAGTAAGGCACAAAGCTATAGAAATTTTCTCGCAGAGGTATCTACCAAACGATATCCACAAAGCCGAATCGCCCGCCTCATCATCTATCTGCTTCTGCACCTAAAGAAGACGGAGACAGCAGCGTTTGATCTACACAGCGCAGCATATATCCGACCACTCGCATTCAATGCACGTGGAAGAGAGCTACTGCACTTAATCAAACACACATCTTCCCTTCCTATCATCACGCGTACGGCAGCATTCCTCACGAGTGCAGAACGCACCAAAGGTGCAGCACAGCTTTCATGTCTTCAGCGTATGCTTGCATTTGACACCCGTGCGACAGAGCTGCGCAGCCTCACGATTCCTGCGCGTCGCGCACAAAATCAACGTACAGATTTTATTATGTCTCCCGTATTTCTTCGATAGAGAAAGGAACGTATTATGAGTCAGAACGTAAATCTTTCAACACTCCTTGTCCTAAACGGACTGGAGAGTGACCCAATCCTCAGCTTCCTTGAGTGGGATACAGCTGATACAGAATCTCAGGCGCAGGCTGCCTCACATCTCGTCCGCGCTGCAGAAACATTGGGACTCAGCGGAAATTTGCTCCCGCAGTACCTTCTCCACGTATTCACGCATAGCGCCAACCTTGTTTCAGAAACCATGGAACGAACAGGACTGCCGCCTGGAAATAGCCTGCGCCAGGCATTCTATCAAGATATTGAACAGCTCTATTCCCTACTCACGTTACCAACCAGTAATTTTCTTGGTGTACAGCTTTTGGACAACTATGAACCCACACAGAATATCTATGACAAGACGGAGGATTTTCTGCTCCCATGGATCGAAGCAGCAAAAACGCCACGCGACTATGCTGAGGCACTGCTGACCTTCTATGCACGCTATGGCTATGGGGATCTCGCGGCTTACGTTGTCTTCCGCTGGGATGACGAAAAGAATAAGATCCGTGGGGTCGAGTATTTTGAGCGCACATACATGCGAAATCTCATCGGCTACCAGCGACAAAAAGATCAGTTGATCCAGAACACACGAGCATTCGTTCAGGGCAAACCGGCAAACCATGTTCTCCTCGTCGGTGCACGCGGTACAGGAAAGTCCTCTGCAGTCAAGGCACTTGTGAATGAATACGAGGAAAGTGGTCTGCGTCTTGTGCAGGTTACAAAAGAGCAGCTGCGTAAGCTGCCCGAGATTATGAATACCCTGCGGCACTATGCAGGGCGGAAATTTATTCTGTTTCTCGATGATATTTCGTTCGAGGATTCAGATGCCGAGTTCAAGACGGTCAAATCTGCGATTGAGGGTGGTGTTTCTTCCTGCCCACCAAATGTACGCCTCTACGCGACCTCCAACCGCCGTCATCTGGTGCGTGAAACATGGCGGGAACGTGAGCAAGATGAACTCTATCGCGATGACACAATCAACGAGACTGTTTCGCTTTCAGATCGTTTTGGGCTCGTTATCCACTATCATACCCCCGATCAAGAAGAGTATCTCGCGATTATTAACTATATGCTCTCTCAGAAGGGGATCCATCTCTCTCCCGAGGAACTTCGTATCGCAGGTCTACGCTGGGAAATGACTCATAGTGGTCGCAGCGGACGCACAGCACAGCAATTTGTTGCTCATTACCTCGGGATTCACTGAGGAGTCAACAGTAGACAGAAAGCGCGAGAGGCAGCGTCCGTACACGAAGAGGGAGCAAGGGACCACATTCGCCGTCAATATCGCTGTAGAGTTCTTCTTCCGCATGAATCTCGAAGGACTTTGCTTGAATGTGCAAGATATTCTCTCGTTCCGCAACCGGTTTCCCAGCAAACAGGTCTGCCGCAACAGACATAAACTGCGGTAGGCCTGTTTTTTTGACGGCCAAAAGATTGAGCATGCCATCGTCGATGACAATGTTCCGACCAATCTGCTTCATCCCTGCCACAACGGGGCTGTTTGCAATAACAAACAAAAATATATCCGCGTCATACTGCACATCATCTGCCGTAACGCGAACAGAAAAGGAGCGCAGACGCGGAATCTCACCAATGCCCTTGAGATAATAAGCAAGTTTTCCAAGTGCGTTCTTATAGGAGGGTTTTACCTCATGCGCAATCCCAGTGAGCACCCCCGCACTGACAACATTGACAAAGTACTGCCCTGTTCCCTCAATATATCCAAGATCGACCCTCCGCGATTCATCCGCTGCAATACGCTCGATATAGGATTCCCAGTCCCCCTGAATGCCCAGATGCGTCGCAAAGTCATTGGACGTACCGCTGCCAAGAATACCAAGCGGAACATCCGTATCGGATTCCATCATGGCATTCACCACGGCGTGTACCGTTCCGTCCCCACCAGCGGCCAGCAAGCCGTCCGGACACATCTCACGGAGAAAGTGTCCGAGATTGTCCCGCCCTCCTCCGCGCGTACGGTAGGGACAGAGTACGATCCCGTGTCGCTGAAACATATCAACAAGGGGGTCGAGTTTCCCCTTGAAAAGCGCATGACCCGAAATGGGATTATAGATCAGCCCTAGTTTTTTCATGCTTTAAAAACTCCAATCCTCTGCAGGAATCGGATCCCAACGCTTCCGATCATCGGCAGACGGCGCAGATCCTCCTCAATGAGTGCGCGCAGAAGAATCATTGCCGCGACATAGATCGCGCAGCCAAAAAATACTGCCCCGAACGTAGAGATCGCAGGAATCCCCCACAATTCGAATGTCCATTCATAGAAAAGATAGACCGCACCCGCCATAATCAAAGCTGCACAGATTGTTTTAATGAGTTGCAGCAGTTCGATCCGATAACCAATAAATCGATAGATGAAATACAGGTTTATGAGTGCAGCAACCCCCATATCTGCTGCCGTTGCCCATGCTGCTCCCATGATGCCAAGCCACGGAATTGCGGTCAGGTGCCAGTTCAGAAAAACCTTTGCCGCTGCTGCAAGCAGCATATTCACCATCGGGATTGTCGGATGACCGAGTCCCTGCAAAATTCCCGTCGATACCTGATGCAGACCGAGCAGGATAATACTGACCGCCGAGATCATCACAGCCGGACCCGCACCCGGCGCATTGTAGATCAACGCAGAAATCGGTGTCGCCAACATAAATACGATAACAAATGCAGGAAAGCAGACAAAATTCGAGATGCGCACCGATGCCGCCGTCTGATCGTAGACACGCGCACGGTCACCGAGTACCCGTGACTCTGAGATTGCAGGCACGATGCTCATTGCCATCGACGCGGTAAGAATAGTGGCAAGATTGACAAGCGGCACCGCCATACCATTCAGATAGCCGAAGAGCTCTGTCGCCTCACTGATGCTGTAGCCCGCTGCCTCAAGGCGCTGTGGAACAATCATGAGGTCAAGATTCGACACGACGGGCAGCATGATACTCGCCGCCGATACGGGCAGCGCAAGCTTGAAGATGCGTTTGATAATGGAGCGCCGCGACTCGTATGCTTCCCCCGGCAGAGGTTTCAGATCCGTGCCGTAGTCGCGTACAATATCGCGTTCCAACTTGATGTGGAAGTAGACGAGAACGATAAGCCCCGTCACCGCTCCCGCAAAAGCCCCAAGCGAGGCACCCGCTGCCGCATAGTCAAGGCCCCATGGCATGAGAAGGCTTGCGAGGACGATCATCGTTACCACGCGAAAAATCTGCTCCACTATTTGAGACACCGCCGTCGGCGTCATGCGCTGCCATCCTTGTAAATAGCCGCGCGAACTGGCAAGCAGCGTCACGAAAAAGACCGTCGGTGCAAGCACCACCACAGCCTTGTATGCACGTGCGTCACGAATCAGATGCCAATCAATCAGCCAGTCCGCCGCGAGATATGTTAGAATCGAAAAGAGCAGCCCCGTAAGGAGCATTAACATCATTGAGATACGGAAGACACGCTTCGCACCATATATATCGTTCAGAGCCACGCGTTCTGCCGTGATGATCGAAATAGCAACGGGTACGCCCGCCTGCGAAACCGTCATGGCAAAAAAATAAATGGGAAAAGCCATCTGATAGAGACCGATTCCCTCACCACCAAGGATGCGGGAAACAAAAATCCAGTTCAGCGAACCAATGACCTTGACGACAAAACCTGCGATCGTCAGGACGAAGGTTCCCTTGAGGAAGGATTCTCCCTTGCTGCTTTTCCCCGCAGCCACATCTATCTCACTAATGAGAAACACCGCCTCAATACGATATTTTGAACATATATTTGCTACGTAGAATTATAACATATCCCCCTCATCCTAGCAATCGGACTTTTCTCAAAACAGACCTCCTGCAAGCAGAGAATGCTCACAGGAGGTCTGTTTATGAATTTATCCGCGTGTTTTTTTTACGGCTGCAAACCCCTTCTCGGCTGCGGTGATTGTTCGCGCAATATCGTCATCTGTGTGCGCACCCGAGAGGAAGAGCGTCTCAAACTGCGACGGTGCGAGATAGATGCCTTCGTCCAGCATCGTCTCGAACCACACGCGAAATGCTTCCTGATCGGCCGCCTCTGCATCCCTGTAGTCATAGACCTCGTGGTCGATGAAGAAGATGCTGAACATCGAACCCGCTTGATGTGCACAGATCGGCACACCTGCATCCTTCGCAGCACGCTGCCAACCAAGCAGCAGATTCTTCGTTTGGATGGTCAGCTCGCGGCTGTAGTCTGCCCTGCCCTCCTCGGGCTCTGCCGTGAGAATCTTCAGCGTCTCAATGCCCGCCGTCATCGCGAGTGGATTGCCCGAGAGCGTGCCCGCCTGATAGACAGAACCGGAGGGTGAAACGCGCTCCATGATCTCACGGCGCCCACCGTACGCTGCGACGGGCAATCCTCCGCCGATGATCTTGCCGAGGCAGGTGAGATCAGGGCGGATGCCGTAGGCCGCCTGTGCCCCGCCAAGCGAAGCACGGAATCCGCACATGACCTCATCGAAGATGAGCAGCGTACTGTGCTGCTCTGTGAGGTCACGCAGTAGAGAGAGATAGCCCTGACGAGGCAGGACGAGCCCCATATTGCCCGCCACAGGTTCCACAATGACCGCTGCAATCGCGTCCCCTTCACGCTCCATGACAGATCGAATGGCATCCGCATCATTGTATGGAACGGTGATTGTATCTGCTGCCGTCCCCTTCGTCACACCGGGAGAGCTGGGCACGCCGAACGTCGCCAACCCAGAGCCGGCATTAACGAGCAAGCTGTCGCTGTGTCCATGATAGCAGCCGATGAATTTTACAATTTTATCACGCCCCGTATAGCCGCGTGCCAGACGAAGTGCACTCATTGTCGCCTCCGTCCCGGAGCTCACCATGCGGATGACCTCAATGGAGGGATATACGCTCTGTACCAGCTTTGCGAGATCCGTTTCCCAAAGTGTCGGTGCCCCGTAGCTTGTCCCGCGTGTCACAGCTTCCTGCAGCGCCTTCACGACCTGTGGATGTGCATGGCCGACGATCATTGGTCCCCATGAGCCCACATAGTCGATGTACTCGTTACCATCGATATCGTAGATCTTGGAACCTTCAGCACGCGCAATAAAGGGCGGATTTCCGCCCACATTTGCAAAAGAGCGAACGGGGCTGTTCACTCCTCCCGGCATATACTGCTTTGCCTCGTCAAATGCGGCTTTTGATTGCTGTGTATTTCGCATAACGAACCTCCTCAGGCATTGAGCCATGTTGCGGCATCCATTGCATGGTAGGAAATGATGATCTTTGCCCCCGCGCGCTTCATGCTTGTCAGCGTCTCCAGAACAATGCGCTGCTCATCAATCCAGCCGTTTGCAGCGGCGGCCTTGACCATCGCATACTCGCCGCTGACATTGTAGACCGCAATCGGGCGATCCGTGCTGTTGTAGACCTGATGCACGACATCGAGGTAGGCGAGCGCCGGCTTCACCATGATGATGTCCGCGCCCTCCTCCACGTCGAGTGCAGTTTCCTTTAGAGCCTCGCGTACATTTGCGGGATCCATTTGATACTGCCGGCGATCGCCAAAGGCGGGCGCACTGTCCGCCGCATCACGGAAGGGGCCGTAGTAGCCCGAGGCGTATTTGACCGCGTAGCTCATGATGCTCGTATTGATAAAGCCCTCGGAATCAAGCCCCGCACGGATAGCGGCAATGCGTCCATCCATCATGTCGGACGGTGCAATGATGTCCGCCCCCGCACGCGCCTGACTGATGGCTGTCTGAACGAGGTGTGGCAGGGTAGCGTCATTGTCTACATAATGATCGTGCAGCTCACCGCAGTGACCGTGTGTCGTATACTGGCAGAGGCAGACATCGCCGACAACGAGCAGCTGCGGAACGGCCTCCTTGATCGCCGCAATCGCACGCTGCACAGGGCTTGTCATATCCCACGCACTCGATCCGATCTCATCCTTGTACTCCGGTAGACCGAACACCTCGACCGCAGGAATCCAAAGCGCTGCAATTTCACGCGCAAGTGCAGCGACCTGATCCACAGAGTAGTGATAGCAGCCTGGCATACTTGGAATCTCTTCCTTGATATGTTCTCCCGGCACGACGAAGATCGGATAGACAAAGTCGCGCGGCGAGAGTTCGGTCTCACGCACGAGATCGCGCATTCCCGCTGAGATACGTAGGCGGCGCGGACGCTGAATCATATTCATTGCACATACTCCCTTATCGCATGAACCAAGCCATCAATCGTATAATGCTCTGCCACAATGTCGGGTTCAAGTGCAAAACTCTGTGCGGTTTCTGCCGTGACAGGGCCGATGCAGGCGATCTTAGTGTGCTGCAGCGGTGTGATGTTGCTGAGCTTCTGCACAAGATTTTTTACGGTAGACGAACTGGTAAAGGTTACAAAGTCAATCTCCCCGCGCATCAGACGTGCGGCAAGCGCCTCCCCGCCCTCACGTTCCGGAATTGTTGCGTATGCCGGCGCAACGTCAACGGTCGCTCCATGGGTGCGCAGCGACTCAGGCAGTACATCGCGCGCCTCCTGGGCACGTGCCAGCAGAATACGCGCGCGCGGCGGAAGGATGGGAGAAAGAGCCTCGACAAGCGCCTCGGCTCGGAATTCCCTCGGAACGATATCCGCATGAACACCAAATGAACGCAGTGCCTTTTCCGTCGCAGAGCCAATGGCGGCGACTTTTGCATAGCCAAGCGCACGTGTGTCCTTCCCCGCATGATGCAGGCGTGCAAAGAAATGCTCCACACCATTCGTGCTCGTAAAGATCAGCCATTGATAGATATGAATTTCGTCGATGGCGTGATCCAGTGCCGCATAGCCATCTGCGGGCGGTTCGATGCGGATCACTGGTGTCTCGATACAGGATGCCCCCAGTGCCGTCAGCTGTTCCGTCAGCGCAGAGGCCTGTGCACGAGCGCGTGTAACAAGAATGCGCTTTCCGTGCAGTGGGCGAATATATGCGCGATCAAACCAACGAAGCTGCTCACGCAGCTTTACAACCTCACCGACGATAAATATTGCAGGCGGACGAATCCCGTCTCGCTCTGCCATCGCAGCTGCTTCGCCGATGGTCGTGACGTATGTCTCCTGGTCAGAACGCGTCCCCCAGCGGATGATTGCCGCAGGGGTGTCGGCAGGGCGACCGTTGTCGATGAGATTCTTCGTGATAACGGGAAGATTGGCTACCCCCATCAGAAAGATCAGCGTGTCAACCCCTGTTGCGAGATGCGTCCAACGGATGTGAGATTCCGACTTCGTCGGATCTTCATGTCCTGTGATGACCGCGAAGGAGACGGCAACGCCGCGATGCGTCACAGGGATGCCCGCATAGGCAGGAACGCTGATCGCCGAGGTCACGCCTGGCAGCACCTCGAAGGGGATGCCGCGTGCAAGGAGTACGAGCGCCTCCTCGCCGCCGCGCCCAAAGACAAATGGATCGCCGCCCTTGAGACGAACAACCGTCTTCCCCTCATCCGCCTTGTCCGCGAGGAGCACGTTGATGTCTTCCTGCCGCATCGTATGTTTGCGGGACTGCTTTCCGACATAGATGCACTCTGCCTCAGCGGGCACATAGGAGAGAATGCTCTCATCCGCAAGATGATCGTAGACGACGACATCCGCATTCTTCAGGCAGTTCATTGCGCCAACCGTCAAAAGGCGCGGATCACCCGGACCCGCGCCGACAAGAAATACTTTTCCGCTCATACCGTAATTCCTATCTCTTTCAAAATCTCTCGGCCACCGACATCGAGCAGCTCCTCTGCCAGAGCAATGCCGATCTTCTCCGCTGTCTCCGGCGTTCCTCTGGAGCGCGATCGGCAGACGCGCATCCCGTCGACGGAGGAAATCATCGCCTCGACGTGGAGCACATTGCCCGCACCGACCTCGGCATAGACACCGACAGGGATCTGACAACCGCCCTCAACACGCCGCAGGAAGGCACGCTCTGCGGTCGCTGCTGCCGTCATCTGTGGGTCACGCAGGAAGTCAATCAACTCCAGAATCCGCATATCGTCCGCACGACATTCGATCGCGAGTGCCCCCTGCCCGACGGCGGGAAGGATCATAGAACGCGGCAAAATCATACGGATTCGCTCGCCAAGCCCAAGGCGTTTCAGCCCTGCTGCTGCGAGGACAATCGCATCGAACTCTCCCGCATCGAGCTTTGCCAGACGCGTATTGACATTGCCGCGCAGATCGTGGATCTTGAGATCCGGACGCACAGCAAGCAGCTGGGCGCGCCGCCTGAGGCTTGACGTACCGACCTTTGCCCCTTGAGGCAGCTCCTCCATCGACTGATAGCGCACACTGACAAATGCATCGCCCGCATCCAGCCGCTCCGTGACTGCACCGATGACCAGCCCATCAGGAACCTCCGTCGGCATATCCTTCAGACTGTGCGCAGCGAGATCAATCTCACCCGCGAGCATTGCCTGTTCGAGTTCCTTTGTGAAGAGCCCCTTGCCCCCTATCTTCGCGAGCGGTGCATCGAGAATACGGTCGCCCTTCGTCGTCATCCTTCGGAGCTCCACACGCACAGTAGGGTACTGTTTTTCAATCTCCGCCGCGATGTATTCTGCCTGCCACAGAGCCAGCTTACTTGCCCGCGTACCGATAGTGATTGTGTCGCTGTTCACTTGTACCTGTCTCTCCTATCGCATCCAACTTAAAGAGCGCACGCATTGCCTCGATGTAGAACGCCTCATCCGTCGTGCCTGCGGAGGCGCGCAGCTTCATCATCGGGATCCGCAGGATCTTTCGCACGATCATGCGGCTCATGTGCTCCACTTGCCGTCCTTCTTCCTCCGAGAGATCCGGAAGCTTTGCACTTACGCGCTTTATCTCGCGTTCCCGAATGCGCTCACAGCGCCCCGAGAGGAGTGCCATGAGTGGCTGAAAGGACAGATATTTGAAGCGCTCAAGAAGAGCTGCTACCTCCTCATCCACGATGTTCTCTGCCTTGACCGCCTCTGCCTGACGCTCACTGAGATGCTCGTCCACCACCGCCTCAAGCGCATCGATGTTGTAGAGTTCGATGCCCTTGATGCCCGCAACCTCAGGATCGACATCGCGCGGAACAGCGATATCGATGAGGAAGAGTTTTCGCCCCTGCCGCCGTGCCATCACGCGGCGCGCTTCCCACGACTTGATAACATAGTGCGGGGCTCCCGTAGATGTAACCACAACATCGACGCAGGTCATATAGTCCATTGCACGATCAAAGGGGATCGCTTCCCCCCCGATTCGCTCGGCAAGGCGCTGCGCACGCTCAATGTGACGATTCGCCACGTAGATCGTTTCGATGCCATGCGACCGCAGATGTTCCGCCGTCAGTTCCGCCATCTTGCCCGCACCAAAGATCAGCCCGCTGCAACCGCCCAGTCCACCAAGGGATGCAGCGGCAAGCTCCACTGCTGCATAACTCACGGATACCGAACGGTACGCGATGCGCGTCTCCGTCCGCACGCGTTTTCCCGTTGCAATCGCACGATGAAAGAGCAGATTGAGCACCGTACTCGTCGCCCCTGCCTCACGTGCAATCGCATACGCTTCCTTGACCTGCGAGAGAATCTGCCCCTCGCCGAGCACCAGGGAATCAAGGCTGGAGGAAACACGGAAGAGATGTCGGATCGCTTCGTCATCCGTGTACGTATATAGATATTCGTCCAGATCATCCCCGCCCTGTGCCAGATCATTCAGAAACTGACGCAGCGCCTGTGCCCCTGCCGCAGACTCATCCACCGATGCATAGAGTTCCGTTCGGTTGCAGGTGGACAGGATGACCAATCCACTCAGGCCGTCGTATTCTCCCAAATTCATCAGCCCTGAACGCAGTTCCTCACGGGAAAATGAAACGCGCTCACGCACATCAACTGGAGCCGTTCGATGATTTAGCCCCAATGTCAAGAGCTGCATTGCGTAACTCAACCTCTGCTTTCTCTAACTCTCCGTTGCGGATCATATCCAAAAGATGGGGACGCAGTGCCATACGCCAAAAACACGTACGCTCCCTGCTCGACGGAAGTGCCTCCTGCAGTTCTGAGCGCAGAAGTGCAACGCGCTCCAACCACAGCCCAAACGTAGGCGGATAGAGTTGCTCCATCTCCATCCATATTGCCCGTGAAAGTGCAGGGCTGCCGCCGCCCGTCGAAACAGTCAGCAGAAAGTCTCCACGCCGCAGCGTTGCGGGCAGTTGAAAGGATGAGGCGTTCGGATCATCAATCACATTGACAAGCAGTCCGAGCCTCTTTGCCTCAGCAGCGATTTCCGCATTGACCGACGGCGAATCGGTCGCCGCATAGACCAGAAATGCTCCTTCCAACATACCGCCTGCATAGTATTCTTCGCGCCATTCAATCTGTTCGCAGTCGGCGAGTTCACGCAGAACATCCGTCATCGCAGGAGCGATGACACGCACTGCAACCTCCGCATCCAGCGCAAGAATGCCGCGCACCTTACGCTCCGCGACCACACCGCCGCCGATGATGATGACAAGACGCCCGGCCAGATCAACATTCATCGGATACAGCACGATGATTCCCCCAAAGAAAAATATGAATCCTATTCACGTTCGCTATTATACCGCAAATAGTCGTAAAAAAAAAGAGGAGAAGACGGAATCCCCTCTCTTTATAGTGATTATCAATGTGTATATTAGGAAAGCACCGATAAATTCAGTACCGCCATCTTATCAGTATCTCCCTTCATCTTTCATAAACAATCTGCCGCATTCCTCCAGCAGCGGATAATCTGTCATATCCATGCCGACCGGCGTCACTGAGATCAGCCCGTGCTCCACCGCATAGATATCCGTACCTGCCCCCTTGTCGGTATCCGACACCTCACCCGCCACCTTGTAGTGCACGCGCCCGTTCTCCTCGATTCGCTCAAAGGCATTGATGTAGTCGCGTCCCCCCTGCCGTGCAAAGACAAACTGCGGCGTGCCTCCTGCAAGTTCCTTCGGGAAATTGATGTTGAGCAGAAACGGCTTTTTCGTCTCCGTCATAATCTTTTCCATAAACGGCTCAAAATATGCCGCCGCTTCTACATAGGTAATATTACTTCCTTCGATCAGTGAGAGTGCAAAGGACGGAATGCCGTGAAAGAAACCCTCGAATGCGGCACCAATCGTACCAGAGTAAATTACGTCCGTACCAAGGTTCGAACCATGATTGATCCCCGAGAGCACAACATCCGGCATTTCCTCTGCGATTGCATCGAGATAGAGCTTACCGCAGTCCGTCGGTGTTCCGTCGATCGCCCATGCCCGAATCGCCGCATACGCGTCGAAATATTCGTCGGCACACACCTCGATTGCACGCCCGATTGTCAGCGCATGTGAGGTTCCGCTCTGTTGGTGCATGGGTGCTGCAACAGTCACGCTGTGGCGCTGTGCAAGATGGCTTGCCAGTAATCTCAGTCCCTCTGCCGCAATGCCGTCATCATTTAATATCAGGATATTCACGCATGAGCCTCCAAGTCTCTATATACAAAAAGCAGGTTGGTGTTCCAACCTGCTTTCGACAAAACCGCCAAGCGGATAAAATACACATGGTGACCCACCACGGAATCGAACCGTGAACCTACTGATTAAGAGTCAGTTGCTCTGCCAGTTGAGCTAGTGAGTCATACACACTTCCTAAGTGCATTGCTATTATAGAGGAAATATGGCTGGTATGTCAAGTGGCAATGTACCTTTCATACAGAAATATCGTCAGATCAATAAAAAAGGTCTTTACAGACCTGCTGCAAAGACCTTTTAAGCTACTAATGAAAGAGATTACTTCAGTGCGTCGCCAAGCTGTGCATTGACCGCGCGTGCTGCCTCTACGCTCTCTTCAAACTTCGCCTTCTCCTCGCCCTCGAGCTTCACATCGACGACCTTTTCGAAGCCGCCCTTGCCGAGCACGATGGGAACGCCGACGCAGAGTTCCTTCTCGCCATACTCACCCTCAAGGTAAACACAGCACGGGATGACCTTCTTTGCATCGAGAGCAATGGCCTCAACCAGCGTTGCTGCGGATGCGCCCGGCGCATACCAAGCTGACGTGCCGAGAAGTCCCGTCAGCGTTGCACCGCCGACCTTCGTCTTCTGAACAACATCCGCAAGTACTTCCTTCGAGAGGAGCTGCGTGACGGGGATTCCGCGAAGCGTTGCAATACTGACGAGAGGAACCATCGTCTTGTCGTTGTGACCGCCGATGACCATGCCGTCGACATCGGATGGCGTTGCGGGATGCCCTGCCGCATTGAGAGCCTCGGAGAGATAATAGCGGAAGCGGCTACTGTCGAGCATACCGCCCATGCCGATGACGCGGTTGCGCGGCAGTCCCGTGGACTTCAGTGCCAGATAGGTCATTGCATCCATCGGGTTGGAGATGATAATGAAGATCGCGTTCGGGGAATGCTTGAGCGCCTGCTCTACCACGCTCTTGACGATCTTGGCATTGACGCCGACAAGCTCCTCGCGCGTCATGCCAGGCTTGCGCGGCAGACCGGAAGTAACGACGACAACATCGGAGTTTGCCGTAGCAGCATAGTCGTTCGTAACCCCCTTGACCGTCGTGTCAAAGTTGAGTGCGTGCGAGCACTGCATCATGTCCATCGCTTTGCCTTCGGAAACCCCCTCTTTGATGTCAATGAGGACGACTTCCTGTGCAAATTTCTTGAGTGCGACGACATTTGCCACGGTTGCGCCTACGTTACCTGCACCAACAACAGTTACCTTCATAAGTACTTCCTCCTTAAAAACTCTCCTGTCACCCATCCCTAGCAATAAGTGACACGATTCGGAACGGGATATACCAATAGTTCTTAACTATGAAATCATTATAACATTCCCATTCAGAAAAATCAATTACTTTTCGCATTAGTTCTTAAAGTTCTCATAAAATTATTGGTCAGTTGAGACGAATATCACATAATAATAAAAAGGTACTGTTGCCCAAAGCTGGAAAACTTTGCACAACAGTACCCCGGTGGACAATACAGGATTTTAGGAGGCGACGAAAAGTCTACGCCAATCTGATGGACTTCGTTTTATCAGCGATTCCTTTATATCCCCTCCTCATTGCGCCCATGATGCGGCTGACCGCCGACAATCTGTACCGCACGCATGACCTCAGTTAAAACTTCTACCTCATATTGGAGCTCCATGCCCTGAACACGCTGAAGAACACTCCCCTTATGCGTAGAGACATAACGGGGCGGCAAATTGTTCAGAGCAATCATCATCATATCTGTACGACAACGGTCACACATACAGATGTCCGGATACTGTGGCGCTATCCTGTCCAGCATTTGCGCGACAGCATCCTCCATGTAGTTCTTAAAAGGCAAGTGTGACATCGTATCGCTCCTTTCCGATCTGATGCAGATCAGCCCAGACGAACCGTATATACCGTTCCCTTATAGCTCTTTGCCGCAAGCCCCTTTTCCGAGGCAACTGTATATTCGATTGTATTTGGTGAGCGCTTTCGAATATAGATACCGACCATATCGTCATCACTCACATCATCCGCATCAATCATGCAGCGTACCATCCGTACCTCCGCCGCTTTCATGTGGCCTTTCAACGCACGAGGTTCCTGCGTATAGTAGAGTTCAAACTCATCCTCGTCCGCATAAGTGAAATACGTCCACTCACCGTAGTCAACACGCGCATCGATGTCCACATTGAAACAACCACGTTCGTTCAGGCTGCCAAGAAAGTATGGGAAAAGGAGTTCGTCATGCTCATCCACATTCTTGTTGATGATCTTGACATCCTTTCCGCCCTTGCGACAGCGGAGAAGCCCAAAGGCAACCCCAGTCTTTCCCGTACGCAGACGATCAAAGCCGTCGTGAAGAACCTTCGATTCCTTTTCTGCATCCTCCATACCAAGTGGGAGGTAGAGGAGAAACGGTGCGTCCTTACGCTGCATCGCGGTCTTTACAGCAGCAGCATCCGACTTTTTCTCTGCAGTATCAATCTTGCCCTGTGTCGCGGACTGCACCGTATGCTGTGCTTTGATCTGGCGCTCTATGTATTCATCAAAAAGCTTACGCACCATCGGCGCTTTGCAGGAATTTCCGGCAAGAAAGATATGTATCTGACGTACATCACGACCTTTAAAAGCTGCTGCCATTGCTTGGAAAAAGTTTTCAACACCGCGTCGAATGCGTGTCTCCAGCGTACGCTCGAGCTTCTTCACATCGATGTGAAGGCGGATTTCTGCACGATTCCCCGCATTTCCCGTCTTTTCTGAGGAAAACAGCGTGATATTCGTATCAAAATGATCTCCTGCAGCAAATTCCTCATAGCCCTCACGCCGTTCCCAGAAAGGACGCAGTCGCTCGGCAAGAATTTTATTGTTTAGATGTGATGCTGCATCACGTGTTTCACGCACGAGTGCCTCTGCTCCCGCAAAGGTTTCACTCTCAGGCGGCAGAGCAAACGTAATTTTGTGCAGACGCATCTCCGCAAGATTGTCTTTAAAGACCTCGTATGCGAGGAGTTCGAGAATGTTCTCCCCACCAAGATACATATCGCTGCCAAAGCCGAATTGTTCTATAACGAATTTGCGTCGTCCATTTTCTGGTACATACTCCACACCAAAGTCGAAATCCGTCGTACCGCCGCCAAAATCGAATACGCCGTAAGCAACCTCCTCACCGACACGCTTCGGCTCAAGACCATACGCCTCAAGTGCGCTGATTGCGTACGCCGCTGGTTCATTTGCACCATCGTATACCCGGAATCGCCGCATCATTTCCGCGTCATCGAGCAACGCCTTGGGAAGCGTCTTGCGCAGACCTCGTTCAAAACTCATACGAATATGTTCCCGCACACTCTTCTCATAGCCTACGGGAAAGGACAAAATATAGTCGAGGTAGATGTTCCTGTGCATATTATTGATGTAGAGTCCAAGATAATACGCATAGATCTCAATGGGATCAAAACCGCCCGCATCGAGAGGCTGTGTTTCTGCGTACGGTTTCACTTCCTGAATATATCCGCGCCGGTCTTTCAGGATCGGTGAGTTCGCCGTGTCACGTGTCCAACGCTTGAGTTCACTGAACACAGAGTAGTAGACAGCAATGCCCTCCGTGGACTGACGTTCGAAAATCGCGTCTGCTGCCTGATGGGATGCCGTGACCTGCGCCCATTCTGTATAAGGGCGACCTTCACGTGCACGATAGAGCTGCTTGAACTTCTCAATATCAATCAGCTCGATCGCCGTCGGGTTCTCATAGTCCTGAATGGTCGGCTCATTCTCATAGTTTCCTTTGCCAATGCGCAGAAGACGCGGCTCCCGATCCCGACAGACCACAACGGTGCTGCGCGTGCCAAAATCAATGGCGCAGGTTCCATTCATGATAACATCCAACTGAGGTGGACGTGCAACAAGAAAATCCGTCGGCGGCAGACGCAGACATACACTGTCCTCTCGTCCCTCATCGGACAACTCCTCGTAGAGATCCCAATGCCCGAGGCTCATATCCGTCAATAGACGATCTGCATACGGCTGAATGTTCGCACGAACATGATCCGCATAGAGAAGCTGCTTCTTAAACGGCTCAATCGAAAAATCAAGTGCTACTGATCCCGTATTGATCGCCGTCTCTATGACGCTCTGAATATCGAAGGTCATACCGAAGATCGTCTCTTTGAATCGCCCGGCTACCACATCTTCCGCAAATCGATCATGGTCAAAAAGAAGCTGGTCTTCCTCGATACGGATATAGGATCGGATCTTCGGATACTCTGCAACCAGACGGCGCAGCCGCTCCTCCTGTTCATGAGAAACATCCTCTGCGTTAAACTCGTCAGCAATCCATTTCAGAAAAGTCTGTGCACCGCTCTTCTCCGTTGCAAGTGAGAACATATACTTCTTGTTGACAATCGATGCGGTTTCATCCTTGAGTTCCGCAATATCTTTGCCAATTTGCTGACCGAAGTGAAGCGAACTCTCATAAAAGAATTGCCGAAATGCGTTCTTTTTCAAATGCAGGCTGCGCATCAGTACCGGACGTATGCCTGCCTGCATCTCTTTTCGCGTCATTCATTCATCTCCTAACGAAAAAGCAATAATTTCCTTAAGTAGATATTCTGCGCCTTCTATCAAAATCCTTTTTCATTTTTTTGCAAACAAAAAGCCCTGTGTAAAAATCCACAGGACATTCGATCAATATGGTGCGCTCGGCGGGAGTCGAACCCACGCTTTCAGCTCCGGAGGCTAACGTCCTATCCACTGGACTACGAGCGCGCGTCAAAACACATTGTGCATTATAGCTTAAAATATATTATTTGTCGAGAGCTTTTTCATCACTTTCTGCCTCCACACCGACCGTATCCTCATGTGTTGGTGAAACAGGCGCAAAATAGCGTCGAATAATACCGACCTCATCACTGATGAAAAGTGCCACAGGGGACTCGCGCAGCATAACAAGTTCCAAAAGGCGAGCCTGCATGGCGGGATTCTGCTCCCGCATGGCCGTAGGGTCTGCTGCCGCGCGTGTCAGCGTGATTGCCTTTTGTTCGGCAGCTGCATAGTCATTCGTCTTGCTCATGATAAGTACAATCGGATCATAGATATGATTTGAGAGTTCCGTCGGCGGTACATTCTGTTCCATACGAACACGTAGTTCCTGCATATCCTGCTCAAGTTCTACAAGGCGCGCATAAGTAACCGCAAGCTTACTCTCACCTTCCTTCGCATCGGTGAGAATTTGATGATAGCGCATCCAGTTGCGGTCTAGTTCTGCAATTTGCTTCTGATATGTACCCCACCACGGCGTAAAGAGTTCCTGATCACGAGCGATGACGGAACGCTGCTCCATTGATAACTGTTCCGGCACACGCTCTGCCGTCTGCATCTGAAAAACGATACCACCAAGCACAGTAAGTAGAGCAATAAAGATGAAAAAAATACGCCGCGGTAAATAACGGAATAAAATGACAAGCAATAAGATGACAAGAAAGACAAGAACATAGAGCAGCATAAAATCCTCCGATGAAAGTAGGGATCAGACGCCTGCGCGCTCCTGCAGCGCGACACGATTCAGGATGTGAATACGCCCTCTGGAGGTCTTTACCAACCCCTCCTGACTGAATTCACGGATGAGCCGACTGATCACCTCGCGTGCCGTGCCAAGATACTGTGCCGTTTCCTCATGTGTCAAGCGAATCTCATCACCTGCAGTGCGTGCAGATTCTGCAAGCAGAAACTTAGCAAGCCGTCGATCTGCCGAAGTGAAGATCATCTGCCGAAATTTCCACAACATCTCAGAGAGACGAATGACTGCATGCTCATAAGCACGCGCACGCACGAGAATATTTTCCTCCAGAATGCCGCGTACAACCGCCGTATCCGAAATAAACAATACAGTATTTTGAGCCGCCTCAATCGAAATATCACAGGAAGTCGAACCGAGAGATGAGGTGCTCGCAAGGAGTCCAACATCTCCATCGCGCAGGAAATAAAGCGTAAATTCCCGCCCCTCCTCCGAGAGAATGTAAACACGCAAAGATCCGGAAATGATATGAAGCGTCCCCGCCTGCGCAAGCGAACCTCGATAAACAAAGCCTCCTTTTGCACAACAACTGAACCGCGTATGAGAGATCAGATTTTCTCTCTGCGCATCGGTCAATGCGTTCCACAGCTCAAATTGCTTGATATAATCTCTAAAATGACAGCGTTCCGCAACATCCTCCGGCATGTTCACCCCCCCTTTTTCTCTTTCCTACATTTTATTATTTTCGCAGATAACGCACAGCCGCAAGTCCAGCCGTGGCTCCTTCATAGACGGCCTTGGCAATTTGCAGGAGACCGCCCGTGCAGTCTCCTGCAGCATAGATACCCGGGACATTGGTCTCCATTTCTTTTCCCACAAGAATTGCTCCTTCATGCAGCATTACGCCCAGCTTGCGTGCAAGCTCCACACTTCCTGCCGTACCAATCGCCATAAAGATGCCATCCACTGGCATCTGTGAACCATCGTCAAAGACAATCTGACGAACGCGGCGATCCCCCTCAATACACGATATGGATCGTTTCTCCACGGAAATACCCTCCGTAGTATCAAAGGACGGTTCCGCTCCATTCGTCAGTATGGAGATTTTCGATACGTGCGGTTGTAGAATCTGAGCCTCATGCAGGGCATAGTCTCCCGCACCAATGACAGCAACCATTTTTCCACGGTAAAAAAATGCGTCACAGATTGCACAAAAACTAACACCACGCCCCTCGAACGCACGAATCCCGGGCACGGAAATTATTTTACGCTGAGAACCTGCCGCAAGAATGACCGCATCCCCTTCATAACATTGTCGCACACCCTCAATACAAAATCCACGCTCTCCGTCTGTCATGTGAATTGCCATTGCTTCGTCCTTCTCGAAGCGAACACCGATTCTTGTTGCTCCCTCAATGCCACGTCGTTCGAGTTCCGTCCCCGTAATTGGCTCGGGAAAGCCGTAAAAGTTTTCAATCAACGCTGCGCTACCAAGTGCGCCTCCCCCCTTCGTGACGACTGTCACATCGGCACCGCTGCGCCGCGCATAGAGTGCGGCGGAGATACCGGCAGGCCCCGAACCAATGATGACGACGTGCATAATGTACTCCTGCAAAAAATATAGAAATCGCTGATAAAATGAAGTCCGTCAAATTGGCACAGCTGAATTTATCAGTACTTCCATAAAAAAGAGACGCCCCTTAGACGCCTCTTTTTCTCTGTCTGCGGGGCTGCTTAATGATGGTTGAAAAGCAGACTCACCGAACGATGGCTTTGAATCCGCACAATAACATCCGCAAGGGATTGTGCGAGAGAGAGTGTGACGAGTTTATTGGACTGCTTCTCCGGCTGAATCGGAATGGAATCGGTGATCGCAAGCTGATCAATCACGGAAGCATTGAGACGCTCGATTGCAGGATCGCTTAGGATTGCATGCGAACACGCTGCGAGCACACGCTTTGCCCCACGTTCCTTCAAAGCCTTTGCCCCCTCACAGAGAGAACCTGCCGTATCAACAATATCATCGATGAGGAGCGCAGTCTTGCCCTCAACCTCACCGATGAGGTTCATAACCTCTGCGCAGCCAGGACGCGGACGACGCTTCTCGATAATGGCAATCGGTGCATGGAGGAAATCCGCCATGATGCGCGCACGTGTAACACCGCCGAGATCAGGAGAAACGACAACGAGATCCTCAATCTCCTGGTCACGGAAATAACTGGCAAGAACCGGAGCTGCGGCAAGATGATCCACGGGAATATCGAAAAACCCCTGAATCTGTCCTGCATGAAGATCGACCGTGACCACACGGGTCACCCCCGCCGTTGTCATGAGATTGGCAACCAGTTTCGCAGAGATCGGTTCACGTCCACGCGTTTTGCGATCCTGGCGTGCATAAGCATAATATGGAACAACCGCAGTAATACTGTGAGCGGATGCACGTTTGCACGCATCTGTGAGAATCAGCAGTTCCATGAGATTGTCATTCACAGGAAAACTCGTCGACTGGATGATGAAGATATCCTTTCCGCGAATACTCTCTTCGATCATGACCTGGATTTCACCATTGTTGAATTGTCCGACGAAAGCCTCGCAAAGCGGTATACCGATGCGATCCGCAATATCCTTTGCCAACTTCGGATTCGCATTCCCTGTCAGAATGCACACGTTGTCGGTCGGAAAGCTCATCTCTCTGTTCCTCCTAAAAAGCAGATGCGTCACTATAAACAGAATACACAAATTTATATATAGTATAACACGCGCTGTTTATTTTTGGAAGGGCGTTCCCGGTCTTTTTCAACGTGTGCGACGCCATACACAAAGATCATGTGCAAATCTCATTTTCGTTTGTCGTGCCAGCCCTCAATTTCCTTCTGACGTGCACGTGCCACCGAAAGCGTTCCCGTGGGAACATCGCGCGTAATGGTAGACCCTGCCGCAATGTATGAATTCTCTCCCACCGTAACAGGGGCGACGAGGTTGGAGTTGCACCCGACAAAAGCATTATCGCCGATGACGGTACGATATTTATTCTTTCCGTCATAGTTGACAGTAATTGTACCGCAGCCCATATTGACCCCCGTACCCATATCGCAATCACCGATGTAGGAAAGATGCGGCAATTTCGATCCTGCCCCAATGCCAGAGTTCTTGACCTCAACGAAATTCCCCATCTTCACACCTGCGCCAATGAGACTGTCCGGGCGAATGTGGTTGAACTGCCCAAGATCTACATCGCTCCCGACCTCCGAATCATGCGCGTAGACGTAATGCGCCTTGACATTATCTCCAATGACCATGTCCTGAAAGCGCACATGCGGTCCAATCACGCAGTCCTCGCCGATGACCGTAACCCCTTCCAAAAAGGTAAAGGGGTAGATGACCGTATCCATACCGATGCGCACCTCTGCATCAATGAATGTTGTATGCGGATCAATGATTGTGACACCGTCCGCCATGAGTTCTTCGACCTTACGGCGGCGCAAAATCCGCTCTGCCACGGCGAGTTGGCTGCGCGAATTGATGCCAAGCGTACTTTCGTAGTTGTCCGCGACAACCGCCCAAATCTTCTCTCCCTCGTCACGCAAAATGCTGAGCACATCTGGGAGATAGTATTCGCCCTGTGCGTTGTCGTTCGTCACCTTTGTAAGCGCAGAGAAAAGCGCCTGTGCATCAAAACAGTAGATGCCCGCGTTGACCTCGTGAATCTCACGCTCCTCCGGCGTTGCATCCTTGTGCTCGACGATCTTCAGCACTTCGCCGCTTTCACGGCGAACAATGCGGCCGTAGCCCTTTGCGTTCGGCATAATCGCCGTGAGGACGGTTGCCTTCGCACCCGCGTGCACATGCTCCTCGTGGAAGCGCGCCAAAAGCTCCGCGGTCAGGAGCGGCGTATCACCGCAGAGCACCATGATCGTCCCGCGCTCCCCCGCCAGCAGGTCCTTCGTCTGCAAAACGGCGTGTCCCGTACCCAGCTGCTCACGCTGCTCCACATACTCGACACTGTCCCCAATGGCCTCACGCACCGTCTCGCCGCCAAATCCCGTGACAACAATATTACGTCGTGCACCGGCTGCATCCGCTGCATCAATGACGTGCTGCAGCATTGCCTTTCCTGCAGCACGATGCAGTACCTTCGGCAGCTTGGATTTCATACGTGTGCCTTTTCCTGCTGCCAGTATGACTGTAATAAAATCCAACATTATGCTCCTCCCGTTCTCTGAAAGCACCTATTCCTCAGCGTCCTTACTCTTTTTGCTCTTGCGCTTCACTATGGTTGTACCTGTCTTTTTTTCCTGTTCCTCAATAGCGTAAAGCAAGGTCTGTTCCGAGTTCTCCATGTGCTTGGCACCAACCTTGCGTGCATGGCGGGCATCACCTGTGCCGATCGCATCGACAATCGCACGATGCTCTTCGAGAGTCGCCTTGAGACGCCCCGGATAAGACATGGAAATCGTGCGAAACCGTGTCAGTTGTTCACGCAAATTGCCAATGATCGCAAGCAGACGCTCATTGCGTGCTGCCTGATAGAGGAGTTCGTGAAACTCAATGTCCGTTCGCACAATACGCTCCATATCGTGCTCCTCAATCGCACGACCTATGGCGACAAGCAGCCGTTCCAAGCGCTCCTGTTCCTCATCAGTGATTCGTTCCGCCGCAAGTTCACAGGCGAGCGCCTCAAGTGCTGCACGAATCTCAAAGATCTCATTGATATCGCGGATGGATACGCTCGCAACATAAGCCCCACGCCGCGGCACAGTAACGACATACCCCTCCTGTTCGAGCTTTCGAATCGCCTCTCGTACGGGTGTACGGCTAACGAGCAGTTCGTCCGCGAGATCGTTTTCCTTCAGCCATTCACCGGGCTTTAGGATGCCACTGCGAATGGCATCACGCAGAACTTCACAGACAATTTCACGAAGCGGCTGGTAGCTGTTCACAACTACTGGTGATAGTTTTCCTTGCATATTATCCCTCTGGTTCTACTGCTGACCATATCTGCCTGCGGTGCGTGTCAGATATACCGCAGCGTCCGTCTCCCTGCGAAAAGCCTCTGCTGCGTCTGCCGCTGTCCGTTCATCCGCAAAGAGACCAAACACCGTCGGACCGCTGCCCGACATCATGGCGCAGATAGCTCCATGCGTCAACATACGCACACGATAGTCCCCGATCACAGGATGCGCCGCCTCCGTTACAGGCTCCAGTACATTCGAGATGAGCTGCGCACAGGATTCTCTATCGCCACGCGCAAGCGCCTCGATGAACGCCGCATTGTCCGGATGATATTCCGGCGGATGAGCGTCGTAGCTACGATACGCCCATGGCGTCGATACGGCGACCGGAGGCTTTGCAAGTACAACAAATGTCTGCGGAAAATCCGTGAGACTTTGCAGAGCCTCACCGCGCCCCGTCGCAAGCACTGTGCCCCCCATGAGAGAAAAGGGAATGTCAGACCCAAGCTTTGCACCGAGGTCACAGAGACATTCATCTGAAAGCCCCAGTTCATAGAGTTCATTCATTCCACGCAGCGCTGCCGCCGCGTCGGCACTGCCTCCCGCAAGCCCCGCTGCAACAGGAATGCGCTTCGTGATTGCAATGTGGACACCGTTGCGGACCCCACACTCATTCATAATGAGTGCCGCCGCGCGATGGGCTAGATTACGCTCATCTGCCTCCAGTCCCGGCAAATCCACGGTCAGTGTGATCCCCTCCTCCTGCCGTGTAAGCGTGAGCGTATCTGCGAGTGCAAGTGACTGCATCACTGTCGCGATCTCGTGATACCCATCGTCCCGAAGCCCCAGAATATCGAGCGTCAAATTGATCTTCGCCCGTCCGAGAATCGTCACCATAGGAAGTCATTCCTCCATTGCTCTGAAGAAAAATGATTCGTGCCGCTTCGCATTTCATCAGTCTTTCCTTCTATTTCCAGATTAACAGGATTTACAATTATATTCAATAGTTTTTTATATTACTTTTTAAAAAATTACGATAGGATCGATATCAATGGCAACATCATCGCGCAGATGAATCCCTTGTCGACGCAAATACATTTGTATGTCTGCAAGTGCATCTGTCTTGATGAGCACAATGAAACGATATTCGTTTCGTTCTCTCGCAATCAATGCAGGCGAGGGACCGATCACGGAGCATCCCGCCTGACCTGCACATTCCTTTTGTGCAGCAGTGACAAAGGATTGTGCATTGTTCCATGCGCGCTCGCGGCTCGTGTCGTGGAAGAGAAGCTTTACGAGACGGCTGAACGGCGGATAGAACAGCTCGCGGCGCAGTTCAATCTCCTGCGCATAGAACGCCTTGTAGTCCTGCCGCATGGCGGTACGAACGGCATAGTGCTCCGGATTGTACGTCTGCACGATGACCTCGCCGCGTGCCCCATGCCGTCCCGCGCGTCCCGCCGTCTGTGTGATCAGCATAAAGCAGCGCTCCGCCGCACGAAAATCCGGCAGGTTCAGGCTCGCGTCTGCACTGATGATGCCGACGGACTGCACACCTGGCAGGTCATGCCCCTTCGCCACCATCTGCGTGCCGAGGAGAATGTCGAAATCACGTCTGCGGAACTGCGTCAAAATCTCCGTATGCGCAAGTTTGCGCCCCGTCGTATCGCGATCCATGCGCACAAGACGCGCCTCAGGGAGGAGCTGGGACAGTTCCTCCTCGAGTTTTTCCGTACCCGAACCGAAGTATTTGATGTAACGGCTCCCACATTTGGGGCAGACCTCCGGAACAGGAGCACGCAGATCACAGTGATGGCAAAGGAGTGCGCCGTTGGCATGATAGACGAGCGGCAGTGAGCACTCCTTGCACGTAATCACTGCGCCGCAGGAGCGACACATGATGAAGGTGGAATAACCGCGCCGGTTCAGCATGATGATTGCCTGCTCATGACGTGCAAGGGTCTCCGTCAGGAGTTCGCGCAGAGCAAGCGAGATAATCGTACGCCGTCCCCGCCGCAGCTCCTCGCGCATATCAACGGCACGCACCTGCGGCAGCGGCTGACTGCCGATGCGTTCAGGCATCGTAAGGAGCGTCAACTCCCCCGTCTGGGCACGCGTATATGACTCGAGCGACGGCGTCGCACTGCCGAGCACGAGGATCGCCCCATGCCGCCGCGCAAGGATCTCCGCGACCACCCGCGCATGATAGCGCGGCGACTCATCCTGTTTGTAGGACATATCCTGTTCCTCGTCGAGGATGATCGCACCGACATCATGCGCGGGTGTGAAGAGGGCGGAGCGTGCACCGATGATGATGCCCGCCTCCCCGCGCCGCACGCGAAAGATCGAATCATTGCGCTCCGCGTGCGAAAGCTGACTGTGCAGGACGACGATGTCGTCCGTGAATACCTCCTGAAATGCCGTGATGAGCTGACCTGTGAGCGCGATCTCAGGCACAAGCACGATAACCTGTCGTCCTACCGCGCGCACAGCGCGCGCCGTCTCAATGTAGACGCGTGTCTTGCCGCTGCCCGTCACACCGTGCAGCAGAAAGCCCCGAAAGCCGCCCGCTGCAATTCCTGCGCGCAGCGCATCAGCAGCCGTCTGCTGCGCCGCAGTCAACTCCTCCGCACGCATGGTCTCCGTCCCTGCTCCATAACTGGAACGAAGTTTGCGCCGCAAGTGCTCCGTCAGATACCCTGCTGCAACAAGATGCTTGATCGTTGCCAAGGAGACGCCCTTTTCATCAAGCTCTGCGCGTGCATACTCAGGCTTCTCCCGGAAGAGAACAAGTGCCCGTACCTGTGCGGGCTTGCGAGCAAGGCCAGCGAGCAGTTCATCTGTGATCGCTCCCGCCGTATAGTATTTCTCATAGCGCGCGCGATCGCGTTTATCAGCGTGATGCTCCTTGCGCACAAGATGGCAGCGCAGGAGTTTTTCCACGCCCTCCTCCACTGCCGTCTCCGGCAGGGCACGGCGCAGTTCCGCCATACGCTTACTGCCCTTCTCGCATAAATACTTGTAAACAGCACACGCATTCACATCAGATAGGACGGAATGTGATGCATCCGCATTCTCCGCCGCCGAATAGACAGAGAAAATACGCAACCCACTCTTACCCGGCATGAAGAGGCGCATGATCTCCGCTGCCGAGCAGAGGTAAAAATCTGCAAGTTCCTGTGCAGCGACAAGGAGTTCGGGCGAAAACCACGCCTCCTCATCCACCGCCTCAATGATCTCCTTCAGTGCATGGTCCCCGTCCCGCACAGGATCGTAAGGGCGCACACGAGTGACGAACCCCTCCTTGCGCACATTTCCGAAGGGAACGAAGACCCGCCATCCTACACCAACCTGTGCCAACCTCTCCGGCAAAACATAGGTGAACTCCTGCTGTATGCTCTTGATCGGAATGTTGATATAGACATCCGCAACGGTCATATATTCACTTCTCACAAAAAAGCTGTTACACGAAAGCATTCGTGCAACAGCTCCTTTCCATACATTATCTGTTAGGCGATTGCCGCCTGATTTGCAAGGATCTCCTTGCCGGCCTGACACGCAGGGCAGATGCAGGTATCTTCCCCCTGCTCCTTCGCCTGCTTTGCCGCAGCATTATACTCTCCTGCTCTCTGCGCGCCGAACAGCGCGACACCATCCGGTGACTCTGTGAAGCTGATGAGCTGATCAATTGTCAGCACATCGCTCTTTATTTCATCAATGAGTCCCTGAAACGCAGATTTTTCCTGCGGCGTGTCCACCGCTCTCAGGAACACCTCTGCTTTCGCCTTCAGTCCTTCGTAGACCGACGGCGCATCGACAAGCTTCTGCACCGTATCTATCACTGCACTGCGATCCAACGCCATCCTCCTTTGTCCGATACTCGAATCCCTAAAATAACCTGTTCACTATTATAGGACAAAGGTTCACGTTTGACAACTGAAAAAATTTTTGATTTTCTCAAATTCCGAGTATTTCTCTCGGAATTGTGGCTTCGGTCACATTCTTTTGTGTGCATTCCATGTATACTATGCACATAAATTCCAAAACACATAAGGAGGAAACAATATGGCAATCCTGAACAATATCCAGCACCAGCAGGCACTTCTGCTCAAAGATCAAATCGCATACGCAGAGGGACAGGTCGTCAGCAAGACGCTCGTCCAGAACAAGGGGCTTGGCGTCACCCTCTTTGCCTTTGCAAAGGGCGAGGGCATCAGCACGCACGAGTCAAAGGGCGATGCACTCGTCACGGCTCTCGACGGCGAGGGCATCATCAAGATCGACGATGAGACCTATACACTCAAAGCGTGTGAGAGCATTGTCATGCCGGCCAATCACCCGCACTCGGTCTATGCGGCAGATGACACACCGTTCAAAATGATGCTTGTTGTTGCATTCCCCGAGTCATAATTATTTCACTACACAACGGTACTGCATGAAGAAAAATCATGCAGTATTTTTTTGTTCCTGTTACACCATAATCAGTCAGTTCCACGAAATCGTACTGACGATGGCCTGTACGGCTTCGATAGGAATTGGCTCCTCGAACGACAGGGAGAAGGTATAGCCGCCGCGCGACCAGAGAGCGAGGTTGACGAGCTTTTCCGTCCCCTTGACGCGAATGTACTGGCGACCGATCTGCACAATCTGATTGACCTCATAGACTGTATTGTCGCCGCTGATGTCCGCATTGCCCTTCGCCATGCGAAACAAAATTTCTTTGCCCGCCTCATTGCGGTAGAAGATCTCGGCGAGGCTCTTATCGATGACGATGATATCCTTCTGCACATAGCCGACGGGCAGGAGGGTCGGCGTATAGACAGGAAGCCCTGCGACCGCCCACGCGTCACGCACGCTCGTATATGCAGCGAGCGGTGACGGCATTTGCTGTTCCATTGGCTCTGCGTGGACACTGCCCATACAGAGCGATGATGCCGCGAGTCCTGCAATCAAGATACGCTTCATTCCGCATCTCTTCACGGTATACCTCTCAATTCTTTGTCTTCGACTTCTTCTGAAATCCTGCCTTCTTCTTCTCCGCACCTGCAAGCATTTCGCGTGCGTTTGCAAGTGCCGCCTCGGTGACATCATCGCCGGATGCCATGCGCGCGATCTCGCGCACGCGCTCTTCATCAGAGAGCGCAGTCACCTGTGTCACAGTTGCGTCGCCCTTGACACACTTTGCGATGTAGAGATGGTTGTCCGCCATACACGCAATCTGCGGCAGATGTGTGATGCAGAGAACCTGCTTGTAGTGTGCGACGAAGGCGATGCGCTCGGCGACCATCTGGGCGGTACGCCCGCCGATCCCCGTGTCGATCTCATCGAACACCATGCTCGTCCCGCCTGTATCGCGTGCGGCGACGATGGATTTGATAGCAAGAGCAATGCGCGAGAGCTCGCCGCCCGAGGCGATCTTTTCAAGGGGCTTCTCCTCCTCGCCCACATTTGCTGAAAAGAGCATGGCGAGGCTGTCTGCACCGCGGCTTGTGTATTTCTCTGCAGGGGTCACGACAATGCGGAAACGCGCCTTTGCCATGCCGAGTCCCTGGAGTTCACGCGCAATGTCGACGGAAAGTGCCGCACCAACCTCCTGTCTGCGTGCGGTGAGCTCCGCCGCAAGGTTTTTTAGTTGTTTGCGGAGTGTCCCGATTTCCTTGTCCAGCTGCGCCATGTCCACATCGTAGTTGTCGAGGCTTTCCAATTCACCGCGAACGGAAGAAAGGCGTTCGAGTACGGCGGGAATCGTCCCGCCGTATTTCTTTTTGAGACGGTCGATCACATCCATGCGTGTCTGGATGCGGTCGAGCCGGGCGGGATCGGCATCGATGCCATCGAGGTAGTCGCGCACCTCATAGGATGCCTCCTGTAGGGAGATGTATGCCTCCTCGATCATATTCTGCGCGTTCGCGAGTGCGTCATCATAGCGCGCAACCTCATCAAGTGCATGTGTGACACGGGCGAGCGCGGACAGGACGGCGATCCCCTCCTCCCCATCCTCGCTGAGCAAACTCGCCGCCTCGGCAGCGTTTTCGACCAGACGCTCCGCATGGGAGAGACGGCGGATCTCCGTCTCGAGTTCTTCGTCCTCGCCCACCGTCAGCTCTGCCTCGGCGATCTCCTTTTCCTGCCAGCGCAGTAAGTCCAGACGCTCACCGATGCCCTCAATCTCCTCCGCACGCTCCTCTCTGAGGCGCGTCTTTTCCTTCCAGTCCGCATAGACCTTCGTATATGCCGCAAGACGCGTACGCAGATCACTGTCCCCGCCCTCAAGCAGATTGCGCTGTGCGTCCTCACGCAAGAGGGCAAGGTTCTCGTTCTGCCCGTGGATATCCACGAGATACGGAGCAATTTTTTTGAGAAAGGTAAGTGTGACATGACTGCCGTTGGCGAGGATCGAGCCCTTGCCCGTCCGTGCAATCTTGCGCAAGATGATGAGTTCATCCTCGCATTCGATTTCCTGCTCTGCGAGCAGGGCGCACAGTTCCGCATCGCTCTTATCGAGTGAAAATACCGCCTCAACGCGCAGGGCATCCGCACCGCTGCGAATGGCATCGCTCGAGACGCGCTGCCCGAGAATTGCTCCGAGTGCATCGATCAGGATGGATTTACCCGCACCGGTCTCCCCCGTGAGGATGTTGAGTCCCGCACCAAACTCGACGAAAACCTCCTCAAGCAGGGCAAAATTCCATACGCGAAGACTCTGCAGCATAAGATCTCCCTCTCCCTTCAGCGAATGAGTTCCTGAATACGCGCAACAATCTCCTCTGCCGCATCCTTCGGTTTGACGAGAACAAAGATGCTGTCGTCGCCCGCAACCGTACCAATAACCTCCTGCCAATCTGCAGCATCAAGGGCAGAGGCAACAGTTGCAGCAGCTCCCGGGATCGTCTTGACGAGAACGATATTTTCACTGAAATCGCAGAGAATCACATTGTCTTTAAAAAGACGTTTCATGCGCCCCTCAGAAAAGTGGACACTCTCATGAGGGGATACGGCATAGCGATAGCGCCCCCCGCCCGCCGGTACCTTGATCAGAAAAAGCTCCTTGATGTCCCGCGAGATTGTGGCCTGTGTGACACGGGTATGATGGGAACGCAGCGCCTCGGCAAGCGCCTCCTGCGTCTCGATGATCTCCTCGCTGATGATCTTCTTGATGAGTTCGTGGCGACGACTTTTCATTCCACTCTCTCCTAACAGTTTTTCCAAAGCTTCGTACGCAGAATACGATAGTAATCCTTATCCTCAAATTTAATGATTCCCGCACGGACATCCGAGCATTTGACCGTGATAACATCATCCGGATGAATCTTTGTCGTCTCCTGTCCATCGAGCGTGACAATAATGCTCTGCCGCGTATCAACGAGATGGATGTGCACGACATCCTCCTCACGAATGACCAACGGACGGATATTCAGGGTATGCGGACAGATGGGCGTGAGGACGAGTCCCTTCACCATCGGATTCATGATGGGACCGCCTGCCGAGAGCGCATAAGCCGTAGACCCGGTTGGCGTCGCAACGATGAAACCATCTGCCTTGCACTCAACCAGGGGCGTCTCATTGACCGTCAACCCGAGCGATATGATACGCGCCGGATCTCCCTTCATCACAACGATATCATTAATAGCATGCCCAAGGAAATGCTCCGCGCGGTCAGGCTTCGTGATATATCCTGCAAGGAAGCGACGCCATTCAATGTGATAATCCCCCGCACAAAGCTGTTCCAATCGCACTTCCAGTTCGTTCTGTTCAATATCCGCCATGAACCCGAGCGTTCCCATATTGATGCCGCAGACGGGCACTGGATTCTCCGCATAGCGGCGGCATATACCGAGGAGCGTCCCATCCCCGCCAAGACTGAGTGCGAAATCCGCCGGCTGACGCTCAATATCATCTACACCGCAGTCCTCCATCCCAAACTCAGCAGCACGTACGCGCGGAAGGATAATACGCGCCTTACGCACGGAGAAGAACGCACGAATTCGTGCGAGAATTTCTCGCGTCTCCGATTTGATCAGATTTGGAAAAACCGCAACCGTCCTCATAGAAATATCAGTACCTCATCCATCCAGCGTACGATGCGCCTCTGCCACAATATCACACACAGAGAATCCATCCGTCTCCCGCTCCCCAGCCTCCTGCATCTTGAGATACAGAAGGTATTCGATATTCCCCTTCGGCCCCTTGACCGGCGAAAATGTCAGCCCCGCAGCATAGAATCCCTGCTCCTCTGCTACAGTAAGGACACTTTGAATGACATCTTCATGAACACGCGGGTCACGGACAACACCGTTCTTTCCCACACGCTCCTTGCCTGCCTCGAATTGCGGCTTTATGAGTGCGATCACTTCCCCATCGTTTGACAAAAGTGTCCGTACCACGGGCAGCACCTTATCCAGAGAGATAAACGCCACATCAATCGAAACAAAGTCCAGTTGCTGCCCTAACAGCTCCGGTGTTACATTGCGGATATTCGTACGCTCCATATTGACGACACGTGCATCTGTCCGCAGCTTCCAGTCAAGCTGACCATAGCCAACGTCGATGGCAAACACCTTTGCAGCATCGTTTTGGAGCATGCAGTCTGTAAAACCGCCCGTCGAAGCACCAATATCCGCCGCCGTCTTTCCGGCGAGAACGGTGCCAAAGACCGCCATTCCCTTTTCCAGCTTCAGCCCACCACGGCTGACGTAAGGCAGATCCTCACCCACGACGCGCAGCTTTGCATCGACGGGCACCGTTGTCCCCGCCTTGTCAATACGCTGCTCATCCACAAGTACCTGTCCTGCCATAATGAGCCGCTTTGCACGCTCCCGACTTGACGCAAGCCCCTGCTCTACGAGAAGAATATCCAACCGCTCTTTCTTCAAAAATATCCCCTACTGCTTCCGATTCACAAGATATGCCACGAGTTCGCGCAGAAAAGCAGCCTCTTGACCAAAGGCCGAAAGAGCCGCCTCCGCCTCCTCGACGGTGCGGCGTGCCAACTCTTGCGCCATCTCTAAAGAGGTCAGTGTCACATAGGTTGACTTGTGATTTTTTTCATCGCTGCCAACCGGCTTTCCAATCTCCTCAGCATTGCCAATGACATCGAGAATATCATCCGTGATCTGGAATGCCAGCCCAAAATGATCGGCGTACGCGGTCAGTGCGGACAGCTGCTCTTCCGAAGCTCCTGCAAGGATTGCACCACTACGCAATGCCGCACGAAAGAGCGCCCCAGTCTTCCCCGTATGGACTCGACGCAGTTCCTCCATCGAGATCTGCCGATTCTCCGCCTCAAGATCGAGTACCTGTCCACCGACCATGCCTTCGGCACCGGCGGCACGACTGATTTCATCCACCACACGCAGAAGTGCCTCAGCGGGTACAGCCTTCTGGCGTAGAATCACAGTGAACGCGAGCGTAAGAAGTGCATCTCCAGCGAGAATCGCAATCCCCTCACCATACACCACATGATTCGTGGGTTTACCACGCCGCAGGTCATCGTTATCCATCGCAGGAAGATCATCGTGAATCAATGAATACGTATGGATCATCTCTAGTGCGCATGCAACAGGCAAAAACTTCGTCCCATCTGCGCCCACGGCATCGGCAGCCGCCATCAGGAGCACCGGCCGCAGACGCTTTCCGCCCGCCATCAGACTATATGCCATCGACGCACGCAGCGTATCGTCAAGCACAGGAGTTCGATCCAGTTCTTCCTTCAGGGCACGCTCCACAAGTGCCTGACGTTTCTTCCAGAGTTCCTTCATCATCAGCCTCCGATCTGCAGTTTCTCTTCCGAAACGCCATTTGCCGTTTCCTTCACAAGAAGATCCATTGTCTCCTCGGCGCGTTTGAGAGATGTCATACAGACATCGGACAGCTTAATCCCTTCCGAGTACTTTGCCATGAGATCGGCAAGCGATAGTTCCCCTGTCTCGATCTCAGAAACAATTTGCTCCAATGCGCCAAGTGCCTCCTCGAACGCCAACTCTTTTTTACGCGCCATGCTGCTTCTCCTTTGCCTCAACCACAGCAGATATTTTTCCGTCCGCAAATGTAATATTCAAACGATCACCAACGGCAAGAGCCTTTGATCGCGTCACCGTTTTCCCATCTTTCTCGACAACACTGAATCCACGATACAGAATATGTACGGGGTTCAGGAGTTCCAGACGCTTCAGCACGAGTTCCAAACGGTGACGCGCACGGGTACGCTCCTCCCTTGCCGTACGGTGCAGACGCTCCGTCACGCGATCTGTGCGCTGCATAGCAGAGGCAAGCAAAAGCTTCGGATTTCGATACCACGGCCGATCCACCAGAGCCATGAGGTGTTCCCTGCACTGCTCAATATGACGCCTACGTCCCACATGCAGACGCATGAGGAGTCCCGCCGTATACTGGTACAGCTCTGCAGCATCGGGCACTGCGAACTCTGCCGCCTGTGACGGCGTTGCCGCGCGGCGGTCACTCACGAAGTCTGCGAGCGTCGTATCCGTTTCATGTCCAACTGCCGAGATAACGGGAATCCGTGACGCATAGATCGCACGTACAACCGGCTCTTCGTTGAACGCCCAGAGATCCTCTGCAGAACCGCCGCCACGTCCAACGATAAGTACATCCACAGAATACTTCTCGTTGAAGAATCGAATCGCCCTCGCAATCTGCTCCGCCGCCTCCGATCCCTGCACGAGAACCGGATGGAGAATAAGCTGTATCCCCGGCCAACGCCGCTTTGCGACCTTATGAATATCACGCAGAACGGCACCGGCGGACGATGTAACTATTCCGATCCGACGCGGGAAGCGCGGCAAAGGCTGCTTATGCGACTCGTCGAAAATCCCCTCGGCGTACAGCTTTTCCTTGAGCTGCTCAAAGGCAAGAGCGAGTGCCCCCGCCCCCTCCGGTGTCAACGCATTCACGTAGAGCTGATAAACACCATCGCGCTCATAGACGGATACACCGCCGCCCGCAATGACCTGCATTCCGTTTTCCGGAGTAAAGCGCAGATTGCGTGCACAGCTGTTGAACATCACACATTTCATACTCGCTGCGGCATCCTTCAAGGTGAAATAACAATGACCGGATGGATAGCGCTTAAAGTTGGAGACTTCCCCACGAATCAGGATATCCGAGAGGATTGCCTCTCCCTCGAACATTCCCTTGATGTATCGCGTAACATCACTGACAGAATGAACGGTCATAACACACCTTTCCACTTTGATAAAAAAAGAACCATTGCACGAAAGTCTCGCACAACGGATTCTTCCTCTATCATTGGTTGCTCAAACAGATTTTTGCATTGCAGCAAGAATCCCGTTTACATAACGGCTCGCATCATCCGAGCCATATTTTTTTGCCAGCTCAACCGCCTCATTGATCGCAACGGGAGGATCAATGCGTTCCTCTTGATAGCGCATTTCATAATACGCCATGCGAATGAGATTACGATCCACCGCAGCCATGCGCTGAAGCTTCCACTCCTTCGCAAGGCGGGAAATTTCCGCATCAATGTCTGTCAGATGTGCGCATGTTCCCTGCACAAGGTTATGTGCATAGGGAAGATCATCCTCTGTGATTCCCTCAACCTCGTTGATGGCAAGCTCACTTGCACGTTCCGTCGAGGCATCATCTGCAGCAAACTCCGACTGAAACAGCGTCAGCAGCGCGGCTTCCCGCGCATGCCTGCGGCTCATGACATCCTCCGAAACAGACGATTCAAAGCACTCGTATCAATCAGCTCCGACCAGCCGCCGGCTCGCTCTGCCCGCAGACCGAGATACATACCAAGACCCGCACAAAGAAGGACAAAGACAACATGCCAAAAACCGAAGAGCAGAACGGTAACCCCGAAAAAGAAGCCGATGAAAAGTCCTGCCGTTCGACCACGATGCTCCTGCCATTGGTCTTGGAGGAAAAGCCATATATTTTCTTTCATGCTGCTTCCCCACTACGTCACAGAGCGCTTTGATGTGCCACTGGCATTCGAGATCTCTGTCACACAAAGCGTCACAGGAACATCCGGGATGCCAAGCACATCGTGAAGTTCCTGACACACCTTCGCCGTCAGCTCCTCAGACACTGCATTCAGACTCGTATGATCTGCAAGTGTAATCTTCAGCTCCACCTGCATCGGTGTTGCCGGAGAATCCTTTGGCGCATCATGTACGGAAATAACAGAAGTGACCGTGCGCACCCCCTGCATCGAGAATGCTGCACGCTCCACAATGCCACGCACAGCAGAGAGTGCCACTTGAACAGCCCCCGCCGGCGTATCGACTACCATGAACTCTCCGTGCGTCCGTGCAGAACGTGACGTTCTGGAAAAGACCGCAAAAAAGAACTTGAGGCTAACCAGAAAGAGAATCCCACACACTGCCAGGAGCTCTTGTCGGGATAGCACATAACGCAGTTCATTCAACCAGATACTCTCCGGCACAATACGCAGTGCCGCAGCAACGACTGCAACAGTCAATGCCATCGTAAAGAGAGCGTATGGCAAGAGCAGCAGACGATTTATAATCCCCATCGCTTGCCCCCTCAGCTACAATCAGCGTACACGGGTTTCCTCAGGCTTCGGTTCCTCCTCTGGGAAGCCGACGCCCTGCACATGAACATTGACTTCGACTACCGAGAGTCCCGTCATCGTCTCAATCGCACGCTTGACATTTTCCTGTGCCGCGAGTGCAACTTCCGGAATACGGATGCCGTATTTCACGATAATATAGAGATCGACCGCCGCTTCCTTCTCGCCCACCTCGACCTTGACACCCTTGGAAAAATTCTTACGTCCGAGGATCTCTGCAATGCCGCCGGCGATACCGCCGCTCATGCCCGCGACGCCCTCAACCTCCGTCGTCGCAAGTCCCGCAATGATACTGACGACCTCGTCCGCCACGCGGATCGTGCCAAGACCGGTTTCCTTCTTCACTATGTTCTTCTCGTTGTCCATGTCCATATCCTCCATTCGTAGGAAATACCTCAGCTCCCTTTAAGCACGCTCGATATAGTTCCCCGTGCGTGTGTCGATGCGGAGCACATCACCCTCATTGATGAAAAGCGGCACACGAACTTCGTAGCCGGTCTCGACCTTTGCCATCTTAGTTGCACCCGTCGCCGTATTCCCCTTGACACTCGGCTCGCACTCGACAACCTTGAGGCTGACGGAGTTCGGCAGTTGGATGCCAATGATCTTCCCCTTGAACTGCTGCATCGCCACCTCCATGTTCTCCATGAGGTAGTTCAGTGCATCGCCCAACTGCTCGCGCGAGAGTTCGGACTGCTCATAGGTCTCCGTGTTCATGAACGTATAGACGCCGTCTGCCTCATAGAGGAACTGCATCGTATGCGTCTCAAGATGCGCTGCCGGCATCTTCTCATTGGGGTTGAAGGTACGTTCAACCACGGCACCGGTCTCGACATTCTTAATCTTCGTACGGACGAACGCAGCACCTTTTCCCGGCTTCACGTGCTGGAAATCAACAATCTGCCAGACGCCCCCATCGTATTCGATCGTAAGTCCGGTACGGAAATCGGTGCTGTTAATCATAGTGTTTGTTCCTCCATACAATACATATTCTCTTCATATTATAGCGGTTTTATGTGCAGATTTCAATAAATTCTTTTGGCGCACACGTCAGTGGCTCCGAGCCATCCGCCGTGATGAGCACCGTATCCTCGATGCGGATGCCGCCCCATCCAGGAATGTAGACCCCCGGCTCATCCGTGATGAGCATATTCGGCTGCATGATATGTTTGCCTGCCTTCGAGAGACGCGGCTCCTCGTGGATCTCAAGCCCCAGGCTATGCCCGAGTCCGTGTCCAAAATACTGCTCGAAATTTTTCTCCGCAAGCGAATCCCGTGCAATGCGGTCGACTTCGATGCCCGTAACGCCGGGACGCAGTGCCGCAAGCGCACGCATTTGTGCCGAAAGAACAGCATCGTAAATTTCACGTTGGCGCGCATCAGCGCGTCCTACGCAGATTGTACGCGTGATATCCGAATGATACCCCGCACAGACCGCACCGAAGTCCATCGTCACGAGTTCCCCACGCGCGATCACCTTATCGCTCGCCACGCCATGAGGGAGACTTCCACGCACACCTGAGGCAATGATCGTCTGAAACGCGGGGCGCTCCGAGCCAAGCGTACGCATATAATGCTCAAGTTCCGCTGCGACCTCCAACTCCGTCATACCTGGCTGAATATAGCGAATGATGTGTGCAAAGCCTTCGTCTGCAATGGTGCACGCACGACGGATGAGCGCAATCTCATCCGCATCTTTTACCTGACGGAGCGCATCGAGCGCGAGCGAAGTATCAAAGGAAATCTCTCCGAGCATCTCCTTTAGCTTCTCATACTGATCGCAGACCAGTGCAGCCCCCTCGTATCCGAGCGCAACGACGCCTGCCTCCACCGCAAGCTCCGCAACTTTCCGATACAGACCGTCTCTCTGCTCTACGATTTCATAAAGAGAAGCCTCGGTGCTTGCCTGCTCCGTATAGCGACTGTCCGTCACCAGTAAAAGCCGTTCATGCGTCACAAGAAGCGCGGTCGAGTCCCCACGAAAACCACTGAAATAGTGGACATTCTCCTCCTTTGTGACGAGAACGGCATCCACGACTTTCTCCGTAAGAAGAGCCCGCAGACGTTCAATACGCCCTTTCACATTCATTGCGTTCCTCCCATACGACAAATAATTGCCTCAAGTGCCGCCATATAGCTCTCCGCACCGAGTCCCGCGATCTGCCCAAGCACGACGGGAGCAATGACCGATTTGTGACGGAATTCCTCACGCCGATGAATGTTTGAAAGGTGCACCTCAATAACGGGCACGTCAATCGCCGCAATCGCATCTCGAATCGCAATGCTGTAATGTGTAAACGCTGCAGCATTTAGAATGATATAGTCCATCGTTCCCTGGGCTGCCTGAATCGCATCCACAAGAACACCCTCGTGATTCGACTGTAAGCATTCCATGTCCAAACCGGCCGCCTCGGCGCGGCGGCGCAGACGTTCATTGATGTCCTCCAACGTCAGCGAACCATAGATCTCAGGCTCCCGCGTGCCGAGCAAGTTGAGATTGGGTCCGTTCAGTACGAGTATCTTGCCCATAAGTGCTCCTAATATTTGATGGAAAAATCACGCTCGCCGGATACAGGATCGCGCTCCTCAACATCCAAACGCTCCACACGGATGAAGTAGTTACCCGCACGCATCGCGGCAAATGCCGCCTCGACTGCAGATGCAGCCCCCTGCAGCTCCATCGTCACAGTCCCATCGGACATATTCATCACCCAGCCCGTGATGTCGTTCATCACCGCCTGCTGACGGACGAACATACGAAATCCCACGCCCTGCACGCGTCCTGCGGCGCACGCATAGCGGCGAATCACATCTTCCATCATCGCATCTCCTTCTTCATCTGGATATCACGGCGCAGAATACTGTTTGGCTCGACCGGCTGCACCATTCGTATCCGGACAATCTGCTGCGGGTGCGGTGCCGCCGTGATTTCCTGCCCCTCCGCATCCCACATCTCCGCCAATTCCTGCCGAAACGCTTTTCCCAAGGGCTGAAAAATCTCAATCTCCTGACCGCACCTCATATTGTTGCGTTGTTCCACCGTAGCAAGCTGCGTCACGGGATCGTATGCACGCACAAGACCGATGAAATCCGAACTCTGCTCATAAGAGGATGAACCATAGATCTGATCTGCCCCCGTCGTCTTTCCAAAAAAGAAGCCCGTCGTATAGGCGCGATGTGAGACCTTTTCAAGCTCCGTCAGCCACTCCTCACGCACTTCATAATCTGCATTCATAAGACACGCATCCAATGCCATGCGGTATGCCTTGACCACACTCGCAACGTAGTGGACGCTCTTCATCCGCCCCTCAATCTTGAGACTGTCAATGCCGCAATCCACGACCTCATCCAAATGCGGCAGGAGGCAAAGATCCTTCGAGTTCATGATGTAAGTGCCGCGCTCATCTTCCTCGACAGGATAGTACTCGCCTGGACGCGATGCCTCCACGAGTGCGTATTTCCATCGGCAGGACTGGGCACAGCTGCCTCGATTCGCGTCCCGTCCCGTGAAATAACTGCTGAGGAGACATCGCCCCGAGTAGGAAATACACATAGCACCATGCACAAAAAGTTCGAGTTCCACCGACGTACGACGGCGAATCTCTCGGATCTCCTCACGTGACAGCTCACGCGCAAGCACGACGCGCTCTGCGCCAAGTTCCTGCCACGCACGCACCGTACGCCAGTTCACATTGTTTGCCTGTGTACTGATGTGCACAGACAGATGCGGTGCCGCTTCACGCGCCAGCATAAAGACACCGAGATCAGCTACGAGGACGGCATCCGCTTCCGCATCCGCAAGAAAGTGCAGATAGTCCGGCAGAGATACAAGATCATCATTGTGAGGAAAGACATTGACCGTCACATAGATCTTTTTCCCCATACCATGCGCCAGCTGCACTGCCGCCCGTATCTCATCGTTCGTAAAATTACCGCCAAATGCCCGCAGCCCAAACTGCTCACCGCCAAGATACGCCGCATCTGCACCATAAGCAAGTGCCATCTGCAGCTTCTCCATCGTACCCGCAGGTGCCAGCAGTTCAGGTTTTTTGCACATTCAACTGCCTCCACACATCTCAGCGAACCCGCTCCACGAGATCGAGATGATCCGCATAATTCGTTGCATAGTAGTTATTCCCGTTTCGGTCTGCGACGAAATACAGATAGTTTGTATCTGCCGGGTGCAGAACCGCCATCAGCGATGCCGTTCCGGGGCTTGCAATGGGACCCGGCGGAAGCCCGACATTCTGATAGGTATTGTACGGTGACTCAATCTCCGTATCACGATAGAGAAGATCCTCCTTCGGTGCATCCAGCAGATACTGCACCGTAGGATCTGCCTGCAGTGGCATACCAAGCCGCAGACGCTTCAGGAAAATCTGCGCAATGATTGGACGATCCTTCTCGTGATACGCTTCCTTCTCTACAAGGGACGCAATGGTCACCAATTCGTAAATGGAAAGATCCATCTCCTTCGCACGCGCACGCATGTCCTTCGTTAGACGACGATCAAAATTCGCCGCCATCATCTCCATTATCTGTGCAGTGTCGAATGCTCCGTTGATCTCATAGGTATCCGGAAAAAGAAACCCCTCCGCCGCATAGCGTACATTCTCGTGCTCCTCGACATAAGGATAAGGGCGATAGGTCTTTGCCATTTTCAGAAAGTCATCTGCCTTGACCAGCCCTTCCTTATCCAGGCGTTCCGCAATGTCGCGAACACTAAAGCCCTCGGGAATCGTAAAACGAATTGTGACGGTATTGCCATAGACCAGCGTCTCAAGTGCATCGCGCGGACTCATGCCCACCTGCAAGGCAAACGTACCGCTCTTAACCTTGTTCTCAAAGCCGTTCAGCTTCGCTGTCCACCAGAATTTCATCTCACTGTCGATAATGCCGCGCTCATGCAGTTCCTTCCCGATCTCACTCACGCTCATGCCCGGGCGAACCGTAAAATAAATTTGTGTCCCTGGCGCCTCTGTATGGGAAGGAGCGTCCGACCGTGGAGCGATAACAAGCACAACAATAAGCACCAGCAGAACAGCCAGTGCTGGAATCCCAAACACAATTTTTTTCTGGAGTGGCGTTCCCTTTCCGCGATAGACAGCGTCAAACGCCTGCCGCAATCCGTCGTTATTCAAGAAGTCCAACATTCCCTTTAATGACTCCTTCAAACGAATCCTTCCTCTCTTGCTACTCCCTACGAAAAAGCTGTCATCTCCCTAGGATGACAACCTCTCAAGCTCACTCTTCCTCTTCCGCCAACAGTTCATAAGCGCGGCGCACCGCATCAAACTCTTCATCCGTCGGGTCTGTATAGATGTCTTCACCATCCTCTGTCACGATCTTCGCAATCGTCGCCTCATCGCCCTCCTCCGCACTTTCAAGCTCCTCTTCCGAAGAAGCAGTAAGGGCGATCAGAACAGCGAAACGCTCCTCCCCGATGGGAATAATCATCTCCTCACGATAGTAGCACTCGTCCCCGTCCTCATTCGTCATAACAACGATGACATCATCATCGTGAAGTTCTTCGTGTTCAGCCATTTTCGTACTCCTTTGCAGTTATTTCAAATGCTGCTGCCGATCCAAAAACCCCTGTAATATGTAGACCGCTGCCATCTTGTCAATGACCTTGCGGCGTTTTTTGCGTGAAACATCTCCCTCAAGCAGTGCACGTGAAGCGGCAACCGTCGAAAGGCGCTCATCCCAGTAGTATATCTCCATCGTCGGAAAACGCTCTGCCGCCTCTGCCATAAAGGAACGGACAATCGTGCAGCGCGTCCCCTCATCGCCGTTCATGTGCTTCGGCAGCCCCGCTACGAGCGCCGCTGCATCATACTCCTGCACCAGGACAGCAAGACGGTCGAGATCGGCAGACAACTCCGTCCGTCGGATCGTCTCAACGCCCTGCGCCGTAAGACCTAGGAGATCACTGACCGCGATTCCGATCGTCGCATCACCGATATCAAGCGCCATATAGCGCTTCATTTCTCATGCTCCAAATAGAAGCGCACGAGTTCATCGAGCAGCTCATCGCGCTCAAGACTGCGGATCTTGCTCCGCGCATCCTGATGACTCGTCACATACGCCGGATCACCGGAGAGCAGGTAGCCAACCAGCTGATTGATCGGGTTATAGCCCTTCTCACGCATAGCCGCAGCGACCGCCCGTATGACGACATCCGCCTTCGGCTTGTCTTCGCCAAAGGAGAACATCATTGTTTTCTGTTCATCCATTTGATTCACCTCACTGAGGACATACCTATTTGTCCTTCTGTATGGCATCCATCGCAGCCAAAAGGGAGGGATAGATGCCTGCGCAGAGTTCGCGCATCTCATCCGTCGGCGGCATCGTGTCAGGGATCATGATGGGCGCGCAGCCCGCTGCTGCGGCACCGCGCAGACCATTATAACCATCCTCAAAGACATAACATTCCTCTGCGGGAATGCCAATGCGCGCTGCCGCCATCAGAAAGATATCCGGCGCGGGCTTGCCATGTGTCACAAGATCTCCGCCGACAATAGCGTCAAAATAATTGCGCAGACCACTTTGGGTAAGATTCTTTTCAATCTGTGCGACACTTGAGCTGCTTGCCGTCGCAATACGTATCCCCTGCTCATGAAAATACGTGAGGATTTCACGCACACCCGCCATCAGAGGCAGGTTCTTCTCTGCCTCATCGTGGACGTATTCGATCACGCGGCGAATATAGGCTTTTGCATCCACAGTCGGATGGAACTGATGCACGATCTGCACGGTCAGATCCCCACACGTTCCGCAGCAAGCTTTTCCCAGCTCCGGCTTCCGTGCGACGCCAAATTCATCGGCAATGATCGTCCAGCCCCTCTGATACAACGTTTCTGTATCAAAGAGAAGGCCATCCATATCAAAGATTGCGCCTCGTTTCATGAATCCCTCCGCAGACATAGATTATCATGAGCAAATTACATGGTTGATATTACCACAAAACGAGAAAAAAGAAAAGACGCTTCATTAAGAAGCGCCTTTTTCCATGTTCTATTTTTTTAGAACGCCCAGTTTACATGAGCGCCGCCGGAGTAGCCCTGACGCTTGCCCTGCCAGCCCGCAAACCGCAGGTCATACGAGAAGCGGCTGTCCTTCGGTGCAAACCGATAGCCCACTTCGAGCATTCCGCTCCCGCCGCGCAGCGACGGACTCGGGGTCTCATACCCCATGTAGCTTGCCGTCGCCTTCCCGCTCAGCTCATACTCCCACGCAAGTCCTGCGAAGATCTCACTCTTTTCGCTGTCCTTATGCGTATAGCGGAAACCCAGACGCACGCGGTTCGAGTTTACTGCGCCGAAGCTATATTCATCAACGCTTGCACTCCGTCCGCTTGTGGAGATTTTCGCCTGCATACCCGACTGATACGACCAGAAGTAGCGCAGGTAGGTGTTTACTTTATCCTTCTCGCTCGTCTTCATCTCCTTGCCAATGCCCAGATGCGCCGCATAGTACGCATTCGAGCTGTCATAGCGCGAGTTCGTATCTGCATAGATCGAACCGCTGTAGTCGCTGCGCGTCTTGCCGCCGTGCAGTGCCACCTCTGCCCAAAGTCCCTGTGCATTCTCTACACGTCCCATGATGCCAAGACCAAGGTAGCTGATGTTGCCGCTGCCGTGCGTGCCGTCATCCAGATAGGAGTCGTATTTGCCCTTGCCGTATTCGACGAAGGGGCTAAAGAGGAGGGTGCTGCCCGTCTGCCCGAGTTCCCGCGTCCAGCCAACGGCAAGTCCGTAGCCCTGCGTATCTGCATAGGAGCCGGTCTTTGCTGTCATGCCGCTCTGCTCCATCGCTGCCCAGAGATGGTAGCCGCGTGCATCCTTGTCTTTGTCGCCGCTTCCCTCTTTCTTGGCAGAGGTCATGCCTGCACCTGCAAGAAGGTCTGCGCCGCCGTTGATGAAGCTGGTCGCTGCCGCGCGGGTTTCGACGAAGGATTTTGCCTGCTCGTTGATCGCCGCCTTGGTGACGGTTGCGATCAGCTCGTTGCTGCTCCGCTTCATGATGTCAAAGCCGTAGAGGAGGGAGACGCCCTGCATGGTCTCTACGTGGTTGACGAGGGTCTGCGGTGCGGGCGGCGCGATGCTGTCCACATCGGTGGTCAATGTGCCGCCGTTTACCTTCATCAAGCTGATCACGTCATTGACACGAAGGTTAACATTGCGTGCCGTCCCGTTGACACCGACACCGACGTCGATGCCGCGGATGTCTTTGTTCGTGGTACCGAGGTTCAGGATGGTCGGGTTCTCGTTGGTGATGCCTTCATTCAGGTAGAACTGGAGGTTCTTGATGCCCGTGAAGTCGCCGGCGTAGGACTGCTGCGTCAGGTCATGGTGAACGGCAAGGGTGTTGTTGCTGTCGTTTGCGCCGCCGTTGCCGCCCTTGATGGTGCCATTAACGCGCGATCCCGTGAGGTTGATGATGTTGTCGCGGTTGCTGCCGGTGGCGTTGCCCGCAGCGACATCGCCGGTGACGGTGGATCCCTTGCCGATGTTCACAATGTTCCCCTCGGCGGTGATGCAGCTGCCGCCAAAGACGCTGCCCGTGACGGTGATGCCGTCCGCGATGTTCACGGTGTTGCGCAGAGATGCGTTATGTGCGTGTCCGCCGTAGATATTCCCTGTGACATTTGCGTGCACGTTGACGGTGTTTTCAATGGCATCCAAGCCATTCGTGCTGTCCGTGGAGCCGCCGACGATGTTGCCGGTGACGGCTGCGTTGACGTTGACCACGTTCTTAACGGCACTGCCGTGTGTGGAGTGTCCGCCGGTGATCGTGGTCGACGTGTTCGAGGTCGGTGCTGCGGAGATCGTTACAGTATTCTCTTCGGCGTCGTTCTTCGCCTCTGCGCCCATAACGCTTGCGCCGCTGATAGTGCCGCCTTTGATCTCTGCTGTGTTCTTTGTCGCCTTGCCGGCGCTCTGTGCACCCTTGAGGCTGCCCGTGACTGTGCCGGAGGAGATGATCGCTTTGTTATTTGCTGCGTCTCCTGCGGTCAGGGTTTCTGCACCGATGGCGGTGGTGACACTGCCGCCCTTAATTTCTGTGGTGTTCTCTTCGGCTGTGCCGCTCTGGCTCTGTGCTCCGACGAGTTTGTCTGTGACGCTGCCGCCCGTGAGGATGGCATTGTTCTTCAGTGCTTTGCCACCCACGGTCTTTGCGCCGTAGGCATTCGTTGCCGTGCCGTCTTCGACGGTGAGGATATTCTCCTCTGCCGCACCGTTTGCGGTCTGTGTGTCACCCGCAATGGCGTTGGTGACGGCTGCACCTGTCTTGAGGGTGAGCTTGTTGTTCTTGGTCGCGCCATCCGTGCCGTAAACGGTCTTGCCGCCGAATACGTCGCTGCGTGCGTTGCTGTTAACGTCGACGTTTGCATTCTGCCACTTATAGGCAGAGAGATTGAGGCTGCCGCCTGCCGTGGTAACATCTTGGTTGTTGTCCGTGACAAGGCTGTACTCGACATCGCCTGTGCGCTCACTGCCCGTACTGCTGTAACCGCTGAGGGTGAGTTTCTTGCCCGCTGCCATCTGGAAGAGGTGGACGTTCTTTTCCATGACGCTGCCAAGCCAGTTGGAAACGTCTGCGCCCGCCGGCTTTTCGATGGTGCTGTAGGTAAGAGCGGTGTCATCGTTCAGCGTGAGGACGGTATCCCCATCGGCAAGATTCGAGCCAAGGCTCCATGTGATCTTGCCGAAGTTTTCGAGGCTGCCGACCTGAGCGCCCTTGCTCTTGAGGTTGAGGACGTTGCCCTCGGCAGATTTGTTGCCGCCGCTGAGTTTGCCCGTGACGGTGACGTTAGCATCATTCGTGCCGTCACCGATGGTGATCTTGTTGCCCGTGGTCGTGCCATTGCCGTTTGCAAAGCCGCCATAGACATCACCCGTGACACTTCCGCTGTAGAGGTTGACGGTGTTGCCCGTGGCACTGCCGCTGGCTGAGGCGTGTGTAAGTGCGCCTCCGTAGAGGTTTCCTGTGACATTTGCGCCTTTAAGGTCGATGATATTGCCCGTGGCATTTCCTGCCTCGGTGCGGACATCGGCACCATAGCCGTCGGTAATGATTGCGCCGCTGTTCAGGGTCAGCGTGTTCTCTGCCGCGTCGCCCGTTTTCTTGTAGCCGCCGACACCGTCGCCCGCCTCAAGATTCTGTGCGATACCGCCGGCTGCCTTGGTGATCGTGCCGCCCGTAACGTCGAGCGAGTTCTTTGTGACCGTATTACCGACCTTAGAGCGTCCGCCCCACGCTTCGTTCGCATTGGCTGCGATGGCTGTATGGTTGTTGGCAAAGCGGTAGCCCGTGACGTCGACTTTCTTCGCGGTCGCTGTTTCACTGTCGGTGTTGAGGACGTATTCGTAGTCACCGTCCTTCTTCGTCTCACGCGCACGCGCCGCATCGTAGTTCGTAAAGGTAATATCGTTTGCGCTGTCAAGGAGTGTCAGGATATGGTCGCTCGTCGGGCTTGCCGTGATGGTATCCAGGTTCTTCAGCTTCATCTTCGACCAGTCAATGCTGGTATTTGCTCCGTTTGTGAGCGTCAGCATGGTATCCCCGTGGCTGACGTTGTGCGCCACATCGAAGTTGACGTTCTCGAAGTTCTTAACATCCGTAGCACCTGCATTACGGCTGTTGACGTTCAGGGTATTATCTGTTGCCTCTGCCTTGTTTCCACCGTAAATGGTGCCGACGGAAGTCGCTGTGAATGCCGTGGTCTCCGTGCCGAGGTTGACAGTGTTGCCCGTGGTCTTGCCCGAGCCGTTTGCAAAGCCGCCGTAGACATCGCCCATCGTGCCGCCCGTGATGTTAATGGTTGCATCCGTGGCGTTGCCCGCATTCGCATGGTTGCCGTAGATCGTGCCGCCAACATTGNTCGTTTGCGCTGTCAAGGAGTGTCAGGATATGGTCGCTCGTCGGGCTTGCCGTGATGGTATCCAGGTTCTTCAGCTTCATCTTCGACCAGTCAATGCTGGTATTTGCTCCGTTTGTGAGCGTCAGCATGGTATCCCCGTGGCTGACGTTGTGCGCCACATCGAAGTTGACGTTCTCGAAGTTCTTAACATCCGTAGCACCTGCATTACGGCTGTTGACGTTCAGCGTGTTGCCTGTGACATTCTTGTTGCCGCCCCAGATGGTGCCGACCGTCGTGCCCGCAGCAACGGCATCCGTCTCCGTGCCAAGGTTGACGGTGTTGCCCGTGGTCGTGCCATTGCCGTTTGCAAAGCCGCCGTAGACATCACCCACAGAACCGCTCAGAATGTTGACGGTGTTGCCCGTGGCGTTTCCACTTGCAGCAGTATTCGTGAGTGCGCCGCCGTAGAGGCTGCCACTAATGGTCGCACCCTTGAGGTCAATGACGTTGCCCGAGACATTCCCTGCCTGTGCGCGTACATCTGCACCGAAGCCGTTTTGGATGCTTCCGCCTTCCAGAAGGAGTTTATTGTTTGTCGCATCGCCAGTTGTGCCGGGGATTTTCTGGTTCTCGACAACTCCGGCGTACGCGGCCGTGCCAATCGTGCCGCCCGTGACGGTCAGCTTATTGTTCTCGACCTTGTTGCCGACCTTGGTGCGTCCCGCCCATGCCTCGGTCTTCGTGCCGTCGGCTGCGGTATAGGTCGCCGCATTATTGTCCTTAAACTGGTAGCCTTCGAGCGTGATGTACTGCGTCGCATTCGCCCCATGACTGTCGGTGTCGATGACATACTCGAATTTGTCCGTTACGCTGTCCTTTGCACCCGTATAGCCCGTTGTCGCAATGCCCGCCGCGTTGTCGATCAGGTTCAGCTTGTACGGCTCGTAGGTCTTGATGCCCGCACCCGTAAGACTCGATGTATCTACTTCGAGCTTGTTCCAGTTAAGATCTGTGGTCTGCGCGCCGTTATTGAGCGTCAGCAACGAGTTCGCAGGATTGATGGTACTGTTGAGGTCGAACTTGACTTTGTCAAAGTGCGCAATGTTCCCCGCCGTTGCGTTGGTCTTAACGTTCAGAACGTTACCCGTTACGGTATTCTGGTTGCCGCCGTAGATCACACCCGTAACCGAGGTAACGGCATTTGTCGTGCCGTCGCCAAGGTTCACGGTGTTGCCCGTCGCCGCGCCCGATGCCGTACGTCCACCGTAGACGTTGCCTGTGACAGAGCCGCCGTAGAGGTTGAGGATGTTATCTTTCGCCGCGCCCGTACCGGCATTGTCGCCGCCGTAGACGAAACCTGTAACATTGCCGCCCGTGAGCGTAAGTGTACTTTCGGTGATGCTTCCCGTTGCGCCGTTGTCTGTAATTTGACCGCCGTAAATAGAGCCGCTGATATTGCCACCCGAGATATTGACCTTGCTCTTTTCAATTTTGCCCGTTGCTCCCGCAGCGGTAAGGGCTGCACCGTAGACATTCGTGACGGTGCCTCCCGTGATCTCAGCGGTATTCTCCGTGGTATTGCCGTCCTTGGTGCGCACGTCGGCGCCGTAGGCATTGGCAACTGTGCCACTGGAGATGGAGATCGTATTCTTTTCGGCGTCACCCGTGGTAGCACCCGGCTTGTTGTTGATGACAAGTCCGCCGTATGCCGCCGTTGTGATGTTGCCGCCCGTGACGGTGAGCGTGTTATCTTTCACCGTATTGCCGATGTTTGTGCGCCCTGCCCATGCTTCTGTGTGCGGTGTCGCCTCGCTGTACGTCGCGTTGTGGTTCTTGAATTTGTAGCCCGCCGCTGTGACCTGTGTTGAGGACACGCTGCTGTTTGCCGTGTCGATGGTGAACTCAAAGTCCCCGCTCGTCGTACTCTTGACACCACCGTCCGCCGTATAGGTGTTCGTCGCTCCCTGCTGGAAGCTGATGCCGTTTGTATTCTCCATGAGAACGAGGTTGTACGCCTCATAGGTTTTGATCGGGGCGTTGAATTTCTCGGCGTTGACGTCCAGTGTGCGCCAGTCGAGGTTGTTCGTTCCGCCGACGGCACTGAGCTGCAGCATGGGCGCACTCTGTGTGAGTGCATTGCTGTTGAGGTTGAACTGCAGTTTCCCAAAGTTCTGGATGTTCCCCGCCATAGCATTCGTGTTGACGTTCAGCGTGTTGCCCGTAACATCCGCCTTGTTGCCGCCGTAGATGGTGCCTGCAATGTTTGTACCCATGGGAAGGTTATGATCGCCGTCGCCAAGATTGACGGTGTTGTCCGTCGTTGCACCAGAGCCGTTCGTAAAGCCACCGTAGACATCACCCGTGACAGAGCCACCCGTGACGGTAATGGTATTCTTCTTTGCGTCGCCTATTGCAGCACCATCGGCAATGTGACCACCGTAGACGCTCCCCGTGACAGAGCCGCTCGTAAGTTCAATCTTGTTCTTTGTCGCGCTGCCCCCTGCACCTACCGCCGTAAGTGCACCGCCGTAGAGGCTGCCGTTTACGGTGCCGCCTGAGAGCAGTGCCGTGTTCTCCGCAGCACTGCCGCCCTTTGTACGCACCTGCGCACCGTAGGCGTTCAGCGTATTTGCACCCGCGTTCAGGACGAGCTTGTTCTCTGTGGCGTTGCCCGCAGGATTGAGGTTCCCTGCAGAGTCACGCGTAAAGTTCTCCGCAAGTCCACCGTATGCCGCCTGTGTGAGCATGCCGCCCGTGACGGTCAGCGTGTTGTTCTTTACCTCGTTGCCGACCTTTGTGCGTCCGCCCCACGCTTCATTCTTCGTGCCGTCCGCCGCAGCAAACGCCGCGTTCTGCTTGTTTTGGAATTGGAGCGCTTCAAAATACACGTACTGCGCCGCATTCGCCGTATGGTTGTCTGTGTCAATGACGTATTCGAGATCGCCATGCGTTCGTTGTTTTGCACCGGAGGAGGCATACGTGTTCGTCGCGCCCTTCGTAAAGCTGACGCCATTTGCATTGTCCATAAGGTTGACGCGGTACGCTTCGTAGCTCTTTGGTGTAACGGTAAGACCTGTTGCGTCAACTTCGAGCTTCGTCCAGTCGAGATTGTTCGTTGCTCCTGTTGTTAGGCGCAGGACGGAGTTTGCGGGATTCAGGGTGTTGTCCTTCAACGTGAATTTCAGCTTGTCGAAGTTCCCGATGTTCCCCGCCGTGGCATTCGTGTTGACGTTCAGTGTGTTGTCCGTAACATCCGCCTTGTTGCCGCCGTAGATGGTGCCTGCAATGTTTGTACCCGTGGGAAGGCTATGATCTCCGTCACCGAGGTTTACGGTATTACCCGTCGTTGCGCCTGAGCCGTTCGTAAAGCCGCCGTAGACATCACCCGCGACAGAGCCTCCCGTGACAGTGATGGTATTCTTCTTTGCGTCGCCTATTGCAGCACCATCGACAATGTGACCACCGTAGACGCTCCCCGTGACGGAGCCGCCCTTGATGTTAACCTTGTTCTCCGTGGCACTCCCCGTTGCACCCGCAGCAGTCAGTGATGCGCCGTAGAGATTGGCAGTCGTGCCGCCCGTGATCTCAGCGGTATTTTCCGTGGCACTGCCCGCCTTGGTCTTGACCTCGGCACCGTAGGCATTTCCGGTCTGTGCCCCCGTGTTCAGAACGAGCGTGTTCTTCGTCGCATCTCCATTGGTCTTGTAGTTGCCGCCCGAATCCCGCTCCGTGTTTTCGACCATGCCGCCGCGCGCCGTAAGTGTCGCACTGCCGCCCGTAAGCGTCAGCTTGTTGTTCGTGACGGTCTTGCCGATGATGGAGCGTCCGCCCCATGCGTCCGTGGCTGTGCCGCCCGCATAGTTCGCCCCTGTGTTGTTCTGGAAGCGGTAGCCCTTGAGGTAGACGTTCTGACTCGTGGCATTGTTGCCGTCGGTCGTGATGTCCGCCTCGTAGTCGTCGGACTGGATGCGTCCGCGCGTTCCTGTCGTCGTGTAGTTGCTGAGGTTGATGTTATTTGCGTTGTGCAAAAGCGTGAAGATGTGGTCGCTTGTCGCGCTCGCTGTGACGCTGTCGAGTCCGTCGACGGAAAGCTTGTTCCAGTCAAGATTTGTGGCGTTGCTGTCATTCAGCGTCAGGAAGCTGCCGCCGACCGCAACGCGAGACGGGTTGACTACCTTGAAGTGAACGGTGTCGAAGTTCGCAATGTTGCCCGCCGACACAGTGTCGTAAACGTTGAGCGTATTGTTTGCCGCGTCTGCCTTGCTGCCGCCGTAGATCTTTCCGATGGTGGTGCCGACTGCTACGCCGTTTGCCTCTGTGCCAAGATTGACGGTGTTGCCCGTGGTTGCACCCGTTCCCGCCGTCCAGCCGCCGTAGATGTCTTTCATCCTGCCGCCCGTGACGGTAACGGTATTACCCGTGGCATTTCCTGCTGCCGCGGCATGGGAAAGATAGCCGCCGTAGACGTTGCCATAGCCTGGGCCATAGTGTACGCTATTGCCGACTTCTCCGCCCGAGATATTCACTTTGTTGTCTGTTGCGTTGCCACTTTGCACGGAGGTAAAGCCGCCGTAGATTGTGCGCACGTTGCCCGCTTGGAGGTTCACGGTATTGCCCGTGCTGTCGTTCTGTGCCGTAGCGCTCGTGCCCGTGCCAACCGTCCAGCCGCCGTAGGCATCACGGTGGTCCGTGCCGTTCAAGGTGAGTTTGTTGTTCGTCGTGGTGTTGCCGATTGTGGAACGTCCCGCCCAGATGTCCTTTGTCAGGTCGCTCGTACTCGGGGTTCTGTTCGCGTCCTTGAATGTATAGCCGCCGTAGAGAATACTTGTGACGCCTGTATCCGTCCCTGTGTTTGTGTAGATGGTGTACTCGCGGTTGCCTGTCGACGAAACTTCCTTCGTGCGGTCGTAGTTGCTCAGTGTAATGCCCGCCGCATTGCTGATGAGTGTTGTTTCCCCATCTGGTGCGCCGCTACTTGCCGTGAATTTCGTCCAATCGAAAGCCGTCGCCATGCCATTATTCAGTGTGAGCATAGTGTCACCGGCGTGAATCGTATTGTTGAAGTTGAAGTTCACCATGCCAAAATTGGAGACGTTGCCCGCCGTCACCTTGCTGTTGACATTGAGAATGTTGTTCGTCGTCGCATGATTGCCGCCGTAGATGGTACCCGTAACAGTGGTTGTCGCCGTGAGGACACCCGCTACTGTTCCATCGCCAAGGTTCACAGTGTTGCCCGTGGTCGCACCACCCGTGCTATACCCGCCATATAGGTTGGCGCCGACGGTCGCCCCACCGCTCAGTGTGATGGTGTGTCCGGTCGCCGCCCCTGTTCCTGCGGTTTTGCCGCCGTAGACGGAGCCGGTGACAGAGCCGCCCGATATGGTGATTTTGCTCCCGGTCGCATCCCCCGCACCCGTCGCAACGTCACTGCCGTACACGGAGCCGCCGATATTTCCGCCCGAGACGCTGACTTCACTTTCCGTGAGCGTGCCGCTGCCCGCTGTATGCGCACCATAAAGAGAGCCGTTGACGATGCCGTTCGTCATTTCGGCTTTGTTCTTTGCTCCTGTGCCCGTGCTCGCCGCATCCGAAAGATCCGCACCATAAGCAGAGCCGCTGATATTGCCGCCCGTGATCTTGACGCTGTTTGCGTCCGCACTGCCGCCCGCAGCATTTACTTTTACGCCGTAGGCATTGACAATATTGCCGTTTGAGACTTCGAGCGCGTTACGCTCCGCTTTGCCCGCCGTGGTCTGGAACGTGCCGTCGCTGTTGTGCTTCTTGTTCTCGACCAGTCCGCCGTATGCTGCTGTCGTGAGCATGCCGCCCGAGACGGTGAGCTTGTTGTCCGTGACCGCCTGCCCGCTTGCCGTACGTCCCGCCCATGCCTCTGTGTGGGAAGGTGTTTCGTTGTACGTCGCCGTGTGATTGCGGAACTGATGCCCGTCGATGTAGACATCCTGTGCGGCACTGCCCGTGTGGCTATCCGTGTCGATCATGTATTCCAGATCGCCGACGATCTTTTCCTTGGCTCCATGCGGCGTATAGTTGCTGAAGGTGATGCCCGATCCGTTGTGCATCGCCGTAAAGAGGCGTGTGTTGTACGTGCTCGGCGTAAAGGTAAAGCTGCCGGGATTCACCTCGACACCCGCCCAGTCAAGACCTGAGGTCGCACCGCCGCCGATGGTGAGGAGGGTGTTCGCCGTCGGATAGCTCACGGTGGTCGTGCTGTTGAGGTTAAATACGGTCTTGCCGAAGTTCTGAACGCCGCGTGCCGTGATGTTCTGCGTGTTGACGTTCAGTGTGTTGTCCGTCATGACATCGGTTGCAGAGCCGCTCGATGCACCGCCGTAGATAAAGGTGTTGCTGAGTGTGGGCGCACTAAACGTACCGTCACTCTTGCCGAGGTTGACGGTGTTCCCCGTCACCTTGCCCGAGCCGTTCGTATAGCCGCCGTAGATTTCGGTACCGCCGCCAAATGTGCCTTCCTCAATGTTGATCGTGTTGTCCGAGGCATTGCCCGCCGAAACGTTGTTCGGCGGCGTAAGGGACGCGTTCGGTGCGATGTACCCGCCGTAGAGCTTGCCGCCCGCATTCAGCGTGCCGCCCTTGATGTTGACGGTATTTTTCTTCGCATCGGCGTTCTTGGTGGTGTCGACCAACGTAGGATTTGTCTTGCTCGTCGGATCCACAAGCAGATGCACGCCCTCCGTGTAGCCTGCATAGCCGTTCGTCACCGTACCGCCTGTGTTGAGGTTCAGCGTGTTGAAATCCGAACCGCCATTGAGTGCCTTGGTGTAGCCCGCGCGCGCGTTCGTGTAGCTGACGGGCACATGCGCAGATGTCTCCTCGATATTCAGCGTGTTGTGATTTGTTGTGTTGCCATACTTGGAATACCCCGCATGGATGTCCGTTCCGCTCACCGTCGGTGTTTCCGTTGCGTTTTGGAATCGGTCGCCGTCAAGGGAGATTTGAGATACAGAAACTGTTCCCGTTCCAGTTGTATTGGCGAATTTACCGAATTCATAATCGTCGACATTACCAATGAGACTAGGGACATAGTTTTGGAGCGCTATCGAACCTGATGAAAGCGTAAGCGTTGGTTTGTTGACACCATGTGCTGTTAGATTCTCCACCCATTTATCTAGACCTTCAACAGTAATATTGCCCCAGTCATAAGCATCCCCAAATGATGTGCTCAACATTACATCTCCTGAGTTAATTGCCGAACTCAGGACAAACTTCATCTTTTCAAAATTATAAACTCCATAATTGACAAAATTACCACTTGCCGTTACTTTCAACGTGTTCCCTGTCTTTACGTCTGCACTGGCATTGGCACTTCTGCCACCATATACAGATGACCCCCATCCTCCGGGATCCGTATATCCATTTAATGTGACAGTATTATTTGTAGCATTGCCATTAGCTGCATATCCACCATATAGATAGTTATAACCTGAAGTAGCAGGTGCTCCACTCACCACCAACTCATTATTTGTGGCATTGCCTGTCGATGATTGATTATACCCACCATAAAGGGTTTTGCCGGTCACGTTGATTCCAGTCACACTCAGCTTGTTCTTCGTTACATCATTACCGAGTGTTGATGTTCCTGCATAGACCTGCGTTGCGGACGGTATTGTGGTTAACGTTATATTTGCATTCTTAAACTGATTTACATCAAAATAAAGCTGACTTGCGCTTGTTGTTCCATTCGCACTCAACCCATATTCGATATTCCCACCATCAGTCGTCTTCCACGGTGTGCCACTCAATGCCACCGCACCATTGGATAATATAACACGTTGTGATCCATTTAGATGCTCTCCTGTCTTTTTGGACGCCACCCATGGAGCCGCTCCTTCAACAGTAATATTGATGTTGTATAAATAAAGTTGACAACTTCTTCGCAAGGATTTTAGATAAGGTCAAAGAGGAGAAGGAGAGGTCAAAATGGCAGCAAACAGGCAATACGATGACGAATTTAAGGTGCAGGCAATCAA
>NZ_LT985756.1 GCF_900290285.1 Candidatus Centipeda massiliensis | reverse complement strand
ATTAACAAAACTTGGTTGGCTTCCTCATGCCGCAGAGGATGTTGCTATTGCATAATTTTTTTCATTCAAGATAGCTATGGGGGACTTTTGCGCTTTTTTATTCTTGTATAAACTTTTCATAACAAAAAGATACTGCACGAAGCCCGCAATACCTTCGTGCAGCACCTCTATTGACCGCTGTCCGTATAGCCCTTTTCCGTCGCCTCGACGGCAAGCCCGACGACACTCTTGTAGCCCGTCTTGGCGAGCATATTGCCGACGTGGAAGTTCACCGTGCGCTTCGTGATCCCAAGGGCATCGGCAATCTCCTCATAGCTCATATTGCTGCAGATGCAGCGCAGGATGGCGAGCTCTCGTTTGGTCAGCGGGGTTTCGGTGTCGCCGAAGGTAGAGTCGGTGCGTACGTTCGGATAGATGTGAGCGCCCTCCATTGTCGCGCGGATACAGGCGGCGAACTCCTCGCCCGACGCCTCCTTGTAGATGAAGCTGTCCGCGCCCGCGTCCTTTGCCCGTGTGAGAAAGGCGACTTCCTGCATCCCCGTCATGAGGACAACGCGCAGCTGCGGGAAGCGCTCCTTGAGGTGGGCGCAGATCTGTATGCCGCTCGTGCGCCCCTCCATGCAGATATCCATGAGCACGAGGTCGGGTGCAAGACGCGCACACGCCTCCTCCGCCAGCTCCGAGAGAATACAGCTGCCGACCACCTCCATATCGTCGAGGGGCGCGAGAATCCGAACCAGTCCGTCGAGCAGGATCTTTTGGTCGTCCACGAGCAAAATCTTAATCATTGGCGCTTCTCCCCTATCCGTGCCTCAATTTCAAAATGCGGTGCCTGCGTGATCAGGAGGCGGCCGCCGAGCTCGTTCACGCGCCGCATCATGCCCGAAAGACCGCCGCCGAGGTGCAGCTCCCTGCAGCCGATGCCGTTGTCGCGGATGCGCAGCTGCCGCTCGCCGAGGGTGATCGTGACCGCGTTCGCACGTCCGTGGCAGACCGCATTGCTGAGTGCCTCGCGGATGATGGCGGCAAAGGCGCGGGCGCGGCGCAGATTGCGCGGCAGACTGCCCGTGACCGTGAGCCGTATGCCGAGCCCTCGGTAGGTGTCCGTCAGATCGGCGAGCAGCGTCGCGGGATGCACCTCCTGCGCGAGCGGAACCGCCTCCAAGAGGCTGTCGATGCGCACAATCGTGTCGAGCGCGTCCTTCGGCGCGGGGCTTGCGAGCAGCTGTTGGAGCATACTGATCCGCTGTCCGAGAACATCGTGCACGCGCGAGGTGATCTCCTGCAGCGTGCGGTGCCGCTCCGTCTCTTCGAGCGTTGCGAGCAGCTCCTTCTGCGCGTCGACCATATCGGCGAGTGCCTCATTCTTTGCCTCAAGCTCCTGCGAAACGGCATCGAACTCCGTGACACAGCCTGCCGTCAGCTGCCAGCCATCCAATCCGTTGGTCAGATGCGTGCGCTGCACGAGCCACGTATCCCCCTGTGCAAAGCGGAAGAGAAAGGCATCCCTGCGTGCGTGCTTCTCCGCGACGGCGGGCGCGTCAAATGCCGTGAGTGCCGCCCAGAATTCCTCCGCGCTGCGGTACTGCCGCCCGAGGAGCCGCTCCATGAACTGCAGCATGGCGATGTTGACAAGTGCGGCGGCGTGCCCCGTACGTCCGAAGAGGATTCCCTCGGGCAGGAGATCCAGCCCCGCACGGATGGAGGCAATCGTCACATCATGCGTGCTGCGTGCCCGCATGGCGAGCAGCATGAGCCGTACGCCGAGCAGAGCGAGGATGAGGATGGCACTCAGCGGGAGGAAGGCATCCATCGGAGGCAGTGTGCATAGACCCGCAAACGCGAGCAGAAGCCCGGGGAGCAGCCTGCGCTCGCAGGAGGAGGTGAGACCGACGGTGAGCGCAAGCAGCCCCGCCGCATAACGCTGCGGCGCAAGCCAGCCGTCCGGCGACAGCTCCATGAGAAAGAGCTTCCAGCCACCGCCGAGCAGCAGAACCACAAGGAGGCTGACGGCGAGTGCCGCCGCCTCGGGCAGCAGGTAGAGGATCCGGCGGCGCGGGAGACGTGCGGCGGCATAACAGAACGCGGCACTCTGGGCGATGAGGACGAGACTCGCGAGGAGGACGAGCGCGACAATCTCCCCATAGCCGTATGCGGTCAGGCGTTCCATGGCGCAGCCCCCCGATCCCCCGCGTCTTTTGCCGCAGCGCTGCCGTCCCGTTCCTCCGCCCCTGCGGTGACGGGGCACACGGTCAGCATCAGGGCATAGCCGCGATCCTCTGTCATGACGGCGGCGTGTTCCTCCTGCCATGCCGCCGCCCACGGGGCGATCCACGGCGCGGGTTCGAGCAGAAAGGACACATGTTCCTCCGTGAAGCGACAGAACACACTCTCCGTCCCCTCTGCAGCGGCGCACCGCAGGAGTTCTGCGAACGCGTCGAAGAGGGCGAGTGACGTCTGTGCGCGCAGAGACTCCGGCTGCGTCCACTCCACGCCGACGCGCAGCCCCAGCGGACGCAGGTAGGTACAGATCTCCGAGACCGCCATCGCGAGCTCGTCCGTGCGGATGCGCCCGTCCTCCTGCCCCTTGAGAAAGAGCACGCAGCGCTTCTTGAGATAGGAAGAGAGCAGGTTCAGCCGACGGAGGAGCTGCGTGACCTCCCCCTTGTCCTCCGTCGCCATCAGCTGCTCGCGAAACTGGCGCAGGAGCGGGCGCTTGGCGGCAAGAATTGCCTCCAGTTCATCGGACAGCGCACGGCGGAGCGTCAGGGAGAGGAGGTTCTTTCGGATCCCGTGTTCCCTGCGCAGAAGCTCATGTGAGCGGCGCAGCGCGTCGCGCGTAAGCGCGAGCCGCCGCTGCTGCTCGTGCAGGAGCGAGAGATCCTCCTGCCACAGAATGGCGCCGCCGCGCAGCTCCATGCGCGCCGTATGCGTATCGCGTCCCTCTGCATCCCATCGTGCCGCCGAGGCAAAGACAATATCTCCTGCCGCATTCACCAGACGCATCGCGAGCTGTGCATTGGTAAAGAACGCCGCATGAAAGCGGTTCGACGGCATCAGCCCCGTGCGCAGGCACAGCTCGCCCAGCAGCAGGAAGAAGAGCGCCGTCACCGCCGTCAGCTCCGGCCACCGCACCCACGCCACATATTGATAGGCGATGGAGTATATGACAAAGCACGCGAACAGGAGAAAGGGAAGCGTCATTGCAGGGCGCAGCACCTGCTGCTGCTTTGCCTTTTCGAGGAGGAGAAGGAGCGCCGCGAAGATCTCGATGAACCAGATCGTCCAGTAGACGTATGTGCCCCACGCCAGATGCTCCGACCATTCCATCATCTCCGTGTCCCACGTGAAGTAGAAAAATTGATGATGCAGATCGTTGCAGAGAACGAGCACGGCGAGCAGCAGATTGATGCCGAAAACCGTCTTCAGCCACGGCGGCATCGTGCGCTCCAGCACATCCTCATCCGAGCCCCACGCGATCCAGAGGAGCGCGACCGAGAGCCCCGCGCGGAACACGTAGAAGAGGTACCAGAGCATGCGCTCCAAGCTGCTGTCATGTACGAACGTGAGGATCTTTGCCATGCGCGTCAGCTCCCAGAGGAGCAGCATGGCGATGAGGAGGAGAACGGCGCGGCGCGCGCCGTGGTGACGGATGCGGCGGTGCAGACATGCGCCCCAGATGACCGTAAGCGGCAGCATCAGCACGAGAATGAGAAACCGCGCGTACTCCTCTGCAGGCGCGAGGTGAGGCCGCTCCATGATCTGTGCGTGATAGTGCGTATTCACTGCGCGGAGGACATGCGGGAAATCGGGCGGCATCGCGTGGACAGCTGTGCCAGACGGGGGGAGCGGCGGATACCCTGCGGCATCCAGCTCCTCCGGGAGCGTCTCTCGAAATGTGATCGGGCGGCGCGAGAGCAGACCCTTGGTCACGCTGCGCGTCCCCTCTGCAGGGACGACAATCTGCAGCGGTGCCCCACGCCGGATCAGGTGTTCCGCCTCATGGTCAAAGAGGACGTAGACATCGTTCCTGTCCGCATTTGCCAGAATGCCCCACATCCTGCGGTGCGTCGCGTAAAAGCGCAGCCGCCCGTCCCGCCGCATCTGGGCAAGCCGTGCAAACGCCGTATCCGTATCGACAGAGAGTCCCCGTACGAGAGCCAGAAAGAAAATCTCGCGCTCCGGCGACCACTCGGGCAGTATGATCGTGACATCCTCCCTGAGATCCGCCCAGCGCCGCACGGGGGTGGGGGCATCTGTATGTACGGCGAGCACAACCGTCGCTGTATAATGCGGGTACCAGTAGAGCTCCTCCGCCGCGCCGCGCAGGAACTGCTCCGCCTGAAAATCATAGACCTCGACCGCATCCGCGCGGCGATCCTGAAACAGTTCGAGCAGCCGCCGCGCGTATCCCTGCGCCTCCAGAGGCTCCACGGAGGCGCGGCGCAGAACATTCACATACGCCGTGCCGTAATTCTGATCGTATGCGACGGTGAGCGCGTCCGCCCGTGGGATATACAGGAGGAGTGCAAGGAGAGCAAACAGACCGGCGGCACAGAGGTGCAGCTGCCGCAGATGTCCCATTGCCTCACCTCCCGCAAATTATAGGAATCGCTGATAAAATGAAGTCCTGCAGATTGGCGTAGATTTTTTCGTCCGAACAAGGAGGCAAACCGGACGCATAGCCAAAGCTATGTGGAGGATTTGCCGACACAGTGCGGGCAAAAAAGATGCGCTAAGATGGCGCGGCTGAATTTATCAGCGCTTCCTATACTTCTATTGTATTATTTCGTCTGTCATACATAAAAATCCTTGGGAAAAAAGTCTGATTACAAGATAAAAATATGAATAGATATATGTTTTCTTGTATTATGATAAATGTTACGGATAAAAGAAAATGCGGTACTCCTAAGCAAACCCTAGTGGAGCAAGCGGCGTAGAGTGTGCGACCCGCCCCCTGCGGATTTTAATCGTTCAAGCGCAGCGCGTTTGGAATCCGCAGGTATTTAGGCGGACGAGCACACGTCCGCTTGCATAACGAGGGTTCTGCGTGGAGTACGCATTGCGAATCCGTAATAGCTGCCATAGAACCGTTTTCTTGTGTATCGTAATCTTTCATGATAAAATGAGATAGAATCATGAATTGTTTCTGTCCATGCAATCAAAATGGAGGATATTGTGCGCCATCTTTATCTTCTTCCCCTTGCGCTTCTTTGCGCCCCCCTTTCCTGCGCTGCAGCGGAGACGGAGACCGCTGTCGAAGAGAAAACCGCCGCGCGGGGCGAGACCGCAGATACCGCTCCCGATCCCGCAGCGGAGAAGCTGCCGCGCCTTGCTGTCTGGGGCGACTATCGCTGGCTCTACGGCAAGGCACGCATGGAGCTGCCGTCCGCTGCGCAGCGGCGCGACGTATTCCTCTCCACGCGCCGCCTGCGCATTGCGCCGACGGTTCACGTTGGCGGCGGATGGAGCGTCAGCGGAATGCTTGAGGACATTCGCTATGACAAGGACACGATCGCCGGCGCGCACAAGAACGATCGGCATCTCTACCTTTCGCGTCTCTACGTCGAGCACGAAAATGGGCACGGGGCGAGAATCCGCGCCGGCCGATTCATCTTCACGCCGATTGAGGGAAACGTATTCGACAAGCGCGTTGAGGGCGTGCGCTGGCGGTACGGCGACAAGAACGTCGGCATGACTTCCGTCTTCTATGGGCGCACCGTTGCACCGACGGGCAGCCAGCGGAGGCGCGGCGTCATCCTCGGCTACGAACGGAACTGGACGAAGTGGATGGGCGGCGCGTTCTACTACGATCTGCGCACGGAATCCCCTGCCGTTACGATGGCGGAGGCACGGAGAAATCCGCTCGCCGTACATAACGGAATCGATCATCAGCGTGTCCTCGAACTCTTCGCAGGCTATCGCTTTGACCGTCACCGCAGCTTCGAGTTCGAGTATCTGCACGGGCGCGCGCGCACCGACCTCGACCGTTATGACGACGACGGGCGCGGCTATGTGGCGAGGCTGCGCCTCCGTCCCTCTCCCAATGTGGAGAAGGCGGGCGACTACGGTGCGTGGATCGCGTACTATCATCAGCCGCGCGCAACGTATCTCCATCACACGATGGATGGCGATCCGACCTTCTTCGGGCGTGCGGGCTTTCGCGGCTGGGGTGCGCGTGCCGACATCGTGCTCGCACGCGGTGTTGCGCTTGCCGTCGAGGGATTCGATCTGCGCCCCGCCCGTCCTGCGACGCCGCTTTTCACTGGACATACCTATAACGGCGCACGGCAGAAAGTTCTCGGAATGAGTTTGACGGCGTATTTTTGAAAAACAAAGAACAGGTGTGCAATGCAGTATTTGCTTTGCACACCTGTTCTTGCGTTCAGTAACTATTCCATCGGATACGCCGCCGTAAAGAGGCGCGGTGCATCCTGCCGTGCAATCGTGAGGGTAAATGCACCCGCTGCGTAGGAGGCGAGCACAGAGTCTGGGTAGTAGATCACGAGACTCCCGTCCGCAGCCATGTACCAGCAGAACGACGAAAGCCCCTTTTCCGCCGGATGTTGTTCGAGAAGCACCTCCATGACACCGTGCGGGAAATCCCGCTCCACTGCTGCGGGATACTGCGTTTGGAATGCCGCCTCGATGGCGGCGATCAGGAGCGTTCGGTTCGTGACGATCTCGTCGAGTGCGATCTGCCGTCCCGTGCGGCGGTCGAAGGTATACGCATCGACGTGGGGGATGGCATGTGCGCCGCCCGCATACGATGACCCCTCCATAAAGAACGAGATGAGCTGCTCATCCACTCGCCCCCACCGCGAGATCGGCGTGATGTCGCTGTAATAGAAGGGGAGCTTGTAGCCGTCCCTGCGCGCTTCCTCGCTGTAGGTACGGATCGGGCTGTGCCATGCGCCAGTACCGATCTCCGCATTCCACGCATCGAATGATTTTGCCAGCGGTGAGCTGTCATCATTCACAAGCCCAAGCTGGGGGTAGATGCCGCGGTAGACCTTGGTGTCGTCCTTGTCGTAGACCGTCAGGACATGATCCTCGACCGTGAGCCACGAGACAGGGGATTCCACGGAGCGTGACCAGTCCCGCGCCGCCCTGTCCTGCACTTCCTCCAGCGACTGCGGCGGCTGTTTGATTTCCTCCGTTCGGTCGCTTAGGACATTTTCTGCCGCCGCGAGAGGCGCACAGAGAAGGAGGGCGGACAGGAGGGCGGATAGAAACGTCTTGATGTGCATGGTTGTTCCTCCCTTCATGGGGTGATTTACTTCTCGTGCAGCCAGATGGAGCGGATGCCGGGGCTGTGCTCGGCGCAGATGTAGAATGCGATCTGCGCTGTGTCGCCGTCGTAGAAGTAGCCGCAGACGGGCGGCGCATTGTTGCTGCACTTCGGCTTCGGCAGGTAGCCGTATGCCTCCTCAAGATCCTCCTTCGTGCTGTCAAGGTGGATGCCGCGCGGTGTCTCGAGGCTCTGCGACTCCCCGGACGGCCTTGAAAGATACTCGTTCACGTCATTTACGCCGAGATGCACACTGATGACGTGCCAGCCCATATCCGAGCTGCGGTACGTCACATGGAGCGACGCGCCGTAGTCAATGGCGTGTATGCCGACATCCTCGCCGTTCCACACCTCCACACCGTCTGCGTAGTGATTGCCACTGCCGTAGAGCTCCTCAACCTCGGCACGCGTATCCCCGATACAGATGCCGCCGAGTGCGAAATCCTCCTCCGGAAGATTGGCTGCCGCACACAGCTGCGCAGGGACGAGCAGGACGCACAGGAGCAGGGCATATAGAATTTTTTTCATCATGTCCTCCTTTGTTCACGCGGTTATTCCTATCATTCATTGTAACAGAAAACAGGGGGATAACGTACTGTCATAAATGACAGGTTTTCAAAAAACTTTTCCTCTTCTCAAAGAAAATGGGGCTGTTGCACGAAATGCTCGTGCAGCAGCCTCAATTTTGTTGCAAAAAAACAGTTCCCGGTGTTTTCAAACACCGAGAACTGGCGTAAAATAAGGGTATGAACAACCAAATTTTACACAAGGATTATACATCCTTCGGAGGCTCATTTCAAGTCAGCCTCCCCCTCAATTTTGAATTTCAAATCGAACGGGACGATCCCGTCCGTCTCCTGCGCCACTGCATCCACCAGATGGATCTTACGGCGCTCTTTTTGAGCTTCCACCGAGCAGAGCGAAACCTCATCGCACCGCACAAACTGCTCGCCGTCCTCATCTATGCCTACATGAACCGCATCTACAGTTCCCGCCGCATCGAGGAGGTCTGTCGCAGGGACATCAACTTCATGTACCTCTTGGAGGGCTGTCCTGCGCCCGATCATACGACTATCGCCCGTTTTCGCAAGAAGCACTTCGCTCCCTGTGCCAAGGAGATTCTCGCACAGATGGCACTCCTGCTCGGGGAGGTTGGTGCAGTCTCATTTCAGAACCTCTTTGTGGACGGAACTAAGATCGAGTCCGTCTCCAATCGGTACAGATCCGTCTGGAAGAAGGGCGTCCAAAAGCACTGCAGCAGGCTCATGGAGAAGCTTTCTGCTTTTCTTGCATACGTGGAGAAGGCGTTCGGTATCCATCTGCGCCATGGCGGGGACATCCACATCCGACATCTGAAACGACTGCGCCGCCGCTTGAAGCACATGCAGAAGGCGCAGGGCATCGTCTTCGTCTATGGGAGCGGAAGACGAAAGAGCATGCTTCAGCGTGCAGTAGAGACCCTGGACACGTATCTTCTCCGTCTGAAGGACTACACGAAGAAACTCCACATCTGCGGGGCACGTAACAGCTTTTCAAAGACCGACACGGAGGCAACCTTCATGCGGATGAAAGAAGATGCGATGAAGAATGGTCAGCTAAAGCCCGCCTACAACCTCCAATATGGTGTAGAGGCATCCTTCATCGTATGGCTAGGCTCTATGCGAATCCGACGGATACAAGGACACTCATCCCGTTCTTGGAAGATTTTCAGGAACACATCGGAACAAGAAGCAGGAACATCATCGCCGATGCAGGCTATGAGAGTGAGGAGAACTACCTGTATCTGCGGGACAAGGGACAGGCATCCTACATCAAGCCGAACAACTACAAGATCAGCAAGAAGCGCAAGTGGAAGAACGACATTGGACGGCGTGAGAACATGGTGTATCTTGCAGGAGAGGACGTCTACCTATGTGCCGAGGGCAAATGCCTCAGTGCGGTGGGCACGCGCAGGACAAAGAGTGCGGGCGGATACATCAGTGAAAAGACGCTCTATGCGTGCGCGGAGTGCAGGGGGTGTGAACGGAAGGGGCAGTGCATCCACGGCAACCACAGCAAGATACCGCTGGAGGAGCGGGTAAAACGGTTGGAAGTGAGCAAAGTATTTCAGCGGGAGGAAAATCTGGCACGGATACGCAGCACGGAGGGAATCCTCCTGCGGATGAACCGGAGCATACAGGTAGAGGGAGCATTTGCACAGATCAAGGAGAACTTCGGATTCCGACGGTTTCTGACGCGGGGACAAGAGAGCGTCTTAGGAGAAGCAATCCTGCTGGCACTTGCTCACAATGTCTTGCGGTTGCACGAAAAGATACAGCGGGACACGGTGGGGCGGCATCTTATTGCGCTCAAGGAAGCTGGATAGGACACGGAACAGAAAAACAAATAAGGGCAGAAGAACAAGGGCGAATACAGGGATCGCCCTTGTTCCTCTGCCCTGTTTTAGTGGATCTTGTCTTTTTTGCTGGGCTTTTACGAAAATGATGCGCTTCCATGAAAAGAGGGCTGCTGTACGAAGACAAATTTGCCTTCGTGCAACAGCCCCCTGCTTTTTCGTTTCGATGGGATGAGGGGAAACAATGCAGCAGACGGTCAGTTGCCTTGCGTTGTCCTTACAGATCGATGCGGAAGATACGCTGCCTTCCGCCGTCCTGCGTGTGGAAGTAGACGTGGTTCATATTGTCGGTGAAGATGCCCTTCGGCCGCAGCGTGCGCTCGCCGTCCGTGATCTCGATGTCGCCAACGTATGCGCCGTCCTTCTTGTTGAAGACGCGCAGGATGGGATCGTCCGCTGCGCGGAAGACGATGTAGTCCTTCGTTGCGACGGCGCAGCGTGCATGCGCAGCGTACCGCTTTGTGCCCTGCGGGATGTTCTCATTCAGCTCGAAGCGGCGGAGTTCCTTGCCGTCGGGGCTGTATTGGTAGACGGGGATGACCCACGGGTGCTGCTCGTCGTTCTGCAGCGAATTCCCGTATGCCTCGTCGGTGTAGAATCCGTCTGCGTCCGCATAGAGCAGCTCTGCGCCGCGCACCATGGAGTAGCCCTCGGGCTTCGGGCGTGCGGGGACGGGGATGGTCTTGGCATCCTTCAGTCCATCTTTGGCGATCGTGCCGTGGGTGATGCCCTTTTCGTTGACCTGCTCTTCGCCCGCATAGGCGTCCTTCCCGCCGAAGACGGCGCGCCACGTCTCCTTGCCCTGCAGGGGGATCGTGGTTGTGGTCTTGCCGTCATAGACGGCGAGCTCGCCCTCCTTCGGGATGTAATAGACGTTCGTTCCGTCCGAGGTGATCGGCCGGTTCAGCACGACGCCGAGATCCACGATGTCCGTGATTGCGCCGTCTGTGACGGGGAGCTGGCAGAGATGCGTCTTCTTGTCGTCGTGGTCGTAGATGATGCCATAGATGCCATCCTTCGTCACGACGGGATCGCTCTTGTTGAAGTCGAAATAGTCGAGGTCGTAGTCGGCGTTCTCGTATTCGTAGAGCGGGAGCGTCTTGTCGCCGAATTTTACCTGGGTGACGGGCTCTTTCGGCAATGAAAGACTGAGATCGACGGGGGCAGGAGAGCCGCCTTTTGCGGTGTCACCGCCGCCGCAGCCTGCCATGACGGCGCACGTGAGGACGGCTGCCGCCGCGCAGAGCGTTTTCCATTGTTTCATGTCGGGCTCCTCCTACAGATCAATGCGGAAGATGCGCGAATCTTGGTCGAGGATGTAGACGCGGTTCTCGCCGTCTGTCGTGATCTGCTTGGGCGGGTGGATCTTGCCATCGAAATTCAGCTCGACCTCGTCGATGAATGCGCCGTCCTTCTTGTTAAAGACGCGCAGAAAGTTGCCGTTGTAGAAGACGATATAGTCCTTCGTTGGGATGACCTGACGCGCGTTCGAGTCGGTCTTTTTCTTGTCCGGAAGGCCGTCGTTGATGGTGAAGGTGCGGATCTTCTTGCCGTCCGGGCCGTACATATGGAGGGGGTACGTCCGCTTGTTCGGCGGGCCGCCGTTGGTGGCGATGGTGGAGATGTAGAAGCCGTCTGCATCCGCCCAGAGGAGGAATGCCTGATTCTCCTCATTTTCCTTCTTGTTCTCGTTGAGGGCTGCAAACTCCGCCTTCGGGAGGACGGACTTCAGGTCTTTGATCCCCTCTTTGGAGATCGTGCCCATCTCGATGTCCTGCGACTTCAAGGGATCGCCGCTCGTGTAGATGGTCTCCGTGCCGTGCACGGCGCGCATGATGTCCGCCTCGCCGCGCTTGCTTTTCGTCACGGCCGAGCCGTCATAGGCGCAGATATTTTCGCCGAGCTGGTAGTAGACATTTGTCCCGTCCGTTGTGATCGGCTGCGCCGTGAGGATGCCGAGATCCTCGACGGAGGTGATGGCGCCGTCCTTCACGCTCAGCTTCACCAGATGCTGCTTCTTATCGCCCGAGGCGTCGAATTTGCCCGCATAGATGGCATCCTTCGTCACGGTGAGATTGGTCGTTGTGTGCACCATGTCGGGGAGACCCTCGCCCTTGTACTCGTAGACCGGTACGTCCTTACCGTTGAATTTGACCTGTCCGATGGCTTCCTTCGGCGCGGAGAGTGCGGTGTCTTTTCCGCCGCCGCCAATGCCGATGCCGCTGCCTGTGCCGTCACCGCCGCAGCCGGCGAGGATAGAGCCGAGGAAGGCGGCGGTCGCAGCCGCCGCGAGCAGAGATTTCCACTTCTTCATTTCGGATTCCTCCTTTGATGCTTCTAAGGAATCACTGATAAAATGCAGATGCTTATCAGTGCCCCTAAATCACTTTAATTTATTTTAGCATAAAACAAACTAAAATGTATAGCAACAAATGATTGATTCTTGAAATTTTTGAAAAGTTTTCCATTTTGCGCATTTACTTCGCGCAATGATTCCTTCTCGGCACGGAAAAATGCCGGCATGTTTATGAGCGGTCGGGAACGCAGGGATGCTGTGCGCATATTCTTAGAGATCAATGCGGTAGATATGCGAATTGTCGTCGATGAAGTAGATATGATTCTCGTCATCTGTCGTGACCCCTGTGGGGGAGAGTTTCCTGCTGTCGCGTCCCAGCTCAATGTCGCCGACGTACGCACCGGTCTCTTTGTTGAATGCGCGCAGATAGCCGTCGCTGTAGAACACGACATAGTCCTTTGTCACGACGACGGAGCGTTCCCACGTCGTGCGCTTTTGCGCACTGCTCGGGATATTCTCGTTGCACTCGAACGTGTGGAGTATTTTGCCGTCCGGGGCGTATGTGTGGAGCGGTTTGGTCCACTCCTTGTCCGTGCTGCCGTACGTGGCAAGGGAGGAGACGTAGAAGCCGTCCGCATCCGCCCCGATCAGGAATGCGTTTGCCTCGTGCGTCGCGTCTTTCGCACGGGCGAGCTTGTCAAATACGTCCTTGGAGAGAACCGTTTTTGCATCCTTTATGCCATCCTTGGATGTTGCGCCGAACATAACGTCGGCATCCGACACGAAACTCCCGCTCGTGTAGGCGTTCTTGCCTCCGTATATGGCACGGACGACGCCGATGCCCGGCGTGGGGGGCGGCGTCGCTGCCTTGCCGTTGTAACAGGCAAGCTCATCCTCCCGGGTCAGATAGTAGATGTTCTTGCCGTCCGAGGAGATCGGCTCGTTGAGAACGATGCCGAGATCCTCCACTGAGGCAATCGCACCGTCCTTTAGCGTCAGCTTTTGGAGGCGGTAGTTTTTCTCCTCGGCGTCGCTGCGAATGCCGTAGATGGCATCCTTCGTCACGGCGAGATTGGTATTCTTTCCCTCGAGCGCAGGGATGACCGCGCCCGTGTATTCGTAGAGGGGAACCTCTCTGTCGGCGAACTTGAGCCGGGCGACGGCCTCCTTCGGGGGCTTCGGGGCGAGGCGCTCGCTGGTGTCTGAGCCGCAGCCGGCGAGGACGGCGCCGCAGACGAGAGCGGCGGATGCCGCTGCGAGCAGAGCTTTCCATTTTTTCATGGGGTTCCTCCTCCATCCATTGACGAGAAAACGACAGAATTGCAAATAAAAGATCGCCTTTTTCGGATAAAACTTCTTTATTCCGACTTGTAAGATGATTCGTTCTGCTTTATCTTAGCACAACGAAGAGCGGGGGCGTACTGTCATAAATGACAGGTTTTCGTAAAAACAGGAAAAACTTTTGTGAAATTCTTTTATCACGATTTCATGTGCTATAATTGCGCTATCCGAAGGAGAGGAGTGATGATCGTGCATCAGAAAGCAATGCAGAATGAAATTGCCTGGTTCGTGGGCGATATTACGACGCTCGCCGTAGATGCCATCGTAAATGCGGCGAATCGGAGCCTCCTCGGCGGCGGTGGCGTTGACGGAGCGATTCATCGGGCGGCGGGCAGAGAGCTCCTCGCGGAGTGCCGTACGCTCGGCAGCTGCGAGACGGGCGTCGCAAAGATCACGAAGGGATATCGTCTGCCCGCGCGCTACGTGATTCATACGGTCGGTCCCGTCTACAGCGGCACTGCATCCGATGCGGAACTCCTGCGCGCCTGCTATTGGAACTCCCTTGATCTTGCACGGGCACACGGGCTGCATACCATCGCGTTCCCTGCCATCTCGACCGGTGTTTACGGCTACCCGAAGGAGGCGGCGGCAGAAATCGCACTTATGACGATTCGGGAGTGGTTTGACGCGCACCCCGATGCGGGCGTGCGCGTGACCATCGTGAGCTTCAGCGCACAGGATGATGCGGTCTATCAGAACCTACAGAGGGCGCTCCGGTAAATCCGCGGAGATGTCAAACATAGCCATCATCTTTTTGAAGGTATCCTGCCCGTCAAGACAGGTGTCCGTCAGATAGCCTTTTTCTCGCTCCCATTCGGACAGTCCCCTGTAATAAAACAATTTTTTTGCGTCCTCGATGATAAACGGGACAATGGCGTAGCGCAGACATTCCTTGAGCGCAATCAATCGTCCCACTCTGCCGTTCCCGTCCTGGAAGGGATGGATGCGCTCAAAATCGTGATGAAATCGGATAATGTCATGGATGGTGACCGAATGAAGAGATTCGTATGCAGAAAGGAGTGCATTCATCTGCGCAGGCACTTCTCTCGGTGCGGCGGTTTCGCGACCGCCGACCACATTCGCTCGTTTTTTATAGTCACCGATGGCGAACCATCCAAGCGCGGCGTCCTTCGTGCCCTGTTTCAGAATGCGGTGCAGCTCCTTCACAATGTCCTCCGTGAGAGGATCCTCCGCCTTGTCGATCACATAGTCAATGGTACGAAAGTGGTTGACCGTTTCGATGATATTGTCGACCGGAACACCTCCGGCAACATCCACGGTATTCGTTTCAAAGATCATCCGTGTCTGATCCTCGCTGAGCCTGCTGCCCTCGATGTGATTGGAATTATACGTCATGCGTATCTGAAGCTCGTGGTACAGACCGCCCGGCATTCGGATCTGCTTCTCGTCGCGCAGCGTCTGAAGCAGAACGTTGTCCGACACACTGCGACAGAGCTCCTCCGGCGCACAATCGAGGAATGCGGCAATCCTCACAAGTACATGATCGGCGATCCTCTCGCCCCGTCCGATTTTGGCGATCGTTCGAGAGGAAATGCCAAGCTGTGCAGCAAGTGCCGTCTTTGTCAGATGCCTGGATTTTAACTTTTGTAACAGTCCACCGTATGAAATCATGGAATTCACCTCATTCCTTTACTTATTATGACATAAAACGATGAAAAGTAAAGGCGATTAGGGAAAAAGTAAAGGAAGGATTCCTTAAATTGATAAAATCGAGTTCTGTCTTTTCTTGGATATCGTGAATATATTACAAATTCGTGTTAAAATGAGATAATAAAATCTGGAGGCGAGATCATGGACAACAAGAAGGAAATGGAGCGGGCGGAACTGCATCGCGCTATCTGGCAGATTGCGAACGACCTGCGCGGGAGTGTGGACGGGTGGGACTTCAAACAGTACGTCCTCGGTACGCTCTTCTATCGCTATATCTCGGAGAAGCTGACGAACTACCTCAACGCCGAGGCGCGTGAGGCGGGCGATGCGGATTTTGACTATGCCGCGCTGCCCGATGCGGAGGCGGAGACGGAACGCGAAAGTCTTGTCACGGAGCAGGGCTACTTCATCCCTCCGAGCGAGCTTTTTGCCAATGTGCGGCGAAATGCGCCCACGAACGAAAACCTCAATGAGACCTTGGAGCGCGTCTTTCATAACATCGAACGCTCGGCGGCGGGCACGGCGAGCGAGGGCGATCTGGCGGGACTCTTTGAGGATCTCGACGTGAACAGCAACAAGCTTGGCGCGACCGTTGCCGAGCGCAATGCAAAGCTCGTCAAGCTGCTCAATGGCATCGGAGACATGAGCCTCGGACACTATCAGGACAACACCATCGACGCATTCGGCGATGCGTACGAGTTCCTCATGGGCATGTACGCATCGAACGCGGGCAAGAGCGGCGGTGAATACTACACCCCGCAGGAGGTCTCCGAACTCCTCACCCGCCTCACCGTCATTGGGAAAACGCAGGTAAACAAAGTGTACGATCCCGCCTGCGGCAGCGGATCGCTCCTGCTCAAATTTGCAAAAATCCTTGGGAAAGACAACGTGCGGAACGGCTTCTACGGGCAGGAGGTCAATATCACCACCTACAACCTCTGCCGCATCAATATGTTCCTGCACGACATCAATTTTGACGACTTCGACATTGCGCGTGGGGACACGCTGACCGACCCGCAGCACTGGGACGATGAGCCGTTCGAGGCGATTGTCTCGAATCCGCCGTACTCGATTCGATGGGCGGGCAAGGACAACCCTCTGCTCATTAACGACCCGCGCTTTGCCCCTGCGGGCGTACTCGCGCCGCCCTCGAAGGCAGACCTTGCCTTTATCATGCACGCGCTCGCATGGCTTGCGGCAAGCGGGACGGCGGCGATTGTCTGCTTCCCCGGCATCATGTATCGCGGCGGTGCGGAGAAGAAAATCCGTCAGTACCTCGTGGACAGCAACTATGTCGATGCCGTCATACAGCTCCCTGCAAACCTCTTTTTCGGTACAAGCATCGCGACCTGCATTATGGTGCTCAAAAAGTCAAAGCCGGACACGACGACCGTCTTTATCGACGCATCGAAGGAATGTGTTAAGGTCACAAACAACAACAAACTCACGCAGGAGAATATCGAGCATATCCTAAAACTCTATACGGATCGCGTAGATGTAGCACATACGGTACGCGTGGCAAAGGGAACGGAGATTGCCGCCGAGGACTACAACCTCTCCGTCAGCACCTATGTCGAGCCCGAGGACACACGCGAGATCATCGACATTGGGAAACTGGATGCGGAGATACGGGAGATCGTCGCACGTGAGGCAGTCCTGCGCGACGAGATTGAGAAGATCATCGCTGAGATCGAGGGAGAGGAGGGCATCGCGCTATGAGTCGGCTGAGTGAGATGATAAAGGAACTGTGTCCCGATGGGGTGGAGTATAAAAAATTGGGGGAGATTGGCACTCTTATCAGAGGGAAACGCTTTGTAAAAAATGATTTTATAGAGGTTGGTGTGCCTGCGATCCATTACGGGGAACTTTATACACATTATGGAATTTCTGCTAGTGAGGTGAAAACACATATACGCCCAGAAATTGCTCTGAAAATGAGATATGCGCAGCCGAATGACATTGTCATTGTCGGAGCGGGGGAAACTATCGAAGATATCGGTATTGGCGTAGCTTGGCTGGGAAAAAGGGCTGTGGCGGTTCATGACGCTTGCTATATCTTCCATCATGAATTAAACCCTGTGTTTATTTCGTATATTTTACGAACAGAAGATTATCATCGACAACTCAAGAAATATATTACGACAGGAAAAATATCATCAATTTCGGCAAATGGTATAGGACAAGCAATTATTCCCGTCCCGCCGCTCTCCATCCAAAATGAAATCGTGAAATTGTTGGATAATTATACGGAGCTAACAGCGGAGCTAACAGAGAAGCTAAGCGCGGAGCTCGTATTGCGAAAAAAACAATATAATTTTTATCGTGACAGTCTTTTGAACTTTGTCCGTGTGGATGATACAATCGTTCAGACAGACAGACAGACAGACAGACAGACAGACAGACAGACAGCTCTAAGAATAGGTAAAATTGGGCTGCCGAAACAATCTGTTGCTGTTGAGTGGAGAACGCTGGGAGAAGTCGCAAAAATTGTGCGAGGTGCGTCTCCGAGACCTATTCAGAAATTTATTTCCAAAAGCAGTGATGCGGTTGCTTGGGTGAAGATAGGAGATGCAGGGATCAGCGCAAAGTATATATTTAAAACAGCCGAGAAAATTACCCCCGAAGGAGCTCAAAAATCACGTAAGGTTGGTCTCGGTGATTTGATTTTATCGAACTCTATGAGCTTTGGACGCCCATATCTCATGAAAATTGAAGGTTATATACACGATGGCTGGTTAGCTATTACAGAATACGACAAGACCTATCAGTCTGATTTTTTATACTATCTGTTGAGTTCAGGTCCGGTTCAAGATGAAATGAAAAAGAGGGCTTCTTTTGGTGGTGCCGTACAAAACTTGAATTTAGATATTGTTAAAGACCTCTATCTTCCTATCCCCTCACTCGAAACACAGGCAAAGATTGTTTCCATCCTCGACCGTTTCGATGCGCTCTGTAATGACCTCACGCAGGGGCTTCCTGCCGAGATCGTCGCACGTAAGAAGCAGTATGAATACTACCGCGACAAACTCTTGACGTTTCGACGCAAGGGGGCATGACCCCTTTTGTAACTTGTGAAGTTCAAAGATAAATTTGCAAGGTTCATGCAGAAAAACAGTGCCGTATATTTTTACTCGTTCTCCAAAGGCTTGGTATTACTGGATATTTGCGAGTGGTAAGCCGTTGAAAGGCTTATTCAAGAACTTGTAAGGTTACACTTTATTACAGAATGGAGGTCTGTTATGTCTGTAAGCTCTGCGATCAATCGGATGCTGACATTGGACTATATTCTGCATGAGAAGGAGAATAAATATTTTGATTGTAAATCAGCGCAGATCAAGCCATCCGATCTTGCACCACTCATTTCTGCCTTTGCAAATGCAGATGGCGGAACGATCGTGATTGGTGTCAGTAATACGACACGCACACTGGAGGGCATCAATTTTGTCGGACAGGATAGAATCAATGACTTTATCAGTGCCCCAAAGGATTTCTGCCGTCCTATGCCACGTTATCAAAAAGAGTTTCTCGATGTTGTGAATGTAAATGGAGCAGCAGATCGCCTTCTTCTCCTCCACATCCAGGAGAGTACGGGGCAGATTGTTCGCAATATACAGGAGCGGGTATGGCTCAGGATTGCCGACCGAACGAAGGAACTGCATGGTGATGACCTCAAAAATCTGGAGTATGCAAAAAGTACGCGCTCGTTTGAGGATGAGCCGAATTGGGATGCCCGCATTGAGGATTTGGATGCCGAACTTTTGGATCAGTATAAAACCGTCATTGGCGCGGCAGAGCAGTCATCTTTGCAGGTTCTGCGGGCGCGTGGATTTGTTAAACGTGCTCAGGAAAAAGAGTATTTGTCGAATGCGGCGGTACTTCTTTTCGCAAAGAATATTGCACAGTTCTATCCGAACTGTCGCGTTCGTTTTCTGCGCTATGACGGGACGTATGCAGGTGTTGGGACAAAGATCAACATTACGCGTGATAAAAGCATTGAGCTTCCTTTGCTGCGTATTATTGAAGAGACAAAGAGTTTTATTGCAACCCAGCTTCGTGAGTTTATGATGTTTGATGTGTCCAGCGGCAAGTTTCAAAGTGTTCCGGAGTACCCCGAATTTGCATGGCTGGAAGGAATTGTGAATGCAGTTACACATCGGGAATATGCAATGAGCGGCAGTTTCATTAAGGTTACGATGTATGATGATCGATTGGAGATTGAGAGTCCCGGCAGATTGCCCAATATTGTTACGATCGAGAACATCAAGGAGACACGCTACTCCCGTAATCCGCGTATCTCTCGTGTGTTGACTGAGTTTGGATGGGTGAGGGAACTCAATGAAGGAGTCAATCGAATCTATCAAGAGATGGTCGACTTTTTTCTCGATGAGCCTGTCTATACGGAGTCGAAGGAGAATGTTCGCCTGGTTCTCACAAATAATATCTTGATGCGGCAACGGCGGCAGGAGTTGCACACCATCGATCATGTTGGAGCACCTGCATGGGACGGATTGGATCATATACAACAGCAATTACTCACCTATATTATCAATCATGGCCCCGCAAGGCGTTCGGAGCTTTCTGCATATACGAAACGTTCATCAGGTACGATTCTGAAAAGACTCAACACCCTGATCGATATGGAGTTGGTGAAAGCAAATGGAGGGAAATATGATCCCAATCGTACCTATGAGGCAATTCTTCCGAAAGGTAATTGTAAGGTAAAATGAAAAATGTGAGGTAAAAAGTCCATTTTGTAAGGTTTGATGGAAAAACGCTGTTTTAGACGCAGATCGAACAGCCGCCAATGCTTGTAAATACTGGTTTTTTCAGTGATTTTTGTGATTGTAAGGTTCGCGGGCGGTTTTGTAAGGTTCGCCTATCTACCACATAGCAAGAAACGAGGGTCATCATGTACTATAATCTCATCGCGAGTGCGGAGGAGAGTACGGTACTCGCACAGTATGTGCGGGAGGAGCGTGCGCCGTATGGCTCGTATCAGTCGGAGGAGGCACTGGAGCGGGCACTCATCAGTCTTCTCAAGGAGGAGGGCTATGCGTATCTCCCCATTCGCGATGAGGTGGAGATGATCGCCAATCTGCGTACGCAGCTCTCGGCACTCAACGACTATGATTTCACGGATGCGGAGTGGGAGCGCTTTTTCAAGACGTCAATTGCGCCCGCGAGCGACGGCATCGTGGAGAAGACGCGCCGCATCCAGACGGACTATATTCAGAATCTGAAACGTGACGATGGCACGACGAAGAATATACGTCTGATTGACAAGGAGCATATCCATAACAACCGGCTGCAGGTGATCAACCAGTATGCGGTGGAGGGCGGAAGGGATGCGGGGGAGTATGCGGCGGCACACGCGAATCGCTATGACGTGACGATTCTCGTGAACGGACTGCCGCTCGTGCATCTGGAGCTAAAGCGGCGCGGTGTGGAGATCCGTCAGGCGTTCAACCAGATTCGCCGCTATCAGCGGGACAGCTTCTGGGCGGGTGCGGGGCTGTACGAGTATGTGCAGATCTTTGTGATCTCAAATGGGACGAATACGAAGTACTATTCCAATACGACGCGTGCGAGCCACATCCGCGAGATGGATGCGGCGGGACGCAAGGCAAGCAAAAAGACGAGCAACAGTTTTGAGTTCACGTCCTACTGGGCGGATGCGGGCAATCGGCTGATTACCGACCTCATGGACTTCGGGCGGACGTTTCTCGCACGGCACACGCTGCTCGCGCTTCTCACGCGTTACTGTATTTTTACGACGGAAGAAGTGCTCATGCTCATGCGTCCGTATCAGATTGCGGCGACGGAGCGGATTCTCAGCCGTATCAAGATTTCGTCCAATTACAAGACGTGGGGGCGCATTGAGGGCGGCGGCTACATCTGGCACACGACGGGTTCGGGCAAGACGCTGACCTCGTTCAAGACGGCGCAGCTCGCCTCCGCAATGCCCGAGATTGACAAGGTGCTGTTCGTGGTCGATCGCAAGGATCTCGACTACCAGACGATGAAGGAGTATGACCGCTTCGAGAAGGGGGCGGCGAACGGGAACACTTCGACGGCGGTGCTTGCGCGGCAGCTTGCGGACGATGGAGCGCGTATTGTGGTGACGACGATACAGAAGCTGTCGAATTTCATCCGTCAGAACAGGACGCACCCGATCTATGGCAAGCATGTTGTGTTGATTTTCGATGAGTGCCATCGCTCGCAGTTCGGTGAGATGCACACGGCGATCACAAAGGCGTTCAAGAAGTATCACGTCTTTGGATTCACGGGGACACCGATCTTTGCACCGAATGCGGCAGGGGTGGGCAAGCCGTCTGCGCGGACAACGCCACAGCTCTTCGGGGACAAGCTGCACACCTATACGATTGTGAATGCGATCAATGACGGCAATGTGCTCCCGTTTCGTATTGACTACATCAATACGATGAAAAGCAAAGATGACGTGGATGATAAAGAGGTGCGTGCGATTGATCGGGAAAAGGCACTCGCCGTACCCGAGCGCATTCGCGCGGTGACGAAATACATCCTGGATCATTTTGACCAAAAGACGATGCGGAGCAAGGCGTATTCCCTCAAGGGACAGCGCGTGCTCGGCTTTAACTCCATGTTTGCTGTCGCGTCGATTCCTGTCTGCATGGCGTACTACGAGGAGTTTCGCCGTCAGCTGAGGGAGGCGGGACGGAATCTCACGATCGCGACCATCTTCAGCTATGCGGCGAATGAGGACGATCCCGAGGATGCTCTGCCCGATGAGGACTTTGATACGGCGGGGCTTGACCGCACGAGCCGCGACTTTCTTGATGATGCGATTGCGGACTACAACGCGCAGTTTCACACGAATTTCTCGACGGACGGCGATTCGTTCCAGAACTACTATAAGGATCTCTCGCAGCGGATGAAGAAGCGTGAGATCGATCTCCTCATCGTGGTGAATATGTTCCTCACGGGCTTTGACGCGACGACACTGAATACGCTCTGGGTGGACAAGAATCTGAAATACCACGGGCTGATTCAGGCATTTTCGCGCACGAATCGGATTCTGAATTCAGTCAAGACGTTTGGCAACATTGTCGCATTCCGCAATCTGGCAAAGGCGACGGATGATGCGATCTCACTCTTTGGCGATGAAAATGCCGAGAGTGTCGTGCTCCTGCGCGGCTTCCGCGACTACTATGACGGGTATGACGATGAGAAGGGGCAGCATCACAAGGGCTATGCGGAGCTGATTGCAGAGCTGCGTGCGAAGTTCATCGTCGGAGAGCCGATCGTGGGCGAGACGGCACAGAAGGATTTTGTGCGGATCTTCGGCAGCATTCTGCGTCTGCGGAATATCCTTACGGCGTTTGACGATTTTGCGAAGGACGATCCGCTGCTGCCCCCGCGTGATCTGCAGGACTACCAGAGTGCCTATCTCGATATACACCATATATTGACGGGGCAGGGGAATGCGGAGAAGGAGAATATCAACGACGATGTCGTGTTCGAGCTGGAACTGATTCGGCAGGTAGATATTAACATCGACTACATCCTTATGCTCGTGGAGAAGTATCATGCTGCGAACGGTGCGGACAAGAGCATCATCGGCGCAATCGACCGCGCGATTGGCGCAAGTCCCGAGCTGCGCAGCAAGAAGGAGCTGATCGACGGGTTCATTGCGACCGTCAATACGGATACTCGGGTGATGGAGGACTGGCGTACCTACGTCACGGAGGAGAAGGAAAAGGCACTCGCCTCCATAGTCGCGGCGGAGAACCTGAAACCCGACGAGACGGAGCGGTTCGTTGCGAGCACCTTCCGCGACGGTCGGCTCAAGACCACAGGTACCGCCATCGACGCCATCCTCCCTCCCGTGCGCCGTTTTGGCGGCGGGCGTGCCGCGAAGAAGCGCAGTGTCATTGAGAAGCTGAAGGCGTTCTTTGAGAAGTTTATGGGGCTTGTGGGGGAATAGGTGCGTAGGAGTGAAAATGCATGCAGCTGACGAAGGGAATGCCGAGCGCACTGGTCGGGGCCTGGGGCAGTGACACACTGCCGCCCGCGCCGTTCGCACAGGAGATCTATCTCACGCATTTCCCCATTGCGGGGGCATACTATGTGGAGGGGTGGGGCGATCTCGTTAAAGATATGCGGGCGGGAGATATGCTGAATCTCCTGCGCGAGCCGGAGAACGAACACGATACCTATGCAATTAAGGTTGTTGATGCGGCACAAAAAAAGCTCGGCTATATGCCACGCCGCATGAACCACATCCCTGCGCGGCTCATGGATGCGGGAAAGCGGCTCTATGTGAAGATCACGGAGGTCGATGCGGATGATCTCGTGATGGAACTTGACCTGTACTTGCGGGAGTAGACGATGGAGAGCAACATTCGGATTCACGAGGAGTATGCGCACCTGAAGGAGGCGCAACGGGCGGCACTCGAGCGTCTGAGTACGCTCCTATGCACCTATGACGATCAGATTTTGCAGCAAAAGCCCTATTGGGAGGCGAAATATACGGAGGCGTTCGGCGTGCTCGAGCAGCAATGCTATGCTGAGTTCTGAGCTGTGCCGCAGAATCGCGCTCGCGCGTGCGTATATGAATCACGGGGCAGAGCCGGATGCAGAGGCAATCGACGAGCAGATTGCCCAGGAGTTCAAGGAATATGAGGAAAAGCTGCGTCAGATGGAGGAGGAGCGGGCGCGTGCCGCGCAGATCCTCGGGGCGAAGGAGATGAGTGACGAGGACACGAAACGCTTCAAGCATCTCTATCGGCAGCTCGCAAAGAAGCTGCATCCCGACCTCCACCCGGAGCGGACGGCGGAGATGAAGAAGCTGTGGCAGCGTGCAATGGACGCCTACGCCCTCGGCGATCTTGCGCGGCTCGAGATCCTTGCCTCTATTGTAGAGTCAAAATACGCTGACGCCGATACCGCCGCCGCAGGAGACGGGCAGAACGTCACTGCCTCCGTACTCGAGGAGCTGCGCGCCGCACTTGCAAAAACAGAGGAACGCATCCGCAAATGTCTCTCTGCCCTCGAACGTCTGGAGCAGGAGCACCCCTTCAAACACCGCGCCCTGCTCGAAAACCCGCAGGCGGTTGATGAGCGAAAGACTGAGCTGAAACACCAGATCGCGCACTATATGGCGGAGTGCAGGGAGCTCGAGATGCAGCTTGCGATGATGATGCAGGGGCAGACGGGAGTGCTGCATTGAGAGAGAATATGTGATGCGATTTAGAATCGCTTTGAACGTAGTTTCACAAGGAGGTTTTAGCATGAAGCATACGAAAATCGTAACAGCCGAGGATTTATCGCGTTATGCAGATAATCCCCAAAGCTCACAGATAGTACCTGAACTCGTGTACCTTTTGGTTAGACAATCTCTATCACATGGGGATGACTGTCGTATCCCTTATGGTGGTAGTGTTAATCAACCGGGATTAGATGGATCTGTGGAGTGTGCACAGGGGTTTTTCCAATTTGTTCCTATAGGTCGTTCCTATTGGGAAATTGGAACGGGTAGGAATCCGCGGGATAAAGCGACACAAGACTTTCGAAAACGAACAAAGCAAATTGATGACGATAAGCGTCAAAATACGACATTTGTTTTTGTTACACCGCGTTCATCAGGGACAGATGGGTGGGAAGAGGCAAAACAAAGAAGCTGGATTAACAGGCGCAAGGACAAAGGCTGGAAGGATATTCGTATCATTGACGGCATTAAACTTGCAGATTGGCTGAGAGAATGTCCCGCAATTGCACAGTGGTTGGCTCTTGAAATGCAGATTGTCTTGAGGCTTGGAGGAATCACAACACCTCTGGAACACTGGCGGTTGATTTTTGGTTTAAGAAAAAAAAAACACCCGCCACTTCCTCCTGAACTTTTTATTGCAGCAAGAGAAAATGCCTGTAATGCACTCAAGAAACTTTTCTTGGGGGAGGTAAACCGAGTGTTTCTTATGGCTGAAAGTCCGAATGATATCAATGATTTTGTTGCCGGATACTTAGCCTCACTAAGAGAAGGAGACGGGGATATTTATCGATGTCTTTTTATTAGTGATGCAGATGCATGGAGATATGTGTCTGTATCGCGTAGTCCTCACATATTGGTTGCCGATCCAAGACTAGAGTTAGAAGAGTCAACACGGATGGATCTACAAACGGTGGCTACACGCAAGGGGCACGGGGTAGTTATACCTTTGTGTGGAGCACACCTCAAAGGTGGTTCTGAGATCATAAAAATTCAAAGCCCGTCGAGGGATAAAATCGAAGAAGTCCTTCGGGCGGCAAACTTTTCTGCTGTACGTGCGCGGGAGTTTGCCGGGATTGGTGGTGGCAGACTGTCCGCATTGAGACGGCATCTTCTCGGCTTAGGGGATGTTCCTATATATGCGACTTGGGAAAACGCACATGTTCTGGCGAGAACAGCTCTCCTTGGGCAGTGGAGTGAGCAAAATGCTGCTGATTTAGAAGTTTTGAAGCAGATATTGGGAAACGACTTCGGGGAGTGGACGGTTAAGCGGTACGATATTACACTTCAGCCAGATACTCCCCTTGTTCAGATTGATGGGAAATGGAGGATTGTTCCACGTGGTGAGGCATGGAATGCACTAGGAAACAGACTGGCAGATGAAGATTTGGATCGTTTTCAGGAAAAGGCACTTTTGGTTCTTAGTGAACGAGATCCGAAATTTGATCTGCCGAAAGAAGAGCGATATGCTGCCAATGTTCTTGGAAAGGAACTTACACATTCCACACGTCTTAGAAAGGGAATAGCGGAAACACTTGCCCTATTGGGAAGTCGCCCCCAGGCGCTGAGTCAGTGCTCTCGTGAAAAAGCAGAAACCGTCGCGGCAAGTGTGGTTCACAATCTGCTCCATGGTGCTGATTGGGAGCGGTGGGCAGGATTGGATTCTCTTATACCGCTGCTTGCCGAGGCGGCACCAAACGCATTCATGGAGGCTGTGGAAGAGTCTCTTTCTGATTTGAGCGATACAGCGTTTCGTAAGGTATTCGCCCAAGAGGGTGACGGGCTATTTGGTAGGAACTATATCAGCGGGTTGCTTTGGGGCTTGGAATGCCTTGCGTGGAGTCCTGAGTATCTTGCAAGAAGCGCAGTCATTTTGGCGGAGCTTGCCTCGATTGATCCGGGGGGAAGGTATAGCAATAGACCCGCACAGTCACTCGCAGATATTTTTCTGCCATGGCATATACAGACGACTGCATCCTTTGAGCAGAGAAAAGCGGTACTCAAAGCAATTTTGAAAGAACAACCTCGTGTTGGGTGGAAATTACTGCTTTTGTTATTGCCTAATAGTTTTGGAGCTACCAGTGGATGTTATCGTCCTGTATGGCGTAACTTTATTCCAGCGGATTGGGAAGATGGTGTGCTTGTCAGTGAGTACTGGGCACAAATCCATATGTTGGCAGAACTCGCCGCAGAGATGGCGCATTCGGATGTGGAAAGACTTATGGAACTGATGGATCGTCTTTCTGACTTGCCTCAGGAGACGCAAGAGGTTGTTTTGAATCATCTGATGTCGGATAATATTCTCCGAATGCCTGAGTCGGAACGAGTCGTTATCTGGGAGAAACTGGATGGTCTTGTACGCCGCCATCGAAAGTTTTCGGATGCACAGTGGGCTCTCCCTAAGGAAACAATTATAAAGATTGAGCAGATTGCAAAGAATATCATCCCTGCTGATCTGATGCTGCGATACCGTTATCTTTTTTCAGAGAGTGATCCCGATCTGTTTGATGGAAAAGAACCGCGTGAGGAATGGAGGGCGCGTCTTGATGAAAAGCGTCGCTTAGCCCTTGCTGAGATTATGGGCGATGGGGATTTTGCTCGATGTTTAGACTTTGCACGAAAGACAGCGATGCCGTATAAAGTCGGTCAAACGCTGGGGGTGATCGCGTCTGATCGTGTTGAAGCTGAGATATTGCCAAGTCAGTTGACTGCTGATGATGAAGTGGTGAAACGTGTTGTTGCAGGATTTGTCTGGGCGCGATTTTGGCAACGGGGGATTCAATGGGTCGATGAGTTGCTTCAGCGAAATTGGGAGACGCCACTTCGTGCAGAGTTTCTCCTGCTTTTACCATTTCAAGGGGAAATTTGGGAACGTGTATCATCGTATTTGGGCAAATCGCATGAAGAGCTGTATTGGAAGTATGTAGATGTGCGAACGGGGGTATGGAAATGGGAGGACGTATTTGTCATAGAGAAACTCATTGCATATGGTCGTGCAGGTGCAGCCGTGACCTGCTTTACCTATGCGCTCGATGATGAGGAGGGCTTTGATCCGGACATTGTGACACGTGCGTTGATAGCGGTGTTAGAGCATCCTCAAGAGATCAAGCAATTGGGGCGTTATGATACGATTGAGCTAATTAAGCGGCTTCAATCATCAACCTCTGTCGATATAGAGGCTCTGTATCAGATTGAATGGAATTTTCTTTCTTGGTTTGACTGCCTTTCAGGAGATGTTCCAGTTGCTCTTGAGAAACGTCTTGCCGCTGATCCGGCATTCTTTGCAGAGATGATAAAATATGCATTTCGCTCGAAGAATGATGCTGCTGATTCCGTCGAGAAACTGGATGAGCAGAAACAATCACTTGCTGAACACGCATATACGCTCTTGGATCGTTGGCGTACCTGTCCGGGGCTCCAAAAGGACGGTTCGTTCAACGAAGAAGTCTTTCGTAATTGGATTACGGGGGCGCGCCGGCTCACAGAAGAAAGCGGACATTATGAAATTGCACAAGTGGAGATTGGGAAGATACTGACCTATGCGCCGGCAGATCCCTGTGGACTTTGGATTCACAAATCTGTTGCTGACGTTTTGAATGAGCGAGGCTCAGAGATAATGAGGCGTAACTTTATGATTGCGCGTATGAATCAGCGTGGTGTTCACAGTTTTTCTCATGGGGTTCAAGAGAGGGAACTGGCGCGCGGATACAGAGAAAAAGCCAAGGCTGTTGAAATGGCAGGCTTTGTCCGTTTTGCGGCGACAATGCGTGCGTTGGCTGATCAATATGATGAGGATGCCGAGCGGGATGAGAATAGAGATCCTTTGGAGGAATATTCTTGAGCGAATAAAAACACAAGAGCTGTATATCCGAGGAAGACTGGATATACAGCTCTTGTGTTATGCGGGTGGACGTGTCGGAATTGGAATCTCGATGGCAGGAGTAATCTGCGTGATAATGGGCGTATATAAATCTACATCGGTTCTTGGTGTTGATAGAGAAACGACGAGGGCATATCGGATGCTCTTATCGTAACGTTTTAAGTAGGCGCGTTCTCTCCACCATCCCACCACAGGATATACTGCGATGAGATTGCAGTCAGATAACTCTGCGGCGCTCAGCTCGCAAAAGTCGGAGTGAATAGAACCGACATCGCGATTGTTTGAGCCTAAGTACCAGCGGTCACTGCCGCTTGATCCATCGCCTTTGTCTTTTTTATCTTCGCCGCGCATTTTTGTGCTAATTCGCTTTTTGAAATCTTCTTCTGTTTCGTTGGAATTGATCACGTTAAAACGAAGCCCGCAGGATGGATAGCGATATTTGTCCTTCCAGCCGATTTCACCCGGCCCCGGCTCGATAAAGTAGGACAGTGTCAGCTTCAATGTAACAGGGGCTGACCCTAGTGCATGGTCTCACGCCTCCTTATAGGAATAGACAGTTCTCCTTTCCTGCAATAGATATGCAATCTGTTTTGCGCTCAAGGGCTGATCCGTTAGGATGGAGGTTTTTATGGCATCGTCGCAGATTTTGACAATCTCCGCATGGTTGAGACCGTCAGCGGCTTTTAAGAGTGGCTTTGTTATTTTGAAATGTTTGTCGTAACTGATGAGTTTGTATTCCAGGAGGCGACGGATTTCGTCTTCTGTTGGCAGGGTATAATGGAGTACGTCGTCAAAGCGTCGGAACAGTGCCTGATCTAACAGTCTTTGATTGTTCGTTGCAGCAATGATGATACTTTCGGAAACGTCCTGATCAATGAATTGGAGGAAAGAATTGAGAATTCGCCGCATTTCACCGACTTCATTATCGAGGCTTCTATCTGCTCCGATGGCGTCAAATTCATCAAAAAAATATACGCCGGTGAGCGAATTGATACTGTCGAAGATCTGGCGCAGTTTTACACTGGTTTCCCCCATAAATTTTGTGACAAGCTTGTCCATTTGCACGGTATAGAGCGGGAGGGACAGCTCCGAGGCGATGACTGCTGCTGTAAAGGTCTTGCCTGTACCGGGCTGTCCTTCGATTAGAATTTTGCGTCGGTTTGTTAATCCGTAGGAGTGAAGTTTGTGACGGTTGCGGTACTCGTTCAGGATGCGTTGGAGTTTTTCGGTGATCTCATCGGAAACGATCAGCTCGGATATATCGTGCTTGGGCAGCGATAATAACAGCATGGGATTCTGCGGTATGAGCTGAACCACGCTTGCGACTCTCTTGCCGAGCTTCTCTATTTGTGACTTTAAGTCGCGTGCAACGCTATCGTGTCCCAATTTTGCCTCATGAGCAGCAATTTGTAATACAATCGTTTTGAATCTATCGTCATTACGATCGATATATGCTTTTACAAGGCTTTTTACCTGATCGGCAGTTGCCACGAAAATCACCACCCATTAAACTGTTATAATTTATTGTATATCATACTATCTTTTTCTTATTAAGGCAATCGTTTGTTTGAAAAATAAACGATTGCCTCTGCTGCAGGCATTTACCCCCACTCCTCATCGAGCAGAAAATCGCGGATATTGCGGTGGAGGATGCCGCTGCGGCTGCGGTTGAATTCGTCCATGGAGAGGACGTATTTCGGATAGTTGTCGCGTACGCTCCCCAGCGCGCCGAACTCGCGCGCGATGGTTTCCTCTGTGGCGAGCAGATAGGTGACTTGGATGTAGATGCGCCTGTCACTTTTGGTGGCGATGAAGTCGATCTCGCGCTCACCGGATTTGCCGACGGTGACGTGCCAACCGCGCCGCAGGAGCTCCATGCAGACGATGTTCTCAAGCAGTTGATCCATGTCTCTCGTATTGCTACCGTAGACTGCCTCTCTGAGTCCGTGATCGACGATGTAGTATTTCTCGTTGACGGAGAGGAGTTTTTTCCCGACGATGTCCTCGCGGCTGATTTTGTAAAAAAGATAGGCATCGCAGGCGGCGCGGATATAGTTCAGAATAGTCTCGGGGGCGACCTTTCGCTGCTCGCTTTTGAAATAGTTTGCGATGCTGCGCGCGCTGAATGTGTGACCGACGTTTGCCATGACGTAGGTAATGATGCGCTCGAGGAGGTCGACGTCGCGTATGCTGCTGCGCTTCACGATGTCCTTCAGTACGACGGAGCTGTAGATGTCGCGCAGATATTGCCGCGCGGATTCCTGCGTGTTGGCAAAATTTGCGAGGAAGGGCATACCGCCGCTCTCGATGTAGGCGCGAAATGCAGATGCTGTGTCCTGCGCCGGCCTGCTCTCGATGTACTCGGCAAAGGAAAACGGATAGATAACGAACTCGACGCAGCGCCCGCCGAGATAGGTGGCAAGCTCGCCTGAGAGCAGTTTGGCATTCGAGCCGGTGATGTAGATGTCGCAGTCAAAATCGACGCGGCAGGAGTTGATGCAGCGCTCCCATTCCGCGACTTCCTGAATCTCGTCGAAAAAGAGGTAGACCTTTCCTGCCGTCTCCGCGATGCGGCGCGTCAGCTCCTCGTAGAGCGCGGCGGCGGTCAGATATGCTGCGTTACTGAAGGACTCGAAGTTGAACGCGATGATCTGCGCTGCCTGTACGCCCTGCGCACGCAGTTCCTGCTGAATCAGTTCGAGCATGACGGATTTTCCCGAGCGGCGAAAGCCCGTGAGGACTTTGACGATGTCCTTATCGATGAAGGGGCGGATTCGATCAATGTAGTGTTTGCGTGGAATCATCAGATCACCTTCTTTGTTTTGTTGATATGATTATTTTAGACCATCTGTAACTGACATACAAGGCGAAAATAAATTTTTGTCAGTTATAACTGACAAAATAGGCGAAACTAAAAATCTGTCAGTTGTATCTGACGAAATGCACACAGGAAATCCCCCGTCGCACAGTGCGTGCAGCGGGGGATTGCTTTTTTGAAACGACCTATAGATCCATGCTGTTCGGATTCAACAGGAAGTCGTAAACACTCATCACCAATACGCCTGACTCATTGTAAAGGGGTGCAATGGCATCCTTTGTGATGATAATCTTCTTGAAGCCGTCCCCTGTACTCGTCAGAGAGCGCTGTTCCTGCTGCATTTTCTTTTCATCCGGCATAGCGAACGCCGACTGGATATAGTACCGTTTGGAACCCTTGTTGCAGACAAAATCGATCTCCAGCTGTTTTCTGACCTTTTTTCCGGTCTTGTCTGTTTCGTTCATCACAACAACGCCGACATCGACGTTATAGCCCCTGACCTTCAGCTCGTTAAAGATGATGTTCTCCATAGCGTGTGTCTCTTCGACCTGTCTGAAATTCAACATGGCATTTCTAATCCCAAGATCGGTGAAGTAGTATTTCGATGGTGTATCGATATGTTTCTTCCCTTTTATATCATACCGAATTGCACTGTCGATCAGGAATGCGTCCTCAAGGTAATCAATATAGCGTTTGATCGTTGTCTTGCTGATCGCCTTGCCCTTTACGCTCTTAAAGGTTGCGGACAGCTTGCTCGGATTGGTCAGAGAACCTATTGCAGAAGAAAGGATATTCAGCAGCTCTTCCAGCTCGGCTTTGTTTCTGATATTATTTCTGCCGATAATATCGGAGAGATATGTCTCCTCGAATAGGGATTTCAGGAAGTCTCCCTTCTGATCCGGCGCGGCAAAACTAAGCACCAGAGGGAGTCCGCCGTAGAGTACATAATCGCGCCATCCGTCAGCCTTTTCTCCCCCGTACACGGACATGAACTCCGCGAATGTCAGGGGATACATATGCACTTCATCGCCGCGCCCGCGAAACTCTGTAATGATGTCTTTTGAAAGAAACTTTGCATTGCTGCCGGTCACATAGACATCGACATTCTTTCTGCGCACGAGACTGTTCAGAATGGATTCAAAATCTCCGAGCAGCTGCACTTCGTCCAACAGAACATAATATTGATCCTGATCGCTGAGCCGCTCGGTCAGATAAGGGAAGAATACCTCCGCATCCTGATACTTTTTATTCTCGTAAGCATCAAACGCCATCTCTATGATGTGGTCGTTCGGAACGTGATCATTCCTAAGATGTTCCCTGAACAGTTCAAAGAGCAGATAGGACTTGCCGCATCTGCGAACACCGGTAACAACCTTAATCAGACTGTTGTGACGCTTGGAAATCAGTTTGTTCAGGTAGGTGTCTCTGCGAATTTCCACATCCATCATCCTCGTCTTTTATGATACAAAAATGCGGATTCCGCATTTTTGTCCATTTGCATTATAACTGACATCAAAAGGATTATCAACGTTCTGTGTGACATTTTTGCGGATTCCGCATTTTTGTCCATTACGTGTCGTTCCTGTTTTGCTTGGGGAATGAAAACACACACAACAAATCCCCCGTCGCACGGTGCGTGCGGCGGGGGATTTGTTCGTGAGAATATGGGGGAAACGACGGCACCGTTAGGGGCTCATCAGGTGATGGAGGCTCTGTAGATGCTGTCGATTGCCTTCTTGAGGACGGCGTTGAATTCATCGTCGCTCTGCGAGAAGCGCAGATCCTGCGTGAGGGCGCGGGAGAAGCTGGCGATGAGGCCGTGGTTGCGTGCGAGTTTTTCGTTCGCATCGTCCATGGTGTAGCCGCCGCTGAGCGCGACGACGCGGACGACGTGGCTGTCCTTCATGATCTCTGCGTAGAGGTTGTCGACGGTCGGGATGGTGACTTTGAACATGATCTTGGCATCGGCGGGCAGCTTTGCGAGGTGCTCCTTCATGCAGCCGAGCATGATCTCCTCTGCCTTTGCCTTATCGGGGCAGTGGATGTGACGGAGCGCATCTTCGTGCCGAAGATGTGGCGCTCGTTGGCGCGGTCGAGCAGTGCGTCAAGCCCAGGGATGGGCTTCATGAGCTGCACGCCGTCCTTTTCGTCCGCGAGTCCCTTGTCGACCTTGAGGATGGGGACGATGCCCTTCTTTTCCCAGAGGAAATCTGCGGAAAAGAGGCTGTCGATCTTGCGATCCATGGTGTTCTCGAAGAGGATTGCCGCGAGGATCTCACTCTTGTCGAAGGAGGGGCTTTTGATGATACGCGTGCGCATCTCGTGGACACGCGTGAACATCTCCTCCTCGCCGTACGCCTTGAGCGCTTTCGGCGTGGAGCCGCCGCTCTGGTCAAGTGCGGCGATGAAACCTTTGTCGCTGGTCATACGTTTGAGTTGTTCCTGATTCGTTGGACATACCTCCTATTGTATGAAAACATGAGAGGGGAAGTTCCCCTTTGATTCCTGCACTTATTATAACGCGACTGAGAGATAAAATCAATTATAATCGTACACTTTATTAAGGAAGCACTGATAAATTCAGCTTGTGCCTCTTGACTCATCTTTTTTGCCCGCACTGTGCCCTAGAATCCTCCACATAGCCCCTGCTATGCGTCCGGTTTGCCTCCTTGTTCGGACGAAAAATCTACGTCAATCTGCAGGACTGTTTTATCAGTGATTCCTTAGCTGTTCAACTTCATTTTATAATGAACGATAGGAAAAAAGTAACCGCCCATTCCGATAAATGAGCGGTTGCTTGAAAAATGAACGTTTATTCTAGAAAGATGCCGTCATAGGATGCTTCTTTCTGTTTGTATTGTAGCAGGATTTATTTTGCATGACAAGTATGGATACAGGAAACGCTGTTTTTGTGAGGGATGCTATATGGATATTGATACGATTGTCGCAGAGCTGACACGGCGTTTTGATGCGCTGCGCTATGAGGTGTGGTGGAGCTCGTCGAGGAGCTGCGGCGCACGATGCAGGGGAAGGCTGTGCTTGCAGCACGAGCGGTTCGTGATCGATATCGCAGGGGCGGCGGAGGAGTTCGATTCCTGAGCAGGGGTGCTGCCAAGTGCCGTATCCTCCTCTGTGCTCTTTGCCGCCTAGAGGGACTATGACAGCAGGGAAAGCAGGTACTTGTACGATTCGTTGTTGCGGCAGTCCAGCTGCTTTGTCTGGCTGATTTCCAGGATCAGTTCATGGATGTTCCTCGCATACATCTGATCCTCCGCCGAAAAGCTGTGCAATGCCTCCTTCAGTTTCACATTGCAGAGGATACCAATCCGCTCCCGCAGTTTCTGGATCTGCTCGTTGATGTACGCACGTGTGTTGGAGCGGTTTCCGAGGAGTGCATCGGCATCGTCCCGAATCTGTTCGAATTCTTTCTCCAGTGAGATCAAGGGAGAAATGTGGGCGGTATCTGCATTCGGTTGCTCTGCTTCGACGCCGTAATTTCTGAACAGGGCTGCATATTCCTGATCGATGGGGAAGTACTTCTTCCCACGTGCATACACATCCCGAATGCCGTTCATGTCACTCGTTTTTTTACATTGCTGCAGAAAGATATCCAGCAGTTGGAAGCGGTATTCCTTCGTGTATTTCAACACATTTTCCAGCGCGAAGAGGTTGACCATGTGAATGTCAAGGTCTGCATTCTGCACAAGAGCATAGTCCAGTATACCCTGCTCCACGCCTTCCTGCGCCGTGACCTTGAACAGTTTTTCGTCAAAGGTGTTCGCGTCCGCATACTCCTCGTGAAAACTCTGTATGCACTGATCCAGAATAAACGCGGAGATATTGCTGCTAATTTGGATATAGTCACTCTCAACGCGGATGATGCTCAGATTCTTCAGCTCATTCAAATCCTGCTGAAAATCCACATCAACCTGATCAAAACGTGCACAGTACAGCTTATAGAAGATCTCCAGCACATCCAATGAGATGCTGTTCTGACCATATTTGACAAAGAAGGCGATGATGAGGAAGAGCAGCTTGGAGGTGAATGTGTGGAAATAGCTGTACAGTCTTCCCAGCAGAAAATCCTCTGCGTTCTCCTTCCAGTCCTTTTGCAGGATTTTTGAGGAAAAGCCGTTCAGCTGCAGCAGCGTGACAAATTGAATGGCGAGCAGGGGAAGCCCCTGCGTCAGTGCAAAAATTTTATGTCGGTTTTCTCCCGCTTGGAATTCGCGGAAGCGTTCGCAGGCATCTGAGCGGGGGTTGCTTTCCAACAGTTTTTCAAAACGCTTGGTCATGAATGCAATGATCTGATCTTCATCCATCTGTCGGACATCGTACGCCGACCCGATCAGATATTGGGATCTGGTTGTGATGAGCACTTTGTGCCGGTCGATCTGCATGCGGTTGATCAGCTCCACAGATGCGGCCTTATCCTCATTGGACAGCGTTTCATAGTCGTCAATGATCAGCAGGATGCCCTTTTCCTGCAAAAAGGCTTCCTCGATCTCCCGCACATGGTCGTCACTGTCTGGCTCCTTGGAAAGCTCCAACACGCGACTGATGGTGCGCAGGATGTCACGGTAGGAGCCGATTGCCCGACCGGGATCAATCGTACGGATGGTGCCGCGCTCGGTGCGGCTGTCCAGGCGAAATTCCCTGTCCTTTGCGGAGCAGAAGATGACATAGCGGAACAGCGGCTCCTCTGCGGTGGATTCAAACAGATACTTGGTACAGATAAAGTGTACCAGAGCTGTTTTCCCGATGCCGCCGCCGCCGCGGATCGTGAGGCAGGTGTTTGACTTGTTCTTTTTTAGGAAGTCCCAGATCTGTGTGACATAGCCTGTGAATGGTGGAATATTGATGAAATAATCGTAATTGTTGTCGAATCGGTTGGAAATCACGCCGTTGGAGCGGCAAATGGTGTGCTCGCTCGTCTTCTTGTACGAGGTGAAGAAATCGGGAAAACTCTTAGAGTACTCGTAGTTGTCCCTGAATTCCGAGATGAGATAGTACGCAAAGGTTCCACTCGCCAATTTGTAGCCGCTGAAACAGAAGATCTCATAGTTGCCGGTGTCCACGCCCTGTTCCTGCACCAGTATGAACGGGGAGATGCAGAAATTCCCCTGCGCACAGGAATAGTACAGCTCATCGCAGGTGAACTCCGCAGCAATGCGCGGATCTACGTCCCGATATTCATAATTACGATCCGGGAGGAATACCGTCAGCTGGCCGGAGTCCGGCATCTGACGCAGACGGAACTCGCATTCGCTGCCGAAAAATTTGTCCTCATACGACTGGAGGGATTTATAGCAGCGTTCCAGATCCGCACAGATCTCCTTGTACTTTCCCTCCTGCACGTTCGGTAGGATCGCCGTATGTCCAAAACAGGTGTTGCGGATATGGATAAAACGGCACATGGTCTGAATATAGCCGTCATCAATATGGAACACGGATTCCCCGATCCGATCCATTTCCATGATGTAGGAGAGGGTTGTTCCCAGGATGGGCTTCTTCATCTTTTTCGTGATATCCAGCCGCATTTCGCGCGGGATGACGTTTTCCTTGCGATCCCAGAGGCAGGCGAACATCAGAAACAGATGATATTCAAAAAGGATGCGGTAGTATTGTGACATGGTACTGTATACATTGGGGGAATTTTTATGGTGCAGCCGCTGAATGCGATCCAAGATGCCCTTCTGTATATAATCCATGGAGCCTCCTTTCCGTATCTCCGGAACCAATTCTACGCTTTTATGGTAGTGCTCTTCAGGTTCTGAAGAATTGTTTTTGCCAGATTACAGACGGACGGCTGGAACTCCATGCCCTCCTCGGCGACAAAATAGAGGAAGTTCTCATATTTTTTGTAGTTGAAATCATCGATGATGGTCTGGATGATCTTCAGGCAGGTGTTCTGCTCCTGCAGGCGGATCTGGATCGTTCCGAACGCCGTCCCGTAGCCGAACCAGCCCTGAATCAGCTCCCCTACCTGCGGGTCATACAGATGGCGGTACTTCTGGATGAGCTGGTAGTAGTTCATGATCGCCGCAGACAGGCGGTCATCGTCCAGATCCGTGCTGAGATAGCGGACGGTGGCAGCGCGGACGGCGGGAAGCCGTTCGCCAAGGTTGAAGAAGCAGGCAAGGTACATCTTGATCTGGTCGGGGCGCGTTTCGGACAGGAAGTCTCCGACCACATCATCGCTGCTGACCTTGTCCTGAAAGAACAGCGCCATGCGGATGGGGGCGTAGTATTCATGGGTCGGATCCACCTTGGAAAACGCCTGAATGGCGGGGGGATAGTTGATGGCGCCGAAGTAGTTGGCAATTACGGCCGTGGTGATCCGCCGGGAACGCTGTTTTGGATTTCCGCCCAAATCCAGGGAACGGAACAGCCGCTCGCTGACGGCTTCGTTGGCGGCGAGCTTCAGTGTATTGATCGCGTCGTAGGGGCTGCCGCTGCCGTCAAAATGTAGGACTCGTTCGGTCGCAATGTGGAGCAGATATTTCTGCTCGTCCTGGTTGGTGGCGTTCTTATACTGTCCCGCCAGGTTGTCGTTCCGCTCGGGGTTGAGCATCCGGCGGACGAGATCCTTGGCGTAGGGTTTGGCATCCCGAAACATATTGCCGTCCAGCCGTTTCCGATACTCCGGGAAATGGACGCCGAACTTTTCCTTGAACTTGTTCCCAATCTGCTTGTCGGCATCCGTTCCCGTAAGGTCGTGCACCATGGAGAGGATATCGGGGACGAACAGCTCGTTCCGGGACTCCATCAGTGCGCAGAAACAGCCATAGCTCACTTCTTCCTGATAGTGGAAGTTGTCATAGATGTAGCGGAGAAGCTCCTCGTCCCCGAGCTTGCCCGCCGCAATCTCACAGACATTGATGGTCTGCTCCCATTTCCACACGTGCAAGATATGCTTCAGGGAGCGAAGAAAGCCGTCCTTTTCCCGCACGATGCTGCAGACGACATCGGCGACCTCATCCAACAGTTTACGATTGATGAACATATTGGCGGCAAGGTTTGAGGTGTAAAGCATGACCTCGATCGGGCACACCTCCCCGCGGTAATTGCGGATCATTGCCTTGGACTGCTGCATCAGATCCTGCTTCAGCGGCATTTTTGGGTTTCTCCGGTACCGTGTCCAGATCTTTGTGAACGCCTCCAAATCTGATTTTTCGAACTGCCCCGTGAACAGCTGGTTGCTTTTGACATGGGCGATCACCCGCCCCCCGCTGATGTCGGGGTCATTCGCCTGGATGGTGGCGACGGCCTCCGGAAGATGGGACAGATCGAGCCGGCTCAGCGCATCCCGCAGCGCCGGATTGTTGAAATTTGACGATTCCATAAGGCACTCCATTTCATCGGTCGGTCAGATTTTTTCGAAGGTGTCCACGGTCAGATCAAACACCTGATTCCGCACATCGGAAATGACCAGCTGCATTTTCAAAAAGCGATCCTCATCGATTTCATAGCGGATGCGCGCCTCCGTATTCGGTTTCACAAGATCGTTGAAGGTCTGCGCGTAGTCATAGAGGATTCTCATTTCGGGGTCCCATTGGCTCTGCCCCGCAAACAGGTGGAAGCGCACCCCGTTTGAGCCGACGTGAAATGTATGCTCCACCTCGCCGCTGCAGGGGATCGCGATGTTCGCGGGGATAATCTCCATCGGCAGCTGGTTTTCCACGTCAATGAAGATCGCCTCCGGCAGTTTGGGACGCTCATCCCGATGCTCCTGCACCAAGGCAGATTCTTCCTCGGTTTCCGCGGGGTCTTCGTCCTGCAGATTCAGCATGTGGGCGGTGTCTTTCCGCGTGGATACGAATTTCGAGATCGCCGCCCCCATCGCCACGGCCTCCATCGGCTCCTCCGCCTTGAGGACGGGGCATTGGCAGTACGCAGCGAGCGCCTTTTCAATGGGCGGGTACATCGACATGCCGCCGGTCAGGAAGACGCAGTCGATGCCGCGTTCGCCCTCCTCCTTCAGCCGCTTCAGCAGCTGATAGACCGGCTTCAGCACGTGTTTGTCCCGCAGCTTGTCCGTCAGATCACGCGTGGGACGGCGGTAGCTGTCGTTGAAGAACAGGGCGGTGTATGCCCGATATTCGCTGTAGGTGCAGTCCAGCTCCACGTTTTCGTATTTGGTCAGGAACCGCGGAAGAGCCCCGTAGGTCGGGGTGGGGAGGTCTTCGTCCTCGCCGTAGCCCTGGTTCAGCTGCGTGCTGTACCATAGCTTGTACTGCTCGCAGGCCGGCATGATCCGGGCGACCAGATCCGCCTTCAGCTCCGGTGCGTCGATCTCCGCATCGTTGATTTCATAGCGTCTGAACAACTTGTTCAGAATGCCGATCGCAGCCTGTTCGTCGAAGTCGTTTCCGCCGAACTCCGTATAGCGGTTCGTTGCAACAAAGTGGATGTCATAGACGTCGTCCTCGTCAATCTGCAGGTCGACGACACAGACATCGCACGTTCCTCCGCCGATGTCGTACACCATCATGCGCTTTTTTTCCGAGAAGTCGATCATGTCCTCCGCGCCCGATGCGTACTGCCCGTTGATATAGTGGTAGAGTGCGGCGATGGGTTCTTCCAGAATGGACACCTTTTCAAAGCCCGCCATTTTTGCCGCCATGATGGTGTCCGCGATCTGGCTCTGGTTGAACGAGGCGGGGACGGTGATGGTTACATCGGGGAACTCGCTGTCCCCGCGCTGCATGACGGTCTGCCGGATGGCGTCGTGGCAGACCTTCAGAATGTCGGCGGCTGCCTTGACCGGTGTGTACTCGTTGGCATATACGACCTTGCGCCCCATGTCGATCTTTGTGTTGTAGAGGATGCGCCGATCCGCGCCGTCCTGCTTTTTGTCGCGCGCGAACCGCCCCACCTTTACCTTGCCGTTTGCACCGAAAAAGAGTACGGAGGGCAGGGACTTCTCCATCCCGATCTGGTTTTCCATTATGTACTGGTTGATCGAGCATATCGTGGGGCGCATGATGTTGTGGCGCGGCATCTTGCACGTTGCCATCACCGTATTGGTGGTGCCGAGGTCGATTCCGATGTGGATTTTGTGCCGCATGTCCTTTGCATTATCCATTCTGGTCGGCCTCCGTTTCCATCGTCACCCAGGGCAGGACGAGATTCTCCCCCTTGTATCTCCAGCCGGGATAGTTGAGAAGGCCGCGGTTCAGCCCCTCTGCAATATCCTTTTCGTTGACCGCATAGACGACATTGGCCTCCTCGGAGTCAAACGGAACCTTCTTCCCGATCTTGTCGGCATCGTACGGGGAAATCCCGATGCCGTCGAGGACGAACAGGAAGTTCTGAACAGCTGCCTTCATCTTCTCGCTGCTGAGTTCGGACAGCCCGCTTCCCATCAGGTACAGCTCGTTCAGCGGTGCACCGTATTTGCGGTCGCACAGCCGCTGAAAAATATCCATCATCGCCTTTGTGTACTGGGACAGCTCGCTGCGGAACTCCTGCGAGCGGACGCCCTCGTAGTATTCCAGCTCGCGCTTCAGATCGTAGATCTCCGCATCCTTCTGGGAGATGAGGACGTCATATTTGCGGGTATACTTCTCCATCTCACTGTCACTCTGATCGTCCCGCATGCGGGACTGCTGCGACGGCCGGTTGCTTTTGTCGCGTCGCTCGATCTCCTCCATCAGGATGTCATTGACGTACAGCAGCCCCGTCTTGTAGGGGATCATCTCCTGCGCCAGGGCGGCACTGTAGTTTTCCCGCTGCCCGAGGTCGTAATAGCGGGTCATTTTCTGTTCGCACTCGTTGAAGAGGTGGCTGCGGATGTTATCCGACAGATTTTTGGTTTGCGCCGTCACCTTCTCATGCAGCTCGTCCGGGTCGGCGGCACCGTTGGAAAGAGCCAGTTTGATGTTCACTGCCGCCAGCAGATCGAACAGTGCCCGCTCGCTGCGGATGGTTTTCAGCCGGTTGCCGAACGCGTTGATGCAGATGCCCTTTTTGCTGCGGAGGTACTTCTCCACCGAGTCGTCATAGCTGTACTGCGGGAACTTCTCCCTCCACGCCTGCTTAAAGGCGGCGATGTAGTCGACGAAATCATTGTTGCCGATCTGAATCTCGGCCAATGCGTCCAGCTCTAACCGGAACAGCAGACGTTTTTCCGGCGGAACCGCAAGCTTCTCGCAGACCGGAAGGAAATAGTCCGTCATATATTTTTTTACGGTCTCCAGCGTATCCCGGAATGGGACGGAGAAACGGTTCATCAGCTGCAGGTACGCGTCATAATCCGCTTCCGTCAGATGTGCTGTGTACTGGCTGTGCAGGTACACAATTTCGCGGCGCACCATGACCTCTGCCTCTCCGCTCAGGTCGCCGGCGACGTCGAGGCAGCTGCGGCGCATTTCCGTCTCGTCGATGGCGAGGCTGTAGACGCCCGTCCGGTACATCCAATCCAGCAGCACGCAGGTCGCAAAAAATGTGCACAGAAGCTTTTTGCTCCGTATCTTCCACGGCTGATTCGGGAACATATACTCCGAGAACAGCTTGTAGTTTTTTCCGTATTGGATCATCTTGCGTACGTCGGCATCGTCCCCGTAGATTTCCTGCATGTAGTAATCTCGCTGCTGCTCGTAGGAAAATCCCTTGCCCGCATGATGGCCGGCAGCCAAATCAAACAGAAGATCGATCTTCATGCGATCCAGACCCGTCGGCAGATAATCGCTGGAAAATTCAACATTGCCCATGTCGTGCTCCTTCAAAATCCAGATGACTCTATAAAATTGCTATGCTTCCAACAATACGCGCCGGATCACACCGCGCTGCGCCCTTGCTGCCGCCCTTTGCCGCAGCAAAAAAGGAATCCAGTTCATTGAGAACGTTCTCCGGCAGACGGAGCCGGCATTCCTTCAGCTTCTGATAATCACGCTCGAAGGAGAGGAAACTTCTCGTCGTTTTGGCTTTGTTTGACCGCGCCAATATGTTTTCGTATTCGGCTTTCATGGCAAGCCGCGCCATGAAGTGCGGCAGATTCATCGGATTGCTGTCGGTCACGGAGATCGCTTCCTTGTAGTATGGCTCTGCCGCGCCCGGCTGCATGACCGCCTTTGCCGTGCCAATCCTCCATAAAATGATGTTCACAGGATACAGGCGCTGGTCGGGGATGATTGCGTCCGGCGGCACCACATTCCATGCGGAAAATAGTTCTTCTCCCAGCGGATGCCCCTTTTGCAGCGCGTGCGCCATAAGACTGGTGTAGTGCAGAACGCCGAAGACCGATGCGTTTTTATCCCGACGGAACACGTCCAATAGTTTCGCAGGCGCGGCGTCCTCCACCCCGCAGGCTCTGCCGAGCCACAGCAGCGCCTCGCCAAATTGCCCGTCCAGATACTCCACCATAGAGCGTACCATGGACTGACGCGCCTTGTCCGCCGCACGGTGAAACTGCTCCATTGCCGCGTCCGAGTCCCTGCGTGCCAATGCCAGTTCCTCCGGTGTTTCGTACGAAAGATAACAGCGGGCGGTCACACGGGAGCCGAGTACCTTGCCCAAGGTCGTCGATTTGATCTTTTCGCCGAATTCGCCCAGGTCGTCAATCATCTGCACGACCGATACGGCATCCGTCAGAATTTGCTCCAATTTGTCCAGATTTGCAATCGCGCCCCTGAAATCATACATGTTCTTCTGCTGTTCCGCCTCGCGCAGCTTGTAGGACAGATAGTAGTCCATGGTTTCCCACGTCGCGGGAAGCCGCGCGAGCTTCTCGCGGCATATTTGTATCCGTTCTTCGGCACCGCTCACATCGCCCTGGTGCGTCGCTGTCGTCAGCCGCAGGAAATGTAGGTCAAAGTCCGCCTCGGGCGAAAGCAGCCCCTTCTGTGCCAGCAGGGGAAATAATTTCTGTGCGATGCGATCCATAAACTTGTTCGCGGTTTCGTACTTGCGCGTATCGATCAGGATCTTGATGAGGTTCGAGAGAACCTCGAACTGTACTCTGCTGTTTGCCGCTCCCAGCTGTTCCAGGCGCTCCACGATCAGATGGTTGAATTCGCTGCCGTGCAGCTCTCTGAGTTCATCATCGTATTCGCCATACCAGCTGTATACGGCCTCGGCCCAGCGGCTGCTTGTGATATGCGCCTGTATCTGTTCCCACCCGCTGTGCTCTAGCACCTTGAACCGAAGCTGCGCGAGCGCCCCGACCCGTTCCTTCTGCGCCGGTGACAGGGAGGACACGCCCCCGCGCAAGGTGTAGTTGACGGCATCCGCCAGCATGAGCAGAGGGGATTTTCTGGCGCTCCCCCAATGCAGACGGTACTGCAGACGGCTTCGGTCGTTGGGGGCGATATGAGCCATGCGGAGCAGGATTCGTTCCTGTATGCGCTCGAAATAGGCATCGTTTTCGATGGACTGACAAATGCCGCTTTTTTCTTTTTCCTCCATCTGAAGTCTGGTAGCATAGGTGATGTTAAGAGAAATCTCATCTTTATAATGCGCCAGCAGGTGATACATCAGTTTCAGGATTCCCTCGGCAAATACATTCAGATACGTGATGTCCGAATTCACGATCCTGTTGCCGCGTCCGTTCTGAAAGACCACCATCACGCCGCCGGCGGTCTGCAGCTCCTCCATCAGACAGACGTTGAACGCCGGAAGCGCAGCGGATCTGCTTTCCATCGCATGAAATTGATCCGTATCGATTTCGGAAAAGGATGCGTCCTTCCGTTTCGTTTTAGCAAACAGGGACTCCGCCCATGCCTCACTGCATTTTTTGGACATCAGATAGCCCGCGACAATGGAAGGCCGCCCATCTTTGTTCCGCTCCTCGAACTGACCGCTCTCATCAAGGTACAGCTCGAAATGATTCATAGAACCTCAACTCCCAAAGAATATCAGTGATTCCTTAATGATCCTTAATGACAGTGTTTCTACATAAATAAGTAGATTCCTGTCTGCTATTAAGTCATTTCAAAAATTTCTCTCTTCTAAGCACTGCGGCAGGCTCGAATTTATCAGTGCTTTTCTAACGACAACAGTCCTTTTGGAAAAATTGGAAAAAACGTGCACAGTGAGAAGGAAATTGAATCATAAATCACGAATGGTTTATAAATATGTGCATATCGAAAATTTTCTCAAATAAAGGAATCACTGATAAAATGAAGTCTGTCAGATTGGTACAGATTTTTTGTCCTGTCAAGGAGACAAACCGGACGCATAGCAAGGGCTATGTGGAGGATTCTAGGGCACAGAGAGGGTGAAAAAGATGTGCCAAGATGGCAGTGCTGAATTTATCAGTGCTTCCTAAAATTGCTGCTCCAATATGGCGAAAAAGGGGAATGCGGTCAAAGGGGGGGGATGTGTGATGAAGAAGTTGCTGCTTTTGTGCATGGCGGTTGTCCTTCTCGCGCTCACGGGCGGCTGCGTCGGGGAACGCGCCGACGAGGCGCATGGTGCGCGGCTCGTCTATGCGACAAAGGACTACGAGGAGATCGATGTGCTCGTGGATGAGTACTCCGAGATCGGGCAGCTGCTGTTCGACGGGCTGATGCGGCGCGATGAAAACAATGACATTGTCCCGGCGCTTGCGGAGTCGGTGGAGTACGACTCCGCGACCGATACGTATGTGTTTCACCTGCGCAAGGACGTGCACTGGCACGATGGGAAGCCGCTGCGTGCGGCGGATGTGAAGTTTACCATCGAGGCGATCCGAGATCCGCGCATCCACTCACTTCACGCACCGAACTTTGAGGATGTGAGTGAGATCACGGAGGTCGACGATCAGACGGTGCGTATTCGCCTGTCTGCGCCGAATGCTGCCTTTCTCGACTACATGATGCAGCCGATCCTGCCAGCACATCTGCTCGCAGGGCAGGATCTCACGACGACGGGGTTTTTCCGCAATCCCGTCGGGACAGGTCCCTTCCGCATGGAGCAGTGGGAGGCGGGCAAGGAGATCGTTCTCGTAAAGAATGAGGACTACTATCGCGGCGCACCAAAGATTGACTGTTTCGTGGTTAAGATTGTGGCGGACGATGCTGCGGAGGCAAAGGCGCTTGCCGACGGGACGGCAGATCTGGCGCGGCTTGCGCCACAGACAGCGGTACCCTTTGAGGGGAAGGAGCGCAATCGCTACTACGCGATGAAGTCCTCGAACTACGGATCGATTCTGATCAACTGGACGCATCCCTACTGGCAGCGCAATCGCGACCTGCTGCCTGCCATTGCCTACGCCATTGATCGTGCGGCGGTCGTGAACGAAGCCTTGCGCGGGCACGGGATGCCTGCCTACGGCCCGCTGCAGCGCAGCTCCTACGACAATCCGAATGTCCCGCACTATGACTATGATCCCGCAAAGGCACGGGCGATCCTCGAAGCGGCGGGCTGCACGAAGGGAAGTGACGGCTACTATATGCGCGGCGGGGAGGAGGTCGGATTCGTCCTCACAGTGAAGAACGACAAGCACAGCCGCATCGACATCGCCAACGTGGTGGCGGCGCAACTGTGTGCGGTCGGGATCCACTGCACCGTAGAGACTCCTGCGCAGGTCGACTGGGACGGGCAGATGGCGTACCTCAGCGGCGTGGGGAATGAGATCGACCCGGATGCACATACCTACAAGGTATACTCGACCAACGGGCGGGGGAATGACAGCCACTACTCGAATCCGCGCGTGGATGAATATCTCCTCGCTGCGCGCCGCACCACCGACCCCGCTGAGCGGATGCGCCTCTACGGGCTCTTTCAGGAAGAGGTGACGAAAGACCTTCCGTACATCTATATATGCTATATCGACTTCATCTACGTGACGAGTGCACGCGTGCACGGCATCACGCCGGACAGGCTGCTCGGCTACCGGGGCATTGGCTTCTTCTGGAATGTCAACGAGTGGACGGTGGACTGAGGGGATCCCGCAGAGTGGGAAATGATGAAAATAGAACAAGCCCCGTCACTTGCTGGTGGAGGCTTGTTCTTTCGCGTTGTAAAACAATTTTGGATATTGTATAATCTTCTTGTATCGTGAAAGAGGTGATTGTATGAGAGATCATATCTTGGGGACGCTGTACGGGATGGCATTGGGAGATGCGATGGGGATGCCGTCGGAGCTGCTGAGCCGCGCGCGGATTCGGGAGATTTTCGGGCGGATCGAGACGTTTGAGGACAGTCCGCCGGAAAATCCTGCGGCGATTGGCTTGAAGAAGGGGGAGTTTACGGATGATACGGCACAGGCGCTGGTCATTCTGGATTCTCTGATGGAACATGACTATGTGCCGGACAAGGGGATCATTGCACACAATCTGCTGCGCTGGGCGGTTCAAACGGAGGCGTTCGAGAAGAATATTCTGGGACAGAGTTCCAAGGCTGCGCTCCATGCCGTTGCGCACGGCGAGGATCCGGAGCCGTATACGGTAACGGCGGTGACGAATGGGGCGGCGATGCGGATTGCGCCGATTGGCTGTCTGTTTCCCTGCGATGATCTGGAGGGGCTTGCCGCGTATGTGTTCCGCATCAGCGAGGCGACGCACAAGACGGATGTGGCACTGGGCGGTGCGGGGATGGTGGCGGCGGCGGTCAGTGCCGCACTGGACGGCAGGTCGTGGGAGGGGATCATGGACGCTGCCATGGACTGCTATGCGATGGCGGCGCGCTATGGGGCGCAGACGTACAGTGCCTCGCCGAAAGCGCGGCTTGCCTTGGCGTTGGAGCTTGCCCGGCGGCACCGCGCGGATGCAGAGGCGTTCTCCCTTTCTGTCTACGAGGGGATCGGCACGACGACGCTCATGAATGAGGCGGTGCCCACCGCCCTTGCCATGGCGTATTATTTCAAGGAGCCGCACGCGTGCAGTCTGGCATGTGCGAATCTCGGCGGCGATACGGATACGATCGGCGCGATGGCGGTTGCTGTCTGCGGGGCGAAGGCGGGGGCGGCTGCGATGGACCCCGCCCTGATTGCCGTGCTGGAGCAGAGCAATGATGTGGATTTCGGGCGGTATGCAGACAGTCTGCTTGCGCATCGCGGACGGGTTTATTGTTGATGTGGCAAGGATTTGTGGGAGGCGTATCATGAACGAAGAAGAAACGGTTTTTTTGTCGGCGGCGGAGCGGACGGATCGGCCGCGCAGTTTGTTTTTCCTGTACTGTGCCGCCAATATCGGGATCCTTGGTCTGGTGTATGGCGCCATTATCGTCGGCTTTCAGCTGAGTTTCCTGCAGGCTGTTCTCGCTACGGTCATCGGCTCGTTTTCGTTTGGGATTGTCGGCTTGATGAGTCTCGCGGGGCGTGATACGGGGGCGGTCACGTTCGTGCTGTCGCGTGCCTCGTTCGGCTTTCGCGGGAATCTGATTCCCTCGGTGGCGGCACTGATCGGGCACGCGGGTTGGCTGTCGATCAATGTTTGTACCGGTGCGCTGACGGTACTGGCGCTGTTTGCGACACTCGGTCTGGACGCCACGCCGATGACGACGGGGATCGCGTTGGCGATTTTTGTGCTGCTGGTGCTGGCGTCTGTGGTGTTCAGTCATGATATGCTGATCCGTATGCAGACGATCTGTACCTATTTGTTCGGTTTTTTTACGCTTGTGATTCTCGCCATCATTATTCCGCAGACGGATTGGGCGATGCTGCTGGCGATGCCGGACGGGGACTGGGCGGCCAATTTCCTGCCGGCGCTTGCCTTTGTCGCCGCCGGTACGGGCATCGGCTGGACGAGCTATGCGGCGGACTACAGCTGCCATCAGGCGGTCAAATACTCCCGCAGCAGGGTCGGTTGGGCGGTGACGCTCGGCGGTGTTGTGCCGCTTGTGCTGATGCTCGGGGTCGGCATTCTGCTGTCGAGCAAGGTGCCGGATCTCGCAAGTTCGTCCAATCCGATTGAAGTCATCAAGGGGGTGCTGCCGGTCAATCTGGCGATCCTTTACTACATCACGGCGATTGGCGGTCTCACGCCGCAGTGCTTCCTCGGTCTGAAATCCTCCAAGCTCGTGCTGCAGGCGGCGCATATTCTGGTGAATGAACGGTGGATTCTGCTCTTTCAGACGGTTGTCGTTACGCTCATTCCGGCGTACATTCTCTTTGTGGCGCAGGATTTTCAGGGGACGTTGGAGGGCTTCCTCAGCATTATCGGCAAGCTGCTCGCCGCATGGTCTTCGGTGTTTCTCATGGACTATCTGCTGCTGCGCCGCACGCATGGCTATGACCGGGTTCTGCTCACGGATCCCGTGCGGAATGCGCTGAACTCTCGCGGCGTGATCAGTTGGGTGGTTGGCTTTGTCGTGGGAATGCTGTTTTCCCAGACGTTTGTGTTTACCGGACCCTTTGCCACGGGGATTTTCGCCGACAACAGTCTGAATGTGCTGCTGACTCTTGTTGTCAGTGGCGGTCTCTACAGCATTTTGGTGCTGGTTGGCGACAAGCGGTCTGCGGCGTAAGGAGGCACGCATGGGAACTGCAAAGATCTTGATTCTCGGGGCGGCAATCATCGATGTTGTCATCCATATTGACCGTCTGCCGAAGGCGGGGGAGGATATCGCTGGTCAGCAGCAGGGCATGATTGTCGGCGGCTGTGCATTCAATGTGTCAAAGATCATGGGGGCACTGGGCACGGCACACGATCTCTGTGTTCCGGTTGGCAGGGGGATGTATGCGGACATCATCCGGCAGGAACTGCAAAAGGCGGGGCGCGCTGTGATGATCGAGGATGGGCGCTGCGACAACGGATACTGCCTTTCCTTTGTCGAGGCGGATGGGGAGCGCACCTTCATCACGATGGACGGCATTGAGACGATGTGGCGGGATGCGTGGCTGGAAACGCTCGATGCGCAGCGGTACGACTACATCTATGCGTCCGGCTACGGCTTTCAGGAGGACAATCCCAGCAGCGAGGTTCTAATGCGTTTTGTGCGCCGTAAGAACGCAGGCTGCCGTCTGGTGCTCGACCCGGGACCGAGGCTCTTGGGGCGGCGGTTCGCGGATGAGCTGCTGGGCATGGGGACGATTCTTGAGATGAATGCGTCCGAGGCGATGGCGCTGGCGGGAGAAGCAGAGGTCGGAGCGGCTGCGCGAAGGCTCCATGGCGTGACGCATCAGCCCGTTGTCGTGACGCTCGGCAAAGAGGGGACGCTCTGCCACAGCGCGGCGGGGGGGCTGCACGTTCCCACGCGTCCGGTCAAGCCGGTGGATACCATCGGTGCGGGGGACGCGCATACGGCGGGCTTCCTGTCGGCACTGGCGCAAGGCAAGACGCTGCGCGAGGCGTGTGCGGCGGCGAACGACACGGCTGCGATTGTCGTGCAGCACACGGGCTGCTCCATGGAGTAGGAGTGGATCAAGGGAAGCAGTCACAACAAATCCCCCGTCGCATTGCGGCGGGGGATTGTTCGTGAGTATATAGGGGAAAGGACAGCTCTGTCAGCCTGCCATCAGGTGATGGAGGCGCGGTAGATGCTGTCGATTGCCTTCTTGAGGACGGCGTTGAACTCATCGTCGCTCTGCGTGAAGCGCAGATCCTGCGCGAGGGCGCGGGAGAAGCTGGCGATCAGCCCGTGGTTGCGCGCGAGCTTTTCGTTTGCATCGTCCATTGTATAGCCGCCGCTGAGGGCGACGACGCGGACGACGTGCGGGTCTTTCATGATGTCTGCATAGAGATTGTCGACGGTCGGGATGGTGACCTTGAACATGATCTTTGCATCTGCGGGCAGCTTTGCCAGGTGCTCCTTCATGCAGCCGAGCATGATCTCCTCTGCCTTCGCCTTATCGGGGCAGTGGATATCGACCTCGGGTTCGAGGATGGGGCAAAGTCCCTTCGCTACGATCTGCATGCCGATCTCAAACTGCTGGTCGATGATGGCGCGGATGCCATCGGGATTTGCCTGCTTGATGACGGAGCGCATCTTCGTGCCGAAGATGTGGCGTTCGTTGGCGCGGTCAAGCAGGGCGTCAAGCCCGGGGATGGGCTTCATGAGCTGCACGCCGTCCTTTTCATCCGCGAGTCCCTTGTCGACCTTGAGGATGGGGACGATGCCCTTCTTTTCCCAGAGGAAATCTGCGGAAAAGAGACTGTCGATCTTGCGATCCATGGTGTTCTCGAAGAGGATTGCCGCGAGAATTTGACTCTTGTCGAAGGAGGGACTTTTGATGATGCGCGTGCGCATCTCGTGGACACGCGTGAACATCTCCTCCTCGCCGTTGTAGGCACTCTCGTCCACGCCGTACGCCTTGAGCGCTTTCGGTGTGGAGCCGCCGCTCTGGTCAAGTGCGGCGATGAAACCTTTGTCGCTGGTCATACGTTTGAGTTGTTCCTGATTCATTGGACATACCTCCTATTGTATGAAAACATGAGAGGGGAAGTTCCCCTTTGATTCCTGCACTTATTATAACGCGACTGAGAGGTAAAATCAATTATAATCGTACACTTTATTAAAAATTTGGGAGTGGCATCCGTATGTCGTCTTGACCCGCACTGTGAAATGGCGTAAGGTGGCAGCATGGCAAACAGGAGGGGGCTTTGGCGGTATGAGCCTATACAATCTGATTCAGAGAAAGATATTCAGCACATACGAGGACTGGTGTTTGAAGTGCAGTTCGATGAACCGGCACGGTTTTCATATCGTGGGGATCGAGAACGAATTGAGATCCATGCGCGATGGGACGAATATGTTTGTGGAGATCTGTCCGCCGCAGGAGGTCGACGGCTGTACGTCGATGAAGGCGTTCGGCGGGAAGTCTGCGGATCGGGTGGTGCTCGCGCTGGAAATCGACGGGAAGAAGTATCGCCGCGCGCATCTCTCCTATGATGAGGCGGCGCGGATCATGAAAGACTTCGTGAGAAAAAGAATGCTCCCCGATGTCGGGGGGTACGAACCGGCCGAAGATGATCCGAACGCGATGGCGGACGCACTCGCTGCGCTTGCGCATATCCTGCGCGTGGATGCTGCATATACGAAGCAGCTGCGAAAAAGGTTACAGGTGAAAGGCGCAGCGGGGGTTAATGACGCGTGGGAGGCACTTTGCAAAAAACTCGTGCGCAGCGGCAAGGCAGCGGGGCTTGACTGGAAGAGCGAGCGGGAGGATTTTGTTGCTGCCGTGCAGGCACTGGCGGCGGGAACGGGGCTTGCCGTCGATGCGGATCGGCTCGGCGAAATGGGTGGGATTCCTGCCTGGAGCAAGGCGATCAATGCGACGTGGAGGGATCATATTCTTGCTGCGATGGATATGAACAGCGAGGACTATGTCCTGCTTGTTTTGACAAGGGCGGATTTTGTGCGTGCGGCAGAATGCGCGCGTGTTCTCCTGCACAGAATTGCGCGGGCGGAGAAGATGTAAGACAAAAGGGGCTGTTGCACGAAGTTGTTTTGACTCCGTACAACAGCCCCTGTTCGTGTTAGCGCTCAAGGCGCCCCTACCACCGCTTTGCGGTCCCCCTCCCCCGTGTCGCACGGGGGAGGCTTTTCGTTATGGCATATTAGCTTCCCCCGTCGCAACGGGGGAAGTGGCGAACGCAGTGAGCCGAAAGGGGCGCTCATGCAACAGCCTCTTCTATGTCGTGATTATTCCTCGCTTTCGTACGACCAGCCCGCCCATGAGGCGGCGAGGGCAGTGCGTGCATCCTTGTCGAGTGCTTCCCACGAGACGAAGCTGACGCGGCGGCCGCCGTCCATGTATCTCTGCCGGAACGCTTCGGCTTCTTTGCCGTAGGGGGTGAGATCCTGATGTGTAGGGATGATCTTCATGGAGGTGTAGTTCGGCTCGATCTCTGCGCCGCCGACGTCCACCGTCCCCTCCGAGCGTGCCAGTGTGCCGACACCCATCACCCCCGCATCGAGCCAGATCATCTGCCCCTCATGCTCGATGGCGTAGTGCTCCGCCGCACTTGTCATCCCCTCGACGCGGGGCATGAGCTGTCGTTCGGCATAGTAGATGTAGTGCCCGTCGGTCATTCTCCCTCGGATATGGAGACGCGTGAAGTCGGGGGCGTGCCCTTCCTCGTATTGAAGTTCGAGCAGCGGCTCAAGCTTCGTCCGGTCTTTGCTGATCTCATAGGCGCGGCTGTGGACGCGACTCGGATAGTTGTTACAGAGATCGGTGAGCTGCTTTTTCTGCTTCTCTCCGATGTCGCCGCCCGCAAAATACAGCGGATCACGGTTCAGAAAATGCCATGTGATGAGCAGCTCGAGCCGTCCGTTGCGGTCAAGATCGGTGACGGCGGCGTAGAAGTACGCCATGCTGCGCTCCTGCATTCCGCTGCTGAGAATGCCGTTCCATGTGCGGTAGAGGTTGTTGATCTCCTGCTGTATCACACCCGATGCCGCCATGACATCGAGCTGCGCTTCCGCGTCAATCGCTGCGGGTGCGGCAGCGGCGGATGCCGTCAACGAGAGTGCGGCAAGTGCAGCGCCGAGCGATTTTTTGAGCGAGATTGTCATTGTGTGCCTCCTTTTAATGAATGGTTATCCCTTTCCGTCGATGGCGCCGTCGACAAAGCCTGCCCACGAGGCAGCAAGGGCTTCGCACGGATTGCGGTTGAGTTTGTCGCCGCTCACCCAGCGAATGGAACTTGCCGGCAGGAGTGCCTCGTCAAAGGTCTGATACAGATCGGTCTGCTGAAATTCCCGTCCACTCATATTCGTATGGGCGGGATCGCCGTCAAAGACACTGGCGGAGACGTGGATTTTCCTGCAGGTGGAGGGGCTGTCCACGTCCCGATAGCTGCCTTTTTCCACGGCGAGCAGCTGACAGCGCAGCGTTCCACGGTCGAGTGCGACGCGCTGATAGGACGCTGTATAGGAGTAAGAAGGGGCATTGCCCGTGAAGTAATCGCTCCGGGAGACGGTCACGGTGCGGACATGATGCCAGCGCGTGCCGTGCTCGTCAATCTCACTGAGGGGTTGGAGGTTCATCAGATCGGGCCAATCGTAGCCGTTCTCTGAGCGGAGGCGTTCGAGCCGTCCGTCCGCAGAGATCTCGTAGGCGGACAGGCTGATATCAATCGGGATATCCACAACACCCGCCGCATGGGGACCGGATATATCCATCAGGGTCATCGCATGGCGTACGAGCAGCTCAAGGCGACCATTGGCATCGAGGTCGGTGACGGCGATGTGCGTCAGGCGGGGATTGAAGCGTCTGAGATAGGGAAACGGTGCCTGTCCCTTATCCCAGCGCGCGACGAACTCATCCTTCCACAGCGGCTCTGCCTCCGCGATCATCTGCGGCTGTGCCTCAGGGCTTGGCGCGGCTGCGACGGGAGTGGGGGCGGCAGATGCCGTCAACGAGAGCGCGGCAAGTGCTGCGAGAATGGTTTTTTTGAGTGAAATGAATGTCATTGCCGTACCCCTTTCGTGAAAAATCTTTATCCCTTGCCGTCGATGACACCGTAGACAAAGCCTGCCCATGAGGCAGCAAGGGCTTCGCGCGGATCGCGGCTCAGCTCATTAGCTCCCATCCAGTATACGGCGCAGCACGGTGTGTAGATGTGCGTAAAATACTGATAAAATGGGCTCTGTACGAAATCTTCGTGACGCATCCCTAGATGGGCGGGGTCGCCGTCGTAAATATATGCGGAGGAGGGAACTGCCTCGACACGGTCGATGTCATAGACGTTGTAATAGCCGTTTTCCTCCGCGCACAGCTCACAGCGCACCACGCCGTTTGCAATGGCGAACCGCTGATAGGCGACGGTATAGCTGTAGTGATTGTGCTCGTCCTTCGTGATGGTGCTCGTGCTCATGTTGTACCAACGCGTATTGTCGCTGTCGATCATATTGAGCGCCAGTCCAGTCAGATCGGGTGCGCCGTACCCGTTCTCCGTCTCGGGGAGGCGTGCGAGTCGACCGTCCGTGCCGATCTCGTAGACCGCCATGGCGAACGCTGTGGGGATGGTGCGGAAGGGATAGGGGGTGATGCCCTCCTCCACGCTCGGCATGGCGGCATGGCGGAAGAGCAGCTCCAGCCGACCATTGCCGTCGAGATCGGTGACGGCGAAATACGTGCGAGTGGGGTCGAAGGAACGCAGATGCGGCTGCAGTGTATTGTCGTCATCCCCGCACAGGATGAACTGGCTCCTCCAGAGCTTTTCCGCCTTGGCGATGGCGTTCAGCTGCTTCTTTGCTGCCGCAGGCGATGTGATGTGCTGTGCGGTGGAGGATGTGGCAGAAGCGGATGCCGCCGTGAGCATGAGCAGGGAGAGTACCGCGACGATTGTTTTCTTGAGCGAAATTTTCATGGTGTGCCTCCTTTGTGTCCGTGTGCGGAGTACCTTTTAGAACTTCACCTCGGGGACGGCATCCGCGCCCTCCTTTGCCTTGAACTGGGGCTTTTGCGTCATGCCCATGAATCCTGCGAGGAACATGCCGGGGAAGGTCGAAATGCGCACGTTGTATTCACGCACCGCCTCGTTGTAGTCGCGGCGTGCGACGGCGATGCGGTTCTCGGAGCCGGACAGCTCGCGCATGAGCTCAAGGTACTGCGTGTTTGCCTTGAGGTCGGGATAGGCTTCGGCGATGGCAAAGAGGCGGCCGAGTGCGCCTGTCAGCTCCGCGTTCGCCGCATCCATCTGCTCCACGCCCTGTGCGCCCGCGAGTTTCGCACGCGCATTTACAACCTCCTCGATGATGGATTTTTCGTGTACGTCATAGCCCTTGACCGTGTTCACGAGGTTCGGGATGAGGTCGCTGCGCCGCTGCATCTGGTTCTCGACCTGCCCGTAGGAGGCGTCGACGCGGATCTCCGCCTCCTTCAGCCCGTTGTAGAGGGAGAAAAAGCTGAAGATGCCGATGAGGATGACGACGAGAATGACGATGCCGACGGAGATAAAGCCCTTGTTGTTCATGGTGAAAACTTCCTTTCGCATTTTGCCTCAATCGTTCAAGGCGCCCCTACCAATTCCCCGACGCACCGCCGCCGCCCGAGGAGCCGCCGCCGTAGCTGCCGCCACCCGACCCGCCGCCGCGATAGGTTGGGCGGTCATCATCATCGTCGTAGGTGCCGCCCCCACCGACTGAAGTCATGTGACCGTATCTACCCGAGGAGAGAAGGTTCAGCAGAGCAGCCAGCGAGAAGAAGGCAAGCCCGAATACCTGCCCCACAATCCAGAGGAGGAGCAGGAGGAACGGGATGAAGACGAGGAAGCCGAGGAGATAGACGTAGAAGGGCTCACTGCCGCCCTCATCGATGGAGTTCGGCACGGCGACATGAGCTTTCTCGCACAGGCGCGCGCCGACCATGGCGTAGCCCTTTCGGATCTCCTTGGAAATATCGTCCTTGTCGAAGGGGAACTCGGAACGAATGCCATTGGCAGCGAACGTTGTGTCGTGCTCCTGCTCCATCTCGGTCAGGGCAGACCCGAACAGGAAGCACACCTCGCGCTCCTCTTTGGCGATGAAGAGCAGCGCCGTGTTTCCCTGTGCCGCATCCTTCAGCTGCCAGTCGACAAAGAGCTGCTGCGCAAACCGCCGTGCATCCACACCCCTCAGCGTCGGCATGGTGACAACAATCATCTGTGCGCCCGTCGCATTCGTGAGATCGCCGCCCATCTGCTCAATCGCTGCCGCATCCTCCGGCGTCAGCATGTCGCCAAGATCCGCCACACTGCCGAGATGTGCGGGCTTTGCGGGGATGCCGAGCGCCGCGCCGAGACTCTCCAGTGCTACGCTGTACTCCGCACCCGCCTTTTGGGCGAGCGTGGCGTACGCCTGTAGAATCGCGGGGGAGTAGTTCTCCTTGCGGAACTCCCCCTTCATCGCGTCGAGTACGCTGCCCGCGTAGCCGTCCGTGATCGCGCCCTCCAGTCCGTAGCCGACCTCGATGCGGAACGCGCGGTCATCCTTTGCAATCAGGAGGAGCACGCCATTGTTCAGCCGCGCGTCGCCGATGCCCCAGCTGCGAAAGAGCTCGTTCGCGTACGACTCGATGTCCGTGCCCCCGAGCGTCGCAACGGTGACGACGACGATCTCCGCCTTTGTCTTTGCACGCAGCTCCGCCCCGATCTTTGTGATCTGCGCGGCGTCCTCCGCTGCGACCATGCCCGCCGTATCGACGACGTATGCCCGCTGCGCGGGTTTTGCGAGCAGCTCGCCCGCCGTGACGGACATCGTGCCGCGCAGCCTACTCTCAGCGGCATCCACCTGAGGGGCACCGCCGAGGAGCAGGAGCGTGACTGCAAGGAGGAATGCAAAGAGCGCGTGTGCTCCTCTGTTGCCGTTCATACCTTCCACATCCTTTCATGTGTATATCATTTTAATATTATTGTATCATGCTTTTGAAGATTATGTAACTGTCATAAATAACAGGTTCAAACGTCCTTTTTGTTGGGGGAATCGTCAAGTGCAGCTTTTTTCTGGCGTTTTGCACTCCTTGATTTTTCGCCGAGATTTTCAGCCTTGACAATGTTTACCGCAGTGCATACTATGATAGTAGAACGAACAAGGATGGGGAGGATATCGACGCAGTGAGGATTATCAAGAAGGATGTTCCTGCGGAATATAGCGTATTGATTCAGAAATTCCGTCTGATTGATGATACGTTTTTCAACGTATGCTTTGACAACTATACGGAAGGAATGCAGCTCCTGCTGCGTATCTTCTTTGGACGGGATGATCTCATCGTCAAGCGCGTTGTCACACAGCAGAGCGCAGACAATCTCTATGGACGTGGCGTGCGCTTCGATGTGTTGGCAGAGGACAGCGAGGGAAAGCTCTACGACTGCGAGGTTCAGCGGGCAAATGAAGGAGCAACCCCGCGTCGGGCACGCTATAACAGCAGCATGATGGATTCACGGGAACTGGCACACGGAGCGGACTTCTCCGAACTCCCAGAGACGTGGGTCATCTTCATCACGGAAAACGACATCTACAGAGTTGGCTATCCGCTTTATCATGTGGAGCGGATTGTTCAAGAACTTCAGCGACCGTTTGATGATGGGGCGCATATTCTCTACGTCAACGGGGCGAACCGTGACGATACGCCGCTTGGACGGCTGATGCAGGACTTCTTTTGCGAGCGTCCGGAGCAGATGAATTACAAAGAACTTGCCCAAAGAGCCGATTACTTTAAAGCAGAAGCAGAGGGGGTAAATGCCATGTGCGAATTGATGGAAAAATTCGGAGAGAAGAAATTGGAAGAAGGGCGTCTTGAGGGGCGAGAGGAGGGGCGTCTTGAAGGGCGTGCTGAGGGGCGACGCAAAATGCTTGAGATGGCACGTTCCCTGCTCACGTTAAACGTTCCGATCGAAGTGATCGAGAAGTCGAGCGGGTTGACGCGAGCGGAGATTCTGGCGCTGTAAGATGTATCTGCCGCGTGCCATTGAGAGCCGTTGATCTATTCAAAAAATCACCCGAGGCAAAATTCGCCACGAATATTTGGTGCGCGGATTTCCTCGGGCTTTTTCATGCCCGCGCATAATGATGCTTTGTTATGGCAATTTTTTGCATTAAACATCAGATGAAAAAACTTTACCATATCTGAAAATTACACTATAATAGAGAACGAAAGCTTTTCACATCGTGATAATTTTTCTTGTAAATTTGAAAAGGTTGCCTGGCAGGTGACCTTTTTCCTCCTTCCATCACGTATACTGGACATAGTTTCGGTCAACTATTTAAGGAGGAGATCACTATGTCATGGGTAAAGAACGGTCTGTTACTTGCGGCGGGCGGGGTCATCGGACTCTGCGTGGCTGCGGCGCTGGAGGTAGATGATGATGGTGCGGAGCGCGGCTCCGAAGGACTGCGCGACGTGGACGGCATCGCCCTCCTCGGAGAGAAGCTGCGCCGTGAGGCGGAGTGGGCGATGGAGGAGTGCACGAACGATGAGGAGCGCGCTGCCGTCTATGCCGAAATCAAGACATCCATCGGCGCCTTGCAGGAAAAACTCGCCGCGCGCGGCGCGGAGATCATTGCGGAACTGGAATCGCAGTTTGCAGAGGGGAGCGATGAGGCAGATCCGATGAATGAATCGCCTGTGCAGACGACGCAAGTGCAGAACATCCGAAACGCACTTGACGAGTTGGCGCAGTCCATGGATGCGACGTTGAAGCGGATGAGAACTCCAACGGCGTTGGCAGAGTAGAAAGAATGAGGGGGAGCTTAGATGGACAATTTGCTTCTGAAAACAATCGAGTTTTTCTTTATACCGGAAGCAGCATTATCCGTTATCTTTTTGATCGTGTTTATTGCGATCTTCCTTTTGGGAATCAAGTGGCGGCGTTATTGTCGGTCAGTACTTTCCCAATTAAAAGAGAATGCTGTGCACGATTATGGGGAGATACAAAATAAGCTGTCCCCTCAGATGTTTCTACAGACCAGACTTGCCGTTCTGACCGATGAGGAGAGTCGCATTGGGGAGCTTCCGAATGTCTTTGTCAGTGTTGGTATTCTGGCAACCTTTCTTGGTCTTGGTGTTGCTATTCAGGGGGCCGCTGATCTTCTGCATGAGGATACCGTCGACCTTATGAAGCTCATTGATGTCCTTGGTGTCATCGCGTTCAAATTCCAGACGTCAATATGGGGGGTCTGCTTCTCACTGATCTTCCAGCGTTTCTTTGTCGATAGTTATTTCTCGCAGCGTCAGGATGTCATTGATGAGCTGACCGCCGCCCTCTATGCAATCGAGGGTGATGATACGCGTGCATTGCTCGCAGCACAGAATGAGATGTTGGGGACACAGTTCTCCATGCAGCAGAAATTGCAAACAGCACTTGCGCAGCGTGTGATTGGAGAGCTTGAGAAACAGAATGCCTCGTTGGATTTTTTAAAGGAACACTTCATACGCTTTGTGGATACCTCGGTTTCATTTACCGAGACGGCGCGGGAGTTCAAGGATGAGACGAAGAAGCTGCAGGATGCTGTTGTTCTTATACAGGAAACGGTAGATCGTAATATTCGTGAAAGCCAGGAGACTTTTCAGAAAGTCAAGGAGGACTTTATTTCCCGTCTTGTGACGAACCAAGAGGAGTTCAAGGAAGAACTGCATTCCATCCAGTCCTCTGCGAACCGCTATATAGCAGAGTCACAGAAGCAGATGTTGAAGAACGAGGATCAATTTGCCGAACGTACACAGCGTGCATTCGAAGGGATGCTGGAATCTCAGCTGGGCAGAGTGCATGATGAGTATATGGCGGAGACGCGGCAGATCGGAAAAACCATACAAACACTTTCCGTTGTATTGGAGAAGATCGATACGCAGATCGATCAGATGCAGAAACTTGGGTACAGTGAGCAGAAAAAATGGACAGCACTCTACAAGAGCATATCAGATGATCTGAAGATTGTATCGACCGGTATTGCGGATCAAGTGCGTATGGGAGCACAGGAGAGTGCGGAAGCACGCCGAGCCGTAGAGCAGAGCCTTGCAGCAATGCAGGAAAGTATAAAGACGGGACAAGAATCCTTCTTGGATGCGTTTATTTCCTCACGGTCGCATGAAGATGCACAGGCGAAAGAGATTAAACGGCTGTTGGAGGAGATTCGGCAGACGACAGATTTGCACAAACCCTTGCAGGAGCTGGCAGAAATCCAGCAGAAAACCAGTGGACAGCAGATTGCTGCATGGGAGAAACAGTTGTTGCATTTGGAACAGGTCATACAGACAAGGATTGCAGAACCTGTTTCTGAGCGAATAGGGGAGGAGAGTACGCAGATTCAGCAGCTTGTGAACGAGCATCTAAAAACTCTCCAAAATATTCTTCGCAGCACCGAGGAACAGTTGTTATCAGCCCATGACAGGATACGTGAGGAGCAGACAGACACTGCCAAACAAATATCCGATCTCCAAAACTCCATCACAAGAACTCTTGCTGCATGGTCGGATATGATGAAGCAGCCATAACGCATACCAATCTGTGATGAAGGAGAGGTGTATTCCATTGCAGGTAAAGCGTAATCCGTGGATTTCGATTACGGATTTGTTCTCCAGTGTCGTACTTGTTGTGCTCCTGCTTTTCGTTATGGCGGCGATTGTGCCGAAGTTTACACAGGAGGCGCAGCGCCGAGAGATGATGGAAAAGATCGAATCGGCGCTTACTGTCTATGAGGAACAGGGACAGGTGAAGGTGCATTCGGAAACGGGGATGTTGGAGTTTACCTCCGTGACATTTGACTCTGGCAGTGCGGAGCTTACGCCGGAGACGAAGCTTCTGGTGAAGGATTTGTCAGCAAATCTCACAGGTTATATGGCGGAGAATCCAATGATGGAACTCCTGATCGAGGGGCACACAGACCCAGCCATGATCCATACGGTCGTGAATCGCGGCGGCTATTTTGCGGACAACATTCAGCTTTCTACCCTGCGTGCAGCGAATGTGCGTAGGGAATTACTCGCCTCCATGGGAACAGAGTATGCAAATCGCATTGGTGTCGCCGGATACGGTGATACGCGATTGAAGAATATAGAGCAGCCCCTTTCGGCGGAGAATCGGCGGATTGAGATCCGTATTCTCTGGAAGGGGCAGGGAACGCAGTGAGGAGGATGGACGTGCAGGCATATCAGATTTTTTTCCCGTGCATTGATGAGCGTACGGAAATACTGCTTTCGACGGAATGTGAACACATTCTGTGGGCTGTGAAGGAAGAGAGCGGATCAGAGGAAAAGAGTGGTGAGGGGCTTGGCTGACAAAATGATGTCGGTCATTGACCGCAATGATCCGCGTCTGCTGCTCTATCCTGCCATCGAAGAGGTGGAGGAACGGATGCAGATTGTACGTTCGGATATTCTGCCGAGTGTAGCGAAGGATGTCATATATTTTCCGTTGGATTTTCGTCTGCGTTCCATTGTATTGGAATCCATTGCAAGAAAATACACAGAAAACTATGAGTATCCGTCGCCAGAGGAGGATGTGCCACGTTATTTTGTGGGGACGCGTGTTTTTTCACGCATGGAGAAGATCTCCTGTCCCTATATGAAGAAAGCGCTGGCCGCACTCAGGTCGGATGAGGAGCTCTGCCCCAAGGAAGCTGTACTCGTCTATCTCCTGAATATGGATGATGGAGAGGAGAACCATCAGGATTTTCTTGTTCTGACGCTGAGAGATGTTCTTCTGCGGTTCGGCAGCGCCCAGATCCGCCACTTTTTATACGAAGATTTATGCTGGTCGCCAGATGGCATTGAAGTAGGGGCTTATCAGGAACGGGTACTGGATGAGGAGCTTCCGACAGCTGTCTTTTCCTTTATCAAGGAGTTTCTGCTTCTGCGTCAAGTAAAGCTGGGTACACTCTCTGAGAAGCATCCGTTCAGTGTATATCCTCCGGAGGTGAGGAAATCCTATCTCCGTTTGCTGACCGATGCGGCGGCTGCGGAGGGGCAACTGACGGCAGAGAAGTTGCTTTGGCTGGAACAGCTCGCGCGTACTCTTCGTATATCCGCCGATGATCTTGGTGTTATGTTGGAAGAGTCGCTGCGGGGTGGAACCCCGGTGGCGAAACTGCAGAAAACCCTGCGCGAGTTGATCGAAAGATCTGCGGATCATTGCTATGTTCTGTACGAGGACATCATCACTGCCGCGATGAATCCAGACGGGTCATGTAACAGGGAAAAACTCATCGCGATCATTGCCAAGAAGCAGTTTGCGGGCGAAGACTATGTCGGGTACTGCCGCCGCTCAGTCATCCTGCAGCAGCAAGCGGACGATGCGCTCAAACAGTCACTTGAACATTTGGATTTCTTGAAAGTTCATCAGACTTCGATACAGGAGCGACACATCTATCAGAATGCGCTCAGATTACATCTTTTGGACATAGGAGTGAGATCATGACAGATCAAAACAATGAAAAGGTAACGACGCCACAGGGACATCGACTGCAAAAATTCTTTCTTAGATATATGGATAAAGCAGGGGATGTAAAACAATATCAGGAGGAGAATCTGGAAACGAAGACGGATGGCCTTCGCTATGTTCAGTTGCCTTTTCATCTGAATCGATTCTCCCCAGATGAAATTGAGATCCGACTCTTCCACAGTGAAAGTCACAGCACAACAGAGGTGGATTTTGAATTCATCAAATATCTTCTTCTTGATGGACAGGGCATTGAGGATGACGACAAGTCCTTTGAGCGGCGAAAACGTGAAAATGATATCATGAGTAGCCTTCCGCCCGAGTATTTCAGATTTCCGGAAGAGGAGACAGACTTTCCGACACTCTCCTACAGTGACATTACGGAGACGTTGATGTTCGGTGAGACACCAATTTCGCAGACGAATCTCTGTGAACCGGGAATCGGTGTCTGGGGGATGAGCGGATTTCGTGTTTTTGAGTTTGTTTGTTCGGAACTTGCGCAAAAGGATTATGCCGATCTTACGCGCAAGGTCAGTCTGTACTGGAATCGGATTGACGGGACGGATATTTCTCCATTGTTTGAAACGGAGATCCGCCAACAGAAGGAGAGTGGGAATTTCCACGCCTATATCAATACAAATCAGCTGCAGAAGGCGATCGAGACACATGAGATTGAATCCTCCTGCCCAACCTTCTATGGTCGTTTCGAGATTCATGACAGCTCAACCATTCACAAGCAGGTCTATACTTTCCCAATCAAGATATGTGTTCACGATACTCGTGTCAAGGATAACGGCTGCGTCGACCTGCAGCTTGTCGATACGGGGGTCGTCTCCATCGACTTTGGTACGTCCGCAACCTGTGCGGCAGTCAAGGGCGCGGATAAGCCCCATCTCTTCACCCTGTCGGGCAGAGATAAGCGTGATGTGCGGGAGGGAGACAATCCCTACGAGAACCCGACCAACCTCATGATTTACAACTGGGATAACATTTACCAACAGTGGCAGAGTACCAACCCAAACCCGCCTTTCTTCAAGACGCGTCCGCAGCATGTGCAGAGTGAGCGGGGCTTTGAGTACGACTCAGGCTATACGGTGGAGGACGTCTTTGCCGATGTGGACGCTGAGGATGGGCATCGCAAGATGGCGGCGATCCTGACCCAACTGAAATCTTTGCCGTGGTTGCTTGCTCACGATCAGGAGGTTAAGCTGACTCCGTACTGGAACAATCAGGGTCCCATTACGATTGTGGATGATCTCAAAGACTATGGGAATCAGAAACTCAACCCGATAGCGCTCTATGGATATCTTCTCAGTCGGGCGATCAATAACCCCGCTAGAGGAAAGATTCATACGAAGTATCAGATTACCCATCCCGTAAAATTTGATCAGGAGACACGTGAAAAAATTCGTGCCGCTCTCGAATATGGAATCCTGCGCGCACTTCCTGCCTATGTTCGTGAAGGATTGTACAACGGAAAGCCGCTTGTCTCAGTGACGATGGACTATGCCGAGCCGATTGCCTGCCTCGGAGCAATCGTTGGAAAGCAGCTCAAAATTTCTCCTGCTAATCCGACAGCAAAGGTTTTTGCCATCTACGACCTTGGCGGCGGAACGATGGACTTTTCTTTTGGTATCTTCCGAGAGGCTCGCGGAGATGATGAACTGGACTATGCTGAACATGCTATTGAGATCCTTGGCGTGGGCGGAGATGACAAGGTGGGGGGCGAAAAGCTGATCCACAAGCTCGCCTATAAGATCTACTGCGATAACAGGGCGATCATGGAAGAGCATCGCATCAAATTTGTGCTTCCTCTCACCGAACTTAGACCAGAAGGTTTTGATGGCCTTCTGGGCAGAGATGAGATCGCACAGATGAATCTGAATATCATGAAGGAAAATCTTGCACGTCCTCTTTTCAAGGCAACGGATCTGGTGAACAGCAATCTGACACAGGTCTTTGCAGGCGAAAGTGCTGCCGTCGTCCCCGACGCATCGCACTACGTACTGACCCTGCGCAATGAGAGCGGTGAGGATGTGCCCGATCTGTCGCTTGAGGTGAGCGGCGTGGACGAGTTCCTAGAACAGGAAATACGACGTACGATTGCGGCATTCAAGGAGGAGATGGAGCACTGTTTCAAAGCCCACAATGAAGCTTTGAAGAGCGCCGGAGCAAAGGCGAATAAGGACGATCTGACGATCTTCCTCAGTGGCAATGCCTCGAAGCAGCGCTTCGTTGAGCTGATCCTCGCCAAGGTGTTCCCGGGCTACCATGTTGAGCGCATTGGTGTGGGACAGAATGCAGAGGGAAAGAGTGAGGAGTATAAGGTCAACGAAAAGACGGCAGTTGCGTTCGGACAGTTGTATATGGGGCGCTACTTCATTGATGACAGCGCCATCAAGCATACAGAGGCATTGCCGCCGTTTCTCTACAATGTTGGCTATATGGACGCAGGCACAGAGGAATTTGAAGTTGTTCTGAGGAAAAACGATGTGGAACGAAAATGGCATAAGGCGAACCGTATTGATGGAACAACAAATCGCGCCGAACTTTACTATACATCCGGTGCCATTGGCGAAGAGTCCGGCAGACGCCTAACTTCAAAGGATCTGGGAGCATTTGTTACGGATCCGAAGAAACGCACACTTTATCTGCGCGTCTACGATGAGGATACGATTGAGTTCCGCCTCGGCTCGCGCAGTGAAGCCCCTTCGGACGATGAGAAAGTGCAGCCGGAGATGATGATTAAACTGCAGGATATTGCACTGGGGAGGTGAGGAGATGAATGAGGAACAGTTTATTCAACTGAGGGATCTTTTAACCAGTGTTGCACGTAGTGTCGAGTACTATGGCGACAAGGGACCTAATATGGGATGGAAGGAGCCTTATGGCGATCCTCATAATGTCTATGTCGCATGGGAAAAAATGCAGTGGGAGGGCTGTTTTCAGCTGCTTGGCGGACTGCGCAGCAATATTGAGGAACTACCGCGTCGCTTCGAGATTGCAGAATGTGTAGAGAAGCAACTGTCGCATGCAGAGGAAACATTGTGCAGAGAGATCCATTCCTTGCGGCAGGATCTTCTTGATCGGCAGAATGCGGCAGATGAGACACTCCGTGTGGAGTGTGATCGGCTGAGCAGAGAACTGTCGGTGGAGCAGACAGAACGTAGGAATGAACGTACGGAAGCACAGCGTATCATCGGAGAGCTGGAACAGCGGCTACGTTCTGCGCAGGACATGGTAAGTGAAAGAGAGAAGCAGGTTCGCTCGGAGGGGGAACATGCAAAACGATTGGAGACAGCACTCAACCGGGTGCAGCAGGACAATGACACGCTGGTGAATCAAAAATCCGATTTGGAGCAGGAAATAGATCGGATGAAGACGCGTCTTGCGGAAATCCAACAAGCAGCAAATGAGCGCGATGCTGCACATTCTGCCGCAGAGCAAAAACTCAGAGAAGATCATCGCGCAGAAATTGCTCGTCTGCAATCCGCACATGAAGAAGAGCTGAATGGGAAGCAGCGCAGCTGCGAGGCACAGTTGGAGCGTGAACGTGACGAGTTAAATGCCCTGCATGAGGAGCAGATGGCGTACAAGGAGAAGGAATGGAAGCAAGTCAAGAACTCCTTGGAGCATCGTATTACGGAGCTTCAATCAGAAACAGAACGCCTTGATGACCAGTTGAGAGAAGCACAGAGTCTTTCCCAGAAGCGTGCTGCAGAATGTGAGGCCTCTGAACATCGGTATGCGGAGAGTATGAAGCCCTACGAACTCTATCAGCCTATCCTTGAGGCACTGCAATCTTGTTCCTTATTTCGCCCCATCGTGGAGAAATATCATCTTGAGGGAAGCGGGATAAAGCCCCTCTTTGCACTTGTGCAGCAGATTGGTGTGGGCATCGAGTTTGCAAAGGAGCTGTATGATGTGGCATCACAAGCAAGGAAGCGGAGCCCCGAGAGCATAACGGACAGTGAGCGGCGGGTGTATGAGGCACTGAACCACTGCTATCGCAGCCTTTGGCAGAAGGAGTTTGACATCTATCGTCAGCCCGGCAATCAGGCAATCACAGAGACCTTCCAGAAAGTGAAATACGATAGCGCGGAGTCCGTCAACATAGCGAATTCTCGTGATCGTGACAGCAAATATGCGCAAGAGGTCTATGTGCCGTCGTTGTGGGCAAAAACAGAAAACGTCTACGCAAAAGCGCTTGTCAAGGCGGGCAATCTCTGATGCTGTATCTTATGCATCGTGAAGCAGCAACGCGCGTTTTGGGACCGGGGGTGCGCTATGCTATTTGGGTGCAGGGCTGCAGGAAACGCTGTGCAGGCTGCATCAATCCGGAGGGGCAGCCGCTCCATACGGGCGGATATTGGATTTCAGAAGAGGATCTTCTGGCTGAATTTATGGTGAATCCAAAGTTGACGGGCATTACGGTCAGTGGCGGAGAGCCGTTTCTGCAGGCAGAGGGGCTGGCGAAATTATTTCATCTCGTGCGCCAGCAGACATCACTCGACCTCATGGTCTATACGGGATATACGCTGGCGGAGCTTCGCTCATGGAAAAGTCAAAGTGTGGATGAAATTCTCGCAGATATTGATCTCCTGATTGATGGAGAATATCGTGAGGATGAAAACACCAATAGTATTTACCGTGGCTCGGACAATCAAGTGATACACTATATGTCCGCAAAGTATCGTCCCTATCGAAAGATCATAGAGGCGACAAAGAATCGCAGTGTCGAGTTTGTTTTTCGCGGCGGGGACGAACTGTTCATGGTGGGGATTCCCGCGAAAGATATGCAAAAGGCTTTTTGGGCGCAGATTGGCAGGCGTTGAAAGGAGATTTATCAATGAGCGGAAAAAAGAGCTGTGAGGTGGCGGCGGTGCTCTCGCAGGGTGAACATGCGCGCCGTGCAGCAAATGGCATCTATGAGAGTCAGCTTGAGAAGGATATTTCTGCCATTCTGAAGGATGCAAAGGAGATGTCCGCCATTCAAGGGCAGGTAGATGCGGTTCGTACAGACGTGGATGATGCCGCTTCGCGTATGTTTGGCGCAGAGGTCGATACGATTGCACGGAGTATGACGCGGCTTGCGAAGGAAATCAAGGGGGCGCGTGCTGGTTCGGATGCTGCCAAGGCGGGACAGACAGAGGTTGCCGCCGTGCGTGCGGAACTGAAATCCATTGATGCAAAGGCGGCGCAGATACGCTCGGCAATCGCTTCAAAGAGTCATTACTGTGATGAGGAATTTCGACAGGCACGCGAGGTTCTGAAACAGTATGAATCCCAACGTTCACGGCTTCAGAAGATTTTGGAGCGAACATCCGCGGCATCTGCGGTGCAGAAACAGACACTGAACAATGTGCGAGCCAAGCTTTCCCAGCTTCAGAGTCTGGGGAAACAGTTGGAACAGATGAATCTTGCGGCAAAAAATCGTGAACAGGCAGATGGAATGCGGTGTCAGCTCAACGATCTATCCACAGGGATTCCCGTAGATCAGGCCAATAAATTCATGAAGGCGGAGTATGAAACGGTGATGGCAGATGTGTCTGCTCTCGTCAGGGAAGATGATGCGTGCGTACTTCGTAAGTTTGCAGCAGTCTATGGCAAGGCCGCGGACTTTGCCAAAAAGCTGGAAGAAAGAGTTGCACTCTGGACGCAGCAGAAGCATGATGCCGAGGACTCCGTGCAGCGGATTGAGGATCTGATGGGGATTACGCTCTATGAGCCGATTGATTACGCTGCCCATGGGGAAGAGGGAGAAAAGACACGCTTGCTTGACTACCTCGCTGCCTACGGGAACACGGATCAGCGTGCAAAGTATGATGCGCTTCGGCGTGATGCACAGGCGAAAATGGCGCAGGAGGATTTCCTTGCAGTCTCCGAGATGATGAAGAGTGCCGAAGTTCTTCTCAATGAACTGAGAGATCAGGGGATCAAACTCCAGGAGTCGATGCTGAAGAAGGTTGAACTTACGGTGGCGATTCAAGGTGTGATGGAGGAGCTGCGCTATGATGTCAGATCGGAATTGATCACGGATAATCCGGATGATGGCTTCCGCCTCCTGTGTTCGGTCGGTGATGAAATCATCGACTTTGAAAAGATCAGCATTTCGGATGACGGCAATGTGATCATCGACGTAGACCATCATGAGTCACGTACAGGAACGTGCGGGGCAGAGTGGAAAACGATCATGCAGAAAATGCACGCAATGGGGATCCCCATGACGGATGTACAGAAGAATGGGGTGAGCATTCTCTATCAGCAAACTCCAGTGAAGAAGCAGGAGACACGTGGCGAACGGGTGCAGGGACGATAAGGAGAGGCATCATGGCATTTGAACCGAAAATAGAGCATTTTATGCAGGAACTTTCCTATGAGGAGAGTAATCTTCTTGGAAATCATCGAGAAGAGACTTTTTGGTACTTGGATGAGGCACATCTCTCTGTTGTTGTGCAGGAATTCGATCAGCTGCCTGAGGAGAAGCAGCACATTGCGGTCAACAATCTGGCACGCATCTACCCCCTGTCAAAGTCTTTGCTGCATCATCTTCTTGTGCGTCTGCCAAAGAGCGACCATGATTTCATTATGGGATTCGATCTGCTTGATGCGATGATCCCTGATTTGCAAGGAACGCTGCGATGGGTACGTGAGCGAACAGGAAGCGCTACGGAGCAATTTTCCAACTGTATGGACGATCTTGAGCGACTGCGCAGAGAGCGGCAGAAACTCCAAGAGGAAGCGCAGCGCCATCAGGAATATCGGAAGGAGAAAGCCGAACTCGAACGAGAGATTGAAAAACTCCGCAAGGAGAACGACAGCGCGGAGCAGAAAAAGACGATTGAGAAACTCAATCAGGAGGAACGCAAACTACGTGATGACATCAAGAGCAAGAAGGATGATGAAGATAAGAAGCGAAAGACACTTGGGCAACTGAAAAAGGAACTGCAGCAGCTGAATCAGGAGAACAGGATCACGGAACCGAAAGTTCAGCGTGATCTGAGCGCGTTGCTGAAACAGTTCCCCAAGGACGCGGAGGATGGGAAATGATATACGCGCATAAGCATCGGATTGTCGATGAAATCGAGCGTCAAGCTGCAAAGGGGCAGAACATCCACTTCTTGACGGGTGACGGAATCAACGATAATTTCTTTTATGACATCTATTGTGGCGCAATGAGTCTATCCGATACGCTAGCCTTGCACTATTTGGTGCGCGAGCAAAGCTTTGATTACTATATCCATGTGTGCAATGGAAAGGATCATCTCAAATGCTTCCGGCAAGGTCGGAATGAGGCGGAGGAAATTCCGTTTGAAGAGATGCTTGCACCGCCAAAATTGAGCGGAGTCTTTGCAAATGCAAAGAAAAAGCCTCCAGTTGAGGAGTCACAGGGAAGAGCGGGGAATGACATTCAAAATGCGGCAGAGGATGCACGTGCGCAAGCGGACAGTACGACAGCTCGAATTCAGCGACTCAATGGACTTCTAAAGCAGGGAGCGAAGCGCATTTTACTCTTCCTGGAGAATCTGGACTGGATTTCCAATCTCTACGGTGACTCCGTGGACAACACTTGGATCGGAGAATTGCGCAGCTGGGAGCGTATGCGAAATCTGCGCGTTATCATCACACTCAAAGACATGGAGCTTCTTGAGCGCTATCGCTTTGAGCAGAAGGAGATTTTCATTGCGAGTCCTTCTGCCGAGGAGATTCGGATGGCATATCTGCGTTATCTTTTGCGGACGACAGATGACTCCTATCGTATGGATTGGAATGCGCTGGATGAGGTCGCGCATAGCATGGCGGTAGGGAAGAAATCTCTTTGCGCCTGCATGCGCGTCCTACGGGATGTTGTGCGGAAGAACCCGCAGGCACTAGTGGCAGAGGATTTTGCCGATGGGGCAGAGCGCTCCATCAGTGAGGTCGTCTCATGGCAGGAAGTGCGGCTCGACAACGATACAAAGAGTGCCATCGAGGGAGCGGTAGATGATTTCCTTTCCAAATCTGATGGGCGTCAGGCGCGCAAGGGGATCCTTCTGACAGGACCTCCGGGAACAGGAAAAACCATGATTGCTAAAGCCCTCGCAAATGAGAAGAAATGCCATTTCATGGCGCCAACGCTTGCCGATCTCAAGGGGGAATACGTCGGGCAGTCCAGCGGAAAGGTGAAGCGTGTCTTTGCCGAGGCACGTGGGAATGCACCGACAATTCTCTTTATCGACGAGGCGGATACTGTATTCCCTGCGCGTGATATGGGGGGAATCGGGAATGACAGCTTTGGACTCGATATGGTGAACCAATTCCTTCAAGAATTGGATGGCGCGATGACCGGGACACAGAAGATCTTCACCATTGCCGCGACGAATCGGCCTGAGGCAATCGATCCTGCGATTAAGAGCCGCCTGTCGGGGGAGCCGATTCTTGTTCCCTTGCCGGATAAGGCAATGCGGAAACTCATCTTTTCCGATCACCTGATGAAAGGCGATATAAAGTATGATCTTGGAGGAGCCTTGGAGGATTTTGTTCTTTCGCGCTCGGAGGGAATGTCCGGCAGGGATATTTCCACCTTTGTCCAAAATATAAAGGTAAACATTGTTTCTGGTGGTATTGACCTCCTTGACCAACAGGCGATGCGTAACCTTTTTGAACAGTTATTTATGGAGAAGGAGAAGACCTTTGTTCGAGACGAGCTGATTCGAAAGGGGCTTTTCTCTGAAGGAAATATTTTGTTTCCACAGGAAAATAAACTGCGGTATGAAGACGTTATTGGCTATCATGAACTCAAGGAAGAGATTCGACAACAAGCAGTGTATGTCCGTGCGGATGAGCGGGAGAGAGAACGTTATGAGGCCTTTGGTATCCAGCCAAAGAAAGGGGTTCTTCTCTACGGACCACCCGGCAATGCAAAGAGTATGGTAGCGCAGGCGACGGCGGGGGAGTATGGTTTTTACTTCTTCAAGGTGTTGAGCAAGGACTTTGCCAACACCATTCCAGAGGAGCAGATTCGCAAATTGGAGCGTATCTTCAGCGAGACAATTCGTTTTTCGAAGATGATGACGGACAGCAAGGGGATTGTACTATTCTTCGATGAAATTGACTCACTGGCTGGTATCCATGTACTCTCTCCTGTGGTACGTGGTTCACTCCTGAATTATATTGCTGATGAAAACGAAGGCATTCGCAGCAAGAAGTCCAAGATCCTGTTTATGGCAGCGACAAATTTTAAGGATAAGCTGGATGAAGCGGTGCAACGCCGTGGACGGATTGATACCCATCTTGAAATGGATAACCCGAAAGAGTCCGATGGTATCGAAATGCTGCGCAGGAAGTTTGAGCAGGATCCGTATGTTGCACCAGTAGATGACACCTTTTTGAAGAGCGTGTATCAACATCTTGTCGAGGAGGCACAGAAGAAATTTGATGCAATGTATGAAATCGCAGAACTAAGCGAAAATCCAAAGATCTTAAAGCAAGTAGAAGCACAAAGAAAGCTGCAGCGCCCGTCCGGTGCCGATATTGTGCAGTGTTATCAGGCACTGAAAAATCGTGCATTCTATGCAAATCGCTTTACCGCAGATCGAAAGTTGATCATTCAGGAAGACTGAGGAGTTGGTGAGGGAGGACACCTATGGCACGATTCTATCCCGCATTTGTAGGGGATTTTCACGGGAGCGAGGGGGAGCGGCTTGCCTATCATGCGCTCGAAATGCTCGGGGATGACTATACGGTGTTTCACTCCTACTGCTGGCTCGGCGATGGTGTTCGGACGGCGGCGCAGGGGGAGGCGGACTTTCTCGTGCTTCATCCGCAGCGCGGCATTCTCGCGATTGAGGTGAAGGCGGGCGGGATTGCCTACGAGGGCGGTGCATGGCAGCAGACGAACCGGAACACGGGCGAGACACATGTGATCTACCCGTTTCAGCAGGCGGAGAACAGCTGTCGGCGCGTGCTTGCGGAGCTGCGTCGAAGATTGCCGCAGAATGTTCCGCTTGTAGGAAAGGCAGTCTGGTTCACGTCGGTTCAGATTCCGCAGGGGAAGCCGCTCCCGCTTGAGTCGCCGCGTGACATCATCCTCGATGCGGACGATCTGCGCGACCCGAAGGAGAGGTTGGAGCGTATATACGCGTATTGGCGCGGAATACTTCACATTCCGGAGCGCACACAGTCGCCGGCGGAGTTTCAGCAGACTGTTCAAATCTTGCAGCCCGTGTTCCGTATCGTGGAGACACTTTCGTCTGTGTCGGCGGCGGTGGAGCAGTCGACGGCGCGGTTGACGAACGCGCAGTTTGCCCTGCTTGAGTATCTGCGCGATCAGCGCACGGCGGCGATTCATGGCGCGGCCGGGACGGGCAAGAGTCTGCTCGCGGCGGAGAAGGCGCGGATGCTTGCACGCGAGGGGCAGAAGGTGCTCTATCTCTGCTTCAATGAGTTTCTGCTCGAGCGTCTCCGCTCCTGTCGTTGGGATAAGAATATCACGATTCATAACGAGCGCACACTTGCGGAGGAGTTGATGACGGGGCGGGAGCTTCGCATTGAAACGGTGCTGCGGGAGTTCGAGGAATTTTTTCAAAACGAATACGATGGGACGGAGTGGGCATATCCCAACATCATTGTCGATGAGGCGCAGGATTTCCCGAGTGCGCTTCTGGAACAGTTCGCGATGCTCGCCGAGCTTTATGAGGGGGCTTTTTATCTCTTCTATGACCGTGGGCAGACGATCCTTTCCCGCCGCGTTGAGGGGCAGACTCTGCAGATGGCTCCGGCATGGATTGATGCGCACATGGACTGCCGGCTCGTGCTCTACCGCAACTGCCGCAATACGGCGGAGATCGGGCGGACGGTGGGGAGCTTCATCGAGCACAGACACAAGAACTATCTGAGCGATGTTCACGGCAAGCGCCCGTGTGCGGTATTCGTCTCCCAAACGGAGGGGCTTGCACAGGCGGCGGCTGACTTTGTGCACCGTATGCGCAGCGCGGAGAAATTGGAGCTGAGAGATATTGTGATCCTCACGGTGTCGACGCTTGTAAAATCTGTACTCAGTCCTCTGACCGAGCTCGCGGGGATTCCCGTTTCGCACAAGCCGGAGGAGGGGAAACTCTGGCTTACGACAGTGCGCCGCTACAAGGGGCTTGAGGCGAAGGCCGTGCTGCTCGTGGATGTGTGCGTATCTAGGCTCACCGATTCGACTTGTCAGCGGCTGATCTATGTGGGAAGTTCACGTGCAACGGCGTACCTTGAAACGCTCTTCCTCAATGATGTTTCACCGGAGGAATATCCTGCGCTGACGGCGCAGTTGGGCGATGACATCGCACCCACCCTGCAGGGGATTGCGGGCTGGCTCGGAATGGAGTGCAGAGCGGATGGATGAGCGTCTTCTTGCCGCACTTGCGGCGTATATCGATGCGCATTACGAAGCGGAGCGAGAAATTCGCCGGCTGCACATAGATGATCTGCGCACGTTTGCAGGGCCACGTTCCCCGTCGATTGATCTCTTTGGGGCGATCAATGGTCTGCTCAAAAAGATGGAGGATTCCTTCTCGGAGCATCTTCTCGATCTGATTGAGCGCACGGGGCGAAAGCCCTCCGAGATCTATACGAAGGCGGGTGTGACGAAGGCGCATTTCTCCAAGATTCGGACGGATAAGAAGTATCATCCGACGAAGGAGACGGCGCTCGCCTTTGCGATTGCGCTGCATCTCTCGCTCGATGATGCACAGGATCTTCTGCGGCGTGCGGGCTATGCGCTCTCGCACAGCAGTGAGAGTGACCTTATCGTTGAGTTCTTTATTGTGCATCGCAAATACAACGTGGATCAGGTGAATCTCTGTCTTGCCCATTACGGTCACAAGCCGCTTACGAATCGACGGGAAAGCGTGGATTCCGCGTAGTCTTGCATTTCGTACAATAAAAAAGCCCCCGCATACGCGGGGGCTTCGTTATGCTGTGATTCGTCTCAGCAGGTGTGGCACTTGTCGTAGAGTCCCTTCTCCTTGAGGAGTTTGACCATGGTCTCACCGATGTGTGCGACGGTGTCAGCGACGGGGATGCCGGCCGCGTTGAGCGCTGCAACCTTGTCTGCTGCCGTGCCCTTGCCGCCGGAGATGATCGCGCCTGCATGACCCATGCGCTTGCCCGGAGGCGCCTGACGACCGGCGATAAACGCGGACACAGGCTTGTCCTTCATATTCTCCTGAATCCACTTCGCGGCATCCTCTTCTGCGGTGCCGCCAATCTCGCCGATGATGAGGACGGCGTAGGTGTCGGGGTCATCCTTGAAGAGCTGCAGCGCGTCGATGAAGTCCGTGCCCTTGACGGGGTCGCCGCCGATGCCGACGGTGGTCGTCTGACCGATGCCCGCGTTCGTGAGCTGGAACGCTGCCTCGTAGGTGAGGGTGCCGGAGCGCGAGATGAGTCCGACGTGGCCGGGCTTGCTGACGGTGCCAGGCGTGATGCCGAGTTTTGACTGCTGGGAGGTGAGAAGTCCGGGGCAGTTCGGCCCTACGAGGCGGGTCTTCTTGCCCTGCATGTAGCGGCGTACCTTTACCATGTCGAGGACGGGGATGTGCTCGGTGATGCAGACGACAAGATCGAGTTCCGCATCGACTGCTTCGAGGATGGAGTCCGCCGCAAAACGCGCGGGGACGTAGATGACGGAGGCGGTTGCGCCCGTTGCCTTGACTGCATCTGCAACGGTGTTGAAGACGGGTACGCCCTCGACGGTCTGACCCGCCTTGCCGGGGGTGACGCCGCCGACGATCTTCGTGCCGTAGTCGAGCATCTGCTTCGTGTGGAACATAGCCGCCTTGCCGGTGATGCCCTGGACGATGACTTTGGTGTCCTTATCAATCATTACTGACATTGTATGACCTCCCTTTCGATTAAGCCTTCGCCTGTGCGACGAGTTTCACGATCTGCTCTGCGCCGCCCTCCATCGTGGGTGCGGGGAAGACGTTGCCGATCGGTGTGTTCTTGAGGATTTCGCGACCCTCTTCGACCTTCGTGCCCTCAAGGCGCACGACGACGGGCACAGGGAGGGATTTGCCGTCCTTGGAGATGATCTTTGCTGCCTCGATGATGCCGTTGGCGATGTTGTCGCAGCGGTTGATGCCGCCGAAGATGTTGACGAAGATGCCCTTCGCCTGACCGCCTTCGAGCATGATGTTGAATGCCTTTGCGATCTTCTCGGGCTCGGAGTCGCCGCCGACATCGAGGAAGTTCGCCGGCTCGCCGCCGTAGTGCTTGATGATGTCGACGGTCGCCATTGCAAGTCCTGCACCGTTGACCATGCACGCGACATCGCCGCCGAGGTTGACGTAGTTGAGTCCTGCCGCAGCTGCCTCGCGCTCCTTCGGATCCTCCTCGGTCTCATCGCGCAGCTCCGTGATGTCGGGATGACGGAAGAGGGCGCTGTCGTCGAAGTTCAGCTTCGCATCGAGCGCAATGACATCGTCGTCCTCGGTGACGACGAGCGGGTTGATCTCGACCTGCGAGCAGTCCTTGCCGATGAATGCGGCGTAGAGTCCCTGCATGAGTGCTGCTGCCTTGCGAACGGCGGGACCGGGGATGTTGATGGCGTACGCCATGCGCGTTGCCTGGAACGGAGCGAGTCCGATCACGGGGTCGATGTACTCCTTGATGATCTTCTCGGGGGTCTCGGCTGCGACTTTCTCGATCTCGACGCCGCCCTCCTCGGAGCCCATCATGACGATGCTCGCTGTCTGACGATCAACGACGAAGGAGAGGTAATATTCCTTTTTGATCTTCGAGCCTTCCTCGATGAGGAGACGGCCGACCTTCTTGCCCTCAGGACCGGTCTGGTGGGTGACAAGCACCTTGCCGAGAAGCTCCTGCGCGTAGGTGCGGACTTCATCGACGTTCTTTGCGATCTTGACGCCGCCCGCCTTGCCGCGGCCGCCCGCGTGAATCTGTGCTTTGACGACGATGACGGGGGAGCCAAGCTTCTCCGCATTCGCGACTGCCTCGTCGACGGTGAACGCCGGCAGCCCGTTCGGTACGTTCACGCCGAACTCGCGCAGAACCTGCTTGGACTGGTACTCATGAATGTTCATTTAGTCAATCCTCCCTTAATTTTTATGAGCAGAACTCATCGATAGATACTATCTTACGCTTATTCCTATGAAATGTCTAGCAATTTCACATAAATAAACGATTGAAAAACATACGGCAGTCATAAAGATATACTATAGATATGATGAGGTTCTAAGGAATCGCTGATAAAATGGATCCTCAGATTGGCGTAGATTTTTCTGTCCGATTGAGGAGGCAAACCGAACGCATAGCCAAAGCTATGTGGAGGATTTGCAGGCATTAAGCGGGCAAAAAGATGCGCTAAGATGGCGCGGCTGAATTTATCAGTGCTTTCCTAAATTCCTATACATCGTCCAGCTTGTAGACGGTCTCCGCCGTCCACACTTCGTCCATTTTGAGGATTGGCTGCGGGAAGTGCGGGTTCGCGGGCGCGTTCGGGAAGAACTGTGTTTCGAGGCAGAAGCCGCCGCGCCGCCGCATCTCTCTGCCGCCTTTGCCGATGACGGGCTTTTTCCCGAGGGCGTTGCCCGTGTAGAACTGTATGCCGACCTGCGTTGTGTAGCAGGAGAGAGCCAGCCCTGTCTTCTCCGATGTGACGCGTGCCGCTTTCTTTAGATGGGAATACGGCTCGGGGGCGAAGTCGCCGCGCAGCACCCAGTTGTGGTCGTAGCCGCCTGCCATCTGGAGCTGGTCATAGTCTGCGTCGATGCGTTCGCCGATGCGGTGCGGTGTGGTAAAGTCCATCGGTGTGCCGACGACGGGAAGGATGCGCCCGTCGGGCAGGGACTCCGCATCCGTCCAGGTGAACTCGTCGGCGAAGATCTCTGCCGTGTGGTCGAGTACGCTCTCTGCAGCCCAGCCCTCAAGGTTGAAATACGTGTGGTTCGTGAGATTGCAGATCGTATCTGCGTCGCTGATGGCGCGGTAGGAGATGATGAGTGCATCGTCGTCCGTGAGGCGATAGGTGACCTTTGCCTCGAAGTTGCCGGGGTAGCCCCCCTCGCCATCGGGGCTGATGACGGTGAACTCCACGCCGCCCTCCACAATCTGTGCCGTCCAGAGGTGGTAGTGCAGTCCCCGCGTGCCGCCGTGGATGTGGTTCTGCTTCTTGGAGCCCGTGTTCAGTTCGAGCTGATAGGGACGCCCCGCGATTGTGACGCGCCCGCCCGCAATGCGGTTTGCGTGCCGCCCGACGACGGCGCCCATGGAGGCTGTGTCAGCGACGTAGTCCTCGCCCGTATCATAGCCAAGGACGATATCGAGCGGCGTTCCCTTTACAAGACGCTCGAACTTTACGAGGCGTGCGCCGTACGTTGTGACAGCGACGCGTGTGCCGCGTTCGTTTGTCAGTGTGTAGAGATCAATCCGATCACCACCCGGCATCATGCCGAACGGTTCCATCTTTAATTCCGTCATCGTAAACTCCCCCCAGCGGCTGTGCCGCCTCTCTCATAACGACAATCGAAAATACTTCTCTTTATTTTAGCACAAATTTAGAGATTTGCCACGGGGAAACTAGAAATAATTGCGCCCGCCGGACAATCCTCTGCCGCCTCAAGTGCATCGTCCTGCTCGGTCGGTGCGGGCTGACGCAGGAGCACGGCACAGCGCGCCCTGCGGTCGATGTGAAAGACATCGGGCAGACGCTCGGCGCACATACCGCAGGAGACGCAGACAGTGCTGTCGATGGATAGTGTCATAACGTTCCCCCAAACGAAAATTTCCTGCCGTGCGGAGCGCAGCAGGAAATTCTCTCAAATATAACACACGCCTACAGTATGGCGTAACATGGCATTTCTGTCTGTGCCTTTTGCAACAATTAGGGCTTTCTCAGAGCCCCGCACTCGCGTCCGAGGCTTCGAGCATCTTGTGCAGATAGGCGCGGATATCGACGCCGTGCTCCATCTTCATGACATCGGCGAGGAGTTCCTTCGCCTGTATCGACGTGACGGAGCGGATCATCTCCTTGACGCGCGGGATGCTGGGCGCGCTCATCGAGAGCTCCGTGATGCCCATGCCGAGCAGAATGACGGCGGCGTACGGGTCGCTCGCCATTTCGCCGCACATGCCCGCCCATATACCGCGTTCACGCGCACTCTGAATCGTGCGCTGGATCAGGCGGAGCACCGCCGGATTAAACGGATTGTAGAGATGTGCGATCTGCGCGTTGCCCCGGTCGACCGCGAGTGTGTATTGGATGAGGTCGTTTGTGCCGATGCTGAAGAAGTCCACGTACTGGGAGAGCAGGGGCGAAACGACCGCCGCTGCCGGCGTCTCGACCATAATGCCGACCTGTACGTCGTCGGAGTACTCCTTGCCCTCGTGTGTGAGCTCCACCTTTGCCTGCTCGACGAGCTTCAGGACGCGCTGGATCTCGCTCACGCTGATGACCATGGGCACCATCATCGCCGCCTTGCCATAGAGTCCGGCGCGCAGGATTGCCTTGATCTGCGGGAGGAAGAGGTCGTGGCGATCCAGGCTGATGCGCAGAGCTCGGTAGCCGAGGAACGGATTCTCCTCCGGGTCGATGTTGAGGTAGGGCAGGGGCTTGTCGCCGCCGATGTCCATGGTGCGGATGACGCATATATGCCCGCCGCATTTCTCGACGGCGGCGCGGTACGCCTTGAACTGATCCTCCTCGGTCGGGATCGTGGTCGACCCCATGAAGACGAACTCGGAGCGGAAGAGTCCGACGCCCTCCGCGCCGTACGTGAGTGCGTTGTCCACGTCCATGTGGGTGCCGATGTTTGCCGTGAGCTCGATGCGCACGCCGTCCTTCGTCACGGCGGGCAGATCCTTAAGCGCGGCATAGTGCGCTGCGAGTTTCTTCTGCTCCTCGATCTTGTCCTGATACAGCAGACGCTCCTCCTCCGTCGGGCGGATGATGATGTCGCCGCGGCTGCCGTCGAGGATGATCTCATCGCCGTCCTGGATGAGGCTGATCTTATCGCCGATGCCGAGCACGGTCGGTATTGCGCGCGCCTTGGCAATGATGACGACGTGGCTCGTCGCACTGCCCGAGCCGAGGATCACGCCCGCGATCTGCTCGGTGGGCATGCCCGCGACGACGGACGGCTCGATCTCCTCACCGCAGAGGACGACCTGCCCCGCGCCGATCTCAGGCTCCTTGACACCGAGGACATATTTGGCGACGCGCTTGCCCACATCGCGCAGGTCGACCGCGCGTGCGGCGAAATACTCGTCCTCCATCTGCTCAAAGATCTGCGCCTGTTCGTTCGCGGCATCGAGAATGCCCTTCGGCGCGCTGCCGCATGCCTCGATCTTCGTCTTGATGTTCTCTGCCATCATCGGATCCTGCACCATCATGCGGTGCGCCTCCAGGATGGCTGCCTGCTCGGTCTGCTCCTCTTTGCGCAGCCGATCAATGGTCGCGAGCAGATTCTCGGTGACGGCGACGAGTGCCGCCTCCGCCTTGCTCTGCTCCTCTGCAATGGAGCCCGGATGATATGCCGCGAGGTAGCCGTCGAGGTTCTGACCTGCGAGCAGGGCTTGACCGACGGCAATGCCGGAGATGACACCTTTTCCACGGATTGGTTCTGCCATATTTTATCCCCCCTATGAGAGATGACGACCCCTTCTATGTGCTTTGGCGGTCGACAGCCCTATGAAAAAACGCCGCGAGGCTGAACAGTGCACTGTAAAACCTCGGGCGTCCCCCTATCGTATGGATTACTCCTCGCCGAACTTCGAGTTGACGAGATCTGCGAGCTCCTTCACGGCCGCTGCCTCGTCCTCGCCCTCGGCGATGATGGTGAGCTCCGTGCCCTTGACGAGTCCCATGCTCATCAGCATGAGGATGCTCTTGGCATCGACCTTCTTGCCCTTCGCCTCGATCTGGATCTTGGACTTGAACTTCGTTGCCGTCTGGACGAACACCGATGCGGGACGTGCGTGAATGCCCGTCTTGTTCTCAATCGTAACTGTTTCCTGCGTCATGTGAACCTCTCCCATCCGAATAGTTAATCAGCCTGTATTCCTCTCGCATGCCTCTTTCGATGCACGCAAATGAATGTCACAGACATTATACTATAAAATGAGAGATGAAAAAAGGGCAGAAATAAAAACTTTTGGAAAAAAATAAGGGAGGATTTTTTAATATTTTGTTTAAGGGGCAGGAATTTTCGTGTTTATGTCGAAAGACTTCTAGAATACGTATATGGGTACGACTGCAACGATATGCGTGAAAGGAGGCGGTTGTGTTGCTGGCACAAATCCGTCCCTCTGCGCTCGTTCTCTCTGTCGTCATGAGCATCGGTGTCGTTGCTGGGCTGATCGCCCTGCAGCCGGCGCTCACCCATCTATACTACGTGCAGATGGGGGCGCTTATTGCGGGCGCGGGTCTGATCGTGACGCTCTACAACTTCTTCCTGACGCGACGTGCGGGACGTGGAGCGGAAACGACATCGCCGTCTGCGGCACCGACGGTGGACTGTACGGCTGTCGCCGCATCACCCGCATACGCAGCAACGGCGGAGTCGGAGCAGCTCGTCACAGCCGTGGCGCGCCCTGCGATCGCAGTTGTGCGGGATGAAGTACAGCACGCGGAGGAGTTGCTGCCGGACGGGCTGGACGATCTGCTCGACATTGCGTATGAGGCGGCGGCAAACGATCCCATACGAGCCATTGCAGCATACCGTCGGGCGCTTGCACGCTATCCGGCGGACACCTATATGCCGTATCTCATCATCGAACTCTCCACGCTATACAAGCAGCTCGGAGACTACGATGCCGCGCTCGCGCTCTATGACCAGGCGCTTGCGCTCCCTCTTGTTGCAAAGAACGCCGTCATGGTGCAGGAGTTTCAGCGCTCCCGCAAAACCTTGGCCGTCGTTTCTGATATGCTCACGGCGCTCGGCACGCCATCCCTCCCCTTTGGCGAGATACCGAAGGAGATTCTTGCGGAGGCAAATCGGCGCGCAGAGGAGCTGACAACCTGACATTTTTGGTAAAATGGAGGAATACAAATGAAGAAAAGCGTTGACATCCTGGGGCTTCCCGTCATCAGTATTACTGAGGGGCGTGAGCTTGGCATGAGCAAGACCCTGCTCATCGACGCGCCGAACCGCGTCGTGGCGGCGATCACGATTGAGGACGAGGACTGGTATCGCGGCGTCAAGCTCATTCCCTACGATAATGTCATCGCGGTCGGCGAGGATGCGGTCACGATCAACAACAGCGAGAATATCTTGACGCTGGATGCGGCGGGCGATTTCGAGACGCTGCTCGACGATAACATCCGTGTGATCGGCACGAAGGCGATCACACGTTCGGGTGTCATTCAGGGCAACATCACCGAGATCTTCATCGGCGAGGACGGCAGCATCGAGAAGTGCGAGATCACGGCGCCCGAGGGATCCACGTCCGAGGTGACGGCGGATCAGGTCTCGATCTTCGGGAAGGAAGTCACGGTCATCTCGCCGGAGGGCGACGCCGGAAAAAAATCTGACACAGCGGCTGCACCGGCGGCATCCGCTGTGACACCGACTGTGGCCGACGTAGCTGCAGCAGAGCCGGTGCCAGAGGTCGCTGCACCCGTCGTGGAGGAACCGGCAGCCGTCGCTCCTACCGTACCGGTGGAGGAACCTGCTCCCGCCGTGGAGACTGCAGCACCCGAGCCTGCACCGGCGGCGCCTGAGGCGGCTGTACCGGAGCCAGCAGAGGCCGCCGCGTCCGCCGTGGAGGAACCGGCAGCCGTCGCTCCTGAGGTACCGGCGGAGGAGCCGGCGCCTGCTGCCGCCCCCGCACAGGAGCCTGTGGCAGAGACGGCAGCTCCTGCGGCAGACCCCGCTGAGGACAAGAGTGCGGAGCGCGTGAACGAGGATCGTCACCGCCGCTTCCTGCTCGGCAAGAAGGCGACGCGCACGATCAAGATGGACAACGGCGTTGTCATCGTTGAGGCGGGCGCGGACATCACCGAGGAAGTCCTGCAGAAGGCGAAGCTCGGCAACAAGTTCATCGAGCTTTCGATGAGCGCACAGTAAGATACAATACAATTTTATACGGGGAGCTGACAGCAGTCGGCTGAGAGGGGACGATGCGTCCCGACCCATAACCTGATTTGGATAATGCCAACGTAGGGATATATGTGCAGATAGCGCGGCTATGTCAGTTGGCATAGCCGCGTTTTTGTATAGAGGAGGTTCTCATGGAAAAACGGACAAGCATCCCCGCAAATGCACTGATCTGGTTCGGTGCGGGTGTTTCACTGGCGGAGATTTTAACGGGTACATTCTTTGCACCGCTCGGCTTTCGCGACGGCGGCATCGCCATCGTCGTCGGGCATATCATCGGCTGTGCGCTGCTTTTCCTCGCGGGTCTGATCGGCGCACGCACGCGCCGCAGCGCGATGGAGACGGTCAAGATGGCGTTCGGGGCGCGCGGCGGGCTGCTCTTTGCCGCACTCAACGTCATGCAGCTCATTGGCTGGACGAGCATCATGATCTACGACGGAGCGCTTGCGGCAAACTCTGTGATGGATGCGGGGCATTGGCTCTGGTGTCTCGTCATTGGCGTGCTGATTATCGTTTGGATTCGGATCGGGATTCTGCGGATTGAGCGCGTGAACGCCGTCGCCATGACGGGGCTGTTTTTGCTCACCGTGCTTCTCTGCTCCGTTATCATGGGCGGGATGGGAGCGGCGGAGATCTCTGCGGCGGGTGAGGCAATGAGTTTTGCGATGGCGCTTGAGCTGTCGATTGCAATGCCGCTCTCGTGGCTGCCGCTCATCTCGGACTACACGCGCGAGGCAGAGAAGCCCGCTGCCGCTGCCGCCGTGAGCGCACTTGTCTACGGGCTCGTCAGCTGCTGGATGTACTTCATCGGCATGGGCGCGGCGATTCTCACGGGCGAATCGGACATCGCGCAGATCATGCTGCACGCAGGTCTTGGCGCGGCGGGGCTCGGTGTCGTCATCCTCTCGACCGTTACCACCACGTATCTCGATGCGTACTCGGCGGGCGTTTCGAGCGAGAGTATCGTGCGCTCCGCCGCGGGGCGCAGCGTCGGTATCGGCGTGACCGTCCTCGGCGCGGTGGCGGCGATGCTCTACCCGATGGATGACATCACGGGCTTTCTCTACATCATCGGCTCGGTGTTCGCGCCCATGATCGCCGTCCAGATCGCGAGCTACTTCCTCCTGCGCGAGGATGCGGTAGGCTACTCTGTCCACGCCGTCAACCTCGCTGTCTGGTTCATCGGCTTCCTCTGCTATCGCTGGCTCATGACGCTCGACACGCCCGTCGGCAGCACACTCCCGACCATGGCAATCACGCTTTTGCTTGCACTCGCGGCAAATCGGGTGATGGGGAAGTGTAGACCGTAAATGCTTTGGTGTAGGCATGTCCCACGCGAACGCTTAGCTGCGCAAGTGATCGCGTGCTCATTCGCCTAAATACCGGCGCACTTCTTAAACGCGCTACGCTTGAACGAAAGAAGTACGCCGGGGGCGAGTCGCACACTTTACTCACTTGCTCCACTAGGGTTCGCTTAGGGACATCGCCCTTCCTACCCCGAAAAATCCTCCCACTATGAAAGGAACATCATGAACGCATCAACCCTCAACCAAATCCGCGCGGCATCCCCACTCGTCCACTGCATCACGAACTATGTCACCGTCAACGATGTTGCGAACGTCCTGCTCGCCATCGGTGCGCGCCCCATTATGGCGGACGACCCCGAGGAGGTGGAGGAGATCACCGCGCTTTGCGCAGGGCTCTGCCTCAACATCGGAACGCTGAATGCGCGCACCATCCCGAGTATGCTCACGGCGGGCAAACACGCACGTGCTCTCGGACATCCCGTTGTGCTCGACCCCGTCGGCGCGGGTGCGAGCAGACTGCGCACCGAGACCGCTCTGCGCATCCTCGATGAGGTGCATCCGACCGTCATTCGCGGCAACATCTCCGAGATTCGTACACTGGCGGTCGGGAGCGGCACAACACAGGGCGTCGACGCGAATGTAGCGGATGCCGTGACCGAGGAGACTCTCGCGGCGACGGCGGACTTCCTGCGCGGCTTTGCAGCACGCGCGGAGGCGATCATTGCAGTCACAGGGGCAATCGACCTTGTGACGGACGGCGTGACTACGTACGTCGTCCGCAACGGTCGCGCGGAGATGGGACGGGTCACGGGCACGGGCTGTCAGCTCTCCGCGCTCCTTGCGGCGGCTCTCGCTGTTGAGCCTCTGGGACTCCTCGCGTCCGTTGCCGAAACCGTTGCCCTGATGGGCACGGCGGGCGAGATCGCATGGGCGCAGATGGGGGAGCGCGACGGCAACGCGGCCTATCGGACGCGCATCATTGATGCCATTTATCGCATGACGGGCGAAGAACTCGCTGCGCGTATGAACATCACGAAGCTCTAGTTCTATGATAAATGTTATGGACAAAAGAAAATGCAGTACGCATAGTAAATCCGTAACAGTTGTCATAGACCAAAACTCTGAGGAGGAAGCACGATGAAAATGCACACAGCACTCACCATTGCGGGCAGCGATTCGAGCGGCGGCGCGGGGATTCAGGCGGATCTCAAGACCATGACCGCGCACGGCGTTTACGGCATGAGCGCACTTACCGCGCTCACCGCGCAGAACACCACGGGGGTCACGGACATCCTCGCCGTCCCGCCCGCTTTTCTCGCAGCGCAGCTCGATGCCGTCTTTACCGACATTCCGCCCGATGCGGTGAAGATCGGCATGGTCGCGGATGCCGCACTCATCCGCGTGATCGCCGAGAAACTGGACGAATACAGGGCAAAAAATGTCGTCGTTGATCCCGTCATGGTCGCGACCAGCGGCGCACGTCTCATCAGCGAGGATGCTGTTGAGGCGCTCGTCTCGCTGCTCCTGCCGCGTGCGGCGATCATCACGCCGAATATCCCCGAGGCGGAGGTGCTCGCGGATATGGCAATCACCGACCGAAAGGGCATGACCGCAGCAGCGGCACGCATCTATGATCGTGCACACACGGCGGTGCTCATGAAGGGCGGACACAGCGTCGACGACGCGAACGATCTCCTCGTCGACGGTGCGGGAGCACGTTGGTTCGAGGGGCGGCGCATTGCGACTGCGAACACGCACGGCACAGGCTGTACCCTCTCCAGTGCCATCGCTGCGAATCTCGCACGCGGCATGACGCTCGACATCGCAGTCGAACGTGCGAAGGCATACATCTCGGGCGCACTTGCCGCAGGGCTTGACCTCGGAAAGGGAAGCGGTCCACTCGCGCATGGATTTGATCTGAGGAGCGAATTTATATGCTAGACACACGCACCCGCAAACTCACCCTCGCCGGCATCCTCGTCGCCGTCGCCGTCCTCGGCGGACTGTTCAGCATCCCTGTGCTCGGCAGCCGCTGCGCCCCCGTCCAGCACCTCGTCAACATCCTCGCCGCCGTCTTTCTCGGCCCTCTCTGGGGCATCGGCGTCGCCTTCGCCGCGAGCCTCCTCAGGAACATCGCAGGGCTCGGCAGCCTCATGGCATTCCCCGGCAGCATGATCGGTGCGCTCTCGTGCGGGCTCGCCTACCACTATACGAAGCGTCTCGGCATCACCTGTATCGCCGAGGCACTCGGCACGGGGCTGATCGGCGCGCTCGCCGCCTATCCCGTCGCAGCCCTCCTCATGGGGCTGAACCCCGCGAGCTACACCGTCTACATCGTCCCCTTTCTTCTCTCCACAGGCGCGGGCAGCCTGCTCGCCTATGTCCTCCTGCGCTTCCTGCTGCCGAGGATTCGGCGGGATTGAAGGTAGGGAAGCACTGATAAATCCAGCGCCGCCATCTTGACGCATCTTTTTCGCCCGCACTTCGTCGACCAATCCTCCACATAGCTCTTGCTATGCGTCCGGTTTGTCTCCTTGTTCGGACAAAAAATCTACGCCAATCTGAGGGGCTATTTTATCAGTGATTCCTTAGGAATTGCGTGCTTTTCTTTTTGCAGAAATATTGATATACTGAAGAAAAAGAAGGAAAGAGGGGGATCACATGGCAACATCAAGTATTTTAACCAATATCTCGATCAAGACGCAGGAAGGTGCAGCACAATTGGTCGAGGCGTTGGAGCGGTCAGAACAGTCTGCTGATGAAAGACACGGATCGGTGGAGATATGCGATATCTCCCTTCTCACGGACAAGGATGAAATCAAGCGCATATTTGGGAAGAAGAAAATCGCATGAGTCTTCGTATCGTCAATCTCTACGATCTGGTTGATGCAATGGGGGAAGCTGCGGCAGAGAAGATTCTGTCTGCCTTTTCGTGTCCGAAGAATTCAGAAGTTGAGAGATTTTTGCACACGCAGGCATTGGATTTTGCACGGCGCAAACTTGCCGTCACCTATCTGCTTATTAACGAAGAGGGAAAAATATCTGCATTCTTCACATTGACCCATAAAGCGGTTCAGATCGAGAATGCAGCCCTTTCCGCGCGTCTGCGGAAAAAGATCGCGCGTTATGCAGTGCCGGATCGCGGCAGCGGCGGCTTTGTTCTGTCTGCTTTTCTGATTGCACAGTTTGGTCGCGACTTTACAGAGCATGATATCACGGGGGCGGAGCTGATGACCTCCTGTCTGAATATCTTGCGGCGCATCCAACGTGTGATAGGTGGTGGCGTTGTGTATCTCGAATGCGAGAATGAGGAAAAACTTCTACAGTTTTATAAACGCGATGATATCGGATTTCGTTGCTTCGGCGAACGTCAGTCGGAGGAAGGTGTATGCTATCATCAACTGTTGAAAGCGTTTTGAAATTCATCCGCCATAATATATAGGAAGCACTGGTAAATTCAGCACTGCCATCTTGGCACGTCTTTTCCGCCCTCTCTTCGTCGACAAATCCTCCACATAGTCTTTGCTATGCGTCCGGTTTGTCTCCTTGACACGGCGAAAAATCTGCACTAATCTGACAGACTTCATTTTATCAGCGATTCCTATAAGCAAAGCAGCCGCGTGCTGCTTTTTTTATTTCAGTCTTAAAAACATGCAGGAATTTTCATCGGGAGAGAGAATATTTTTTATTAGTTTGAGATTAAGGGAAAACGAAAGGAGATGAGGCTATGGAAGATCTGTGTGAACGGATCGAACGGGCGGCACTCCTGCGCGCCGTCCGCATTCTCGCGGCGCGTGCGCATCCTGCTGCACACGATGCGGGGACGGCATTCCTCGCAGAATACTGTGCGGAGGATGCGGCGCTTCTGCAGTTGCTGCGTGCCGACGCAGGCGCATCCGACGACGCGATTGGATGGATCCTCGATGCGGCGCAGCGGCTTGCCGGTGCGGGAACATCCGCATCGGAGCATGCCGCGCCGCATGAGCCCGCACACCTTGAGAGCGTGTTCAATCGCTTCGGTGCTGCCGATGGGGCGAAGGAGGGCTTTCCGATCCGCAGTCTGACCGATGGGGCGGGGATGCTCTTTCCGTGTCCCGTCGGCGACCTCGATGATGCAGTGCGCGGTCATCGGGAGGTCTGCGATCGGCTCGCGAGACACTTTGCACGCAAATCCCCCGTGCACATGCCGCTCGGCGAACTCCTGCGCGTCCTTGAGGAGACGATGAGCTATGTGCCGTCCCCCGCGGGCGCGGACATCGCGCTCTATGACTACGCACGCATGACAGCGGCGTACGCGGCTGCGCTCCATCGCTATGCGGCGGCACAGGACATCCACAGTGCACACACATACGAGGAGCGGGGCGGCGAAGCATTGCCCGAATTCCTCCTCGTATCGGCGGACATCTCGGGGATACAGCCGTTCATCTACGCGATCCCGTCCAAGGGCGCACTCAAGAGCCTGCGCGGTCGCTCGTTCTACCTTGAGATCCTGCTTGAGAACATCGTGGACGAGATCCTCAGCGCGTGCGGCATCAGCCGCAGTGCGCTCCTCTACACGGGCGGCGGACACTTCTACCTGCTCCTGCCGAATACCGAGGACGTGCAGAACCTCCTCACACGCTGCCATACCGAGGTCAACAGCTGGATGCTGGAGCACTTCGGCAGCAGCCTCTACCTCGCGATGGCGTGGACGGCGTGCACGGGGGCGGAGCTTGCGGGGCAGGGCACACAGGAGGCATTTCGCCGTGTGAGCGAGGGGCTTTCGGCGGAAAAACTCTGCCGCTACTCCGAGGATCAGCTCGCGGCGATGTTCGTGCCCGAGAGCGCATGGAACAAAACGCGGGACAAGGATCGTGAATGTGCCGTCTGCCACACCTCCACGACACATCTCATGCACTACTCCGCCGACCCCTCCATTGAGGCGTGCGGGATGTGCTCGCATCTCTTCACCTTTGGCGAGCGCATCCTGACAAAGAACGCCTTCTGCGTCTCTGCAGAGCGCGGTGCGGAGGCGCTCTCCCTGCCCGGCATCGGGCGTACCCTCTACCTCACGGCAGAGGAGTTGGACGATGTCGACCGTCTCTCGTACAAGATCGAGCGCATCTACGCGAAGAACGCAGCGTACACGGGTGATCTGCCCGCCGCACACCTCTGGCTCGGCGACTACTCTGCGCGTGAAAACAAGGCGGTACTTGAGATGGAGAACCTTGCACAGCGCAGCGGCGGCACGGAGGACAGCAAGGGCATCCCGCGCATCGGTGTCATGCGCGCCGACGTGGACAACCTCGGCGCGGCATTCCTCGCGGGATTCCCGTCGGAGTACGTCACCATGACGCGCACAGCGGCGCTCTCGCAGCGGCTCTCACTCTTTTTCAAGCACTACATCAACCTCCTCTGCAGCGGCAGTGTCAGCGGTGTCGGCGACCGACAAAAGACCGCGCCCTTCTCCCTCTTTGGCAGAGAAAAGAAGGCGGAGCGCGACGTCCACATCGTCTACTCGGGCGGCGACGACATCTTCCTCCTCGGCGCGTGGGACGACATCGTCGAGCTCGCCGTCGATCTGCGCCGTGCCTTCCTGCGCTTTACGGGCGGCAAACTCCGTTTCTCGGCGGGGCTCGGCTTCTTCAAGGACAAATGCCCCGTCGCCGAGATGGCGCGCCGCACCGGCGACCTCGAGTCGCACGCAAAGGATCAGCGCGGCGCGGACGGCAGACCGCAGAAGGACAGCGTTGCCCTCTTTGGCGCGGTCACCGAGGGGCACTCCCTCGCAGAGTTCGAGCGACACACGCCGATCTACGGCTGGGACGCGTTCATCGACCGTGTCTGCGGGGAGAAACTCGCTTTCCTGCGTGCGAACTGCATTTTTGAAGAGGGGGCGAAAGGAGAGCGGCTGAGCCTCGGCAAGAGTGCTGTCTATCGGCTGCTCACCCTTTTGGAGCAGGACGGACAGATCCAGCTCGCACGCTTTGCCTACGCACTCGCACGGCTCGCTCCTCCGGCACAGAGCCCCGCACAGGAGGCATATCGGCGCGTGCGTACGCAGCTCTACGAGTGGTACCGCGACCCGGCAGAGCGCAGACAGTTGTCAACCGCATTCCAGCTGATCATATACAGCATCCGAGAGAAGGGAGAGGGATCAAATGGCTGAGACACGAGCAGAAGCCGCACCCGTACAGGACATCGCCGCAATCGCAGAGGGCATCATCAAGAAGCTCAAGCGCAACCATCGCGATGAGATTGAGCTGACCAAGAGCCAGATCCGCAAATTCCTCGCGGCGGCAAACGCGCTGACGAACAAAGTCACCGTCTATCGCGCCGTCCATCCGAACGCAGAGGAACTGAGCGAGGATCTTGCCAAGGAGGTCAAATTCCTAAAGGTCAAGCTCGCCTATCAGGCGACACGCAACAGCGCCGTGCGTGACTTCGTCGACCAAGCCCGCCTGTGGGACTGCCTCGACAAAATCGGCAGGGACATGAAGCGATACAACGACTTTGCACGCTACATCGAGGCGCTTGTCGCCTATCACAAATTTTACGGTGGGAAGGAGAACTGACCATGGCACAGGGAAATCAGAGCATACTCGTGGGGAAACTAAAAGTGACAGCGACCCTCCGCGTCGAGACAGGCATGCACATCGGTGCATCGTCCGACTTCGCGCCCATCGGCGCAGTGGACAAACAGTTCATCCGCGACCCGCTGACGAAGCAGCCCATCATCCCCGGCAGCTCGCTCAAGGGCAAGATCCGCACCCTCCTCGCACGCAGCTGCTCCACGCAGGACTACGTGCTCAACGACATCGATAAGGACAGCCCGCAGATTCGGCGGCTCTTTGGCAGTGCCGCACAGGGCAGCGGAGGCGGACAGGCAGCGCGTCTGCAGTTCTCAGACATCCGCATGACACCGGAGTCCCTCGCCCAGTTTGGCAGCATGGAGCTCGACACCTACATCGGCGAGATCAAATTCGAGAACAGCATCAACCGTGCGACCGCCGTCGCGAACCCGCGTCAGATCGAACGTCTGCCGGCGGGCACCGAGTTCGCATTCACCCTCATATACAACATCGAGCGTCCGGCGGAACTCATGGAGGATATGCAGATCCTCGGCAAGGGGCTCCGCCTCCTCCAGATGGACTACCTCGGCGGGCACGGATCGCGCGGGTACGGCAGAGTATCGCTCCGAGCGTTCGCCGTCGAGCACTTCGCACTCGCAGGTGAGGGACCGGATGCAGCACAGCTGGATGCCATCACAGATCTCCTGCAGAAGGGTGGCGGATCCATGTGAGCTATGTGATCTATCCGCTCCACTTCGAGACGGCCGTTCACTTTGGACAGCCGGGGCGCGGCGGCAGACTGGACGAGGCGTGCATGGAGTACCCCGCCGATGCCCTCTTTGGTGCGCTCTGCGCCGAGCTCGCCGCCGCAGGGGAGGAGGCGAGCCTCGTACGCCTTGCGGAGGAAGTCGAGCGCGGCGACCTGCGTCTCTCCGACCTCCTGCCGTGGCAGAGCCGCAAAAGCGACGGCGCGATGGCACTCTTCCTCCCGCGCCCCGTCCTGCGTGTGGAGCGCAAAGAACGGGAGCAGCGCGAGGACTACCAAACCACCTGCGCGAACGCCACCCTGCGTAAAAAGCAGAAAAAACTCAAATACATCCGTGCGAGCCGTATGCAGGACTACATCCGCGCCATGGAGCGCGGCATCCCGTTCGAGGAGAACGATTTTGACGCCGACTTCGGCATCGAGTTCCTGTGCCAGCGTGTGAACACGCGCGGCGAGGAACCTCTGCCCTACTACGTCGCTCAGTTCACCTTTGCCGCCCGCGCAGGGCTCTTCCTCATTGCCCGCGTGCGGGACGCGGAGATGGGCGCGTGGCTGCACCGCCTCCTCGCGTGGCTCGGCATGGCCGGTATCGGCGGCAAGCGTACGAGCGGCTATGGCAAATTCCGTGTCGGTGAAATCATCCACATGGACGCGGACGATGGCGGCGACCTCGCAGCACTCAGAGAGATGCTCGCAGCGGACAGTGCCCCGTGGCAGCTCGCACTCGCGCCCGTCCTCCCGACAGCGGACGACCTCGCCGCCGTCAAGGCAGGGGCATATCGGCTGCGCCGTGCGGGCGGCTTCATCAGCTACCCGACCCATGCCGCCGAGAAGAAGAACAGCGTCTATCTCCTCGACGCAGGTTCCTGTTTTCCTGTGCGGATTGGCGGCACATGCAGCACATTGGGGACGCACGACGGACATCCCGTCTGGCGCTACGGCTATGGACTTTATGCGGGGGTGACAGCATGAGCGGCGACATCATCCGACAGGACTACGAACTCGAGTGCATCGGCCCCGTCCACACAGGCTCGGGCGAGACCTACAAAGCATTTGAGTACCTCTACAACTTCGAGACGCGCGAAGCCGCATTTCCGAACGAGCGCAGGTGGATCGACCTCCTGGATCGGCACGGCCTCATCGACCCATTCATCGCGTATGTTCGGAAAGGTGCATTCGGATTTGACAACCTGCGCGAGTGGCTGCTCACACGCGGCGTCACCGAGGAGGAGCTCTCCGCCGTCGCTGCACGGCGAGCTGTGGCAGATCCGCTCACCGATGGGGACAAGGACACCCTCAACGACATCATCAGTCAGACCATCCTCGCGGACGGCCGTCCCTACATCCCCGGCAGCTCGATCAAGGGTGCACTGCGCACAGGCATCCTCTACGGGCTCATCTCCCGCGATCCGAAGAAATATCGGAGCGTCTGGCAGGACTGCAAACGCGTGATTGAAAATCCACGATGGAAAAAGAAAGAATTTCAGAAAATCATGCAGGATCTCGAGATCCAGCTGCTCCATACACTGCGCGTGCGCGGAGCGCGACACAACGCCGTCGTCAGCGCCATGCGCGGCCTGCGCGTTGGGGATGCCGTCTGCGCGGAGGGCGAGACCGACACCGTCATCCTGCGGAAACTCGACGCGACCACCGGCATGGACGAGGGCGCGGGTGAGAGCAAAGTATCCCTCTTTCGTGAGTGCATCCCTGCGGGGCGGCGGCTTCGCTTCTCCATCACCGTTGACCGCGCCATGCTCAGCACCCTCGGCATCCGCAGCCTCGACGAGATCATCGCCATGGCGCATACCTGCACCGCCGACGGACTGCGGCGGCAGGAAAGCGTATTCGGCAGGAGATACCCCGAGGTCTTCGCGGATGCGGCGCGTGCCGACATCCTCATCGGCGGAGGAACGGGCTTCCTCGCCAAGACCCTCATCTACGCGCTCGCGGACAGCGACAACGAGGCACAGAACTTCATCAAAACGGCACTCGACAGCATGTTCCGCGCACACAAACATCGTCAGTACGACCGCGCCATCAGCCCACGCACACTGAAACTCGCGCGCATGGATACACAGGACTGGCTCATGGGGCTCTGCTCCATCACAGGAGTTGGCAATGCTCAGACGGTTTGAGGCGGAGCTGCGCCTGCCCGACGGTGCGCGTGCCCCCTCCTCCATGGGCTCCATCCTCCACGGCGCACTCATCGAGCAGCTGCCGGAGGACTACGCCGCCTACCTGCACACAGAGAACCTGCGCCCCTACAGCCAGTGCATCCGCTGGGACAGAGCGCGGGAGCGCGTCATTTGGCGTATCGGCACACTCGACCGCACAGCGGGCGAGATCATCGGCGCGGTACTGCAGAGCTTGGAGCACATCCATCTCAGGCAAAAGGGCTACACCGTCGACGTGCAAAACATACAATGCGTAGAGGAGCGCAGCTATCAGGACATCGCCGATGAATACTTTCGCGCGGAGACCGCACCCCGCGGTGCAGAGATACACTTTCTCACACCGACCAGCTTCAAACAGGGCGGCGCATACATCATCCTGCCCGAGAGCGCACTCATCCTGCAGAGCCTCCTCGCACGGTGGAACAGATTCTGTCCCGACATCCGCATCGAGGAAGACGACCTCGCGCAGATCCTTGCAGTGCATACGCGTCTCACGCGCTATGCACTGCGCTCTGCAGCGTTCTCCGTCGAGGGGTATACCATCCGCGGCTTTCGCGGACAGATCGCACTGCAGTTCGCGGGCAACGACATGGTGCGCCGCATCCTCGGCACACTCCTCGCCTTTGCCCCCTACGCGGGAATCGGCATCAAAACCGCCCTCGGCATGGGCGCGGTAGAGACACATATCTGGAAAGGATGAACGAGATGAAGCGAATTTTGTTCTCACCTATTGGGAGCACCGATCCCATCAAAAACTGTCACGACGGTGCTTGCTTACACATCGTGCGCCACTATCAGCCGGAGCGTGTTCTCCTCTTCTTCACCAAGGAGATGGGCGACACCGAGCAGAACGACCACCGCTACACCACCGCGATCAAACATGTAGCCCCCGACTGCATCATTGACCCGCCGATCTACACCGACATCGTCGACCCCAGTCGCTATGAGGCATTCAGTCAAATACTGCCGCAGACGGTCGCAGATCTGTTGGAGAAATATCCCGATCATGAGATCCTGCTCAACCTCAGCTCGGGCACGCCGCAGATCAAAACCATCCTCGCCATCCTTGCCGCAGACAATGATCGCTGCATCGGCATACAGACCGTTACCCCCGTTCGGGCGGCAAACGATCATAAAATGGTCATGACGGAAAAGGAGATACAGGACCTCATCGCAAGCAACTATGACAACGAGCCTGAGACAGAATCACGTCTTGAGGAGCCGCCCCTCTCCGTCTTCCGCTACTACTCCGAGCGCAACCGCATCGTCGCACTCATTCGCTCCTACGAGTACCAAGCCGCCCTCATGCTCGCTGAGCAAAGCCCGCGTGTCCCCGAGGAGGCAAAGGTGCTCCTGCGCCATGCGGCAAAGCGCGTCGCACTCCTGCCTGCAGAGGCACGCGAAATCCTGAGCAGCTATCGGAACACCGAACTCTTTTTCTTCAAGGGCTACAAAGAGGAAAGCCTCGTTGAATACTTCCTCGTCATGCAGCTCGATCAGGAAAACGGAAAACTGTCCAACCTCATGCTCCGCATTGTCCCGTTCCTCTACGAATTCCTGAACGAATACGTCAGAAAACAGGCAAAACAGACCCTTGTCGCCGTCTGTGAAAAGAGGAAAAATGGCGAAATCGTGCTTGTCAGAGACAAACTCGATGAGCAGATGCCGGACTTCCTCAAACATCTCGATCGGGAACTGCCGCGCAGGTACAGCGACCGATCCCTCTCCTTCTTCCTGCTCGACCACTACTGTCGCTATATGCAGGAAAAGAACCTCGCACGGAATGCCAACCTGCACACCATGCTCCTGAAGGATCTGGACAAAGTCAGGACAGCAAACTCCCTGCGCAACACAGTTGCCCATGAGATCACGAACGTCACTGAAGAAGTCTTCCAAGAACGGATGGGCATGGGCTCGGAAAAACTCATGAACGTATTCGCCCACATGCTCAGCCTCGTCTACGGGAGCAACATCAACCAAATCCGCGATCTTTACCACACACTGAATGGATGGCTCGAAGAAGCTCTCGAAATCCACGAGTAAACAGCGAAGCGTCTGTCCCCCCGCACCCCTGCTTGCGTGGGGAAGGGGGACAAAGAAACCCGCGTGGAAAGGAGACGCCCCATGAGCTTTGCCTACATCACCGAGGAAGGCGCATACATCCAAAAGCGCGGCGGCAACTTCACCGTCGGACGCAATCGGGAATGTATCATGGAGATCCCCGCCGAATCCCTTGAGGGGCTCACCCTCATCGACACCGTACAAGTCTCCTCCAAGGCAATCGTCGAACTCCTGCGCCTCGGCATCCCCGTCACATGGCTCTCGCGCAGCGGATACTTCTTCGGACGGCTTGAGTCCACCCGCCATGTCAACGTCTTTCGGCAGGAACGGCAGGTCTTCCTCAGAGGCTCTCCCTTCGCCCTCACCATGGCACGGCAGTATGCACAGGCACTCATGGCGGAGAACGCCGACATCTATGAGCCCGTGCGGCTGCGATGAGGTGAGACGTATGGAGTACGACTACGACGAGAGCGAATTCTGCGCCGCAGACGAACGCCGCTGCATCGTCCTCATCATCTACGACATCACCGATGACAAGTGGCGGACGAAAATGGTGAAATGCCTCGAACGCTACGGCGTGCGCGTACAGAAATCCGCATTCGAGGCATTCCTCACCGCGCGGAAATACGACGACCTCATCGCACGCACAACGCGCCTCATCGACCCACGCACCGACTCCCTGCGCATCTACCTCCTCGCCAACCACACCTCCGTCCGCTCGTGGGGTGTCGGAGATCGTCACGTCGAGGATGTTATCATTTTTTAGGAATCGCTGATAAAATGAAGTCCGTCAGATTGGCGTAGATTTTTCGTCCGAACAAGGAGGCAAACCGGACGCATAGCCAAAGCTATGTGGAGGATCGAGGGCACAGTGCGGGCAAAAAAGATGCGTCAAGATGGCGGTGCTGAATTTATCAGTGCTTCCTTTAGCGTCCAAAGGCGTGGAGGGATTGCAGAAAGAGGGACAATGTGCTATACTCAAAAATGAAATCCGCGCCGCACTTAGAGCCGCAACCTTGGCAAAGGTTTTTAGAACGCATCATCGACGCAAAAAGGAGGGGAAACACATCCGCGCCGCAAAGTGCCATTTTGAGGCAGGCACAGCAAGGCTTCCAGCCGCAAGGATTTTAAAACCACATCCCCGCAAGGGGACGGAAACAGCCATTGGGCGTTCTGTTTGGCAAAATCCCCTTTTAATTTTAAAACCACATCCCCGCAAGGGGACGGAAACTGGTACGTCACCGTAGGCGCACGCTGCCCCGCCTGCACGTATTTTAAAACCACATTCCCGCAAGGGGACGGAAACCCGCAGATTACCTCGCTGAGGATCTCCGTCTCATCCTATTTTAAAACCACATCCCCGCAAGGAAACGGATTCTCTCAACCTTCAACAAACTGCTGTTGAAGGTTTTTTTGTGTCTGCAAAAATCACGGTTGACAAAACATCGTTCTCATGATACCCTACGCTATTTCCGTGACAGGGAACCCCGAAATACAGGAAAGGAGTGCGGCAAGGGGCGCGGGGCAGCATCAAAAAACCTCCCTACGGAGAGGGAGGATGTTTACAAAGGAGTTGTGTGGAATGAATACGAAAAAGAAGTGTATGCTTGCCGTGGGGCTTGCATTCGGCATGTCCCTGTGTGCTGCGGTGCAGCCAGCACCATTCGTTTCCTCTGCAGCGGCGCATTTTATGACGAGCGCGGAGGAGCACGAGATCGGCAGGGCGGCGGTGGAGCGTTATGAGGAGAAGAACGATGTTGCGATGGATGATGATCTCATCACGATCCAGCAGCGTCTGATCGCGTCGAACCCCGAACACCTCAACTGGAAGGATGGCGTGCACAAACGCTGGCTCGCGCCGATGAAGATGTACCACAGTGACGTTCCCAATGCGTTTATGCTCCCCGGCGGGTACGGCTATATGGCGGACTCGATGGTAAATTTTATGGACACCTATCAGAACGACGGTTACATCAGCTACTACCGTATGCGTCCCCTCAACGGGATACACATTTACAGTACCTCTGCGGTCGCGTTTGTCATGGCGCACGAGTTCGGGCACTGGGCGGGCAAGGATCATCTTGAGAGCTATGACAAGCAGTACGGGCTGAACATCGTCTCGAATATTCTCGGTGCACTCGGCGGCTCTGCCTCTGCGATGACGGCGCGGCAGATCGGGATCAACCTCGTGGATACGCTCTGGGAGCGCAAGATGTCGCTCAGTCAGGAGATGGGCGCGGACGAGTGGGGGCTGCAGCTCCTTGAGAATGTGCCCGAGTACTCGACGGACGGTGCCCTTATAAAGTTTAACCGATTCCTTCGATTGGAGGAGATTCGTTATCCTGACGGGAAGCATCCGAAGAATTTCCGCAATCCGCATCCCGGGACGCAAAATGATAAGCTGCATCCGCAGAAACGCAAATAAGTGAAATTAAAGCGGGGCAGGCGTGCGAAGCGGTAAAACTTCGTACGCCTGCCCCGTTTGCTGTTCGTTTCAGAGCCGGATGTGCTCGATGTGCCTCATGTCCACGGTGACGACCGCCATATCGACCGTGATCTCGTAGAGGATGAGGTCGTCGCCGACGGCATCGATGGTCTCCTGATAGCGCGGGATCTTCGCCGCAAAGAGTGGCGCGAGGTCGTAGACGGTGTGCGCAGACTTGACGGCTCTGCCGCTCGCGCGGACGTGTTCGTTCGTGTCGTTGTGTGGGACAGTGGTAAAGGCGGTGTTCGGATTCGCCGCGAGTTCGACGACCTTTTCATTGTCCTTGAACGTGGCGAAGTAGACACAGCGTTCCTTGGGCGCATAGTAGAAGTTCACGATGCGCACGTGCGGCAGCCCGTCCGTTGTCGTCGCGAGTGCGATCTCGCGCTGCTCCCGCATGATGCGCTCGAATTCATCCCTCATGTTCATGTTTTTCCCTCAATCCCTACATACTACTTCTCTGTCTGTACTCCTCGGACAACGGCATGGCTCGGTGCGCCGCTCCCCGCATCGGCAGCGGCAATGCAGAGGTCGATCTCCGCTGTGCCGATCTCTGCAAACGGAATGCTGACGATCTGCTCATACCCGACGATCACGCGCAGATCGTCCGTGAGCGGTGTGCGCGCGACTTCCCTGTAGTCCAGTATGCGCCCCGTCTCCGACCCGCTCCGATAGGTCAGCAAGTTCCACGCAGGATAGCCGATAAAGCGTGTCTTAATGAAAAGATTCTCCCCACGGAACACCGTGCCCTCGGGCAGGCGGTTCGGATAGTCCGCTTCTACCGCAACGGGGGAGGTCGCCTCCGCCCAGAGTGCGATGGGCTCGACACGCGTGAGTGCGGGCGCGGGTCCTGCACTCACCGTGGACAGGGCGCAGCAGAGAAGGGCGAGCACGGCGAGGAGCGTGCGAAACAATAGGTGCATGGCAGCCTCCTTTGGTCTGAGACGACTGTGGACGTATGTGCAGAAATTTGACCTGTGGGGGTATTGTAACACATAATACATTTATTTTATACAAGAACACGCCGACATTTCTGCCGGCGTGTTGTCGTGTTGTATGGAGTTACGCGGATTTCTTTCCGCTCAGAACAACCTTGCTGAAGAGGCCGAGGATGCCGAGGAAGACGAGGAGACCGAGCATCTCGGCAGTGTCGGCAAAGCCCTCGGGGGCGATGGAGAGCGGTGCCTCGCCGCCGCCGTTTGAAACGGAGACGACGATAACCCCTGCGAGCAGAACGCCGACGATGGACTCACCGACGATGAGCCCCGAGGCGAAGAGTGTGCCGCGCCTAAGACCTGCTGCCTCGGCGTTCGAGCCGCCGCTGTTGCGCAGGCGGCGGTTGAGGAAGTAACCGAGGATCGCGCCGACAACGAGCGGCGTCTGGATGACGGGCGGGAGATAGATGCCCATGCCGACGGCGAGCGGCGGCAGACAGAGACTGCGCGTCGTGCGCTTGAGGAAGAGGTCGATGAGGACGAGCACCACGCCGAGCCCGATGCCGATGTAGATATACTCCCATGCAAGTTTGCTGGAGAAGATGCCTTGTGCGATGGTGGTCATGAGCACCGCCTGCGGTGCGGAGAGTGCCTGTGCGGGATCCATGCCCGCGCGCGGCATCGCACCGGGGAAGCCGTACGCCTCGTAGAGGAGGTTCAGCACGGGCGCGATGACGAGCGCACCGACCACACAGCCGATGAGGAGTGCTACCTGCTGGCGCCACGGCGTTGCTCCGACGAGCCAGCCCGTCTTGAGATCCTGCATATTGTCGTTCGAGATACACGCAATCGCGAGGATGATCGAGGTGGTAAAGATGGCGGTCGCCGTCGCGAACTTCTCTCCGCCGGGCAGTTCAAAGATGCCGAACGAGGCGCAGAGGGAGTACATGATGAGCGAGGCGACGATGATGCCGAGAATGCCGATGCCGGAGATCGGGCTGGAGGACGTGCCGACCAGTCCCGCCATATAGGCACAGGCGGCGGCGACGAAGAAGCCCATGAGAACGGCAACGCCGACACCGACAATGGTGAAGATAAGTTTTTGGCTTGGCGGGATGTGCTCGGGCGAGACAAAGACGTAGAAAATGCCGAGCAGTCCGATAACGGTCACGCCGAAGACGAGCATGATGCTGCGCATCGTCATGTCCGTATCCATGCGGTGGATGTCTTTTTCCGTATCATCCATACGTGCCCCTGCGATTGCTTCCTTCACCCCGTCGATGACGGGGCGAGCCAGTGTGATGAGCGTCCAGATCGCAGCGACGCCCATCGCACCTGCGCCGATGAGGCGCACCTTCTGTTGATAGACAGTGCCCGCAAATTTCTGCATGGTCATGCCGTCGGGCAGCATCTCTGTCATGGTGAAGTAGGGAACGAATCCCGCCCATGCGATAGCGATTCCCGTCAGCATGGCAAGTCCGCTCGCAATGCCGATGAGGTAGCCCGCACCCACGAGCGCGGTGGAGTAGCCGAGCGGCAGCTGCGTCATGCCGCGCCCGACGTGGAACCACGCCGAGAGGGAACTGCCGAGAACCTGCAGACCGTTCGTGAGAAAAGCAATGACACCCGCGACTACGCTGCCTGAGAGGATTTCCTTGATGCCGGACTCGGACTTGCCGTCGTCCTTCGTGTGGCTGCCGACCTTTAGGATCTCTGCGGCGGCAACGCCCTCAGGGTATGCGAGGTCGCTGTGCACGACCATCGCGCGGCGCAGCGGGATCGTGAAGAGCACGCCGAGACAGCCGCCGCACGCCGAGACGATGAGCGTCTGCCAGAACTCAAAGCCCTGCCAGTAGCCGATCATGAGCATACCGGGGATGATGAAGATGATTGCGGACAGCGTACCCGCTGCCGATGCCTGCGTCTGCACCATGTTGTTCTCAAGGATGTTCGCGTCCTTCGCCATCTTGAGCACCGCCATCGAGATGACCGCCGCCGGGATCGCCGACGAGAATGTCAGTCCAACCTTGAGCCCAAGGTAGACGTTCGAGGCCGTGAAGATGATCGTGAGGATCGCGCCGAGCAGCATGCCGCGCACGGTGAGCTCGGGAAGTCTCAACTCGTGCTGCATGAACTCGTTGTGCGAATCTTTCATGCGATAACCACCTGTCCTTTACCTAGATGAAGAAAAAATAACGAAAATATTATAACATAGAAATACAGAATGTAAAGGAATCGCTGATAAAACAGTCCTGCAGATTGGCGTAGATTTTTCGTACGAACAAGGAGGCAAACCTAACGCTGCAAAAGCTATGTGGAGGATCGCGGACGTCGTGCGGGCAAAAAAGATGCGCCTAAGATTGCGCGGCTGCATTTATCAGTGCTTCCTAAACGTATCGAACATCATGTATACAATACAAAACCGCCGACAGGCTTTCTCGTCACCTGTCGGCGGTCTGAGGAAAATACGGGAAGTGATAGGTAACTCTCTTGCATCCAAACGGTCTTCGCTTCATTCCTCGCCCCGGCTAGCACGAGATGAGGAACTTTCCTCCAAAACGCTGAGAAACTACCTTGACGTACAGCAGCGCACACGCCACAACTCCACTCGTGGGAAAACAATCTTCTGATGCGCGCTTTGTACGTCCCTGTGCCCGTCCTCTTCGGGCTGCCGCATCCTCCTTGCCGCACCTTTTCTGACACACCGTCTCATCGCGCGCTGAGACTCGATCCACCTGTGCGGACACCCTGCGGCCACTCAATGACCCATCGGAATCTCCTCCCAGTCCATCCGGGAACACCTGCCATGCGCCCTTCGCTCAGCCAGCGAAGCTGCATAGCCGACTCCCTCTCCAACAACCGTCGGTCAACACTGTGGAAACTCCGGAGAACTCTGCCCGTATGCTTACGGATCATACGAGGGGCTGCCTGTCCTGAATCAGGCTGCCGCTGAATCCTCCTTAACTATCTTTAGTATAGTCAAACTTCAGAAGATTGTCAACGCCATAAAAGAATTTAATTTGAAAAAATGCAAGGCCTATGATAATATATTAAACATGTAAGTTATATAAAAATGGAGGTAATTTATGGAAAAAAAGAAAATCAATCTTATCGTGGGTTCAATCGGAGCGTTTATCGGTGTTTTTGTGTTTATCACCTATATTCCTCAAATTATCGCTAATTTAGAAGGGGTAAAGGCTCAACCGTGGCAGCCTCTTACCGCTTCGATTTCCTGTTTAATTTGGGTTATTTATGGATGGACGAAAGAGCCAAAAAAGGATTTTATCCTTATCGTCCCGAATTTCATTGGTGTGATTTTAGGCTTTCTGACATTTGTTACAGCCATATAACATATAAATTGGGCTATAGAATAAAGGAGATGGGGATATGGGATATCAGCTGTGGAACGCACTGGAGGAGCTGAAGTCGGATGCGTATGAGTGGGTGGATCTGACGCACCCGCTGAACAATGACAGCCCATGCTGGGCGGGGATCCCCGAGGGTTCGGTGGAGCTCTCAAAGACGTGCTTTGACTGGGGCAATCCGATGCTCGACTGCCTGATCCAGACGTTCAAGTTCCCGGGGCAGTTTGGGACGCACATCGACTTCCCGGGGCATTTTGTACGCAACCGTCCGCTCGCTGAGTCCTACGGGGCGCAGCACATGCTCTATCCGCTGTGCGTGATCGACGTGACGGAGCAGGTCGCGCACGATGTGCACTATGCGGTGACGGTGGAGGACATCAAGGCGTACGAGGCGAAATACGGCGCGATCCCAGATGGGGCGTTCGTCGCACTCTACACGGGGTGGAGCCGCCACTGGCCGGACATGGACGCGATCTCCGGCACGGCGGAGGACGGCAGCGAGAACTTCCCCGGCTGGTCGATGGATGCGCTGAAGTACATCTACGAAACGCGCAATGCAGCGGCGAGCGGGCATGAGACACTCGACACGGACGCCTCGGCAGAGGCGGCAAAGGCGGGCGACCTCGCGTGCGAGCGCTATCTCTTGGATCAGGGCAAGCTGCAGGTCGAGGTGCTGACGAATCTTGACCGTGTTGCGCCTGCGGGCGCGCTTCTCTTCCTCGCATGGCCGAACATTGAGGGAGCAACGGGACTGCCCGTGCGCGCGCTTGCGATTACGCCGAAGAAGTAAGTGGATATACGACAAAGGAGCAGGCTGCGGTCTGCTCCTTTGTCATGTATGGCAGGAAAATGCGCCCTGTATGTCGAACATCCTAATCCATCATATATTTTAGGAGAAGAGAGATTGCATAGCGAATACTTGGAGATTGAGAAGAAAATAGAGAATGGTGAGCGGCTGACACGGGAGGATGGGCTGCGGCTCTTTGCGTGCCGCGATATTGCATGGATTGGTGCGCTCGCTGACCGCGTGCGGCAGGAGAAGTGCGGCGACATCGTCTACTATAACGTGAACTGTCATGTGAACCTCACGAATATCTGTCTCGCACACTGCAAGTTCTGTGCGTTCGGGCGCGACGCGGAGGATGCGGGCGCGTACGAGATGAGCGTGGAGGAGGCGGTGGCGCACGTCGCGGATGCGATGCGCGACCCACATCTGGCGGGGCTGCACGTGGTGAGCGGGCTGCACCCCGCGTGGACATTTGAGGACTATTTGGAGCGGCTGAAAGCTCTGCACGAGGCATTCCCCTCGCTCTATCTGAAGGGGTTTACGGGCGTGGAGATCACGCATTTTGCAAAGAGTTCGGGGCGCACGGTGCGCGAGGTGCTCCTGCGGCTGCGTGCGGCGGGGCTGCAGTCGATTGCGGGCGGGGGTGCGGAGATACTGACGGATCGCGTGCGCGATGAACTCTGCCCAAACAAGGCGACGGCGGACGAGTGGCTCGCAACGCACCGAACGGCGCACGAACTTGGGATCAAGACGAATGCGTCCATGCTCTACGGGCACATCGAAACCATCGCGGAGCGCGTCGAGCATCTCCTGCGTCTGCGCGAGCTGCAGGATGAGACGGGCGGCTTTCAGACGTTTATCCCGTTCCCGTTCCTGCCGTCGCATACGGAGCTGGGGCGGACGGTGCGGCAGACGACGATGTGGGACGATCTGCGGACGATTGCGATCTCGCGTCTGATGCTCGACAATTTCCGCAACATCAAGGCGTACTGGGTGATGCTGACCGTACCCGTGGCGCAGGTCGCGCTCTGCTTCGGTGCGAACGACATCGACGGCACGGTGCACAAGGAGACGATTCTCCACGATGCGGGCGCGAAGAGCCCCCGCGCACTCTCGGAGGATCACATCATCCGTGTGATCCGTGAGATCGGGCGCACACCTGCTGCGTGCGACTCGAATTTTAATATCATCGAGACGTATTGAGAGGGAACGGGTTCGCTTCGTGACACGTTGGCATCAAGGGCTATGCGAAGGAGGTGGGAACAATGTCCGACACGGCTTATGAGGAGCGCATTGTGCGCACGGTGGAGGCATTTCGCCAAAATCGCTACGATGTCTCGCGGTTCGCGGAGCGCACAGCGGCGGCGGACTATCTCTCCGCCGAGATTCGCGGCAAGCGCGTCGGCTTCGGCGACTCCGAGACGCTGCGGGCACTTTCACTCTATGAGCGTCTGAGTGAGCACAACGAGGTAATCGACCCGCCGCGCGCGGGGCACGTCGGCGGCATCGAAGCGTTTCTCGCCGCAGGGCGCGAGGCACTGATGACAGATGTGTTCCTGCTCTCGGCGAACGCCATCACGGAAGAGGGGCAGATCCTCAACATGGATGGTGCGGGCAACCGTGTCGCGGGCTCGCTCTTCGGGCATGAAAAGACCTACTTCGTCGTCGGCATCAACAAGCTCGTCCCCGACATCGCGGCGGGCATCGATCGCATTCACCGCATCGCCGCCCCGCGCAACGCGCACCGCAAGGGCAAGAAAACGCCCTGCGCGAAGGACGGCACGCGCTGCTATGACTGCGCGGCACTTGAGCGCATCTGCAACGCCCTCACCATTCACTACAAGAAGATGAGCTACCGCCCGATGGAGCTGGTGCTGATTGAGGAGGAACTGGGACTATGAAGAAGGGGGATTTTATATGGCAGACGAAATGCTCCGTTTTTCAATGGACGCGGATCTCAAGCGGAACATGGAGGAAACCTGCCGCAAGATGGGGCTGACTATGGCTGATGCGTTCACGATGTTTGCGGTAAAGGTCGTACGAGACCGGCGTATTCCGTTTGAGATTACAGCAGAACCCACTCCATACGATAGCTAACATCAAAAAAGGAGGCGTGCGCCTCCTTTTTCGTATGCAGTAAACTCTACTCCTCAGCCCTCGGATTCCCGTCCTCATCCAATGGAATGTAGACGCACTTCTCCTGCCACGGGTACTGGTACGCGAGCGTGACCTGATTGTCCAGCTCAAAATGCACTGCGCTCAGTGCCCCCGTGCCCCTCTCGTCGACGCGGCTCAGCCAGCGCCCGTCGTCGAGGCGTTCCTTCTGCGTGCACAGCCATGCGGGGCTGCGCTTCGACAGCCCTGCCTCGTTCATGTGAAAGACGAGCCGCACGGATGTATCGCCCACGGGATAGTCGAAGCTGCAATAGGGCGCGTTTCGCTCGTAGTTCTTCGGATCGGGACGGAAAAGCTGGCGGAAATACGCAAGCCCCGCCTCATTTACCGTCATGCAGGCGATGGCGCGCTGCTTATCGTACATTTCTCCATCGGCATCCACGCCGTCACGCAGCCCCAGTGTTTCTCCCGATGCAGCCGCCTCCTGCAGCTCCTCATCAAACGTGGGATCAATCCAGTGGTAGGACATCTGCTCGATGGTCGCACCCTCCTCGATCTCACGCGCAAGCGTCAGGAATTCATGATCGTCCGGCACGAGCGCAAGCCCTTTCTGCACCGCCTCACGCGCTCCGTCACGGTCGCCGAAATGGCTGCGTAGTTTTCCGAGCTGCAGATACGTCCACGGGTAGTCCGGCTCCTCACATACGCCCCTTTCTGCCGTGCACAGCGCATCGTTCAGTCGTCCGCAGTACATGAGCGCGACGGCGTAGCGATAGTAGTATGTCCCACAGCCTTTTGCATTTGCCGCTGCCGCCGGCATCCACTGCGTTGTACGGTAGTAGTACTCGTAGGCATCAATATTGTTGCACGCGTACGCATACCACAGCGCGATATCGAGATTGGCGCGTGCCTCCTCGCGTGTAAAATTCCCCTTGATTGTTCCGTTCTTGATGTAGGACTCCAGATAGTGCAGCATCTTGTAGAAATAGCCCGTCGAGCCGTCGTCCATCGCCTCAAGCTTCTTGATCGCCGCAGAGGAGAGCAGAGGTTTTCGTGCGGCGTGGATGATACGCAGCCGCTTTTGGCAGGCATCGATCATCTGCATCGTGTCCGCATCGTCCGGGAGAGCGGCAAGTGCCGCCTCGAAGTAGGGGAGGGCGCAGTCCTCACGGTCGAGGTAATAGTAGGCATAGCCCATGCGGAAGTTCCAGAGGTGGTCGCCCGCGAAATAATCCGCATGCGGTGCGAGGAGCCCGATCGCCTTTTCAAAGTACGCGCGATCCTCTGCGCTCGCCGCATTGTTGTAGGCGCGCGCCAATTCGCTGTCCAGTTCCGGCGTGCGCTCCTCGTTGGGGAGTGCCTCGATCTCTGCGATGATCTTCTGAAATTCGTTGTTCTCGTGCCAGCGTTGGCACTGTTCGAGCAGGGTCATGAAAAACTCCTCTACTTCCTTAGTCCCACCAGAAATACCAGATGTTTGACTGCCTCAGATCGCGCGCGAGACGCGTGACGGTCATGCCGGGCGCACCCTGCTCGACAATGTCGGCACAGAAGGCATACTGCTCCTGTGCAAGCTGTAATGCGCTCTCCTGTGGCACGGGCGCGGGCACGCTGTACTCAAGCGTCTCGTATGTGAGGACGGCGGGCACTGCGCCGTGCCGTTCGTGCCAGTACTTCGATACCGCCATCAGCGCGGCGGTGTCGGGACAGTCGTTCCACCCGCCGAACGGCAGATACGCAAACACCGTCCACGGATGCTGAATAGGGAGCTTGGCGAGAATCATCGGCTGTGTTTTCTGCGTCTCGTAGTCCCAATAGCTGATAAAGTGGTCGGTCTCACGGCACTCCTCTCCCTCCATATCGTCCGGTGCCTCCTCTCGGCTCAGTTCGAAGCGCGCGCCGAGCCGTTCCGTCAGGATCGATGTACCGTCCCCGATGGGCTGTGCAAGGATTTTCTTGCGATATGCGTCCACCGCTTTGGCATCGAAATCGTAGTCCTCAAAGTCCCCGCGCTCCGCTTCTGCATTCATCGTCAGAATCTCCCACAGCGTATCGCTCGGGACGATGAGGAGGGGAACATAGCCTTCGCGTACGCCGAGCCGACGGGCGTAGCTGTATGCCGCCGTGATCGGATCATCGTCTGTCATCGGCGGGAAATATGTGCAGTCACAGCCAAGATAGCGCATGAGTGCAACTGTGCGCACATCCGGTTTTGTATTTTTACGCAGTGGGCGCTCTTCTTTCGTCTTGGGAGTGTTCCTCTTCCATGCGTCCCATCGCTGTGCGATGAGGCGCGCCATTGCCGCATAGTAGTTTTCATCGAATGGGACAAAGAGGTAAGCCTCCTGTTTGAACTCGTTCGAGTGGTAACGCGAAGGCCCAAAGTAGGAGAGGGCATAATTGTCGATGTCCGAGGGGAAGGAGGGAGCCTCGCCGTCGTAGTAATACTGCGCAAATGCCTTGCCCTCCACGCTGAAAAAGCCGCGCCTGAGAACGCCGTGCAGTTCGTCGCGGAGAAAGGAGCGCAGATCCGTTTCGGCGGGATATTCGCAGACGGCACGGATGGTTTCCCCATATTGACGGACAAACCACTCCGCCATCAGCTCGTGCTCGATGCACCAGCGCAGATAGATCGCGATGTGGTTGTACGCCGTGATCTCGTCCACGGGCAGCTTCTTTTTGCGCAGACTATCGAGATGCCACGTTGCCTTGTCCATCACGCGATTGTCGAAGTCCTTGGGTGTGTAACCGTTTTGCATCAGGGGGCTCCTTTTCCGTTATCCTTTGTTCCTGCTGCGCAGAAGACTGTCCAGCATCGTCTCCACAAGAGTGGTTGGTGTGACGGCAAATCCGTCCGCCGTGATCGTTTGATTGAAGAATGCCACGGAACGGTCATGGTCTAAGAAATGGTTCCGTGCGAGATACTGTTCGATGTCATCCAGCAGAAAAGCACACTGTTTGAGCGCTTCGTCGGCGAACGCGTTGGCATAGTGGATGCTTTTCATCATGCGTTTACATTTTGTCTTCGGGTAGGTATCTTGGAGCGTCTGTCGGAGCAGCACGATCATCTGCGCAAGGTCTGTGTTCATATCGATCCGATCGGATGGGATGATCTGTTCACGGCAGAGATGCTTGATCAGCGCACGGCATTTTTTTTCGAGTGCGGCACAGTCTTTTTCACGCATAGTGTTTCCTCAGGTCTGCTGGTGCTGCATGGAGACGATGCGGCAGTCGGGGCAGAACTCAATGTAGAGCGTGCCCTCCATATAGTCCGTCAGCGCATCCCAATGAATCTGCATGAGATACTTCATCGTCTGCCCGCAGTCGGGGCAGGTTGTGTATTCCCAGTCCTGCCACCAGAGCGCAAAGCCGCCGAGCGTGCAGACATCCTCGAAGCGTGCGCCGTAGAAAAGCGGAACAGGTGTCTCGCCGAGGATGAGATCGTTTTCAAAAATCCTGACAAGCTCCTCTTCGATATACATGGTATCACCTGCATTCTCGCAGGAAAGCACCTCGCTGCCGCCGTCGAGCGTATAGCGGCTCAGTCTCGGTCCCTCATACGAAACGCAGTTCGGACAACAGGTCGCTGTGAGAATGCCGTCGATGCCGAGAAAGTGCAGACGCGCATCCCGCCCGTCCAGTACGAGCATATCCGCCATGCGGCTGCCGCAGTGCGGGCAGTTCTCCTCCCGCGGTCGGGCAATGCGGACGGGCGAGCGGGTAAGCTCCTCCTCCGATGCGGCATGCACCAGCGTATAGCAGGTGTCAAAGTTCAGCGTGCGGCGCCACCCCTCTGCGTCGAACGTCCAGCCGCCGCACTGCGCATAGACTGCGGGATCAACGTGCAGCTTCCCGCGCCACGGGCGCGGTGCACGTTCGAGTGCGAGGAGTGCCGCAAGGGATTGGTCATCTCCCTGCATACCGAGGCACATCATAAGCTCGTTTGCCTCATGTGCGACATCCGTCTCCATCAGTGCCGCGATCAGTCCGTCCCGTACATCCGTCGGTGCATGATAGTAGAGTGCCGATGGCCAGAAGGAACGTGCCGCAAGTGCCGCGCGTGGGATCTCCGGCACGAGCCGTCCGCGACAGCAGAGCAGATACCAGAAATCATCGGGGACATCCTCGATCTGCGCGATGATCTCCTGTTCCTTTGCCGCGACCTCCTCGGGCGTCCATGCGAGTGCCGCACGGCGATTCGCCGCTGTCCTGCACCGCCAGCAGAGCCCCTTATAGCCGAGCTCCGTGCCGCAGTCAGGGCACTGGTAGGGAAGCGTCATGATCGGCTCCTTTCCGTGATTTCTGTTGTGGGAATATTCATCTGTTTTATGATAGTATAGATGTATTACGGCTTCAATAGGTCTTTCGGGTAAAGTTGTGCAACAAGACCTGCCTTGACGCGGGTCAAGGCAGTACGCTCTACAGATATCCGTATTTCTTTCGTTTGTTCCAGAGCAGGAGGAATGTAAGCGATGCGCCGAGGAAGTCTGCGGCAGGCGTCGCCATGAATACGCCGTCCACGCCGAAGATGTACGGCAGGAGGAGCAGGAAGCCGAGCAGACATACGAGTGTGTCCCAGACGGAGAGCAGGGCGGAGGTGCGCCCGTCGCCGAGCGCGGTGAAGAACGATGAGCCGTACATGCTGAATCCGAGGAAGAGAAAGGCGGTCGCGTGGATGCGGAAGCCGTGTACGGCGAGTCCGTAGACGTGCGTGCCCGCGGCGGCGAAGATGCCTGTGATCGGCGCGGCGATGAGGATGCTGAGGCAGGTGGTAAAGAGGGAGAACGCGGCGATGAGCGTGAGACTGCGGCGCAGGATTCCGCGCAGGGCGTGCGTGTCGCGTTTGCCGTAGTTGAAGCTCGCCAGAGGTGCGACGCCCTCGGCATAGCCCATGTAGATGCCCGTGAGCAGCCCGGAGATGTACTCGGAGATGGCGATTGCCGCCACGCCGTCCGCGCCCGCAAGCCGCATTATCGTGTTGTTCATGACGATCATGATGAGGCTCATCGAGAGCTGCATCACCATCTCACTTGAGCCGTTGCCCATCGCGGAGAGGACGGCACGCAGCCGCCAGACGGGACGTACGAACCGCAGTGTGCCGCGCCGATGAATGGCGAAGTAGTAAAGTCCTACGAATGCGGAGATGGAGTAGCCCGTTGCTGTGGCGATGGATGCTCCCTCCAGTCCCCAGCCGAGGACAAAGAGGAGGATGTAGTCGAGCACCATATTGACAATGCCGCCGACGAAGGAGGAGAGCATCGCGAGACGCGGCTGCCCTGCCGCAACGAGGAAGATGTCAAGGATCAGCCCTGCCATCGTGAGCGGTGTCGAGACGAAGAGCGGAACGGCGTACACAGCGCAGAGCGGATAGAGCGCATCGTCCGCGCCGAAGAAGTAGAGAATCGGGCGCAGGAAGGTCATGCCGAGCACAGCAATCATCGTGCTGAGAATGACGCAGACGAGGACAAGCAGGGAAAAATTTTCGCGTGCATGGCGATTTTCGCCCGCGCCGAGCTGTGCCGCGACAAGGGCACTGCCGCCCGTGCCGAGCATGGTCGCGAGTACGATCGTGAGCGGGATGAACGGCATGACGATGTTGATCGCCGACAACCCGTCCGTCCCGACAGCGTGCGCCACAAAGAAGCCGTCGACGATGAAGTTCACATTCATAAAGAGCTGTGACACGATCATCGGCACGGCGAACGCGAGCAGTGTGCGGTAGGTGATGGGCTGGGATAGCTGCGCCACGGAACATCCTCCTTTTTGTAGTTCTGCTATCCTAGCACAAAGCAACACGGGTGTGCAAGCGCGGAGAATTTGCAAAATCCCGCCGCATTTGGTACACTTGCGGGAGTGTTGTAAGGAGAGAATATCGTACATGAGTGATCGAAAGAAAGCCCGTGCCGCCGCCGAGCGCGGGGCGCGGCTGACGAGGGAGGATGCGCTCGCCCTCTATGAGGACAACGACCTCCTCGCGCTCGCCGCGTGGGCGCGTGCGGCGAAGGAGCGAGCGAGCGGGAAGAACGTTTACTATACGGTGAACCGCCACATCAACCTCACGAATATATGCAGCGCGAACTGCCCGCTCTGCGCGTTCCAAGTGGAGCAGGGTGATGCGCGCGGCTATATTATGGAAACGGATGATGTGGCTCGCGTGCTGGAACTGGCGAAAAAAACACCGCGCCTCACGGAGATTCACATCGTGAGCGCGCTGCATCCTGACCGTCCCTTCTCCTACTATAAGGGCGTGGTGCGGCAGGTGCGTGCGGCGCTTCCCCATGCGGATATCAAGGCATTCACGCCCGTGGAGGTTGTGAACTTTGCAAAGACGGAGGGGACGTCCGTTCGTGACATCCTGCGCACCCTGCAGGAGGCAGGGCTGTCGTCCCTTCCCGGCGGCGGCGCGGAGATCCTCTCCGATCGCGTCCGTGAAATCATCTGCCCGAACAAGGCGACGCGTGCGGAGTGGCTCGACTGTATGCGTACGGCGCACGAACTCGGCATCCGCACAAATGCGTCCATGATGTACGGACACATCGAGACGGTCGAGGAGCGCATTGACCATCTGCTTGCCCTGCGCGACCTGCAGGACGAGACGGGTGGCTTTCAGGCCTTCATGCTCTTTCCGTTTCATCCCGAGAACACGGCGCTCGGCGCGGAGAAGAAACTCATGCGCGTCGGCTCGTGGGAGGATATGAAGATGCTTGCACTCTCGCGCCTTGTGCTCGATAACGTCGCGCATTTCAAGGCGTTCTGGGTCATGCTGACGCAGCCCATTGCGCAGCTTGCCCTTGGCTTTGGCGCGGATGATCTCGACGGCACCATCGGTGAGGAGAAGATCATTCATGCGGCGGGTGCACAGACGCAGACGGGCATCACGCGGCGCGAACTGGATGCGATGATTCGCGAGGCGGGTTATGTGCCTGTGGAGCGCGACACATTCTATCAGCCGATTGCGGTGGGGGAGGGCGCATGAGAATCTCAGAGCGGGAGGCGACAGACCTCCTCACGAGCGGCGACCCCATCGACCTCGGACGCGCGGCGGATGCGGAGCGGCGGCGGCGGTTCGGCGATACGGTGACGTTCATCGTCGACCGCAACATCAACTACACGAATATCTGCGTGAACGAGTGCCGCTTCTGCGCGTTCTATACGAAGGTGGGCGCGGAGGATGGCTACCTCCTGCCGATGGAGGAGATTCTCGCAAAGGTCGGCGAGACGGCGGCGGCGGGCGGCACACAGGTCATGATTCAGGGCGGCATTCACCCCGATTTGCCGCTTTCCTACTATGAAGATATGCTGCGTGCGATCCGTGACCGCTATCCCTCCATCGTGATTCATTCGTTTACTGCGACGGAGATTCTGTACTTTGCCGAAAAGGAGGGCATTACGATTGAGGACACGCTGCGTCGTCTGCAGGATGCGGGGCTTGCCTCGCTCCCCGGCGGCGGTGCGGAGATCCTTGTGGATCGTGTGCGAAAGCTCATTGCACCGAAGAAGATCATGACGGAGGACTGGCTGCGCGTCATGCGTACGGCGCACAAGATCGGCATGGAGTCCACGGCGACCATGGTGATCGGCTTCGGCGAGACGATGGCGGAGCGCGTGGAGCACATGGAGCATATCCGTCGTTTGCAGGAGGAGACGGGCGGATTCCGCGCGTTCATCACATGGACGTTTCAGCCGGGCAATACCGCACTCGGCGGGGAAAAGACTTCGAGTTGGGACTATATGCGGACACTTGCTGTCACGCGTCTTTACATGGACAATGTTGCACACATACAGGGATCGTGGGTCACGCAGGGCGAGCGCATCGGACAGCTGACGCTTGGCTTCGGCGCGGACGACCTCGGGAGCATCATGCTCGAGGAGAATGTCGTGCGTGCGGCGGGGACGCGGTACAATATGTCGATTAAGAAGATGATTGATCTGATCCGCGGCGCGGGCAGAGAGCCGGCGCAGCGCGACACGCAGTATCGCGTGATACGGAGGTTTTAGTATGGCAGAGCAACAGGTTCCTGCGGCGGGTTACGCCATCATCGGCGGCTCGGGGACGCTGTCGAGCGACTTCCCGCGTGCGTCGATGGCGGACGATGTGGAGATCCTTGCGGACGGGCTGCACTTCGCAACGCCGTATGGCGAGAGTCCCGCATTCCGCCTGTTCTCCGTTGCGGGGCGGCGCGTGCTGACCTGCCGTATGCACGGCTGGCGCAGCGGTGTGACGCGTGCGGATGCGTCGCGGCAGGTGTTCTGGGTACTGCGGGAGGCGGGCGTGCGGCGTATCCTCTCCGAGGGCGGCGTGGGGACGGTGAACCCCCTGCTTGACCCGCGCGACTTCCTTATCCCTGACGATTATCTCGATTTGTCCGTACGCAAGGATGTCATGCTCGACGGGCGCTATTTGCTTGTGATGCGCGATGCACTCTGCTCGGAACTTCGTACGACGCTCATTGCGGAGACAAAGAAACGCTATACGGGGCGTATCTTTGACCGCGGCATTTATGCCGTCACAGACGGGCGGCATTTTGAGAGCCCCGCCGAGATCGCCATGCTGAAGGGGCACGCGGACATCGTCGGGCAGAGCCTTGCACCTGAGGTCTATCTCGCGCGCGAGATTGGCGCGTGCTATGCGGGGCTGTACTTTGTTGTCAACTACGGCGAGGGCATCCGCCCGTGGTCACACGACACGCTTACGCAGATTTTCTACGACGATGCCCCCATGATCGGCGACATCCTGCTCGCGACGATCCGCAGCGTCCCCGCTGAGGAGAGCGCGTGCAAATGCCGCAGCCTGCGCAAGGAGACCTTGCTCAAGGATGTCTACAACGCAGCGTCGGAGAAGGGTTGACGAACCCACGCTAAAATCGTATAATAAGCATAGAAAAAAGGTGTTGCCGGTAAACGGTCAGCCCCTCATCAAACGTGGTTTATAAGAACCCCGCCTAGAGTTGGAGACTGCAGGCGGGTATTCTTATGGTCTCAAGGCTACGATACAGATCGTTACAAGGAAGATAAACGACAAAAAATCGTACAGAGTCACAAGTATCGCCCCCTCTCTTGAGGAGACTAACCGCCTACCGCTCGTGACAACACCTGCGTGTATTATAGGAAGCACTGATAAATTCAGCACTGCCATCTTGGCACATCTTTTCCGCCCGCTCTGTGTCGACAAATCCTCCACATAGCCTTTGCAGCGTTAGGTTTGTCTCCTTGATCGGACGGAAAATCTGTACCAATCTGACAGACTTCATTTTATCAGCGATTCCTATAGCACGAAAATATTTGTCTGTGAACTGTCGCTTCATATTGACCATCGACAATAAAAACCATCCTGTATACACGACAAACTCCGTGAAAAATCCATTGACAATGATTCCCTGTGGTGTTACTATGATGAGGCAGGAGATCCTGCGGGAACTGTTCTATCGAAAAGAAGTGCAATCCATCATGAAATGGCTGTCTTCCACACAGTTCGTCATGAGTTCATAGTGTCCGAGCGCATACCATAGCGTTTGGACTTTTTTGCATTTTTAGGGGGTAATCGTCATGTCAGTCAACAGGGGAAAAGTTGTCATCATCGGAACGAGCAACGTCGGCTCTGCCGTGCTCAACAAGATCGCGGACTTCCAGCTTGCCTCGGAGATCGCACTGATCGATCTCGACATGGATCGCGCGCGCGGCGAGGCACTGGATACCAGTCATGCCATGTCCTCACCGTACTGCACGAACATCAAGATTCATCCGGGGACGTACGAGGACTGCCGCGATGCGGCGTTCATCGTCATCACGGCGGGACCCTCCATCCTGCCGGGCGAGACGCCTGATCGCCTGAAGCTCGCGAGCACGAATACGAAGATCATGCGCTCCATCTTCTCCGAGATCGTGAAATACACGAAGGACGCCATGGTCATCATGATTACGAACCCGCTCGATGTTGCGACCTACGTTGTCTCGACCGAGTTCGACTATCCGCGCGCGAAGATCCTCGGTACGGGCACAATGCTTGAGACGTACCGCTTCCGCTACATCCTCGCCGAGCACTATGCGATGGATCCGAAGAACATCCACGGCTATGTGCTCGGTGAGCACGGCAACGATGCCTTTGTCGCGTGGTCGACTGTCAACTGCGCGGGGCTTGGCATCGACCATCTCGACGAGTATTTCCATTTTGAGAAAAAACTCAACCGCCATGATGTCGAGCAGGGACTGATCCAAGCCGCGTACGATGTCATTAATCTCAAGGGCTTTACAAATACGGGCATCGCGATGGTCGCCTGCCGCTTCATCAAGGCGATTCTCTACAACGAGCATACAATCCTGCCCTGCGCCGCCGTTATGAACGGTGAGTACGGCATGAAGGATGTCGCACTCTCCATCCCGCGCATGATCGCTCAGGATGGCATCGTGCGGTCATTTGAAGTGCGCCTTGCGGATGAGGAGATGGAAAAACTCCGCCGTGCACAGAAGAGTGTCCGCACAGCGCTTGATGGAGCGGGTGTGAAGTAAGCTCCGTCAAGCTTGACGGATACGGTCTTCCTGCCCTATAATGAACAAGGTTCTGCATCCGAAATGAAAAGAGCCGCCCGAATTTGCAGAGAGGGCGGCTCTTCTTATGGTTATGAAAGGCTTGGGGAGGATTTTTATGGAGCATGGAAGCTGTGTGCCGCAGGGGACGGAGGTCGTGCAGACGGGATTTCACTACACGCTGTCCCTGATTGGCGGCAAGTACAAGATGGCGATTCTATATCTGCTCGCCGAGCATGGCGTGCTTCGCCATACAAACGGGGTGAGCAGCTGCGCAATCGTATAGTGGTATCGTCCGTCGATGCTGTAGTCCTCCGCACGTACGCCCGTTGTGACCGCGAGTGCGACCTTGCGCCCCTCCAGCTTATCCCCGCCGTTTCTTCCGTACGCCCAGCCGTGCGTCAGCACCTCGTCGAACCATGTTTTGAGCAGCGGCGGGCAGGAGAACTAGTAGATCGGGAACTGGAAGACCAGACCGCCGTGTTCCTCAATGAGCCGATGCTCGCGCTCCACATCAATCCGACCATCGGGATAGCACGCGGCAAGCGTGTGGATCGTACAGAGGTCAGGATGTTTGCGCAGCTCTGTCAGCCATCGCTTGTTAATGACGGACTCTTCGAGGTTCGGATGCGCGGCGATAATCAATGTCTTCATAAAGAAAACCTCCATTTCTATCGTTGCATGATAGCGTATGGAGGGGCAGGGCACAAGAACGTACTTTTTCGTGGGGTACTTACGCAAGGGGAAGTGAATCAATCACTTTTACGTTTTGAACAGGTCGTTGTGTGTCTCTGTGCGAGTTAGGTAGAGCAGCAATGTGTCATCGGAAATTTCATAGATAAGCAGCCAATCCGGCGTGATGTGGCATTCCCGACAGCCTGCGTAGTCTCCCGTGAGCGCATGGTCACGATGTTTTTGCGCAAGTGGCTCGCCATTTGCCAGCTTCTTGATGACAGCGGTCAACAACTCTGTGTTATAGCCGCGCTTTGCGATACGTTTCAAGTCCTTCTGAAAACGTGAGGTCGGGCGAATCGTGTACTTCATGTAAGCAGATCTTTCATCATCGCATCAACGTCGGCGTAGCGCTTGCCAAGACTCGGATCTGCCTTCATTCGCCGCACCTCATCGAGTGCTTCGCGTGTCTCTACGTTCGGAGCCTCGCCGCCGATTTCAAAGGGGATGCGATACTCCCGCACCGTCTTTCGCGCGAAAATATGGCTCTACTCCCGAAGTAGTGGAAATGGTATAATCGACTATGGTGATGAAAAATGGTCGAGAATTTTGACAAGATGCTCGCAGGATCACTGCGGCTAGAGGCTCCATGGTATATCATAGGCGCAGANTTTCCCAATTTGGCTCTACTCCCGAAGTAGTGGAAATGGTATAATCGACTATGGTGATGAAAAATGGTCGAGAATTTTGACAAGATGCTCGCAGGATCACTGCGGCTAGAGGCTCCATGGTATATCATAGGCGCAGAATTTAACGAGGAAGAGCCGGCAATCCATATACATGTGGGCATAGACAAGGCGGCTGCGCTGTGCTGTCCTGTCTGCGGTGCGCCGACCAAACGGTACGGCTACGAGCCGAAGGAACGTATCTGGCGTCATGCGGACTGCCTGTTTTATCCCTGTTATGTCCACTGCAAGCGTCCCCGTGTTCTCTGCGATAAATGCGGCACAGTGCAGGTCAATGCGCCGTTTGAGCGCAAGAACAGTCGCTTTACCCTGCTGTTCGAAGGCTACGCCATGCTGCTCCTGCAAGACGTTCCTCGTGCCAGAGCCTCCCGTCTGCTTCGCTGTGACGAAAAGTCGCTCGCCGCTATCCTTACGTATTGGGTGCATGACGCGGTAAATCGTATGGATCTTTCCGATACCTGCTCCATCGCCATGGATGAGACATCCTTTCGTCATGGGCACAAATACGTCACCGTCGCCGTCGACGCAGTAAAGCGCCGTGTCTTCGACGTCGAACCCGGTCGCGACAAAACGGCGGTCAAAAACGTGGGCGAAAAACTGGAGAGGAACGGTGGCAACACGAAGAGCGTCAATTCTGTCACCAGCGACATGTCCGCAAGCTACCTGTCCGCCGTCCGGGAAGTGTTTCCGAACGCCAAGCAGACCATCGACAAATTTCATGTCAAACAGGTGCTGCTCAAAGCCTTGGATGCGGTGCGTAAGGATGAGCAAAAAGAGTCCGGCCGGAAAAAGGAGCTGTTTCTGCGCCGCAAACTGTTCATGGTGTCGCAAGGGCGCATGACCGACAAGCAACGGACAATGGTAGCGGAACTTTCCAAGCAGTACAAGAAGACGGGGCGTGCCTTTCGGATTGTCCGGTCTCTGGATGACTTCTATGCGTCGACCTCCATGGTGGAGGCGCAGGAGCGACTGGACAAGCTGTATTCATGGATGCGACGCTGTCGACTGAAACCGATGAAGGATGCTGCCTTGACGCTCAGGAATCACAGCAAGGAAATACTGAACTATTTTCATACGCGCCTGACGAACGCGATTTGCGAAGGAATCAACGCAATGATTCAAGCGGCGAAGCGCAAGGCAAGAGGTTTTCATAGCTTTGAAGGCTATGCCGCAATGATCTACTTGGTCGCAGGAAAATTGGAATTGGCCACGCCTGTTCTGTTCTGAAAATAGCTTTTCCACTAATTTTGGAGTAGAGCCGAAAATATTGAATGCCGTTGTCATACTCATACCCATATCCGCGCAAAATGCGCTGAACTGTTCCTTCAAATCGGTATCCATGCGTATGCTGACGTTTGTCTGCGACATTCCAATCAACTCCTCTTGTATAGAATAGTGCAAAATATGTGCACTGTCAAGAAAACTCAGGATAGATGCTTGGATTTACCGATACAAAAACCCGCCCACATACGAAATGTGAGCGGGTTTTGTCATGCTCGGAAAAGTGTCTTACTCCGCCGCCGCCTCGTATCCGACCATCAATGCCTGCATATTGCGGTCAACGGTGTGCGGCGGGACGCGGCTTGCGACGGCGTCCTTTACGGCGTCGAGCGGGACGATGCCGGAGACGCGCGTGATTGCGCCGAGGGCGACGATGTTCGCAAAGAGGGCTTTGCCGATCTTCTCGATGGCAAGCGTGGTGATGGGAACGGAGACGATGTGTGCTGCCTGCGGCACATTTGGCACAAGCTCGCTGTCAACGATCAGGATGCCCGTCGCGGGGTCGAGATCGCCCGCGTACTTGTCCGCCGCCGCCTGTGTCATGGCGAGTACAATATCGGGATGCTCGACGTGCGGATGATAGATTGCGCCGTCGCTCACAATGACCTCGGAGCGGGATGCGCCGCCGCGTGCCTCGGGACCGTAGGACTGCGACTGTGCGACGTTCATGCCGCACGCGGTTGCCGCCTCGGCAAAGATGATGGCGGCGGTGATGACGCCCTGTCCGCCCGAGCCTGAGAGACGAAGTTCCTTCTGCATATCACAGCCCTCCCGCGCGCCGCTGAATCTCGGCGTTCGCCATGCCGTACTCCTCGCCCGCGCACTCGTAGAGCAGTCCGATGGGGAATTTCTCCGGCGTGCGCTTCTCGGGCGGGAGCTTGTCCCATGCCGCCTTCATGACGGCGGAGTCCTTCATCCATGTGAGCATCGCGGCGGGTGATCCCATCTTGTTCTTGCGTCCGTATGCCGTCGGGCATTGTACCATCGCCTCGATGAGGGCAAAGCCGTGATTTTTGAGTCCGCCCGCAATCATCTGTGTGAGATGTTTGACGTGGAACGCTGTCGAGCGTGCGACGTAGGTCGCACCTGCTGCCTCGGCGATGCGGCACGCGTCGAGCGGGCGGTCGATCGTACCATAGGGCGCAGTCGCCGTCATCTTGCCCGGCGGTGTCGTCGGTGAGGACTGCCCGCCCGTCATGCCGTAGATGTTGTTGTTGAAGAGAATGACCGTCAGATCGACGTTACGGCGACAGCCATGGAGGAAGTGATTACCACCGATGGCGGTACAATCGCCATCCCCCGTGATGACAATGACGTTCAGCTCGGGCCGCGCGAGCTTGATGCCTGTTGCAAACGGAATCGCACGCCCATGCGCTGTGTGTACGGTGTCAAAATCCATATAACCCGAGCCGCGCGAGGAACAGCCGATGCCGGAAACGATGACGGTGTTGTCCTGCGAAAAGCCCTCCATCCCCTCAATCGCCTCGGCAATGCACTTGAGTGCCGTGCCGTTGCCGCAGCCGGGACACCAGAGGTGGGGGAGGCGGTTCTGACGAAAATACTGCTCGAAGCTGCGGCGCATCTCCGCCTGTGTCGTATCCATGCTCATGCCCGCACCTCCTCACTCATCTGACGAATCGCCGCCGTGATTTCCTGCGGCGTGAAGTCCAGCATATTGTACTTGAGGCAGGGGCGGACAGGCGTACCGTGCGCCGCGCGCGTGACCTCACCCACGAGCTGCCCGTAGTTCAGCTCCGCGACGAGGATGCTTTTCACGCGGTCGGCGAGCCGTCCGACGGCGGCATCCGCGAACGGCCAGATCGTCTTGAGCCGCAGGAAGCCGACCTTGATTCCATTGGCACGTGCCGCGCGTACCGCCTCGTACGCCGTGCGCGCGGTACCACCGTAGCTGACGACGGCGTACTCTGCATCCTCCATAAAGGCTTCCTCCGTGTGGATGATCTCCTCACCCACACGATTGATTTTCTCGTGGAGACGGTGGATCAGCTGCTCCGTGACGACGGGGCTGCCCGACGGGAAGCCCGTCTCATCGTGGAGGAGCCCCGTGACGTGGATGCGGCAGCCGTCGCCGAAACGCGCGACATCGGGCACAAGATCCTCGCCGACGGCGAACGGCTGATAGCCTTCGGCGCGTGTCTTTTTCGGCAGGCGGCGCGGATAGATGTCCAATTCGTCTGCCGTCGGGAGCGTGACATTTTCGCGCAGATGCCCGACGATCTCATCCGTCAGCAGGATGACGGGCGTGCGAAAACGCTCCGCATAGTTCACCGACAGCACCGCCAGATCGAACGACTCGCGCACGCTCCACGGTGAGAGTGCGATGATCGGGTGGTCGCCGTGCGTGCCCCAACGCGCCTGCATCACATCGCCCTGTGATGGCGCGGTCGGTTGTCCCGTCGAGGGACCGACGCGCTGTACATTCACCACGACGCACGGGATCTCCGCACACGCACCATAGCCGATCAGCTCCTGTTTCAGAGAGAAGCCCGGGCCGCTCGTCGCGTCCATCACCTTTGCACCCGCGAGCGACGCACCGAGGATTGCGCCCATCGCGCCGATCTCGTCCTCCATCTGGAGGAACGTGCCGCCGATCTTCGGCAGCAGCTTTGCCATCTGCTCGGCGATCTCCGTGGACGGCGTGATCGGATAGCCCGCGAAGAACGTCACTCCCGCCGCAATCGCCCCTTCGGCGACCGCCTCATTGCCCTGCATGAGCCTTGCTTTCGTCTTGCTCATTTGCGCTCCTCCCTCCGCTCCACAAATATCGCAAAGTCAGGACAGCGCATCTCGCACTGACCACACGCGATACAGTCCGCGGGTCGGACGGGCGTGATCTTGCCGAGCAGGCTTACCTCGAGCACCTGCTTCGGACAGAACGCGGCACATATACCGCAGCCCTTGCACCGCTTTTCCTTGATATACAGCTCACCCTTCATGGCGTCAACTCCCGCCGGGATGCGGAACACATCCCATCATACACAGAAAATAGGTTCATTATCCGTTCCGGAGGTTTGTCCCTCCGTTTTATCTGCGGATAATTTCAATATTATAACAGAAGATACGGAGAAAATAAAATCGCATACTGAATACATTTTTGCACGGTAAAACACTTGACGCGCCGTACCACTCGTAGTAATCTACAGGCGGAAAAGGAGGGGATTACTTGAACTTTTACACCTACGACTACATCACGGCGCACAGCCAGTTCGGCGATAATGTCTGGTATGTGCTCTCATTTCTCGCGCTCGCTGCGCTGCTGTTCGTGAGCATCAAATATCTGCGCAACCGCCTTGCGACGCGCTACCGCGATCTCATCGTCATTCTGTTTCTCACGGTCGCATTCCTCGGCGGTATGCAGTGGAACGACTACAACCGTACGAAGAGCGATGTGGAGGCGACCTCGCGCATGGCGCAGTTCCTCCACAGTCTCAGCGTGGATCTGGACGTGCCCGTGCAAAAGATCCGCACCAACTCGACGTATTTGAAACAGGGAATGCTCGTCGATGTGCAGGGGACGTTTTATGCGGTGACGTTCAATGCGGATTTTACCTCGTTTCAGTACGAGCGGACGCATCTCCTAAACCGCGATGTGAAGATTGTGGACAAGGAGAACTGACATGCTGATCTACTTTCTGATGTTGGGCAAGCTCGCGCTCGGTCTTTTGTGTCTCATCGTTCAGATCAACCTGCTCGGCAAGGGCAACCTCGCGCCGAACTCCGCGACCGATCAGGTGCAGAACTACGTCCTCGGCGGCATCATCGGCGGCGTGATCTACAACAACGCCATCTCGATTCTGGACTTCGTGCTCGTGCTGATCGCATGGACACTGCTCGTGCTGATCCTGAAATATCTCAAGATGAACAGCGGCATGATTAAGGACTTCGTTGACGGCAGTCCCGCCGTGGTGATCGAGCGCGGCAAGATCCTCATGGATGAGTGTATGCGGCACGGAATGCTCGCGCATGACATCATGCTGAAACTCCGTATGGCGGGGGTCTACTACGTCAAAGATGTGAAACGCGCCGTCCTTGAGCCGAACGGACAGCTCACCGTGATCCAGTACGGTGAGCAGAACGCGCGCTATCCGCTCATCCTCGACGGACAGGTGGACGAGGACATCCTCGAACTCATCGAAAAGGATCGCGTCTGGCTCAACGCTGAGCTGCGTGCGGCGGACTGCGCGGTGAAGGACATCTACATCGGCGAGTACAAGGATGGTGCGCTGATTATTCATCCGTATGAGAAAAAGTGAGGCTGGTACATAAAAATCTCCCGACGGCGGAAGCGGTCGGGAGATTTTTCTATAGGAATTGTTGATAAATTTGACGCTTAAGGAATCGCTGATAAAATAGACCCTCAGATTGGCATAGATTTTTTCGTCCGAGCAAGAAGGCAAACCTAACGCTGCAAAAGCTATGTAGAGGATCCAAGGGTCCTGTTCGGTCAAAAAAGGTGCGTCAAGAAACGCTCGCTGAATTTATCAGTGCATCCCTAGGTCTTTTTGTGTGCTTCGATCCAAGTCCGCAGATTTTCCTGCGGGCTTTTTCCTGCGGCAACATCTAGGATGATGGTGTAGAGTTCTTCCTGTGTGTATTGCAGACGGATGCCGTTCAATGCAAGGAAGACGAGCATGGCATGTGCACAGATGCGCTTGTTCCCGTCGATCATGGCGTGGTTTTTGATGAGACCATAGCCGAGGCGTGCGGCTTTTTGTTCAAGGGACGGATAGAGATCCATGCCGCCAAAGGACATAAACGGTGCTGCCAAGGCGGCGTCGAGAAGTGCTTCGTCGCGGATACCGCTGCTGCCGCCGGTTGCGGCAATCAGTTCTGCGTGCATCTGAAGCACCTGCCCTTTTGTCAGGCGGATCATCGTGCCAGCACCTCATAAGCTGCTCTATTTTGTTCCATCAGCTGTCGAGAGACGGCAAGCACGTCTGCATCCGGCAAGGTTTCGCTATGTCCGAGTTGCCGGATGTCGATAACGAGGTAGCGCGGCGTATTGTCCTTTAGAATGACCGCAGTTCCTTTTTCGTCGACAAGCTGTACGACCTTGGAAAAATTTTGGTTTGCTTCGGTCATGGAAATCATGGTGTCTGTGTGGATGTTCATGGAGTGACCTCCTTTTTCGTGGTTGATGGCTCTGACCACCTACTCCCTCACCCGATACGCGACGGCATACATGACGGGCAGCACCAAGAGTGTCAGCACCGTTGCCACAATCAGTCCGCCCGCGATGGCGACCGCCATGGGCCCCCAGAAGATGCTGCGCATGAGTGGGAGCATTCCGAGGATGGCGGCGGCGGCGGTGAGCATGATGGGACGGAAGCGCAGGACGGCGGAGTCGATGATGGCGTCCATGGGCTGCTCACCCGCCTCCTCATGCTTTTTGATCTGGTCGATGAGGATGACGGAGTTGCGGATAATCATGCCGAAGAGGGCGAGCACGCCGAGGTAGGCGACGAAGCCGAGCGCGGAGTCGGTGACGAGCATGGCAAACGCAACGCCGATGAGCCCCATTGGTGCGGTGAGGAGGGTGAGCGTCATCTTGCCCATGCTGCCGAGTTGGAGCATGAGCAGGGTCATGATGATGAAGATCATGGCGGGCAGCGGCTGCATGAGGTAGTGCATGGAGTCGGCAGAGTCCGCGAGCGCGCCCGCTGTCTCGATGGTCGTGCCGGCGGGGAGGCTGCGGCGCAGCTCCTCGGTCGCTTTGTAAATGCGCAGCGCGGCATCGTTGCCCTCGCCTTCTCTGACCTCCGCCTGTACCATGATGCTTGGGCGCAGGTTGTACCGCTTGATAAAGCCGTCCTCCGCGCCATAGGAAAGGTGGGCGATCTGTGCGAGCGGGACGCTGCCGCCCGCCGTGGCAATCGGCAGCTCGCCGAGGCGTTCGATGTTCGTGCGGTCGCGCCCCACAAGGCGCAGGACGATGCCGATGGTACGGTCGCCCGTGTAGAACTCTGCCGCCTGTGCGCCCGTCAGCTCGGTGTAGAGCATCTGCTTGACCGCCTTTGCGCTGATCCCGTAGAGTTTCAGCTTGTCCTTGTCGAAGTCGATGCGGACGGTCTTGGATTTCTCCGTCCAGTCGAGATGGACGTTCGTCGCGGCGGGATCGGCGGCGGTGATGGCGGCGACCTCCTCGGCGACGCGGCGCACTTCGTCCGTCGTGGGCGCAGAGACGCGCAGCATGATGGGGAAGTCGGCGGGCGGCCCCGTCTGGATGTACTGCGTGGATACCCGCACGCCCGAGAGTTCGTCGCTGCGTGCGGCGGCAATCACGGCGGCGAGCTCCTCACGCGCGGCGGTATCGTTCGCGGTGATGACGAACTGGGCGCTGTTCGCCGCATCCGCCTTCGGATCGACGGTAAGGACGAAGCGCGGTGTGGAGCGTCCGATGTAGGCAGCGTAGTTCTGGATCTTGTCGCTGTGCGCGGCGAGGAGACCCGCGAGACGGTCCGCCTCCGCCGCTGTCGCCTGCATGGATGCGCCCTGCGGCAGGGTCAGGCGCACGAGAAGTTCGGGGCGCAGTGAGGGCGGGAAAAAGGTCTGTTTGATGTGCGGAAATGCCGCAAGGCTCACGGCAAAGAGGAGGACGGTGCCGACGAGGACGGCGGCGCGGTGCGCGAGAAATGCTGTGAGCACGCGGCGAAAGAGCCGATAGAAGGGGCTTGTGTACGGATCGTGCACGCCCCCCTCCATTTTTTGGACGCGAATCAAATAATAGCCGAAGAGCGGCGCGACCATAACGGAGACTACCCAACTTAATACGAGGGCGATGCCGATGACGGGGAAGAGTGCGGCGCAGAACTCGCTCGCCATGCCCTTGGAGAATGCGACGGGGATGAAGCCCGCGCAGGTGATGAGCGTGCCTGTGAGCATGGGTTTCGCCGTCTGGGTAAAGGCGTAGCATGCGGCGTCAAAGCGTCCCATGCCGCGCTCAAGCTGGACGCTCATCATCTCGACGGCGATGATGGCATCGTCGACCAAGAGGCCGAGCGAGATGATGAGGGCGCCAAGGGAGACCTTGTGCAGGTCGATGCCGAGCAGATACATGGCGACGAACGTGCCTGCGAGGACGAGCGGGATGCAGCCCGCGACCACGAGTCCCGTACGCAGTCCGAGCGAGAGGAAGCTGACGGCGAGGACGATGAGGATCGCGAGTGCAAGCGTTTCGACGAAGTCATGAATGGAGTGCTGCACGACGGCGGGCTGGTTTGATACCTCGTGCAGCTCGGCACCGAGCGGGAGATCCTGCTGGATCGCGGCGGTCAGTTCTTTGAGGTTTTCGCCGAGGGCAAGGATGTTGCCGCCCGCCTCCATGGAGACGGCGATGCCGACGGCGGGCGCACCGTTATACAGCATACGCGGCTCGGATGGGTCGACCGCCTTGCGCTCGACGCTTGCGATGTCGCCGAGGCGGAATACCTTTCCGTTTGCCGCAATTGGGAGCGCACGGATGTCCTCGATGTTTTCAAACACACCCGAGGCGCGCAGCTGTACGGTGTCGCTCTCCGTCTCGATGCTGCCGCTCGTCGCCATCGCATCCTGCGCGGCGAGTGCGTCCGTGATGGCGGTCGGGGGGATGCCGAGCTGTGCGAGCCGTTCGAGGGCGATCTCGACGTAGACGCGCTCGCTCTGCACGCCGATCAGCTCGACCTTTTGCACGCTTGGGACGGCGAGAATGCGGCGGCGCGCGTCCTCCGCCATGCTGCGCAGCTCCTCATCGCTGTAGTCCGCGCCCGTGATGGCGTAGACCGAGCCGTACACGTCGTCGAAGCGGTCGTTGTAGTAGGGCCCGTAGACTCCTGCGGGCAGGTCGCGCTTTACGTCCTCGCCGAAGTTCCGTACGTCGCGCCACGTCGGGCGAATCTCCGACGCATCCACATCGTCGCGCAGCTGGACATAGATCGTGGTCTGTCCCGCGCGCGTCTCGCTGTGGATCTGCTTCAGCCCCGGGGTGTCCTGAAAACGCCGTTCGAGCTTGTCCGTGACCTGTTCCTGCATTTCCTCCGCGCTTGCGCCCGGCCATGCGGCGGAGATCACCATCTGGCGGATGGTAAAGGCGGGATCCTCCATGCGCCCGAGTGCATTGTAGGCAAAGATGCCGCCGACGGCAAAGACGATGATGAAGTACCAGACGAGTGCGCGATGGCGCAGGGAGAGCTCTGTGAGGTTTCTCATTTCGTCCGCACCTTCTCTCCCTCATGGAGCTGGTGCACACCCGCCGTTACGATGCGTGCGCCCTGCGGCAGTCCCGTGACGAGGGCGTCATTGGTGCGGAACGCCGTGACGGTGACGGGAACGAGATGCACCGCATCGTCCTCGACCACGTAGACCTGCGCCGTATCGCCCGTCTGGTACAGCGCGGAGAGGGGAATGGCGGCACCCTCTTGGACGGATGCACCGAGGCGGACGCGTGCCGTCATGCCGAGCGGGAGGTCGGCGGGCGCATCCGTGAGGGCGATCCGCGCCGTATAGGTACGCGTCGCCGCATCGGGGACGGGCGAGAGTTCGCGCAGGGTGCCCGTGTAGGCGGCACTGTTCGCCCAGAGGGCGACGGCAGCGGGCATACCGACGGAGACCTCTGCGAGATGGCTCTCGGGCACGGCAATCTCGATTTCGCGCTCGCCCTCCTGCGTGAGCGTCATGACCGTCTGCCCTGCGGCGATGATCTGTCCCTCCTCCGCCGTGATGTTCGAGATCACGCCGTCCGCACCCGCGACGAGGTTCGTGTAGCCGAGTGCGTTATGGCTTGCCGTGTCCTGCGCGACTGCCTGACGGTACGCCGCCTCGGCGGCGCGTTCGTTTGTGCGGTACTGGTCGAGCATCGCCTCCGAGATTGCCTGTGCGGCGTAGAGCTGCTCGTAGCGCGCGCGTTCCGTGCGTGCGAGTTCGTAGCGCGAACGTGCGGCTTGGGCGGCGGCACTCGTTGCATTCGCCTGCTGCTGCACGTCGCGTGCGTCGATCACCATGAGCACGTCGCCCGCGCGGACGTGTGCGCCGACGTTGACGTTGCGCGAGAGGATCTGTCCGCCGACCTGAAAGGCGAGCCGCGTCTCATAGCGTCCGCGCACTGTGCCCGTGTAGCCGCCCTCCGACGCGGCGGCATCGCCGACCGTCATCGTCCGCACGAGGGGCGGCGGTGCTTCCTTTGCCGCGTCCGTGCCGCAGCCCGTGAGTGCTGCGAGTGCTGCAGCGAGGATGAGTGTGAGGTAGGAACGCGCGTGCATGGTGCATCTTCCTTTCGGTTGTTTTCGTCCGTAGTTTTCTAAATTTTACCACTGAATGAGGGGCGTGTCTATATCACGTGGATTTGAACCCACACAGAAAAAAAGACCGCACAGTGGGCGGTCAGAGTCGAAAGAGTTTGGCGTGGCTGCCAAGACGGGTGAGCGAGAGAATCAGTGTGTCCTCGCGAATCTGGTAGATGAGCAGCCAGTCTGGGGTGATGTGACATTCGCGATGATGGCGATACCTGCCAGACAGCGCGTGGTCGCGGTGATGCGCCGGCAGCGGCTCATGTCGTGCAAGTGTGTCGATGATGTGGGCGAGGAGGTCGAGGTCGCAGCCCTGTTTGATGGCGGCTTTCAAATCCTTTTTGAATTGCGAGGTTTGTTTAATACTCAGCACGAATTTCCTCCTGCGCCTCGTGAATGAGTTCGGCTGCACTGCGGTAGGACTTTGCAGGATGGCTGCCGCTTGCAATCGCGTCGGATTCACGGAGTGCAGCAAGTGTTTCCGGATTGAAACGTGGCTTTCGGACGGCGAACGGCAGACCGTCATGCAGCAGCACCTGATGAAAAAAGATGTTGATTGCTTCGGAAGCAGAGAGTCCAAGCGTTTGGAAGGTCTCCTCGACAGCAGACTTGAGTTCCGGTTCGAGACGGATATGCAGTGTTTCTGTCTTTGCCATGTGAATCATCTCCTTATATAAAATTGTATCACGTTTGGTAGACATTCGCAAGGCTCTTTCTATGATTTGAACCCACGCGCATTTTATGATAGAATACATTTTGATGAGCAGCGAGAAAGGATGTCACAATGGACGAAGAACTGCGGCGGTATGAGAAGATCCGAGGGGCGTATCACTCGGTGGGACGGCTCGCGAATCTCTATGATGGGATGATGACGTACTCGACGTGGTCGGGGAAGTTCGTCTCGCGGCTCGTGTGGGGACTGGACAGAAACGGTGTGAGCCGCTATGTCGGGCTTGCCCTGCGTGCGGCGCATGAGGGCTTTGACGGGCGGCTGCTCGAAGTGCCCGTGGGGACAGGCTGCCTCTCGCTGCCCGTGTATGCGGAGCTGCCGAACGCGGACATCACCTGTCTCGACTACTCGCCCGCGATGCTCGCGGCGGCACGGGCGCGTGCGGACGCACTCGGCGTACGCAACGTTGCGTTCGTGGAGGGCGATGTCGGACAGCTGACGTTCGAAGATAACTTTTTCGATGCGGCGGTCTCGATCAACGGCTTTCACGCGTTCCCCGACAAGGAGGCGGCGTGGAGCGAGGTGCACCGCGTGCTGCGTCCCGGCGGGCGGCTGACCGGCTCGGTCTTTGTGCTCGGCGGCAACCCGCGCACGGAGTTCGTCGTGAAGCATCTCTATACGAGGATGGGCTTTTTTACACCGCCGTATGATACGAAGGAACAGCTCGAAGTACGGCTGAAAAATCTCTACCGTGAGGTGACTGTCGAGTGCGTGGAGTCGCTTGCGTGCTTCTCGTGCGTGAAGTAATATTGTTGGTCTATGAAGGGGATCTTATTTCCCGTTGATATGTTTTTGCGAGGAGGATGTTTATGAAATTCCGTATGCTTTCCCGTTTCCTTGCCGCCGCACTCATTGCGGGCGGTGCACTTACTGCTGCGCCCACAGTCTATGCTGCGGGCGCACCCGCTGCTGCACCGGCGGGGGCTGCGGCACCCGATGCACCTGCCGCAGCACAGGCCGAGCAGGTACAGACACCGTTTGACGCGGCAGTCGTGCAGGAGCACATGATGGCGACAATCACGCGCTTTGAACAGGACGATGCTGCGGGACTTAAGGCGGAGGCGACAATGGAACTTCGCCCGCATCTGACGGCGGAGCAGGTCACGGGTGCAAAGGCGCAGTTCGCACCGAAGTGGGGCGCGCGCGGCGGTGTCGGCAAGCCGTATATGACGGTGGGCAAGGAGGGTGACAAGTGGTATGTCATCTGCGAGATTGCCGTGGGCTACAAGGCGACCGCCGTTATCTACCGCATGACTTACGATGAGAATATGAGGCTCGCGGGCTTCTTCGTCCGCTGATTCTGTGCATGAAAAAAGCTCACGCCGCGCGTGAGCTTTTTTCTATCAGCGATTCCTTTACACTTTATCGTTATAGACGCTGTTGTCGTAGATCCCATCGTGTGAGGTGGCTGCCGCCGTGCTCTGGAACGGAGCGGCACTGTCGTAGGTGGTATTTACACCGTAGACGGTCGCCTCGCCCTGTGTCTGGATGTATAGCTCGGTGCCGGCAGGGAGGTCGATGTTCTTGCCGTGGACGAATGCGCCCGCGACGACGCCGAGGGGACCGAGGACGGCAATGCCCGCAAGCGATGCACCCGCTGCCATGGCGAGGTGCTGCATCTCCTTCTTCGCCTCTTCGCCGATGAAGGTGGTGACGTAGGTGCCATCGAGCGCCTTCGTGCTCTTGAAGTCGATATCGACGGCAGCATTGCGGCCGAAGTTCTTTGCCTGCTTCACCTTTGTAACCGTGCCCTCGCCGCGCGACCCTTTTGTAAAGACGAGGACATCGCCGACAAAGACATCCTCCGCAACCTGATATTCGATTGTGTCGCCGACCTTGAGGTTCTTGGCGTTGACGGGGGTCACGAGTGCGATCTTGACGAGGGTGTTCGCGGGAACGGAGACCGGCGTGACAGGGATGTCCTTCGTGCCGAAGGATGCCGTCGAGAGCGCGGAGATGCGCTTTTTGAAGGTGCCCTCGGCGGTTTTTCCAAGGAGCGCGACCTCCATCTCACTGACGCGCTCCTGTACGGGGCGCAGGCTTGTCTCGTGGTTGATGTTCCACTCGATCGCGTTGAGGTTCATGAGGACGGACGGGGTCGTGCTGTTCGTATAGACCTCGTCGTAGATGGCGTCGATGCGTGCCATCAGGCTGCCCGTGCGGTGGCTGCCGTCGTAGTCGCGCTCAAGTCGGTTGATGCGGTCAATGAGCGCACCGGTCTGTTCCTGTCCGTAGGTGTCCTGCTCGATGAGTGCAAGTTTCGACTGGACGGCGTTGGGCGGTTCTGCCGCAAGTGCCGTGCCGAAGGATGTGAGCGCAAGTACAAAGGTCAGTACGAGCGCACAGATTTTTTTTCGCATGGCGATCCTCCTCTACTTGGACGGCTGCTTCTTTTCGTTCAGCAGCTCCTCGATAAAGTCTGCAATGCTTCGAAGGGGCGAAGCCGGCGTGTATTTTTGCGGTACATCCATGCCCTGCGACGTGCGCAGAACTTCTTTTGTGTCATAGACCTCGACGCGCGTTGAGACGAACTGATACGTCCCCGCCTGTCGGTTGAGGCGTGTGCGGTACAGATAACGGCGATTTTCGTCCGCCTTGACAACGGCGACGACGGCATCGCGCTCCGTATCGGAAACGCGGACAATGCTCGCGGCATCGACATAGTAGCCCGTGTCGTCCTCCGCATCGACGAAGCGCATATCCTCCGCTGCTTCGCACAGACTGAAACTCGTGAGAAAAACAAGTACAGCAAGCAGGAAACCGCCTACCGTGAAACGCTGCATGACGCTGATTGCCTCCTTTCGATTCGGATTCATTATAGTAGAAAAATTTTTTTGCGTCAAATTTATCTTGTATGAGATTGCAGGCGGACGTTGGGGCTGTGTTCTTTTCAGTTGCGAAAATTCCATTTATGATGTAGTATAAGAACGTCAAACTACTTTACAAAGACAGGAGAACGCGCCGATGACCGAGCCGATCAAAACCCGCATCCTACTCGCGTTGACTGCCGCCTGTACCGTATTCCCGCTGGAGGTTCATGCCGCCTATCGCGGAGACACGGATACGGGCTTTCAGCATCTGGATTTTATCGAGAACCAGCGGCGGGAGGAGCGTGCGAACCGGCTCACAGCAGAGCAGAAGAAGCTGCTTGCGGATGTGGCGGCGATGGAGCAGTATCTGCGGCACCCCGTGACGGCTGATGCCCCGTCACCAATCGCGTTTGAGGGCGATGATCTGACCTATGACGAGCGCACGGGTGAGTTCACGGCAAAGGGGCATGTGGACATTGTGCAGCTTGCGGCGCGGCGCTTTCAGGGCGACTATGTGGAGGGGAATACGGTCTCGGGCGAGGTTTCTGTTCCCGACCGTGCGCATGTCCTTCAGCTCACGGAGGGGCAGTCGCGCGTGACGCTCGACGGCTGCCGTGTCCGTTATAACTACAAGACGCGCGAGGGCACGATGGCGGAGGCAAGCGGCAAGGTCGGCGGCTACTATATGACGGGCAAGCGGTTCGAGTTCTATCCGGACAAGATCGTTGTCTACAACGGTACGCAGACGAAATGCCCCGCCGAAAAGCCCGACTACCATCTGAGTGCGGATGTCGCGGAGCTGTACCCCGGAAACCGCATGGTGCTGACGAATGTGAAGTTCTGGCTCAAGAACAAGGTGATTTTTACAAAGAAGCATTACGAGGTGGACGCGTCGAATCCCATGCAGCGCAATTTCCCAAGCGCGGGGTATGACAGCGATGACGGGCTTTGGCTGGAGCAGACCTTTGACTACGATCTTGCTCCGCGCGTCGCGGCGCGTGCGAATCTCTATGTGACGTCGAACAAGGGCTGGCGCAGTCACTATGATCTCGACTGGAACAATAAAGGGGAGGGTGCCCTTTTGACGTATGGCGTATTTGATGATGGGGACGACGAATGGATCAAGAAGGAGCCGTCGCTCACTCTCAGCTACGCAAAGAGGCTCGGACAGACGCCGGTCACCTATCGCCTTTACTCCGAGTATGGGCGCTGGTATGGCGGCGGGATCCACAGCAATCACTGGCAGTACGGCATAACGGCAGCGCACGATACGATCCCGTTCCATGGGTTTGGATTGGATCTTGCTGCAGGCTACTCGATTACGCGCGAGAGTTACAACCATTCACGCGTGCAGGGGTTCAATGCGAGTGCCTATCTGACGAAGAAGTTCAATGATCGCTTTGCCGCATACATTGGCGGTGTTTATACGAAGAGCACCAAGCAAAATGCACTCTTTGCGTTCGATCAGGAGGACTACGCGAAGGTGCTGCTGATGGGGATGAGCTACCGTCTCGATGAGCGCAACCGCATCGGGGTGGGGACGAAGTATGCGATGGATCCGCATAAGTGGACGGACGTGGACTACTACTGGTTCCACGATCTGCACTGTTCGCAGATCATTCTGCGCTACCGTTCGGAGCAGGATTCGTGGAAGATCAAGTGGGAGTTCACGCCATGGTAAACGCGCTTGCACAGATGGCGGGCACGCCCGTCCTTGTGATCGGGGATATGGTCGCAGATGTGTATCTCGATGGTGACATCGCGCGCATCTCACGCGAAGCGCCCGTGCTCGTCCTCCGGCAGCGGGAGGAGCGCGTCGTTGCAGGTGGTGCGGCAAATGTCGCGAACAATGCAGCGACGCTCGGCGGCACCGCATACGCCGTGGGCGTCTGCGGCACGGAGCGCAGTGGGGATGCGCTGTGCGCTGTGCTTGGCAAAAATGGGGTGCGTACGGAGTTTGTCCGCGCCGAGAAGCGCCCGACGATCACGAAGACACGCATCATTGCGGGCGGGCGGGCGACGGTCAGTCAACAGATTGTGCGTGTGGATCACGAGTGGCATGCGCCGCTGACTGCGGCGGAGGAGGAGACGTTGCTCGCGCGTATCCGCACACTGCTGCCGCAGGTGCGCGGCGTTGTTCTTTCGGACTACGGGTCGGGGACGGTGACGGCGCGCGTGCGCCAACTGGTTATTGAGGAAACACGGAGCGCTGGGATCCCGAGCATCGTGGACTCACGCTATGATATTCTCGCCTATGAGGGCATTGGCTATGTCAAGCAGAACGATGCAGAGCTTGCGGCGGCACTGGGGCGCGAATTTCATGCGGAGGAAGAACTCTATGCGGCCGGGCATGAACTGCGTGCGCGTCTTTCGGCGGATGGCGTACTCATCACGCGCGGTGCGGACGGCATGACGCTTTTCCTTGCAGACGGTTCGGCGACGCATATTCCCGTGAGCGACCACAGCGAGATCTTTGACGTATCGGGTGCGGGTGACACCTGTGTTGCCGTGATGATCCTCGGACTTGCGGCGGGCGTCGATGCGCGGACGGCGGCGCGTCTCAGCAATATCGCGTCCGGTATCGCCGTCCGAAAGCGCGGGACGGCGACGGTGGCGCAGGAGGAGCTGCGTGCGGCGGTTCTTGCGGCAGGAGGAGACGGATATGCTGATTCCAAATGAGAGAATTGAGGATTTCGCCGCGACGCTGTGTGCGGCGGGGGCGCGCGTCGTCTTTACGAACGGCTGCTTTGATATCCTCCACGCGGGACATGTGCGCTATCTCGCAGCGGCGCGGGCGCTTGGCGACGTGCTTATCCTCGGACTGAACAGCGACGCCTCCGTACGGCGGCTGAAGGGCGAAATGCGCCCCGTGAACAGTGAGGCGGATCGTGCGGAGGTCGTGGGGGCACTCGCGTCCGTGGACTATGTCGTGATCTTCGGTGAGGATACGGCGGAGGAACTGATTGCGAGGGTGCGTCCTGAGGTCTACGCGAAGGGCGGCGACTATACACGTGAGACGCTTCCCGAGGCACGCATTGTCGAGAGCTACGGCGGCGAGGTGGCGTTTATCCCGCTGGTAGAGGGCAAGTCGACGACGGGGATTATTGAGCGGGCAGGGCGGAATTAGGGTGTGTTGTGTCATGTTCCTGCGGTGCATACCCATCGCGAACGCTTAGTTACGCAAACGGTCGCACACTTATCTGCCTAAATACCTGCGGATTTCAAACGCGCTTCGCTTGAACGAAAGAAATCCGCAGGGGGCAGAACGTGCGCTTATCTCCGTTTGCTCCACTAGGGTTCGCTCCGGGTATCGCACCATCTTAATGGCACCTATATTCAGCGCATAACGAAAACTTGTGACCAACAAAGGGGGGCAGGGCATGAAGAATATCATCGTCATCAAGCTGAGCGCGATCGGCGACGTGATTCATGCCCTGCCCGTTTCGTATGCCATCAAGGAGCAGTTCCCAGAGGCGCATCTGACGTGGGTGGTTGAGCAGGCGGCACACGCAATCCTTGTGGATAATCCGTACATCGACGAGATCATCCTCTTTGAGAAGGCGAAGTTCCGCAGCTTTGGCGGATTTCTGCGCGAGATCGGTCCCTTTCGCCGCCGCCTGCGCACGCGGCGCTATGACGCCTCGCTCGATCTGCAGGGGCTCTTTAAGTCGGCGGCGATTGCCTTCAATGCGGGGGCAAAGCTGCGCATCGGTACGGCGAATATGCGCGAGGGCGCGCATCTTGTGAGCCGACCCGTACGCGGAGCGCACGCCGAGGGGCACATCGTTGAGCGCTATCTGGATGTCGCGCGTGCGCTCGGCTGCGTGGTGCGCGAGGTGCGCTTCCCCGTTGCTGTTTCCGAGCGGGACGCAGCGGCGGCAGATACGCTGCTCATGCGTGAGGGCGTGCAGGAGGGGCGGCGGTTTGTCGCCTTTGCCATCGGTGCGAATTGGCCGAACAAGCGCTGGCCGGCGGAGCAGTTTGCGGCACTCAGTGATCGGCTCTACCGCGCACACTACGTTCCTGTGCTTGTGGGCGGGGGCGCTTTGGATGAGACCATCGCACAGGACATCATGCGCGCGTCTGAGATCCCACCCGTCAATCTCGTCGGGCGGACGAATCTCAAGCAGCTCGCACATATATTCACACGTGCTGCACTCGTCCTCGGCGGCGACACGGGACCCGTCCACCTCGCGGCAGGGCTGCGCCGTCCGACCGTCATGCTGATGGGACCGACCGATGCAAACCGCAACGGTCCCTACGGACAGCTTGAAAATGCCATCGAGGCCGACCGTCCCTGCCGTGGCTGCTGGAAGCGCGCCTGCCCGAAGGGGCTGGACTGCCTTGCGGCGATTATGGTGGATGAGGTCGCGGCGAAGATCAGTGCGGTGCTTGACCGATAAAGAGAAACAGGACTCCGCTGCTATACAGTGGGGAAGGAGTATACCGGAAGAATGCGTATCGAACGATATGGCGGGCGCTCATGCGGACGCTTGGAGGCGTTCTATGATGCCGCACAGCGCGATATCAAACTGTTTGCGTTTATTTTGCTGACGCTCTGTGTCTATCGTGCGTACTTCATGCTGTATATGTCGAGCTATATGATACCCTCGACGGGCGCGGCGGATATCGTGCTTGCGCTCGTCACGGGGCTCAGGCTCTCACTCAAGACAGCGGGCATCGTCACCCTGACGGGATTTGTCCTGGCTACGCTGCCGCTCCTCATTGCGCCGCGTTTTGCGTCTGCGCTGCATCGTCTTCGTCTTGGCTGGGGAACGCTCGCAGCGTTTGTCTTTGCCGTACTCTTTCAGGCGCGGTTTCCGTTCTATCGCCAGTATCAGACGGGCTTTCACCTGCAGGTGACGGCGGGGCTGAACGATGATACCACTGCCATCTTCTTGATGATGGTGCAGGAGTATGGATTCATCTGGCGCTTTGGCGTCGCGCTTATCCTGACCGTGCTGTCTTTCTATGCACTGCGGTATCTCCTCTGTACGCGTGGAACCCACCCGCTCCCCACGCTGCACACATGGGGGCAGCGCGCTCTTTTCTCGTCGGGACTTGTTCTCATCTTTGCAGCGTTCTTTCTCTTTGTGCGCTTCGGCGGGAGCTTTACATACGGGGGCGGCATCAACTGGGAGAATGCTGGGAGAACGGGGGATGCGTTCCTCAACGAGTGCATTCTCGATGATGGGCAGGCGCTCTACCGCGTATACTCCATGCAGAAACGGATCAAAGGCGGTGACATCGCGGGTGTGGACAAGACTCATGTGCGTGAGCTTGCACGCGCGGCGGCGGGACACGCCGATCTCGCGACGGATACGCTCACGCCGTATCTCACACGTACGGCGCAGGGGGCACGCATTCCGAAGCCGCGCCACATTTTTATCGTGCTCGGCGAGACCTATGCGCAGTGGCCGATGCTTGAAAAGTATGCAGCCCTTCACGCAGCGGACGGGATCAAGGCACTGACGGCGGAGCCGAATGCGTATTACTCACGTCGCTTCATGCCGAACGGGGACTTTACGTCCATAGCGATTACCGGACTCGTGACGGGGCTGTCCGAGGTCAATCAGCACGTCAACTATGTGCCGCGCAGCCTCAAGGAGGTCTATCCGACGGCAATGGCACCGCAGTTCAAGCAGCTCGGCTATGCAGTGGACTTCTGGTATGGGGGCGTACCCTCGTGGGAGGGCATGGATCGTTTTTCGCGTGCGCAGGGCTTCGACCATTTCTATGGCTACCCGGATTTTCATGCGGAAAAGGTGAATGCGTGGGGCACGTCGGACGCGCAGCTCTTTGCCGCACTCGCGGCACACCTCGCAGAGGAGCCGCCGACGGTGCATCTCATCATGACGGTGTCGAATCATCCGCCCTACGACATCGACGTTGCTGGGGAGGGATTCGATCTCGAAAACGCACGTGCGGAGACAGCGAAGCTGCCGAATGTGGACGATCCGGATCAGCTTGCGCTTGAGTTGGGGCACTACGCATACATGGATAAGATTGTGACGAACTTCGTACATGAGACGATGGCGAAGTACCCCGACAGCCTCTTCGTCCTTACGGGGGATCATGCCGTGCGCATGAATCCGTCGCGTACACCGACGATGTATGAGTATCAGAGTGTCCCCTTTGTCCTCTATGGGCAGGGCGTTACGTCTGCGATCCTGCCGCCCGATGTGGTGGGAGGACATACGAATATTGTGCCAACCCTGATCGAACTCATCGCACCCGCAGGATTTTCCTACGTATCCATAGCCCCGCCGCTGACGGAGGACAATATGGGCGCAGCGTTCAACCGTGACTACTTCCTGACGCGGAATGTTATGGGAGAGGTCGGTGGGACACGTACGGAACTCCTGCCGGGGGCGGCTGCGGGGGATGATGCAGACGCTTATGAACTGCTGCGAACGCGTATGGCTATCCTGCGGACGCTGTCGTGGCAGCTGATCGAGCATGGGGATTCGTTGGAGGGACAGTGACTTTGTATCAAAACATTCTCGTCATCAACCTCATGCACCTCGGAGATCTTATGCTGGTTACGCCTATCCTGCACACGCTGCGGCACAACTATCCGAAGGCGCATATTACCCTCCTCACAGATCGGATTCTCGCGGACATCGTGCAGGAAAACAGGCACATCGACGAATGTCTGCTGATCGATAAGAAGGGGAAGGATCGGGGGTTCCTCGGTACCCTGCGCTTTGCGTGGCGGCTGCGCAGCAAGAAATACGATCTCGTCGTCAACCTGCACCGCAACGAGCGCTCCTCTGCGCTTGCATCGCTCAGCGGCGGGAAGAAAATCATCGGCTATGCCAAGCCCGGCTTCTCACTGCTCTTCGATCATGTCAGCCCCGATCAGCACCCCATCATGCACGAGGTACACTCGCACTACGCGGCGCTGCGTGCGGCGGGGGTCATCGGCGAGGTTGTCGATGCGGGACTTGAGATGTGGCTGCCGCCCACCGCCGAGGCGGAGGCACAGCGTCTCTGGGCGGAGCATTTCGCCCCGGGGGACAAGGTGATTGCACTCAACATCGGCGCAAGCTGGCGGACGAAGCGTTGGGAGGACAGCTATTTTGCAGAGGTTGCGGATACATATCTCCAACGCGGCTATCATCTCGCTGTCATGGGCGGCCCAATGGACGTGGAGATGGTCACGGCGTGCCGCGCACAGATGCGGGAGAAGGATCACCCGCGCCTACACATCTTTACGGGGCAGGTCAGCCTTGGTGTCCTCGCGGGACTGCTTCGCCGCTGTATCCTATTTATCACGACGGACTCTGGTCCCATGCACGTCGGCGTGGCGATGAATGTGCCCGTCCTCTGCATGTTTGGCGCGTCGCCCATTCCGGGGTTTTATCCCTACGACGCAAAGAGTATCTCCGTCCGTGCCCCTGTCCCGTGCCACCCCTGCCGCCTCCACGAATGCCCGCTTGCGGGTGAGGAGAACATGAAGTGTATGAAGCGGATGCCGCCGGCACTGCTTTTGAAATACGCGGATCAGATGCTCACGGAGAACGCGGAGAGACCGGCATACGAGATTGCACGCCCGAAGGATTTTGAGACACGCGTTGTGGAGCAGGTGGATGGAGCGTTTGTTCTTACGCCAAAGGGCGCGGCGGAGCGATTCGTCCGCCCTGTCCTGCCGGATGGCATCAAGGCGCACGGATTTGACTGACATGGTTCAATAATTTCAATGATAGGAGAGTTCTCATGGATATGGCAAAGATCCGCGCAACGGTCGCGGAGAAGAGTGTGCGCAGCAACATCCTCGTCGTCGGTGATGTCATGCTCGATAAGTATTACTCGGGTGAGGTCACGCGTATCTCCCCCGAGGCGCCTGTGCCGATCACGCACGTCACGGGGACGCGCGAGACCCTTGGCGGTGCGGCGAACGTGGCGCACAACCTCGCGCTTCTCGGAACGAATGTCAGCATCGCAGGCTATGTCGGCGACGATGCGCACTGCAAGAGTCTGCTTGAGAAATTTGCTGCGCGCGGCATCGATCATGCAGGACTGATCCGTACCGATCGCCCGACCACGACAAAAATCCGCATCATCGGAGGGCATCAGCAGATGCTCCGCCTTGACTTTGAGGATGCCAGCCCGATTGACGGCGACTATGCACAGCAGTATCTTTCCTACATTGACCAAAAGCTCAACGAGAGCATGGACTGCGTTATCATCTCGGACTATGGCAAGGGCGCGTGTACGGAGTTCGCGTGTCAGCACATCATCCGCGCGGCGCACGATCATGGCGTACCCGTCATCGTTGACCCAAAGGGGGCACAATGGGCGAAGTACAAGGATGCAGACTACCTCACCCCGAACATCAAGGAGATCAATGAGATTCTGCTCGAACCGATTGCAAACGAGGATTTTGCGATTGAAAAGGCGGCACGCTACGCGATGCGCAAGTTCAGTCTGCGCAACGTCGTCCTCACGCGTTCGTCCAAAGGTCTTTCTCTGATTCACGGCGAGGAGGTCGTCCATATCCCGACGAAGGCGCAGGAGGTCTTTGATGTCTCGGGTGCGGGCGATACCGTCATCGCCGTATTCGGCCTTGCGCTTGCGGGCGGCCTGAAGCCGGCAGATGGGGCGTATCTGGCGAACCTCGCGGCGAGTGTCGTCGTCTCGAAGCTTGGAACCTATGCGGTCAACCGCGAGGAACTCTTGCAGGTGCTCGACCGGCAGGAAGGAGAACATCTATGATTATCGTTACGGGCGGTGCCGGCTTTATTGGCAGCAATCTCGTTCATGCGCTCAATCAGCGCGGACATAAGGATATCCTCATCGTCGATGACTTGGGGGACGGCGAGAACTACAAGAACCTGCGCGGGCTCCATTTCATCGACTACCAGCAGAAGGACGACTTTCTCCATCTGATCGAGGAAAATGACTTCGACGGTACGGACATCGACGCGATCTTTCACGAGGGTGCGTGCTCGGATACGATGGAGTACGATGTCAACTACATGATGAAGGTGAACTACTCCTACTCGAAGGCGCTTCTGCACTTCGCGATGGGGGCGCGTATTCCGTTCTTTTACGCCTCCTCTGCCTCCACCTACGGCGGTGGGAGGCACGGCTTCACCGAGGGCGACCACTCGGAGGACGCGCTCAATCCGTATGCGTTCTCGAAGCTCGCGTTCGACCGCTATGTGCGGCAGGTGATCCCCGAGGCGCGCAGTCCCATCGTCGGACTCCGCTACTTCAACGTCTACGGGCCGCAGGAGCATCACAAGGGGAAGATGGCATCGATCTTCTATCAGCTCTATCATCAGATCATGGAGACGGGGGAAGCACGTCTTTTCCGTGGGACAGACGGTCTGGAGGACGGCGAGCAGCGCCGTGACTTTGTCTATGTCGGCGATGTTGTGCGCGTCAATCTGCACTTTTTCACGCATGGCGGTGTGAGCGGCATCTACAACTGCGGTACCGGTGTCGCGCACAGCTACAATGAGGCAGCGCACGCCGTCATTGCAGCGCTCGGCAAGGGCAGGATCGTCTACCGCGATTTTCCAGAGGTTTTGCGCGGCAAGTACCAGAACTATACCCAGGCGGACACGAGCGCACTTCTTGCGGCGGGCTATGACGGCGGCTTCACGCCGATGGAGGAGGCGGTCAAGGAGTACTGCGACTTCCTCCATGCAGGCGGGTATTTTTCGTATGCGGAATAAGGCGATCTTCTTTGACCGTGACGGCACACTCAACGTCGATGTGCATTACCTCCACGACCCTGCGGACTTTGTGTGGACCGAGGGCGCGGTCGAGGCAATCCGCTGGGCAAATGCGCACGGATATCTCGTCATCGTCGTCACAAATCAGAGCGGCATCGCGCGCGGCTACTACGACGAGGCGGCGGTGCATCGTCTGCATGACTGGATGAATGGGGAACTTGCAAAGCACGGTGCACGCATCGATGCATTCTACTACTGCCCCCACCATATAGAAGGGAAAATTCCCGTCTATACGAAATCCTGTGACTGCCGCAAGCCGGCACCCGGCATGCTCCTAAAGGCAATCGCAGAGCATAACATCGACCCCGCCGCCTCTTTCCTCTTTGGTGACGCTGAGAGCGATGTCGCGGCCGCAGAGAATGCAGGGGTAAGGGGCGTGCGCTATGAGGGCGGGAGTCTGGCAGATTGTGTGAGGGGAGCCGCAGGAGGCGAGAGCGCCTGAACGGACGGAGACAGATACATGAAGATTGCCATCTTTGAAAATATCATGACCCCCGGCGGACATGAGGTGGACTTTGACCGCATTCTTGTGGATGAACTGAAGACGCTCGGACATGAAGTGATCTTTTATGTGCCGGAGAAATTTCAGTTCGGCATGGATTATCATGTGCCTGTGCGGTATCTTCCAGGCGCTCCTGTACTCTATACGAATGCGCGTGGCATTCGCAAGCTGTTTCTCTCTGTGCAGCGTGAGCGGCGGCGCTTCGGCTGGTATCGCGCACTCTATCAGGAGGCTTTGACTGGGGCGTTTGATGCACTCATTATTCCCACGTCAACCTACCGCTATCTGCGTGCGCTGCGTCAGAGTGTCCTGCGGCGTTCACCTGTGCCGGTTCTCTTTATTCAGCATGGAATCAATCCGAGCGAGGCACCGAAATTTCTCAGCGCTACAGACGGTCTCTCCGAACATACGAATATCCATCCTGTCGTACTTACGTTTGGCAACAATATTTTTGGTGAACAGCGGTCGAATATTCGCCTGATGCCGCCGCCGACCTTTATTCCGCGCGATATCGAGGTCGTGCCGCCTCCCCCCGTGAAAGCGGATGAACCCATTACGATCGGTTTTTTCGGCCAGTTCCGTAGGGAGAAACGCCTTGAGGATCTGCTGCAGGTCTATCTTGCAGGGAACTATACACGTCCCGTTCGTCTGCTTGTGCAGGGGTCAACGATGCATGCGGAGGATGCAGCAGAGTTCGAGCGCATCATTGCCGCTTATGCGGGGCGGGGGATTACATTTCTGCATCGCGGACTGATTGGTGCGGACTGGCAGCGTGCCATTTCTGAGGTGGATGCACTCCTCCTGCCTTACTCTGCGCCACGCTACCGTTATCATTGGGGGGCGATGCTCTTCACGGCAATCGGTTTTAAGAAACCTGTCCTTACAAGTGATGACATGAACCCTGAGGTGTTTGAACGTTTTTCGATCGGCATGACGTTTCCAAGCGGAGATTTGGCGGCGCTTGGGGGGGCACTTGAGACCTTTATTAACGAATATGACAGCCGTGCACTGCATTGGCATGAAGCGCTTCAACGTGCCGCCGATGAATATGCACCCGCGCGTTTTGCTGTGCGCATTATGGAGATCATCGACGGAAACGCGGGGAAATGAAGCTGATGGCTGGAAAGGACGGCATTATGGCTCTGAATCTATCGGTACTGATCCTCGCAAAGAACGAGGAGCAGAACATAGAGGACTGTATTCGCAGCGTTTCCTTTACTGATGAGATCATTGTCATCGACGATTTTAGCACGGATCGGACAGCGGAGCTTGCACGTTCCCTCGGGGCGCGTGTTGTGCAGCGTGCGCTCGCCGGCGACTGGGGGGCGCAGCAGACCTTTGCAATTCAAGAGGCGACGCACGATTGGATTTATTTTCTGGATGCGGATGAGCGTGTGTCACCGAGGCTTGCAGAGCACATCAAGTCGATTGTTGCAGCGGATGATCGGCGATATGCGTACGCGAACGCGCGTCTGAGCTACTATTTTGAGCAGCCGCTGCACCATGGCGGTTGGTTTCCTGATTATGTCGTCCGTCTGTTGCCGCGTGCGGGGACGAGCGTCACGGGACTTGTTCATCCCAAGATATGTCACTCCTATCAGGAGGTCAAACTCCCGCGGGAAGAGTATCTTGTTCACTATCCCTATCGTGACTGGACACACTATCTAGGCAAGCTGAATACCTATACAACCCTCGCAGCTCAGAAATCCTACAATGCGGGGCGGCGTGCGAATCTTGCCGATATGATTCTGCATCCTGTGTGGGCAAGTTTTCGCATGTACTTCTTGAAACGCGGCTTCCTCGATGGACGTATCGGATTTATTCTTGCGGTGTTCCACTATTTCTATACGATGGCAAAGTATGTAAAACTGTATTATCTTGACAAGACAAACCGCCATACGGGAGATTTTTCATGATTGCTGAGATCCGTGCCGTCGCGCGTCGTGCCTATCGCTGGGAAAATCCGCGCGAGCGTCACCGCGCCGTCGTCTTTATGGTGCGCGGTCTGCTGCACCGGAAACAGCTGCGCGAACTCTACGATTTCTTTCAGAAGACGGAGGCGCGCAAAGAGCTTTATGCGCGCAATCCATTTCCTCTGGAGCAGGCGACACGATCCTTTTTTTATGCAGGGTCTACCGTGAGCACGCGCATGAAGCTCATACGGGAACACTACGCCTATCTCGAAGACAGGCTGAACCCCGAGGATTTTGTCAGCCTTGGGTACGATGGCATACACGAGATTTGGCGCTCTGCAGATGCGGATATGGATTGGTGTGCTTATCTGAAATTCGCACCCGGTCAGCGCAAAGAAGGGTTGCTCTCTGTCATGATGGAGGTCAATCATGTGACCCTTTACCAGATCGTCTTTTGGATTGAGCAGCGGGATGGACAGCCAACGCTGGTCATTGGTGCAATGCAGGGACCGAACACCGAGGACGCACAGGACTTTGTCCGTGAGATGACAAAGCGTGCACATCGCTTCCGCACAAAGAATCTTATCCTCTACATGACGCAGGCGGTTGCGCGTGCGCTCGGCGTGCAGCGTATCCTTGCCGTATCGAATGCAGGGTATTACGCGAATAACCACATTCGCCGTGACCGCAAGCTTAAGACGGATTTTGGCAGGTTCTGGGAGGAGGCGGGCGGCTGGCAGACCGAAGATAAGAGGTTTTATGAACTTCCTCTCACACTGCCGCGCAAGACGATGGAGGAAGTACCGACGCGCAAGCGTGCCGTCTATCGGCGTCGCTTTGCGTTTCTCGATGAAGTCGATGCACAGATTGCGGAGCGGATACAGGCAATCTTACAGGATCGATGACCGGATGTCCTGTGGAGGAAATACAACATGGAAAACAGAATGTATGAAGGATGCAAGTCCCCTCGTGTATCTGTTATTATGCCTGCATACAATGTCGCGCAGACGATTGAACAGGCGATTGTATCTGTACAGGCACAGACTGTTTCGAACTGGGAACTGATCGTTGTAGACGACGGTTCTGCGGATGATACCGCTTCCATTGTTGTGGAGATCGCCACACAGGATCCGCGTATTCGCCTTATCTGTCAGGAAAATGGCGGCGTTTCTGCAGCTCGTAATACAGGTCTTGCGGCAGCGCGAGGAGAATACATCTCTTTTTTGGATGGAGACGATCTGTGGTATGCGTATGCCATTGAGCGACTTCTTCTGCGTGCAGAGGAAAAAGACGCGGATTTTGTCTATGGGCGCACAGAGGAGCGGTTTCCGGATGGGAAAACTGCTCTCGTTGGTCCGGTGTCGGCTGTTGAAGGTTTTGTGGAAGATTATCTTCATGGAGGAACGGAACTTCGCTTGACATTTCATATCAGTGCAATGCTGATAAGACGTACACTGATTCAAGAATACGAATTGTCGTTCCCTTTTGACGTGCCAAACTCTGAAGATACGGCATTCTTTTTAAAGCTTCTTTCTGTGACTCGTTCCACAGCAGTAACTCAAATCCTGAGCACCTATATACGACGAGGGGGAAGCGCGACGGATGAGGGACTTTGGCGTCCCTCCGATTGGGAATGGCAGGCAGGTATATTTGATCTCGTTTTGCCATTTGTTCGTGAACATCGTCCGCAAGCGGTAGAGGCGCTCCTTTCTTCACAGGCATATCGTAGCTATCGTTTTGCTCTCAGTGCTTTGCGTCATGGCTTTGTAAGAGAAGCAGATGAATATATTGCACGGAATTATGAGGTGCTCGTAAGGTTTGTTCGGGGGAAAGGAAAATATCGTGATCGAATGAAGTGCTGTCTACTGCTTAAATCCCCGACAGTTTTGCGGGTATTTATTGCAAAACTATGAAATCGTTGGCAGCCGTCGACTGCCCTCATAAGGGAAAATCCATGCATAGATATTTGGAATACATTCTTACGAAAGTCGTTTGCTGGAAGAGGAAAAAAGCGATTCCACATGGAAGCGGCAAGGGCTTTTTGGTTCTTATACGGTATCCGTTGGGCGATACGATGACAGTGCTGCCGCTCCTCCGAGAGTTAAAGCGTTCGTTTCCTGCGACAGAAATCACTGCCGTATGCGCTCCATCGAATAAAAATCTTTTAGCGGCATCTCCCTGCATTGATCGTCTTCTCGTCTATGATGATCGTGCTCAAAAATCTTATTGCCGCGTGAATTTGAGGCGTACGTGGGACTTTGCAAGAGAATACCTGTGGCAGACAGACATAGGTGGTGCCATTGTTCCCACGACCTGTATGCCTTCGATGGTCGACGCATGGCTTGCATTTTTTTCCGGAGCTTCACGTCGCTTTTCTTATACAGAGCGAACGAACAAAACAAACCACCGGCAATATATGGGAGCGTATGATGCTCTTTTCACAAAGATATTAGAGGCGCACGGAGAAGCACATGAGGTGGAGCGCAATCTGATGCTCGTATCTGCAGCAGGTGGAAGCGTAGCGGATACGGGTATGCCTGTTTGGCTTACGGAGGAAGATGAGCGCTGTGTCGATGATCTGCTGGCGGCAGCTAAGCTTCCACTGGATACGCGGCGCGTAATTGTCAATCTAAGTACGTCGCATCCAAGCAAGGACTGGCCTGTTGAGCGGTATGTATCCGTCTGCCGTACGCTGTCGGTACGGTATCCGCTGTCGCTTCTGCTCGTAGGTGCAGGGAAGAGCGCAGAGAAGTATGCGAAAACATTTTGCAGGGAAGTTTCGGCCTACAACTTTATTGGAAGAACGACGATTCGTCAGACATTGGCATTGATGAAGAGGGCAGATTTCTATCTGGGCGGTGATACGGGACCAGCGCATTTTGCCGCTGCCTGTGGATTGCGCGGCGTTGTCATCTATAAGGTCGGTGCAGATATTCAGAATATGGAGCAAAACTATCCTGTGCGACTTTATCCGTGGCAGTCCGATCTCGCGATGCTGCAGCCGGAGAACGTACTTCCGGGGTGCGAGCAGGGCTGTCTGCATACAGTACCGCACTGTATTTTGCAGGTAACAGAGGAGCAGGTGCTCCGAGCAATGCAGGATAGTATAGGAATCGCTGACAAAATGAAGTCCGTCAGATTGACGTAGATTTTTTCGTCCGAACAAGGAGGCAAACCGAACGCATAGCCAAAGCCATGTGGAGGATCGTGGGCACAGTGCGGGCAAAAAAGATGCGTCAATATGGCGTGGCTGAATTTATCAGTGCTTCCTATAGAGCAGAGAGATAGAAAGTCCCCCTAGATAGAAGCGCCAAATTTTCTATCTAGGGGGACTCATTGTCTTATATGCGAGATTTAAGGAGGCTGGCAGTTTCCACTTGCAGCAGCCTCTCAGCTGCATCGAGTACCATATCTGTCCGAATGCCGCTCATACATTTTACGCTAAACGGACAATTTCGTGCCATATCATCGTCGCATGGAGAGCAGTCCATATCCAGATATATAGGGTGACAGTGATATTTCGGTGCCCAGCGGCTTGGGAGATCCTTGCTGAACAGAGGCACAACGGGTGTGCCGAGCGCTCCTGCAATGTGCATGGGACCGCTGTCCGGTGTTACAAGGAGCACAGCACGAGAGATAATATCAATAAGTTCGCCTACCGTGGTTTGACCAATGAGATTAAAGCGGGAAAGTTCTTTTGCTTCTTTTTCGTTCTCGGACGAACCGATGACAACGATGGGACAGCCGAATATTTTTTCGGCACGCTTTACAAAATCCCGTGCCTCGTTCAATGGCCAGTTGCGCTGCGCAAGGCTTGCAAACGGAGAAAGAAGGAAAAAGGGTTCGTCCTTTTTTAATCCGATTTGTTCAAGCAACTGTGATGCGTAATGATGCTCTTCCTCTGTGGGAGAGCCAATGTCCGGCCGCGTCATATCGCCGTCCAATGTGATGCCAAGAGCATCCGAAAATACCTTTGCATTAGTTTCTGCGGCGTAGTCTGTTGATTGAAAGACATGAGGACGAATTGCTTTGGTAAGATACTTTGAAAGAGTGTGGTTTTTGCGTGGATATCCTGCGCGCAGCGGAAGTCCTGCAAGTTTTGCGAATAGTAAAAGCTGTGGCTGCCAGTCGGTGAAAACGACGGCATCCTGTCCGCGCAGAAATGATGGAAGTACGCGCCAACGACCGAGAAGTGTGCCTCTGCGAATATAGGTGACCTCATCCAGATAGGGGAGACCGCGCAGAACTGCATGGTTCGGCCATCGCGTCATGAATGTCAGATGGCAGGAAGGATAGATTTCTTTGAGGCGGCGCAGAGCAGGCGTGAACATGATGGTATCGCCAATGCCGCCGCCTGTCGTAATCCAGACCTTTTTGTTCTGTAAATTCAACAATATCCTCCTATGTGCTCTTCAGCGGCATTGTATGTGAATTGTCCTACGTTGTTGTATCCTGTCCGCTGCTCCGCACCGTTTCCACACTCACCCCCGGTGTAATTCCTCGTGTGACGCGGTTCTCCATGCGTTCGTGGACGTGGGCGTATTTCGCGGTGACTTTTGGGCTGCGCTGGCGCAAGGTTTCCTGCACGACGCGCAGGTCCTTTGTCTCCTGATAGAGGTTTGTGCCACAGCTGTGGCGGAAGAGGTGGCACGCGTAGCCGGGCTGTTTCAGTCCCGCATTCGTCAGCGCTTTGTTGATGACGTAGCGGATGCCGACGCGCGTGATCCGTCCTTTCATGTTGTTGGGTGAGCAGGAGATGATGGTGGGCGTGAGGCGATTCTCCGGTGGGACGGCACCGCGCACCTCGATGTATGCCTTGAGGAGCTGAAAGGTCTCCTCACAGGGGTAGATGATGCCCGCGTGTCCCTTGCCGCGGATTTCGATGCGTCCGCGCTGCCAGTCGATGTCCTCGTCCGAGAGGCGCATGACCTCGACGACGCGCAGCCCCTCGACGCCCATGAGGTAGACGATGAGGAGGTTGCGCAGACGCCGCAGGGCGTTCTTGTCCGCAGCGAGACTCTCGCAGATCTCCTTGATCTGGTCGACGGTGAGGTATTTATAGTCCTCGTCGAGATGCTGCGGGTTGCGCAGCTGCAGGTCGGCACAGGGGTTCTCGGCGATGAAGGAAAGGCGCTGTGCGACCTTGTAAAAGGCGCGAATCGCCGCGCCCTTGATCATGAGGGTCGCCGCGCTGTAGCCCTTTGTACGCATATCCTCCATGTAGATGCGGATCTGATAGTCGTGCACGTCATTCAGCGGGTGGAGTCCCTGCTCCATGCACCAGTGGAGAAAGAGACGGATGGCGAGTTCGTAGGTGTCGCGGGTGTCCGCCGTGGGTGCGCCGCCCGCGATGTAGCGCGGCAGATACTCGTAGAAGTGGGTGATGAAATATTCGGGCGTGATGGCATCCTGCCGCACACTCATGGAGATGTCCCCCATGCGCCGTACGGCACCGGGGGCAGTCTCCGTCCGCCGCGCAGGAACGCCCGTCTGAGGTGTGCCGCCGCTGCGATAGCCTTCGTTTGCCGCCAAAATATCACCCGCTTTCATCCCATTCGGTTGATTATAGCACGTTGGCAGGAGCGTTAGCAACAGGTAACTTGGATGGGGTCTATGGCAACGGTTACGGATTCGCTTGCGTACTCCACGCAGAACCCTCGTTACGCAAGCGGACGTGTGCTCATCCGCCTAAATACCTGCGGATTCCAAACGCGCTGCGCTTGAACGATTAAAATCCGCAGGGGGGCGGGTCGCACACTCTACGCCGCTTGCTCCACTAGGGTTTGCTTAGGAGTACTGCATTTTCTTTTGTCTATAACTTTTATCATAGTGCCCTTGGACGCCGTTTCCCGCAGCCTTCAGCATTGCCGCAGAGGCAAGGTCAGTTCCGTATCATTCGGCAATCCCCGGACGCGTCATCTGGCGCGGTGAGAGGATGTGGTTCAGTTCTTTCTTCGTGAGGATGCCCTGCTCCAGGATGATCTCGCGGATGGGCTTGCCAGTCGTGTATGCCTCGCGCGCGAGTTCGGCGGATTTCTCGTAGCCGATGTGCGGCAGGAGTGCCGTCACGATGCCGACGCTGTTGTCGAGCCATTTCTGGCACTGCTCGACGTTCGGCTTCAGATCGACGAGGAGTTTGTCGACAAAGGTGTCGACGGCGCGCGTGAGGTAGTTCAGCGAGTTGAACATATTGAATGCCATGACCGGCTCCATGACGTTCAGCTCGAACTGTCCGTTCTCCACGCCGAGTGTGACGGCGAGATCGCCCGCAATCACCTGATAGCACGCCTGATCGAGCACCTCTGCAATGACGGGGTTGACTTTGCCCGGCATAATGGATGAACCCGGCTGGCGCATGGGCAGATGCAGCTCGTTCAGCCCGCAGCGCGGTCCCGATGCCATAAGGCGGAAATCGTTTGCGAGCTTGATGAGAACGAGCGCCGCGTTCTTGAGTGCGGAGGAGAAGTCGGCAAATGCGTCTGTGTTGTTTGTCGCGTCGATGATGTTCTGCGACGTGCGGTACTGCTCGCCCGTGATCTCTGAGAGGCGTTTCGCGACCGCCTTGATGTAGGCTGGCTCGGCGTTGAGCCCCGTGCCGACGGCGGTACCGCCCATGTTGATGGTATGGATATTACGCTGCACGAGGCTTACGCGGCGCATGGAGCGGCGCACGGCAGAGGCGTATGCGCCCATCTCCTGACCAAGTGTGATGGGGACGGCATCCTGCAAGTGCGTGCGTCCCATCTTGAGGATTGCGCGGAATGCCGTCGCCTTTTTCTCCAGCTCCGTGGCGAGGCGATCCAGTGAGGCAAGGAATACACTTCCCTTTGATGAGAGGCAGACCTTGATGCCCGTCGGGAAAGCATCGTTCGTTGACTGTGCCATGTTCGCGTGATTGTTCGGAGAGATGATGTCGTAGCGTCCCTTTGCCTCGCCGCGCAGTTCGAGCGCACGGTTGCACAGCACCTCGTTCATGTTCATGTTGATGGATGTGCCCGCACCGCCCTGAATGGGGTCAACGGGGAACTGATCGATGAGTCCGCCCGCGATGATCTCGTCGGCCGCCTGCACGAGGACGTCGCCAATGTCATGTGAGAGGCGCCCTGTGTCCATGTTCGCAAGTGCCGCAGCCTTCTTCACCTGTGCGAGTGCGACGATGAAGTCCGGATCAAGCTTCTGTCCTGTGATGTAGAAATTCTCGACGGCACGCATGGTCTGTACGCCATAGTAGACATCATCAGGGACTTCCAGTTCACCGAGAAAATCGTGTTCGATTCTCATAGCAATCGCTCCTCTGCATCTTCAAGTTATCAACAACTGTATACAGTATACCACAAAAGCATAAAAAAGAAATGCTTTTTGAAAATAAAGGGAGCGCTGATAAAACGAAGTCCGTCAGATCGGTGTAGATTTTTTCGTCCGAACAAGGGGATAAATGGATGGTGCGTCGTTCTCTGTGGAGAATCGCGGGCGGCGTTCGAGCAAAAAAGATGCGCTGATATGGCGCGGTTGAATTTATCAGTGCTTCCTAAATGAAAAGAGCGGAACTGTGCTCAGGAAATTTCCCGAGCACAGTTCCGCTCTTTATGGATGAGAGAATTCACGCAGATCAGTGAATCTCGATCTGCTTGCGTGCGGGTGCTTCCGCCGTCTTTGGCAGATTTACCTGAAGCACGCCGTCCTTAAACTCCGCGTGGATATTCGCATCGTCGATGCCGTCGATGTAGAACGAGCGGCTGACCTCGCCCGTGTGGCGCTCGCGGCGGATATAGTTGCCCGCATCGTCCTTCTCGTCATTGGACTCCGTGCGCGAGGCGGCGATCGTGAGATAGCCGTTCTCGTAGTGCAGGGCGATGTCCTCCTTCGTCATGCCCGGCAGGTCTGCGGTCAGCTCATAGTGATCGTTTGCGTCCTTCACGTCCACCTTGAACGAGGCGGCGCCCCAGTTCGCAGTGGGGAAGTCGTCACGGAAGAAGGAATCGTGCATTGCGTCAAGCAGTGCAAACGGATTCGCGCTGTCACGCTGCGAGAGGTTCCGACGACCGGCAAAAGGTACAAGTCCAAACATGGTAATCAACTCCTTAGAGGTTTTTGACGGGTGCACTGTTTGGAATGCGTCCCATCGTTTCTTGTCATTTCTTTAGGAAGGTGCTCTGTTGTTCACCTTTCGATTGTTATTATACCTCAAATAGTCAAAAAGTCAATAGGTCAAAAAGAAAAAGTTTGAAAAATTTTTTTGAAGGATTATAATGGAGCAAGTAATTGCATGGATTCTGTAAGGAGGAATACTCTGTGGATAAAGACGTTCTTTTTATCGGCTATCCGAAGTGCTCGACCTGCCAAAAGGCGGAGAAGTTTCTGCGCGCGCATGGCTGCATGACACCGATGCGCGATATCAAAACGGAGAATCCGACGGTGGATGAGCTGCGGGCGTGGCACGAGAAAAGCGGGCTGCCGCTGAAGCGGTTCTTCAATACGAGCGGCATGCTCTACCGGGAACTTGCACTCAAGGACAAGCTGTCCGCGATGACGGAGGAGGAACAGTATGCTGTGCTCGCCTCGGATGGGATGCTTGTAAAGCGCCCACTCCTCATCACGGCGGAACGTGTCCTTACGGGCTTCCGTGAGAAGGAGTGGGAGGAGCTGTTTGCCTAAAAGAAGGGAGTTTTTATGAAACGCGAATATATGGACGGCATTCTCTATGCGCTCCTCTTTGCGATTCCGGCGTATATTTTGGGGCTGTACTTTCCCATTGTGGGAGGTCCCGTGTTCGGTATTCTGCTTGGCATGCTGTTTGCGAAGAAGCGGCGGCCGCAGGCGGTGGAGAAGGGCATTCAGTTTACGGGCAAGAAGATTCTCCAATATGCGATTATTCTGCTTGGATTTGAGATGAATCTCTTTCATGTGGTCGAGGTTGGCGAGCAGTCGCTCTATGTCATGATCTTCACACTGCTGGCGGCGTTCGGCGCGGCGTTCCTGGTGGGGAAGGTTCTTGGACTCGACCGCGATATGACCTCTCTGATCGGTGCGGGCACGGCGATCTGCGGCGGCTCTGCGATTGCGGCGGTCGCGCCTGTGATCGGGGCAAAGGATCGGGATGTCGTCATCTCGATTGCGACGATTTTTTTCTTCAATGTCCTTGCGGTTTTTATCTTTCCATTTCTCGGGCATAGCTGGGGCATGACGGATACGGGCTTCGGGATGTGGGCAGGTACTGCGATCAACGATACATCGTCCGTGGTCGCGGCGGGCTATGCTTACAGCCACGATGCAGGTGCGTACGCGACGATTGTGAAGCTGACGCGCACGCTCATGATTGTGCCTGTCTGCCTCTTTTTCTCTCTGCTCGTGATGAAGGGGGCGAGGAGCGGCGCGGGCTTCTCACTTCGACGCATCTTTCCGATGTTCGTGCTCTACTTCGTGCTTGCGTGCATTGTGAATACGACGGGCATTCTCCCCGCCGAGATTTCGCATGGGCTTGGGATGCTCGGCAAGTTCTCCATCGTGCTCGCGATGAGTGCCATCGGACTGAATACGGATTTGGCCTCGCTCGTACGGAATGGGGCGCGCCCCTTGGCGCTCGGTATGGTGTGCTGGATTGCGGTGGCGGGCACGTCACTCATCGTGCAGCATGCGCTGGGGCTTTTATAAGGGGACATGATGATGGAAGAACATGAAATCGAGCTGCGCCCGTTTCCGCCATTTCTTCCGCCGCATGCCACCGTACTCATGATGGGGTCGTTCCCGCCCGCCGCCGAGAAGCGGGCGATGGAGTTCCACTACCCGAACTTCCAGAACGATATGTGGCGTGTCTACGGGCTGGTCTTCTTTGGCGACGCGATGCACTTTCAGCGTGGGGAGGAAAAGGCGTTTGATGCGGAGAAGATCAAGGCGTTTCTCACCGAGCGCGGGATTGGCTCGTGCCCCGGCGTACGCCGTGCCATTCGTGGACATGGAAATGCCTCCGATGCCTATCTGAAGGTTGTGGAGACGGTTGAGCTGCCCGAGATTTTGGAGAAAATCCCGCAGTGCCGCCGTATATGCACAACGGGCGGCAAGGCGACGGAGATCCTATTCGCGCTGCTGGAGACAGAGGTCAAGGCAAAGGATGTGAGGACGGGAGCGACGGTATCCGCACGCTGCGGGGAGCGCGACCTTCTCGTCACGCGCCTGCCGTCCACCTCGCGCGCCTATCCGATGAAGCTTGAGAAGAAGGCAGAGGCGTATCGGAAGTTTTTTGTTGAGGCGGGCTTTGCAGTGGCAGAGCCGAATAATAGGTAAACAAAAATGGCACGCTGTGTGCAAAACGCACAGCGTGCCATAATTTTATAGATTTTAGAAAAGATCCTTGGCGAGGACAATGGTCTGTTCGCGCGAGGGACCGACGGAGATGATGCCGAGGGCGATACCTGTGACCTCTGCCATGCGCTCAAGGTACTTGCGCGCGCGATCGGGCAGTTCCTCGTAGCTGCGGATGCCGGAGATGTCCGTCTTCCAGCCCGGGAAGGTCTCATAGACCGGCTCGACCTCTGCGAGGACGTTGAGGCTCGCGGGGACGCCCTTCAGCAGCTCTCCCTTGTACGTGTAGCCTGTGCAGATCTTGATCTCGTCGAAGCCGTCGAGGATGTCGAGGCGTGTGACTGCCATGTAGTCGATGCCGGAGAGGAGTCCCGCATGGCGGACGACGACGGCGTCGAGCCAGCCCGTACGGCGCGGACGCCCTGTGACGGTGCCGAACTCGTGTCCCGCCTCGCGCAGCTTTTCGCCGATCGCATTGAGCTGCTCCGTGGGGAAGGGACCCTCACCGACGCGCGTGCAGTATGCCTTGACGACACCGACGACCTTGTCGATCTTCCGCGGCGCAACGCCTGCGCCGATGGTGACGCCGCCCGAGATGGGGTGCGAAGCCGTGACGTATGGATAGGTGCCGTAGTCGATGTCGAGCATGGTCGCCTGTGCGCCCTCGAACAGCACCTTGCGTCCCGCTGCGATCTCCTCGTTGACGAGGGGGATGGTGTCGGTGACAAGCGGGCGCAGGCGCTCGGCATAGCCCTGATACTCCTTCAGCACGTCTTCATAGGCAAGCGGCTCGTGGTCGTAGGCAGCGGCAAGCTCGGCATTCTTGCTCTCAAGGTTTTTCTTGAGTTTTTTCGCAAACTCGTCCTTCTCCATGAGGTCGCAGACGCGGATGCCGATGCGGTTGTCGCGATCCATGTAGCAGGGACCGATGCCGCGTCCCGTCGTGCCGATCTTGTCCGCACCGCGCTTCGCATCGCCGATGCCGTCCATCAGGCGGTGATAGGGCATGACGACGTGGGCGCGGTCGGAGATGCGGATATTCGATGTGTCGATGCCGCGTTCCGCCATGGCGTCCATTTCCTGCAGGCAGACCTCGGGGTCAAAGGCAACGCCGTTTGCGATGATGTTGTGCGTGCCCTTGTAGAGAATGCCGGATGGCAGGAGGCGCAGCTTGTACTCCTCGCCGTCGGCGACGACGGTGTGACCTGCGTTGCAGCCGCCCTGAAAGCGGACGACGGTGTCCGCCTTGCTTGCGAGGTAGTCGACGATCTTCCCCTTGCCCTCGTCGCCCCACTGTGTGCCCGTGATTACGATGGTTGACATGATAAAGTCCCCCTATTCTTTCCCTCAGAGATCAAAGCGCGCGAAGATGGAATCCACATGGCGCAGGAAATAGGTATAGTCAAAGCACGCGTCAATCTCTTCCTTCGTGAGGTGTGCGGAGATGTCGGCGTCCTTTTCGACGTTGGTACGGAAATCCTCCTTTTCGAGCCAGCGCTTCATGGCGTTGCGCTGCACCCAGACGTATGCGGTCTGGCGCAGGATGCCCTTATTCACCAGTGATGTAAGGATGCGCTGACTGTAGATCAGCCCGCCCGTGCGGTTCATGTTGTGCAGCATGGCGTCGGGGTAGACGAGGAGCTTGTCCACGATGCCCGTTAGCTTGTGCAGGCAGTAGTCCACGTTGATGGTCGCATCGGGCAGGATGACGCGCTCGACGGAGGAGTGCGAGATGTCGCGCTCGTGCCAGAGGGTCATGTCCTCCAGTGCCGCGACGGCGTTGCCGCGCACGAGACGCGCCATGCCCGAGACGCGCTCGCAGTTGATCGGGTTGCGCTTGTGTGGCATCGCGGACGATCCCTTCTGCCCCGCCTTGAAGAACTCCTCCGCCTCGCGGATGTCCGTGCGCTGCAGGTTGCGGATCTCGGTTGCGATCTTCTCCATCGTGCCCGCGATGATGGCGAGCGTCGTGACGAACTCGGCGTGGCGGTCGCGCTGGATGACCTGTGTCGCGAGGCGCACGGGCGTAATGCCGAGCTTTTTGCACGTCAGTTCCTCAATGCGCGGGTCGATGTTGGAGTAGGTACCGACGGCGCCCGAGAGCTTGCCGACGGAGACGATCTCCTTTGCACGCGTCAGGCGCTCGATGTCGCGCTCGATCTCCGCGCTCCAGAGGAGCAGCTTCAGCCCGAATGTCATCGGCTCCGCGTGGATGCCGTGCGTGCGCCCGATGCACGGTGTGTGGCGGAATTCCTCAGCGCGGCGGCGCAGAACCTCGCGAAACGCGCGCAGATCGTCGAGGATGATCGCGGCGGCGTCGCGCATCATGACGCAGTACGCCGTGTCCTTGACATCGCTTGAGGTCAGCCCCTTGTGGATGTATTTTGAATCGTCACCGACGTTCTCCTCAAGGTTCGTGAGGAAGGCGATGATGTCGTGATCGGTTGTCTTTTCGATCTCGTTGATGCGTGCGACATCGAACCGTGCGTTCTTCTTGATGTTCTCCACGGCGGCGGTGGGGATCTCACCCAGCTCCGCCATCGCCTCGCACGCGGCGATCTCGACGTTTAGGATGGTCTGCCACTCGTTTTGGATCGACCAGAGATGCCCCATCTCCGGACGTGTATAGCGTTCGATCATTTGCTTCCTCCTGCACTGTGCATGAAAGACATAAACCAACATTCTTATCATATATCGCCAGACATGGAATGTCAATCGTGTACGAGTCTTTGATGCGGATACGATGAGTCGTCATTTTCATTTCAGGATTTATGCGTTATAATAAAAAGATAAAGGGGGCGATTTTCGTGGCATTTCGACGGATTCTTGCCGTGGGCGATATTCATGGTCATGCGGATCAGCTTCGTACACTTTGGAAAAAGATCGCATTCGACGATAAAGAAGATATGCTTGTCTTTCTCGGGGACTATATCGACCGCGGGAAAAAGTCTGTGGAAGCCCTGCGCTTCGTGCAGAAGCAGGTGGAGTGCCATGAGAATGTCCACGCACTCTGCGGCAATCACGAGGCAATGATGCTCGGCTATCTCAGGACGCATGGACTCGATGATTTCGACCCCATGGATCTCTGGCTGATGAACGGCGGCGATGTGACGCTGGATCAGCTCATGGGGCTCTCTGCGGAAGATGCCGAGGGATTGATTGCATTCGTCAAGGCGTGTCCTCTTTACGATCGTATCCAGCACGGCGGGCAAAGCATCCTCTTTGTCCATGCGGGGATCAATCCGCGGCAGACAAAACAGAAAGCGCGGGATTTGCTATGGATTCGTGAGGATTTCTACGATAACTATAGGGGAACAGAACTTGTCGTCGTTGGGCATACGCCGACGCAGTCGATTGGTGGGCGTGATATGAGCCGCAATGTGCCGCTCTTTTTGAAGAACAACATCATTGCCTGCGATACAGGGAGCTTTCTCCCCGGTGGGTGCATCAGCTGCGTGGATGTCGCGCGCTATCTCGATCTGCGTGCCGAGGGGCGGGAAATGACGGCAGAGGCGCTTGCCTCCTGCTACGAGCAGAGTGGCTGAGCCGACAATGAAAAATGGATGATTCGCACACACGGGGGCACGGATCAAATGCGGCAAGATGGCCGGGATGCGTTGATCCGAGATTCCCAAGGTTTCATGATGAGGTGTGATGGTTATAGACGAGGAAATGTGAAGGAATGGAAAATAAAGCGAAGATCAATCGACGGACATTTATTAAGGCGGTGACTGCGGCAGGGGTGGCTGCGGCGGGCGGTGCGGCACTCTGGCAGTTCGGCGGACTGCGCGGTCTTCGGGATACGGCACTGCGGCAGTTCCCGGGCGTGCTCTATGTCGAGCGGCTGCGGCAGGTGGCGGCAGAGACGGGACGGGCACGCGTTATTATGTGGGAGCTGCTGTCCCCCGCAGAGAATCAGATCCTCGAACTGCGCGTGCAGGATACGGGAGATACGCGCCGCTTTGCGGTGTCGGATGACCGCTTTACGGATGATGGTATTGAGGTCTATCAGTATACGGCGGAGCTGGATCTGATGCCAGGCACGCATTATCAGTACCGCATCACGGCGGGGGATATGGCAACGGATTGGCAGGAACTCTACGCGCCGTCGGCGAACGAGCCTTACAAGATGCTGCTCTTTCCCGACTCCCAGTCCTCGGACTATGCGGACTGGAAGGAACTGGCGCATCTGGCATGGGCACGTAATACGGACGCGCAGCTCTTTGCCTGCATGGGCGACCTCGTGGACAATGGAGAGGATCGCCTGCAGTGGACGGAGTTCTTTGTCGGAGTGAAGGAAATGCAGCGTTCGATTCCGATTGCACCCGTCATGGGCAACCACGAGACTTACAACCGCGACTGGAAAACCCGTCTGCCTGCGGCGTATCTGCATTATTTCAAAACGCCGAGGAACGGGAGCAAGGAGTTCGAGCGTTACTACTATTCCTTTGACTATGGCGATGCCCACTATGTCGTACTGTGTACGCAGCAAAAGGAAATCGGTGATTTTAAGCACGGGCTGATGGAAGAACAGCGCGCGTGGCTGCGCCGCGACCTGAAGGCGCATCGGAAGCGTTGGAACATCGTCCTCATGCACAAGGATGTGCTGCAATACCGCATCAACGGACATCCCGAGCGCCCCGAGGGCATTGATGAGGACAATGGGCGCGTGTGGATGCCGATGTTCGACGAACTTGCGATTGACGTCGTCTTTACGGCACATCTGCACACGTATCGGAATCGCGGACATATCTACGGATTTGAGAAGACAGCGGCGGGGAAGGGACCTCTCTACATCCTTACGGGGGTTGCAGGCAATGTACGCTATCCGAATCTTTGGATCGACCACGCCTTTGACGAGGTGACACTGCCGCAGCCCGAGACGGATAACTATCTCACGATGGAGGTTACGCGGGACGCGCTTGAGATTGCGTGCTTCCTGCCCGATGGGACGGAGATGGATCGCGTGCGCGTGACGAAGCGATAGGGCTTGAAAAGATTTGTGTTCTGTTGTATAATACGCATAGAAAAGGTGCTATCGTGTAAACGGTCAGCCCCTTGTATAGTTGGAAAGTAAAACCGCCTATAACTTGGCTGCTATGGGGCGGTTTACTTTTTTATCAGTAATACTAGAACGACAAGCAACAAAAGCGTAATATTTGTTTCGTTCATCGTCAATCACCTCATTTCGAGGCTTGATTAACCGTCCACCGAATAGATAGCACCAACTGCATTATAACACATGAGACAGTCTGCGTGCTGTCTTTTTTTGTGCACATTTTGTAAACCGGAATAAAATAAATCGGTTGACAGTAAAATGCGAAACGTGTATGATAAAGCAGGTTTATTTTGATGATAAATATGCTTGGAGGTATCTGAACATTATGAAGCTACGAGAAATAATTCTTTGCGGACTCTTTATTGCACTCGTTGCCGTCGGGGCGTTCGTCCGCATTCCGGTCGGGACGGATGTGTATACGCTCCAGTTCCTCTTTACGCTGCTTGCGGGGCTGATGCTCGGGGCGCGGCTTGGAGCACTTGCGATCGGGACGTATGTGCTGATGGGACTGGTCGGGATTCCCGTCTTTGCCTCGGGCGGTGGACCGGGCTATGTGCTTCAGCCGACGTTCGGCTATCTTGTAGGATTCATTGTGCAGGGGTGGGTGACGGGCGCGTTCGTCCGCACGGGGGCACCGACATTTCGTCGCGCACTTATCGCGTGCCTTCTGGGCATGGTGGTGGTCTATGTCTTCGGAATCTCGTATTTCTACTTTGCGTCGAACTATATCATCGACGCGCCGATTGGGTTCTGGGTCGCGATCTGGTACTGCGGCGTGCTGCAGGTTCTGCCGGACTTCCTGCTCTGCGTGGCAGCGGCGTACATCGGCGTGCGGCTGCAGCGGGCGGGGCTGTGGCTGTAAGGAGAGAATAGCATGGGCAAGGCATTATTTATCACGGGCACAGGGACGGACATCGGCAAGACCTATGTCACGGGACTGATCGTAAAGAAGCTGCGCGATGCGGGACTTCGGGCGGGCTACTACAAGGCAGCGCTCTCGGGGGCAGAGATCCTCGCGGACGGTACGTTGCTGCCGGGCGATGCGCTCCATGTCGCACGCGTCGCGCACCTTGCGGCAGAGGACGCAAGCGTTTCCTATATCTACCGCGATGCCGTATCGCCCCATCTTGCCGCACAGATCGAGAGCTGTCCGATGAACTTTCACAAAGTGGAGCAGGACTACCGCGCGGCGAAGGAGCGGACGGACTATCTGACGGTGGAGGGGAGCGGCGGCATTATCTGTCCGATGCGCTGGGATGACGCGGCGCATGTCATTCTGGACGATCTCGTCCTTCGCCTCGGGCTCGCTGCGCTTGTTGTTGCGGACGCGGGGCTTGGCACTATCAACGCCGCCGTGCTGACGGCAGAGCATTTGAAGATGCGCGGCATTCCTCTGAAGGGATTTGTCTTCAACAGCTGGGCGGGCGGTGTGATGCAGGAGGACAATGTGAAGATGGTCGAGGCACTGACGGGAGCGCCCGTACTTGCCCGTGTGGAGCACGGCGCTGCAGCGCTGCCGATGCCGGCAGAAGCACTCGCGGCGCTGTATGACTGAGAGAGGGAGAGACTATGCCGACGATTGAACAGCGTGATTTGCGCCATATCTGGCATCCATGCGCGCAGATGAAGGACTATGAGCAGCTGCCGCCGATGGTCATTGACCATGCAAAGGGGGCGTGGCTCTACGATGTGCATGGGCATTCCTACCTCGACATTGTGAGTTCGTGGTGGGCAAACCTCCTCGGGCACACAAACGAGAAGATCAATGCGCGCATCAAGGCGCAGCTCGACCGGCTCGAACACGTTATCTTTGCGAACTTCTCCCACCGCCCCGCCATCGAGCTTGCCGAGCGGCTCGCCTCTCTCGTGCCCGCAGGGCTGACAAAGTTCCACTTCAACGACAACGGCTCCTCGGCGGTCGAAGCGGCGCTCAAGATGGCATTCCAATACTGTCAGCAGACGGGGCGCACGGAGAAGACACGCTTTATGTGCCTCACGGAGAGTTATCACGGCGAGACGATCGGCGCACTCTCGGTTGGGAGCATGGATCTTTTTGCCGAGATGTACCGACCGATGATGATGGACAACATCCACGTCGAGGCTCCCGACTGCTATCGCTGCCCGTTCGGAAAAATGCGGGAGCACTGTGCCTGTGAGTGCTTTGTCCATGCGGAGCGTGCCTTTGCGGAGCATGGGCATGAGACGGCTGCGATGATCGTCGAGCCGCTCCTGCAGGGAAGTGCGGGGATGCGTATCTATCCCGAGGAGTACCTCCGAAAGCTGCGTGCTCTCTGCGACGCACACGACGTACTCCTCATTGCGGACGAGATTGCAACGGGCTTCGGGCGCACGGGACGGCTCTTTGCCTGTGAGCGTGCAGGCATTACGCCCGACCTCATGTGCCTCTCGAAGGGGCTGACGGGCGGCTATATGCCCATGTCGATCACCATTGTAAAAGAGAAGATCTACGAAGCGTTCTATGCCGACTGGAGCGAGGGCAGGGCGTTTATGCACTCGCACACCTATGCGGGCAATCCGCTCGGCTGCGCGGCGGCGCTTGCCGTGCTCGACATCCTCGACGAGGAAAATATCTTGGAGCGGGCGGAGAATACGGCGGCATGGCTGACCAAGCGCATGACGGAGGCGTTCGGCACGCATCCGAACGTCGGCGAGATTCGTCACATCGGACTGATTCACGCCGTGGAGCTCGTCGAGGATCGCGCAGAGAAGCGTCCCTTTGACGGAAAACGCCGCCTCGGCTACGCGATCTATCGCCGTGCGCTGAAACATGGACTGCTCCTGCGTCCGCTTGGCGACGTGCTCTACTTCAATCCGCCGCTGAATATCAGCAGAGACGATCTCGAAATCGCCATTGAGCATATGAAGCTCTCGATGGACGAAGTGCTCGAAGCATAATACGAAAAAAGGAGACGTCCGATGGGGCGTCTCTTTTTGGTGAAAAGCCGTGTCGTGTAGTGATTGAACGAAACGCGCTTCAATGCTATAATGACAGTAATTTTCATGAAGGGAGGCGCGGCGATGCCGATGGATGAGTTTGCGTGGCGCGTGCGGCTGGCGCGTCGGCGAAGATCGCATGAGCGGAAATTTATGATGGCGGCGGGGCTGATTGTTCTGACGATCGGGGTGCTCGCGTGGTACTTTGCCTACTATATCCAGCGTCCCGCATACGCGCTTGCGCAGGCGGCAGCGGCGGTCGAGGAGCACGATCTCACGGAGTTCCAACATCGTGTGGATATTGCATCGGTAGCAGATGCGGGCTATGATGATCTCACCTACGTCCTCTTTTCGCGCGACACGAGTCTCAAGGAGTCTGAGCGCGATGCCTCCGGAAAGTTTTACCAGAGCATCAAGGGGAGCGTTACGGCAGGGCTGGTGCATACGATAGAGTTTGCCGTTCAAAATGATGTGTGGACGGAGCCTGAGGGCGTTGATGAGCTCAAGGGGCGTCAGCTCGGCATTGACTACGAGTATCTGATGGAGTGCAGTCATCTGCGCGATACAGAGCTGGTCAGCATCGGTGATCTCGTGCGCGATGGGAGTGCCGTTCTTGCGACGATCCATGTCCAGGATGGCGGCACGGGTCTTGAGTTTCCCCTGCAGCTGCGCATGGAGCAGGGGGACACGGGCTGGCGGATCGTGCGCGTGGCGAACTACCGCGCCTATCTTGAGGCAGTTCAGACGGCGGCGAGCAGCGATGTTTCCCGCTATATCAAGGCGACGCGTCCCATCGTGGATCGATATAATGGCATTTTTCGCTCGGCACAGCGTGAGTTTCACAGCCTGACGGAAACGGCGTGGGGCACGTATACGATCGAGCGCCGTAAGGCACTCATCCATCTCCTGCAGGAGGACGTGATTCCCTCGCTGAAAAAATATCAGAACGAGCTGGATGCCGTGGAGATCCCGCGTGGTGCAGCGTATCTTGCCGCCCAGCGCAAGGCGGCGACGGAGGCCTCCATCGCCTCGTATGAGAGCTTTGTGAAGGGGCTTGATACAGGGCTGCCCGAGGATTTTGCACGCGCGGAGACGCTGCACAAGCAGGCGCTCACATACGATCTGCGCGTCGGCGACATGATCCGGCGCGGTGCGGTGAGTGCGGAGACGCCCGCGACGCCGTAAAGGAATCGCTGATAAAAGGAGGTTCGTCAGAACGGTGTAGCTTTGCCGAAGCCGGAAAAATGCGTCAAGATGCTGCGGCTGAGTCTATCTGCGCCTCCTAAAGTCGTCTTATGCTGCCTTTTCGATGCGTGCCATCGCCCGCCGACATCCAGCCCACAGCAGCACAGCCATGACAAAGAAGCTGACGCTGTAAGCACTGTAGACGATGTGCATGGAGTGAGTCCCGGCAATGTCCCACGCCCAGCACCACGCGACGCGGAACACGCAGTAGGCGGCGAGCGCAGTCATCATGGGATAGAGCGTATCGCCGAGGCCACGCATCGCGCCAATATAGATCTGATTGATGCCATAGAGCCAGTAGAACGGGAAGGTGTAGTAGACGGCGTCCAGAGCGTTCTCTGTGACGGCGGGATCGTTGGTGAAGAGTGTGACGAGCGCGGGCGCAGCAAGCCCCGCGATGAGTGCCATGCCCATCGCCCCACCCGCTGCAAGACGCAGGCTGGTACGCAGTCCCGTGTGGATGCGTGCGAGGTCACCTGCGCCGACGTTTTGACCGATGAAGCTCGTGAGCGCGATCCCGAACGCGAAGAGGGGGTAGTAGAGGAAGCCCTCGACGCGGGCGTAGACGGTCATGCCTGCCATCGCCGCATAGCCGAACGAGTTGATGTAGGTCTGGATGATGAGGGAGGAGATGCTCATAAAGACCGCCTGCAGTCCCGCCGGGATGCTCGTGCCGAGGATGGGCATGATGTGCTTCGGAACGAAGATGGGGCGGGCAAGGCGAAACTGCCATGCGCCGCGCAGATGGCGGAACTTGCGCAGGGCGAGCAGAGCCGCCGTATACTGTGCAATGATGGTCGCCGCTGCAGCACCTGCAATGCCGCAGGGGATGATGAAGAGGAGGAGAATATCGAGGACAATGTTGAGCAGGACGGCAGCAGCAAGGTAGTGCAGGGCACTTGTCGTATTGCCGAGTGCACGGAGAATGGCACTTGACGTGTTGTAGAGAAGCTGCGCGAATAAGCCGAGCAGGGCGACGCGCAGGTACAGACTTGCCATCGGGATGAGTTCATCGGGTGTGGAGAGCGCCGCGAGGAGGACGGGCGTCAGTGCAATGCCCGCCGCCGTAAAGAGAATGGTGAAGACGAATACGATGATGAAGATACTCTGCACGAGCGCGCTGAGACGCGTGTACTCCTTTTCGCCGTAAAGATGGGAAACAAGGACGCTGAGACCTGCCGAGAAGCCGATGAAGAAGTTGACGATGACCGATAGGATCAGACCTGCCGTGCCGACCGCCGCAAGCGCCTCTGCGCCGAGTGCCTGCCCGATCAGGGCGGTGTCTGCAATCGTGTAGAACTGCTGCAGGAGCTGCGAGAGCAGGATGGGCAGCATAAATACAAGCAGCTGCCGCATGATCGCGCCGCGCGTAAAGTCCTGCTGATCAGCACTGTGGAAGAGAAGAACGTGCAGGTGGTGCATATTGTGATGGAGAAAGTCGTAGGTGAGCGGGTTGCGTATGCCGTAGATCCGCTCGCGGCGTTTGAGTGCGTAAAGTTTGCTGAGAATCTTATTCATAATGAGATATTCTATCACATAGAAGTATATAAGCAAACAAAAACAGGAGAACCGTGTGGTTCTCCTGTTTGCTGTCGCGGTCATTCCTCAGAATGCAGGGATGATCGCGCCTTTGTATTTCTCGTTGATGAAGTTCTTGACCGCCTCGGAGTGGAGCGCCTTCATGAGCGCCTGAATCTCGGGGCGGTTCTCATCGCCCTGACGGACGACGAGGATGTTGACGTACGGGGAGGTCTTGTCCTCCATGAAGAGCGCGTCGCGCGTCGGCACGAGATCCGCCTGCATTGCCCAGTTCGTGTTGATGACGGAGATATCGACATCGTCGAGCGTACGCGGCAGCTGCGGCGCCTCGATCTCTTTGAAGACGAGCTTCTTCGGGTTGTCGACGACATCCTGCACGGTTGCGGCAGCGCCGACGCCGTCCTTCAGCTTCAGCAGTCCTGCACGTTCGAGAAGGAGCAGGGCACGCCCGCCGTTCGTGGGATCGCTCGGAATGGAGACCTGTGCACCGTCCTTGACTTCGTTGATGTTCTTGATCTTGTGTGAGTAGATGCCCATCGGCTCAACATGAACGCCGAGGACGTTCGCGAGCTTCAGCTCCGGATGCTCGGTGACAAAGTTCTTGAGGTACGGCTCATGCTGGAAGAAGTTCGCGTCGATTTCCTTGTCGTTCGTCGCAAGGTTCGGCTGCACGTAGTCGTTGAACTCAACGATCTCGAGTTTGATGCCCTCCTTTGCAAGTTCGGGCTTAATAACCTCTAGAATTTCGGCATGGGGGACAGGGGAGGCGCCGACCTTGACGACCTTCTCCGTCTTGTTGTCCGCCGCACCGCCGCCGCAGCCGACAAGGGCGAGCGTCGTGAGTGCGAGTACGAGGGTGAGTAGTTTTTTCATAAAAACCTCCTTGAAAATCATCTTTTATTCAGCCGTGCAGCGAGGGCATTGCCCACGAACTGCACGAGCTGGACGAGAACGATGAGAATGACGACCGTCGCAATCATGATGTCGGGGCGGAAGCGCTGGTAGCCGTAGCGGATCGCGAGATCGCCGAGACCACCGCCGCCGATTGCGCCCGCCATTGCGGACTCCCCGACGAGGGCGATGATGACGGTTGTGAGCTGGCTGACGATGCCCGGCATGGACTCCGGCAGCAGCACGCGCGTGATGATCTGCATCGGCGTTGCACCCATCGCGAGTGCCGCCTCAATGAGTCCGTGCGGCACCTCGCGCAGCGAGGTCTCCACCTGACGCCCGATGAAGGGGACGGAGGCAATGACGAGCGGCACCATTGCCGCCGTTGTACCGATGGCAGAACCCACGATGAGGCGGGTCAGTGGGATGATTGCAACCATCAATATGATAAATGGGATGGAGCGCACGGCGTTGACGATGCCGCCCACCATGCGGTTCACGAGCGGCGCGTCGAGGATTTCCCCCTTCCCCGTGACGTGCAGGAGCACGCCGAGCGGGACGCCAATGGCGGTTGAGATCGCCATGCTGACAATGACCATGTAGATCGTCTCGCCCAGTGCCTTAGTTAGAAGGGGAATCGTTTCGGCGGACATAGCCGATCACCTCCTGTTTCAAATGCTGTGCAGACAGATATGAGATCACTGACTCAATCTCGGAGCGCTCACCGCGTATCCCAATGATCATACGGCCGAACGGCAGCTCCTTGATCTGGTCGAGCGTGCCGAACAGCATCGTGACCTCAACGTCAGGGAAGAGGCGGATCATATCGGCAAGCACGGGATCGTCCGCACGCTCCCCGAGGAAGGTGAGGCGCAGCAGCATATAGCTGTCGCGGCTCGGTGTTTCCTCAATGGGATTGCCGCGAAATGCGGTCGGCAGCTCGTTCGAGAGGAGTACACTGATGAACTCCTGCGTGATCGGCTCGCGCGGTGCGGTGAATACATCCACCACGTCGCCCTCTTCGGCAATGACACCGCCGTCGATGACGGCGACGCGGTCACAGATATCCTTGATGACCTGCATCTCGTGGGTGATGACGACGACGGTCAGCCCCATGCGGCGGTTGATGTCGCGGATGAGCGTGAGGATGGACTTTGTTGTCTGCGGGTCGAGTGCGGAGGTCGCCTCGTCGCACAGCAGCACCTTCGGGTCATTTGCGAGTGCGCGTGCGATGCCGACGCGCTGCTTCTGTCCTCCTGAGAGGTGGCTCGGATAGGCGTCCGCCTTGTCCGCAAGGCCGACAAGCGCAAGCAGCTCCGTCACCTTCGGTCGGATCTCGTCCGTCGATTTTCCCGCGAGTTTCAGCGGAAAGGCGACGTTGTCGTAGACCGTCGCGGAGGACAGCAGATTGAAGTGCTGGAAGATCATGCCGATGTGGCGGCGTTCCTCGCGCAGCTCGCCTTCGGTCATCTTCATCAGATCGCGTCCGCCGACGAGCACCTCACCGCTCGTCGGACGTTCAAGCATATTGATGCAGCGGATGAGCGTGGACTTGCCCGCGCCCGACAGACCGATGATACCATAGATCGTGCCGCGCTCGATGGAGAGATTGATCCCGCGCAGTGCGTGGATGTCGCCCTCATAAGTTTTGACAATATTTTTTAAATGTATCATGTACGATGGCTTCCTTTGCCCCTAGGGGTACGAATTCGGGCTTATCTAAATATACCTTGACAAACGTAGCACACGCATGAATTTTTGTCAATGTTTTCAGTCGCGGACGAACCGCGCTTCCTAAAATCTCTCTATTGATACATAAAAAAGATTCTGTTGTCACTGAGGACAATCTCCGCTATAATAGAACCAGACCATAGCAGAATACTCTCCTCTGTGAGAAAAGATGTTGCTAATGAGAATTGTTTGCTGTATAATGAAATGCGAATGGTTTTCAGTGCTGTATTTATTGCGCCTTAGCACGGAGGGGGATATTACGATGCGTTGTCCAGATTTTGAGCATTTGCTCGGCTATCACGCTGCACCCCTGCTTGCGGGTCTGACGGCGGGGAGCTTGCTGTCGTTTCAAAAGAGCCGCTTTCAGGATTTTGAGGCATTGCTTGCTGCATACGAACCGTGTTTTTCCTGCAAAGGGATCTCGACATTCCGCGTGGCGGAGGGCGAGGAGTATGTCCTCATACTCTTTTACCGTGCGGAGATCGTCGCACGTATGCTTGCGGTGCCGGCGGCACAGGAGATCCTTTGTGCGGCGGGCTATCGCCTCACGGACAGCATGGAGGAGCGGCTTGAGTTCCTGCGTCTGCGGATGCGCGTACGCAAGACACTCCCGCCGGAGGTCGGTCTCTTTCTCGGCTATCCTCCGGAGGATGTGCGCGAATTTATCTCGCGGCGGGGACAGGATTTTGTGTGCAGCGGATACTGGAAGGTCTATACGAACGAGGCTGAGGCACGGGCGCTCTTTGAGCGATACTCGGCTTGTACTCAGGAGTTCTGTACGCGGCTGGAGGCGGGATGCCCCCTTGCTGAGTTGGTACAGGCGGTATAGGGAGAGAGATACGTTCTCTCGGGTTCTATGAGGAGGATTTCATAATGGCAAAGGTAGCAGTTGTGTACTGGTCCGGCACGGGCAACACGCAGAAGATGGCAGAGGCAGTCGTCGAGGGCGCGCAGGGCGCGGGTGCTGACGTCGAGTGCTTTGAGGTGGACAGCTTCTCCGTGGATCAGATCGATGGCTTCGATGGTCTTGCGCTCGGCTGCCCTTCGATGGGGGCTGAGGAACTCGAGGAGGGGTCGTACGAGCCGTTCTTTGCAGCAGCTGTGGACAGCGGCAAGCTCACCGGCAAGCCGGTCGTGCTCTTTGGCTCGTGGGGCTGGGGCGCAGGCGCGTGGATGGAGACGTGGTCTGAGCGCACGAAGGAAGCCGGCGCAAATCTCGTCGACACGTTCATCGTTGAGAACGAGCCGGACGAAGAGGGGCTTGATGGCAGCAAGAATCTCGGCGCTGCACTCGTTGGGGCTCTCTGATACGCACTGCATTCCACGACAGAAAATGGAGTCGCTTCGCGCGGGGCGGCTCTTTTTCTATGACCGGATATTATAGATAGGTGACATATATTCGCATGATTCCAGCAGGATTTCCGGGCTGTGTGGAGAAATAAGAAAAGATATATGTCGTGTTTTCACATTTGTGTGAAATGGGATGGAGATAAAGAGCGGAAAGGGTTGATGGTCGATGGAAACTGAGGCAGCGGCAGCCGCTGTGCAGACGGTGGGGTTCATTCACCCCGTAATGGCAGATGTGATGACGATTCTCTCGTTTGTCCTCGTCATAGTAAGCGTCGCGGTCGCGGCACTCGCGACGCATTATGCGTGGCGGCAGACGGGCGGTACCGTCGATGTCATTGAGGGTCACGTCTCATGGCTGCGTACGGAGGCGGAGCGGCTTTCGGCGGAGATCCAGGCATCGGTGACGAAGGATAGTCAGACTGCGGGAGAAGTGGAAAAACTCAGGGAGCAGATCGGGCTTCTTGAGACCCGTATCGGTCAGGTTGAGGAGCAGGCGAAACAGTTTGCCGCAGACATTGGGGCGCTGAAGGAGTGTGCTGCCGCCGCGCCTGTGCCGGCTGCACCGGAACCAGAACCTGAGCCGGAACCGGAACCCGAACCGGAGGAAGAGGAGATTGATCTGGACGCACTTCTGGAGAGTAAGCCGATCTGGCAGGATCTTCTCGACGATTACCATGCGCTGCGCGAGACCTTCTCGCCCGAACGCGGCGAGGAACTCTGTCAGCCCCTCATTGACAAGTATGGGCTGCATCTCTTGATATGCACAGATCATGCAGCGGTTGAGAACGGAAAGACTATGCCGAAGTTCGAGACCGTGGATGACATCAATGAGGCGACGTTTTGGGCGTATGACATCCCGGGGCAGCCGAACGACTTTGCCGTCATACCAAGCCCTATGTTCCCGTATGACCAGAAGATGCACGATGAAGCGGGGATGAAGGAGACCTTTGCAACCCGCTACGAAAAGGGAAAAAGCTACGATCAGCTTACCGTTGATATGCCTGCACTCTTCTCACTGAACAAGGGCAAGTGGAACATTGAACAGCCGGGACTTTTGAAGCTCGAGGGATAACTGAATTACGAGGAAAACGGGGGCTGTTGTACGAAGCTAGAAAACTTCGTGCAACAGCTTCCTTTTTTGTCGATTGGGATCCTGTGGGTTACTACTGAAAAAGAAGCTTATAGTAGTGAATTTAATATTGAAATCAAAGAGAAACTATTATAGAATTCAAATTAGATGCTACAGTATAAAGTTAAAAATACATAGAAAGAGCAGGCGCCCCATGAGCAATAAAATTATCGGTAAAGAATATCCCTTGGCAAAGATTTTCAGTGCGGATTTTGAATATCATATTCCAGGATACCAACGTCCATACGCTTGGACAGAAACTGAGGCCAGTGTCCTATTTGATGATTTATATGATTTCTTTCAAGCCGATACAGAGGGTAATTATTTCCTTGGGAGCATTGTTTTAATTAAATCGGAAGGAGAACGGCGTGCTGAGGTTATTGATGGGCAGCAGCGCCTTACCACCCTATCAATTTTGTTTGCTGCGATGTCGGATCGCTTCACTGGTGAAGAGTATAAGGCTCGCTGTAAGAACTATTTGCAGGAGGAGGGGAATATACTGGAGGGAATTTCCGCACAGCCGCGCGTCTTCTTGCGGGATCGGGATCAGGATTTCTTTTCCAAATATATTCAGGACGTACGACTCAATAATTTGAATGATCTGGATCCTGCAACAATGGATACAGAGGCAAAGAGGCATATTCAGGCGAACTGTGCCGTCTTACGTGAGAAATTCAAGGAGTATTTTAACGGTGATGATGACCTGCTCAAATTCTCTAAAGTGTTCCTAACGCGTTGTTTTTTTGTCGTTGTGTCAACGCCGAATCAAGAATCTGCATTCCGTGTCTTTTCTGTTATGAACAGCAGAGGTCTTGATCTGCTGCCGATAGACATCATCAAATCTAAAACGATCGGGCATCTTCCAACAGATCAGCAAAAGGCATACACTGATCGCTGGGAAGAGTTGGAGAGTCTCACCGGTCGCGACGGATTCAATGATGTTTTTTCACATACACGCATGATTTTTGCGAAAGAACGCCCCAGGAAGACTTTGCTCGAAGAATTTACGGAATATGTTCTACAGGAAACACAGCCTGCCGAGCTGATTGATGAATACATCGAACCCTATACTGGGGCATACGTTCAACTGAGAGACTGTGCATATATTTCGACAAAACATGCCGATGAAATCAACAATCTGTTGTATTGGTTGAATAAAACGGACAACAAAGACTGGATGCCTACGGCAATTAAATTTTTGACGACCTATAAAAATGATTCGGCGTATATTCTTTGGTTTATCAAAAAGCTGGAGCGGCTTGCTTCTTATCTATACATTACGGGGCAGGACGTAAATCATCGCGTAAATCGCTATAAATGGATTTTGGTCGAAATGGAGAACCGTCCCGATAGCAGTATTGCAGATCCGCTTGTCAATATTGAACTGACAGCATGGGAGCGGGAGATGTTTCGCGACACTTTGGATGGCGAGATCTATTCCATGACATCGAAGCGCAGGAACTATATCGTACAACGGTTGGACTCCTTTGTAGGAGACGGGGGCGCCACGTACACTGATGTAGTGTTCACCATCGAACATGTCCTTCCTCAGCATCCTCAATCCGGTAGTGAGTGGATGCAGCTCTGGGCGGATGAGGATCGGAAGTATTGGTTGAACCGCATAGCCAACCTCGTTCCCTTGACCAGAAGACATAATGCCGCAGCGCAGAATTATGATTTCAATACGAAAAAAAATAAATACTTCAAATCCAAGAATGGAACGAGTTCCTACGCTCTTACAACACAGGTTCTTCATGCCTCTGAATGGACACCGGAATATGTTCAGAAACGTCAGGAGACACTTGCAGCAGTTTTTTCAAAGCATTGGGAATTGGATGCGGAAAATGCCATCCCCCTGGATTCAAACTTCAAGCTGGCGGGGCGTGGGGCAAGCGCGACCGGGTATCCGGATGATAATGGTACATTTGTTGTACTGAAGGGCAGCAGAATCTCTTCTGCTGTTACAAGCGGGCTACAGCCATCGTATTGTGCGAAGAGAGAAGAGTTGATCAAAGAGGGGGTTATCCTGAACAGTGTATTTATAGAAAACTATACTTTTGACAGTGTTTCTGCAGCCGCCTCTGTCGTTCTTGGTCGGGCTTCAAATGGACGAACCGAGTGGACCATGATTGATGGGCGTACGATTGCTCATGCGGGACACTGATCATCGAGGTATGCGCATCCGAAATATTTGTTTCTCTGATGATATATCGATATGGGAGACATGGAAGTGCCCCTACAGACGTAAGCAGCGAAATGGCGGCAGTCGAGGAGATCATTCCTCGGCTGCCGCTCTTTGATGTTATATACAATGTTTTCAGCGTTGGTGAATCATACTTACAGAAAATCGACATTCTTTTTCGTTTCTTCAAGATTGCCGGGAATGATTCTTCCTTCTTTCCAGAGCCTGTAATGCTCTCTCATGCAGTTTCCACAGGGGCGAAAACCGGCAGCGATGGCAGTGGCTTCATCTTTGAAAAAGACGCGGTGCTTGATATACACTTCTCCATATTTCCCATGCAGTGTTGCGTTGGCCGATGGGCAGTCCATACGACCATAGATTTTGTCTTTTCCGTTGCCGCCAAGCGTTCCTTTCTCAGGGGAAAGATACGCTTCACCATTTTTATCTATCAGTTTATACGGTTTCTGAATCTCAACCATAATGTTCCTCCTTCCCTAAGAGGCGTTACTTTTTCTTGTGCTTCTTGTCACCCGCATCCTTCAGGCAAGCCTGCAAAAGAATCTGGTTGATGAGGATGTCGGTGTTTGCGGGGGCGATGGCGGCACCGTCGGCAAGTGTCTTCCATGCGCCCACATAGTCCTTTGTGTGGATGAGGGCGACGGCGAGGGCACTGTAGCTGTCAGCGTTCTGCGGATTCCGGCGGATGGCATCACGCAGAGCGGCGGCTGCCTTCGTAGGATTGTTCTCTGCAAGGAGGATGCGTCCGTAGTTGTGGAGGGCGGCGGCATCATCGGGCGCGACTTTGAGGTAGACTTCGTATGCACGGCGTGCGTCTTTTAGCTTGCCGGCACCCGTATGGGCGAGGGCGATACCGAGGTAGGGTTCGGTGCGCTTTGTATTTCGTTTCTGTGCGGCATTGAAGTCGTCAAGAGCCGCTCCGTATGCGCTGCGGTGCAGATAGACGAGCCCGCGATAGATATATCCATCGACATCACCCGCCTGCATGATGTGTGCGTTTGCGGCACGCAGTGCGGCGTCGGAGCCGTCGGGCATACGTGCTGCATCACGGATCATGAGGATCTCCTGCCCGTAGTTCTTGCCGGGGACGGCCCAGACACCGTTGAGCTGTGTCCAATTTGTCAGCTTTCCGTAGATATCGGGGCGATTCGTGCGGATGAGATCATAGCGCGGGTCGACGATGGGCTTCGTTGGGCGTTCTTTGCGGCTGTAGGCGAGGAGATGCTGGATGTGAGCGCGTGCGCCGGTGCGCATATCGGGGAAGGAGAGTCCCTTTGCGCCGTTCCCCGTGGCTCCAAGTCCGCAAAAATTGTTTTGCTTCCAGTCCACGTCGCCGCCGTAGGCAAAGAATCCCGTTTCCTTAAACGCCTGCGCGAGCGCAACATCGGCACGGACGCCCTCGTGCTCCGCTTCCTCGTAGTATGCGTGCACGAGTTCTGCGGGCGTACCCGTGAGCTTTGGATTCGGGTTGCGGCGCAGAAGATAGGCAAGCATCTGTTCTTCGGTTGCCGCTGCCTCACCGGCGATGGTAACTGAGGTCGGTGCGGGGAGGGGCATTTTGAGAATGTCCTGCTGCATGGCGGGCAGAGCGAAATGCAGACCTGCGGCAAGTTTTGCATCGACGCTCATTCCCTGCGGGATGGCGGCAGGAATGATGGGGCGCGGGATGGAGCCGGTTGTTTCTGTCGCCTCTGTGAGTGTGGGTATGCAGAGAAGGGCTGCTGCGGCGAGTGCGGCGGGGAGTGTTCGGAGGAACATCGGTGTTTTCCTTTCGTTACTTCGTTCCATAGAGCATGCCAATGCCGCGCATCATAAAGCGTACGGGCGGCGGCATGGGGATGCTGCGTTCGGTGTTTGGGATATAGGACACGTCGGCGATGCCTTTTTCCTGAAGATAGGCGACAAACTCGTCCATATTGCCGTACATGTCCCTGTTTCCAAAGGTGTCATGCAGGGCGAATGCGCCGCCCTTTTTCAGGACGCGCAGCGCCTCCTCGACGAGCATGAATTTGTCCTTCTGCGTGCGTACTTCGTGGAAGACAAAGTTGCTGACGACGGCATCGAAATGGTTGTCAGGGAAGTCCAGCTTTGCCGCATCTCCGTGTTGGAAACGGCAGTGCTCCGCAACCCCCTCGGCGGCAGCGTTCGCCTCGCATTGTTCCTGCCCGTAGTTCCACATGGGTGGCCAGTAGTCGATGCCCTGCACCTCGGCGAGAGGGAATTTCTTTGCCATGGCAATGCTGAGTGCCCCCGAGCCGCAGCCGACCTCAAGTGCGGTGCCCAGTCCGTCCCATGGGAGTTGATCGAGCAGATAGGCGTGGATGCGGCGCATCAGTCCGCCGCCCTCAAAGTCAAAGACGCGGCGGCAGTAGTACATATAGAGGACGACAATGGTTGCGACGAACGATAGGATGGCGAGGATGAAGAAGGGTGCAGTCACACAGTCATATATGATCGCATAGAGCACCGTGAGTCCATAGAGTACAGCGGCAATCGCTGCAAGCGTCTTCATCATCGGCGTAGAGATCCAGTTGCCGTAGTTTGTTTTCATATCGTCTCCTCCTCTTTCCGTGCGGCGATGACCTCGTCCACTTCGTTTGTGACCTCTGCGCGCAGTTTTTTGAGTGTTGGCGAAAACGCCGCCTCCTTCATGCCGTATGTGCGCTGCAGATCGTACTCAAGTGGAAGCCACGTTGCGGGATCGCCCTCGTTGTGCGTAATGACTGCCTCCATGCGGTCAAGCGCGCGGACAAGACGCGCCTCTTCGGTTTCCATTGCGTCCATCTCGGCAAAGAGGGCATGTACCTCCGCTGCGTACGGTGCGGGCAGCGAATCAATCCATTCGTCGCGCAGTTCGTGCTCGCGCCTCCGATCAGCATCCGTCTTTTCAAAGGTCGGGATATCACCCGTAAAGACTTCGCCCATATCGTGCAGCAGTGCCATAAGAAGTACACGCGTGAGGTCGGCATGGGGGAACGCATCGCGCAGAAAATATGCCATCAGCCCCATCCGCCAGCTGTGCTCCGCGACACTCTCCTGCCGCCCCGACTTCATCCACGCATGGCGTGTGCGCTCCTTGAGTCCGGCAATGCAGTGCATGATGGTGAGGTACTCCTTTGGCGTCATGGCTGCCCCTTTCATTTGATTGAGAAACTGTTTCTATTATAGCACAAGCAGGACGCGAGGAAAATGAGGGCGGAATGAAAGTGTTTCCCATTGCCCTTGCCAACGTGTTGTGCATATAGTATGATAGAACCCTGTATAGGAGGAATGTGTGTGAGACAGAGAATGGGCGTCTTGGGACCCGTTGGAACGCACAGCGAGGCGGCGGCGCTCTACCTCATGGAGTGGCAGAAACTTGACTGCGAGATCGTCTGCTTCGGCGACATCGGTGAGTGCCTGCACGCGGTAGAGACGGGCGTGGTGGATGCGGCGTTCGTGCCTGTCGAGAACTCGCTTGAGGGAGCGATTGCCGTGACGCTCGATGCCCTTGCACGCTCGGATACACTGCGCGTGCGGCGTGAGGTAATATGGCCCGTGCACAACTATCTCATGGCGCGGCGTACGGATGGAGAGATCCATGTGATCTACTCGCACGCACAGCCCATCGCGCAGTGCGGGGAGTTCCTGCTGCGGCACTGTCCGCGTGCGGAGATCATCAAGACCGCGAGTACGGCGCGCGCGGCGGAGATCGTCGGCGCATCTCCCGTGGAAGCAGGGGCGGCGGCAATCTGTACGCGGCGTGCGGGAGAGCTGAACGGACTGACCGAGATTGCGGGCAGGATCGAGGATCGCGGCTCGAACTGCACGCGGTTCTTCGAGGTGGTGCGCGAGGGGGCGCTTGCGCCGCCCACAGAGATGCCCGATACGGTGCTCCTTGTTTGCCAGATTGACGGCTCACACGCGGGGGCGCTCTACGATGTGCTCGGCGAGTTTGCACATCGGGCGGTGAATCTTACGCGGATTGAGTCGCGCCCCGCGCGGACGGAGCTTGGCGCGTATATGTTTTTTTTCGATCTCGATGCGCACAGCGATGCGGATGCCGTCCGCGACTCCATCAATGCCGTCGCACAGAAGAGCGTCTGGCTCAAGGTGCTCGGCGTTTTCCCCGTGCACACGGCACACAATGAATAGAACAGGAGAGATACAATGGTTGTTATTATGAATTCGGATGCCTCACAGGAGGATATTGAAAGCGTCATTCGTGCCATTGAGGAAAAGGGGCTTGAGGCGAAGGTGATGGAGGGCGCGCGGCAGAAGATCGTCGGTGTCATCGGTGACAAGACGAAGCTCGCCGCAACACCGCTCGATGCCATGCACGGCGTCGAGACCACCGTTGCCATCTCCAAGAGCTACAAGCTCGCAAGCCGCGAGTTCCACCCTGCGCCGACGGTCATTGACGTGCGCGGCATCAAGATCGGGGACGGAACCCCCGTCGTCATGGCGGGACCCTGCGCCGTTGAGTCGCGCGAGCAGCTGATGGAGACGGCGGAGATCATCAAGGCGGGCGGCGCACAGTTCATCCGCGGCGGCGCGTACAAGCCGCGCACCTCGCCCTACGCATTTCAAGGGCTTGAGGAGGAGGGGCTGAAATACCTCGCCGAGGCGCGTGAAAAGACGGGGCTTGCCGTTGTGACCGAGGTAACGGTGGTCGAGGCGGTGGATACGGTCGCTGCCTACGCCGATCTCCTCCAGATCGGTGCGCGCAATATGCAGAACTTCGGACTCCTCAAGGCAGTCGGACGTGCGGGCAAGCCGGTCATGCTCAAGCGCGGACTCGCAGCGACCATCGACGAGTGGCTGAACGCCGCTGAGTACATCATGAACGAGGGCAATCCGAACGTCATCCTCTGCGAGCGCGGCATCCGCACGTATGAGACGTATACGCGCAATACATTCGATATCAGTGCGATTGCGGCGATCAAGCATCTCTCGCATCTGCCGATCATCGCCGACCCGAGCCACGGCACGGGTAAATGGCGCATGATCAAGCCCATGTCCCTCGCCTCGATTGCGGCAGGTGCAGACGGACTCATCATCGAGGTGCATCCGAATCCCTCGCGCGCACTTTCCGACGGCCCACAGTCACTCACACCGGAGAACTACAACGATCTCATGGAGAGCGTACAGAAGCTCAGCCGCTTTATGAAGGAAGAGAAGATCGAGCCGATGGTGATGGGGTAAAGTTTTTTGTAAATATAATAGCCCTCCTGCGTCAATATAACGCAAGAGGGCTATTGCTTTTTCTTGAAAAATGTCATCTGGTTCCGATGCCGTGATGCTCCATGTAGGTCATAAGTGAGTCGGTGATATTGTTCCAATCTTCATCGGAAACACGTCCAAGTCTTTTCCGAAAATCTGAGGTTGGAATGACGATGGTCTTGCTGATGCGCGCCGTAGAAATATGATCCAGAGGAATATCATACCAATCGAATACCTCGATGTCGTATTCATCCCGCGGGTATGTTGAGGTGAACGGAACAGATAAGACGACTGCCTGTTCCGCAATGACATCAATCACCAATACGGGGCGATATTTGCCCTCCGTTGGCTGATCCTCGTAACCAACCCATGCAGACCACACCTCGCGTTCTCTAATTTGCCGCAAGATACCGTACCTTATGCTGATGCACAGGATGGGCTTCCTCGTCCCATGCTTCGTCCTTCATCCACGGATCGTCTTTGGGGAAAAGGCAATGCCCCTCTTCGTCATGCTTGCAGTTTTTATATGCCGCTGCATATACTTCCTGACGATGTTTCTCCATAAAGTCGTTGAAGCTGCGCATGGAATCCACCTCCTACAATCACATTATATCAGACAAATGACAATAAGGATAGCGGAAAGTTGCCCATCAAGCCTCGGCGATGACTTCGATCTCGCAGAGTGCACCCGCGGGCAGTGCTTTTGCCGCGACGCAGGAGCGCGCAGGCTTGCCCGTGAAGTGACGGGCGTAGACTTCGTTGAACGCGGCGAAGTCGTTCATGTCCGCGAGGAAGCAGGTGGTCTTGACGACGCGCGTGAGGTCGGTGCCGGAGGCGGTAAGCACGGCTCTGAGGTTTGCGCAAACCTGTGTCGCCTGCCCCTCGACGGTGTCCGACGTAATCTTGCCTGCGGCGGGATCAATGCCAATCTGCCCCGAGGTGTAGACGAGGTTACCGACGCGCATCGCCTGACTGTAGGGACCGAGGGCGGCGGGGGCGTTATCGCTGTGAATTATCTGCATGACGATCTCCTTTTCATAAAAAAGGAAGCCGTTTCGTACACGAGCGGCTTCCTTTCGTTGTTCTGCAGCAAATCTTTACTGGATGGTTGTGACGCGGACGGCGACCGAGCCGCCCTCGTTGTAGGTCATACCTGCAACCATGACGACCTTGTCGCCCTGTGCGACGTAGCCATGTGAGAGTGCACCGCGTGTGCAGGACTCGATCATGTCCTCGACGCTCGTCCACTTGCGTCCCTGGATGGAGTAAACGCCCCAGCGCAGGTTGATGTGGCGTGCGATCATCGGGTTCGGCGCGTATGCAACAATCATCGCCTTCGGACGGTACTTCGACACAACGCGCGTCGTATAGCCGGACTGGGTCGGCGTGAGGATCGCGGCGGCACTCGTCTCGTATGCAAGCTGGACGGTTGCGTGCGAAACGGCATCGGTTACCGAGGAGCGCTCGCGGATGCTGCGCGAGCGGATGATCGTATCGTATTCGAGTGATTCCTCCATGCGCAGGGCAATGGTGCTCATCGTCTTGACTGCCTCGACAGGGTAGTCGCCGCTTGCCGTTTCACCCGAGAGCATGATGGCGTCCGCACCGTCGAAAATCGCGTTGCCGACGTCGGAGACCTCTGCGCGCGTCGGGCGCGGGTTCGTCGTCATGGACTCCAGCATCTGCGTTGCCACGATGACGGGCTTGCCGACGGCGTTGCACTTACGGATGATTTCCTTCTGGATGACGGGAACGTCCTCTGCCGGAACCTCGACACCGAGATCACCGCGTGCGACCATGATGCCGTCCGAAACCGCGAGAATCTCGTCAAAGTTGTTGACGCCTGCGAGGTTTTCGATCTTCGGGATGATCTCCATGTGACCGCCGTGCTTTGCGATCAGGTGGCGGATCTCCTCCACGTCCGAGGGACGCTGGATGAAGGATGCCGCGACGAAGTCCATGTCGTTCTGAATGCCGAAGATGATGTCGCGCTCGTCCTGCTCGGAGATTGCGGGCAGACCCAGCTCAACCCCCGGTGCCGCTACGCGCTTGCGTGTCGACATGGGGCCTGAGTTCTGGATTGTCGTCACGATGTCCTTGCCGCGAACCTCATCGACAACAAGTCCGACGAGACCATCGGAGAGGAGCAGCGTGTCACCCGGCTTCACCTCGTTGTAGAGGTTCTTGTGGTTGACGCTGACGTGTGTCTCATCGCCCGGCGTGTCATCGTGGGTCAGCGTGAACTGCTTGCCCTTTTCAAGCTGTACCTTGCCGTCCTTGAACTCGCCGAGGCGCATCTCCGGTCCCTTCGTGTCGAGAATGAGCGAAATGACCTTGCCCGAGCGCTCCGCTGCCGCACGTACCTTGTTGATGCGCACGAGATGCTCCTCGTGCGTGCCGTGCGAGAAGTTGAAGCGCGCACAGTTCATTCCATTCTCGATGAGCGCGTCGACGATACCGTCGGGATCCGTCGCCGGACCCTGTGTGCATATAATTTTTGTTCTTTTCAGCATAACATATCCCGCCTTTTATCCCTGAAACCTATAACTATTCATATTCTACACTCTTTTGCATGAGAAGTAAAGAATCGGCGACATAAATCTCTACGTCATTAAAGAATACAGGAATGCAATTTGACAAACCGCCGCTCCATCCATTATGATTTAACGTATTCTTTATGGGAAGGGTGATTTTATGGATTTCTTTAATTCTGTGGTCGGCTCAATCAACGATTTCCTATGGACTTATATCATCATCGTTGTGCTTGTCGGCAGCGGACTCTGGTTCACAGTCTCGACCGGACTCGTTCAGCTGCGTGCACTGCCCGAGATGGTACGCCTCCTCGCGGGAGATCTCGGACGGCGGCCGAGCGGGCGCAAGGCGATCTCCTCGTTCCAGGCGTTCTGCGTGAGTACCGCCTCGCGTGTCGGTGTCGGCAACATTGCGGGCGTTGCGATCGCCATCGTGACGGGCGGCCCCGGTGCCGTGTTCTGGATGTGGGTTATTGCCTTCATCGGTACGGCGACAGGCTTCGTTGAGAGTACACTGGCTCAGATCTATAAGATTCCGCGCGGACACGGACTCTTTCATGGCGGGCCTGCGTACTACATTCAGAACGCGCTCGGGCAGCCCGCCGTGGCAAAGCTCTTTGCCGTGCTCATCTCCGTGACATTTGGTCTTATCTATGTGTCGGTGCAGGCGAATACGATTGCGCTCTCGATGGAGAAGGCATTCGGCATCGATACTTGGCTCATGGGTGCCGTTCTCGCCGTTCTCGCGGGTGTGGTTATCTTCGGCGGCATCCAGCGGGTCGCGGCGTTCTCTACCCTGCTCGTGCCGATCATGGCGGGCATCTATCTCGTCATCGCGTTCATTACCATCGTTTTGCACATCGATCAAGTGCCGGCGATGTTCGCTCTCATCCTGCATGACGCATTCAGTCCGCAGGCAGCGGTTGGCGGCGGCATCGGTACCGCCATCCTGACCGGTATCCGCCGTGGACTCTTCTCGAACGAGGCGGGCGAAGGTTCGATTCCAAATGCAGCGGCGACGGCGAATGTCACCCACCCTGTCAAGCAGGGGCTTGTGCAGGCGTTCGGCGTCTACGTCGATACGTGGATTGTCTGCTCGGCGACGGCGTTCATTGTGCTTCTCACGGGGCAGTATACCATAGGCGGCGACACGACGGGCATCGCGCTTGCGCAGGATTCACTCGCGAGCGTCTTTGGACCGTGGGCATCGAGCCTTCTTGCCGTGCTCATCTTCCTCTTTGCCTTCAGTTCCGTGGTCGGCAACTATTATTACGGTGAGATCAACATCCACTTCTTTGGTGAGAACACAGGGAAGGCGCTCTTCATCTACCGTCTCGGTGTCGTTGCGATGGTGTTCTTTGGCTGCATCGCGGCGCTCAATCTCGTGTGGAATCTCGCCGATCTCTTCATGGCAATGATCTGCCTTACGAACCTCTACGCCATCGCACGCCTCGCACCTCTGGCGCGCCTTGCACTCACGGACTACCTTGAGCAGAAGGCGGCAGGGAAGAATCCTGTATTCGATCCCTCCATCATGCCGGATCAGCGCGGCATCGCGGGGTGGAGCGAGGATCAATTCCACGCTCAGAGACATTAAGGTAAAACTATCTTCCTATATGTAAATACATCAATATAGAAACGTCGCAGAGATGAAAACTGCGGCGTTTTTTATTTTTATGATGAGCCTATTTCCTTTTTGGATTCAGTGTGGTAGAATTGTCCCAATTAACTAAAAGAATCGATATATTTTATGGTTTGCGTAATTTAGGAGGCGAACTTTTTGTTCAAAGAAAAGAAATCACATCGTCTGGCACTGTTTGTTGCGATCACGCTCGGCGGCACCGGATTCCTTTCGTCTGCACCAAATGTGTCTGCGGCGGATGTGACGATCGATGCATCGAACGCACCGTCAGATAATGTCTTCGTACCCGGTGGCGGCCCTGCGATCGGTACGGCGGCCGGGTATGTTGGGGGAGAGAGTGACATCAGCAATGTTGCGGACAATACGCTGACGTTTAACGGGCGCGCCCTTCCCTATGATAAGTTCCTGTTTGGCGGCATTACGTTCGGCACCGGAAATGTGACGGGGAACAAAATCTTTGTCAATCCGGCGACGGCACCGCTCACATCCTCTGTTGATGCCGTGCATGGCGGTATGGCGAGCGGGGGTGGCAGCGCCGAGAACAACCATGTCGAATTCAACGGTAACAACCTCAATTCTGACTTGGGCGGTGGTACGACCGAGAGAACCGGCACGGGCATCGTCCGGGGCAATACGGTGACGCTAAAAGGCGGCAGCGTACAGGGGGATATTTACGGCGGCACGGCGTGGCGTGGAGCCAATGGCGACGTGCTCCACAATACGGTGAAGATTGAGGGCGGCGCAATCACAGTTCATGGGCAGTCGGTCTATGGCGGATATACGGACGGTACGGGCAAGGTGTCGACCAACCATGTCGAGGTTTCGGGCGGCTCCTTGTATGATGTCTATGGCGGTGTGTCAGAGAACGGAACGACCGGAGACGTGACAGGGAATACGGTCGCTATTTCAGCCGGAAGGGTGCAGGATGTCTATGGTGGTCAAGCACGCGGCGGAAGCACCACAGGCAACACAGTCACCATCACGGGCGGTACAGCACAGGATATCTATGGCGGTCAAGCGAGTGGCGGCAGCGCCACGGGCAACACGGTCACCATTACGGGCGGTACGGTGCGCAGTATTGACGGCGGTCGCTCGGGGCAGGGGGCGACGGGGAATACGGTCAATCTCGGCGATGGGAAAAGCGACTATGCGGGACAGGTCAACGGTATTATCAATGGCGGCAGCGGCATGGCCTATGGTGCAGATTATCGCACGGGCAATACGCTGAATGTCTATGATAATGCAGGTGCTGCCAACATAAGAAACTTCGAGAAGATCAACTTCCACTTCAATGAGCATGTGAACAAGACGGCTGCGATGCTTACGCTGTCAGATGCCGGTGGGACGACGATCGGAAGCCTCGGCGAACTCACGGTGGAGGGCGCACACAACCATAAGGGGACGCTGATTAAGAATACGCATGGCATTACCATCTCGGATGGTGAGAATCGTCTCACCAAGACCAAGGCGGACGAGCACAGGGAATTTGTCCTTGCGAAAACCACAGACAGCAAGCAGATTACCTACGAGGGGTATGCGTTTGCGCATCAGAACACAGCGACGACCGTTGCGGAGGGGGCTGACAAATATACATGGGGCGGGCGCTCCGTCATCGGAAACGCGACGCATCATAATGTGATTATCGTGGACAGCGGCACGCACACGAATGTCTATGGCGGCTGGACGAGCGGCACGGGTACGGATGCGGCAGATAAGGACAGCAGCGATCATAACGAAGTGACCTTCGATGGTGCCGGCACGCGTGCGAACAAGATCTACGGCGGCTATGCCGATACGAATGCGGGGAAAGCCGAGCATAACACGGTCACAGTCAACAATGGCAAAGTAAGCGCTGCTGTCTATGGCGGTGCTGCCAGAGGTGCAGGAAATGCGGACAACAACACGGTGCGCATTAAGGGGGCTGCAACGGAGATTGCCTCCATTTATGGAGGTTTCGCGCGGGGCATGGGGAGCGCAACGGGAAACAAGGTATATTTTGATGCGGGAACGGTATCCTTTGCAGAGTGGATGGTCGGCGGACAAGTCGGACGCAGCGGAAATGCAGAGGACAATCTTGTTGAGGTCAATGGCGGCAAGACCTCGTCGCTGTATGGCGGTGTTTCCAGCAGTTCGGATGCGACGGGGCATATTCTGCGAAATCATGTCCGCGTTCACCGAGGGACGATTGACGGCAAGGTCTACGGTGGTGTGCTTGATGAGGCACGCGCGACGGGGGACGTGACGCACAATACGGTGATGGTCAAGGGCGGCGTACTGAAGCGTGAGATCTACGGCGGTGCAATCGAAAAAACAAACTCCACGGGCAGTGTGATGAACAACGAAGTCACCATTGCGGGGGGCGAGGTCAAAGATATCCTCGGTGGTTTCGTGCGCGGCAGCGGAAAGCTGACGGGGAATGTCGTCACCATCACGGGCGGCAAGATACAGGGCACCGTGTATGCGGCAAGATCCAACGGCAACAGTGAGATCAAGGACAATATCGTCAATCTCGGCGACGGGAAAAACGAGCTGGCGGCAGACACTGAGATCGCAAAGTACATCTTCGGCGCGTTCGGCGTAAACCGTGCCTCCTATGCGGGCAATACGCTCAATGTCAAGGCGAGTGCGCGTGCGAAGAACATCGTCAATTTCAATAAGGTCAATTTCTACTTTACGGATACACTTCAGCCGAAACTGACGCTGCGGGATTCGATAGGGACAAAGCTTGGGAGCCTCAACGATATTACGGTTCATGGCTTGCCGTATGCGTCCTCCGGCACGCTGATCGAGAACAATACGTCCGGTGGCATCACCATCCGCGACGGCGTGACCTCGGTCGTAACGACGGGTGATACCGCAGAGATGACGCTGAGCAAAAGCGGCGACAACAAGAAAATCAACTATACGCGGCTGATCTTCAAGGGAGCGCGCGCAGCGGAGACGGATGGATCGGATGCGTGGGGCGGACGCTCTGTCATTGGCAATACAACAACGGACAATATCGTTGCGGTTGATAGCGGCACGTATACGAACGTGTACGGTGGCTGGACGAGCGGCGCGGGTTCGACGGCGGACAGCTCCAAGCAGAAGGACAGCACGCTCAACAAGGTCACGATTGGCGGGGCTGCGGCGATTAGCGGCACAGTGTACGGCGGTCTGACCGATGTCGCGGGCGGCAAGGCGACGGGCAATACCGTCACGGCTACGAACAACCTCAACGCCGACATCGTCGGCGGCAAGGCTGCGGGCGAAGCGTCGCACAACACGGTCACGGTCGGCAGCGCTGCCGTCAACTCCATCACGGGCGGCGACGGTGCGACGACGAAGGACAACACGGTCAACATTGACGGCGCGACGGTCACGAACAAGATTGTCGGCGGCACGCAGGCAGACGGCACAGGCAACACGCTGAATGTCAAGNCTGCCGTCAACTCCATCACGGGCGGCGACGGTGCGACGACGAAGGACAACACGGTCAACATTGACGGCGCGACGGTCACGAACAAGATTGTCGGCGGCACGCAGGCAGACGGCACAGGCAACACGCTGAATGTCAAGGGCGTGAACACGGCTCGTAACATCGGCGGTTTCCAGAAGCTGCACTTTGATACGACCGGTGTCACGGGTACAATGCTGACACTAAGCGACGGTACGAACAAGACCAAGGTCGACTGGAACACGTTGACGGTGGGCGGCAGCGGATACAACATTACCCTGCTGAAGAACGATGCCGGCATCGACTTTGGCGGCACCTACACCGACGGTGCGGTAAAGTCCGGCCTGAGTGCAGATCAGCAGAGCGAGATCAACGTCGGCGTTTCTGCGGACAAGAAAGCGATCACGTACTCCGGTTATCGCTTCACGGGTGTAGCGCAAGCTCTTGTCGAGGGAACAGCGGCGTATGGCGGCATTTCCAAGGCGGGCAACGCAACGCATCACAACGCGATTACTGTCAATGGAAACTATGACGCAGTGTACGGCGGTCACACGTCGGGAACGAGTGACACGGCGGCTCAGAAGAAGCACAGCCACGACAACACGGTCACCATCACGGGCGGCACGCTCGGTAAGGTTTACGGCGGTTACACCGACAGTGCAGACGGTACGACAAACGATAACACCGTGAGCCTCGGCGACGGGACGCATCCGCTTGCGCCAAATACAACGGTTGCAGCACTCTACGGCGGCAACAAGACCGCTGCTGGCAACACGCTGAACGTCAACACGTCGGCGACCGTCGGCACGATTGAAAACTTCTCCACAGTCACCTTTAAAAACGGCTCCTCCAAACTGACACTGACACAGGCAGGAGCGAGCATTGACCTTGACACCATCAAGGCAGGCTTTGCGGCGACGGAACGTGAAGATGTACTCGTTGAAAATGCAAACGGACTGACCCTACAGGGCGGAAAAACACTCCGCTCCGATCTGAGTGCGGACGGTACGAAGGAAACGAACATCGAGGCACGCAGCGGCAACAAGGAGATTGTGCGCTACGGGTACACCTTCAAGGATGCACGGACGGCAACAACCGTCGGTGCAGAAACATGGGGCGGCCGCTCGAAGGCGGGCAATACGACCACGGGGAATGAGATCACGCTCAGCAGCGGAACGTACACGAACGTGTACGGCGGCTGGACGAGCGGCGCGGGTTCGACGGCAGACAGCTCCAAGCAGAAGGACAGCACGCTGAATAAGGTCACGATTGGCGGGACTGCGGCGATTAGCGGCACAGTGTACGGCGGTCTGACCGATGTCGCGGGCGGCAAGGCGACGGGCAATACCGTCATGGCTATGAACAACCTCAACGCCGATATCGTCGGCGGCAAGGCTGCGGGAGAAGCATCGGGCAACACGGTCAGTATCGATCATGCTGCCGTCAACTCTGTCACAGGCGGGTATGGTGCGGTTACGAACAACAACCGTATCAACCTCCGCGGCGCGAAGATCACGGGTATAGTCACGGGCGGTACGGCAGCAAGCGGCACGGGCAACACGCTTGCCGTTTCATACGGCATGAAGACAACGGAAATCGGCGACTTTAGGGGCATTCAGAACCTCCATTTTGATATGGAAAAAGCTCCGATGGACGGCACCGCGCATACCATGCTGAAGCTGACGAATGTCGGAGGTGAAAAGAAGCTTTCCGATGCGCACATCGATCTTCGCCGTGACGGTGCGGCAGAGAAACTCAAGGTAGGCGACAAGATCACGCTCATGGAGAACACGAGCGGGGGCATCACCTTCGGCGAGAATCTGACAGCGAAGGGCACGGACGGCGTGACACGCGACTACGAGTTCGCGATTGCGTCGGTGGACAAGACACTTATCGCAACAGTCACAAAGACGAGCTTGGGCGAGCAGTCCAAGTCCTTTGTCGAGACACGTACGGGAGCGAGCGCATTCCTGAACGACGGTGCAGACTTCATGGCAGGTGCGGGTCTTGATGCGGCAAAGGCAGAGGCTGCGCGTGCTGCGGCAGCACCGGGCGGTGCCGCATACGGACTCTGGGCAGGGATGGGCGGCGGCGCGCTCCGCCACAATACCGGCTCCTATGTCGAGATAAAGGGCTGGAATCTCGGTGTTGGCTGGGCACGTGAGAACGCGGTGCCTGCGGGAACACTCACCTTTGGTCCCTTCCTTGAATACGGGCGCGGCAGCTACGACTCCTACCTCGACGACGGCACCCATGGCGACGGTACATCAAGCTATATCGGCGCGGGTGTGGTGGCAGAGCTGGCGATGCGCGGCGGTATCCGCGTGGACAGCACTCTGCGTGCAGGCCGTACCAAGAGCGACTACACAGGGCTTGCAAGCTATGATACCTCGAATGCCTACTACGGCATTCAGGTCGGTGCGGGCAAGGACTTCCGCGTGAGCGAAGCGGCTGCGGTCAATGCGTATGTACGCTATGCGTATACGCATACGGCAGGTGCGAGCGCACATCTCAGCACGGGCGAGACGTATGAGTTCGATGCGGTGAACTCGCATCGCGTGCGGCTTGGCACACGATGGACGTATGGCGATACGGCGCACACGCAACTCTATGCGGGGCTGGCGTGGGAGTACGAGTTTAACGGTGCGGCACACGCCTCCTATCAGGGTGATCGTACGCCCAGTCCTTCGCTGAAGGGCGGGAGTGCGCTGCTCGAACTCGGCTACCGCTTCGCGCCGAAGAGCAGCCGCGTGCGCTATGACCTCCATCTGAACGGGTGGCAGGGCAAGCGCGAGGGCATCACAGGCAGCGTGTCTGTCAAGTGGATGTTCTGAGATCGAATGCAGTGATATAAACGGGCTGTTGCACGAAGTTTTCTCGCTTCGTGCGACAGCCCTTTTTATTCTGTCAGCTGTATCGCTACAAGCCTCCTTCCACCGCTTACGCTATCGACGATCTTCATTTTATCGGGGAATCCTTCAATATTTTCCGCGAAAGGCTTTACTTTTCGTGTGTGCTTTCGTAAAATATAGAGCAGATAGTGATTCGCGTAAGCGCTGCATAGAGGACGGGGGATGTTTTTATGCTGAAAAAGGCAATCGCAGTAGTTACGTCGGGCGGTGACAGCCCGGGGATGAACGCGGCGGCACGCGCGGTGGTGCGTACGGCAATCTATGAGGGTGTCGATGTCTATGGCGTGCACAATGGTTACAGCGGCATGGTGCATGACGATATTGAGCAGCTCACAACGCGCAGCGTCAGTGATCTGATCCAACGCGGCGGTACCTTCCTCGGTACAGCACGCAGCAAGTCGTTCATGACACCCGAGGGGCGTAAAACGGCGTTTGAGAATCTGCGTAAGCACGGCATTGAGGGGCTTGTGATCATCGGCGGCGACGGCTCGCTCACGGGCGGGTCGCTCCTCAGCAAGGAAACGGGGATGCCGATTGTGGGGCTGCCGGGGACGATCGACAACGATGTCTGGGGCATGGACTATACGATTGGCTGTGATACGGCGTGCAATACGATCGTGGATGCGATCAACAAGCTGCGCGATACGGCATCGGCGCATCGGCGTATCATCATTGTCGAAGTCATGGGGCGCCACTCGGGTTGGCTCGCCATGATGTCCGGCATTGCGGGCGGTGCAGAGTACATCCTCGTTCCCGAGGTTGCGTTTGAACTTGAGGAGATCAGCTGTGAGCTGAAGGCAATGTATGAGGCGGGCAAGCGCTACAGCATCATCGTCGTCGCCGAGGGGGCAGGTTCTGCCGTGGAGATCGGCAAGATCATTAGCGAAAAGACGGAGATCGACACGCGCGTCTCGGTGCTTGGACACATCCAGCGCGGCGGCTCGCCGACGGTGGAGGATCGCATCAAGGCATCCATGCTCGGCGAGAAGGCAGCGCTTGCCATCATCTCGGGCGTGAGCGACGTGGTCTTTAGCTTCAATGAAGGACAGGTCGTTGGGGTGAACCTCTTCGAGGCGGTCAACAATACGAAGACGCTCGACCCGGAGCTGGTGCGTCTCTCGCGCGTGTTGGCATAGTGGGAAATATGGGGGAGTCGTTGTGCACGGCTCTCCTTATTTTTTTCTTGACAAGGACGCGTGAATCATGCTAGACTGTGAGGCGTTGCAGAAGTGAATAGCTTTTTTAGAGAGCACGTGGAGAGTTGTCCGAGTGGTTGAAGGAGCACGCCTGGAAAGCGTGTGTGCGGTGATACCGTACCGAGAGTTCGAATCTCTCACTCTCCGCCATTTTTATTGATTTTTCTCAGGGCGGGCTGCAGTGTCTTGGTCTCGCGCAATGGGGCCCTGTGAACCCCGTCAGGTCCGGAAGGAAGCAGCGGTAAGCGGATCGTCTCATGTGCCGTGAGGGTGCCTGGGGACTGTGGCCTGCCGTGGGAGAAATCGCGTGAATTCGTTGCAGCCCTGCGGGGCTGCTTTTTGTTGTTGGGAGGGGTCGTCATGTCCTATGTCGCGCTCTATCGCCGTTGGCGACCGGAGAGCTTCGCCGATCTCGTGGGGCAGGAGCATATCAGCCGTACGCTTGCACGGGCGATCACGGCGGGACAGACGAGCCATGCCTATCTCTTTACGGGGCCGCGCGGCACGGGCAAGACAAGTACGGCGAAGATCCTTGCACGTGCGCTGAACTGCGCCGAGGGACCGACGCTCACGCCCTGTGGTGTCTGTGACTCCTGCCGATCCATCAGCGATGGTTCATCGATGGATGTGTTTGAGATCGATGCGGCATCGAACCGTGGGATCGACGAGATCCGTGACCTGCGCGAGTCCGTGAAGTTCGCGCCGACGGCGGGACACTACAAGATCTACATCATCGATGAAGTACACATGCTGACGACGGAGGCATTCAACGCACTGCTTAAGACGCTTGAGGAGCCGCCCCCGCGCGTGATCTTTATCCTTGCAACGACGGAGCCGCACAAGGTGCCCGCGACGATCCAGTCGCGGTGTCAGCGCTATGACTTCCATCGGATTACGGTGATGGAGATCCGTGACCGGCTGATCCATGTGTGCAAGGAATCGGGCATTGCAGCAGAGGAGGAGGCACTCTCCATCATCGCCGTGCAGGCGGACGGCGGCATGCGCGACGCGCTCTCCATCCTCGATCAGTGCACGGCACTCGCCGAGGGCACGCTCACGGTGGATCGGGTTCAGGAGGTTCTTGGACTCGTCGGACACGTGTGGATCGAGAAAATGGCAATGCAGATCGCAGATCGTGATGCAGCGGCACTGATTGTGCAGCTTGGCGAACTGCTGCAAAACGGGCGTGAACTGAAACAGATTCTCGCGGAGCTCGCACAGCATTTCCGCAGCCTCATGGTTGCCGGCGTGGGCGGCGTGCTCAGTGCGGCAGAGTTCTCGGACGCGCAGACGGCGGCGCTGAAGGAGGCAGCATCGCGCTTCACGCAGGAGGAAATCATGGCGATCTTGCGGACGCTGAATGAGACAATGCAGGAGATCCGCACTTCGCCGCAGCCGCGCATCGCTGTCGAGACTATGCTGATCGGGCTTTGTCGACCATCGGAAGGCGGGAGAACGGAGAACGCCGCCGTTTCTTCTTCCAATCCCGCAGACACAGCGCGCATCGCGCGGCTTGAGGAGGAGGTTCGACGGCTCGCGGCACGGCTTGCGGCGGGAGCTGCACCTGCGTCGTCTGCTTCGGCGGGGAAGGCATCCGCCGTTGCATCGCCTGAGCAGTCTTCTGCACCTCCCGCAAAAGCAGCGCCCGTAAAGACACCCTCCGCGCGGCAGACGGGCGCGGGCGTGTCCACAGAAGGGGCACCGCGTCAGCTGGACGGAGCGCTCTGGAAGAAGTTTCAGGCGCGGCTCAAGGAGCGTCACAAGCTTGCGGCATCCCTCCTCTCGGGGGCGGACTATGAGGGGGCGACGGAGACGCATTTCTTCATCCGTCCCGCAACGGATATGGCACGCGATTACATTACGAAGCGTCACCGTGGCGTCTTCGAGGAGGTCATGACCGAACTCGCGGGGCGTCCCCTTGTTGTTGTCTGCACGGGGGGAGAGGAAGATGCTGTGCCGCCGCCGTCTGCTGCAAAGACGCCGGAATACCCTGCGCCCGTGGCAGAGCTGCTCAAGATTGCAGGGGAGGGAGCGCGCGTGGAGGAGGTCACTCCGTCCGTAAAGCCTCCCGTGCAGAGGCCGGCGCCACCGCCCGTGTCGGAGATGGAGCCATACGAGGTGTATGAGCCGACGGCGGACGAAGAGGCGGAGATGTTCATGGATGATGAACTTCCGCCCGATGAGAACACTTGACGTTGCAGACAGTTTTTGTTAGGCTAGACACATCATTTATATATAAAGGAGAGTTACTATGTTCAATGGCGGCGGCAACATGGCCGGTATGATGAAAAAAGTCCAGAAGATGCAGAATGAGATGAAGAAGATGCAGGACGAGCTGCGCAAGAAAACGGTCGAGGTTTCCTCGGGCGGCGGTGCGGTGAAAATCGTCATGGATGGCGAGAAACAGGTGCAGAGCCTTATCATCGCTCCCGCAGCGGTCGATCCCGAGGATATTGAGATGCTGCAGGATCTCATCTCGGCTGCGTTCAATGAAGCAACGAAGAAGGTCGACGAGATGATGGCGCAGGAGATGGGCAAACTCACGAGTGGACTCGGACTTCCGCCGGGACTCCTCTGAGATGCAGCATATTGCACCGCTCACGCAGCTCATGGAGCAGTTCCGTGCGCTGCCCGGCATCGGAGCCAAGACGGCTGCGCGCCTTGCCTACCATGTCCTCGACATGGACATGGAGCGGGCGCGTCGGCTTGCTTCTGCCATTGTTGAGGCAAAAGAGAAGATTGGCTTTTGCTCCACCTGCTTCAACCTCACGGACAGCGATCCTTGTGCGATCTGCATGGCGGAGAAGCGTGACCATACAACGATCTGTGTTGTCGAGCAGCCGCCCGACGTGGCAGCTATGGAACGCATGAATGACTATAACGGAGTCTATCACGTTCTGCACGGCGCACTCTCGCCGATTGAGGGCGTCGGACCGAACGATATCCGCATCCGTGAGCTTGTCACGCGCGTCGGTACGACAGATGTGCAGGAGGTCATCGTTGCGACCAACCCAAACGTCGAGGGCGAGGCGACGGCGATGTATATCGCAAAACTGCTGAAGCCTATGGGCGTGCGCGTCACACGAATTGCACATGGGCTGCCCGTCGGCGGCGACCTCGAATATGCGGATGAGGTGACACTCTCACGCGCCATGGAGAACAGAAGGGAGATCTAGATTGGATATCATTGCAGGCATTGCCATCGGCATCGTTGTGTTCGCAATTCTTGGAAAGCTCATCGCGCTGCCGTTCCGCATTCTGTGGAAACTCATCACGAACAGCATTGTCGGCGCCATCATTCTATGGGCCATCAACCTCTTTGGTGTTGGCATCGAAATCACATTTCTCAAGGCGCTCATTGTCGGTATTCTCGGCATCCCCGGCGTTGTTCTCGTGCTGATCGCACATGTGATGTGAGCTCCCGCGAAAAACTTGAGAAAAAAGTTGAAAAAGGGGGTTGACGAGGAGAAGCCTCCTGTGTTATATTATGACAGTCGCGCCGATGAGGGCAGCGGGAACGGCGAAAGCCCCCGAAACCAAGAATGGCGCAGGATGTACCCTGAAAACTACACAATGCAAAACATGTTAGAATTAAATCTAACAAGCCAGATGCAACATCGTTGATGTCAGTCAACGAACACAATTCTTTTACAAGAATGAACTTTTGAGCCAACTCGGCTCTCACATAGACTACGGTCTTTCGCGGAGAGTTTGATCCTGGCTCAGGACGAACGCTGGCGGCGTGCTTAACACATGCAAGTCGAACGGGATGATTTAGAAGCTTGCTTTTAGAGAATCTAGTGGCAAACGGGTGAGTAACACGTAGACAACCTGCCGACAGGATGGGGACAACATTCCGAAAGGAATGCTAATACCGAATGAAGCGGAGGAGAGGCATCTCTCTTCCGTGAAAGATGGCCTCTGAATATGCTATCACCTGTCGATGGGTCTGCGTCTGATTAGCTGGTTGGTGAGGTAACGGCTCACCAAGGCGACGATCAGTAGCCGGTCTGAGAGGATGAACGGCCACATTGGGACTGAGACACGGCCCAGACTCCTACGGGAGGCAGCAGTGGGGAATCTTCCGCAATGGGCGCAAGCCTGACGGAGCAACGCCGCGTGAGTGAAGAAGGTCTTCGGATCGTAAAGCTCTGTGGACGGGGACGAACGTGCGGAGTGCAAATAGTGCTCTGTAATGACGGTACCTATCGAGGAAGCCACGGCTAACTACGTGCCAGCAGCCGCGGTAATACGTAGGTGGCGAGCGTTGTCCGGAATCATTGGGCGTAAAGGGAGCGCAGGCGGGCATGTAAGTCTTTCTTAAAAGTGCGGGGCTCAACCCCGTGATGGGAAAGAAACTATATGTCTTGAGTACAGGAGAGGAAAGCGGAATTCCCAGTGTAGCGGTGAAATGCGTAGATATTGGGAGGAACACCAGTGGCGAAGGCGGCTTTCTGGACTGCAACTGACGCTGAGGCTCGAAAGCCAGGGGAGCGAACGGGATTAGATACCCCGGTAGTCCTGGCCGTAAACGATGGATACTAGGTGTGGGAGGTATCGACCCCTACCGTGCCGGAGTTAACGCAATAAGTATCCCGCCTGGGGAGTACGGTCGCAAGACTGAAACTCAAAGGAATTGACGGGGACCCGCACAAGCGGTGGAGTATGTGGTTTAATTCGAAGCAACGCGAAGAACCTTACCAGGCCTTGACATTGACTGAAAGTGCTAGAGATAGCACCCTCTCTTCGGAGACAGGAAAACAGGTGGTGCATGGCTGTCGTCAGCTCGTGTCGTGAGATGTTGGGTTAAGTCCCGCAACGAGCGCAACCCCTGTTCTTTGTTGCCATCACGTAAAGGTGGGCACTCAAAGGAGACTGCCGCGGAGAACGCGGAGGAAGGCGGGGATGACGTCAAGTCATCATGCCCCTTATGGTCTGGGCTACACACGTACTACAATGGAACGGACAGAGAGCAGCGAACCCGCGAGGGCAAGCGAACCTCAAAAACCGTTTCCCAGTTCGGATTGCAGGCTGCAACTCGCCTGCATGAAGTCGGAATCGCTAGTAATCGCAGGTCAGCATACTGCGGTGAATACGTTCCCGGGTCTTGTACACACCGCCCGTCACACCACGGAAGTCGTTCACACCCGAAGCCGGCGCAGCCGTCTAAGGTGGGGAAGGTGACTGGGGTGAAGTCGTAACAAGGTAGCCGTATCGGAAGGTGCGGCTGGATCACCTCCTTTCTAAGGATTAAGAGAAACCTCACGGTTTGAAATCTTAGGTCGGTCATTTGGCTACGTTTTGCATTGTCTAGTTTTGAGGGCGCATCGAACGCAAGAGATTGCGTAGTTGTGACCTCTTTGTTCACTGAAAACTGCACAGAAGAAACAAGAAAATCTAAAACAAGGGAGACTTTGTGTACTCATGTCATAAAGTTTTCCTCACTGAGGTCTTCTACCGCAAGGTAGAAAGTAACAGAATAGATTTTCCCAAGCAAATTAGGATAAAGCGAAAATACCTTTTATCGCGAGATAAACCGTTCCAATTCGATGTAGGAACGGTGCTCTAGGTGTCATTAAATGCAAGGAGGCGCAAGGAGGCGTAGTAAGCTACGTCGACTGAGCCGACACCGCAGATGATGGCAGATAGAGTGCCGCCCCTGTACGAAGGGACGAGTAAGTCAAGTGAAGAAGGGCATACGGCGGATGCCTAGGCGTTTCGAAACGAAGAAGGACGCGATAAGCTGCGATAAGCCATGACGAGCTGCAAGTAAGCCTTGACTCATGGATTTCCGAATGGGGCAACCCGGCAAGAGTAACGTCTTGTCACTCTACCTTCGAGGTAGAGAGAAAACACCCGATGAACTGAAACATCTAAGTAGTCGGAGGAAAAGAAATCAACGAGATTCCCTGAGTAGCGGCGAGCGAAACGGGAGGAGCCCAAACCAAGAGACTTCGGTTTCTTGGGGTTGCGGACCTGCAACAAACTGGACACTTTAGTGGAAGCATCTGGGAAGGTGCGGCAAAGAGAGTGAGACCCTCGTACACGAAAGAGTGAAAAGCGGGCAGGGATCCAGAGTACCACAGGGCACGAGGAACCCAGTGGGAAGCAGGGTGGACCACCATCCAAGGCTAAATACATCGAAACGACCGATAGCGAAGAGTACCGTGAGGGAAAGGTGAAAAGAACCCCGGGAGGGGAGTGCAATAGAACCTGAAACCGTATGTCTACAAACAGTCGGAGCACTATTTATGTGCGACGGCGTGCCTATTGAAGAATGAACCGGCGAGTTAATTTATGCTGCGAGGTTAAGCGGGAGACGCGGAGCCGAAGCGAAAGCGAGTCTTAAGAGGGCGAAAGTAGCATGGATTAGACCCGAAACCACAGTGATCTATACATGTCCAGGTTGAAGCTCAGGTAAAAATGAGTGGAGGACCGAACCCGTGCGTGTTGAAAAACGTTGGGATGAGATGTGTATAGGGGTGAAATGCCAATCGAACGTGGAGATAGCTGGTTCTCCCCGAAATAGCTTTAGGGCTAGCCTCAGGCGAATAACCATAGAGACGGTAGAGCACTGATCGGGCAAGGGGGCGTAAAGCCTACCGACCCCAGTCAAACTACGAATGGCTCATATGGGCAGCCTGGGAGTCAGAATGCGAGTGATAAGACCCGTATTCAAGAGGGAAACAGCCCAGACCGCCGGCTAAGGTCCCAAATGCTGTGCTAAGTGGAGAAGGATGTAGGACTTCGAAAACAACCAGGATGTTGGCTCAGAAGCAGCCACCATTAAAAGAGTGCGTAATAGCTCACTGGTCGAGAGGCCCTGCGCCGAAAATATCCGGGGCTAAAGCACAGAACCGAAGCCGCGGCATCGTACTAGGTACGATGGGTAGGGGAGCGTTCCTGTTTGGACGAAGGTAGACCGGAAGGACTGCTGGACGAACAGGAAGTGAGAATGCCGGTATGAGTAGCGAAACGACAGGTGAGAATCCTGTCCACCGAAAGCCTAAGGTATCCCGGGCAACGCTCGTCGTCCCGGGGTTAGTCGGGACCTAAGCCGAGGCGAAAAGCATAGGCGATGGACAACTGGCGAAAATTCCAGTACCGGGCGTCTTCGTTTGAGGATGGAGTGACGCAGGAAGGAAGCTGAGCGCGCGATTGGAAGAGCGCGTCGAAGGCGGTAGGCTTGTATGGAGGCAAATCCCCATACTACAAGGCCGAGAACCGATAGATAGAGTAAGCTACGGCGAACTTGAATTCAGCTGCACTACACTGCCAAGAAAAGCTTCTAACGAGAAGACGTCTGCCCGTACCAAAACCGACACAGGTAGGCGGGGAGAGAATCCTAAGGTGCGCGGGAAAACCCTCGTTAAGGAACTCGGCAAAATGCATCCGTAACTTCGGGAAAAGGATGGCCGTTGATGGTGAAGGTGTTTACCACCGGAGCTGTTGACGGCGGCAGAAAAGAGGCCCAAGCGACTGTTTACCACAAACACAGGTGCCTGCGAAAGCGCAAGCTGAAGTATAGGTGCTGACGCCTGCCCGGTGCAGGAAGGTTAAGGAGAGTTGTTAGTCCTTGAGATGAAGCAGCGAACTGAAGCCCCTGTAAACGGCGGCCGTAACTATAACGGTCCTAAGGTAGCGAAATTCCTTGTCGGGTAAGTTCCGACCCGCACGAAAGGCGTAACGATTTGGGCACTGTCTCAACGAGGGACCCGGTGAAATTGAAATACCTGTGAAGATGCAGGTTACCCGCGACTGGACAGAAAGACCCCATGGAGCTTTACTGCAGCTTGGCATTGGTCTTTGGCATATAACGTACAGGATAGCCGGGAGACTGGGAAGTCATATCGCTAGATGTGATGGAGTCACCGTTGGGATACCGGCCTTTATATGCTAAGGATCTAACCGGAACATTAACAGTGTTCGGGACAGTACCAGGCGGGCAGTTTGACTGGGGCGGTCGCCTCCGAAAGAGCAACGGAGGCGTCCAAAGGTTCCCTCAGCGCGGACAGAAATCGCGCGAAGAGCATAAAGGCAGAAGGGAGCTTGACTGCGAGACTGACGGGTCGAGCAGGTACGAAAGTAGGGCTTAGTGATCCGGTGGAAAGAGAGTGGAATTGCCATCGCTCAACGGATAAAAGCTACCCTGGGGATAACAGGCTAATCTCTCCCAAGAGTCCATATCGACGGGGAGGTTTGGCACCTCGATGTCGGCTCATCACATCCTGGGGCTGAAGCAGGTCCCAAGGGTTGGGCTGTTCGCCCATTAAAGTGGTACGTGAGCTGGGTTCAGAACGTCGTGAGACAGTTCGGTCCATATCCATCGCGGGCGTAAGATACATGAGGGAGGCTGCTCCTAGTACGAGAGGACCGGAGTGGACGGACCAACGGTGTACCAGTTGTCCTGCCAAGGGCATGGCTGGGTAGCTGCGTCCGGAAGGGATAAACGCTGAAAGCATCTAAGCGTGAAGCCTGTCCCGAGATGAAGTATCTCTTCCTATAAGGAAGTAAGACCCCTTGAAGAAGACGAGGTAGATAGGCTGGGTGTGGAAGCACAGCAATGTGTGGAGCTGACCAGCACTAATCGGTCGAGGGCTTGACTTATTCTAAGGTAGTCAATTTGCTTACAGTTTCTTCTGTGAAGTTTTGAGTGTACAACACTCAAGAAGATGCGGTGATGATGCCTGAACGGTTCCACCTGTTCCCATTCCGAACACAGTAGTTAAGCGTTCAAAGGCCGAGGGTACTTCGTTGGAGACGACGTGGGAGAGTAGGTAGTTGCCGCAAAGAAAAGGATTCGTGAAACAATATCACGAATCCTTTTCTATTTTCATTAGGAGGAACTCATGTATAAGAAAAAAATGATTGTAATACTGGGCGGGCTTATATCCTTTGCCATTGGCTTTTCCATGCTGATGATTTCTCCCGATCCGATGGAGGAGAATCTGGAACTTGCGCGTCAGGCAGACAGCCCGCAGGCGGCAGCTGCTGCGATTTCGGAAAACAACAAGAAAGATATGCTTTCAAGTACGATCGCCTATCTTTTGGTCGGTTTAGGCTTTGCCGTTACGGCGAGCGGAGTGTTTATGTCAAAGCCCTCAACGGAAGAAAAGAGTTCGTAACCATATTTTCTTGCAATTCTGTTTTTTAAGGTCTATAATGTGTCTCAATTATTGATTTCCGCTCATTGTAGATAGGAGGCAATTATGATTTTGGATCGCTTGGAGAATTTGCCGCTTGGCAGATTTCAGTACAAGCTGCTCGCTGTGACAGGCCTTGGGTGGCTGTTCGATGCGATGGATACGGGACTGATTGCGTTTGTCCTGCCTGTGCTTGCGCGAGAGTGGAGTCTCACACCTGCGCAGGTGGGATGGATTGGATCCATTGGTCTGATCGGCATGGCGCTTGGTGCGGTGCTTGCGGGTACGATTGCAGATCGCATCGGGCGCAAGCAGGTGTTTACGATCACGGTTCTTCTTTACAGTATATCAACAGGGCTGTGCGCGGTGGCATGGAGCTATGAGTCGCTGCTTGTGTTCCGCTTCCTTGTGGGCTTTGGTCTGGGCGGAGAACTGCCCGTTGCGGCAACGCTGATGAGTGAGTATGCACCTGCGAAGCTGCGTGGTCGGTTCATTGTCCTGCTCGAAAGTTTTTGGGGGCTCGGGTGGCTCGCAGCGGCGTGCATTGCCTATCTCCTGATTCCTGCGCTTGGTTGGCAGGCGGCATTCCTCATCGGTACACTGCCCGCCCTCTATGTTTTCCTCCTGCGCCTGCACATGCCGGAGTCGATCCGCTATCTGCTCTCGAAGGGGCGTGTGGATGAGGCAAAGGCGATTATCCGCGACATTGAGCGACAGCTGAAGCTGCCGGAGCGTCCGTTCCTCGATCAGCTCGCACCGGGCAGGGTCGAGGTGGAGCGTGTGGAAACACCGGGCTTTGCGTCGCTCTGGGCGAAGGGGATGCGCCGCCGTACAACGATGCTCTGGCTCGCGTGGTTTGGCATTGTGTTCAGCTACTACGGGATTTTTATGTGGCTGCCGTCGATTGTGTATGCGCAGGGCTTTGAGATTGTCAAGACGTTCGAGTATGTGCTTATCATGACGCTCGCACAGCTGCCGGGGTATTATGCAGCGGCGTATCTGGTGGACGTGATCGGGCGCCGCTATACGCTTGGCTTGTTTCTCCTCCTGAGCGGTGTGTGCAGCTATTTCTTCGGCAATGCGGGCGAGGTTTCGGCACTTCTTGTCTGGGGGGCGGCGATGAGCTTCTTCAACCTCGGTGCGTGGGGCGTGATCTACACCTATACGCCGGAGCAGTATCCGACGTCGATGCGGGCGCTTGGCAGCGGCTGGGCAGCGGGCTTTGGGCGAATCGGCGGCATGATCGCACCGATGCTTGTCGGTGTGATGCTCGCGCATGCGTTCCCGATGAGTGGTATCTTTATGATGTTTGCGGCGGTCTTTGCAGTGATTTCGGGGACGGTGATTCTCCTCGGCCGCGAGAGCAAGCAGCAGACGCTTGAGGAGCTGGAGCACTCACTCGGAGAGACGTGACAATAAGAAAAAAAGGGGGCTGCTGCACGAAGTTTTCGCTTCGTGCAGCAGCCCCCTTTTGTGTTTCTACGATTAGTACGAGCCGGTTTCCTCGTAGGTGCTGCCGTCTGCACCCTCTGCAACAACGGCATAGTTGCCGTCTTCGTCCGCCACCGCGACGGCGACGTTGCCCTGTTCGTCCGTGACTGCGTAGACGTAGTTCCCATTCTCGTCATAGCCCTCGTATTCATCTGCCGAGGCAACGCTCATCGTACCCAGCATGAATGCGCATGCGCCCATGACCGCGAATGCCTTATACCATTTTTTCATGATGATCTCTCCTTTGTCAATGACCGTGATTGCCTTTCGAGGTCATTATTGCAAAGAAACAGAAATATTGCAATAGAATTTGGAAAAGTGATGAAATCATACATGAAAGTGATATGTTTTAGGATTGATTCTTGAAATTTTGACCGAGTGGAACCTGTATGAAAAAGCGGAAGTATCCGTCCGTCTGCTCGGTGAAAAATTCAGCATCGTATTTCTCCGCAAAGAGCTCAACGGAGCGTGTTCCGTATCCATGTCCGGCATCAATCCTGCGTGTCGGGAGCCCGTTCGGGGAGAGTTTGAGGGGGATGGAGCAGCGGTTCTCGACGGAGAGGAAGATGCTGTCCCCCGCGGTACGCGCACGGACACGGATGCCACGCGCACCCTCTGCCTCGCGTTCCTCCGCATGTATGGCATTCTCAAGCAGGTTGGAGAGGAGGAGGGCGAAGTCGACCTCTGCAGCGAATGCGGAGGGGGTGTCAATCTTTACATCGATGGCAATGTTTTTTTCACGCGCTTGCTGCACGTAGACAGCGAGGGCGGAATCGACCATTGCGTTCTCCGCAAAGTGTTCGACGCTTGTTGCGTCAATCTGATAGTTGAGACTTTGGATGAGCTGGATTGCCGCCTCGTCCTCACCGCGTGCGATGAGGTCGGCGAGCATTTTCGCGTTGTGCCGGAGGTCGTGGCGGACGATGGCGAGGCGCGCCTGTTTGTCCTGCAGAGAACGCGTATAGGCTCTGAAGGAGTTCATGCGGCGCAGGAGCGTAAGGCTGCGTTCGGTCATCGCTGCCTGCTGAAGGATGTGTTCGAGTCCGCGCCATGCGACCAGCGCAATGAAGATGGCGGCACCAGCGAGGATCAGGCGCGAGATGAAGAAGTCGAGCGCGACCATCTTATCTCCAACCGAATGAAAGATCTCATGAAAAAATACGAGGAAGGGCAGCGGGGCAATATAAAGCCAGAACCGCTCCATACTGATGGAGGAAAAGCGCAGGAAGATCTGGCGGAAGAAGGGCAGAACGAGAGGAAAGCTCAAAAGATAGAGGGCGAGATAGATCAGAAAGAACAGATAAACATAATCAAAAAAATAGTCGACATCGACAAAGAGGAGTGTCAGGATGGCGGCACATGAGGCGATTGTGGTGGCAAGGATCTGCTGAATACCGAGGATAAACGCGTGCTGCGCCCAATAGGGGCGGATGAGGATGAGGTTGAGAGCGAAGTATGGTGCATAACCGGCGAAGAAATAGATGTGCTTGTAGGTTTCCAAGGTGTATGGAAGAATGTCTGAGTAGATGAGCAATAGAATCAGGGTGTTCTCACAGAAAAAGATTGCCGCATACCCCTGCAGCAGATTTTTTCGTACTTCGTCGCTCAGGACAGGGCGGAATGGGAGGTAGCGCAGATAGACGGACGGCAGCATCGTCATTGTAAACAAAAATGTTGTGATGACGATCATCAAGCTATGCTCGATCATGGCGAATCCTCCCCCTGTTTGCATTCACATTATTTTGTGGTATTATACGATGTGATATAAGATTCGTCAAATCTATGTGAGATGTATGATGGAGGGAGGGATACACGGTGCGGATCGCCATTGTGGACGATGAGCCGGAGGTATGCGCGGCTGTACGCGACTATCTCATACACATCCTTGAGAAATACTGGGAAAAGAAGGGATCTCTGGTGGAGATCGATCTGTTTGGCACAGCGGAAGCCGTATTGGATGCGTTCGAACACAGCCCATACGATCTCCTCCTCCTCGATATCCGTATGCCGGGCATCGGTGGGATGGAAGCGGCACGGCGCATCCGCGCAAAGAATCAAGATGTCGGCATCATCTTTCTCACGAGCAGTGAGGAGTATCTGATGGAGGGCTACCGTGTCTTTGCCGACGGCTATTTCCTGAAGCCGGTGAGCATGGATGAGGAGGCATTTCGTACAGCACTCGCGCGCGTGTTTGAACGCCGGCTGAAGGCGGCGCGTGTAATCCAAGTTCACTACAATGGACAGCCGTTTGAGATCCTCCTGCATAAGATTTACTATGTCGACCTCGAGGGCGGACGGCTGCACATTGCGCTTGCAAAGCAGGGACTCTGTCTTACACGTCCCTATACGTATGAGTGGGCGGTAGAACAGCTCGGACGTGACCCACGATTTCTTGAGTGCTATCACCGCATTCTGGTAAATATGGACAAAATCGACCGTATGGACAAGGAGGCATTTGTGCTCACGAATGGTGCGGAATTGCCGATCAGTCAGCGGCGGCGCAGCAGTGTGCGGGCTTCGTATATGCAGTATCTGCTGAACAAATAAAGACAGAAGTCCTATGCGACTTCTGCTTCCTAATAAATAACGACACTTTACGGTAAAAAACATCACTTTCATGTAAGAATACGTCACTTTCTGCAATTATGTTGCAGAAAGTTCTTTTTTTTGTAATAATCAGAACTAGATGAGGGCGGAGATGCATCCGGTCAGAAATGACCGCCGCCTTTTCCGAATGATTCCTCTGTTGTAAAGGAGAAGTAGGGTTATGAAAATGGTTTCGCTTACAAAAAGGCTGCTCCTTCCGCTGATTGCGGTTTTGACACTCATGCTCGCTGCGGGCTGCGGCGACGATAAGCCGAAGGAATCGGCGGACAAGGCGGTGCTTGCCTATGCCGAGCTGTATGCGTATGCGGATACGGACAAGCTCTCTGCGACGGGTATGACCGAGGCACAGAAGAAGCAGATCACGGATGCGCTCATGACGGAGTCGGATCAGATGTTCCAGAGCTTCATGCTTTCGGAGTCCAATGCGATGGAGATTACGGACTACTACCTCGCAGACCGCAAGGCGAACATGGAACTCAAGGCAAAGGTCAAGAAGGACGATGCCAAGAACCCTGTGGTCGAGCTGACGGCGACGCCGATTGATACGCGGGGTGCAAAGAAGCAGATGGATGCGAATCAGGATCTTGTCGCGATGGGCGTCTACATCGGTCTGGCGCAGCAGCAGGGCGTGGATGTGCGCACGGATCCGACCTATCAGCAGGGCGCGGTGGCGTCACTGAAGGGCGTCATCGACGATATGCCGTATGACAGCGAGAAAACGCTGGATGTGACCTGCGAACTCGTTAAGAGTGATGACGGCAAGACGCTTCACTGGGCGCCGAAGGATCCGCAGGCGATCCGCAAGTTCCTCGATGGGGAGTGATATGTCCTGTTTCGTGTGAATGTCCTGCCGCGTGCAGGGCGTTTCGGGGGAGGTATCGTTGATGAAGCCGAACTGCCGTGCACTGCACGCTGTCCTCCTGCTGCTCATGTTGACGCTCGTTTTTGTCGGCTGCGGCGAGGAAGATGTGACGAAGGCACACGCACAGTTTCCAGATGCCTACAGCAAGGATGATACATGGCTCGTCTCGTGGTATATCTGCGGCTCGGATCTCGAGTCGGAGCATGGCGCGGCGAGTGCGGATCTTGAGGAGCTGATGGAAACGGAGCTGCCGCCGAATGTGCGCGTGCTGATCCTTGCGGGCGGCACACAGGCATGGCAGAATGATGTGTTTGAGCATCCACTGAATCTCTATCTCTACGATGCGGACGGTCTGCATGAACTGAAGAACTTGCCGGATGCCGACATGGGACGTGCCGAAACGCTCACAGACTTCCTGCACTATGGCGAGGAGAATTATCCTGCCGACCACCGTGTCTTTGTTTTCTGGGATCATGGCGGTGGGAGTGCTGCGGGGGTCTGCTATGATGAGCGCACGGAGAATATGCTGTGCCTCAATGATATACGGCAGGCATTCTCCAATGTCTATGGGGAGCACCCCGCAGAGCCGCCGTATGAAGTCGTCGGTTTTGATGCCTGTCTGATGGCAAGCTATGAGACGGCGGCGACGCTTGCGGGCTACACGCGCTATATGGTCGCCTCGGAGGAGATGGAGCCGGGAAACGGGTGGAACTATGATGCGTGGGTCGGCGCACTTGCCGACAATCCGGCGATGGGTGGCGCACGGCTGGGCGAGGTGATCTGCGACTCCTACCTTGCGGGCTGCAGGGAGGAGGATACGGAGGAGGAGGCAACGCTCTCTGTGATCGATCTCGCCCGTCTGCCGGCACTGACCTCTGCCTACGAGACATACAGCCGCGACGTGCTTGCCCGTGCGTCGCATCTGTCTCCGGCGTTCTTTGCGGCACTTGACCGTGCGGCGCAGCGTGCCGAGAACTACGGCGGCAATACGCGCGAGATGGGCTATGCAAACATGGTTGATCTGGCAGGGCTGGCACAGGAGACGGCGCGGGAGTTCCCCAGCGCCGCTGCCCTTGTACGAGCGGTGGACGATGCCTGTATTTACAAGGTGCATGGCGACTACCGCCGGCGGGGCGGCGGGATCTCCTCCTACTATTCCTACGATGGCGATGAAGACGGCTTTTCGGCGTATGTCGATCAGGATGCAGCGCTGATGGAGCAGAAATGTCTGCTCTACACCATGCTTTATGGGGAGCTGCCCGATGAGGCAGAGGAGATGCTCGCAGGGCGCAGCAATATGGAGCATGTCGAAGCATTGCCAACGGCACGCCGGCAGATCTTCCAAGTCGACGCACTTGAGGATCGCGCCGTCGATGTTGATGCACACGGCAACGCGTTTGTCAGGCTCAGTGCTGCGGAGATGGACGGTCTTACATCGGTGCGCTGCAACCTGCTCTATATCGGCGAGGAAGAGGGGGTAGTTCTCTACCTCGGCAGTGATACGAATGTCGATGCGGACTGGGACAGCGGCGTTTTCAAGGATAATTTTGACGGCACATGGCCGATGCTGGACGGGCATCCCGTCTACATCGAGATCGTGGAGGAGGGGGACGACTACAATCTCTACTCCATCCCGATCAAGCTGAACGGCAGGGAGTGCAATCTGCAGGTCGCATACAGCTATGCGGATGAGAGATATCGCATTCTCGGCGCGCGTCGAGGTCTTGAGGCGAACGGCATGAGTGACCGCAATCTGATCCGACTGAGACCTGGGGATATGGTGACGACGATTCACTATGCAATGAGTACCTCGGGGAATGATGAGGATTTTACACCCGTGGAGGTCGATACGTTCCGTCTCGGCGCTCATCCAGAGGTGCGGGATGAGGAGGTCGGCGACGGAAAATATGGCTATCTTTTCGAGTTTATCGCACCGGCGGGCGAGAGTGCGCTCTCTGATGTTGCCGTCTTTGAAATCGAGAACGGCGATATTACGACGTCGGTCGAGTGAGAAGTGCGGTGAAAGGAGGAAATCTATGGAAGGAATTCAAGCAGGGGACGGTGCGTGCGGAGATCTCACGGGAAGATCTGCGGATGCCGTTCCGTCACAGTCGACGCGCTTTATTGCCGCCGTCGTGCAGGGCGCATTTTTCATCGGCGGGATTGGGTTTGTCCTTCTCCCGTTTGTTGTCTGGATCGTCACGCGGGGCAGAAATGTATTTGTCGCATATCACGCAAAGCAGGCGTTTCTCTCGCAGTTCTTTGTGCTCGTTCTTTTTATCCTTGCCTGCGCGCTCGGTGCGGCGCTTGATGACAGCAATATTGCTGTCGGCCTGTGCTTTGCCGTCGGGATTCCTTGGTGTCTCGCCTCCGTCTATGCCGTGGTCAAGGCGCTGTCGGGCGAGCGTTGGCATTATCCCGGACTCGGTTGGGCTGCATAAATGAAATTTATTTGTCATTGGGAGGTCTTATTATGAGTAAGAAAAGTCCTGTTGTTGGGGCAATCCTTGGTTTTTTCATTCTCGGTTTATTTTATAGCACGGGGTTCAACAAGAAGGGCGTGATCGCTGTCATCGCACTCGTGTTCATCAGCTGGGGCGTGGGTCTGGCGAGTCCGGAGCTGGCCACCATTGTCAGTATTGTCGGTGCGTTCCTCGGTCACAAGTGGACAAAGGAGCACAATGCCATGGTGGAAGGCGAAGCACCTGCAGTATAAGAAACTTCTCGTCGTGCGTGCTTTCTAGGGAAGCACTGATAAATTCAGCCGCGCCATCTTAGCGCATCTTTTTTGCCCGCACTTCGTCGGCAAATTCTCCACATAGCTTTTGCTATGCGTCCGGTTTGCCTCCTTGTTCGGACAAAAAATCTACGCCAATCTGACGGACTTCATTTTATCAGCGATTCCCTAGGGATGCGGCGAAAAAACTAGCGTAATCTTCCCGTGTGTGCTACAATAGAGCGGATAGACTCTATTGTAGCACATTTTTTTTCAGCATTTTTTGAGGTGACATTTTGCGATATTCTTTGAAACGCCTTGCAGCGGCGTCTCTTTTTGCGTTGACGATAAATTTTTACACACCGGACATTCATGCGATGCCCCCGATTCTCCCGTACAGCGAGATCACACCAGGGCTGCAGGGGACGGCCTATACAGTGCTTGACACGTCGGGCGAGATCCGCAGTTTTCCCGTGGAGATCATCGGGTGCATGGAGGGGGGCAAGGGCGATCAGCGCATGATTATGGCGCGCACGAGCGGAGACTTCATCGAGCAGGTCGGCGGTGTGCTCCAGGGGATGAGCGGCAGCCCCATCTATGTGGACGGACGCCTGGTCGGAGCACTTTCTGCGGGGTTGAAGGATCTCAGTCCCTATACGTTCTTCATCACGCCGATCGAGGATATGACACCACTCTGGTCCATGCCCGACACGAAGAATCAGACAAGCATTGCGACGATTGATCTGGTGAAGGAGTTGGAAGAGCGCAAGAAGGCGGAGGAGAAACGCCGCCTGCGGGCACGCGAGAAGGCATTTGCGAAGATGTCGAGTGAGGAACGCGAGGCAGAGTGGCGCGACATGATCGCGGCGCTGAACGGTGCAAAGGCAGAGGATACCGCGTCGGCGTCCGACGAGCCTGCGGCAGAGGAGGCTTCTGGCGCAGAGAATGCCGATACAGCAGACAAGTCTGACCGTGCAGCAGAGGAGAAGGCGTATTTTTTCACGCGCGGGTTCAATGCGGCGGGGCTGCGCTATCTGCAGGACAAGCTTCCGATGAACGGCATCTCGCTGCTGCCGCTTGGCGGCTCCGGTACAAGCGCGAAGCTTCACACGCGCTATGATGCGACGCTCACAGGCGGGCAGCCGGTCGGCGTGGCGCTTGTCTACGGCGATTTCAGCATCGGCGCGACGGGAACGGTGACGGCGGCTGACGGCAAGAATGTCTTGGCGTTCGGACATTCCTTCATGCACAAGGGAAATGTCAACTACTTCATGACGGATGCGGATGTCATCGGGACGATCGCAGGGCAGAGCAACGGGGTGAAGATTGCGAACATCGGCAGTGTGATCGGACGCGTCAATCAGGATCGTGAGACGGGAATTGCCGGTATTCTCGGGACGCTTCCGACATCGGTGCCCGTGCAGATCCGTGTAAGGGACAGTGCGCTCGGTCGGGAAGAGACGTTTGGTGCACAGATTGCGTACGATGAGGACTTCCTGCCGCTCCTCTCGGGCAGTGTTGCCTATGCGGCGATGAGCCGCGTTTCGGATGCACTTGGCAGCAGCACGGCGCGTGTGCGCTTTGCGATTCGGACGAACGCATACGAGGGCGGTACGTTCGAGCGCCGCAATATGTACTACAGCGCGGCGGATGTCGGACAGGTCGCCGTAACGGAACTGCTGCAGGCGATGAATCTGATCGTGACCAATGCGGAGAAGGAATCCGATCTCATTGATGTCAAGGTCGATGTGGAACTGACGGGGGATCGACAGACGGCAGTGCTGGTCTCCGCGACACCGAATAAGATGACGGTAAAGCCGGGGGATACGGTGACGTTCCAGACGAAGATCCGCCCCTATCGGAGGGCGGAGGAGACGCTCTCCATTCCCTACAAGGTGCCCAAGACGCAGCCAGCAGGAACGCTGAACCTCGATATCCGCGGCGGCGGTTTCGTACCCGTCAATCCTCTGATGCTGCTGGCACAGGCAGGGCTTGAGGTTCCCGATGACGAAGAAAAATTCAAATCAACGGGGGATCGTCTGCGCGAGCTGGCGGAACAGGGACAGAACAACGAGATCATCATTGCGCCGGGGGCTGCGCCGGCACCGACCTCCGAAAAGGAGATGAAAAGGCGCATGAAGGCGGCGGAAAAAGCGTCGGCACGCGCAGCGAAGGCGGAGCCAGAAAAACGTGTAACACTCCTTGCCGATCCGAATAAGAGGGAAGAGAAGGAGAAATTCTTCGCACCCTATGTGATCGAGAACGTAATACACACGACACTCAAGGTAGAGGGATAGGGGAACGGCGAATGGAACAACTGGTGATTCACGGGGGGAATCCCCTGCGCGGGCGCGTGAAGATCGGTGGGGCAAAGAATGCGGTGCTGCCGATCATCGCAGCGGCTCTTCTCGGCAGCCGCGGTGTGAGCGTGCTCGATGATGTGCCGGCACTTGAGGATGTCTATACGATCTCCTCGGTGCTGCGCTCGCTTGGTGTGAAGGCGGACTACTCTGCCGCAGAGCATCGGCTGCGCATTGATGCGTCGGAGATCAAGACGGTGTCGGCACCCTATGAACTGGTACGCAAGATGCGTGCGTCTTTTCTCATCATGGGACCGCTGCTCGCGCGTGAGGGGCGCGCGGAGATCTCGCTGCCGGGGGGCTGCGCGATCGGGACACGCCCCATCGATCTGCATCTCAAGGGCTTTGAGGCACTCGGCGCAAAGATCGATATCACGCAGGGAGCGATTCATGCCTCTGCGCCTGAGGGGCTAAGGGGGGCGCGGATCTATTTCGACTTCCCGAGCGTTGGTGCCACGGAGAATGTGATGATGGCGGCGTCCTGCGCAGAGGGACAGACGATCCTTGAGAACCCGGCACTTGAGCCGGAGATTGTCGATCTTGCAAACTATCTGAACGTCATGGGGGCGCACATTCGCGGTGCGGGCACGAACCGCATCAAGATCGACGGTGTTCCGGAACTCATGGCGGCGGACTATACGATTATCCCCGACCGCATTGAGGCAGGGACGTACATGGTCGCGGCGGCGATGACGCGCGGCGATGTCTTTATCGAGAACGCCATCTGTGAACACTTGAAGCCCGTTGTGGCAAAGCTCAAGGAGGCGGGGGCGCAGATCGAGGAGGATATCGCGGGCATTCGTGTGCGTGCGGACGAGCCGATGCGGGCGATTGACCTCAAAACGCTGCCTTATCCCGGCTTTCCAACGGATATGCAGGCGCAGTTCATGGCGATGCTTGCCGTTGCAGAGGGGACGAGCATCGTGACGGAGACGGTGTTTGAGAACCGCTTTATGCACGTCGAGGAACTCGTGCGCATGGGCGCACAGATTCGCGTGGACGGGCGCATGGCGACGGTTGAAGGCGGGCGGTCGCTCAAGGGTGCCGCTGTGCGCGCAACCGATCTGCGTGCGGGTGCGGCAATGGTGCTTGCAGGGCTCGTGGCGGACGGCGAGACACGCGTCGGCTACATCCACCACATCGACCGCGGCTACGATGATCTCGTGGCGAAACTGGTCGCTCTCGGCGCGGACATCAGTCGTGTGGACGGGGAGTGGGACGAGGGTGAAAAATCACTTGCATAAATGGAATTTATGCGATAGAATGAAAGCACATCGACCGATTGAGGAGGAATGAGTCATGAAGCACATCAAGACGGTCAACAAGCCGACGATGCAGTCCACGCTCTATACGGGCGGCTGCGGTGAATGTCAGGCATCCTGCCAGTCTGCCTGCAAGACTTCCTGCACTGTGGGCAACCAGCCCTGCGCGAAGTAAGACGGGGGAATCGGCACAGCCCTTCTCGCATGCGAGAGGGGCTTTTTCTGTGTATTTTTCGGGAACAAAGGAGAAGGAATGAAGACCCTCACGCATAAGTTCAAGCAGAACGGTATGCACATTCTTGTCGATATCAACAGCGGAGCCGTCCATGTGATCGACGAGATGATCTATGATATGATGGACGATTTCGACGGGACGAACGACACGGCGGTTGTTGCGCGTCTTGCGGGGCGCTATCCCGAGGAGGAGCTGCGCGAGGCGTGCGGCGAACTCCACGAACTGATGGCAGCAGGTGCGCTCTTCGCGCCGGACATCAACGTGCCGCCGACGTTCAAGTCGCGCGGGCTCGTGAAGTCGTTGTGCCTGATGGTAGCGCAGGACTGCAATCTACGCTGCAAGTACTGCTTTGGCGACGGCGGCAGCTATGGCGGACACCGCGCCGTGATGAGCCCCGAGGTCGGGCGCGCGGCGGTGGACTTCATCATCAATGGCTGCGGCCCTAGGAAGCACTGCGAGATCGACTTCTTTGGCGGTGAGCCGCTCATGAATCTCGGCACGGTGAAGGAGGTCACGGAGTACGTCCGCAAACGCGAGCAGGAGATGGGCAAGGAGTTCAAGCTGACGCTCACGACGAACGGCATGCTGCTCTCGGATAAAAACATCGCGTGGCTGAACGACAACAACATCTCCGTCGTGCTCTCATCGGACGGGCGGCGCGAGGTGCACGATGCGATGCGTCCCGATGTGCGCGGCAACGGCTCCTATGATGTCGTGATGAAGAACTTCAAGAAGCTCGTGGACGCACGTCATGGGAACGACTACTACCTGCGCGGGACGTATACGCGTGAGAATCTGGACTTTACGAAGGATGTGCTCGCGATGAACGAGGCGGGGTTTGACATCCTGTCGATGGAGCCAGTCGTGCTGAAGGACAGCCCGCTCGGTTTTACGGAGGCGGATCTGCCGCGCATCTTCGCCGAGTACGATCACCTGACGGAGACGTACCTCAGCCGCGTGCGCGCGGGGAAGGGGTTCTTCTTCTTCCACTTCAATATGGATCTGAATCATGGACCGTGCGTGGCGAAGCGGCTCGCGGGCTGCGGCGCAGGGCACGAGTATTACGCCGTCGCGGAGAACGGCGATCTCTATCCGTGCCACCAGTTCGTCGGACGCGAGGGGTACCGCCTTGGCTCGGTATTTACAGGCGTGGAGAGCATGGAGCTGCCGACGTATTTCCGCAACTCGCACGTATTGAACAAGCCTCTCTGCCGTGACTGTTGGGCGCGGTTTTACTGCAGCGGTGGCTGCCATGCGAATGCCGATCTCTTTCACGGCGACATCCGACATCCGTATGAGCTGGGCTGTGAGATCCAGAAGAAGCGCCTTGAGTGCGCCATCCTCGTGCAGGCGGTGCTCGCGCTCGAAGAGGACGCGGCGGAGGACGTGCAGGAGGAGCTGCGCAAGCAGGCATGAAGAAAAAGGCACTATGATAAAAGTTACGGACAAAAGCAAATGCAGTACTCCTAAGCAAACCCTAGTGGAGCAAGCGGCGTAGAGTGTGCGACCCGCCCCCTGCGGATTTTAATCGGAGGGGCGCAGCGCGTTTGGAATCCGCAGGTATTTAGGCGGATGAGCACACGTCCGCTTGCATAACGAGGGTTCTGCGTGGAGTACGCATCGCGAATCCGTAACAGTTGCCATAGACCTATGAAAAAATTTCTTGACAACGTGCAACATATCCGCTATAATCACCCATGTTGCTGAACGCAGCTAGGGGTATCGCCAAGTTGGTAAGGCACGGGATTCTGAATCCCGCATGCGTTGGTTCGAGTCCAGCTACCCCTGCCATTCGCAGATTTAGAGCCGCAGTTGTGACTGCGGCTTTTTTGTTTGCCTATGATATTTCTCATTGAAAGTTATTCCCAATTTTGTTACTATATTCCGAAATGAGTTACATACAAAGGAGCTGTTGTTATGAATTATGGAAAATGCAGATTTGGCATCACGGACATTCTGCTGCTTGTGCTGAATCTCGTGTTCTTCGTCGGCATACAGAATGTCTTTACGCCATGCGAGCCGCGTCCCGACGGTTCGTGGATGAACTGTCACTGGGCAGGGCAGGCACTCACGGGGATTGCCGCCGTGCTTGTGGTGATCGCTCTTATGCACCTCGTTATTCCACGCGCACAGATCAAACTTGGACTGGCGCTTGCGATGCTCCCGATCTCCGTGTTTGCGCTCGTCCTGCCGGATCATCTCATCGATCTCTGCATGATGGAGACCATGCACTGTCATACGGTGATGCAGCCGGCAGTGACGGCACTCTCGCTGCTGAATCTCATGCTTGCACTCGCGGACATCTATGTCTACCGACGGGGGGAGAACGGATGAACTTCGCATATCTGCTTGCCATGCGTAACTGCCGCAGGAATACGACGCGTTCCGCCGTACTTGCAGTGCTTGTGGCAATTCTCGCACTCGTGATCTTCGGCGGCTCCGAGGTGCTGCTCGGGCTTCAAGGAGGGCTCATGCACTTTCAGCAGCGGCTTGGGGCAGATGTCGTGGTACTGCCGAAGGAGGCGGCAGACGCGCAGACGCTTGAGGGCGTGCTGGTACAGGGCGTGCCCGCGCATTTCTATATGGAGGAACACTACCTTGACGATCTGCGCGGAATGACGGGAGTCGCCCAGGCAGCGCCGCAGTTCTTCCTCGCCTCAGCGCATGCGGGCTGCTGCTCGGTGGCGGTGCAGCTGATCGGCTTTGACCCCGCGACCGATTTCACGATTCGCCCGTGGATGCAGGAGAGTCGTGCTGCGGAGATGGGCTTCGGGGACATCCTCGTCGGCAGCGGTATTTCGGTTCCTGCGGATGCGCGGCTGACTTTTTACAACATGCCATGCCGCGTCATCGGGCGGCTGAGTCCAACGGGTACGGGGATGGATACGGCTGTCTATACGAATATGGAGACGATGCGTGCGATGATGGCAAATGCGGCATCATCGGGCTTCGACTACTTCCAAGGGATTCCGACGGAAAATGCCATCTCTGCCGTGATGATTCGGACAGCGGAGGGCTTTACGCCCGATGGACTCGCGGCTGCCATCAACCAGATGTATCCTGCGCTCGCGGCAAAGCCGGCACACGGAATGGTGCATCATGTGGAGGCGGGACTCGGCGGCATTCTCGAAACGGTCGGTGTCCTGATTGTGTTCGTCTGGGTGATTGCCGTTGTCGTTCTCGGCATCGGATTCCATCTGTCCGCGCGGGAGCGGCGGCGTGAGTTCCTGATCCTGCGCATCGCGGGCGCAACACGCTCCTTCTTGCTGCGATTGATGCTGACGGAGGCGGTCATTACCTCAGCGGCAGGCGGGGCGGCAGGCATTGCCATCGGCACGATTGTCCTACTGCCGTTTGCCGGACTCATGAAGGAGGGGCTGATGCGTCCCTATCTCCTGCCGGATGTCGGAACGATCGCAATGCTTGCTGCGAACACACTCGCTGTGGCAATCCTGTCAGGAACCTTCTCGGCAGCATGGACGGTGGGGCGCGTAACAAATACGCAGATCAGTGAGATGCTGCGGGAGGATGGATGATGGAACTGCGTGCGGAGAAAATCAGTCAGGACTTTTTGCGCTATAGTGCAAAGGATGGTTATTTTATAGCGGTGCAGGAGACGGATTTCTGTCTTGCAGCGGGGACTCTTACGGTGGTGACGGGGCGCTCGGGCAGCGGAAAGAGTACGCTGCTCCACATCCTCGGGGGGCTGATGAAGCCCGTGACAGGGCGTGTCCTCATGGATGCTGTGGATCTCTATGCGATGGGGGAGGACGCGCGTACCCGTCTGCGCAGCCGCTACATCGGCATCGTACCGCAGCGGCTGATGTCGCTCGCGGCGCTCTCGGTGCGCGAGAATATCCTGCTGCCCGCGCTGCTCACGGGTGAGGCAGACAGATTTGCCCCGCGTGCGGATGAACTGATGGAGCGCCTCGGCATCCGTAAGCTTGCGTCGGTCACGCCGTCGGAACTCTCGGGCGGGGAGCAGCGCCGCGTGACAATCGCACGAGCACTCGTGATGCAGCCCGAAATCCTGCTCGCGGACGAGCCGACGGGCGATCTCGACGAGGAGAATACGAGGAGCGTCCTCAGCCTCCTGCGCGAAAACGCGGACGCGGGCGCTGCCGTCCTCCTTGTGACGCATGAGCGCGAGGCAGCAGAGTATGCCGATACTTGCTATACGATGGAAGCAGGGAAGCTGGAGCGAATGACGTTGTAAGAGCTTCATTTTTTTGTGGATTCATCGTATAATAGAGGAAATTTCAAATTTCGAGGTGAAGTCTGTCCGAGAGATGAAACGTCTTGAGCGATGGCTTGCGTATTTTTCAAACAAGCTGAATGAAACGGAAACGGAGGCGTTGGCGATGAGCGAGGCAGCAATTCAAGAAGCTATGAAGGCAGAGTATGTCTTTATGCAGGATGAGATCGAGCGCTGGCAGTATGAACAGCGGGAAAAGGCAATACGCGACTATATCAGTGGTATGCGCGCATGGCGAAGAGAAGGCTTAAAGCAAGGGATTGAGCAGGGAATCAAGCAAGGAATCGAGCAGGGTGTTATGCAGGCATCATTGCAAAACATCAAAAACCTCATGGAGAATATGAATCTCTCCGCCACACAGGCAATGGATGTCCTTCAGATTCCTGCATCGGAGCGAGAGAAATATACGAACTTGCTGCATTCCTGATGGTATGACAGCATAAGAAAATCCCGAACGGCGACGTTTTGTCACGGTTCGGGATTTTTGCTTCTCAGTCTCTCAGCAGCATAAGCTCGTCGACAGGGAAGGTAAAGTATAATGTGTCGCCGATGCCGGCTTCGTGTGCGTGCCACGTCGCTTTGTCGATTTCCCAGCGGATGGGAGTCGCCCCGTCCGCAAAGCGGAGCATGACAATGTAGCTGAAGGTGCTCTCGATGATCTCCGCAATGCGTGCAGGAAGCGCATTCGCATCGTTCTCTAATGCAAGCACAAGATAGTGTGCACGGACAGCGATATGCTGCACGTCCGTCGCCGCATCCGCGACGCGGAGCGTGATGCCCCAGTCGGTTGCCTTGACGTGCTCTGCGTCTACACGGCGGGCGGCGGAGATGTTCTTGCAGCCTGTGAGTGTGGTCGCGGCACGCGTACCGGGATTCCGGAACAGTGCGTGCTTGTCCATCGGCGGCATGAGTCGTCCGCGATCAACGGTTGCAATCTCCTGCGCGATGCGGAATGCTTCGTCGCGGTCGTGTGTGACGAGGATTGCCGCCAAGTTTTGCGCGGAGAGAATCTCACGCAGTGCCATCTCGATCTGCCACTTGAGATGTGTGTCGAGTGCGGAGAGCGGCTCGTCGAGGAGCAACACATCCGCACCGCGCGCGAGGATGCGCGCAAAGGCAACGCGCTGCTGCTGCCCGCCCGAGAGGCCTGCGGGGTAGGCATTTTCCAGTCCGTCGAGGGAGAAGCGAGCAACGTTCTCTTTGAAGATGCGCTCCTTTTCCTCGCGCGAACCGTCCAGTGCGAAGATGATGTTCTCACGCACGGTCATATTCGGAAAGAGAGCATAGTTCTGAAAGAGATAGCCGACGTTCCGCGCCTGCGGCGGGAGGTTGATGCCCTTTTCGCTGTCAAAGAGCGTGCGGTCGTTCAGTACAATCTGTCCACGGTCGGGGCGTTCGAGCCCCGCAATGCACTTGAGCGTCATACTCTTGCCGCTGCCCGATGCACCGAGAAGCGCAAGCGTTGTGTCTGTCAGCGTAAAGTTTGCCGCAAGCGTGAAGTCGCGCAGGCGCTTCTCGATGTTGACGATGAGCTTCATTCACGCACCTCCCGTTTGAGGTACAGGTTCATCGCTCCGATAAAGAAGAGCGAGAACAGGGAGATGATGATGGCCCAGCGGAAGGCGAGGTCGTAGTCGTTCGCCTGCACCGCCGCATAGATGGCGGTGGACATGGTCTGCGTGCGTCCCGGGATGTTGCCTGCGAACATGATGGTCGCACCGAACTCGCCGAGTGCACGCGCGAACGAGAGGACAAGCCCCGCGAGAATGCCGTGGCGTGCGTTCGGCAGCACAATGCGCCAGAAGATGCGCCAGTTGCTGACGCTGAGCGTCTGCGCCGCATGGATCATGTTCCGATCAATCGCCTCGAACGCGCCGCGTGCCGTGCGGTACATGAGCGGGAGGCTCACAATGACCGCTGCGATGACCGCCGCCCGCCATGTAAAGACGAGCGGCAAGTCGAGCGCGAGCAGGGCGCTTCCGATGGTGCTGCGCTTTCCGAGAAAGAGCAGGAGGAAGAATCCGACGACGGTCGGCGGCAGGACGAGCGGCAGGGTGATCACCGCGTCGGCAATCGTGCCCGCGAGGCGGCTGCGGATCTGCAGTACGCCGTAGGCGAGTGCAATGCCGGCGAAGAAGGTAATCACCGTCGCAAGGCCTGCGACCTCAAGCGAGATGATGAGCGGGGAGAATGTTTCGTCCGTCATTACTTCACTTTGAAGCCGTACTTCTCAAAGACTTTCTTTGCAGCATCACTCTGGAGGAACGCGAGGAAATCCTTTGCTTCCTTCATGTTCTTTGCATCCTTGAGGACGGCGGCGGGGTAGACGATGGGCTTGTGCGTATCGGCAGCAGCGACGGCGGCGACCTTTACCTTACCCGAGATGGCGGCATCCGTTGCGTAGACAACGCCGCAGTCCGCATCACCTGTCTCGACCCACGCGAGCACCTGGCGGACGTCGGAGCCGTAGACGGCACGTGCTTTGACATCATCGAGGATGCCGAGCTTCGTAAAGACCTCCTCGCTGTACTGACCGACGGGCACGCCCTTCGGCTCACCGAGTGCGATGTGCTTGATCTCTGGACTCAGTACCGCCTTGAAGTCGGGGAGGTTCAGCTTGCTGTCCTTCGCCGTGATCAGTACTACATCGTTGATGAGCAGATCGACGCGCGTGCCGTCCTCAAGAAGTTTTTTCTCATCGAGCGCGTTCATCTGCTTCTGGGCGGCAGAGACGAATACGTCGGCGGCGCCGCCGTTCTCAATCGCCTGCTGAAGTGCACCGCTGCTGCCGAAGTTGAAGACGAGCTTCGTGTTCCCATGTTCCTTCTCGTACATGCCGCCGAGTTCCTTCATCGCGTCCGTGAGGCTTGCCGCCGCAGAGACCTGCAGCTCAGTCGGGCCCTCCTTCGGCGTATCCATCTTGTTTGCGCTGTTGCCGCCGCCGACGCAGCCTGCAGTGAAGAGTGCCATGGCAGTGAGACCTGCCGTAAGTAAGTTCCTGAGTTTCATGTTGTTGCTCCTTTACAGAAATAATGTAGGCATGGTCGTTTCCAACCGTACCCCGTGACGGAATCCGTCAGGCAAGGCATCATAGATCGCTCCTTAGATTATCCTTGCTCGGAGTGCTGCGAGGGAATCCCCCCGTTCAGCGGACGAATGTACCGCTCTTTCCTCCGGACTTGCGCTCAAGATGAATGTCACCGATCTCCATGCGCTTGTCGATTGCCTTGCACATATCGTAGATGGTGAGAAGCGCGACGCTCACGGCGTGCAGTGCCTCCATCTCAACACCGGTTTCGCCCGTGACCTTGACGGTTGCCGTCGCATGGACGGCACGGCGCGGCGTCTCCTCGAGCGCAAAGTCGAGCGTACATTTGGCGAGCGGCAGCGGGTGGCAGAGCGGAATCGTATCCGACGTGCGCTTTGCCGCCATGATTCCAGCGATGCGCGCAACGCCGAGCACATCGCCCTTCGCCGCCGTGCCGCCCGCAATGGCGGCATAGACCGCATCGCTCACATAGATGCGCCCGCTTGCGATTGCCTCGCGGTGTGTCTTCTCCTTGCCGCTGACATCGACCATGATGGCAGCACCGCCCTCGTCAAAATGCGTCAGTCCCATATTCGGCATAAGCCTTCCTCCTTTCCAACCGAACATTTTAATCATAGCGTAACTCGCATTGAAAATCAATCGTTTTCCCCCAATCTTCTTTGAAACAAAGAGGGATAAACGACACGAAAAAACTTTCTCATTTACGAAAAATCATAGAGAAAATTTATTTTATGTGTTATAATCAATAAGAAGAATATATAAATGAGAATGGTTTTTAAGTAGAGATTAGTTTATCGCGAAGCGCGTTCAAATTTCGCTGTGAATGTGTATTATATACGGCATGTTTTTGAAAATACTGCCGAATCAGATAGGGAGAGACCAATGAGGGAGGTTCGTGTTCAGGACGCAGTGGGGATGATACTCTGCCACGATATTACGGAGATCGTACGCGGTGAGCGCAAGGGCGCACGCTTTCGCAAGGGAGATGTGATCCGCGCAGAGGATATTCCCGTGCTGCTCCGCATCGGCAAGGAGCACATCTATGTCTGGGAGGACGACGCGAATATGCTGCACGAGAACGATGCAGCAGCGATTCTGCGCGATGTTTGCCAGAGCGACTACATGACGGCGAGCGAGCCGAAGGAAGGCAAGATCGAGCTGACGTCGACGGTGGCGGGCGTGTTCGAGGTGCGCGAGGATGCGCTCGATGCAGTGAACGACATCACGGATGTGATGATTGCGACCATCGCGCAGCACTTCCCTGTGAAGGCGGGAACAAAACTCGCGGGGATGCGCGTGATTCCGCTCGTCATCGATAAGAGCATTATGGAACAGGTGCGGCAGGTGGCGGGAACGGAGCCGCTGCTGCGCATTCTGCCCTATCGAACGATGAAGGTCGGCGTCGTGACGACGGGCTCGGAGGTCTTTCATGGGCGCATCAAGGATACGTTTACGCCTGTCATCGACAGCAAGCTGCGTGCGTTCGGGCTGAAGGTGGATGAGCACCGGCTTTCGGACGACGGGACGGAGCACACGCGTGCGGCGATTGAGGAACTGCTCGGACTCGGCATGGATATGGTACTCTGCACGGGCGGTATGAGCGTCGATCCCGATGACCGTACGCCCGCCGCGATCAAGGCGACGGGGGCGCGCGTGGTGACGTACGGCGCACCGGTGCTGCCGGGCGCGATGTTCCTGCTCGCGTACTACGAAAAGAATGGGCGGCAGGTGCCGATCATGGGGCTGCCGGGCTGCGTTATGTACTCTCCGGCGACGATTTTTGACATTATCCTGCCGCGCGTCATTGCGGGCAGCGAATGGACGCGGCGCGAGATCACGCGCCTCGGCATCGGCGGGCTGTGCATGGAGTGCAAGGTGTGTCACTATCCCGTATGCCCATTTGGAAAGTAAGGGAAGTACTGTATGATGTGAAGAAAATAACAGCACAGTGATATTTCGCACAGACATCTATGTCAAAGATTTTGTATAAAGGAATCACTGATAAAATGAAGTCTGCCAGATTGGCGTAGATTTTTCCGTCCGGACACGGCGGAAAACCGGACGCAGAGTGGTGCTCTGCCCCGGATTTTCCGCCAAAGTGCGGGCAAAAAAAGATGCGTCAAGATGCACGAGCTGAATTTATCAGTGATTCCTAAAGATAGCTATAGGAACGTCAGGAGGGGAACCATGCAGGACATCGAACTTGAGCAGGCAGTTGAGGTATTGCTTGCCCATACGCAGCCGGTCAGCGAAACGGAGCACGTTCCCCTGCTCGATGCTATGGGGCGTGTCGCGGCGGAGGATGTGTGCGCGGGTTTTGACAACCCGCCGTTCGACCGCTCACCGCTCGACGGCTATACGTTTGCTGCGGCAAGTACGCGCGGTGCTTCGGCGGAGAATCCCGCCACGCTGCGCCTCATCGGCGAGGAGTGCGCAGGTGATTTCTTCGCAGGGCAGGTTGGTGCGGGCGAGTGCGTCCGCATCATGACGGGCGGCGCGATTCCGAAGGGCTGTGACTGCGTGGTGCGGCAGGAGGATGTGCGCGAGGACGGGGATCGGATTCACGTTCCGTTTACGTCTGAGCCGTACGAGAATTACTGCTATGCGGGCGAAGATATCAAGAAGGGCACTGTGCTTATCCGTCGGGGACAGCGCATCCATGCGGCGCACCTTGCGGTGCTTGCGAGCGAGGGCTATGGTGATGTGCTCGTTTATCGACGCGTGCGCGTCGCGGTGGCGAGCACCGGAGATGAGCTGCTCCAGCCGGGTGAGCCGCTGCGTCCCGGCAAGATCTACAACAGCAATCTCTACTTGCTTGCAGGACGACTGAAGGAACTCGGTGCGGAGGTGACCGTTGTCGGCTCGGTGCCCGATGATGTGGAAAATGCAGCAGCGGTGATTGCATCCTATGCGGACAAGGTAGATCTCTTCCTGACCTCGGGCGGCGTGTCCGTGGGCAAGAAGGATATCATGCACGGTGTTGTGCCCGCGCTCGGCGCGGAGCGGCTCTTCTGGCGCGTCTGCATGAAGCCGGGTGCGCCCGCGATTGCCTATACACACGGAAAGATGCTTGGGATTGCGCTCTCGGGCAATCCGTTCGCCGCCTACGCGACGTTCGAGCTGATGGCGCGTGCGGCACTTGCGCACCTCGCGGGAGAGGCGGAGGTTACTCTTTCGCGGCGGCGTGTCGTGCTCGCAGATGCGTTTCCGAAGGAGTGTCTCGGGCGGCGCTTTCTGCGTGCACATATCGATGCGGATGGGCGCGTCTCGCTGCCCGATCAGCATGAGTCCGGCTCGCTCTTTTCAGCGGCGGGCTGCGATGCGTTCGTGGATGTGCCGGCGGGGACGAAGCCGCTGGCGGCAGGGACAGAGGTAGAGGTCGTAATCCTTTAATTTTAGATAGAAGGTCATTATGCAGGATCAGTTTCAGAGGAAAATTGAATATCTGCGCATTTCGGTGACGGACTGCTGCAATCTGCGGTGTCGCTACTGCATGCCGGCACACGGTGTGAAGAAGCTGCGCCACGCGGACATCCTTTCCTATGAGGAGATCCTGCGCAATGTGCGCGCACTCGCGGGCATGGGGATCCGCAAGGTGCGCCTGACGGGCGGCGAGCCGCTCGTGCGGCGTGACATCGTACATCTTGTGCGCGGGTTGAAGCAAATCAAGGGCATCGAGACGGTCGCCATCACGACGAACGGCGTCCTGCTCGGTGAGATGCTGGATGAGCTTCTGGATGCGGGGCTGGATGCGGTGAACCTCAGCCTCGATACGCTCGATGGAGGCAGATTCTTGTCCATTACGCGCCGTCCGTCCTTCGGTGCGGTCATGGAGTCGCTCACACGGCTGACCGAGGAGAACCGGCTTGATGTCAAGATGAACTGCGTGCCGATCGCGGGCGTCAACGATGATGAGATCACCGTGCTCGCGGCGCTTGCGCGGGACTATTCCGTAAAGATGCGCTTCATCGAGCTCATGCCGATTGGGTGTGCGCGCACGGAGGGCTATCAGGGGGTTCCGATGGACGAGGTGCGGGCAAGGCTGAAAGCGGCGTTCGGTGCGCTGCTCCCCGTGGGCGAGGCAACGCATGGAAATGCTGTCCCCGTGGGACCGGCTGCCTATGTGCGACCCGCCGGATTTCGCGGAGCACTCGGCTTTATCGACGCAATGGAGCATAAATTCTGCGATACGTGCAACCGCGTGCGCCTGACGGCTGAGGGGTTCTTGAAGCTCTGCCTCTACAGCAACGCAGGGCTGGATACCCGCGCACTGCTGCGCGGCGGGGCGACGGATGAACAGCTGGCGGTCGCAATCGCACACGCTGTCTGGCAGAAACCCGAGGAACATTATTTTGAGATGGACGCGGAGACGCGCGATCATCGCGCCATGTATCAGGTAGGGGGTTAATATGGGAGAGATTCGGGCGCTCTGCATCAGTGAGAAGCGCGGAACGCAAAAGCACGCGTTGGATCGCGTCTTCTTCATGACGGAGTTCGGCATCGACGGCGATGCCCATGCGGGCGACTGGCACCGACAGGTGAGCCTCCTCGGGCTTGGCGAGATTGACGACTTCCGTGCGCGTGGTGCGGATGTGGACTTTGGCGCATTCGGCGAGAATGTTGTTGCCGATGGGTTTCGTTTCAAGGAGCTGCCCATCGGGACACGCCTGCGCGTCGGGGATGTCTTCCTTGAGATCACGCAGATCGGCAAGGAGTGCCACAGCCACTGCCAGATTTTCCATCAGGTTGGCGACTGCATCATGCCGCGCGAGGGCGTCTTTGCACGCGTGCTCCACGGTGGGTGGGTGACGGTCGGGGACAAAATGGAGATCACGACGGAGAAGATTCCGCTTGATGCCGCCGTCATCACGGCGAGCGACAAGGGCGCACGCGGTGAGCGCGAGGATGCGAGCGGTGCGGCGATCCGCGAGATGCTGACCGCGGCAGGTTATCATGTCGCGGGCTTTAACATCGTCCCCGATGAAAAGGAGGAGCTGAAGCGTGAGATGACGCTTTGGGCACAGCGCGGCGTTGGGCTGATCCTCACCACCGGCGGCACCGGGTTCTCCGTGCGCGATGTGACCCCTGAGGCGACGCGTGAGGTGATCGAGCGTGAGACGCCGGGCATCCCCGAGGCGATGCGGGCACTCTCCATGCAGGTGACGCCGCGTGCGATGCTCACGCGTGCGGCGGCGGGCATTCGGAAGCGCTCACTGATCGTCAACCTGCCGGGCAGCGAGAAGGCGGTGCGTGAGTGCCTAGGCTTTATCCTGCCGCAGCTGCAGCACGGCATTGAGATCCTGCGCGGCGATACGGGTGAGTGTGCGCGATGAGTCCCGCCGATCTGACGCTCATCGTTGCGGCGGGCGGCAAGAGTACGCGCATGGGGCGGGACAAGCGATTCCTGCCGCTGGATGGCGAGGCGCTGCTCGCACGTACGCTTCGCAAGGGGCGCATGGTGGGCTTTTCCTCCATCGTGCTTGCGGCGGAGGGGGAGCGCAGTGATCTCACGGCACTCGCAGAGGAACACGGCGCGTATCTTGTTACGGACGAAATCTCTGCGCAGGGACCTGCGGCGGCGATTGCCGCAGGTCTTGCGGCAGCGAAGACGGAGTGGGCGCTCGTCCTCTCGGCAGATATGCCCTTCTATGATTTTGAACTCGTGCGGACGCTCCTGCCGTATGCGAATGGTGACACGCAGGTCATTCTGCCGACGCTTAGCGGGTATTGGCAGCCGCTTGCCGCTCTCTATCGACGGGATGCGGGCGCGGCGTTCAGTACGGCGATTGCACGCGGTGACCGCAAGCTCGGCATCATCCTCAGGGAGCTTGCCGTATGTGAAGTGCCGCTTACGGTGGATGCGGGGCTGTTCTTCAATGTGAATACGCCCGCTGCCTATCGGCTTGCTCTCGGGCGGCTTGCGAACGAGCAGCGGACAACGCCCATCCTCTCCGTCGCCGCGCCTGCTTCGGGCACGGGGAAGACGACATTTATTGAAAAACTCATCCCGCTGCTCGCGGCGCGCGGTGTGCGCACTGCCGTCATCAAGAGCGACAGCCATGGGTTCACCCTCGACACAGAGGGCAAGGATACAGCGCGTTTCTCGGCGGCGGGTGCGGAAGCGGTTGCCGTAAGTTCTCCCGACGGATATTTTATTCAGCAAAAAACGAAGACGCGACAGGATTTTCAGAATCTTATCGCACAAATGGACGGGAATAGTTTAGACTTATATATTACGGAAAGCCGCTCACGCGGCGTACTTCCTACGTTTATGCTCGACCGTGGATTGGGGATGCCCGAAATTGACGAACGTATTGTTGCATATTTTGCAAAGGGACGTACCATTGATTCGGATGTCCTGACGTTTGATCTCGACGATATGGATACCGCCGTGCGCCTTGCGCTCTTCCTGATGGGACGGCCGCTTTACGGCGCGGACGGCGAGATGTTTTTGACAATGTAAGACCTTGCTGCGTGAACCCAGCGCGAACACTTAGTTGCGCAAACGGTCGTGTACTTATCTGCCTAAATACCTGCGGATTCCAAACGCCCTTCGCTTGAACGAATAAAATCCGCAGGGGTCAGAACGTGCACTTTTCCCGCTTGCTTCACTAGAGTTCGCTTAGGGCATCACACAGCACCTATGAAAAGAAATGGGCATGGAAATGGAAATTCAGCGCAGTGACTTTATCGATGTACCCGTAACCCGCTATGTATCGGCGGAGAAAGCATTCGTCCCCGATCATAAATATACCTCCGAGGAGGTCTACTTCGACATCGACCTCAACGGGGAGAACTTCACCACGGCGTTCTGTTCGCCCGTTGACTTCGAGGATCTTGTCATCGGGATGCTCGCCCAGATGGGCCGCATCCGCACCTATGACGACATCACGGAGCTGACGGTGGATGCGGAGCACCTCCGCGCCGCGGTCAAAACAACGGAGGACGCGCAGCGTTGGGCGGAGGAAGCCGTCAAGAATCCCCGCTACTTCTCAGCACGCAAAATTTTGAAGCTGCGCCCCGAGGAGATCTTCGAGCGACCGCGCGACGTGCGCTTCCATGCCTCGGACATTCTCGCGACGGCGGATGAGCTGCTCGCGCACCTCTCCAAGACGCACGACACGACGAACGGCGTACACAGCGGGGTCATTTACGATCAGGAGAACAAGAAAATCCTCGTCTTCCGTGAAGATGTCGGCCGCCATAACGTCTTTGACAAGCTCTATGGCTGGGCGCTCAAGAATCACGTGGAGATTACCGATAAAATCATCGTCTTCAGCGGGCGCTGCTCCTCGGAGATGATGCTGAAGCTCGGGCGCATGGGCATCGGGGCGGTCGCGGCGAAGTCCGTACCGACCACGCTCTCGCTCGATGTTGCACGCAAACTCGGCATTACGCTGTGCGCGCGTATGGCGCCTGGTTCGTTCTGTGTATACGCGAACCCCGAGCGCATTGTACTTTAGGTGAAAACAGGGGCTTTCCCCGTTTTTCATAAATAAAAGATGTTATTCATAAGGTTTAGGAGAGCCTGTCGGCGGGGTTCCGCCGATATGAAAGGAGAATCACGATGAACCTTAGCAGACGTGACTTTTTGAAAGCCACCGGGCTAAGCGGCGTCGGGCTGGCACTTGCAAGTCTCGGTCTGGACGTCGGCAAAGCCCGTGCAGCGGCGAAAGAGTACAAGCTGACGGGCGGTCGCGAATTTACCTCCGTCTGCCACTTCTGCGGCTGCGGCTGTGGCACGATCGGCTACGTCAAGGACGGCAAGCTGATCAACCTCGAAGGTGCGGCGGATGCCCCCGTCAATCGCGGCGGTCTGTGCCCGAAGGGGGTTGGCTACGGGTACATTCCGAACTCGACGGAGCGACCGAAGAGCCCGATGTACCGTGCGCCCGGCAGTGACCACTGGGAGGAGATCAGCTGGGAGGAGGCGATCGACCGCGCGGCGCGCGCTATGAAGAAGGCGCGTGACGAGAACTGGATCGGCGAAGATGAGGTCAATGGTCAGAAGTTCATGAGCAACCGTACGGATGCCATCGGCTTTATCGGCGGCTCGCAGGTCAACAACGAGGAGTGCTACCAGCTGATCAAGATGGCGCGCGCGCTCGGTGTCGTATTCATCGACAACCAGACGCGCGTCTGCCATGCGACGACCCCACCGGCGCTCAGCGGCGCATTCGGGCGCGGTGCAATGACCGGCTCGTGGTACAACCTCAAGCACGCGAAGCTGATCTGGATCGAAGGCTCGAACATGGCGGAGTGCCATCCGATGGCGATGAAGAACGTTATGGAGGCAAAGGACAACGGAGCCATCATCGTCCATGTCGACGTGCGCTACACCCGTACCTCGCGCGTCGCGGATCATTTCTTCCAGCTTCGTCCCGGCACAGATATCGCATTCCTCGGAGCACTTATCAATTATATTATTCAGAACAAGAAATACGATGCCGACTATCTGCGCCGCAATACGAACGCTTTCTGCCTCCTGCGCGACGACTTTGATTTCGATGCGGGCATCTTCTCCGGCTACGATGAAAAGACGCGCACGTACAACAGGGAATCGTGGGGCTACAAGCTCGATGCAAACGGCAAGCCGATGAAGGCATCGTCGATGGCGGCAGAGGGGACGGTCATGGATCACCTCGCACGCCATTTCTCGCGCTACACATTCGAGAAGGCGTCGGCGATCACGGGGATGCCCGTGGCGGACATCAAGAAGGCGGCGGAGATCTTCTCCTCGCATTCGCCGACCGTCATGATGTACGCACTCGGTATGACGCAGCACACGATCGGTGTGGAGAACATCCGCTGCTTTACGATCATCCAGCTGCTGATGGGCAACATCGGTGTCTCGGGCGGCGGCATTGACGCGATGCGCGGGCAGCCGAACGTCCAGTCCTCGACGGACTACGGCATCATGTTCCAGTACCTGCCCTCGTATCTTTCCTATCCGACGCACAAGACCAATACGCTCGCAAAGTGGACGCAGAGCAGCGGCACGTTCCGTGCGAAGTTCGTCAAGAACCTCCTCAAGGCATGGTTCGGCGATGCGGCGAATGCGTCAAACGATTACCTGTTCAACCTGCTGCCGATCCGCAACGGCACGCACAACGACTCCATGTATATCATGTTTGAAAAAGCGGTCGAGGGCATCATGAAGTGCATCTACGTCTGCGGACAGAACCCGCAGATGACGAATGCGAACCTCACCCTGATCAATGCGGGGCTCAAAGGGCTCGATTCGCTCATCGTGCAGGATGTCTTCATTAACGAGACGGCGGCGTTCTGGGAGCGCCCCGGTGACAATCCGGCGGATATCAAGACCGAGGTCATCTTCCTGCCGGCAGCCTCCTACCTCGAGCGCTGCGGCTCGTTGACGAACTCCATGCGCATGCTCCAGTGGCGCATGAAGGGACCGGATCCCGTCAATGACTCGCGTCCCGACTACTGGATCTGCGACAGGCTCTGGAAGCGCATCGTGGAACTCTACAAGGACTCGACCGCACCGAAGGACAACCCGATCAAGCTGCTCACATGGAACTACGGCGACCCTGAGGCAAACGGAGAGGCATACGTCGAGAACCTCATGAAGGAGTGCAACGGCTACGATCTGACGGACGGTCACCTTCTACGCGGTATCCGTGAAATCAAGGATGACGGCACGACGATGGCGGGGATGTGGATCTTCACGGGTGTGTTCGGTGACGGTGTCAATATGACAAAGCGGCGCGGTCAGGAGGATCGCGGCGGCATGGGCATCTACCCGAACTACGCATGGGTCTGGCCGGACAACATCCACATGCTCTACAACCGTGCCTCCTGCGACGAGAACGGCAAGCCGGTACGTCCAGGACAGAAGCTCGTCTGGTGGGATGAGGCAAAGGGGATGTGGGACGGCTATGACGTTCCCGACGTTGCCGACCGCACGCAGGGGCCGAATACGCCCGGCGGACAGAAGCCGTTCCGCATGAACGCCGAGGGCATTGCACGTCTCTTTGCCGCTGAGTACAGCGATGTGGAGAACGGCATGACGCGCGACCACTCTTATACGCCGGTGGACGGTCCCCTGCCCGAATTCTATGAGCCGGTCGAAAGCCCGACGAAGAATATGATGAACGAGGGACAGAAGACCGAGTTCAACCCCTGCGTCATCTATCCGCGCATGCCGGAGTACCAGAAGATCGGCACGCCCGACGAGTATCCGTACGTCCTCTGCTCCTCAAGTCTGACAGAGCACTGGTGCTCGGGGACGATCACGCGCAACATTCCGTACCTCAACGAGCTGGTCAAGGAACCGTTCATCGAAATGCCGGAGCAGCTTGCTGTGAAACTCGGCATCCGCAACGGCGAGCTCGTTCGCGTCAGTACGGCACGTGCGAGCCTCGATGTAAAGGCGATGGTCACGAAGCGCGCACAGCCGCTCGAGATCAATGGTGTGCTGACGTATATGCTCTGGATTCCATACAACTGGGGCTTCAAGGGCCTCTCGAAGGGACCCTCGGGCAACTACCTCACCATCGACGCACTCGACCCGAACGTGCAGGAGCAGGAGTTCAAGGCCTGCCTCGCGAACGTCGAAAAGCTGTAACGTCCTCTGCGGCATGTCCGCCGAGGACGAGCCGCAGCGAAGCACAGCAAAAGAGTAACGTCTGAAAAGACGGGGAGACCCCTTTTATGAAACCTAAGAAAACAGATCCGATGAAGAGCTTCCTCAAGAAGTATCCGTTTCTCGCAGAGGCGGAGCGCATATATCGTCTCGTCGATGAGGCGGTCGGCACGCCGGAGCCGATCCAGTTGCCGGAGCGCGCCGTCACGAAGACGCTGACGGAAAAACTGCCCATTCTGCAGCAGGAAACCTACAAGAGTCGCATGGTGCGCGCCGTTTCTCTCATGCAGGAAGATGTGTTCACACGCATTGCCGAGGCGGAGGTTCCGCCGCTCATGCAGGAATCGGCACGCGAGTATCTCGCCGTGCTGAAGAAGCTGCGCAAGGCGGCAAAGGAAGAGTTTATCATCGCTGTGCTCAGGCAGGACAAGGCGGCGTTTGCAGCGCTGTGTGAACAGCACGCGCTCAACGAGGGCTTTATCCGCAGCACAATCTGGCGCATGGTTGCAGCGCTCGTACCCGCAGAGCTCAAGGAGCCGGACGGGTGGAATCCAGACCGTGACCGACCGCGTTTCCGCGAGAACTACTGCCCCGTCTGCGGGCGGCGGCCGGTACTTGCGGAACTGCGCAAGTACCGCGAGGGGCGCACACGCGACCTCATCTGCGGCGGTTGCGGCACGCGCTGGCTCTATGCCCGTGTCGGCTGTGTCTACTGCGGCAACACGAATCTGGAGAAGATGCACACACTTGAACCGACGGACAGCGATCTTATGCGTCTGGATATCTGTGACGTGTGTGACAGCTATATCAAGACATACCGCGGACCAGCGAATGGCAGCGATGCCGACGCGATCTATCGGCAGGACTGGGCGAGCGTTCATCTCGATCTCCTCGCCGAGGAGAAGGGGCTTCATAAAAAGGGCAACCCGATACTGGAATAAACGGCTATTAGGATAAGGAGAGGAGTAAGCGTCATGACACAGGAAATCGCAATGCTGCATGATATGTCGCGCTGCACTGCATGCCGCGGCTGTATGGTGGCATGCAAACAGTGGCACGATCTGCCGCCCGATATGGATACGCCGTTCGAAGGGCAGTACCAGTCGCACAGGGATCTCAGCTCACGCGTCTATACGCTCATCGAAATGAAGGAGCGCGTCGATGACAAGGGGAAGTTCCACTGGGACTTCTTCAAGAAGAACTGCTTCCACTGCGGCGATCCCGCCTGCGCGAAGGGCTGTCCCGAGAACGCTATTGATCGCAATCCGAACGGCACCGTCGTCATCAATCAGGATAAATGCGTCGGCTGTCACTATTGCGAGCACAACTGCCCGTGGCATATTCCAAAGATCGACGAGGTACGCCATAAGTCGTACAAATGCGATCTTTGCTATGACCGCATTGCGCATGGCTACGAGACGACTGGCGAAATTATGCAGCCTTCGTGCTCCAAAACCTGCACGGCACATGCGCTGGAGTTCGGCACGATCGAGGAGATGAAGCAGCTCGCAGCGGAGCGCCTCGCGATGATCCAGCCGAACCATCCGAACGCAAACATCTACTGTCCCGAGGGCGTCGGCGGAACGCACATGATCTACGTCCTGCCCGACAAGCCCGAGGTGTTCGGACTGCCGGCGAACCCCGTTACGCCGCTCTCGATCGATCTCTGGAAGGCAGGTCGTACCTTTACAAAACTCGCCATCGGCGGTGCTGCCGCCGGCATCGTCGGCGCCATGGTGCTCAGTAAGATGGTTAAATCGAGCGCCAAGAGTGCGGCGAAGGAACAGGAGAAGGGGTGAGCACCATGCTGATCAACAAAAAATATGTGCCGCGCCATGAGAAGGCATTTGCCGTCTGTCACTGGCTCAACGCATTTGCATTCTTCATGCTGTTCGTCACGGCTCTGCCGCTGTATACGGATACCTTCCGCTTCATGTACAACATCTTTGGTGATAAGACCCTCATGTATGCGCACCGCGTCTTTGGCGTCATGTTCATCATGACCCCGATCATCGGCTTCATTATCGCACGCAAGGGCTACATCATCATGATTAAGGAGATCTTCAGCTTCGGCAAGAGAGATATGGAGTTCATGCAGAAGTTCCCCATCGAGCTGATGGGAAAGGATCCCCACATGCCTCCGCAGGGCTTCTACAACGGCGGTGAGAAAATGAACATCGCCCTGCAGCTTGCGCTGTCGGTCGTCATCGTCGTCACTGGCATCATCCTCTGGATGGGTGACAGCATCCTGCCGGCAACGATCACGTCACTTGCGATCCCCGTGCACAGCATCGGAGCAGCAGTCTGCTTTGCCGCCGCACTCGGGCACATCTACCTCGCAGCAGGGGTCAATCCCGACTCCCTGCACGGCATGAAGGACGGCACGATCAAGGCGTCCTATGCCGCGCATCACCACGGCGCATGGGTGAACGAACTCATCGCGCAGGGCGTTGTCACGCGCGAGGAAATCGAGCAGGCCGAGAAGGAAGACCATCATTGATTCTCTTGGCTGTATGATCAGTCGCTGCAATGCAGAGCATTGCAGCGACTTTTTTTTCATGTGCGTTTATGGTATGATGACACGAGAGTGTTCAGAGCAGGGGGCAGGAACCAATGAAAAATGTTCGGACGACGGTGCAGGGGCGCATTGCGCGGGTCGCGCTTTTGATGTTTGTCATGCTCATTGTGCTGACCTTTCGTTATGCCTATCTGCAGATCGTTCAGGGCGACGCACTTGCACAGCGTATGCGTGACCAGAGTGGCTATGAGTTCCGCATTCAGTCCCTGCGCGGCGCAATTCTTGACCGCAATGGCAAGGAACTCGCCATTAGCAGCATGACGAGATCTCTCTTTATCGATCCCAATCATGTCTATGAGTCACACGACCCTGCGGAGATCGCTGCCAATATAGCACCGGTTCTAGGGCTCACGGAGCAGGAGATTCTCGATGATATCGCCGTCGGCGGTGGATTTGTCTGGGTCAAGCGCCGGCTTGAGCACAGTGAGTATGATGCGGTGCGCACCGTGATCCGCGAGAAGGGATACAGTGACTGTCTCGGCTTCCAGAACGAGGCGAAGCGATACTATCCAAATGATGCACTTGCGGCGAATGTGCTCGGCTTTGTCGGCACAGACGACGAGGGGCTGGACGGAGTGGAGCAGGCCCTTGATCCCCTGCTCAAGGGCGAGGTGCGTGAGGAGCGGCTGACGGTCGACGGACAGCGACGCCCGATTCTCGACTCCATCTTCTTTGGGCGGCGCACATACCGCGGCGATTACTGCAAGACCGCCGTGCTGACGATTGACAGCACAATTCAGTTCATGGTGGAGCAGGAGATCGACCGTGCGATGGCGGAGAACAACCCATCCTCGATCACGGCGATTGTCATGGATCCGAAGACGGGGGAGATTCTCGCAATGGCATCGCGCCCCTCGTACAATCCGAACCGCTTCTGGGAGTACCCGCAGGAGAACTGGAAAAACCGCGCCGTCGCCTTTATCTATGAGCCGGGCTCGACGTTCAAGGCGGTTGTTGCGGGGGCGGCACTGCAGGAGGGCATTGTCACACCGAATCAGGTGTTCTTCGACCCCGGCTACGTCATGGTCTCGGGGCGCCGCATCCAGAACTGGAGCAACGAGAGTTATGGTGCCGTGACTTTTACCGATATTGTAAAGAACTCGCTCAACACGGGGTTTGCACAGGTCGGACTCTCTCTTGGTGCAGAAAAACTCATGCACTACACGCGGCTGTTCGGCTTCGGTGAACGGACGGGCATTGACCTGCCGGGCGAGGAGGAGGGAATCCTCTTCAAAGCAGAGGATATGCGAGACTCGGATATTGCGACCACGGCAATCGGACAGAGCATCGCCGTGACACCGCTGCAGCTTGTGACGGCGATGTCTGCGATCGCGAATGGCGGGACGCTGATGCGTCCGCATATTGTGCGCGAGATCAAGAATCCGGACGGCTCCATCTATGAGGAGCGCAAGCCGCAGGAGATCCGCGAGACACTGCAGAAGACGGTCAATCGTACGCTGATCGGACTCCTCGAACAGGTTGTCGCAACGGGCGGCGGAGCGAAGGCAGGGGTACGCGGCTACCGCATCGCGGGCAAAACGGGAACAGCGCAGAAGATCCGCCTCGATACCTCGGGCTATATGGAGGGGCGCTACATCGCATCGTTCTGCGGCTTTGCGCCTGTGGAGGATCCAATCTTTACCGTGCTCGTCATGATCGACGATCCGCGCGGCGGCAATTTCTACGGCGGACAGATCGCCGCGCCCGTCGCCTCGCGCATCTTTGCCCAGCTGCTGCGCTATGCGCACGTCGAGCCGTCGAGCAATCCGTTTACGAAGGGTGCGGCTGACGAGTCGTCTGCAAGCCGTTCGGCGGAGGAAAAACGCATGGAGGAGAAGCGCATGGAGGCCGTCGCTGTGCCGCCCGAGGGCAAGGCAATCGTGCCGGACTTCACGGGGCTTTCGATCCGTGAGGCGGCACGTATGGCGGAGCTGCGCGGACTCTTCTTTGAGAGCGAGGGCACAGGCGCGGCCGTTAGACAGAGCCTGAGTGTGAACACGATTGTCGAGCAGGGCACGCACATCAAGGTCTACTTTGAACCGACGTAGGAGGGTGTAGCATGAATTTCCATTCGTGCTGCATTTTTTTCTTGCCGCTATTGACATCTCCTGTGAAAACGAGTAATATATAAACATACTTTTTAGATATGTTTACTTTGTGGATAGGATTATTAAAGGAGAATGGATCATGGCAAATATCTATCAGTCGGTAACGGAACTGATCGGACATACACCGCTGCTTGCGGCAAAGAGGTTTGCAAAGGCGCATGACCTTCCGGCAAACATTGTCGCGAAGCTTGAGTATTTCAATCCTGCCGGCTCGGTGAAGGATCGCATTGCGATTGCGATGATCGAACAGGCGGAGAAGGACGGCAAGATTGCGCCGGGGGCGACGCTGATCGAGCCGACGAGCGGCAATACGGGCATTGGCATTGCTGCTGTTGCGGCAGCGCGCGGCTACCACGCCATTCTCACGATGCCGGAGACGATGAGTGTCGAGCGGCGCAATCTGCTCAAGGCGTACGGCGCGGAGATCGTGCTGACGGAGGGCGCGCAGGGAATGAAGGGGGCGATTGCGCGTGCCGAGCAGCTGCAGAAGGATATTCCGAACTCTTTTATCCCCTCACAGTTCGAGAATGCCGCGAATCCTTCCGCACATGAGCGTACGACGGGACCAGAGATCTGGGCGGATACGGACGGCAAGGTGGATGCGTTCATTGCCGGTGTCGGCACGGGCGGAACGGTCTCGGGGGTCGGACGTTATCTCAAGAGCAAAAATCCCTCCATTCACGTCGTCGCCGTCGAGCCGGTTGACTCGCCTGTCCTCTCGGGCGGCAAGCCGGGACCGCACAAGATTCAGGGCATCGGCGCAGGCTTCATTCCAACGACCCTTGATACGCAGGTCTACGATGAAGTGATTCAGGTGAAGAACGAGGAGGCCTTTGCCTACGGCAGGGAGTTCGCACGCCGCGAGGGGGCACTCGTTGGAATTTCCTCGGGCGCAGCGCTTGCTGCGGCAGCAGAGCTTGCACGCCGTCCGGATTTTGCAGGCAAGACCATCGTCGTCCTGCTTCCCGATGGCGGTGACCGCTACCTCTCGACGGATCTGTTCCAGGATAAGTAAGGAACCGCTGATAAAATGAAGACCGTCAAGGTGACGGTGCTGATTATCAGCTTTCGTAATCTGCACAAGGCTGCCTATTGAGCGTTTTGTTGCTCTGCGGCGGCCTTTTTGCGTCAGGAGTGTTCTATGGTGTCGATTCCCAAATTGTTTCTCACAGTTGTCATTGGCTTTGGGCTGTGTCATTTTTCCGCAGCGGAAGGCGACGCAAAAATATCTGCACCGGAGACGGAGATGGTTGATCTCGCGGCAGAGATCGGCAGCTATGTGCGCGAAAGAAAGCCGGACTTCCTGCTCATTGGCAATGGAGCGGTGGGATTGCTTGAAGTGACGGAGGACAATGCGGAAGAGAATGTTGCACGGCTTATCCGTGTGCTGGACGGCTTCTTTATGGAGTCCCGCTTCTACGACGGCCGTACGGAGAACGGGGCGGAGGCAAGGCGCAACAATCGAGCGACGGATGAATTTCTCACCGCTATGCTCGAAAAAGCGCTGCGCGCAGAGCGGCAGGTCTTTACCCTCGACTATGTGAAGGGGAAAAAAATACACACCGTGCAGGAGATGGGGGCTGCGGCGGGCTATGTCTCCGATGGAGGGGATACAGCCCTCGATGTAATTCCGGATCGTCGCCCGATGAACGAAAATACAAACGATGTCACGCAGCTGAGGCAGGCAAAAAACTTCCTCGTTCTGCTCAACCCTGAGCACTACAAGACTCGGGAATCGTACATTAAGGCACTCTCTGAGACGAACTATGACCTCCTCATAGTCGATCTCTATTACGGGGATCGTCCGCTCTCGAAGGAAGAGACGATGCGGTTGAAGCGCAAGGCGAACGGCGGACGCCGTATCCTGCTCTCCTATATGAGTGTCGGCGAGGCCGCGGACTACCGCCCCTACTGGCGGGAAGAATGGAATGCCGAGAGCCCGCACTGGATCGCGGAGCCGAACCCCGAGTGGCCGGGCAGCTATAAGGCACGCTACTGGACGAAGGAGTGGAAGGAAATTCTCTACGGCAGTCCGGATGCCTATCTCGATAAAATCATCGATGCAGGCTTTGACGGCACTTTTCTCGACGTCATGGATGCATGGCAGTACTTTAAAGAAGAACAATAAAACTTGACATACAGTTATCGAAAAAGCTGCTCTGATGCGTTAAATACGTATCAGAGCAGCTTTTTTGTTCAGCGGAATGCCTTTGCGAGATGTTCGAGTCCGTTTTCCAGTGTGCTCCACGGACATGCGATGTTGATGCGTTGGAAGCCGCTGCCGCCCACGCCGAAGATGGGGCCGTCGTCGAGCCAGAGATGCGCCTCGTGGATGATCTTCTCATTGAGTGCCTCATCCGAGAGCCCGTAGGCGCGGAAGTCGAGCCAGAGGAGATAGGTTCCCTCGGGTTCGATGATCTGTACCTTCGGCAGATGTGCTGCGAGGAAACTCTTGGTACGTGCGTGATTCTCTTCGATGTAGGCGAGCAGCTGCGCGAGCCACTCTGCGCCGTGCTCGTAGGCTGCCTTTGCACCTGTAAGCCCCAGTGTGTTCGGCTCATCGTAGCCCGTGCGGCTCAGTTCCTCCTTGAAGCGGCGGCGCAGCTGCGCATTTCGGATGAAGATGTTGGAGATCTGCAGTCCCGCGAGGTTGAAGGTCTTGCTCGGTGAGGTGCAGGTGATGGTGGTCGCCGCCTCCTCCTCTGAGAGCGAGGCAAACGGGATGTGACGGAAGCCCGGGCGGACGAACTCCTCGTGAATCTCGTCCGCGACGACGATGACGTTGTGGCGCAGACAGACGGCGGCAAGCTGTTCAAGTTCCGCACGTGTCCAGACACGTCCGACGGGATTGTGCGGGCTGCACAGGATGAAGAGTTTTACACGATGCTCGATGATCTTCTGCTCGAAGTCCGCAAAGTCGATTTCATAGCGCCCCTCGATCAGACGCAGGGGATTGTCGACGATCACACGCTCATTCTGTCGAATCATATTTGCAAAGGGGTAGTAGACGGGCTGCTGAATGAGTACTGCGTCTCCCACTTTCGTAAAGGCACGGATGGCGGTCGCAATCGCAAAGACAACGCCGGGCGTGAGGATGAGCTCGCGCCGCTCAACCGTCCAGTCATGGCGCGTGCGGAACCAGTTCTGAAGGACGGCGAAGTAGTCGTTCTTCACCTGTGTATAGCCGAAGATGCCGTGCTCTGCGCGTACTTTCAGCGCGTCAATGACGGGGGCAGGGGTACGAAAGTCCATGTCCGCGACCCAGAACGGCAGGATATCCGCGGGATAGCCGCGCTCGACGGCAAAGTCGTGTTTTAGACAGGAGGTATTCCTGCGGTCGATGATTTCGTCAAAATTGATGGGCATATTTATTATCCTTCCTGAGCAGCCTTCTTGAGTGCCTGTTCCAGATCCTCCTTCAGATCGTCCACGTCCTCAAGTCCGACGGAGAGGCGCAGAAGCCGGTCGTCGAGTCCCGTGCGTTCAATGAGATCCTTCGGCATCTCCGCGTGCGTCTGCACAATGGGGTAGGTGAGGAGGCTCTCGACGCCGCCGAGACTCTCAGCAAACGCGATGAGGTTCAGGTGGGCAAGGACGTTCTGCGCGATGGCAGGCGTTTTCACCTTAAATGAGATCATGCCGCCGCAGCCCGTACTCTGAGCCTGATGGAGTGCGTACTGCGGGTGATCGGGGAGCCCCACATAGTAGACCTCTGTGACTTCGGGCAGTGTGCGCAGCCACTGGGCAATGGTGAGCGCACTCTCCGCCTGACGCTCGACGCGCACGCCGAGGGTCTTTAGGCTGCGCAGCATGAGCCACGAGTCCATCGGAGAGAGGTTTGGCCCCTCGGATTTGACGAGCAGCTCGATTTCCTTCGCGAGATCGGAGTCCGCATCCTGCACTGTGAGCGTACCGCAGATCACGTCGTTGTGACCGCAGAGATACTTTGTGCCGCTCTCTAGGACAATGTCCGCACCGAGCTTAAGCGGCTTTTGGAAATGCGGTGAGAGGAAGGTATTATCTACAGCGAGGAGAGCGTCATGTGCGTGTGCGATCTCTGCGAGCGCGCGGATGTCGGTGACGAACATCATGGGGTTCGAGGGCGTTTCAATGAAGACAAGTTTTGTCTCTTTTCGAATTCTTGCCCGAACGAGTGCCGTGTCGCGCATGTCGATGTACTCAAAGTCGATGCCGTAACGGCTGTAGATGTCGTTGGCAAGGCGCACAGTGCCGCCGTAGAGATCCTCGGGCAGGAGGACGTGATCGCCCGCCCTGCAGAGCGCAAAGACGAGGTTGACCGCCGCCATGCCGGAGGAGAGCGCCCATGCACGCCCGCCTCCTTCGAGAAGGGCAATCGCGCGCTCGAAATGACAGCGCGTCGGATTGGCGACGCGCCCGTAGTCGTAGCCCGTGCTCTCACGAAACGCGGGATGGCGGAACGTTGCGGACAAATAGACGGGCGTGGTGAGTGCTCCCGTCGCATCATACGCGTGACAGCCATGCACCTCGGCAGAGAAATCCTTCATAAGTATATCCTCCATCAAATACATTCTTTCTGTGGTTTCCATTATACGCGCCCGTTCCATTCCATGTCAACAAGAAAATATATAAAACATACTTGACAAGAATGTTATTTCTGTGTATGATATGCACACGATCAAATAAAACATATAAACAAACAATGTTTTGAGAACGGAGTATGACATGGCAACAGCAAAAAAAGAACTGGTACTGAATGCGATGGATCGCAAAACAGTGGAGCGCGTACCCGCAGGCTTCTGGTTTCACTTCCTCGACGATGAGATCCATGCGGACGCCTACACGCATCCGGAGCTGGAGCAGAAGGTACTGGACGGTGAGATTCGCTACATCGAGGAGGCACAGCCCGACTTCGTGAAGATCATGACGGACGGCTTCTTCTCCTATCCGAACCCCGTCGTACAGAAGGCACGTACGGCTGCGGAGCTTGCAAAGGTGCAGCCGCTTCCCGACGATCACCCCTTCTTTACGCGGCAGGTCGCGTATGCAAAGGAGATTACACGGCGTTACGGCAGCGACATCGCGACATTCTACAATCTCTTCTGCGCGGGCACGACGATCAAGTTCATGCAGCCGGGCACGCTTGCCGAGGATGAGGCATTCCTCGCACAGCTTGTGCGTGAGGATAAGGCGGCGGTCAAGGCGGCGTTCGATGTGATCTCGGCGGATCTGGCGAAACTCGCGCACCGCGTCATTACGGAGGCGGGCGTGACGGGCATCTACTTCAGCCTGCAGAACCTCGTTGGCGAGGGGGCGGATCGTGCGATCTATGAGGAGGTGTTCGCGCCGGGCGAAAAGGAGATCCTGCGCGTCGCGAACGCAGCGAGTCCCTACAATATCCTCCATATATGCGGCTATGCAGGGCACCGCAACGAACTCGACTGGTACAGGGACTACGATGCCAAGACGATCAACTGGGCGGCGGTGGTCGAGGGGGTATCTCTTGCGGAGGGGCGCAGGATTTTCCCGCAGCATGCGCTGCTTGGAGGATTCGGCAATCTGCCCGAGGACATACTCTATCGCGGCACGCGTGCAGAGATCGAGGCGGAGACCGAGCGTATCCTCGCGGCGGCGGGACGCATGGGTGTCCTGCTCGGGGCGGACTGCACCGTTCCGCGTGACATTGATTGGAAGCATTTTGACTGGGTTCGCGGCGCGGCAGGCGCACGCTAAAAGGAGAGAATGACATGAACCTCAAGAAAATCGGCAAGGCAGCACTCACGGGTCTCCTCGCGGCGGCACTCGCAGCAGGGCTCACGGGCTGCGGGAAGGACAGCGCAGACGGAGCGAAGTCCGCAGACGGCAAGAAGACCATCACGGTCGCGCACACGAACTACTATGTGCCGTATGACTACGTGAACGAGCAGGGCGAGTCGGACGGCTTTGAGGTCGCCGTGATGAAGGAAGTCGCGAAGAAGCTGCCGCAGTATGAATTCAAGTTTGTACCGACCTCAGATGACGATCTCCTGATCGGTGTCGAGTCCGGCAAGTACAATGTGGGTACAAAAGGGATCTGGATTACAGAAGCACGCAAGAAGAAGTATGTGTTCCCGAAGAACAACATCGGCGCGAGCGTGATCGGCCTTGCAATCCGCAAGGATACGGCGCATGAGATCAAGGATCTGCCGTCCTTTGCGAAGTTCAGCGGCAAGCTCGTCCCGATTGCGCCGCAGGATGCGCGCTATATGGTCATCGATTCCTACAATAAAGAGAACCCAGACAACCAGATCAAGCTGACCTCGTCCGAGTCCTTCCAGAATGCGGACGCATACAGCTGGGTCATGGAGGGGCGTTACGACGGCTATCTTGAGGTCGAGCTGAGCTACAAGAACAACATCGAGAAGGCGGATGCGCCCTATCATGCGTTCAGCGACAAGCTGACGTACATCCGCTACAAGGGGATTCCGACCTATCCGATCTTCAACAAGAAGGAACAGGCTTTTGCGGATGAATATGACAAGGCGATCGAGGAGCTGCGTGCCGAGGGCAAGATTGCGGAGCTTGAGCAGAAATATTTCGGGGAGAGCCTGTCGGCATACCTGAACTGATGAAAGGAGCCACACGGGATGGAAACACGGGCATTTGACATAGGAATGATCGCGCAGGTGCTGCCCGATCTTCTTGCGTATCTCGATGTGACCCTCCTCGTGGCACTCGTCAGCATCGCACTCGGGTCTCTTCTTGGGGGCCTTCTTGCATGGGCGAATCTCGGCGGCAACGCGCTGCTCCGATGGGCGGCACTCACGTATGTGTATGTCATGCGCTGTACACCGTCGATCGTCCTGCTGTTCATTGTATTCTATGGCTTGCCGAAGCTCATGGAGGCGGCATTTCGGTACGACATGAATGACCTGCACCGTGCGGTCTTCGCCATCATTACATTTACACTGCTCTTCGGCGCGTATATCTCGGAGGTATTCCGCGCGGCGTACACAGCCGTTCCGCGCGGGCAGTACGAGGCGGCGGTGAGTGCGGGGCTGACGCCGTTTCAGGCATTCCGGCACGTGCTCCTGGGACAGGCGGCACTCGTGGCGCTGCCGAACTTCGGCAATGCGACGATCAATCTGCTGAAGGAAGGTTCTCTCGCCTATACCATCGGACTGATCGATATGATCGGCAAGGGCAATCTCATCATCGCACAGAATTTCGGCGCATACGGGATTGAGGTCTACCTCGCCGCGCTGCTCATCTACTGGGTGCTCGTGCTCCTGTTGGAGCAGGTCTTTGCTGCGGTGGAAAAGCACCTTGATGTCGGTACAAGTCTGCGCGCCGCAGATACGAAGGAAGCGACAGGGAGAGGAGGGGACACCGTTGGAGTTGGATCTTGACTTTATGCAGGAAACCTTCCTGCTCGTGTGGCAGGGCGCGGGCGTGACGCTTGCACTGACGGCGCTTTCTCTCGTACTCGCCGCACCCGCGGCGTTCTACTTTGCCGTCCTGCGCGTGCGCGGACGGCGCGTCGGCGGGGCAATCGCGCGCTTTTATGTCTCCTTTGTACGCGGTACGCCGCTGATCCTGCAGATTCTCCTGCTCTACAGCCTTCTGCCGAGCCTTGTCAATGCCGCAGTGAAGGATTTGGGGCTGGCAATCAACGTATTTGAGGCAGTCGATCCGTTTTATTACGCGGTCTTGATCTTTACGCTGAATACGATTGCCCTCCTCACCGAGGCATTTCGTGCGGCGCTGCTTGCGATCCCGAAGGGACAGCTTGAAGCGGGACTTGCGAGCGGGTTGAGCACATTTCAGACCTATCTGCATGTCATCATACCGCAGGCGCTTGTCGTGGCACTGCCAAGCATCTGCAATATCACGGTCAATCTCATCAAGGGCACGTCGCTTGCATTCCTCATGACGGTCAAGGACATCATGGCGGTCGGCAAGATCGCCGCATCCTATGGCTATAACTACATCGAGGCGTATCTCGATGTGTTCATCGTCTATCTCGTGCTCTGCACCATCGTTCAGCTGCTCTTTGCAGCGGCAGAACGGCGTGTCGGAGCGTTCCGAAGTCTCTAGGAGGTGGAGTATGTTATTCGCGGTTCAGAATGTACGCAAAAATTTTGAGCAGACCGAGGTGCTGAAGGATGTCAGCCTGGCGGTGAACAAGGGGGATGTCGTTGTTATCCTGGGACCCAGCGGCTCGGGAAAGACCACCTTCCTGCGTTGCCTCAACTTCCTCGAACGCGCCGACGGCGGCACGATGGACTTTCACGGGATGCAGCTCTCCCTTGCGGAGGCGAGTGACCGTGAAATTGCAGACGTGCGGAAAAAGACGGCATTCGTCTTTCAGAACTACAACCTCTTTGCGAACAAGACCGCGCTTGAGAATGTGACGCTCGGGCTGACCGTCGGGCGCGGCATCGCGACGGGCGCGGCACACGAAATCGCAATGGAGTCGCTGCGACGCGTCGGTATGGAGACGCGTGCAGACTACTATCCCGCGCAGCTCTCGGGCGGACAGCAGCAGCGTGTCGGGATTGCGCGCGCGATTGCGGCAAAACCCGATGTCATCCTTTTCGATGAGCCCACCTCGGCACTCGATCCCGAACTCGTGGGCGAGGTTCTGCAGGTTATGAAGACACTCGCCGAGGAGGGGACGACCATGATCGTCGTCACCCACGAGATGAAGTTCGCACAGGAGGTCGCGACCCATGTCGTCTTTATGTCGGACGGCGTCATCGTCGAGGAGGGCAGCGCGAAGGAGATCTTCACCGCGCCGCGCGAGGAGCGCACGCGCCGCTTCCTCCGCCGTATCCTGCCCGAGGAGTACGAGCCGGCGGCACTGATCTGAACGATTAAAACGGCGGCAGTCCGTGAGGTTTTCCTCGCGGGCTGCCGCCGTTTGCGTGCAGTGCTTCCTATGTATCGCTTGTACTCTTATTGGTCGGGACGACGACTGTGCTGCGGTCTGCGTGTTTCTTTGCAGCGGCGGTCTTTTGATACTCCCTGAGTGCGGCAAGTGCGGTCAGATCATCCGGCTGCGCTGCCGCAAGTACCGCGCGTTCCTTCTCCTGTGCCTTCATGAGTTCTGCATCGCGGTCGGCACGTTCCTGCAGTGCCTGGCCGCGCAGCTTTCGGATGTGCTCGTCCTTTGCCGCCATTGAGCCTTTCAAGAAACTGATCTGACGGTGGTAGAGGGATCGCTGTTTGCTGATTTCATCATCCGTCACAAAGCCATCCGTCACGAGTTTCTCAAGCGCATCCACCTTGCCATGCAGCTCGCTCAGCTTGTCCTCGTCGGTCATGCCCGCGCGTTTCAGATCGTTCGCCTGCTTCTGCAGCTTCGCCTTGTCCTCGTCCGTGAGACCCTCATCCGTTTGAATGCGCTTCTCGATCTCCGCCGCCTGTGCCTTCTTTGCCTTCTTGTCCGCAATCTCTTTTTCGTTTGCGGCAAGTGCCAGCTCTGCAGGGGTCAGATCCTCCTCCATATCAGCACTTTCATTCAGCGATCTCCCCTTCGCGCTGATATAGACCTCGACCGCGCGGCTCAGGATATCCGTCACCGTGCTTTTCTTCTGCTCGGACGGTTTTGCCGCAGCAGAACTGTCCCCATGCAGGAACGGAAGCTTGCCTGCATTCTCTCCGATACGCATAGTACCATCTCCAATCCGTGGAATACAATTCCTTCTAATAGCATTATCGGGATTTATGCTTACATATTAAATGTATTTGACAAAGTGAATTACGTGTAGTACATTGTAGCTAACAAAGGAGGGATCACAATGAGTTTTTCGATTCGACTGACAGACACAGAGAAGGCCCTCGCGGAGAGCTATGCGAAGCTGCATGCGATCTCCCTCGGCGAGGCATTCAAGCGGGCACTCTTTGAAAAGATCGAGGATGAGTACGATATCGCGCTTGCCGAGGAGGCGTATGCGGAGTATCTAAAAGACGGCAAGCAGGCAAAGCCGATTGAGGAGTTGTGGAAGGAACTAGATCTTGAAGATGTACGAAGTACAGACAACTGCCTCGTTTGATCGGGATTTTAAGAAGCTGGATCGCTATACACAGCGTATCCTTCGTGGCTGGATTACGAAAAATCTTATCCACTGCGAGAATCCGCGTGCATTTGGCAAGTCACTCACGGCGAACCGAAAGGGGCAGTGGCGTTACCGCATCGGCGACTATCGCCTGATCTGTGCCATTGAGGATGATCGTCTTGTCATCCTTGCACTTGCCATCGGGCATCGGCGGGAAATATACTAACAATATGTAGAGCGATGGTATGCGTTATACATTCGTACCGTCGCCCGCTTCAGCTGAAATGATCGTCGTCGTAGCCCTCGTTCCAGTCGTCCCAATCGTCATAGAGATCCTCTGCGGGCGGCAGATCATCCTCATGCGCATAGATATCCTCATCCTTGTACCGATCTTCCGCAGGATAGTCCCATGTATCATCGGGATATTCGTCCGTCTGTGGTGGCACTTCGTCCGTGCGACTGTTGTCGTCCGTGTGTGGCAATATCCCTGCGGCACTGACATCGGGGATGAGGATGCCGAAGAGGTTTGCCGCGATGTATGTGCCAAACACGGCGATCAGCAGCTTTTTCCACCATGCAAGCGGCTTTGGTGGAGGGGCTGCTTTTGTATTTGGACGATGTGATTGTGCGGGCATTTTCCTTGCCTCCACTTACGTCTGTGGCTCACCCCTCAATGGGGAAATAATCCGCCGGGACGGGCGCAAGGATGCCGACGAAGATGAAGTCCTCCGTGCCCGTGTTCTTCATGCCGTGACACATGCCCTTCGCCGAGACGATGACATCGCCCTTTGTGATGGGGCGCTCCTCATTGGGCGTGGGATAGAATACGCCCTCACCCTGTATGCAGATCCAGATATCATCCGCCTTGGCGTGCCCGTGCGGCTTGATTTCCTGTCCCGGCTTTAGCACCCAGACCACACCGCTCGTCGACTCTGTACTGTAGATCGGCGTGCGCGTGGCGACGTCCCCCGTCTTTGCCACGTCAGCGAGACGATAGTGACGCGTCTCAAAGTCATTTGTAATCGCCGTACTCATGATGGATTATCCTCCCATTTATTTGTAAAAATATTCGCTGTTATTATGATTCGTCATTGGATGTAGATATCCTGCCACAATAAAGAGTGGGTCTGCTTGGAAGATGATATCCTCCAAGCAGACCCACTCGATCACTCCACAGCGCGTCCACAGCCACAGTAGCCGCGTCTCTGATTTGCGCTCGCATCGCGTGATGTCTGTGCGGAGTCACCGTCGTAGCAGTAACCTGCATTGCCGCCATAGCAGTACGCCGTGTTCTGACGCTGCACCCCACCTTCCCAGCCATCGGCGAGTACCTGTGCGCCTGTGGCGAGGATGAGCCCCGCAAAGAGCCCTGCAATCATCTTTTTCATAACCATTACCTCCCAAAATACAATAAACTTTCACTTCTATTTTCTATTCTATCATACTTGTCAAGCACAAGAAAAACATAATTGACATATGCTGAAAACTTTGCTAAGATGATAACTGTCATATGACAGAAAAGGAGGAACTATGCCGCGACCAAAGAGATGCCGCCGTATCTGCGGCTATCCAGATTTTTGGAGTTTTGCGCCGGAGGATGCGGAGGAAGAGATAGCGGAGACGGTTGTTCTCCAGCTGGACGAGTTCGAGACGATTCGACGGATCGACTACCGGCGGCAGACGCAGGAAGAATGTGCCGCCGCGATGGGCGTGTCCCGTGCGACGGTGACGAGTATCTATGAGGCGGCACGCTTCAAGATTGCGGACGCGCTTGTCTGTGGGAAGCGCATCCGCATTGCGGGCGGTGCATATCGGATCGAGCATTCGATGGAACTCGGGATTCAGGACAAAGGAGAAGATGTTATGAGAATTGCAGTACCCTATACAGATGAGACAGTTGAACAGCATTTTGGCAGAGCCAAGCAGTTCAAATTTTACGATGTTGCGGACGGCGCGGTGCAGAGCGCTGAGCTTGCGGATACCGTTGGGGAGGGGCATGGTGCGCTTGCCGACTTCCTCCATGCGGCGCAGGTCGATCTCGTCATCTGCGGCGGCATTGGCGGAGGCGCACAGGCGGCACTTGCCGAGGCGGGCATCGAACTTGTGTCCGGCGTGAAGGGGCGGGCGGACGAGGTTGTTCAGCATCATCTTGCAGGGACACTTGTCCGGAATGCGGACGGAGGCAAATGCCGCCATCGCCATCAGCATGGAAAGCATGGCGAGCATGGCTGCGGACATGGCGGGCATGGAGAACATCACGCGCATGGAGGACATGGCTCTCATGAGGGGCACGGCGCACACTGACCATGGGATTGAGAAACACCGCTTCGGCGGTGTTTTTTTGCGTTTAAAAAGATAGATATAAATTATTGACAGAACTGAAATATGAATACAATCAAAATAGATTATAAGAAAAATGGTTTTTGGAATCTGAAGAAAATATGAAGGTGATTTTCTCAAATAGCTTGATACAAATGAGAATATACTTGAGAACGAATATATATATTTATAAAGGATGTAAATAAACGCGCAAACTTGAATTTGATTCATAATTATTATTTATGATTTTTGAAAAAAGTACTTGATTTTTTGGAGATGCTGTTATATTATATACATGAATCAAGAAGATGATATATTCACGTTGATATATGGGAGAAAATTCTTATGAAAAATGATGTTGCTGTCATCTACTCCTCGCGTACGGGGAATACAGAAAAGGTTGCAAAGCATCTGGCGGAAGCGCTTGGTGCGTCTTGCCACAGTGTGAAGGATACGACAGCGGTGCCGGAGAGTGCTGCACTCTGCGTCGGCACGTGGATTGACCGCGGTACGGCGGATGCTGCGGCGAAGAAGTACATCGAGAGCCTGCGCGGGAGGCGCGTCTTCATCTATGGCACGCTCGGCGCAGAGCCGGACTCAGAGCACTGCGCGAAGTGCATTGCAAATATCCGCGCACTGTTCGATGCGTCGAATGAGATTCTGGGCGCGATCCTCGTGCAGGGGGCGATTGACCCGATGCTGATCGAGATGTTCAAGAGCATGCCGAAGGATAATGTGCATGCGTTTACCGCCGAGAATGCGGCACGCTATGAGGCAGCGGCAAGCCACCCTGATGAAAATGATTTTGCACAAGTTGTTGCGGCGGCAAAGGAGGCACTCGCATGAATACGTTTGAGAAGAAACTCGCGGCACTCTCAGAGGAGGCACGCGGCTGGCTGCTCGGCACGAAGTCGGCGAATCCGCTCGGCTGCGCCTTTACGAAGAAGCGCGTCGTGCATCCGGGCGCGGGCGGCAAGCGCATGATTATGGACAAAGCGGAGCAGGCGGCTGTATGGGCGAATCTGATGGCGCAGACGCCCGATCCGGCGGACGAGCGTGCCGTCTACATTCACATCCCGTTCTGCGACAAGAAATGCAGCTACTGCGGCTTCTTCCAGAACTTTACGCGCGAGGAGGCGGCACATCACTACGTCGATGTGCTCATTCAGGAGATCGAGGCGGCTGCGGATACGCCATACGTGACGGGCGCGCCCTTTCAGGCGGTATTCTTTGGCGGCGGTACGCCGACGGCTCTGTGTGATGCCGATCTGGCGCGGCTTGTGCGTACGGTCCGCGAACGGCTGCCTCTGACGAGCGACTGTGAGATCACGCTTGAGGGGCGCATCCATGACCTCTCGGAGAGCAAGGTCGAGGCTGCGATGAATGCGGGCATCAACCGCTTCTCCCTCGGCGTGCAGTCCTTTGACACGCGCGTCCGTCAGGCAATCGGACGCATCGATGATCGCGAGACGGTGATTGCGACGCTGCGCCGCATGGTGGAGAAGCAGGGCGCCGTTGTCATTGCCGACCTCATCTATGGGCTGCCCTATCAGTCGATGGAGGTCTGGGAGAACGACGTGCGCACGCAGTTCGAGATCGGGATTGCGGGTGGTGACCTCTACCAGCTCAACGTGTTCCCGTCGAGCGAGCTCGCACGCCGCATCGAGTCGGGCGACCTGCCCATGCTCCCGACAACGGAGGAGCAGTCCGAGTATTTCAAACGCGGACTTGAGATCGTCGCGGAGAATCCGATGGCACGCCGCATCGACACGACGCATTGGACGACCGATCACCGCGAGCGCAGCATTTACAACACACTTGCAAAGCGCGGCAACGACATTATCGCGTTCGGTTCGGGGGCGGGCGGCTTCATCGGAGAGATGATGTGGCGCAACCACGGCGGGCTTGCACCGTATGAGAAGATGGTCGAGGAGGGGACAAAGCCCTTCCAGTTCATGGGTGAGCAGGCGGACGGACACCGTATGCACAGTGAGATCGGTGACCAGATCGAGCACGGTTACCTCTATGCCCCGTTCTTCCAGAAGAAATACGGCGTTGATCTCGCTATGGAAATGGAACCGCTCCTCGCCGCATGGGCGGAGAACGGACTCATTACGCGTACGGCGACGGGCTTCCGTCTGACGCTCGCGGGTGAGTTCTGGCACGACAACCTCATTCAGGGCTTCCTCGAGGCGTATGCACTCACGCAGGAGGACGAGGTGAAACTCCGCAAGGAGAACGTCGCCCTGCAGGACATGATTCCGAAGTCTGTGCGCTCCATGCTTGAGGCGATGTTCCCTGACGGGATGCCGGAGCAGATGGCGGCAGCACTGCGTGGCAAGCCAACGCCGGAGATGGAGAGTCACCCACACATGCAGATGCTGAAGAACCTCATCGAAAAGGAACGGGAGAAGGAACGCACTGCCGTTTCCGCAAAGCCCGATCTCAATACCGTCATGCGTACGCAGTCGCGTGAACTTGGAAAAGCTGTGTAGGAATCGATGATAAAATGAAGTCCGTCAGATTGGCGTAGATTTTTTCGTCCGAACAAGGAGGCAAACCGGACGTATAGTCAAAACTATGTGTAGGATTTGTCGACGATGTGCGGGCAAAAAAGATGCGTTAAGATGATGCTGAATTTATCAGTGCTTCCGTAATATAATAGGAAAAAGCTAAAATTGGTGCTGAACCTTTCTGCAAAGAAAGATGACAGCACCATTTTAGTTTTTTTGTATAAATTATTGACAATGAAAATCCCTATTGATAATATGATCTTTAATGTTCTGCGACTTGTTTGTTAAAGGACATGAGCGTCATATTTGTTTGTGTTAAGAGAAATGGAGTATGTGATGAAACGACGCAAGATCTCGAAGAGCCAATATTTTTATCTGCGTTTACTTGTGTGTGGCAGTCTAATCATTGGAGGAGGAACGAGTGTTTCTCTTGCGGCGGAAAAGCAGGATACCAAGGAGGCGTCAAGCGTACAGGAAGCCGTCTCCTCAGCAGCGCCAATCAAACTCTCTGATTCCTATGTCCGTCCGGACTATGTAGAGATTGAGAAGCTGCGCGATACAAAGCAGGTAATCGTTATTACGAAGCGAGCCATCGAGGAGAAGGGATACAAGACGATCTCCGACGTGCTCAAGGATCAGCCGAGCATCAATGTCGGTGGTACACGTTGGGGTGAGATCGACATTCGCGGACAGGGGAGCGGTCAGGCACATCGAAACATACAGGTACTGGTCGATGGTGCTCCGGTGACGACGATGGTGACGCATCCGCTGCCGAACAACTATGACTATGTGCCAGTGGAGCAGATCGAAAAGATCGAAATCATCCCGGGCGGCGGATCCGTTATCTACGGCAGCGGTGCAGCGGGCGGCATCATCAACATTACGACGAATCTGCGCAGCATGAACAAGCCGCAGCGTACGGTGACAACGGAATGGAATTCCGAGGGGTACCGACTTGGTTTTAACTATGGCGATAAGGTTGGGGAAAAGCTGACCGTGCAGGGCGGTTATAACAAGTTAAATCGGGATCTTTATTTCAAGAATACGTACCGCAACAGCGACTATCTCTTTGCAGGGCTGCGCTATGATGCGGACGCGGATCATTCCGTGACATTCCGTTTCAGTAAGCTGGATGAAAAGAGTAAATTTATCCAGAATATCCTGCGTCGCAGCATTGAGCGTGACGGCAGGTATGCGAAGCCGTCGGATGGAAAATATCTTGACGGCGACCGCGACATGACAACCTATAATCTCACGTACAATCAGAGACTTGATAAGCAGTGGAAATTCAGTGGAGATTTCTTCTATGCAGACGGCTCGTATAAGAATACTAAGCTCATTGACGGACGCATGAATCATGATGCGTATGGTACGCGCCTGAAGTTCGACTACGCGTATGGCCAGCAGAACTCTCTGCTCATCGGACTTGACTGGATACAGCAGTCCTCCCATCTGGACTACATATCAGGGAGAAAGCCCATGTCCTTCAATTATGAAAAGGAGACGCGTGCTCTTTACCTGCTGAACCAGCTGAAGGAGGGCAAGTTTACGTTCACGCAGGGCATTCGCCGCGAGGATCTCGCCTATACGTTTGATAAAGACGGCGGGACACTCAGAAATCCGATGGGCGGCAAGGATACCTCGCACCGTTGGAATACCGCCGGTGAATTGTCGGTTGGCTATCAGTACGGAACGGTCGGACGTGTATATGCGCGTTGGGAGCGTGGCTTTACGAACCCGGATGGGCTTCAAATATCCGATGAGGTTTATACAGATGCAACCCACAAGGCATATAAGGGGACAACGGCAAAGGAAGAACGCTACAACCTCTATGAGATTGGTGTGCGTGATAAGATTGGCGCAACGTCCGTAAATCTGACCCTTTTCGCCTCTGAGACGAAGAATGAGTTGGATCGTCCCTACTATAAGAATGCCTATGGCAAATGGGAATACATGACCTATAATATGTATCATACCAAACGTCGTGGCGCAGAGTTGACACTGCAGCAGCGGTTTGGCAAGCTCGATCTGACGGAGGGCTACGCCTATCTGCATGGCGAGCGTCGTTATACGGCGGCGGGACGTGCCGTGGTGGATGCACACAACGAGGATGAGATTGACTTTACCAACAGCGGATTAATTGCTGTGCCGAAGCACAAGGTCGTGCTTCAGGCAAACTATGCCTTCGATAAAAAATGGAGCGTGGGCGCGAAATATACTTATTTTGGCTCGTACAACAATTTTGTCAGAGAGTCCAAGCGCAATGAGGCAGGAAGTACGATTGACTCCTACGGTCTGTTGGATGTGAGCTTCAAATTTAAGCAGAATGCAGATCTTGAATGGTACGGCGGCGTTACGAATGTGTTGGACAAACTCTATTATGAGTATGCGTCCACCGGCATGGGGACGCTGCTTCCCGGCTTCCCACGCACATACTTTGTCGGCGCACGGTACAGCTTCTAAGGAAGGCGGGGGACAATGGAGATTTTTGAACTGCTCGCTAAGGGCGGGCTTGCGATGATTCCCATCGGTCTTGCTTCGTTGATCAGTGTGATGATTGCACTTGAGCGATTCTCGTACTATCGGGGACAGACGGCAAAGGCTGCGGATTTCAGCGGCGAGGTCAATGCGGCACTTGCTGCTGAGAACTATGACCGTGTCTCTGAACTATGCAGGAATTCAGGTTGCGCGGCAGGCGAGGTTTTGCTTGCGGCACTTGCAGAACGTATGCACACAAATGTGCGTCAGGAGGAGGTTGTACAGGCATCAGCAAAGAAAAAAGCACTTGAACTGCGCCGCTACCTTGAGTATCTGAGCGTGATCGTGACAATGGCACCGCTCCTCGGCCTTCTCGGTACGGTCATCGGTATGATCAGCTCGTTCAGCGTGCTGTCCGTTTCTGAGGGCGAGCCGTTTGCCATCACGGGCGGCGTCGGAGAGGCACTTGTCGCGACGGCGAGCGGCCTTCTTGTGGCGATCCTTGCACTCAGTCTTTATGCCTATCTCTCACATCGGGCGAATGGTATCATTGCAGACGTGGAATATACTGCGACGATGTATCTGGCGCATGCTGGGGGTGAGCGCCGTGAAGCTTGATCTCCTGCCACAGGAGGAGCGTCCGCAGCTAATGATCATTCCAATGATCGACATCATTTTCTTTCTGCTTGTATTCTTCATGATGAGCATGCTCTCGATGGTCGTTCAAAAGAGTATGCCACTCACACTCCCACAGGCGGAGAGTGCAAAGGTCAGCATGACGCGCAACATCCCTGTCACGATTACGGCGGACGGCGGCATCTACTACGAGCGCGACCTCATGAGTCTGCGCGATCTCACGGTACGCCTCACGGAGGACGTGGCGCACGGGGAGGACATCTCCGTCATTCTGCGTGGAGATGCGGCGGCTTCCTACGGGACGGTCGTGCAGGTCATGGATGTGGTAAAACGTCTCGGGATTGAAAAGGTCTATATCGCGACCGATACACCGGGGTGATGCCATGCGGACACATTCGTGGAAAATCTATGGAGGACTCTCACTCGCCGTCCATGCAGCTGTTGTAGGTGTCTTGCTCTTGTTTGGGGTGGACTGGCTCGTATCGCCACCCATTCCGACAACCCCGCTTCAAGTGGGGTTCCTATCTGAGACTCAGGTTGCGGCGGCGGTGCAGGGGGCAGCAAATGAGGGCAGTGCGGGCGGTGCCCCTGCTGTGTCGGAAGAACGGAGGGAAAACCGTACAGAAAGTGCGTCAGCCCCATCGTTGCTCCCGAGCATCAAGGCGGCTGCAGCGCCAACGGCACAGGAGATGGATCGTGTTGTTCCTCCTGCGGAAAATGCACTTGTCTCCGCAATGGATGCCGTACCAAGTGAGACGAAGAGCGGCGATACAGCCGCCGCTGCACGTACGGGAGCTGCAGCTGGCGGTGGAGATGGCACATCGTCTGCTGCAGGAGGGGGCGGAATCGGAACGGCGGTGGGACTCGGAGATGGATTCTCTGATAACGGTGACGGTTCGTATACCGCATCCTCTGCCGCTGGAATTTCCTACCGCATTCTGCGCGACGCGGAGGCATACTATCCAGAAGAGGCTCGTTCTTTGGGCTACTCTGCGACCGTATCCGTGACGGGGCGCGTTCTCGTCGGGACGGACGGCAGCATTGAGTCCGTCCGCATCCTCACCGATGCGCCGAACCTCGGCTTCCGACAGGCGGCAGAGGAGGCGTTCTGGCGCATGCGTTTTGCACCCATTGTCTATCAGGGGTATCCCATCAAACTCTGGTTTGAAAAGACGCTGATCTTTCAGCCGTAATATCTGCAATGAAAAATCTCCGCCAACGTGCGGGGATTTTTCATTGCGGCGTAAAGTACCCGAATGCCGCAGGGATGCTGTACTTGTCTGCGAGTTCTTCGCGCCGCACCCATAGGAGAGGACTTGGTGCGCCCTCGATTTCCTCTGCTGCCATGAGCGGTGGCTCGTTCGTGTCGGTGACCGTGACTGCCCAGCCAGTCAGCTCCCATTCGATATGGGAAAAGATATGGCGCGCAGGGGGAAGCGGCACGATGGTACATACCTCGAAGCCCTCTGCTTCGAGATGCGCGCGGACAGCGCGTCGCGACAGCTTTCCGTCTAGATTCGGATATTCCCAGAGACCTGCGAGGAGTCCCTTCGCAGGTCTTTTTCGTATGGCGATGTGGTCGCCGCAGGCAAGGAGGAGGATGGTGCGCTTCTCCTTGCGGCGTGCTTTGAGCGCTGTCTTAACGGGATAGTTCTGCTCCGTGCCGTACTCGTGCGCGAGGCAGAGGCATGCGGCGGGACAGGTGTGGCAGAGCGGCGCTCCGTTTGGCAGACAGACGGTTGCGCCGAGATCCATAAATGCCTCGTTGAGCAGTCCCGCATCGCGTCCACTCGGGTAGGAGGGGACAAGTGCCGCCTCAAGTGCGCGCTTTGATGCGTCCTTTGCAATGTCGATGGGGTTTGCTGTGACGCGTGCGGCGACGCGCAGGAAATTGCCGTCGACGGCGGGGCGTGGCTGTCCATAGGCAAAGGAGGAAATCGCGCTCGCGGTATAGCGTCCAATGCCGGGCAGGGCGAGCAGAGCATCGAAGTCGTTTGGCAGCTGTCCTTCATGTTCGCGAACGATGACCTCTGCCGCACGTTTGAGATTGCGTGCACGGCTGTAGTAGCCGAGTCCCTGCCAGAGCTTCATCAGTGCGTCGTCGTCCACCTCCGCGAGATCGCGCACACTTGGCAGCGCATCGAGAAAGCGCAGATAGTAGCCGCGCACGACGGCTGCGCGGGTCTGCTGCAGCATGATCTCCGAGATCCAGACGTGATAGGGCGTCGGCTCGTCGCGCCACGGCAGATCGCGCGTGTCGGGCGCGGATTTGCGCCATGCGAGCAGCGAGGTGCAGAGGGCTGGGAAGATGGAGTTCCCCGCCCACGGTAAGATTTTCATGAAAATGCTCTCCTTTTCGTGTAGATTCTACTATGACTCTGTGAAACGCGAATGAAGAAGCGGGCTTTTCTTTACAAAGTGCGCCCGATGCTATTATTACGTTTTTACACATCAGAGATAGCGCATGGCGGCGGCTTCTCCGCAGCAAGAAAGTTCTTTACAAAAGGAAGTAAAATATATAAAATAAAGATAGCATAATAGCAATTTGAGGTGGGAGATTTCGTCCAGCCCACACGCCGATGGCACGACAGGGGAAACCCGAGTAGATGCAGGAGAATTGGACGCCTGTCTAATTGCTATTGCAGGGAAGCCGCCCGAGATGGGCGGCTTTTGCTTTTAGTTTCTGTGTGTGATAGAATAACAGGAAAACTACATAATGGAGTGATTTGAATGTTGGATATGAAATTTGTGCGCGAGAATCTGTCTCAGGTACAGGAGATGCTGAAGAACCGCTGCAATGCGCTTGATCTCTCGTCGTTCTTGGAACTTGAGGAGCGCCGTCGCACAATCCTGCAGGATGTGGAGGAGAAGAAGGCGCGCCGCAACGCCGTCTCGAAGGAGATCGGCGTGCGCAAGAAGGCGGGCGAGAGTGCGGATGATGTGGTTGCTGAGATGCGTGCGCTCGGCGATGAGATTGCGGCGCTCGATGAGGATCTGCGCGACGTGGAGCTGAAGCTGCGCGATCTGCTCCTGCAGATCCCGAATATGCCGAAGGCGGATGTGCCGATCGGCAAGGATGATACGCAAAATCCGGAGGTACGCCGCTGGGGGATACCGCGCACGTTTGAGTTCGCGCCGCAGGCGCATTGGGACATTGGCGAAAAACTCGGCGTGCTCGATGCGGAGCGTGCGGCAAAGGTCACGGGTGCGCGCTTTACGTTCTACAAGGGGCTTGGCGCACGGCTTGAGCGTGCCTGCATCAACTTCATGATGGATCTCCATGCGCAGAAGCACGGCTACACGGAGATGCTCGCGCCCTACATCGTCAATGAGGCGAGCATGGTTGGGACGGGGCAGCTGCCGAAGTTCGCGGAGGATATGTTCAAGCTCGATGGGCTGGACTACTACCTCGTGCCGACGGCGGAGGTGCCGACGACGAACTACCACCGCGATGAGATTCTGGACGCGGAGCAGCTGCCGGAGTACTACACTTCCTATACGGCGTGCTTCCGCGCGGAGGCGGGCAGTGCGGGACGCGACACGCGTGGGCTGATCCGTCAGCATCAGTTCAACAAGGTGGAGCTGATCAAATTCGTTACGCCGGAGACAAGCTGGAACGAGCTTGAGACGATGGTGGAGGCGGCGGAGGATGTGCTGAAAACGCTCGAACTGCCGTACCGCGTTGTGCAGCTCTGCACGGGCGATATGAGCTTTACCTCGGCAAAGACGTATGACATCGAGGTCTGGATGCCGGCGCAGGACAAATACCGTGAGATCTCGTCCTGCTCGAACTGCACGGACTATCAGGCGCGACGCGCAAACATCAAGTATCGTCCGGAGCGCGGGGCAAAGCCCGCCTTCCTCCATACGCTGAACGGCTCGGGCGTAGCGGTCGGGCGCACGGTTGCGGCGATTCTTGAGAACTATCAGCAGGAGGATGGCTCCGTTCTCGTGCCGCAGGCTCTTGTACCGTACATGGGCGGGGTTACGGTCATTCGATGAAAAGGCTCATCGTTGGCATTACGGGCGCGAGCGGCAGCGTTTATGCCGTCCGCCTGATCGATGTGCTGCGCGAGCAGGGCATCGAGGTGCATGCGGTCATCACGGACAGCGGACAGCGTGTGCTCGCCTACGAGTGCGGCGTGACGATGGAGGAGCTTTCGCGGCGCGTCGATGTTCTCTATCCGAACGATGACGTAGGTGCGGCGATTGCGAGTGGCTCATTCAGCATGGATGCGATGGTTATCCTGCCCTGCTCGATGAAGACGGCGGGTGCGATTGCGCATGGCGTGACGGACGATCTCCTCACGCGGGCAGCGGACGTGACGCTCAAGGAGGGGCGACGGCTTCTCCTCGTGCCGCGCGAGACACCAATGCACGAGATCCATCTTGAGAATCTGCTGCGGCTCGCGCGTGCGGGGGCGATCATCATGCCCGCCGCGCCGGGCTTTTATCACAGACCAGAGACACTCGATGATCTCGTCGATATGATGGTGGGCAAGATCCTCGACCGCCTCGGCATTGAGGCGGAGCTTTTTACACGTTGGAGGTGACGGATATGACTTTTTTCAAAGCGAAAATGACGGCACTTGCGGCTGTGTTCGCGCTGAGCACGGCGGGGACGGCAGCGGCTGCGCCCGCAGAGGCGGATGGGCATACGATGCAGATGCATATAGGTGACGCCTCGGTGCAGGACAAGAAGGCGGAGATCCAGATCGACGCTCTAAAGCAGCGTGGAGAGCGCCGTCACATCGACCTCTATAATCTGCACGTTTTTCGCCAGTACAAAGAGATGCACGGCATGACGCTCCATTGGGGGCTGACTGTCTCACGTCCCGTCGGATCGTGGGCGGAGAAGGATCGTCCGAATGTCGAACTTGACTCGTCGGCGGTCGGTGCGGGACCTGCGTACATGGTGCGCTGGACGCATCCGCTCGGGAAAAAATGGGAGGCATCCTTTGACTTTACGGGGGCAGTTCTCGTCTACAATCGCGTGCATCCTGCACACACGCGCAACTACGGCTTTATGTGGCGCGTGGGTCCGCGTGTGACGTACAAGTTCAATGAGCGGAATGCACTCAGTGTCGCCTATCTCGGACATCATGTGTCGAACGGACAGCGCACGAAGAACCCCGGCTACAACGGTGTGGGCGTATCCGTTGGCTATCGGTACTCGTACTAAAGAGGTATTTGTGGCAAAGAAATATTATGCCGTGAAGCGCGGGCGCAAAACGGGGATCTTCACCGTGTGGGCGGAATGTGCGGCGCAGGTGCAGGGCTTTCAGGGCGCGGTCTACAAGGGCTTTATGACGGAGGCGGAGGCACGCGACTGGTTGGATGGTGCGGCAGATTCAGCTGCGCCGCATGCTGCAAGAAGCGGCGCAGCGGCGAAAAAATCGTCCGCACTGATCGTTGAAGAACCCGTGGACGCAGACTATATCATCCACACGGACGGCTCGTGCCTCCGCAATCCCGGCGGTGCGGGCGGCTGGGCTGCCGTCATCGAGACGGTCGCAACGGGCGAGGTCAGAGAGTACAGCGGCGGCGACCCCGAGACGACGAACAACCGCATGGAGCTGACGGCGGCGCTCATGGCAGTCACATCCGTGCCCGAGGGCGCTCGCATCGCTCTCTATACGGACAGTCAGTATTTGAAGAACGCATTCACGAAGTTTTGGCTGCCTGCGTGGAAGAAGCGCGGGTGGAAGAAGGCGGACGGAGCGCCCGTGCTCAATCAGGATCTCTGGATGCAGCTGGACGCGGCGTTCGCCGCACGGCGCGTCGTGTTTCATTGGGTCAAGGGGCACGCGGGCAATCCGCGCAACGAGCGCTGTGATGAGCTCGCGCGCAGTGAGGCGGAGAAGCATACACGATAAAAAGGGAGGAGGGAATCCATGCAGCGCATCTTTGAGGCGGTGGGGCGCTTTGTCCTCACGCATCTTGCGAACATCGGGCGCATTACCCTCCTCTATGGGGAGACAGCGCGTCAAGTCACACAGCGTCTGCGCGTGCGCAGCATCGTCTACCAGATGGCGCACCTTGGCGCGGACTCCCTCCTCATCGTCGGACTCACCCTCCTCTTCACAGGCGTTGTGCTGACACTCCAAATCGCACACGAGTTCATCCGCTACGGTGCGCAGAGTACCATCGGCGCGGTCATTGCCATCGGCATCGGGCGTGAGCTGGGACCCGTCCTCGTCGGCGTCGTCTGCGCGGGGCGTGTGGGTGCGGCGATCACGGCAGAGGTCTCAACGATGAAGGTTACGGAGCAGATCGACGCGCTGCGCGTCATGGCGGTCAGTCCCGTGAACTACCTCATCGTGCCACGTATGCTTGCGTGCATGATCGTCGTGCCGATCCTCACCGTGTTCGGCGACGTGATCGGCGTCCTCGGCGGCTACCTGACGGCGGTGTATTACTCGGGGATTTCGCCCTATACATTCACGCACTCCATCACGCAGTACGCGCTTATCTACGATATGACGGGCGGACTCATCAAGGCGATCTTCTTCGGCAACGTCATCGCCGTTCTCGGCTGCCACTATGGACTGAATGCGCCGAGCGGTGCGGAGGGAGTCGGCAAGGCGACCATGCAGACCGTTGTCACCTCGATCATTGTCATCTTTATTCTGAATGCCGTCTTGACGTTCTTCCTGTTCTGAGGACACGCTATGATACGACTGAACAATGTCAAAAAGTGTTTCGGGGACAAGGAAGCACTCAAGGGGATCAGCCTCACCATCCAACGGGGCGAGACCATCGCCATCATCGGCGGTTCGGGCTCTGGTAAGTCCACGCTCCTGCGGCTCATGATCGGGCTGGATCGCCCCACGTCGGGTGCCATCCACATCGGTGACGAGAATATTGCCGTGCTTGATGAGGACGCGCTCGACCGCGTGCGCCTGCGCATGGGCATGGTATTCCAGTACTCCGCACTCTTTGACTCGATGAGCGTCGGCGAAAACGTCGCATTTGGGCTGCGCGAGCATACGCATAAGAGTGAGGAGGAGATTCGGCGCATTGTGCGTGAGAAACTCGCACTCGTGGGGCTGCCCGACGCGGCGGGGCTGATGCCGCAGGAACTCTCGGGCGGCATGAAAAAACGCGTGGGGCTTGCGCGTGCGATTGCGACCGACCCCGAGATCATCTTCTACGACGAGCCGAGTTCGGGGCTTGATCCCATCATGACGGCGAAGATCGATGAACTCATCATAGATATGCAGAAAAAACTCGGCGTGACCTCCGTCGTTGTCACGCACGATATGGCGAGTGCGAGCCGCATCGCTGACCGCATCGCCATGATCTACGACGGGGAACTGATCGCCGTGGATACGGCAGCACGTTTTCAGGACATTGCAGATGAGCGCGTACAGGCGTTTTTCCGTACGCTGCACCACCGAAGGGAGGCAGGAGCATGAGTGCTGAGGCAAAGGTCGGGGCGTTTACGCTTGGGGGAGCAGCGCTTCTCATCGCCGTTGTTATGTTTTTTGGCGGACTGCGGCTTGGCGGCGGACAGGACTATATGCTCTATGCGGGCTTTGGACGCGTCGTCGGGCTGAACCCCGAGGCGCAGGTGCTCCTCTCGGGCGTCCCCATCGGGCAGGTGGAGAATATCGTGAGCGACGGTACGGGGGTTACCGTCTCCATGCGCATTCAGGACGGCGTGAAAATTCCGCGCGGCTCGTCCATCACCATCGGACAGCCCGGCATCATGGGAGATAAATTCGTCATCATTACCCCCTCGTCCAATGTCGATTTTTATGCGAATGGTGACTATCTTTACGGCGAAAACGAGATGGGCATGGATACGATGTTCACCGAGCTGAACAAGATGATCGTTCAAGTTGAGGCAATGCTCACGTCGATCAACAACATCGTCGGCGCACCCGGTTTCCAAAGCTCGATGGTTCAGCTCGTCTTCAATATGGAGCAGATGACGGCGCACCTCGACGGGCTGACCGCGACGCTTGAGCAGATGGCAAACGAGAATCGTGGGAATCTGCATGAATTGCTCGCGAATATGAACACGATGTCGGCGAATCTCGCACAGACCACGGCGAGCACCGAGCGTATCATGGAGAATCTTGAGCGCGTCGGTGCAGACCCACAGACGGCGGAAAACCTCAGAAAGACGCTTGCAAATATCACGGAGTCCTCCGAGCGCCTCCTGCGCATCGCAGAGGGCATCGAGGCGGTTGCAGGGGATCGGGCGACGCAGGAGGACGCGCGTGCTCTCATCCACAACGCGCGCACGATGTCGGACAAGGCAAACGGTCTGATGGGGCGTCTGCAGAACGTCAAGGTCACGCCGAAGGTGGACGCGATGTACAGCGGCAAGGCGGATGACTGGCGTACGAACTTCAATCTCGATGTCGGTGAGCAACAGGGCATGTATGCGACATTCGGCGTGGACGATATCGGCGGCGGGGACAAGGTGAGCGCACAGGTCGGCACGCGCAGCACGTCCTTCGGTGCGCGCGCGGGTGTCGTCGCCGGTGCGGCGGGCGTTGGGGTCGATGCCTATGCGGGCGAGAAGTTTAAATTCTCCGCCGATGCCTACGATCCGAACGACGTTACCCTGCGTCTGCGTGCCCAGTACCAAGTGAAGGACGGCACCTATCTCTTTGGCGAGTGGAACGACGTGAACAACCGGGAACGCCGTGCGTTCTATACGGGTGTGCGGCAGGAGTTTTGATTATGAGAGATGAATATGATTTTTCGACGATGCAGGCTCGCAAGAACCCTTACATAAAACGCCTAAGGAAGCAGGGTATGGCAGATATCGGTAAGGGAATAGAGACGTTTCAGTTCATACACGGTGATGCTAGAGATTCCAACGATGTGTCGACTGGACAACGGGAAGATGTTTCACGAGACGAAAACTGAATATGTCATGGCAGTAAGAAACGGCAATCGCAGGTTGTACCTGTGATTGCCGTTTCTTGTATAAAGAAAACCACGCGATAGTCGCGTGGTTGGAAAGAGCTTAAGCGGTGAACAGAAAATCCCCAGTGTGCTAAACTATGCGTAAGCCTGCCAGCTTAAAAATAGTGAAGACACTAGGGAGGAAACAGCATTATGTCGAAACAACAAAATGCCGATACGCATAGTTTAGCACACACAAAGTGGAATTGTAAGTATCACGTTGTGTTTGCACCGAAGTATCGGCGAAAAGTATTCTACGAAGGGAAACGGCTGGAAATCCGGGAGATCCTAAGAAAGCTGTGCGCGTGGAAGGGTGTAGAGATCATTGAAGGGGAGATCTGTCCGGATCATATCCACCTGCTGTTAAGTATCCCGCCGAAGATCAGCATATCGAGCTTTATGGGATACCTAAAGGGCAAGAGTAGCTTAATGATATTCCAGAAGTATGGGAACATGAAGTTTGCATACCGCAATCGAGAATTTTGGTGCAAAGGGTATTATGTCGATACCGTAGGAAAGAACACCAAGGCGATTAAGGAGTACATAGCTGACCAGCTGAAGAAGGATCGGGAGCAGGATCAACTGAGCTTGTTTGACCCAAGAGACCCATTTATGGGTGGCAAGTAATCTGTGCATGGCTGGCAGGCCAATAAAAGGCGTACTTGTACGCCGCCAATTACATAAGGGCTATGCCCGAAAATGAAAAACCACCCGCTATGCGGGTGGATATTTATTGCTTAATAGCAGAATCCCCCCCGTGCCAAATGACACAGGTTTTAAGGAATCACTGATAAAATGAAGTCTGCCAGATTGGCGTAGATTTTTCGCCGAAGTGCGGGCAAAAAAGATGCGTCAAGATGGTAGCGCTGAATTTATCAGTGCGTCCTTAATACATACGATTTCAAGCTCTAGAATATTCTAAGGGCGTACATTTTATGCTATAATAGAGAAAATCTTTGGAGGGAGCGGGTATGAACAAGGGAGAGAAGGCGCGGCAGTATCAGGACACTGTGTTTCGCATGTACTTCAACGACGCGGGGCGACTCCGCGAGCTTGCGGGCGCGTTGCATGGGCGGACGTATACGATAGATGACCCGCTCAAGATCGTGACACTTGAGGGCACATTCCTCTCACAGGTGAAAAACGACATCTCATTCCTACTTGCGGGGCATCACCTCGTCTTCATCGAACATCAGAGCACACCGAACGCGAATATGCCGCTGCGCTGTCTGTACTACATCTGCGAGCAGCTGCGCAAGGACATCGACGCAGCACAGCTCTATATGAACCGGCAGATTCCGCTTCCCGTGCCGGAGTTCCATGTATTCTACACGGGCACAAAGGAACTGCAGGAGGAAATGCAGATGCGTTTCTCGGACGCCTACTGCAGAGAGGAGGACGACAAGGTTTATCTGGAACTCGTTGTAATGGTGCACAACGTCGTCTACAGTGAACAGAAGAAATTGCTCCTAAAGAGCCGCGCACTGCATGACTACAGCTTCTTCGTGGACTGCATCAAGAAAAACATTGTGGCAGGGATGGAGCGCGCGGATGCGATTCGCACCGCGATGCGGTACTGCAAAGAGCGGGATATCATGAAGAAATTTTTAGAGGAGCACGAGAGGGAGGTAGTTGATATGGTGAACTTTGAGTGGAATCAGGAGCAGTTCGAGGCTGCGAAATATGAGGAAGGACGCGAAGATGGTCGTCTTGAAGGTCGCAGCGAAGGCCGTGCCGAGGGAAAGATCGAGATGATCCTCGGGATGCTGCGCGAGAAGATGCCGCTTGAGACTATCGCAAAGATCTCCAACCTCTCATTGGACAAGATCCGCGAACTCGGCAGAGTACACAGCCTGTTGTAGCCACGAAAAAAGAGCAGATGCACATTCATCCCGTGCATCTGCTTTTTTTGATGGAAACTTATTGATTAAACTGCGGCTTCCTGCCCTCCAAAAATGCCGTCACCGCCTCACGGTGGTCAGCGGATGCACCCGCCTTTGCGAGGTTCTCCGCCTCAAGGCGGCTGTATGCCATGTAGTCATGGTAGAATACCTCGTAGTAGAGCCGTTTCTGCATGGCGATTGTGCCGAGCGGGCGGCGCAGCAGCTTTGCGGCGAATGCGTTCGTCTCCTCCGCGAGCTTCCCATCGGGGGCGAGGCGTGTCGCAAGGCCGAGCTGCAGCGCCTCCTTGCCGTAGATGCGCGGGCTCAGTGCCATGAGTTCGATTGTCTTCGCGAGCCCGACAATCTGCTTCAGATGGTAGATGCAGCCCGTGTCGCCGGGGAGTGCGACGTTCGAGAACGCCGTGAGCAGATAACTCTCCTCCGTCATGATGCGGAAGTCCGCGCCGAGCGCGATACCGCAGCCACCGCCTGCCGCTGCACCGTTCACCATCGCAATGACGGGCTTGGAGCAGCGGCGCAGGGCGAGCGATGCCTGACCCGTCAGCATGGAGAGATCGTAGCTGATGAAGTCGAACGTCGCCATCTCCTTGATGTCGCCGCCGGCGGAGAAATTCTTGCCCGCGCCCGTGATGATGAGGAGCTTTACGGTGTCGTCCGCATCGCAATGCTCCACTGCGGCGATCAGGTCGCGGAACATCTGCGCATTCAGCGGATTGTTCGAGGCGGGGCGGTCGATCGTGAGCGTCGCGATGCCGGCCTGAACGGATAATTTGATGTGTTCGGACATGGGAGATCCTCCTTTGCACTCTATAAAATGATACTTTTCCAAATATTACATCCATCATTATGGTAACGTATTTACCCCTGCAATGCAAGCATAATTGACCGATACACGCTGGGAAAACGCACACGAAATGCGGATCCGCAAAACATCTCTACAAAAAATTTAAGTAAATATAAAAAGATGACGATATAGTGATTGTAAAATGTCTTGAGCAAACTATCATAAGGCGAAGGGTGAAAATATGGAGTTACATCCTGCTGTACAAGGGGGCGCCGAGCAGGGAAGCGCACGCGTCGGCAGGGGACAGGGAGAGTCTCTACCCGCAAATGTTTTTTCGGAAATCGTTCGAAGAGGCGATTGACCGTTCGCACGAAATTCTCGTCACACACAGACTCGTGGACTGAGCCGTGGGGGGACAGAATGCGCGACGAACGCCTTTGTGCGTTTCATGACCGATGGCGGTCTGAGCATGCGCGAAGGAATACATTGTCATCATACTGCAATTTATAGAAATCTAGGGGAGAGATGTAAAAATGATGCGTGCAATGTTCTCGGGTGTTTCGGGACTGAAAGGTCACCAGACCCGAATGGATGTCGTCGGCAACAACATCGCAAACGTCAACACGACGGGCTTCAAGGCGAGCCGCGTCACGTTCGCTGATATGATCTCGCAGAACCTCTCGGGTGCAGCTGCCCCGAACGGCACACTCGGCGGCGTGAACCCGAAGCAGATCGGTCTCGGCATGAGTGTCGCGAGCACCGACCTCATCTATACCAACGGTTCGGTACAGCAGACAGGAAAAAACACCGATGTCGCCATCTCGCGCGGCAACGGGCTCTTCGTCGTATCGAAGGGCGATCAGAAATACTATACGCGCAACGGTGCGTTCGAGTTTGATGCGCAGGGCAACCTCACGATCCCGAGTACGGGTCTCTACGTGCAGGGGTATATGGCGAGCGGCGGTGAGGTGACACCCTCGGGCGAGAACACGACGAAGATCCAGATCCCGGCGGGCAAGTCGATGGAGGCCTCGTCCACGATCTCGGCATCCTATACGAAGAACCTCAATGCGACCACGCCGGGCTACGATGTCGCGAACATCCTCGTGAAGTATGCAGACGGTACGTCCGGTACGACGAACAGCTATACGCCGACGGAAACAGGAAAGCTTGTCCTCACGATGAGCACGGGCAGGAAGATCTATCTGGATTCGTCTGCTCCGGCTCAGACGGTCGGCTCCGCTGCAACGGGTACGCTCTATACCTCTACCATTTCCAATGTCACTGCGACCACGACGGGCAAGGTGGATGCAGTACTCAGCCTCGACCCCGCCAACTCTGCCAGTCCGAAGGCGATCACGGGCGTCACTGTGCCGATCACACGTACGGGTGCAACGGCGTTTGACTCCGGCACCTATGCGTACGGGGATGCGTACAACATCAGCGGAAAGATCACCGGCATTGTCAGCTCGCCGCCCTCTGATGTCAAGCTGACGCTGGATGCAAACAATACGATCAGCCCAGGCACGGTGGTCACGGTGACCGTGCCGAAGCCGACGAGCTTCACCTATAAGGTCGGCGATACCTATACGGGTCAGCTCAAGATCACGAGCCTCACGCCGCAGGCGGGCGCGACGGTGACGACGGCAGACGGCAACAGTGCGATACTCTCTGCTCCAACACCAGCGATTACGAGTGCTGCGGCGACGTATGCACACACGGGCGGCGCTCCCGGTGAGGGAACGATTACGGCGATTACCCGTGAGTCCACCTACGAGTACGGCGGCAAGAAGGTCTCTACGATTTCACTGAACACGAAGACGGGCACGTCCATCGGCGGACTCATTGGCAAGGAGTACAACCGCAACGATACGTTCTATCCGTCGGTGACGACCCTCGTGACGGTCTATGACTCGCTTGGTGCAGCGCACTCCGTCCCTGTGGTATTTACGAAGTCCAGCAACAACAAGTGGACGATGTCGCTCGGCACGGGCGGCGATACGTATAGCATCACCGAGAAGGACGGCACGACGACGAATGTGACGCTTACGAAGAGTGATCTGAACTTCGACACGACGGGTGCCTATCTCAGCGGTTCGGCTGCACTGAACCTCACGTACGGAAACGGTGCGGCGGCGCAGCAGGTCAGCATGAATCTCGCGGCGGTCACGCAGTATGCGGGAACATCCACGATCTCGGCGACCTCGGACGGCAATGCGGCGGGCACGCTCTCAAGCGTTTCCATCGACAGCTCAGGCGTGATCACGGGGACGTACACGAACAATGTGCGTCGCGTCGAGGCGCAGATCGCTATGGCGCAGTTCAACAACCCCTCGGGTCTGACGAAGATGGGCGGCAATCTCTATCAGGAGTCGAACAACTCCGGTACGCGCACGGTCAGCGGCGCGGCGGACATCGGCACGGAGCTGACGACCTCCGCGCTTGAGATGTCGAACGTGGACATCGCCGATCAGTTCTCCGATATGATTATCACGCAGCGCGGCTTCCAGTCCAACTCCAAGATCATTACCGTCTCGGACGAAATGCTTGAGACACTGATCAATATGAAGCGGTAAGGAAACACATATACTTGAAAGGGTCGCCCTCGGGCGACTCTTTTTTATGTACCTAACGATAAATTCATTTGAAAAAAATGTATGGAACTGATACAATGATAGAACCTGTCAATACGAGTTCTATGTGTTGACGATCTCTGGAGCTGCCCGTCGTTCGGGTGCATCCGTTACGGGCGAGGAGGAAATGGATTTGAAAAATAGGGAACGTTTCGCCAAACGATTGCTGCGGGCTCTCGCGCTGACCGCCGCCGTCGGCCTTTTCTCGGGGACGGTATCGGCGGAGACCATGCAGATGGATCTTACGCGCAGCATACAGATGGCACTCGAAAACAACCGTACGATTAAACAGGCACTGACGGATGTAGATGCGGCAGACGCTGCGCTCGCACAGGCAAGCCGCTCGATGGGTCCGGTACTTTCGTGGTCGACTTCGGCAAATCGTGTCGGCGGCAAAGCTTATGAGGGTTCGGGGGTAAAACATAACTACGGCAATACGGGGACGATTTCCATTCCCGTCTACAACGCGGCACTGCATGCGAAGCGGAGCGCTGCACGCTATGCCCTGAACGCTGCTGATTTTGCGCTTGAGCAGACGAAGCAGTCAATTCGACTGACGGCGACGACGGATTATTTTAGCATCCTGCAGGCGCGCAATCTGGTGAAGGTGCGCGAGGATACGGTGGCGACGCTGCAAACGCATCTCGCGGATGTGAACGCGCAGTTCCGTGCAGGGACGGTGGCACGCGCCGATGTGCTTGCCTCGGAGGTGGAGCTGGCGAATGCGAAGCAGAACCTCACGACGGCGAAGAATAATTATGAGGTTGCGGTGGCGACGCTGAACAATGTGATCGGCGTGCCAACGGATACAACGCTGACGATCAACGATGAGCTGCGCTATGCGGGGTATGAACTCTCGCTGGACGACTGCACGGACTACGGGCTTCTCTATCGCGCGGACGGCGCGGCGGCACTCTATGCGGTGAAACAGGCGGAGGCGGGCGTACGTGCGGCAAAGGCAGGCTATCGGCCAACGGTGAATGCGGCGGCGACGCGCTCGATTGCGGGCGAGCGCCCGTTCAAGGACGATCATAGGTCGAGCGATACATGGGCGGCGGGACTCAGCGCCTCGTGGAATATCTTCGATAACGGTGTGACGGCGGCACAGGTGGATGCGGCAAAGGCAACGCTGCGCAAGGCAGAGGAAGCGCTTGCGGCAGCGGACGAGAAGATCCGTCTCGATGTGCACACGGCGTATCTGAACCTGCGTGCGGCAGAGCAGAATATCAAGACGGCGGAGACGGCGGTCAAGCAAGCGGAAGAGGACTATAACATCGCGCGTGTGCGCTACAATGCGGGTGTTGGAACGAACCTTGAGGTCATGCGTGCCTCGGATAATCTCACGACGGCGCGCATGAACTACGCAACGGCACTCTACAGCTACAATATGGGCAAGGCAAGTCTTGACAATGCGATGGGCGTGCCGGTCGATCTCGATGCTATGCGCTATCGTGCGGCAGAGGCGGAGGGCAAGCGAGCCCCCGCCGTACGTGCAGAGGCACAGCTGCATGAGGGGGCACTGTTTGAGACACCGAAGGAGGCTGCCGTGCGCCCCGCGCCTGTCCAGTCCCCGCCGGAGGCTGCACAGGCTTCGGCGGAGCGCGTCCGGGCGGCGAATACTGCCTACGAAGCGGCGATGAAATAAGAGGTTTTCTATGAGACGGAAGGCGTATGTCGGGACTCTGGTACTTGCCGCCGTCCTCATCTGCGCAGCAGTTCTCATTCACGTTGTGCGTGCCACGTCTTTTATGGCGGAGGCGGGGCAGCTGGCAGAGAGCTTCATGACAGAGAAGCTGGGGACAACCGTGCACGTCGGCGCGGTGGGGATCCATTCTCTGCACGAGCTGAAATTGGATGATGTCATTATTTACGATAAGCAGGCGGAGCCTGTCCTCCGTGCCGATGAGGCACGGGTGACGCTTCGTCTGCTTTCTCTGCTTTCATCGCCCGAAACCTCGATTGATGAGATCCTGCTTACGGGGGCGCATGCAGCGATTGTGCAGCGTGACGACGGTACGTGGAACTACAGCGATCTCGGCGCACAGGATGGCGAGCCGAGTACGTTTGAGGGACGCATCCGCATGGAGGATGCGACGGCGGATGTTGCCGCAGGCGGACGTACGTACGCGCTGACCGGCATTGCGGGAACGGTGGAGATTGACCGCAGCGATGTTTCCTACGATCTGGCGGGTGCGCTCGCCGGCGTTTCCCTGCGTGTGCGCGGCGACTATGTCGGAGGGACACACGATCTTCGGTTGAACTCGTATGATGCGGATGTGACCCCGCTGTTGGACTTCCTCCCTGCGGGGACATTGTCCGAGGATGTTCATATTCACGATGTGCGTGCAGATCACATCGGGCTGCATCTGCGCCGCGTGGACGGCGTGCTCACCTTGGATGGGCGCGTGGATGGTGCGCGTGCTGCGGCAGAGATCTACGGCACGGAGACCGAGCTGCGGAGTGCGGCGCTCACGTTCAGCGAGCGTGAGCTTTTTCTCGCGGCGACCGTCGCGGCAGCGGGGCAGACAGCGCGTGTTGATGGGACGATTCGTCTTGATACGGATGAACCCTATCTCGATCTCATGCTGCGGGCAAATGACGTTGCCGTTGATCAGCTTTTCGCGGGAAGTCCCTATGTGGGGACGGCAACGGCGGATATGCACGTTACGGGGACGCTCGCTGTCCCCATGGCGGAAGGGAAGCTGCGTACGGAGGGCGGGACGGTCAATGGTATTTCCGTGGCAAATGCGGCGGCGGATGTCACCTATGCTGACGGCGCGCTCTCGTTTCAGAATTTGACGGCACAGGTCTTCGGCGGTACGGTCTCGGGTGCGGGTGTTTTTGCTGCAGGAAACAAATCCTATACGGCGCATCTGACGGCAGATGGTATTGCGCTTGCGGAGCTGCGTGCGGCAGGGATTCCCGTGCCGGAGGATGTAAGCGGCAGACTGCACGCCGATCTCGGCGTCGGCGGTCAGGGCACAGATGCCTCCACGCTTTCGGTCTACGGCAGCGCGGAGGTCTTGGACGGCAGTTACCGTGCGATTCCTGTGGAACGGGCAAGCGCGTCCTTTCTGCTGCATGGAAAGGATCTGACGATTGATTTTCTCAGTCTGAACCTTGCGAATGATACCGATCTCGGCGTTGAGGGGACGATCACGGACGGTTCTGCACTCGACCTGCGTGTCTATGGCGGTCATGTGGATCTCTCGCTGCTGAATGCGCTGGATGATCGTCTGAGCTTTTCGGGGCTGTCGGATTTCAGCGGTGAAGTGCATGGCGACATCCATGATCCTCATGTGGATATACGGGTTTCGGCAACGAACGGCGACCTCATGTATCAGCCGTTTGACAGCCTTCTCTTTCGCGCGGACGGCTCGCTCTCCGGGGTCGGGATCTATGACTTCTCGATGGAGCGCGGCGGACGCGAGGTCTGGCTCGTAAACGGCACGATTGGCTTTACGGGCGAACGCCGTATTGATCTGCAGATCGATACGATGGGGGCACGCATGGAGGATGTGGCGGCGCTCGTCGCCCCCGATCAGCCGATCACGGGCAATATCGACAATATCATCAAGTTCACAGGGACGCTCGACAATCCGCACGCCGTGGGCTATGTCCACTTTTATCGCGGCAGCTACGCGGGGGCGGTGCTTTCGGGTATGGACGGCGACTACTTCCTCGATGACGGGATCATCCGCGTGCAGGTGTTCCACATCTATTCACCGATGGTGGATATGGTTCTGAATGGCACGATCAGTGCACAGGGGCTTCTCAATTTCGATGCCGAGGTGCGCGATCTCGATATGAAGCGCTTTGAGCACAAGCTGCCCTACGAGGTTTCCGGGCACGGCGTCTTTAACGGCAAGGTGGGGGGCACGATCTCCCGTCCGATCTTCCGCGGACAGCTGAAGGCGGATACGATCACGATGAACGGTGTGGAGCTGCGGGAGATTCGCAGTTTCGCGCACTATGAAAACGGGATCGTCGATCTGGAGGATACGGGCTTCCGCCAGGGGACGGACGGCTCTGTGACGGCGCGTCTGCGCTACGATATGGAGACGCGGGCACTCGGCGGTACGCTCGATATTGAAAAAATGGATGTGACGGCGCTGCTGGCACTCGCAAATCAGCGGGAGCAGAGGATTACGGGGATGATCACGAGTGAGGTTCACCTCGGCGGCACGCCGGACAATCCGTCCATCGCTCTGACGGGGACGCTTGCAGACGGTACCCTTGCTACCTATCCGGTGAACAATGTGAAGCTCGATGCCGCGCTTGCGGATCGTGTGCTGACCATACGGCAGATTGCGGGTGCGCAGGGGACGGGTGGATTCTCTGTGGTCGGAACGGTAGATTTCGACGGTATGACAAAGGTGGATATTGCAGCGTCGGATATCTCGCTTGGGCTCTTTACAAAGTTTGCCGGGGTGGAAGAGCCTGTGGCGGGTACGGCGACACTGACGGCGCATATCGGCGGCTACACGCAGAATCCAGAGGCGGATGTGCACCTCATGGCGAAGGATGGCGGTATGCGCGGCAATTCGTTCGATGAGCTGCTCGGGGAGGCGCGGCTGCGCAATTCGATCATTGATCTGCAGCAGCTTGTCGTGACGAAGTACATCGACGGTGTCCGCTACATGGCAAGTGCGCACGGGACACTACCCCTGCGTGCACTTACCGCCGCGCGTGATGAGAAGCTGTCTGCGTATGAACAGCTTGATTTGACGGTTGTGCTCGACAATGCCGATCTCTCCCTTTTGCCGGTCTTTTCCAAGCATGTGGAGTGGGCACTCGGGCATACGGAGGGCACATTGAAGCTGCATGGAACGCTCGCTGCACCGCGTCTGGACGGGATGGTGCGCGTGGCGGACGGCGCACTGAAGATCAAATATCTTGAGAATCCTATCACGGATATGCAGCTCCAGGTTGATGCCCTCGGTGATGCCATTGTCCTGCGTACGTGTACGGGGCGCATGGGCGATGGTACATACACGATGACGGGGCGCATGGAGCTGAGCGGCACCGAGCTGACGAAGTATGACGTTACGCTCGTGATGAATGCGCTTGCCATTAAAGCGTCCTTCTTTGAGGGGCCTTTGAACGGCTCGCTGCATCTAACGGAGGGCGAATACTGGGGGGAGAAGCTGCCCAAAATTGTAGGGAACATCGACTTGGATCGTGCGCTTATCTCCATCCCGTCGATTCCCGACACGAATGATGAGCTGCCGCACATCATTCTGGACGTCGATCTGAATGTGGATCGCCACGTACATTTTTTCAGCCCCAACCTCTATGACATCCATCCGTCCGGTCATGTGCATTTTGGCGGCACGACGCACCATCCGCACACATCGGGCTTCATCGGTGTGCGGCGCGGGGACTCGGTCAGCTATCTCCGAACGGTGTTCAAGATCCGTGAGGGGACGGCGACGTTCAACCAGCCGGAGTCGTTCCTGCCGGAGATTGCGTTCTATGCGGAGGCACGTCTCACAAATACGCGCGTCTTCCTCTCGGCGCATGGACCGCTCGATCACATGGATTTCCGTCTGGGATCCAGTCCTGAGATGTCGGAGGAGGAAATCATCCGCATGCTCACGCTGCGCAATGCCTATCGAAACGGAGAAGGAGGCATCACGGCGGCAGACATTCTCTCGATTGGGCTGCAGATGAGCATTCTCTCCGAGGTCGAGGACTCCGTGAAGAATTTCCTGCATCTCGATGTGCTGCGGCTCTCAAGCGGCAGTGGGGCGCTCTTTGAAACGAAAAACGATGAGGCTATCAAAAAAAATGAGAACGAATACAACGTTGAGGTGGGCAAGTACTTCGGTGACCGCGTCATGGTGCGCTATGTGCAGGGGCTGGGCGCAGCATCGGACAAGCATCGTTTCGGTGTGCAGTATGACTTCAGCGACAAGTTCGGCATCTCGTATGACCGCGAAGGCGCGGATCAGCTGTTCAGCGTGGAGGCACGAATCAGGTTCTGAAGGAGGTGTGCCCGTGTTCTCGGACTATGTAAAAAAACTCTCTGCCGTGCAGAAGCTCACGCCCACAGAGGAGCGGGAACTCTGGCGTGCCTACAAGGAGCACGGCGATGAGGCTGCGCGACAGGAGATCATCGAGCGGTATCAGCCGCTCGTCTTCCGTGAGGTGATGCCGTATCGGTCGCTGTCTGCCGTGATGGATGCGGTGCAGGAGGGGACCATCGGTCTGATCGAGGCAGTGGAGCACTACGATCCCGCGCGCGGCGCAGCATTCAGCCTTTATGCCGTGCACCGTGTACGTGGGCGCATTCTGGATTTTCTGCGGCGTGAGGGACGCGTTGATCTCCCCTGTCTTGAGGCGGATACGGAGATGCACGAGACAGGGAAGGAGCTCCTTGTCGATGGGTGTCCTTCCGTGGCGGAGATTGCGGAGCATCACGCGCTGGTTCATGTGTTGGGGGCTGCAATGGAGCGTCTGCCCGCACGAGAGCGGCTTGTGCTTGAGGGCGTGACAATCGGCGGTGCGCGTGCACAGACGATGGCGGAAACGCTTGGCGTGACACCGGCGCATATCTATCGGCTGCAGCAGAACGGCATCCGGCGCATTCGCGGTATGCTCGCGCGCTTTATGCAGCATTGGTAATTTTTATAAGACCTCATTTTAATTTTGGGTTCTTGAATCTATCTGGTGGACTGTAGTATAATCCCTTGAGAGGAGGTACGGCGATGGATGTCGACCGCAGGGAGCGCGCAAAATCCATTCGTGCGGCGCGCGAATGGCTCGCGGGTGCGGAACACGCGCTTGCAGGCGAGGACGATCTCGCGGGAGATCTGAAGCTCATGCTTGCACGCGCGGAGCTCGCGCGCGCTGCGACCGACCGCCGCGTACGCCTGAGGCGATGGGCGGGGCGCCTTCTGCCGCTGCTCGCCGTGGCGGCAGGAGCTTTCTGGCTCCTCCGAGGTTCTCCGCCTGCGGAGGATGTTTCGTCGGGTTCGTCCATGGCGCAGGAGACGGAGCAGCGCATGGCAGCGCCTCTCCCTGCGGAAGCGGAACGAATCGAATATGAGGAGACGCTGCCGTCAGAGGGCGCATCTCCGCAGGGACAGCCTACACGGGCAGCGCACGAGACGATGACCGCTGCTGCGCCCGCTTCGCCGCAGAATGCGGAGCAAGCGACGGAGGCGGCTGCCCCCCCGCCGCTCCCCAGTGCTGATATGCAGCGTCTCATGCAGGTCGGCGGCAAGATTTTACGGGAATAGGAAGCACATCCGTCCTCTGTGGCGGAGGTTCGTGCATATCTAGGAGGTTTCGCCTTTGAACAGCAAGAAATATCAGAGTCTCATACGCGCCGTTGTCCTGGGCGTGGGGGTGTCTACCCTCGCCCTGCCGCACGGTTATGCCGCAGAGAAGAACACTGCCGCAGAAACGACATCTGCCAATGCGGTGACGGGCGCTCCCGTGCTGAGTGACGCCGCAGTATCTGCCACGCAAAGTCTGGCAGATGCGCCGGTTGTAAATGCGCCGGCACTGACATCAACGGAGGTTCCCGCAACCTCGGATGAGCGTGCCGCCGCGTGGGCAGCGAAGCGTCCCGCTGAGACGGAGATCTCCAATTACCTTGCGGCGCAGGTTGGCAAGACGATTGTGGAGATCAATTTCAGCGGTGCGACGAAGGCGACCGAGCCGACGGCACGCGCGGCACTCGCAATGCACGTGGGCGATGCCGTGTCGGAGGAGGGGCTGGTGAAGGATCGCGATGCGATCTATGCAACGGGCTATTTCTACGATCTCTATCCGACGTTCGAGCAGGTGCCCGAGGGCGTTGTTCTGACCTACAACGTGCTTGAAAACCCGGAGCTGAAGGAAGTGAAGATCGAGGGCAATACGGTCGAGCCGACGGAGGCGCTGATGTCGCTCGTCACGGTGAAGAACGGCGAGCTGCTCAACTCCCGCGTTCTGCAGGAGAATGTGCAGGCGATTCAGGAGAAGTACCGTGCGGACGGCTATATCCTCGCAAAGATCACGGACCTCAACATTGCACAGGACGGTACGCTCACGATCAAAATCAGTGAGGGCACACTTGAGGGCTATAAGGTCAAGGGCAATAAGAAGACGAAGGAGCGCGTCATCCTGCGTGAGATGCGCCAGAAACCTGGTGAGCCGTTTAATGCGAATCAGGCACGCCGCAGTATGCAGCGCGTTTACAACCTCGGCTTCTTCGAGGATGTCAATGTCAAGATGAACCCCGGCGTGGAGCCGAATGCCGTTATCATGGAACTCGATGTCAAGGAGAAGCGCACGGGTTCGTTCGGCATCGGCGCGGGCTACTCCAGCTCGGACGGCATGGTCGGTATGGTGAGTGTCAGCGATACGAACTTCTGCGGCATAGGCGATACGATCAGCCTCAGCTATGAAATGAGCGGTGATGATACGGATGCACGCGGCTATACGTTCATGTACCGCCGTCCGTGGCTCGACAAGAAGGAGACGGCGGGCACGCTGCGCGTTTACAACCGTACGTATGAATACGATGATTACGATGAGAACGGCAACCACAAGGAGTCGTTCATGCGCAAATACTCCGGCGGTGAGTTCACCCTGAGCCGCCCCATGAGTGAGTATTCGACGAACTTTGTCACGCTGCGCAGTCGTCAGGATAAATATGTCAAGCACACGGAGACAGGCAATGCGGGCGACCGCAGCGGGAACACGACGTGGATCAAGAATAATTTCGGTACGACGCGCAGCCTTACGCTTGAGCACGTGACGGATACGCGCGACAACGTTTACGAGCCGACCACGGGGGCACGTGCCTCCCTCTCGGCGGAGTTCGCGGGGCTTGGCGGCGACTTTAACTATCAGAAATACATTGCGGGCGATGCCCACTATCTCAAGGCGGGGCGTTCACAGGTATTCGTCCTGCGCGGGCAGTATGGCATCAGCAAGGGATCGATTTCGGAGTACAGTCAGTTCCGTGTGGGCGGTCAGGATACGATCCGCGGCTACCGCGAGGATCAGTTCCGTGGGACGCGCATGGCACTCGTCTCTGCGGAGTACCGCTTCCCAATCGTGTCCAAGGTGACGGGTGCGCTCTTCGCCGATTACGGCGGAGCGTGGAACAGTGGCTTTATGCCGGAGGATCTGCACGCGAGCGTCGGTGTCGGTCTTGGTCTCAACACGCCGATCGGACCGCTGCGCCTCGACTACGGCCGTGGCTCGCAGGGCGGGCGCGTCCACTTCCGCGTCGGCGGCACGTTCTGATGCGCGCGGCGCATCTCGCTGTGTGCGCCTGCGTGTTCGTGCTTCTCTTTTTCGCAGTTTTGGGGCTGTATGCTCCCGTCTATGCCGCAGAGTCCTCCCGCGTGGAGGAGACTGCGGCTATTGTCGTAGGCGATCAAACGATCCCACCCATTGTACGGACGCGCATGGAGCGTACGGTTGCGGCGATTGCGGCGGAGCGGATGGAGGGGCGCCCCATAACGGCAGTCGCTCCGTCGGAGGAGGCGCAGATCATCGGTGCGGTCTTTGACCGCCTGCTCGTCGGCTATACGGTGACGGGGGTGACGGTGCGTCCTGCAAGTCGTACAGAGGTGGAGATCCACCTTGCACCGTGGGCTGATACGATTCAAAGCGTATCCGTGGAGCTGGCAGTGGAGGGGATGCCCTCCGACGTTGAGGCACTCGTACGCGCCGATCTCGCGGATGTCGGTACGGTCTTTTCCAATGCCCTTGTTGGACTGCCCGTCGCTGCAACGGACTGGGCTGCGGGTGCGCTGAAAAAAAGTCTGACCGTCTATATGGAGGAGCATCTGCCGGAGTTTCGTGCGGACTACGATATCGATGTCGATGAAGCGGCACGGGTGCATCTGACCGTCTATCCGCGTCTGCCCGTTGTGCGGACGGTCGATCTCTCCATGCGTTCCGACACGATTCCGAATGTCACGCTGCTCGCGCGGCGCCCTGCGATGGAGACGGCGGTGAACCGCCTCGTCGGCGTGCCCGTCGCCTTTGTTGCACGCCACCGCACTGCGTTTGAACAGCAGCTGCAAGCGGGGGTGGACGATGCCCCCGATTTTCGTCGGCTGCATCTCACGACACGCGTGACGATCCTGCCGGCAGAGCGCATGGTGGTCATGAGCCGCACGGATACGACACGCTACCGCCTTCGCCTGACGGGCTGGCTCGATATCGGGCACGCGGCGGAGCATCGCATCGGTGAACAGCGCGATCTGCGTATGCGGCTGCATGCGGGGCAGATGATGAGTGCGCGCGATGAACTCTATGTCGAGACGGACGCAGCCCCTGAGGATGTGCGGCTCGCGTGGCGCATGGGCTATGCACGCGCACTCCTTCCCCGTTTGACAGGGGATCTGCGCTACGATGTGAGTGACGCGCGGTTTTCCGTTGCGGGCTGCTATGAGATACATCCGCGTTGGCTCCTGCGCTACGAGCAGTGGACGGATACAGGAGCGTGGGAGTGGGAGCTGCGGTACAAGCTCCATGATTTCCTGAGCATTGCGGGGCTTGCGGACAGAAATGACCGCTGGCTGCGTCTGATCGGACATTTTTGATGAGAGAAGGAATGGTCACGGTGAAACGGGTTTCGATTGTCGTTCCGGTCTACAACGAGGAGGACAATATCGAGCATTTTGTGCAGTCCGTCGAGGCGGTTATGGAACAGCTGCCGTATGACTATGAGCTGCTCTTTATCGACGATGGCTCCCGTGACCGCAGCCGCGCGATTCTGCGCGAACTGGGGGAGCGGGATGCACGCGTGCAGTCGATCTTTCTCGCGCGCAATTCGGGGCACCAGCTGGCACTGACCTGCGGTACGGATCATGCGAATGGCGATGCGGTTATCACGATGGACGGCGATATGCAGCACCCGCCGGAACTCCTGCCCGTGCTGCTGGCACAGTGGGAGGCGGGCTATGAGATCGTGCAGACCGTGCGCCTCACGACGGAGGGAGCCTCGCTCTTTAAGCGGCTGACCTCGAAATACTACTATCGCCTTCTCAATGCGATGACCGATGTGGAGATCCAGGAGGGCGGGTCGGACTTCCGTCTGATGGATCGCAAAGCCGTGCTCGCCCTGCGCCGTTACCGTGAACACGCACGCTTCATCCGCGGCATTGTGGGAGCGATGGGCTTTCGGAAGACGACGGTGGAGTTTGTGGCGCACGAGCGCTTTGCCGGGAAGTCCAAGTTCTCCCTGCACAAGATGATCTCCTTCGCGCTCGACGGCATTCTTGCGTATTCGGTACAGCCCCTGCGCGCTGCATTCTACATGGGCGTGCTCTCGGCACTGATTGCCATGCTGATCTTCCTCCACGTCCTCTTTGAAACGCTCAGTGGAGAGACTGTGGCGGGTTGGTCCACCATCGTCGTATGCAGCCTGTTCTTCGGCGGCATGCAGATGATGATGCTCGGTGTCTGCGGCGAGTACATCGCGCGTATTCTGCAAGAGGTGAAAAATCGTCCGCTCTACCTGATTGCGTGCGACAACAGGCACGCAGGAGCGCGGTCAAAGGAGTGCTGTGATGAATGAGCGGCTGACGAGCGGTGCGGCAATACTCTGCCTTGTCATACTGTATTTCTGGGGCAACGGATCGCTCTCTGTGACGGCGCCCGTCGAGGTGAACTACGCACAGACAGCGAAGGAAATGCTCTCAGCGGGGGACTGGCTCTCTCCGCAGATCTACGGGAACTACTGGTACGACAAGCCGATCTTCTTTTACTGGGAGCTGCTCGCGGCGTTCTCCGCGTTCGGCGTGACGGACTTCGCTGCGCGGTTCTTCCCTGCGCTCTTTGCGGCGGCGGGACTCCTCCTGACCTATGGATTTGCGCGGCGGCTCTACGATGAGCGGACGGCGTTCTGGTCGGCGATCATCCTCGGGACGGGGGTACTCTACGCCTTCCTCGCAAAGCTCATCCTCACGGATATGAGCCTCTTCGTCTTCTTCGGCGGCACGCTCGCGGCATTCTTTCTTGGGTACTATGAGCGGCAGCAAAAGTTTTTCTACATCGCATACGCCTGTGCGGGGCTGGGGGTTCTCACGAAGGGACCGGTCGGCTTTCTCCTGCCGGGGCTTGTGATCCTCGTCTTCCTGTTGGCGGCACGCGACCTCTCCGCGCTTCGGCGCATCTGTCTGCCGACGGGGCTGCTCGTCTTTGCAGCGGTCTGCGCACCGTGGTACATCTATATGTATCTCGTGCATGGGGCGGATTTCATCAATACGTTCCTCGGCATTCACAACGTCCTGCGCGCGACGGTGTCCGAGCACGCGAAATGGAATGTCTGGTATTTCTACATCGGGATTTACTTCATCGGGATGTTCCCGTGGAGTTTTGCGCTGCCGCTTGCGCTCTACCGTGTGTGGCGCATTCGCCCCAGCATTGACACACGCGCGCTCTTCCTGCTCGTCTGGGCGGTCGTCGTGCCCGTCTTCTTTCAGCTGATGGCGACCAAGTATCCGACGTACAGCTTCCCTGCTTTTTTACCGACGGCGATTCTCACGGCGCGCCTTCTCGCACACAACCCGCGCGTGCTGAAGGGGGGGGCGATCCTCGGGATGGGGCTCTATCTCGCCGTCGTCTTTATTGCGACGAATTATTCGGAGCGTGATGGGCATTTCAGCGGCAAGCGTGCGGCGGCGATCCTCTCCGAAACGATGCGTGCGGACGATCTGCTTGTCTGCTATGGCGACTACACGGCGACGGTGCCTTACTATACGGGGCATACGATGTATGCGCTCGCGACGCGTGAGGAGATCGCGGCATGTGCGCCGAAGGAGATGAGCTGGAACAGCAAGAACGTCATGCCGTTTCTGCCCATGGATGAGCTTCCCGCGGACAGGACGGTGTATCTCGTCGTGGAGCGCCACGCATTCGACGCTTTTGAGACGGAGTTTGCGGGCGCGGACTGGGAGGAGCTCGGCGAGATCCCAACGGAGGGACGGACGAAGCTGCGTCTCTATCGGCGTGCGGCGGCGACGCCGTGAAAAATCTTCTTCTGTTTTCCTTGAATGAATTCATGGAATGGTGTATGATAGAAGCGTCATATTAGGAGAGTTCATAAGAAAGAGGGATTATCATGAGGAAGGTCAGTAAGATTGCCCTTGTGGCAGCAGCGTTTGCAGCGTCGTCGATGCTCATCGCGGGCTGCGGTGGCGCAAAGACGGCGGATCGGGCACCGGGACCCGGCGCATTGCAGGGGGACTATGACAAGCAGGATGTCATCACAAAGGAGAATTTTGACAGTCTGCCAACCGAGCTGAGCCTCAGTGAACTGGAGGGAATGTACGGCAAGGCGGTTCTCGTTCAGAAGACGATTGTGGACGGTGTCTACAGCTCCACCTATCGCTTCCAGGATGGACCCAAGATTGTCGAGGTAACCTTTGCGCATGAGAACTGGCTGAACCATCCGCTCAGCTGCCCCAAGATCGCAGATCTGGCGTTTACGGAGATGCCGCTCGTCGCACATCGCCCAACAAAATGATATTGAACTGCACGCCGCTCTTTGCTATAATGGAGCACACTGGCAGTTTTGATGGAAAAGGAGATTTTATTCATGATCAAATTGCAGCAGAAGCAGGTTAAGATTATCAGCATTCTCATCGCCGTCGTCTTCGTCGGTTCGGTGGTTGCGCTTGCACTTACGCAGAGCGGTTCGGGTATTGCCTCGGCGGCAACGTCCTCCGTGGGCGTGGTCGACTATCGTCAGGTTGGCAGCCAGCACCCGCAGCTTGCGGCGGCGAACGCCGAGATGCAGAAGGCATCGCAGGAGGCACAGGCAGATTTTGAGACGAAGTCCGCAAGCATGAACGATCAGGAGAAGTCGGACTACTATCAGCAGACGATGCAGCGTCTTCAGCAGAAGAACGAGGAGCTGATGGAGCCGATCGAAAAGAGCATTCAGGATGCTGTCAAGAGTGTTGCTGAGAAGAAGGGACTTTCGGTCGTGATTGAGAAGGGCGCCGTTGTGTACGGCGGACAGGATATCACGCAGGATGTCGTGAAGCAGCTGAGCAAGTAATCTGTAAAAGATGCGGATATGTACCGGGCAGAGTGCTGCTCGGTACATTTTTGTAGACAGACAAAATGAGGAGGGCAGCTTGCAAAAACTATGGCATACGAGGCGCAGGGAGATCCTTGCGGGCGGAGCGTGCCTCCTCATTCTTTTAGCCGTCTTTTTCCTCCGACCCGAGCACGAGCCGCCGGCGGAGGAAAGCGATATCGGAACGATCCGTATGGCAGAGGTGCTTGCGGCGCATCCTTCCTATGCACGGCTTAGCGCACTGCGCGCCGAGGAGCGAACGCTTACGCTGCTCCTGCGCGATCTGCCCGCACTGCCTGCGGTGGATCCGCCGCAGACGGAGGAAGCACCATTCGAGGATTCCGTCTGGCAAAAGAATGCGCAGACGGTGATCTCGACGCGTGTCGAACTTGAGCGTGAGCAAAAGCGGCTGACGGAGGTCTACCGCAAGCAGACGGAGCCGGACTATGAGGCGCGCAAGAAAGCGATTGACGACGAGTATCTGAACGCCATTCTGAACATCAACCTCAAGATTGACAATCAGCGTTCCATGCACACGCCTGCGGTCACGGCGGAGGAACTTGCGCGCGAGCGTGCCGTCTGGGAGGCGGAGCGTGACGAACTCAAAGAAGAACGTACCGAGCGCCAGATGGCTCTCTATCGCCAGTGGCAGGCGGAAATCCATGCGCGCGTTGCCGCGCAGATGGAGCCAAAGCAGGCCGCGTGGACGCAGAGTGTGCAGGAGACCGTGGATGCGCAGAAGGCAGAGGCGGAGCGGCTGAAGCGTGACGTGGAGGAACGCAGTGCCGCGGAGATGGAACGCGCCCGCGCAGCGCAGGAGGACGCCTCTGCCGTCGCTGCACGCGTCGCTCGGCTTGCCGCCGTGCGCGCAGAGGCGAACGCCCTGGAGGCGGAGATCTTGCGCGATGTGCGCAGCCGTGCGGCGAAGATTGCCATACAGTATCGGTTCGTTCTGATACTTGCCTCACCGGAGGCTGACGGGATCACGCTGCTGGGACATGCAGAACCCTTTGTCGTGCACCGCTATGCACCGATCCTAAGCAGTACGGCACGCGATGTAACGGCGGAGATGGTGCGGGAGATGCAGCGCATTGAACCCGCTGTAAGCCGATGAGGCTCTTCATGAAGGATTGAAAGGACTAATCGAGAGATGAATTATTTCAGCAAGGCGGCCGCGGCCGGCCTTCTTACCGCAAGTGTATTTGTTGCCGGCTGTGGTCAGGTGCACATCGGCACGATTGACCGCGCGCGCGTGCAGGAGGAGGCTCCTGCGATTAAGGCGGTGGTCGCCGAGGCAAATACAAAACTCATGGAGGCGCAGTCCGAGGCGCAGGCGAAGTTCGAGGCAAATCCTGCGATGACCACGGAGGAGGCGCAGCAGCTTCAGATGGAGACCCAGCGCAAGATGGCGGGACTCAATCAGATGTATAGCGTTCAGCTTGAGCAGAAACTGAACGTTGCTGTGCAGGATGTTGTCAAGGAGAAGAAGTTCGACATTGTGATGGACTCCTCCAAGACCTATCCCAGCGTCATTATGGGCGGGACGGACATCACCGACGATGTGATTCAAAAACTCCAATAAAAGGGGCATGAAGCATGGAAAAGACAGTCAATGAGATTGCGTCGATCATCGGCGGTACCGTGAGCGGTGATGGGACACGCATCATCCGCGGTCTTGCTGCGCTCGATGAGGCGGGGACGGATGATCTCGCCTTTGCCGTGCCGCCGCATATCGATGCGGCACGCACATCGGCGAAGGCAGGCGCACTCCTCCTGCCGAAGGGGACGGAGGGCTTTGCAGGAACCGTCATTTTCGTCGAGGAGCCAAAGGCAGCATTTGCCAAGCTGTTGACGAGCTTTACCCCGCCCATTGAGCACGCGGTTGGCGTGAGCGACGAGGCGTACATCGGCGCGGATGTCAGCATCGGAGAGGGCGTGACTGTCCTTCCCTTTGCCTACATTGACGATCATGCCGTGCTCGGTGCGGGCGTGACCATCTATCCCCATGTCTATGTTGGGCAGTACAGCGAGATCGGCGATCAGACCGTTCTTTACCCGAATGCGACTGTGCGCGAGCACTGCCGTATCGGCGCACGCTGCACGATCCACAGCGGCGCGGTCATCGGTGCGGACGGGTTCGGCTTTACCACCGAGGCGGGCGTGCATACGAAGGTGCCGCAGGTCGGCGGTGTCGTCATCGAGGACGATGTGGAGATCGGCGCGCACGTCGGCATCGACCGTGCGACCCTTGGGGCAACCGTCATTGGCAAGGGGACGAAGATCGACAATCTCGTTCACATCGGGCACAACTGCAATATCGGCGCCAACTGCCTCATCGTCGCGCAGACGGGCATCTCCGGCTCCACGAAGGTGGGGCATAACGTCACCTTCGGCGGACAGGTCGGGACGGTCGGTCATATCAATATCGGCGCGAACTCGGTCTACGCCGCACGCTCCGGCATCATCGGCGATATGCCCGAGGGGGTCTTCTGCGCGGGATTCCCCGTGCAGCCGCATGCGGAATGGCTGCGCGTACAGGCGGCCATTCGCCGTCTGCCCGAAATGGTGAAAAAAATAAAGGCCCTCGAAAAGGAACTTGAGGAACTGCGAGGGAAGAACTGAGATGTTCTCCTACTATGCGGTGAAAGCCCTCAGTCGCCTCATCTGCCTCCTGCCGCATGGCGCCGCCATGGCACTGGGCGCAGGTCTCGCGCAGATCGCGTGGATCTTCGTCCCCGCCAAGCGCAAGAGGCTGGCACGGGAGCAGGTCATGCGCTGCCTCTCTGTCCCTGCGGCGGAGGCGGAGCGCATTGCGCGCGCGAGCAGCCTGCGCTTTGGACCCATGCTGATGGAGGTGCTGCGCTTTCCCGTCATGAAGGATTGCATGGCGGACTATGTGACGATCACGGGCGCAATGAACGAGGTGCGTGCGGCGGTCGCTGCGGGCAAGGGGGCGATCTTTGCCACCTCGCACAGCGGCAACTGGGAACTCATGGGCGGCGCATTTGCGTGCGCGGGGCTTCCCATCGTCGGCGTGGCAAAACGGCAGAGTGCAGCGGGCATGGATCGCTTCATCAACGAGTACCGCGCGCTTGTCGGTATGCACATCACCTATCAGACGGGCGTGCGCGAGATGTTCCGCATGATTGATGCGGGCTGGATCATCGGACTCATCAGTGATCAGGATCCGAGTCTGCGCGACGGTGTCATCATCGACTTTTTCGGACAACCGACAAATGCGTTCACGGGAGCAGCGGCGATTGCGCGCCGCTGTGCGGTACCGATCTTTCCCGTCTTTATTCACCGTGAGGCGGACGGGCACCATGTTCTCACCGTCGAAAAGGGAATCATGGTCGAAAAGACGGATGATCGTGCGGCGGATGTCCTGCGTGTGACGCAGATGATCAACACGCGCATCGAGGCGTGGGTGCGCAAATATCCAGAGGAGTGGTTCTGGCTGCACGACCGCTGGAAATCGCTGCGGGAGGAATGAAAAAGGGGGCTGCGCTCCGAAGCTAAAACTTCGGAGCGCAGCCCCCTTTGTGTGATGAAGGAATCAGTCGTAACGCATGAGCGAGTCAAGTGTGACTGCGCCCGATGCGGGCTTTCCCGTCCCCATTCGTTCCGATCGGTCGAGGGGATTTGCAATGTCCTGTCCAAGCCCTGCACGCGCTGCAATACCGGAAAGAATGGCGCTTGCTGCGGGACGATTCTCCTCGGATTTTTCGGCAGCTGTGTTCAACGACTCCAGCGGCACAAATACGACTTCGAGGGTATCGCCCGTGCGGATGGGGCTGGTAAAGTCCGCCTTGACGCCGTTCACGAGAATGGTGAAGGTGACGCGGCTCGTCGCGGGCGGCGGCGTGAAGCCGACGGCGAGCAGGGCTTCGCTGACGTTGGCACTGCCCGTGCCCTTTTGATAGGCGATCACGGCGCCGTCCTCGACCACTGTACCGGGGGACGCCTCACGTCCGTTGATCGTCAGGGTGAACCCCGCAGCGGGAATCTGGTGCTCTCTGCCCTCGTAGGTAATCGTTGCGAATGAGGCGGCAGCGGAGAGATTCAGGACGGATTCGACGGTTGGGATCGCGGTCTCCTCGTACTCGATCACATCGCCTTCATGGAGCATCGTGGAGAGCGGAGCGGGCGCATCGTTCAGCGTGATCCTCGGCTGAGTGGAGAAGCGGCGCGCTTCTCCGTTCAGCGTGTAGGAAATGCGCCGTCCCGTGGGCGGGAGGTTTGCGGCGCGCAGCACCTCGCCAAGCGTGCGCTCACGCCGCGAGATGATCACATCACCGTCACGCAGAATGGGATCGCCCTCAGGGGGGCTGTCGTTGACGAGGATGCTCGCCGTTACGACCCGTTCCTCTCCGTTGAGAGAGACTTGATAGCTGTCGATTGTACCGATAATGTCGCTGAGGCGAACCTCGGGCTGCGTGCCGTTTTCACCGGCGACGAGATTGATGCGGCAGTCGTCGCGGATGGGGGAGTCGAGGCTCGCGCTCTTGCCGTCAATGGTGATCTGTGCGAGCGTGCCCATTGTGCCCGGAAAACTGCGGCGCTCGCCGTTCACGGTAATCATGAGTCCCATGCCGGGGCGGCCATTGTACTTGCGCAGACTGATGCCCGCAGCGAGCAGGGCGTCGGAGACGTTCAGTTCGCGGAAGTTGAAGAGGCTGTACTCGATGTCGTTGATCCAGACAGCGAGAAAGTGCAGGGTGTTGATCGAGGCAATTTTTAGAATGCCAAGCGGCGTGACGGCATCGGGGGCGTGCAGCTCCTCCGGCAGGTCTGCAACGCCGTCCACCTCGTCGGGCTGCCGTACGGCGACGCGCGCCTCGGGAATCCCCAGCGCCGCTGCTACGAGCTCGGGCATCATGGGCGTGAGCGCACCGCCGCCGACGAGCATGACCGCCTGCGGCGGCTCGCCGTTCAGCTCAAGGATCTGCTTTGCAATCGCGTTTGCAAGATTTTCCACCCCGGGCTTGATTGCGGCAATGACCTGATCGGCTGTGAGCGAAAGCTTCATGCCGAGAATATCCGTGAACGAGACATCCTGTCCCTCCGCAGCCTTGCGCTTGATGTCCTCGGCGATGTTGAAGTCGAGGAGATACTCGCGGGAGATTGCCTCCGTGATCTCATCGCCCGCCATCGGAACCATACCGTAGGCAATGACCGATCCGCCGCGCGTAATGGCAACGTCGGAGGTGCCCGCGCCGATGTCCACGAGGACGAGGTTCAGGTGGCGCATCGTCGGCGGAATGAGCACGTTGATCCCCGCGATTGGTTCGAGGGTGAGCGCACGCATCTCAAGGTGTGTCTCACGCAGTGCCGACTGCATGGAGTCGACCACCTGACGCGGGAGAAATGTGGCGATGACCGTCGCCTGTGCGTGTCTGCCGCGCTGTCCGACGAGCGTCTTGAGCTCGTTGCCGTCGAGCATATAGCGGATCGTGCTGTAGCCGACGCAGTAGTAACGCGTCGGATCATCGACCGTATGTGAGTGGGCGAGCTTCTTCTGCGCCGCCTGTACGCCCGCAAAGTCGAGGTCGCGCTGCTGCGCCGGTGTGATCGTGCCCGTGATATCCTGCTCCGCCTCGGCAGTCATCGTGTAGAGTGCGCGTCCTGCGGCAGCCACGGCGGCACTGCTCAGTGCTCCCGTACGCTCGGTGAGGTGGCGTTTGACCTCGCGAATGATGGCGGCAACCTGCGGCACATCGTGAATCTGCCCGTCAAGCATGGCGCGCGTCTTGTGCTCCAGCCGCTCGGTGGCAAGGATATGGAGTTGCCCGTCACGCTGTTCGGCGACGATGCCGATGACACTGCGCGTGCCGATGTCGAGCGCAAAGACCAGTTCCGTGGGGCGCTCACGCCGCACCGTGGCATGGGCTGCGGCGGCCTCTCCCTTCTTTGGGCGACCGCGCCTTTTGGTCGCGCCATCTTCCGGCTCTTCCTGTATGCGTTTTTTGGGACGACCACGCCTTTTAGCAGACGCGTCTGTATTCATCTCTTCGTTCGTTTTATCCAGATCCGGCATTTCGATCTCCCTCGATCTTGTGTCAACTAAAGTATAATATTATATTATTTCGTTTCTTTTCAAGAAAATCCTGCCGCCGCGGCGCTATGAACTGCACACAAAAAAGGTCAGAACAAAGCCGCCGCGCGGGCAGTTTCACTCTGACCACAAGAGAGGGGTCTGAAATGCCGTATGACTTATATGTCTATACCTGCGTAAAGCAGGTGGGTACCCTAAGTCCGGCTGCCGCGTTCACCGAGGTGCATCGCTTTCACCGGAATCAATTCGGATTCCCTAAAAGATCTGTAGGTTAGACATTGCTAAGGCATACGCACACCTAAGGCTCACCTTCTTGTCCATTATGATATCATAAAAAAAAATACACCGCAAGACTTGACAAACAATGGAAACGAAATTTGTTCAAACGATTGGAGGAAGTACGAATACATTCAGCAACCCTCTTGAAATCTGTCTTTTCGGAAAACTTCATCAGAAATATAGGAAGCCTCTTTTCCTCTGGAAAAAGCCGTGCTATAATATCCATGAGAATACGGAATTATTCAATTACATGGAAAGTTGGTGCGATGAGATGGCAAATGTTCGGGATGCGGTGAATGCGGTCATCACCGCAATTATGGCGCAGAAGGACTACCTTACAGCGGTGGACGCAAAGACCGGAGATGGGGATCACGGTCTGAACATGGCGCGTGGGTTTACGGCGGCAGAGGAACGCCTCGCCGAGCTGCCTGCGGACGCGCCCGTCGGGGAAGTGCTCCACCACATTGGACGCGCATTCATCGAGAATGTCGGCGGTGCGGCAGGTCCTCTCTACGGGATCGCCTTTGTGCGTGCGGGCGAGGCGGTCAATGACAAGACACGGCTCGATGTATACAGCTTCGAGAAACTCTTCACGGCGGGGATCGACGCGATTCAGCGGCGCGGGCGTGCCGTGCGCGGCGACAAGACAATGCTGGATACCCTCATTCCGATTCGCGATGCGTTCCGTGCAGAGAATGCGGACGGCAAGAGTCTGCGCGAATGCCTTGAGGATGCACTGAATGCGGGGCGTGCGGGCGCAGAGTACACAAAGACGATTGCAGCGCGGCGGGGGAGAGCGGCGCTCATTGGAGCGCGCAGCATCGGCATCGAGGATCCGGGCGCGATGAGCTCGCTCATCATGTTCCGCGCACTCTGCAGCTATCTGCGCGGCTGAGACAACTTGGAGTTTGGGGGAAACAACGTTGACAACTACGGAGATTCGCACACGTTTTGCACCGAGTCCGACGGGCTATATGCACATCGGCAACCTGCGCACGGCACTCTATGCCTATCTGTTTGCGCGTGCCAATGATGGGACGTTCATCCTGCGGATTGAGGATACCGACCGCAATCGCTACGTCGCGGATGCGGTGGACTTTATCCGCCGTACGCTCGATGCGGCGGGCATTGTGCCGGACGAGGGACCGGATGATATTGGCGGCGACTATGGACCATACGTCCAAAGCGAGCGTATGGATATCTATAAGAAATACGCAGAGCAGCTTGTTGCGAGCGGGCACGCCTATCGCTGCTTCTGCAGCCATACGGAGGAGCCGGAGACGGACGCGGAGAAGTCGTTCGGAGGCTACCCGCGCACGTGCCGTGAGCTTAGCGCCGCTGAGGTGGAGGAACATCTTGCGCGCGGCGAGGCGTATGTCATCCGTCAGAAGATGCCGCTTGTCGGCGAGACGACGTTCTACGATGTTCTTCATGGAAATGTCACGATCCCGAATACGGAGCTTGAGGATCAGGTTCTTTTGAAGCGCGACGGCATGCCGACGTATAACTTTGCAAATGTCGTTGACGATCACCTCATGAAGGTATCCCACATCATCCGAGGGACGGAGTTCATCACATCGACGCCGAAGCACGTCCTTCTCTATGAGGCGTTCGGCTGGGAGGCACCTGTGTTCGTCCATCTCGCTCCTGTCATGGGACGTGATGACGCGACGGGCAAAACGAGCAAACTCTCCAAGCGGCACGGGGCAACGAGCTTTGACGATCTCGTGAAGATGGGCTATCCCGCCGAGGCGATTGTCAACTATGTGGCACTTCTCGGCTGGAACCCGAAGACGACGAATCAGGAAATATTCTCGATGGACGAGCTGATCGAATCGTTCTCGCTTGAGGGGCTCTCGAAGTCGCCCGCCGTTTTCGACTACGACAAGCTCGGCTGGATGTGCGGGGAGTATTTCAAGGCGATGTCGGATGCGGATTTTGCTGCCGCCGCACGCCCCTATGCGGGGGAACTGCCCGCACACATCGAGGAGCAGTGGGCGACGATTGCGCGCCTCCTGCGCACGCGCGTCACCAAGCTCTCCGATGTGCGGCCGGCGATTGCATTTCTCATTGAGCCGCCGCCATTTGACGCCGCGCTTTATGAGAATAAGCGCAACAAGGTCACGCCGGAGGCGGCAAAGCAGCTTCTGCCCGAACTCATCACGATCCTCGCGGCACTGCCCGCAGAGCGCTGGGAGAACGATCTTCTCTATGCGCTGCTCGAAGAGTGCATTGAGCGCGAGGGGTGGAAGAAGGGCACCGTCATGTGGATCCTGCGCATCGCTGCGGCGGGGCAGGCAGTGACGCCGGGCGGTGCGACGGAGATCCTTGCCATCCTTGGCAGGGAGGCTGGACTCGCGCGTCTTAAGGAAGCGCTTGCACAGCTATCGGCGTAGGAATGTCCTGCAAAAAAATACTTGCGTTTTTTTGAATTCCATGATATAGTATCTCCTGTTGACATAGTGGCGCCTTCGTCAAGTGGTTAAGACACCGCCCTCTCACGGCGGGTTCATGGGTTCGAATCCCATAGGCGTCACCAATTTCATCGGCGCCTTCGTCAAGTGGTTAAGACACCGCCCTCTCACGGCGGGTTCATGGGTTCGAATCCCATAGGCGTCACCATCGTAATAGATAGGGGCTGCTATGCAGCTCCTTTTGTGTTTATGGAGGCGGGGACTGTCCTCCTTGTTTGGAGATTGCGATGCTGTTTCTGTCTATGCTGTTTATGGGAGGGCTCATTGGCTTTGTCGGGGCGGGCGGCAGCGGCGTTATCATCACGCTGCTCGTCGTGGGCTTTGGCGTTCCGATCCATCAGGCGCTTGCCGTCGCGCTCGGCTCGATGGCGTTCACCACGCTTTCGGGCGCGATCAGTCACTACCGTGAGCGCGAGGTCGTTCCGCTGACGGGTACGGTGCTCGGTACGGGCGGACTCGTTGGAGCACTCATTGGTGCCGTTCTCTCGAACCACATTGAGGCGCCGCATCTGAGCCTCTTTACAGGGATCATGCTGCTCTCAAGTGCCTCTCTCCTCTACCTGCGCATCTATCAGGCGGAGTGGCTCGGGCGGCAGATTTCTGTGCGGGAGGAACTCTTGACGGGGCGGCGGCTCTACCTCTACGGGCTGCCTGTCGGCTTCCTCTGCGGCGTCCTCTCGGGAGCGTTCGGCATCGGTTCTGCAGCGTACATTCAGATCGCGCTCATGGTCGTATTCGGCGTGCCGCTTCTACAGGCAATCGGAACGACGATGATGATCATTGTGCCGATCTCGATCAGCGGCGGAATCGGCTACATTCTCTACGGGCAGCTCGAGCCGTGGCTCTTTATTCAGACACTTGTCGCGCTTTCCGTTGGGTCATTCTTCGGAGCGAAGCTGACGCATCTTGCGCCGCTCCCTGTGCTGCGTTTCTGGATTGTCGCGCTGCCGACGATCGGTGGTATGATTATGGTGTTCTTTCGATAGATTGCTGCTGCGCGGCAGAGAGAGTTTGGGGGAATTTTTATGGGGAAGATCTTGGCGATGCTGCTGCTCATTGTGATGGGCTTTACCATCGCCGGCTGTGCGGGGGATACCGTGGAGGAACGAAAGGATCAGGCGAAGTATCGGCGCATTACCGCCGATGAGGCGCAGGTGCTCATGCAGCGCGAACAGAACTATTTGATTCTCGACGTGCGCAGCCCGGAGGAGTTCGCCAAGGGGCATATCCCAAACGCGATCAACATACCGATGGACAGCATCGGGGAGAGTCCTCCCCAAGAACTGCTCGACCGAAACCAGATGATCTTCGTCTACTGTGTCAAGGGGGTTCGTAGTATGAACGTCGCCAACCGCCTTGCCCACATGGGCTATAAGAACATCGTGGAAATGGGCGGGATTCAGGACTGGCATGGGGAGGTTGTGAAGTAATTTGTTTGATGAGGTGAATCTATGCGTAAATTATTTATATTTCTTTGTTTGAGCGTTTTAACATTGGGACTCTGCGGCTGCGGCAGTGCACAGTCTTCCGAGACAAACGGAGGAAAGGAGCAGAGTATGGCAGCATTTCAGCGCGTGACCTCGGATGAGGCGGCAAAGATGATGGCGGCGGAGCAGGGCTATCTGATCGTCGATGTGCGGACATCGGGAGAGTTCGCGGGCGGTCACATCCCGCACGCGATCAATATCCCGAATGAGTCGATCAACACCACACCGCCGAAGGAGCTGCCCGACAAGGCGCAGAAGATCTTCGTCTACTGCCGCAGCGGTGCACGCAGCCAGCAGGCGGCGCAGAAACTCGCCGACATGGGCTACACGAACATCGTCGAGATGGGCGGCATCAAGGACTGGCACGGAGATGTCGTGAAATAATCACTACCGATAAATGAAGATTGTTGTACGAAGTAAAAAGCTTCCTGCAGCAATCTTTTTTCGTGTTCACTTCGCACAGAACGCCTGCAGCTCCTCGCGGAAAATATTGACAGCGCGCGGCAGGTAACGCTTCTTTGCGCGGGCGAGGATGATTGTGCGGTGCGGCTCCCCCTCGATGGCGGCGTAGCAGGGGGGATGCGCGGGCGGCGCGGCGGCAATCAGCGTCTCGGGAAGGATCGCTGCACCCAGTCCCGCACCCGCAAGTGCGTGCGCCGTGTTCATGCTGCGCGTTTCGAGCGTGATCTGAGGCAGGAAGCCCGCCGCCTCGCAGAGAGAGAAGAGCGTATCGTGGAGTTTCTGCTCACGGTGCATCAGTAGAAATGGTGTTTCGCGGAGCGCGTCGAGCGACACCTTGGGCATGTTTTTGCGCGCACCGGGGACAAGTCCGAGTGTCGTGCACATGGGATGCGCGGGCGGGAGAGCGAGCAGGAGCCGCTCCTCGAAGAGTACATCATAGTCAAAGCGGTGCTCATTGATCGGCAGCAACGAGATGATGCAGTCCGTTTCTCCAGCCTCGGCAAGTTCTTCGAGGCGATAGGTTGTGTTCTCGCGCAGATGCAGTGTGATCTTCGGATACTTCGCGCGAAAGGCGGGGAGCATGGGCGCGAGGAGATGTGTGCTGCGAAACTGAGTGAGTCCGAGTGTCACGTCGCCCGCCGCGCCGTGCACGCAGTCATCCACCTGCTGATGAAACGCCTCGTCGAGCGCGATGATGGAGCGCGCCGTTTCGAGGTAGAGCCTGCCGACGGCGGTCGGCGTGAGGCGTGCGCCGCCGCGGTCAAAGAGAGGCGCACCGATCTTCTTCTCCTGCGCGGCGAGCAACTGCGAGAGCGACGGCTGTGAGATGTAGAGTTTTTTCGCGGCGAGCGAGAGCGTACCCTCCTCGGCGATTTTCAAAATGTAGCGAAACTGTCGGAACTCCATAAAGCTATCTCCTTATAACTATTTTCCTATAGAGAGAATAGGAATTTACGTATTCGACTTATAAGGAAGGATAGCGTATAATGCAAAATAAGTAAAGGGTCTGCGCAGACTCTCTCGGATGAATGGGCGCATAAACGCTTAAGGAATCGCTGATAAAATGAAGTCCGTCAGATTGGCGCAGATTTTTTCGTCCGAACAAGGAGGCAAACCGGACGCATAGCTAAAGCTATGTGGAGGATTTGCCGACGAAGTGCGGGCAAAAAAGATACGTCAAGATGGCGGTGCTGAATTTATCAGTGCTTCCTTAAAACAATGTGTATTATCATCACGGGAGGGGACTCTTTTGAGCAAGGGAGTACGATGTTTTCTGACGGCGGGACTAATCGCCGTCCTCTGGTTCCTGCCAGTGCCCGAGGGGCTGACACCGGCAGCTTGGCATCTGTTCGCAATCTTCGCGGGCACAATCCTCGGCTTTATTTTACAGCCATTCCCGCTCGGGACGGTCGCGCTCGCGGCAATCACGTTTGCAGCACTGACGAATACGATCAAGCCGGCAGAGGCGCTGGCGGGCTTCAGCAATACGGTGATCTGGCTGATCGTGTCGGCGTTTTTGTTCGCGCAGGGCTTTATCAAGACGGGGCTGGGGCGGCGGATAGCATATTATCTCATTTTGAAATTCGGGTCGAGCAGCCTGAAACTTGCCTACACCCTCGTTCTGAGTGATTTTATTATCGCGCCTGCAACGCCGTCGAACACGGCACGTTCGGGCGGGATTCTCTTTCCCATTGTGCGCAGCCTCGCTTCGGTCTTCGGCTCGGAGCCGGGGGCGACGGCACGCAAGATCGGCGCATTCCTCCTCGTCGTGTCGTTTCAAGTGGATGCGCCGATCGCCGCCGCCTTTCTGACGGCGTGCGCACCGAATCCTCTGATGGCGGAGCTCGCACGGGATACGGCAGGGCTTGAGATCTCGTGGGGGCTCTGGGCGATGGCGGGCATCGTGCCCGTCCTGCTCTCGATGATCGTTCTGCCCTATGTGCTCTACAAGCTCTATCCGCCCGAGATTCAGAGGACGCCCGAGGCACAGTCACTTGCGCGCGAAAAACTCACGGAGATGGGCGCAATGACGCGGGATGAGAAAATCATCTGCGGCATCTTTGTCGGTGCGCTCCTCCTCTGGAGTACGTCGGGCTACACGGGCGTGAACGCGACCATTGCCGCCCTCCTCGGTGTGACGGCGATGCTCCTCACGGATGTCCTCACATGGGAGGATGTGCTGGGGGAAAAGGGCGCGTGGGACGGTATGATGTGGATGGGCGGCATTGTGAGCCTCGCGGGTGCACTGAACAAGATCGGCTTCATCCCGTGGTTCGCAGCAAGCGTTACGGGGGCGATGACGGGCGTCTCATGGGGGCTGACTCTCGGCATTCTCTTCCTTGTCTATCTCTACAGTCACTATGGCTTTGCGAGTCTGTCGGGGCATGCGACGGCGATGTACGCGGCATTTCTCGCCGTTGCCGTTGCGGCGGGCGCACCTCCCTATCTTGCGGCACTTGGGCTCGCCTTCCTCTCGAACCTCATGGCGGGGCTGACACACTACTCCACGGGTTCAGCACCCATCTACTTCGGTGCGGGCTATGTGACGCAGGGGCAGTGGTGGAAGCTGGGCTTCGTCTGCTCCGTCATCAACATCATTATATGGATCGGCATCGGCTCCGTCTGGTGGAAGATCCTCGGGATTTGGTAACTGTGTATTGATATTAGGATAAAGGAGAGATTTCTATGACGAAAGCGGAAGCCTCTGCGCGCATGACGGATGTGCTCGCAAAGTTCGTGGCGTACACGGGCAAGCGTCTGCCGGACGATGTGCGCGCAAAGATCGCGGAACTCGCCGCGCAGGAGGACGCTCCTCTTGCAAAGTCCATCTATGAAACGATGGAAAGGAATCAGGAACTTGCGGTGAAGCTGAACCGCCCGAGCTGTCAGGACACGGGTGCAGCGCAATTCTTTCTCAAATGCGGGTCGAACTTTCCGTACATGGCTGAGATGGAGGAGATCCTGCACGCAGCGGTCGTGCAGGCGACGGTGGATGCACCGTTGCGTCACAACGCCGTGGAGACGTTTGACGAGTTCAACACAGGCAAGAACGTCGGCAAGCAGATTCCCTCGATTTTCTGGGAGATCGTGCCCGAGCGTGACGACATCGAGATCCATACGTACATGGCGGGCGGCGGTTGTACGCTGCCGGGCAAGGCGATGGTGCTCATGCCGGGCGAGGGCTACGAGGGCGTGACGCGCTTCGTTCTCGATGTCATGACGAGCTACGGGTTGAACGCCTGCCCGCCGCTCCTCGTCGGCGTCGGTGTCGGCACATCGGTCGAGGTCGCGGCACTCCATTCGAAGAAGGCGCTCATGCGCCCGATCGGCTCGCATAATCCGAACCCGCGCGCCGCCAAGATGGAGCAGCTGCTCGAGGACGGCATCAACGCCATCGGCCTCGGACCGCAGGGACTGATGGGGAAGCACTCCGTGCTCGGTGTCAACATCGAGAACAGCGCGCGCCATCCGTCTGTGATCGGCGTCGCCGTGAACGTCGGCTGCTGGTCACACAGGCGCGGACACATCGTCTTTGACAGGAACCTCGACTATAGGATTCTCTCACACGCGGAGGTGGATTTCTGATGGAGAAGAAAGTTCTGACAACCCCGATTCAGCCCGAAGATCTCGCGGACATCAACGTCGGTGACGTGATCTACCTCACGGGATACCTTACAACCTGCCGCGACGTGGCGCATCGCCGCGTCATTGAGGAGGGACGAAAACTCCCCGTCGACGTAAAGGACGGCGCGATTCTCCACGCAGGACCGATCATCCGCAAGCATAGCGAGGGAAAGTATGAGATGGTCACGGTCGGTCCCACGACCAGTATGCGTATGGAGAAATTTGAGGAGGCGTTCATCGCGGAAACGGGCGTGCGCCTGATCATCGGCAAGGGCGGCATGAAGGACGGCACGATGCGCGGGTGCCGCGACCACAAGGCGCTCCACTGTGTATTCCCGGCGGGCTGCGCCGTTGTCGCCGCCGAATGCGTCGAGGAGATTGTCGCTGCGAATTGGCTCGACCTCGGCATGCCGGAGACTCTCTGGACATGCAAGGTGAAGGAGTTTGGTCCCCTCATCGTCTCCATCGACAGTCACGGGCGCAACATCTTCGAGGAGAACAAGGTGATCTTCAACGAACGCAAGGAAAAAGCGTGCGCGGAGATCTGCAAGCAGGTTGGGTTTATCAAGTAAATACGCATAGAAAAAACAGCGACGCATCGGTCGAGATGACTGATGCGTCGCCGTTTTGCACTTTACACGATGAAGGTTTCTATTTCCAAACCGATTCCGCGACCTCTTTGATGAAGCGCAGCTTGTTCCACTGCTCCTCCTCCGTCAGGATGTTGCCCTCCTCGGTTGAGGAGAAACCGCACTGCGGGCTGAGGCAGAGCTGATCGAGCGGAACGTGCTTTTCCGCCTCATGGATGCGTGCGATGATATCCTCCCTCTTTTCGAGTGCGCCCGACTTCGAGGTGACAAGTCCGAGCACGACACGCTGATCCTTGATGTGATCGAGCGGTGCGAATCCACCCGCGCGGTCAGAGTCGTATTCGAGAAAGAAGCCGTCAACCTTGCAGCCGCCGAAGAGAATCTCTGCGACGGGCTCATAGCCGCCGGAGGAGAACCATGTCGAGCGGAAATTGCCGCGGCAGATATGCATGGTGATCGTCATGTCCGCGGGCTTTGCCTCCAGTGCGCGGTTGATCATCGCAACATAGGCACGTTCGATGCGGTCGAGGTCGAAGCCGCGCGCCTCGTATGCCGCACGCTTCTCCGGATCGCAGAACTCACCCCAGGACGTGTCGTCGAGCTGCAGATAGCGGCAGCCCGCCTCGTAGAAAGCCCGGATTGCCTTCTGATAGGCGCGTGCAATGTCCTCAAAGAGCGCATCTTCATTCTCGTAGCGCGCAATCGGCGCGTAGTCCGTCGCGCGCACGCAGCAGATGAGGTGCAGCATACTGGGCGAGGGGATCGTCATCTTTGCGATGGCATCTCCCGCGCAATCCTTCAAAAACCGGAAGTGATCGAGGAACGGATGCGAGCCGAAGTCCACCTTGTCCACGATTTTTACCGTCGCCGCCTTTGGCTGTGCGCCCTTGAATGCGACCGACCAATGCGCAGCGCCGACCTCCTCCACGCCGCCGAGTGCCGCGAGAAAGTCGAGGTGCCAGTAGCGGCGACGGAACTCCCCGTCCGTGACCGCACAGAGCCCGACCTCATTCTCCTTTGCGACGAGGTCGCGGATCGCTGCGTCCCCTGCCTGGCGCAGTTCCTCAGCTGTGGCATTCCCGCTTGCAAATGCTTCGCGCATCTTCATGAGCGCGGCGGGGCGCAGGAAACTCCCGACAATATCATAGCGGAACGGTGCCTTTGTATTATTCATTGAAAAACCTCCTATTGTGTCATTGTATTTGCGTTATTATAACACAGAATTCCGCTTTGGAAATGTTTCTCAAGTCACAAATACCACCAAAAAGCAGCTTGCCCGAAAACAAGCTGCTTTTTGGTGGAAATTTAGATATCAGACCTTCGCGACCGGATCGAGCGCCGTGACCTCGCCCGTGGCGGTCATCTTGATGCTCGTGCCCTCGGGCAGTCCTGTGAAGATCACAAGGCAGGCATCGGATTTCGCATTCTCACGAATGTAGTCGATGTCGAACTCCATGAGCTTGTCGCCCTTCTTGACCTGCTGCCCCGACTCGACAAAGACGTTGAAGCCCTTGCCGCCGAGCGCGACCGTGTCCACGCCAATGTGGAGCAGGTACTCTGTGCCGTCCGCGCTCTTCATGCCGATGGCGTGCTTCGTGTCAAAGACAAAGACCACCTCGCCATCGTCGGGCGCCAGCACCTCGCCTTTGCTCGGGTAGATGAAGAAGCCGTCGCCCATCATCTTGCTCGCAAACGCCTCATCGGGCGCCTCCGTAATCGGATGCACCGTGCCCGTGACGGGGCTGCAAAGTGTGCGTCCCTCGCCTGTGGGAGCTGCTGTCTTTGCCTCCGCTGCCGGTTTTTCCTCGGTAGGCGCTGTGGCAGGCGCATCGTCCTCCGGCTCGACATCAGGAGCCGTCTCCAGATAGGTTTCGAGATTCGACTTGATAACGGCGACCTGCGGTCCGTAGATGACCTGCACGCCCGTACCCTTGACGATCACGCCGACCGCGCCCGTTGCCTTGAGCAGCTTTTCATTCACGAGTGAGGAGTCCGCCACGGAGCAGCGCAGACGCGTTGCACAGCAGTCGACGGACGTGATGTTGCGCTTGCTGCCAAGCCCGCGCGCAATCGCCGCACTCTTTGCGTCGCCTGAAGCCCCGTCAGAGGAAGCGCCGCCCGCACCCTCGCGCGCCTTGTAGTCTGCCTTGGTGTAGAGCTTCGTTTCCTCGTCATCATCCTCGCGCCCCGGCGTCTTGAAGTTGAAGTGCTGAATCATCCAGCGGAAGATGAAATAGTAGAGGAAGAAGTAGATTACGCCGACGGGGATGACATACATCCAGCTTGTCTTTGCCTCACCCTGAAGGATACCAAAGATAAAGAAGTCCAGCAGACCGCCCGAGAACGTGAGGCCTACGGCGATGTTCAGCATGTGCGCGATCATGTATGCCGCGCCCGCAAGTGCGACCTGCACCGCAAAGAGTGCGGGAGCCACGAAGAGGAACGAGAACTCGATCGGCTCCGTGATGCCCGTGAGCATACAGGTGAGCGCCGCCGAGAGCAGAAGTCCGCGCGCGACCGCCTTTTTCTCAGGACGTGCGCAGTGGTACATTGCGAGTGCCGCACCCGGCAGACCGAAGATCATAAAGATGAACTCGCCCGAGAAATACCGCGTCGCGTCCGCACTGAAATGTGCGACGTTCGGGGAGGCGAGCTGTGCAAAGAAGATGTTCTGACCGCCCTGGATGAGCTGACCGTCGATCATCATTGAGCCGCCGACGCCCGTCTGCCAGAACGGCAGGTAGAAGACGTGGTGCAGACCGAACGGGATGAGCGCACGCTTGACGATGCCAAAGATCAGCGTGCCAATGTAGCCCGTACCCGTGACAAGTCCGCCGAGAGCGAAGATGCCCTGCTGTGCAAGCGGCCAGAGGAAGTACATCGCGATGCCGACAAAGAGGAAGACAATCGTCGAGATGATGGGGACGAAGCGCGAACCGCCGAAGAAGGAGAGTGCATTCGGCAGAACGATCTTATGATACTTGTTGTGCAGCCACGCCACGCCGATACCGACGATGATGCCGCCGAACACGCCCATCTGGAATGACATGATGCCGCAGGAGGCGGCAATCGTGCCTTCGAGGACCGTCGGTGCAATCGAACCGTCCGGCAGGATCTGTCCGCCGATTTTCAGCATCGCGTTGCAGGCGGTGTGCATGACGAAGAAGGCGATCATCGCCGAGAGTGCCGCGACCTCCTTCTCTGCCTTTGCCATGCCGATGGCGACACCGACCGCGAAGATGATCGGCAGATTGCCGAAGATCGTGCTGCCTGCACTCGCCATGATCGAGAGCAGTGAGTGCAGCGCAGTGCCCGCACCGAGGACACCGCCGAGACCGTACGTCTCGATCGTCGTCGGGTTCGTGAACGACGCGCCGATGCCGAGCAGGATACCTGCAATCGGCAGGATCGCGACCGGCAGCATGAAGCTGCGCCCGACGCGTTGGAGCACACTAAAGATTTCATCTTTCATAACGTAACCCCTTTCCCCCTCCGCCTTCATCGCGCCGTCCGCCCTCCCCTTTGGGCGATGCAGAAAAAGCATCCGAAAGTGCCGGTGAAACTCTTGCCGATGCCTGTCGTGATAAAGTGCGGAAACTATAAAATCATACACGATAATTATACATTAGATGGGGATGGGGTGTAAAGGGGAGAATGGTCTGTGAAAAATAAGATCTGTTCAGCAACTTGTTGAAAAAGCAAAAATCGAAGAAGGCTATGAGCAGGCATGCGAAAAAATCATTCTCAATGTGCTGAAGGAAAAACTTCCGCTCGCTGTGACCGCACCGTGTCGGAGATGTCGGTCGAAAAAATCGGGAAATTGGCAAAGTACACAGCTTGCTATAGTTGTCTTACGTATGCTATAATATTTCTATCATTGTTTCGTGAAGTTGAGGAGTGTGTGTATGAGAGGTGCGGAAGCTGTTCTGGCGTGTCTGCAGGAGCAGGGCGTTGATACTTTGTTCGGCTACCCCGGCGGGATGATCCTGCCTCTTTATGATGCACTCTATGGGCAAGATGCTGTGCATCAGATTCTCGTGACGCATGAGCAGAATGCCGCGCATGCGGCGGACGGCTATGCGCGGGCGACGGGGCGTGTCGGTGTCTGCATCGCTACGTCGGGACCGGGCGCGACGAATCTCGTGACGGGGCTTGCGACGGCGTATATGGACTCGATTCCAATGGTCGCGATCACGGGGCAGGTGGATATCGCCATGCTCGGCCGTGACGCCTTTCAGGAGACGGACATCCTTGACGTGACGATGCCCGTGACAAAGCACAACTATAAGGTAAAGAATGCGGCGGATCTTGTACCGACGATCCGTGAGGCGTTCGATCTTGCACGCAGCGGCCGTCCGGGTCCTGTACTCCTTGATGTGCCGCGCAATCTCTTCTTCGAGGAGATTTCTTATACGCGTGAGGAGCCGCAGGTGCGCACACCGGGCAAGCCCGATGCGGACTTCATGATCTGTGCGGCAGAGGCGGCGGCGGAGATCGTATCCGCAGAGCGTCCGCTCGTCATTGTGGGCGGCGGCGTGATTTCGGCGGGTACGTCGGCCGAGGTCACGGCGTTCATCGAAAAATATCATCTGCCCGTGGTGCATACGCTCATGGGCATGGGCGCTGTGCCGAGTACGCATCCGCAGATGCTTGGGTTTGCGGGGATGCACGGGGAAAAGGCGGCGAACTATGCCATTGGCGCTGCCGACCTCGTCATTGCGCTCGGCAGTCGTTTTGCTGACCGCCAGACGGGCAATCTCAGCAAGTACACGGCGAACCGCAAGTTCATCCACATTGACATCGATCCAGCTGAGATCGATAAGAACATTGAGAACAGTCTCGGTCTTGCCGGCGATATGCGGACGATTCTGGGGCTTCTCATGCGCCAGTCACCCAAGGGGGATCTTGCCGCATGGTGGGAGCAGATCCGCTCGTGGCAGGAGGAGTATGACTACGACTACCACGTCGGTCGTCTGACGGTGCCTTGGGCGCTGCATCAGGTGGCGCAGAGTACGACGGGGAAGGCGTATGCTTATGCGACGGATGTCGGACAGCACCAGATGTGGGCGGCGCTCCACCTGCGCGTCGAGGAGCCCCGGACGTGGCTGACCTCAGGCGGTCTCGGCACGATGGGCTACGGGCTGCCGGCGGCGATGGGGGCACAGGTAGCATGGGGCGACCGCCGCCGTGTGATTCACATTGCGGGGGATGGCGGCATCAAGATGACGGGCAATGAGTTCTACACGATTGCGCGTCTCGGGCTGCCCGTTATCTCGATTCTTGTGAACAATCGCAGTCTTGGCATGATCCGTCAGCTGCAGAAGGTGCTCTACGATGAGCGCTACATCGCCTGTGAACTCGATCACGAGATGGATTATGTGAAATATGTGGAGTGCTTTGGCATCAAGGCGGTGCGTGTCTCAACGCAGGAGGAGTTCGCGGCGGCATTCAAAAATGCGCTGGAGGATCGCACGCACCCGCGTGTCATTGTGATGGATGTGTGGCGCAGTTTCGTGGAGCCGATGGCAAAGGGCGGTGCGCGCATTGATGAGTTTGTCGACTTTAAGTAAATGCACATCTCTGCGCCGCAGCAGGCGCAGCCAACGGGGCTTTTCCCTGCTCTCTACGCTGCTTGCCGTAATGATCCTCGCGGTGATCCTCTCGATTGCCGTGCCGCGCTTTACATCTGCCATTACAACGGCGAATACGGTGAAAGTACAGGCGGATCTTACGGCGCTCGATACGGCGATTGTCCTCTATCAGACGGCAAAGGGACAGAAACCAACGAAGCTTGAGGATTTGGCGGAATATGTAACCGATGTCACAAAGCTCAAGCCCCCATCGGGCAATGTTCGTGTTGGTGATCAGGAAATACCCATGGACGGTAAGTCCTATGAGATCCAGGAAAAAGGCGAGGGGACAGCCAAGACGGTACGTGCCACCTGTGATGGGCATACGGCAGAGGATTTTCGTACCAAGCAGTCCGCAAAGTAGGGGAGGAACGCATTATGCAGGAGGCGGCGCTTTTTCCCGCACGCCGTTTCCTCATTCTGCTTGTGCTGTTATGGATCATGGCTGTGGCGGGGCTGCTCGCTCTCGTCGGTATCAATCCGCGCAGCTTCTGCGGCAGCATCTTTGCAGCGGTTCTTCTGTGGCTCTCATATCTTGACCTGCGGGATGGTTTTCTCTACGACGTGATTACCCTGCCGTTCGCGGCAGCGGGTGCCTTGTTCTCTCTGCTCGGATTTTTGATGCCTGTGGAGGATGCGCTCATTGGCGGGACGCTTTGCGGCGTCTTATTTTATTGCCTGTATATCGCTGCGCGCGGCGGGCTTGGCGGCGGTGATGTGAAGCTTGCCGCAGGACTCGGTCTATGGCTTGGGTGGGAAGCTGCCATCATCGCCGTTTGGATCGCGTTTCTGCTGGGCGGTATGGCAGCGGCTCTGCTGCTCATCACACGGCGCAGGAGGCGGCAGGATGCACTCCCGTTCGGCCCATTTCTCGCTGTGGGGGGCTATGTCGGATTCGTGGCAGGAGCGCGGCTCTGGCAGCTCTACTGGGGGACATTTTGATGCGTACCGTCGGGATGCGCGGGCTTGCACTGTTGAATGTACTGCTTGCCATCTCCGCACTTGCGGTTCTGCTCGCTGTGGGGCTTCCGCACGCAATTTCTCTGTATGCGCGCGCGGCAACGCAGTATGAGGCGATGTGCCTCATTGGAGAGCTGCGGCGGATCCAGGCGATCAGCCGCACGACGGCAATGCCGCTCAATATGTATCAGGATCGCCGTGGGTGGGAACGTGTGCCGCGCCTCCGCTTCGAAGATGGAGGCTATGTTCTGAACCGCCCCTTTGGGGAGACGCTGCACATACACCATCCGCTGCCGCTCGTGCGCTTTGAGCAGATGACACTGAAAAATACGCGCGTGGTCTTTCATCGCAATGGAGAACTCTCGGAGAAGTGGAGCCACAATATGACGATCCTTGTCTATGCCGAGGGGTATAAGGAGGATGCACTGCGCGTCGTGATCGACCGCGCGGCGCGGATTCGTCTGCAGCGAGGCGTAAAACATGAGGAGTGATGAGGCGGGCTGGGTTCTCCTTGAGGCCGTCGCACTCGGCATGATCGTTCTCGCGACGGTTGCCGCCGTCGGTATCTTTGCGCGGACTGCGCTGCTGAGAGAACACGCGGCAGCACGTATGGAGGCCGCCCTGCTTGCACGGGCGCAGCTTTCTGCGATGGAGGCGGCGCTGGATCAAGGGACTCCGCCTGCGGGGGGGACGGCAGAGGTTTCCTCGAACCGTATCTCCTATCACGTTGAGACGGAGGTTGTACGTGCAGCAGAGTTTTACGATGTACGCATGCGTATTTCGTGGCAGATTCTGGGACGCAGGGCGCAGACGGAATACGTACGGAGGCTGAGACAGCATGTGCGCACGGTGGAACCGACAAGTACACCTTGATGAGCGTGGGCTCCTGTTGACGGAGCTCGCCGTCAGTTTGCCGATCTTCGTGCTGCTGCTGACCGTTCTTGCCTTTGTCTTTGCGTGGGGGTGGCGCAGTTATCAGCATGAGATTGCGGATGCCGAACTGTGTCAGGAGATGCAGATTGCGGCGGCACGCATTGTAGAGTCAGCGCTGTTGTCCGATCAGATCCGAGAGCGTCAGCGGGGTATTTATGAAATGGCGCAAAACGCCAATACAGGCTCTGCGGACAGCGGGCAACCACGCGACAAATACTGGCTCACGGGGGGACAGTTGGTCTATAATAATGCTTCGTTTCCAATGACGGGTGCCTTTTCGGGAGCGGGCGTGCATATCACGTCGTTCTCTGTGCAGCCCGACCCGCGTGCACCGCGTCTCTATCATGTCGAGATGTCGGGGGTCAGCATGGTGACGGGGCGTACGTATCATCTTGCAACCGCCGTCTATCTGCGGGAGGATATGGATGGCACGTAATGATGAGCGCGGTTCCATCTCTGCGGTCGGTCTTTGTGTGCTGACGGCCGTGCTGCTGCTGGGGCTTTCTGCGGCACAGCTCGTCCGCAGCGGCGGCAGTGTTGCCGCAGAGTATGAGCGTGAAATGCAGCTGCGTCTCGCTGCCGAGAGTGGCGTTGAGACAGCAGCTGCAAGGATTGAGCAGTCTGCCGATGCCTTTGGTTCGCTGCCGAAGCCGGATGTGTATAAGAATGTCGATCGAGAGGCTGGCGTGGATATGATTCCTGTGGGCGAGGACATCGAACTCCATGTTTTTGTTCATACGCCGAGGGAAGAGGAGCCGCCCAAGGATACGATTGAATTAGTTGCCGTTGCGTATGATTCGATCGAGGAGGGCTCGCCGCGCGTTTCGGACGGAGAGCCGTGGATGCGGGCAAAGACGGTTCGTGCCCGCATGCAGAAGAAGGGAGACCGCTATGTTTGGCGGCGCTGGTTTTAGCGTGCCGTGGGCGGTGCGTGAGGCAGTCGGACTCAGTCCCTCTGCGCAGGGACTTGTCCTTGTGCGTATGTGCGCCGATGAGGAAGCGGGCGGCGCATGGAAGACGGTGGAGCTGCATACTGCGGAGGAATCCTGTCCGGACTGTGCGGATGCGTCTGCCTTCGCCTCCTTTGTACGAACGCAGCTCGTGCGGGCGGACTGGGAGAGGCTGCCGCTCGCGCTGGCGCTCCCTGTGACCGAGGCGGAGATTTGCGAACGGGAACTTCCGGTTCTGCTTGCGGGGGAGGAGCTGCGCGGTGCCCTGCTTTGGAGTCTGCGTGCGGAGGCGGATGAAGCGGGGGAGGTGCTCTCCGACACCATGCGGCTCTGCTGCACGGCTCTGCCCCACACGGTACCGCAGCGCTATTGGACGGCGCGCATGGAGGAGGAGCGGATACGGGCATATTTTTCTGCCTTTGCCGCGCAGGCGCTGCACCTGCGCAGACTAACGGTCTGTCCGCCGCATGGCGGTATACTCGCGGCAGAGATCGAGGCGGCGCACGATCCATTCGCATCGTGGGAGACGGAGGAGCCCGATGCAGGCGGAGTTCTTTCCGCCGTCTACGCAGGGTTGCTCGTGCGTCCATCGGCACCTGTGCATCTCTACTGGAGCGCAGATCAACCCCTCCTTGTACGGATGCGCTCGCATGCGGCAATGTGCATTGGTGTACTCGCAACAGCACTCTTTCTGGCGGGGGTGTCCGCTGATCTCACGGCCTGCTGGATCGCCTGTGAGGCACGCGATCATGCGGCAGAGGAGTTGGCACAACGGGAATCCGAGCGGGTGCGCATGGAGGCATTCTCCCTGCTGGGCAGTGATGCGTCGCAGCGCGAGCAGGCTTTGGCGGAATTTATGACGGAGTCGCACCCTCTGCGTGCACTGCTTGTTCACCTCGGCGCCATGACGGCGGAGGGCGTGCGTATCTCGGGACTGCGGGCAGAGGAGCATGACCTCCGCATTGAGGGGGAAGCCATAAACTATGAGGTGCTTGCGGGGCTCATAGGGGCGTTGGAGGCGGACTCGTTTTTTCCGTCAGAGGTGACGCTGGAACACGCGGAGCAAGTGTCTGTGAATGGACGGAAGCAGATACGGTTTACCCTGCACAGTACATGGTAGGAGGCGTGATGCGACAGCTTTCACAGCGGGAACGCATGGAACTCGCCCTGCTCTGGGCACTGGGGCTGCTTCTCCTCTATGTCCTTGTGCTCGCGCCGCTTTTTGCGGCGGAGCGGATGGCGGCATCGGCGGAGCGGGGCGCACTGCTGGCGCAGAATGCGCGCATTGCAGAATATCAGCAGCTCTTGCTGAGAGATGCGCATGCAGAGGAAAAGCTGCGTGCGCGGCATGCACACCTCATGGAGGCGCTGCCGGAGGACGTTGAACAGGGCGCATTCATGTATGCCATGGAGCGTCTTGCCGTGCGCAGCGGCTTGGTCATGGAGGGCTTTGCTCCGCGTGCGGCGGAAATGGTAAACGGAACGCTGATTCAGCCGATTGAACTGCGCTTTCGCGGCAATTACTTCGACGTTCTGTCCTTTCTGCATGCTGTGCAGGAAGGGGAGCGCTGCGTAGCATTTGGCAATTTTTCGTTCGAAGCAGAGGGCGATGCGCTGCAGTGCGTGCTTCTCGTCAAAATCGCGGCACGCGCGGCGGATGGAGCGGAATGAGGTCCGATCCGCTGAACGATTGGAGGCGTAATCGGAAATGGTTTGCAGGAAAAGATGCGTATACAGCGAATTAAGCTGGTAAGATATGTGCGCGGGGACGAAAGCAAAGGATCCGTGGTTCCTATCTTTTTGAAATCATTATGCGTGTGCTATGGGGAGGAAATTACATGAGTGGGCTGCGTTTTGTTACGGGCGGAGAGTCGCACGGTGCAGCATTGACGGCGATTCTCGACGGAGTTCCTGCAGGGCTGCGGCTCACGCGTGAGATGATTGATGCACAGCTTGCACGCCGTCAGTGCGGCTATGGGCGCGGTGACCGCATGAAGATCGAGACGGATCGTGCCCTTGTGCTGTCGGGAATGCGGTTTGGTGAGACGCTGGGCTCCCCCATCACACTGCAGGTCGTCAACCGTGACTTTGTGAGCTGGACGGATCGCATGGATCCCTTTGGCAGCCCGTCGGGATCGAAGGTGACGGCCGTACGGCCGGGGCACGCCGATCTCACGGGTGTCCTCAAATATGACCGGCAGGACGCGCGCGATATTCTTGAGCGCTCAAGCGCGCGAGAGACGACGATGCGCGTTGCGGTGGGGGCTGTCTGCCGTCAGCTGCTTGCCGCCGTCGGTGTGACTGTCGCCTCCCATGTGACGGAGATCGGCGGCGTGGGTGTTGATCCTGCGGCAATCCGCGCGGAGGCCATCGGCGTGACGAACAGCAGTGATCTGAACTGCTGCGATCCGAGCGCAGAGGAGCGCATCAAGGCGCGTATTGACGAGGCAAAGGCGGCGGGCGATACGCTTGGCGGCGTTTTCGAGATTGTCGTGCGCGGTCTGCCCATTGGACTTGGCTCCCATACGCAGTGGGATCGCCGCCTCGATGGAAAACTCGCGGGGGCGCTCATGTCCATTCAGGCGATCAAGGGCGTGGAGATCGGCGCCGGCTTTGCGTGTGCGCATCTGCCGGGCAGCGCGATACACGATGAGATCTATATGGGTGAGGACGGACAGCCCTATCGCAGGACGAATCGTGCGGGCGGACTTGAGGGCGGCATGACCAATGGTGAGCCGCTCGTCGTGCGTGCGGCAATGAAGCCCATTCCGACGCTGATGGCACCGCTGAAGACCGTTGACCTTGCCACGGGCAAGGAGGTCTCGGCAAGCAAGGAGCGCAGTGATGTCTGCGCCGTACCCGCTGCCTCTGTTGTCGGGGAAGCAATGGTCTCCTACGTCCTTGCAGATGCACTTTGCAGCCAGTTCCACGCGGATTCGATGACAGATCTGAGGGCGTCGCTTGCTGTCTACCGTGCACGCCTCGAACAGCGCTGGGGTACGCCATGAAAAATGTGGTGCTGATCGGCTTTATGGGGACGGGCAAGACGAGTGTCGGCCGTCTGCTTGCCGCGCGTCTTGGCTGTTCGTTTCACGATCTCGACAAGAAGATCGAGGAACGCTGCGGTATGAGCATCCCTGCAATGTTTGCGAAACACGGTGAGCCGTACTTTCGCGCACGGGAAAAGGAAGCCGTGCACGATGCGGCAGGGCGTACGCGTCTCGTCATCGCAACGGGCGGCGGCACGGTCAAAGATCCGGAGAACGTGGCACTGCTGCGGCAAAATGGGATCCTCGTGGCACTTATCGCTGACATTGATACCATCCTTGCGCGCACCGCTGCGTACGGAGCACGTCCCGTTCTCGACAATGCTGACGCGGGCGACCGCCGTGCAGCGATTGCGCAGCTGCTGAAGGAGCGGAGCGGTCTCTACGAGGGGGCGGATCTCACCGTCGATACGACGGGACGATCCCCGCTTGAGATCGCGGAGTATATCGTACAGGCAACGCGGATTTGGAGAAAGTAATATGATGCAGAGGGTGAACGTTGATCTCGGGGCACGCAGCTATACGATCACGATTGGCAGCGGACTTGCGGAGGAGATCACTTCGTTTGTGCGTGCGGCAGGATATTCCGCACGTGGCATGATTGTTACCGATACGAATGTTGGACCGCTCTGTGCGGTGCGGATTGCAGAGATCCTTGACCGTGCGGGCGTGCAGACAGAGATCGTGCAGGTTCCGGCAGGGGAGCGTTCCAAGAGCCTTGCGCAGGCGAATGTTATCTACACACGCGCGATTGAGCTGGGGCTGGATCGGCGCTCGCCGATCTTTGCACTCGGCGGCGGCGTGGTGGGCGATCTTGCCGGATTCGCTGCGGCGACCTATATGCGCGGCGTCCCCTTCATCCAGCTGCCGACGAGCCTCCTTGCGCAGGTGGACTCGAGCGTCGGCGGGAAGGTTGCGGTCAATCATCCGCTCGGGAAGAATCTCATCGGTGCCTTCTATCAGCCCGACGCCGTCTTTATGGAGCTGGATGTTCTAAAGACATTACCGGCGCGTGAGATCGCCACAGGACTTGGAGAGATCATCAAGTATGGCATCATCTACGATGCGGATTTTTTTGCATGGCTCGAAGAGCACCGCATGGATGTGCTCGCACTGGAACCCGCTGCGACGGCGCACACGATTGCACGCTCCTGCGAGATCAAGGCGGATGTTGTGCGGCAGGACGAGCGTGAGGGTGGGCTGCGCCGCATCCTGAACTTTGGTCATACGATTGCGCATGCGATTGAAAAGGAAACGCACTATGAGCGCTATCGCCACGGCGAGGCGGTCGCAATCGGCATGGCAGGGGCTGCAGACATCAGTGTGCGGCTGGGGCTGCTCGCGGAGACGGAGTGCGTGCGTACGAAGGAACTCATCCGCGCGATGGGGCTGCCTCTTTCTGCCAAGGGTGTGACGGCGGATGCCATGTACGAGGATCTCTTTCATGATAAGAAAACCGTGGGCGGTCGCATTCATTGGGTGCTTGCTCAGGCGATTGGTCGTGTTACGGTGTGCAGCGACGTGCCGGAGGAGATTGTACGTCAAACATTGTTGGGTCTTTCCTCCTAAATCTATTTAAGAATACTTCATTTTTCAACGAATAATTTTGAGAGGAGGTGGTGGTGCATGAACTGCAGACGGTGCGCATTCGTGCAGGTACTTCTGTTCGCTTTGCTTGTCTGCATGGGGCATCCAGTTTTTGCTGAGACCTCGCAGCTCACATGGGAATATTGGAAGCCCAATACGTATGATTCCGCCGAATCGGCGGCAAAAAGTGTACCCTCCTTTCCAAAGGACGAGGGGCAATGGCGGCGGTTCAACCCCCAGTTTGGCATCGCCGTTCCCGAGGGAACGCACTATGTCTGGGTGCGCGTCTACATTCCGCCCGATACGGGCGTAGACGAGAGTCTCTTCTTCTTCACGAGGGATCAAGCGCTGCAGATCTTCCTCGACGGTGTCTCCATCTATCACTATGGCGATCTCAACCAGCATACCGCCTCCTACGGGCGGAAGTGGCATCTCATTGATCTGCCCGCGTGGGCGGTCGGGCGGCAGCTTTACATTCAGCTGCATTCGGACAATATCTGGGTGCTTGGGCAGTTCGACCGCATACAGCTGAGTCGTCCGGCACATCAGATCGAGGATCTCTTTCTCTATGATTTCCCCTATGTCAGCGGCATTACAGCACTCATCATCTTCATCATGCTGCTTGGCGTCTACTTTTTTACAGAGAAGGATCTGCGCGATATCTATCTGCGGCTGATTGTTGTCCTTGCGGTATTCTTTGTGTGGATGTTCAGTGCGGCGAGTCTCGTCCAGCTCTGGCTGGACTTTCCTGCGTTCTGGTGGAATCTGGAAATCATCTCTGCCTATCTGATCCCACTTGCCGCAAACCTATTGATCTATAGTGTGATCGATGAGTCGTATAAAAAGAAAATTCTTCGGATATCCTCCGTATACATACTCATCATTGCCCTTGCTGTTCTGCTTGAAATTGCAGGGCAGAACGGGCTGTATCTCATGCGGTTCTTCTACTATCCCGCTCTTTTCGTCTGCGGGCTTGTGACCGCATCTTGGCTCTGGTCGTGCTACGAGCGCGGAAATCTGCGCTGCCGCTCGCTGCTCATCGCATTTGGCACGCTCTCGGGGCTTGCCGTGATCGACGGTCTTGCGTTCCAGTACCGCATCTTCAGCTGGCACACGTATCTGGTTCCGTTTGGTATCTACACGATCAGCTTCTTTATCGTGCAGCTGATTCTGGAACGCGCAGCGCATGAGCGCTATCTTGCAGAGCTTTCCGCAAGCCTTGAGAACGAGGTCTCTGTAGTGACGCGGCGCATGGAGGTTGATCCGCTCACGGGCGTGTTCAACCGCAATAAATTCCCGTCGGCAACGCGTGACTTTATGCGCATTTCGCTTGAGATCAAGGAACCGTTTGCGCTCATCATGTTTGATATTGACCACTTCAAGAACATCAACGATACCTACGGACACGATGTGGGCGATGTGGTGCTTGTCGGATTTGCGCAGACGATCAGCAGCTTTTTGGATCGCCGCCATATCCTCATCCGCTGGGGCGGCGAGGAGTTCATCCTGCTCTGCCTCCACTACGACGGAGCGGAGGCAGAGGCGTTTGCAAATACGATCCGTGAGGCAGTCGCCGAGGCACACATCCATCCGTCGACGCACGTGACGTGCAGCGGCGGTGTGGCGATCTGGTACGGAACGGAAAAGGATACGGTGGAGCGCGTGGTGAAGCGCGCGGATACGGCGCTCTATCAGTCGAAGGAGAACGGGCGCAATCAGATCACCTGTGAGCCGGACTGGAAAAAGAATATGCCGCCGCGCCGTCCACGGCAGAAGACGGTGGAAAAGCCCGCTGAAACGGTGCGGGTGGAAAACGGCATCAGCGGGCTCTGGAATCGCTGAAAAATTTTTCTTGCATAGAGTGCCGTCTTATGCTATAGTCACTGGGTATGTGTGTGGATGGTCCGCTGGGCGGCATGAGCCGGCTATGAACGTCCGAGCGAAGGAGGAAAAACTATGAATATTATCGAGATCCTTGAGAAGGAGCAGCTTCGCTCCGACATCCCGAAGTTTGCACCGGGCGATACGGTTCGCGTCCATGCGCGTATCGTCGAGGGCACGCGCGAGCGCATTCAGGTGTTCGAGGGCGTTGTCATCGCGCGTCAGGGTTCGGGTGTCCGTGAGACCTTCACCGTGCGCCGCATCGCATCAGGCGTCGGCGTGGAGCGTCTCTTCCCCGTGCACTCCCCGCGTATCGCCAAGATCGAGGTGACGCGCCGCGGTATCGTCCGCCGTGCGAAGCTCTACTATCTGCGCGGACTCACGGGCAAGGCGGCTCGTATTCGGGAAAAGCGCTAATTGTACGATGGATAGGGACTGCTGCGGCAGTCCCTATTTTTGCTGTATTCGCCGTATGAGAGGAGGTTTTTATGGAAAAAGAAACGTCAACCGCGTCGGAGATCAAGGACTGGATTGTATCCATCGTCATAGCCGTCGCGCTTGCCATGTTCATCCGTACATTCATCGTGGAGCTCTATGTCGTCGACGGTCCGTCGATGCGCCCGACGCTTGAGTCGGAGGAGCGCCTCGTCGTCAATAAATTCATCTACCGGTTCCGCACGCCGGAGAAGGGCGAAGTCCTCGTCTTTCAGTACCCGCGCGACCCGAGCCGCGACTTCATCAAGCGCGTGATCGCGACACCCGGGGATACGATTGAGATCCGCGAGGGGCGCGTGCTCGTCAACGATCAGCTGCTGACCGAGGACTACATCCTCGAAAAGACGCGCAGCGAGTATCCGAAGTCGACCGTGCCCGAGGGGCGCATCTTCGTCATGGGTGACAACCGCAACAACTCCGAGGACAGCCGCTTCGCCGATGTCGGCTTTGTGCCGTACGATCTCATCAAGGGCAAGGCGATCCTCGTGTTCTGGCCGATTTCGCAGTATAAGACACTCTGATGGAGGGAAGCATGATGCGCTTTGTATCATGGAACGTCAACGGGCTGCGCGCCGCGCTGAAAAAGGGCTTTATGGAGTCCTTCAAGGAACTTGACGCCGACGCCTTCTGCCTGCAGGAGACAAAGATGCAGGAGGGGCAGGCGATCCTCGATCTGCCGGGCTACGAGCAGTATTTTTACAGCGCCGAGAAAAAGGGCTACTCCGGCACGGCGATCTTTACGCGGGTCAAGCCTCTTTCCGTCAATTACGGGATTGGGATCGAGGAGCACGACCACGAGGGGCGCGTCATCACGATGGAGTACGAGGATGTGTACCTCGTCACCGTCTACACGCCGAACTCGAAGAATGCGCTCGCACGCCTCGACTACCGCATGGTCTGGGAGGACGCGTTTCGCGCGTTCCTGCTTGATCTGCGTGCGAAAAAGCCCGTCGTCGTCTGCGGCGATCTCAACGTCGCGCACGCGGAGATCGACCTCAAGAACCCGAAGAGCAACCGCCGCAATGCGGGCTTCACGGATGAGGAGCGCGGCAAATTCACGGAGCTCCTTGCCTCGGGATTTGTCGATACCTTCCGCGCCCTGTACCCGGACAAGACGGGAGCCTATACGTGGTGGTCGTATCTGCGCCATGCGCGCGAGACGAACGCGGGATGGCGCATCGACTACTTCCTCGTCTCGGAGGAGCTGCGTGACCGCATTGCGGCGGCAGAGATCCATGCAGACATATTCGGGAGCGATCACTGCCCCGTATCGTTGAATTTGAAATAGGCATCCCTCAAAGCCTGCCCCGCTTGCGGGGGAGGGGCAAAAAGATAGGCTGCAGCAGTGCAGTTCCTATGATTATTGAACAATCGTAAGGAGATTTATGGCAGATTTGAAAGAAGAACTCGCGCGTGAGATCGAGAAGCGCCGTACCTTTGCCATCATCTCGCATCCGGACGCGGGCAAGACGACGCTCACCGAGAAGCTGCTCCTCTACGGAGGCGCGATCCATCTCGCCGGCTCGATCAAGTCGCGCAAGACGCAGCGCCATGCCGTCTCTGACTGGATGGAGATCGAAAAGCAGCGCGGCATCTCCGTCACGTCGTCCGTCCTCCAGTTCGACTACGACGGCTATCGCATCAACATCCTCGATACGCCGGGGCATCAGGACTTTAGCGAGGATACATATCGTACGCTGATGGCGGTGGACAGCGCCGTCATGATTATCGACGCGGCGAAGGGCGTTGAGGCGCAGACGCGCAAGCTCTTCCGCGTCTGCCGTCAGCGCGGCATCCCCATCTTTACCTTTGTCAACAAGCTTGACCGCTTCGGCAAGGCGCCGCTCGATCTGATGGACGAGCTGGAAAATGTTCTGGGCATCCGCTCCTATCCGATGAACTGGCCGATCGGCACGGACGGGACGTATCGCGGTGTCTATGACCGCGAGAAAAACCGCATCGAACTCTTTGCCGAGGACGTGACACACGGGCAGGAGACGCGCGTCTCCGAGGTGTTCGAGATGGACGACCCCGCGTGGAAGGAACGCGTCGGGGAGGAGACTGCCGCCGCGCTCTTTGACGACATTGAGCTGCTGCGCGACGCGGGTGAGGAGTTCGACCGTGCGGCGGTGGATGCGGGCGAACTGACGCCCATGTTCTTCGGCTCGGCGATGACGAACTTCGGTGTGCAGAACTTCCTTGAGGAGTACATTCGGCTCGCACCAACACCGGCGCCGCGTATGTCCTCGGATGGTGTCATCGAGCCGGATGATGAGAAGTTCTCGGGCTTCGTATTCAAGATTCAGGCGAATATGAATCCGGCGCACCGCGACCGTCTTGCGTTCATCCGTATTTCGTCCGGCAAGTTTGACCGCAATATGAGCGTCTGGCACGCGCCCTCGGGCAAGCTCATCAAGCTCGCGCAGCCGCAGCAGTTCCTTGCGCAGGATCGCCAGATCATCGACACGGCATATCCCGGCGACATCGTGGGACTCTTTGACCCCGGTGTATTCGGCATTGGGGACACGCTCTGTGACTCCTCACACAAGTTCAAATTCGAGGACTTCCCCGTGTTCCCGCCCGAGCGGTTCGCGCGTGTCGCGGCAAAGGACACGATGAAGCGCAAGCAGTTCGTCAAGGGCATCGAGCAGCTGACGCAGGAGGGCGCGATTCAGCTCTTCGAGCAGGTTGGTGCGGGTCTGGACAGCTATATCGTCGGCACCGTCGGCACGCTGCAGTTTGAGGTGCTCGAGTACCGCCTGAAAAGCGAGTACAACACGGAGATCACGATGCAGATGCAGCCGTTCGAAACGGCACGCTGGCTCGCGTTCCCCGACGGGCGTACGATCACGCCTGCCGATCTGCGCGGCGCGGATCGCGGCATGTTCGTCCACGACAGGAACGGCAACCCCGTCCTCCTCGTCAGCAACGAGTGGGCGCTCGGCTGGATCCGTGAAAACAACCCCGATCTGCAGCTTGGACAGGTACCGTTCGACCGCAGAGAGGCATAATAGAGAAATGAAAAGGGGCTGTTGCACGAAGTTTTATAGCTTCGTGCAACAGCCCCTTTTGTATTTATGGAGTTATACCTCTGCCGTTTCTGGAACAGCTTGTGTCAATGTGTTCTTGATAAATTGATTGAGTGACAGATTCTCTTTCGCGGCTTCCAGTGCCAGTCGTCGATGGAGGTCACTCGGGATGCGGATATTGAAGCTGCCCTTAAACTCTTTGTCAGGACTTCGATGAAATTTTGCACAGGCATCTAAATAATTATCAATGCTGTTGTGAAAAGCCTCCGTCAGCTCATCGACGCTCCTGCCGTGAAAGTTCAGAGAGTCATTGATCCCGAACACCTCTCCGATAAAGAGACCATCCTCCTCGTCAAATGAGACTTTCGCGTGATATCCCTTGTATTCCAACATATCCGTCCCTCCTTAACATGCTCCAAGTTCCTTCAAAAATTGGAGAACTTTCTTGATCTGATAACGATATAATTCTTTTCCGGGGTGTGGACCATCAAATTGCAGGATGCGCTTTGTCGCCGGATGAAAATATCCAATTCCTGAGCCTCTCCCTCCTTGAAACTTTTCACAGCCACACTTTTTCATCAAGGCATCGAGTTCGCGTACCGTAAAATTTGTCGGCGAAGGTGTTCGTGTGATCTTTTGGAGCAGCGTTTCTTTTGTCGGCATTGGGATCACCTCACCTGAATCGTAACATAATAAAGAGCACAAAGCAACCATTTTTCAGTTGCTTTGTGCTCTTTGTGTATTATGGTGTCATATATTGACTCACAAACTCCCGTACCTCCTCGCATGCAGCGAAACTTTCCGCGAGTTCGGGCAGAACGAGCGGGAAGACGTGAGGCATTTCGGGGTAGACGGTGAAGGTCACGTTTGTGCCGTCTGCTTTTGCTTTTTCCGCAAGCTGTTCGTCCTCTGTCAGCAGGAGATCGTAGCCGCCTGTCTGGATGAGCATGGGCGGCAGATTGCTGAGATCAGCGTGGATCGGGGAGAGGCGCGGATCGTCGAGCGGAAGACCACCCGCATAGGGCGGAATGCTGCGCAGATGGGGAGCGAAGGGCGTACCCTTGCCGAGCACTTTGTCCTTCGTGAAGTTCTCCGTACGCGATGTGCCGTCCTTGTGCGCGAAGTCTGCCCACGGCGAAAGGAGGATGAGTGCGGCAGGCTGCGGCAATCCCTCGTCGCGCAGATAGACCGCAAGCTCCACGGCGAGGTTCCCGCCCGCCGAATCTCCATAGATGATGATGTCCGATGGTTTTGTTCCGCGCGCAAGGAGTCCTTGATAGACCGTTGCCGCATCCTCAAGTGCCGCCGGATAGCGATGGAGCGGTGCGTGTCGGTATTCCACACAGTAGATTTCGCGTGCGTTCGTATACTCCGCCTGACGTACGGCAAATGTGCGGTAGAGATCGGTGAGTCCGCTCATATAAGCACCGCCGTGCAGCTGCAGTACGACGCTCTTAGAAGATGAGTTCGGTGGCACAAGGCGCTCGATCGGAACGTTTCCGATGGCAGTCTTTTCATACACCCAGCCCTCGGGGGCGGTGAACGGCGCAGGTTTTTTGTCCTCGGGCGGGGCGTAGAGTGCGTCCATCTGCGTCTTGATGTACGCCTGTTTCGCTTCGCCTGTGAGAACGATCCCACGCACTTCGGGGACGGCAGATGTTTCGCCAAATCCACAGTGCGGAAGGACGGCAAGCCCCAGGATCAGGGCGATGCCGCCGATATATCTCTTCCATGTGTGCATGGCGTCTGGCTTCCTCCTGCAGCAAAGGCTTCGTCGCACCATGTGAGCAGGGCATCCTCGATGTGTGCTTCGTGTGCATCTACGGTCTGTCCCGCACTGGTGATGTGAAGACTGCGACCATCCGCGTATGCAATGAGGATGTTGTAGGCGGGATTCGTCACCGCCTCCGCGCGTGCGCCGTAGTCGTTCTCGGCGGCGAGATTCTGTGCGGTGATAACGGCATGAAGACTTGCCTCCAGCTCGGGTGTCCACGGGACATAGCGTTCGCGGATGTCCTGATGGCGTCCGTTTGTGTACTCCTTGCCGACGAGTTCGTTGAGACAGGTGATAAAGCCGTTCGGGTCGCGTCCCTGCGCTGCAATCTCCTCGGCAGAGAACACGCGCCTGATGGGGGCGTCGACCTGCCAGATCATGCGCATCAGCGTGCCGTCCGCGACGGGATGGCGGAACTCCATCACAAAGAGTTTGATTTCACCTGCTGCGTCAGAAACGCCGGTCTTTGCGGTTTCGTGCGAGGGAACTTCCGCAGACGCAGCAGGACACCCCGCGCCGAGGAAGAGCAGCGGGACGCACACGGCTACGAGCAAGCAAAGCAGGCGTTTTCGTGCGAATCTCATCATCGGCTCCTTTTCATGCGAACAGATCATTCAGCGCCTCGGTCATGGTCGGATGTGTGTAGATGGCAGAGCCGAGTGCGGCGGCGGTGATACCGTGGTCGATCGCCATTTTCATCAGATTTATCATCTCCTGCGACTCGGGGCAGAAGAAATGCGCACCAAGGATCGTGTCGGTCTTCGCGTCGATGATTGCCTTGAGGATGCCGGCAGGCTTCTTGTAGACCTGCGCCTTTGGGATGGCGGCGACCTCAAGCCGTGCGATACGCACATCAAATCCTGCGGCTTTTGCCTGTTCCTCGGTCATGCCGACGCGTGCGAGCGGCGGGTCAAGGAAGACGGCGTAGGGGACGGCTCCGCGATTTGCCGCTGTGCGTGTTCCGCTGCCCGCGAGCTGATCCTTGACGATGCGGAAATCGTCGAGGGAGATGTAGGTGAACTGCATCCCGCCCGTAACGTCGCCCATCGCCCAGATATGCGGGACGTTCGTGCGCAGATGTTCGTCAACGGCGACCGCACCGCGTTCCGTCACAGTGATGCCTGCCGCCGCAAGGTTCAGTGCGGCGATGTTCGGACGGCGCCCCGTGGCGATGAGGATGGCGTTTGCCGCAAGTACTTTCTCCCCTTCCGATGTCTGCACAATGACGTTTGCACCGGCCGCGCCGTCCTCGATGCGCAGAATCTTTGCACCCGTAAGGATATGAATGCCGCGCCCCTCCATCTGTGTGCGGACGCGCTCGGCGATTTCTCTGTCCTCCCGCGGAATGAAGGCATCGCCGTCCTGCACGACGGCGACGGACGAGCCGAAGTTGGCGTAGTACGATGCGAACTCGAGACCAATGTAGCCGCCGCCGATGATGACAAGCTTTTCGGGCAGCGCGTCCAGCTCCATCATCGTCTCACTCGTGTAGACATGGGTACTCTCTGCCGCGCCCTCGATTGGCGGGACGAAGGGGAGTGCGCCCGTGTTGATGAAAATGTGCTCCGCCGTGACGGTCTGCTCTCCGTCTGCACCGACAATGCGTACCGTATGTGCATCGACAAACGATGCCTCGCCGTCGATCACGACGGCACCTGTGCCCGTCACCTTCGCGTAGTTCTTTTCGCGCAGCATTGCAGTCAGGCGGCGTTTCTCTGCAATCGCCGCACGATAGCGCTCTGCCTTTGCCGCGAAGTCTCCGCCCGCCGCTGCCGAGAGCCGCGCACTGTACTCAAGGGACTTCGATGGGATGCAGGCAACGTTGATGCAGGTGCCGCCGTAGCGCTCCTTTGACCGCTCGACGAGGACGACCGTCTCCCCCTTCTTCGCGAGGAAGCCCGCGAGTGTCTTGCCCGCCTTGCCAAATCCGATGATGAGATTCTGATATGATGTGTTCTGCATGGTATGCTCCATTTCTGTTGAAATTTGTATGACTGCTGTTATTATAGCATTTTTTGACAAAATGCAGAGAAATATCGTGGAAAAAATGTGCGCCTCATTTACAAAGTATAGGATCCCCCTTATAATGATAGAGAATTATTCTCTGTCAACGGAAAGGAGCGGGCTATGCTGACGCATGAAATGCTGGTGCCGCATACAACGTTGCTGCTGCGGCACGACCTGTTCGATGGAATCCCGGAGGAGGGGCTGCTGGATCTCGTGAATGCACTTGGCGGTGAGCTGAAGCACTATGCGGCGGGAGAGAACATCATGCGCATGGGACGTGCGCCGATTGTGACGGGCATCATTCTCACGGGTGCGGTCGAGGTATCCTTTCTCAACGAGAACGCTGACCAGATCGACATGAACATCTTCGAGGCTGGCAAGAGTTTTGGCGAGACAATGGAGGGAGCGAATCTCGCAGCAAGCCGGATGTTTGTCAAGGCACTCCATGATACGTTGATCCTGCGGCTGCAGTTCCGACAGCTCTATGAGCGTACCGCGTGCAGCGATCCGCATCTCTGGCGCTTCACGCTGAATATGCTGCGCAGAATTTCGCAGAAGGGTATATTCTATCAGCACAAGATTCGCATCATGGGGCAGAAGAGCATCCGCGCAAAGCTCAGCGTCTATCTGCAGGCGATCCCCGTGGAGGAGGGCGGTACCGCTGTGCGTGATCTGAACCAGACGCAGCTCGCGCGCTACCTCGGCGTGGAGCGCAGCGCACTCAGCCGCGAGATGAGCCATCTGCGCGACGAGGGGATCATTGACTATGACCGCAAGACGCTGCGCGTGCTCAATCCGGATTTTTTGGCAATCTGATGTCACGTAGATTGTGAATTGAAAAATTGCACTTCAGTGTGATATAATCTTAATAAAGAGTTCCCTTCATGTCATATCATATAGGAGGGATTATGTCGACGTATAGAGACCTCGTACACGGGACGGATATGGAGTCTGCTGAAAATATACTAGCACAAGGGTTCGAACTGCGAGGGAATTTGAGTAGCTGGTGTGGGGAAGGTGTATATTTTTATCGGGATAAAGATAAGGCGTGGTGGGCCGCAAAAAGAAAGTGTCATCAGCTAAAAAAGGGGCGAGGGAGAAAAGTTAAAGCTATAATTCTATTTGCCGATATTTGTGAACTGCCTGTAAATAATATTCTAGATTTAAGAAAACAAAAGGATTTTAAGTCATTTAAGGATTTTGTTCAGGATATGTTTGATGAAGTGAAAGCTAAGATTAGAGGGGATAATGAGACGTTACGTCAAATTCGGGCGGCTTTAATTTCTTTTTATGCCTATAAACATAACAAGAAGTTGATTGTTGGAGATTTTGAGCAGGAAAGAGAACAAGATGAATATGATCGGTTTGCACAAGACCTTCATATTATCAATCGTAAAGAAGAAATATTTTGTATCAAGGATACAAGTATCATAGGCAATGTTAGAAAGGGAGTGTCCTCATGATGAAAGAATTTATAAAATATGCAAAAGAGAAATATGGTCTTGATGTAGAGATGGAATCGAGTGATACTCCAGAGAGCTTTGAACGAATCTTTGCAATTGAATTTATGGAAAGCTATTGCTATCAAATTGAGGTGAAAAACGAACATAAGACACTGGCAATAGATTTTGCAGAGTTTTCGTGGGAGGAAGTACCTAAAGTGGAAGCCGCAGAGTCGTTTGATTTAGTGATCTGTGCTGCATAAGGAGAATGTTATGCCAACAGATGTATTAAGCCCTATGCGGTTGGTTAAATTGATGTTCGATCAAATTCACTTTGAAAGACGAGGAGATCAAAGTGACCATGAACTGAAAACGCATATCCGAATCAAGATCGGAGAAAAGAAAAATGCTCCTTACATTGTAAACCTTAAGATCGAAGGAGAAAAAGAAGACGAATACTTTTTTTCTATGAGCCTTATTGGTTTTTTTGAATTTAATTCTACCGATATGGAGGATACAACGAAACGAGTGTTGCTTTCAAGAAACGCCGTTGCTATCTTGATGCCATATATGCGCAGTCAAATTTCACTTTTGACCGCACAACCGAACTTGACCCCTGTTGTTCTACCTGTATTCAATATTAATAAAATGATAGATAAACAGAATGAATCGTATAGCGAATAACGTCTTTGCGGAAATGTTCATTCAGTTTTTGTAAACAAAAAGACCTGATGCTTTTTTGCAGCAGGTCTTTTCTCATGAAACGTAAATCTTACACCATCTCTTCGGGATGGAAGACCTCATCGAATTTCTCGGCGGTGAGGAAGCCGAGGGCGACGCATGCCTCCTTGAGGCTGATGTTCTCGTCGAACGCCTTGTGTGCCGTCTTCGCCGCATTCTCGTAGCCGATGTACGGGTTCAGCGCCGTGACGAGCATCAGTGAGCGGTGGAGGTTCTCGTGCATCTTCTCGCGGTTCGCCGTGATCCCCGCGACGCAGCGGTCGTTGAAGGACTTGAGGGAGTCCGTGAGGAGGCGTGCGGACTGGAGGAAGTCAAAGATCATGACGGGCATGAACACGTTCAGCTCGAAGTTGCCCTGCGAGGCGGCAAAGCCGATGGCGGCATCGTTGCCCATGACCTGTACGGCGACCATCGTGACGGACTCGCACTGCGTCGGGTTGACCTTGCCCGGCATGATGGAGCTGCCCGGCTCGTTCGCGGGGATCGTGATCTCGCCGAGTCCGCAGCGCGGTCCCGACGCAAGCCAGCGGATGTCGTTCGCGATCTTCATCATGTTCGCGGCGAGTCCCTTGAGACCGCCGTGTGCAAAGACAATGGCGTCCTTGCTCGTGAGCGCGTGGAACTTGTTTGGTGCGGTGACAAAGTTCTTGCCCGTCAGCTCGCTTGCCGCCTGTGCAACGGCGACATCAAAGCCCTTCGGCGTGTTCAGCCCCGTGCCGACGGCGGTGCCGCCGAGCGCAAGTTCGTGGAGGAAGGGGAGCGCCGCCTGCAGCTGCTTCTTCGACTGTTCGAGCATCGCGAGCCAGCCGCTGATCTCCTGCGAAAAGGAGATGGGCACGGCATCCTGCAGATGGGTGCGCCCCGTCTTGACGATGCCTTCGTTCTCCTTCATCAGGCGGCGGAATGTGCTTGCGAGGAGGTCGATGCTCGGGAACAGCCCGTCCTCAATCGCAATGACGGCGGCAATGTGCATCGCTGTCGGGAAGGTGTCGTTTGAACTCTGCGACATATTGGAGTGATCGTTCGGATGGAGGATCTTCTCCCCCGCGATCTCGTTGCCGCGGTTTGCGATGACCTCATTGACGTTCATGTTGGACTGCGTGCCGCTGCCCGTCTGCCAGACGGCGAGCGGGAAGTGCTCCGCCAGCTTGCCCGCGATGATTTCGTCGCACGCTGCCTTAATCGCAGAGAGGCGCTTCTCGTCGAGTTTGCCGAGCTTGTTGTTTGCAATCGCGGCGGATTTCTTCAGAATGCCGAACGCATGGATGATCTCGGCGGGCATCTTCTCAATGCCGATGGGAAAGTTCTCGAAGCTGCGCTCTGTCTGCGCCGCCCAATACTTGTCTGCCGGAACCTTGACTTCGCCGAGGGAATCGTGTTCGATACGATACTCCATTTGGATTGTCCTCCTTAAAATTGTAATAGTAGAGAGAAAAATCTGCTAATAAGAGTATAGCACAAAAATATAAAATTGAGAATATTTATCTTGATATTTTCTGTAAAATTGATCGTGCGGTGACGCCGATCAGGATGCCGGTCAAAACGCCGACGCAGCCGAGCACGGGCGCGTAGGAAAAGAGTGCCGTGGTCTGCATCACGGCGGCAGCGGTGAGGAGCTGCGCCATATTGTGCAGGAAGCCGCCCGCCGCGCTGATGCCAAGAATGGAGAGTGTCCCGTGTCTTTTCAGCAGTGCCATTGCCGCAAAGCTTGCCGCGCCGCCCGCGAGGCTGTAGAGCATCGGCACGAAGCCGCCGCCAAGCGCGGAGGCGAGCAGGATGCGCAGCAGGAGCATCAGCGCTGCGTCGTGCATCGGCAGTGTATATAGTGCAAGCAGCGTGATGATGGCAGCAAGTCCGAGCTTTGCCCCCGGCACGGGCAGCGGGAGGGGCAGCAATCCTTCGAGGACAAAGAGGATGAGCGAAAGTGCGGTGAGAAACGCAATGCGCGTCATGCGGTGCAGCTGCATACTACTTCACTTCGATCAGCAGCTTGTGCGGCAGACAGGCGATTACGTCGCCCTTTTGCGACGCCTTGCCCGTCTTTACGCAGACATGGTCGGGACAGTCGGCGTCGACCACGGCGATTGTTTCCCCCTCGATACGGATTGTGTTCGTGCCGTCCTCGTCCGCAAGGACGATTTCCTCTGTGCCCGTGTGTCCCGTGAGTGAAATGTCATAGATCTGCACATTGTCCTGTGTGATGATGGCATGACGCACACCGTTCTCTGTATGTGTGAAAAAAAATACGGCACCGATCCCGCAGATGAGGAGAAGTGTGCCGATGAGAGCGAGGTCGTTTTTCTTCATACGGTTCCCTGCCTTGACGAATGTTTTCAATCACAGTACAATAAACGTTAGATGCCTTTTCCGAGTTCGCGCTGCCAATAGGCAAGATCGGGCTCGTTCAGCGGCAGGTCAATGGTCTGTCCGTTGTCGTAGTAGAAGCGGACGCGGATGCTTGTTGCCTTGCGGACGGTGGGGAGGCTGGCGCGGGGGAGCTCCACGAAAAATTTATTTTCGTTTTTGTAGGGGCTGGGTGCATCGTGGACGGGATGCGGCGTGTACTTGGTCGTCGCCTTCATCTCCCATGCGGTACCGTCTGTATAGAGAACGACGTCGGGCAGGAGCTTTGCTTCATCGAAGCGATAGTCCCAGAGCGCGAGGGTCGCGCCCTCCAGCCGTCCCTCGCCCGTGTAGGATGCTTGAAAGTCGATGCGTGCATAAGCAGAGAGGCTGCGCGCACTGCGGTGGTCGATTTGGTAGGTGTAGGAGAGTCCGAAGATGCCGACGAGGATGAGGAGCATACCGACGAGGACGAGGAGTTTCCGAAGTAAATTCTGCATCGTGCTCCTCCTTTCCGTGTGCTCGTTGTTTCGGGGTATTATAACATAAGGGAAAGCGTTTTGTCAGCAGTTGATGGAAATGGGGGCTATGGCAACTGTTACGGATGCGCGCTGCGTACTCCACTAGGGTTTGCTTAGGAGTACTGCATTTGCTTTTGTCCGTAACATTTATCATAGTGCCTAGAAATGGGATACAGGAGGGGATGGAATGGCGGTAAAACTGTTCGTATCGGATTTGGATGGGACGATGCTGCCGGACGGCAATGTCGTATCGGCGGAGAATATCGCGGCGGGGCGCCGTGCAGTGGAGGCAGGTGTCACGGTGACAATCGCGACGGGGCGCATGTTCGAGGCGGCACTGCCCATTGCGGAGGCACTTGGCGTGGATGTACCGATCATCTCGTACAACGGCGGACTCATCAAGAGCCCGAGCGGACGCGTCTACGAAGAGCATACGATAGAGCCAGCCCTTGCGCGCGACATCATCGCGTTCTGCAAGGAGCGCGGCTGGTACATTCAATGCTACAGCGGCGGGGTTCTGCGCTATGTAGAGGCGTGCGATGAGTCGCGCTTCTACGAGAAGGCGCAGCAGGTTACGGGCAAGGCGGTCGGCTGGGATGGGCTGTTTGCTCATGCGGCGGGCAACTGCAAGCTGCTGCTTGTGACGAAGGAGCTTTCCGTGACGCTTGCGCGTGCGGAGGCTGTGCTTGCCGCATTCGGTGCCCATGTGGATGTGACGCGCTCGGCGGACTGCCTCATCGAGATCGTGCCGAAGGGGGTCTCGAAGGCATCGGCGCTCACGTCGCTTGCAGCAAAGCTCGGCATCGCCATTGAGGAGACAATGGCAATCGGCGATGCCTACAACGATCTGCCGATGCTGAAGGCGGCGGGCAAGAGCATTGCAATGGGCAACGCATTCCCCGAGGTCAAAGAGGTGACGGACTACGAGACGCTCACCTGCACGGAGAACGGGCTTGCAGCGGCAATCTATCACTATGTACTCGGCATGGGGGCAGATGCACCTGTGCCGATTGCGAGGGGGTGAATCATGGCAATCAAACTCATCGCGCTCGATCTGGATGGGACGCTGCTCACATCGGACAAGAAAATCACGACGCGCACGAAGGATATCATCGCACGCGCCATGGCGCGCGGCGTGACGGTGACAATCGCAACGGGGCGCATGCTGCGCTCGGCACTCTATTTCACGCGCCTCCTCGCCTCCGATGCACCTGTTGTATGCTGCAACGGCGGCTACGTCGGACGCGCGGAGGGAGCACCGGTCTTTGCACGTTATTTTGACCCTGCACTCACGCGGGAGTTCCTGACCTTTGCATACGAGCGCAGCTGGTATGTGAATTGGTACAGAGGTCTGGACATCTACGCGCCGGAGTACCGTGCGGAGTATTTTACTGCCTACCGCACAACGGCAGGGTTCGTGGTACACGAAGTCGGCGACGACTATCTGCGCTATACAGAGGACGTACCGCAGTTCGTCCTGCGCGAACTCGACGCGGGGATCGACGCTTATGTGCGTACGGTACGGGAGCACTTCGGCAATCAGCTCCTGCCGCAGCAAAATACGGGAACAAGCGTCGATATCAATCCCCCCGGAGTGAACAAGGCGGTCGGTGTAAAGGCGCTCGCGGATGCCATGGGGCTCGGCCTCGATGAGGTGATGGTGGCGGGCGACGCGGACAACGACTATGAGATGCTTGAGATGGGCGCATTCTCCGTCGTTCCCGAGAATGGGCTGCCGGAGGCGAAGGAGCGCGCAAGCTATGTGACGGCATCGAACGACGCGAACGGGATTGCGCTCGCGATTGAGAAATTTGTACTGTGAGGTGATCTGCGATGGGAGAGACGAAGCGCACGGCGGAGAAATTCCGCCCTGTGATCGTGACGGGACTGTCGGGCGGCGGGAAATCGCTCGCCGCCCGCTATATGGAGGATCTGGGCTATTTCTGCGTGGACAATCTGCCGCCGGTCTTTATTCCGAAATTCATCGATCTCTGCCGTGAGACGCATGGCCAGATCAGCCGCGCGGCGATTGTGGTGGATACGCGCAGCCGCGAGTTCTTCGACGACTTTGTCCGCGTCCTCAGCGAACTCGACGCGGGGGATGTATCCTACGAGCTGCTCTTTGTGGAGGCGTCCGACGACGTGATCATACGCCGCTACAAGGAGACCCGCCGCCCACATCCGCTCGCTCCCGAGGCGCGGATCTCGGAGGGGGTGACGCGTGAGCGCGGGCAGCTTGCCCCGCTCCGTGCGCGTGCAACCCAGCTGATCGATACGTCGCACCTGCGCAAAGCCGAGCTGCGCGACATCATTCGACAGCACTACGATACACCCGGCAGAGATGTCCAGATGAACGTAAATATCCTCTCGTTCGGGTTTAAGTACGGCATTCCGCTCGATGCCGACCTCGTCTTTGATGTGCGCTTCCTGCCGAATCCGTTCTACGTTGATTCGCTGAGGAATAAGAGCGGCACCGTCCCGCAGGTCGCCTCCTACATCGAGTCGTGGGATGTCACACAGAAGTTTGAGCAGCAGCTTGATGGGCTGATTGCGTTCCTCCTGCCGCAGTACGTGAAGGAGGGCAAGAGTCAGCTCGTCATTGCCATTGGCTGCACGGGCGGCATGCACCGCAGCGTCTTCATCGCCAAGCATCTCTATGATCGGATCAAAGGCAGCTATGCAGCGCGCCTCGAACATCGCGATCTCATGAAGAACGAAGTGCATGAGCATGTGAGTGAGGGCTGAGTATGCACCTCATAAAATGGCTCTATCCCGGCATGGGGTTCAAGCGATGGCTCTTCGTCTTTGCCGTCGGGACGCTCGCGGTGGGGCTTGGAGCCGCGCTCATTTTCAACTACAAATACATCGACAGCATCGAGGAGGCAATCTTCCGCTTCGTCTATACGTGGCAGGGCAGCTACGACTACGGCTTTACGGCGATTGCAGGCGGACTCATTCTGCTCCTCGGCGCGGCGCTCATGCTCGTGGCGACACGGCACATCATCCGCTCCGTCATAACGGCGCTGATGCCGGAGGGCACGTCGGCGCGTCTGGTGGATCTCGTGTATGAAAAGACGCGTCTCAGCCGCGGTCCTGCGGTCACCGTGATCGGCGGCGGGCACGGACTCTCCGTACTCCTGCGCGGGATCAAGGAACTGACGAGCAATGTGACGGCGGTCGTGACCGTCGCGGATGACGGCGGCTCCTCGGGGCGTCTGCGCGAGGAACTGGGCATCATTCCGCCCGGTGATCTGCGCAACTGTCTCGTCGCACTTGCCGACACCGAGCCGCTGATGGAAAAACTCTTTCAGCACCGGTTCGAGGGACACAGCAATCTCGCAGGACACAGCTTCGGCAATCTCTTCCTCGCGGCAATGGCAGAGGTAACGGGCGATATGGAGACGGCGCTGCGCGAGTCCTCGAAGGTTCTCGCGGTCAAGGGGCGCGTGCTCCCCGCGTCGAAGGAGTCCGTGCGCCTCGACGCGATTCTGGAAGACGGAACCGTCGTTGAGGGGGAGTCGCACATCCCAGAGGTACCGGGGCGCATCCGCAGTGTGCGCCTCTATCCGCAGGATGTTGCGCCAGTACCGGCTGCACTTGAGGCGATTCACACGGCAGATGCGATTGTCCTTGGTCCCGGCAGTCTCTATACGAGCATTATGCCGAATCTGCTCGTGAATGGGGTGGCAGAGGCGCTTCGGAAGAGCCGTGCGCTCAAGATCTATATATGCAACGTCATGACGCAGCCAGGTGAGACGGACGGCTATACGGCGTCCATGCACGCAGAGGCAATCATCAAGCATGGGGGGCGCGGCGCCATCGACTTTATGCTCGTGAACAATGCGCCGATCTCGGAAGAACTGCGTGAAAAATATGCGGCAGAGGGGATTGCACCCGTTTTGGTGGACGAGGCACAGATCAATGCGCTCGGCATTGGTTTTGTTGCGGCAGACATCATCAATCAGACGGATGCCGTGCGCCATGATCCGGACAAGCTCAGCCGCAATGTCATGCGCATGATCTACGATTTTCGGGTGAGCTGAGATGCCGTCCTTTGCCTCGGATGTAAAGAACGCGCTCTCGCGCACGGATACGGATCGCGAATGCTGTCAGACGGCGGAACTCGCCGCGCTCCTGCGCATGGGTGCCTCAATGGTGACGGACGGCGCGCATGGGCTTGGGCTGCGCTTTGAGGCGGCGAGCGCTGCCGTTGCGCGCCGCGTGATCCGCCTTCTGCGCACGATGGATGCGGCGATTGAGACCTCGGTTGCGATGGAGCGTACGCCGCAGCTGCGCCGCCGCAAATACATCGTCAATATCGCGGCGGGCGAGAGTGTCACACCGCTCCTCACGCGGCTCGGCTTCCTCACGGGCGGGGAGGCGCTGCGCGCGGGGACGGATGTGCTGCTCCTGCGCCGAAAATGCTGTCGTGCAGCGTATCTGCGCGGCGCGTTTCTCGGCGGAGGGAGTGTCAATCGCCCAGAGGCGAGCTGTCATCTCGAAATCACATCGAAGAGTGCGGCGATGGGACGGACACTGCATACGCTCCTGCGCCGTCTGCATTTTCCTGTGGGGCTGACCGACCGGCATGATGCCTACGTCGTCTATCTCAAGGAGGGGGATGCGGTCATGGACTTCCTTGCGCTCATCGGTGCGGAGGAGGCGGCGGAGGAGATCGAGGTCGCGCGCAACCTCAAAGAGGTGCGTGCGCAGGTGAACCGCCTCGTCAACGTGGAGACGGCAAATCTGCAGCGTGCCGTAGATGCAGCGGCGGATCAGCTGGCGGCAATCGAGCGCCTTGCGGCGGCAGGGCGGCTCGCAGCTCTGCCGGAGGATCTGCGCGAGACAGCAGAGATGCGCCGCGCCCATCCGGAGATCACCATGGCGGAGCTCGCGGCACTCTGCCACATCAGTAAGTCAGGAATGAGCCATCGCCTGCGGAAGATCCGTGCGGCGGCGGAGGAGGTATCAGTTTGACCAGAAGAATTGTGCGGCTGCTTTCGAAGGGGCTGCCCATACCCGTGCTCCTACTCATGGCTCTTGCGGCGTGGGTTCTGACCGCAGAGCCGCCGACGGGATTTCCCATTCTTGAGTATCACATGGTGACGGAGCATCCGTCCCCCGATGCAAAGCCGTACGTGGTGCCGCCCGAGGACTTTGCCGCACAGCTCGACGATCTTGCGGCACAGGGGTATACGACCATTACACCGCAGGACTACGCACGTGCGCGCAAGGGGAAGCAGCAGCTCCCAGAAAAGCCCATCATCCTCACCTTTGATGACGGATATGAGGACAACTGGCGTGTCGTCCTGCCCATGCTTGAGGAGCGCGGAATGAAGGCGGCGTTCTATATGGTGACGAACAAGATCGGGCAGCCGGGCTACCTGACGTGGGACAACCTCTTTGATCTGGAGCGGCACGGCATGGAGATCGGCGGTCACACAGCGAACCATCTGCCGCTTACAACGCTTTCGCCCGAGCAGCAGCGCGATGAACTGCGCCTCTCAAAGCTGATGCTTGAGTGGCGCGGACTGAAGACGATCTACAGCTTCTCCTATCCGAACGGCGCTTATGACGACGGCATTGTTGCCATGCTGGAGGAGGAGCAGTATTTAACGGCGGTGACAGGAGAGGCGGGGTTGAACACGCTCACGACGAATCCGTATCTCCTGCGCCGTGTCAATGTTCCGCCGCCGCATTTCGGGCTGATGGAATTCCGTCTGCGCCTCTTAAAGGCGGATCTCGCCGCGCGGCTGGACGAACGGCTCCAACAGCTGCCCGAGGGGCTGCGTGAGGCAGTCGCAGGACTGCGGGCGAAGATGCACACTGTACACTGAGAAATGGAAGGGAATGTAAGAGAGAAAGCATGGAAAAGGGATTGTTTCAAAAAATGGCGGCACTGACACTCGCCCTCCTCTGTACGGCGGGGACGGGGACTGCGGCGCAGCGCGGAGCGGGGACGACGATTGTGCGTGAGCGCGGAGCGGCACAGGCGAATATCCGTGACCGTGTTGCGAGCATTCTTGGCTCGACGGAGGAGCCACGCAACCGTATCTTTTCCCCCGGCACCTCGCGCCTCATGCACCGCTGGCCGGTGGAGTCCTACGATACGGGCGGCACGCTGCTCTTTTCGGACAGTCCGGAGTATGTCAAGGAGACAGGGATCCTCTACCGCGATACCGTAACGGGGGATGCACGCGTTCTCTACTATCATCTGAACGATACACCGCAGCCGAAGAAGGTCGCCGTCATTCTTGAGACGGAGGCGGATCTTGCGACGGTCACGGTGACACGCGGAGCGGCGGCTGCGCCGAGCACGGACTATCTGCACGTCGGCAAGGAAACGCAGATCGGCTATTTCGATACACGGGAGATGAACGAGCGCATCTATGTGACGAAGGAGCGCCCGCGCCTCCTAACCCCCGCGATGAATGTGGCGGTGCTTGCACCGGGACAGCTCACCTACGGCGTCTATGATTTCCACACGAATGTGCCCGTGCGCGTCTCCGTCATCATGTACGGAGCGGATGTCGATCCCTTTGCATTTCTGCGTACGGCACATGTTCTGCCGCGCGATGAGATTGCACTGCGCGGCACATTTCGCGGTATGAACCGCGTCATTACATCACAGAAGGTCTACCGTCCGACGATGGACGGCGCGGTCTACTTCCCCATCGGTGACAACATCCACGATGTCTATCGCCATGGGATTGACGCGACGGATGGGTCGGCGGTTGTCAACTACGGCAACTACGGCATTCTCTATCAGATCCAGATCCCGACGACGGGACGCGAGAATACGCGCTACTTCCTGAGTCCCCTCGGCGGCGTGTATGCGGGGGCGATGCGTGCGGAAAGCGGGGCGCAGCGGCGTATGCTTGAGACACCTGCGACCCGTCCCTATTTCGGCGACCAGACACTGCCGGAGCCGCCGAACGTGGCACAGGCGCGAGAGGAGGGATTGCTCTTCCTGACGCAGTATACGGAGCTGTCCGATCTCGGCACATATTCGAGTGCGTCGCCCGTGCAGTTCGAGTACTCGCCGCCCGGTGCATCCAATCTGCCGGTGAATATCATTTTGATGCCGGAGAGATAAATTTTTATCCAAAGAAGGGTTTTTATTAAATACGTTGAATTAGCAATATAGTGAGAGAATACACGGAATCATTCAAACCCGGGTGGATCAGGGAGGAAGGAAAATATGGCAGAAGAGACGAAGATTGATCACGAGCGTCTGCTTGTTGCGATTGAGCAGATTGCGACCTCGACGCAGACGGTCTATGAGGCGATTGAGCAGGTCGCAAAGAGTGCGACGGAGCTCGCGAGCGCAGGACAGGAGTCTGTCAAGCAGGCGAAGTTCCTGCAGGAGCGCAATGCAGACACGATTAAAGTCATCGACTTCATCACGAACATTGCGGGGCAGACGAATCTGCTCGGTCTGAATGCGGCCATTGAGGCGGCGCGTGCCGGTGAGCAGGGGCGTGGCTTCGCCGTTGTTGCCGAGGAGGTACGCAAGCTCGCCGAGCAGTCGCGTGAGGCCACGGAGCGCATTCAGGTGACGCTGAACGAGATGAACCGAGCCGTGGAGGATATCTCGAAGTCGATCGAGACGACCGGCTCCATCAGCGAGCAGCAGGCGGCATCGACGCAGGAGATTACCGCGAACCTCTCGCGCGTGACGCGTGCGGCGGACGAGCTCAAGGACTATATCAAGAAGCTTGCTTGATCGTAACGGCATACAAAAAATCCCGCGACTTCGCGGGATTTTTTGTATGCCGTTTACTTCTTCTTCTCTTTTTCCTTCGCGCGTGCCTTCGCTGACTTCTCCTTTGCCTTTGCCTTGTCGCTGACCTTCTTCTCCTGCTGGTACTTGGCGTAGTCGACCCCCATGCTCGCGAGCTTGTGCTTGATCGTCATGATCGGGTGGCGCAGGAACATGCCGCGCTGCGCAGAGTTCATGATCGTGAGGAATTCCTGCGTTGCCTTCGCGCCGAAGCACGGGCGGTCGCAGCGGTCGCAGATCGGCTTTGTGATGCCGTAGGGACAGCGATCCATCTTCGTAAAGACGGTCGCAAGGAGGGCGGTGCAGGAGGGGCACAGCTTTCCTTCCTTTGGGCTGTGGTGCTTCTTGCAGTAGACACCGAAGGTCTTGCGGATGTTCTCCTTTTCCTTCGGAATGTTGTTCTTGAGTTCGGGCGGTTTGCGCTTCGGCAGGAAGCGTGAAAAGATGCTCATCGAGTTCACCTGTGCTTTCGTTTATATTTTGGCGCAGTGCGCTTTTCTCTCCATTTCGTCATTTTACCGATTTTTTAAGGAAAAAGCAAGGGAGAAGTCTGCGTGACTTTTACGGGGAAATGGGGTACAATAGGCGCATGACAGTGTGCAGGAGGGGACGATGACGAGTAAGCAACGGGGACGTATGAGCACGGAGCTGGAGACGGAGCAGGTCGTGGAGGGGCTTGAGGAGGGACAGCTGCGCAGGCTGCTGACGAGTACAATCGACACGATCGAGGACAATAAGACGCAGATCTTTGACATCTATCAGAATACGCGCAATGAGGTGGATGATGCGCGCACGCGTCTGGCAGAGCTGAAGAAGCGCGTTGCGGAGTCCATCGAGCGTGTGGATGCGCTTGCGGCGGATGAGCAAAAGGCGAAGCAGCGACTTGCCGCAGTGAGTCGGAACTTCACCGAGCATACGGAGGATGAGATCCGCGAGACGTACGAGGCGGTCTCGATCATCCAGATCAATCTGGCGATTGAGCGTGAGAAAGAGCAGACGATGCGCGTGGAGCGCGACAAGCTTGAGATTCGTCTGCGCTATCTGCACAACGTCGTGGCGCGTGCGGAGCACATGGCACTCTCCATCGGCTCGGTACTCAGCTATCTCAGCACGCAGGTCAGCGGCGTGCTCTGGAAGATCGAGGCGGTGCAGAAGGACAAATTCGTCGGCGCGCGCATCATCAAGGCGACGGAGGAGGAGCGCTACCGCATCTCACGCGAGATTCACGACGGACCCGCGCAGGATCTCGCGAATGCCCTCTTCACTACGACGATCACGGAACGCCTGATGGACAAGGATATGGCAGAGGCGAAGAAGACGCTCGCAGAGCTGCGCGAGGAGCTTCGCAAATGTCTTACGGGCGTACGGCAGATCATCTTCGATATGCGTCCGATGGCGCTCGATGATCTGGGACTGCCACAGGCAGTGGAACAGCTCATTCAACTCTTTGGCGAGCGCGGAAAGCTGCATGGGACGTTCAGCATGGAGGGTGAGCATTACACGCTGCCCAAGCATGTGGAGATCGCGATTTTCCGCATTGTGCAGGAGGCGCTGAACAATGTCGTCCATCATGCCAAGACGAACAAGGTGCGCGTGCGCATGCACTATACGGCGCAGGCGCTTACCGTACTGATTGCGGATGACGGGGTCGGCTTTGATCCCAGCCATCTGACGGAGGAGCTGGAGGAATCGGACGATGCGCTTGACATGGAGACACAGCGCCGGCTGCGCGGGCGCCACTTCGGCGTGATCGGCATGGAGGAGCGTGCGAAAATCATCGGCGCAGCGATCCAGATCCTGTCTGAGCCGGGGAAGGGGACGAAGGTACACCTGCGCGTGCAGAACCGCATGGTGGAGGAGAATTGAGCGCGCCTCTCGCGGAGGCTGTGCTCCGGTACGCGGGGCTCGGCGTTCTGCCCTGTCATACGCCGGGACACAAGGGCGGGCGCGGGGCGCATCCGCTCCTGCGCCGCTTCTTTACGGAGGAGGGGCTGTGTGCCGATGTCTCGCTCTCGGCGGAGCTGGATGATCTCCATGCACCGACGGGCTGTATCCGTGCGGCGGAGGAGCTTGCGGCGGAGGCGTACGGAGCCGATGCGGCGTACTTTATGGTGAACGGGACGACGGGCGCGATCCATACGATGCTGATGGCATCGCTCGCGCCCGGTGATGTTGTGCTTGTGCCGCGCAATGTGCATCGTTCCATCGTGGGGGCGATGATCCTCACGGGCGTACATCCTGTGTACCTGCAGCCGGAGATCGACACGCGGCTCGGGATTGCGATGGGGGTATCGCTGCAGGCGGTGGAGGAGGCGGTGCGCACGCATCCCGAGGCGCGTGCGGTGCTCCTTGTCTATCCGACGTACTACGGCGTGGCGACGGAACTATCCGCGATTGCGGATGTCCTGCACGCACATGATATGCTGCTGCTTGTGGATGCGGCGCATGGGGCGCACTTCGCGTTCTCCGATGAACTGCCGCCGTCTGCGATGGCGGCGGGGGCGGATCTCTCGGCGGAGAGCACGCATAAGCTGCTCGGCTCGCTGACGCAGACATCGATGCTGCTCGCACGCGGCGGGCGTGTGCCGGCGGAGCGTATTCGGGCGGCATCGGGCATCGTACAGTCGACAAGCCCCAATGAGATCCTGCTCGCCTCGCTTGATCTCGCGCGTGCGCAAATGGCGGCGGATGGGCGGGAACGCCTTGCCGCCGCGATTCGCTGCGCAGATGAGCTGCGCTGCCGCATCAACGAGATCCCGGGGCTTTGGTCGTTCGGTGCGGAGTATATGGGCGGGGCAGGGCGTCTTGCGCTTGATCCGCTGAAGATCACGGTGCAGGTCACGGGACTCGGACTCTCGGGCTTTGCGGCGGAGGCAGAGTTGCGGCGGCGCAATATCGCGTGCGAGCTTGCCGATGCGCGGAATGTGCTGCTCCTCCTCTCCTATGCGGACGGAGCGCGTGAGGCGGAGCGGATTTTTGCGGCGCTGCGGGATATGGCGGCATCGTGCGCACCGCTGTGTACCTCGCGTGGGGCGGCGTCGTTTTTAGCGCTGCCGCCGATTCCAGAGACGGTGCTTTCGCCGCGCGCTGCGTATTTTGCACGCGGCGAGCGTGTTCCGGTGGAGCACGCCGAGGGGCGGACTGCGGCGGAGACGATTGTGTTCTATCCGCCGGGCATTCCCGTACTTGCGCCCGGCGATCGGATTGATGCGGAGACACTCACGTATCTGCGTGCCATGAGGGCAATCGGGGCGCGCGTCGTGGGAGCGGCGGATGCGTTGCTCGAAACACTCATGGTGATTGCGAAAGGCTGATATGGCAAACGGAAAACTCTTCATCATCGAGGCGGGGGACGGCTCGGGCAAGGAGACACAGACGCGGCTTTTAGCCGAGCGGCTTATGCGTGAAGGACACCGCGTCGTGCCCGTGACCTTTCCCGACTATGAGGCGGACTCGTCCGTGCTCGTGCGGATGTATCTGCGCGGCGACTTCGGTGCGCATGCGGACGATGTGAACGCTTATGCGGCGTCGACCTTCTTTGCCGTCGACCGCTATGCCTCCTATCGGATGAAGTGGGGGCGGGACTATGAGGCGGGCGCCATCATCCTAGCTGATCGCTATACCACATCCAACATGGTGTATCAGGCGGTGAAGATCGGGGATGCGGCGGAGCGCGACATTTTTCTTGACTGGCTCTACGACCTCGAGTTCCGCAAGATGGGACTGCCTGTACCCGATGCCGTATTCTTCCTCGACATGGAGCCACGCGCGGCGGAGCGTCTCATCGCCATGCGTGCAGAGGCAAAGGGGGCTGCGCCCGACATCCACGAGCGCGACGCCGCCTACCTCGAACGCGCCCACGACGCCTACGTCCTCCTCGCCGAGCGCTACGGCTGGGTGCGAATTCCATCGAGCGCGGATGGGGAGCCGCTGCCGATCGCGGAGATCCATGAGAGCCTGTATGGGGAAATTGCGAGGCGGCTGTGAGATGAGTACGATGGATTCACGGTTTTATCCGGAGGTACTGCAGGTTGTCCCTGGTGACAACTATATCGTCTATGCCTATTTCAACGACGGAACGGTACACTGCTACGATGCTTCAGAGCTTGTCATGGGGACGGGCGTTTTTGCACAGCTGCGTGACCGGCAGGTTTTTGTGAATACGATGACCGTCATGAATGGCTCTGTGGCATGGGATCTCACAGGAAATCGCGACGCGACGAAATGTATTGACATCGATCCCTTTGTCCTCTATGAAGCCCCTGTAGTAAAGGATCCGCTTGAGGAATCTGCATAATTCTCTACAAGCCTGTCTTGTGTTATGGTGGAGCAGTAAAAAATTCTCCCCCGTCGCAACGGGGGAGGGGAACCACGCGAAGCGTGGTGGAAGGGGCGAATCCAGTGGCGTGTCAGGCTAAGGAGCGTAAGAGCCGATTGTGATTAAAGAAGTTATCATCGTCGAGGGAAAGATGGATGTATTGGCGGTGCGGCGTGCGGTTGAGGCGGACTGCATCATCACGGATGGATTCCGTCTGCGCAGCGCCGCCATCAAAAATATCCGCGCCGCCTACGAGAAGCGCGGCATCATCGTCCTCACCGATCCCGATACCGTCGGCGAGCGCATCCGTGCGCGTCTCACGGAGATATTCCCACGCGCACGTCATGCCTTCATTCCCGTCGAGGATGCGACGAATCTGAACGACGGCGATGTCGGCGTCGAGCAGGCGAGTCCCGACGCGATCCGTGCGGCGCTCGAAAGGGTGCGGACACCGATGGATGCCCCTGCAGAGATCTTTTCGATAAGTGACATGATGATGCACGGATTGACAGGCACAGACGACGCCGCCGTACGCCGCGCACGCCTTGGACGCCATCTTGGTCTTGGCTTTGCGAATGCGAAGACCTTTCTCCGCCGTCTCAACACGTACGGAATTACCCGCGAGGAATTTATAACAGCAATAGAGGAGCTATGATGAACGCAAGTATCCCCGTGATCGCCGACCCGAAGGTCACACGCCACATCCTCAGTGCATTTCACCTGCGTGCGAGCAAACGCCTTGGGCAGAACTTCCTCGTGGATCGGAGCGTCGTGCAGGGCATTGTCGACGCGGCAGAACTTTCCCCAGCGGACATTGTGCTTGAAATCGGCCCCGGCATCGGTACGCTCACGCAGGGACTCGCCGAGAGTGGTGCGCGCGTCGTTGCTGTCGAGCTGGACAAAAAACTTCCCGCCGTACTTGCGGAGACGCTGAGGGGCTATGACAACGTGACTATTGTGCCGGGTGATATTCTAAAGCTGAACATCCCTGAGACTCTGGGACTCCGCACAGGGGAACGATGCAAGGTCGTTGCGAATCTGCCCTACTACATCACTACACCGATCATTATGACGCTTCTTGAACAGCGACTGCCCATCGAACGCCTCGTCACCATGGTGCAGAAGGAAGTCGCCGTCCGCATGACGGCGCGCTCCGGCTCGAAGGACTATGGCGCACTCTCCGTCGCCGTGCAGTATTTTACCGTGCCGCGCATGGTCATGGACGTGTCGCCGCGCTCCTTCCTGCCCGCACCCGAGGTTACGAGCGCCGTCATTGCCTGTCATGTGCAGGACGTGCCCACAGTTCAGCCGCACGATGAAAAACTCTTCTTCCGCCTTGTTCGCGCCGCATTCGGCCAGCGGCGCAAGACCCTCCTCAATGCGCTTACAGGTGCGGGATTGACCAAGGAGATGAGTCGTGCGGGACTCGCGGCGGCGGGCATTGCAGAGAATATGCGCGGGGAGCAGCTCTCCCTTGCGGATTTTGCACGCCTGTCCGATGCGGTCGGGCGCTTGGAGGGATGACGATGTACTTTGACAGCCATGTTCATACGGAGTTCTCCGCTGATTCTGAGATGAAGGCGGCGGATGCACTTCGCGAGGCAGAGAAACAGGGACTCGGGCTCGTGTTCACCGAGCATCTGGACTATGACTATCCTTCGGCGGGCACGGAGGAGTTTATCTTTGATCCCGAGGCGTATTGGGCAAAGTATGAACCCCTGCGCGCGGACGGGATGCTCTCGCTTGGCGTCGAGATGGGAATGATGGCAAGTGCGCGTGAAAAAAACGCCGCATTCCTGCGGCGTGTCCCGTTTGATTTTGTGCTTGCATCGATTCATTTTCTGGATGTGAAGGATCTCTACTATCCCGAGACCTTTGAGGGGCGCGAAAAGGGCGAGATGTATCACGAATACTTCACCGTCATGCGCGACGAGATCTATGCGCATCCCTTTATCAACGCGCTCGCCCACATCGACTACATCGCGCGCAACGCGCCGTTTGACAATCCCGAGATTTCGTATGGCGCGTTTTCGGAGGACATCGACGCTGTCCTGCGCGCCCTTGTCGAGACGGACACCGCCATCGAGATCAACACACGCCGCCTCTCCGTACCGCGCGGCATCAAAGAACTCGCGCCCATTTACCGCCGCTATCGTCAGCTCGGTGGGCGTTACGTCACCATCGGCTCCGACGCCCACGTCCCGCAGGGCATCGGTCGCTGCTATAACCGTGCGCGTGAACTCGCCCGTGCGTTTGATCTCACGATCATTACATTCCGCGAACGTAAGATGCGGCTTTGTGAGTAGAATACAGTGCATTTATCTACTTTGTATGCACACTTTTTGTCCGTTGCCTCTCCGTCACTTTCCTGTTATAATACAGGCTATGGATGGGGAGGCGTTTTTGTGCTCAGTAATTTTTTTGTCGCGCTCGGCGGCGTTGTGCCTCTCTTCTGTCTGATGGCGGTCGGTGTCTTTGTGAAGCGATCTCGCTTTCTGAGTGAGGAAGAACTCCTGCATGTCAACCGTATGGTGTTTCGTGTGTTCTTCTTCTTCATGATGTTCTACAACATCTACATCTCCGATCCGGGGACGGCGTTTCAGCCACTGCTCATGATCTTTGGTGCGGGCGGAGTGCTCCTCACGGCTCTCGTCTTCGGTATCATCGTCTGCCGTATTGAGCCTGATAACGCGCGGCGCGGTCCGATGATTCAGGCTGCCTTTCGCGGCAACTATGTCCTGATGGGCATTCCGCTCGTCGCAAATATCTTTGGGGATGCGGCGATTGCGATCCCAACCATGATGATTGCGGCGATCGTCCCTCTCTATAACGTTCTCGGCGTATTTGTCCTCGAGACCTTTCGCGGCGGGCGATTTGATCTCCTGCACATTCTGCGTGGCGTACTCATGAATCCCATGATCCTCGGTGCGATTGCGGGGGCATTGTGCCGGCTCGTGCAGCTGCCGATCCCTGCGCCTATCCTCAAACCCGCCGCGCAGATTGCGGCGGCGACCACGCCTGTCGCCCTCATCATCCTCGGTGCATCGTTCCACGGCGGCAGCTACCACACACACTTGCGCCAGCTGATCTTCTCGGTTGCCGCTCGTCTCATCATCGTACCCGCCCTCGTACTTCCACTAGCAGTTGCACTTGGCTTTCGGGACGTTGAACTCGTCACGCTCATCGCCATCTTTTCCACACCTTGCGCCGTCGCCGGCTTTGCCATGGCACAGCAGATGCAGGCGGATGCGGAGCTGGCGGGCAACTGCGTCGTATACAGCAGTGCGCTGTCCTGCTTGACGATCTTTGGCTGGGTCTTTTTGCTCAAGACATTGGGCTTTTTCTAACACAATAGGTTGACAACCTAACAAAATTTTGTATACTTAGGACTAAGTCGTAATAAGAAAAGGAGTCCGTCTGAAATGATAAGAAAGAAAGGTCTCACAGCACTCGGCGCTCTTGTTGTTGCGGGATGTGTTGGCATCATGGCACCGTCCGTACAGGCGGCAGAGGATGCCTCTGTCAATGCCGATATTGCGAGCGATATGCCGCATCGTGTTGTCGAGGGCGGCGACTTTAAGACGGCTACCCTTCGCCCGGATCGTTTGCTTGAGACCTACCGCCTGACGAAGTATGATGTCATTGATATCCAGGTCATCGGACTTCCTGAAGGTGCCGGAATGAGCGACATCATGATCGGTCCCGACGGCTATGCACAGCTACCTTATGTCGGCTCCGTGAAACTTGCCGGACTGACTCTTGATGAGGCGAAGGCTGTGCTGATGGAGCGCATGGGGCAGTATCTGCGCTTCCCGGATATGTCGCTGATCATGAGTTCCTACGGACCCCGCAAGGTCTATGTCATGGGGGAAGTGGGGGCACCTGGAATTCACGAGCTTGGTGCTGATAATCTCAACGCTTATGCAGCACTCTCCTCTGCCGGCGGCATCAAACGTCGTGGACGCAGCACACAGGTACAGGTGCTGCGCGTTGTGGGCGATACCATGTACTATAAGACGCTGAATATCAAAAACTACATCAAGAAACATGATCTCACACAGAACGTCGTGCTTCAAGATGGAGACATCATCTATGTACCGCGTTCCAATGGTATTAAGCTAGACGAGGATGTTCTGCCATACGTCAGCGTGTGGGCGATGTATAAGGCTTTGACGAAGTAAGTCGGGAGGAGATTGAATAATGGAACGCAATGAAGATTCGATCGATCTCGGACGTCTGTTTCGGGTTATGTGTGAGCGTAAGGCGGTTATTTTTGGCATCGTTGGAGCTTGCACGCTCGTTGCTCTTGTGATTGCGTTTGTCCTGCCGAAGCAGTATGAGTCCACGACATTGGTACAGACGAGCAGTGCAAACGCTTCGTCATCCGGTACGGCAGCGGCTCTTGCGGCGCTTGGTGGGTCCGGCGCATCCTCGCCGACAATGAATTATATGGAGTTGATGAAGTCGCGGACGGTGCTTGAGCCGATTATTGACAGCCTTGACTTTGATGGGGAAGAAAAGAAACCGACCGCAAAGGCGTTCGCAAAAAAATATCTTGATATCAAAAATACAAAGGGGACAAATCTGATCGAAGTTTCTGCGCGATGGGAGTCACCGGAAGAGGCGCAGCGCATCTCGCAGACTGTGGTGGATAACTTCCTTCTCATGCAGACGGATATGAATCAGCAGACGCAGTCCCTACTCGTAACATTCCTTGAAAAACGTATTGATGAGAGCAAAGAGGCCTCTGAGGATGCCGAGGCAAAACTCCTAGCGTTCAGCAAGGAGCACAAAATATACAGCCCCGATGATCAGGTGAAGCATGCACTCAGCCAAATCTTGGGGTTTGACAAGGCGATGGCGGACTTCGAAGTTTCCATCAAGTCCGGACAGGCCTCCCTAGATGCCGCAAATACTGCGCTTGAGGAACAAAAGATGAGCAGTAGGGTGTATAGTGTCTCGGATAATAAAATCGTACAAGAACTGCGTTCCCAAATCGTTGCAAAGCAGGTCGAACTTGTCGGACTCAGGCAGAATTATACGGACAAACATCCTAGCATCCAACGTGCAGAGGAGGAACTGCAGCAGCTTGAAAAGAGTCTGCATAACGAGGTCACTGCCTCTGTGGAGTCCAATGCCGTGACGCTGAATCCGACCCAGTCCGAACTTCTAAAACAGCAGGCACTCGCTTCTGTCGGACTCTCTGTCGCGAAAGCCAGCAAAAAAGCCGTCGAAGAAGAGTGGGGAAAAAAGGAAGAAGAGATCGGAAAGCTGCCGGACGATGTTCTTGAGTATGTTCGCCTTCAGCGTAATGTAACCATTCAAAATGAAGTCTATCTAAATCTGGTCAAACAGAGTGAACAGCACAAGATCCAGGCGGCGATGGAGAGCATGGACATCCAGATCGTAGATCCTGCGGATCTGCCGGATATTGAGAAACCGGTAGCGCCGCGCAAGGCACTGATTACCGCAGTGGGCTTTTTACTTGGATGCTTCCTTGCTTTTGGGTACGGCGTCATTCTATACAAGAGACAACAATAAGAGAAATGGGGGGAGAATATGCGCCTGCAACAGTTTCCAAAATCGCGTAAGTTGGTTATGCTCGTTGGAGATATTCTGTTGATGGGCGTATCCTATCTCATCTCGGTTTCTATCATTTTAAACGACGACATGCTGCCCGCCAATCTATACTCTTATGGGAGTTTGTTCCCTCTGCTTATTGTTTTAACTGGGCTGCTTCTAAATATCAACGGGCTGTATTCCATTGCTACAAAAAGGTTCGCAGAGGTTTTGCTTAGCGTTGCAGTGACGAATCTTTGCGCGCTGATTCTTATTTTTGCGCTTAGTTTCTTTATCCAGGAGCTATCCTGCTCTCGCTCGGTGTTGCTCCTGACGGTTTTTTTGCAGTTTTTTCTTCTGTCGATTTGGCGTTATCTCGCATGGCGGGTTGAGCGGCATGTCTATGCCGTGAGAGATGTGCTGCTCATTGGTTCTGAGGAAGAATGTACCCACGTTTATAACCGACTTTCCCGACAGCGTCATCTCAATATGAAGCTGAAGTATGTCTGTACTGACATGCAAAACTCTCTATGGAAAGAGTCCGCCGCCTCTGTGGATGTCATCATTATGTGCCCCGGTATGCGGCATCGCCATAAAGTTCAAGTGATTAACTTTTGCTATCAGCACGGAAAACGTCCTTTGCTGATACCGAATACATTCGAGATTTTTTGTAGCGGTGCAGAACTTGACAAGATTGATGACATCCCCGTGTTTCGCCCGTCGGTACTGCGCCCCACCCTTGAAGTGCGGACACTTAAGCGTGGGCTTGATCTGAGCGTTGCGGCGATTGGTTTTGCCTGCGCGCTTCCCCTTATGCTGCTCACAGCTCTTGCGATTAAGTTTAGTGATCGTGGACCGATTTTCTATAGTCAGGTGCGGACGGGCAGAAACGGGAAAGAGTTTTGTGTTTATAAATTCCGTACCATGCGTGTGGATGCGGAGAAATATAGCGGTCCGATGCTTGCACAAGAAAATGACCCGCGTATTACAGCCTTGGGACGGTTCTTGCGTGCTGTTCGATTGGATGAACTTCCTCAGATCTGGAATGTTCTTGTTGGAGATATGAGCATCGTTGGTCCACGTCCGGAGCGTCCTTTTTTTGTTGAACAATACATTGAGGAGATGCCTGAATACGCATACCGCCATAACGTAAAGCCCGGTATTACAGGGCTTGCACAGGTCTATGGGAAATATAATACCACGCCGTTTGACAAATTGATTTATGATTTGATGTATATTCAGCGTTGTAGTATTTTGACGGATTTGACTATTATTATACAGACCGTTAAGGTCTTATTTACGAAAAGTGCAACAGAAGGTACAGCTCAATTTCAAGAGGAGATTGACTTGACGAAATATGATATTCGGAAAGATATATATGGTGATTTTTAGTGCAGGATAAACTTGTTTCCGTAATTATGCCTGCTTACAACAGTGCGACATTTATTGGCGGATCCATTTCGTCTGTTCTAGATCAAACTCATACACAATGGGAATTGATTGTGGTAGATGATGCATCAACGGATATGACTGCCGAGACTGTTCGAGAGTATGTGCATACGGACTCGCGCATAAAATATTATCGTCAAGAGTATAACATGGGGGTCGCAGAAGCCCGCAACAGAGCTATTAGAACTGCAGAAGGTCGCTATCTGGCCTTTCTCGACAGTGATGATCTCTGGCTTCCCAATAAATTGAAACGACAGCTTGAGTTTATGCAATGCAATGGCAGCGGGTTTACGTATACAGAATATCGACAGTTTTATAAAGATCCGGCGATGCCAGGAAAGTTAATACGTACACATGATAGCGTCGATTATCATGAGCTTCTGAAGGGGAATGATATCGGCTGTCTGACAGTCATGCTTGATCGCAAGATATTTCCACATATTGAAATGCCGCATGTTCGTCATGAAGACTATGTGACATGGTTGAATCTGTTGCATCAAGGAGGAGGGCGAGCCTACGCCCTGCATGAGGATCTCGCACGCTATCGTAAGAGTGCAGATTCGCTCACTGCAAGCAAACAACAAAGCCTTGCGTGGACGTGGCAGGTGTATCGTAAGACGCAAGGACTCTCATGGTTAAAATCCGTCTATTATCTGATGTTCTATGCCGCGCGGGGACTACATAAACACTATAGGGGGATGTAGTTTTCGTAAGCCCGGAATCATCGAAAGGGGCGAATGGAACACATATAGAATCAGTACTTTATTTTAGCATGTTTTTTGAAAAATTCTCAACAGAACATATCTCTACATTTAGTTATCCTTCTCAATCAGGTGAAAAGTGCAAATCTGACAAAGTTCATTTTATCAATGAATCAAGAAGGGGAACAGCTGTAGAGGAGTTACTTCTATTTTTTGAAATGTATGAGGTATAGTCTATGAATATTGCGGTGATCTTTGCCGGCGGTGCAGGCAAGCGTATGAACACAAAGGCAATACCGAAGCAGTTTTTGAAAATGCACGGAAAACCTGTTCTTATCTACACGCTGGAGCACTTTCAGAATCATCCACAAGTTGATGCGATTGTACTTGTTTGCATTGCATCGTGGATCGAATATGCAAACAAGTTAATACGTGACTATCATCTCCCAAAGGTTGTCGATGTTGTACCTGGTGGAGAAACGGGACAGGAATCGATATTCGCAGGGCTTACGTGTGCGCGACAGATCTCAAAGAGTGAAAAAGATGTCGTTTTAGTACACGATGGTGTACGGCCTCTCATCGACGAAGAAACGATTACTATGTGTTTGACGTCTGTGGAACTTCATGGAAATGCAGTAACAACGACACCTGCGATTGAAACTATTTTTGTTCAAAGCGAGGCGGATGAGGTGGGACAGATCTTCAATCGTTCCCATTGCGCTATGGCGCGTGCACCGCAATGTTTTTATCTTGCTGAGCTCTATCGAGCACATTTACAGGCAAAGGCTGAGGGGCGGAACGATTTCATTGACTCGGCAATGATGATGCAGTATTACGGCGCGCATCTTTATATGGTGACGGGATCCGTTGAGAATATCAAGATTACTACGCCGACGGACTTTTATCTCTTCCGTGCACTGTTGGATGCGCGCGAGAATATGCAGATTGCCGGGATTTGAGCCATAATGGTCGCTCTAAAAGTAATTTTCATGAGAGGGGATTCCTATGTGGATTGAAAATGATATATTTCGTGAGGATATGGAGTATATTGCAAATGCCTCGTTTCTGCCTTGGGGGGATCTAAAGGGGAAGACCGTACTTATTACAGGTGGCACAGGACTCCTCGGATTTAATCTCATCTCCGCACTTTCCTATGCTGCTCTGTATCGGGCGATTCCGTTGCGTATTCTTGCATTGATTCGAAACGAAGAACGTGCAAAAGGACGGTTTTGCGAGCTTTTGGCAGCAGGAGCTCCCCTCTCCTTTCTGTGTGGAGATCTGATGCATATCCCTGTCATTGGAGAAAAAGTTGACTACATTATCCATGGAGCCAGTCCGACTGCGAGCCGTTATTTTGCCGAGCATCCCGTGGAGACCATTCGTGAAAATCTCACGGGTTCCATTTCGCTTCTTGAGTTTGCCCGTAAGAAGCGCATCCAATCATTTCTCTTCCTATCCAGTATGGAGGTCTATGGTGCACTTCACCGCAGAGAAAAAGTGGAGGAAGCCCATGAGAGCTTTGTTGATACGATGCAACCACGCAACTCCTATCCTGAGGTAAAGCGTATGGTAGAAGCTCTTTGTTGCGCATACGCTGCCGAGTATGGGGTGCCTGCAAAGGTTATTCGACTCACACAAACCTTTGGTGCCGGTGTACCTCGAAATGACAACCGCGTGTTCGCTCAGCTCATGCGGTCGGCTCTGCGGGGAGAAGATCTTGTACTAAAGACGAAGGGGGGAACAGAACACTCATACCTATATACTGCAGATGCGGTTACCGCTATGCTTTCTGTGCTTCTCTGCGGAAAGAATGGCGAGGCGTATAATGCTGCGAATGAAGATTCCTACTGCTCGATTCGTGAGATGGCGGAATGTGTAGCTAATCTTCCCGTTGTTTTGGAAAAATATGGATCGCCTGTAGGTGTTGTTATTCGTGAAGATGAAAAAAGTGCCTCCGTTTATCCGCCGGAACTCTATATGAATCTTGATACGAAAAAAATCCGGCAGCTTGGATGGCAGCCTTGCCGGGATTTGAAGGATATGTATGAGCGCATGATAGCGATATGTGATTATTAGCACCATTCAATTCATTGATAGAAAAACTGTACCAATCCGAAGGTTTGTTTTGTCGGCGCTTCCTTTTAATAATATTGGTGGGTGAATATATTGGAGACGTGGGTTGGGATCGTTCTTCTGGTTATTGGAATAAATATAGTTTCCTTATTTATGATAAAGAAGGAAGTACCGATACTGGCATGGTTTCTATTGGTGATCGTAACCATTATGTCCGCCGTAAGAAACAATATTGGAGAAGATTATTCAAGCTATATAGAACTGTTTTTTTTATGTGATGTGATGGATGAAATTTTACCTTATCCGGAGATATCGTTTCAAATATTATCCACGATAATTCAAAAAGCAGAATTAGGCTACCAATGTGTGTTTGCTTTTTACAGTGTCGCTATAGCCGTATTTATATGGAAATCAGCAAAAGTGTATGTAAAAGATAGGCGCTATATTCTGCTATTCATATCTTTGTGGATCATATCGGCTTTTGATATGGGCTGGTGGTTCTCGATGAATGTGGTGAGACAGTATTTAGCGATTGCGATATTGTTGTATGCATATAGATATTTAATAGAAAATAACAATAAAAAATATATTATATGGTGTCTAATCGCTGCATTTATACATATAAGCGCATTGGCGATGCTTGTTCTGCCGCTTGTACTTAAGATGCATATAAGCAAGGGGAAATATGTAATTCTTACTTGTATTGCAATTGTATTATCATTTACTTCATTTAAGTATATTTGGGCTTCCTGGACAATATCGCAACTTGGAATTTATGAGAACTATATAGATTTTGTCCCCTTGGATACGGATGTTGGTTTAGGTCTAAGTGCATGGTTTTTTCTCTTTCAATTTCTCTTTTTGATTAAACAACTCGATTGGAATATTAGGGATGAATATGTGATAGGAGTTCTGCTCTCGCTATGTACGATGATGAAATTTATGCTAGTAAGACCTTATTCAAGGATAGTGGCGTTTTTTTCAGCCGTATTTATTATAGCGTGGATTATACTGTTGTGTAAAAATAAAATAAGACAAAAAGCTTTATTGATTACGTCGATTGTCTTCGTGTATAGTGTGACCTTTTTGTACGGAATCAATGCGGCTCAGACAGGGCATGATACTGATTTGAGAGCGTCGGCAGGGAATATTACATATAAAGCTAATTTGAGCTTTGGTGACGACAGGTAAGAATGCTGGGTATGAAAAAAGGTAAATTGAAGTTTTTGTATGGTTTTTTTGCGGTGTTTAGTTCGAATTTTTTGTCCCTGCTTATTTCTGTATCTATTACACTGATTTTCCCTAAAGTGCTATCGGAAGTGGATTATTCTTATTTTCAGTTATATTTGTTTTATTCGTCTTTTGTCATTTTTGGACATCTTGGAATCATTGACGGAATTTATTTGAGGTATGGCGGAGTCCGTTATAAGGAATTGGAGTTCCCGCTGCTGTATGCTCAATTCAAGTTTTTAACGATTATAGAAGTTCTCATGGCAACCATCATATTTGCTATAGGCGGGTTCGAACCGGATACCGAAAAAGGTATTGTATTTATGATTTGTGCCATAGCATTTGTTTTAGCCGGTATTAGGATATTTTACTCACAACTTTTGCTCACCACGGCGAGAATGGCGGAATATGCCAAGGTGATGCTCTTAGAAAGAATAGTATTTATATCATTGAGTATAATCTACTTTATTTTTCATAAGCAAAATTCCTTTGAAGTAATATGCTTTATAGACTTGCTGGCAAGAGGCTGTTCATACTTATATGTCAGAAGAATTATGCCGGAGCTCCGAAGCAGCGGCGTCGCAAACCTTAAAAAAGCTGTTTCTGAGATTGTAGAAAACTGGTCTTGTGGGGTGAATTTATATTTTTCTAATTTTTCCAGTATGTTATCAATAGGTATTTTTAGATTTTTGATTGAAAACAAGTGGGATATAATTACCTTCGGTAAGGTATCTTTGGCAATTAGTGCTGTTGGAGCTTTTGTTGTACTATCAAATGCAGCTAGTTTGGCGTTGTTCCCGGCAATGAGGCGGATCAATGAAAAATATATAAAGGATAGTTTTGTGCTTACGAATGATCTGTTATGCTATTTTGGTTTATGTTTGCAATGGCTATATTTCCCGTTATGTGTTTTATTGACAATATGGCTTCCCAATTATGTAGACAGCTTTATATATATGGGGCTTTTGTTCCCTATGTGCATATATGATATAAAATGGACATCATTGGAATCGACAATATTAAAGGTGATAAGACAAGAAAAACAAATTTTATATACAAATGTCGTGAGCCTGCTTGTAAGCGTGCTTTTTGGGGTAATCATTTGGTTGGATATGTGCTCTGTAATAAATGTTATGATGTGCCTTGTTTCTATTTTTGTCTGTAAACATATTATGGGGATGAAAATAATTAAGAGGGCGCTTTGTATAGAACGGTATTCAATGGGGGCAGAAGGTATTACATTTATGATTGTGATACTGTATTATATTATTGTTGTTAATTTGGACGCCTTCAAGGGGGGCGTGATATATGGGCTGTTGTTGTTCGCGGTTGGGATATGGAATTTTAATTCTATTAAGGTAAAATGTAAAGCGATAAAAGAAATATATATGAATATTTAGGGGGAAGCAGATGTATACCATTGACGATGATGAATTAAGGGTATTACAAAAAAAGAGTCTGGACTTGTTGATTTATTTTAAAAAATTTTGCGACGATCACAAAATGGAATTTTATTTAGGAGGGGGCTCGTGCTTAGGGGCGATTAGACATAACGGATTCATTCCATGGGATGATGATATCGACTTGATGATGAAAAGAGATGACTATGAACGTCTGGAGGAGCTTTGGAATAAGGATGCAGATACAAAAAGGTTTTCCTGTGTTCGTCCGAATGAAAAGATAGTAAACGGGAATAAATATATAACAATTCATGATAACAATACGACTTATATACAAAAAGGACACGAGTATTTTGATGCCAATCAAGGCATTGCTCTTGAAATATCACCATTGGATGGCTATCCCGAAAAAAAATATCAGAGATATTTACAGATATTTTGGGCGGTTGTATTTTCTCTGTATGCCAATCAACTGCCGACAAAAAAATATGGGTGGTTTATCGAAAAAGTCTGCAGGGGGTTATTAAAACTAGTTTCTAATAGAAAAAATCAATATAAAATCTTTCATTTTGCAGAAAAACAGATGAGCAAATATAATATAAGGGCTTGTTCGAACTATGCGGCATTGTGCGCGTTTGTTCATATCTCACATAAATACCCTAAAGAAATGTTTGAAAAACCGATGTACATTCCGTTTGAAGGACATGATATGCCTGTACCGCAGGATTGTGATTTATATTTAAGAATCCTATATGGTGATTATATGAAATTACCACCCATAGAGGAACGAAAACCAAGGATTGAGTGTGTTTGTTTGGATCTAAATAAAAGTTATCTTGAATACAAGGGCGTATATTATCCGGTGCCGGAGGAGCAGTGAAGTGGTAATGAATATGGTTCCCTGAAAGACATGATGTATGTGTCAACTGGCTGGAGAGAGAAAGGGTAAGCATGAACAGCTTCGCAATACTTGTTTTGTCGTGCGATAAATATGCGGATATTTGGGATGCCTTTTTCATGGACTTCCATAAAAAATGGCCGCATAACAACTATCCGGTTTATTTACTGTCGAACAATAAAATATATGAAGGATATGGAGTAAGAACGATTTGTGTTGGTGAGGATGTTACATGGAGTGCTAATTTGAAATCAGCGCTGTCCAAGATAGAAGAAAAAAATATACTGACAGTATTTGATGATCTGTTCATAACAGATGGAATAAGAATCAAGAGCATAGATGAAATGATTCGTGTTTTCCAAGAAGAGGATATGAATTATCTACGCTTAAACCCGTTGCCACCTCCAACAGGGGAAAAATATGAAACTATCGGGGTCGTGAGAAAAGGAGAATTATATAGATCATCTGCCGTGTTTTCTATTTGGAAAAAGCAGGTTTTATTGGATATCCTGGATGAAAAAGAGAATGCGTGGCAATTTGAAATAACTGGGTCCGCCAGAACAGATAAATACGATAAATGGTATTCCTGCCTTGATGCACTATTTCCCTATCTGAATCTAATCATAAAAGGAAAATATGATCCAAGGGTATATCATGTTTTAAAAGAACAAGGTATAGAGCTACCCAATTCAAGGAAGCTGATGAGCACGCGGGAATTATATATATATATATTTAAAGAATATAGAAGCCGCATATTCCAAAGAATGATACCATGGAATATGCGAAGAAAAATACGACAAATGTTTAATAGCTTTGAAGACGCCGGAAAATAAGGATTGTAATCTAATAAACATACAATAAATGTGTACGAAGAGTTTTCTCGTATACAGCTGTTTCCTTATCTTATTTGTCTCGAGGCACAGCAAAAAAGGAAGGGGTTCAATATGAAAAAGGCGATTATTACAGGTATCAATGGGCAGGATGGCTCATATCTGGCTGGGCTTTTGCTTGAAAAGGACTATGAGGTACACGGTATTATTCGTCGGCACAGTACACCATGTGTAGAGCGCATTAACCATCTCCTATCGGATATGCAATATAATGGTCGTATTTTCCTCCACTATGGCGATCTGACGGATTCGAGCAGCGCACACGCACTAATTCGCGCGGTCGAACCCGATGAAGTTTATAACCTTGCGGCACAGTCCCATGTTGCGGTTTCGTTCGAGGTTCCGGAGTATACGGCAGAGGCGACAGGAGTTGGAACAATTCGATTGCTTGAGGCAGTGCGTCAAGCCGGTATTCCGATACGTTTCTATCAGGCGTCTACCTCGGAGCTCTTTGGCGGTCTTCCTGAGACTGCTCCGCAGAGTGAGAAAACGCCGTTTTATCCGAAAAGCCCGTATGGCGCTGCAAAGCTGTATGCGTATTGGGTTACTGTAAATTACAGGGAAGCTTATGATTTGTATGCGTGTAATGGGATCTTGTTTAACCATGAATCACCGCGGCGTGGAGAAAATTTTGTGACGAAGAAGATCACACGCGCTGTGGCACGTATCGCTCAGGGGCGACAGGACAAGCTGTCCCTTGGCAATCTGGACGCAAAGCGTGATTGGGGCTATGCGAAGGATTATGTTGAGGCGATGTGGCTGATGCTGCAGCAGGACAAACCTGATGACTTCGTGATTGCGACGGGTGAAACGCATACGGTGCGGGAGTTCACGGAGCTTGCTTTCCGTCATATCGGTGTGAAGATTGCATGGGAAGGTGAGGGCGTCGAGGAAAAGGCGTATGACCGCAAGACAAACCGCATTCTTGTTGATGTTGATCCGAGCTTTTTCCGTCCTGCCGAGGTTGAGTTCCTCTGGGGCGACCCGTCCAAGGCGAAGGAGAAGCTTGGCTGGACGAACAAGACGAGCTTCGAGCGTCTTGTGGAGATTATGATGGATTATGATATGAAGTTTGATAATTTTGGCGGTGATCACAAATGATTTTATTGACGGGTGCGACGGGCTTTCTTGGGAAACGCGTTGCAAGAAAACTAAAGGCACGCGGGTTGGCATTTCATCCGACATCGTTGTCGATGGGAATAGATCTAAGGGAACCCTCTGCGGTTCAAAAGCTCTTCAAAGAGGTGAAGCCGGAGAAGGTCATCAACTGCGCCGCCTATGTCGGCGGCATTCAGTTCGGCTATAAGCATCCTGCGGAGCTTTTCCGCAACAATCTGCTGATGACAATCAACATTCTCGATGCCTGTAAAGAGGTTTCTGTTCGGCGGCTTGTCAACCCAATTTCAAACTGTGCCTATCCCGCGAGGGCAACGTTTTTCAAGGAAAGTGAGTTCTGGGAGGGCAAACTTCATGAGTCTGTCATGGTTTATGGACATGCGCGCAAGACTTCCTGGGTAGGTGCATGGGCGTACGAGAAGCAGTATGGTCTGGACTCGCTCAACCTGATTCTTTCCAATATGTATGGTCCCGAGGATCACTTTGAGGAGGAGCGTTCTCATGCACTCGGCGCTCTCATCATGAAGATTGTAAAGGCAAAGCGAGAGAACCTGCCCGAGGTCATTGTTTGGGGGTCGGGAAAGCCTGTGCGCGAATGGCTGTATGTCGATGATGGTGCGGAGGCGATGGTGCGCGGACTCGATGCACCGCACGAGGAGCGGCCCGTGAATATCGGCGTGGGCAAGGGCATATCCATCATCGATATGGCGAAAATCATCCAAGAGGATGTCGGCTATACGGGCGAATTGAAACTCGACCCATCGAAGCCTGATGGTGCTCCGTATAAAACGGTAGACGGCAGCAGAGGGATGGAGCTCCTCGGCTGGCGTCCCGAGAAGGATTTTCGCGCCGGGATTCGTGAGACGGTCGCGTGGTATCTTGAAAACCGTTAAATAGCCGTTTAGGCTTATATTATTTGATGGAAATGGGGGATAGAAATGAAAACAGTACAATCTCCGAGTGGACAGCTTTTGGCGAAACATATCACGACAGAGGATATTAAGGATGGACTAGGGTTCTTCTCGGATGACGCGGACTTCATTCAGGTTGGAACATGGCGGTATGAGGCAGGAAAAGACCTGCTTGCGCATCAGCACAACCTCGTAGAGCGTACAGTCAAGCGTACGCAGGAGGTTCTTGTCATTCAGAAAGGTTCGATTCAAGCGAGTATCTTTGATGAGGATGAGCCCCATTCGCTGCTGGACAGGTTTGTCGTGAAACAGGGAGAAATTTTGGTCTTGCTCAACGGCGCGCATGGGTATAAAATTTTGGAAGATGGTACGCAAGTCGTAGAAATAAAAAATGGTCCTTACCTTGGGGCTGAAGTGGATCGGGTACGAATCTAAACAGTATTTGTGGAGGTGGTTTCAATGAGTCAGTTTATCAATCAGATGGAGCCGTGGTTTGACGATGCCGAGGCGAATGCCGTACATGAATATATGAAATCCGGCGGCTGGGTGACGGAATTCCGCAAGACGCGGGAGCTTGAAGACCGTATCGCGGAATATACGGGGGCAAAGTACTGCTCTGTTGTTGCAAATGGAACGGTCAGTCTTTCGATCGCACTGATGGCATGTGGTGTAAAGAAGGATGACGAGGTTATTGTCCCCGATTATACGATGGTTGCGACGCCGAACTCTGCGGAACTGATCGGGGCGAAGGCTGTCTTTGTTGACATCAACCGCCGGAATCTCTGCATGGACTTTGAGAAGATGAAGGCGGCGATCACGCCGAAGACGAAGGCGGTCATGCTCGTGACCATCAATGGGCGTTATCCGGAAGAGATCGAGCAGTTTGCGGCGTTCTGCAAAGAGAAAGGTCTTTGGCTAATTGAAGACGCCGCGCAGTCACTTGGTTCACGCGTCAATGGCAAGCATCTCGGGCTTTTTGGTCATATCGGCAGCTTCTCGTTCAGTGCGCCGAAGGTCATTACGACGGGGCAGGGCGGTGCACTCATCACGGACGATGCGGAGCTTTTCGACCGTATCAGGAAGATTCGTGATTTCGGACGCTCGCAGGGCGGTATTGATCATTATCTCATCAAGGGATGGAACTTCAAGTTCACGGATCTGCAGGCGGTTGTCGGTCTGGAGCAGATGAAGAAGCTCGCCTATCGTGTCGAGCGAAAGAAGGAAATCGGCAAACTCTATGAAAAATTGCTTGCTGATGTAAAGCAGGTTGAATTTATCCCGACAAATTATGAGAATACGACACCGTGGTTTATTGATATTCTTGTGGAGGATCGCGAAGGACTGAAAACCTATCTGAAGGAACATGGTGTCGGCTCGCGTGACTTCTATCCGCCGCTCCATGCAGAGCCTGCCTATGGCTATGAGGGGAGCTATCCTGTGACGGAGGAGATTTCGCGCAAGGGGCTTTGGCTTCCGTCCGCAGCACAACTGACAGATGAGGAGATTGAAGAGGTCTGCAAGCATATCAAAGCGTATTTTGCTTGATGAATGATTGGTGTGTGGAGAGCGGTTTATGTAGACTTGTGCTATGCAGGATGGGGTAGATATGCAACTTGTATTACTTTCCGGCGGCGCGGGCAAGCGTCTGTGGCCGCTCTCCAATGATTTATATTCTAAGCAATTTCTTCGTCTTTTGAAACGACAAGACGGAACACACGAATCGATGATTCAGCGTGTCTTCCGTCAGGTGCAGAGTGTTGCGGCAGATGTGCCGATTACAGTTGCAACGGGGCGGGAGCAAACATCTCTGATTCGGCGGCAGCTTGGCGCAGGGGTAAATATTTCTATCGAGCCATGCCGACGCGATACGTTTCCGGCAATTGCTTTGGTTTCTGCCTATCTGCATGAAGTTCGTGGTGTTCCTATCGATGAGGCTGTGGCGATTTGTCCTGCCGATCCTTATGTCGATGAGGGATATTTTCGTGCCGTTGTGCAGTTGCTCGAGGAAGCTGAACGGGAAGGTTCTGCGCATCTTGTCTTGATGGGCATCGAGCCGACGTATCCGAGTGAGAAGTATGGCTATATTATGCCTGTGTCTCAGGAATCACAAAGCAAGGTGCAGGAGTTCAAAGAAAAACCGAATAAAGAAACCGCTGAGAAATACATTGCGCAAGGGGCGCTGTGGAACAGCGGTGTTTTTGCGTTCAAACTTGGCTATGCACTTGATAAAGCCCGTGAACTGCTTGGCTATGCGGACTACGAGGATTTGTTCAATCGTTATGAGGATCTGACCAAAATCAGCTTTGACTATGCGGTTGTTGAAAAGGAATCCAGTATTGTTGTGCAGCGTTATAGTGGAACTTGGCTCGATATAGGAACGTGGAATACGCTTGCCGAGGTGATGCCGGAGCATACGATCGGTCGCGTTACAATGGACGAAACTTGCAGGAATTCTCATGTTGTAAATACATTGCCGATGCCCGTTCTTTGTATGGGGCTGAAGGATGTCGTCGTCGCAGCGAGTCCGGAGGGCATCCTCATCGCGGACAAGACCCGCTCAAGTGCGATGAAGCCCTATGCGGAGCGTCTGCATACGCCCGTGATGTACGCGGAAAAATCATGGGGAGAGTTCCGCATCATCGATGCGGAAACGGAGAGTCTCACGATTAAGATCACGCTCAGTCCGGGGCGTTCTCTGACCTATCACCTGCACGAGCGACGAGATGAGGCGTGGACGGTGATCGAGGGGCGCGGCTGGGTAAAACTCGATGGCAATGAGTTCGCTGTTGCCGAGGGGCAGACGGTACGTATTCCGCGCGGCTCGTTCCATACGATACGAGCGGAAACGCTGTTGAAGGTAATGGAGATCCAGACGGGTGAGGAGATTGATGTGGAGGATAAGATTGTGTGGGGAGGGTGACGGAATGGTACGGTCTATGCAGGAAAATGGGGTTGGTTTATAGAATTGTTGACTTATGGAGTCGGGGCTTTCGCTGCTTACTGATGCGTACAGTGGGAAGGCGCGGGATTCTTTTAAGATAACTGAATAAGCTGTATAACTAACTGAGTCGAACGTGAATATTATGACTATAGAGGAAGCAAATGGGTAATATCTCAAGCCCCCTTTTGAAATGAATTCGTACAGATTCCCAGAAGAAGGGCGCACTTAACGCAACTTCCTCCAGAAAGTCAGATGCTGCTTTGTTTACAAAACATACTATACTAAGGGGGAAATCGAATGATAAAGAAATTTTACTCTAAGAATTTCCGTAATGTGAATATACCGAATTTGACGTTTGATCGCATCAATCTTCTGATTGGCGGAAATAACTCTGGGAAGACAAATTTTATTCGCGCATTGACATTTCTTTCAGACATGTTGCGGAATTCGCGAATTGTAGACGGAAATACAGCTTTCTTAGATGCGGTTCAGCGGCATGGATGGGATCATATGCGAAAGAAGGATGTAAACAGAGGAGATCCTATTGAATTATCTTGGCTGTTTGAATTGGATGGAGAGAGTTTTGAATATAGATTTTCTTTCCAAGTTGGTGATAAGCCAGATGATTGCAATATTACTTTGGAACGACTGAATTCTGCGGAAAAAAGTGATTATTACAGCAACCCCTTTAATTTCTTTTCGTGTCATGATAGTAAGTCTGGGCAAGGCGTTGTCTCATCTGCAATGGAACGGGGACAGACAAATAAGCGTATGAGTTTTTCTGTCAACCCCCAAGAAACAATCATCGCTCAAATCAAGGACATACTCTTGGATTCTGAGGAATTTTATCAAGAGGATCGAACAAGCCTCGGGATATCAAAAAAATTGAATAAGATAAAAAGTTACTTTGAACATATTGGCGTTTATTCTACGAGTCGGTTTTCCTCTGAAAAAATTTCACTTCCTGCTCCTGTGAGAAGTACAGACTCGTTGCTTTGTGCAGATGCATCGAATTTTGTCAGTGTGTTTAATACGTATAATGTAGAGAAGGGAATTCACTGGAAAAAAATCTTTCAAAAAAAGGCAAGGGAATTGATTCATGATCTTGAATCTATTGAGATAGTCAATGCTTATGAGAAGATGATTTTTCGCCTAGGAAATAATGGGGGTGAGTTCGATCTGGAGGATATCTCAGAAGGCACGATCAAAGCCCTTGTATTGAATTTGTTGATTAATATGCCGAAGAGAGACGATTATTCTCTTTTAGCGATTGATGAGCCGGAAATGAATCTCCATCCTGCATGGCAAAAGGTAGTTGCGAATTGGATGCAAGAAACCGATACATTTCAACAGATTTTTATCAGTACGCATTCTCCTGATTTTTTGGATGGATTTACGGAAGGATTTAAGGCAGGCGACGTTTCTGTATTCGTTTTTTCAGAGAGGAATCCCACGAAAAAGATTTTGTATGAGGACATCAAAGAAGATTTGGGAGATTGGGAGTTGGGGGATTTGTACCGAACTAATGATCCCGCATTAGGTGGGTGGCCGTGGTGATTCAGGTGGCATGTTTTTTTACTTGCGGCTACACAGAAGCTGGGACAATGCAGTTGTTTTTGAAGAAAATCAATAACGCATGCGATTTCGTTCAATGCCTTCCGAACAAAACGAGAAAAAGAAAAGGGGAATCGAAAAGTATCCGAAATGAATACAACGGCCTTTCAGGCAAGGCTCTGCTGGAACGGGTTTGTACTATCCTTAGGAAATATAGGAATGAAGCAGACATCAGCTGTTGCCAGGCTGTTTTGATTGAAGATGACTTGGATGGACGTTTTCATGATTGTGCCGATGGTGAAGTGAATGCGTATAGGGAGGGCGCTATCCGTAGAATCCATGCGTGTCTGGGAAGGAACGTACCTGTCATTTTTCTGTATGCCTCCCCGGAGATTGAAGCGTGGTTTCTGGCAGATTGGGAAAAGAGTTTCCAGTATGTATATGAAAACAAGCGATTTGTAGAGGATCTTTCCATGACTGAAAGGAGAAGATTTCTCCATCATTTAAGGCAGTTCATTTTTAGCAATCTTTTAGGTGATTATAGAGATGATCTTGAAACCTATGGTTGGGTCGAAAATAAATATGTCAAATTGAGCGATCAGTTGCAAGACGCGGTGAGCAGTGTGGCTCTCCAACAGGCAGCAGGTATTCAATCACGGCATCTATATTATTCTAAAAAGAGGCATGGCGAAATTATGCTAAGAGAAATTCGCCCTAGTATAGTTGCTGAGAAATGCAGGCGATATTTTTTGCAAGGCTATGAGACGTTGCGAAACCTTTGAGAAAAATGACCTTTCACTGTTTGCTGTGTGGGTAACACTTGAAAATCCGTATCTCTTTCGGTGAAATTGTATCCATGACATAGAATGAGAAAGATGGAATTGCTCATGGATTCTGCAAACTTGTTTGTTGTTGTTTTGAACATCCCCGAATCCTGGTGTATATATCGAGCGGGGTTCAAACCATCGAAAGAATCCCCATGGAAATTCACATCTGCAACTAATGCTATTCTGGAAGGGATGAACAGTGAAGTGGGAAGTTGTAAAAGGTTAATTGCAATAGCAAATCGGACAGTTTCCCAATTTGGCTCTACTCCCGAAGTAGTGGAAATGGTATAATCGACTATGGTGATGAAAAATGGTCGAGAATTTTGACAAGATGCTCGCAGGATCACTGCGGCTAGAGGCTCCATGGTATATCATAGGCGCAGAATTTAACGAGGAAGAGCCGGCAATCCATATACATGTGGGCATAGACAAGGCGGCTGCGCTGTGCTGTCCTGTCTGCGGTGCGCCGACCAAACGGTACGGCTACGAGCCGAAGGAACGTATCTGGCGTCATGCGGACTGCCTGTTTTATCCCTGTTATGTCCACTGCAAGCGTCCCCGTGTTCTCTGCGATAAATGCGGCACAGTGCAGGTCAATGCGCCGTTTGAGCGCAAGAACAGTCGCTTTACCCTGCTGTTCGAAGGCTACGCCATGCTGCTCCTGCAAGACGTTCCTCGTGCCAGAGCCTCCCGTCTGCTTCGCTGTGACGAAAAGTCGCTCGCCGCTATCCTTACGTATTGGGTGCATGACGCGGTAAATCGTATGGATCTTTCCGATACCTGCTCCATCGCCATGGATGAGACATCCTTTCGTCATGGGCACAAATACGTCACCGTCGCCGTCGACGCAGTAAAGCGCCGTGTCTTCGACGTCGAACCCGGTCGCGACAAAACGGCGGTCAAAAACGTGGGCGAAAAACTGGAGAGGAACGGTGGCAACACGAAGAGCGTCAATTCTGTCACCAGCGACATGTCCGCAAGCTACCTGTCCGCCGTCCGGGAAGTGTTTCCGAACGCCAAGCAGACCATCGACAAATTTCATGTCAAACAGGTGCTGCTCAAAGCCTTGGATGCGGTGCGTAAGGATGAGCAAAAAGAGTCCGGCCGGAAAAAGGAGCTGTTTCTGCGCCGCAAACTGTTCATGGTGTCGCAAGGGCGCATGACCGACAAGCAACGGACAATGGTAGCGGAACTTTCCAAGCAGTACAAGAAGACGGGGCGTGCCTTTCGGATTGTCCGGTCTCTGGATGACTTCTATGCGTCGACCTCCATGGTGGAGGCGCAGGAGCGACTGGACAAGCTGTATTCATGGATGCGACGCTGTCGACTGAAACCGATGAAGGATGCTGCCTTGACGCTCAGGAATCACAGCAAGGAAATACTGAACTATTTTCATACGCGCCTGACGAACGCGATTTGCGAAGGAATCAACGCAATGATTCAAGCGGCGAAGCGCAAGGCAAGAGGTTTTCATAGCTTTGAAGGCTATGCCGCAATGATCTACTTGGTCGCAGGAAAATTGGAATTGGCCACGCCTGTTCTGTTCTGAAAATAGCTTTTCCACTAATTTTGGAGTAGAGCCAAAATCAAGCTGTCGGTTTATATGGCATATGGCTTTCGCAATTATTGATAACATGCTTGATATGATCATGCTCCGCTGTTCTGATATCGATGTTCGTTTGCCATGGGAATATGTGGCGCCTGAGGAGATGGGATTTTACCCACACATTCTGATGATGTCTCGTGCTTTCGATGGGGGGATAAATTCTGATGGGGAAGAAAAGGCAGCAACACTATGTTTTTCAAGGGTATTTACAGGCGTGGGCAGATAACAAAAAACAGATTGTTTGTTTAAGGGAGAGACGGTCACCTTTCAAAACTCATATCAAGAATGTTGCTCAAGAACGAGATTTCTATAAAATAGAACGGTGGAATGAAGATGAAGTCCAATTTTATAAAAGATGGATTTCTAAATATCCGTCACGGAAACAAGCGCTTCTGTTAGAACATTTAGCGTTGTATCAACTACCATATAAGAATGAAAGTTTGCTTGATAGATTCTCCAAGATAATAGAGATCTATACTGATTTAAATGAAGAAATATTGGATGCCTTTAACAAAATGAAGCTTTTGATTGATGAGCAAAAAATCAATACGGTCGAAGATTTTCATAATGATATCGAAGGACAGGCAATGTTGTGGTTAAATGCACTGAGAAATAAAGAAAAATCCTTTTATACTCAGGAAGACAAATCTGATTTTATTAATTATCTATGTATCCAGTATTTTCGAACGAGGAAGATAAAAGATGGGCTTATTAATACTCTAGAAAAAGCAAAAAAAGACCCTAAATGGTCTACATTAAATATCTCTCCGGAAAATATTCATGCAGAGCATCTTGTCCATATGTTTACATGGGAATTTCAGTCTGCTTGTACGGATTATCTATTGGATCAAGATACCCATATGACACTCCTTATAAATTCATCAAAACAAAATTTTTTAACTTCAGACCAGCCTGTTATTAATCTAAAAGCCAATCACTCGGTTGGTGAGGATATAAAGGAACTAGTCTTTTATTATCCGATATCACCTCGAGTTGCAATCACGGTTAATGATAGAGATATAGAAGATGAAATGCTTGTTGAAGAAGCTCTCGTTCATGATTATAATAATAAACTTATCACTGCTTCTTATCAGAACCTTTATTCATTGAATGAAGAAGATTTTAATCATTATTTTTGTGGGAATAATATAAAAACATCATAGAACCCATTATCGCTTTTATAAAATATGAATGTTATAGACCTGATGGGAGTGTTTGTTAAGAGTCGTTGGAGGGAATTATGGACTATCGTACAATCGTATTTCCGGAAAACAGTTTATTCCTTGTCACGGGCGGCGCAGGCTTTATCGGATCTAACCTAGCCGAAGCCCTGCTCAATATGGGGCACAGAGTTCGTGTGCTGGACAATCTGTCGACGGGATATGCGAAAAATATCGCGGGATTTCGGGACAATCCGAACTTCGAGTTTATCGAGGGGGATATCCGAGATGCGACGCTTTGTCATCGTGTATGCGAGGGTGTGGACTACGTGCTGCATCAGGCGGCGGCGGTGAGTGTGCCTGAGAGCATTGAGCGGCCGGTGGAGTACACGCTGACGAATATTGTGGGCACGGTGAATATGATGGATGCGGCGGCGAAAAACGGGGTGAAGAAGTTCACCTACGCATCCAGTGCTGCGGTCTATGGCGATGATGAGACGATGCCGAAGCGCGAGGAAATCGTTGGCAATCGGCTCTCGACGTATGCGGTGACGAAGTTTGTTGCCGAGGAGTATGCCTATCAGTACACGATGCACTATGGTCTGGACTGCTACGGAATGCGCTATTTCAATGTCTATGGACGGCGGCAGGATCCGAACGGTGCATACGCGGCGGTGATTCCAAAGTTCATCGAGTGCTTGCTCCGCGATGAGCCGCCGACGATCAACGGGGATGGGGAGCAGTCGCGCGATTTCGTCTATGTTGAGGATGTTGTGCAGGCGAATCTCCTTGCGTGTGTTGCGCCGCATGAGGTGGCGGGCGAGGCGTATAATGTCGCGGCGGGCAAGCGCTCAAGTCTCAACGAGATGTATGCTGTGCTCAGTGAACTGTTCGAGAAGGATCTGAAGCCGATCTATGGGCCGGAGCGCAAGGGCGATATTCGTCACAGTGGGGCGGACATCTCGAAGATTCGCAAGAATCTCGGCTATGCACCGGAGTATGATTTCGAGAAGGGAATCAAGGAAGCGATCCAGTGGTATAAGGAAAATCTGTAATATATAGAACGGCATCGTCGTGATCATATATATATATATGCGATCATGGTGATGCCGTTTGTGGATGAAAAAGATTATGCTATGGAAGATTTTTGGTGAAGGACTGTTGACTGAAAAGAGTATGTGCTTTTATGCGTTTTTCGGGGATAATATCCGTTAAATGTGATGATCAATACAAGGAGATATCGAAATGTCACCGAAGCGTTTTGACCAATTTTATTTTACTGATGATGGACAAATATGTTCTGTGGATGATGTTGCTGAATATGCAGACCGGTACAGTGGAAAAATCGGAAAATATGAAGGAAAAATGTATTGCCCAGAATGCCGGCAGGCACAGTTGACTTTTGTTCATAAGACTTCCATAAAAAAAGCGCACCTTCGGCGTATACCAAGTTCATTCCATCAAAATAATTGTTCCTATAACTACGAATATGCTTTGCCCGATTGCGTGAAACAGTATTTTTCTTTGATGACGGAAAATGAAATAGACGATAAGCTGAATAGTATTCTTTATATGTTATGCAGGGAAAAGCAAAGTGCTGTAAAGCCGTACTCAAAAGATGGTGCGACCGAGAAAACGAATCCTATGTGTGTTATGGAGAATACGAGGGGAGGCAAGACAATACGATGTTTACGGCGTAAGAGTCTCAATGCGGGAGGAGAAGGAATCCGAAAAGAAAAGACGGATGAAATATTTGTTTTTTATGGAAAGGTGAAACTCCATGTTGAAAAGCGATATGGAAATAATGGAGCGTTGTATTACTTGTTGCAGATTTTTGCCGAACAGAGAGGTGGCGGGATAATACAAACGAGAACCTGTCGTTATAAAATAAGAGATGTGATCGACGAAGAATGTCTTTATGATATTGCGATGATCGGTACTCTTAATTTTAAGTATCCTCCATTTAGCGTGGATTTGCTTAGACCTAGTGCGATAAAGTTCTGTAAGAATGATGAGTGAGAATATCCGAATCCGACGGATTCGGGGATGAGGATATTCTTTTCTGGAAGGCTTCATATACATAGAGTAGTGGGGAGCAGCAAGATGGATGCGAAAAGTATACGTGAAAGGTGTCTTTCCTATATTGATGAATGGGATTCTAATCCTGAATATGCGATTCTATTGACAGGAGCGTGGGGATGTGGAAAAACCTACTTTGTACAAAATCTATTGAAAGAGCAAAATAAGGAAACTCCTAAATTAGCATGGTACATTAGTTTGTTTGGCGTGCAAAACAGCGTTGATATCGATGCAAGGCTGTTTGAGGCTGCACATCCTATAATTGGTGATGTAGAAAAACAGGAATACTTTGCCGTTGCTTTTAATGTATTACGTGAATTGCAAGAGCAAGTTGAACAGCTAAACAAAAACAAAATCCATAGTGACGTCCCGTGCTATAATGGTTCTGCAACAAAACATCAGCAAAGGAGCAATCACTATGGATTACCCCCATTCTACCACAACGGAGGCCATTCGTAAATCGGGAAAGCACCTTACCCTTGATGAAAGAGGGCAAATACAGGCACTTCACCGTGAGGGATTCTCGCTTCGCGCCATAGCCGCACGGATTGGATGCTCGCATACAACGATCCACTATGAGATTACACGTGGGACGCCTGAACGCCGATCTGCTCGCGGGCGGTCTCCGCAATATACGGCAAAACGAGGGCAGCAGGCTTACCTCGCGCATAGAAAGAACTCCAAACGACCATACAAGGTTGACGGCGAGGTCTGTGCGCCATTCCTGCGTTGGATGACCGAAAAAATACGCAAGGACAAGTGGTCGATCGATATGTGCGTCGGGGATGCCAGGGCGAACAAACGGTTCGACGAGGAAGGCATCCCATGCACCAAGACGCTTTACAATATGCTGTGGGCGGGCAGGATTCCGCTGACGCTGTTCGATGTCCCGCAAGCGCTCGGGCGCAAGCGCAAGCGCTTGCAAAACCGCAAGAACAAGCGCCTGAAAGGGCGCAGCATAGAGGATCGACCTGCCCTTGTGGACGAAGGCACGGAAATCGGACACTGGGAAGCCGACACCGTTGTCGGGTCGCGGAAAGGACGCGGCGCAGCCGTATTTACCGCTGTGGAAAAGGTGACACAGGACTACATCGCAATCCGCATTTCGGGGCGCACGTGTGCCGGTATCGAAGAAGCCATCGCTCATTTGAAAGCGGAATATGGAGAGGCACGTTTCAGCCAGGTGTTCAAGACGATTACCGTTGACAACGGGACAGAGTTCGAGACGTTCACGCAGCTTGAGAGCCTCGGCACGAAGGTGTACTTCGCTCACCCCTACAGCTCATGGGAACGCCCGCAGAACGAGCGTCACAACGGCATCCTCCGCCAATATATCCCAAAAGGAACGGACATCGACGGATACAGTGACGAGGACATCCTGAACATAGCGGATGAGATAAACAGCCGCCCTCGTCGAACTCTCGGCTATCAAACACCGGCAGAACTGTTTAGCACTTTCTTGGATGAAGTATACACTATTGAAAATGTTTCTTAATTAACTTGCTGTTCAACTTGCTCTTGCAATTCACGATCAGTTTTTATTGCAGACTGCTCCATGTCACAAGACAGGGATTTTATCAGTATCTGGTGAGCAAAGACCGCCCCTGGAAATATCAGGAACTTGCCGATGCCATGATGCAGATCCATGCAGAGGATGAATGCAACGATACCTACGGAAGAATCCGCATGTATCAGGCACTCAAGATCAAGCAGCCAGAAGGCATCCATGTTCCGAGTGAACGCACCGTTTACCGCATTATGGAAGAGATCGGCTTGAGTCATCGTCCCAATCATAAGCCGAACGGTATCACAAAAGTAGATCGGCAGGCACAGATGTCGGAGGATCTCCTGCACCGTGATTTTCATGCCGACACACCGCTTTCCAAGTGTGTCACTGACCTGACAGAGATTCCAGCGTGTGACGGAAAACTCTATATTTCAGCACTCTTTGACTGCTATGACGCCGGCGTGCTCGGACTTTCTGTGGATACGAATATGAGGGCTTCTCTGTGTGTGCAGATGCTTGATAACGCCATGATTTCCTACCCGATGCTCAGGGGAGCAATCCTGCACTCGGATCGCGGCAGCCAGTACACGAGTCAGCTGTATCGGGAGGCAATCCAACACTATGGAATCCGTCAAAGTATGAACAGTGCCGGTGGACGCTGTCATGATAACGCGCGTTGTGAGAGCATGTGGGCACGCATGAAATCGGAGCTTCTCTATGGACGCTATGACACAAAGAAAATGACAACGGAAGAGTTGAAGGTTCTGGTTTGGTGATACTTCATGAGCTATTGGAACAACCGCCGAATTTGTTCAACAAACGGTGGGCTTCCTCCGATGGTGAAGCGTCGACAGTTCTATGACTCCATTGCCGCGACTGCTTAAGCATTCGTTTCCTTGTGAGAAATTTGTCAACTGTTCTTGACAATATCAATAAACTCAGCGTGAAAGAGTACGAAGACCCTTTTAAGGGGAGCAGGTAGTACCACCGCCCTTTTAAGGGCAGTGACGAGTCAAGGGCAATAAGGCTTGAACAAAGTGAAAGCCAGCGCCTTTAGACGCTGGCCGGTATTATCCCCTTATAGGGGCGTGCAAACCACCCGTTTGACGGGTGGTCATGATTAGGTCTTACTTTTTTTGCTACGTTTTTGGGGAAATGACTTCGTGTAACAGCCCCCTACAAGGTTATTTTTCGCTGGTTTCATGCCAGTCCTCGTTAACAGACCTTAATTGAAGTTCTGACGAGGAGTAAATGCTTGTGGTAGATGGGGCAGTTGTTGATGCACCGGGTATATCTACTTGATGAGGGGGAAGATCCTGAGTTACTTGTTGAAAAGATAGTGCAAAATCATCCGGCTGTTTTTCGAAATCCATAGAATCACCTCCTTTTCATGTATTATACACCAAAGAATAGAAGTTTGACTAGTGTAAAAACATATGATATGACTGTGGCTATAACGCTTCCGTAGGATAAACGACACCCATAATTAAAGTGCAGGGCTTTTAGTTCGTTTGATTCACGATATATATGACAGGCATTTGAAAGCAGATTGACATAATTCTGCATGATGTATGTGTTCTTTTTTTGGTAAAATTCCTTTGAAATATCTATTGGAAGACGTTTATACTTGGCGACAGAAATTGTTTTTATAAAAAAATGAATCGCTGTAAGAAAACCTGTTACCGCCAGAAAGAGTGATACACCAGATAATACGATGAGTATAGCCTCTCCAAAGGGGAGTGTTGCGGTGAGTTCTATCTGAAAGACTGTGATTTGTGACATAAGGAATACTAAAATTGTTCCAATGAAACCAATAAATATGCCGCTTCGTGTATCAAAAGATCGCGCTCTCGTCGTCTCGTAATCATATTCTTTGATTGTCATATTTAGTATGGTTGTAGCTGTGGCTTCCTGTGCATCGATTACTTGTTTTTCGATATGGTTTTTATAGATGAATTGTTCTTTTGTCATAATACTGTACGTTACCTCCCTTTGTGAATATATCAAATAATTATATCGTTAGATCCTGTTTGGGGTGAAAACTTGCTATCCCCTCCTCCGTCACAATCGCCGTAATCAGTTCATGCTCCGTAACATCAAACGCGGGATTATAAACCTTCACACCCTCGGGCGCCATGCGCTCGCTGTACCACATTTCGGTGACTTCCTTTGCGGGGCGCTGTTCGATGTGGATGTCGGCGCCTGTTGGGGTGGAGAGGTCGATGGTGGAGGTGGGGGCACAGACGTAGAAGGGGATGCCGTAATGTTTGGCGAGGATGGCGACTCCGGAGGTGCCGATCTTGTTGGCGACGTCGCCGTTGGCGGCGACGCGGTCACAGCCGACGAATACGGCGTCGATCCAGCCGTTTTTCATGACGGTGGCCGCCATGTTGTCGCATATTAGGGTGACGTCCATGCCGGCGGCGCTGAGTTCGTAGGCGGTGAGACGTGCGCCCTGCAGGAGGGGGCGCGTTTCGTCGGCGTAGATTTTGAAGTTGTAGCCTTTTTTGTGTCCGAGGTACATGACGGCGGTTGCGGTGCCGTATTTGGCGGTGGCAAGCTGTCCGGCGTTGCAGTGGGTGAGGAGTCCATATCCGGGCTTTACGAGGGTGAGCGCGTGCTCGCCTATTTTTTTGCAGATGTCGATGTCCTCCTGCTTGATGCGCAGAGCTTCGTCACGTAGGAGTGTGCGGATCTCGGGGATGGATTTCCCGTGGTTGTTCTTGACGATACTCTCCATGCGGTTCAGCGCCCATGAGAGGTTGACGGCGGTGGGGCGGGAGGAGTTGAGGAAGTCGGCGGCTGCGTGGAAGCGACGTGAAAAATCGTTGTAGTCGTTGGTGTCGATCTCAAGTGCGGCGAGGTAGATGCCGATGGCGGCGGCGTCACCGATGGCAGGGGCACCGCGCACTTGGAGGTCGCGGATTGCCGTCCAGATCTCGCCCTGCGTTTTGAGATGGAGGTATTCGGCGCGGTTCGGGAGTTTGGTCTGGTCGATGATGACGAGGGCGCGCGCCTCTTCGTCGAGGGTGAGGGTTTCCATGTCGAGGATGTTGGTGTTCATTGTGAGCCTCTTTTTCTAAAATAGATGTGCCCCCACAACCGCAAGCGGTCCCCCTCCCCCGTCATACGGGGGAGGCTAAGAAAAGCGGCGGGAAAGCTGCTGTTGCTAAACCGCCGGATATTTCCACTTTGCCAGCTCGTCCGCCGGGATTGTCTCGGGTTCGCGTCCGAGAACGGTGAGGCAGCGGTAGTAGATGTCGGCGAGTTCTTCGACGTAGCTTGCCTTGAGCAGGGCTTCCTTGAGGCTCTCCGCGACGGCGACAACGCCGTGTGCCTGCATGAGAGCCACGTCGGAGAGGGCGAGGGGCGCGAGGACGTTTTCGGCGGCTGCGCGTGTGCCGGGGCGGCCGTATGGAGCGACGGGGACATAGCCCTCTTTGCAGCCGAGGATGGAAAGCTCGTAGACGATGGCGGGGATCTTTTTGTTCATGACGGCGAATGCGGTCGCCGCGCGCGAATGTGTATGCGCGACGGCAAGAACGTCGCTGCGGCTCCGATAGATTGCCGTGTGCATCATGAGTTCACTGGTCGGTTTTCGATCATGCAGTGATTCAATCGTATGACCGTCCATATCGATGACGACGATATCCTCTGCGGTCATCTCCGCGCGATCCATCGCCGTCGGCGTGATACATATAAGACCGCTCACTGTGTCGCGCACACTGAAATTTCCGGAGCGGTGGCGGCACAGTCCCGCGCGATCCGCTTCAAGTGCATGGCGGCGCACGTCTTCTTTGATTTCTTCGAGCATGATGTTCCTCCTTGCTGCGCGTATACTCGTATTTTACCGAAGATTTACGCGGTATGGCAAGGAGTTTTTGTATTTAAGATAAAATTATTGTAGGAAAAATGCCCGATGAAAGATAAAAAGTTTGACTTTTATTGGGAATGGTTTATAATATAAATCGTATGAAGAGCGCGGCGACAAAAGGTTCGCGGTGCTAATGTTTTGGGACTCAACAGGGGGTATTTCAATGGCAGTAAAAGTTGCTATCAATGGTTTTGGCCGTATCGGTCGTCTCGCCTTCCGTCAGATGTTTGATGCGCCCGGTTATGAGGTCGTTGCGATCAACGATCTGACGAGCCCGAAGATGCTCGCTCATCTCCTGAAGTATGACTCCACGCAGGGTCGTTATAAGTATGCGGATTCGGTTGAGGCCGGCGAGGACTCCATCACGGTCAACGGCAAGAAGATCAACATCTATGCCCAGGCAGATGCTGCGCAGATCCCTTGGGGCAAGCACGATGTCGATGTTGTGCTTGAGTGCACGGGTTTCTACACGGCAAAGGCAAAGGCTGAGGCGCATCTGAAGGCGGGCGCAAAGAAGGTCGTCATCTCCGCTCCTGCGGGCAAAGATCTTCCGACGGTTGTGTTCAACGTCAACCACAAGACGCTGACGAAGGAAGACAAGGTCATCTCGGCGGCATCCTGCACGACGAACTGCCTTGCACCGATGGCAAAGGCACTCAACGATCTCGCTCCGATCAAGAGCGGCATCATGACGACGATCCACGCCTACACGGGCGACCAGATGGTACTTGACGGTCCGCAGCGCAAGGGCGATCTGCGCCGCAGCCGCGCCGCAGCGATCAACATCGTTCCGAACTCGACGGGCGCTGCAAAGGCGATTGGTCTCGTCATCCCCGAGCTGAACGGCAAGCTCATCGGCTCGGCGCAGCGTGTTCCAACCCCGACGGGTTCCACGACGCTCCTCTATGCAGTGGTCGAGGGCAAGGTCACGGTCGATCAGGTCAACGAACAGATGAAGAAGGAAGCGACGGAGTCGTTCGGGTACAACACGGACGAGATCGTCTCCAGCGACATCATCGGCACGACGTACGGCTCGATCTTCGACGCGACGCAGACGATGGTCAGCGACACGGGCGACGGCAACACGCTCGTCCAGGTGGTCTCCTGGTACGACAACGAGAACAGCTACACGAGCCAGATGGTTCGCACGATCAAGTACTTCGCGGAGCTCGGCTGAGACAAGTAAACAGAGATATACGGGACACGGATCGGAGTTGCTAGCGCTCTGATTCGGTTACCGTGTGCATACGATCTTTCACGAGGTCCGGCCGACGTTTGGGCCGAACCTCGTTTTTATTAGGGAAGCGCTGATCCGTTCAGCGATTCCCTTCTGGAGGGGACAATATGAACAAAAAGACAATGATGCACATTGATCCGCACGGGAAAAAGGTATTCGTCCGTGTGGACTTCAACGTGCCGATGGACGAGAACCAGCACATCACGAATGACACGCGCATCCGTGCGACGCTCCCGACGATTCAGCACCTCCTGAATGCGGGCGCTGCGGTCATCCTCGCGTGCCATGTTGGCCGTCCGACGGAGGCGCGGGAGCCGCAGTTCTCGACGCGTCCGATTGTGGCGCGTCTGGAGGAGTGCCTCGGTCAGCCGGTAAAGTGGGCATCGGACTGCGTGGGCCCCGAGGCGGAGAAGGCTGCTGCCGATCTGAAGCCGGGTGAGGTGCTGCTCCTTGAGAATCTGCGCTATCACAAGGCGGAGAAGAAGAACGATCCGGAGTTTGCAAAGCAGCTTGCATCGCTCGCGGATATCGCGGTGGACGATGCGTTCGGTGTCGCACATCGTGCCCATGCCTCGAACGTCGGGATTACGAAATATCTTGAGACGGTCGCGGGCTTCCTCATGGAGAAGGAGATCAACTACATCGGCAAGACGCTTGAGAGTCCGAAGCGTCCGTTTGTCGCCATCATCGGCGGCGCAAAGGTTTCGGACAAGATCGGCGTGATCGAGAACATGATCGACAAGGTGGACACGATCATCATCGGCGGCGGCATGGCGCACACCTTTGACGCGTCGAAGGGCTACGCCGTCGGCGACTCCCTCTGCGAGCGCGACAAGATCGACCTCGCGAAGGAGCTGCTCGAAAAGGCAGCAAAGAAGGGCGTGAAGGTCGTCCTGCCCGTCGATCTCGTCATCGCGGACAAGTTTGCGGCGGACGCGAATACGAAGATCGTCGATGTGGACAAGGTTCCCGATGGCTGGCAGGCGCTTGACAGCGGTCCGAAGACCTCCGAGGAGTATGTGAATGCTCTCAAGGGTGCAAAGACGGTGATCTGGAACGGTCCGATGGGAGTGTTCGAGTTCGACGCGTTTGCAAAGGGCACAGAGGCGGTTGCGCGTGCGGTTGCACAGGCGACGAAGGAAGGTGCGGTCTCGATTGTCGGCGGCGGCGACTCCATCGCGGCGCTGAAGAAGACGGGGCTGTCCGAGAAGATCTCGCACATCTCGACGGGCGGCGGTGCGACGCTTGAACTGCTTGAGGGCAAGGTGCTGCCGGGCATCGCGGCACTCGCGGACGAGTAAAAAGAACGATAGAGGAGAACATATATATGGCAAGAACACCGATTATTGCAGGCAACTGGAAGATGAACAACACGGTCGCGGCGGGTGTCGCGCTCGTCAAGGAACTCGCGCCACTCGTCAAGGATGCAAAGGCGACGGTCGTCGTCTGCCCGACGGCGACGGCACTTGCGGGCGTGACCGAGGCGGTCAAGGGCTCGAACATTGCCGTCGGCGCACAGAACGTGCACTGGGAGAAGAGCGGAGCCTACACGGGCGAGATCTCGACGGATATGCTGACGGAGCTTGGCGTCTCCTACTGCGTGCTCGGCCACAGCGAGCGCCGCGACTACTTCGGCGAGACGAACGAGGGCGTGAACAAGCGCGCTCATGCGGCGTATGCAGCGGGCATCACACCGATCATCTGCTGCGGTGAGTCGCTTGAGATCCGCGAAGCGGGCACATATCTCGCCTACGTTGCGTATCAGATTGAGGCGGCGCTCGCGGGCTTTGCGGCGTCGGACGTGGCGAAGCTCGTCATTGCTTATGAGCCGATCTGGGCGATTGGCACGGGCAAGACCGCGACATTCGATCAGGCAGAGGAGGTCTGTGCACACATCCGCAAGACCATCGAGGCGAAGTACGGCGCAGCAGCAGCCGAGGGCGTACGCATCCAGTACGGCGGCAGCGTCAAGCCGGCGACGATTGCGGGGCTCATGGAGAAGCCGAACGTCGACGGTGCACTCGTTGGCGGCGCAGCACTCAAGGCGAAGGATTTCGCGGCGATTGTCAACTTCTGATTTTCCCCAAGATACATAAATGAACTTAGGTTGGCGCGGATTCTTTGCAGAGGCAGAGAATCTGCGCCTCCTGAGTATTGAGCGAAAGCTCTTAGAAAGAATCAAATATTATGGCAAAGCTTAAGAACGCCCCTGTGGCACTCATCATCATGGATGGCTTCGGCAACGGCGACCCGAATGATATGAAATACAACGCCATCGCCATGGCGAATACGCCAGTCATCGACGGGCTGAAGAAAAAATACAAATACAATCAGATCAACGCCTCCGGCGAGTACGTCGGACTGCCGCACGGGCAGATGGGCAACTCCGAGGTCGGTCACACAAACATCGGCGCAGGGCGCATTGTCTATCAGCAGCTCACGCGCATCACGCGCGATATCAAGAACGGCGACTTCTTCAAGAACGAGGCGCTGCTCACGATTGTACGCGGCGTGAAGGAGCGCGGCGCCGCCCTGCACGTCATGGGACTGGTCTCGCCGGGCGGCGTGCACAGCCATGACGATCACCTCTTCGGCGTGCTCGAACTCGCGAAGCGCGAGGGGCTGACCGAGGTCTGGATCCACGCATTCCTCGATGGGCGCGACGTGCCGCCCAAGAGCGCGACGGAGTATCTTGCGGCGGTCGAGAAAAAGGCGGCGGAGATCGGTGTCGGCAAGATCGCAACGGTCAGCGGCCGCTACTATGCGATGGATCGCGACCACCGCTGGGAGCGCGAGCAGCTCGCCTACGAGGCGATTGCGCACGCAAAGGCGAAGTCGACGGCAAAGACGGCGGTCGACGGCGTGCTTGCCTCATACGCCGATACGAGCGAGAAGCCCGAGGGCGTGACGGATGAGTTCGTCGTCCCGTTCGTGGTCGAGGGATATCCCGGCATGAAGAACGGCGACGGGGCGATCTTCTACAACTTCCGTCCTGACCGTGCGCGCCAGCTCACACACGCATTCGTCGATGAGAAGTTTGACGGCTTCCAGCGTGACGAGTCGCTGAAGATCCCATTTGCGACGTTTTCGCAGTACGAGGCGGGGATGAACGCGCTCGTGGCGTTCCCACCCGAGGAGATCGACAACACGTTCGGTCAGTACGTGCAGGATCTCGGCTACACGCAGCTGCGCATCGCCGAGACGGAGAAGTACGCACACGTCACATTCTTTTTCAACGGCGGCGTCGAGGAGCCGTACAAGGGCGAGGATCGCATCCTCGTGCACTCCCCGAAGGTTGCGACCTACGATCTGCAGCCCGAGATGAGCGCGATTGAGGTCACGGACAAGGTGGTCGAGGCGATCAAGTCGAAGAAGTACGACTTCATCATCCTCAACTATGCGAATTGCGACATGGTCGGGCATACGGGGGTTGTCCCTGCGGTTGTGAAGGCTGTTGAGACCGTCGACACCTGCGTCGGGCGCTTCGTCGATGCCATCCACGAGGTCGGCGGCGAGGTCTGCATCACGGCGGATCACGGCAACGCGGACAAGATGTGGGACTACGAGACGAACCAGCCGTTCACGAAACACACGACGAACCCCGTGCCGTTCATCGTGGTCTCTGACCGCGTGAAGGAAGTGCACACGGGCGCGCTCTGCGACATCGCGCCGACGCTTCTGACGCTCGCAGGTCTGCCGATTCCGAAGGAAATGACGGGCAAGCCGCTCGTAACGCTTGCGTAAAAAGAAGTCAGACAGTCAGATAGATTGGGGGCTGCTGCATGACGTTTTCGCTTCGTGCAGCAGCCCCCGTTTTGTTGGAAAAATTTAATGAGAGAAGGAAAAAAAGGGGGAACGGCGAATAAAAACGTATGCAGTATGTTTATCTGGTGACAGCTGATCTGTCGCCTTTGTGTGCGCGGGGATTGAACATGCCCCTGACAGGAGCCGCCGCGCATGGGGGAAAGGAGAGAATATTTTGCAGGAACAAGGGCAAAAGAAGGGAAGGGGTATCGGCTTTCAGCTGAACGCGATCACGCTCGTCGGGATTGTCGTGATGGTGACGATCCTCGTTTCATTCGTCGGCTACCGCGCGTACGATGAACTCCTCACCGTGGGGACGCAGGCGAAGTACAACGAGCTGGGGGACAAGATCCGTCCGGTGATCAACCGCTATGCCTCGGTCAAACAGTCGGGGGAGGGGCTGCGTCAGCGCATCTACACGATGATGCAGGCACCGCCGGAGGCACGCAGCCGTGAGGCACTGAACAAGAACCTTGCGGATCTGATTCAGTCCAACAGTAACCTTGTGGGCGTGGGGGTGGTCTTTGAACCGAATGCCTTTGACGGCAACGACGCCGCACATACGAGTGACCCGCTCTCGGACAGCACAGGACGCATGATTTCCTACGTGAGTCGTGAGGGCAGCGGTATAGAGTTCGAGCCGAGCACGGACTACGAGTCTTCGGCATGGTATACGGAGCCAAAGCGTACGTCGAAGCTTACGCTGACGAATCCATACTATGAGGAGATTGGCGGAGAGAAGACTCTCGTGGTGTCGCTCGCCGTTCCTCTGATCCAGGATGGACACTTTGTCGGTGCGATCTCCCTTGACTTTGACATGGAGCAGATCCAGAAGGACTTCGAGAAGGCGAGTACGCCCGACAACATCTACCTCATGATTGATAATGCGGGACGCCTCGTGGCGCATGGGACGAGTCCCGACTCCATCATGAAGGACGCGTTCCAGCTGATGGGTTCGACGGAGCAGGATAAGAAGGAGATCTTCACGGACGGTCCGTACAGCCTGACGAATGTGTCGCCGACCACGGGCAAGGAGTCGGTCTACGTCTTCTACGCGCTCTACTACGACGGCATTGATACGCCGTGGGCGATCTTCTCCATCACGGACAAGGATAAATTTGTCGGTACGGCACGCGAGATGGTAATCTTCTCCGTCGTCCTTGCCGTGATCTGTAGCGTGGTGCTCGTCATCGCACTCGCAATGTTCATTCAGCGGCGCCTGATCGTTCCCATTGGGGATGTGACGGGGATTTTGACGCGTTTTTCCGATCTCGATCTGGATCACGAGAAGGGAAAGCATGCAGCGATCTATCTGGATCGTGCTGATGAGATCGGTGCGATGGTTCGCTCACTCGGGCGCATGGCGAACAGTCTGCGCGAGATCATCGGCAAGATCAACGGTGTCTCCCAGTCTGTTGCGGCAACGAGTGAGGAGCTGACGGCGACGGCGCAGAACACGGCGCACTCGGCGGAGACGGTGCGCAAGGGCATCCACGACATCGCCGAGAGTGCACGCGTGCAGGTTGCGGACACGCAGGATGCTGTCAATCATACAGACGAGATTCTCCATCTGCTCGATGACAACCGCAAGGTCATGGACGAGATGAACGAGGCGACGGCGAATATCCAAAAGCGCCAGACCGAGGGCGCGGAGATCCTCGCCGACCTTATGAAGAAGTCCGCCGAGACTGCCAATGCCACACAGGAGGTCTCGCGTGTGGTCGAGGAGACGAATGAGCGTGCGGAGCGCATCGAAGAGGCGAGCGCGATGATTCAGTCCATCTCCGAGCAGACGAACCTCCTCGCACTCAACGCTGCCATCGAGGCGGCGCGTGCGGGCGAGGCGGGACGTGGATTCGCCGTTGTCGCCGAGGAGATCCGCAAGCTTGCCGAGCAGTCGCGCGGCTTTACGGATGAGATCAACGGCATCATCGGCGAGCTCAAGACGAAGTCGCAGCAGGCGGTCGATACGATGGAGGTCTCCAAGAAGCTTGTCGAGGAGAGCAACGTCAACCTCGAGCGGACGCAGCGTCGCTTTGAGATGATCGCCAAGGCGGTCGAAGGGGCGAACAGCGTTGTGACGAAGCTGAACGAATCCTCCGAGAAGCTGACGGAGAAGAACAAGGCAATCGCTGCCGTCAGCAACAAGCTGATGGATATGGCAAAGGAGAACGATGCGACGACGGACGAGGCGGAAGCCGCCGTCGATACGCAGACACAGGCACTCGCGGACATCGCCGAGGCGAGCGAGAGCCTTGCCCAGATCGCAACCGATCTGCAGAATGAGGTCGCACGCTTCCGCGTTTAATAGACGCGAAGAATGGAGTGGGAATACAGGTGGAGCCCATTGACTTCACCTGCATTCCCTTTTTCTGTATTGACCATGGAAATAATATTTTCCTGCGGCAGGAGAAGAGCCGTTTGCGGCGAATAATATACCATTAAATATGAATCTATTTACAGCGACAGTCGGGCTGTTGTCTTTGTGTGCGCGATTTGTGGGATAGGATACATGGCATCAAACGCGCACGGGAAAGGAGAGGATGTTTTGCAGGAACAAGGGCAGAAACGGGGACGGGGGATCGGATTCCAACTCAATATGATTACGCTTGTGGGCGTGGTCGTCATGGTGACGATTCTGATGTCGTTCGTTGGCTATCGTGCTTATGATGAACTGCTTGAGATGGGCACACGCGCACAGTACAACGAGCTTGAGGGGCGGTCAAAGGCGGTTGTCAGCCGCTATGAGTCCGTGCAGCAGTCGGGCGAGGATGTACGTCAGCGCATCTATACCTATATGAAGCAGCAGCCACCGGAGGCACGCAGCCGCGCCGCGCTGAACGAGATGCTTGCCGATGCGGTTGCGTCCAATGACAACCTTGTCGGCGTTGGCGTAGTCTTTGAGCCGAATGCCTTCGACGGTCAGGATGCAGCGCACGCCGGCGATCCTCTGTCGGATGAGACGGGACGCACGATGCCCTATGCGAGTCGTGAGGGAAACGCGGTAGAGTTTGAGGGCTGCACGGGCTATGAGACGGCGACGTGGTATCAGAAGCCGAAGTCCACATCGAAGCTGGTTCTCTCAGAGGCGTACTATGACGAGGTAGCGGGCAAGAAATCTCTGCTCGTCTCCATCGGTATGCCGATCGTCGTGGATGGGCATTTCATCGGTGCGCTTTCTCTCGATTTTGATGTGAGCCAGATTCAGGAGGACTTTGCAAAGGCAAGCTCATCCGATAACACCTATCTTCTCATCGACAATGAAGGCGATCTCGTGGCACACGGCACGAGTCCCGAGTCGATCATGAAGAATGCGTTCACGATCATGCAGTCGACTGAGGAAGAAAAGAAGGAGATCTATTCGGCGACTGGGTTCAGCAAGGCGCAGTATTCGACGACGACGGGGAAGGACTCGGTCTACGTCTTCCATTCCATTCACTTCCAAGGGACAGATACGCCGTGGGCAATCTTCTCCATCACGGATCAGGATAAGTTTACCGGCGCAGCGCGCGAGATGGTGATCTTCTCCGTCGTGCTTGCCGTGATCTGTACTGTGGTGCTCGTCATCGCTCTTGCGGCGTTTATCCAGCGGCGCCTGATCGTTCCCATCGGGGATGTGTCAGATACGCTTGCTCGCTTCGCGGATCTCGATCTGGATCCTGGGAAGGGGGCGAAGGTGCGTGAGCATCAGTATCGCACGGATGAAATCGGTGCGATGGTCAGCTCTCTTGCACGTATGGCGAACAGTCTGCGCGGGATCATCGGCAAGATCAACGGCGCCTCCCAGTCCGTTGCAGCAACGAGTGAGGAGCTGACGGCGACGGCGCAGAACACGGCGCACTCGGCGGAGACGGTGCGCGCGGGCATCCACGACATCGCCGAGAGTGCGCGCGTGCAGGTTGCGGACACGCAGGACGCGGTCAAGCATACGGATGAAATCCTCGAAATGCTCGATGACAACCGCAAGGTCATGACGGAGATGAACGAGGCGACGGAGAACATCCATAAGCGCCAGACCGAGGGCGCGGAGATCCTTACCGACCTCATGAAGAAGTCTGCGGAGACCGCCAATGCCACACAGGAGGTTTCGCGTGTGGTCGAGGAGACGAATCAGCGTGCGGAGCGCATCGAAGAGGCGAGCGCGATGATTCAGTCCATCTCCGAGCAGACGAACCTCCTCGCGCTCAACGCTGCCATCGAGGCGGCGCGTGCGGGTGAGGCGGGACGCGGATTCGCGGTCGTCGCCGAGGAGATCCGCAAGCTCGCGGAGCAGTCGCGCGGCTTTACGGACGAGATCAACGGCATCATCGGCGAGCTGAAGATGAAGTCCCAGCAGGCAGTCGATACGATGGAGGTCTCGAAGAAGCTCGTTGAGGAGAGTAACGTCAACCTCGAGCGTACGCAGCGTCGCTTTGAGATGATCGCCGAGGCGGTTGATGGAGCGAACAGCGTCGTGACGAAGCTGAACACATCGGCGGAGAAGCTGACGGAGAAGAACAAGGCGATTGCCGCCGTCAGCAAGAAGCTGATGGATATGGCAAAAGAGAACGATGTGACGACGGATGAGTCAGAGGCCGCCGTCGACACGCAGACGCAGGCACTCGGGGACATCGCCGAGGCGAGCGAGAGCCTTGCCCAGATCGCAACCGATCTGCAGAACGAGATATCACGCTTCCACGTTTGATTGTTGACACAAGAGAATATAGCACAAAAGCCCTGCCGCAGGAATGCGGCAGGGCTTTTATGCTGCCTTACTATCGCAGCAGGAAGAACAGTGCGGGATAGACGAGAAAGAAGAACGCGATGCTCGTGGTGAGGAAGCCGGAGATCGTGTAGTCGACGTTGAGGTGATAGAGTTTTGCCGCCGTGACGGAGTTGATTGCACCCGGCGTGACGGAGAAGACGAGAATCGCGCCGAGGAGGACGGGGTCGCGGACGAAGGGATAGCTGACTGCCATCATGAATGCGGGCAGGATGAGGAAGCGCAGCGCGAAGAGGTCAAGGGTGTACGGTGCATAGCGCCGCGCGCGGTGCAGGTTGACGAGCGCTCCGACGGGAAGCATTCCGAACCATGCACCGAAGTGGATCAGTCCCTCGAACGCCGTACCGACGGCGGGCGGACGCTCCACCCCCGCCGCATTGAGTGCGAGCCCCACAGCCATGCCGAGGATACTGAGCTGATTCCATGAGAGGAAGATGTCCGCGAAGCGGATATGGATTTTGCCGCCGCGTCCGTGATTCTTGTGTTGGAGGTAATAGTACTGCGCTATGGGGAATACCGCGAGCACAAGCAGCAGCGTCTGAAAGATGCCCATGATCTGCGCGTAGGCAAAGCCCTGCTCGCCGTAGATGATGTAGGCACAGACACCGCCGAGGGTGGTGATGTTGGACATCATCGCGTTCGCGAGATACGCGCCGCGATCGAGGGGACTGTGATATTTTCGGATGAAGAATGCCCAGCCGATCAGCCCCGGAAAGAGGACAATGAGCACCCCATAGATCGGGATGAGGGCGAGATCCCACGAGATCGGCAGCGTCCAGCAGCTCATGAGGGCGAGCAGGGTATAGATAATGATGACGTTCAGGCGCAGAATGCGGCTGATGAGGGCATCGGAGATCTTGCCGTGCCGATAGAGGAGGTAGCCGACGATGAGCGGCGCGAGCAGATCGGTAAAGAGGTAGAGGATACGCAAATTGGAATTGTCCATGGGAAACGCTTCTTTCTATTCGAAACAGAAAAAATGTCACAGGGAATAGGATGGTGAGATATAGCACCGTTGTCACAAGAAAAACGGCAATGGTGCAGTCGACATTGAGATGATAGAGCCGCGCGGCAAGCGTGGCATTGATCGCCGCCGGAACGCTCGCGAAGATAACGAGCGTGTTCTGTATGATCGGGTCACTGATGAACAGGCGTGCTGTGAAGTCAGATCGGTAAATAGATAGATGAGCCGTGCATTGATTTCATCCATAAGATGCCCCCGCTTTCGGTGATGGATAGAAGATGTTGTTCATCCTAGCACAAGTCGCTGGCATTGTAAACTGCAGCAGAAAAATTCCAAATGTGCTTCCGGACGGACAACGTATCTCTTTCATGTAAGATGTTATCACTTTCTGCAAATCTGTTGCGTACGATTCTTTTAGATAGTATATTTTAGATGAGATAAAAATAAAATTTTCTATCAATATACAATCCGTATAGAATCATCCGACGCGCAGATGTCTCGAAAGGAAGGAAATGATCGTGGCAAAGGAAATGAATCACTCCTATTATGTTCGTCTTCTCATCGGACTCGGTGCTCTTTGCTGTCTTATGGGGGACGGACAGGCGGCGCTTGCCGCACCGCCCCCCGATGCGAATATGGTTGCAGGGCAGGATGCGGGCGCACAGCTCAGCCGCATGGAGCGCGAGCAGCAGCGCCGTGAACAGCAGGAGCGGCTGGATGCGGGGGCGCAGGAGGGGCTGGATACGCCGCCCGTCACGCAGACGGAGGAAGAGGGGACGCTGCACTTCGTTCTGCATGGCGTGACCTTTGACCGGAGCGCGATTTTCACGGCGGAGGAACTGGATGCCTTTGCCGCAGATCTTCTCGAAAAGGATGTTACCATCAGCGATCTCTATACGCTTGTCGCACGGATCAACGAGGCGTATGAGGCGCGCGGACGGCTGACCTGCCGTGCCGTGCTCGCGCCGCAGACCATCAGCGGCGGCGTCCTGCACATCACGTTGATCGAGGGGCGCACGGGCGCGGTTACGGTGGAGGGCAACCGCCGCACGGCGCAGTCCTTCCTCGAATACCGCCTCGGCATCAAGCGCGGGGAGATCCCGGACTTCAACGAATTGAACCGAAACCTCCTGCGCTGGAACGCGAGCTATGACGCGCCGCTGCGCGTGCGTATGGCGGCGGGCAAGGAGGAGGGCACGACGGACTATGTGCTTGAGATCGCCGAACCGCGCAGCGAGACGCTTGCCCTCTATGCGGACAATATGGGCAGCATCTCGACGGGGCGCGAGCGCTTCGGACTCATCTATACGAACCGCAGCCTCACCAAGAGCCGTGATCGCCTCACGCTCATGACGCTCGATGCGCGCGGGATGAAATCCTTCCTCGGCAGCTATCAGGTGCCGCTCGGACGCGACGGCTCGACCATGCGCATCGGCTGCAGTGCGAATGCGACGCGCATTGTCAAAGGACCACTCGAACCCCTGAATGTGCGCGGACATTCGACGGGCGTGAACATCGGCTTCAACATCCCGCTCTACGTCACGCGCACGCGCAAGACGGAGCTGTATGCGGGCTATGGATATACACACGCACAGACGGATTTTTCGGGGAATCACTGGATTGACGATAGGACGAACGGCTATAACATCTCCGTGACACAGACGCTCTACGGGCGAAAATCCGCACTCCTCCTGACGAACGGCATACGCGCGGGAGCGTGTGAGAACATCGCCCATGAGGAAACGCGGTTCAGCATGTATCAGGGGAACGTCTTCTACCAGACGCGCACGCACGGCAATCAGATGATTACGGCGCGGCTGGACGGACAGGTTGCCTTTGCACACTACATTCCAAGCGCGGAGCGGTTCTACATCGGCGGCGCACAGACGGTGCGCGGCTACGAGGAGTCCTTTTTGGGCGGCGACAGCGGCTATGCGGCGAGCATCGAGTACGCCTTTCCCATGCTGCCCAAAAGCTGTGCCTACGGATTTCTGTTTTACGACTGCGGCGCGGTCTACGGGGACAGCGCGTTTGACGATCATATACTGTCCGCATGGGGGCTGGGCATACGGACGGCGGCAAGCGAGCCGGTCTACGCACAGCTTACCGTCGGATTCCCACTGCGCAAGCAACTTAATGATACGAATACAAAGGGCGCACGGCTGCACTTCAGCCTGAACGCAACGCTATAGTCAAGGATGAAAGGAAGAGGCATTATGAGCAGTTATCGGAAACTGGCAAGAAAACAGGCGCTGCGTCTGGGGCTGGCAGTCACCGCGATGGTGGGGGGCATGACGGGCTGGCACACAGCTGCGTACGCAGACGGCGCGACGGACATCCAAAAGATGGATGCGGCGAATGCGGGGACGATTACAACATCGAACAACGTGTGGACCGTTGTGCCGGACAAGGTCGAAGGCGATCTTGCGACCAACGCATTTTCAAAGTTCATCCTCGATCAGAATAACGTCGCCAATCTGCAGATGTATAAGGGCGGGGTGAGCGCGAACACGCTCGTCAATATGGTGCAGGGGCGCATCGACATCCGCGGGACGGTCAATGTGCTGAAAAACGCGACGACCATCGGCGGCAATGTGTTCTTTCTGTCTCCTGAGGGGATGGCGGTCGGCAGGACGGGTGTCATCAATGCGGGCAGCATTACGGCACTTGCGCCAAGTACAGACTGGTTTAAGGACCATTTGCAGGACAATCACGCCAAGTTCACGGCGGCGGATATGGACGCACTCAAGGCGGGGACGATCCCGCTGAATGCGGACGGCTCCATCGTCATTGACGGGCACCTCAACGCGCAGAGCGGCATTCGTCTGGGTGCGCCCGTGATTACGGTCGGCTCTGCGGAAAGTGCGGCGCAGCTCACGAGTCAGAACGACCTCAATTTTGCCGCGCTGGTCAATGCGGGCAGCACAAGTGCGGGGCTTGGCACGCTGACCGCTACGACAGGCGCGGGCGGCGACATTGTGCTCGCAGCGGCATCGAATCGGCTGAACAACACAACAGACGATGTTCCGAAATACACGAATCCCCTCAGCGGCAGCAAAAACGAAATCAAGGCGGAGCTGACCGTCGGAAAGAGTGCGGCGATTACGGGAGACCGAAATGTCGTGCTCTCTTCGTATGCCGAGCACACGGCAGACGAGAACGAGGCATTCGGCGGAACATCCTCGAATACCTCCGCGAAGCTCCTCGGTCAGAGTGTCAAGACGACGGCGAATACGACGGTGAACGGCAGTGTGACGGCGGATGGGCGTCTTTCCGCCACGGCAAAGGCGAAGAATATCGCCTCGGAGGCAGGACCTCTTTCAAATCCGGCGGGGCTTGCCGATGAAGTCGCAGGGGTCATCGCCGTCAACGTCGATCCTTCCTACATGATTATGGGCAGTGAGGCGACGGTGAAGATCGGCGCAGATGCCGCACTCACGGCAAAGGGCGCGGATCTCACGGTGACGCAGGACGGCAAGACGGTGGTTCAGGAGCGTGCGCTGATCGTCGGCGCAGATGCACGCTCCTCCGTGGATGCGGGTGCGACCACATCCAAAATCAAATTTGCAAACATCAAGCACACCAACGCAGTTCCTGCGATGGCGGTCGCATACGCCAAGGCTCAGAGCGCGGCAAATGTGACCGTAGAGGGGCATCTCACGGCAGAGCAGGGCAGTGTGGACGTTCATGCAAAATCCCGCGAGGATCTGATTGCAGCCGCCCATGCAAAGACAACGCAGCTCGGCGCAGGAGCGGACTCGACGCAGATCATGAATGTCGCCGTTCTTGTAGCGCGCGGCAATAACGACGCACAGGTGGAAATCGGGCAGGGCGCAGCAGTCACGGCAGAGAAACAGGCGGACATCACAGCCGATGCGACGAGCAAATTGGAGACCTCTGCGAGCGCTTCCGGCAAGGAAAACTCCCTGCTCAATGTCGCTGTCAACGTGACGAAGCAGACAAGTGCGGCGCATACGGAGGTGCGCGGCACCGTCACGGGCAAGACGGGGGCGAACATCCATGCCTATAATACGCAGCTGAAAAACAGCGCGGAGGCGAGCACGGCAGCCGGCAAGAGCGGTATGATTACATATTTTTCCAATGCCGCAGCGAATACGAACACCGTCACGGGACTGACACAGAAGATCAAGAATGTCATCGGAGGCATTCGCTCCAAGATCGGATTTCCCAGTGATGGACTTTCCTCGCCGATCGAACTCGACAAGCTGGGGGAGAAAATCTCGCTCGGCGGCGCGGTCAACGTGCTGAATGAGGAGCAGCAGGCGAATGTCCTCCTTGCGCCGCACGCGGTCGTTCGCTCGGATGGAGCGGTGAAGATTGATGCGGACAGCATCATACGCGGTACGCATGTCCGGGCGCAGAGTGCCGTCAACAGCCATACGGATCCGAACTGGTACCTCACGGAGGACGGAAAGACGGAACGGGTTCAGGCGCATCAGACCAAGGAAACGCAGGGCATGGGCAGCTTTGCCGTGAACGTGGCGAACATCAAGAATACGGCGGGCGTCACGACCCTTGCGGCAGAGGAGTCCGGCACATCCTACGCACCGAACATCACGGGAAAGAGCGTTGACATCACGGCAGATGGGCATGTTCTCTACACAAATATTGACGATATGATCAGCGAACTCCGCGCGAGCTTCGAAGAGTTCAAGCAGTACTGCGCCGCCTTTCAAGGCACGCACGCCGCTACGCTGACTGCGGCGCAGGATAAGGCCGAGGCGTATCTGAAAAAGTGCGACAATGACTCCGCCTATATCGTCTCGAAGGAGGGGCTGAAGGAGGCAAAAGAACTCGCTGCTGCCATAAAAGCCGTGGCAGACGTGCTCAAAGAGGACGTCACAGTTCCTGCAAACCTTGCGGAACGTGCATTGGTGTTTGCCAACCCTTCGAGCTACCTGACCTTCCAGGCATCGGCGAAGTTCTCGGGCAAGGGAGCGACGCAGGAAAAACCCGATGCAGAGCAGGCGAAAATTGCGGGCGCGGCGGGCGTCAATTTTGCCGATGTCGATAACCATGCGGCGGTCGTTCTGGGACGCGGCACGAAGGTCACAGCAACGGATGAAGTAACGGTTGCGGCAAGCAGCAAAAAGCAGCTCGTGACACTGGTGGGCGCACCCGCATGGCAGGCGGGTGCGGATATCGCGATCGGCGGCAACCTCGGCATCACCGTCGGCGATACAACGGCGGACACCATCGTCGCGGAAGGCACGGAGATTACAGGCAGGAAGGCTGCAATCAAGGCGACGAACAGCTATGACGGCATCCACCTCGCCGTTGCAGCGGGCAAGGGCGGCAAGATCGGCTTTCAGGGCATGGCGAACTACGTCGGCGGCACATCGGGGGCTGTGACCTCCGTCGACGACGAGGCAAAGATCACGGCGGCAGCTGCGGCGCAGATGAACGCGCTGAACACGACGAATATCACGAACATCGCCGGCTCGGCGGTTCTTGGCACGGGAGCCGCGATCGGGCTTTCCGCTGCGCTCAACAACGTTGCGCAGACAAGCATCGCGGCGATTGCCGACAACGATGCGGCAGAGGAGACACCGCAGGATAAGACCGCAGAGCAGCGCACGGAGAAGCAGATCCGTGCGGCGCAGAAACGTGCGGTGCAGCCCTTTGGGAATGTGAATGCTGCGGATCTCTACGGCACGGCCGCGAAGAAGATGGCGGGCGCGGTGCAGGCGGAGACGCTGGACGTCCATGCCGAGCAGAAGGGGCTCATCAACGCGGCTGCGGCTGCGGGGGCAATCGCGACCGGCGATGACACCAGCGAAAAGGGCGGCATCTTTGACAAGATCGGTCAGACGGTCACGACCGGCAAAAACATGGTCGGTAACGGAATCACGAAGATCGACAACAAGCTGCAGGATCTCGTAGGGAGTTCCCTAAAAAGACAGGCGGAAAAAAAGACGGTTCCGCTCAACGCGGTCAAGAACCTCGGATTTAATCAGAAGCAGCCTCCGTTTACCCTCGATCTGGCGGGCAGTGCCTCGGTCAACCTCAGCAAGGTGACGACGGCGGCAGAGGTGAAGGGGGCGAATGTCACCCTGACGAAAAATGCGGCATCGCCCGCAGCCATGAAAAACCTCACCGTCAGCGCACAGGACTCCTCCTTTACGGGCGCATGGGGCGGCGCACTGGCGGTCACGTGGAAAACCACCACGAAGAGCCAGAACGAAGACAGCGCGAACGCCGGCATTGCGGGTGCGGCGAGCGTCAACGTGCAGAGACATCGCGACGTTCTGGCGCTCATGTCGGACAATCGCATCAAAGGCGCGGACAGCATTGAAAACGTCGCCGTTCAGAAAGGCGCGACCGTCGCCGCTGCGCTCGGACTGTCGGTCATGAAAACAAGCGGAAACACGGTGACATCCACCGCTGTCCCCGTTTCTTTGACGTACAACGAGGGCGGATCGGTCACGCTGGCGCAGATGCGGGATAATTACATCAATGCGGCGGCGGACGGAACGGCACTCACGGGCATACAGAAAACGGCGCTTTCCAATCGCGCCGTCAGTTCGAATACGCAGGTGTCGGGCGGTGTGAGTGCGGGGCTTGTCTTCGGCAGCAAAAGCTCGAATGCGGTGGGCGCGGTCGTCGCCGTATCCAATCTGAGGAATGACGTGCACGCGGACATCTCGCAGACACGCAAGGATACGGGCGCACTGCGCAATATTGGTGCGCTCACGAACGAAGCTGTTTCCGGGATGACGCAGATCGGCGCAGCGATCGGCGTCGGCGCTGCCTCCGGCTCCGAACATGCAGCCGCGGTGACGGGCAGCTTTGCCGTGAACAACTTCGCGAACAAGACGGCGGCACAACTCACGAGGGTCACGCTGACGGCAGACAGCGCAAATGTCCGTGCGGACGACAAACACGAGGCGGGCGCATATCAGCAGTATCTCGAGAAGCGCGGCATCGAGACCTCGGGTGACAAGTATCAAGAGAATTTTGCAAAGGGCAAGAGCAACAGCTCCCTTGCGGTCGATCAGGACGGCAATCTGACGCACAGCGGCGGCAGCACCATCGTCACGGCGGCGGCAAGCATCTCCGCTGCGGCGGGCAGCAGCGCAGCGACAGCGGCGGGGATCGGCGTTGGTGTCGGCGTGATTAAGAATGACTTCACGGCGGGCGTGAGCGGCAGCGACCTGGAGCTGCAGGGCGCACAGGGGCTTAATGTGGAGAGTGTCGCCGATACCCGTGCCATAAACGTAGCGGCGGGCGTAGCGGGCAGTGGCGGCATCGCAGCAGCAGGTTCCGCCTCTGTCATCGCGACGAACAATGAGACCTCTGCGATCGTCGAGGACAGCACGATCAAAGCGCAAAAGCTGCAGGCGAACGCACTCACGAAGAGCCTCCTCGTCAACGTCGCGGGACAGATCAGTGTCTCTGCGGGCGGCGCAGGTGTGGCGGCAGGGCTTGCCACCGCCGTCAACATGATCGACAACAATACGACGGCAGCACTGCGCGGCGGCAGACTGACGCTCTCGCACGACGGCATCGTAAACCTCAACGCGCAGAACATCGGCGGCATTGAGGCGCTGACAGCAGGGGTTGCCGCAGGGACACAGGCAGCCGTCAGCGGCGCCATCTCCGTCAACGTCGGGAAAAACGATACCTGCGCGGAGATTGCGCAGTATGAGGTGACGAAGGGGCGGATGGTCGACGCAGAGATTAGGGGCGCGAAGTCCGTCCGTGCGACAACACTTGACCAGACGCGTCAGGATGCCGCCGTCGGCGGTGTCTCTGCCTCCACGCAGGGCGGTGCAGTAGGTGCTTCCGTCGCTTTCAACGCCCTGCTGAAACAGCAGAATACGGCACGCATCAGCGGTGCGAAGATCGGTCTCGCCGAGGGCGGCATGGTGGACGTGAACGCCAAAAACGAGGGCACGCTGAATACCGTTGCACTCAATGTCGCCGGCTCGGGCGGTAGTGTCGCATTTGCGGGGGCGGCAGCGGTCGCCGATGTCGATCAGGATACGACGGCGGAGATCGTCAGTTCCGACATTGAGGCAGAAGCGGATAAACCGGCGGGGGATGTCAACGTACAGGCGGACGGCAAACTGACGGCACGCACCTTTGCCATCGTCGGCTCGGGGTCGTCCGAAGGTGCGGCGATCGGCGCCGGCGTTGCCGTCAACCTTCTCGATGCCGACACCAATGCCACGATCAGCGGCGGGAAGATACACGCGGCGAATGTCCTCACGAATGCGGCGGGCAATCTGAACCTTCACAACATCGGTATGGGCATTGCTGCGACAGGCTCCGGCGCAGCCGGGTCCGGCTCGATTGCCGTCAACAAGCTGAACAATGATACCACGGCGAAGATCGCGGGCGGCGCAAAGGTGACGGCGGAGAAGAACGCCGTCGTCTCGGCAAAGAGCGATGACCGCATACAGAACTACGCGGGTCAGCTCACCGTGGCGGGGACGGGTGCCGCCATCGGTCTGTCGACCAGCACGAACATCATCGGTTCAAATACAAAGGCAGAGATCTCAGGCAAGGGCACTGAGGTTATTTCCCATGCGACAGATGGAGTCGCAGCAACGCAGATCAAGGACGGTCTGGATCACGAAAAACTCTACAATGGGTCTCTGACCGTCGATACAGGTGCACTCATCGGTCTGGACGGTCTGGCGGAGGGACGCAAGGCTACTGAATATCGCGGCGTCGCCGTCTCCGCCTCGGCGACACACACAGCGAACTCCTTTATCGCCAACGGCGGCGGTACAGGGACGGGTGCAGCGGTGAACGGTACCATCAATACGAACATCGTCGGCGGCTCGACCACGGCGCAGATTGCGGATGCGACGGCAAAGGCGGTGGGGGCAGACGTATCCGTGCGCGCGGACGACGCGACGAACAGCGGCTCGCTCGTCGGCACCATCTCCGTCGCGGGAGAGGGCGCTGCGCTTGGTACGGGGTCGAGCATCAATCTCATCAATCGTACGACTGAGGCAGAGGCGGCACGCAGCACGATTTCGGCAAAGAAGGCCGATATCGCGGCGCGCTCCGCGCAGGGCATCGCCGTGCTCACGGTGGGGGTCAGTTTCGCCGACGAATTTGGTCTTGCGAACTCGAACAATTTCGTGCGCATGGAGCAAAGCACGCGTGCCGCGCTCATGAACAGCACAGTGAACGTCAGCGGGCTTTCCGTTACGGCGGACAATACGGCAAACCTCAATGCATTTGCCAAGACGCTCGGTACTGCAGGCTACGGGGTCGCCGTGGGTGTCGGCACGGCCGTCCTCCTTGACCGCAGTACGACCGAGGCGGACATTGCCGGAACGAAGGTCTTCTACACGGACGATAAGGGGGAGACACTCGTCCATGCGAAGAATACGGAGCATCTGAACAACTATGTATTCAGCATCGGCGCCGCAGGCATTACCGGCGTCGGGGCGAGCATCAGCGGCGGCGATGTGAAGAATACCGTTAAGGCAGCGGTCACGGACAGCGCGCTCGGACACGCGAAAGCAAATGATGCGGATACCGAGGAGGAGACTGCCGCCAAGAAGATTACCGTCACAGCAGAGAACAATGTAAACTTTGACCAAAAGAGCGGCACAGGTGGAGCGGGGATCGTGGGTGCGAGCGTCGGCGTCTCCGTCAACAACTTCAAGGCGACCGTCGAGAGCGTTGTCAATAACAGCAAACTCTACGCGCGCGAGTCGGCAGACATCACGGCGCATGACAGCAAGACCGTCAAGCAGCTTGCGACGAACGGCGCAGGGGGCATTGCGGCCGTGGGGCTCAATATCATGGTGACGAATGTCGGCGCAGAGATGCAGGATTCGTACACGATGGAGGAAGGCTCGAGCGGAAAGAAGCAAAGCGTCAACGCAAAAGAACATACGGACAAGACGACGGAGATGCAGACAAAGGCGGGAGACCGTTCCAAGACGGGGCTGTCCTACGTCTCGTCCAATGAAAAAGAGAGCGCGACGATGCTTGCGGAAAAGGCCACGCCGAGCACGGATGCAAAGACCTCCGCACGCGCAGAGCGGTCGGACATCCTCGTCGCAACAAAGAGCAGCAACGGGAAAACGCGCGCAGGCGAACTCAATATCAGCGCGCAAAGCAGTGATAACATCAGCCAGGATACCGTGCAGGCAGGCATCGGCGGTGCGGTGGTATCGGGCGCCGCCGGCATTGTGCGCAACAGGTCGAACGTGGAGACCGTCGCAGCGGGTGGTACGCTCAGTGCGCATACAATCAAGCTCGACGCCGTCAAGGACGGCGCTGCGGGGCTGAAGATCTATCAGGGCGCGGCAGCGGGACTTGCTGTCAATGCCGCCTACGGCGAGCTGAACATGGGCGGCAGGAACGATCTCGTCCTCTCGGGTACCAAGATGCGGGCGCATACGATCACGGGCACAACGCGGGATGAGACGACCGGCGCGGTGGACATCATCGGCGTTGCGGCATCCCTCGGGGGCGCTGCCGCGAACATCCTCGTCGGAAATGCACATTATGACAATGCGCAGACCCTGCGTGCCGAGCGCAGCACGCTCACGGCAGATGGAGACCTTACGCTCTCCATGACGCGCACGGCGAAAACTGCCGGCGATCCGACCCTGCGCACCACGACCGAGGCGGCATCGGGCGGCATGAGCTTTGCCGGCAATGGCGTCGCGGCACTTGCGCGCGAGACGGGCAGCATGACGATGAACCTCGTGGAGGGCAACACGCTCAGTGCGGCGGGAGATCTGGCTCTGAAGACCGACAACCGCGCCAACATTCAGGCAGAGACGAAGGCAGTCTCGGCAAGCATTTTCGCGGCGGCGACGGCGACCTACGCCTCCGCCTCCTTTGGCACGGAGAAAAACGCCTATCAGAACCGCATCCTCATTGGTGCCGAGGACAGCGCGAACGGAAGGACGGATCGGGAGAACAGCCTCACGGGCAAGACCATCACCATCTCCGCTGAGACGAACGCACAGGAAAGTGCGCATCTGAAAGCGCTGAGTGCGTCAGCGGGCGCGGGCGTGCAGGCGAGCGGGGCGAATATCAATGCGTACAGCGACGCAAAGACGCTCCTCGCGAGCGGAACGAACTACCGGACGGCGGCGATTCAGCCCACGGAGGAGAAGCCGGACGGCGTGAAAGAGCTGCAGATCAGTACCAAGAACATTCATACACAGGATCTTGACGCGCGCGGTCTATCGACGGGCAGTCTGTTTGCTACGGCGACAAATGTCGGCGCGATCAAGAATGTGCTCCATAGCAACATCGTCGCCTATGGTGCGGGAAGCGATAGCACACTGAACAATGCTGCGCTCACCACGCGCGCCGAGGCAGTGAAGAAGGGCAAGGCAGACGGCAGCGGCGGCGCACTCGTCGCCATCAGCCCTATAGCTGCCGGGATTTCGGATGATACGACCCTCGGCGCACAGACGAAGCTGATGGGGACGTGGCGTGCGGCGGGCGCGCTCGACGCGAAGGCATCCACATACGACAATTCACTGCATGATGTCGATGCGCTTCAGGCGGCAATCGTCGGCGGCAGCGGCACGCGGCTGACAAAGACGCTCGCTCAGAACGCAGCTGTCTCCGTAGAGAACGCGCAGATCGAGACGGTCGGCGCGCAGAACTACGAGGCGAAGAATGTGTTCAGCCACGCGGACAAGGACGCGGCGAGCGGCTACGGCGCGGGCACGCTGAGTGCGGGCGAGGTCTCCTCGAACATGACGGAGACGGCAAAGGTCACATTTAAGAACAGCAGTGCAAAGACAACGGGCTATGCGGGGATCACCGCGCAGAGCCTCACAGAGGGCACATCCAAGACCACCGGCATCGTGAAATCTGCGGGTGTGATTCCGTTCACCATGATGAACGGCAGCCTCGGCGTGACCTATGATAACACCGTCGATGCCGTCGACAGTCATCTCGCGACTGCAAAGGCAGATGCGAATATCGCACTTGCGGCGAGAGACAATACCGAGATCCGCTATGAGATGAATGCCGACACGCAGGGAGGTCTTGCGGGTACGGCAAGTGCGGCACTCACATCGAACATCACGCGCGGGAATACCGTCCGTGTCGACGGGGCGAGCACGCTCTTTAGTTCCAACGACGTAAATCTCTATACGGGACGCGGCATCGACCCGCAGACGGGCGAGCGCAATCTCGGCACGTTCAAGCTCTCGCTTCTGGCGGATGCGACGAACCGGACGGGGATTCCCCTGCGCAGTGCCCCCAAACTCGACAATAAGATGACGCAGACCAACACCGTCAGCATCGAGCGTGGCGCGCAGGTTGAGAGCGTCCGCCATGCGAATCTCTCTGCAGTGTCGGGCTATACACAGGCGTATGAGAGCGCGACCGCATACAATATCTGGTCGGGCAAGGGCGCGCAGAGTTCGCTGACGACGACGGCGAACGGCGAAGGGGACAGAAAAGGGGAGACGAGGCACAATGAGGTGCAGGTAGACGGCTCCGTCACCGCCGGCATCCACAACCGCCTCAGCATGAGCATCCGGCAGACGACACCCGGTATGTCGGAGGCGAAGACCAACGAACTTGCGGCAAGGCTTGCTGCGATGACACCGGCGCAGAAAGAGGCGCTGGTGCAAAAGACGGATGTCACGGAGGAGGAACGCCTGCTGCGCGACATTTACCTCCTCTCGGAGGGCAGCGGGACACTGAGTGCGGGCGAGGAACAGTGGCTCTATGGAAAGCTCGTCGGTACGGTCAAGGCGGACATCACGGACGGCGGGGAGTGGTTCGGCAAAAACGCCATCAGCTACCGAAATCTCACGCTGAACAATCCCTACCTCGCGGAGTACAACGAACTCATGCGGGCATACTTCAATGTGAAGAAAGGTTCGACGGAGGCGAATAACCTCAAAGACGCGCTCGGTTCACTGAAAACAACGATGGAAGCGGAGGGCTTCGTGGCGGGGGATACCATTCTGCCAAGCCGTACGACCATCGGACTCGTTCTGCCCAATCTTGCCGTCTCGGGCGGCGATGTGAACCTTGAGGCGGATGCCGTCAGCGGAACGGGCAGCCTGACGGCAAAGGGCGCGCCCGTCGTCAACGTGCAGAGTGCGGCGGAGCGCCGTCTCATCGTGCAGGATGTCAAGATCTCCGACCCGGGCGGCAGGGTACGTCTCGGCGAGACGGATCTCAAGAAGGATCAGTTTGGCGGTAAAGTTCACGCCGATACGAATACCTCCGACTCCGCCGTCACGATTCACTCGACGGCGGCTGCGGCAGATGCGGATATCGAACTGCACGGCGACATCATTACCCCGGGGACGATTACCATTAAAACGGACAGCAGCAGCATTCGCTCCACCGAGCGGAGCAATATGCGTGGCGCCAACATCAAGGTCGAAGCCCCGAAGGGCGCCGTCAGTCAGTCCTCTCCGAATGGAACGGTCTTCATCGGCGGCGATCCGCGGATGGAGTTCAGTCCTCCGTGGATGGAGAAGGAGATCCAGAATTACGTTTCCGACCAATTGGAAAAGGGAAATAAGACACCGCTCAAGTTCAACAACACCGGTGATTTCTATTCCTGGCTGTTGACGCGCACCAATGATCCTGAGAAGATAAAGCAAATCCATCAGCTGGCAAATAAGGCGACGGGCTCATGGGTCGCGGGCAAGGACATCTCGATTGCAGCACGCAACGTCAACATCAACGGAATCATCCAGAGCGGTTACACCTCCTATAAGGTGCGCCTTGATCAGCGTGCTGCAAAGAAGCTGGAAGATGCTGACCGGCTGCGCACAGAGGAGCGTCTGCTCGTCGGCGGCGGTGAGACCTACTGGGACGATACCGGCAAGGCATTGGGGTACAGTCCTGCCGTCTACTACAACGCGAAGGAGGGCTATCTCTTCACCGATGCGATGGAGACGGGCGGCGGCAATATCACTATCACGGGCGCGATCTACAGCACCGGCAGCGGCAGGATACGCGCACGCAGCGGCGAGTCAGACATCGACATATCCACCTCCGGGCTGGCGCGTGACCTTCATCTGGGGGCGATTACGAACCGCGCGGGCGGCGGCAGGGTTACCCTCAATGACCGGAATACGGGCAAGACAACCGAGTATCTGAGCGACGGTACCTACCGCTCCTACACCATCGGCGCAAAGGAGGCGGATAAGGGTGAATTCAAAAAGGCTCCGAAGGGGGGCGGCGGCGAAGCGTTCTATGCGTACTATGATCCGAAAGAAAATCTGACCTACAACTGGACGGGCGGCAGGAGCGGCACGAAGACACAGACGAGCTACTCCTACGGGGAGCGCTTCCTTGCCAACGGTCATTGGACAACGGGCAATGTCGGCTCCAATGTCACCGAGAAAAATATCGAAAATGGCACGGTGCGCGTCAGTACGGCGAAGTCGAATGGGGACATCCTGCCGAACGGTGTCTATTTCGGCACGGGAAATATGTATGGCGAGTACTATCGCGTGGACGGAGACAAATATGAGTCCGACGCCGAGGTTTTCCCGGATCCGCCTGCCGTCACCAAGTACTATGGAAAATGGCAGGAGAAAGACGGGAAACGTGTCTATAACAGTGACGGCACGCCCCACATGATCAATGAAGGGTGGGGGTCGGCCCTTAAGTACGGCATTTACTTCCATCAGTGGAACAAGGTCTCGACGAAGGGGTCGAGCAACACCTACCGGATCTACGCAAGCAATAGGATCTACGTGGAGTTCCCCAGGGGCCGCGACAAGGACAATGTGAACGTGCCGGGCGGCAATGTGAACGGGTATGCGGGCGGCAAAGTGAACGTTCATGCAGGCGGCAATCTCATCCTCGACGGTGCCATCCGCAACATCACGAACAGCGCATATACTGTCAATCTGCACTCGGATAGGGGCAGGGTTGAAAGCAATCTCGAAAAGAACGGCGTCGTCTACACGAACAACCTGAATGTGGTTGCCGGAGCAGGCATCAAGCTGCATCAGAGCGCAGCCGATGCAGCTAACCCCTCGAAACTTGATTTGAATGCGGGGAATGGGGCAATCGACCTCACTTCGCAGCGCGGCGCTCTGCAGATCGTCAATGCACGTGCCTTGATGGATACCGCCATTCATGCGCGCGGCAGCATAAGGGGTGTGGGGACAGACCATAAGACTACCGTGTGGGGCGACAACATCTCCCTTACGAGTGAGGAAGGGGGAATCGACCTTTCCGTATTGGCACGCAGCCGCGTGGACGCGACGGCAAAGAATGACATCAATCTGACCAACAAGTATACGGGCGACATGAGGGTCGGCAGGATTGAAAGCAAAGACGGCGGCGTATATCTGACGGCAGAAGGCGCCATCGTCGATGCCATGCCCGAGGAGAGCAAGCTCTCCGACGCAGCGGAGCGCATGGAGCGCTGGCGTGCGCTGGGGCTGACGAATGCGGGCGACCAGGCTCATGAGAGTGCGAAGTCGGCTGCTGCAGCAAAGAAGGAACGGCTCGATGGTTTGGAGAGTCTTGGCAAGGCGGCGGCGCGCTCTATGAGCGGCGCGAATGCGACGGATGCCGAGGTGCAGGCGCTCTATGAGCACTATAAGAGTCTCTCCGAAAAATACCTCGCAGATGAGGGGATCAAGGAGGCGCGTGCGGACTATCTTGCCGAACTGAAAGCCTCGCACAAAGCGGGCTGGTCGGCAGAGGAGGCTTATGCGCGAACCATCGGCGCGGCGGAGGATACGTTCTTTGCAAAGAATGGGCTTTCCCTGCCGGAGAATGTACGCACCTTTATCCGCGACTACAAGACGCTCGACGAGAGCGACAGCTACGGTTGGAGCGTGAGCGGTCTGCGCTACGCCATCCAGCAGAGTGCTGTCAATCCGAAGGCGGGACAGGTGACGGAGGTCAAGACACCGAACATCATCGGGCGTTCGATCAGCCTCACGGCGGGAACCGGCAGGGGCATCGGCGAGAACGGTGGCAAGATCAGCATTGCAAACGCCGATCTCTTCAAAGAGGAGAATCTCATTACGCTCGCGAACGCACGTGCGGGAGAGATGCACTGGACGGCGGACGGCGTGGAAATCACGCATACACGTCCCGTCAAGGTGCAGACGGGACGTGATAAAGACGATGTAAGACTGATGGGCAATGTAGATCTGAAGGGCGATGAACATATCTATGTTGCCAGCAAGGAGAGTGCGTTGCGCCTCGGCAAAGTCTCTTCCAACGGGGATGTCTACCTGCAGGGGACGAAGGGCATCTATGGCACCGGCACGGCAATCACGGCGAAAAACCTTTCCCTGTACGGCGGCACCGGCGGCATCTACGGCATCAGTCCGGTGGACACCCCCCTGCTGATCAACGTGAGCGGCGTGCTTGATGCGAATGCGGACGGCAACATCCATATCGAACAGGATCCGCATTATGCGCTGACCATACAGGCGGTCAGCAGTAACGGCGATGTCGTCCTGACCGCACACAAGGGAATGCAGATGACGACGGAGACGGGCAAGACCGGCGGTTACATCAAGGGGGCGCACGTCACGCTGCAATCGGAGTATGGCAACCTCGGCACGGAGGCGAACCGCATCCGCATCGCCTCGGGCAGCCTCCTCCGTGCCAATACCGGAGATCGCTACGATGTCCACATCGCAAACGGCGATGACGGAATGCTTCTCATCAATGCGCTGAAGGGCGAGAACATCTCGGTGCGCTCCAAGAATGGGATAGCGGTGCAGGAGGAACAGGGTAAGCCCGCAGAGATTACGGCAGGGGAAGGTGTGACCATCGTTTCCGAGGAGGGCGGCATCGCGCTCGGCGCGGCGAATGTTGCTACGAAGAGAAACGTCAACCTCTCTGCCAAGGGCGGTGTCACGCAGAGCGAACACGGCAGCATCCAGTCCAGTGCGCTGGACATAAAGTCGGACGCTGCGATCATGCTCCTAGGTGAGAAGAACAGCTTCCACCAGCTGACGATGTCGGGCGTCACAGATACTCAGGTTGGCGGTAGTGTCGGCATTGCGCGAACGGGCAAATTTGACGTGAATGGTCTCAATGTGAAAGGTGATGTGTTCCTGAAGACGGATGATGTACTGCACATCTCGGGGGCACTGACTGCCACGGGCAACGCAGAACTGATCGCGGGAAAGTGGATCAGTCTCGACGAAGCGGTCACGGTCGGAAAGAGTTTCAGCGCTTTAGCGGAGACGGGTGATATCACCTACCGGAAAGCTGTCACAGCCGGAGAGAATGTCGATACGGTTGCCAAAGATGGCACGACGAAATTTTACTACGGTGTTACCGCAAAGAATGGCAACCTCACGGCGTTGGCGAATCATGATCTCGAAGTCGGCGGAGACGTCGTTGCAGGCGGCAGTGCGTCGCTGACAGCGGGACGGGATCTGACGATCGGTGGGTATCTGAAGACGGGCGGTGCGCTGACGGCATACGTCGGAAATAACATTAAGGTGAAGAATTTTGTCATTGCGGGCGGCAGTGCGTCGCTGACGGCGGGACAGGCGATCACGCTGGAAGATCTTCTGAAGGCGGGGGATGCGCTGAGCATAAATACCGACGGGGACATCACGCTGAATCACGAGGTCACTGCGGGCGGCGATCTCTCTCTGTCGACAAAGGGGAATCTCACGACAAATGCGGAGGTGGTCTCACGGGGCGCGGCAACGGTGGATGCGAAGAATGTCGAACTCCGCGCAAATCTTACTGCGGATAAGAACCTCGCGATCACGGCAAAGGACAAGCTCGTTATAAACGAGGGTGTGAACCTTTTCATGAAGGCGGACGGCAAACTGAAAGCCGGTACTGCCAGCTTCGGCACCGATGTACGCGCAGGCGGAGCGCTGACCATTGATGTGGACGATCAGCTGACGGTGCATGACATCACGGCGGGCGGCAATCTGAACGCTTCGGCGCTGAAGATCAATGCGCATGACATCACGGCGGTTGGCGGTGCAGTCCTGTCTGCGAAGCAAAATTTCACCGTAAACGATGTGCGCGTCATCCGGAAACATAATAGCCCGGTCGAAACAACAAGCATCAAAGCCCTTCGAGATGTCAAGGTACATGACCTGGATATCGGCGGCGACCTGAATGTCACGGGGTGGAACATCTCTGCGAATAACATCAAGAGTACCGGCAAGACCGCGATGACGGCGACAGAGGGGGACCTCACGGTAGTGAACCTCAGCGCCGGAGATGCGCTTGACGCCGTGGCAAAGGCAGCGATGAACGTTGATACCGTCACGGGCGGGAAATCCATCGCACTCACGGCACAGACGGGCTACCTGAGGACAAAGGGCGAAGTCCGCAGCGACGGGGATGCCATGCTGACGGCAGGATATCACCTGACGACAGAAGGCGCTCTGACGGCGGGCGGAAAACTTACGGCAAAAGCCGGCTTTTACCTTACGACGAAGGAGGCGGTCACCGCAGGTAAAGACGTATCTCTTTCGGGCAAGCGTGTGAAGACGGAGCGCACTGTGACGGCGGGCGGCGCACTGACCGCAAATGCCAGAGAGAATCTCATAACGAACGGCACGGTTACCGCGGGCGGAAAACTTACGGCAAATGTCGGCGAAAAATTCATGATCAACGGAGCGGTCACCACGGGCGGCGATCTCTCTGTGACAGTCAAGGAGCTGTTCGAGACGAATGCGGCAGTGCTCTCGCACGGCGCGGTGCAGGTGGAGGCGCAGGATGTCAAACTCTATGCAGACTTCGCCTCGGACAAGAACCTCGCGATGACGGTGCATAACTACCTCTTCGCAGACTGGCTGAAACACCTTTCGTCCAAGGCGGATGCCACGCTGAAAGCCCGTGTCGCGAGGATTGACAGCGATGTCCGTGCAGACGGCAAGCTGACGATTGAGACAGAGGATAAACTGTCGGCAGAGAACATCAGTGCGGGCGGCGATGCTGTGCTGAACGCAGGTGACGTTTTTTGGGCAAGGTCTGTGGACGCAGCCGGAAATGCGGACATCAAAGCGGGCAAGAGAATCGTTGTAGCACGTGACCTGAACGTCGGCGGCGATCTGAACGCGCAGGCGAACGAAGACATCGCTGCAAACGACATCACGAGCAAAGGCAAGGCAACCCTCACGGCGCAGACGGAGATCCAAACAGACGGCTCGATCCGCAGCGATGCGGAGGCTGTGCTGACGGCGAAGGATATCACCATTGGAGGAGCGTTCTCTGCGCATAGCGCACAGCTGACGGCGGACGAAAATGCGACACTCGGCGGCAAGACCGAGGTGGGCGAAACACTTATGGTGCATGTCGGCAAGGACTTCACCGCGAATGCGGAGGTGCTCTCGCACGGCACGACAACGATTGAGGCGCAGAACGTCAACCTGAACGCCGACCTCATGTCGGACAAGAACCTTGCGATTACGGCAAAGGACAATATCATTACAAAGGAGGGGACAAACCTTTCCACGAAGGCAGACGGCAGACTGAAAGCCCGTACTGTAGGCTTCGGCGGTGATGTACGCGCAGACGGCACGCTGACCATTGAGACGGATGAGCAGCTTGCGGCAAAGAACATCACGGCGGGCGGCGACGCTGTGCTGACCCCGGGGACAGACATCACCGTCAATGATGTGACGGTGGGCGGCAATCTGAACGCCAAGGCTGTAAATATGACAGCAGAGAACATCACGGCGGGCGGCAACGCGACGCTGAACGCGGGCACAGACTTCTTTGCAAAGAATGTGAACGTCAATGGAGATGCAAGCATTGCGGCGGGGACGAATCTCACGGCACATGACGTAAACGTCGGCGGCGATCTGGACGCGAAGGCGAAGAACATCACGGTAACGAGTGTCACGGGCAAAGGAAATGCCGTGCTGACCGCAGACAAGGATGTCACCGTTACAGGAGCGTTCTCTGCGCATAACGCAGAGCTGACAGCGGGCGAGAACATGACACTCGGCGGCAAGACCGACGTGGGTGGAACTCTTACGACGAATGTCGCGCATGACCTCACAGTGAATGATGCCGTGACGACAGGCGCTGACTTTGCGGCGATTGTCGGCAACAACGCTGTGACAAACGGCATCGTTACAACGAACGGCGCGCTCAAGTGGAATGTCGGCAATGATCTCACGGCGCATGCGGCAGTGCTCTCGCACGGCACGACAACGATTGACGCGCAGAACGTCAACCTGAACGCCGACCTCATGTCGGACAAGAACCTTGCGATTACGGCAAAGGACAATATCATTACAAAGGAGGGGACAAACCTTTCCACGAAGGCAGACGGCAGACTGAAAGCCCGTACTGTAGGCTTCGGCGGTGATGTACGCGCAGACGGCACGCTGACCATTGAGACGGATGAGCAGCTTGCGGCAAAGAACATCACGGCGGGCGGCGACGCTGTGCTGACCCCGGGGACAGACATCACCGTCAATGATGTGACGGTGGGCGGCAATCTGAACGCCAAGGCTGTAAATATGACAGCAGAGAACATCACGGCGGGCGGCAACGCGACGCTGAACGCGGGCACAGACTTCTTTGCAAAGAATGTGAACGTCAATGGAGATGCAAGCATTGCGGCGGGGACGAATCTCACGGCACATGACGTAAACGTCGGCGGCGATCTGGACGCGAAGGCGAAGAACATCACGGTAACGAGTGTCACGGGCAAAGGAAATGCCGTGCTGACCGCAGACAAGGATGTCACCGTTACAGGAGCGTTCTCTGCGCATAACGCAGAGCTGACAGCGGGCGAGAACATGACACTCGGCGGCAAGACCGACGTGGGTGGAACTCTTACGACGAATGTCGCGCATGACCTCACAGTGAATGATGCCGTGACGACAGGCGCTGACTTTGCGGCGATTGTCGGCAACAACGCTGTGACAAACGGCATCGTTACAACGAACGGCGCGCTCAAGTGGAATGTCGGCAATGATCTCACGGCGCATGCGGCAGTGCTCTCGCACGGCACGACAACGATTGAGGCGCAGAACGTCAACCTGAACGCCGACCTCATGTCGGACAAGAACCTTGCGATTACGGCAAAGGACAATATCATTACAAAGGAGGGGACAAACCTTTCCACGAAGGCAGACGGCAGACTGAAAGCCCGTACTGTAGGCTTCGGCGGTGATGTACGCGCAGACGGCACGCTGACCATTGAGACGGATGAGCAGCTTGCGGCAAAGAACATCACGGCGGGCGGCGACGCTGTGCTGACCCCGGGGACAGACATCACCGTCAATGATGTGACGGTGGGCGGCAATCTGAACGCCAAGGCTGTAAATATGACAGCAGAGAACATCACGGCGGGCGGCAACGCGACGCTAAATGCGGGCACAGACCTCTTTGCAAACAATGTGAACGTGGGTGGAGCCGCAAACATTGCGGCGGGTACGCAGCTGACCGCACAGAACGTCACGGCGAAAGGCGATGCAGTACTCCGTGCGGGTGCTGACCTCAAGACGCTGAACGTTGCGGCGGGCAAGGATGCCGCACTGACGGCAGAAAAGAATGTCTCGGTGCATGATGTCATGGCGGGCGGCAATGTGAGCCTTACGGCGGGGCATGATGCGGCGATTGACGGCGCAGTAAAGACGGGCGACAGCGCAATCCTTACTGCAAAGCATGATGCTGTAATCGGCGGCGCAGTGACGGCGGGCGGCGATTTCAGTGCAGACACCGGCAATGACCTCATTGTGAACGGCGCGGTAACAGTGCAGAAGAACCTCACATTGCATACCGGCAATGATCTCACTCTGAACGGCGCAGCATTGTCGCACGGCATGATGGAGATCGACGCGGGACACGATGCCGCATTCAACGGCAGCCTGACCTCGGACAAGAATCTCTCGATCATTGCGAAGAACAACATCACTGTGAAGGAGGGAGCAGACCTCTATACCAAGGCAGACGGCCAGATCAAAGCACACACTGCCACACTTGGCGGCAACGTCAAAACGGACGGCACGCTGACCATCGGGACGGAGGAACAGCTGACGGCGACGAACGTCACGGCAGGAAAAGACGCTGTGCTGACAGCCGGCACTGAGCTCGCGGCAAAGAACATCACGGCGGGCGGCAACGCAAGCCTTACGGCTGGCTCTGACCTCGCGGCGAAGGACGTCACCACGGGCGGCAGCCTGAGCGCTATGGCGCAGAATATCACCGCCGAGAACGTCACCGCCAAAGGCGATGCAAAACTCGAAGCAGCAACGGGCAGCATGGCAGTGAAGAACGCTACCGTTGACGGCAGCCTCGACGCTCTGGCAAAGGGGAGCCTCATTACGGGTGGTACTGTGCAGACGGGCGGCAACGCAAGCCTTGCGGCAGGCACTGACCTCGCGGCAACGAACGTCACTACGGGGGGCAACGCAAGCCTTACGGCAGGCAAGTCTATTGATGTAAACGAAGTCAAGTCGGACAATGCGGTGCTGCTGAATTCCGGCACGTCGATGACGACCGGAACGATCTCCGGTGATACCCTCAATCTCCATGCCACAGACGGTGATATCCACAGCCGTGGAACGCTCAACGCTGTGCAGGATGCGTCGATCTCGACGGATCGGCAGGGGGCAATTACGCTCGAAAAGGCGCTTACGGCGGGCAAGGACATCACGCTGGAAACCAAAAATGGCGATATGCTCTTTGGCGGCGATGTCAGGAGCAAAGGGGGTAGCATCCAAGCGACGATTGCCGCGCAGGGAGATATCAAAGAGCTTGGCGATGCGAAGGTATCCGTCGAAGCCGCCGCCAAGGGGGTGGGCAATGTCACGCTCACGAACAAGGGGACGGGTGACATCGACCTGCATCGTGTCTATGCGGATCGGGATATTCATGTCGATCTTGCACATGGCAACATCCACGTCTATGAGATCAACGGCGCGCTGGTCGCCGTCGTTCTGAAAGATGCGGAGAAGAAAATGGCTCTCGAGAACATTATTGCGGAGCGTCGCATGATCGCTCAAGGCTCGGATATGAATTTTGATAACATCCGTGTTCGTGAAGGGGCGGACGGCATGCTCTCCATTGAACCCACGGAAGCAAGCGATGATCGGCCGATTGATAACTTTACGATGGGGAATATCGATCCTGGAAACGGTGCGGGCGTCAAATTTGAAAAACTGTGGGCGAACAATATGAAGCTGACCATCTCCGGCGGCAAGGTGCGTTTTGACAAACTCTTTATCGAGGGCAAAGCCGATATTGCATACGCCGGACAGGAGACGAGCATTTACGGCACGTCGCCGCAGATCGACGGCAATGTTGTGACCTATTGGAACGATGTCAATCGGAACAATCCGCGCACGAACAAGGAAGGATGGACAGGGATGTACCTCTCCTTCACGGGGGCGAACCGGCAGGAGAGCAACGGCAATCTGCTTTCGCTTTCGAACTATCGCTTCGTTTATCCGCAGCGGGAGAATCTGGTTGACTTCATGGGGCATGCACTGCAGCAGGATATGGACGCCGCGTTTGGCGGACTGCGTATTTCCACGTCGGACGGCAAGGCGCTCGCTATGCAGGAGCAGGCTGAAGCCGTAGATGTGACGGTAGAAAACGCAAAGGAGGATGCAATTCGCGTCGAAATGTAAAGTAGAGCGGATGGGGCTGCTGCACAAGGTTGAAAAATCTTGTGCAGCAGCCCCTTTTTTTATAAAAAGAGCAAGAAAAGTTCTTAAGATTTTGAGGTAGGAGAGAGGAAAAGGCGTAAAGAATGGCGAATATTTACCTATGTTGTATAGTGTTTTGTTATGACCCGTCGGCTTCCAATATAAGCGGAGCGGAAGGGTGTGTGGGGGAGCGCCGAGGGGCGCATCCCGGAGGAGGGGACGTTACATGGCAGTGACAGACAAAGGCTTTGGCGCATACGATGTACGCGGTATCTATCCCGATGAGGTGAACGAGGAACTCGCTTACCGTGTCGGACGCAGTTTCCCCACGCTGTTTGGCGCGAAGAAGGTGGCGATCGGGCACGACATCCGTCTCTCGGGGCCCGCGATCCGCGACGCACTCGCGAAGGGACTCACGGAAGCCGGCTGTGACGTTGTGGACATCGGACAGTGCGGCACGGAGATGATCTACTTCGCGACGGCGCATCTGAAGCTCGGCGGCGGCATCATGATTACGGCGAGCCACAATCCGAAGCAGTACAACGGCATGAAGTTCGTGCGTGCGGAGTCGCGGCCGATCTCAAGTGACACAGGGCTGAAGGATATTGCAGCAATGGCGGTCGGCGAGACCTATCCCGCACCTGCGGCTGTGCCCGGAAAGATCGAGCAGGTGGACATTCTCGACGAGTACGTCAAGCACATCCTTGGTTATGTCGATGTGAGCAAGCTGAAGCCGTACAAGATCGTTGTCAACACGGGCAACGGCGCGGCAGGCCCCATCATCAACGCGATGGAGAAGTTCCTCCCGTTTGAGCTGGTCAAGGTCTACAACGAGCCAGACGGCAACTTCCCGAACGGCGTGCCGAACCCGATCCTGCAGGAGAACCGCGAGGCGACGGCGAAGGTCGTGCGCGAGTCAGGCGCAGATTTCGGCGTGGCATGGGACGGTGACTTCGACCGCTGCTTCCTCTTTGACGAGAAGGGCGGCTTCATCGAGGGCTACTATATGGTCGGCTTCCTCGCCGAGGCATTCCTGAAGAAGAACAAGGGCGCAAGCGTTATCTACGATCCGCGTCTTGTCTGGAACACGATTGAGATTGCAGAGAGTCTCGGCGGCAAGCCTGTCATGTGCAAGAGCGGGCACGCGTTCATCAAGGACAAGATGCGCGAGGTCAACGCAATCTACGGCGGCGAGATGAGTGCGCACCATTATTTCCGTGACTTCTCCTACTGCGACAGCGGTCAGATCCCGTGGCTGCTCGTGGCGGAGCTGATGAGTGCGTCGGGCGGCAAGACACTCTCCGAGCTGATGAAGGCGCGTATGGATCGCTTCCCGACCTCGGGTGAGATCAACAGCAAGGTCACGGATGCAAAGGCGGTCATGGATCGTATCGAGGCGAAGTATGGCGCGGACGGCAAGGTGACGAAGGTGGACGGTCTCTCGATCGAGTTCGACAAATGGCGCTTCAACCTCCGCATGTCCAACACGGAGCCGGTCATCCGCCTGAACGTCGAGACGCGTCAGGATGAGGCGCTGCTGAAGGAAAAGACGGACGAGCTCCTTGCGGAGATTCGTGCCTAAGCATATTCTAGTACAGGAAGGAGTTTTTTGATGAGTCTTGTACTGAAATCCGGTTTTACGTTTGACTATGACAATCTCTACGGCGAGGGCAAGGTGACGGATGCCGACCTCGCATTCTATGCGGAGGATCTCAAGAAGGCGCATGAGGCGATGAAGGTCATGCGCGAAAAGGGCTTTATCCGCGCACATCTCTCGAAGGACGGCGAGCCGGAGAAGGTTCTCTTCTCGCAGACACCCTACATCGAGGAGGGACACATCAACTCGCCTTCGTCGATTGCGCGCCTCAAGGAACTCGGCAAGCACGCGCAGGAGCATACGGATGTCCTGATCTCGCTCGGCATCGGCGGCTCGTTCCTTGGGAACAAGGTGCTGTTCGACGTGCACTGCGGCGAGCTGTGGAACTCGCTCTCGAATGAGCAGCGCGATAACTATCCGCGCATCTATTTCAGCGGCAACAACATCGACCCGCGCCGTACGGGCGATATCATCAACCACTTGAAAGATGTCGCCGCGATTAAGAAAAAGAATGGAGCGGGACCGCTGCGCATCATGCTCCTCGTCATCTCGAAGTCGGGCGGCACGCTCGATACGATGTCCAACTTCATGGTGATGTATGATGCTTTTACCAAGGCGGACAATGTCGAGGTCGAGGTGGTCGCGGTCACCGATCCGAACGAGGAGAAGCCGACGCTGCTGAAAAAGCTTGCGATGGAAAAGGGCTGGAAGCAGTTTGCCGTGCCGGACGGCGTGGGCGGTCGCTTCACGGTCTTCACCGAGGTCGGACTGACGCTCGCTGCGTGCATCGGCTTTGACATTGAGAGCTTCCTTGCGGGTGCGCGCGCTATGGATCAGGCGTGCCAGAATGACGATCTCTGGCAGAACCCCGCTATGCTGAACGCCGCGCTGAAATTCGCGGCATCGGAGAAGCATGGGCGCGACATCGAGGTCATGATGCCGTATGGTGACTACTTGAAGTCCGTCTCTGAGTGGTACATCCAGCTGCTCGCCGAGTCACTCGGCAAGCAGTTCAACAAGGAGGGCAAGGAGGTCTGCTACGGGCGCACACCCGTCGTCGCCGTCGGCACGACCGATATGCACGCGCAGACGCAGCAGCATCAGGAGGGCAAGCTCAACAAGGTGGTGCAGTTTATCCGCATCGACAAGTGGGCGGACGATCTCGTGATCCCGAATGCGTTCCCCGAGGCGAAGAAGCTCGCGGATATCGCAGGTGTGACGATGGGCGCTGCGCTTGAGGTTGCACGTCAGTCGAATGCAGACGCACTCGCATCGAACAAGCGCTACAGTGCCGTGTTTGCATTGCCGGAGCTGACGCCGTATCATCTCGGCGAGCTGCTCTATATGCTCGCAATGTCGATTGCATACGAGGGCGAACTCGCGGATGTGGACGCATTCGATCAGCCGGGCGTCGAGGCGTACAAGCGCATCATGGGACCGAAACTTCAGGCTCTGAAGGGCTGAATTTATCAGTGCTTCCTTAAGCCTCTCCCGTCGAAACGGGGGAGGGGGATCGCAGAGCGGTGGAAGGGGCGCCTTTACCGTACATGATGTCAAAGATGGGGTTGCTGCATAAGGCTCAATATGGCTTCATGCAGCAGCCCCTTCGATTTATAGGAGGTTCTTGTGCTCGAAACATGGCGGGCGTATCTCAGCGCCCTGTCCGCGCGGCAGTGGGCACTCGTCGGAGCCGTTCTGCTGTGTGCCGTGAGCGGCGCATACGTTCTGTGGCGGGACACGGCGGAACCTGTCATCCTTGTGAAGCAGGAGACTGTTCCGCCGCCCGCGACGGAAATCAAGGGACTCTCTGCCGCCGCTCTGAAAGTACCTCTGCGCAATCCTTTTTCTGCTGCGCATGAACGTGTCGAAGAAATCCCGCACACTTCGGATCACATCGATATCAATGCGGCTGCCGTGCCACCGGCTGTCATGCCGCCGGCGAATGTGCCGTCGCCGCTGCCGCCCGCAGCGCTCGCCGCAGCCGTGCCCTCACCTGCGGCAGCTTCACCGCCGCCCCTTGTGCTGCGCGGTGTGGTAATGGGAGCGGACGGCGCACATCTTGCCATTCTCGCACAGGGAGAGGCGGGCGCGGCGCTTGGCATTGGAGAGACATGGAAGGAGTACACCCTTCGCTCCGTGACGGATCAATCCGCGACACTCGAACACAGATCGGGGACAATCACACTGACAAGGGAGTGACGGTATGAAACAATGGGCTGTGGCGGCAGCATTCGCGGGGGCGATCCTCCTCCCTGTTCCTGCTGCTGCCGCTCCTGTCACGATCGACGTGACGGGCGGCGACGTGCGTGCCGTTCTGCTTGCTGTGGCGCGTATGGGCGGCATTCCGCTCATTGTCGATGACAGTGTAACGGGTACGGTGACGGCACATCTTACGGGCGAGGGGGAGGAGGTGCTTCGCCTTGTTGCGGCGGCTCGCGGCATCCAGATTGAACGGCGCGGCACGGTATTTCTCGCACTTGCTGTGGATACACGCGCGGAAAATCGGCGCGTACATTCCTATACCGTACGCTACGCTGACCCCGAGGAACTCGCGCACGCTGCAAATTTATCCCTGACCGGTGAAGGAAAACAGGCAGTTGTGTCGAAAAATAACGATGAGAGATGGAATAGGGACTCAGACTCTGATTCCAATACGCAGCGGCGTGTTCTCGTCGATCGGGCAACGAATACGCTTCTCTTTTATGGGACAGAATCTGAGGCTCTTTCCGTGCGCGAAATTATATCTGCACTCGATACTGCGCCCAAGCAGGTCTCCCTTGAGGCACGCGTTGTTGCCGTTTCCAAGGAGGCAGCAAAGCAGCTCGGTATTGACTGGTCATGGTCGTCTCTTCCACAGTACCCGCGTGTCAAAAGTGACGGCGCAGGGTCGTTGGAAGTCAGCGAGCGCAATGCAGGCACGGGCGGGACGAGTGCGCCGGGGATCATCCGCTTTGGCAGAGGACCCGGGGGCGTTCCCTACGAGTTCTACTACTCCGCCGCAATTCGCGCACTCATCACGGATGGGCATGCCAAGATGCTCGCCCGTCCGAACATCACGACGGTACAGGGGCATGAGGCGCTGATCAACATCGGTGCAGAGGTGCCTGTGCCGCGTACGGCAACGTCCAACAGTGTCACGACGACCGGCATTGAGTATCGTGAGGCGGGGATTATCCTCCGGTATACGCCGCGCGTCACAGCGGATGGCAGCATCGTCGCACGCGTGCACACGGAGGTCAGCACACCCGTCTACGTCGATGAACTCAAGGCGTATCGCTTTCAAAAACGCAGTGCGGATACGACCGTTCGTCTGCGCGATGGTGAGACTGATATTGTCAAGAACAGTTGACAAATTTCTCACAAGGAAACGAATGCTTAAGCAGTCGCGGCAATGGAGTCATAGAACTGTCGACGCTTCACCATCGGAGGAAGCCCACCGTTTGTTGAACAAATTCGGCGGTTGTTCCAATAGCTCATGAAGTATCGCCAAACCAGAACCTTCAACTCTTCCGTTGTCATTTTCTTTGTGTCATAGCGTCCATAGAGAAGCTCCGATTTCATGCGTGCCCACATGCTCTCACAACGCGCGTTATCATGACAGCGTCCACCGGCACTGTTCATACTTTGACGGATTCCATAGTGTTGGATTGCCTCCCGATACAGCTGACTCGTGTACTGGCTGCCGCGATCCGAGTGCAGGATTGCTCCCCTGAGCATCGGGTAGGAAATCATGGCGTTATCAAGCATCTGCACACACAGAGAAGCCCTCATATTCGTATCCACAGAAAGTCCGAGCACGCCGGCGTCATAGCAGTCAAAGAGTGCTGAAATATAGAGTTTTCCGTCACACGCTGGAATCTCTGTCAGGTCAGTGACACACTTGGAAAGCGGTGTGTCGGCATGAAAATCACGGTGCAGGAGATCCTCCGACATCTGTGCCTGCCGATCTACTTTTGTGATACCGTTCGGCTTATGATTGGGACGATGACTCAAGCCGATCTCTTCCATAATGCGGTAAACGGTGCGTTCACTCGGAACATGGATGCCTTCTGGCTGCTTGATCTTGAGTGCCTGATACATGCGGATTCTTCCGTAGGTATCGTTGCATTCATCCTCTGCATGGATCTGCATCATGGCATCGGCAAGCTCCTGATATTTCCATGGGCGGTCTTTGCTTACCAGATACTGATAAAATCCCTGTCTTGTGACATGGAGCAGTCTGCAATAAAAACTGATATTCCCTTTGTGTGTGCCGTCTGCTGTCTTGAACGCAATAAACTTCATACGTTCGTTTTTGTTGACTTCAGACGGCTCGCGGCGAAAAAAGCGCTTGCTTCTTCCAGAAAGTCATTCTCTTTCTTCAAACGTCGAATTTCCTTATCCTGCGCCTTGAGCTGGGCGCGAAGCTGCACGAGCTCCTCGTGCAAGCTCAGGGCACTCTGCGGTGTTTGCGTGCCACACCCAAGATCCAAATATCCAAGACGTTGTGCGCGTGTCCATGTATACATCGTATTCTTGGAAATTCCTAGCTCTTTGGCGGCTTTCGCTTGACCGATTTCCTGCGCCAGCTTGATTGCCTGCACCTTAAATTCGTCATCGTATTGCCTGTTTGCTGCCATTTTGACCTCTCCTTCTCCTCTTTGACCTTATCTAAAATCCTTGCGAAGAAGTTGTCAACTTTATTTATACAACATCAGACCATGGTGATCGGCGGACTCATCGACAGCGATGAGTCGCGCTCCCTCTCAAAGATACCCTTTCTCGGCGATCTTCCCGTTCTCGGTGCATTTTTCCGCTCTGTGCGGGCAAGCAAGACCGAGACCGAACTTATGATTTTTCTCACAGCACATGTACTGGATAACGAATGAGGAAGCACACTGCTCCCAGCAGTAATTTCCTTCATTGCAGGATGCACGGAAAAGAGGAGATGTCAGTGTCAATCAGGATATTACTTGCAGACGATCATGCACTGCTCAGGCAGGGGATCAAGCGCGTACTGAACTTTGAAGACGATCTTGAAGTCGTTGGTGAAGCGGAAGATGGGCAGGAAGCCCTTGCACGCACACTCATGCTGAAACCTGACATTCTCCTCCTCGACATCAATATGCCGGGACTGACGGGACTCGATGTCACAAAACAGCTCAAACAGGCACGGTCGCGTACGAAGATCATTGCACTCACCATCCACGACAGTGACAACTATGTCCTCGAATTGCTGAAAAACGGTGCACTCGGCTACCTGCTCAAGGATGTCGAGCCGAATGTGCTCATCAAGGCGATCCACATGGTCAACGAGGGCAATCCCTTCGTCTATCCGAAACTCGCCGAGCGCCTCTTTGGCAGTGCGGCGGTCTATGGTGACGTGAGCCGTATGGCAAAGGAGATCTGGGATGAAAGCCGTGGCGAACGCCTCACCCCGCGTGAGATGGACGTGCTCGGCTGTATCGCAAAGGGGCTGTCGAATCAGGATATCGGCAAGGCGCTTGGGCTGAGCGAAAAGACTGTCAAGAATCACCTTACGAGTATCTTCCACAAGCTTAAGGTCAATGACCGTACACAGGCGCTCGTATACGTACTGAAAAATAAGATTGTTACGTTGGAGTAACACGAAAAGCGGGGGTGCTGCATGAAGCCAAAAACTTCGTGCAACCCCCCGTTTCTTTCGTTCGGCAGAGATAAGTGAAATAAATTATCATTTGTAGCTGAGAAAGCAACGTGCTATAATATCCAGCATGAGGTGAAATATATGCTGGAAATTTTCCAAGGACTCATGATACCGTTTATCGGCACGGCGCTCGGTGCGGGCTGTGTGTTCTTTTTGAAGGGGGCACTGAACCGCAGTGTGCAGCGCGGTCTGACGGGATTTGCTGCGGGTGTGATGGTGGCGGCTTCGATCTGGAGCCTATTGATCCCGGCGATGGAGGAGTCTGCTGCGATGGGGCGCTTTGCTTTCGTTCCTGCGCTTGTCGGCTTCTGGGTGGGCACACTCTTTTTGCTCGTGCTCGATCATATCATTCCGCATTTGCACATGAATGCGAAGAAGGCGGAGGGACCACACAGCCGACTCTCGTGGACGACGATGCTCTGCCTTGCGGTGACGCTGCACAACATCCCGGAGGGCATGGCGGTCGGTGCGATCTATGCGGGCTGGCTGAGCGGCAGCGAGGGCATTACGATTGGGGCGGCACTCGCGCTTTCGCTCGGCATTGCGATTCAGAATTTCCCCGAGGGCGCTATCATCTCCATGCCGCTGCGTGCGGCGGGGATGGGGAAGTGGCGTGCATTCGCCGGCGGCGTTCTCTCGGGCGCAGTCGAGCCAGTCGGCGGTGCGCTCACCATCCTTGCGACAGCACTCATTGTGCCTGTGTTGCCCTACGCGCTTTCCTTTGCGGCAGGGGCGATGCTCTACGTCGTCGTAGAGGAGCTGATTCCAGAGATGAGCGAAGGGGAACACTCCGATGTCGGTGTCATTTCGTTTGCGGCGGGATTCTCGGTCATGATGATGCTCGATGTCGCACTCGGTTAATAATAATGGAATCGCTGATAAAACAGTCCTGCAGATTGGCGTAGATTTTTTCGTCCGATTGAGGCAGCAAACCGGACGCATAGCCAAAGCTATGTGGAGGATTTGCTAACGAAAAGCGGGCAAAAAAGATGCGCTAAGATNTAATAATTCGCTGATAAAACAGTCCTGCAGATTGGCGTAGATTTTTTCGTCCGATTGAGGCAGCAAACCGGACGCATAGCCAAAGCTATGTGGAGGATTTGCTAACGAAAAGCGGGCAAAAAAGATGCGCTAAGATAGCGCGACTGAATTTATCAGTGCTTCCATAACAAAGAAAAAGAGCCGTTGGCGTATGCCAAGCGGCTCTTTTTCCTGGAAAGGGATGCACGCAGGTCGGGAAAAACCTGCGGCTTGAGAAATGGGATGTAAGGATTATTTGCCTTACAAGAGGAACGCAGGGAGACGTTCCTATAGAGGGATGATCAACGGGGGAAAATGTCGGGGAGGACGTTTTTTGTTCCCCGTTGACATCTGTATTATATCATATTGTTTTTGAAAATTTTGTGACTCGGGTCACATAATAGAGAAAAAGATATAGTAATAAAAAATTTTTGTCGATTTTTTTCGCAGATAAGTATGAGAAATGCGGTTTTGAAAAAAATCTTAGAAAAGTTGTGGATAATCGACGTTACTCACGGCTCCCGCATTGCTTTTTGGTTTGAAAAAACGTATAATATTGAGAAGGAGAATACGCGCGTTTGATTCGCGTATTCGGAGGGGATGCTCCCTTTGTTTGGTGATGAGGAGGAATACTCATGCGTGATTACTTAAGAATCGCCCAGGTTATCGGTCGCGAGATCATTGATTCGCGCGGCAATCCGACGGTTGAGGCGGAGGTCGTTCTTGAGGACGGCACAATCGGTCGCGGTGCATCTCCTTCGGGTGCGTCGACGGGCGAGTTTGAGGCACTTGAGCTGCGTGACGGCGACAAGTCGAAGTTTGGCGGCAAGGGTGTCTCCAAAGCGGTCGAGAATGTGAACGCGAAGATTGCACCCGCACTTGTCGGCATTGAGGCGAGCGATATCTATGCGGTCGATCAGGCGATGTTCGATGTAGACGGCACGAAGGACAAGTCCAAGCTCGGCGCAAATGCGATTCTCGCGGTTTCGATTGCGGCGTCGGATGCGGCGGCAAAGTCTGAGGATATCCCGCTCTATCGTTTCTTCGGCGGACTGCAGGCGAATGTCCTGCCCGTACCGATGATGAATATTCTTAACGGCGGCGCGCACGCGACGAACTCCGTGGACACGCAGGAATTCATGATTATGCCTGCCGGCGCTCCGACGTTCCGTGAGGCACTGCGCTGGTCGACCGAGGTGTTCCATGCCCTTCAGGCACTCCTCAAGAAGGAAGGCAAGACGACGGCGGTCGGCGATGAGGGCGGCTTTGCGCCTGACCTCGACTCCGATGAGGACACGATCGAGCACATCCTCAAGGCAATCGAGAATGCTGGCTACAAGAAGGGCGAGGATTTCGTCATTGCGATGGATGCGGCATCGTCCGAGTGGAAGGATAAGGAGAAGGGCAAGGGCTTCTACCACCAGCCGAAGTCCGGCAAGAAGTTCACGTCCGATGACCTTATCAAGCACTGGGAGTCGCTCGTTGACCAGTACCCGATCTACTCCATCGAGGATGGTCTCGATGAGGAGGACTGGGATGGCTGGAAGGCGATGACGAAGGCACTCGGACACAAGGTTCAGCTCGTCGGCGACGATCTCTTCGTCACGAATACGGAGCGCCTGAAGAAGGGCATCGAACTCGGCGCCGGCAACTCCATCCTCATCAAGCTCAACCAGATCGGCTCCGTCTCCGAGACGCTTGAGGCAATCAAGATGGCACACAAGGCAGGCTATACGGCGGTAACGTCGCATCGCTCGGGCGAGACCGAGGACACGACGATTGCGGATCTCGCTGTTGCGCTCAACACGGCGCAGATCAAGACGGGTGCACCGTCCCGTTCCGAGCGCGTCGCGAAGTACAACCAGCTCCTGCGCATCGAGGAGCAGCTTGGCGCAAGTGCGGTCTATCCGGGCAAGCGCGCGTTCAGCTTCATGAAGTAAGAAGTCCCTTTGGGATAAACGAATCCCCCACCAATGGTGAGACTGCTGAAAAACTTCTCCAATAGTTTCCTTCAGCGTTATGTAAAAAAGAGCAGGGATGGATGAAAAAGCACATCTATCCCTGCTCTTTTTTTCAACTCTGGAAATAGAGGGATCTATCTCTCTATCAAATTGATAATTTTCTTAATATTTACCACAAACTTTGATGCTGATGGAACATGTTCGACTCTTTGCTCCTAGTTGATAACAGCTCTCTGCATACAATGTCTGTATTGATACAGCTGAATTCGTTGGATGCGTCTATTATACAGGAAACGGGAAAAGTCGTCATTCCTATTGGCTTCTTGTAGAGATGTATTCTCTTCGTTTTTCAGTCGTCTCACCCAGGGGAATAAGAGCTGCTGCTCGAAGGCTATTTTGTCCATGTATAGCAGTTCTCTACGAATTGCATTTTCTCGGAATGCTGTTCCCAGGTCTGTTTCTTTGTGTTATACTGTTCAAAGATATGAGAACGTAATGAGAGGGTGAATCTATGTCGGAGATGTCTTTGGAATATCATCTGCGCCCCATTGAAGAGCATGATTTGCGTTTGGTATTGGACTGGCGTAACTCCCCCAAGGTACATGACATGATGCTGACCGACCATGAAATCACATGGGAGGAACATTACGCATGGTTTCAGCGCATGGAGGCGGAGTCGATCAAGCGCAATTTTATCTTTGCATATCAAGGAAAGTCCATCGGATATATCGGCTATACAGAGTATGACGAAGACCGTCGTACCTGTTCTCCGGGTGCCTATTTAGGGGACGTGTCCGATCTACCGCCCGATGCAGCACTTTGTTTGTTTTATGTCAGTGTGGACTACGCTTTTCAGTATATGAATATGCTTCAACTGAATACCGATGTCTTTGCCGACAATCGCCGAGCCTTAAAACTTGACACATTTTTGGGATATGATATCGACCATACACAGGATCATCAGGTCAAAAAAAAGGGAGAAGAAAAATTGGCTTATCGCCTCATCATGACGAAGAATAAATGGCTCAAACAAAAAAAGAATGTAGCCAAATATTTTTCCTTCTTCAAGAACTTTGTCTATGTTTGAAGGGAAGCGAATAACATGAACAACATTCAGGAAGCCATTATTGAGCATATCGCGGAGTTTAACAGTACGCTCGAAAACCCGGTGGATTTGGAAAAAGGGGCTGACAGCGTACTTTTTGGTGTGGGGGGGACGCTGGATTCAGTCGATTTTGTTAGCTTGGTGGTGGATATTGAGCAGATGATTGAGGACAGGTTCGGACAAGTGGTCGGACTTTCCGATGCGCGCGCAATGTCGCAGAAGAACAGCCCATTCCGCACGGTGGGAACACTTGCCGCCTACATCGAATCGCGTCTGAAGGAGCAGGGGGATGAGTGAACGGACTATTCTGATTACTGGAACCCGCAAGGGCATCGGTGCGTATCTGACGAAGCATTATATTGCGATGGGCGACCATGTAATCGGCTGCAGTCGCAACGAACCTGAATGGGCATTGGAATACGCTGACAGCTATACTCATTTCTGCGCGGATGTGAGCGATGAGCAGGCAGTGCGGCCTATTTTCTCATATATTCGAAAAACATACGGCAGGCTCGATGTCCTCATCAATAATGCCGGGATCGCCTCTATGAACCATTCCCTCCTCACGCCGTTGGATTCGGTATATCAGGTGCTTGCCACCAATACCATCGGAACGTTTCTTTTTTGCCGCGAGGCTGCCAAACTCATGAGAAAAAGTAAGGATGGGCGTATTGTAAATTTTGCAACGGTGGCAACTCCTCTTAAATTGGAAGGGGAAGCGATTTATGCGGCATCGAAAGCCGCCATTGTCTCTCTGACACAAACTCTGGCACGCGAATATGCAGATTATGGAATCACGGTCAATGCGGTAGGACCGGGACCAATCCAAACGGACCTGATTCGCGGCGTACCTTCTGAAAAAATAGAAACCTTATTGATGAGACAGGCAATTCATCGCTATGGCACCTATGATGATGTGGGAAATGTCATCGATTTTTTCCTGCGTCCACAGAGTTCATTTGTCACCGGGCAAGTTATTTATCTGGGAGGCGTATAGTTTTGCATATCGATTTTTTTCTCGAACGCTTTTGTGCGAATAGCGAAAATGAGGCAATGATCTGGCATGACAAAGTCTACACGTATCATGATATTCTGTCCTATATTGAACAGGATAGAGAGAAACTAAAGGAGAGCATATCATCCCCTATGGTGGTGAGCATTGAGGCGGATTTTTCTCCACATGCAGCTGCGCTTTTGCTGACACTGATTGACCTTGGGTGTGTAATTGTTCCGCTGACAGAAAGTGTTGCAAGTAAAAAAGGAGAATTTAAGGACATTGCGCAAGTGGAAGCCACTGTGATTCTCCATGAGGATGACAGCTTTTCATTCCAAACGGAGAATCGCCGAGCTGACCATGAGATCATTCAAAAACTCAAACGAGAAAATCATCCGGGATTGATTTTGTTTTCTTCTGGTTCTACTGGAAAGAGCAAGGCAGCAGTCCACGATTTCCTGCCCTTGCTGGAAAAATTCAAGGTACCACGCAAATGCATGCGGATGATGACGTTTCTGCTCTTTGACCATATCGGTGGGATCAATACATTGCTGTATGTGCTGTCAAATACAGGATGTATCATTACATTGGATTCCCGCCAACCGGAGGCGGTCTGCCGCAATATAGAAAAATATCATGCTGAGGTTCTTCCGACATCTCCCAGTTTTATCAATTTATTGCTTCTGAGCGAGGCATATAAAAGTTACAACGTATCCAGCCTTAAAATGGTAACATACGGGACAGAGGCAATGCCGGAAAGCACTCTGAAACGATTCCACGACATATTTCCCAATGTAAAGCTGCTGCAAACCTATGGACTTTCGGAAATCGGTATCATGCGATCAAAATCTCTGTCTTCGGATTCCCTATGGGTGAAAATTGGCGGCGAGGATTTTCAAACGCGCGTGGTGGACGGGCTGCTCGAAGTCCGAGCAAAGTCGGCGATGTTGGGGTATCTAAATGCACCCAGTCCGTTTACGGAGGACGGCTGGTTTAGAACCGGCGATGAAGTTCTAGTCGATGGAGAATATTTTCGTATCCTAGGCAGACGCTCCGAAATGATCAACGTTGGCGGGCAGAAGGTTTTTCCGGCAGAGGTGGAAAGCGTCATTCAGGAGATGGATGGCGTGGAGGATGTAGCGGTCAGCGGCGAAGTAAATCCCATGCTGGGTAATATCGTCAAGGCAAGGGTAAAAATCGCGGGAAATGAATCTTTGGCAGACTTCAAGAAACGGCTGCGCCTGTTCTGTAAAAACAGATTGGAGAGTTACAAGATTCCGCAAAAGGTGGAACTGATCGACCACATGATGACAGGGAGCCGGTTTAAGAAGATGCGGCGGGAAGTGTGACGAGGATCGCTGCGTTTTAAGGAAGCACTGATAAATTCAGCCACGTCATCTTAGCGCATCTTTTTTGCCCGCACTGTGTCGACAAATCCTCCACATAGCCCTCGCTATGTGTCCGGTTTGTCTCCTTGTTCGGACGAAAAAATCTACGCCAATCTGACAGACTTCATTTTATCAGCGATTCCTTAAGATATTTTGCTGCGGATGCAACAGGGGCTTAGGAAGTCCCTTTTGTATGCAGAGGATCGTTACAGCACCTCCACAATCTCCGCTGCAGCCTTGCGCTGCGTGTGGCGTACAGAGGGAACACCCTTTTCCGTGGCATAGCCGATGGGGAAGATGGCGATGAGGTCGTAGTCTGCCATCTGCGGGAATGCCTTCTTCAGCTTCGGTGCATCGAAATGTCCGACCCACGTCGAGCGCAGCCCCTCGTTGTGGATGGCAAGCATGATGTAGGTCGCGACGATGGCGGCGTCCACGTCGGCGAAATTGCGACCGTCGTATTGCCGTACCCAAGCGTCGTCTGCGCTGCCGCCGACAACGAGAAAGACGCCCGCACCGAAGGTATAGTTCGTCGTCTCTGCGAGCCTTGCACGAGCCTCGGGGCTTTTGAACGCCCAGATTTTGAACGGCTGCTTGTTGACCGCCGTGGGGGCGACGCGTGCTGCCTCAAAGATGCGGTCGAGTGATTCGTGAGGGATCTCCCTGTCTGACAGTGCGCGGCAGGAGAAGCGATCCTGAATGAGTTCATTGAATTCCATGATGATTACCTCCTCGTGTAGATTCTTCCTAAAGTATAGCATAAAACAGAGAGAATCGGCGGGATTTTTCGGAACAGCCCTTGAAATTGCAGGAAATAGGAGACGCACAACGAATTATTATTACTGTTGAATGGCTTTCACGTCTATGAGGGGGATTTCAAATGAAGAAATATATGGCAGTGACCCTTTCGGCAGCTGTGCTGAGCATGGGCAGCACGGCACTCGTTTCCTCGGCAGAGGCAGCGGGGGTCTTTTTTGCGGATGCTCCTGTGGTATCGTCTGCGGTGACTGCGCCTACGGCGGAACCCGGTACACGTCCCTCGGTCTACATCCCCGGACAGATTATCACGCCGTTTGTGGATCGTGACCTTACAACGGATGAAAATATGTTCTTCCTTGCCATCGAGAAGGCGGACTACAATACGATGCAGCTGATGCTCGACAAGGGCGTTGATATCAATGCCTACTACACAAGAAAAGGAACGACGCCGCTCGGGCGCGCCATGGCGCTCAACAACCGTACGACGATCCAGTTCCTCTTGGAGCGCGGTGCGGATGTGCAGGGCTATGTCTTTCATCGCGGAGAAAACCGCACGCACTCCTATCTGGTAGAAGCCGCCGATAAGGGAGATCTTGCCCTTGTGCAGTATCTGCACAACTGGGGCGCGGACATCAATGGTGTCTCGTGGGATTGGGGACCGGGGTTTTTCAATGCGCTTTTTACGCTGGGGACGTCGTCCGATGATATGAATATTCGGCGCTACCTCATCGCACAGGGAATCAATGTAAACTATGTGACGAGCGCAGCCGGTGCAACACCGCTCATCAATGCTGCGGCGATGTATATTTCCTCAGGAGAGCGTCAGAACCTCCTCAAAATGCTGCTCGATGCGGGCGCGGATCCCGACGTTCGGAACAAGTCCGGAAAGACGGCGGTCGACTACTGCATGGATCGCGGCGATCTTGAGAGTGCGCGCTATATCCAGACCTATCAGCGTCAGTAATCGTCATGAACTCTTTCGGTACGGGCAAATCCGGCGGATCACGTCTGCCGTTTGCCCGTGCCTTTTGTATTGCGCCTTTCAGTCTGTTTTAGGAAACAACTGCTATACTGAGCCTCGATCAGACAGAAATGTGAGGTGAAGGATGCGAAAAACAGCAGTGATGATACTATCGGCGTTCGTGCTCACAGTGGGGACATTCTTCCCACCTGCACGCGCGGAGGCGATTGATGCGTGGGGGATTGCGGCACAGGCACTCGGCGTGCTCGGCGCATACCACTCGGCACTCGGCGCAGTACTTGCGCTCGGCAACGATGTGCATGCACAGGTGGAGAGCCGACGGCAAGATCTCGCCGAAAATGGACGCGCACACAACGCAAATGATATCATTCTCGTGGACGGGATCATGGAGCGGCTTGTACGCGATGGTGCCTACGTGCTGCGTGTGAATTCGCTCCCCTTCACATGGGCGGTGACGGACAGTCCCGTCTTTAATGCCGCTTGCTATCCGACGGACTATGTGACGATCAATCGCGGTCTTATTCGTGGGCTGGGCGGCAATGTGGATGAGCTTGCCGCCGTGCTCGGGCATGAGATGACGCACGGCATCCGCCAGCACAGCGCGCACAACTATGCGAAGGCGGCAGCGCAGTTCTACGGCATGAGCTTCCTCAACATGAATTTCGGCCTGATGGACTGGAACAAGCTTAACGCGCTCGTGGGCTACTCCGTCGCCAAGAATGTCACGCTGCCGACGGAGTACGAGGCAGATGAGGGGGGCTTCCGCATCATGACGAGCGCGGGATTCAATCCCGGCGGCGGGGCTGCTGCGATGGCACGCATGGGCTACTATCTGACCTATGTGACACAGGATCTCACGGAGTATCAGGATCCGACGCAAAAGGATCTGCCGCAGGACGACTTCTCAGACCACCCTGCGACGGAGCGGCGCGAGGCGAAGCTCGCCGGCTTCATGACAGACTACAGCGCGGGTCATGTAACGGTGATTGACCGAAAAACAATTTGTATTGATGGGACGCCCCTCCTGACGGTCACATGGACGAACGAGGACTACGACAACAGTCCTGAGAATGCCTATCTTGTCGCGGGCGCGTTGGCGCGTGCCTTCCACGACTATGACCGTGCGGAGGATTGGAATCTCTCCGTGACGCAGGATGGCGGTGCGACACTCGCGGGCGATCCGCGCATCAATGAACTGCTTGTGCATTTTCTCGCAAAGGAGCGTGCCGGAGAGCGGCTGATCTCACTCGTCCATGCAGCCTACGCGGGCGAAGCGGCAAGCGGCGCGCGGGAAAAGCTGCGCGCGGCGGAAAAGGCACGCGCGGAAGCCCTTGCTGCAGAGCGCACCGAGGTGGAGAATGCCGATGCGAAGGCGATCAAGAAGATCCGTGAGAACAGCGATGCGTACAGCGATTATGGGGACAGCGAGCGGGCACTTGCACTGATGGAGCGCGTATTTGCCTCACCGCATGACGACAGCCCTGCCCTCAGTCACGTGATTCGTGCGCGCGCCTATGCCGTGGAGGGCGACGCAGCGCGTGCGCTTTCAGATGCGGACAAGGGCGTTGCGGACGATCCGAAGGATGTCTATACATGGCTGAACCGCAGCGATGTGCGCCGTATGCTCGGTGATCGCGATGGTGCGCTCTCCGATGCGATGAAGGCAATCGAAATAGATGCAAAGAATCCATACGGCTATCTGATTGCCGCCGAACTCTATGATGAGATGGAGGATACGGCAAAGGCGCAGGAGTATTACAAGAAACTCTACGCCGTTGAACCAAAGGCTCTGGATCGCATTCCAGATGAATACCTAGAGGCTGTGGACAAGCGTGCGTATGAAAAGCGGATGAAGGAGAAAACGAAAGCGCGTGAGGCGCGCGAGAAGGAAATCCGCGAAAAACTCGATCAAAAAAGCCGTCCGACGGACGGCAATACAGATTGATGAGGAGGCGGCTCAGCCGCTTCTTTTTTTACCGTGCTTTCGCCACAGAGCGTAGCAGAGTGTGCCGAAAGCGATGACAACGACATCGACGATGCTGTAGGTAAATGCGTAGCCGTAGGTGACCGCAACGACGCCGAGACCCGCAGCGGCAAGTCCGACGCTGATGTCGAGCGACCAGAAGTAGGTGGCAGTCGCGACACCTGCGCGCGCGGCGGGAGCACTGCGTACGGCGAGCGTTTGGAGGGCTGGCGTGACCGCGCCGAAGCCTGTGCCGAGGAGAAGCGCTGCTGTGATGAGCCCTGCGAGCCCCGTGATCGTGCCGAGGAGAAACATCCCCGCCGCGAAGAGCAGCAGCCCCGGATAGACGGTGTAGTCCGGTCCCTTGCGGTCAAAGATACGTCCGATAAAGGGGCGCGTCACGAGAATGGCACCTGCATAGCACGCGTAGAAGAGGCTTGTCTCAGAGGACAGCCCGAGGCTGCGTGTATAGAGCGGGATAAAGGTGAGGACGCTGCCGTAGGCGAAGAAGAGAATGCCTGCGATAAGTGCGGGGGCAAGGGCGCGCCGCTCGATGAACGTACTGACGGAAAGTGTGCGTCCAGCCTTTTTTTGCGGCAGGATGACCTCGTCGGGGAGTTTCTGCCCGCCGCCCGCAGCGATGGAGATGGCGGCAAGTATACTGAGCGCGACAAAGAGCGTTGTCGCAGAGGAATGCTCCATCAGCAGAAGCCCGATCATCGGCCCCACGACCATGGCGAGATTTGTCGAGAGGGCGAAGTAGCCGATGCCCTCCCCTTTACGTGCGGGCGGAAGAACCAAAGCCACGAGCGCGGCAGCCGTCGTCGTTGCGACGGCGAAGATCACGCCGTGCAGGAGGCGCAGCCCGTAGAGGGCGGAGAGTGCTGCGGCAAAGGCAAATGCAGTCATGACGAGGAAGAACGCCACCGTAATCGCGATCATCAGATGCCGCTTGTTGACGGCGTCGATCAGGATTCCTGCGAAGGGGCGCGCGGTGACCGTTCCGATCTGGAAAAATGTCATGGCAAGCCCCGCCTCCACATCGCCGCCGCCGTACTCCGTCATGATAACAATGGGCAGCGCTGCGATCATGGCATACTGCGTGATATAGATGAAGAAATTGCTCAGACTCATCCCGAGAAATTCACGCGTCCAGAGTGCTTCGCTTTTTGTTCTGTCCATCAGACCCCTACCATTTCCTGTTTCTGCAGTGTGTTGTTCAATATACTACGAATCAACGGGCGTGTAAAGGCGGAAGGTACTTCATGACACTGATTTCTTGACGCAGATAGCTGAAAACTTTATAATGAGAACAAAGGAGGCAGTGCTTCCTAAACTCAGTGATGAAGAAATGGAGGCGATTGCGATGAGTGAGGCGGCAATCAATACTGCGTGGGACAAAATCGAAGCGTTCATGCGCGATGCCGGGCAGCGGCGCAAATACGAACAGCGCGAGAAATTCGAGCATGACTATGTGAGTGATATGGAGGGATCGTGGAAGGAGGGACGAGCAGTTGGGATGGAGCAAGGCATAAAGCAAGGTATGAAACAAGGTATGAGTCAAGGACGCCAGCTTGGTATCGCACACATGGCGATGAACATGTTGCGTTCTGGGACGCCGGTTTCGACAGTGGCACAAATGGCAGAGCTGCCGGAAGCTGTCATCCGAAAGATGGCCGAGGAGCATGGGGTTGCGGTTTCGTAGTGATTTATCATGGCATCGAAACGGACAAGCCGTTCATAAAGAGGGGCGTTGTACGAAGCAAACAACTTCGTACAACGCCCCTCCTTTGTGCCCCTTCCCCGACATAACGGGGAAGGGGTAGAATAACGGCAGTCCCTCTTTTGCGTGAAAAAAGCTTGTTTTTTTGAACTCCTATGATAGAATGGCAGGAGTTTTTCAGCGTCCCGTGGGGACGGGGCGGGAATGGGAGATGATGTATATGGAGACGATGATGGCGGAGCAGAAACAGATCGGCATGCGTGAGGTGAATGCGACGCGTGCGTTTTTCTTTATCGGGGGATTTGGCTCGGCATCATGGGCGCCGCTCGTGCCGCTTCTGCGGGGGCGGCTTGCCATCGGGGACGATATGCTCGGATTGCTGCTGCTCTGCATTGGCGTTGGGTCGTTGCTGACCATGCCGCTTTCGGGGGCGCTCTCGGCACGCCTCGGCTGCCGTCGCGTGCTCATAGCCGCAGGCGTTATATATGCTGCCGTCCTGCTTTCGATCTGCTTCGTGGATTCCTTCTGGATTGCCGTGCCTGTGATTCTCTTTTTTGGTGCGCTCATGGGCTGCATTGATGTTGTCATCAATATTGCGGCGGTCATCGTGGAGAAGGGAATCGGGCGACGCATCATGAGTGGGATGCATGGCTTTTGGAGCTTCGGCGGCTTCGTCGGTGCGGGGCTTTACGGCGTGTGGGTCGGACTGTTCGGACTCACGGCGTTTCAGTCCACCGCGATTGCGGCCGCGATCGTACTTCTGTTGACGGAGATTTTTGGCAGCCGTCTCATTCCTTACGGCGGAGGTGGAGGGGCACTCATTGCCATTCCGCGTGGGATTGTCGTTTTTGTCGGCGTGACAGCGTTCATTGCGTTTCTCAGTGAGGGAGCCGTGATGGATTGGAGCGGTGTCTATCTCACGACTGTACGCGGCATGGATCTCTCGCTTGCGGGCATGGGGTTCTCGGTATTCTCTGCCGCGATGCTCCTGATGCGCTTTCTTGGGGATCGCGTCGTGCAGCGCATCGGACAGTGTCCCGTTGCCGTTGGCGGCGCGCTCCTCACCTTTGCCGGCATCCTGCTCGTCATGTTTGCCCCTGTGGATGCCCTGCTCTATCTTGGATTTTTTGCCATTGGTATCGGCAGCGCGAACATCGTGCCCGTATTTTTCTCGCTGATGGGCAGGCAGAATGTCATGCCCATCGGCACCGCTGTCTCTGCTGTCAGTACGATGGGCTATCTCGGCATCCTTGCGGGGCCTGCCGCCATTGGCTTTGTCTCCGCACTCACGAATCTCCAGACCGCATTCGGCATGCTCGCTGCACTCAGTCTCCTGCAGGCACTTGTCGGCTTCTATGTGTTCCGGAAGATGGTCTGAGGAAAACGGACATCAAAAAACACCATTCCCTATGGAATGGTGTTTTCTATGTTACTGTGCCAGCGCGTTGACCTTCTTGGCAAGACGCGACTTCTTACGTGCTGCAGCGTTCTTGTGATAGACGTTGTTCGCAGCAGCCTGATCGATGGACTTGTAAGCCGCAACGAGGAGGTTTTTCGCCTCTTCTGCGTTGCCGGCAGCAACAGCGTCATTGACGCTGCGGATGGCACGGCGGACGCGTGTCTTCTCCGCAACATTGCGTGCGCGGCGCTTGGCGTCAGACTTTACACTCAGAATGGATGCCTTGATGTTTGGCAAATCGTTCACCCCCCTCGACGAAAAATGTTCTGCGTTATTTTATCACACAGATTCATGAAATGCAATATTTTTTTCTTTACAGAACTGCTTGATTCGCACGCAAACATATTGTAAAATAATGGTACAATAAACGGGGAGAATACCTCCCGAAAGTCCCTCCAATATTCTGTGACAAATTTGAAAAAGGCTGAAAGTACCGCAAAAAAATGCAGGAAATTCGGCTTGTTTATCGAATTAGTTAAGTATCTAAAATGAATTACGGAAGATAAATACGACGAAATGAGTTCCATCTCATTAGACTCGGCAGGAATACGGCGAAACGGATGGGTGTACGGCAAGCCCAACCGATTTGCCATTGCATATATGTTGGGGATACCACTCGGTATCCGTGAGGGGAGAATTATCTATGAGAAAAACAGAGTGCTTGGCAATGATTCTGGCAGGCGGACAAGGCAGCCGCCTTGGTGCGCTCACGAAGCGCGTTGCAAAGCCGGCGGTTCCGTTCGGGGGGAAGTACCGCATCATTGATTTTCCGCTGAGCAACTGTGTGAACTCCGGCATCGAAAAGGTCGGCGTCCTGACGCAGTATCGTCCACTTGAGCTGAATCAGTATCTGGGCTCGGGCAGCGCGTGGGATCTCGACAAGCGTGACGGCGGTCTCTTCGTTCTGCCGCCCTATGCGCGGGAAAAAGGCGCGGAGTGGTACCGCGGCACGGCGGATGCAATCTACCAGAACCTCAATTTTATCGACATGGCAGATCCGGACTATGTGCTCATCCTCTCCGGAGATCACATCTACACGATGGACTATGCGTGGATGCTTGAGTCGCACAAGAAAAACAAGGCACAGGCCACCATCGGTGTGTTTGAAGTGCCTTGGGATGAGGCGCCGCGCTTCGGCATTATGAATACGGATGAGACCGGACGGATTGTCGAGTTTGAGGAAAAACCGGCAAAGCCGAAGAGCAATCTTGCCTCGATGGGGATCTACATCTTTAACCGTGACTACCTTGAGGAATATCTGAGCGCTGACGCAAAGAGCGATACGTCGAGCCATGACTTCGGCAAGGATATTATCCCGAAGATGCTCGCGGACGAGGGACGCCTTTACTCCTACGCTTTCAACGGCTATTGGAAGGATGTCGGTACGATCGAGAGCCTCTGGCAGGCAAATATGGATCTCCTGCAGGAGGAGCCTCCGTTCGACCTCTCCGGCAAATGGAGCATCTATTCGTTCAATCCGTCCATGCCGCCGCAGTTTGTCGGCAAAGAGGCGAAGATCACGCGCTCGATGATCAGCGAGGGGACAATGATCCTTGGCACGGTTGAGCATTCTGTGATCTTCCCGGGTGTCCGCGTCGGAAAAGGAGCGGTCGTGCGCAACTCGGTTCTGCTGCCCTCGGCTGTGGTCGAGGATGGCGCCGTGGTGAACTATGCGATCTTGGCACAGCACGCTGCGGTCGAGGCAGGGGCGCAGGTCATCGGCGAGGAGTCGCAGATCACGGTCATCCCAGAGGGAGAGACCGTGGCGGTAACGTCCACCGAGCAGCGTGTCGGCTGAGCCATAGGAAGAGAATGGGGTGAACATACAATGAATACCGTAATGGGTCTTATCAACCTGCAGGAGGACGGGAGTCTCATCCGTGAACTTGCCGAGCGGCGTGCAGTTGAATCCATTCCCTTCGCCGGACGCTATCGACTGATTGACTTTTCCCTTTCGAGCATGGTTAACTCCGGCATCAACAAGGTGGGCATCATGCTGCCCGATGAGCCGCGTTCGGTGCTCGACCATCTCCGCTCCGGCAAGGATTGGGATTTGGCACGGCGCCACGACGGTCTCTTCTATTTGCCCGCCGCACAGGACGATGCCCAGCGGCGCAAGGGTGATCTCAAGAACTTCTATCACAATCTGGACTTCATTGAGCATGCGTCCTCGCGGTACATCCTGCTGACGAACGGCAGCTTTGTCTACAATGTGGACTTCAACAAGGTGCTGCGGTTTCATCAGAATACGGGCGCAGATATCACGCTTGTCTCGCATACGACGATTGACGAGAACACGGGCAACAACATCGTGATTGAGCTGGCGGAGAACGGCCTTATCCTTGATATTGCGGAGAAGCCGGTCGCCTATCAGGGAATGAAGGTATCCATGGGGATCTACCTCATGGACAAGCGGGCGTTTGTCGAGATTGTCCGCTATGCCTACGAGCATGGCGGACAGGATTTCGTACTCGATGGGATCATTCGCCGGGCAGCGGACTACACGATGTTCGCCTACGAGCATGATGGCTATATGGCGCATGTGGACTCCATGTCGACCTACTATCGGGCGAATATGGAGATCCTCGATCCTGAGGTGTGGCAGAACCTCTTCATGGGAGAGCGTCCCGTCTACACGAAGATCAAGGACGGCGTGCCCGTGCAGTACAAGGAGACGGCAAAGGTCACGAACTCGCTCATCGCAAACGGCTGCATTGTGAGCGGCGAGGTGGAGAACAGCATCCTGTTCCGCGGGGTAAAGGTGGGCAAGGATGTAAAGATCCGAAATTCGATCATCATGCAGAAATGCGATATTCAGGATGGCGCGCTTGTCGAAAATGTCATCTGCGACAAGAACGTTGTGATCACGGCGGAGAAGTGGTTAAAGGGTGCCACGGAATATCCGCTCGTTATCAAGAAGAATATCACGATTTAAAGGTTGTTTATGATTGCCGTTAGTGTCCCCTTCCCGCCTCAGCAGCTGAGACGGGAGAGGCTATAACGGCTTCTTGTTTCTGGTACTTCTTATGGGGATTACTGCCGCCGGCAGGAAGAGAGAAGATCGGGAAAGGCAAGAGAATTGGAAAAGGAGTGGACGATTTGGCACAGAAGGATCAAGTCAATAGGCCGACCGGAAAGGCTCTCGAGACGATGAAGAAGATCTTGAAGAGCCGTTTTATTACAACCGCGCATGTTATGTTTGGCCGCGATGTGGAGGAACTGACGGAGATCGAGATCTACAAAACGATCGCGGCAACCGCCAAACAGTCCATCTCGGATAATTGGATCAAGACGAATAAACAGTATGGGCAGCGCAAGGAGAAGCAGATCTACTACTTCTCCATTGAGTTCCTGCTCGGTCGTCTCCTAAAATCCAACCTCATCAATCTCGGCATTGAGGAGGCGCTGCAGGAGGTTCTGGGGGATTTCAAGCTGAACCTCTCGGACGCCTATGAGGTGGAGCCGGATGCGGGGCTTGGCAATGGCGGTCTTGGGCGTCTCGCAGCATGCTTCATTGACTCGTTGGCGGCGCACCGCCTGCCGGGACACGGGTGTACCATCCGTTACCAGTATGGCCTCTTCGAGCAGAAGATCGTCGGCGGCAACCAGGTGGAGATTCCGGACAACTGGCTGCGCGATGGCTTTGCGTGGGAGTACCGCAAGCCGGATAAGTCGGTCGATGTCAAGTTTGGCGGTCATGCCTATATGCGCGACATGGGGAACGGCAAGCTTGAACTTGTCCATGAGAACCCCATGATCGTCATGGCGGTGCCGTATGATATGCCGATTGTCGGCTACCACAACGCGACGGTCAATACGCTGCGCATGTGGAACGCCGAGGTCAACCGTGACTTCTCCGATTACGGCATGCTGACGCAGGAACAGATCCAGCAGCGCAACGACTACCGCAGCTTCGTCGAGTCCATCACGCGCTACCTCTACCCGGACGACAGTACGTTCGAGGGACGCCGTATGCGTCTCATTCAGGAGTACTTCTTCGTCTCGGCGGGTGTGCAGAGCATTGTCCGCCACTACAAGAAGACGGGCATGAGCATCTACGACTTCGGCAAGAAGATCGGCATTCATATCAACGATACGCATCCCGCGCTCTGCGTCGCAGAACTCATGCGCATCCTCGTCGACGAAGAGGCACTGACGTGGGAGGATGCGTGGGCGATTACGCGCGACACAATCGCGTACACGAATCACACGATCATGCCGGAGGCACTTGAGACGTGGGGCATTGATATGTTCCAGCCGCTCCTGCCGCGCATCTACATGATCATCGACGAGATCAACCGCCGCCACCTTGAGGAGGTGCGCCGCCGCTATCCGGGGAATGAGGGCAAGGTGTGTGCACTCTCCATCATTCAGGACGGTGTGATCCACATGGCACGACTCTCCATTGTCGGTGGGCACAGCGTCAACGGGGTGGCGAAGATCCACACGGGTATCCTGAAGTCGACAACGCTGAAGGATTTCTACGACTATACGCCGCGCAAGTTCAACAATAAGACCAACGGCATTACGCATCGCCGCTGGCTCATGGGGGCGAACCCCGAGCTTGCAACACTGATTGACGATATGCTCGGCAGCCGTGAGTGGCATCGTCATCCAGAGAAGATGGACGGTCTGCATGATCATGTCGAGGACAAGAACTTCCTCGAACAGCTCATGAAGATCAAGCATTTGCGGCGTGAGGGGCTTGCGCACTACATCGAGCACCACAATGGAGTGAAGCTGAATCCTGATTCGATGTTCGACATTCAGGTCAAGCGTATCCACTCCTACAAGCGGCAGCTGATGAACATTCTGCACATCATGTACCGCTACCATCGTGCACTCAGCGAGCCGTCCTTCCTGACGCAGCCTGTGACCTATTTCTTCGGCGGGAAGGCGGCGCCGGGCTACTACATCGCGAAGGAGACAATCCGCCTTATCAACGTGGTCGCGGATCGAATCAATAAGGATAAGCGCGTCAATGACTTTATGAAGGTCATCTTCATCGAGAACTTCGGCGTCTCCATCGGTGAGCTGGTCTATCCGGCAGCGGATGTCAGCGAGCAGATCTCCACGGCGTCGAAGGAGGCGTCGGGTACGGGCAACATGAAGTTCATGATGAACGGCGCAATCACGCTCGGCACGCTCGACGGCGCAAACGTCGAGATCCGCGATGCGGTCGGCAATGAGCACTGCGTGATCTTTGGTCTCAAGGCCGAGGAGGTTATGAACTACTACGCGACGGGCGCGTATTCCGCGTGGGATGAGTATCACACGAACGAGAAAGTACGCACGGTGATGAACCAGCTCGTTGACGGTACCTACGGAGACTTCCGTTCGCTGTATGACTATCTCCTGCACGCGAACGATGAATTCTTTATTCTAAAGGATTTCAATGCGTACGACAACGCACGCATTGAGGTCATGCGGCGGTTCAAGGACAAGGATGGCTGGGCGCGTACGGCGGCAATGAACGTCGCGCACTCCGGCGGATTCTCGTCTGACCGCACGATTGACGAGTATGCACGGGAGATCTGGAACATCCACCCCGTCATCATCTCGTAAGAGGCAGGGGCGTGCGCGTAGGAAACGCACGCCCTGAGGAAAATACAGGAGGGGATCGTATGAAAACATCCGCACTGAGTGAGTTTGATCTGTACCTCTTTCATCAGGGCACGAACTATCATGCACAGGAAATGCTCGGAGCGCATTTCGTGGAACAGGATGGGAAAAAAGGTATCCGATTTACAGTATGGGCACCGAATGCAAATGCAGTCAGCGTCGTTGGAGAGTTCAATGATTGGAATGTCTTTATCCACCCAATGAACCGCATTGACGACGGCGAGATCTGGGAGACCTTTGTCGAGGGACTCGGCGAGGGCGAGATCTACAAGTATGCGATCGAACCACAGTGGGGCGGTCCCCGCATCATGAAGGCAGACCCCTACGGATTCTATGCAGAGAAGAAGCCGCAGACGGCATCCCGTACCTACGACATGAACCACTACGAGTGGGGCGATGCGGCGTGGCTGAAACGCAAGGAGGAGGAGTCCTCCTATGAGCGTCCCATGCTCACGTATGAGGTGCACGCCGGTTCTTGGCGGCGCACGCTTGAGGGGGAGTATCTCTCCTATCGCGAACTCGCAGACCAGCTCATCAGCTATGTCAAGGACATGAACTACACCCATATCGAGTTCATGCCGCTCTGCGAGCATCCCTACGACGGCTCATGGGGCTATCAGGCGACGGGGTATTTCGCTGTGACGAGCCGCTACGGCACGCCCGACGATTTCCGCTATCTCGTCGATACCGCACATCAGAACGGCATCGGCATCATCATGGACTGGGTGCCGGGGCATTTCTGCAAGGACGAGCAAGGGCTTCGCCACTTCGACGGCAAGAACCTCTATGAGTCCGACAACGAGACGCGCGCGGAGAACTGGGAGTGGGGCACCACGAACTTTGACTATGGGCGTACGGAGGTGCAGAGTTTCCTCATCTCGAACGCGCTTTTCTGGTTCGAGGAGTTCCACATCGACGGTCTGCGCATCGACGCGGTTGCGAATATGCTCTACCTCAACTACGGGCGCAAGGACGGCGAGTGGCAGCCGAACAAGTACGGTGACACGGGCAACCTTGAGGCGATGGATTTCCTCAAGAAGCTCAACGAAACGATCTTCAAGTACCATCCGCACGCGCTGATGATCGCGGAGGAATCGACCGCGTGGCCGCTCATCTCCAAACCCGTCTACATGGGAGGCATGGGCTTCAACTACAAGTGGAACATGGGCTGGATGAACGATATGCTCTCCTACATGAGCCTTGATCCGATCTACCGCAAGTGGAATCAGGACAAGATCACGTTCTCCCTCATGTATGCCTTCTCCGAGAATTTCGTCCTCCCGCTCTCGCATGACGAGGTCGTACACGGAAAGTGCTCCCTCATCAGCAAGATGCCGGGCGACTATTGGCAGAAATTCGCGGGGCTGCGCGGATTCTTCGGCTACTGGATCGCACACCCGGGCAAGAAGCTGCTCTTCATGGGCGGCGAGTTTGGACACTTCATCGAGTGGAACTTCGACGACAGCATGGACTGGCACCTCGTCGAGCAGTATCCGATGCACACGAAGATGCTTGCGTACTCGAAGGCGCTCAACAAGTTCTACGTCGACAACAAGGCATTCTGGCAGGTCGACTTCGACTGGAACGGCTTCCAGTGGATCGACTGCAACGACAACGAGAACAGCATTATCGCACTCGTTCGTCGCGCCGAGGATCGCAGCGACTTCATCGTCTGCGTGCACAACTTCACACCGGAGGTGCGCCATGGCTACCGCATTGGCGTACCGACGAAGGGCACCTATGTTGAGGTGTTCAACTCCGATGAGGAGGCGTACGGCGGCAGCGGCGTTCTCAATACAGGGGATATCGTGAGTGAGGACTATGCGTTCCACGGACGCGAGCAGTCCATCGTCATCACGGTGCCGCCGCTTGCCTCGACGTTCTATCGCCTCAAGTGTCAGAGCGGTGCGGGGACACCTGAGCACGAGATTCCCGAGACGGTGGATGCCGTTGCAAAAAAAAAAGCAGTAACGTCTAAGACCTCTGCTGCTGCTGCGAAGCAGGCGGATACAGCAGTGGAAAAGCCGGCGCCTAAGAAGCGTACGACGAATACCGCGGAAGAGAAGCCTGCCGCCAAAACTGCGGCGAAGAAAACAAGCAAAACGTCAGCGACAAAGGCAGAGGCTGCCCCTGCAAAGAAATCGTCTCCCAAGAAGTCTGCCAAGGCAAAGACGGAGGGGGAGAAGGCAGCCACAGCATCTGCTCCGTCAAAGACGGGAAAGTCTGCGGAGAAATCCACCGAAAAGACAACAAAGGCGGCGTCCATGACGGCGACCAAGAAGAAAACGACCCGCAAGAAGACAGCAGAGGCGGAAGAAAAGCCAAAGAAAACGCGTGCAGCAAAGGTCTGAGGCGCTGTACGTATTGATAGGAGAATGACGAAGGCTAAAAATAGAGGATGATAGACGCGCGGAGCGGTGATTACGGCACCCTTCCGCGCGGAAAAGGAGGATATTGGGATGAAGGTACTATATGTAGCATCAGAAGCAGTTCCTTTTGTAAAGACCGGCGGTCTTGCGGATGTGGCTGGCTCGCTCCCCGCCGCACTCGTAAAGGACGGCGTGGACTGCCGCGTCATACTGCCGAAGTATGGCACGATTGCCGAGGATATCCGGAACACGATGGAGCACATTTATGACGGTGTGCTGAATGTTGCATGGCGGGATAAATTCGTTGGCATTGACAAGTATGTGCTGGATGGTGTGACTTACTACTTTGTGGACAACGAGGAGTATTTCAACCGCGAGGGTCACTACGGGTATCCGGACGATGCGGAGCGCTTCTCGTTTTTCAGCCGTGCTGTGCTCAACCTCCTGCCTGCGCTCGATTTCTGGCCGGACATCATCCACTCCAACGACTGGCATTCCGCACTCGTCAACGTATTCCTTAAACTGGAGCACAGGGACGATGCGCGCTATCAGGGGATCAAGACGCTCTTTACGATCCACAACCTCAAGTATCAGGGCGTCTTCCCCAAGAATGTCATGACGGATGTGCTCGGACTGGACTGGCAGTATTTCAACAACGGGGATTTCGAGTTCTTCGATGCGGTCAACTTCATGAAAGCCGGCATCATCTACGCCGACTATGTGTCGACCGTCAGCAAGACCTACGCCGAGGAGATCCAATACGACTACTACGGCGAACACCTTGACGGGCTTCTGCGCAAGCGTCGGGAGGAACTGTTCGGCATCGTCAACGGGATTGACTACGATATCTATAACCCGCAGACGGACAAGAACCTCTACGTCAACTACGATATCAAGAAGGCAGTCGAGGGAAAGAGCGACAACAAGGTGCGCCTGCAGCGTGATCTCGGGCTTCCTGAGAACCGCCGCACACCGATGGTCTCCATGATCACGCGGCTCGTTGCGAACAAGGGACTGGATCTGGTCATACGCATACTGGACGAGATCCTACAGCATGAGAACGTACAGTTCGTCCTCCTGGGGACAGGGGATCGCGGCTATGAGGACTGGTTCAAGGAACTCACGTGGCGCTATCCGAACAAGGTGTCCATCAACATCCGCTTCTCGAACGAGCTTGCACAGCGCATCTACGCAGCGTCCGATATCTTTCTCATGCCGTCCATGTTCGAGCCATGCGGACTCGGACAGCTCATCGCCATGCGCTATGGGACGATTCCCGTTGTGCGTGAGACGGGCGGTCTCAAGGACACCGTCGTCCAGTTTGATCGCTCGGATGTGGACAAGGGAAACGGGTTCCTGTTCTACGAATACAATGCGCATGAGATGATGTATGCCCTGAAGCGTGCGCTTGCTGCATACGGGAATCTGCGTGAGTGGCGCCAGCTCATCTTTACAGCGATGCACAGCGACTTTAGCTGGAAGCGTTCCGCGAAAGAGTATGAGACACTCTACGAGCGCCTCCTGCTCGAAGGCTGAGATTGTCCCTTGCAGAATTTCGGTTTGTGCGTGGGTTGACCGTATTTGAGTCTTCCACGACGCACCCCCTAAGAAACCGCTGGTGAATTTGGTTCAAATAAGAACATTTGATTCTCCAGTGGTTTCTGTGCGTTTATTTTTAGGAAAGGAGAGGATGCTATGCTGGAATCGTATCAGGTGGAGCACAACTCACAGAATATTTATTTTCGCTCCATCGTCGGAGCGGCGGAGGCGGGGAGCCGTCTGCGGCTCGGCATTCGCATTCGGACATTCGAGCCGATCCATCAGGTACTCGTGCGCCTCTGGCAGGATCAGACGGGGGAGCGTCTGATCCCACTCGAAACAAAGGACGGACAGAACGAGCAGAAATTCTATACGGCATGGATCAATCTGCCGGATTATGGCTGTCTGGTTTGGTATTACTTCATCATTACAGCGGAAAGCGGCACCTATTTTTATGGGAACAACCCGGAGATGCTGGGCGGCATTGGAGCGCTCACCATGGAGGCTCCCGAGTCCTATCAGATCACGATCTACAACAAGGGCGCACGTACACCGGACTGGTTCAAGAATGCCGTGATGTACCAGATCTTTCCGGATCGCTTCGCGCGTTCGGGTGATACCATCGTCCGCAAGAAAGGTGCGGTCATCCGCACGGACTGGACGGACGACCCCATGTATCTCAAGGATCCCGACACAAAGGAGATCATCGCTTATGATTTCTTCGGCGGGAACCTGCGCGGGGTCATGGAGAAGCTGGACTATCTGAAGCAGCTCGGCATCTCGTGCATCTACTTCAACCCCGTCTTCGAGTCCGAGAGCAACCATCACTACGATACGGGAGACTACCACAAGATCGACCCCGTGCTCGGCGATATTGAGGACTTTCGTGCCCTCGTCACGGCGGCAGAGGAGCGCGGTATCCGCATCATCCTCGACGGCGTGTTCAGCCATACGGGCAGCAACAGCATCTATTTCAACCGCCAGCATCAGTACAGTTCGCTCGGCGCGTACCAGTCGAAGGAGTCGCCGTACTACTCGTGGTACCACTTCCGCAACTATCCGAACGAGTACGACTGCTGGTGGGACTTCGAGACTCTGCCGAACGTCAACGAGACCGACCCTGCCTACATGGACTTCGTCATTACAGGCAAGGACAGCGTGCTTCACCACTGGATGAACGAGGGGATTGCGGGCTGGCGCCTCGACGTGATCGACGAGCTCCCGCCGACGTTCTCCAAGACGTTCTTTGCCGAGCTGAAGAAGCGCAACCCCGATGCCGTCATGATCGGTGAGGTCTGGGAGGATGCCTCGAACAAGGTCGCCTACGGTACGCCGCGCGAATACCTCTCTGGGAGCGAGATGGATTCAGCAATGAACTACCCGCTGCGCACGATGATGCTCGACTTCCTCACGGGCGCGGTCGATGGACGCCAGACAGCACGACGGCTCGCAAGTCAGATCGAGAACTATCCGAAGGAAAATCTCTATGCGATGATGAACCTCATCGGCAGCCATGACGTACAGCGCGCGATCACCGTACTCGCCGGCGTCCCCTACTATGAAGGGATGCCCGCCATCGAGCAGTCGCGCGTGCGCATGACGCCGGAGCAGTTCGATCTCGGCTCGCGCCGCCTCCTCATGGCGGCCCTCTGGCAGATGACCTATCCCGGCGTGCCGAGCGTCTACTATGGCGACGAGATCGGCATGGAGGGCTTCAAGGATCCGTTCAACCGCCGCCCCTACGACTGGGTGCATGGCAACAAGGAGATCCGCAGCTGGTTTGAGCGCTTTATCGCGATCCGCAACGAGAACGATGCACTGCGCACGGGCGATATCCTGCCGCTCTACGGTGCGGGTGATGTCATCGCCTATGCACGCACCATTCGCTCGGGCTACGATGTGTTCAATCAGGAGAAGGAGGACGGTGTCTTTATCGCCGCATTCAACCGTAACCTTACCGAGACGCAGACCATTGATGTGGAGGTGAGCGACTTCGCCTGCGGCGTGTTTGAGGATGCGTTCAAGCCCTCGCGCACATACGAGGTGGAGCGCGGACGCCTGCGGATCAAGATTCCGCCGCTCTTTGGACTGCTCCTGCGTCAGCGTGAGGAGCCACAACGCTATGAACGCAAGGCGGGTGTCCTCCTGCACCCGACCTCCCTGCCGTCGAAATACGGCGTGGGCGACTTCGGCAAGGAGGCATATCGCTTCCTCGACTTCCTTGCCGAGGCGGGGCAGAAGATCTGGCAGATTCTGCCGCTCAGTCCCGTTGGACATGGCTACTCGCCCTATCAGTCCATCTCCGCGTTCGCGGGCAATATCATGATGATTGATCCCGAGGATCTTGCCGCGCGCGGCTGGCTGACAGAGAAGGATCTCTTCCTGCCTTATGAGGCGAACACAGCGTTCATCGACTTTGAACGCGTCAAACAGTTCAAGAAGGAACTGCTCGAAAAGGCATTCTACGCGTTTCGTGAGAAAAATGCACAGGATCCGGCATTCCAAGAGTTCTGTGCAAAAGAAGCGTACTGGCTCGATGACTACGCCCTCTTCCATGCGGCAAAGAAAGAATACGCACGCAAACCTTGGACAGAGTGGCCGGACGAGATCAAGCACCGCGATCCTGCGGCGCTCAAGGCACTTGCCGAGCGGCAGAGGGATGAGGTGGAACTGGATCGCTTCAAGCAGTACATCTTCCATCTCCAATGGAATCGTCTGCATGACTATGCGAAAAAGAAAGGCATCGAAGTCCTCGGCGACATGCCGATCTTCATCGCACAGGACAGCGCAGACGCATGGGCGAATCAGCACCTCTTTGACCTCAATGAGGATGGTACACCGCGTACCGTCGCGGGCGTACCGCCCGACTACTTTGCCGCGAATGGACAGCTCTGGGGCAACCCGCAGTACAACTGGGACGCGATGAAGGCGGAGAACTACGCATGGTGGAAGCGTCGCTTCCGCAAGCTGCACGAACAGGTCGATATCATTCGCATCGACCACTTCCGCGCATTCGAGTCCTACTGGTCGGTCGACGGCAAGGCGACGACCGCGATCAACGGCCGCTGGCTCAAGGGGCCGGGCAAGCCCTTCTTCGATGAGATTGAGAGGGAGCTTGGTGAGATGAACATTGTCGCCGAGGATCTCGGCATCATCACGAGCGAGGTTGAGCGTCTGCGTGACGACTGCGGCTTCCCCGGCATGAAGATTGTCCACTTCATGCTTGAGCCGAACGAGTCGGGACGCGTCGGCTTCGTTACGCCCGAGAACAGCATCATCTATACGGGGACGCACGACAACAACACCACCGTTGGCTGGTTCACGCACGATATCGATGAAGTGCTGCGTGAGACGCTCGCGAATATGACGGGTACGACCTCTGATCGCCCGAAGACGATATGCAAGCGCCTCATCAAGGCGGCGTACGCCTCGCGCGCCCGCATGGCGATCATCCCCATGCAGGATCTCCTCGCCCTCGACGAGCGCGCCCGCATGAACACCCCCGGCACCGTCGGTATCAACTGGCGTTGGAGCCTCAAGAAGGACTACCTCCTCGAACTCGATCCGAAGAAGCTGCAGGCACTTTGTGTGCGCTACCATCGGTGACGAGGTAAGACGAGCGTACATAAGCAAACGAAAAGAGTCATTGCACACCTTTCTGCAATGACTCTTTTCGTTTGTAAGAAGTACGGATAATTTGCATTATGAGAAATTCGCCGATGGTACGGTGAAGTGCATTGAGGATGAGATTCCGTTTGAGATTCCCGAGAGTTGGGCGTGGGTGAGGCTAGGAACCATATCCACTTATGCAGAGACTAAGAGAAAAATCAACATACAGGAGGCTCCTTCTGATGTTTGGTCACTTGATCTTGAAGATATAGAAAAAGGTGGACGATTACTGGAATATAAAACTGCCAAAGACAGAAAAACTGTAGGAGATAGAAATATCTTCAAGGCAGGAAATATTCTGTATAGCAAATTGCGTCCGTATTTGTTGAAAATATTAATAGCTCAAAAAGATGGTATTTGCTCTTCAGAAATCGTTCCATTCAGTCTCTATGGTGGAATCATTTCAGAATATGTGATTACCGTTTTAAAATGTCCTTATATTGACAACCTCATCAATTCTGCAACATATGGTGTGAAAATGCCACGAGTAAGTACAGAGACAATGTCTTCACTGTTTATTCCAATTCCTTCGATAAAAGAGCAGCAAAGGATCGTAAGAAAACTCAATGAAGTAACTCCTATTATATCCGAATATGATAGTGCCTATAGCCGAGTTAAAGAACTTGATATAAAATTTCCTCAACAACTAAAAAGATCAGTCCTTCAATATGCAGTACAGGGAAAACTCGTCCAACAAGATGAAAGTGACGAACCAGCCTCAGCGCTGTTGGATCGGATTCGAGCGGAGAAAGAAGAACTCATCAAGCAGGGAAAAATAAAACGTGACAAGAGAGAATCTGTCATCTACCAAGGTGCGGATAACTCGTATTATGAGAG
>NZ_LT985755.1:138430-536522 GCF_900290285.1 Candidatus Centipeda massiliensis | reverse complement strand
CGCGTGTCCATGTATACATCGTATTCTTGGAAATTCCTAGCTCTTTGGCGGCTTTCGCTTGACCGATTTCCTGCGCCAGCTTGATTGCCTGCACCTTAAATTCGTCATCGTATTGCCTGTTTGCTGCTATTTTGACCTCTCCTTCTCCTCTTTGACCTTATCTAAAATCCTTGCGAAGAAGTTGTCAACTTTATTTATACAACATCATTTCATGGTTTCCTGAGAACATTGTGAATGCAATGGTCAAGCAGGATATGCTGCAGATTATTGTGTTCGCTATTTTCCTTGGCTGTGCTTTACTCATACTTGGGAAGGAAGTCGCGGAACTTATCCGCCTACTAGATCAATGTGCTGCCGTCATGCTGAAAATCACGGATTTTGTCATGGCGTTTTCGCCCATTGGCATTGCGTCTCTGATGGCAACTATGGTAACAACCATCTCTGGGGCGACGGTCAAGGATGTTTTGCTTCTCATTGCAGCAGATTATCTCACCTGCGGGCTTGTTCTTGTCATTCTATATCCCTTGATTCTAAAAGTTGCTGCCGGAATTTCACCGCTCGGTTTCTTTCGACGCATTTCTGAACCAATGCTTGTTGCCGTGTCGACCACCTCGTCGGCTGCGACTCTGCCTGTATCTTTAAAGGTTGCGGGCAGTAAACTTGGCATTCCGGAAAATGTCTACGGTTTCACACTTCCACTTGGAAACACTTGCGGCATGAACGGTTTTGCTGTTTTTATTGGCCTTTGCTGCATATTCTGTGGTCACATCTATGGCGTGGAGGTTACGTTTGGCAAGCTCGTACTCTATATCTTCCTCGGCATTATCCTGTCTGTCGGTGCTGCCGGCGTGAAGGGCGCAGGAATTGTCATGAGCACTGTTCTCCTCGAAGCAATTGGTATGCCGTTGGATGTCATTCCAATCTTTGCTGCAATCTGGCCGGTCATCGATCCGCCGCATACGCTGTTGAACAATACGGGTGACCTTGTCGGAACCGCTGTGATCGCAAAGCGTATGGATCAGATGGATATGGAGATTTACGAAAACGGATCTGAATGACGCATGAAAAATTTGCGAAAAGCCTGTCTTTTGATGGGCTTTTTATTTTGCTCGTGTGAGGTGAATTCCGTGCTCGCCTCCCAAAAATTTTTTATGGTACAATGATCTCACCATAGCAATCCTTATGGAAGCACTGATAAATTCAGCCACGCCATCTAATGCATGCGCATATTATATTCTGATGAAATAGAGCCCTGTGCTAATTCGGCGCGGATCTTTGTGCGATAGAATATAATAGAGGAGTGATAATACGGTGATTTCATCAAAAATTCGATTTCCCATCATTTTTGTGGCAATCTTTGCTGCGGCGATTCTGACAGCACTCTATTTCGCGACGTTTGGACGCATGGAGCGGGCAGATGCAGCGGAGAGTATCAAGCTTTACTGTGACGCGTTTGTGCGGCAGGATGAGGCGGCGCAGAAGCGGCTTGCCTCCTATGGTGCGCCGACGGAGTCCTTTAACATGAAAGCGGCGTTTTCGAATGCACTGCAAACGTCTGGGGCGATGCTCTCGCCCGAGGAGGCGGCGGAGATTGGCGATGCCTATATGGAGTCCCTGCGTACGGCGACGGTCGAAACGGCTGTGACGGAGGAGGGGCGCGGTCAGGCAATGGTTGAAGTGACGGTAACGCGATACAATATGATCGCCGCACGCGAAAAGGCAACCTCTCTCATGCGACAGCGCATGAAGCTGGATGCCGCACCGGAGGAGCTGCGCAAGACGGCAGTCGAGGCGACGGCAGAGGCGTACCGCGAACTTGAGCCGATCGGCACGGTGACGTTCTATGTGCCTGTCCGCTACAACGAGGAGACGCGGATCTGGGATCCTGCCGACCCGATGCAGTTCGGTTTTGATCTGTCGAAACAGACGATGGGGGTGCAATAGATGGCAGAGGCAGACTGGCAGAAGATAGACCGGGAGACGGCGGAGGGGAATCCCCGCTGCCCCGAGGGGGAGGCAGGGCGTGCGATGCTTGCACGCATGAACGAAAGTCATGCAAAGCTTGTGGAGTGGGGACTTGCGCACATTGACCTCGCTCCACATGATACGGTGCTCGATATCGGCTGCGGCGGCGGCAATACGCTTGCACGCATAGCCGAACGCGTGACGGAGGGACATCTCGTCGGCATCGACTATGCAAAGACTTCGGTGGAGGCATCGCGTGCGTTCAACGCCCCTTTGATCGAATCGGGACGGATGGAGATTCTGCATGGATCGGTGGAGGAGCTGCCGTTTGCGGACGAACGCTTTGATGCGGTGGTGACGGTGGAGAGTTTCTATTTCTGGCCTTCGCCCGAGAAAAGCCTGAAGGAAGTCAGACGCGTGATCAAGCCGGGCGGGTCGTTCGTGCTCCTTGCGGAGATCTATGGGCGGGATGATCTGCCCGAGGGCATCCGCGCGAAGGTCGCGGAATATTCGCTGACAAATCCGACTCCGACGGAGTTCCGCAGTCTCTTTCATGCGGCGGGCTTCCGTGTGGTCGCACTGGATTTCAAAGAGGGGACGTACTGGATTGCTGTGCGCGGAGAGCGGTGATGGAGTGGTGCTGTCTACGCATTTCTCCATTTGTGGTACGATAGCAGCATCAGTGCTGCTTCCTCAGGTCAGTCAATCAAAAAAGTTGTTGTACGAGGTCGTTTGATCTCATACAACAACTTTTTTCGTGCCGTTATCCCTGTTGTTCCTGTACGTAGCGGATGAACTCGTCGGTCTCCGCCTGCCCGTTCAGTTTTGCTGTATACATGTGATTGCCCATCTGCGGCCACATCATCTCTGGCATACGCTCGCACATGACGATCTTGCCCGCATACCGTGCGAGAATGTCCTCGTGCGTATGCACATAGCGATGGAAGTCGCGACGGCTCGCGTACGCGCAGTAGTAGTGTTCGTTGCGGTCGGGCAGGAGGCGGCGGTTCGCTGTGATCATATCTGCCCAGATCTCATAGACATCGGTGGAATGCGCAAAGTTCATCATGTCGGTGGTGTAGCCGCCGGCGGGGCGCATATTGACCTCAAGTCCGACGAAGTCCCCGACTTTGCCGAGTCCGGGCTTGTCCTTTGTCAGACGGAAGAACTCAAGGTGAACGAATCGGCTGTGTACGTGGAATGCCTTCAGTGTGGCGCGTCCTGCCTTTTTCAAGGCATCGGGAACGATGTCCGTCGTATAGTAGGAGAGGTCGAGCTGATAGAGCACGATGTCCATGACGGACGGCGGCCAGACGGTCATGGACTCGAAGATGGGGTTCGAGTCCGCATCGACGATGGCATCATAGGAGCAGATATCACCCGTGACGAACTCCTCCATGACGTAGGGAACGGTCGGTTTGGACGCATAGAAATGGCGCAGCTCGTCATGGTTGTCGATGCGGTAGGTGTCCGTTGCACCGACGCCCGTATCGGGCTTTACGATGACGGGGTAGCCAACCTCGGCAAGGAACTCCTCACCTGCCGCGAGTGTTGTGACCTTTGCGAGACGTGCCGTGGGAATGCCCGCCTTATGGTAGAAGGGCTTCATTGCAGATTTGTTCTTGATGTGTTCGATGTCGCCTGTCTGCCAGCCCGTGCGTACGTTGAAGTCCGTGCGCAGCTGTGCATCGCTCGCGAGCCAGTATTCGTTGTTGGATTCAATCCAGTCGATGCGGCCGTATTTGAAGGTAAAGAATGCGACGGCACGCAGCATCTGATCGTAGTCGGCGAGCGAGGGCACAAAGTAGTACTCGGTCAGCGACTCGCGCACTTCATGCTGCAGCTGGTCGTAGGGCGTGTCGCCGATGCCGAGAACGTTTACGCCCTTTTTTTTCAGGCGGTCACAGAAGTTCCAATAGACGCGCGGGAACTGTGGGGAAACAAAGATAAAATTCATGTGTGCACCTCCTTATGTGTCTTCACGCAGGACAAAGGGGAGGAAGTAGGTGAACTGCTTCTTCCACCACTCCCAGTCATGATCGACATCGTAGCCCCAGAAGTCGACCCACGCATGGATGTCCTTGCTGTAGAGCAGATTGCCCATGAGCGCGGTCGTGCGTCGCCCCTCCTCCTCCCAGCGTCCCTGTCCGACGCAGAGGACGATACGCCGCTGGTTGTAGAGGTCGATGTAGGGGTGATCCTCGGGCATGTTGGCGAGAAAGTCGAGCGGCGAGTTATCATAGAGTGTCTCGTTCATCCAGCCGTCGGTGAAGAATTTTGCGTCGTAGACGCCCGAGAGGGCGAGCACGCCGCCAAACAGATCGGGGCGACGAAAGAAGACGATGGCAGCATGCAGTCCGCCAAGGCTGCAGCCCGCAGCAATCGGCAGCTGCTTGCTCGTGTTCTCCAGGTAGATGCGCGGGACAACCTCGTCGATGATGTAGCCGTAGTACTGCTCCTGCCGCTGCGCACGCCACCGCTTGTCGCCCCATACGTTTGACCATGTCTCGGTGTCGACGGTGTCCACGCAGAAGAGTTGAATGCGCCCGCTCCGGAGATCGTTCGCCATTGCCTCGATCATACCGAAGTTCTCGAAGTTGTCGCTCATTGCATCCTGTGTCGGAAAGACGAGGAGGGGCGCACCCGTCGGCTTTCCGTAGATGCGTATATTCATCATGCGGTCAAGCCGCGTGCTGTGCCAACTCACTTCTTTGCAGTTTGTCATAAAAACCTCCCTAATTTTATGTTCCCCTTTTGACGCTGGGGATGCGGAATACGAAGAAGATGACGTGCAGCGCCCACATCACTCCAATGGCGATGCGTGCGTGCGGGTGCTCGGTGAGGAGAAAGGAGATGCCCATAAGCGTGGTTACGGGCAGCATGATGCGCAGTTTCTGCGCGTTCGTCATGCCGCGCCTGCCGTTGCGCATGAGGAGCATGGCTTGGCGGTAGATGCGTGTTGTACGCAGCCACGCATCGAGGCGCTGCGAGCCGCGTGCAAAACAGAAGGCGGCGAGCAGAACAAACGGGACGGTCGGCAGAATGGGCAGCAAGGCACCCAGTATCCCGAGCGCCAGACTGAGAAGTCCGAGCGTCACGTAGAAAATTTTTTTAAGAACCATCGTAGTTTTCCTTATCAATGCTTCCGTTACTCTAAAGAGAATAGCATGAGACAGCAAAAATGGCAACGCAGTGTTTTGCTGTTTTTTCGATTTGTGCTATAATATGAGATGGTTTTTCAGGGACTCTTGATTCATACGGGAGTTTCGGCTTGGAGAGGAATGAGACGGATATATGATTCGGATGAAAAATGTCTCAAAGATATATGACAATGGTGTCGTTGCCCTCGATCATGTGAGCATTGAGATCGGCAAGGGGGAGTTTATCTTCGTTGTCGGTGTGAGCGGCGCGGGGAAATCCACGTTCATTAAGATGCTCTTTCGCGAGGAGCTGCCGACCGAGGGCGAGCTCTTCGTCAACGGGCACGACGTTGTCAATATGGATTTGAAGGATGTTCCGTACCTCCGGCGCGGATTGGGGGTTATCTTTCAGGATTATCGTCTGCTGTCGGACAAGACGGTCTATGAGAACGTGGCGTTTGCCATGCGCGTCATTGAGGCGCCGCGCCAGATGATCCAGCGCCGTGTGAACGCAGTGCTGGACGTGGTCGGGCTGCGTGACAAGTACCGCAACTTCCCCTCGCAGCTTTCGGGCGGTGAGCAGCAGCGTGTGGCGATTGCGCGTGCGATTGTGAACGATCCTGCGATTCTTATTGCGGATGAGCCGACGGGCAATCTCGACCCCGAGACGAGCTGGGACATCATGGATATCTTTAAGCGTATCAATGCGGCGGGGACGACGATTGTCATGGCAACGCATGATAAGAACATTGTCGATACGATGCAGCGCCGTGTCATTGCCATTGAGGGTGGACACATTGTACGCGATGAGCTGCGCGGAGGATACGGATATGAAGATTAGAACCGCCGAATACTATGTGCAGGAGGTTTTTCGCTCCCTGCGCCGCAACAACTGGATGACGTTCGCGGCGGTCGGTACGGTTGCTGTTTCTCTCTTTATTCTGGGGGTCTTTCTGATCCTCGCACTGAATATGAACCGTGCCGCTTCGCTCCTTGAGTCACAGGTGCAGATCAGCGTCTATATGAAGGATGACCTTTCCGAGGATGCGGAGGAGGAACTGGGGACGCAGATTCGTGCCTTGCAGGGGATTGAGTCGGTCAAATATGTGAGCCGTGAGGAGGCGCGTAAGCGTCTGTCCGAGCGGCTTGGTGAGCAAAAATATCTGCTGGATGCACTGGGGGACAAGAATCCACTCCCCAATGCTTATGAGGTGACGGTACGCCAGCCGGACATGGTCGAGACGGCGGCGAAGCAGATCGAGCGCATGAACGGTGTGGAGTCGGCGAAATACGGTCAGGATGTGGTGGAGCATCTCTTTGATATCACGCGTCTTGTACGCATCTTCGGCGTCCTGCTCATTCTCATGCTCGGCGGCGCGACGGTCTTCATCATTGCGAATACGATCCGTTTGACGGTCTTTGCGCGGCGGCGGGAGATCGCGATTATGAAGTATGTCGGTGCCACGGATGAGTTCATTCGTTGGCCATTCGTGCTTGAGGGCATTGTCCTTGGCTGTATCGGCGGTATGATCTCGGCATTCGTTCTGCGCAGTTTCTATGCCGGGGTGGCGAACAAGGTCTACGATACGCTGGCGTTTTTCCCGCTCATTCCGCAGTCTCCGTTCATGACGTACGTGAGCATTGTCATCGTGCTGCTCGGCATGGCGATTGGTGCGGTGGGTGCATGGGTGTCACTCAAGCGTTTCCTGAAGGTGTAATCGATGAAATCAGCAATGCAAAAGACGGTTGCCGCTCTCGTTGTCACTGCGTTTTTTACGGCAGGGCAGGGAGCGGCGGCAACGCTTGAGGAGGAGCGCGACAGCTACGACGCGCAGGTTGAGGAACTGGGGCGGCAGAGTGATGAGCTCGCCGGCAAGATCGATTCGCTCTCCGAGCAGAAGCGTATTCTCGATGAGGAGGCGGGGGCGGCAATCGCCGAGCACAAGGCGCGTCGCGCTGAGCTCAATGCAACGCTCGAACGACTTGAGGAGAACGAGGAAAAACTTGTGGTCGCGGAGCGTGACTATGACCGCAAGAGTGAGGCGCTGGGGCGGCGCGTGCGCGATATTTACATCAACGGACAGATCTCATACGTCGATGTACTCTTTGGTGCAAAGGATTTTTCGGACTTCCTGACGCGCATGGATCTCCTCAAACGTGTCATCAAGCAGGACTATGATCTCGTCCATGAGGTGCTCACGCAGCGCGATGCAATGCGTGCGCTGAAGGAAGAACTCGAAAAGGATCGGGCGGCGCAAGAGCCGCTGGAAAAGAAGGCGCGTGAGGCACGGCTCGCGATGGAGGAGAAGATCGAGGCGCAGCAGGCACTCATCGATCAGATGAAATACGATAAGGAGACGATTGACCGCAAGCAGGACGAGTCCCGCGCAGCATCGGAACGCATTACGCGTATGCTCCAGCACAGCGGTCTGCGCAATCTCCCAGTGCAGGGGTCGGGAGCGATGATCTGGCCGCTTGCGGGATCGATCACGTCGGATTTCGGCTGGCGTACGCATCCGATCACGGGGGCACAGCGGTTCCACAGCGGCATCGATATCGGCGGCGACTACGGCGATCCGATCTATGCGGCACAGGCGGGAACGGTCGAGTATGCGGGGTGGATCTCGGGCTATGGGAATGCCGTCATCATCAATCATGGCGGTGGAATCTCGACACTGTATGGACACTGTCAGTCGCTCGATGTGAGCACGGGACAGAGTGTCGCTCAGGGCGAGCTGATCGCCGAGTGCGGCTCTACGGGCAACTCGACAGGACCCCATTGCCACTTCGAGGTGCGCGTCAATGGCGAGCCGGTCAATCCGCTCGCATATTTGTAAACGAAAGAGAATATGAACAGAAAAAAACTAATTTTCATTGTCGTTTTGTCTGTACTTCTCGGGAGTATGCTGACCATGCTCGCGACGGGCGTACTTCTCCGCTCGGCAGGGCTGTATGCGGATGATGTGCTGCGCCTTTTCGGTGTGATGAAGTTCATTCAGGCGCGCTATGTGAACCCGCCGAATACGACGGAACTCATTGACGGCGCGATCAACGGCATGGTCGCCTCGCTCGACGATCCGCACTCCGTCTACATGCCGCCCTCGATGTTCAAGGAATTGCGTCAACATACAGAGGGCTCGTTCGGCGGCATCGGCGTGACGATGGGGTTTAAAGACAACAACGTCAAGATTATCTCTGTCCTCGAGGGCACGCCCGGTGAGGCGGCAGGGCTGCGTGCGGGCGATGAGATCCTCGCCGTGGACGGTACGCCGACGAGCGAGCTGCAGAATGAGGAGGTCGCCCTGCGCATCCGCGGCGAGGCGGGCACACAGGTCGTGCTTCGCATCCTGCGGGACGGTGCAGAGCAGGAGTATACGATCACGCGTGACATCATACAGGTTGCGTCCGTGCGCGGCGTGCTCGTCGAGGGAACGACCATCGGCTACATTCGCATTGGATCGTTCGCCGAGCACACGGGCGAGGAGTTTGCGGCGGAGATGAACCGCCTCGCGGGTGAGGGGATGACCGCACTCATCATCGATCTGCGCGAGAACCCCGGCGGGCTCATCACTAGCTGTGTTGCAGTCGCCGAGCAGGTCGTTCCGGCGGGCACGATTGTCTCTGTCATTGACCGCGACGGCGGTGCGGAGGTCTATCGCTCCTCCCTCGGCGCACGGAAATATCCGATCGTTGTCCTCATTGACGAGAACAGTGCAAGCGCCTCAGAGATTCTCGCGGGGGCACTCCAGGATACGGGCGCAGGCACGATCATTGGCACAACCTCATACGGCAAAGGATCCGTGCAGGCAGTGCTGCCGCTCTTTCACGAAGATGGGCTAAAGCTCACAATCGCAAAGTATGTGACGCCGAACGGCCGCTCCATCGACGGCACGGGCATCACGCCCGACATCACAGTCGAGCGGAGTCCACAGGACACGACGGATGTGCAGTTCGAGGCGGCGAAGCAGTATCTGACGGAGCATCCGACGCTCTAACAGAAAAATAACAGGTTTTTAATAAGCACATAGCGCCCCTGCATTAGCATGGGCGCATTGCTATATGGACGTATTTCCTATACTGAGGAGGACTTTATGGTTCGTGATAGGCAAAGGCGGCAGTGCCGCCGTGTATTTGCCGCCGCCGTTCTGAGTACGGCACTTATCTTACCACTGTCTGTGCATGCGATGAATCTCACGCTCGACGAGGCAATCGACACGGCGCTCGCGGCGAATACGGGACTGCGCATCAAGCAGGCGGGCGAGCGGACGGCAGATGCTGCGCTGAAACAGGCACGCGGCAAGAACAGCATCTCGGCAGAGGCGAGTGATACCCTGCGCATGAGCAAGGCGCGGGACGAGAACGCACGGACGAGTAATGCGCTCAGCGTCTCGGCACATTTGCCGCTCTACAGCGGCGGTGCAAACGAGGCGAATATTGCCTCGGGCGAGATTGGTGCGCGTGTGGCGCGTCTCACGACCGAGCGTGCGCGTGAGGATTTGAAATACGAGGTGACTGCCGCCTACTGGAATGCCGTGGAGGCAGCCAAGAAGATCGAAGTGCAGCGCGACACCGTGAACAAATACGACGCGCACCTGAAGAATGTCACGGCACTCTATGATGCGGGCGCACAGGCGAAAATTGATGTGCTCCGCTCATCTGTAGAGCTCTCGAACGCACGGCAGGAGCTGATCCGCGCGGAGAATACCTATGCGGTGAATCTCGCAGCGCTGCGCAATTTGCTGAACATCGACCATGCGGAGCCGCTGACGCTCACGACAGAGGTCGCCGTTCAACCGTTTGGGACATCCGTGGAAGACTGTATTTCATACGCATACCGCAGCCGCCTTGATCTTGCAGCCGCGCGTGATCAGCTGCGGCAGCGTGAACTTGCCGTCGAAAGCGCACGGGCAGGGAAGAAACCCTCCGTCAGTCTCACCCTCGGCACGGGGCTCACGAGCCAGTTCCAGCCGCGTCATGATACGAGCGCGGACGTATCTGCGTCCGTGGGGGTCAGCTGGAACATCTTTGACAGCGGTGTCACGCGCGCCGCGATTGAGGCGACGGAGGCGGAGCGCGACATTGCTCTGCTGAACGTGAAGAAGGAGGAAGAGAGTATAGACCTTGACCTCCGCAAGGCATACCTCAATATGCGCGAGGCGGAGCAGCGGTTTGCCTCGACGGGAGATGCTGTGCGTCAGGCACGCGAGGACGGTTACATCGCGAATGAACGCTACCGCGCGGGCGAGGGCATCCTGCTCGACATCATCGACGCGCAGACGGCACTCAGTGCAGCGGAGACGAATGCGATCAGTGCACGCTATGACTACGCACGCTATCGTGCGCAGGTCGAGAATCTGATGGGGGCAGCGCTGACGGAAAGCGAGCGCGCGGCAGCGGAGGGGCTTCCCACCGTGACCGCTGAGGAGCGTGCGGCGGCACAGGCAGCATACATTGAGGGCGGTACGGACGCTGCGGCGAAGGCGGTGGAGTAAATGAAACGAAGGACAATCATCGGCATTGGTGTAGTCGCGGCGGTGCTGGCTGCGGGCGGCGTGTATTGGTACATGGAGTCGAGTGCGGCAGAAAAGACGGCACATGCCGTCGAGACGGTTGCCGTGCAGCGTATGGACATCAAGTCGACTGTCGAGGCAACGGGGACGATTCGCCCTGTGGATTCGGTGGAGGTCAGCTCGAAAATCACAGCGCGCATCAGCTCCGTTCTCGTCAAGGAAAACGATACCGTCACGGCGGGGCAGGTGGTTGCAACGCTCGACGGCAAGGACTATGAGGCGAAGCGCGACCAGGCGCAGTACCGTGTCACGAATACACGCGCAAAGTACAACCGCATGAGCTATCTTGAGAGCATCGGCGCGAAGTCCAAATCCGACCTTGAGGATGCGGAATACAACTACGATACGGCACAGTCGACCCTTGAAGAAGCAAACTCCGATGCGAATGAGACGATCATCACCGCACCGATCTCGGGCGTTGTCGTCGGCGAGCCAAAGACAGCGGGGACGATGGCGGTGCAGGGCTCGGACAATCCGACCGTCATCATGCGCATTGCCGACCTCTCGAAGAAGCAGATCAAGGCGAAGGTGGATGAGACGGATATCGGAAACATCCGCATCGGGCAGGAGGCGACGTTTACCGTCGATGCCTTTACGGACAAGAAATTTACGGCACGCGTCTCGAAGATCTCGCAGACCGACGTGACGAACAGCTGGGATACAAGTTCATCCGCTTCATCCGCCTCATCGAGCACGAGCGTCATCTACTACTATGTGACTCTCGATGTGGACGATCCCGAAAATCTCCTGCTGCCTGCGATGACGGCACGCGTCGTCATCAACACGGCAGATCGAAACGATGCGCTCGTCGTACCGCTCTCGACGCTCAAGACGGACGCAGCGGGCTCCTACGTCCTCGTCCTGCAGGAGGATGGCACGCAGGAGATGCGCTACGTCGAGACGGGCATCTACAGTGATGAGTATGTCGAGATCCTTTCGGGGCTCAGCGAGGGCGAGCGCGTCGTCAGCACCTACACGGCAAAGGTCGTTCCGATGAGTATGCACGCGGGCGGACCGCCGCCGTTCTGATGCGGAGGTGATCGCAGTGGAACAGAAAATACCGACCATCCGCCTGCATGGGATCCGCAAGCTCTACCGGATCGGCGGCGAGACGCTTGCTGCACTGGACGGCATCGACCTCGAAATTCGGCGCGGCGAGTTTGCCGCGCTCATGGGACCATCGGGCTCGGGGAAATCCACGCTTATGAACATCCTCGGCTGCTTGGATCGACCGAGCGCAGGATCGTACAAACTCGACGGCGCGGAGGTCGCGGGTCTCAGCGATGATGCCCTTGCCGCGACGCGCAACAAGAAGATCGGCTTCGTCTTTCAGAACTTCAACCTGCTCCCGCGCATCTCCGCGCTCGACAATGTCGCCCTGCCCCTCGTCTATGCAGGTGTTGGGCGGCGCGAGCGCACGGAGCGGGCACAGGAGATGCTTGCCGCCGTGGGGCTCTCTGACCGTGGGGCGCATCTGCCGAACGAACTCTCGGGCGGGCAGCGGCAGCGCGTTGCGATTGCCCGCGCCCTCGTCAACGACCCGCACATCATCATGGCGGATGAGCCGACGGGCAATCTCGATACGAAGTCGACAAAGGAGATCATGGATCTCTTTGCGCGGATGCACGAGAAGGGGCACACGATCATTCTCGTCACGCATGAGCCGGAGATCGCCCTGCGTGCAAACCGTCAGCTGCTCGTCCGCGACGGCAGGATCACGCGCGATGAGGGGAAGGGGGTGGTGATGGATGTTGTTTAAGGAATGTTTCGGCATGGCGGTGAACGCCCTGCTCGCAAACAAGCTTCGCTCCCTCCTCACCATGCTCGGCATCATCATCGGCGTGGGGGCCGTCATCGCCATGGTCTCCATCGGTATGGGCGTGCGTACGAGTGTTGCGGACTCCTTTGCGAGCCTCGGCTCGAATATGCTCATCGTCATGCCCGGCTCCGCGAATACGGGCGGTGTGCGCGGCAAGGCAGGCTCGCGCAAGTCACTGAAATACGATGATGCCAAGGCGATTGAGAGCAAGATCAAAGGGATCGACTACGTATCTCCCTCGGTCTCCGGTGCCTATCAGGTCGTGAATGGGAATCTCAACTGGAATACGACGGTGGAGGGCGTCACGCCGGAGCTGATGCAGATCCGCTCACTCAAGGTCGAGAACGGGTCGTTCATCACCGCAAACGATATGGCAAAGCGCAGTCGTGTCGCCGTCATCGGACCGACCGTCGCCTCCAATCTCTTTGGCACGGAGAACCCCATCGGCAAGAACATCCGCATCCACAATCAGCCGTTCAAGGTCATCGGACTGACGGCGGAGAAGGGGCAGTCCATCGGACAGGATCAGGACGACGTGATCTATATCCCCATCACGACGGCACAGGAGCGTATGCTCGCCATTACCTACGTCCAAGCCATCAACATACAGGTGTCGAGTCCCGAGCGGATGAATCAGGTGCAGGCAGACGTTGAGAATCTGCTGCGTCAGCGGCACCACATTCGTCACGGGGCAGAGGACGATTTCACCGTTCGCAACATGACGAGCCTCATGGAGAGCTTTACGGAGAACACGAATATGATTACGCTGCTCCTCGGATCGATCGCAGGTATCTCGCTGCTCGTCGGCGGCATCGGCATCATGAACATCATGATGGTCTCCGTCACCGAGCGTACGCGCGAGATCGGCATCCGCAAGGCACTCGGCGCGACCTCCTCGAATGTGCTCATGCAGTTTATGATCGAGTCCATGGTCATCGGCATCGTCGGCGGCGTGATCGGCATCACGCTCGGCGTTTCGCTCTCCAAACTGATTGGCTCGTTTGGCGGGCTTACCACCACCATCGAGCTCCTGCCGATCCTCGTCTCGTTCTCCTTTGCCGTCGGCATCGGTCTCTTCTTCGGCATCTACCCCGCCCGCAAGGCGGCACGGCTGGATCCGATTGATGCGCTGCGGTATGAATAGATGCACGAATCCCCTCACGGATACATATTCCATGAGGGGATTCGTGTCTGTCTAGATGACAGCTGCGTATTTTTTATACTCCGAGGAGGGGATTTTCAGAGCGGTCATTGCCTGTTGAAGCGACATACTCATGCTGTCCATCAGATTCCGCAGTGCGTTGATACGTTCCTCCTCACGTCCCTGAATATACAGTGCCTTTCGTGAGCCTCCGCGCGTTCCTTTATGGGAGAGGACAAGGCTCATGATTTTCAGCTGCTCATCCGTGAGTTCCGGACTGTCGTTATCGAGCAGTATTTCAGAATGATCTGCGTTCATAAGCTCTCCTTTCTTTTTCCGTAGCTTTTCGCGCTGAAATCAGTCGTAACACATCATTTTCACGTTCTGTATAGACGACAGATAACAAGCCGTCAACTATGCCAATCGTTACGAAACGGTCTTCATCCATGCTGTGCAGTACATCATAGTATTCGATACGCTTCGTGTCGAGAAAAATGCGACCTGCTGTTTCAAAGGATATGCCGTGCTTTCTTCGATTGAGTTTTTCTTTTTCCACATCCCATTCGAGCAAAAAGCCGCCAATCTCCGTTTTGATATCAGCCAATCAAGCACCTCCTCGTGTTGATTGAGAAAGTCGAGCACATCACGCTACTTATTGATAATCAGCGCCATAAAGACGAGATCCTCGGTCTCGGAGGCGTTGGCAATGGCGTGTACCTCGCCGTCGCCGCAGAACGTCGTCGTGCCCGGACCGATCTCGATCTCCGTGCCGTTGTCGTTGTAACGTGCACGCCCCGAGAGAATGTGATAGGTCTCCGTGTTGCCCTCGTGTTTGTGCACGCCCATCGATGCGTGCGGCGGGATCGTCACGCGCGCATACATCGCGCATTTGCCATCGAGTTCGGTCGGACTGAGGAGCTTCTGAATGTGGATGGTACCATTCCCGCCAAAGCGCTTCTCGGCATCGATGTGCTCGGATTCGATGATTGCCATGAATAAACTCTCCTTTGTAATTCTACACAGATTTTGATAGAATGAACGAAGAAGCGCGCAGAAAAACGTGCTTCGTTATATATTCTAAATATTCGCGATGGAGGCGTATTTTCCTTTTTTGTAATTAGGGAATCGCTGATAAATTGGTGAAAGGATGTTGACGCTCCTATCTACACACCTTATAATTTGTGATGGGAGGCGGTTGGGATGCCGATGACTGCGAGGCAAATGATACGGCTGCTGGAGAAGAATGGATTTCGCAAAGCCGTATCAAGTTCCGGATCGCATCAAAAGATGTGGAATCCACTGACACGAAAAACAACAGTTGTTCCGATTCACGCGGGTACATTGGGGAAGGGATTGGGGCATAAGATTTTGAAACAGGCAGGTCTTATATAGCAATGGATTCTTGGAATCATCCTGTTTGGAGGAGTGGATAGAAATGAAGCATTATTATCCGGCGGTGTTCGAGACGGCCGAAGAGGGTGGTTATACTGTGACAGTCCCCGATATTGAGGGATGCTTCACGGAGGGAAGAACCTTGGAACAGGCGATGTGGATGGCGCAGGATGCGATCGGATGTATGCTTGAGGGGGTATCGGAAAGAGATTATCCACCTGCGAGTAACGTCAACGATATCGATACCTCTGCATATACCGATTGCTTTGTTACACTCGTGGAGTTTGACCGACAAATCTATGAGAGACGGTGTCGAGACATAGCTATTGCGCGCGAGCAGCTTGCAGCACTGGCATAGAGATGGAAGCAGTGTTTGGGTTGGGTGTGTCAAACAGAAAATCAAGATGAAAAAGAGCATCTGAAAAGGTGCTCTTTTTATAAGCCTGTGGTATGCCATTTCCTTTTTCTTTTGTCTGTGATGGCTACAAAAATTCCCTAAAATATCCTATAATATGATTCGTTGCACACGCACCTCATATATGTGCAAAATTGCGTAACGATACGAAGTTTGGATTATTTTTGATGTGTTGTATTGTGTTTTGATAGGGCTGATGATACTTGATCTATATTTTGAAATTTGGTGCGGCATGGATTTTGCCGCCGGGCATTTTCATTCTTGCGATGCTCGGGATTGCCGTCTATCTTTGGAAAAAACGACATCAACACCGTGCAGCGGGGCTGCTCGCCGCGCTTGCGTGTGCGCTGTATCTGCTCTCCATCGGAGCGGTTGCTGATCGTCTGATGGGAACCCTTGAGCGGACATACGGTGTACCTGCGGAAGCGCAGGGGGATGTGATCGTCATGCTTGGCGGTGGGGCGATTGCGGATGTGCAGGATGTGGACGGCGTGGGAATGCTCGCGCAGAGTCCGTCTTCGCGTCTGCTCACGACGCTGCGGCTTCATCGGCGCTACAATTTGCCGATCCTCCTCTCGGGCGGGCAGGTGTTCAGTGATACGGGGTCGGAGGCGGAGATCGCGCGGCGTGTTCTCCTATCGCTTGGCGTGCCCGATGAGATGATCTACGTCGAGACACGCAGTCTTACGACGGGGCAGAATGCGCGCTATTCCGCAGAGATTCTGCGGCGTGAGGGCTTCACGCAGCCGATCCTCGTGACCTCGGCGTTCCACCTGCCGCGTGCCGTACTCTATTTTGAAAGGGAAGGGTTTGCGGTGACACCGTATCCCGCAGATTTCTGGGTGAGCGGAAATCCGCAGCTCTATCTTATCAAATTTGCGCCGAATGTGAATGCTCTCTATACGAATACCTATTTCCTCCAAGAGAAGCTGCGCATTTTTGTGACGAGGTATGTCGAATGACGAAAAACATGACGGAGGGCGATCCCGCACGGCTCATCTTCTTCTTTGCCCTGCCGCTTGTTGCGGGCAATATGATGCAGCAGCTCTACGCCTTTATTGATACGCTCATTGTCGGACGTTTCCTTGGGGTCAATGCGCTCGCGGCGGTCGGCTGCACGGGCAGCCTCATGTTTTTGACGCTCGGGTTCATCATGGGATTCTGCACGGGAGTGACGATCTATACGGGACAGCGGTTCGGTGCAGGAGATCGGCGCGGCGTGCGGCAGAGTGCAGCGGCGTGCATTCTGCTCGGTGTGGTGTTTGTGCTCGTATTGACCGCGATTGTCCTGCCGCTGACACGGACGCTGCTCATCCTGATGGAGACACCGTCCGAGATTGTTGACGGAGCATACGATTTTATCTCGATTATTTTTGCGGGGCTCATCGTCTTTCTTCTGCTCTATCTGCAAAACTGCCTTGTTCGTGCGCTTGGTGACAGCAAGACACCAACCATCATTCTTGCCATCACGCTCGGCATCAACATCGCACTCGAACCGGTTGCCATCCTCGTGCTTGGCTGGGGCATTCCGGGCGCGGCAGGCGCGACGGTATTCTCACAGGCGATTGGTGCGCTCATCTTTTACATTTACATTCGCCGTCGCATACCCGCGCTCCATACGCACTGGTCGGATTGGAAGCCCAACGGCGCAGTCCTCATGGCACATCTGCGCATGGGGCTGCCGATGGCGTTCCAGTCCTCCGTCATTGCCATCGGTGCGATCATCCTGCAAGTCGCGCTGAACAACCTCGGCGCACTGCCCGTCGCAGCTTATGCAGCGACGCAGAAGATCGATGCGGTTGCCGTCATGCCCATGCTCTCGTTCGGCTATGCGATGGCAGCGTATACGGCACAGAACTACGGAGCGCAGCAGTACGAGCGCATCCGCATGGGCGTGCGCGCGTGTCTCAAAATGTCGATGGCGTTTGCCGTCGGCATCGGCATCCTCCTCATTGCGTTCGGAACATTCTTTCTGGAGCTCTTCGTCGGTGCGGATGCGGAGGGGGCGGCGGCGGTCATCGCCTACGGGCATACCTTCCTCATCGTCAACGGATCGTGCTACATCATCCTCGCGCTCCTGCTTGTCTACCGCAACGTCCTACAGGGGCTCGGTCAGAGCGTCATACCGACGATTGCGGGCGCGATGGAGCTCATCATGCGCGCGGCTGCAGCCATTTTCCTCTGCAGTTCCCTCGGTTTCCTCGGCGCGTGCATGGCGAATCCACTCGCATGGATCGGCGCGGCGATTCCTGTCGTACTTGCCTATCTCTGGACGGAGAAGACCTTGCGGCAGACAGCGTAAGTGAATATCTCTCAATACAAAAAGAGCAGATTCGTCTGCTCTTTTTGTATTGCCAACGTCTTTACGGGGGGGTGACAAGTGCTATTATATAAAGGAAGCACTGATAAATTCAGCCACGCCATCTTAGCGCATCTTTTTTGCCCGCACTGTGTCGACAAATCCTCCACATAGCTTTGGCTATGCGTCCGGTTTGTCTCCTTGTTCGGACAAAAAATCTACGCCAATCTGACGGACTTCATTTTATCAGCGATTCCTAAGATAAGGGTAATCTGTGGATAACTTGCCGATGTGCAAGGATCAGAGAAAGGATGAAGCATCATGGCAGCACCAAAAATGACCGAGTTTATGTGTACCTACTGCGGAAAAAAGGAGCAGAAGAGTATGCAGGCAGGGCGTCCTCAGCCGGGGAAATGCCCGCGCAAGCCGGGCAATCAGCCACATTCATGGGTGGTGAATCGGACGTACTAAGGAAGCACTGATAAATTCAGCCACGTCATCTTGACGCATCTTTTTTGTCCGCACTGTGTCGGCAAATCCTCCACATAGCCCTGCTATGCGTCCGGTTTGCCTCCTTGTTCGGACGAAAAAATCTACGTCAATCTGACGGACTTCATTTTATCAGCGATTCCCTAATCCACATGGATGAGAAATGAGGGAGCATCATGAACGATCAGCCGGTATTCCGCAAGGAACTTGAACAGTACATGGACGCATATTTGCCCATTCTCTACGTCGATACACTTGAGAACGGGAAAGTGCAGGACATTCTCGCTGAGCTTGCGGCGCAGAAGGGGCGCGGCATCATCAAATGGAGTTTGCACAGCGGCTATGAGGACGCGGGCGCGGGGCTTCGCTATCCGTCGCCTCTGAGCGGAGCACTCGACACAGTACTGCTGGATAAAAACTTCGCACGTAAGATCCTCGTGCTCGAAGATGTCGCAGGCGAACTCGAATCACCTGCGATTGTCTCGCGTCTGCGCTGCATTGCCGAGCGTATCGCGGGCGGTACGATGGACGATTGTACCGTCGTTCTTCTCTCGCCGCTCGGCACGATTCCACGTGCACTTGAGCCGTATATTACCCTTATGAGTCTGGACTATCTAAGCCCCGAGAAGATACGGGAGCACATTCTTCATTTTCTTGAGAGTAACGATATGCCTGCCCCCGTGGAGGAGTTGCTTGACACCTTTGCGATGCACCTGCGTGGGCTGAGTGAGACGGAGATCGACAACATTCTCTCACTTGCCGTGAGCGATGACGGGCAGCTTGACGCGAGTGACCTGCCGATGGTGCTCCGTCAAAAACAGCAGATGATCAAAAAGTCCGGCATCCTTGAGATGGTGACGGTGAAGGAGACCGTCGAGGATATCGGCGGTCTTCAGAACCTAAAGGACTGGCTGCGGACAAAGGCACAGATCTTCCGCGACGTGCGCCGCGCGAAGGAGTTCGGTGTCGACATTCCGAAGGGCGTACTCATTGCGGGGATGCCGGGCTGCGGCAAGTCGCTTACGGCAAAGGCGGCGGCAAGTATGTTCGCCGTGCCGCTCCTGCGTATGGACATGGGGAGGCTCATGGGCAAATACGTCGGCGAGTCCGAGGCGAATATGCGTCGTGCGCTGCAGCTGACGGAGGCAAGCTCGCCCTGCGTCCTCTGGATCGACGAACTCGAAAAGGCGTTTGCGGGAGCGGGAGCGCAGGGCGGCAGCTCCGAGGTGACGACGCGCCTCTTTGGCAGCTTTCTCACATGGATGCAGGAAAAGGACAGCCTTGCCTTCGTTGTCGCCACAGCGAACAACATCTCACATCTGCCGCCCGAGCTCATGCGCAAGGGGCGCTTTGACGAGATCTTCTATGTGGACTTCCCGAATCAGAGCGAGCGCGAAAAGATCATCAGCCTCCACATTGGTAAGCGGCGGAGTGCCGATCTCGCCAAGATCGACGTCGCCGCGCTCGCGCGCAAGATGGACGGGTACTGCGGCGCGGATATCGAAAGTGTCGTGCGCGACGGCATCGAGGCGGCATTTGTCGCGGGCAAGGATCACGTCACCACGGAGGATCTGCAGGCTGCAATCGGACGCACGCACCCCATCTCCGAGACGATGGAGGATGCCATCGAGGAGATGGACAAGACCTACAAGTCCAAGAAATTCACGAACGCATCACGGGAGGAGTAGGAATGGCACGCGACATTCATCTGGAAGGATTTCGGACGGAGGAATCCAAGGGGCTTTTCTCCCTTGCAAAGGACATGATCTCCTCGTGGATGGAAAAGCCGCAGGAAAAGAGCACAGCCGTCTGGCTCGGTGAGGAGTTCATTCAGCGCGTCGGCGGCATGACGGCGGAGGCGGCGCAGGAACTCAGCTCCTCCATCATGGACGGTGTCGATCAGTTCACGGAGAACATGAACGCCATCGAGGAGACCTATCAGAGCGGCGGGACAAAGGAAACGTGGCTGCAGCAAAAATTGCTCTCCGTACCGGGCGCGACCGAGGAGGAGCGGGCACGCTACCTCGCCGAGGCGCAGGTGGCACTTGCAGCGGGCAACAACGAGGTATATGCCGCACTGCACAGCGCGGAGCAAAGCGCAGACCTAAGGCTTCCCGCCGCCGTCGAGGAGCGTGTCCCCGATGGAGCGGGCGGTACATCGTGGCAGACAATCCCTGCGCAGATCGTTGCACAGGGCGTTGCCGAACAAGCCGTGCTTGCAGGCGTCGGCGGCGCGGCACTGGATACGGGACTGAAATATGCCGAGGGGGAGACGAGCGAGCCGCTCAATACGGGGATTGATCTTGGAGAGGAGCCGACCGGGTCGGAGACTGATCGCGGCATCAAGGCGGTCGCAACGGGGGCACTCTACGTTGCCGTCGAGCGCGGCATCGTTCCGTTCCTTAAGAAGGCAACGCCGCTGCCCGTGCTCACGAACATCGCCTGTTGGGGTGTCGAGGGCGTACGCACCGCCGCGCAGGTGTTCAGCGGGAAACTCAGTGTTGCGGCGGCGGTTGACCGTGTGGGGCGCGTCGCCTCCGCAGCCATCGGCGACCTCTGCTCAAAGGGCATCGGTGCGCGTATGCTCTCTGCAATTCCCGTTGTCGGTCCCGTCCTTGGCATGGCGGTCGGCTCTGCGATCAGCAGTCAGTCGGGCAAGAAAATCGCCTCTGCTGTTCATGCGGGCTTCAAGATCATCCAACCCGCCGTAACCACCGTCGCCGAGGGACTGCACAAGGTCGCGACAAAGGCGGTGGAGACCGTGAAGAGCTTTGGCAGGGCGATATTGAGCATATTTGATTGAGAGAATGAGGTGCCCCTATCGGCTCGCATTGCTCGCCACTTCCCCCGCTTCGGGGGGGGAAGCTGATATGCCGTAGTAAAAAAGCCTCCCCCGCCACAGCGGGGAAGGGGAACCGCTTGCGGTGGAAGATAATATGTAGTGACCTCACATTTGTAAATCGTGGATTTACCTGTAGAATAGAGGTAGAGTCTATCTCAGGAATTACCGCATACAAAAGGAGGCCACCATGAATAGTATAGTCTATGTCGGCATGGATGTCCATGCCTCAAACTACACGCTTTCCTGCTACACTCTCACCAACGATGAATGCTTCGCTACCGTCCAAATGGAACCAGAGGTCAAGAACATCCTAACGTACCTGAAGAAGGTACAGCGCAATCTTGGAACCCCCTGTGAATTCCTCTGCGGCTACGAAGCAGGCGCCCTCGGCTTCTCCCTCTACCACCAGCTCCAAAAGCACGGCATTCCCTGCACCATTCTCGCACCCTCCACCATGCCCCCCTTCCATCGTAACGAGATCAAAACTGATCGGCGCGACGCCATGAAGATTGCCCGCTGTCTTGCCTTTGGTGCCTTCCGCCCCGTCCATATCCCCACCAAGGAGGACGCCGCCGTCAAGGATTTCATCCGCATGCGCGATGACCACAAGATCGCCCTCAAGAAGATCAAGCAGCAGATCCAGGCGTTCTGCATGCGCTACGATCTGCACTTCACCGAGGGCAGATCGTATTGGACGCAGAGGCATCTTGCTTGGCTGAAAGCGCTTGCGCTCGATGATCTCCTGCGTGAAGTCCTCGATGAGTACCTCGTCACCTTGCACCAGCTCGCCGACAAGATCGAGCGCCTTGATGCACGTATCGAAGAACTTGCCCAAGGGGAGCGCTATGCCGAAAACGTCAAGAAGCTCTCCTGCCTCATCGGGGTGCGCACGCATACCGCCCTGGCACTCGTTGCCGAAACAGGCGATTTCCGCCGCTTTGCCAAAGCCGAACAATATGCCGCCTTCTTGGGGCTTGTGCCCGGCGAGCGTTCCAGTGGCGACAAGCAGTCACGTACCGGCATCACAAAGGCGGGAAACACGCATCTGAGGAAACTGCTGGTTGAGGCATCCCAGTGTTATGGACGCGGCAAGCCCGGCTACAAGTCAAGACTGCTCAAGGAGCGCCAACAGGGAAATACGTCCGAGGTCATTGCATACGCGGACAAGGCGAATGAGCGACTGCGGCGCAAGTTCTACCGCATGGTGTTGCGGCATAACAAGAAGCATAACGTCGCTGTCACAGCCGTTGCCAGAGAACTGAGCTGTTTTATATGGGGGATGATGACTGGGCACACAGCAATCTAAACCACCAAGCAGGGAAGGGACGGCATTTTGATGGAGCCTTGGCACAGCAAGGTTCAGCTATCTACGTCGCCCCTATGTGACACAGGTTGTGATTCACGCTGGAAGATCGTAGAGCTCTCGGCGAACCATTCCACTGCGGTACCCAATCCGCGCATAACAGAGTGGCACTGACGTGAACTGTATATTCTAAGGCTCTTTCAAAATGTCGTCCCTTCCTTCATGTTTTTTCGTTTTTGCTCTTGACAAATGTCACTACATAACAGGGGCGCAATAAAGAAATGTGGAGGAAGCATCATGGCACGAAAGGTGAAATTCCCACTGGAACTGAAGGACGGCTATCTGGCACGCAGCAATATCGAGGAGGTGCGCACGCATTTTGATCTCGAAAAAATAATCGCCCAGTTCCATAACGGCAGACTGAAAATCTGGCTCGACGATCACTACTTGCCGGAGATGGCGGAGCAGGTCGCGGCTCTTGACGGCGATGCCCCCGATCTCGCCGCACAGCTCTGCGCCGTCCTTGGCGTCGAGGGGGTTGCCACGGATCATGTGGACAGCAGCCTTATCCAAAAACGCGAGGAGAACCGCCAGCGGCTCAGTCAGTACACAACGAATCCCATTCTATGCGATATGGCGGAGTTCGCTGCGTTCGAGCAGGGGGATTTGGACAGGCTCATCAAGGAGGGGGCACAGGAGATAATTCTGTGTAAAGAGAATTTCCACATCCCATTGAACGTGAAGAACAAGACCTATCTCGGTGTTGGGAACGCCGTCGCTGTGGTTGACAGCAAGACGGCGGTCGATTTTGAGGCACTGGGGATTCATTTTGTCGATCTGCCCTTTGATGAGCAGTATCGGGAAGCCGTGGCGGACGAGCCGCGCAAATACTTCGAGCAGGGACAGCAGTACGAGGAAAATGGAAAGGATAAGAAAGCCGTCGAGTGCTATCAAAAGGCAATCGACCTCGGCTGTGACGATGCTATTCTTGCTCTTGCAGAGCTGTATGAAAAGCAGGGCAAAGAAGAGGCGATGATCCGCCTTTTGGTCAAGGCGGGGAATCAGGGCAATGTCGGGGCGATGGATCGCTTAGAAACACATTTTGAAGAGGTTGAAGACTATAGAAGTGCGATACGGTGGACGGAAAAGCAAGCCTTACTGGGGGACGCTGATGCTATGTGGTGGATGGGTGTTAAATATCGTGAGGGGAAGGTTGTTGAGCAAGATTTAGAAAAAGCGTTTGACTGGTTTCTAAAATCGGCACGTGCGGGGCATGATGGGGCGATGTGGTGGCTAGGAGATTGCTACCGTGACGGTGAGGGAACGGGGGAGGATATTGGCGAAGCGATAAAATGGTATGAGAAATCTGCTGCATTAGAAAATTCTTATGCCATGTGGAGCCTCGGAATGCTTTACGATGAGGGGAATGGCGTTCCGGAGAATCCTGTTCTTGGTGCAGAGTGGTATCGTAAATCTGCCGAGGCAGGAAACACACAAGGAATGTACTATTTAGCCCTTGATTATGAGTATGGTACTGGCGTAGAACAGAACGATGCGGAGGCAAAGAAATGGTATCGTAAAGCTGCCGATGAAGGCTATGCTCCTGCGCAGCGGCGCATGGGGGGATACAGTGCTACTGATGAGATGTATACGGGAGCACTGCGTTGGTATGAAATGGCTGCTGAACAAGGGGATGCTGAATCCATGAATCGAATCGGTGTGCTATACTCTCGTGGGAATGGCGTGACACAGGATGCCAAACAAGCTGCTAAATGGTTTCAAAGGTCAGCAGAAGCAGGCTTTGGATGGGGAATGTGCAATTTAGCAAATTGTTATGATAATGGTGACGGCGTTCAGGAAAACTTTGATTTGGCGTGGAAATGGTATGCCAAGGCAGCAGGTGAGGGGATAAGACCCGCAATTAAATGGATGAATGGACATATCATCAACGCTCATGTTATGGCAGAACTGTGTTCCGTCATGATTCTGGGATGTTTGAAATCAGGCAAAATTCTCTGGGAGAAAGAAGGATACTGGAAGAATGGCTATACCTATGAGATAAATCCAAACATCACATCGGATCGGGAGTGGATTCGCAAGGGAATCGTAGAGCGTGATGAAATTATTATTGGAGGAACAACAAGTGTTAATTTGTTCTCCTCGAATGAGGAAATCATATTTACGAATCGTGGAGTTTATCTATTAGGAGAAAGTGGCAATGCAAATTGGACACCATATACAGGGATCTCAGATGTGATTTTTATCAATGGGAATAGGAAAACATTCCAAATTTGTTTATCGGATGGAGATACAACTAATTTGGAAAATACGGCTGAGTGGGATAAGATGATGGGCTTAACGAACGTTCGTCTCTTCCTGCTCCTGATGGCTCGGCTTATCGGTGACTGCGAATATGAATTCACCGATGAGGAGATGGCGAAACTCAGCCTCGTTACCCTCGAATCCTTAAATAATCGTTGTATCGTTGATTATCTTTGATACAAACAAAAACAGGGCAGATACAGAGGTTCGTCACCTCTGCATCTGCCCTGTTTAGCGTTACTCGCCTTTTATAACCGTCTTCAGAATATCCTTTTTGACCTCCTGCGCCATTGCGGCGACTTCGGGCATTCCCTGCGCGGGGGCTTCCTCGATCATCTCGTTAAAGATGTCGATCAGTTCGTCTACTTCGAGTTCCTTGATGCGGTTGAGGTCGATGATCTGTGCGGACATGAGATTCCTCCTTTTTCATCAAACAGCGGGTACAGAATCGTCATAGAGCTCGTGTGGGGCAATGTCCTGCCCATCTGCCCATGCAACTGTAGCACCTGATACATGGACTGTTTGAAAAACAGCGGGAACTTTTAGCTTTTCGTACCATGACCCTTTGATGTACGGCATTACATCAAAAACTTTCTTCTCGCCTGTCTCAAAAAGCAGCAGTAATTTATAATCAGGAAGGGGCTGTACATCGAGTACTTTTGGCTGTGGCATGATATGTACTCCTTTATTGCAGAGGAGGAATTTTGAACGGGGCTTCGCCATTGCTGAGAAGTTTCCAGTTTGCTGTCAGTTCATCCGCATGTATTTCGAGCCATGCGACGACTAGTTTCAGTTTCTTGCGTGGAAGTTCGCCCTCAATCAATTCTCCATCTAAGGAAATGACCGCTTCATAGTCCTGATACTCGGCATGTATATGTGGACTATTATGTTTTCCACCGACTTCACGGTACATATAAATGATGATTCCGAAGAACATACTTAGCGCAGGCATTTCATATTCCCTCCTATCATAGTTCTATTATACCATACCATTGAAGAAATATCATAGCCTTATTGGAATCTCAAAGCATATTCCGCAGAAACTCCCGTGTCCGTTCTTCCTTCGGCGCACGGAAGAAGGTCTGTGGCTCGCCCTGTTCGACGATGACACCGTTCTCCATAAAGATGACATTGGTTGCTGCCTCGCGGGCGAACGCCATCTCATGCGTGACGACGATCATGGTCATGCGCTCGGCGGCGAGGGCACGCATGGTGCGCAGTACCTCACCCGTGAGCTCGGGGTCGAGCGCGGAGGTCGGTTCGTCAAAGAGCATGATGTCAGGCTTCATGGCAAGTGCGCGCGCGATGGCGACGCGCTGCTGCTGTCCGCCGGAGAGCTGGCTCGGGTAGTAGTTCTCGCGGTCGGAGAGTCCGACTTTTGCGAGGAGTTCGCGTGCGTAGGGGAGGATCTCATCTTTGGACTGCCCCTTGACGTGAATGGGTGCCTCGATGAGATTTTCGATGACGGTCATGTGTGGAAAGAGGTTGAACTGCTGAAAGACCATGCCCGTGGACATGAGGATGCGTCGTACGTCGGCAGTGCTTGCGTAGGTCGCGGTGCTTTCTCCGTCCTTCGTCCAACAGAGCTTTTCCCCGCGAATTGTGATGTTGCCGGAGTCGATCGTCTCAAGTTTGTTGATGCAGCGCAGGAGGGTCGACTTGCCGGAGCCGGATGAGCCGATGATGGCGAGCACCTCGCCGCGTGCGAGGCTGAGGTCGATGCCGCGGAGGACACCGAGATCGCCGAAGGATTTGTGAATGCCGCGCATGGAGAGCATGATTTCCTTAGCTGTCGTATCTGCCATAGTGCGCCTCCAGTTTCTTGAATCCCCATGTGAGTACGGCAGTCATTACGAGGTAGAAGATGCCAGCGATGAGGAAGGGGGTCATGTCGAACTCGCGCTGGACGATGGTGCGTGCGACGCGCAGGAGGTCGTTCATGGCGAGGATGTAGACGAGCGAGGTGTCCTTGACGAGGTTGATGGTCTCGTTGCTGACCGGTGGAAGTGTGATGCGCAGTACCTGCGGCAGGACGATGCGCCGCATGGTGAGCGGGGCGCTCATGCCGAGCGCACGCGCCGCCTCAAACTGTCCGCGCGGGACTGCCTGTATGCCGGAGCGAAAGATCTCGGCGAAGTAGGCGGCGTAGTTGAGGACAAACGCGAGGAGTGCCGCTGCAATATCGGGCAGCATGATGCCGACCATCGGCAGGGCGAAGTAGACAAAGAGCAGTTGGAGCATCAGTGGTGTGCCGCGCATGATCCATATATAGATTTCGAGCAGCCGGCTGAGCAGCCGGAAACGTGAAAGCCGCCCAAGCGCAGCAAAGAGTCCGAGCGGTAGGGAGAGTGCGAGCGTGACACAGAAAATCTCGAGGGTGATGGTCGAGCCCTCGAGCATGAGCAGTATCGTATCCAGTGTTTTATCCATTCGTTTTATCGTCCTTGCAGGAAAAAAGAGCCGCCGCGCGAAACGGCAGCCCTTCTTCCGTTATTTATTTTGTGATGTCCTTCGTGAACCACTCGGTGGAGATCTTTGCCATCGTGCCGTCCTTCTTCATCTCGTCGAGCACTTTCTGCACCTCATCGCGCAGTATCGTATTGTCCTTGGCAAATGCAATGCCGAACTCGCTCGTGGGACCGACGACCACGTCAAGTGCTGCAAGCTCATCGGGGTGCTTGCTCATGTAGTAGCGACCGACGATCTCATCGCCGATGACCGCATCAAGTCTGCCGTTCTCGAGATCCATAAATGCTGCGACATAGTCCGGGTACTTCTTGACCGCCTTGACCTCGTCCTTGTAGAACGGGGTCGCGTCGATGTACTCCTCCGCTGTGCCCGCACTCTGCGTGCCGACGGTCTTGCCCGCAAGGCTCTTCTCATCCGTGACGGAGGTATTGCCCTTCTTCACGAAGATGATCTGGCGATTGTCCATGTAGGGATTGGAGAAGAGCATATTCTCCTTGCGCTTGTCGGTGATGTCGAGCCCGTTCCAGAGGATCTGGACGCGTCCGCTCTTCAGCTCCGCCTCCTTGCTCGACCAGTCGATTGCCTTGAACTCCACATCGCGTCCGAGACGCTTCGCCGCCTCCTTCGCGAGATCCACGTCGAAGCCGACGATCTCGTTCTTCTCGTTCTTGAAGCCCATCGGCGGGAAGTTGTCATCAAGTCCGACGATGATCTTTCCCATCTCTGCGGCATTGTCCGTCGAGACAACCTTCTTCTCGCTGCCGCCGCAGCCTGTGAGCAGTGCTGCCGACAACGCAAATACCGCTGCGCCCATAAAGATATTTTTCCAGTTCATCTTCATAACTCTCCTTGCTATCTCTTTAATAAGATAAAGTGCTAACGTGGAATATTATACGGTATGGATTAAAATTATGTCAAGTTTTATTTTATCGAGGCAGGTTTTTTTTCATAAAGGTCGAAATATTTATAGGTGCAATAGTTTTGAGCGTAACGAAGGGAGCATCGACGGCGGTGCTTCTACAGGGGTCAATCGAGGGAGGGCTTATCTTGCGTGCAATATCCGTGAGCGATCTTGAAAGTGGAATGATACTTGCGCGAACGATCACAAACGCGAAACGCGTTGTTGTTGTATCCGAGAATACTGAGCTGACGGCGGCGCATATCACGCGACTCAAGTTTTTGAAGATTCCCGTTGTCTACATTAAGGATGAGACGGAACTGAAGGAGGATCGGTCGCCGATCTTCTCGCGCAGCAATCTGTTCATCAAACAGTATGAAAATGTGGTTGGAACGGCGAAATCCATCTTTGAGGAGACGAAGAAAACGGGTTCTGTTCCCGTTGCCGAGACCAATGAGATGGTGCAGGGTGATCTGCTGCCGCTCTCGCGCCGCAGCGGCACGATTGACTATCTGAACGAGATCAATCATCTGGCAAGCGATATTTACAATCACTCCCTGCGCGTTTCGATTCTCTCGGGTGTCATTGCGAAGTGGATGCAGCTTGACCGTGAAACGGCAAAGGACGTTGTCCTTGCTGGATTCCTGCACGATGTCGGCAAGTCGAAGTTCGACCAGCGCCTCCTTGAGAAGAATATCGACAGCCTCAAGGGTGAGGACTACGAGAGGTATATTCAGCACACTGTGGATGGTGCACAGATCCTCAACAATGTCGCGGGGCTCACGGAGGGCGTTCGTCTGGCGGCACTGCAGCATCATGAGCGCATGGATGGCAGCGGCTTCCCGTTTAATATCAAGGGGGAAGACATTCACCTGTATGCGCGGATTGTTGCGGTCGCTGATCTCTATGACAATATCACGGTTGAGCGCGAGGGTTATACACGCCGCACGCCGTTTGATGCTGTGGCGGAGATTGCGCGTCAGATGTATACGTCGCTCGACCCGCAGGTCTGTATCCCCGTGCTGACGAATATCAAGAATGCGTTCCTCGGCTCGCGCGTGCTGCTCAGCAATCATCGCGAGGGAACGATCACAGCGTATCCGCACGGTGTTGTGCCGCTCCCGATTGTCACGATCTCGGAGGACGAGGTGATCGATCTCAACGAGAACACGAAGATTACGATTGTGGAGTACAATCCAAAGTAAGTTGAAGTAAGTTTTTGAAACGACAAGCAAAAAGCCCACCGGAGTTCTTGCTCCGATGGGCTTTCTTTATAGGAATCGCTGATATCGCATCAGCTGACGCTTTGCAGTGCGTTGTACCACTCAAGTACGGCGTCATATTTGGGCTTGAGGTGATCGACCGGAATGTGTTCACGTTCACAGCATGCAATGACCTTGTCCCAGTCACCCTTCTCGTAGGCGATGACGAGATCGAGAATGCGGCGTAGGTCGTTGTCCTCGCCAAGGAGTGCTGCATTGAGATCGTCCGCGAGAGCGACCTCCTTCAGCACCTCTTCCATGGGCAGCATCAGCAGGACATCGAGCAGCGAGAACATTCCGATGAGGAAGCCTGCGTCTTGCGTGAGTCCAGGGCGCTTGAGTTCCCCGGCAATGAGTTCGCAGAACTTTGCGCGCAGGAGGGAGAGGGTGAAGAGTTCGGGCGGCTTGTCCTCCGAGAAGGTCTGCAGACTGATGAGTGTGACCCAGCGCTTTACGCCGCTGGCACCCAGCAGTACCGTTGCCTGTTTGAGGTTGGAGACATGGTTCACAAGCCCGATCCCCGCAGAGTTGATGTAGGTGAGCAGCTTGTGGACGAGGTTGGTATCCGAGGAGATGACGTTGGTCATGGAGGCAAAGTCGACGTTTTGCCGATTGATTTCCTTGAGGAGACGCATTCTGGACAGGGCGTTGCTTGTCAGCTTCTTTTGGTGCAGGATTGCCGGCTTGCAGAAGAAGTAGCCCTGAAAGAGGACATAGCCGAACGCCATCGCCTGATGGAACTCCTCCTCGGTTTCGATTTTCTCTGCGAGCAGCCGTACGTGGCTTGGCAAGATCTCACGCAGTTTCTGACGTTCCTCAGGATCGGTTGTGATGCGGAAGTCGACCTTGATGATGTCTGCCATTTCGATGAGCGGCTCGTAGCCGGGCAGGAGAACGAAGTCATCGAGTGCGATCTTGTAGCCCTCTGCCTTGAGTTCCCGTACTGCCTCCACGATCTCAGGCGTCGGCTGCACGTTTTCGAGAATTTCTACGACGACGTTTTCCGGCGGAAGGAGTTTTGGTGCGCGGTTCAGCAGGTTTTGCTCGGTGAAGTTGATGAATGCCTTTTTGTCGGAGACCAGTTTCTTTAGACCAAATTCGAGCATCGCGCCTACCATGACACTCTGTGTTGCTACGTTGCCGTCAAGAGTTGGATCAAAGGCGTTCTTGAGTCCACTGCGAAAGAGAATTTCGTAGGCGTATACCTTTTGCTGCTGATCCAATATCGCCTGCCGGCCAATGAATGCTTCTTCCATCATGATAGAACCTTTCTATGATTCTCTGAAAGCACTGATCCATTCAGCACTGCCTTCAAATAGATTGAAAAGAAGAATGATAACCTATTACATTGCGTGTATTATACCATAAATATGGAGAAAAAGAAATGTAAAAACCTTGCTTTAATGTTATAATGGGAAAAACGAAATGGATGTGATCTCTTTTGCTGCAAGATATTCAGATTGGACGCTACCTGCCCGGGGATTCGTTTCTGCATCGCATGGATCCGCGCGTGAAGATTGTTCTGCTCTTTTTCTTTTTGCTGCTTATTTTCTTTGTGGAAAATGCGGTAGGGTTTGCTGCACTCTCTGTGAGCGTCGCGCTCCTGATGATCTTTTCCAAGGTACCGCTCGGGATGCAGCTGCGTTCGATTCGTCCGATTCTCTGGATCGTGCTCTTTACATTTGCTGTGCATCTCTTTATGACGCCGGGGGAGGAGATGCTGCGCCTCGGACCCTTTACGGCAACATGGGAGGGGCTTGCACGCGGTGCATACATTGGGCTGCGTCTGGTGCTGCTGATACTGCTCAGTACGCTGCTCACGCTCACGACGAGTCCGCTGCGCCTGACGGATGGTCTGGAGGCGCTGCTCTCACCGCTCAGACGTATTCATGTGCCTGTGCATGAGCTCTCGATGATGATGACGATTGCCCTGCGCTTTGTGCCGACGCTGCTGGAGGAGCTGGATCGCATCATGAAGGCGCAGAAGGCGCGCGGCGCGGACTTTGAGCGCGGGAATATTGTGCAGCGCCTGCGCGCCGTTGTGCCGATCCTTGTGCCGCTCTTTCTCTCGGCGTTTCGCCGTGCGGATGAACTCGCACTTGCGATGGAGGCGCGCTGCTATCGCGGCGGGGAGGGGCGTACGCAGATGAAGGAGCTGCGCGCGGAGCGGCTGGACTACACGGCGATTGCCGTGTTCTTTATCGGTGCGGCAGGGATCTGTGCCGTGAGTCTTGGGGGGCTGAGCATTGCGCCCTGAGAATGTGGAGCGGATGAAGGCGCGTGCACGCAATATTGCACTGAAGGTTTCCTATGACGGCACGCATTATCATGGCTTTCAGCGGCAGACGCCGCCCGTGGTCGCCGTGCAGAATGTGCTCGAACGCGCACTGGCGAAGGTCTGCGGTGAGCAGGTGGAGCTTGCCGCAGCGGGGCGCACGGATTCCGGTGTTCACGCTTACGGTCAGGTGGTGAATTTCTTTACGGACGGACGTATCCCGACGAACCGTTTGCCGCGCGCGGTGAACGGTCTTTTGCCGCACGATATTGTTGTGACGGAGGCGTGGGAGGCGGCGCGGGATTTCAGTGCGCGGCATTCGGCAAGGGGCAAGGCGTATGTGTATCGTTTGGAGGAGTGCGCGGTTCCAAATCCCTTTACGCGCAGTTATGCGTGGCAGCTCTTTCAGCCGCTGGATCTCGATGCGATGCGTGCTGCACTTGCACTCCTCGTGGGGACACATGACTACTCCTCGTTTCGTGCGGCGGGCGGGGCACCGATGTCGCCCGTACGCACCCTCGATGAGATCCGGCTGACGGAGGAAGGCGGAGGTCGTCTCTCCTGCTATCTGCACGGCAATGGCTTCCTCTATCACATGGTGCGCAACATCATGAGTACGGTGGTGAGCGTGGGGGTTGGACGCATTTCTTTGGAGCGTTTTGCCGAGATCTTTGCCGCGCGTGACCGGCGGCTTGCAAGTCCAACAGCACCTGCCTGTGGGCTGTATCTGCTCAGCGTGGATTATGAGGGCGCAAACGAAGAAGGGGGCTGATCCGTATGGAACAGGAGGCAGCACAGCGTCTGGTGGCGGAGGCTGTTCGTGAGGTGCGTCGAGGATCCCTTGATGAGGGGGCGCGCGGCAGCCATGTTGTTTCTCTCGTCAATGCCATTCTGGATACGGCACTTCGAGAGGCGGCAACGGACATTCATCTTGAGCCAATCAGTGCCGGTCTGCGCATACGCCTGCGTGTGGATGGTCTCTTGCAGGAACGTCCCGTTCAACTGCCGCCGGAACTGGCTCCGGTCATCATTGCGCGTCTGAAGGTGATGGCGGGGCTTGACACCGCAAAGCGCAACCGTCCGCAGGACGGACAGATCCGCTACCGCTGCGGCGGACGGTCGATTGATATGCGCGTGGCTGTGCTGCCTGTGGTAGAGGGGGAGCGCATGGTTGTGCGCATCATGGATGCGGAGGAACGTTTTCTCAGCTGTGCGGAGCTGGGCTTTACGGCGTACAATCAGGAGCTGTTTGAGCGACTGATTCATCGTCCAACGGGGCTGCTCCTCCTCTGCGGGCCGATGAACTCGGGCAAGACGACGACACTCTATGCGGCACTCTCTGCACTCAATGAGCCGAGCTGTCATATCATGACGCTTGAGGATCCGGTGGAGCGGCGCATTGAGGGGATCAGTCAGTTTGAGGTGCATGCGGAGGCTGGGCTGACCTTTTTAGCGGGACTGCGCGCGGCGCTCCGTCAGGATGTGCAGAAGATCCTGCTCGGCGAGATTCGTGACCGCGAGACGGCGGAGATGGCAGTGCGGATTGCACTTACGGGGCATGCACTCTTTTCTACGCTGCATACGGAGGATACGGTATCGGCGGTCTTTCGCATGATCGAGATGGGCATTCCGCCCTATCTGCTTGCGGCGACGCTCTCCGGCGTCATTGCGCAGCGGCTCGTGCGGCGCGTGTGCGTGCACTGCCGCGAGGCGTATGCCGTTCCTGCGGATTCGCGTGAGCGGGTGCAGCTGGGCGATCTCTATCAGGATGGCATGGAACTTGTGCGGGGGCGTGGCTGCGACCACTGTCATGGCACAGGCTACCGTGGACGCATGGCAATTCATGAAATCCTTCCCATCTCAGCGCGCATTCGCACGGCGATTCTTGGAGCGGGCGATCAGGAGGCGCTGCGCTGTGCGGCTGCGGCAGATGACATGGAGACGCTGTGGCAGGATGGTGTCGCAAAGGCGTGCGCGGGAGAGACGACACTTGCGGAGGTGGGGAGGGCGCTCTATGGCTGAGGGATTCGCATGGGAGGAGATTCTCCGCCGGATGATCGCGGCAGAGGCGTCCGATCTGCACCTCGCACCGGATCAATGTGTACGAATGCGTCTTGATGGTGTGCTTGTGCCGGAAATATTCACCCCTACCGCGCATGACATGGATTGTATGCTTGATACGATGCTCACGGATGCGCAGCGTGTCACGCTTCACAGGTCTGACGTGGACTTTGCGTGGGTCTATCTGGGGCGGCGCTTTCGCGGAAATGCCTATCGTATGCAGAACGGCGTCGGGCTGGCTCTGCGGCTTCTGCCGAAACGGATACCGACGCCGGAGATGATCGGTATGCCGGCGGCACTTCGCGCACTCGCAGCGACGCGGGATGGGCTGGCACTCGTGTGTGGCGCAACGGGCGCGGGCAAGACGACGACGCTTGCCGCTCTGATCGAGATGATAAATCAGACGCAGTGCGCGCACATCATTACGCTGGAAGATCCCATCGAATATATTTTCTCGCCCGCGCAGTCCTTCCTCAGTCAACGTGAAGCAGGACGTGATTTTTCTGCGTTTCCGCACGCTGTACGTGCTGCTCTGCGCGAGGATCCGGACGTCCTGCTCATCGGTGAGATCCGCGACCATGCGACGATGGAGGCAGCGCTCATGGCTGCCACGACGGGTGTACTCGTGCTCGGGACGCTCCATACGCGCAGTGCGGCGCAGACGGCACTGCGGGTGGAGAGCCTGTTTGCAGCGGATGTACGGGATGCCGTGCGGGTACAGTTTGCCGATGTCCTTACAGGGATTTTTGCGCAGCGACTTCTGCCGCACGTGGGCGGCGGACGTATTGCCGCCTTTGAGGTGCTTACGGCAACCCCTGCCGTGCGCAGTATGCTGCGGCAGGGCAGCTACGGTCAGCTGGCTTCCGTGATGATGAGCGGGGCGGCACAGGGAATGCAGACGGCTGAGATGGGGGAGGCGGTGCTGCGTTCCAAGGGGCTGATCGCATGAGGACGTTCACCTATCGTGCGCGTACGGTTGATGGCCGTGTGCTGCGCGGTGAGATCGCCGCCGCCTCCGCGCCTGCTGCTGCCCGCACGCTTGCGGCAGAGGGGAAGATTGCACTCGCCATCAGCGAGCGGCACGATGTTCGTCTGCCGTCCGTACTGCGTTCGCGCAGCCGTATCAGCGCGGAGGAACAGATTGCCTTTCTGCATGAACTGATGACGCTTCTCGGGGCGGGGCTTCCGGTTCATGAGGCTCTGCGTCGGCTCGTGGACGGTGCGGCTCCAAACGCTTCTTATGGTCGTCTTGTCGCTGCACTGCACGCTGCGGTTTTGCGCGGAGTGCCGCTCTCGCAGGCGATGGAGATACAGAAGGCATTTCCTCAAAGCATCGTTGGGATGGTGCGGGCGGGGGAGGAGAGTGGAACGCTTGCGACCATTCTGCAGGAGGCGGCGACGATTCTTATGGAGCGCAACGATATGCGCGAATCCATGCGCAGTGCACTTGCTTACCCGCTGTTCCTGCTTGCGGCAACCGCGCTTTCCCTGATCCTGATGGTCATGTTTGTGCTGCCGGTCTTTGCCTCGCTTTTGCGTGATCTGAGTGCCACAGTGCCGCTGCCGACACAAATCCTGCTCTCTCTGTCCGATCTGCTGGTGGAGCATGCACATCAGCTTCCCGTTGTCGGACTCGGAATCTGCTTTGTATTCGCAGCCATTCTGTATGTACCTTCGCTGCGATGCAGGCTGGATGGACTCCTGCTGTGTTTGCCCATCCTTGGTGCCTTTCTGCGATTTACAGCGTGGCAGATGATCCTGCGTACCATGGCGATCCTCCTGCGCAGCGGGATCCGTCTGGACGCTGCCGTGGGACTTGCCCGCATGGCAACGGAGAACCGTGCGCTTGCGGTCTGCCTCGTGCGAGTGGAGCAGTGCCTGGTCGAAGGGCGCACCTTTGCGTACGCCATGGAGGGCGTCCCCTTTATGCCGCCCCTCCTGCACGGAATGCTTGCCGCAGGGGAGGAAGCGGGGGACTTGGAACACCTGCTTCAGTACGGGGCAGACTACTGCAGGCGCAGGGCGGGCGCGTATGCTGCACGGATGGAATCACTTGCCGAACCCGCGATGATCGTCCTCGTTGCCGCACTTATCTTCTTTGTCGTCCTCTCTGTGCTCCTGCCGATCCTCGATACGATGGACGCCCTGATGTAAAGGAAGCACTGATAAATTCAGCCGCGCCATCTTAGCGTATCTTTTTTGCCCGCTTTTTGTCGGCAAATCCTCCACATAGCTTTGGCTATGCGTCCGGTTTGCCTCCTCAATCGGACAGAAAAATCTACGCCAATCTGACGGACTTCATTTTATCAGCGATTCCTAAAAATGGGGGTGCTGCACGAACGCCCCTATCGGCTCGCTGTGCTCGCCACTTCCCCCGTTGTGACGGGGGAAGCTAAGATGCAATAATCCTTAGAGCCTCCCCCGTTGCTGACCTGTCCAAGAAGCAAGTCCGCAGGACGAAGCTGATTGGGAAACAGGTCGTATGGGAAAACGTCCCAAGAACACAAGCGTAAGCGAAGTGTGATTGGATGACGTTGACCGCTCGATACGGGGGAGGGGGACCGCGAAGCGGTGGAAGGGGCGCTTGTAACGATATTGCTGACATAATGATAAGGGGTGCTGCACGAAGTTTTTGGCTTCATGCAGCACCCCTATTACTTTTATCTGCGTATCTGTTCGTAAAAGTAGGAGCAGCTCATGCACGCGACGAAGATGAGCAGCAGATCGAGCTGATACTCCCATGTGCCGAGGAGACCGCCGAACGACATGTGCTCGAACAGGATTTTCTCATAGATGTGTGTCGTGACGAAGGCGTGTAGCCCTGCGATGATGATAAGTACGCCGCATGCGTTGAACAGGCGTGTGAGTATGGGCGGCAGCCGCAGGGACAGGCGGCGCAGGATGCCGTTCCAGATTGCACGCCAATGGAACCCTGCATGAATGCCGACGATGAGGTAGAAGATGACGGCCGCCGCCATGTGCGTCCCATGGACGTAGATGGACGTGAGCCCGCGCAGACGGATGACGGGGACTGCGTAGAGTGAAATCAGGATGCCCGTCACAATCACGAGGACGAGGAGCGTGAGCATCATCACGTTGACGATATTGAGTGCTGTGACCCGCAGGCGCAGTGTAACAAGTGCCTTTAGATAGCGGCGGACAAGTAGGAGATGGATGCCGCCGAGCAGGAGAAAGGTCAGTCCGAGATATTCATGATAATATTCGTTCGTCAGCAGCCGATTCGGCAGAAAGAGAATGGCTGCCCAGATGAGAATATAGAGTAGTATGCGCATCAGTTCGTATACCCCAGTGTGGCGAGCCAGTTGGCGATTTCCAGTTTTGCCTGTTCCGGATGCTGCTGCACGAATTTTCCCTGCAGCCCCAACCCCGCGCGCAGTTGCGCTCCTTTTGCAAAGAGCGGGATATCCTCCTCCTTGCCGCTCATGGCACTGCCCATTCCCGTGCAGAACGGGATGATGGTCTTGCCCGTGAAATCATAGCTCTCAAGGAAGGTATAGACGGGCATGGGGAGATCCTGATACCAGATCGGATAGCCGAGGTAGATGACATCGTAGGATGCCATATCCTCCACGCGTGCAGCGAGCGCCGGACGCGCATTTTCCGCCTGTTCCTCCTTTGCCACCCGCGTCATCTCCTGGTAATCGACGGGGTAGGGGGCTGTCGTCTGTATCTCGAAGACTGCATCCGCCTTGGTCAGTGCAGCAATCTGCTCTGCGACAATGTGTGTATTTCCCTTCTCAATGTAGCCCACTTCATAATTTTCCCCCGTGCGCGAGAAGAACGCGACGAGGACGCGTTTGCCTACAAGATCCGCAGGAGGCTGGATTGGACGCGTGAGGTCGAGTACGGAAGAATCCGCGTGACTGTTCTCATTGATACCGCCGCCCGCCCCTGTGCAGCCGGCAATGAGGAAGGTAAGGGCGGTGCAGAGCAGCAGGATAAAATTCTTCAAATGGATTACCTCTCAAACATTATCAACGATTCCCTATACAAAGAAAAGAGTCAGCCTCCGCGAGAACACTACGGCTGACTCTTACTGCGGCGTTGTCGTTATTTCCCTGCAAAGGAAAATTTGAGACCTTGCGCGAGCGAGGGGACAGTCGTGCCCTCAAGCTCGATCTGTCCGGGCATGGAGCCCTTTGCGTTGAAGAGGAGGGTGCAGTGCCCGCTTTCGCGGATCGTATCGTTTGCGTTCTCACCGACGCGCACGACCTTATACTTCTGCTTCCCAATCGTGAGTGTATCACCGGCGACAAGGTCGCTCGCCAGCTCGCTCGGTGTATGTTCGATGACCATTTCGGCAAGGTTCGGGTGCGCACCTTCGTCCAGCAGGATAACGCTGCTGTTTGTTTCGAGGAATTTGCGCGCCAGCTTGCCGATGGCAGTGACGGTGACTTCATATTTTACGCTCATGAGTAATGCCTCCCCGGATCATCATCCGAACTTTCCTGTGATTTCTTATAAATATTTTACCATATAGAACCGCCGATGTAAAACCTTTTCCCACTGCTTCTGCATTGACAAGTGAAAAAGAAATTAGTACACTTTATCATGGAAGGAATCTGAAAGCAGTATGGGAGGATTCCAATACGAAAATTTTATAGGGGGGACTTGATATGCAGGATATTCGGCTTGACAGCCCGCTGAAGGGGCGGCTGATCCCACTCTCGGAGGTGACGGATCCGGCGTTTGCGAGCGGCGCGATGGGGCGCGGTGCGGCGATTGCGGAGCCCGAGGGGCGCGTCGTCTCACCGGTGGACGGCGAGGTTACGGTACTCTTCGGCTCAAAGCACGCCATCGGCATCCACTCGGCGGATGGAATTGATCTTCTCATCCATGTCGGCGTGGACACGGTAAAGCTTGAGGGAAAGCATTTCACGGCGCACGTTGCGCAGGGGGACACGGTCAAGCGCGGGCAGCTGCTGCTTGAGTTTGATCCAGAGGCGATCCGTGCGGAGGGCTATGAGACGACGACTCCCGTGCTCGTGACGAACGCGGCGGACTATGGGAAGATCACGTTCACGCTGGGCGATGCAGAGATCTCCTCGGGCGGCGACGCACCCGAGGAAGCAAAGGCAGAGGCAAAGGCTCCTGTGGACGATGATATCGATCCGAATCTGCCAAAGGAGGAGCGCGTCGCAAAGCTGATCTGGAAGTATGTCGGCGGTGCGGGCAACGTGCGCAGCGCAGAGCACTGTGCAACGCGTCTGCGCCTCATCGTGAACGACAAGTCGATCATCGACGAGAAGGCAATCGAGAACATCGACGGCGTGAAGGGGCAGTTCTTTGCCGCCGCACAGTACCAGATCATCCTCGGCACGGGCTTTGTCGACAAGGTGTTCGACGCCTTTGTCGCGGGCACGAATCTCGTGGGTGCGGTCAACAGCAAGCAGGAGGCGTACGATCAGATGACGCCGCTGCAGAAGGTCTCGCGCACGCTCGGCGATGTGTTCGTCCCGATCATCCCCGTGCTCGTTGCAACCGGTCTTTTCATGGGACTGCGCGGTGCGGCACAGAGTCTTGGCATCGAGATGAGCGAGAATCTCATCCGCATGAGCCAGATCCTCACAGACACGGCATTTGCCTTCCTGCCCGCACTCGTCTGCTGGTCGACGATGAACCGCTTCGGCGGCACGCCCGTCATCGGCATCGTGCTTGGACTCATGCTCGTGGCACCGCAGCTGCCAAACGCCTATGCGATTGCGGCAGGCGATGCTGTACCTCTCTCGATGGAAATTCTCGGGATTCCGATCCCCGTTGTCGGCTATCAAGGCTCGGTGCTGCCCGCGCTCGTGCTCGGTATCTTTGCCGCACGCCTGCAAAAGTGGTTCAAGACCTTTGTGCCGGACATCATCGACCTCATCGTGACCCCGTTCCTGACGCTGTTCGTCTCGATGCTGCTTGGCCTTCTCGTCATCGGACCCATCATGCACACGCTTGAGATTGTCATCTTCGGCGCGGTGCGCACCTTCCTTGAACTCCCGTACGGCGTCGGCGGTTTCATTGTCGGCGGCGTGCATCAGGTCATCGTCGTGTTCGGTGTGCACCATGTATTCAATGCCCTTGAGGTACAGCTGCTTGCCACGACGGGGCTTGACCCGTTCAACGCCATCATCACGGGGGCGATTGTGGCGCAGGGCGGCGCGGCGGTTGCCGTTGCGGCACGCACGCACGATGCGAAGAAGCGCGCTCTCTACATCTCCTCGGCGGTTCCAGCCTTCCTCGGCATTACGGAGCCGGCGATCTTCGGTATCAACCTTCGCTTCATGAAGCCGTTCATCTACGGCTTGGTCGGCGGCGCGTGCGCAGGAGCGATTGCGGGCTTCCTGCACCTCGCGGGTACGGGCATGGGTATTACGGTGCTGCCGGGGACGCTGCTCTACCTTGACCATCTCGCCGAATACATTCTCGTCAACGCCGTCGGCTTCGGTGTCGCGTTTGGCTTGACCTTCACCTTCTTCCGTCCCGAGGAGTGAGTATTGTGGAGAAGTTCGACAAGCGGGAAATTGATGCGAAGCTTGCGGAGGGCTTCCCCTTCACGCATCGCTGGCACAATCGCTTTCATCTTGAGATGCCGTTCGGACTCATCAATGACCCGAATGGTCTGACGTATCATAACGGTGCGTACCATATCTTCTACCAGTGGAATCCGTTCGGCTGTGCGCACAAGAACAAATCGTGGGCGCATACGAAGACGCGCGATTTCTGCACCTATCAGATTCCACAGCTCGCGCTCTGGCCGTCGGACGAACACGACAAGGACGGCTGCTATTCGGGCTGCGGCACGGAGGAGGATGGGCGGCTGCGCATCCTCTACAACTGCAACGCGAAGGATGCACAGGGCAATCGCAGCTCCGTACAGCGGTTCGGTACGTATACAAAGGCAACGGGGGCGGTACAGAAAGAGGAGATCATTATTGACGGTCCGCCCGCAGGCTTTACGGCGCATTTCCGCGACCCCTATCTCTTTACATGGCGCGGCGTGCGCCACCTCGTCATCGGTGCGCAGACGGAGGAGAAGCGCGGCTGTGTGCTCGTCTATCGCGAGGCTCCGATCACGTGGGAGTATCTTGGGGAACTGCGCACGCAGCTGAAGGACTTCGGCTATATGTGGGAGTGCCCGAATCTCCTCTCGTTCGGCGACAGCGACGTGCTCGTCTTCTGCCCGCAGGGCGTGGAGGCGCGTGCATACGACCGCCAGAATGTCTATCAGGCGGGCTACATCGCAGGGCATGCCTCGATGGACGCGATGGAGATGCTCATGCACGGGCGGTTCAAGGAGCTCGATCACGGCTTTGATTTCTACGCGCCGCAGATCGTCACGCACGAGGGGCGGCACATCCTCATCGGTTGGATGGGCATGCCCGACCGCGAGGACGAGTACCCCACGCGCGAAGAGGGGTGGATGCACAGCCTGACACTGCCGCGCGTGCTGACGCTCAGGCAGGGACATATCTTCTCCGAGCCGGTACGCGAGCTGAAAGCGCTGCGTCACCGTGAGACGGAGCGTACACTTGAGGCGGAGGGGGAGAGCGAGTTCTCTGCGACCCTCTATGATCTCACGGAACTCATTCTCGATCTGACGATGGGAGAGGCATACAGTGTCTCTGTCGAACTCGTCTTTGGCCTTGAAAAGCTCGTCTTCCGTTACAACCGGCTCGAACAGGTTATGACCATCGACCGCACGGGCATGAAGCTCGGCGGACGCGGCAAGCGTGTGTTCAAACTCTACGCCGAGGAGCGGCTGTCCATGCGCCTCTACGTCGATCATGGTGCAGTGGAGGCATTCTTCCAGCACGGGGAGGAGGCGGCGACCATCGCCATCTTCCCCGAGAAGAACATTCGCCCGAGCCTGCGGATCTTTTCGGATGTCGATCTGCAGCAGATCTCAGGCGCTGTCTGGGAATTGGAACCCTTCCACTACGAGAAAAACTGATTGGTCCATACAAAAGGAGCGACCACAGCTGCGGTCGCTCCTTTTCTGTATCCGATTGTCAATGCGTATGATGGCTGTCCTTAAGGATGCCGACAACGGCACGCTGCACAACGTCAAGCACGTCGTGGAGGAGTGCGTTATACATTTCGCCGCCGTCGACAACACCGCGCCCGTTCTCCGTGAGGAAGAATTTCTTCGGGTGTTCCGACGCCGCATAAGCTTCGTCAAATTTCGCCTTGACCAGTGCCTCAAAATCCATGAAAAGCCCTCCTTAAACACAATAACCGATGATCGTATTATAGCATAACTTTCCGCGTCTGTCCCCTGCTTTTACAGATTTTTCGCAAAAATAGCAGCGCCTTCTCAGGGGATCAGCAGACAGCCTGCCAGTCTATCAAACCCCCATGCGCGCAGACAGAGGCGCAGATCCTCAAGCGGTGCGATGAGCGGGGCAAGGGCGAGCCGCAGCTTAAAGCGGGTAAGCGTGTGCATATTGGCACCGAAGATCGGTATGCGATCCATCTGATACTTCCCTTCGTCGGGCGTTGAGAGTCCGTAGTGTACGGTAAAGCCCCCACGATAGCCGGCTGCATGCGTGATCTCCTCGATCTCCTCGTTGACGCGCCCGCCGGGGTAGGCGATGTAGTGCATATCATAGCCGAGCTTCTCGGAGAGCAGATCATGGGAGTCCGCAATCTCGTGGCGCAGGTCATCGACGGAGGTCAGCTCGGCGAGGTTCGCATGCGTCATTGTATGACTCTCGAAGTGAACCAGCCCCGATGCCTTCATCTCCTCAATCTGATCCCATGTCAGATAGTTCGGGTAGGTATTTGTGAAATCGTAGATGAGGAAGATCGTCGCCTTGAATCCATATTTTTTGAGAATGGGGTAGGCGTACTCGTAGTTGTCTGCATAGCCGTCGTCAAATGTGATGATGACGGGCTTTTCCGGCAGCGGCGTTCCGTTTTCGAGGGCATCCATCATCTCGTCGATTGTGATGGTGGTATAGCCTTCGTCTGCAAGATACGCCATCTGTGCCTCGAACTGATCCGGCCAGAGGGTCAGCGGATTGCCGTTCTTTTCCTCGACCTGATGATAGTTCAGAACAGGGACGCCCCTTGCCGTCTGCATCAGAGCAATGCCGCCGACAATGAGGAATCCGACTGCGGCAATCAGTAGGTACAGCAACCATGTACGTGTGCGTTTCAATTATATTACCTTCTTTGCAGAATCAATCACACGATGATAAGTGTAGCTTATACCTTGTCATGTGTCAAGTATCAGGCGAACGTTGATAAAAATGCGTTTTCGGTCTATAATGCAGAGGTAGTAACAATAGGTAAAGGGGCGAAGGAATGAATCGAAACGAGCTATGCTGGTGCGGCAGCGGAAAGAAATACAAGAAGTGTCATGCGGACTTTGATGAGCGTATCGCGTCCATTCGATATGATGTCATCAAAGGACAGGTGCGTCCGCCGCGCAAGATCATCAATAATGCGGCGGATATTGAGGGAATACGCAAGGCTGCCGTCATCAACGACGGGGTACTTGATCTCATGGAGACGCTCGTGCGTCCCGGCATCGACACGGAGTCGCTGGATCGCGCGGCGCATGATTACATCACGGAGCGCGGCGGAATTCCGGCGTGCCTCGGGTTTGAAGGGTTCCCGAAGAGCATCTGCACCTCGATCAACAATGTCGTCTGTCACGGGATTCCGTCGAAAAAGGATGTGCTCAAGGAGGGCGACATTATCAATGTCGACTCGACCGTCATTCTGGGCGGCTACTATGCCGATGCGTCGCGTATGTACCTTGTGGGCAAGGTGCCGGCGGCGGCGGAGCGCCTCGTGCAGGTAACGAAGGAATGTATGGAGCGCGGCATCGCGGCGGCGCGTCCGTGGCATTTCCTCGGGGATGTGAGCGCCGCGTGCGGCGACTGGGCGCATGCAAACGGCTACTCGGTCGTCACGGCGCTTGGCGGGCACGGCGTGGGCAAGGACTTCCACATGGAGCCGTTTGTGCCGCATGAGGGCGAGGCGGGGACAGGCATGCTCATGGTGCCGGGCATGGTGTTCACGGTCGAGCCGATGATCAACGCAGGTGACTACGATGTCACGGTGGACAAAGAGGACGGATGGACGGTGCGGACGAAGGATCATACGCTTTCGGCACAGTGGGAAAAGACCATCCTCATTACGGAGACAGGCGCAGAGGTGCTTTCATCATGACGCATTTCGATCAGCTCGGTGTGTCGGAGACGCTGTGTGCCCTGCTCAAAAAGCAGGGCATCACGGAGCCAACCCCCGTGCAGGAGCAAGCGCTCCCGCCCATGCGTGCGGGACGCGATGTCATCGCACAGGCGCAGACGGGCACGGGCAAGACACTCGCCTTCCTCCTGCCTCTGCTTGAGAAGATCAAACCGCAGGGGGCTGCGGCACAGGCACTTGTCATTGCGCCCACGCGCGAGCTTGCCATCCAGATCACGCGTGTCGCGGAGCCGCTCGGCGCAGCGCTTGGCATCGGTACGGTCGTTATCTATGGCGGCGCGGACATCGAGCGGCAGAAGGAGAAGCTGCGCCGTCAGCCGCAGCTCATCATTGGCACACCGGGGCGTCTGCTCGATCATGTGCGGCGCGGGACGCTCGCACTTGGCAGCGTGAACAAGGTCGTGCTCGACGAGGCGGACGAGATGCTCAAGATGGGCTTTATCGAGGATGTCGAGACACTTCTCACCAAGACGGCACAGGACTATCAGCTTGCACTCTTCTCCGCGACCATGCCGGAGCGGATCGTGCGCCTGACGAAGCGCTTCATGACGAATCCTGCGCACATACGCATAGAAGGGGAACGGGCAACGCTCGAAAATATCGAGCAGATCGCACTCTCCGTGAGTGAGGGAACGAAGCTCGACCGCCTCTGTGCCTCCATCAATGAGGAGGCGCCGTATCTCGCGATGGTGTTTTGTGCGACGAAGGAACGCACGCGCAAACTTATGATGGAACTCGCACAGCGTGGCTACCTCGTCGACGCACTCAGCGGCGATCTCACGCAGACGCAGCGCGCATTTGTCCTGCGCCGGTTCCGTGCGGCAAAGCTGCAGATTCTGTGTGCCACGGACATCGCTGCACGCGGCCTAGACATCGAGGGCGTGACCCACGTCTACAATTACGATCTGCCGCCGACCGTCACGGACTACATCCACCGCATCGGGCGCACGGGACGCGCGGGAGCGCAGGGGAAGGCGATCACGCTCGTCGCTGCGCATCAGCACGAGAAGCTGCGCAAGATGGAGGCGGCACTCAAGGAGCGTCTGCGCCGCGATGCCGTCAAGAAAAAGCCGCGTCCGCGTCCATATTCGACGGAGACGGATGGGCAGCAGTTGGGTTCCGCACACGGTGTGAAGCGCGGCAGCGCGCCGAAAAGCGCAAAGCCGAAGCCGCGCAGCAAGAAGGTGGGCAAGACTGTCACAAATATCGGACGGCGCAGTCGGAAACGTCGGTGACCAAAAGTTTGGCACTATGATAAATGTTACGGACAAAAGCAAATGCAGTACTCCTTAGCAAACCCTAGTGGAGCAAGCGGCGTAGAGTGTGCGACCCGCCCCCTGCGGATTTTAATCGTTCAAGCGCAGCGCGTTTGGAATCCGCAGGTATTTAGGCGGATGAGCACACGTCCGCTTGCGTAACGAGGGTTCTGCGTGGAGTACGCAGCGCGAATCCGTAACAGCTGCCATAGACCCAAAAGTTTTCACGCAGCAGGAAAACGATTTATTTCGTCGAATTTATACAAGGTACAGATAATTTTACCAAGGAGGCATATTCATGATTGGGATCAAGAATGTCATTGCGATTATCTGCGGAGGCGGCCCGGCACCCGGCATCAACAGCGTCATCTCGGCGGTGGTGAGCGAGGCAACGCGCCACGGCTGGGACGTGCTCGGCATCTATGACGGCTTCTCGCGGCTGGCACGCGGCGAGAAGAACTACGTGCGCCTTGAGCCCGCGAGCATCAGCCGCATTCATCTGACGGGCGGCTGCATCCTCAAGATGTCGCGCTTCAACCCGACGAAGAAGGAATCCGACCTCCGTACGGTTGTCGAGACGCTCACCGAGCTCGGCGTGACCCACGTCGTCACCATCGGCGGCGATGATACGGCGTACAGCTCGATGGCGGTCTCTGAGTACGCACGCAAGATGGGGCGCACGATCAACGTCGTCCATGTTCCGAAGACCATCGACAACGATCTGCCGCTGCCCGAGGGCGTACCCACATTCGGCTTCGAGACGGCACGCGCGTTTGGCACCATGGAGATCGAGAACCTCATGGAGGACGCGAGCACGACGAACAACCGCTGGTACTTTACCATCGCCATGGGACGCACGGCGGGGCATCTCGCACTTGGCATGGGGCGCAGCGCGGGCGCGGCAATCACAATCATCCCCGAGGAGTTTGCACAGGACAAGATCCCGCTGCAGCAGGTCGTCGATGTCATCACCGGCTCGATTGTGAAGCGCTACCTCACGGGACGCAACTACGGCGTCGCCGTCATCGCCGAGGGCGTGATCGAGAAGATTGCGGAGGAGGACTTCGCAAAACTCGGCAACGTCGTCACGGATGAGCACGGACACATCCGCTACAGCGAACTCGACTTCGGCGAGATTCTGAAACAGGCTGTACTGGCTGAGACAAAGAAGCTCGGCATTACCATCACGGTCATCGACAAGGAGATCGGCTACGAGCTGCGCTGCACGGCACCGATTGCGTACGACATTGACTACTGCCGCTCCCTCGGCTATTCCGCAGTCAAGTTCCTCATGCGCGGCGATACGGGTGCGATCATTACGATCCAGGACAATCAGGCGGTGCCCATGCGCTTCGATGAGATCCGCGACCCCGAGACGGGCAAGACGAAGGTGCGCAAGGTCAACATCAACTCCGTACACTATCGCATTGCACGCGGCTTTATGATGCGCCTCGAAAAGGGCGATCTTGAGGATCCAGGGCTTGCAAACGCCTACCGCATGACACACGACGAGTTCAAGGAGCGCTATGCGTACCTCTTCGACGGTGACGCTGCGGAGTAACACAGACAGGAAACGATGGAGCAGAAATTTTCTGCTCCATTTTTGTGTTTAGGTATTGACGCGGCAGCTTATTTGCCGTATAATACCGTCTTGTTAGCGCAAATGCGCAAACGAGATTATCGCGGGGTGGAGCAGTCGGTAGCTCGTCGGGCTCATAACCCGAAGGTCACAGGTTCAAGTCCTGTCCCCGCAACCAATTACATAGCTTTCATGGGTAGGTGGCCGAGTGGTTAAAGGCAACAGACTGTAAATCTGTCATCTTCGGATTACGATGGTTCGAATCCATCCCTGCCCACCACTTTGATCGCGGGGTGGAGCAGTCGGTAGCTCGTCGGGCTCATAACCCGAAGGTCACAGGTTCAAGTCCTGTCCCCGCAACCAAGTCTATGCGCTGGTGTAGCTCAGTCGGCAGAGCGTATCCTTGGTAAGGATAAGGTCACCAGTTCAATCCTGGTCATCAGCTCCATATAACGGCGGCATAGCTCAGTTGGCTAGAGCATGCGGTTCATACCCGCAGTGTCCGGAGTTCAAATCTCTGTGCCGCCACCATTTTGCAATATAGGAAGCACTGATAAAATGAAGTCCGTCAGATTGGTGTAGATTTTTCGTCCAATCAAGAAGGCAAACCGGACGCAGAGAGGTACTCTGTGGAGGATTTGCCGACGAAGAGTGGGCGAAAAAGATACTCCAAGATGATGGTGCTGAATTTATCAGTGCTTCCTTAACCCCCATCTCGGGGGTTCTTTTATGCTTTCAAGGGGCACGCCGGTGTTTCTTTGAGAAAATGCGCTGCATACGTTGACAGCATTTTCCAAGTATGATAAATTGGTAAGAGTCGTTTCCGATGAAACCAAAGAACTTATTGAGGAGAGATATTCATGCGCAACAACATTACGCTTGAGTGCACGGAGTGCCATAGCCGCAACTATCGCACGAACAAGAACAAGAAGAACAATCCGGATCGTCTGGAGTTCAGCAAGTACTGCAAGTTCTGCCGCAAGCACACGCCGCACAAAGAGACGAAGTAAGCGTTCTCAGTCATGGGCAAAATAGTCAAATTCCTGCGTGAGGTTGTCGCAGAGATGAAGAAGGTCTCGTGGTCGACGCAGCGCGAGCTGGCAACCTATACGGGCGTTGTCGGTATCGCGATCGTTGTCGTCTGCGCGCTGATCTGGATCTGTGACACAATTTTTGCGCGTGTGTTTCAGGTCATACTGCACTACTAGACTGGGTGAGGGACATGGCGGATAAGGAAGAACTCTATCTCAGACAGGCGAACCCACACCGGGCTTGGTATGTCATCCACACCTATTCGGGCTACGAGAACAAGGTCAAGGCGAATCTCGAGCGCCTCATGCACTCGGCGAGCATGAGCGAGATGATCTTCAATGTCGTTGTTCCTGTGGAGAACGAGATTGAGATGAAGGACGGCAAGGAAAAGGTCGTTCCGCGCAAGGTGTTCCCGGGCTACGTGCTGGTTGATATGATCGTTGACGAGCACTCGTGGTACGTCGTTCGCAATACAACGGGCGTAACGGGCTTTGTCGGCTCGGAGAAGCACCCGATCCCGCTGACGGCGGAGGAAGCGGAGCGCATCCTCTCGGGTTCGGTCGGCGGAGAGCCGAAGCGCCGCACGAAGGTGAACGTCGGCGATACCGTTCGTATCGCTTCGGGTGCATTCGAGGACTATGCGGGCAAGATCACATCGATTGATTCGTCGGGGCTGCGCGTGCAGGTCGACGTGGAGGGGACTCCCCTCGATGTGGAGATCGATCAGGTCGAATTGATTTGACGGTCTCACATAATAGGCACCGAAAGGAGGTGATGTGTCGATGGCAAAGAAGGTTGCGCGTGTCGTAAAGCTGCAGGTTCCTGCGGGCAAGGCGACACCGGCTCCCCCGGTAGGACCTGCGCTTGGTCAGGCGGGCGTGAACATCATGGCGTTCGTCAAGGACTTCAACGAGCGTACGGCGAAGCAGGCGGGGCTGATTATTCCGGTTGAGATCACGGTCTTTGAGGATCGTTCCTTTACCTTTATCACGAAGACCCCTCCGGCAGCAGTTCTGCTGAAGAAGGCGGCGGGCATTGAGAAGGCATCGGGCGAGCCGAACAAGGTGAAAGTGGCGAAGCTTCCGCGTGCGAAGGCGCGTGAGATTGCGGAGTCCAAGATGCCGGATCTGAATGCCGCATCGATCGAGGCGGCGACATCCATGATCGAGGGCACTGCCCGCAGCATGGGAATCGAGATCACAGACTAATCTGTGATACAGTGGAAGGGCATGCGCCCGCTATGACCACGAAGGGAGTTACTCATGGCAAAGTTTGGTAAGAAATACCAAGACGCTGCGAAGCTCATCGAGAGCGGCAAGCTCTACGCTTCGCAGGAAGCGATGGAACTCGTAAAGAAGACGGCAACCGCCAAATTCGACGAGACCATCGAACTGCACGTGCGCCTCGGCGTCGATCCGAAGTATGCAGATCAGCAGGTGCGCGGCGCACTTGTCCTGCCGAACGGCACGGGCAAGACACAGCGCGTTCTCGTCTTCGCCAAGGGCGAAAAGGTCGCAGAAGCAGAGGCTGCCGGCGCGGACTTCGTTGGCTCGGATGAGATCGTGCAGAAGATCCAGGGCGGCTGGCTCGACTTCGATGTCGCCGTCGCAACGCCCGACATGATGGGCACGGTCGGCCGTCTCGGCAAGGTGCTTGGTCCGCGCGGACTCATGCCGAACCCAAAGCTCGGCACGGTCACGATGGATCTCAAGAAGGCGATTGGCGAGATCAAGGCTGGACAGGTGGAGTACCGCACGGACAAGGCGGGCAACATCCATGTCCCCATCGGCAAGGCGTCGTTCGATGCGGACAAGCTCCGCGAGAACTATCAGGCAGTCATCGACACGCTCATCCGCGTGAAGCCGGCAGCGGCAAAGGGGCAGTACATCCGCTCCATCACCGTTGTGGCGACGATGGGACCTGCCGTCCCCGTTGCGCTCAGCTAAGAAGTTAAGAGCGTACGGAATTTCCCCGGGCTGTAGACAGCAGGTTTGCGCAAGCATCTAACGACTTTTGTCGCCTGCCGAGGCCGGACGTGAATTTGAACATTCATCTCCGGCAGTGTAGCAGCCGGAGATTTTTCATTCGAAAGAATAAGAGCCGTCCAGATTGGTGCGGATTTTTGTTCGAGGAAGCGAGAACGGAAGGATATGCCAAGATGAACGGCGACAAGAAGGGAGGGAAATGATTACATGGCAGATCATAAGAAAGAAGTCATCGTCGAGAAGCTGAAAGAGCAGCTCTCCTCGGCGAAGGGCGCTGTGTTCACAACCTACAGTGGGCTCACGGTCGCACAGGACACGGAGCTGCGCCGCGAGCTGCGCGCTGCAGGCGTCACGTACCACGTCGTGAAGAACACGATGGTGCGCCGCGCAGCCGATGCGCTCGGACTTGAGGGGCTTGACCCGCATCTTGAGGGCACGACGGCATTTGCATTCTCGGCAGAGGATGCGGTTGCACCTGCAAAGGTCATTTGCGACTACATCAAGAAGAACAAGCTCGACGACAAGGGAATCCTGTCCGTCAAGGTCGGTACCGTTGAGGGCAAGGTGATCGAGGCGAAGGAAGTGCAGGCGCTTGCGTCGCTCCCGTCGCGCGAACAGCTTATTGCAAAGCTCATGGGCAGCATGAACGCGCCGATCTCGAATACGGTGAACGTGCTTCAGGGCGTTATCCGCAATGCCGTCTATGTGCTTGAGGCAGTGCGTGCGCAGAAGGCGTCCGCATAAGGCATATTGCAGAACATACAGAGAGAAAACACATTACTTTGGAGGTATATCATGAACAAGGATCAGATTCTGGAAGCCATTGAGAACATGACCGTTCTCGAACTCTCCGAGCTCGTCAAGGCTATGGAGGAGAAGTTTGGTGTCAGCGCAGCTGCACCGGTTGCTGTCGCTGCTGTCGGCGGTGCTGCTCCTGCGGGCGGCGCTGATGAGGAGAAGACGGAGTTCACGGTTGTTCTCGCAGCTGCTGGCGACAAGAAGATCAACGTCATCAAGGCTGTCCGTGAAGCAACGGGTCTTGGACTGAAGGAAGCGAAGGAGCTTGTTGACGGCGCACCGAAGCCGGTCAAGGAGCACATCGCCAAGGCTGAGGCTGAGGAGCTCAAGAAGAAGCTTGAAGAGGCTGGCGCAACGGTTGAGCTGAAGTAATTCGGTCAAAACGGATTTTCAAACCGCTTTCCTGCAAGGGGAGGCGGTTTTTTCATGCGAAGAAGAGTATTATTCATATTAGTTTTATATGAAAATATATAATTAGAACACATAAATCTAGGAATATGGTCATGTATATGTTAAGATATCATGCAAATAAACGATAATACCTACAAGATAGAAATATCATCAGACTGTCGGAGGCTCGTGAATCTATGAGGAAACGTAAGAATAAGAACTGTGAAGGTGTGCAGCGTGTTGGAAGACACACCGCGCGCTTTTTTATTGCGCTCTGTGCGGCAATGAATGTCTGTTCTTTTCCTGCTTCTGCCGAAGAAACAAGCACTGTGACAGAACAGAGTATATGGGTCGCACGCTATACGTTCTCGGGTGAGAATCCGGTGACAGAGGCGGAGCTGGCGGATGTGCTCGCGGCACATCGCCATACGGAGGCGACGCTGACGCAGCTTGAGGCGCAGGCGGAGGAGATCACAAAGTATCTGCACACGAAGGGCTACTTCGTTGCATTTGCCTACCTTGCGCCGCAGGATTTCAAGGACGGCGTTGTGAATTTTACGATTGTACCGGGGCGCTATGACAATATTGTTGTCAATAATACATCCTATCTCCACGAAGCTGCGATTCGACGTGAGATCGGCATTGGCCCGGGCGAACTTGTGAAAAAAAGTACGCTTAATCGTGGTGTCTGGCTGACGAACGATCTCTCGCGCGTTGAGACGAACACGCAGATCAAGGCGGGCAGCCGGCAGGGGACGACGGATCTCGTCGTCAACGTGAAGAACAAGGGGCACCGTATGTGGGGGTATGTCGGTGTCGACAACGGCGGCTATCGTCATACGGGGCGTTATCAGTACAGTGCCTTTATCAACTATGCGAGTCCCTTCCGCGAGGGGGATCTCCTCTCGGTGGGCGGTGTTGTGTCGAACGGCGGCATGTGGTCCGGCTCGGCATCGTATATGACACCGGTTGCAAAGCAGGGGGAGCGCGTCGGCATCAGCTATGCGCGCTCGCACTATTCGCTCGGCGGCGCGTTCACCGCGCTTGGCTATACGGGTACGGCAGAGACATTGAGCCTGCACTTTCAGCATAATTTTAAGCGCAGCCGCGATGTGAACATCTATGGGACGATTCGCTTTGACATGAAGAGCCTTGATGATGAGGCAAAGAGCATGGCGTACAGCAATCCGAAAAGTGCGCGCAACTGGGTGTACGGCATCAATGGAGACAGTCTGGATCGCTTCTGGACGGGCGGAAAAAATACGTTCTCTCTGAGTTATACGCATGGAGATCTCTCGATTGACGATGAACGCCAGCGCGTATATGATGCAGGGACGGCGCGGACAGCAGGGCACTTCGGAAAGTGGAACCTCGAACTGACGCGCCTTCAGCATGTCAGTGAACGCGTCTCCCTCTATCTGAGCTATCAGCGGCAGTGGGCGATGAAGAATCTCGACTCATCGGAGAAGTTCTCGCTCGGAGGACCGCATGGGGTACGCGCCTATCCTGTCGGCGAGGCATCGGGCGACGACGGCTGGCGCTGGACTTCGGAGCTGCGCTGGAATCTGCCGACACGCGAGGGCGATGAGAATGTATGGCAGCTGATCGCATTTGTCGATGGCGGTCATGTAAATGCCTACCACAACGTTCCTGCGGGCTATGTGGGAGCTGCAGGGCGCAGCCTCTACGGCGCAGGCGTCGGCGTGAATTGGAGCAATCAGGCGAACTGGGTTGCGCGTGCACATTACGCATGGAAGATCGGCCCGGAGGATGCTGTTTCGGATACGGATCGCAGCGGGCGATTCTGGTTTCAGATTTATAAATTCTTCTGAACGGCGAAGAACCGGCATAGCAAAGCCTCCCCCGCCAGAGCGGGGGAGGGGGACCGCGTAAGCGGTGGAAGGGGCGCTTTGAGCGTCTGGACAACACAAACGAAGAGTTGCTGTACGCGTCAAAAAGACTTTGTGTAGCAGTTACATGATTTTTGATTGAGGGGAATAGACCATGAGCATGATGAGGAAACAGCGTCGCAGTATGCTGCGAAAAAGTCTGCACAGCGGTGTCGGCATTTTGGCTGCGGGTGCATTGATGATCGGTGGCGCGCAGGAGGCTTACGCTCTGCCGCAGGGGGGCACGGTCGCAGCGGGGGCGGCGGAGATTGCGCAGACACAGGCGGAGATGGCGATTCGACAGGCAACGGAGAGTGCCGTCATCAACTGGAACTCATTCAATATTGCGGCGGGAGAACGTGTCAATATTTTTCAGCCGAGCGCACAGGCGGCACTGCTCAACCGAGTGATTGGGAACAATCCGTCGGAGATCTTCGGCACGCTGCAGGCGAACGGGCGCGTCTTTCTCGTGAATCCGGCGGGCGTTCTCTTTGCACCCGGTGCTCAGGTGAATGCCGGCTCGATTCTTGCGTCTGCGATGAATATTACAAATGCCGATTTTATGGCGGGCAAATACGCCTTTATCGGCACGCCGAATGACGGAAAAGTTATCAATCGTGCCTCTCTCATCGCTCAGAATGAGGGAACGGTCGCCCTGCTCGGCAAGGATGTCGTGAACGAGGGCGTTATTGTTGCGCGTAAGGGTGCAGCGGTGCTTGCGGCGGGTGAAGCCGTGACGATTGATTTTAACGGCGATGGCAAGGTGTCCGTTGTGCCGACCACGGCGGCACTGGAACAGGCAGTCACGAATAAAGGTCTCGTCGAAGCGGACGGAGGCCTCGTCTTCATGTCCGCAGCGACGGGCGACGCACTGACGCGCTCGGCGGTCAATCAGGAGGGCATCGTGCGTGCCGCGAGCCTTGACGGGGCGGCGGGCAGTGTGCGCATGACGGCAAACGATGTGCGTCTGGCGGCGGGCAGCGTGACGGACGTGAGCGGCGCGAGGGCCGGCACGGTTGAGATCGGCGGCGGCTGGCAGGGCACGGGCGACCTCGCGCACGCTCAGAGTGTCACGATCGAGCGCGGCGCGGCTGTGCGTGCAGATGCGACGGCAGACGGCGGCGCGGGCGGCACGGTCGCCGTCTGGTCGGACGCTAAGACGGCGTTCGCGGGCGAGATCACGGCACGCGGTGCAGGCACGGGCGCGGGCGGCGCGGTCGAGACCTCGGGCACGAAGGTGCAGATCACGGGACGCGTCGATGCTTCGTCAGCGGCGGGCAAGGCGGGCGAGTGGCTGATCGATCCCGGCGATATTGAGGTCAAGACGCGAGGGACGGGGGACCCCGAAGCTGGCTCTCAGGCGGACGTGCAGACCGTCACCAATTCGCTGAACGGCGGTACATCTGTAACTATCCAGACGGCGAACCTCACGGGAAATGACGATCACTCCATCACCGTGACGGACGCCATCAACAAGACGGCGGGCGGCGACGCGACCCTCTCCTTGAAGGCGACGGGAAGCGTCAACATCAACGCTGATATCAGCTCGACGGCGGGCAAGCTCAATGTGGACATTACATCCGATACGAACCACCGTGCGGGCGGTCGTGTCAGCGTTGCAAGCGGAAAGAATATCAAGACGCTCGGCGGCAATGTCAAGATCGGCGGCGGTCTCATGGACAGCGGCGTTGGATTTGCCAATTCGCAGAGCGCGGGCGAAGCGGGCATCATGCTCGATCATGCCGTGATCAACACCACGGCGGCTGGTACAGCGGGCGGCAATGTCGAACTCGCAGGCAGTACGACAGCAGACGCGGCAGGCGTAGCTCTCTCCGGCACGACGATTACGGCGGGCACGGGCAAGGTCACGCTGATCGGCAAGTCCACGGGAACTAATGCGGCGCTTGCCAAGGGAATCTCCATCGACAGCGGCTCAGGCATCACGACGCGCTCGGTCGAACTGCGCACGGATTCCCTCGACCTCTCGGGCACGATCACGGGCGATAACGACCCGAGCGGCTCGGCAAAGGTCTGGACGCTTTCTGATGGCAAGACCATCAACTTTGGCACAGGCACGGGCGGGCTTGACCTTGCGGGTAATACATTCTCAAGTGCGGGCAAGATCAAGAATTTCGAGAAGAACATCGTCGGCGATGCCGCGAAGTCGGCGAATATCATCGCAAACGGCGTGACGGCGGACGAAGATCTGGAAATGTATACGGGTGCAGGCACGCTGACGGTCAGCGGCGCGGTGAATATCGCTTCGACGCACGCACTGACGCTTGGCTCGAAGAATGCCATGACGGGCGCGGGCGTCATCACGGCAGATGCACTCAAGCTTGATGCGGCGGATGCAACTGTGAATCTCACGGGCGCGAACGCTGTCAAGAAGCTCGACGGCAAGGCGAAGGCGCTGACACTCAAGAACGGCGGCGATCTCAAGGTCGGCGAAGATACGGGGCTTGTGACGATGAACGGTGCGGACGTCGAAGTGACGGCGGGCGATCTCACGGTCGGCGCACACGGCATCACGAACGGCGCGGGCGCGATGAAGCTCAAGGCGAGCGGCACGCTCAAGCTCGATGTGAATGCTGAGGTCAAGTCGACGGGTGCGGCGGCGACATCGCTCGAAGCGACGACGGTCAATTTCGACACGGCAAGCAAGGTATCGACAGCAGGCGGCACGATTGATGTCAAGGCGGATGCGCTGACGCTCCCCGCAGGAGCGCAGGGCACTCTTTCGAGTGCAAACGGAAAGGTCACAGTTGAGACTAGACAAGCGGGCAAGACGATCGCCGTCGGCTCTTCGAGTGCCGATGTCCACATGAATGACCTCGATTTCATCAACTCCGGCACGGGCGAAGTCCATCTGGGCAATGCGTCTACGGGCAATGTCGAAATCGGCACAGCCGACGTCAAGGCGCCGCTGACGGTGGAATCGGGTGCAACCATCAAATTCTCGGGCGCACTGACGAATGCGGCGGGCAAGGACACGACGTTCAAGGCAAATACCATCGACTTTGCTTCGGGTGCGAATCTCGCCTCGGGCGCGGGCACGATGACGATGACAGCGAACAGCGTCACGAACTGGAACGATGCCGCGTTCGCTGATACGAACGGAGCAGGCACGTTTGTCCTGAAGCCCAAGACGGCAGGAAGCTTCACCGTCGGCGGCACGGCAGGCCTTGTAACGGATGCAGGCTTTGGAAAGCTTGCGGCGGGCAATTTTAAGAACGTCTCCGTTGGTGCAAAGGACAATGGCGGCACGGCGACCATCGCGGGCATTTCAGCGGGCAATATGCCTAAGTATACGAGCATCCTGACGCAGGGGAAAATCAATATCACGGGCGCGATCAACGGTGCGGCGACGGATACGCTCGCGCTCCATGCCGATGCTCCGGGCACGACGCTTGGCGATGGGCTTTCCCAGAGTGCGCCCATTTCGGTCGGCAACTTGCTGCTCCTCGGCAAAGGCTCGATGAATCTCGGTACGCAGCCGAATGCGATTTCAAACATTGCCGCCGATATGTCGGACGGTAGTTTGAAGCTCAAGAACAACGTCCACATGAAGGTCGCCGTCGTTGAAGACCGCACGGTAAATCCTGCGAAGAACGTCGACGGCCTCAAGACGAAATCGACGGACATCCAGATGGCGGCGGGGCAGAAACTCACGGTTGAGGGCAAGCTGAACTCCACGGACGACACGAAGATCGAAGCCGACGACCTCGACCTTGGGAATAACAAGGTCAACGTCGGCAAGCAGCTCACGCTCGAAAAGGCAAATAAGGCGCAGACCATCAACGTCGGCACGGGCACGGGCGACTGGAACATCGACAATGCCGCTTACGGCAAGATCAAGATCGGCGGCGCCTCACAGACGGGCGATGTCAATATCAAGGGCGCAACGTTCAAGAAGCCGTCGGACATCGAGACCACGGGCAAGGTCACGCTGACGGGCGCGACGAAGGCGGGCGCGGATGGTAAGTCCGACATGAAAATCAAGGCGCATACGGCAGAACTGCCGACGGCGTCCGATACGCTCGCTGTCAAGAATCTCGACCTCGACCTCTCGGGCGGTATCGATCTCGGTCTTGGCAAGATCAACGGACAAAAGGACGGCAAAGTTACGGCGAAGGGCGCATCGGCGAGTCAGGACATCTATATCAGTGACAATGCCGCAGATGCTCCTTCCACGGAGTTCCGCATTGCCTACCGTACGATCAACAATACGCTCGATGGCTTCGGCGGTTTCGATGTCGCGGGTGAGAAGCATGTATACTTCTACGGCGGCGCAGTCAAGAAGTCCATCAACGCGGCGGGTAAGCTTGGCGTAGAGGTGCGCGACAATCTCTCCATCGAGGGCAAGGGTACGAAGCTCACGATCGGTGCAGATCCGACGCAGGCGGGGCACGATCCCGCCTCGGTCATCACGGGCGGCTTCACCGTTAAGCAGGGCAAGACCGTCCATGTGAAAGGCTCGGGTGCGACGAAAAAGGGCGAAGGCGCGGAGATCAACATCCAGACGGGCAGTGACATCCATCTGGAACAGGGAGCTACACTGAAGGTCGAGGGCAACTATGCCATGGCGACGCTCAATGCAAGAAGCGGCGATGTCGTTCTGAAGGACAACGCCAAGGTGCAGGTCGCCCCCGGCTCTACGCCTGTTTGGGTCGACGTGACGGGCAATAAGCTGCAGCTTGATGCAGGCGCTCAGCTCGACTCGGGCACCGATACCGTCGGTGCGCTGCGCGTGCATACGGATAAAATCGTCACGCCGGCGGCGGACGATAATACGACGAACATCGTCGGCAAGAGCGGACTCGTCATCACGCGCAAGACGAGCGGCGATCTGACGCTAAACAACGCTTCGACGGGCGCAGGGCTTCATGTCACGAGTGACCAGCTCAACGGCAAGCTCTTTGGCAAGGATTTCAGCGAATTGGTTCTCGGCGACAACCGCAGCCAGACGGTCACGATTGATGGCCTTGAGGCAAATAACCGCGTCGTCGTCAAGACGGCGGAGACGGGCAAGGTCACAATCGGTGCGGGCGGTCTCAAAGTCGGCACCGATGGATCGAACAATCCCTACAATGTGACATTGACGACGGGCGCAATCGAGAACCCGTCCGGCGGCAAAATGAATATTGGTGAGGGAAGTGCGCTGAATCTCTATACGAACAGCATCGCGAACCTCACCCCGAGCAGCGGCAGTCCGTCCGTTACGGGCACAGGCACGCTCGGCATTGGGACGTACAACGGCTCGAAGACCATCGGGCTTGGCGACGGTGCGACGGGTGACCTGCAGCTGACGAACAACAAGTTCACACAGGTATTTGGTCCGGACTTCTCGCATTACGCCATCGGCAACGGCACGCAGGGCACGATCAACGTCGCAGGCTCAAATCTTACACAGGATGTGACGCTCCAAGCGGATAACATCAACTTCGCAGGGGATATGACGCTTGCGGCGGGAAAGACGCTCGTTGTCAACGCCAAGACGGCGACGAACCAGACGGCGGGCAAGATCAAGGCGGCGAAGCTCGCCGCCGTCGGCGGCAACATCGCGCTTGAAAAGGCGAACGAGATTGGCACGCTCGCTGCCGACGCGCTCTCCGTCAAGGTCAAGTCGAACGCGCTGACGATCGGCGAGATCACGACGCCTGTGGGCGCATCCGTCCCCTCGCGCACGATTACGGGCGTCAAGGCGGGCGAATCCGGCGGCACGGCGGGCGACGTCGTGCTTTCGGCGGACGCCATGACCTTCGACAAGACCGTTGAGGGCAAGGGCAATTTGACCGTACAGCAGGCGACGGCCGCGACGAACCTCAACGTCGGCACGGCGGGCACGGGGCTGACTTTGCCGGAAAATCTCTTCGGCGGCGCGAAGATCAAGGATGGTTTCAAGCATGTCTATCTCGGCCGCGAAGATGCGACGGGAGCGACAAAGGTCGGCGGCAATCTGAACTTCGTCGATCCGACAACAATCCGCTCCGGTGCTACGGCAGGCTCGATGACGGTCGACGGCTCGGCGAACATTCAGACGAACGGCAACGATTTCGCACTCGAATCGAAGGATTTGACGACCGATGCGGGAAGCAATGTCGATACGGGCACGGGCGCACTCACGCTCAAGACCGATGCGATGGACTTGAATGGCAAGATGAAGGGCAAGAAGGCGCTCAATATCCTGCCGATCTCGCACGATCGCGACCTCAAGCTCGGCGGCACGGTGAACGATCCGGCGAAGCTCTCGCTGCTTGACAAGTATTTCAATGGAAACAACCGTCAGTTCTGGGAGTATGAGATCATCAACATCGGAGACAAGGGAGGCGGCGGTAGGCTCTACCAGAGCGGTACGATCGACATGCCGTTCACCGTCAAGATCCAGCAGGCGATCACGAGCGGCACGGGCGGCGTCAACCTCTCCGGTTCGATCAATACGCACGGCAGGGACTACACCGTTGCCAGCCGTGAAGTCAATCTCGATGATGCGCATATCAATGCCGACGGCGCTGACCGCGATCATGACGGCAACGTCGCCATCCAGGCGGACAAGCTCAACACGGCGAACGGCAGCACGATCACAGGCCACGGCGACGTCTCCTTCGACACCTATACGCCGGATAAGACGCTCAACTTCGGCACGCCTGGGGCGGGCGGCTCTGCCTCCGATCCCACGTTTCCGTCCGACATCTTCAGCGGCACGGGACTTCTGCGCAAGAACCCCGACGGCAAGGGCTTTAAGAAGATCCGCATCGGCGGCACGAATGCAGGAGATATCAAGGTCGGCAACGTCGATCTGCCTGAGGGGCTTGCCGATGCCGTATCCATCAAGACGAACAAAGATGTCACCTCGACGGGCGTCTTGAAATCCGTTCCGACGCTCGAAGTAGATGCACATAACGTAAATCTCACGGGGCCGAACGAGATCAAGAACCTTGGCAATATCACGTCCGCCACAGGCGTTTCCGTCGAGACGAAGGGCGGAACGAATGTCACGGGCAAGATCACGGGCAATAACGCTCCGATCAACCTCACAAACACGGACGGCGGCAACGTCACGATCGCACCCGGCGGGCAGATCGTCGGCACGGGCACGTCCGATGTCCTCATCGAGGCGAAGGGCGGCGCATTCAAGAACAAGGGCGGCGCAAATGCCATCCAGACTGCACCAGGCCAGCGCTATGTCGTCCATACGGAGGACTCCGTCGAGAACGAGATCGACGGGCTTGTATTCCAGTTCCGCAAATACGGCGTAGACTACAGCAATCGCAGTTCTTTCCCCGCTCCTGCCGGTAAGAACGCCATGTACTACAAGTACCAGCCCGAACTCAAGCTCTACTCGACGCGTGCCTACGGCGATGACAACGCGGCCTTCTTCAACTCGACGGCGGGCTTCCATATCGAAGACGACGGCAATGTCAAGCGTCGTGCGCTTGACAAGACGGAGGTCGACTATATCCGCGACCATGTGATTGACTCGGGCACGCATAACTTCGGCACGACGAAGCTGACAAATGTCAATGCCGACGTCAATACGGCGGACGGCACAGTGACGAATGCAATGACCGATGTCAATATGCGTTCGGGGGCGCATACCTACGGCTCGGATTCGACTATTGCCAATGAGAAGATCACCTATCAGGGACATAACGATCTTAACTACAAGATTACGGTTGACTACCGCATCGTGCCGCGCGTCGTCACGGTCACGGGCAAGACATCGACCGTAAACTACGATGGCAATCCGCACAGCTATACGGGCAACGCGGGCGTCACATTCTCGAACTTCGCGAACAGCCAGACGGAAAACACGTCGGGACTGCTCTCGGGCTCTGTTTCCTATACGCCGATTGCGGACGCGACGAAGACGACGGGCTACGCACAGGGCGCGATTCATGCGGGCGAGTACAGTGTTGACCTGAAAAACAGCACGCTTTCCGCGACGAACTACAAGTTCAAATACGTGCCGGGCAAGCTGACGATCAAACCGATCGACATCCACTTTACCGCACCGAGCGGCGAACGCATCTACGGTACGGCGAATGACAGTGTGACAATTCCCGCGCCGTCGTATACGGGTACGCTTGCCTCGGGCGACAGCTTTGCGAAGTACACGGTCACTGCGACTGACGGCGGCAATCCCGTTACGGAGCGTACGGGTGTCGGGACGTATACGATGAACCTTAATGGCGCTGCACTTGCGCCCGGCAGCCGCGGCATTTCGACGGACTACAATATCACCTCGACGGTCGGCACGCTCACAATCAAAAAGCGTCCGCTGACCGTCACGGCGGGTGACAAGTCGCGTGTCTACGGCGATGCGAATACAACGGCGGGGTATGTCAACAACACGGCGAAGGTCAACGTCGCTGCGGCTACCGCGACCACGGGGTTGGTGAACGGCGACGTCATCGACGATGTGACGGAGACGATCGATCCGACAGCAACCGTCACGACAAATGCGGGCACGGCAGGTCTTTGGACAAAAACAAGCGCCGCGCACTTCTCTTCGGGGACGGCAAACAACTACAACATCACCTACGTTGACGGACATTTCAACATCACGAAGCGCGCGCTAACGCTCGCCGCAGGTGACAAGAGCCGCATCTACGGTACGGCAAACAGCACCGCAAACTATGTGAACGGTACGAATCTGTTCCGCGTTGCGGCGGGCAATCTTGTCAACGGCGATGCAATCTCGACGGTCACGGAGACGATTGATTCGCGTGCGACCATCACGACGGATGCAGGTACGGCAGGACTCAAGACGATGATCGGCAGTGCTGTTTTCGGCATGGGAAATGCTAATAACTACGACATCTCCTACGAGGACGGCAGCTTTGCCATCACGCCGCGTGACTTGACGCTTCGTGCAGGAGACAAGACGCGCATCTACGGCACGGAGAACAGCACCGCGACCTATACGGGCGGCACGACGAAGTTCCGCGCTGACGCGGCTACGGCGACGACGGGGCTTGTCAATGGCGATGCCGTTGCCGATGTCACGGAGTCGACAAATGCGACGCGCACGACAAACGTCGGTGCGACGGGACTCAAGACCACGATCACCAATGCACGCTTCGGCACGGGCAAGGCATCGAATTACAACATTCACTATGTGGACGGCGGGTTTGCTATCACGAAGCGCGACCTCTATATCAAGGGCGGCGACAAGAGCCGCATCTACGGTGGCGGCAACGAAACGGCGCAGTATGTGAACGGCACGAGCCGAATCAACGTGCGCCCTGCCGACGCCACGACGGGACTTGTCAACGGTGATGCAGTCTCCTCTATTATGGAGACGATTGATCCCACGGCAACGGTCACGACGGATGCGGGCACCAGCGGACTTTGGACGCGTGCCTCCGCTGCACACTTCTCTCAGGGCACGGATGCCAACTATAATATCCACTACGCAGATGGCAATTTTGCCATCACAAAACGTGCCTTGACGCTTGTCGCGGGCGACAAGAGCCGTATCTACGGCACGGCGAACAGCACCGCNGATGCAGTCTCCTCTATTATGGAGACGATTGATCCCACGGCAACGGTCACGACGGATGCGGGCACCAGCGGACTTTGGACGCGTGCCTCCGCTGCACACTTCTCTCAGGGCACGGATGCCAACTATAATATCCACTACGCAGATGGCAATTTTGCCATCACAAAACGTGCCTTGACGCTTGTCGCGGGCGACAAGAGCCGTATCTACGGCACGGCGAACAGCACCGCGAACTATGTGAACGGTACGAATCTGTTCCGCGTCAAGGCGGGCACGGACCTCGTGAACGGCGATACGATTTCCTCGGTCACGGAGACGATTGACCCGCGTGCAGCCGTCACGACGGATGCAGGTACGGCAGGACTCAAGACGATGATCGGCAGTGCTGTTTTCGGCACAGGAAATGCCAATAACTATGATGTTTCCTACGAGGACGGCAGCTTTGCCATCACGCCGCGTGACCTCACGCTGCGTGCGGGGGATAAGACGCGCATCTACGGCACGGAGAACGCGACCGCCGTCTATACGGGCGGCACGACGAAGTTCCGCGCGGATGCCGCGACGGCGACCACGGGTCTAGCAAACGGTGATACGATTGCAAATGTCGATGAGACGACCAATGCACTCGTCACGAGCAATGTCGGCGAGAGCGGACTCAAGACACAGATCACGAATATGCGCCTCATGGGCAACCGTAAGGCGTCGAACTACAATATCAGCTATGTGGACGGTGGCTTTGCAATCACGAAGCGCGACCTCTATATCACGGCAGGCGACAAGAGCCGCATTTACGGCGACGGCAATGAAACGGCGCAGTATGTGAACGGCACGAGCCGTCTCAACGTGCGTGCGACGGATGCCACGACGGGGCTTGCAAACGGCGATGCAATTTCCTCCATTACGGAGACGATTGATCCCACAGCAACGGTCACAACGGATGCGGGCACCAGCGGACTTTGGACGCGTGCCTCCGCTGCGCAGTTCTCTCAGGGCACGGATGCCAACTATAATATCCACTACGCAGATGGCAATTTTGCCATCACAAAACGTGCCTTGACGCTTGTCGCGGGCGACAAGAGCCGTATCTACGGCACGGCGAACAGCACCGCGAACTATGTGAACGGTACGAATCTGTTCCGCGTCAAGGCGGGCACGGACCTCGTGAACGGCGATACGATTTCCTCGGTCACGGAGACGATTGACCCGCGTGCAGCCGTCACGACGGATGCAGGTACGGCAGGACTCAAGACGATGATCGGCAGTGCTGTTTTCGGCACAGGAAATGCCAATAACTATGATGTTTCCTACGAGGACGGCAGCTTTGCCATCACGCCGCGTGACCTCACGCTGCGTGCGGGGGATAAGACGCGCATCTACGGCACGGAGAACGCGACCGCCGTCTATACGGGCGGCACGACGAAGTTCCGCGCGGATGCCGCGACGGCGACCACGGGTCTAGCAAACGATGATACGATTGCAGATGTCGATGAGACGACCAATGCACTCGTTACGAGCAATGTCGGCGAGAGCGGACTCAAGACACAGATCACGAATATGCGCCTCATGGGCAACCGTAAGGCGTCGAACTACAATATCAGCTATGTGGACGGCGGCTTCGATATCACGAAGCGCGACCTCTACATCACGGCGGGTGACAAGGAACGTGCCTTTGGAGCGGAGAATGCAACGGCGCAGTATGTGAACGGTACGCAGCGCATCAATGTGCGTCCGTCTGATGCCACGACGGGGCTTGCAAACGGCGATGCAATTTCCTCCATTACGGAGACGATTGATCCCACAGCAACGGTCACAACGGATGCGGGCACGAGTGGTCTTTGGACGCGTGCCTCTGCTGCACAGTTCTCTCAGGGCACGGATGCCAATTACAATATTTTCTACGTGGATGGCAGATTTGCCATCGTTCCGCGTGAAGTCCTTGTGACTGCGGGCGATGTTACTCGCGATTACGGTGCGCCGAATCCTGTTGTGACAGAGTATGTGGTCGAGCGCGGTGACCGCACCTCGTGGCGCGGTCTGCTTGCGGGCGACGAGGTCGGCGGCATCCGTTCTTACTATGATGCTGCAATTACACCGACGACGCAGGGCGGTTCTTATCCGGGCGTGATCCATATCGATCCGGCGTCCGTTACCGCCGGCTACACAGGTGCCTCGGCGATTTCCAACTATCGTTTCCGCTATGCACCTGGAACGCTCAAGATACAGATGCGCGGCTTCGACATGAGCACGCCCGAGGGCAGAGCCGTAATCACGAGTACGGGTTCTGTCACACAGGTGACCGCAGGGCTCACCGGCGCGGCTGCAAACCGCATTCCGGGCAGCCCTTATGGCGGCACTGGCGCGGGCAGCACGGGGATCGGCACGGGCGGTGCAAGTGGTGCAGGTGGACGTACAGGCACGGCAGGCGGCAGAAATGTCGGTGGCATTGATGGAAACAGCGGCACGAGCAATGGTGCTGCTGGAATGAGCGGCGGCAGTGCAGGAAGTACAGGCAATGTCGACGGCACAGGAAGTGCAGGCGATACGAACGCTGCGGCTTCGACCGGGAACGGATCGGGGGCAGCACAGACCGTTGTTTCTGCAGCGGCGAAGCAGGATCGCTCGTTTGCTGACGGTGTGACGATTCAGATGCCGCAGGAGCAAGCGTCCGCGCATTGGGCGAACCGTGTTGTCGTATCGAACGGCAAGGCGTCCGAGGCACACAGCTTCGTCGCAGAGCCGGACGGTACGTTTGGCTTTGACCTCCGCAGGACACGCGGTGACCGCGGGTTCCGCCCTGAGGATCCGGCAAACAATACGTCTGAGGCAATCCCTGTGCTCTTTACGGATGGCGGCTCGCGCGACCTCGATGGGATCTACTCGGTCAACTACTCGCCTGAGAAGCTGGCAATCAAGCCCTCATCGAAGAAGGTTGACATTCCCGATCCGAAGGAGATCCGCAATACGTCCGAGAAGGGGCTGAGTTTCCTCTACCAGACACAGAATGGTGCATACGAGGTGACGTTCGGCAACGGCATTGTGGCACTCTATCCGACGGACGACGCGTCGCTCAATATCATCACGAGTTCAGACCGCAAGGCGGAACGCGCCGTGCTTGCATCGGGGATTCTCACTGCGATTGAGGATCTTGGCGTAACTCCTGTGGAGATTCGCGCCGTCTATATCTTCAACGTACTCGATGGGAAGAGTGAAGAGTAATATGCCGTTATCCAAAAGCCTCCCCCGTCACAACGGGGGAGGGGAACCGTGCGCAGCATGGTGGAAGGGGCGCCACGAGCGACATATGACTCTCTATCGTAAGAAAGTCGCATCTCCCACTGGCGCCCCTATCGGCTCACTGCGTTCGCCACTTCCCCCGTTTTGACGGGGGAAGCTAATATGCCGTAGTGCCAAAGCCTCCCACGCACTAGCGAGGGAGGCTTTTTATGTGAAAAATCCTTTTGACTTTTTGTCATTTTCTCTTGACTTTTTGCTTTTTACCGTGTATATTCAGTATAGATTTTGATTAGCACTCAGTTTTATAGAGTGCTAACAGAAATTGAAAGGAGAGGAGAGGGGTGAATGTCAGACGATCTGGACGCGCGCAAGAGTCAGATCCTGTGGGCGGTCGTCGATGACTATATCGCATCGGCGGAACCGGTCGGGTCACGGACACTCGCACGGAAATACAATCTCGGCATCAGCCCTGCCACTATTCGGAATGAGATGGCGGATCTCGAGATGCTCGGCTATCTGGAGCATCCCCATACATCCGCCGGACGCATTCCCTCATCGAAGGGCTATCGGTTCTACGTCGATGGTCTTCAACCCATCGCACCTGTGACAGATGCCGAGAAGAAGAAGATTCATGATTGGTACAGCAGACGCGTGCGACGGCTCGATGAGGTTTTTCAGGAGACGGCGCGGCTGATTGCAGATGTGACGCACAATGTTTCGCTCGTGCTTGCACCGCAGGCTGTGCAGTCGACGTTTCGCATGCTGCAGTTCCTGCCGCTCGATATGCGGCACGCGATTGCCGTGCTCATGACGGATGCGGGCTTTGTCGAGAACCGCATCGTAGAGATTCCGGACGGCGCGACATTTGCGGACTTTCAACGCATGGCGGGGGCGGTTAACGGGGTTCTCTCGGGCAAGGCTCTCAGCGATGTGACGAAGGCGGATATGCGCCGCGTGCGCGACGCGATTGGCGATGAGTCCATATTCGTTGCTGCCGTGGAGGTCATGCACCGTGCCCTCGAAGGGCGCTCGGAGGATCGCCTTTACTTTGGCGGTACGGCGCAGCTGCTCGGGAATCCGGAGTTCCAAGATCTCGAACGTGTCCGTGCAATGCTGCTCGTACTTGAACGCGAGGATCTCGTGAAGGATATTCTCCACACGCATGCGGGTGAGGGGCTTGAGGTCACGATTGGGCGCGAGAACACGAACAGCACATTCTGGGACAGCAGTTTTATTACGGCGACGTATCATGTCGACGGCAGACTGCTCGGGACGATTGCAGTGCTCGGTCCTACGCGCATGGAGTACGCGAAGGCGATGCGCATTCTCGACTACGTGAATACGAATTTAACAGAGATGATCTATCAACTCAAATGGTAGGAGAGGTGAACGGTTTGCAGGAAAAGGAAGAGATAGCGCAGGAGGCGGCAGAGCAGCCCGTGGAGGAAACAACCGAAACGGAGGCGGAGCCCACAGAGGTGACGGTGGAGGATGTCCCCGCAGAGGAGGATGACACTGCCGCGCTTGAGGCACAGCTCAAGGAAAAGAGTGACCGCATCCTTCGCCTTCAGGCGGATTTTGAAAACTTTCGTCGCCGCACGGCGAAAGAGAAGGAAGAACTCGCCGCCGTCATCACGCAGAATCTGCTCACGGATCTCCTGCCGCTGCTCGACAACTTCGAGCGGGCGATGGCGGTGGAGCAGACGGATGGTGAGGCGTTCCAAAAGGGCGTGGAGATGATCTTCACGCAGCTGCGCGAGGTGATGGATAAGCATGGGCTTGAGAACATCGAGGCGGAGGGGAAGCCCTTCGACCCGAACGTGCATCAGGCGGTCATGCGTGTCGAGAATCCCGATGTGGAGGACGGTACGATCACACAGGTGCTGCAGAAGGGCTATCAGGCAAAGGGGAGGGTGATCCGACCCGCGATGGTGCAGGTAGCCGGTAACTAACGACGTAAATAACATCTTAAGGAAGCACTGATAAATTCAGCCACGCCATCTTAGCGCATCTTTTTTGCCCGCACTGTGTCGGCAAATCCTCCACATAGCTTTTGCTATGCGTCCGGTTTGCCTCCTTGTTCGGACAAAAAATCTACGCCAATCTGACGGACTTCATTTTATCAGCGATTCCTTAAATAAGATTTTGGAGGAATATAAAATGGCTAAAGTAATTGGTATTGATCTTGGTACAACGAACTCCGTTGTCTCCGTTATGGAGGGCGGCGAGCCGGTCGTCATCACGAACCCCGAGGGCAGCCGCATCACGCCGTCTGTCGTAGGCTTTACGAAGGACGGGCAGCGCCTTGTCGGGCGTCTTGCGAAGAATCAGGCGGTATCGAATCCTGACCGCACGATCTCGTCCATCAAGCGCCACATGGGCGATCCAAACTATCATGTAACGATTGACGGCAAGAACTACACGCCGCCCGAGATTTCGGCAATGATTCTGCAGAAGCTCAAGAGCGATGCGGAAGCATACCTCGGCGAGACGGTCTCGCAGGCGGTCATCACCGTCCCTGCGTACTTCAATGACAGCCAGCGTCAGGCGACGAAGGATGCGGGCAAGATTGCAGGTCTTGAGGTTCTGCGTATCATCAACGAGCCGACGGCGGCAGCACTTGCCTACGGTCTTGACAAGGATCAGGATGAGACGGTTCTCGTCTTCGACCTTGGCGGCGGTACGTTCGACGTATCCATCCTCGAACTGAGCGAGGGCGTGTTCGAGGTCAAGGCGACGAACGGCGACACCGTACTCGGCGGCGATGATTTCGATAAGAAGATTATGGACTGGATGGTCGAGCAGTTCAAGAAGGAGAATGGCATCGACCTCTCGCAGGACAAGATGAGCGCACAGCGTCTCATCGAGGCGGCGGAGAAGGCGAAAATTGAGCTTTCGAGCATGAGCCAGACGAATATCAACCTGCCGTTCATCACGGCGGACGCGACGGGACCGAAGCATCTCGATCTCACGCTCTCGCGCGCAAAGTTCGATGAGCTGACGGCGGATCTCGTGGAGCGCACGATGGTGCCGACGCGCAAGGCGATGGAGGACGCAGGACTCTCGGGCAGCGATATCGACAAGATCATTCTCGTCGGCGGCTCGTCCCGTATCCCTGCCGTGCAGGAAGCCATCCGCAAGATCCTCGGCAAGGAGCCCTCGAAGGGGGTCAACCCCGATGAGTGCGTGTCCATCGGCGCGGCGATCCAGGGCGGCGTGCTGGTCGGCGAGGTCAAGGACGTGCTGCTCCTCGATGTTACGCCGCTCTCGCTCGGCATTGAGACACTCGGCGGTGTCTGCACGAAGATCATCGACCGCAATACGACCATCCCGACCTCGAAGAGTCAGGTGTTCTCGACGGCGGCGGACAATCAGCCGGGCGTTGAGATCCACGTCCTGCAGGGCGAGCGCGAGATGGCGGCGGGCAACAAGACGCTCGGCCGCTTCCAGCTCACGGACATCCCGCCCGCACCGCGCGGCGTACCCCAGATCGAGGTCAAGTTCGACATCGACGCGAACGGCATTGTCAATGTGTCGGCGAAGGATCTCGGCACGGGCAAGGAGCAGAAGATCACGATTCAGTCCGACAGCGGCATGAGCAAAGAGGACATTGAGCGCATGGTCAAGGAGGCGGAGTCGCACGCCGCCGAGGACAAGAAGCAGAAGGAAGCCGTCGATGCACGCAACGCGGGTGACTCCCTCGTCTATCAGGCGGAGAAGGCGATCAAGGATCTTGGCGAGAAGGCAGATCAGGCACTTGTCTCCAAGACGCAGACTGCCATTGACAAGCTGAAGGAAGCCCTCAAAGGCTCGGATATCGAGGCGATCAAGGCGGCGACCGAGGAGGCTCGTCAGCCGCTCTACGAACTCTCCGCAGCTGCCTATCAGCAGGCACAGCAGGCGGCGGGCGCGGCAGGGGCTGCACCGGGCGCGGAGGCAAATGCGGGTGCGCAGAGCGGCGCGTCGCAGGATGACAATGTGGTCGATGCGGAGTTCACCGAAGTCAAGGACGATAAGAAGTAAGGTGGTATCGTGAGCGAGAAACGCGATTACTACGAAGTTCTGGGCGTCCCAAAGGGCGCCTCGGACGATGAGATCAAAAAGGCATACAAGAAACTCGCGCGCAAGTACCATCCCGATCTTAACCGTGACGACCCGAAGACCGCCGAGGAGAAATTCAAGGAGGTCAACGAGGCATACGATGTACTGAAGGATCCGCAGAAGAAGGCGGCATACGATCAGTTCGGTCACGATGCCTTCGACCCGCGGCGCGGCGGTTCTGCCGGAGGGAATCCCTTCGGCGGAGCCGGCGGCTTCGGCGGATTTGAAGGGTTCGATCTCAACGATCTCTTTGGAGATTTTTTCGGCGGCGGTGGTCGTCGTGCGCGTCGGCAGGGTCCCGAACGCGGCGCGGATCTGCGCTACGATCTCGAGATCTCATTCGAGGAAGCGGCATTCGGCAAGGAGGTCGAACTCTCCATCCCACGGGAGGAGCAGTGTCCAACCTGCAATGGTTCGGGCGCGGCGAAAGGCTCGACGGCTGAGACCTGTTCGACCTGTCACGGCACAGGGCAGGAGCAGGTGGTTCAGCGGACGATGCTCGGCAGTATGATGACCTCCCGACCGTGCAGCAAGTGCCACGGCTCTGGCAAGATCATCAAGAACCCATGCTCTGACTGTCACGGTACGGGGCGCAAGCGTGTTACGCGGACGATCAAGGTCAACATCCCGCGCGGCGTGGACGACGGACAGCGCGTCCGCGTTTCGGGCGGCGGAGAGGCGGGGGTGCGCGGCGGCGCGAATGGCGATCTCTATGTATACATCTACATCCGTCCGCATGGACTCTTTCAGCGGCGCGGGAACGATGTCCTCATCGAGATCCCCATCACGTTCGTGCAGGCATCGCTCGGCGATACCGTGCAGGTGCCGACGCTCGACGGTGCGGTCGATCTGAAGATCCCTGCCGGCATCCAGACGGGAACGGTGCTGCGCGTGAAGGGGAAGGGCATTCCGAACCTGCGCGGCGCGGGGCGCGGCGATGAGCATGTCCGCGTCAAGGTTACGACGCCGCAGAAGCTCTCCTCGAAGCAGAAGGAACTTCTCAAGGAATTCGCTGCCCTCAGTGGCGATACGGTGAATCCAGAGCAGAAGAGTTTTAAGGAGAAATTCAAGGATCTCTTTGCATAATGATAGACGAGGCTGCCCTACGAAGTTTGTTCGCTTCGCAGGGCAGCCCCTTTTTCTGCATTGACATTATTTCGTGCATTTGTTAGGATAGACCGTATTGAAATCGGTATTTTGAGAGATGCTTGGTGGCGGGAGGGCTGCATGGAAAATGTCTACGCGTTAGTCAAGCGTTTCTATTCGGCGCATGGACGAGCGAATATCTTCGTTCCGCGTACGCTGATTGAGCGATATCTGCGTGCGGCGGCGTGGCGCGGGCGAAGCAATGAGGATCTCTGTACGGATTGGTACTGTATTGAGGATTTTCTCGTTGTCATCCAGCGGCGCGATGACTCACTCGCACGGCTCTTTATCCGCATCGACTATCTGGCACTCTTCTTTCGCTATGCTGACGCACATATTGACCGCCGTCCGCTCAAGCGGCACGCAGAGGACTACTTTGCCCGTATGCGTGCATTCTTGACCTATCTGGATGAGACCGGCGACTATGATGTCGACATTGGCGAGCTGGACGCGGATCTCGAGATGTTCTATATTACGGGGCGTTTTCGGCTGCCCGAGCGCGTCGAGTGGGAGGAGATCAACGGGCTGACGATTGAGGACATCGAGGAGGACGAGCGCATCGAGATGGAGGAGCTGAACATTCAGCTCAACGATCTCCTGCACAGCATCGGTGAGTACTTTCGTCAGCCAGCCTATCAGCTGGATATCGGCCGTGCGGCGATGATTTACACGGGCGATCTCTATGATATGAACGAATATGAACACGCATCCGAGGAGGAGAAAGAAACCTTTTGGCTGCGGTTCTGGGATTATTTTTTCTTCGACTATCATCTCATTGCAACCGATGAAACGCCGATTGCGCATTACAGCGAGCGCGAGTGGGATAAGCTCGACTATGACGAGCGTGAGATCATCCGTGATCTCCTGGCGGCACGCTTTGCCGTGCTCGCCGTAGAGGAGGAGTACGAAGATCACGTCGTCTGCCGTGATATCCTGCGCGATGAGGAGGTCGTCCTGCCGCATCCCGACCTCCCGGGGACGCTCACGAAGAGTATTCTCTTTGGGCATATCTGCGATGAGGGTATGATGATGCTCAACTATATCACGGCGATCCCTGCGAGCAAGCGTCTCCAGCGGCGCATCCGTGACACCCTTCAACAGGAGTATGAGCTCTTTCGTATGCAGGCACCCGATGCGACGATGGATCATTTCCTCGCACGGGAGGCAGCTCTCGTACGCCATACGATTCACGTGCTCTCGACGCTGGCACAGATCAACGTGCTGCCGCGTCATGCACTGCCGCAGCCCATTTCGCGTACGATTGATCCCCATGTGTGTGCGGAGGAGCTTGGCGTCCTTCAGATCATTTCGGAGAAAATTGGGTTCAGCCGTCACTCGCAGGTGCTGATGTGCGAGATGTTTCTGGACTATGCGCAGACGGATCTCGGGCGGGCACAGACGCCGGAGACACTGACGGCGATGCTTTTTCTCTTCGCCGAAATCAACAACATCGATCTTACGCCTATCAAAGAACTCTATCACGTGTTTGGGTCGGATCGGAAGGCCGTGCGTGCGGCGTGTGATCGTATGCGTGATGCGTTGGGGTGTGTCCCCTTCGATCCCCGATACCTCGGGGAGGAGGGCTTTGTGACAATGCTTTACAGCGTTGTTCATGGGAAAGCGAACTTCTAAGGAGGGCTTCTATGGAACAGGATTCGCGTGTACGGCCGATGAGCCGTGAGGAAAATGCCGCGTATCGCGGCGTGACAGTGGACGAGAGCGGCGCAGAGCCGGGACGGGACGAGGGACAGGCGTGGAGCAGCGGTGCACCGCGCGGCTCGGTGCGGTATATCAGGATCGGCGGGATGCGCCCGCAGCGATCCCTCCTGACGAGTCTCGTGTGGGCCGCCGTCCTTGGAACACTCCTCGCGTTTTTCCTCTTTGTCGCGCTGCCCGCGATTGTCATGGTCGTCATCGGCGTCCTTCTGCTCGGCGCGCTTGTCAGTCTCATCGGGCGCGGACGCATTATGGCGTGGCTGATGCACCGCCTGTATGGGCGGTAGTGCACAGAAGCGCGAAAAATCATGGATAGGACTTTACAAAAGTTCCATCCTATGATATACTCCAATAAATTCATTTAAGATCTGGGAAGAGTGGGTGAAAGCCCACTCTTTCATTACGTATGAGGAAGAGGGAGAGCATGAGCGCGAAGATCGAGGAGCGCGTTGAGGAGATTGTGCAGGATCTCCTAGCAGATGTGCCGGAACTGGAAATGGTCGATGTCGAATATGTGCGCGAGCGCGACTACTATCTGCGCGTCTACATCGACAAGACGGGCGGCATTGATATCGACGATTGTGAGAGGCTCAGCGAACGACTGGAGGAGGTTCTCGACCGCGAGGATTTCATTCCGGACGCATATATCCTAGAGGTTTCCTCGCCTGGACTTGACCGCGTGCTGCGAAAGCCGCGTGATTTTGAGCGCGAGCATGGAAAGATGGTCGATGTGACGCTCTATGCGCCCCTTGATGGAAAGAAGCAGTGGACGGGCGCACTTGCGGGCTGTGATGGAGAGACGCTGACCCTCGACGAGGGGATTCGGATTCCGATGGAGCAGGTTTCACAAATACGTCTGCATCTCGACTTTTAGGGAGGATTTGGGTTTTGGCAAGAAAAATCACAAAGGAGAAGAATGGCGGAAAGGAGTTCCTTCAGACGCTGAAGGAGCTTGCGTACGAGAAGGGCATTGATGAGAAACTGCTCTTTGAGACCATCGAGGCGGCTCTGATCTCGGCATACAAGCGCAATTTCAGCTCGAAGGAGAATGTCCGTATCTCTCTGTCGCGTGAGACGGGGGCGTTTCATGTCTTTGCCATCAAGACGGTGGTCGAGGAGGCGGAAAACGACATCGAGCACATCTCCCTCGCACAGGCACGTGCCATCAATCCAGACTATGCGGTCGGCGACGTGGTTGAGATCGAGATGACTCCTGCGAACTTCGGACGCATTGCGGCACAGACGGCAAAGCAGGTCGTCATGCAGCGTCTGCGCGAGGCGGAGCGTGGTATTGTCTACGAGGAGTACAGCGGCCGCTCGGCGGATATTGTGACGGGGATTGTGCAGCGTGTTGAGGGGCGCAATGTTTTCGTCGACATCGGACGTGCCGAGGCGGTGCTCATGGCGACGGAGCAGCTCCCGACGGAGGAATACAACTACGGCGATACCCTGCGCGCCTACATCATTGAGGTGAAGCGTACGGCGCGCGGCCCGCAGATTATGCTCTCGCGTACGCATCCGGGACTGCTCAAGAAGCTGTTCGAGTTGCAGGTACCCGAGATGCAGGAGGGCGTGGTTGAGATCAAGTCGATTGCACGTGAGGCGGGCAGCCGGTCAAAGGTCGCAGTTTGGTCTTCGGAGGAGCGCGTTGACCCCATCGGCGCATGTGTTGGTCCGCACTATATGCGCGTACAGGCAGTGGTGGACGAGCTTGCGGGCGAGAAGATCGACATCGTGAAGTGGAGCGACGATCCTGCAACCTATATTGCAAACTCGCTGAATCCTGCCAAGGTCATATCGGTCGCCGTGAATGAGGCGGAGAAGGTCTCCCGCGTCATTGTGCCGGACTACCAACTCTCGCTTGCCATCGGCAAGGAAGGGCAGAACGCCCGCCTTGCAGCAAAGCTGACGGGGTGGAAGATCGACATCAAGAGCGAGTCGCAGGCACAGGAGCTGCTGGAGGCAGAGGCTGCGGATGCCCCCGCCGATGCCGACCTCGGTGCTGAGGAGGCATAATGGCAGAGGCGAAACAGCCCGAGCGGCTGTGCGTCGGCTGTCGTCAGCTGCATCCGAAGGGGGAACTCATGCGCATTGTGCGCGACGCCGAGGGGGCGGTCACGTACGACCCAACGGGCAAGAGTCCGGGACGCGGTGCGTATCTTTGTCCATCTGTCGACTGCCTCCGACTGGCGCGTAAGCATGGCGGACTCTCATGGTCGTTCAAGGGGCGCGTTGCACCCTCCGTCTACGATGCACTCGCGGAGGTTCTCCGAGAGCAAGAGGAGGGCGGACAATGAATGCAGAGATTGAGCAGCGGGTCATGAATCTCCTCAGTATGGCGGCGCGTGGACGACGGATCGTATCCGGCGCATTTGCGGCAGAAGAGGCGCTCAAGAAGAAGCAGGGGAAATTCCTCCTCTTGGCAACGGACGCCTCGGAGGAGACCAAGACGAAATTTACCCGTATGGCGGCGCAGATGCGTGTGCCGGCAGCGGAACTACTGACCATGCAGCAGCTTGGGCACTGTCTCGGCAAGGAGTACCGTGCGGTTGCTGTGCTGATAGATAGAGGATTTGCGGACAGGCTCAGCGCCTATTTGCAGGATATATCGACGGGGGTGGATTGATGTCAGAATCGAAATACAGAATCACCGATTTGGCAAAGGAATTCAAGACGGACAAAGATACCATTATTGATATTCTAAAGAGCAAGAACTATAAAGTTAAGAATATGTTCAGTGCAGTCGGTGAAGAAGAGCGCGCGGCGGTGAAGGCTGAACTTGGCCGCACCGCAAAGCCTGTGCGCAAGGAGTCCCTGCAGAGCAAATCCCCCGCTCCGAAGGCCGTCGAGCGTCCTGCAAAGAAGGAGAAACGCCCCGCACAGCCGACGGCATCCGAAAAGCCGGCGGAAGAACCTGCTGCACCGAAGCGCGCTTCGTCGGAGAAAGCAACGGAGCCCGCAGCACCGGCTGCGCCGGAGGAAAAGCCCGTATTGCGGGCGCGTACAAAGGCACCCGGCATTGTGATCGTGCGTCAGGCACCTGCCAAGACTCGTGCGGAGTCGCAGGATCGCCCCCGTTCGTCGGGCAGTGCGTCCGGCAGTGCGGGCGGGCGCTCGGCACGTCCCGCAGGTGGACGCGGCGGTGCGCGTCCTGCTTCTTCTGCTGCGGCGATTCCGCCGCCTCCGAGTGAGGGACGCGGGGAGAATCGTCGCCGTGGCGGCGGACGCAGTGGTGATGGGAACTCTGCCGGCGGTGATCGCAGCCGCAGCGGACGCGGTGGAGCACGCCGTGACCGTGAGGAGCGCACAGATCTGCGTCAGGCAGAGCGCAGCCGCGGCGGCGCGCGCAAGGGGCGCAAGGGACGCGCAGCGGCACCGGCTCCTGTGGCGAAGGTGGAGATCGCGCGTCCGAAGCACATCAAGCTGCCGGAGATGATTGCGGTCAAGGATCTCGCGTCCAAGATGAGCTACACGGCGTCGGATATCATCAAGAAGCTCATGCTGATGGGCGTCATGGCAAGCATCAATCAGGAGATCGACTACGATACGGCGACGCTCGTCGCGGCGGAGTTCGGCGTGACGACGGAGGAACTGCCGCCGGATGTCGATCCGACGCTGATCCCGGAGATCGAGGACGACCCGAAGACGCTCAAGGATCGCCCGCCGGTCGTCACCGTCATGGGTCACGTCGACCACGGCAAGACCTCGCTGCTCGACGCGATCCGCAACACCTCCGTCAGTACACACGAGGCGGGCGGCATCACACAGCACATCGGTGCCTATCAGGTCGTCTGTCAGGGCAAGAAGATCGTCTTTCTCGACACACCGGGGCATGAGGCGTTCACGGCGATGCGCGCGCGCGGTGCGCAGATCACGGACGTGGCGATTCTCGTTGTTGCGGCGGATGACGGCGTTATGCCGCAGACGATTGAGGCAATCGACCATGCGAAATCGGCAGGGGTGCCGATCATCATTGCGATCAACAAGATCGACAAGCCGGGCGCAAATCCAGAGCGCGTCAAGCAGGAACTCATGGAGTATGGGCTTGTCTCCGAGGAATATGGCGGCGATACCATCATGGTTCCCGTCTCCGCGAAGCAGCGCATTGGCATTGACGACCTGCTTGAGAACATCCTGCTCGTCGCCGAGGTGGAGGAACTCAAGGCGAATCCAAATCGTGAGGCACGCGGCGTCATCATCGAGGCAAAGCTCGACAAGGGACGCGGCTCCGTCGCAACGGTGCTCGTCCAGAGCGGCACACTGCGCATCGGCGACTCCATCGTCGTCGGTACGGCGTACGGACACGTCCGCGCGATGATTAACGACCGCGGCGACAATGTGAAGAAGGCTGGTCCCTCCATGCCGGTTGAGATCCTCGGCCTGAACGACGTTCCGTCGGCGGGGGACATCCTCGCCGCCGTCGATGAGAAACAGGCACGCTCGATTGCGGAGGCACGCCTCGGCAACCAGCGCCGCGACCTCATCAAGTCGAAGAGCGTCTCGCTCGATGCACTCTTCCAGCAGATCCAGCAGGGCGACATCAAGGATCTCAACATCGTCGTCAAGGCAGACGTGCAGGGCTCGGTCGAGGCACTCAACTCTGCGCTGCTCGGACTGAACAAGAACGATGAAGTGCGTGTGAGCATCGTGCACTCGGGCGTCGGTGCGGTCAGCGAGTCGGATATCATGCTCGCGACAGCATCGAAGGCGATCGTCATCGCATTTAACGTGCGTCCGGATGCGAATGCACGTCGTCTTGCGGACACGGAGAATGTGGACATCCGCACCTACCGCGTTATCTACGATGCGCTGAACGATGTCAAGGATGCGATGAGCGGCATGCTCAAGCCGAAATACAAGGAAGTCATTCAGGGACGCGTCGAGATCCGTCAGGTCATGCGCTTCTCGAAGGCACTTGTCGCCGGCTCGTACGTCCTTGAGGGCAAGATTCACAACAACTCGAAGATCCGCATCCTGCGCGATAACGTCGAGCTTTTCGACGGAGAGATTGACTCCCTGCGCCGCTTCAAGGATGAGGTGAAGGAGGTCGCCGCCGGCTACGAGTGCGGCATCTCCATCGTCGACTTCCGTGATTTTACGGAAGGGGACATCATCGAGGCGTACACGATGGAGGAGATTGAGACCTCCATCGCTGAGGCGAACAAGGCGGCGGAGCAGAAGCGCGAGGCACAGGCTGCGGCAGCTGCCGCGGCGGCCGCAGCGGAAGAAAACGCAGAATAATCATCTAGGTGGTGCAGCCATCTGCCCCGTGTTTGTATGCGGGACAGGGGCTGTACCCCTTTGTATAGGAAGCACTGATAAATTCAGCACCGCCATCTTAGCGCATCTTTTTTGCCCGCACAACGCCTGCAAATCCTCCACATAGCCCTTGCTATGCGTCCGGTTTGCCTCCTAGTTCGGACGAAAAAATCTACGCCAATCTGACGGACTTCATTTTATCAGTGATTCCTATAGAGAGAGGAGGCGCACCTTGGCAAAGGTTCGCGTTGAAAAACTACAGGAACTAATCAAACAGGAAATCAGCGACATCATCTTTAACGAACTGAAAGATCCGCGCATTGGCTTCGTGACCGTGACCTCCGTCGCGTGCACGGAGGATCTGCGTGAGGCAAAGATCTACGTCAGCGTCATGGGCGACAAGAAGAAGGCTCGCGATACGCTGTATGGACTGGAGAGCTCACTCGGCTTTGTGCGCCGCGAGATCGGCAAGCGCATCCGTCTGCGCTTTACCCCCGAGATCAGCTTTGCGCTCGATACTTCGCTCAACTACAGCGATCACATCCAGCGACTGCTCAATGAGATTCATGAGGATCGTCCGTCAGGGCAGAGGGAGGAAGAGGCATGAAAATTGCGCTTGATGAGGCAGCCAAAATCATAGGCGACGCTCAGACCATCATCCTCACCGCGCACATCCGTCCCGATGGGGACGCCATCGGCTCGACGCTCGGGCTGATGCACTACCTGAGAGAGCAGGGCAAGGATGCGCGCGTACTGATCGATGATGAGCTTCCCCGCATTTTTAACGTCCTGCCGGGGATTGAGATGATCGAACGTCCCGCAGAGGGGCAACGCTATACGGCAGACCTCCTCATCGTCTGCGATGTGGAGCTGAAGCGTACGGGTGCGGTGCTCGATGCGGTCGATGCGGTGCGCGTGCTCAACATCGATCATCATGTGACGAATGACGAGGCGGCGGAGTATCTCTATCTGAATCCGGACTACGCCGCGACCTGTGAGATCATGCACGATTTGATCTGCACGATGGGCGGTACATTTACGCTTGATGTTGCGACCTGTCTCTATACGGGGATGGCGACGGATACGGGATTTTTCCGCTTCTCGAACACGACCCCGCACACGATGCGCGCGGCGGCGGATCTCGTCGAGGTCGGGGTGCGGCCGAACATCATCTCCGTCGCAATGGAAATGAAGTCCTACGATGAGGTTATGGCGCAGGTGCGCGCGATCCGAAATCTTGAGATGTTCTATGACGGCAAAGTTGCGGCGGTCTTCATCGATGAGGAGCGGGCGAAGGAAGTCACGACGACGGAGGGGCTCCTCGACAAGCTCCGTGTGATCGAGGGGACACAGGTCGTCTTTTTCATGAAGTGGCTTGAGAAGGACACCTACCGCATCAGTATGCGCTCAAAGGGTACGAACGTCTCGCGTATCGCACAGGGCTTCGGCGGCGGCGGTCACATCCGTGCGGCGGGCTGCACGCTACATGGCTCCTTTGATGAGGCGAAGAAAACCATCCTCGCGGCGATTGGGGAGGAGCTGAACCGTTAAGACGTGGACGGATTCATCAATGTACTGAAACCTACGGGACTCTCGTCGCATGATGTCGTTGACATCGTGCGGCGTATTTTTAAGCAGAAACGCGTCGGGCACGCGGGCACGCTCGACCCTGCGGCGGCGGGCCTCCTGCCCATTGCACTCGGACGAGCCGCGCGCCTCGTGGAGTATATGGAGGGCGCGAACAAGTCCTACCGCGCGGAGCTCGCGTTCGGCTATGCAACCGATACGGGGGACGTGTACGGCGACGTGATCGAGAGCGTACCGCATCCCGTGATGCCATCCGAGGAGAAACTGCGCGGCGTACTCGCGCACTTCGTCGGAGAGATCACGCAGACACCCCCCGCCTACTCCGCGATCAAGGTCGGCGGCCGGCGTGCCTACGACCTCGCGCGGCAGGGGGAAGATGTGGAGATTCCAATACGCACGGTCACGATTCATCGCGTGGAGCTTGTATGTATGGATGCGGCGCACGCGCGTATCCTCATCGATGTGGACTGCGCAAAGGGGACGTATATCCGCGCGCTCTGCACGGACATCGGAGCGGCGATGGATCTTCCCACGACCATGCGCTTTCTCCTGCGCACGCGTGTCGGCGGCTTCCGTCTCGCGGATTCCTACACACTTGAAGAACTCGCGGAGGCGGGGGCGGCGGCGCTCCGCGCTCCCGATACCGCACTTGATCTGCCCGTGTATGGGCTCGACCCGCAGCGCGTGAAGGCGTTCTACAGTGGACTGTCGACCTCGGAGCGCCGCATGAAACTTGCCGAAGGCTTTTACCGCGTGTATGCCGAGGGGGGCTTTCTCGGCATCGGACGCTATGATGCTGTATCACGCGAGATGTATCCGGCGAAGGCGTTCCCGCCGGTCTGATGCCAAGCTCGCGCAGTTGTGTTCGACTCGAAAAAAGAGCAGCGATGTATGAGATTTCTCATGGATCGCTGCTCTTTTTGATTTCCGTCATTGGAGGCATTCTTGTCAAAAAACGGAGAATTATTGTATAATATAAATTAGGAGGGCGAGGAATGAGAAAGGCAAAGCGTGTTTATAAAGATTCCCTTTTTCGCGACATCTTCAACAATGTAGAGCGCCTGCCGAGCGTTTATGAGGCACTTCTCGACTGTAAGGCGACTCCCGAGGACATCCGACTTGCGACAATGGAGGAAACGTTGTTCACGGGCGTTCAGAACGATGTTGGCTTCATCGTTGGGAATCAGCATGTGCTGCTGATTGAGCATCAGAGCACCATCAATGCGAATATGCCTCTGCGCCTCTTCATGTATCTCGCTGAAGTCTATCGGCGATATGTGGATGAGGATGCCATCTATAAGAAGAATTTGCTTCCATTGCCGGCACCGAGGTTCTATGTATTCTACAACGGCGTAGAGGAAATGCCTGATGCTTGGACGTTGCGGCTATCCGACGCCTTTGGGGAACGTCAAGGCGCGATGGAGCTCGTCGTCGAAGTGTTGAATATCAATGAGCGTCCGAATTGTCCCATTTTGGAAAAATGTCACGCGCTGAAAAGCTACAGTGTCTTCATCGCACGGGTGCGGGAACAGGTCGAAAACGGCAGGACACTAGAGGCTGCGGTTGGCGAGGCGGTACGTTACTGCATAGACAATGATTATCTGAAAGAATATTTTCGGCAAAAACACAAAGAGGAGGTTTTTGACATGCTGAATTTTGTTTGGGATCAAGAGCGTGCCTTGGAAGTCCGTGCGAAGGAAGCTCGTGAAGAAGGTATGGAGAAAGGCATGGAGAAAGGCATGGAGAAAGGGTTGGTATCATCCATCGGCAGTGTGATGAAAAGCCTGAACCTCCCTCTCGAAAGGGCGATGGACGTCTTGCAGATTCCGGCGGCGGAGCGCGCAAAGTATGCGGCACTCGTCAAAGGCTGAGCGAGAGCGTAGAGATCGAGGAGTGTTGAACGAAGAAAAAACCTCGGGAAGCACTGATAAATTCAGCCGCGCCATCTTAGCGTATCTTTTTTGCCCGCACAATGCCTGCAAATCCTCCACATAGCTTTGGCTATGCGTCCGGTTTGCCTCCTCGGTCGGACAGAAAAATCTACACCAATCTGACGGACTTCATTTTATCAGCGATTCCTAAAATTATTAGGAGTTTTTAAATAAAATTGAAATTTACTTTACAGGATAGGATAAACGTACTACAATAAAATAAAAATTGTAAATTGGACAGAGCGTGTCCAATATCGTGATTATACTACAGATAATAAAGTGCAGGAGATTTAGTGAAGCACTGATAAATTCAGCCGCATTGTTGATCTGTTTTTTGTTATTGCGTACTGTCCCGCGGGGGGAGGCACTCATGATAAAATAACAATCCACATAATGAAAAATATCGTATCGAAGAAAAGTGAGGATAATACAATGGCAACGTATCGCGTAAAGTGGGATGAACTCTCACCGGGGGCAAAACATCCGGCGCATAAGGTGACGACGGTCAGCGCCACCTCAATGGCAGAGGCAAAGGCGAAGGTGCGGCAGCGGATCTTTACGAGCGTGAAGGTCACGAGTATCACAGCAGTCAAGATCTCGTAATCGAGAGGATGATGATAGAGGGGCGGTGGACAATGGCATTATGGAAACGATTACGCTATAAGCGGCGTGCAATCGTGCGGCATCCGGGGATCTATGCGGGGCATTATGGACTGGCGTTTTTCCTGCGAGGCTGCCTTTTTCTGGTTGAGTTCGTATTCCTGCGTATCTTTATCTACCTACCGTTTCGGCTGGCAGATTTATCTCTGCGGGAGATCATGCAGCATCTGCGGAGAATGGACATCCATTTTTGGAGCTTCCTTCGCAGCGCCTTTACGCGATTGTTGGATGTCGGGCATTGGGTACAGGGGCTGGGACGGTTTTCCTCACTGCCCGAGGCTCTCCGCTACGTGAATGCACGTCTGTCAGATTGGCTGTACTGGAAGCGAGAACGCCTTCTTGTCATTCTTCGCAGTCTGAAATCGCCGCGTGAAATCTACCGTCATATACGTAGATTCCTCGATGAGCACTTCCGGAACATCCGACTCCTGCGGCGCAGTGCGGTGGGGGCGGTACTGGGCATTGTGCTCGCGAAGCTGATAACTCTTTTGTACCTCACCTTTGCGGGTGCAATTGTACTTTCCGTCTGGGGATTTGACTGCATTGTCCTCCTCCTCGGTGCGATTCAGTTTGTGGCGGTGAAAATCGGACAGCTGCTCAGCCGCATCATCGAGCATCATATCTATCGGGTGCAAAGCGGCTCTGCCTCGTGGGAGCTGACGCTTTATAAACGGGTGCCGCGCGTGAAATGAGCAGAATGTTCTATATTAGACAATAGGGAGGATCATCATTGCAAGAGTTTTGAATTTCAGTCTGACGATGAAGGACGGACACAAGGTCGAGCGGGAGATTGCGGAGCTGCGGGAGCATTTCGACCTTGAGACGGTGCTTGGCCTGTATAAGGAGGGCAAGCTGCAGCGGTGGCTGAAACGCAACGGATATGCAGAGGAGGCGGCGCAGCTGGACGATCTGGATGAGGATGACTCTAATTTTAAGTCCGTGTTCTGCCACGTTCTCGGCGTGGAGGCAGCCGACCATGATGCGGTGGATGTTGCGGAACTCTCGGAGCGGACGTGGCGGCTGCGTAAGCTGCGGGACTATACAACGGATCCGTATCTCTTGGATCTGGCGGAGAATACTGCGTTCTCGCAGGAGGATCTGGATACTCTGATCGACGAGGGGGCGGAGGAGATCGTGCTTTGCGATGGGCGTTTCACGATTCCGCTCAAGGCACGCGGAACGAAATATTACGGTGCGGGTAAGGCGGTCGCCGTTATTGAGAGCGATGAGATTGTTGACTTTGAACGGAAGTATATCACGTTCCAAAACGTGAAGTTCGACGAGCGCTATCAATCACTCTGTGATCGGAGCGGTACGGTGGTACCGCGGAAACGTGCGGAGGAGGGAGCTGCCGATGGACATGGAGGAGCGAGGACGCTATCTTATGGAGGTGCGGGACGGCTTGCAGGCGGGCAACGCCGCCGCCTATCGCACGCTCGAGATGGGCGAGCTCGTGACGGAGATTCCCATGCCGGAGGCGGAGATGACGGGAGGCTGGACACAGGCTCAGATCAACGACTATGCGCGTGAGATCGGGCAGCAGGCAGCACTCTCGGGGGCGATGGGCGGAGCGATGGATATTACACGTCCCGATGTGCCGATGGAGCTGCCTGTAGAGATTGAGGGTGCAGAGGATAATATGCGCGGCACGGCAATCGACATCGGACTGAAGACGGTGGCGGTCGGCGTGCTCAAGGTTGCAGCGCAGAAGGGAAAACTGCCGGGGATCCTAAAGATGACACCTCTCCCTGCCCTCATTGCGATTGGGTGCTCGGGAATGGAGAATTTTCGCATCGCCGGGCAGCTTGCGAACCGTCAGATCAGTACGGTGTAGGCAGTTGAACGCATGGGGCGCGTCAACTGTGCAATGATTGGAAAGCTGGCAAGCCATGTCATTACCGGCAAGGTGCTGACAATAATTCCGGGCGTCGGAGCAGTTGCGGGAAGTGCGCTCAGCATGGTAGTCAGTGAGCCGATGCGGCTCAAAATGGAACAGAAGATCAGCGCTATGGCATGGGAGGGATTCGATAAGATCCGCCCTGTGGCGACCAAGACGGTGGAAACGATCATGGAGCAGTCCCGCTCCATGATCGAGACGGTCAAGAATTTTGCAAAGAATATGGTGACGGCATAAAGATTTTTTCGGAGAGGAGGACAGCGGATGAATCGTGACGAGGAGAAGCGACGGCAGAATCCCTTTCTTGCGGATGGTGTGAACCGCAACGCGGCGAACAACGGTGTGACGGAGTTGTTTCATGGAGCACGCGGGCATGGATTCGCGGCGGAGCAGGCAAACGTTCGCGAAGAACTTTACGCATACGGCGGGCGGCGTTGCAGGCGGTACAATTGGCTGGGGCACCGGGGCGGCGACAGGCGCAGCCATCGGTTCGGCAGTCCCTGTTATAGGGACTGCCACAGGCGGTATGATCGGCGGCTTTTTAGGCAGCGTTATCGGTAGCTCGACAGGTTCATCCACTATGCGTACCCTGACTTCTGCACTGAGCGATGATGAGTTTGAGCCGGAGCCTGTGGATGTCATGGATGTGCTCGAGGGTGCGTTCAAGCATAAGGGGCAGGAGTATCGGCTTACCCGTGACGAAGCGGATGCGGTCGCAATCGCCTTGCAGCAGCGTATGACACCAGCATTTATCGACAATCTGATACGCTGCAGACTCCCCCATTCTCAGGCAAATGCACTGATGGATGAGCTGATTGCGCCTATCGTCCAAAGACGCGCACAGACTGCTGTAATGGGATATGACAGCAGTTCGCAGGGACAGGAGGAATTTATGATGTTTGGGAAAAAGCGTGAACAGGAACTGCCGACGAGCGACGAGATGTTACAGGAAGTCATTGCGAGGATTCAACATGATGCTGCGCAGAATAAAATATCAGCGGAAGATGCGGCGGAGGCACTTGAGAATGTTGATATGATGGTAAACGGCGTATGGAAGCCGTTCCTCGATCTGGCGCACGGCAAAGATATTGAAGAGATTGCGCGGGAGTCACAGGAGTTCATGGCACAGAATCAAGATCGGCTTGCCCGTCTTGAAGCGCAGCAGAACATTCCGCAGAATCCACCACAGCGGAATGCGGGCGGCGGGGAGCTGGATCTCCTGCGAAAGTTTATCGGGTCGTGATGCAGTCGATGCATTGTGTTTCATTCATAGGAGGAAATCAAAATGAAGAAGTTTATGAAATCCGTGATGAAGAAGTCGGTACTGCTGGGTGGTTTTGCGGCTTGCTTGGCTCTCGGCGGAGCTTTCGACACGGGGGTTGTACCCGATGACTTGGCAGTAAAGCAGGCTCATGCACAGGATGTGTATGCCGCAACGAGTCAGGGGGCTGATGTCTATGTCATGACGCATACGATTCGCTGGAGCGGGGATAAGAAGTTCAACGTGCGCACGAAGAGTGTGCGCCGCTCTGAGTATGATGTGGAAGGATGGGAGTTTGTCTATACGAATGGAGATTGGAAGTATAGACTGTCAGAGTCGCAAAGCAAGAACGGGCTTGTCCCCGTGAATTCGCCGCAGTATTCGGTTGCATCGAGTCCGGTCATGGGGGTTGTTTTGAATATTTGTCTGAATAACTGATCCTGCGGGATTGTAAGAGATTCTATGCGCCATGTGCGGCGTTTGGAATCTCTTTTATTTTGCGAAAACACTGCGCTGTGCTATAATGAAATCCATTGTATGAAGGAGGATATTTCACATGAAGATAGATGATATCATTCACGGCTTTCGCCTGATCCGCTCGGAGGAGATCAAGGAAGCAGACGGGCGGGGGCATACGTTTGTCCACGAGAAGACGGGCGCACGGCTCTTCTTCCTCGAGACGGCGGACGACAACAAGGTCTTTTCGATCAGCTTCCGCACGCCGCCCGTGGATGATACGGGCGTGGCGCATATTGTGGAGCACTCCGTACTCTGCGGCTCGCGCAAGTACCCGCTGAAGGAGCCGTTTGTCGAACTCGTGAAGGGGTCGCTCAACACGTTCCTCAATGCGATGACGTTCCCCGACAAGACGATGTATCCCGTCGCGAGCCGCAACGACCGTGATTTTCAGAATCTCATGGACGTGTATCTCGATGCGGTCTTCTATCCCGCGATGCGCACGAATCCGCAGGTGCTCATGCAGGAGGGCTGGCACTACGAACTCGAGGATGCGGATGCACCGCTCTCCTACAGCGGCGTTGTCTACAATGAGATGAAGGGGGCGCTCTCGGCGCCCGATGATCTCCTCGGCAGCCGCATCATGGCGGCGCTCTATCCCGATACGACGTATGGCTGTGAGTCGGGCGGCGATCCCGAGGCGATCCCGACGCTCACACAGGAGATGTTCCTCGATTTCCACGCGCGTTACTATCATCCGTCGAACAGCTATATCTATCTTTACGGAGACATGGATATCGAGGAGAAGCTCGCCTACCTCGACCGCGCGTATCTCTCGCATTTCGAGCGGATTTCCGTGCCCTCGCGCATCGACCGTCAACAGGCGTTCGCGGGGCGCGTCGACAAGGCACATTTCTATCCGATTGGGGCGGAGGAGCCGCTGGAGGAAAACAGTTTTCTCTCGCTGAACTGGGTGATCGGCGACACGGCGGATCGAAAGCGTGTGATGGCGCTCCAGATCCTCGACCATGCGCTGCTGCGTATGCAGGGTGCGCCGCTGCGACAGGCACTCATCGATGCGGGGCTTGGGCGCGATGTCGACTCGAACTATGAGAGTGATATTCTGCAGCCGCTCTTCAGCATCATTGTCAGCAAATCAGAGACGGCACGCGCGGATGAGTTTGTGCGGATTGTCAAAGATACGCTGCGGAAACTCGCGGACGGGGAACTCGATCACACGCTCGTGCAGGCGTCGCTCAATACGCTTGAGTTCCGTCTGCGCGAGTCGGACTTCGGGTCGTCGCCAAAGGGGCTGATCTACGGCATCCGCATGATGAAGACGTGGCTCTACGATGGCGCGCCTGCGGACTATCTGCGCTATGAGGACGTGCTTGCCGAACTCAAAGCAGGACTCGAAAACGGCTATTTTGAGCAGGTGATTCGAGAATCCTTCCTTGAGAATCCGCATGAGGCTCTCGTGACGCTCGCGCCGAGCCGTACGCTCGGGCAGGAGCGCGAGGCGGCACAGGAGAAGATCCTTGCGGAGAAAAAAGCCGCGATGAGTGCCGAGGAGATTGCAGAGGTCTTAGCGTCCTGTGCGGCGCTCAAGGAGGCGCAGGAGGAGCCGGATACGGAGGAGGCGCTTGCGTCGATTCCAATTCTCGCACGCTCCGATATCCGTGCGGAGGCGGAGCGTCTGCCGCTCGATCTGCGTGACTGTGCAGGGACGAAGATACTCTACTCGGATATCGAGACGAACGGGATTGTCTATCTGAATTTTTACTTTCCGATGGCGGCGGTCGCACAGGCAGATCTGCCGTATGCGTACCTCCTCGCGGAGATGTTCGGAGCAGTCGATACCGCGCGGCACAGCTATGCGGAGCTCGCGATGCTGCGCAGTCTCTACACGGGCGGTTTCGGCGCGGACATCGTTGCCTACACGCGCGCGGGCGAGCCGGACTCTCTCCTGCCGCGCTTCAAGCTCCGCGCGAAGGTACTGAAGGGGAATCTGCCGCGCCTCTTTGATCTGCTTGCGGAGATCATGACGGAGAGCGACTTCTCGGGGGCAAAGCGTGTCCGCGAGCTGATCGATGAGGGAAAGACGGGGATGGAGCTCTCGCTCCAGCGTGCGGCAAATCAGGTAGTTGCTGCGCGGATCGCTGCCGATCTGACGCCCGCGGGGCGCTATGCCGAGGTCGGCGGACTGCCGTTCCATGACTTCCTGCGCACGTTCAAGGATAACTTCGAAGCACGCCATGTGGAGATGCAGGCGGCGTTTCGGCGCATTCTGCCGCAGATCTTCAATGCAAATGATCTGATGGTCAGCGTCACGGCACCTGCCGCTGACTATGATGAGATTGCAGCAGGGCTTGCGGAGTTCCAACAAAAGATCTCATCCGTGTTGTTTCCTGCAGCGCCGTACACATGGGAGATTGTGCCGAAGAATGAGGGGCTGATGACGCAGAGCCGCGTTCAGTATGTGGCGAAGGGCGCGAACTTTATCAAGCTTGGATTCGCCTATACGGGAGTTCTGCGTGTGCTGGAAACGCTGCTGCGCTATGATTATTTCTGGACGCGCATCCGCGTGCAGGGCGGTGCGTACGGTGCTATGACGCAGTTCAATCGAAACGGCTTTATGATTTTTTCCTCCTACCGCGATCCGAATCTCGCGGAGACGTTTGCCGTTCTCGATGAGACGGCGGACTATGTGCGGTCGTTCGACGTGTCCGACCGCGAGATGGACAAGTTCATCATCGGTACGATGAGCGGCGTGGACGCGCCGCTGACGCCGCAGATGAAGGGGGATATCGCGGCGACGTTCCACCTGCGCGGCATTACGTGGGAGGATCGCCAGCGTGCGCGTGAGGAGATCCTGACGGCACGTCAGGAGGATGTGCGTGCACTCGCGCCGCTCGTGGAGGCGGCGATGCGTGAAAATGTGCGCTGCGTCCTCGGCGGCGAGGAGAAGATTCGCGCGAATGCCGCGCTCTTCGATGAGATCTGCCCCGCACTGCGGACATAAAGTTTTTGACTTTTCATACCGCGCGTGGGATAATAGCAGAAGATGATTTTGAAGGGGGAACCTGCCATGAAGAAGAAAGTTTTCCGTGGTGCCGGCGTCGCCATCATTACGCCGTTTACAGAGACAGGCGTGAACTATACGGAACTCGGGCGGATTATCGAGGATCAGATCGCGGGCGGCACGGATGCCATCGTTATCACAGGGACGACGGGCGAGTCCGCGACGATGACGGATGCGGAGCACCGTGAGGCGATCCGCTATACGGTGGAGCAGGTGAAGGGGCGTATTCCCGTTGTGGCGGGAACCGGCTCAAATGAAACCTCCTACGCAATCGAGTTGTCGAAGTATGCGGAGCAGTTCGGTGCGGACGCACTCCTTCTCGTGACGCCGTACTACAATAAGTGCACGCAGAACGGTCTGATCGCGCACTACACGAAGATTGCAGACAGCGTGAATATCCCCGCGATTCTCTACAATGTACCTTCGCGCACGGGAGTCAATATCAAGACGGAGACATACGCGGCGCTCGCCAAGCACCCGCGCATCGTCGGGGTTAAGGAGGCGAGCGGTGATCTCTCCGCGATCCTGCGCATGCGTGCGGCGACGGGCGATGATTTCGCCGTCTACTCGGGCAACGATGATCAGATCGTCCCCATTCTCTCGCTCGGCGGGTCGGGTGTCATCTCTGTGCTCTCGAATATCGCGCCGAAGGCGACGCATGATATCTGCCAGCACTATTTCGACGGCAATGCGGCGGAGGCAGGGCGTATGCAGGTTGCGTATGCCGATCTCATCGACGCGCTCTTCTGCGAGGTGAACCCGATTCCCGTCAAGACGGCGATGCGCCGCCTCGGCTACGATGCGGGTCCCCTGCGTATGCCTCTCACGGAGATGGAGCCGGCGAATGCGGCGAAGCTGGACGCGGCTCTGCGTGCACATGGCCTGCTGAAATGATGTCAGACGCTCTCCTCTTGTGTGGGGCTGCCCTTCACGATGGGGGAGCGTTTTCCTGTTTGTGGGGAGGAATGGCGTGAATCCGATTGCGGAGCGTCTTGCGCGGCAGGATGTAATCGTGCTCGACGGTGCGCTTGCCACGGAACTCGAGGCACGCGGATGTTCGATCAGCGATGCGCTCTGGTCGGCAAAGGCTCTCTTTGCGTGTCCCGATCTCGTGCGTGAGGTTCATCTGGACTATCTGCGCGCGGGCGCAGATGTGGTGACGAGTGCGAGCTATCAGGCGACGGTCGAGGGCTTTATGCGGTGCGGCTTTACGGAGGCGGAGGCTGCCGCGCTCCTGCAAAAATCCGTGCGTCTGGCACGGGAGGCATGTGAACTGTACTGCTCGGAGCGCGGTGTGGATGGCGGCGTGCCGCTTGTGGCGGCATCGGTTGGATCATACGGTGCGTATCGTGCGGATGGCTCGGAGTATCGCGGCGACTATGGCATCGACGAGGACGCACTTGTCGCGTTTCATGCGGAGCGCCTTGCGCTGCTTGCAGAGGAAAAACCTGACCTGCTCGCCTGTGAGACGCTGCCATGTCTGGTGGAGGCACGTGCGATTGTGCGCGCGCTGCGCGAAAGAGCGATACGGATTCCCGCGTGGTTCTCGTTCTCCTGCCGCGATGCTGCGCACATCAGTGACGGCATGGAGATTGCGGCATGTGCGCGGTGGCTGGACACTGTGCCGGAGGCTGCGGCGATCGGGCTGAACTGTACGGCTCCGCAGTATGCGGAGGAGCTGATTCGCGCGATTCGGAGCGAGACGGCGAAGCCCATCGTCGTCTATCCGAACTCCGGTGAGATGTATGATGTCCATAAGCGGAGATGGTATGGTGCGACGGCAGATTTCGGCACGGAGGCGCGGCGCTGGTATGCGGCGGGCGCGCGGCTCATCGGCGGCTGCTGCAGGACAACGCCGCGTGAGATCGCGGACATAGCCGCATGGGCAAAGAATTGAACAAGGTGAGGTGACGGAAATGGAGGAAGGGCGCACAGCGGTTGATCTCCCGCGTGCGGAGCGCGCCATGCGCGAATTTCTCACGGCGGTCGGGGTTGATCTCGCTGCACGGGGGATGGCGGAAACGCCTGCACGCGTGGCACAGCTCTATACGGAACTGTTCTCGGGGCTGCACGCGGACACGCGGGATCTCTGGGCGGATGTGCTGACGGAGGAGACGGACGGTCTTGTTGCCGTGCGCGGGATTTCGTTCCACTCCATCTGTGAGCACCATTTGCTCCCATTCTTTGGGACAGCACATATTGTCTATCGCCCGCACGCAGGCCGCGTGGCGGGCTTTGGCGTTTTCACGCGGCTCGTCGAGTGCATGGCGCGGCGTCCGCAGCTGCAGGAGCGCCTGACAACGGATATTGCACGCGAGATGGAGCAGGGACTCGGTGCGGAGGGGGTGCTCGTCGTTGTCGATGCACGTCAGCTCTGCATGACGATGCGCGGGGCACGTGCGCACGGTACGAGGACGACAACCTCGGCGTGTCGCGGCATCTTTCGCGATGACAAAACGATGGAACTGCAGGCATGGCAGATGTTAGGTGAGTGGAATGACGGCAGAGAGAATATATCGCTTCCGTGACGGCAAGGAACTGACGATTGGCGGGAGTACGCTCGTCATGGGGATTCTGAACGTGACACCGGATTCGTTTTCGGACGGCGGCAGGTGGAATACGCGGGACGCGGCGCTCCGTCACATGGAGGAGATGGTGCAGGACGGCGCCGACATCATTGACGTCGGTGCAGAGTCGAGCCGTCCCGGCTTCGTCCCGATGGGGGCGGCAGAGGAGACGGAGCGGCTTCTGCCGCTTCTTGAGGCGGTTTTGCAGGAATGCCCCGTACCCGTCTCCGTGGATACGTTCAAGGCGGAGACGGCGCGGGCGGCACTCGCTGCGGGTGCTGATATGCTGAACGATATCTGGGGGCTGCAGTATGCGGAGGAGCCGGGAGAGATGGCACGCGTCGCAGCCGAGGCAGATGCGCCCGTTGTTGTGATGCACAATCAGAATGGGACGGCGTACGATGGGGATATTGTCGGTGAGATGCGTGCGTTCTTTGAACGCTCATTTGCACTGGCAGACGCGGCAGGACTGGCGCGGGACAAGATCATCCTTGACCCCGGGATCGGTTTCGGCAAAACGGCGGAGCAGAATATGCACGTTATGCGCCGTATGGATGAACTCATCTCGTATGACGGTACGGATTATCCCGTCCTCCTCGGAGCGAGCCGCAAGAGCTTCATCGGCGCGGCGCTCGGTCTGCCCGTCGAGGAGCGCATGGAGGCGACGGGAGCGGCGTGCGTCCTCGGCATTGTGCGCGGTGCCTCGATTGTCCGCGTACACGATGTGAAGCCGATAGGGCGTATGTGTCGCATGACGGACGCAATTCTGGGGGCGTAATATGGATCGTATTTTTCTGCGTGGAATGCGTTTTATGGCTTGCCACGGGGTTCTTCCGCACGAGCAGGAGATTCCGCAGCCGTTCGAGGTGGATGTGGAGCTTGGTCTTGATCTGCGTGCGGCGGGAGAGAGCGATGATCTCAGTGATACGGTGAACTATGCCAAGGTTTACCGTGCGGTATCTTCCATTATGGATGGAGCGTCGAAGCAGCTGATTGAATCACTGGCGGAGGAGATTGCGGATGATCTCTTTTGGCAGTTTTCTCCGCTGCGCTGGGTGCGCGTCACCGTTCATAAGCCCACAGCGCCGATCAACGCGTTCTTTTCGGATGTTGGTGTGACAATCCTCCGCCGACGTAAGGATGTGCAATGGGAATAGCGTACATCGGGCTTGGAGCGAATCTCGGCAATCGTGGGGAAACGATGCGTGCGGCTCTGCGGCGGATGGCGGAGCACCCCCATCTGCGCGTGGAGCGGGTGTCGCATTTTTACGAAACGCCGCCGTGGGGAAAGACGGATCAGCCCCTGTTTTTGAATGCGGCGGCGTGCATTTCATTTGACGGAAGCGCACACGAGCTGCTCAGGGTACTCCAACGCATTGAACACGAACTCGGGCGCGTGCGTCATGAACACTGGGGCGCGCGGACGATCGATCTCGATGTCCTCTATGTCGAGGGGGCAACGTGTGCGGATGCGGCGCTGAGGCTGCCGCATCCCTATCTCACGGAGCGCGCCTTTGTGCTCGTGCCGCTGGCGGAGATTGCGCCCAATCTGATGGTGCATGGACAGTCCGCTGCTGCATGGCTTGCCGAGGCCGATACGGAGGGCATTGTGCGTGCGCGTGAACTCTCTGAGCCGTATCCGCTCGAACTGATTGCCGCCTGTGATGAGGAGGGGGGCATTGGACGGGCGGGGCAGCTGCTCACGGACTGCCCCGAGGATATGGCTCATTTTCGTCGGACGACGATGGGCGGGATCCTTGTCATGGGGCGGCGTACGATGGAGAGTCTGCCTGCACGGAGACCGCTCGTAGGACGGGAGAATGTTGTGCTCTCAGGGACGATGGAGCGGGCGGAGGGCTTTCATATCGTGCATGATCTTGCGGAACTGTGGACGCTGCTCGGTACGATGACGCATTCCATGCCGCGGCCGATCTTTGCTGTCGGCGGCGCGGAATGCTATCGAACGCTCCTGCCGTATACGCGGCGGGCATACATCACGCGCCTGCCGGGGGCGTATGGAGCAGATGTATTCTTACCCCCGCTTGAAGGCTTTGCATTGACAAACAGTCGGGGCGGAGAGACCTGTATATTTGAAATTTACGAGAGAGTTTAGCATGGCAAAGGAAATTTTTCACAACGATTGGCAGGAACTGCTTGCAGACGAAATGGCGCAGCCGTACTATCGGGAGCTGCGCCAATTCCTCATTGAGGAGTATCGTACGAAGCGCATCTATCCGGATATGTTTGCGATCTTCAATGCGCTGCACTATACGAGCTTTGCGGATACGAAGGTCGTCATCCTCGGGCAGGATCCGTACCACGGCGACGGTCAGGCGCATGGGCTTTCGTTCTCTGTGCAGGTCGGCATCGACCCGCCGCCGTCGCTGCTGAATATCTACAAGGAGCTGCAGGACGATCTCGGCATCGTACCGCCCGCGCATGGCTGTCTCATCCCGTGGGCGAAGCAAGGCGTGCTGCTCCTCAACACCGTGCTGACCGTGCGCGCCCATGCGGCAGCCTCCCATCAGGGACATGGCTGGGAGCGGTTTACCGACCACATCATTCAGCTGCTCGGCGCGCGTGAGCGGCCGCTCGCCTTTATCCTCTGGGGAAGCCCCGCACGGAAGAAGCGCAGCCTCATTACGAATCCGCGCCACCTCATCGTCGAGTCGCCGCACCCAAGTCCGCTCTCGGCGCATCGCGGCTTCTTCGGCAGCCGCCCCTTTTCGCGTGTCAACGATTTTCTCATGGCAGCAGGTGAGTCGCCAATCGAGTGGCAGCTTCCGCCGGCGGAGGAGATCACGACATAGAATTTAGGGATACATTTAGGAATCGCTGATATAATGTTATCATGACGCCGAATTTGGAGAAAGGGGTGGCACAAATGTGCAATTTGAGCGAAGGTGTATATAGGGATGGCGTGGAATACGGCCTCGAACAGGGACTCGAGCAGGGACTCGAGCAGGGGCGCATGGAAACGGTGCTTGCCCTTCTGCGGGAGAAAATGTCGCTCGATCTGATCGCGCGTGTTACCAAACTCTCTGCGGAGAAAATACAGGAAATCGGAAGACTGAACGGTATTTTGTAAAAGTATGTGTTACTCCATCACAAAACAGCGGAAAGGAGAAATATCATGAAAATTTCATCCCTGCGCAATATCTGTGCACTTGGTCTGCTCGTCTGCCTCGGCGGCTGCGGAACACCTGCCGCAACATCGGCGGAGATGCCGCATGAGATCGTACAGAAAAACGCGCCGACGGAGGGACAGAAGGAGATCTATCTTGCGGGCGGCTGCTTTTGGGGAACGGAACTCTATATCGATCTGATCCATGGTGTTGTCTCCGCAGAGAGTGGCTATGCGAACGGGACTACCGCAAACCCCTCCTATCGTGAGGTGTGCAGCGGCAGCGGCCATGCGGAGGCGGTTCACGTTGTCTATGACCCGAAGATCGTTTCGCTTGATGAGATTCTCACGGCATTCTATGACTCCATCGACCCGACAACGGTGGATCGGCAGGGCAACGACATCGGACGTCAATACCGCTCCGGAATCTATTATGTATCGAATGCGGACGGCAGCGAGAGCGCGGATGCCGCCGTGATCCGTGCCTCGCTCGAGGCGCTGCAGAAGCGCATCGGTAAAAAGGTCGCTATTGAGGTGGAACCGATTGTGAATTTCTACCGTGCGGAGGAGGATCATCAGGAGTATCTCGAGAAACATCCGAATGGCTACTGCCATATTTCACCCGCACTCATCGCCAAGATGCGCGAGAAGCGTGCGGCGGCAGAGCGTGCGGAGGCGGCGAAGCCTACACGTACGTATGAAAAGCCATCGGATGCCGAACTCAAAGAGCGTCTGACGGGGATGCAGTATGCCGTCACGCAGGAGAAGGCGACGGAACCGCCCTTCCGCAACGAATACGATCATGAATTCCGCGCAGGGATCTACTGCGACATTACGACGGGCGAGCCTCTCTTCATCTCGACGGACAAATACGACTCCGGCTGTGGCTGGCCGGCATTCTCGCGTCCAATTGACAGTGCGCTCATTGCCGAGCACGAGGATCGCTCACATGGCATGGTGCGTACGGAGGTCATGGCGGCGGGCAGCGGTGCACACCTCGGACACGTCTTTAACGATGGTCCTGCGGCGACGGGTGGTCTACGCTACTGCATCAACAGCGCCTCCCTGCGCTTCATTCCGAAGGAGGACATGGAGCGCGAGGGCTATGGGGACTATCTCTATCTGCTGGAAAATAAATAGGGCAAGAGAGAAGTATATTGAGATGATTCGTAAAATATCTCTTTGACGTATTGACAAGTACTTCATCCAATGCTATCTTTATCAGAGTATTTTACAAAAACTTTATAGCATTGGGTCAGGTACGAATGTTTAATAGAAAATCCGGTAAAGGGAATATTTCCGATAAAGCCGGAGCGGTCCCGCCACTGTGACAGTGAGCGAACCCGCATGGAAATACGGGTTGTATTTCCACGAATGCCACTGGGGGATGACCCCTGGGAAGGCGCGGGCGAGCGGCGAACTGGAGCCAGGAGAACTGCCTGATTAACAATCGCCGTTTGACCTGCGAGTGATGGGGATGGGGATTCAGACTCTTCTATTGTGTGTAAATTAAGCCCTCTTCTGCTTTGGCAGGAAGGGGCTTTTCATTTTCTGCTATGACTAAAAGTTTTTAAAATATGAATGTGGCGCATGGAGCGCGCGAAAAAGAAAGGTGACAAAGGATCATGACAAGAGAGAAAAAGTGGACGCTTGCGGTACTTGCAGCATTTTCCGGTGCAAGTTTTGTGGGAACGGCGTATGCAGCGGAGCAGACAGCAGACTCCGCAGAGGCGCACGCGCTCAGCGATACGGTTGTGACGGCGCAGCGCCGAGTAAAGCGCGATCTTGATACGCCTGCAACGACGACGATCATCACAGCGAAGGAAATCGAGAAGGCGGGCTACCGCAACGTCTTCGAGGCAATCGACCAGCAGATCGGCTCGACGAGTACGTCGTACGGTGAGGCAGGGCAGGACTTTGGCTTTGCTGCGGGGCGCATTGTCCTGCGCGGCTTTGACCGCGGTACGCTCGTCATGGTGAACGGTGTACCGATGAATCTCAAGAATTATCCAAGTACAGAAGGCATTCCCGCATCGATGGTGGAGCGCATTGAGATTGTTAAGGGCGCAGCATCGACACTCTATGGTGCGAATGCGATGGGCGGTGTCGTTAACATTATCCTGAAGAAACCGACGGAACAGGAAACCGAGTTTAAACTCAGTCAGACCGTTGGCAATTACTTTAAGAAGAGCGAGGCGACTTATGTAGGGGAGCGAATCGTTGTTGATGTGAGCCGCGAATGGTCGAAGGATCTTCCGCACTCCAACGGTTTTGGAATCGATAAGATCTCTTGGGTTGACTGGTGGGTCGGCAAGGGGAAAAAGAATCGCATCGGCATCATGGCTCAACTCACCGATGAAGTTTCGCTCAACTACAATTATATGGATGCTGATATCACGCGCGGTGGGATTCGTTATAAAAAGAATCCTGCGGGGACGGCGCTTGTCCCCGAGGGAACCAAATACAATTATCGTCATAACGACTATCGCCACACGACAAGTCTCGTCTATCAGGGAAAGGAGAACGGCATTCGCGCGCTTCTCGGCTATACCTACCGCAAGGTATGGGGGTACGATTTCATTGCAAACCGTGCATCAGCGTCCAATGCGACCATGGATGGAGAGATCTTTGATGTCCAAAAGAACTGGAAGTTTGATGCAGACTCCCTTGTTTTTGGATATTCCTACAAGCGTGAGGCGATTGATACACCTGCAAAAAGGCGTTCTGCAGTTCGTACAGGCAACTCCCTTTATGCCTCTTACAGCAAACAGTTTACGCCGAAGTTTAACTTTACGCTTGGTCTGCGTGGTGAGTTCATCAATGACCCTGTGAAGGATCAAAACGTCTTCATGCCGCAGTTTCAGACCAATTATGAATTTGATCGGAATACGGCATGGTACATCAATGTCGGCAAGGCGTTCCAAATGCCGACCGTAGATGACAGCTTCAGCTATACGAAGTATAATCCCTCGGGGCTGAAGCCGGAGGAAGGATGGACCTATGAAACAGGGCTCAAGATGCGCCATGGAAACGACACATGGAAAGCTGCCGTCTATCACATGGACATGAAGAACAAAATAGGTTGGGCGAAGGATCCGGCAACACAGGAAAATTATCCCACGAACAAGGGGAACTTCAAAAATACAGGCGTCGAGGTCGAGTATACGAAACGCTTTAATGACGCATGGCGACTTACTCTCGGCGGGAGCGTATCGAATCCCAAGGTACAGGATCCGAGTGCCAAGAAAAAGGAATGGGTGCAGGATGCCGGACGCCTCGAAGGGCTTGTCCGTCTCGACTATCAGATGGCGAAGTGGCAGGGAAATCTCAATCTGAAATACCTTGGCGACCGTGAGTACACGGCGCAAAGATATGGTGCTGCACAGGATGTACCCGACAAGATCCAGCTCAATATGAATGTGATCTATACGGCGAGCAAGGATGACGTGGTGTCGCTTGGCATCTACAACCTGCTGAACCGTGAAAACTACTCCAACCGCTATGGCAATCTCGATCTTGGGCGCAACTTCCGACTGACGTATACGCATGCGTTCTAATGTACAGCTCTGTGCGCTTCTGCTGCTCCTCTCGCTCGTCGGCATGATTGCCGGCTGTGCGGGGGAGCAGCAGAATGTGGCAGAGCAATCTGTGTTTTATCGTGGGACGGACGATATGGGGATGGAGGTCGTGCTGCACGAGAAGCCGCAGCGCGTCGTCTCGCTCGGGCTTGCCACAGACGAGATCCTCCTTGCGATTGCACCGCCCGAGCAGATTGCCGCGCTTACCTCGTATTCGGATGATCCCGGACTATCCGCTATGAGCGAGGCGGCGAAGGCGGTCTCGGTCAAGCTCAAGGACAAAAGCCCGGAGCGTGTGCTCGCACTTGATCCTGATCTCGTTCTCACAACGGACGGTGTGCCAAAAGAACTGGTTGAGAGTCTGCGCGACCTCGGATTGACGGTCTATGCCTCACGTACTCCGAAGCGCATCGAGGGCGTGTTCACGCGGATTGATACCATTGGAAAGCTCATCGGTCAGGAGGAAAATGCCGCTGCACTTATCGCCGCGAAGCGTGCACGTCTCGCCGATGTCGAGCGCCGTGTCGGGGACATCCCCGAGGAGAAGCGACCGATTATCGTGGCGTTTGCGTTTAGCGGCGTGTTCGGGCAGAAGGACGGTCTCTTTGACGATATGTGTCGGCACGCATCCCTCCGCAACGGTGCCGCCATGGTTGGGCTCACAGCAGATACACCGGTATCTATGGAGCAGATCGTTGCGCTTGATCCCGATGTGTTCCTTCTGCCAACATGGAGTGCAGAGGGGGAAAAGACCGAGGACTTTCGTCAAAAGCTGCGCAATGATCCCCTGTTTATGCACGTCAAGGCGGTGCGGGAGAATCATCTCTACACCGTGCCCGATACCTACCGGTACAGCGCGGGACAGAATGCCATCGAGTGTGTCTATGAGCTTGCGCGTGCGGTCTACCCCGAGCGCTTTGCAGATGAGAAGTGAGAAAACGAGAATGATGCCGCTGCGGATGCTTGTGCTGAGTCTCACGGGAAACTGCAATCTTGCGTGCCGTTACTGCTACGCATCCGCTCAAGACCGCAGAACGATGACGTGGGAGACGGCACGGCGTGCAATCGACCTCGCAGCGGAGGGTGGAACCTCTTTCATCCTCCAGTTCTCGGGCGGAGAGCCGCTGCTGTCACTTCCTCTCCTGCGGCAGATGGCGGACTATATCCGCATCAATCGAATACGGGCTCGCATGGATCTCCAGACGAATGGGACATTGATTACGGATGAGACGGCAGACTTCCTACGCGGTGCGGGCATTGGCATCGGCGTCAGCCTCGACGGCAGACCCCATGTTCACGATGTGCACCGCTGCTACCCTGATGGGTGCGGCTCGTCGATGGATGTGATTGCGGGGATTCAGCGTCTCGGTCAGCGCGGCATCGCGGTCGGCCTGACCTGTGTTGTTACGGCGGAGAATGTCGGGGAACTCCCCGGCATCATAGAGATGGCATACTACCTCGGCAATGTGCGCCATATCGGCTTTGATCTTCTGCGCATGCAGGGGCGCGGCGCGGCTGTCCGCCCCGCGCGCGAGGGGGAGATGGCGCGGGCGATGACGGAGGTCTTTGTGCGGAACGAACACCTTGGTCGGCTGCACGGATACCGCATTTCGATTGCGCAGGAGGAGCAGGCGGCGTGTCTTTCGCAGCGCACGGGCGATGGTTTTTCCCACTGTCACGCGATGAGTGGGGCGGGCGTGCATATTGATGCCGCCGGACGGGCTTACGCCTGTTCTTCCTTTGTCGGTGATGCGCGCTTTCTGCTCGGCGATGTGGAGCACGGAATCGACGTTCAGCGGCAGGAGGAGGTGGCACGTGAGATGCAGAGTGCCATGGCGTTTTGCAGGGCGTGTGCAGACTTCGCGGGCTGCGGCGGTGCGTGTTATGCACGTTGGGCGGGGCAGCAGCATTCGGCTCTGTCCAATGCCGAATGTGCACTGAAACGGGCGGCGATGCAGACGGTACATATTTCGGATAGTCATACATACGAAGGGATACCCACATGAAAACAACAGCGGTTTATCCGTTTACAGCCATTGTCGGTCAGGAGGAGATGAAGACAGCACTCTTACTCAGCATTGTCATGCCGTCTCTCGGAGGTGTGCTCATCAAGGGCGAGAAAGGGACGGCGAAGTCCACTGCCGTTCGTGCCGCTGCAGCACTCCTGCCGGATCTGCGGGCGGTGCGCGGCTGTACGTGCCACTGTGATCCTGCGCTGCCAGATCTGTACTGTGATGCCTGCCGTGTAAGGCAGGCAACCGGAGAAGATCTCACGGCGGAGGAAATTCCGATGCGCGTGGTGGAGCTGCCCGTCAGCGCGACAGAGGATCGTGTGGTCGGGACACTCGACATGGAGGCGGCGATCCAGCACGGGCGCAAGGAGTTCGAGCCGGGCATCCTGGCGGCGGCGAACCGCAACATCCTCTATGTAGATGAGATCAATCTGCTTGAGGATCATATCGTTGACATCCTGCTCGACTCTGCGGCGATGGGGGTCAATACCGTGGAGCGTGAGGGCATCTCCTATGCCCATCCGGCGCGCTTTGTCCTCGTCGGGACGATGAATCCGGAGGAGGGGGACATCCGCCCGCAGCTCCTCGATCGCTTTGCGCTCTCCGTGACCGTTGCGGGGGAACGCGAAGCAGGGACGCGCGTCGAGGTCATCCGCCGCAGGATTGCCTATGAGCGTGATCCCGATGCCTTTGCTGAAACCTATGCAGACACCCAGCAGGAGTTGCGTGAAAAGATCATAGCGGCGCGTGCGCGTGTCGCCCACGTGGAAGTGCCGGATGAAATCCTCGGCTATGCTGCTCGGATCTCGCTGACGCTCGGCGTCGACGGACACCGCGCAGACATCACGCTCATCAAGGCGGGCATTGCACATGCGGCACTTGCAGGGCGCAGTGCAGTGATGGCGGAGGATCTGCGGCGCGTCAGCCGCCTCGTCCTTGCACACCGCATGCGCCGCCGCCCGTTCGAGGAGGGCGCGGTCGACTGGAGTGCGGTGGACGCGATCTTGGGAGAACGTGCATAAATAGCTTTTCGGAGGAAAAAACTTGGATACTCCGCGTTATCCGTTGACGGCCGTTGTCGGGCAGGAGCACGCACGGCGCGCACTTTCGATTGCACTCATCAACCCTCGTGCGGGAGGTCTCCTGATCTCCGGCATGCGGGGCACGGCAAAATCCGTTCTCGTCCGTGCGGCAGCACCGTTTACACCAACCGGAAAAATTATGGAGCTGCCGCTCGGCGCGGCGGAGGATATGATCTTCGGCACAATCGACATGGAGGCGGCACTCCAAAAAGGGGAGCGTTGCCTGCGGCACGGACTTCTGCACCGTGCGCACGATACCATCCTCTATATGGATGAGGTCAACCTCCTGCGCGAGGATATTCTGTCCACGGTTCTGAAGTGTGCGAGAGATAGTTTTTTTCGCCTCGAACGGGATGGGCTGTCGTTCATCGAGGAGGTTTCCTATACGCCCGTCGGTACGATGGATCCCGCAGAGGGCACGCTTCGCCCTGCTCTGCTGGATTCTTTCGGCATGTTTGTGACGATGGAGGAGGAGGAGGATCCGGTACAGCGGAGCGCGATTGCCGCGCGTGTACTCGCGTACGAGCGCGATCCGGCCTCCTTTCGTGCCTCCTACGCTGCACAGGAGGTGGCATTTGGGGCGATGATCAGCCGTGCTCGCGCATTGTTGCCGTGCGTAGAGGTTCCGTCTGCCATTCTTCACTTTGCGGCCGCCTGTGCTGCGCGTGCCTGTTGTATCGGCAACCATGCGGAGATTTATCTCATCGAGGCAGCGTGTGCGATTGCAGCGCTCGCAGGCAGAGCGTTCGTCATGCCTACGGATGTGGAGGAGGCCGCAGCGTTCGTGCTCGTGCATCGGATGAGCCGTCCGCAGGAGGAACAGCAGCCGCCCGATGATGGGAATGCCCCGGAGCAGGACGGGAATGAGATGCCGAATGAGCCGCAGGAAACACCTCCTCCGCGGGAGGATGGCGGCGCGGAAATGCCTCATGAAGCCTCGTCGGAGAACGAATCACAGAATGAGCCTCAGGATGGGGAGGACGCTCCGTCCCCGCCGGAGGAGGCACATGAAGGTGGAGATGATCGTGTCGCAGCACCGCTTGAGAACGTCATGGCGCGACTCTCACTGCTCTCTATGACGATGCGTGCGCAGGGCGGAAAGAGCGGAAAACGCAACATTGTCCAGACGCATACGGCGGATGGTCGCTGCCTGCGCACGGAACTGCCGCGCGCAGGTGCCCGCCTCGATCTCGCACTCTCCGCTACGCTGCGTGCAGCAGCCCCGTATCAACGCACGCGCCAGGGGACGCAGACGGTTGTGATCCGACCTGAAGATGTGCGCGTCTGGGTGCGTGCGAAACACGCGGCGGCGAATATTCTTTTTCTCGTCGATGCAAGTGGTTCGATGGGCGCACGCGAGCGCATGAGGATGGTGAAGGGAGCCATCCTTGCCCTTCTGCAGGAGGCATATCAAAAGCGTGACTGTGTCGGGCTGATCGCCTTTCGGCGGGATCGTGCGGAGATGCTCCTGTCGATGACGCGCAGTGTGGAGCTGGCAGAAAAGCAGCTGCGCGACCTGCCGACGGGCGGACGGACACCGCTTGCCGAGGGGCTCGCCTGTGCTCTGCAAACACTGCGTGAACTGGAGCGCAAGGGCAGCGAGAAAACGGTACTTGTCCTCATCACAGACGGACGGACGAACACTGTGCGGGATGGCGATGACGGCGTGCAGCGTGCCCTGCGTGCGGCGGAAGAGATCGCGGACACGCAGGCGCTCACGCTTGTCCTCGATACGGAGCGCTCCGTTCCGCGCGTCGGACTTGCACCGGAACTTGCGCGTCACATGAATGCGCGTTATTATACATTGGAGCGGCTCTCGGCAGAGGGCGTACTTGAGATCGTTCGCGCATCCCGCAGCATGCAGAGATAGCACCTGCAAAGAAAAGGAGTCAGAATAGATGAAGATTGCAGTCTATACGAACATCCTGCGCGTTACTGTGCTCGCGCGCCGATGCGCCGCCGATATGGCGGAACCCGAGGTGTGCGTGTGCCCTGTCAGCGGCATGGACGATTGGAATGCGATGCGCGCAGAGGCCGATCTCCATCTCTTTCTCTGGATGGGTACGGGGCTTGACAATGAATTCCTGAAGAAGGCGTCGCGCTATTTGCAGAAGCATAGGACTGCGCATCTGATCGTCGTGGACAATGCCGATCATGATAAGGTGACGTATGGCTTCTCGGAGAAACAGATCCAGACGGCATGGGCATATTTTCGCTATGACGGCGAGGAGAATATGCGCAATCTCTTTCTTTGGCTCGGCAGGGAGTTCGGGGGGGTTGCCTGCACGGCAGAGCCGCCGCGTCCGCTCGCATGGAACGGTGTCTATCATCCGGACTGGGCGGGGGATCCCGAGGACATCGCGGGGTACCTCGCCGCTCATTACGAGAATGGACGACCGAACATCGGCGTGATCTTCTATCGCTCGGAGTGGATTACGGGAGACTTTACCTATCATGCAGCACTTGTTCGTGCAATCGAGGCAGAGGGGATGAATGCGGTCGCCGTGTTCTCGAACGCCTATCGCGACGAACGTGTAGAGTCGCCGACGCTGATGGATGCGATTCAGAAATATTTCTGCAGGGACGGACAGCCCTTTGTCGATGTCATCATCAGCACGATGAAGTTCTCCATCAAGGCGGGCGGCACGCGCATCGAGGATCTCTATGCACTCGGCATTCCCGTGCTTGAGGCGTACACGGTGCTCGCTCCGAAGGAGGAGTGGGAGAAATCTCCGGCGGGGCTTGACCCCATGGAGGTTTCGATGAGCGTTGCCATGCCCGAGTTTGACGGCGTGATCCATGCCGTACCGATTGCGGCGAAGGTGCGCGACGAGAGTGGAGAGATCAGCTATGCAGCCCTCGATGAACGCATGGAGCGGATCGCACGCAAGGCGCGAAAATGGGCGGTACTGCGGCATAAGCCAAATGCGGAGAAAAAGATTGCGATTGTTTTCCACAACTATCCGCCGACGAACGCAAACATCGGCAGTGCAGCGGGACTGGATTCCCCCGAGAGCGTGCTCCGTCTGTTCACGGCGATGCGTGCCGCAGGCTATGTCATGGATGAGATTCCGGAGAGCAGCAAGGCGTTTATGAAGCTGCTGACGGATCACGCGACGAATGACCGCCGCTTTATGAGTATGGAACAGGCAAAGTCTGCCGACGGACAGCTGACAGCAGAGCAATACCGCGCATTTTTTACGGAGCTGCCCGAGCAGGTGCGCACGCAGCTCGTGCAAGACTGGGGGGAGGCTCCGGGGGATGTGTTCAATTACGACGGTGCGCTCCTCGTCCCGGGCACACTGAACGGCAACATCTTCATCACGGTGCAGCCGCCGCGCGGATTCGGTGAGGATCCCGGCAAGCTCCTGCACTCGCCCGATGCCGCGCCTACACATCACTACATCGGCTACTATCATTGGCTGCGCGATATCTGGCGGGCAGACGCGGTCATTCACGTCGGGACGCACGGCTCGCTTGAGTGGCTGCCGGGCAAGGGGACGGGGCTCTCGAATACGTGCTATCCGGATGTGTCGCTGGGTGATCTGCCGGACATCTATCCCTACTGGATTACGATTGTCGGAGAGGGGATTCAGGCAAAGCGGCGCGGTGCGGCATGCCTCATCAGTCATCTCTCGCCACCCATGCAGCTTGCGGGCGGATTTGAGGAGATCGAGGAACTGGAACAGGCACTCGATGAGTACGTCCACTTCCGTGCAGCACAGCCGGACAACATCGAGGCTGTGCGGGATATTGTCCGTGAAAAGGCGGCTGCCTGTCATTTTGAGGGCGAGGTTGATGAGGGGGATGACTTCGACGATTATGCGGCGCGTCTCCACAACTATGTGACTGACATCAAGAATATGCAGATCCGCACGGGACTGCATATTCTCGGGCGTGCGCCCGAGGGCGAGGAGCTGATCGATTTCCTGTGTGCACTCGTGCGTATGGAGCACGGCGGGGAAAAATCGCTCCTCCGCCTGATCGCAGAGCAGGCAGGCTATGACTATGAGGAGCTCCTCACGCACAGCGAGCGTATGACATCGGACGGCATGACCTACGGCAGAAAGCTGGATGCGGTCGAGAAGGAGATGCGCGCTCTGATCTCCTTCCTCGGTGCACATGACTATGCGCCGGAGGCGGTCGAGCGGGCGATGATGCTCCCTGTGATTGCCGCATCCTCTGCGGAGGCGCGTGCCGCATTTGCCCATGCGCTGCGCGAGATCACGGGGGATATGGTGCCGTGTCTGCGCCGCACGGAGGGGGAGATTACGGAGACGCTGCGCGCTCTCACAGGCAGATACATTGAGCCGAGCCCTGCAGGAGCACCGACGACAAACGGCGTGGATGTCCTGCCGACAGGGCGGAACTTCTACGGTCTTGACCCGCGCTGTATGCCGACACCTGCCGCATGGGAGTACGGGAAACAGCTTGGAGATGCACTCATCGAGCAGTACATCAACGACGAGGGGCGCTACCCCGAGGCGGTCGGCATCGTCTTCTGGGCGGGCTCGAATATGCGCAGCCACGGGCAGTGCATTGCAGAGCTCTTCTATCTCATGGGCGTGCGTCCTGTATGGCGGCGACCATCGCAGCGCGTCTGCGGCCTTGAGGTCATCCCCATCGCGGAGCTGAAGCGGCCGCGCATCGACGTGACAGCACGCATCAGCGGTCTGTTCCGCGATGCTGTGCCCAACGCCGTGCACTGGGGGGATGAGGCTGTGCGCATGGTGCGCGACCTCGACGAGAGCGATGAGGAGAACTATGTGCGCAAGCATGTCCTTGCAGATACCGCGTGGCTTGAGGAGCAGGGGGAAGAACGGACAAGCGCATGGGAGCGTGCCTCCGTACGCATCTTCGGCGATCCGCCGGGTGCTTACGGCGCGGGCATCGGTGCACTGCTCGAATCAAAGGCGTGGGAGACGCTCGATGATCTGGCAGCGGTCTATACGCGCTTTTCAGGGACTGCATACGGCGGTGACGGATTCGCACGCGGTTATGATCCCGAGGTTTTTCAGCGACGCATGGCGGGGCTGGATGTCACGGTCAAGAACGAGGATACGCGTGAGACGCACATGTTCAGCTCGGATGACTACAACGCCTACCACGGCGGCATGATTGCGACTGTGCGGGCGCTGACGGGCAAGGCTCCACATTCCTACACGGGCGACTCAAGTGACCGCGAGCGCATCGTTGTGCGGACCGTTGCGGAGGAGGCGGCGCGTCTCTTTCGCGGGGAGGCGATGAATCCAAAGTTCATCGATGGCGTGAAGCGGCACGGCTATAAGGGAGCCTCCGATCTCGCGAACTATCTTGCGCACAGCTATCAGTGGGATGCGACAAGCGGCGTGATGAAGGACTGGATGTACGAGGGCTACGCACGCAAATATGTGCTGGATGCGGGGATGCAGGAATGGATGCAGGATGTCAACCCGTGGGCGCTTCACCGCATGGCGGAGGTTTTGCTTGAGGCACAGCAGCGCGGACTGTGGAACGCATCCGAGGATACCCTTGCCGAACTGCGCAGCCTCTACCTCTCCATCGAGGGGGATCTTGAGGAACGGGCGGAGGGAATGCTGTGAGAAATCAAATGAGGCTTCTTTTTGTGTTTTTTATCATGCTTGCAGTATGCGCTTTCGGCGGTTGTGTCGATCTGTCCAAGGAGCCGGCAGGCGGATATCAGGTGACCGATGTGGAGGGCACGGTCGTCACATTTGCACACAAGCCGCAGCACATTCTGACCGTCAGTGCCGGTACGGACGAATTGATGCTCGGGCTTGTGGAGCCGGAGCGCATGGCGGCGATCAATGAATCTCTCGCTGATCGGGAGCATACGAATATCCCGTGGGTGTGTGACCGGATTCCGACGGTCGTCCCCCGCAGCCCGTCGGTAGAGCAAATTGCGGCGCTGCATCCGGATCTTGTCGTTGTGACGCCGTGGATGCCGCGTGAGAACATCGATGCCATCCGCGAGCTGAATGTGCCCGTAATTGTCTGCAAATCTGCTGCGACCATGGAGGATATTCACGATAATATCCGACTCTATGCGGCGGCTGTCGGCGAAACAGAGCGCGGAGAGAAACTCATCGGCATGATGGAGGAAAAGCTCGCGGAGATTCGCGCCAAGGTAGCAGCGGTTCCCGAGGAGAAGAAACATAAGAGCATTGCACTCATCTCCATCATGGTGAACTACGGCGGTGCGGGCTGTACCTTTGACGAACTCTGCCGCTATACGGACTCGATCAATGCCAAGGCGGCGGCAGGCAACCGCATGGGGCAGGAGATGACGAAGGAGCAGCTCGTTGCGGCGAACCCAGACTACCTCTTTTTCCCAAGCTATGAAGATGGTGCGACCAACGAGGAGAACTACGGGCGGCAGTATCTGGAGGACCCCTCGCTTGCTCAGATGACTGCCGTGCGGGAGCGCCAGATCGGTCATCCGTGGGCGCGCTATGTTTACAATCTCTCGCAGGACATTGTGTATGGTATTCAGGAAACGGCATGGATTCTCTACGGCGACGATTTCAAGCAGTCGCGCCACGAGTTCCTTACGGCCGTGGAATAAGGTGATCCTATGAAAAAAATTGCCTTCTACGGCAAGGGCGGCATCGGAAAATCCACAACCGCCGCGAATGTATCGGCTGCGTTTGCGCAGATGGGGCGGCGCGTCTGCCAGATCGGCTGCGATCCGAAGAATGACTCGACGCGCCTCCTGCTCGGACGTATTGCACCCTCCACGATCCTTGATCTGGAGCGGGAGAAAAAGGGGGCGGCGCTGACGCTCGCCGATCTCGTCCACGAGGGGTTCAGCGGCATTCGCTGCATTGAGGCCGGCGGGCCGGATCCCGGCGTCGGCTGCGCGGGGCGCGGGATTATCGTTGCGCTTGAGCGGCTCAAGGCACTCCATGCCTTTGATAATCTGGATGTTGTACTCTATGATGTCCTCGGAGATGTGGTTTGCGGCGGCTTTGCCGTACCGATTCGCGAGGGATATGCGGAGGAAATCTACATTGTCTCCTCGGGCGAACTCATGTCACTCTATGCGGCAAACAATATCGCAAAAGGGGTGCAGCGCTTTGCCGCACGTGGCGCGGTAAAGCTCGGCGGCATCATTGGCAATGGTCGTGATGTGCTGAACGAGCAGGAACTCCTTGAGGCGTTTGCCGCGCGTCTCGGAACGCAGCTCATCGCCTACATCCCGCGTTCGCGCGCCGTGCACGAGGCGGAGATTCATCGGCAGACGCTGATTGCATACGCGCCGGAGTCGGAACAGGCACAGTACTACGTCCGGCTTGCACAGGCAATCGATACGAACGAAATGCTGACCGTTCCGACGCCGATGGAGTTCGAAGAGCTTGAGGATCTGGTGGAGCGCTATGGGGATTGAGGTCAAGCGCGTTGGTGTCCGCCGAACGAACTGCAGCTGCAGCATGCCGGGTGTCTGGCGTGCGCTGTCCTTCGTGCGCGGTGCGCTTGTCATTTTCCACAGCCCGCGTCCATGTGCACACATCGCGCACGGGATGGATGTGAGCAGTTTTCATCGCCTGACGGCTGCTGGAACCTCGGTACGGCTCTCTCCCGTACCGCTCCTGACAAGCGGTCTTGGGGAGAACGAGGCGATCTTCGGCGGGGAGGATCGGCTGCGGGAGTGCATCCGCTTTGCCGCAGAGAAGTATCACCCGCAAGCGGTATTTATCGCGAACTCCTGTGTCAGCGGCGTGATTGGCGACGATACGAAGGCGATTGCGGAGGAGATGGAGGCGGAGCTTGGGATTCCTGTCATGGCGGTGTCAGCGCATGGCTTCCTCGATGGGGAGTACTATGCGGGCTACCTTGATACTGCGCGTGCACTTGTGGATCGCTTTATGCAGCCCGCCGAGCGAAAGGTGGGAACCGTTGTCCTGCTCGGCGACTGCGGGGGCTTGCACGGAGAATATGTGAAGGAGCTGCGGCGGCTGCTCGCCCTGCTCGATCTCAAGGTGACAGCGCAGTTCCCGTCCTACCTTTCTCTCGATGAAATGCAGGCGGTGCCGGAGGCGGAGCTCATCATCCTGCTCGGGAGACGGATGGACGATGAGAAACAAGCACAACTTGCAGAGCTGGCGGAGCATATACATGAGCGCTTCGGCACGCCGTATCTCGCCGATGTCTATGCTGTCGGCGCGGAGGAGACGAAGGTCTGGCTGCGCCGTGTTGGGGCACTTTGTCATCGGGAAGCGGAGGCTGAGCGTGTCATCGCGGCGGAGGAGGCTGCCTTTGCTGTCGCAGCAGAAAAGGCTCGTACCAATCTCGCAGGGCATTGCTGCGCTCTTGCGATTGGACGTGATCTCACGTGGTTCCAGCCGGAGATCATCCTGCGCCTGCTGGATAAGGTCAACGTGACACTTACCGGAATCGTTCTGCTCGACTGCTTTATGCCGGAGCGGCGTGCCGTGATGGAGGAGGCTCTGCGGTGCCTGACTGATGTCCCCATCCATTACGAGGGGGATGCGGCGGCAGATGAGATGCTGCATGCGGCAGACTTCGTCCTCACGACACACGAACTCGTCGATGCGAAGCTGCGCCAGCTTTTCCTCGCACTGCTGCCGTCGGTCGGCTGGTCGATGGGGCGGCAGCTCATGGACGATATGCGGCAGATATTGCACCGCCATGAGAGCAGGGGAGGACTGATCTATGGCTGATCGGGAACGATCCTTTGATGATGTCTGTATGTGTACGGACACCTGCGCGCTTGCCGGTGCATCTGCTTTTTTTGCGGGGATCAAGGACGCTGTGATCGTGGTCAATGGGCCTCTCTGGTGTTATTTTTTCGCGATGCGTCATATTGAGCATAGCCAGAGTACAATCTCTCATCGTATGATCTGCACGCAGTTGGATAATGACGCCATTGTATTCGGTGCAGAGGAATATCTGCACGAGGCTCTTGCCCCTTATGTGGAGCAGCCGCCCACGCTGCTTGCGATCATCAGCAGCTGCGCGGCGGGGCTGATCGGTGACGATGTCGAGGCGATTGCACGCGGGGCGGGGATCACCTGTCCGATCATTGTACTTGACAGCAGCGGACTCATCGGCAGCTTTGCGGACGGATGGGACAAGGCGGCGTGCTGCACGCTTCAGGCATTTCCTCCGACACGTCAGATAGCAAAGGCGAATGCTGTCAATCTGCTCGGCATGACGAGCGCTTACTACAATGGTGGGAATGATGCACATGAGCTGATCCAACTGCTTGAGTCTGCCGGCTATGCGGTGAATGCTGTTCTCGGCAGTGAGATGTCCGCCGCTGCGTTGGGGGATCTGACGTGTGCGGCACTCAATATCGTGGTGCATGATGAACTGGCGGTAGAGAGCGCCCGCTTGCTTGAGAGCATCTGCGGCATGCCCTATATCACGCCTCTGCCGCCGTATGGACGCGCGGGGACGCGGCGATGGTTTGAGGAGATTGGGCACGCACTGCCATCCCCGCGTATGGAAGATGCAGAGGCGGAGATCGCACGCATAACGCGCGAGGACTTCCTGCGCATCAATGAGTGCAAGAGCCTCTGGGGAGAGCTCCGCTATGACACTGCATTCATTCGCGCCCCGCGCTCCGTTGCGTGGGGACTTGCACAGGCACTGCGCACGGAGTGGGCGGATGTATGTCACCTCGTCGTTGCAGCAGATGCTGAGGGGGGGCGTGAGGCGTCGGCGATTGTGGACGAGATCCTCGGCGAGACAGATGCACGCAGGATACAGGGGCTACTCTCTGTGATGGAGGGCGGACTGCTGCTCGGCAGCAGCAACGAGTCGGCGCACATCGACCCGAAGGGGGCGCAGTATCTTGCCGTTGCCTATCCCGTGCAGGATGCGCTGCATTTGACAGAGAGTCCATTTATGGGGCTGCGCGGCGCACGTTATATCGAGGAGCAGCTCTGGAACGGCAATATCTTGCGGCGAAAGATCTCTCTTTCATAAAGGGAATCGGTCGGATCAAGATCATTTGCATAGACGTGCCGGAAAGGAAGAGAGATGTTGTTAAAGAAAAAGCTCCCTGTGGTTCTTCTCTGTATGCTGTGTGTCTTGCTCACGGCATGCAGCATACCAAAGGCGGCTGAGGAGAAGCCTGCGGCATATACGGTGACGGATATCGAGGGAACGGAGGTCGACTTCCCTGCACCGCCGAAGCGCATTGTCACGCTCTCAATGAGTACGGATGAGACAATGCTCGGCCTTGTGGAGCCGGAGCGCATGGCGGCGGTCAATGGGCTGCTCGATGATCCCGTCAGCTCCAATGTGACGGCACTTGTCAAGGACATTCCGCAGCGCATCGGCAGTCCGACGGTGGAGGAGATCATGGCACTGCAGCCCGACCTCGTCGTCGTGCCGGACTGGGGCGATCTCACCATCGTGCCCTCGCTTCGTGAGGCAGGGCTGAAGGTAGTCGTCTGCAAGGGGGCAAGTAATCTTGCTGAGATTCGCGAGACCGTCACATTGCTCGCTGCCGCAGCGGGAGAGCCGGAGCGTGGACAGAAACTCCTCGCGATGATGGATGAGAAACTCGCGGAAATTGAGGAAAAGGTGGAGAAGATCCCACAGGCAGAGCGCAAGCGTGTCGTCCTCATCTCGCTCATGGGTGGCTATGGCGGACTTGGCAGCAGCTTTGACGAGGCGTGCCGCTATGCGGGGGTCATCAACGGGCGTGCGGAGCTGGGGATTCGTGACTTTCAGGTCATGACAAAGGAGCAGCTCGTTCAGATCGATCCCGACATCCTCTTTTTGCCGACGTACAATGATCGCGGAAAATACGATGTCGATGCGTTCCGCAGGGACTATCTGGGGGATCCGTCTCTGCAGACGATGAAGGCGATCCGCAGCAAGGCGTTCGCCGAGCCGTTCGAGGGCTATATCTACAACTGTTCGCAGGACTTTGTCTTCGGCGTGCAGGAGATTGCATACCGCGTTTACGGTGATGCGTTCAAGCAGGGGGAGGATGAACACCTCTCGGCGGTGAAGTAATCATCTGGAAGGGGGGATTTGCTTGGATGAGATGATTCGCGCAGAACATATCTACGCGGGGTATCATGGAAAGGTCATTCTCGACGATGTGTCGTTTACCGTGGGGACAGGGGAGATCGTCGGTGTGATCGGTCCGAACGGTGCGGGCAAGAGCACGCTGCTCAAGACGCTGCGCGGCATTCTTCCCATCTTGTCCGGGACGGTCACGCTGATGGGGGACGATATCAATGTGCTCGATGCAAAGGAGTTTGCGCGCCGCGTGGCATATCTGCAGCAGCACGTTGCGATGACCTTTGCGTATACAGCGCGTGATGTCGTGCTTGCGGGACGCTATCCATATCTCTCGTGGTGGAGTCAGGAAAAGGCGGACGATCTGGCGATTGCCGAGGCGTGTATGGCGTATGCAGGCGTGTCGGAGCTTGCCGATAAGCCCCTGCACGCCATGTCGGGCGGACAGCGGCAGCGCGTCCTGCTCGCGAAGGTGCTCGCGCAGCAGACGCCCGTGCTCTTTCTCGACGAGCCTGCGACGGGACTCGACATCATCTATCAGGAGGAGATCTTCCGCTTCTGTCGTGAACTCTGTGAGGCGGGCAAGACCGTCCTGCTTGTCGCGCACGAACTGAGCCTCGCTGCGCGGTTCTGCTCGCGGCTGCTCTTCATCGGACATGGAAAACTGCTTGCTGACGGCGCGCCAAGAGATGTCCTGACGGATGAGCTCCTGTCGCAGGCATACGGTGCTCCCGTGCGGGTCGTTGAGAACCCGCTGACGCATCACGCAGAGGTTTTTACCGAGGCAGAGACGGCCGCAGCGGAAAAGGAGCAGCTTCTCTCTGTCATTCTTGGGCGTGCGGATGAAAGGGCGGTGACGGCATGAGTCTTGACCGGCATCGAACACAGCTCTTTCTATGTGCTCTCGTGGGAGCGCTCCTCTTTGCGTTCCTTCTGTCCATGAGCTCGGGGCAGTATGATATACCGATGGAGGCTGTCGTTGCCTCCTTTGCCCATGCGGCAGGGCTTCCTTTCCTCCCGGATGTCGTTGTGACACCGGAGCAGGAGGCGGTGCTCTGGCACATTCGTCTCCCGCGCACGCTTGTCGGCATGATGGTTGGAGCGGGGCTCGGTGTCTCGGGAGCCGTTTTGCAGGGGATCTTCAGCAATCCGCTCGCCGACCCCGGCATCATCGGTGTATCGAGCGGTGCCTCCGTCGGAGCGGTCCTTGCCATCGGCATCGGCGTGACGGCGGGAAGCGTGCTCACACTGCCTGCCTTTGCCTTCACGGGTGCCATCCTCGCGGTGGGGCTGACCGTGTCGCTGTCGATGCGGCGTGGGCGGATTCCGGTCATGACACTCCTTCTTTCGGGCGTTGTCGTGGGGATGTTCCTCGCGGCATGCACGGCAGCGATCCTCACGGTGATGAACGAGCAGAAGATGCAGCAATATCTCTTCTGGACAATCGGCGGACTGGATTATCGCCGCTGGGATCACGTCCTGCTCGGCATCGGTCCAATCGGCGTCGGCATGTCGATCATGGTACTGCTTGCACGTCACCTCAATTTGCTCGCGTTCGGTGAAGTGGAGGCTCGTGCGGCGGGGATGCCCGTGACGGCATTTCGCCTGCTCTTTCTCGTACTTGCGGCGCTGACGACGGCGTCCGGAGTCTGTATCAGCGGCAACATCGGCTTTGTGGGGCTTGTCGTGCCCCACATGGTGCGCCTCCTCATCGGTCCCGATCATCGCCGGCTGCTGCCCGCGAGTCTCCTTGCGGGCGCGGTGTTCCTCGTGCTCTGTGATTCGCTGGGACGCATCCTGCTGCATGGGATGGAGATCCGTGTCGGCATCATGACGGCATTCATCGGCACGCCCTATTTCCTGTATCTGCTGCGCAGACACATGAAGGAGGGAGGGTGACATGGATGAGGATGTGATGGAGCGTGACGGCGAGCGTAAAGCGCTTGGGGCTTCTCTGCTGCTGCATCTTACACTCTTTTTGACTGCGGCGGCGATGGGGCTGTTCTCCGTCGCAAACCCGCCAGGCAAACGGCCGCCCATCGATGTTGTGCTCTACGATGCGGGGAGTGATGCAGGAAGCAGCGCCGTAGGGGATTCTGCACCGGCTGCGGCTCCTGTGGTGACGGTGGATGACATTGTTGTGCAGGACAAGAATACTGTGCAGCAGGAAGAGAGGGAACAGGAGAGAAAACCGCAGATGAATACGTCGCGCCCCACGCAGGGTCCTGTCCGTGCGACACAGACGGGAACTGCGGGCAACGCCAGTGGGCAAGGAAGCGGAACTGGCTCCGGCACCGTCGGTGTGGGCAGCGGAACGAGCGCGGGAAACAGCGACGGGACTGCGGGGCTTGGCGCCGCTCCCGCACCGCCGCAGGAACGTGTGGAGGCGAGCCTGCGTGTGGAGGCTCGGCCGGAGTATCCGCAGGAACTCATCGACGATGATGTCGAGGGATCGGTAACAATCAAGATTCTTGTCGCGGCAGACGGCTCCGTGGAGGCAGTCGATGTCGCGTCCTCATCGGGCTATCGTGCGATGGACAGGGCGGCGGTCGCTGCCGGTTGGCAGTTTCAGTTTAATCCGGGGGACAATGGGCGGCGGGGTGTCTGGACAAAGACCTTCCGCTTTCAGTTGAATTGATTTTATGGAGGTATGACAATGAAGATGTGGAACAAGAAATTTCTTGCGGCCGTGGTCGCGCTCTCGGCGATGACGGGGCAGGTCTATGCGGCGGAGACGGCGCATACGGGGACGGGCGATGACGAGGCACTGCCGACATATTCCCTCGGCGAGGTTGTCGTGACGGCAACACGTACGCAGAAGCGGGATATTGATGTGCCGGCGGCGACGACAGTGATTACAGCAGAGGACATCAAACAAAGCGGCGCATCGAATGCTGCGGATGTGCTCTCGAAGGTCGACGGCTTCGTCTATAAGTCCTTTGGTCCCAATGGTGCAGCGATGGGAGCAATGACAAACGAAGTCAATGTGCGAGGCCTCAAGAGCGGCGCGCTCGTTCTTATGAACGGGAATCCGATTGCATGGCGTGGAAAGTATAACCTCGATCAAATCCCAGCGAGTGAGATCGAGCGCATTGAGGTTGTCAAGGGCGGCGTCTCTGTGCTCTATGGCAGTGAGGCGATGAGCGGTGTTGTCAACATCATTACGAAGAAGAAGCATGCAAATGAGGTGCACGCGGGATTCGGCAACTATGGGCAGCGCAGCTATGGCGTCAGTGCCGGGGATGAACGCTTTGGGTTCTACTACAACTACGATAAGTTTGGGCGCAGGGACGGCGTGAGCTACACGGAGTATGCACAGGACAAGCTTCGTGGACAGACACGTACAGACATTTACGATATTCTCAAGCAGAATATGGGCGTGACCTATCATGTGAATCCGCGCCTTGATTTCCAGATTGGCTACTATGAGACAGAGGGGAAATACAAGCGGACGATCACTGCTGTGGATAATACGCACGCACCTACGCGTATGCAGCGCATCCCCGTCGGAGCGCCGTACAACCAGCGCAAGTATGAAACGAAGCAGTATATTACGCAGCTGAACTATCGCGACACGGACTGGAAGGGGAGCCTGTTCTTCAACACCGGAACGCTGGAATTTATGGGGCCGAGCTACTTTAACAACAGAACAGGGAAAAAAACGCCGGACGGCCGGTATCACACACGTGAGAAAAACACGACGTACGGCATTGATCTGCAGAGAACATGGCAGGTGAATCCAAAGGCAACCGCTATTCTGGGCATGGATCTTATGCATGAGATGTTTGCGGATCTTCCAACGCCGGTAAGTACCGATGACGCACGGTATTCGCGCAACAACTGGGGGATCTTTGGGCAATGGGAGCAACGCTTCGATGAGAAAAACACGGGGATTTTCGGGCTGCGTGAAACATGGACGACGGGTGCTGCACGCGATCAGAACTATCACAATCTCAGCGCATCTGGGCAGTGGCTGCATAAGCTCAATCGCGAGAACAGCCTTTATCTGAACATCAGTCAGTCCTTTGTCATGCCGACGTTTTCCCAGATGTACCCGAACAATGATCGTCAGACGGCTGCGCCGAACCTGCGCCCGCAGAAGGGCGTTACCTATGAAGTCGGGTGGAAGCAGAAGCATGACGGACATTCATGGAAGGCAGCGCTCTTCCATATGCGCGTTGCGGACAATATTACAGCAAAGGTCACTCGCAGAAGTGGACGTGCGGAATATCAGTATACGAATGAGGACTTCCGCAACATTGGATTGGAACTCTCCAATGAGATTCGCGGATCGCACGGACTTTCCTATAACTGGGGTGTGACATGGCAGAATCCGGAGACCAAAAGCAACAAGAAGGCGATTGGATGGGATCGCACCTTCGGGCGACTTCAGCTGACGGGCGGTGTGAGCTATCAGCGCGGCAAGTGGACCTCCGCGCTCACGGCTTCCTATCTCGCTGACCGTGTTCAGTCACCGTCTGATGAACCATCGTATCGCTGCAAGCCGTATCTGCTCACGACGTGGAACACAAGCTATGCGCCGGATGAGAACAGTGAGCTCAGTCTGCACATCGACAACGTGCTTGACCGTGATGACACAACGATGCACAATGGATCTGCCTACTACGTCGCTCCGATCAACTATCTCCTGAGCTACTCCTATCGGTTCTGATCGCCGCGCGCATCCACCCATTTGGTAGAAAAGGGCATATATGCTTACACTGACGAATCTATCCAATGCAGACTGTGATGCAGAGGATCTGCTCCAAAACAGTTCGGATACACTCGCAGAGATCCTGCGCACACACAGGCTGGACGGCATTGAGTTCATGCTCTGTGCGCCGTGGGATTGTGCGGTGTTTCCAACGAGGTATATCAAGGGCGTACATCTCCTGTTCTGGCCGACGTGGGTGGATTTTTGGCACGGCGACCGCGCGGCGCTTATGGAGGAGTTTGGCAGCGAGGAGAAGATCCGCGCCTACTACGGCTCTTTGGATGTTGGTGATTGGATCGCGGCGTGGAAGGAGAATCTGCGGCGGGCGGCGGAGTGTGAACCAGAGTATCTCGTCTTTCATGTCGCACACAACCGCACATCGGAGATGTATGAGAGAAGATTCTCACTATCGGATGAGGATGTAATCCGTGCGACCATCGAGCTGGTGCATGAGATTGCCGCCGAAATCCCAAAGGGCTGCAAACTTCTCTTTGAAAACCTTTGGTGGCCGGGGCTGACCTTTTGTCAGCCGCATCTCGCCGCCATGCTCCTGGAGCAGGTCAACTATCCCGATACGGGCTTTATGCTGGATGTCGGACATCTGATGAATACGAATCTTGCGCTGCGGAGTGAGGAAGAGGGGGCGGCATACGTGACAAAAATCTACCGCGCCCTCGGCGCGGCGGGCAAGTATGTCTATGGAATTCATCTGCATCAGTCGCTCTCGGGTTCGTATACACGGGAGATGATGCGCCGCCATGCGGGAGAATTGCGTCCGCTGCAATGGCAGGAGGCGATGGATTATGTCATGCACGTGGATCGGCATGAGCCGTTTCGGACAGATGCAGCACGCCATATTCTCGATGCCATACAGCCGGATTATCTCGTCCATGAGTTCTGCCAGCGCTCGCGTGCGGACTGGGAGCAGAAGATACACACGCAGTGCTTCGCCTTGGGGCGATTGTAATATGCTTTTGTCTGTCGGAGTCCATGCCGACATGTCATAAGAAGTTTTAGTAGTAGGGTGATTTTAGGAGGAGTTTGCGATGAAGAAGAGTATTCGTATGGCTGTGACAGCCGCACTCGCTGTTGGTTCCTTGTCCATTGGGGGACAAGCGTATGCTGCAAATGATCGTACATCTGCGGATGAGCATTCACTGGGAGAGACCGTCGTCACGGCGACACGCACGCCACTGAGCGTGCGTCAGGCACCAGCGAATGTTGCGGTCATCACAGCACAGGAGATCGAGCAGAACCACTATCGGAGTATTTCAGAAGCCCTCGAACACATCAACGGCGTCGTTGTTGATCGTGCAAGCGGGGAGGAGTATGTGCGCCTAAACGGTGATGATCGTGTTGTCGTCATGGTGGACGGTGTGCGTCTGAACAACGATCAGGGCGTTGTGAACGGGCGTGCCGGCGTCGATCTGCGCATGATCCCATCGGTGAAGAATATCAAGCGCATCGAAGTTGTCAAGGGAGCGGGGTCGGCGCTCTATGGATCGGATGCGATTGGCGGCGTCGTCAACATCATCACGAAGCGTGCGGCAAAGGAACAGACGGAGCTTGATCTGCGTACGGGATCGTGGGGTACGCATGGCTATGAACTCTCACATGCGGGGACGGATGGAACCCTCAGCTGGCAGTTCACAGCGGGGCTTGACCGCAGCAGCTACATGAGGTATAAGGGGACGGATGGAAAGACGCATCGGATGCCAAGCAGCGACTATGCGAACAACAGCCTTTCCCTGCGCCTTGATCACCGGATCGATCCACGTCAATCGCTAACGCTCTCGGTACTGCACCGGACGGTTGATGCAAATTCGTATTATAATTTTGCTCCTTCGTCGCATCATGATGCAATTTATAATACCGTATCTGCCTCCTATAATTTTAAGGAGGGGACGGGAACGCCGGGTTATCTGCGCTACTATGGCAATTTTAAGTCCGTGGACTTCAGTGGGAAATATGATACACACGTGCAGGGCGGCGAGTATCAGAACGGCTGGAAGCTGGGCAAGGATCATACGCTTGTAGCAGGACTGGAGTGGCGTACGAGTCACTCGACAAATGTTGCCAATGGCGGGTATAGCAACAAGAAGATCACGAATAAGGCGGTCTATGTGCAGGATACGATCCGTCTCGGGGATAAGTGGGTACTCGTACCGGGCGTGCGTCTCGATCATCACAGCAGATTCGGCTCACATGGCTCACCAAAATTTGCTGTGAACTACAATGCGGACGAGAAGACGCGTGTCTACGCCTCGTGGGGACGTGTCTACAAGGCTCCGACGGCAGATGATTTGTTTTATAACAATATGGGGTGGATGATGTATGGTAATCCAGACCTTCGCCCTGAGAGCGGGCATACGGAGTCGCTTGGCATATCCCACAACTTCGATGCGCGTACTTCTCTTAGTGTGGACTTCTTCCAGTCGAAGCTCAGTGATGCGATTCATTGGTACTATAATCCCCTGACTTTTACAAGCCGTGTCACTAATATTGCGCACGAGAAGAAGCGCGGCATGGAGATTCTCTTTCAGAAGAAGGTAGATAAGCACTGGAGCTATGATCTTGGCTATTCCTATACGCATACGGAGTCCAAGGATGACTACAATAGCACAGCGCGTGACTATCTTAACCATATCAGCCAACCGAACGGCGGGCGCATCGGCGTGCACTACGACAATGGTCGATGGCACGCGAATGTCCTCGGCACGATGGCAAGCGGTCTGTCCAAGCAGTACTACGGACGCAGCCGCTATGCAGCGCTTGAGTTAAGCGCAGGCTATGACTTCGCAGATGGTGGGACGATTTACGCACGTCTGCGCAACGCGACGAATCAGGCCTACTCCTCCTACAGCGGCACACGCTACCCCCAGCCGGCACGCTATGCCGAAATCGGCGTGCGTTATCAGTTCTGATCGGGTACATTTTGTAAAAATTCCTTCGGGCAAAAATGTCCGAGGGAATTTTTATATGTGCACGCATTAGGGCTTGCATATATGGAGGGGTATGGTACAATAAACCTAATACAGGGCGTAATGCTTTTTGGAGGGAATGCAATGTTTGACAAGAACAGCGCTGCAGCCGGGGCGCAGGATCTGGCGGGGACGATACAGAATATCGTCGCAGGACATGAGAAGAACGAACTCTTTACGAAGCTACGTGGCAGTGAGCCGTTTGCGGCTGAACTCAATGCGCTGATTGACTGCATGAATGAGGAACTTGAGTATCAGCGGTTCCGTCTTCGTACGGTCAATGAGGCGATCAACTCCGGCATGTGGTACATGAAGATCAAGCCGGACTTCAGCATCGACTATGCAATCTGGTCGGATGAGTTCCGCCGCATGGTCGGGTTCCGCGGAGAGTCTGATTTTCCGAATACAGTGGAGGCGTGGAGTTCACGTCTGCACCCGGACGATGTGGAGGGGACATTTTCCTCCTTTAACGCCTGCATCAAGGATCTCAGCGGGCGCACTCCGTACGATGTGGACTACCGTCTGAAGGTACACGACGGCAGCTATCGTTGGTTTCATGCCTCTGGCAATGTTGTGCGCGACAGAAGCGGACATCCGGAGGAGATCATCGGCGTCTTTATCGATATCGACGAGGAGAAGCGGAAATCAGAGGCGTTGGATCAGACATCGCGGAAGAAGGAAAAATTCTACGGCGAGCTTGAGACGATGCTCAGCAGTCTGTATGCGTCCATCGACACGATTACAGAGAGTGTGAGCCAAACGATGGAGCGCACGATGGAGATCTCGAGCGTACAGGAGGAGATCACGAAGGCGGCGGAGGATACGCGCAGCCAGACGGAGAACACACTCAAGATGTCTGAGCTTGTCATGACGATCTCGAAGCAGACGAACCTTCTCTCGCTGAATGCCTCCATTGAGGCTGCCCGCGCGGGCGAGGCAGGGCGCGGCTTCTCTGTTGTGGCGGAGGAGGTCGGGAAACTTGCTGACAGCAGCCGCGATGCAGCAAGCAAAATTCTTGAAGAACTCGGCTCTATGGGAAAGGCGGCAAATCATATTGCCGAGCGCATCAAGTCCATCAACGGTCTGATCGAGAATCAGGCGGCGAACATGAAGGAGATCAGTGCGTCCGTTGAGGAGGCAAAGGCGATATCCGACAGCATCGAGGCGCTGTCCAAGAAGCTGTGATTTGCAGGCATCGGCATTGACTTGAAAACAATAGCAGTCCCCCATAAGCAGCATCGTTCTGTGTGCTTATGGGGGAAATTTCATTCACTGAATGAAATAAAATGGGGATGAGAAGATGGCAAGTGAGATTATACTTCGTACCTATCAGCCGGGAGATCCAAGCAAGGTTTGTTATTTTCAATACGAACTCTACAGGCGTCAGTATGGTTTCAACGGGTTTTATGAGCAGGAGATGCTGCGCGGGATGGTGGAACTCTACGATGATTTGGAGGGTAGTCAGATGTGGATTGCCGAGCTTGATGGGAAGATGATTGGCGATATTGCAGTCATCAAAAAGGGCGCGGATAGGGCACAGCTGCGCTGGCTCGGCGTAGATATGGATGTGCAGGGTCATGGGCTTGGAAATCGCCTGCTGGCGGAGGCGATTTCTTTTTGCCACAAGAAAGGTTATCGCCACCTTTTTTTGGGGACGCTTGATATACTGAAACCTGCACGCCATCTTTATGCTAAGTTTGGATTTCATCGGACAAAGAGCGAAGCCTATAATGAATGGGACAAAAATAGAGATATGTGTCGTGAGATTTGGGAATGCGAATTGACATAGCGATCGACAAAGGGCGCGAATTTATTGACACCACTCTGTGATTGAAATATAATATGGAGAACGGCTATTTATGCATGATTATCATGGGAATTATCAATTCCTGCGGGGAGAATGGATGGTCTTATGAATTTTGATATGAATCTCGTCGTTAACTCATTTCCGCTGCTGCTCATCGGCGCGGGGGTTACGATCCAGATCACGGTGCTCTCGACAGCGATTGGCTTTGTGATTGGTCTGATCGTGGGTGTGGCGCGTATCTCGAATCTGCGCGTGCTGCGTATGCTCGCGGAGGTCTATGTGGAGTTCTTCCGTGGGACGCCGCTGCTCGTGCAGATCTTTCTCTTTTACTTCGCGCTGCCCGTCATTACGGGGCAGCGCATCGATCCCTTCATTGCGGCGATCTCGGCGTGCGGGATCAACTCGGGCGCATACGTGGCGGAAATCTTTCGCGCGGGCATTCAGTCCGTGGACGACGGGCAGATGGAGGCGGGGCGCTCGCTCGGCATGACGTGGCTGCAGACCATGCGCTACATCATTGTGCCGCAGGCATTCAAACGCGTTATCCCGCCGCTCGGCAACGAGTTCATCGCCATGCTCAAGGACTCGTCTCTCGTCTCGGTCATCGGCTTCGAGGAGCTGACGCGTCGGGGGCAGCTCATCATTGCAAAGACGTACGGCTCGTTTGAAATCTGGATGAGCGTCGCCGTCATCTATCTTGTCATGACGCTGACCATCTCGCGCTTTGTCGCATATCTGGAACGGAGGTATCGCGTCCATGATTGAGATCAAGGGACTGCGTAAGGCATTTGGCACGGACGAAGTGCTGAAGGGGATCGATCTCTCGATTGATGAGAAAGAGGTCGTTGTTATCATCGGTCCTTCGGGTTCGGGCAAGAGCACGCTGCTGCGCTGCATGAACCATCTTGAGGAGCCGACGGGGGGCGAGGTCGTCGTTGACGGCATCACGCTCTCAAGTGAGGCGAATATCAACAAGGTGCGCGAAGAGGTCGGCATGGTGTTCCAGCGGTTCAACCTCTTTCCGCACATGACGGTACTTGAAAATATCATGCTCGCGCCGATGAAGGTGAAGCACGTCGCACGCGATGCGGCGGAGAAAACGGCGCGGGAGCTGCTCGCGCGCGTGGGGCTTGCGGAGAAGGCGGATGCCTACCCCGACAATCTCTCGGGCGGTCAGCAGCAGCGCGTGGCAATCGCCCGTGCGCTCGCCATGCACCCGAAGGTCATGCTTTTCGATGAGCCGACTTCGGCACTCGATCCCGAGATGGTCGGCGAGGTGCTCGATGTCATGCGTGCGCTTGCAAACGAGGGTATGACGATGGTTATTGTGACGCATGAGATGGGCTTTGCCCGCGAGGTGGGCGACCGTCTGCTCTTCGTGGACGAGGGGCGCATCATTGAGTCGGGCGTCCCGCGCGAGGTGTTTGAGAACCCAAAGGAGGAGCGCACGCGCAGCTTCCTGTCGAAGGTGCTCTGATTGATGCATCTGCGCGGGACGTTGATGCTGCTGGCAGCATCGTTTTTTTGGGGCACGACCTTTGTTGCCCAGATCCTTGGGATGGAGGGGCTCGGTCCCTACACCTACGCAGCTTCACGCTTTGCACTTGGCGTTCTCTTCATTGGGGCTCTGTGGTTTCTCTACCGCGACAAGCGTGCGGCGCAGAGGCGCGCGGGGACATTTCGCTCGGGCTTTCGCGCGGGGATTCCCGTGGGGCTTGCCATGTTTGTCGGCGTGACGCTCCAACAGGTCGCGCTCCTCTACACAACGGCGGGCAAAACGGCGTTCATCACAACGCTCTACATTGTGCTTGTACCGCTCGCCGCCGTTCTGCTCGGACAGCGTGTCCGCGCGGTGCAGTGGGGCGGCGCAATCCTTGCGTTTGCGGGGGTTTACTTCCTCTCTGCATACGGAGAACGTTCGATCAACACGGGCGATCTGCTTGTCCTCATCTGTTCCTTCTTTTGGATGGCGCAGATTCTCTTGATTGACCGCTATGCACGCGCCGTCGATGCGATTGAGCTCTGCTTTATGCAGATGATTGTCTGTACCGTTGGCAGTGCTGCTCTTGCTGCAATCTACGAAAGTTTTGCGTGGAGCGATCTCTGGAGTGCGGCAGTTCCAATCCTTTACGCCGGCCTGTTCTCCTGCGGTGTTGCCTATACCTGTCAGATTCTAGGGCAGGCGTATGTAGAGCCAACGCAGGCGGCGATCCTCATGTCGACGGAGGCGATCTTTGCCGCCGTGGCGGGATGGATTATCCTCGGGGAGACGATGAGCGGCGTTCAGATGATGGGCTGTGCGCTCCTCCTCGGCGGTGCGCTTATGGCACAGGTACGCGGGACAGGGAAAATGCGGAACAACTGATGGAATCGGTACTTCGATAGGAGTATGTATATGCCGGCAGCTGAAATCATCAAACCAAAAATCACAATAAAGGTGGTCGGCGTGGGCGGCGGCGGCAACAATATCGTGCGCTGTGTGCGCGAAAAATACGATCTCGATATGACGCTCATCGGCATCAATTCCGATCTGCGGCAGCTGAATACACTGCATAAGCAGGGGATTGCGGTTCTGCCCGTCGGCGAGAAAATGACGAACGGACGCGGCACGGGCGGACGGGTCGAGATTGCCGAGCAGGCGGCGCGTGATGAGGAGAAGGCGATACGCGGGATGATCGCAGGAGCCGATCTCGTCATCATTGCAGCGACGATGGGCGGCGGGTTCGGGACGGGTGCAGCGCCTATTGTGGCAGAGATCGCGCAGGATATGGGCATCCTCACGATTGGTGTCGTGACCACACCGTTCCACTTCGAGATGGCGCGCAAAATGCAGACGGCGCAGGCGGGAATCGCTCAAATGGAGGGGCATACGGACGCCTTTATCACCATTCGCAACGACAATCTCCTCAAGATTGCACCTGACCGTACGATGTCCTTTGTCGATGCCTTTGCCCTCGCGGATGAGGTGCTGCGGCATACCGTTGGCTGCGTAGCGGAGCTGATTCTTACCACTGGGGTTATCAATGTCGATTTTGCGGATGTGACGACGATCTTTCGGCAGAGTCCATCGAGTGATGCCCTGCTCGCCATCGGCGTGGCTGAGACACCGCAGAAGGCCGTGCAAAGGGCGGTTGAAAGCCCTCTGCTCGACCGTGATGTCGTAGGCGCGCGCGGCGTTGTGCTGAATCTCACGGGTGATCCCACGATGAGTCTGCGCGATGTCGATGAGGCGGTGCACTATATTCGTAAGAGCGCCCATCCTGAGGTCAACGTGATCGTGGGACTCGTCGTCCAGGAGGAGATGGCGGGAAAGGTGCAGGCGACGCTCATTGCGACGGATTTTGACGATACGTATATCCCTGTTTCTGAGGGCTGATTGGCAGGAAGTATGTGAAAGGAGGAACGCAGATGAAGGAGCTTCTGCACGAGATGCACCGATGGATGAATGACTATATGCGTTCCTTTCGTACGGATGATCCCGAGGTCATGCGCGGAATTCGGCTCAAAGAGATTCACACGGGCTATGTTACGACGAATGCGCGTGCACTTGCAAAGTTTCTCGGATGCAATGCGCACGACACGGCACTCGCCGAGATCATTGGACTTTTTCACGATGTGGGGCGGTTCCGACAGTATGCCATTTATCAGACGTTCAACGATGCCGCCTCAGAGGATCATGCCGAACTCGGGTTGAAGGTGCTCGCAGAGGAAGTGGACTTTCTGGAGCGGCTCACACCCGCGGATGCGGACATTGTGCGCTTTGCGATAAAATACCACAATAAGAAGGAAATTGCACCGACGGACGATGAGCGAAAGCTGTTTTTTGCCAAGGTGATCCGCGACGCGGACAAGCTTGACATCTATCGTGTCCTCCTGCCGTTTCTCGCGCCCGATGGGGCGGAGAAAGCGCCGAACTTCGTGCCGTCGGATGCAGCACAGGAGGTTAGCCCTGACTTCGTGGCAGACTTCGCGGCGGGACGACAGGCGGACTACTATCGCCTGCGCACGCATGGTGATCGCAAGATCGTACGGCTCATGTGGATCTATGACATCAATTTCATGTGGACACTGCGCCGCATTGTGGATCGTGGCTATGTGGACGCCTTTATTGAGAGCCTTCCGGTGCAGGAGGGGATTGCCGAGGGCGTCGCGCACCTGCGTGCCTATATCGAACGGTGCTGCGCACGGAACGATTGATTGGAATTATACGGATAGAGGGATACCATGGCAGACGTAAAGACATCGAATTTTATCCGCAATATCATCGACGAGGATCTGCGTGCAGGACGGCACGCGGAGGGCATTCATACGCGCTTTCCGCCCGAGCCGAACGGCTATCTGCACGTTGGACACGCAAAGTCTATCTGTCTCAACTTCGGCGTAGCAGAGGACTACAATGGGCTCTGCAATCTGCGCTTTGACGATACGAATCCGACGAAGGAGGATGTCGAGTATGTGGACTCCATTCAGGAGGATATCCGCTGGCTTGGCTTCTCGTGGGGGGATCGCCGTTTCTACGCGTCAGATTACTTCAAGCAGATGTATACTTATGCCGTCTCGCTGATTCAAAAAGGACTTGCATACGTAGATGATCTCTCGGCAGATGAGATTCGTGCGCATCGCGGCACACTGACCGAGCCGGGGAGGGAAAGTCCGTACCGCAATCGCTCCGTGGAGGAGAATCTCGACCTCTTCACGCGCATGCGTGCGGGAGAGTTCCCAGATGGCGCGCGCGTCCTGCGTGCAAAGATTGACATGGCATCGCCGAATCTCGTCATGCGCGACACGGTGATTTACCGTATCGCCCATGTGCCGCATCATCGGACGGGCGATCAGTGGTGCATCTATCCAATGTACGATTTCGCGCACCCAATCTCGGATGCAATCGAGGGGATTACGCACTCGCTGTGCACCCTCGAATTTGAAGAGCATCGTCCATTCTATGACTGGCTGCTTGAGTCTCTTGGGTTTCCGGCAGGAGAGCGTCCGCGCCAGATTGAGTTCGCACGGCTCAATCTATCGGGGGCGATCACAAGCAAGCGCAAGCTGCGTCAGCTCGTCGAGGAGGGACATGTGCGCGGCTGGGATGATCCGCGTATGCCGACCATCTCTGGGATGCGCCGCCGCGGCTACCCGCCCGCGGCTGTGCGCGCGTTCTGCGAGGAGATTGGCGTCGCCAAGAGCAACAGTACGGTAGACAACGCCATGCTTGAGCACAGCGTACGCGACGAGCTGAATCGCAATGCGCCGCGTGTGATGGCTGTCTTGCGTCCGGTCAAGCTTGTTCTCATCAACTACCCAGAGGGGGAGACTGAATATCTGCTCGCGGAGAACAGCCCCACGCATGGGGGGCAGCGCTATGTGCCGTTTGCGCGGGAACTCTACATCGACCGCGAGGACTTTATGGAGGATGCGCCGAAGAAGTTCTTCCGTCTGAAGCCGGGCGGTGAGGTGCGTCTCAAGCACGCCTACATCATCAAATGCGAGGAAGTCATAAAGGATGCGGCGGGGGAAATTACGGAGCTGCGCTGCACCTATGATCCAGAGACGCGCAGCGGCGGTGCTGCGGCAAACCGCAAGGTCAAGGGGACGATTCAGTGGGTTGCGGCAGAGCACGCGCTCACGGCGGAGGTGCGCCTCTACGAGAGCCTTTTGCGTGATATACCTGAGGGCGAGGAGGAGCCGGCACATTTCATTGACGCGCTCAATCCGCACTCGCTTGAGATCCTGACGGACGCGAAGGTCGAGCCCAGCGTCCGCCTCACGGCGGCAGGAGCACACTACCAATTCCTGCGCGTCGGCTACTTTGTGGTTGACCCGGATACTACACCGGATCATATCGTATTCAATCGCGTGGTCGGGCTGAAGGACACATGGAGCAAGGTAAAGTGATCCCCACTGCGTGTCTGTCATGTCGCCCGATGCGGGTGGCATAAGGAGGTTTGCTGTGGCAAAGATACCGAAGAACCGGTCGGACAAAGATATGATGCAAGGCTTTGAGGAGGAGGAGACCCTCGCAGAAGTCCTGTTGAGAAAGGAACGGCAGGCGGAGGAACGCGCACGCGCAAGTGCAGCGCAGGAACCTCCTGCCGACCTTGCCCGTGCAGGGCTTTCCTCTGCACAGGTGGATGAGCTTGGTCGCGTACTGATGGAGCTGAAGCTGATGTTGGCGCAGGAAGGCGTGCAGCATTATAAGCTTAAAATTCAGCGCAAGGACCGGCAGGTGATTATCACGGCAACGTGATGGATTTCTCGTAACGAGAAGAAGGATGTGTAATGATGGAAAATGCAACGATTGTGGCGATTGTCATCTTCGTCATCGCGTACGCGCTCATCATCTCTGAAAAGGTGCACCGCACCATCGTCGGACTGTTCGGCGCAATGCTTATGATCCTCTGTGGAATCATCGAGCAGGAGACCGCTGTCCACCATATCGACTTCAATACGCTGGGGCTCCTCATGGGTATGATGATCATTGTGAACATCACGAGTGAGACGGGACTGTTCAACTTCCTCGCAATATGGGCGGCGCAGAAGGTAAAGGCACAGCCGATCGCGCTCCTCGTCGTTCTCTCGACCATTACGATGGTCTGCTCGGCACTCCTCGACAACGTCACAACGGTTTTGCTGACCGTGCCCATCACATTCAGTATTACATCACAACTCAAGGTCGATGTTATGCCGTACCTTATCTCACAGATTCTGGCATCCAACATTGGTGGTACGGCGACGCTCATCGGTGACCCGCCGAACATCATGATCGGCAGTGCTGTCGGACTTGATTTCATGGCATTCGTGGAAAATCTGACACTCATCTCAATCATTATCTTTATCTTGGTACAATTCATACTTATTGCCCTCTACCACAAAGGTCTGCATACCCAGCCGGAGCTTCAGGACAAGATCATGCGGCTGCCTGCCAGTGCGCAGATTACGGATCACAGCCTCCTGAAGAAATGCCTTGCGGTCATCTTTCTCACAATCTCGCTCTTTGTCCTGCATGGAAGTCTTGGCCTTGAGTCTGCGACCGTCGCCCTCTCAGGTGCGGGGCTGCTGCTGCTCCTCACGGCGACGCGCGACGAGGAGACGATCGTGAAGGTACTCTCCAAGATCGAGTGGCCGGCAATCTTTTTCTTTGGCGGTCTGTTTATTCTCGTCGGTGCACTTGTTGAGACGGGCGTGATCCGTATGCTCGCAGCTGAGGCAATTAAGGCGACGGGCGGCAATGTCGACGCGACGGCAATCCTCATCCTCTGGATGAGTGCATTCGCATCGGCGTTCATCGACAATATCCCGTTTGTTGCGACGCTTATACCGCTCATTCAGGACATGGGCGAGATGGGGCTTACGAATCTCGATCCAATGTGGTGGTCGCTTGCACTTGGCGCCTGCCTTGGCGGCAACGGTACGCTCATCGGTGCGAGCGCGAATGTCGTTGTCGCCTCCATGTCGGCGCAGCGCGGCCGCCCGATCTCCTTTCTCGGCTTTATGAAGGTCGCATTCCCCGTCATGATCTTCACCATCATCGTCTCGAATATCTACGTCTGGATTCGTTATCTCTGAACGATTCGTGCGATGGCATCCCCGATTGCAGCGGCAGTCGGGGATTTATCTTTGCGCTTGTTTGTGTTACGCTATGGAAAAAGGGGGGAGGATCATGATTCTGCATACGGGGATGCGTACGGATATTCCCGCGTTCTACACGCCGTGGTTCGTCAATCGTCTGCGTGCGGGCGAGGTGTGTGTGCGCAACCCGTACAATGAGCAGCAGGTCACGCGCTATCGTCTCGATCCGTCCGTCGTCGACCTCATTGCCTTCTGTACGAAGAATCCCGCGCCCATGCTCCCCTATATGAATCTCCTCGCGCCGTTCGGGCAGTTCTGGTACGTCACGATCACGCCCTACGGCAGAGATATCGAGCCGAACGTTCCGCCGTGGCAGGAGGTTGCACGCACGTTTCGTCGGCTCTCGGAGATTGTCGGTACGCACGCGATTGGCTGGCGCTACGATCCCATCATCATCGACGAACGGCATACGCTTGATTGGCACCGACAGATATTTGCGCAGATGGCGGAGATTCTTGCCGGGGCGACGCAGATGGTTGTCATCAGCTTTCTCATGCGCTACGCCAAGACGCGGCGCAACTTCCCCGAGGGGCGCGATGTTGCGCACGCAGAGCGGATTGAACTCGGCGCATCCATCGTTGAGACGGCGAAAGCGCATGGCATGACCGTCTACCCGTGCGGCAGCGGGGATGAACTTGCCGTATGCGGTGCGGACACGGGTGGCTGCATGACGCCGCGCATCTACGAGCGTGCGCTCGAACGGCGCATTCGCTTCCCGAAGTATCAGCGGCAGCGCAAGGAGTGTGACTGCTACCTCGGCGCGGACATTGGTGCGTATGACAGCTGCCCGCATCTCTGTCGCTACTGCTATGCAAATACGAATTGCGCGCGTGTCGCAAAAAACAGATGCCGCCATGACCCCGCATCGCCCTTTCTGATCGGACATGCGGAGAAGGGTGACCGTATCCATGAGGCGCAGCAGGAAAGCTGGTTGGAGGTGCAGGAGTGCCTGTTTTGACCGATCATTTCAGGCATAGAAAAATGAAACTATGATAAAAGTTCCGGACAAAAGAAAATGCAGTACTCCTAAGCAAACCCTAGTGGAGCAAGCGGCGTAGAGTGTGCGACCCGCCCCCTGCGGATTTTAATCGTTCAAGCGCAGCGCGTTTGGAATCCGCAGGTATTTAGGCGGATGAGCACACGTCCGCTTGCGTAACGAGGGTTCTGCGTGGAGTGCGCATCGCGCATCCGTAACAGTTGCCATAGACTCGAAAAAATGCTTGCACTTTATGAAAAACATCTGTATAATACAGAGCGTTGAAATCCGTTCCTCAAGACCTGATAGTCGTTCAATGAACGTGTGAAGCCTTGTATATGTAAGCAAGCTTTGCTGTACCATAATCTCAGTGAACGCTTTCCCAGTTCGGCGAATGGAGAGACTCTATATTTATTCAAGGGAGATTGTGGAAGAATGGCATTTGAAGACAAGACACTCGTATGCAAGGAATGCGGCAGCAACTTCGTATTCACCGCTGGTGAGCAGGAGTTCTACGCAGAGAAGGGCTTTGAGAACGAGCCGGCACGCTGCCGTGATTGCCGCGACAAGCGTCGCCGTGGTCGTGACGAGCAGAGCAGCGGCGAGCGCCAGATGTTCCATGTGGTCTGTGCCGAGTGCGGCAAGGACACGGAAGTCCCGTTCGAGCCGAAGACGGATCGTCCGGTCTACTGCCGCGACTGCTTCAACGCGAAGCGCGCAGCACGTTTCTAAGGAGTTTAAGGGGCACAGCCCCCTTCATGGAGGGATTGTTGCAGTTATTGCGGCATCCCTCCTTTGATTTTATCTCACTTGAGGAGGTTTCCCTATGAAACTGAAAAAATTGGCACTCATTCTGACCGGCGCTCTCGTGAGCCTCGCTCTCGTTGGCTGCGGTGGCGGCGATCAGGCAAAGCAGGAGGCAAAGGTGCTCCGCGTCGGTTCTGCAATCGACTTTGCACCGTTTGAGTTCCAGGACGAGGGACAGAAGGACTATCAGGGCTTTGATATGGATCTCATCCGTGCCGTCGCGAAGGAGATGGGCAGTGAGGCAGAGATTCAGAACATCGGCTTTGACGGGCTGATCCCCGCATTGCAGGCAAAGAACATCGATGTCATCATCAGCGGCATGACGATCAATGATGAGCGCAAACAGAAGGTGAGCTTCTCCGATCCGTACTACCAGTCGGGACTCACGATGGTTGTGCGCAGCGATGAGGAGGCGATTAAGTCCTTCAAGGATCTCAAGGGACACAAGGTCGCCGTCCAGATCGGCACGACGAGTGCGAACATGGTCAAGGAGATGGAGGGCGTTACAGTCACAGAGCTCAACACCCCTGCTGATTGCTTTATGGAGCTGAAGGCGCGCGGTGTGGATGCGGTCGTCAACGACCGCCCCGTCAACGACTACTACATCAAGCAGTCGCAGGCAGTCGGCGTGAAGTCGCTTGAGGACAAGCTCTCTGCGGAGGACTACGGCATCGCGATGGCGAAGGATAACGCAGACCTCCAGAAGAAGATCAACGAGGCGCTCAAGAAGCTGCACGATAACGGCGAATACGACAAAATCTATCAGAAGTGGTTCGGCGCAAGCAAGTAAAGGAATCACTGAATAACAAAAAGCACCGCAGACGGAATGCTACCGTCTACGGTGCTTTTCTATCGTTATAATGATAGAATACGTGCCATATCCTCCGGCAGAGGGCTTGTGACCGTCAGATTTTCATGCGTGCGCGGATGTGTGAGCGTAAGCTGCGCCGAGTGGAGGGCGTGACGTGTCATCAGTTCTGTGCTGCCGCCGTAGAGGTCGTCCCCGAGCAGGGGATGTCCGAGGTGGGCGAGGTGCACGCGGATCTGGTGGGTGCGCCCTGTTTCAAGGCGAAGGCGCAGGAGTGTATGACTGCCGTTTGTCCACTCCGTTTTGTAATGGGTACGCGCCGGCTTTCCATCGGGAGAAACGCGGCGCAGGATGATGCTTGGCAGCGCACGCGCTATCGGCGCATCGACTGTGCCCGCTTTTGGTGTGAGCAGTCCCTCAATCAGGGCAAGGTACGTGCGCGTCAGCGTGTTCTGCTTTGCAATTTGATACTGTGTTTCGGGATGCTTTGCAATCAGCAGGAGTCCCGTCGTATTGCGGTCGAGGCGGTGACACGGATGAAAGTCAAGCTGTGTGCCGCGCGCCGCGTAGAGTCCAAGGACTGCGTTGGCAACAGTTCCGTGTGCCTCCCTCGTCGTAGGATGAACAAGCTGTCCTGCGGGCTTGTCGAGGACGAGGAGATCCTCGTCCTCGTAAATGATCGCAAGGGGGAGTTGTTCGGGGATGACCGAAGAAATGATTGGTAGCTCGTATGAGACAATATCTCCTGCGCGCAGCATGGTACGCGCGGCGATGGCAGGCATACCGTTCACGGTGAAGGTGCCGCTGTGCTTGATCCGCTTCCAGAGCCCCGACGAAATGCCGCATACGCGCATCAGATATGTCTTTGCGGGGCAAATTTCACCCTCCGGCAGTGCGACAATGTGCTCCGTCATTCGCTCTGCTTTTGTTCCTGCCCGCGCAGGGCGAGGATGATGCGGAAGGAGATGGAGAGGATGATGGCGATGACGGTTGCGAGCGCCATACCGCGCAGCGTGACCGTGCCGATGGTGAGGCTCGCCGTCGATACACCAACGCCCATGACGATGGAGGTGAGGAGGAGGTTCATCGGATTGTTGTAGTCCACCTTCGCCTCGACGAGAATGCGGATGCCGGAGGCGGCGATGACACCGAAGAGCAGCATGGAAACGCCGCCCATGACGGGCGTTGGAATGCTCTGAATGAGTGCGGCGAGCTTGCCGAGACAGGAGAGCAGGATCGCGAAGATCGCCGCACCGCCAATGACCCATGTGGAGTAGACTTTCGTGATGGCGAGGACACCGATGTTCTCACCGTACGTTGTATTCGGCGTCGAGCCGAAGAAGCCGGAGAAGATCGTCGAAATGCCGTTGCCGAGGAGGGAACGGTCGAGTCCCGGATCCTTTGCAAGGTTGCGTCCGACAATGTTGCCCGTCACGATGAGATGTCCGATATGCTCGACGATGACGACGATGGAGGCGGGCAGGATGATGAGGATCGCGCGCAGGTCGAACTCCGGCGTGTAGATGGTCGGCAGCGCCAGCCACGGCGCACTCTCGACGTGCGAGAGATCGACAATTCCCACACAGAATGCGATGATGTAGCCCGCGACTACGCCGATGAGAATCGGGATGATGGAGAGGAAGCCGCGGAACGCCATTGAGGCGAAGATGGTGATGGCAAGGGTTGCGATTGAGACGAAGATGACGGTGGCATCCGTGTTTTCCCCTGTCAGTCCCGACATATTTGCCGCCGTCGGCATGAGTTCGAGTCCGATGACCGCAACGATCGCGCCCATCGAGGCGGGCGGGAAGATCACGTCGATCCAGCTTGTCCCGATGGTGTGCACGATGAAGCTGACCACACAGAATACAATGCCGACGACGATGAAGCCGCCGAGCGCCGCCTCGTAGCTGTACTGCGAGAGTACGAGAAAGACGGGCGAGAGAAACGCGAAGCTCGAACCAAGATAGGCGGGAATTTTCCCCTTGCAGAGAATCAGGTAGAAGAGCGTGCCGATGCCGTTGAAGAGCAGCACGGTCGCGGGGTTGACGTGGAACAGGATCGGAACGAGCACCGTCGAGCCGAACATCGCGAAGAGGTGCTGCAGCGAAAGGGGGATGGTCGTCAGGAGCGGCGGACGCTCCGTTGTATCAATCGTCTTTTGGGACATAAGATCACTCCGTTTCAGATGGATTGTGGAAGTTTGAATACATAAAGCCCGCCTGCGGCAGGCGTCCTTATGATACCATAGACGGCGGCGGGGGACAATGACGATTTCGGGTCTATGATAAATGTTACGGATTCGCGATGCGTACTCCACGCAGAACCCTCGTTACGCAAGCGGACGTGTGCTCGTCCGCCTAAATACCTGCGGATTCCAAACGCGCTGCGCTTGAACGATTAAAATCCGCAGGGGGCGGGTCGCACACTCTACGCCGCTTGCTCCACTAGGGCTTGCTTAGGAGTACCGCATTTTCTTTTGCTCGTAACATTTATCGTAGTGCCACGATTTCTGCCCCCCTTGCACTTTTTGACAGGATTCGGTAAGATAGTCCAATGATCGTGAATAAGGAGTGACCTATGAAATACCCGATGAAACTCAAAGCGCCGCTCAAGGATTATCTCTGGGGCGGAACGCGGCTGAGGGACGAATACGGAAAAGAAACACAGCTGACGAAAGTTGCCGAGAGTTGGGAACTCGCCTGTCATAAGGATGGCATGAGCGTGATCGCAAATGGTGCAGCAGCAGGACGGACACTTGCGGACTGGCTTGCGGCGGAAGGGGCGGGAGCGCTTGGAACGAAGGCGACGAAGTTTCCCTACTTCCCCCTACTCATCAAGCTGATTGACGCACATGACGATCTCTCTGTGCAGGTGCATCCTAACGATGACTATGCACTGCGCGTCGAGGGAGAATATGGCAAGACGGAACTGTGGTACGTTGTGGACGCCGCGGTTGGCGCGGAACTGCTCTATGGCTTCCAATACGAGATCACGAAGGAGGAGTTTCGCCGCCGCATTGAGGACAACAGTCTGCTCGATGTGGTGCGGCGCGTGCCGGTCAAGAAGGGGGATGTATTCTTCATCCCTGCGGGCACGCTCCATGCAATCGGCAAGGGCATCCTCATCTGCGAGATTCAGCAGAACTCGAACACGACATATCGGATCTATGACTATGGACGCATCGGAGCAGACGGCAAGCCGCGTGACCTCCATATCGAAAAGGCTCTCGATGTGACACGTCTCGCTCCCGTCACGCAGCATGCCGCCTCTGCCCCGCCGATTGACATTATTGCAGGAGCAGAGGTGCGCCTCCTCGCCGCGTGCGATTTCTTCACCGTCTATCATCTTGCAATCCAGGGGACGTGTGCGCTTTATGCGGGCGCGGATTCCTTTCAGTGCCTGACCGTACTGGACGGCAGACTGACGCTCCACGGCAATCGGGAGGAACTGTGTGTGCAGAAGGGCGCGTCGGTGTTCCTGCCGGCGGGGCTTGGACACTATGAACTGTGTGGGGACGGAGCGCTCATTCTTAGTAAAATATGACACGCGGGGCTTGACGGCTTTGCTATAATGAAACCATTAGGAGAACTTTCTAGGAAACCCAAAGGGAAGGTGAGACTCATCGAATTTCATGCCTTGACAAAGGAAGACAAGCCCCTGCTTGATCGCTATTTTTGTGCGAATTACTACGAGAATTCGCATTTTAATTTTACGAATCTCTATATGTGGCGCGAGCCGTTCCACGTTCATATCGCGGAGGAGGATAGCGTTCTCTATGTGGTGAGCGAGTGGAAGGCGCGCGTTTCAGCGCTGCAGCCGTTTTGCGATCCCGCGCTCTACCCCGCAGCGACGAAGAAGCTGCTCGCGTACTTCGAGGACATCGAGCAGCCCTTTCACATCTATGACATGGAGCGCGGCTATGCAGATTTCCTGCGCAGCTGCGACTGCGCCAACTTCGAGGTGGTCGCTGACCGCGACAACTATGACTATGTGTACCTTTCGGAAAAGCTCATCAGTCTCGCGGGGCGCAAGCTGCACTCGAAGAAGAATCATCTGAATGCGTTTCGCAAGGAGCATCCCGATGCGGAGTTCGTGCCGATTACAGATGAGATCGTAACGCTGTGCAAGCTTGAGCTGAACAGCTGGTACAAGCAGCACAAGCAGGAGGACGGGACAGTCGATCCGTTCATCGGCTATGAGCGCACGGCGATCCTTGAGGTGCTGAACAACTTCGCGGACTTCGGTCTGAAGGGAGGGGCAATTCTCCTCGGTGGGCGCGTCGTCGCCTTTACCTTCGGCGAGCAGCTGAACACGGATACGGCGGTGATTCATGTCGAGAAGGCGGATCCCGAGCTGCGCGGCGCGTATCCCGCGATCAATCAGGGGTTCGTGGAGCACGCGTGGAGCCATCTGACCTACATCAACCGCGAGGAGGATATGGGGATCGAGGGGCTGCGTAAGGCAAAGGAGTCCTACAAGCCCGAGAAGCTGATCGAAAAGTTTAATGCGACCTTGGTCGGATTTGCAAACTGCACGTGAATATGGTAAGATAGCACAACGCTAGGATAACGCAGGCTCGTCCTTCGCCCCACATCAGCGGCGAGGGACTTTCTTGTATATAATGGTTCTATGATAAATGTTACGGAAGAATGCGGACGGCGATGCTCCGTAGCAAACCCTAGTGGAGTAAGCGGAATAGAGGGCACGTTCTGTCCCCTGCGGATTTTGACCGTCCAAGCGAAGCGCGTTTGAAATCCGCAGGTATTTAGGCAGATAAGTGCCCGACCGCTTGCGTAACGAGGGGTCTGCGAGGAGCTCGCGCGTCCGTAACATTTGACGTAGACCCAATATGGGAATTTTTTATGCGGGGGGAACGATCATGAATCACACGAAGTACACCAAGGGATACTATATGCCGCCCGAGATCCGTCTGGACTGGCTGCGCAAGGACGCACCCGACAAGGCGCCGATCTGGTGCTCGGTCGATCTGCGCGACGGTAATCAGGCGCTCATCATCCCAATGAGCATGGACGAGAAGCTGGCATTTTTCGATCTTCTCGTGCGTGTGGGATTCAAGGAAATCGAGGTTGGCTTCCCTGCTGCGTCGGAGACGGAGTACGAGTTCCTGCGCCGCCTCGTCGATGACAATCTCATCCCCGATGATGTGACCGTACAGGTGCTGACGCAGGCACGTGAGCATATCATCCGAAAGACGTTCGATGCGCTGCGCGGCGTGAAGAACGCGATTGTGCACGTCTACAACCCCACATCTGCGGCACAGCGTGAGCAGGTCTTTGCACGCTCGAAGGAGGAGATCCTTCAGATTGCCGTGGACGGCGCGAAGCTCCTCAAGAAGCTGACGGAGGAGGCGGGAGCGAACTATCGGTTTGAATACTCGCCCGAAAGCTTCACGGGCACGGAGCCGGAGTATGCGCTTGAGGTCTGCAATGCCGTTCTCGATGTATGGCAGCCGACCCCCGACCGCAAGGCGATCATCAATCTGCCTTCGACCGTGCAGATGTCGATGCCGCATGTCTACGGTATGCAGATCGCCTATGTTAACGAACGCTTGAAGTATCGTGACAGCGTCGTTCTCTCCCTTCACCCGCACAATGACCGCGGCTGCGGCGTGGCAGATGCGGAGATGGGGCTGCTCGCGGGCGCAGACCGCGTTGAGGGCACGCTCTTCGGCAACGGGGAGCGCACGGGCAACGTCGACATCATTACGGTCGCGATGAATATGTTCGCGCTCGGCGTCGACCCGAAGCTTGATTTCTCCGATATCCCACACCTCGTCGAGGTCTATGAGCAGGTGACACGGATGCAGGTCAATCCGCGTCAGCCATACTCCGGTGCGCTTGTCTTTGCTGCGTTCTCCGGCTCTCATCAAGACGCCATCGCCAAGGGCATGAAGCACTGGGAGGAGAACAAGCCGAAGCACTGGTCACTGCCATACCTCTACATCGACCCGAAGGATATCGGGCGCACATACGACGGCGATGTCATTCGTATCAACAGCCAGTCGGGCAGAGGCGGTGTCGGCTACATCATGGAGCAGCAGTACGGCATCAGCATGCCGAAGAAGATGCGCGAGGATCTCAGCTATCGTGTGAAGTCTGTCTCCGACAGTGGACACAAGGAACTCCTGCCGGATGAAATCTATAAGGTCTTTACAGATACATACGTCAATATCACTTTCCCGTTCGAGCTTTTGGATTTCCATTTGAAAAAACAGCCGGACGGTACACGCATGGGCGATGTTCACCTCAAGGTGGACGGCGAGGAACGCACGTATGAGGCGCGCGGCAACGGACGCCTTGATGCAATCTCGAATGCGCTGCAGGCGAATCTCGGACTCCGCTACACGAACCTGACGTACAGCGAGCACGCACTTGAGATCGGTCAGACCTCACGCGCCATTTCCTACATCAGCATCACGGACGAGGACGGCAATGTCCACTGGGGCGCGGGACTGGACACGGATATCATCACCTCGTCCATCCTTGCTCTCTTTAGTGCGATCAATCGGATGAAGGCAGGACACTGAAACGTGACAGACCTCGTTGCCGAAAAGCTGAAACTGCTGCCCGATTCGCCGGGGGTCTATCTCATGAAGGACGCGCGCGGGAAGATCATCTACGTGGGCAAGGCAATCGTCCTCAAGAACCGCGTGCGGCAGTATTTCCAGAGCAGCCGAAATCAAGCTCCGAAGGTGCGGGCGATGGTCTCGCACATCGCCGACTTCGAGACGATCATGACCGCAAACGAAGTCGAATCCTTGATTTTGGAAGCGAACCTAATCAAGAAACATCGTCCCCGCTACAATATCAGGCTAAAGGACGATAAGAGTTATCCATACGTAAAAGTGACGGTGCAGGAGGAATATCCGCGCGTCTTCATCACGCGGCGTGTGCTGCGTGATGGAGCGCGCTACTTCGGCCCCTATACGAATGTGACGGCGCTGCGGGACAGCTTGAAGCTCCTGAAGCGCCTTTTTCCTCTGCGTACGTGCCGGACGATGCCCGACCGCCCCTGTCTGGAGTACCACATCAAGCGCTGCCTCGCGCCCTGCGTGGGGAAGGTGACGGAGGAGGACTACCGCGCAATGATCCGCGCCGTTCTGCTCTTCCTTGAGGGGCGGACGGATGATGTGGAGCGCGAGCTGGAGCACCGTATGACGCTTGCAGCAGAAGCCTATCACTTCGAGACGGCGGCGCGCCTGCGCGACCAGCTCACTGCAGTGCGCAAGGCGGCGGAGCGGCAGAACATCGTGACGGGCGCGGGCGATCAGGACGCGATTGGCATGGCACGGTCTGCGGCGGGGGTCTGTGTGCAGATCTTCTTCATCCGCGGCGGTAAGATGATCGGGCGCGAGCATTTTCTCCTGCGCGGGAGTGAGGAGGAGAGCGATGCGGACATTCTGCGCGCATTTCTCGAACAGTATTACAATCAGGCGACGTTTGTCCCGCGCGAAGTGCTGCTGCCGCATACGATTGATGCGGTGGGGCAGGAGATCATCGAACGCTGGCTTGCGGAGAAGAAGGGTGGGGGAAAGGTCGCGCTCCTCACACCGCAGCGCGGTACGAAGCGCGATATTGTCGTGATGGCAACGGGGAACGCGGAAAAATTCCTCGCGGACGAGGAAACGCGTCGCAGTCTTGCAGACGAGCAGACACTCGGCGCGGTCGAGGAACTCGGGCGCTATCTTGGACTCAAGAGACCGCCGTATCGCATGGAGTGCTTCGATATCTCACACAATCAGGGGCAGGAGACCGTCGCCTCGATGGTCGTATTCGAAGGCGGCATGCCGAAGAAGTCGGACTACCGCCGCTTCAAGATCAGGAGTGCCGAGGGCAAGCCCGATGACTTCCTTTCCATGCGCGAGGTAACGACGCGTCGCTACGTCGGACTGCCGGAGGATGAACTGCCCGATCTCATTATCATTGACGGCGGCAAGGGGCAGCTCTCCTCCGCGCTTGAGATCATCCGAAACGAGGCGGGGCATAAGGATGTGCCTGTCGTTGGACTCGCCAAGCAGTTTGAGCTCGTCTTTACCGAGGGCAATTCCGAGCCGGTGGAACTGCCGCGCCGCAGTCAATCGCTCTACCTCATTCAGCGCATTCGCGACGAGGCGCACCGCTTTGCCATCACCTTTCATCGCAAGCTGCGCGGCAAGCGGAATCTCGTTTCTGTATTGGATCATATCGTTGGCGTTGGTCCAAAGAGACGACAAAATCTGTGGTCGCACTTTGGGACGTTGGAGAAAATCAAGGCGGCTTCGGTCGATGAACTCGCCTCTGTCACCGGAATGAATCGCCCTTCGGCGGAGGCGGTCTTCCATTTCTTTGAAGCACAGCGCGAACTTCGTGGAAAACAATAGAAGATAGGATTCTCCCCCAAAATTGACGAACTGTATGATTGCATGGAAGTTCAGATTATTTTATAATAATCAAAAAGATTTGAAATTGATGACATCTCATTGAGGAGGTGTCGCACGATGATCATCTTTCAGCGTATGCAGATATGGGGTGCGACGCTTCTTCTCACCGTGAGCCTCTTGCTTCTCGCCTGCGGCGATACGGCGCAGACCCAACAGACAGAAGAGAATATCGTTGTTGTTTACAACTGTAATGCCGATGACTGGACAGCTCCGATCGCCAAAGAATTTCAGGAGCAGACAGGCATACAGGTACAGCTTGTCAGCGGAAGTTCCGGAGAACTCATGGCGCGTGTGCGTACGGAGCAGGAAAGCCCGCATGGCGATATTATCTGGGGTGGTACGGCGGATGCCTACGTTTCACTTGAATCCTATTTGGAATCCTATGTGTCTCCTGAAAAATCTGCGATTCGCCCAGAGTTTGTGCGCAGGAACGATGCGTTCTACAACATGGTCATGGATCCCTACGTCATTGCTTATAACACGGATCTCGTGAGTGAGGCGGATGCTCCGAAGGGGTGGCGGGATCTCCTTGATCCGAAATTCCATGGGCGCATTGCACTCGCGGATCCTGCGAAATCTACATCCTCCTATGACGTGCTCCTGACGATGATGGATGCCCTCGGTGGAGATCCGAATATCATCGGGGCAGTAGCGGAGAATTTGGATGGACGCATCATTGGCAGTTCGGCGGAGCAGATCAAGGCACTCTCCGATGGAGAGTATGCGGTCACAGCGACGTTCGAGGAGCCGGTGCTCAAATACATTGCAAGCGGTGCACATATCAAGATTGTTTATCCTCAAGAGGGGACGGCTGTCTCCGCTGGGAGTGTTGCAATCATCAAGAACGCACCACATGCTGAAAATGCAAAACGATTTCTCAACTTTTTGATGAGCCGTCAGGTTCATGAGCGCCTCGGCGATTTTGAACGGCGCTCCACGCGTGCCGACATACCGGCACCCGCGAATCTTCGTCCACTTTCGGAGATTCGTTACACTTGGTTTGATACGCAGCGCGCCGTCTCCTTTCGAGACGAATTCCTAAGCAAATGGCGCGCGGCGGTTATCAAATAAATCCCCATTTCCCCCCATCCCCCCATTCCCATATTTTCCCCTTCCAAGACCGTCACTTTGTGTGGCGGTTTTCCTTTTTCGATGTTTTTACGATTTTACTTGACAGAAATGAAATTTATCCGTATTCTTTCTTTATAGTCTGAAGATTAAGGGCGGCTTTTTGTTTTACTCGTTTTCCGCCGTGTGTTTTTGCGGCTGGGGAGGAGTTGCGCCATTCATGGGACGATATCGGATCAGTTATCAGAGTCGCTTGCTTGCCTATCTCTTTGTCGGCGGGCTGTTTCCCCTGCTGCTTGCCTCCGTGATGATACTCTATGCGGCGGACAGTGTCTATGAAAATACACAGGCAAAAGGGGGACGCGCAGAGGTGCAGCGGATCTCGCGTGAGATCGACAACCTTGTCGGAAGCTACGAACGCCTGATGACACCGCTGCTCGTACGCAGCGAGATGCTTGCATTTCTCCGTGGTGAGCGTTCGGATGTGGAGCATATCTACGGGGATCTCTATGCGATTCTCGCGGGACGATCCGGCGAGTCGGCGATCTATCTCCTCTCGGCGGATGGGAGCCGGGTCGTTGCAACGGACGATCTGCCGCGTGACTACCGGCTGCCGGAGCATCTGCATTGGGGACTGCTTGGGCGTGCCGTGAACGCGCAGGACTGGGTGATCTCCTCGGCGGATCGCTATGAGGCGGATCGCAGGGAGACGGTCTTTTCGATGGCACGCGCAATTCGTCAGGGGGATGAGGTTCTTGGCTTTGCCGTCGTAGATATGCGGCGTGAGGCGCTCGTCCCGCTGATTCAGCGCGTGCAGGATGGCAACGAGGGACAGATCATTCTGACGGATCGCTATAACTATGTGATGATGGATATGCTTGACCATCACCGCGAGGGGTTTTCCACGGTTTTCTCAGCGCCTGAGGAGGGAGCCTCGGAGTCTGTCTTTCGCGACTATGCGTATTCCTCGCCGGATACCGGTTTTTCCGTTCACCTGCGGCAGCGGCTGGACTCGGCTCCGCTTGACTATCTCTTTCGCCTCGTGCTCATGGTGGATGCTGTTGCACTCAGTGTGACGGCGTACCTTGCCTATCGTTTGAGCCGTCATCTCTGGCGGCCGCTGCATACGCTTGCGACGGCGATGCGGCGCGTACGCAGTCAGGATGATTTCTCCGTGCAGGTGGATGCACAGCGCGGTGATGAGATCGGGGAGCTGGCGCTCACGTTCAACAGTCTTGTCACGCACGTACGGACGCTGCTGGCGGAGAATCGGGAGCGGGAGCGGACGCTGCGTGTGGCGCAGGTGAAGTCGCTGACGGAGATGATACGACCGCACTTTATGTATAACACGCTGAACCTCATCAAGTGGAGCGCAAAGCTCGGGGACAGTGAGGGCGCTGCGGATATTGCGGTGCAGCTGGGGAAACTTCTGCGCGCCTCGGTGAGCATGAAGGAGTTTGTTCCGGTGGTGGAGGAGCTGACCTTTCTCCGCACCTATCTGAAGATTCAGCAGTGCCGTTTTGAGGGGCGTCTGCGCGTGACGGTACGCGTCAATGCTGCGGTCTATGGCTGCTATGTGCCGAAGCTGATTCTGCAGCCGCTTGTCGAGAATGCCATCCAACATGGGATTGAGATGACGGAGAGTGGCGGACATATCACAATCACAGGTGTGCGGGAAGAGGAGCACCTGATCTTTCGCGTAAAGGACAATGGACAGGGGATATCAGAGGAACGGCAGAAGGAAGTGCTTGCGCGGCGGGATGATAATCATTTTGGTCTTTATAATGTGCATACGCGTGCTGTTCTGAATGGAGATGCGGGCTGCGGGATTACACTGCACAGTACAGAGGGGAAGGGAACCGAGGTAATACTGACGCTGAAGTACTGGGAGGAGGCTCCTCGTTATGATTAAAGTGCTTATTATCGATGATGAACCCATGCAGCGGCAGGGCATTGTGCGCCTGACACCGTGGGAGGATTTTGGTGCCGAGGTGATTGGCGCGGCGGGCAGCGGCATGGAGGGGATTCTCCTCGCGCGCGAACATCGCCCCGATGTGCTCATTGTGGATATCAAGATGCCGGGGCTCTCCGGACTGGACGTGATCGCGCGGCTGCGCGAGGAGCTGGATGCGGAGTATATCATTCTCTCCGGATACAGCGAGTTCGAGTATGCTCAGCAGGCTATCTCACTTGGCGTATGCGCCTACCTGTTGAAGCCGCTTGATGATGAGGAGCTTGCCGCCGCCGTGCGGCTTGCGGCAGATCATATCGAGGAGCGCCGCTTTCACCTGCATGATGTTGCCAGTGCCGATGGCGGCTGCGTCCACCTGAATCTGCCCGAGGAGGAGCCGATTCGCGGCTATTTGCTTCATGCCGTTCGTCACATGGAGGAACACATGGCAGAGCCGATTACCGTGCGCGAGGTGGCGGAGGAACTCGGCCTCAGCGTCAGCTACCTGCACAAACTCTTTGCACGCTGCGGCACCTCGTTCAGTTCCTATCTGACGGATTGCCGTCTGCGCCGTGCGGGGCAGATGCTGCGTGAGAGCGATGAGAAGATCTATGCGGTTGCAGCGGCATGCGGCTATCAGGATACGCGCTATTTCAGCAAAATTTTTCAGAAACACATGGGGGTTAAACCGACGGAGTATCGGCACGGAAAAAATTTATAAAAATTTTGCAAACCCCCTAGTCAAAAACAAAAAAATGTTGTAATATAATAATCGTTATTGGGTAGTAATTTGAACATGAGTCAAATATCCCGATACATTGTGTGTATTATATTGAAACGTGTATTATATTAAAGGAGGGCTTCCCATGAAGACATGGGTTTGTACGGTTTGCGGCTGGGTTTATGATGAGGCGGCAGGAGATGCCGATTATGATCTGGCTGCCGGTGTCGCGTTCGAGGATCTGCCGGATGATTTCGTCTGCCCGCTCTGCGGCGTGGACAAGACGCTGTTTGAGCAGCAGGAGTAGCACTGCGTTTTTGAAGATTGGCCCCGCGTCAGCGGGGTTTTTTCATACTCCTATATGATCTGCTCAAATGTTTTGCTTTTCAGAGGAAAATCCCGTATAATGAACGACATATTGTTTTATTTTGGGGGACTTGTCTTTGGCACAGCAAATTGAAATCAGCATTATCTTCGTTGTATATATGCTCTTGATGATGGGGATCGGCGTTTACTATTACCGCCGTACGCGCAATATGAGCGATTACTTTCTCGGCAACCGAAAACTTGGGGCGTGGGTGACGTCGATGAGTGCCGAGGCGTCGGATATGTCGGGCTGGATGCTCATGGGGCTGCCCGGATTTGCGTACATTGCGGGGCTGAACGCAGGCTGGATCGCCCTCGGTCTTACACTTGGAACGTGGGCAAATTGGCAGTTCATCGCAGCGCGTCTGCGTGTCTATACGGAACTAGCGAATAACTCACTGACGCTGCCGGATTTCTTTGAGAATCGCTTCTTTGCCACATCGGGCGCACTGCGCATTGTGCCGGCGATCTTTATCCTGATCTTCTTCATCCTCTATACGTCTTCGGGATTTGTAGCGGCGGGTCGCCTTTTTCAGACGATCTTCGAACTGCCCTATCTGACGGCGCTCTTTGCCGGCGCAGGCGTGGTTGTCTTCTATACACTGGTTGGAGGCTTCCTTGCCGTATCGCGTACGGACTTCATACAGGGCGTGATGATGTTCTTTGCAATTCTCGTAGTTCCTGTGGGCGCTGCGATGATGCTCGGTGGATTCGGGGCGACAGCAGAGATGATCTACACGGCGCACGCCTCGTTCTTTTCTCCGCTGACGAAGGTGGACGGGAGTACGATCGGTTTCATTGAGTTTATCTCGTTGATGGCATGGGGGCTTGGTTATTTCGGTCAGCCGCATATCCTTGTACGCTTTATGGCGATTCGCCATGCCCAGGAGCTGCCGCAGGCGACGCGGATTGCGATGGCGTGGGTTGTCATTTCTCTCTCTGCTGCCATTCTGGTTGGTATGGTCGGAGCCGTCTATCTGAAAACTCCGCTTGAGGGTACGGCTGCGGAGACGGTCTTCCTCGCGATGGCGGGAGATCTTTTCCCACCCGTGATTGCAGGACTGATTCTCGCGGCAGTGCTCGCGGCAATCATGAGTACGGCATCCGCGCAGCTGCTCGTTGCGGCATCGGCGTTTGCGCAGGACATCTATCGGCGCAGTTTCCGCCCGCACGCACAGCAGGTAGAGTTGGTCTGGGTGAGTCGCCTGTCGGTACTCTTGATTGCAGCGGCGGCACTCTATCTTGGCCTTAGTCCGGATAATTTCATTCTCGATATGGTGGCGTATGCGTGGGCGGGCTTTGGTGCCTCGTTTGGTCCTGCGCTTCTCATGTGTCTCTTCTGGCGGCGTACGACGGAGCGCGGCGTGCTCGCAGGGATTGTGACGGGCGGTGTGACCGTTCTCGTCTGGAAGCAGTTTGCGCTGCTTGGCCTCTATGAGATCGTGCCCGGCTTCCTGTTCGGGCTGCTTGCCATCTATGTGGTCAGCAAATTGGATCGTGAACCAGCGCCGGCGGTGACGGATCTCTTTGACCGCGTGAAACGGCAGTAGATGTTGCATTCGTTACCGTACGTTTAGGACTTTTGTGCTATAATGTGGCTTGAATAGGAGAATACGATGGCATTTACATTTACGCATGTGAACTTTAATGTGCTCGATCTTGCACGCAGCATGGACTTCTATGAGCGCGCGTTTGGATTTCGTGAGAAGCGGCGCCTCGAGGCAGATGGCTTTACGCTCGTTTATCTGTGGGACGGTGCAACGGAGTTTGAGCTGGAACTGACCCATCTGGATGTACGCACAGAGCCGTACAACCTTGGGGAAAAGGAGTTCCATCTCGCCCTTCACACGGATGATTATGAGGAGGCACGTGCAAAGCATGCAGAGATGGGCATTATCTGCTACGAAAATTCAGAGATGGGGATTTACTTTGTCGAGGATCCGGATGGATACTGGATTGAAGTTTTGCCAAAAAACATGTGACGAAAGACATACTTTCGTGTATAATAGGGGATACATGAAATAGTCCGTTAAAAGAGGGTGAACTTGTATGGGGAAATTACGGGTGCTGATCGTGGATGATTCCAAGATCAGCCGCGTGATGATTGCTGAGAATCTGCGGGATACGGATTTCGAGGTCTGCGGTATGGCGGCAGACGCGGTGGAGGCATTGAAACTCTACACAGAACATCGTCCGGATCTTGTGACGATGGATATGAACCTGCCCGATACCAATGGGTTGGAATGCAGCAGACGCATTCTCGCCACGGATCCGAATGCGAAGATTTTGATGGTCAGTGCGATGAAGGATCTGAACCTCATCGTGCAGGGGAAGGCAATCGGTATCCGCGCATTTTTGCAGAAGCCGGCATCGAAGCCCGATCTGGTGGATACGCTCCACTTGATCTGTGAGTCGTCTGCAAGTCAGGAAACGCTTTTTCGTGAACTCTACGCCAAGCCGTTTGGGCGTGCGCTTCAGCAGGGACTTATGGGGCTGCTCGGCATGGAGGGAGAAGTCGTGATCGAGTCGTATGACGCGCGCTCGCTCGATGTGAGCGGTGCGGCGGTGATCATCGGGATCACGGGATTTACGACGGGACGTGCGATCCTCTATGTGGACGAACCCGTGATTAAGCTGTTTGCGATGCATATGCTTGGGCGTGCGACGGTAGAGGAAGTCGATGATGTCGAGGCTGTGGATGCCGTGGAGGAGGCCGCAAACATTCTTGCGGGGCGTGCTGTCTCGAAGATCAACAATGTGCTTGATGGAAAGGAACTGCGACTCACACCGCCGGGCACGATCCGCGGGTCGCAGGTGCATATTGTCAGCCCCCGTATGACGACGTTCTGTATTAGTATACAGCTGCCAATCGGAATGGTACGAATGAATGTGGGCTTTGCAGAGGGAGAGTAGTCAATGGATGCAAAACTGATCAATCCTTTTGTGGATGCCTTTACAACGGTCATGCCGATGCTGGGCTTCCCAGAACCGACACGTACAAAACTCTATGCGGCCTCATCACGGGTCAAGAGTTTCGGTGTGTCGATGCTGGTCGGCTTTACGAAGCAGATCCGTGGGAATGTTGTCTACAATATGAGTGAGGAAACAGCGCGTTTTATCGCGTCCCAGATGATGATGGGCATGCCCGTAGAGACGTTCGATGAGATGGCGCAGAGTGCGATCTCGGAACTCAGCAATATGCTGACAGCACATACTGCGACGAATATTACGGGACTCGGACTTGATGTTGATATATCCACGCCGTCGCTGACTGTCGGCAAGGATTTTGAGGTCAAGATCAGCGATGGACAATATCTCGTCGTTGAGATGAGTTTCAGCGATCAGATGGTGGATCTGGCGATTGCCGTCGATCAAATGTAAACCGTGCAGAACACTTTTTATCGGAGGGAGCATTCGATGAAGGGTGCAGAGCAGGTGCGTGTCTTCCTTGATGGGAGACAGGTGGACGCTGCGGGCGAGGAGAGCCGCATTGCGCTGTCCGTTACCGGACGGCGTTTTTTGCGTGGTGAGAGCCGTTATGTCAGTTACGATGATGGTACGTTGATTGACGGCGCGATCATTCCGTCGGTGCTGCGCATCGCATCTGCGGGTGTTATGCTCCAGCGTCGCGGTGTCGTGCGCTGGACGCAGCACTTTGCCGCCGGAGAGGAGCGCACGAGCAACTACCGCACACCATACGGCACATTTCTCATCAAGACGATGACGCGGCGTCTCCGCATGCGCGCGTTTCCGGATGGGAGGGAGGAGATCTACATCTTCTATACCCTCTATGTGGATGGCGTGCGGCAGAGCGATAACACATTGGAAATACGAATCGAGCCGATGTAAAGGAGAAGTAGCAAAGGTGGATATTAAACAGCAGATTGAGCAGGCGCTCGTACGTGCCGTGGAGGCTGCGGTGGCTGCGGGACAGCTGCCGGAGGGGGCGGAACTGCCCCCCGTGCTTTTGGAGGAGCCGCCGGAAAAGAAGCTCGGCGACTTTGCCACGAATTTTGCGATGCAGTCGGCGCGCGTATTCCGGCAGTCTCCACAGAAGATTGCGGCGGCGATTCGGGAGCACCTCACGGGGGATTGGCTCGATCATGCAGAGGTCGCAGGTCCCGGCTTCCTCAATCTCTACCTCAAGAAGGCGGTGATTGCCGATACCCTGCGTGCCGTCCTTGCCGCAGGGGAGGCCTATGGGACGCTCCCGCCGAAGGATGCGCCGTGCATTCAGGTGGAATACGTCAGTGCGAATCCAACTGGTCCGCTGCACGTCGGGCATGGGCGCGGAGCCGCTGTCGGTTCGGCCCTGGTGAAGCTCCTGCGTACGGCTGGCTATGCCGTCGACAGCGAGTACTATGTCAACGATGCGGGCAATCAGATGAATCTGCTTGCCGTGTCTGTGAATGCACGTTATCTGGAACTGCTCGGCAAAGAGGTGGAGTTTCCCGACAACGGCTACCATGGTGCGGATATCACGGAGACAGCACAGCGCATCATTGATCGCGACGGGGACAGGTATCTTGCGCTGCCTGGGGAGGAACGCCTAAAACTATTTCAGGATGTCGCCTATCGTGAAAAACTTGCTACACTCAAGGACGATTTGGCGGATTTCGGTGTGACGTTTGATCGCTGGTTCAGTGAGCGCACGCTGCATCCGGGCGCCGTGCGCCGCGTCGTGGATATCCTTTTGGAGCGCGGTACGGCGTATGAGAAGGACGGTGCCGTCTGGCTGCGCTCGACGGACTACGGAGACGACAAGGATCGCGTCATCTTCCGTGCGAGCGGTGTGCCGACCTATCTTGCGGCGGACATCGCCTATCATGATGATAAATATGGACGCGGCTACGGGCGGCTCATCAATATCTGGGGGGCTGACCATCATGGCTATGTGGCGCGTGTCAAAGCATCCATGGCGGCACTCGGACACGATCCCGAAGCGCTGACGGTGCTGCTTCTGCAGATGGTGAGCCTCTATCGCAATGGGCAGCTCGTGAAGCTCAGCAAGCGTACGGGAGAAACGGTTACGCTGCGCGAGCTGATGGAGGAGGTCGGCGTCGACGCAGCACGCTACTTCTTCCTCATGCGCTCACTGGACAGCCAGCTCGACTTTGACCTCGACCTTGCAACGAAGAAGTCCAACGAAAACCCCGTCTACTATATCCAGTATGCACACGCGCGTATCGCGAGCATCTTCCGTCAGGCAGATGAGGTGGGGCTTGCCGCGAAGTTTGGCGCGGAACTGGAACTTCTGACGGATGAAACGGAGATCGCGCTGATCAAAAAGATCGCTGCCTATCCCGAGGAGATCGAGCGCGCAGCGGCGGAGTTTGCACCCCATCGCATTGCACGCTACAGTCATGAACTGGCGGGGGTATTTCATTCGTTTTACAATCAGTGCCGCATTGTCGGTCAGGAAGAGGGACTTGCTTCCGCACGCCTTGCCCTCGTCCTTGCGACGGGGCGTGTCATTCGCCACAGCCTTGGCGTACTTGGAGTCACGGCACCGGAGAAGATGTAACCGCTGCTTGAAAGGAGCGTATCTTAATGGATTTTGAACGTATGTCAGAAGTGGACGCCGCCTATCACATTCTCATGCAGAAGGGGACGCCGCTGCACTATAAGGATCTGATCCTTGAGGTCATTGAGGTGACGCATAAGCCCGTGCAGTCGCAGTCGCAGGCGATCTCCGAGATCTATACGATGATCAATATGGACAGCCGCTTTCACTACGAGGGAGAGAGCAAGTGGGGGCTGACCGAGTGGGTTCCGCCCGAGGTGAAGCGTTCCTCTTCCCGTTCGTCGGGAACGTCGGCAAAGACGGCAATCACCAAGGAAGCGGCGCGCAAGAAGAAACTCGAGAGTATTCAGAACTGACCTGAGATGTTCGGAGGAACGGCATGGCAAAGTATATTTTCGTCACGGGCGGCGTTGTTTCATCGCTCGGCAAGGGCATTACGGCGGCTTCCCTCGGTCGTCTGCTGAAGAATCGCGGGCTGAAGGTTACGATTCAGAAATTTGACCCCTATATCAATATTGATCCGGGGACGATGAGTCCGTATCAGCACGGCGAGGTGTTTGTCACGGACGATGGGGCGGAGACGGATCTCGATCTCGGGCACTATGAGCGCTTTATCGATATCAACCTCACAAAGCGCTCGAATATCACGAGCGGCAAGGTCTATTGGTCTGTGCTCAACAAGGAGCGTCATGGCGACTACCTTGGCTCGACGGTGCAGGTGATTCCGCATATCACGAATGAGATCAAGCAGCGCGTCTACGATGTGGCAAAGGCGGACAATGCCGATGTCGTCATCACGGAGATCGGCGGGACGGTCGGCGACATCGAGAGTCTGCCCTTCCTGGAGGCGATCCGTCAGGTCAAGAAGGAGGTCGGCAAGAACGACGCCCTCTACATCCATGTGACATTGCTCCCCTACATTGGTGCAGCGGGCGAGCTCAAGACGAAGCCGACCCAGCACAGTGTCAAGGAGCTGCGCGCCATCGGCATTCAGCCGGACATCCTCGTCTGCCGTACAGAGCAGCCGATTTCGCGTGAGATGAAGGAGAAGATTGCGCTCTTCTGCGATGTGGATGCAGATGCCGTTATCGAGAACCGTACGGCATCGACGATCTACGAGGTTCCCCTCATGATGCAGCAGGAGGGGCTGGATCGCATCGTTCTTGAAAAGATGGCGATGAATTTCGATCCCTCGAATATGGAGGCGTGGGAGAAGATGGTCTTTAAGATCAATCATCCCGCGAAGAAGGTAAAGATCGCCGTTGTCGGCAAATACGTCGCTCTGCCGGATGCCTATATGTCCGTGACCGAGGCGCTCCATCACGGCGGCATCGAAAACGATGCACAGGTGAAGATCACGTGGATCAATGCGGAGGAACTGGAAGATCCGAACGCCGACCTCGACGAACTCTTTGTCGGCTGCAAGGGCATTCTCGTGCCGGGCGGGTTCGGTGACCGCGGCGTTGAGGGAAAGATCCGCGCGATCCAATATGCGCGTGAGCATGGGCTCCCGTTCCTTGGGCTGTGCCTTGGCATGCAGTGTGCCGTCATTGAGTTTGCACGCCATGTCGCGGGTCTTACAAACGCACACAGCACGGAGTTCGTGGCGGAGACGCCGCATCCCGTCATTGCGTTGATGGAGGATCAGCAGGAGGTGGAGGAAAAGGGCGGAACGATGCGGCTCGGGGCATATCCCTGCGTGCTTGCAGACGGTTCCCGTTCGCGCACAGAGTACGATGCGGCTGAGATCAGTGAGCGTCATCGCCACCGGTTCGAGTTCAATAATGCCTATCGGGAGCAGCTCACGGAGAAGGGGCTGGTCATTGCCGGAACGAGTCCGGACAACCGCCTTGTCGAGGTTGTGGAGATCGCGGATCATCCATGGTTTGTCGCCTCGCAGTTCCACCCGGAGCTGAAGTCGCGGCCGAATCACCCGCATCCGCTCTTCGCGGGCTTTGTGCGTGCGGCACTTTCTACCCTGCCCAAATGAGCACATTCTTTTCCATACTGCGCACGGATCCTGCGGTACGCCAACTGAGTGAAGCACTTACGGGGGCGCCGCAGCAGATTCTGGCACATGGCTTTGCAGGCTCCATGAAGCACGCCGCCGCTGCGGCTGCCTATGACTGCCACCCACGTCCCCTCGCCATCGTGACGAGTGGACGTGAGGCATTGCGTGCATGGCAGGAGGATCTGGCGGCACTGCTTCCGGAGGCAGACATCTATGAGCTGCCGGAGCTGGATCGCATTGGTTTTGCCGCACCCGGTGCAGCAAAGGGGATGGAGCGCTCGGCGCAGCGCATGAATATCCTCGCACGCCTGCTGCGTCACGAGCCGATCATTGTGCTTGCAGATATTGCAGCGGCGGCACAGAAGGGGCTGAGCACGGCAGAGTTTTCGCGTGCTGCACTCTCCCTGCGCCTTGGGGAGAAACTTCCGCGTGAGACATTACTAGAACGTTTGAGCACACTCGGCTACGAACACGTGAGTGAGGCGGAGTACGCGGGACAGTTCAGCGTGCGCGGCGGCATTGTGGACATCTTTCCGATCAATGCGCTTTCGCCCATCCGTGTGGAGTTTTTCGACATGGAGATCGACTCCATGCGTGAGTACGACCCGCTGACGAAGCGCTCCATCAAGAACATTGGCACGGCTTCCATCATGCCGCTGTGTGCAGCGGATGATGAGGGGGAGGCGTGCTTTTTGACGTACCTTGGCGGCGCGGGCATGACGATCTTCGATGAACCCACGCGCCTGACTGCGGCGCTGGCGGATGCCGTGCAGGAGGACGAGGTGCGCGGGGCGCGCTTGTTTCGATGGGAGGACATGGTTGCGGCAGGGGCGGAGGGGCATGAAGTCTTTGCCTCCTTGATGAGCCGCTCTTTCCCGGCATGTGCGCCGGCCATGCTGATCGGCTTTCATGTAGTGCCCATGACGGCGTTTCAGCGCCAGTTTGCGATGCTTGAGAGTGAGCTGCGCCGTTATCTTGCGGATGAGGTACAGGTTTTGGTGCTCGCGGGCGGTGTGGAGCGCGCAAATCTTGTCCGCGATATGCTGATGGGGTGGAAGATTCCTGCAGTTGTCCTTCGTAAAGAGGGGGAGACGGCAAAGGATGCCGTACTCGTTTCCTCAGGTACGCTGCGTGCAGGATTTGAACTGGGCGGGGCGCGGGTCGCCGTGCTCACGGAGCAGGACATCTTCGGACGCCATAAGGCAAAGCTGCGCCGTACGGCATCGGCAGGGGAGCGCATTCGTCACTTCCGTGAGATTGCGCCCGGCGACTATGTTGTTCATGCTGCGCATGGCATCGGAAAATATCTCGGCGTGGAGACGCTTGAGGTGGCGGGGGTTCACCGCGACTATCTGCGCATCCAGTACGGCGGCGACGACAAGCTCTTTGTGCCGACGGATCAGGTCGGACTCCTACAGAAGTATATTGGTTCCGAGGGGGCTGCTCCGCGTCTGCATCGCATGGGGACGGCGGACTGGGCAAGGGCTCGCGCGAAGGCGCAGAAATCCGTGGAGGATATTGCCGATCACCTGCTCGCACTCTATGCCGAGCGCCAGCTTGCAAAGGGGCATGCCTTCACGCCGGACGATGCGATGCAGCGCGAGTTCGAGGAGGCATTTCCCTACGAGGAGACGGAGGATCAGCTGCGTGCCGTTGCCGAGATCAAGCGCGACATGGAGAGTGAAAAGCCGATGGATCGGCTGCTTTGCGGCGATGTGGGCTTTGGCAAGACGGAGGTTGCCGTACGCGCGGCGTTCAAGGCGGCAATGGACGGCTTTCAGGTCGCCGTGCTCGTGCCGACGACGGTTCTTGCGCAGCAGCACTACCAGACATTCGCTTCACGCTTTGCCGAGTTTGCCCCCAAGGTGGATGTGGTCTGCCGTTTTCGCTCCGTGCGGGAACAGGCAGCGACGCTGCACGAGGTGGCGCACGGCCGCGTGGACATCCTCATCGGGACACATGCGATCCTCAATCGGAAGCGCGTGCGCTTTCAGAACCTCGGTCTTTTAATCGTGGATGAGGAACAGCGCTTCGGGGTCACACAGAAGGAGAAGATCAAGGAGTTTGCGGCGGGGGGCGATGTGCTGACGCTCTCGGCGACGCCGATTCCGCGCACCCTTCACATGTCGCTCGCGGGGGCGCGTGACATGAGCATTATCGAAACGCCGCCCGCTGACCGTCTGCCTGTGCAGTCCTACGTTGTCGAGAGCAGCGATCAGGTGATACGCGGCGCGATTGAACGTGAACTCGCGCGCGGCGGACAGATCTACTTTATATACAATCGTGTGGAGAGCATTGATCGGATGCGTGAGCACTTGCTCCGTCTCGTTCCAGAGGCACGGATCGCTTCGGCACACGGGCAGATGAACGAGGATATTCTCGAGCAGGTTATGATGGATTTCTACGAGGGGCATTATGACATCCTGCTCGCAACAAGCATCATCGAAAACGGAATCGATGTTGCCAACGCGAATACCATCATCATCTACGATGCCGATCACTTTGGCCTCTCACAGCTCTATCAGATGCGCGGACGTGTGGGGCGCTCGGCAAAGATGGCATTCGCCTACTTTACCTATCGGCGTGACAAGGTACTCAGTGAGACGGCAGAGAAGCGCCTGCAGGCGATGAAGGAGTTCGCCCAGCTCGGTTCGGGCTTCAAGATCGCCATGCGCGACCTCGAGATCCGAGGGGCGGGCAGCCTCCTCGGTGCGCAGCAGCACGGACACATCGCAGGCGTTGGCTTTGAGATGTATGTGAAGCTGCTTGAGGAAGCCGTGGCTCGTAAGCGCGGTGAAGCACAGCCTCCGCCGCCCGTGGAGCCGGTGATCGATCTGCCCGTGGAGGCGTATATTGACGGCGGCTACATCGACGATGCTATGCACAAGATCGAGATCTATCAGAAGGTTGCCGCTGTGCGCTCAAATGAGGATCTGGACACGCTGCTCGATGAGTTGATTGATCGCTTTGGCGAGCCGACGAAACCAGTGCTTGCGCTTCTGGATATCGCTCGGGTCAAGAACTATGCGCGCAGTTTTGGTGCCCGCAGCATTGGGGCGAAGGGAGAGGCGCTTGACATTGTGCTGCCGACAGGGGAGAAACTTCCGCTGCCGGCACTGATGTGCCTCGATCGCGCATACGGGCGGCGGGTCGGACCCTTGCCCGAGGGCGATGGCTACCGCATCCGCTTGCAGCCGCAGGAACGCAGGGAAATACTGGACACGGCACTGGAAGTCGTGCAGATGGTGAGTGGAGAGTGACACATGGCATATCAGTTGACAGTGGCAGGGCTTGGTCCCGGCAGCGCGGGGCTTATTACGCGCGAGACGTGGGCGCGCATTGAGGCGGCGGAGCATATTATCCTGCGCACGCGCATCCATCCGACGGTGGAGGTACTCGATGCGGAAGGGATCTCCTATGCGACCTACGATGACTTTTACGAGGAAGCGGATGATTTTGAGGAACTCTATGAAGAGATTGTCGATGATCTTTTTGCGCGTGCAGCAGAGCACGATGTACTCTATCTTGTTCCGGGCAGTCCCTTTGTCGCGGAGCGCACGGTGCAGCTCCTGCGGGAGCATGCTGCAGAGGCAGGCATCCCCCTTGAGATTCTGCCGGCGATGAGCTTTTTGGAGCCTCTTTTCGCCGCACTCAGCATCGACCCTGCCGACGGGCTTTCCATCATCGACGCGATGAATGAGGACGCCGTTGCAGCACCGCCTGCGCAGGATCTTATCATCACGCAGGTCTACTCACGCGAGCTTGCCTCCGATCTCAAGATTCTCCTGATGGAGCACTTTTCCGATACGCAGGAGGTCATCTATCTGCACCATCTTGCGCTGCCTGATGAGCGGATTCAGCGCATCCCGCTTTTTGAACTCGATTGGCAGCCGGATATCGACCATCTGACCACACTTTTCATTCCATACGCTCCTACTTTTTGGGAAAATACCTAAAAAAACACCGGATTTTAGGGAAAAAACTTGCTTTTTTTATTTTCCCCCTTGATTTTTCTAGGTAATTCTGTTAAATTCTCTCATGACAGTGCGACCCCTTGTGGTCGTTGAGTAAATGGAAAATATCTAAAGGAGGATGCTACTTTGAACAAGCAGGAATTGGTCGCAAACGTAGCAGAGCAGGCAAGTCTGACAAAGAAGGACGCAGAAAAGGCGGTCAATGCCGTTTTTGAAACGATCAAGAATGCACTTGGCGAGGGCGATAGAATCCAGCTCATCGGCTTTGGCACATTCGAGGTGAAAGACCGCAAGGCGCGCAAGGGACGCAATCCGCAGACGGGCGACGAGATCGAGATTGCGGCTTCGAGGATGCCTGTGTTCAAGGCTGGCAAGGCTCTGAAGGATTCTGTGAACTGATTTTGCAGGATGGCCGGACTTCCGATGGGGAGTCCGGTTTTTTGTTCATATCGTAGGATGGATATGGAAAAGACAATTTTTTCAGCCGATGCCTTTGCAGGGAAGACCGCTCTGATCTCGGGCGGCACCTCGGGGATTGGACTTGCCTGTGCAGAAATTTTTCTTGCGGGAGGGGCGTGCGTTGCCCTCATGGGACGTGATGAGGCACGTGGGGCGCACGCGCTCCATGTGCTTGGAGCGAAAAAACGGGCACGCGTTGTTCATGGGGATGTCCGTATGCGCACGGACTGCATGCGCGCTGCGGCGGAATGTGCGCATGCGTTTGGCGGCGTGGATATCCTCGTGAATTCCGCCGGGATCTATGCGGAGGGAGCGCTGGACGACCTTGCGGAGCATGCGTTTGATGACATGATGGCGACGAATGTCAAGGGAACCGTTCTGCTGACGCAGGCAGCGCTGCCGTATCTGAGGAGGACGCGCGGCGCGATCATCAATGTTGCCTCGGATGCGGGACTGCACGGCAACTACTGCTGTGCGGCGTATGCGGCGACCAAGGGGGCGGTCATTGCCTTTACGCGCTCGCTCGCGCTCGAACTGGCGCACGATACGGTGCGCGTGAATGCCGTTGCACCCGCCGATGTGCTCACACCGCTCACGGAGCGGCAGCTCTCTCCGCATCTCCCACGCGCCGATCAGCTTCGTGCGATGGCGGATCCTTACCCCATGGGGCGTATTGGCACGCCGTATGAGGTGGCGGGGGTGATCGCTTTTCTCGCATCTCCTGCTGCAGCGTGGGTGACGGGGAGCATCTATCGCGTTGACGGCGGGCTGACGGCGTAAATCTAAAAAACTTTTGTCCGTCGTTCAAAATTGTGATAGAATAATCATGATTGTGTGAGGGGGTGAAACATGGAGCGTGCCCGTATTCTCATTTTGACGGCATCGATTGGCGCGGGACACACGCGGGCAGCCGAGGCAATTCGTGCGGCACTTGCGGCACACCTGCAGGCAGCCGCTATGCAGGTCGATGTGGTCGACTTTATGGCGCGTGAAGTCTCCATGATTCACTACCTCATGAAGCGCATTTACCTGACAATGCTGCGCTTTGTGCCCAATCTTTACGATGTGTTTTTCCGCATCGCAGGAAAAAACGCGAGCGGCGGCATTGTGCGCAGCGCATTTGCACAGGTGATGGTACGTACTATGGGGCGGATCATAAGGGCGTATGCTCCGGATCTGATCATCGCTACACACCCCTTTCCCGAGGGGGCGGCAGCTCTTTGGCGCACACGACACGGCGGCACTTACGCGCTTGCGGCGCTCCTGACGGATTATGCACTGCATACAATTTGGCTCGTACGCGGTGTGGATCTCTACTTTGTCGCGACGGAGGCGATGGTGGAGGGGATGGAAGTGCGCGGTTTTGATCGCAGTATGGTGCGTGCAACGGGCATTCCCATCGCGTCCGCCGACTATGCGATGGCGCGGGATGCGGCACAGGCGAAGGCTGGGCTTACGGAGGATCTGCCAACCCTTCTCCTTATGGGCGGCGGGCTTGGTCTCGGCGGCATGGACCGCACGCTCGCGGAACTTGAGACGATCGAGCAGCGCTTTTCCATTCTCGTTGTGGCGGGGCACAATGCCGCGCTTGCGGCACATGCACGCGCCGTTGCATCTCGCTCGCGGCATACGATCCGTGTCTTTTCCTATACTGATGAGGTGCATGTACTCATGCGTGCAGCGGATCTCCTCATTACAAAACCGGGAGCGCTGACCCTCAGCGAGGCATTTGCGGCGGGGCTGCCGCTCCTGCTGCACGATCCGATCCCGGGACCCGAAACGGAGAACGCTATCTATGCGACGCGGCGCGGTGCGGCTGTGTGGCTGCATCCGGGGGAACGCATGGCACCCGCCGTGGAGGAGATCCTTGCGCACCGCATTCCGGAGATGCGCAGAGCGGCACGTCGATGCGCGCGCGAGGAGGCGGCGCAGGATGTTGCGGCGGATTTGATTGCACTGATGACAAGGAAGAGAGGTATGTATGGCACAGAGCAGAACATCTAGAAGGCCGCGCTGGTTTGTCATCACGGTGCTGCTTATTCTGGGCTATTTTGGCGCAATGATCGTATCACAGGGACTGTACCTTTCCCATGTTCATGAGGATCAGACGCTTGCGACGCAGCGGCTCATGGAAGCGCGCGCGGAAAATGACCGTCTGCGTGCGGAGAAGGCGCGTCTTGGCGAGCTGCCTTACATCGAAAAGCTGGCACGCGAGGAGCTGGGGATGACGGGGGCGGGGGAACTTCCGTACGCACCCGGAAAGCGTTCCGGCGGCAGCTGAGAATTTCTTGACACAGAGTATCCCTGCCCTGTATAATGAGCGGGTAATGATACTGGGGGAGACCCCTGACGGTTTGTAGTTGAAGGGAAGAGTTGTATTGGCCATCGAAGTTGGCAGTGTAGTAGAGGGCGTCGTAACGGGTATCACCAATTTTGGCGCTTTTGTTGAACTCCCCGAGGGGAAGACAGGACTCATCCATATCTCAGAGGTCGCCGATGTCTATGTGAACGATGTGCACGATTTTCTCAAGGAGCGCGATTCGGTCAAGGTCAAGGTGCTCACGGTGGATGATCGCGGCAAGATCGGGCTTTCCATCAAGGCGCTTCAGGATAAGCCGGCCGCCCCTGTGCAGCCGTCTGCGGCTCCGACACGCCCGCCGCGTCCCCCGCGTGATCTGCGGCGCACCGCAGCATCACGGCAGATTGGCTCTCCTTCCTTTGAGGACAAGCTGTCGCGCTTCCTGAAGGACAGTGATGAGCGATTGACCGATCTGCGCCGCAAGACGGATTCCAAGCGGGGGGGGCGCGGATCGCGCCGCGGCTGATCACAGGGAAGTGCTGATGCCAAAGCGACAGGGCATACCTGTCCGGATGAGGATAACAAAGGGCACTCCATGCGGAGTGCCCTTTTTGCAGCGGAGACATACATTGCAGCAACAGGTGGAGCGCGTTCTTCGCGCGCATAATTTTTTTTCGCCCACGTGCACGCTGCTCGTCGCTTGTTCCGGCGGGGTGGATTCGCTTGCCCTTTTGGATGTGCTGTTTGTGCTGCAGAGCAGCGGCGGTGCACAGATCGTATGTGCCCATTATGAGCATGGCATACGTGGGGCAGATTCTCGTGCGGATGCACGTTTTGTGCAGGAATTTTGCCGGGCACGGGAGATCCCGTGCGTATGTGCGTCGGGGGATGTTCCATCGTATGCGCGTGAGCACAGGCTCTCGCTTGAAACAGCGGCGCGGCTCTGCCGATATGACTTCCTCCATCGGGTGCGGGAGGAACAGGTCTGCGATGCCGTTGTACTCGCGCATCATGCAGACGACCTTGCCGAGACTGTGCTGCTGCGCATTCTGCGCGGCACGGGACCTGCGGGGCTCGGTGCCATGCGTGTGTGGGATGGAACACATCTGCGCCCGCTCCTCAGCATGCGGCGCGCGGAGATTGAGGCCTATGTGCGGACACGCGGTATGAAGCCACGGCATGATGCGACGAATGATGCTGTGGATGCACGGCGCAATCGCGTGCGCCATGAACTCTTGCCGCTGCTTCGTGCGCAGTACAATCCGGCGGTCGAGGATGCACTTACGCGACTCAGTGCGCTTGCCGCCGAGGAGGCGGATCTTCTGTCAGATCTCGCCGCCGATGCGCTTGCACGTGCCTTTTGCCCTGCGGGGCTCTTGACTGCGGTACTGCAGACACTGCACCCCGCGCTGCAGCGCCGCGTTCTGCGCATGTTTTGGACGCAGCGGACGGGAGCGACACAGGACTTTTCCTATCTCCATGCGGAGCGTCTGCGTGCGCTCATCTTTGAAAAGGGAACCGCACATGCGGAGATGCCGGGCGGGTGGCGGGGGATTGCACGCTATGGTATACTTACGCTGCAGCGTTCGACCGCGATGCAAGCCCCTGCGGAAAATAGTGAAATTATACTTCCTTTCAGCCGTGAATATGCTATAATAAATTTTCGGGGTATGGCGTTTCACATCCGGCGGCTGATGTGTATGACGGAGCAGGATTGGCGCAGGATGAAGCAGAGGGAGGCTGTCTATGCCGACCTTGCGGCATTGCCTCCGCTTGTCTTGCGGACGCGGCGTGCCGGGGATTTCATGCAGCTCCCCATTGGACGAAAGAAGCTCAAGGAGATTTTGATTGACGATAAGGTTCCGCAGGAAGTGCGGGATCGGATGCCTCTCCTTGCGCTTGCGGATACCTACGAGATTTTCTGGATTGCGGGCGGACGGCGTAGTGTGCTTGCTCCCGTGACGGCATCCAGTACGGATATTTTGAGCATTGTATGTGTGAAGGAGACGATGCCAAATGATGAGCAGTGACATTGAGCGCATTTCCTTTTCCGCTGATGAGATTCATGCGCGTGTGCAGGAGATCGGCGCGGAGATTACGAACGACTACCGTGATGCTTCTGAAACGGTCTACTGTGTCGGAATATTGAAAGGCGCTGCAGTCTTTTTCACCGATCTCGTACGCGCGATTGATCGTCCCATCGCTTTTGACTTCATGATTGTTTCCAGCTATGGGGAGGCGACTGTTTCAAGCGGACAGGTCAAGATTCTCAAGGATCTTGACTTCTCCATCGAGGGCAAGCATGTCATCATCGTCGAGGACATCATTGACTCGGGGACAACGATGCACTATCTGAAGCAGATGCTTCAGGGGCGTCACCCGAAGAGCATTAAGATCTGCGCGTTCCTGTCGAAGCCCTCGCGGCGGATTGCCCCCGTGGAGATCGACTATCTGGGGCATGAGGTGCCGGATGAATTCCTCGTGGGCTATGGTCTGGACTATGCGGAGAAATATCGGAATCTGCCCTACATCGGAGTGCTCAAGCGCTCCGTTTATGAATGATGCAGAGGAGGTAGGAATTGAATCAATCAATCCTTAGAAATCTTGCTTTTTATGCGCTTATGTTCTTCGTTGTGTGGACGATTGCCGACTACATGTCCGGCAGTCATCAGGGACCACAGGCGACGGCACTTGGCTACAGTGACTTTAATGCAAAGGTAGATGCGGGCGAGGTAGACAAAGTCGTCATCATCCAGAACAATATTCGAGGTACGCTTACAGACGGCACGGAGTTCACGACCATTGCGCCGGATGCACCGAACAGTGACCGCGATCTCTACAAGCGGCTTGCAGACAAAGGCATCCATATCTCGGCGGAGAACCCGCCCGAGCCGCCATGGTGGCAGACCCTGCTTACCTCGCTCATTCCAATCGCACTTCTGATCGGCTTTTGGTTTTTCATCATGCAGCAGTCCCAGATGGGCGGCGGACGCATGATGAATTTTGGCAAGTCACGTGTGCGCCTGATGGTGAGCGACAAGAAAAAGGTGACGTTCGCTGATGTCGCAGGTGCGGATGAGGCGAAGCAGGAGCTTGAGGAGGTCGTCGAATTCCTCAAGACGCCAGATAAATTCAATGAACTCGGCGCGCGCATCCCGAAGGGCGTGCTGCTCTTTGGTCCCCCGGGCACGGGTAAGACCCTCCTTGCGAAGGCGGTTGCCGGTGAGGCGGGGGTGCAGTTCTTTACAATCAGCGGGTCGGACTTTGTCGAGATGTTCGTCGGTGTCGGTGCCTCGCGCGTGCGTGACCTCTTTGAACAGGCGAAGAAGTCCGCACCGTGCATCGTCTTTATTGATGAGATTGATGCCGTCGGTCGTCAGCGCGGCGCAGGGCTTGGCGGCGGTCATGACGAGCGCGAGCAGACACTCAATCAGCTGCTCGTCGAAATGGATGGCTTTGCCTCGAATGAGGGGATCATCATCATCGCGGCAACGAACCGCCCCGATGTACTCGATCCCGCGCTTCTGCGTCCCGGTCGCTTTGACCGTCAGATCGTCGTGGACAAGCCCGACGTGCGCGGACGTGAGGCGATCCTCAAGGTGCATACGAAGGGCAAGCCCATTGCTGAGGACGCAGATCTGGACGTGCTTGCACGTCGTACGCCCGGCTTTACGGGCGCAGATCTCAGCAATCTCGTCAACGAGGCGGCGCTTCTTGCCGCACGGCGGAACAAGAAGAAAATTTACATGGCGGAGATGGAGGAGGCAATCGAGCGCGTCATGGCAGGGCCCGAGCGCAAGTCCCATGTCATGACGGAGGAGGAGAAGCGCCTCACGGCGTATCACGAGGGCGGTCATACGCTCGTCGGACTCCTGCTCGAGCACGCCGATCCCGTGCACAAGGTCACGATCATTCCGCGCGGGCGCGCGGGCGGCTACATGCTCTCCCTGCCCAAGGAGGATCGCTCCTATCGCACGCGCTCCGAGCTGTTTGACCGCATCAAGGTTGCGCTCGGCGGACGCGTTGCGGAGGAGGTTGTGCTCGGCGAGATCAGCACGGGTGCGTCGAGCGATATCCAGCAGGCGACACAGATCATCCGCAGCATGATTATGCAGTATGGCATGAGCGAGTCCATCGGTCCCATCGCCTACGGCGAGGAGAACCATCAGGTCTTCCTCGGGCGTGACTTCAACCGTGACCGCAACTACTCCGAGGAAGTCGCGGGCGAGATTGACCGTGAGGTGCGCCGCTACATTGAGGAGGCGTATGAGGCGTGTCGCATCATCATCACGGAGAACCGTGACAAGCTCGATCTCATCGCGCATGAACTGCTTGAGCGTGAGACACTGAGTGCAAGCGAGCTTGAGGAACTCATGACGAAGGGCGCGATCAGCGATAAGGAAACGCAGGATGACACGCCTGATGATACGGGTAAACCGCTGATGATCCCCGTCGATGTCGTCATTGATGATTCCACGCAGACGAGCGAGGAGGCGGAGCGTGCTGCGGAGGAGCGCCCTGCGCCTGTTCCGACCACAGAGCCGAAGTTCAACGTAACCCGATGGAATAAATAGAGAACACAGCGAAGGCGCTGCTGCATGAAATGTGTGCAGCAGCGCCCTTTCTTTAGAATTTTCGACGTTTTGACGATAGTATAGAGGAATTACTGATACTGTGTAGTTCGCGGAATTGGTGCCGCATTGATCCGTGCTCCCGATCTGGGGCAGCGATGCAAAGAGAGGTTTGTATGCAGTGGTATGAGGAGATCATGACGACAGCCGAAGAGGCGGTCGATTATGTCGGGCGCGCGCTGGACGTGCATGATGTGCTTGCGGAGGAGACGCGGCAGGTACTGACGGACTTTGCTGCGGCGATGGAGTCCGTGGCGGACTGTCTGTCACGGGAGGAGGGAACGCTCGTCGAGAAATGCCGCCGCTATGCGCTGAATGCAGCACATTCGGCGGGAAAGGTATTGTCTGTGAACGCTGTCGAGGAAGCGCGAAAAATCTTTGCATATGAGGTGCGCCCACTCTTTTTGGATCTCGGCTGCCAGCTTGATCTGGAATATCATATTCTGCGGCATCCCGAGAGGGATGCGTCATATCTCCAGGAGACGATCGCTGCCTTTGCAGCGGCGCGCCAACGGCCGCGACGAACGGACTTCAAGTACCGCATATCGATCATCGTACCCGCTTACAATAAGGTGGAGTTCTCACGCTGTGCGATCGAAAGTCTCTTTCGTCATACGGATTTTGCACGGGGAGACATTGAGCTCATCACGATCAACGACGGTTCGTCCGATGAAACGGAGGCATACTTCAACAGTCTTCCGCATGAGAAGAAAATCAATCTGAAGTACAACGTATACAATCATCTCGGCTGGGGCATTGCCCGTCACATTGCCGAGGGGGCGTATGTCGTCTATTTTTCAAACGATGCGGTTGCAACGCCGCATTGGCTCGAAAATCTGCTTGCTGTTCATGCGGCGGAGAAGGATGTCTTCTGGGTTGTGCCGACCTGCAATGAAAACTGCATCTCAAACCATCAGGGAATCCCGGTCAGCTATGACAATACCTTTGAGGCGATGGGGGAGATGGAGGCGTTTGCCGCCCACCACAACGTGTCCAATCCACTTCTCTGGGAAGATCGCGCTGTTCTCATGCCGTTTGTGAGCGTCGTGCCGAATCTCTTTGACGTACCCGAGATTCGTGCCGACTATCGCTATGTCATGTGCGATTTTGAGGACGATGACTTCTCGGCAATGCTGCGCCGCTCGGGCTTTCACCAGATCCTCGCAAAGGATACCTTCATTCACCACTTTGGCGGAGTCACGCTGAACGAGGTGCGCACCAAGCGCGGCAACTACAAGAGCATTGTTTCCATGCGCCCCGTCTTTCGCGAAAAGTGGAAGGTCGATCCGTGGGAGTCGCGCGGGCATCTGCACTTTATGGACGCGTTTATCAAAGATCTGTCCGCAGACGCTTTTCCCGCGCGCGTACTCGTTATCGAGCCGATGTTTGGCGAGGGGCTTCTTCAGATCCGCAATTATTTTCGTAAACTTCGACGGGCGGTCACACTGGATGCCATTGTTATCGATCCGGCATACATGGAGGATACGAAATATATGGCGGACAAAACCATCTGTATGGAGTCCTTGGATCATCTCTTTGCGGAACAGAATGTGCACTATGACATGATCGTTGTCGGCGCACCGCTCAACAATCTGCCGATTTCACGTATCATTCCGTTCTTTCAAGGATGTCATGACCACCTCCGTCCGCACGGATTCGTCTATGCCTCTCTGCACAACTACAACAGCTTTGAGCGGACGATGGAGAGCCTGCCGAATAACACCCCGCATGACACTTATGACAGTATTCTGCCGATGGATGGGCGGCGGGTATTTCCCGTGGAACGCCTTATTACAGAGGTCAACAAACGCTTTTCGTCCGATGCCGTTCGCATTGGATACGCGAGATGCCCGCATCTCTTTGCTGATATGACGGCGTTTGAAGAGCTTGCCGTAAAGATTCTGGACAGTGCAGGTGAGAATCGTCAGCAGCTGCATCATTTTCTGCTGGGCGATACCGTTGTCTTTTGTATTCAACGATGAGAGGCTGTTATGGCAAAACTAAGCATTATTATTCCCGTACACAATATGGGCGATCAGCTCAATCAATGCCTTGCGGCAATACGGAATACAGTACGCTTTCCATACGAGATGATCATTGTCGATGACGGACCCTCGAAAGATGCAGGAATTGTCGTTACGGCGGCGGGGGACGATGTACGGATTCTTCGCAGTGCGGAGCGACATGGCTTTTCTCATGCGGTGAATGCAGGGCTTCGTGCGTCCGTGGGAGAGGTGCTGCTCTTTCTCCATGCGGATGTCCTGCTCGCGCCGCATACGGCAGAGGATATGCTGGATGCCCTGATCGAGAACCCCACCGTGGGGGCGGTGAGTGCTGTCGCTTCTCGTACATACGAGCGTTCGCGTGTTGCTCCGCCGTCGGAGTATCGGTCATGGGAGGAGTTTGCTGCAGTTGCAGAGGAACTTCGCGCACGAGAAAGCGCGCTCTACCCCGAGATTCTTGCGGAGATGTTTGCCCTGATGGTGCGGCGGGATGCGGCAGAGGCAGCGGGTTTTCTGGATGAGCAATTTACAGTGCCCGCGCTTGCGGCGTATGATTATACGATCCGCATGACCCGTGCGGGTTATGGAATTGCCTCCTTGATGGGTGCCTATGTGCATCATGAGGAGAGTATTCCTGCACAGGAGCCGCCGGAATACGATCAGCTGCAGAAACGGGAACGTTTGATGTTCCGCTCCAAATGGGGCGTATCCCTTGACTATTCATTTCATCCGCGCGTGGATCTCTTTCAGATGATGGATCTGAAACGTGAGGGGCTGCGTGTGCTTGAGATTGGTTGTGCCTGCGGCGCGACGCTGCGGGAGATTGGCATGCACAACCCCACGGCGAGACTCTATGGCGTGGAACTAAACGAACACGCCGCTGCTGTTGCTGCGCCGTTTGCCACGATTCTCTCCATGAACGTGGAAAATCTGGATCCTGCAGAAATCTCGGAGCGGTTTGACTACATTGTAATGGGCGATGTGATTGAGCATTTGCTCGATCCATGGACGGCGATCCGCAATATGCGTGAACTGCTCGTATCAGGCGGGGCAATTATTGCGAGCATTCCGAACGTGGCGCATATCAGCAATCTCTATAATGTCCTCAGCGGATGCTGGACGTATCAGGATATGGGACTCTTAGACCGTACACATTATCGTTTCTTTACGAAGTACGAGCTAGTTAAGTTGTTTGAAGGTGCTGAGCTTGTCATTGATGAGATCAGGGGCAAGCGACATCCTTTTGAGCAATTATTGCGGGAATTTCGCGAGGAGATTCTTTCCCTGCGCAACGTTCATGTAGACCCGGAGGACGTGGATACCTTCCAATGGCTTTTCCGCGCAGTACGTGAGTAGTGGGTTCGTATTTTTCCATATTTTTGTGGCAGGACGCCGTTATCTGCGCTATAATAGGGCGGATAACGGCGTTTCGATTGGGTGGTGTTCCATGAGTAGGGATGTGTTGGAGCTGCTGCGTGCGGCGGGTGGCTATATATCGGGGGAGAAGATGGCGGAGCGGCTTGGCGTAACACGCGCAGCAGTCTGGAAGAAGATTGCCGCACTGCGTAATGCAGGCTACGATATCGCAAGTGCCCCGCGCAGCGGCTATGCTTTGCGTGCGGCACCGGATCGCCTGATTGAGGCGGAAATCACACAGGGGCTTGAGACGCAGCTGATCGGGCGAAAGATCATTGCATACGATGCCGTGGACTCGACCAACCTTGTGCTGAAAGAGCTTGCGCGCAGCGGCGCGGAGGACGGTACGGTCGTCGTCGCGGACAGTCAGGGGACGGGGCGTGGGCGCATGGAGCGTTCCTTTTTCTCGCCGCCCGGCAAGGGGATCTGGGTGAGTATCCTCCTGCGCCCGACATTTCTGCCACAGGATGCGCCGAAGTGCACGCTGATGGCTGCGGTTGCGGTTGCGCGTGCAATGGAAAAATTTGGACTGCGCGCGGCGATCAAGTGGCCGAACGACATTCTGCACGATGGACGCAAACTCGTGGGGATCCTCACGGAGATGAGCGCGGAGATGGATCGCGTCAACTACGTTGTGATCGGGATCGGCATCAATGTGAACATCGCGCCGGAGGATTTCCCCGCCGAACTGAGATCCGTCGCTACGTCACTTATGCAGATGAAGGGGGAGCCGCTGCCGCGCGTGACATTCCTGCAGGAACTCCTGCGAGCGCTTGACGAACTCTATGCAGATGTGCAGCGGGAGGGCTTTGCACCCGTCTTGGCGGCATGGCGGGAATACGCGGTGACGCTCGGGCAGACGGTACGTGTGATTGCGCCCGCAGGCGAGGAGTTCGAGGGCGTTGCGGCGGACATCGACGCAGAGGGAGCCCTTCTGATTGATACAGAGACTGGGAGAAGGCGCGTGTTAGCGGGGGATGTATCCATCCGCCCGAAGAAATAGTATGGAGGAAAGAAATTGCTGCTAGTACTGGACATCGGCAACAGCAATATTGTCATGGGCGCCTACGAGGGGAAAAAACTCCTGCGGCATTGGCGCATCTCGACGGATCGGCAAAAGACGGGCGACGAATACGGCATTCTGTTCAATGAGTTGTTTCGTTATCAGGGCATTGCGATGTCCGATATCAAGGCAATCATCATCTCCTCAGTTGTGCCGCCGCTCGTCGTTCCCCTGCGCAAGATGTGCGAGCGGTATTTCCGCATCCGCCCGCTGATCGTAGGCCCCGGCATACGAACCGGGATACGCCTGAACTATGAAAATCCGCGTGCGATTGGTGCGGATCGCATTGTCAATGTCGTCGGGGCACACGAGCAGTACGGCGGCCCTCTCGTTGTCATCGACATCGGGACGGCGACGACGTTCGACATCGTGGCGGAGAACGGGGACTTCCTCGGCGGCGTCATTGCGCCGGGGCTTGGATCGAGTGCTGAGGCACTCTTTCAGCGTGCGGCACAGCTGCCGCGCATCGAACTTGTGCCACCGAAGACGGTCGTCTGCCGCAGCACGATACAGGGCATGCAGGCAGGCATCATCTATGGCTACGTCGGGCAGATTGATGAAATTGTCCGACGCATCAAGTCAGAGCTTGCAATGGAGATGAAGGTGGTCGCGACGGGCGGCTTTGCGCGTATGGTGGCAAAGGAATCACAGACGATTGACAAAGTCGATCACTTCCTGACGCTGACGGGGCTGCGCGTTCTCTACGAGCGGAATCAGCCGTGAGTCCGATGAAAATAGGCGCGTTCACGTTTGATGATCCCGTCTTTCTCGCGCCGATGGCGGGGGTAACGGATACCGCGTACCGCGTGATTGCGCACGATATGGGCTGCCCGCTCGCATTTGCGGAGATGGTGAGCAGCCAGGGGATCCACTACCGCAACGAGCATACGATGAAGATGCTAAAGACGGAGGTGGGCGAGCGTCCGATTGCCATGCAGATCTTCGCAAAGTCGGCGGCGATGGCGGCGGAGGCAGCTGCCTACATCGAGGAGATTGGCACGGCAGATATTCTGGATTTTAACATGGGCTGCCCCGCACCGAAGGTTGTGAAGAACGGCGAGGGCTCGGCGCTCATGCGTGAGCCGAAAAAGGCGGAGGAGATTCTCACGGCGATCCGCCGCGCCACGAAGCTGCCGTTCACGGTGAAGATGCGGCTCGGCTGGGACGATGCCTCGCGCAACGCCGTGGAGATCGCACGGATGGCAGAGGCGATCGGCGTGGATGCCGTCGCCGTGCACGGGCGTACACGCGCGCAGTTCTACAGCGGCAACGCAGACTATGCGGCGATTGCCGAGGTGAAGCGTGCCGTAAATATTCCCGTGATCGTGAGCGGTGACATTCGCCGTCCCGTCGATCTCGCGCGTGCGCTCGACATAACGGGCGCAGATGCCGTCATGATTGGGCGCGGAGCACAGGGGAATCCGTGGATCTTCCCGCAGCTCATTCACTGGCTGCGCACGGGGGAGGAGCTGCCCCCGCCGACACGCACGGAGCGTGCACAGGTCATCCTGCGGCATCTCGATCTGCTTGTCGGCTATAAAGGCGAATACATCGGCATCCGTGAGATGCGAAAGCATGCGGCATGGTATACGCGCGGTCTGAAAGGAAGTGCGGAGCTGCGTGAGCGATTTAACCGCGCGGCGTCGCGTGAGGAGTTTGTCAATATTCTGCGCGATGCGTGGGATCTATAGAAAGGGATATATATGAGTGACGATAAGAAGACTTCGGTCTGGTCGAAGTACACGGAGGCGGAGCGCGCTGCAGTCGATGAACTCGCGCGCGGCTACATTGATTTCCTCTCGGACTGCAAGACGGAGCGCGAGAGTGTGACGGAGGCGGTACGTCTGGCGCAGGCGGCGGGCTACCGTGACCTTGCAGACGTGATTGCGGCGGGCGCCAAGCTCAAGGCGGGGGACAAGGTCTACGCCGTCAATATGAAGAAGGCGGTTGTCCTTTTCCACATCGGTACGGAGCCAATGGAGCGCGGTATGAATATCCTCGGCGCACACATTGACACCTGCCGCCTCGATGTGAAGCAGAATCCGCTGTATGAGGATAACGGTCTTGCGTATTTCGACACGCATTACTACGGCGGCATCAAGAAGTACCAGTGGGTGACGATCCCACTTGCCCTGCACGGCGTTGTCGTGAAGAAAGACGGCACGGTGGTGGAGATCACGCTCGGCGAGAAGGCGGACGATCCCGTCTTCTGCGTGACCGATCTTCTCATTCATCTCTCGCAGGAGCAGCTTGAGAAAAAGGCGTCGAAGGTCATTGAGGGCGAGAAGCTGGACGTGCTTATCGGTGGTTACGCACTGAAAAAGGAGGACAAGGAATCCGTCAAGGATGGAATCCTCGCGCTCCTCAAGGAATATTACGATATTGCTGAGGAGGACTTTAACTCGGCAGAGTTGACGCTCGTTCCCGCAGGGCGCGCACGTGAGCTTGGCTTTGACCGCAGCATGGTGCTCGGCTACGGGCAGGATGACCGCGTCTGCTCCTATACCGCACTCCGCTCCATGCTTGAGACAGATACGCCAAAGCGCACGGCGTGCTGTCTGCTTGTGGACAAGGAGGAGATCGGCAGCGTCGGCGCGACGGGGATGCAGTCGCGCTTCTTTGAGAACATGGTCGCAGAGGTGCTCTCCGCCTGCGGACAGTACACGGAGATCGCACTGCGCCGCACGCTCGCGCACTCGAAGATGCTCTCCTCGGATGTATCGAGCGCCTACGATGGGCTCTATGCGGACGCATTCGAAAAGAAAAATGTCGCCTACCTCGGGCGCGGAATGGTGTTCAACAAGTTCACGGGTGCGCGCGGCAAGTCCGGTTCGAGCGATGCGAGCGCGGAGTACCTCGGGCAGCTGCGCCGCATGATGGACGAAAATAACGTCAGCTATCAGCTTGCGGAGCTTGGGCGTGTCGACCTTGGCGGCGGCGGTACAATCGCCTACATCATGGCGCGCTATGGCATGGATGTCATTGACAATGGTGTCGCTGTCATGAGCATGCACGCGCCGTGGGAGGTCACGAGCAAGGTGGATATCTACGAGATGAAGAAGGGCTACGACGTATTCCTGCGGAATGCGTGAGTCGGGTTGCAGGTGCCCCTGCCGTTGTATGGTGGCGGGGGCACCCTTTCTTTTGAAAAAGGAGTGCATTATATGGTCTCGGAACAGATGTATGAACTTGGCACGAAGAAGTCCACCATCCGCACGATCTTCGAATACGGACAGATGCGTGCGGCACAGGTCGGTGCGGAGAATGTCTTTGACTTCAGTCTCGGCAATCCGAACGTGCCAACGCCGGACTTCATCCGCGATGCCGCCATCGACATCCTCGTACACAGTGATCCGATGGAGGTGCACGGCTATACGATTGCCCCCGGCAAGCCACAGGTGCGCGAGATGCTGGCCGCCGATCTGAACAAGCGCTTCGGAACGCAGTTTGCAGGGAAAAATCTCTTTTTGACGGCGGGCGCAGCAGCATCCGTGACAATCACGTGCAAGGCACTGACGGAGCCGGGCGATGAGTTCGTCACGATTGCGCCGTTCTTCCCGGAGTACCGCGTCTTTGTCGAGGCGTGCGGGGGGCGGCTCGTCGTTGTGCCCGCGAAGACGGATGATTTCCAGATCGACTTCACGGCACTCGAAGCGGCAGTCACACCGCACACAAAAGCCGTCATCATAAACTCGCCGAACAATCCGAGCGGTGCGGTCTACAGCGTGTCGGTCATTCGTCAGCTTGCCGAACTCTTATGCCGAAAGGAGACGGAGTTCGGGCATCCGATCTTTATCATCGCAGATGAGCCGTATCGCGAGATTGTCTACGATGGTAATACCGTCCCGTGCATTCCGCTCTACTATGACAACACGATTGTCTGCTACTCCTACAGCAAGTCCTTTTCCTTGCCGGGCGAGCGCATCGGCTACATCGTTGTGCCGGATTCTGTCGCGGATTTTGCGCGCGTCTACGGTGCCATTGCAGGTGCAGCGCGTGTCCTGACGCACGTCAACGCGCCGTCCCTTTGGCAGCTCGTTATCGCGCGCTGCGTAGGAAAGACGGCCGATCTCAGCACGTATGCACACAATGCGGCATTGCTCTATGAAGGGCTGACTGCCGCGGGTTTTTCCTGCATGAAGCCACAGGGAGCCTTCTACCTCTTTCCAAAGGCACTTGAGAAGGATGATGCGGCATTTTGCGCGCGGGCACGGGAGTTTGATCTGCTCCTTGTACCGGGGCGGGACTTCGGCTGTCCCGGATACTTCCGTGCGGCATACTGCGTACGCACGGCAATGATTGAACGCGCCCTGCCGCGTTTTCAAAAGTTGGCAAAATCATACAATGAAACACATGAATGAGGATTGATACTGATAATTTCATTAAATTTATATTGACAATCACTCTCCATGGAGCTATACTTAATAGCGACTTACGTCTAACAAGGTGTATCATTCTCAATGATATACAACGAATCCATAGGTAATTACGCATATATCTGTGCATTTGATAAGGAAGGTGTTCTTTTTGACCAGTGCAGAACTCTTTGAAAAAGGCGGACCGGTAATGTACTTGTTGCTCCTGTGCTCGCTCACGGTGGCGGCGATTGCGATTGATCGATTTTTGCTCTACCGTCGTGCCGCGCAAGGTGCGCGGGCGCTTGAGGCGGATGTCTCGAAGGCGCTGCGGGGACGGAAGGTGGAGGAAGCCGCGTCTGCCGCCAAAGACAAGGACAATATGGTCGCCTATCTTGTGAACAGTGCGCTTGATGCGCGTGCAGCGGGGGAGGATGTCCCCATGACATTGGAGGCGGTATACGGCGAGGCGGCAATGCTGCTGCGCGCACGTCTCAATTACCTTTCGACAATCGTCACGCTTGCACCGCTGCTCGGACTCCTCGGTACGATCTCGGGTATGATCCAGTCGTTCAGTGTCTTCAACCTGCAGGCGGGGCAGCCAATGGCGATTACGGGCGGCATCGGTGAGGCGCTCGTTGCAACGGCGACGGGACTGCTTGTCGCGATCTTTTCGCTTGTTGTGCATACCTATTTTGCCCAGCGCATGGATACGATGCTGACGCTGCTTGAAAAGACAATGAATACCTTGTTGGCGGGCTTTGCCGCAACGGATGGAGGGCGTTCTCATGCGTCGTAATTTTCATGAGGTGCGCGAGCCGCTCGTCATGATTATCCCGATGATCGACATTATGCTCTTTTTGCTCGTGTTCTTTATGCTCAGTACGATGTATATGGTGAACGCGAGCACGGTGCAGGTGAGTCTCCCGCAGGCGGCGAGCGCAAAGCAGGATACGCGTCCCCACATTGTATCCATTACGGTGACGGAGGACGGCAAGGTGCTCTTCGACCGTGATGAGGAGCCGACGCGGGAACTGACGGCGCGGGTCAAGACACAGCTTGCGGATGATCCCGATACGGTCTTTGTCGTGCGCGGTGACCGCAAGGCGGACTATCAGTTCGTTGTTACCGTGTTCGATGCGCTCAAGGAAGCGGGGACGCGTCATGTGTCCATCGCGACGGAGACGGGAGGGGTCTGAGTGCACTATCAGACACATTGGCGTCTCGCCTTTGTTCTCGCGTTCTTCTTTCACATCATTGCGTGGCTCTTTCTGACGATCCTGATTCCGCACGTATTCAAAGCGCTGGAAGCACCTCCGCAGGAGGAGCCGATGGAGTGGGTCGAACTCGCGGATGATCCAGGTCCTCCCGAGGAGGAGCAGCCGGAGGAGGAACCTCCTCCGCCGCCGCCCCCACCGCCCGAACCGGAACAGGTGGAAGAGGAACCTGCCGTGGTTGAGGCGGAGGTTCCTGAGGAAGCCATTACGGAGATCCTGAAGGAAGTCGAGGAAACGGCGGACAAGCCGGAGGAACCGAAGGTTCTGCGCTCCGGCGAGGGCAAGCAGATCGGCATGCCGGGCAAGATCCTTCATGCAGAGCAGCCGCCATACGGCGTGATTCAGTTCAAGGGACGCATCGCCGTTTCGGCACGCATCGGCACAGACGGAAAGGTCATCAGCACGCGCATACAGGTTTCCTCGGGAAATGCACTCTATGACCGCATGGCACGGCGCATTGTCGAGAAGCAGTGGAAGTTCGAGCCTGCGAAGGATATGAACGGGCAGCCGATGGAATCCGATATGCAGTGCCCTGTTTACTTTAACATGAAGCCTGCGCGCAACATCAAATAGCGTGCACGAGAATGGGAGGAAACGAGCAATCCAATGAGAAAACTCTTTGTGTTTATTATGGCTCTTTGCCTGTTTCTGCCGGCGGCGTCCACCGATGCTGCGCAGACATGGCAGCAGATCCACGACCACATCGCCGCTGAAATGGAGAATGTCTATACCATCTACCAAACGGGCAATGCGGAGGGGGCGAAGGATGCCGTCAATGATATTTACTACGGCATCTACGAAAAGGACGGCCTTGAGAGTGCCGTGCGCAGCGGGATCTCCTCCAAGAGTGCGAACCTCACGGAGTACCAGTTCTACACGCTGAAAAAGGCGATCCGCGCGGGTGCGCCGCAGTCCGAGGTAGAGGCCGAGGGAAAGAAACTTCTCGATATGGTTCAGACGGAAGTGACAACCCTTGAAACGGCGGGTGTGCAGTCGGGCGGCTGGGGGATGTTCCTGCAGGCGTTTCTGATTCTTCTGCGTGAGGGCGTTGAGGCGATCCTCGTGCTCGTCGGCATCATCGCCTATCTCGGGCGTGCCGGGCACGAGAAGGAACTCTCCACGGTCTACAACTGGGCGATTGTCGGGGTTATTGCAAGCTTTATCTCGGCTTATCTTTTTGTTGAAGTTCTTGACAATACGACGACGACCGGCTCCGGGCGTGAGATCATCGAGGGCTGTACCGCTCTCTTCGCCGTGCTTGTCCTCTTGGGTACATCAGCATGGATGGGCGGCAAGTCCAACGCCAAGGCATGGAAGTCCTATATTGACAAGCAGGTGAAGCTGACGCTCTCGACCGGCAAGTCCCGCGCCCTCGGGTTTGCGGTATTCCTCGCCGTCTATCGTGAAGGTGCGGAGGTCATTCTCTTCTATCAGGCACTCTTCAACAACGCCATCGGCGATGTCGACATGATTTGGGGCGGCTTTGTCGCTGCGTGTGCCGCACTTGCTCTGCTCTTCTTCCTCATGCAGCGCGGTGCGCTGCGCATTCCCATTGGCCCGTTCTTCAAGGTGACGAGCGCATTTATGTTTATCCTTGCGGTCACCTTCCTCGGCGGCGGACTCAAGGAACTGCAGGAGGCAGATGTGATCTCCACATCCGTCATTGAGGCGATTCCCGTGCCGAGCATTGATCTGCTCGGACTTTATCCCACCTATGAAACCGTTGTGCCGCAGCTTCTGCTGATTGCGTTTGCTGCCGCAATGGTATCATATAGAAAACGCTCTGCTGCGGCAGAGGCGTAATCTTTCCCGTAAGAGGGAGCAGTGTTCATCTTTACCAAGGAGGATTATCCCATGAAGAAATCCAGTTTCAGCATGCTCAAGAAGGCACTTGCAATCGGTGCTGTCGCGTTCTCCACGTTCGCGATCAATGCGAATGTCAGCGAAGCAGCATTCGAGGAGTTCCCGATCGGCGACGAGATCGAGGATACGACGAACCACTTCAAGGTTGCGCTCGTGTACTTCCAGCCGGTCACGATGGAGCCTGCCGGCATGAGCCTCCCGGCAGATCAGGCAGATATCCACATTGAGACGGATATCCATGCAACTGAGGGCAATGACTGCGGCTTCGGTGTCGGCGAGTGGATTCCCTATCTGACGGTGCACTACAAGTTCACGAAGCGTGAGACGGGCGAGAGCCTTGAGGGCGTCTTCATGCCGATGAGCGCAGACGACGGCCCGCACTACGGCGCGAATGTCAAGATGCTCGGCGCGGGCACCTATGACTGCGAGTTCTCGATCGACAGTCCCGCACGTCAGAACTACATGCTCCACACCGACAAGGAGACGGGCGTTCCGGGTCATTTCTGGACCGAGCCGGTCAAGATGAGCTGGGTGTTCAAATACGTTCCGCGTAAGTGGTAATTTCAGCTGCTCCCGGACGATGACGGCGCGGGATTCCTGTGCTGCACATTGTCCTGCCGGAATTAGAATGGCTGCCGTCCTTCGGGGACGGCGGCTTTTCTAGTAGGAAAGGGTTATTACAATGTTACAGGCGTTTTTACAACAATTGGTACCGGCGCTCGAAGAGAGCATCAAGCTCGCCGTGCCGCTCGGTATTCTGCTTGCAATCATTCTGCCCCTGCCGAATCAAAGCATCCGCCATACGTTTGTGCGCGTTTTGAAGTGGGGGTTTTTCCTCTCGCTCTTTATGACTGCCGTGCGTGTTGGTACAAAGTCCGCAGTCAATCGCGAGATTTTCGAGAGCATGGCGATCGGTGTCGATCTCGTGGGCGCGCTCGTTCTCTGTACGATCCTCCTGCGCAGTCTGCATCGTGAATGGACAACGAAGGAGGAGCGCGTCTTCCGTATTGGGACGGGGGCGCTTGCACTTGGTATCTTCCTCTATCACGGACTTGAACTCTGGCTGATCCCTGTTGGTACGGTTCAGGTTGCGATGGGGGACTACTTTACCCTCATTTTCTTTGTCAAGATGCTCGGTTTTCTCGGCGGCATCTTCCTCGGCTTCCTCTCGGGGTATCTGGCGTATCATGCGGCGGCGGCGCTTAATCACGGGCGGCTCGTCTTTGTCTTTACCGTGCAGATCGCTGCGACCGCCGTGCAGCAGATCATCTTTGTCATGACGGTTATGATGGCGCGGCAGGTATTTGGCGCGGAGGCGCTCATCCCCTTTATGGCGCCGTTTATCGATAACCAGAACAAAATCATCTATGTCGTCTACTTCGTTTCCATTCTCGTGCCCATTACGCTCTTTTTGCAGCCACGCCCCGAGCGTCCGCTCTGGGCAAATCCCGCGCAGTACCGTCAGCTGCTCGCGCGTGCGATTCGGCGCAAGCGTTGGGGTTCAGGGCTTCTCGCAATGCTCGTTCTGACGATACTCATTTCAAGTGTCGGCGGCTGGTATGCGAACAAGAAGGAGCAGCTTGTCCCTGCCGTTGCGGTCAAGGCGGAGGACGGACTCGTGCAGATTCCGCTTGAGGAGGTTTCCGACGGACATCTCCACCGCTATGCCTTTCGCGCTTCGGATGGAACGGATGTGCGTGTCATCATCGTACAGAAGGGCGGCTCCGCGTTCGGTGTGGGTCTTGACGCATGTGAGATCTGCGGTGCGACGGGTTACTTCGAGCGTGACGGACAGATTGTTTGCCGCCTCTGCGACGTTGTCATGAACAAGGCGACGATTGGCCTCCCGGGCGGCTGCAACCCGATCCCCGTGGAGTACCGCGTAGCGGGCGGCAGCGTGCAGATCTCGGCGGATACGCTGGAAGCGGCACGCATTCACTTCCGGTGACGGCATGAGAGGAGGAAAGCCATGTTTTGGCAAATGGTAAAAGGGGCGCTCATCCGTCAGCGCGGAAGGTTTATCCTCATCGCACTGACGGTTGCGCTCGGCGTCTCGCTCGCGACTGCCATGCTGAATGTCATGTTCGACATCGGTGAGAAGGTCAATCAGGAGCTGAAGGCATTCGGTGCGAACATCACGGTCACGCCCCGCAACTCGATGGTGCTCAAGGATCTCTACGGCGTGGAGACGACGAAGAGCACACATCGCGAGTATTTGGATGAGGCGGATCTCGGCAACATCAAGACGATTTTCTGGACGAACAATATCGTGGCGTTCTCACCGTCATTGACGACGAACATCACGCTCGCGGACGGTGAGACGGTTCCGTTCTTCGGCACGTGGTTCGAGCACACGCTCACGCTGCCGACGGATGAGGTCTATACCACGGGCGTGAAATTCATGAAGTCGTGGTGGCATGTCGATGGCAGCTGGGCGGATGATACGCAGACGGATCAGGTACTCGTCGGTACGAAGCTCGCACAGAAGCTCGGCGTTACCACAGGCAGTACGATTTCCTACAAGAAGTCGGACGGTTCGGACGGCACGTTGATGGTTACCGGCATCCTTTCGGGCGGCGGCGAGGAGGAGAATCAGATCGTCGGTTCGCTCGCTTGTGCACAAGAGCTTGCGAATGCGGCAGGCAAGATCGATCAGGTGGAGGTCAGTGCAATGACGACGCCGGAGAATGATCTTGCGCGCAAGGCGGCGGAGAATCCGAAGTCACTCTCGCAGGCAGAGTATGATATCTGGTACTGCACGTCGTACGTCGGATCGATTGCCTATCAGATTGAGGAGGTCATGCACAATGCGGCGGCGCATCCCGTGCGCCAGATCGCAGAGTCCGAGGGCAAGATTCTCGGCAAGACGCAGCTCCTTATGCTGCTGATTACGGTTTTGTCGCTGCTCTCCTCGAGCCTTGGCGTCAGCAACCTCATCAGTGCGAACATCATGGAGCGCAGCCGCGAGCTGGGACTCCTGAAGGCACTTGGCGCGACGAATCGCGCCGTCGTGCTCTCCGTTCTCGCGGAGATCTTTATTGCAGGCATCCTCGGCGGCATTCTTGGCTACGTCGTGGGACTCGGCTTTGCCCAGCTCATTGGTGAGAATGTCTTTGGCTCGGGCATTGCAGTCAATCCGTACGTCATTCCGATCATTGCCGTGCTCATGTCGCTCGTGCTGATTATCGGGAGCGTGCCCGCGATTCGTATGCTTCTGTCGCTGCAGCCGGCAGAGGTTCTCTATGGCAGGTGATGAATGATGAATCGATATAAAATGTTCTTTATCATGGTCGCCAATTCCCTGCTGCGGCGGCGTGCACGCATGGCAATCGCTCTGCTCGCCGTTGCCATCGGGGCGACGATCATCTCGGGCATGATTACGGTCTACAAGGAAGTCCCCGAACAGATGGGGCGTGCGTTCCGCGCCTACGGTGCGAACCTCCTTATCCTGCCGGGGACAGACAAGGGCGCGATTCAGGAGGATTCGGTTGCCGCCGTGCGCAAGTCCCTCTCGGGCTATGAGATCGTCGGCATCACACCGTTCCTGTATGATACCCTTCTCATCAACCATCAGACGGTGATGGCGGGCGGCACGGACTTCGCCGTCCTGCAGGAGGTCAGCCCGTATTGGCAGATTCGCGGCGACTGGCCGACACCGGGCGAGAAGGAGATCCTGCTCGGCGCGGGGGTTGCGGCGAAGCTGCGCGTGAATCCCGGCGATACGATTACCGTATCGGGCGGCGAGGGCACGATTGTGAGTGATTACCGCGTGTCCGGCATCGTCCGCACGGGCGGAAACGAAGAGAATTTTGTCTTTGTTTCCCTGCCCGATATGCAGAGCATGAAGGAACGCCCCGGCGAGCTGAGCCTCGCGCAGGTCTCCGTTGTCGCGGGGCAGGATGAGCTGACGCGCGCAGAGGAGAAGATTCGCACGGATGTCCCCGGCGTTCAGCCCCAGCTCGTCAAGCAGATTGCACAGTCCGAGGGCACGGTGCTCGGGAAACTGCAGGCACTCGTGCTCATCGTCACCGTCGTCGTCCTCGTCCTGACGCTGATCTGCGTCTCGACCACGATGATGGCGATTGTGACGGAGCGTCGCCGCGAGATCGGTCTGAAAAAGGCACTCGGTGCGGACAACCGTCACATTGTCGCTGAGTTCTTCGGCGAGGGGTGCCTTCTCGGTGCGCTCGGCGGCGTGCTCGGCTCGGGCTTTGGCTATCTCTTTGCCCAGAGTGTCAGCGTCAACGTATTCGGGCGCGGCATCGAGTTCTCGGCGACTATTGTCGTCGTCGCGCTTGTCATGTCCATCTTTGTCACGGGGCTTGCATCGCTCCTACCCGTGCGCATTGCGACGAATGTAGATCCCGCGATTATCCTGCGCGGCGAATGAGGAGGAATAACGCATGAGTTTGCTTGAACTGCGGCACGTTTCCAAGGCGTACAATGAAAAGGTGCTTGCTCTGGACGATGTCAATCTGAAGGTTGAAAAAGGCGAATGGCTTGCGGTCATGGGCCCCTCCGGCTCGGGCAAGTCGACGCTCATGAACATCATCGGCTGCATGGACAGCGCGACGAGCGGAGAGGTCATCCTCGACGGCGAGGTGCTGACGGATGCGACGCCGGAGGAACTGACGCGCTATCGCCGCGACAAGATCGGCATCGTCTTTCAGCAGTTCCACATGATCCCGTACCTCACGGCGGTCGAGAACATCATGGTCGCGCAGTACTACCACAGTATGCCCGACCGTGACGAGGCGATGGCGGCACTTGAGCGTGTCGGACTCGCCGACCGTGCGAGCCATCTGCCGAGCCAGCTCTCGGGCGGTGAGCAGCAGCGCGTCTGCATTGCGCGTGCGCTCATCAACTATCCCGTCCTCATCCTCGCGGACGAGCCGACGGGCAACCTGGACGAGAAGAATCAAAAGCTCGTCATGAAGATCTTCCATGAGCTGCACGATGAGGGGCACACGATCCTCACCGTTACGCACTCCGCCGAGGTCGGCGAGGAGGCGCAGCGCTGCGTCATCATTGAGCATGGACACATGCGTGAAAGGACGGCATGAGCATGAAAAAAACGACGTTGGGACTTGCGGTGCTCCTCTCCATCGGTGTGATGCTTACGGGCTGCGGCGATGAGAAGAAGGAAGCCCCGAAGGAGGATGCAAAACCCGCCGCACAGGCGGTATCCGTAGACTTGACGGGGGCAAAGGACGGCACGTTCGCGGGGGACAGCTCCGAGCACGCACAGCTTGGGCATTCGCACGTCGAGCTGACGATTGCGAACGGTGCGATCACAAAGGTCGTCCATACGGGCTTTGACAAGGACGGCAAGGTGAAGGACGAGAACTACGGCGCGGATAAACCCGAGGGCGTCCGCAAGAAGGCGCAGAACGCCTACAAGGCAATCGGGTCGTATGCAAGCCAACTGGAGAGCAAGAAGGATCTCGCGAAGGTCGACGCCATCGCGGGCGCGACCGTCAGCTACGACCAGTTTAACGAGGCTGTCGCAAAGGCGGTCGAAGCGGCGAAGAAGTAAATAAAATAGAAGCTGTCATACAGAGATGTGTGGCGGCTTCTTTTTGTCTGTGGTACAATGTGGGATAGCATTTAGATAGGAGGAAGAATTATGATAGACGATGCAAAATTATTGGAGACGGTCGTTAAAGAATTTGAGGCACTGACGCGCATACCGCGTCCCTCGGGACATGAGAAAGCCGTCAGCGACTACCTCAAGAAGCGTTTCGAGGAGATCGGCTGCACGGTGACGCAGGACGAGGCGCTGAACATCATCGCGGAGATGCCCGCGACGAAGGGCTGTGAGGCTGCGCCGTGCACGATCCTGCAGGGGCACATGGATATGGTCTGTGTAGCAAAGCCGGGCGTCGCCTACGATCCGCTGAAGGATCCGATCAAGCTTGTCCGTACGGAGGATGCGCTGACGGCAGACGGCACGAGCCTCGGCGGCGACGACGGCATCGGCGTTGCAGAGATCTTGACTGTGATGCAGTACTCGGAGGAACACGGACCACTGCGCGCCATCATCACGGTCGATGAGGAGCAGGGCATGACAGGAGCGCGCTATCTCAGTGCCGATCATTTGAAGAATGCGCGCTTCCTCATCAACTGCGACTCCGAGGACTATCACATCATGACGGTCGGCAGCGCAGGCAGTGTCAACCTCGATTTTTCGCGTGTGCTTTCGCGCAGGGAATCGGAGCTGCCCGCCTACCGCATCGCGGTGGAGGGGCTCTGCGGCGGACATTCGGGGGAGCGCATCGGTGACGGGCGCGGCAACGCGATCCGTACGCTCGCACTTGCTCTGCAGGCACTCGAAGATCATCGAAAAATCGAGATCGTTTCCTTTACGGGCGGAACGGCGCGCAATGCCATCCCACCGACGGCAGAGGCCATCATACGGACGGCAATCGGCGAACGCGAGATGGTCAACATCCTTGTTGCAGAGGAGCGGCGGTTCCATGCACTCTACGGTGCGGCAGACCCTGCAATGAAGTTTTCGCTTCATGCGGTGGAAGATGCGGGGAAGGTCATTGGCGAAGCGGAGCAGCATGATCTCATTGCGCTCCTTACACTCCTGCACACGGGCGTTCATGATATGTCGCGCCTCCACGCAGGCAAGGTGGAGACCTCGGCGAATCTTGGCGTTCTCCACATGGATGATATGGCGGCGGCAGTTCAGTTTTTCCCGCGCTCCTCAGTGAATGAGCGTCTGGATGAGATCGTGCGGGCGGCGCGGACAATGGCGGAGCGCATGGGCTTTACGCTCCTTGTGGGCGCACAGTCGCCGGCGTGGCGCGAGCGTGAGGACAGCGTCCTTGCAAAGATGATGGGCGAGGTTTATGCGGCGCAGAACGGCGGAGCACAGATGACCATCGAGAGCATTCATGCGGGGCTTGAGACAAGCTGGCACGCGGCGAAGAATCCCGATCTCGATATGGTGTCCATCGGCGTGACGACAACGGGCATTCACACGCCGGAAGAGCGCGTGGATGTCACGACGATTGTTCCGGAGGCAAAGCTGATGATGGAGACGCTGCGTCGCATCGCGCAGGAGAAGGCATAAAAGGATATTCTCAATTAGTTTTCCATCTCTTATAGAAAAAACTTGTGCACTGTGCTATACTATTCTCATTGATTGTGATTATATATTGGAGAGTTATTATATAATAACACATGGAGGGAAAAAGTATGGCAGATACCTATACGATGGAAGATTTGAAAAAGCGTCTGCAGGCGACGCAGCGCAAAATGACGCCACAGCGTCAGATCGTGCTGCAGGTGATCCTCGATCATCCGAGCGAGCATCTGAGTGCTGAGAAGATCTATGATATCCTGCGCGGTACGGAGTCGGAGATCGGGCTTGCGACGGTTTACCGCAGCCTCGAAATTCTCGTGTCGCTTGGGATTTTGCAAAAAATCGAGTTCGGCAAGGAGTTCGACAAACGCAACAAGGGGTCGTATTCCTACGAACTGAATCCGATTGACCCAAATCAGCATTTCCATCATCATCTGATCTGCACAGAGTGCAAGGAGATCTCGGAGTTCGAGGAGGATATGCTCGATCATCTGGAAGAGGATATTTTTCAGAAAACCGGCTTCAAGGTCGAGAACCATCAGGCGAAATTTTTCGGCGTATGCAAAAAATGTCAGGAGAAGCAGAAAAAGGCGTGAAGATTCGGTCGCTCACAATCAACAGCAGCGCCGAGGTCATAGTCAAAATTGTCCGTGAGGTACTGACGCTCTTCAAGGTGGAGATCGTCGGGCGGGCAGGGGAGGCGGATTACGCCCAACTGTCGGTGGTGAACCGGCAGTCGGGCTGTGAGCCGCCTTCTGTTATGACCGAGGTCTTTCTTTTTGCCAATGACGGTGCGTGTGAGAAATTTTATTTCACATCGGAGGGCAAGGCGGATGAAATTGCACGCGCCGCTGTTCACCGCGCGATCAAGCGGAATGTTTACGCGTTTTTCCGCGTGCGTTTTGCACTGCCGGCTGCGCCATGGGGCATTCTCCACGGGGTACGCCCGACAAAGATTGTGCACCGATGGCTGCGTACGGGGCTGTCGCCCGAGGCAATCGCTGCACGCCTTGGGGATGATTACGACTGCAGTCCGCGCAAGGCACGGCTCATCACCGATGTCGCCGTGCGTCAGCTGCCGTTTCTCGCGCAGAGCGATGTGCGGACGGTGAGCATTTACGTCGGCATTCCGTTCTGCCTTTCGCGCTGCCTCTACTGCTCCTTTCCATCGAATCTGCTTCCCTCGGAGAAGAAGCTGCGCTCCTTTATGGATGTGCTCGCACGCGACCTTGATGCGGCAGCGGAGGATGTACGTGCACTTGGTCTCACGGTGCAGAGCATTTACATCGGCGGAGGAACGCCAACCAGTCTTCCAAATGATTTTTTTGCCGAAATGATCAAAATGGTATATAATGCGTTTTATGGATCGCATATTGCGGAGTTTACGGTGGAGGCAGGGCGCCCCGACAGCATGACGGCGGAGAAGATCGCCGCCATGCGGGAGCATGCCGTGACGCGCGTCAGCGTCAACCCGCAGTCCATGCGGGCGGAGACGCTCGAACGCATCGGGCGTCACCACAGCCCCGACGACATCGTGCGCATGGTGCGTGAGATCCGTGCGGCGTTCGATGTCCACATCAATATGGATGTGATCTTGGGACTCCCGGGGGAAACGGCAGAGGATGTGGAGCGGACAGTGGCGGCGGTGACGGCGCTTGCGCCCGACGATATCACGCTCCACGCACTTGCCCTCAAGCGTGGCTCGAATCTCAGACGCAAGATGGAGACTGAGCACGTCGAGCTGCCATCCGATGCAGAGACGCAGCGCATGAGCGCGGTCGCTGTGCGCGCGGTGGAGGAGGCGGGCTACCGGCCGTACTATCTCTATCGGCAGGGCTATATGAGCGGCGATCTTGAGAACGTCGGCTATGCCCGCGCGGGGGCGGAGAGCATCTACAACATTCAGATCATGGAGGAGCGTCAGACGATCATCGGCATCGGCGGCGCCGCCACGACGAAGGTGCTCGGCATTCGCAGCGGACGTATGCACGCGGTGTTCAACGCAAAGGATCTCCAGACCTATCTGCGCGATATTGACATCTACATTGAAAAGCGCCGCGCGCTTCTGCGCGCGGAATACGAGGAGGAAACGCCCTAATGCTGACAAATGCGCCACGGGGAACGAAGGATATACTGCCCGATGCAGTGGGCGCGTGGACATGCGTGGAGAACGTGATCCGCGATCTCTGCGACCGCTATGGCTATCATGAGATCCGTACGCCGCTGTTCGAGCATACGGAGCTGTTTCAGCGCGGAATCGGCGACGGCACGGATGTCGTGGATAAGGAGATGTATACCTTTACCGACCGCGGTGACCGCAGCCTGACGCTGCGTCCGGAGAATACGGCATCCGCTGTGCGCGCCTATCTGCAGAACAAACTCTATGCGGACGGCGGGCTGCAGAAGCTCTTCTACATCGGCTCGATGTTTCGTTACGACCGCCCGCAGGCGGGGCGTATGCGCGAGTTCCACCAGTTCGGCGTGGAGGCAATCGGCGGGGGGAGCCCCGCCGTGGATGCCGAGGCGATTCTCCTCGCGTACGACTTTCTCACGGCACTCGGGCTGCAGGGGCTGACGCTCAAGCTGAACTCGGTCGGCTGCCCAACCTGCCGTCCCGTCTATCGGGAGCGTCTGCAGGCGTATTTCAAGGAGCATCTGGCGTCACTCTGCGGTGACTGTCAAAGCCGCTATACCATAAGACCCATGCGGATTCTCGACTGCAAGGCGGACGCACATCAGCCGTTTATGGCAGATGCACCTGCGATTACGGACTGCCTGTGTGAGGAGTGCAGCGCTCACTTCGATGCGGTGCAGGCACATCTGACGCATGCGGGGATCACGTATGAGCTTGACGCGCGTCTCGTGCGCGGGCTTGACTACTACACGCGGACGGCGTTCGAGATCGCCTATCCGCCGCTCGGTGCGCAGAGTGCCGTTGCGGGCGGCGGACGCTATGACGGGCTTGTCGAGGAGCTCGGTGGGAATCCAACGCCTGCCGTGGGCTTTGCGGCGGGGGTGGAGCGCGTGCTGCTCGCGCTCGAACAGCAGCATCTCCTGCCCGCGCGTCCCGCTGCAGCCGATGTGTTTATCATCGCACTCGGGGAGGCGGCAGCAGCTGCGGCGTTCCCGCTGCTGCACAATCTGCGGCAGGGCGGCGTACGCGCTTTGATGGACTATGCGGGGCGCAGCATGAAGGCGCAGATGAAGCAGGCGAACAAGTCCGGCGCGCGCTATGCCGTCATTCTCGGTGAGGATGAACTCGCGCAAGGGACGGCAGTTGTTCGTAACATGGCGGAGAGTACGCAGGAGACATATTCTCTTGACGATATGGTAAAACGATTGATTTCTGAGGTGAAGGGCTGAGATGGAAACGATGCAGGGACTCAAACGGACACATGACTGCGGCACGCTCCGCAAGGAACAGGTCGGCACGGAGGTAACGCTGTGCGGCTGGGTATCGCGCCGCCGTGACCACGGCGGGCTGATCTTTGTCGATATGCGTGACCGCTCCGGATTTGTGCAGATCGTCTTTGACGAGGCGGCAATGGCAGAGGGGACGTTCCACGAGGCGGAGACGCTGCGCTCGGAGTTCGTCATCTGTGTGCGCGGTGCAGTGCGTGCGCGCAGTGCGGAGACGGTGAACCCGAACATGGCGACGGGTGAGATCGAGGTCGTTGTAAACGAGCTGCGGATTTTGAACAAGGCGAAGACACCGCCGTTCTACATTCAGGACGGCATTGACGTGGATGAGATGATCCGTCTGCGCTATCGCTACCTCGATCTGCGCCGCCCCGAGATGCAGGCGAATATCATGCTGCGTCATCGTGTGACGAAGATCATGCGCGACTTCTTTGATCGGAACGGCTTCCTTGAGATCGAGACACCGATGCTCTGCAAGAGTACGCCCGAGGGCGCGCGCGACTTTCTCGTACCGAGCCGTCTCAATGCGGGCGAGTTCTACGCGCTGCCGCAGTCGCCGCAGATCTTCAAACAGCTGCTGATGGTCTCGGGCTTCGAGAAATATTTCCAGATCGTGCGCTGCTTCCGCGATGAGGATCTGCGTGCCGACCGTCAGCCCGAATTCACGCAGCTCGATATCGAGATGTCCTTTATGGATCAGGACTCCATCCTCACGCTGATGGAGGAGATGGTGAAGGAACTCTTCGACAAGAGCATGGGCGTCAAGATTGAAACGCCGTTCCGCCGTATGTCGTGGGACGAGGCGATGGAGCGGTTCGGCTCGGACAAGCCCGATCTGCGCTTCGGCATGGAGCTGCAGGATATCACGGACTACGTCGGCGGCTCGGAGTTCAAGGTGTTCAATGCCGTCATGGAGGCGGGCGGACGCGTCAAGGTCATCAACGTCGAGGGCTATGCCAACATCCCGCGCCGTGAGCTTGACGATCTCGTGCTGTATGTCCAGAACTACGGGGCGAAGGGGCTTGCGTGGATTCAGTACACGGAGGAGGGCGTAAAGTCACCCTTCAAGAAGTTCTACTCCGATGAGACGTTCGAGACGATCAAGAACGCTGTCGGGGCAAAGACGGGCGATCTCCTTCTCGTTGTCGCCGACCAACCCGCCGTCGTGGCACAGGCGCTCGGCGAACTGCGCCTTGAGATGGGGCGCCGCCGCAATCTGATGAACCCCGACGAGTTGTCCTTCCTCTGGGTCGTGGACTTCCCGATGTTCGAGTACAGTGCGGAGGAGAAGCGCTACAAGGCGATGCACCATCCGTTCACCGCGCCGCGCGAGGAGGATATTCCGCTGCTCACGAGCGACCCTGGACGCGTTAAGGCGAATGCCTATGACATGGTGCTGAACGGCGTCGAGATCGGCGGCGGCAGTCTGCGCATCTATCGCAGCGATCTGCAGGAGCAGGTCTTTGAGGCGCTTGGCTTTGCACCGGAGGAGGCGCGCGAGCGCTTCGGCTTCATGATGAACGCGTTTGAGTACGGCACGCCGCCGCACGGCGGTCTCGCATTCGGGCTGGATCGCCTTGTCATGATTATGGCGAAGCGCCGCTCGATTCGCGATGTCATTCCGTTCCCGAAGACGCAGAGTGCGTCGGATGTCATGTGCGAAGCTCCGTCGCCCGTTGACGAGAAGCAGCTGCGTGAACTTTACATCCGCACGGCTGTGCCGAAGAAAAAGGCGGAGAATGCTGCGCAGTAACGATTGAATATAGGGAGGGCGTCCGCAGTTGACGCTCTCTTTTGACGATGTGGGGGGAGTACTCCTTGGCTAAGCGGGTCAATATACTGGGCGTGGAGGTCGATGCGGTCACGATGGCAGAGGCGGTCGATGCCGTGCGTTCCTATATGGACGCGCGCACGGGCGTGATGATTGCCACGGCAAACGCGGAGATGATTATGCGTGCGACGCACGATCAGGAGCTTTGTGATATCCTCAATGCGGCGGCACTCGTCGTGCCGGACGGAGCGGGGACGGTCTGGGCGGCGCGCCATCTGGGACACGCGATGCCCGAGCGCGTCGCGGGCTATGATCTCGCGCAGGAACTACTGCGCCGCGCACCCGCAGAGGAGCGGCGCGTCTACTTCTTCGGCTCTGCACCCGGAGTTGCGGAGAAGGCAAAGGCAAAGGCGGAGTCGCTGTATCCCGGCATTGAAATCGTCGGCGTGCGCAACGGCTTCTTCAAAGAGTCGGATAACGCAGCGATTATCGAAGAGATCCGGCGAGCAAATCCTGACCTCCTGCTTGTCGCCCTCGGCGTACCGAAGCAGGAGAAGTGGATCGCCGCACATCTCGCAGCGCTTGACGTACCCGTTGCGATTGGTGTCGGCGGGACGCTTGATGTCATGGCGGGCGTGATGAAGCGCGCACCGCGCTGGATGCAGAAGGCAAAGCTCGAATGGCTCTTCCGTGGGCTGCTTCAGCCGAAGCGCGCGGGACGGCTGCTCGCATTGCCGAAATTTGTACTGAAGGTACACGCCTCACGAAAATAAGCGCCGTATCTGTGGACAAAGAATAGGCTTTCCATTATAATTGAAAGCAGTGTAACACGCCGTATGTACTCCTCGCAAACACCTCGTTACGCAAATGGTCGTACACTTATCTGCCTAAATACCTGCGGATTCCAAACGCGCTTCGCTTGAACGAATAAAATCCGCAGGGGGCAGAACGTGTACTTTCTCCGTTTGCTTCACTAGGGTTTGCTTAGGAGTACAAGCTGGCTCAGATTTTTTATAAGGAGGCGGGTGCGCATGGTCATTGTAAGCGAGGGCTATAAATTCATCGGCGCGGCGCTTATACTGGCTGTCATTCTTAGTTTTTTTGCACATCCGTACGCGGCGATTCCATTTGTCGTGCTTGCGTGCTACTTCGCATACTTCTTCCGCAGTCCTGCGCGTGAGATCGTGCAGGACGTGAATCACATCCTCTCACCTGCGGACGGTACAGTCACGGAGATTTCGTCTGTTGGTGTGGATGACTTTGTGGGGGAGAAGTGCAACAAGGTCGTCATCTTCATGTCGGTATTCAACGTACACGTCAACCGCAGCCCCATCAATGGCGAAATTAAGCTGCAAAAGTACTACTGCGGACGTTTTAAGCCTGCATACGAGGACGAGGTTGGCTTTGAGAACGAGCATCATCTCATTGGCATTGATCGCGGTGATCTGCGGATCACGGTGAAGCAGATCGCGGGGATTCTTGCGCGCCGCATTGTTTCGTGGGTGACGCTTGATGATCGGCTGCAGCAGGGAGATATTTACGGCATGATCCGTTTCGGATCGTGTCTTGAGATCGTCATGCCCGAGCGGGCGGCGATTCTCGTCAAAGAGGGCGAAAAGGTGCAGGGCGGCAAAACCGTTCTGGGGAGGCTCGAAAGCGAATGAATTACAGACGGTTTCTGCCGAATCTGTGTACGGCGATGAATCTTGTCTTTGGAATGTGTTCCATCCTCGCGACGGTCGAGGGACATCTCGATTGGGGCGCACTTTTCATCTTTTGCGCGCTCATCGCGGACGGTCTGGATGGGCGCATTGCGCGTGCGTTCGGTGTGTCCAGTGAGTTTGGCAAGGAGATGGACTCGCTCTGTGACCTCGGTTCGTTCGGCGTTGCCCCCGCGCTTCTCGCGTGGTCGCTCGCCCTGCATAGCTATGGATTCATTGGTATAGCGGTGACCATTTTCTTTGCTGTGTGCGGTATGTGGCGGCTCACGCGCTTCAACGTGAACGCGAGCGTCGTACACGGCTACTTTATGGGGCTTGCGATTCCGGCGGGCGGTAACCTTGTCGCCATGTCGACGTGGCTCTTCTTGGAGCTTAAAGTCGACCCGACCTCGTTTGGCATGATTTACCCCATAGCCGTCGCTGTGACGGCATACCTGATGGTCAGTCATGTCCACTACCCCGATTTCAAGGGCGGCGGTGAGAAAATCTATATGGTATCCAAACTCTTTGCCCTCGTCGTCTTCATGGGAATACTGTATTTGGGCAGCGCAGCAATCCTGCCCGCAGTCTTTGCGGGGATCTTTGCTACTTACGCGCTCTTTGGGATTGTCAATCACACGATAGCCGTTATGGCGCGTGCAAAGGAAGGCTGAGCCCACATGACTGAGTTCATTCAATTTGTTTCGCCCTATCTTCCGGCGCATCTTTTTGACATTGTGATGATTCCAATGCAGGTTGTCCTGCTGCTCTTTACGCTCTATTTCTTCTTCATTGGTTTTTGCTGCCTCTGGCGACCCAAGGAGCAGAAGATCCTGACGCCCGAAAAGACCTTTGCTGTCGTGGTCGCCGCGCATAACGAGGCGGCGGTCATCGGTCAGCTGATCGAGAATCTGAAACGCCTTGACTATCCGAAGGATCTCTATGACATCTACGTGATCGCGGACAACTGCACGGACGAAACGGCACAGATCGCGGAAAAGGCGGGGGCGATTGTCTGTGAGCGCACACATCCGACGAAGAAGAGCAAGGGCTTTGCGCTTGAGTGGATGTTTGAGCGGCTCTTCGCGATGGACAGGGAGTATGACGCAATCGCAATCTTCGATGCGGATAACCTCGTTCATCCGAACTTCCTCAAGGAGATGAACAACCGTCTCCTCAAGGGCGACAAGGTCATTCAGGGCTTTCTCGACGCGAAGAATCCTTATGATACGTGGGTCGCGGGCACGTTTGCGATTGCGTTCTGGGTCATTGACCACATCTCGCATCTCGCAAAGACGAACATCGGACTCTCCGCGTGCCTTGGCGGCACGGGGATGTGCATCACGACGGATGTACTGAAACGACACGGCTGGCGTGCAACCTGTCTCACGGAGGACATGGAGTTCACGATGAAGCTGCTCGCCGAGGGCATCAAGACGACGTGGGCGCATGACGCCATTGTCTACGATGAGAAGCCGCTGACGTTCAAGCAGGCGTGGAATCAGCGCCGTCGCTGGGCACAGGGGCAGTTCGATGTGGCGCATCGCTTCATTCCAACCATGATCCGCGAGGGCTGGAAGCGGCGCGACATACGGATCTGGGATGGCTGTATTTATCTGCTGCAGCCGCACTTTCTGATGATTTCGACCTTCTTCATTATCATCAGCTATGTGCAGCTTGCGTTCCCGCCGTTCTACACGAGCATCTACAAGTTCCTGCCGTCGCAGCTCATGACCGCAATCATGATCGGGCAGTATGTCCTGCCCATGATTATTCTCATCAAGGTGCGTGCGAAGCTCAAGGCGTGGTTTTATCTGCTCCTCTATCCCGTGTTCATCTACTCGTGGATTCCGATTATCTTCCTCGGATTCATCCATCGCAACGAGCACGAGTGGAGCCATACGAAGCATACGCGCGCCATGAGCATGGACGAGGTCATGAGCGATGTGAAGTAACACAAAAGGCTGCTGCATACGTGCGGCAGCCTCTTTTCAATCAAGCATTGCAATAGGAGAACACTATGTATACATTACGCGTCGAGGGCGCATTCGAGGCGGCGCACCGCGTCGTGAACTATCCCGGCAAATGTGATCGTCTGCACGGGCACAACTGGGTGGTCGAGGCGACCTTTCAGGGCACGCAGCTCGATGAACTCGGCATGCTGATCGACTTTAAGATTGCGAAAAAGGTACTTGCCGACCTATTGGACGAGTTCGACCACTACTATCTGAACGACTTCCCGCCGTTTAACGAGGGGGTGAATCCCACAGCGGAGAATCTTGCCCGCATCATCTACGAACGACTTGAAGCGCGCGCAGAGGTGCAGGCATCTCCTGCGGAGCTGACTGCGCTGACCGTTTGGGAGTCGCCGAAGTCCTCTGTCACCTATACAAAGGACTGATATGCGCGAGAACATCATTGAAATCTTTTCCTCCATACAGGGGGAGGGGAAGTATGTCGGTTGCCGTCAGGTCTTTGTGCGCCTTGAGGGGTGCAACCTCGACTGTGCTTACTGCGATACGGAGAACGAGATCGGACGCCATCCATGCTGCATGGTCGAGGAGGGGGCGGGAACACACGCGCTTGTCCCACACGAAAATCCGCTTTCCGTGGAGATGGTTGCAGAGATCGTTGCACGTCTTGTGGGCGATGTCCCGCACCACTCCCTCAGCATCACGGGCGGTGAGCCGCTGCTTCATGTTCCCTTTATCAAGGAACTCGCCGCACATATCGACCTGCCCGTTTTTCTTGAAACAAACGGCACGCTTGACAGGGCTCTTGCAGAGTGCATCGACTGCATTTCACACATCAGCATGGATCTGAAGCTGCCCGATGTCCTGTCCGCGCCCGTCTGGGACACGCACGCACGTTTTCTCGAAATCGCACGCGCCAAGGATGTCTATGTTAAGGTCGTCGTTGCGGCAGAGACCCGCGCAGAGGATGTGGAGCGTGCGGCGCGCCTCGTCGCCGCGATCGCACCCACGACGCTCCTCGTCCTCCAGCCCGTTACGCCATACGGCGGCTGCAGCGCACCGAGTCCCGCACGGCTCCTCGAACTCCAACGCCTTGCCCTGTGTCACATTTCCGATGTCCGCGTTATCCCGCAGACGCATCGCATGATGGATTTATTGTAAAATGGCGCATTTATCACGAAAAACTATTGACGTGTATGGTAAACTAAACGGATAGTAATACTTGTCTGCAATAGAAAGCGAATATCATGAAGATCATTGATGCCCATCTGCACTTTGGCAGAGGGGAGTATTTTGATACGGTGGCGCGGGCTGCGGGGCATGAGAATACGGAGGCGGCACTGCGCCGCGACTTCCGTGCGGCGGGCATTGTCCACGGCATCGTGATGGGTAATCTGCCCGTGGAGGAGACGAATCCAGACTATCCCGATATCTTCCATTACTGCGTGGGCATCGGGGGCGACGGTGTGACGGAGATCGCGGCGGGGCGCATCGAAAAGCTCCTACCTGCGCTCGAACAGCATCTAAAAAGCGAGCGATGCGTCGGCATCAAGCTCTATCCGGGCTATCATTATTTCTATATCTATGACGATGTGCTTGCACCCATTTACGAGCTCGCGGCGCAGTACAAGAAGCCCGTTGCCGTGCACACGGGGCTGACGGCGACGGAGAAGGCGCTGCTGAAATACGCGCACCCGAATGTGATGGACGAGGCGGCGACAAAGTTCCGTGCGGTGCATTTCGTCATGTGTCATTTTGGCGAGCCATATTTCACGGATGCAGTCGCCGTCATGGAGAAGAATCCGAATGTGAGTGCCGATCTTTCGGGGATGCTTGCGGGCAAAATTCAGGATTTTGAGCTATTCTGTCAGCAGAAGAAGTTCTATATCGAGCAGCTGCATGGCTGGCTCGCGTATTTGAATGCGTACGACCGCCTGATGTTTGGGACGGACTGGCCGCTCGCGAATTTTGGCGACTACATTGCGTTCACGAAGCTGCTCATTCCCGAGGAACATTGGAATGCGGTGTTCTATGACAATGCCGTGCGGATTTATCATCTGCACTTGTAAATGAGGAAATTCTATGGCAATCTTGGAAATCAAAAAGGCGGGTGATCCCGTCCTGAAACAGGTGGCAGAACCGATTGACCGCCTCACGAAGCGGCATCGGCAGCTGCTTGACGATATGGCGGAGACGATGTACTCCGCCGATGGCGTTGGGCTTGCCGCTCCACAGGTGGGGAAATCCCTGCGCATCGTGGTGATCGATGTGCAGGACGAGCATGGTCTGCTCGAACTTGTGAATCCTGTTATCACGATGCGCGAGGGGACGGTGGTGGACTCGGAGGGCTGCCTCTCCGTGCCGCAGGTCTACGGCGATGTGGAGCGCGCCGAGCGCGTGACGGTGGAGTATATGGATCGGCGCAGCCGCAGACGCAGCCTGACGGCGGAGGGGCTTCTCGCGCGCTGCATTCAGCACGAGTGTGACCATCTCGACGGCAGACTCTTTATTGACATTGCGATCAATCTGCGCAAGGAGGAGGAAAAGGGGTGACGAAGATGCGTGTCGTCTTTATGGGGACGCCGGATTTCGCCGTGCCGACGCTTGCGGCGATTGCGGCACGTCTCGATCTCGCGGAGGTTGTTGCTGTCGTCACACAGCCCGACCGCCCGCGCGGACGCGGACAGAAGCTTGTGCCGTCACCCGTGAAGGCATGGGCGGCGGCGCATGATATCCCCGTGCTGCAGCCCGTACGCGCGCGTGATGCGGCGTTTGTCGCGCAGCTGCGGGCGTTCAAACCCGATGTGGCAGTCGTGGTAGCGTTCGGTCAGATCCTCTCGCAGGAGGTGTTGGACATCCCCGTGCATGGCTGCATCAATGTGCACGCCTCACTCCTGCCGAAGTACCGCGGCGCTGCTCCGATCCAGCACGCCATCATGGCGGGTGAAACAGTGACGGGAATCACAACGATGCAGATGGACGCAGGACTCGACACGGGCGATATGCTCCTGCGGCATGAAGTCCCCATCCACGCGGATACAACATACGGGCAGCTTCATGACACACTGATGGAGACGGGGGCGAAGCTTCTCGTCGAAACGCTTGAACAGCTTGCGGAAGGGACGCTCGTGCGGACACCGCAGACGGGCGAATCCTGCTATGCCGCACGCATCACGCGCGAGACGGCTGTGATCGACTGGACGAAGTCAGCACGCGAACTCGATGCCCTTGTGCGTGGGCTGAACCCGACGCCGTACGCGCAGACGAGTCTTGACGGTGCCGCCTATAAGATCGGCGCATTGCGCCGTGCGGGGCATGCGACAAGCGCAGCTGCGGGCACGATTGTCGTCGCCGACCGCAAGGCAGGGCTGATCGTTGCGGCGGGCGATGGGGACGTGGAGATCACAGAGATTCAAGCGCCCGGCAAGAAGATGATGGAGACGCGCGCCTTTTTGAACGGCTGTGTGCTTCCCATTGGCGCAAGGTTTTCATCATGAGTGAACAGACCTTGACGGTGAACGGCAGGACGGCGGGCGAGAAAAAGAAGATTGTACTGCCGTCACGCCCCAAAAAGCGACTCTTCATTGGAATGCTGCTCCTCGTGACGTGTCTTGCGGCGCTGCTCCTCTTTGGGATCTGGTACATCGGCGTCCCGGGGCTTGAACGGATTCAGCCCGCATTGCCGTGGGTCATTGGGGGCGCGCTGACGCTCGCCGTTCTCCTTTCCTTTTTTGGCATCTTTAATATGGTGCTGGCGATTGCAGGACTCCCGTACCTCCCTTGGATGAAGCGGCAGACGTATGAGCTGATCAACCTCCTCTTTCCGGCAGCTGTGCGCCTTGGTGCAGTATTCGGTATAAAACGCAGGAAACTTGAGGGATCGTTTATTGCCGTGAGCAATCTGCTCTTTCACCGCATGCACATCCGCGTGCCTGCCAATCGTCTGCTCGTCGTCACGCCGCACTGCCTGCAGCTTGCGAGCTGCCCGCACAAGGTGACGCGCGACCCAAATAACTGCAAGCGTTGCGGCGGATGCAACATCGGCGATCTCGTTGCGCTTGCCGAGGAGATGGGCTTTCATTTCTTCGTGGCGACGGGCGGCACGCTCGCACGCCAGATCATCTACAACATGCGCCCGAAGGCTGTGCTTGCGATTGCGTGTGAGCGCGACCTGATGAGCGGCATACAGGACGTTTTCCCACTGCCGGCGGTCGGTGTGCTCAATATCCGCCCGAACGGGCCATGCTACAATACGAGTGTCGATATGAACGAGGTGCGCCGACAGCTTGAGGAGATCATCGAGCCGGCACCGAATGATACGGGGAAGGGCGCATGATGCAGAAGTATCGTGAGAACAAAATCGACCGTGTGCGGGAACTTGCGATGCAGGTGCTTCAAAAGGTTCATGTTGAGGACGCATACGCCAATGTTGCGCTTGCGGAAACGCTGCGTGAAGTGCGTCTGCCGGAGCGCGACCGTCGCTTTTTGACAGAGCTTGTATACGGCGTGACAAAGGCGGGGGAAACGCTCGACTATATGATCGGGCGCTATGTTGCCGACCTCCGAAAGGCACAGCCTGCCATTCGTGAGCTGCTGCGTCTCGGCTTCTATCAGATTTTTCTCATGGATCGCGTGCCGCCGTCTGCCGCATGTGATACGGCGGTGGAACTCGCGAAAAAACATGGGCGCAGGGGTGCGGAGTCCTTTGTCAACGGTGTTCTGCGCGCGGCGCTCAGAGAGCCGGAGCGTGCCGCGCTTCCGGACGGACGGAACGCACACGCACTTGCCCTCAGAACATGGCATCCGAAGTGGCTGGTGGAGCGGTGGGTGCGTGCCTATGGATACGAGCGCACGGAGGCACTCTGCCGCTGCAACAACACGAGTGCGCCGCTCTCCGTGCGCGTGAATACGCTGCGTACCAATCGTCCCGCGCTGCTGGAACAGTTTGCGGCAGCAGGCGCCGAAGCGCGTGCCTCTGTCCTTGTCCCCGAGGGGATCTTGCTGCGCGCGCATGGCGCACTTGATGAACTTGCACCGCTGCGTATGGGGCTGGCACAGGTGCAGGATGAGAGTTCGATGCTCGTCGCTCATGTGCTCGCGCCTGCGCCTGGTATGACCGTGATCGACGTCTGTGCCGCACCGGGCGGCAAGACGACCCACATTGCACAGCGCATGGAGAATCGCGGGCGCATTCTCGCCTTTGACATCTATGAGGAGAAGATTCGCCGCATTGAGCGCAATGCGCAGCGGCTCGGCATCTCCATCATCGAGGCCGAAGTGCGCGATGCGCGTACGATCGGTGCGGCATACACGGGGCAGGCGGATCGCGTGCTCGTCGATGCACCCTGCTCGGGACTTGGCGTCCTCAGGCGCAAGCCGGATGCACGTTGGAGGAAGCGCGCAGGGGATCAAAAGACCTTGCCGCCCCTTCAGCGTGCGATCCTTGCGAGCGCCGCAGAGGCGGTGAAGAAGGGCGGCATACTCGTCTACAGTACGTGTACGATGGAGGAGTGTGAAAATGCCGCCATCGTCGAGAACTTTCTGCGGACGCATACAGATTTTGTGCTTGAGGATGCGGGAGGCTTTCTTCCTGTGCAGAAAACGACGGAGCGCATGGTTCAGATTATGCCGGAGACAGATGGTCCCGACGGCTTCTTTATCGCACGCATGAGGCGCCTATGAATATCTTTGGATGGACAAAGGAACAGCTTGCCGAGGCGCTCAAAGACTATGACATTCCCCGCTTCCGCGCGGATCAGATCGTTCGATGGATGTATCAGCGCGGTGCGGCTTCTTTTGATGTCATGGATAACCTTTCCAAGGGGCTGCGAGCTCAGCTTGCCGAGCTTTTTTCCATCGACCGCCCGAAGGTCGTCTCCCGTCTGCATTCTGCTGACGGAGCGACAATCAAGCTGCTCTATGAATTCGCCGATGGCCAGACGGCAGAGACTGTGCTGATGCGCCATCCATACGGCAATAGTGTCTGCGTGTCTACGCAGGCGGGCTGCCGCATGGGCTGTGCATTCTGTGCGTCGACCCTCCACGGCTTGCAGCGCAATCTGACGGCGGGGGAGATCGCGGCGCAGGTGATTGGGATCGCGGATTTTTTGCGGCAGGAGGGCGCCCGTGTCGATACGATTGTCGTCATGGGTTCGGGTGAGCCGCTCGAAAACTATGACAATGTGATCGCCGCCCTGCGTCTGCTGCACGAGGACTATACCATCGGGCTGAGTTATCGCGGCGTGACGCTCTCGACCTCGGGGATTGTACCCGGCATTGAGCGGCTGGTGGAGGAGGGGATTCCGATCTCACTCTCGATCTCGCTGCACGCGCCGACGGAGGAACTGCGGAGTCAGATCATGCCTGTCAACCGCAAATACACGCTTGCCGATGTTCTACGTGCGGCGCGTATGTATGCAGAGCGGACGAAGCGGCGCATCACATACGAGTACATTCTGATCCGTGACTTGAACGATGGTGTGCGCGAGGCGGAGCAGCTCGCAAAACTCCTGCGCGGACAGCTCGCGAGCGTGAACCTCATCCCAATCAATCCCGTGGCGGAGCGCAATCTCTACCGTCCCGACAAGGCGGCGATTCGCCGCTTTCAAAAAATTCTCGAAGAGCGGCACATTACAGCGACGCTGCGGCGTGAGATGGGGACGGATATTCAGGCGGCGTGCGGTCAGCTGCGCAATCGCCTGATGGAAGCGGGACTGTAAATTCTTGTGCTTTTATGCTATGATATAAAAGTTCATAAAAACAATTTCGTTCATTAGCCAAAGGAGAGTATTGCACGATGATGGATCGCGTGGAATCCTTTCTGGGAGATCATATCGAAGGATTCTTCAATCGAAAGTTCAGCAGTCATCTTGAGCCGGTTGAACTCATCAAGGGGCTTGAGAAGGAGGCAAAGAGGCAGGGCGCGGGCAAGGGGCTTGCCAACGCATATACCATCTCTCTCGGGACGGAGGACTATCAGCGCCTCTGTTCACATCGAGTGGCAGACGAACTGGGGGTGGCACTCAAGAAATACATCATTCGTGCCGATCTCACGATGGAGGGAAAACTCAGTATTTGTTTTGCGCTTGATGAGAGTCTGCGCGCGGGTTCCTATCATCTTGCGGCGCGGATGCAGCAGGAATGCGTACCTGTGCGGGAGGCACCCGTTTCTCACGATACGATGGAACAGACCATCGTATTGGAGCGTCCCTCTCTGATGGAGGCGCGTTGCCTGAACCTGCCCCCCGTTCATGAGATTGCTGCACTCACGGTGATTAACGGTGCCGACGAGGGCGTTTCCATGCGACTAGGGGAGCGTAAGGTCTATATGGGACGCATGCCGCAGAACGAGTTCATACTGACGGATACAAATGTTTCGCGCGTTCATGCGTGGATTGCGTATGAGTCACACCGCCACGTTCTTTACGATGCCGATAGCCGCAACGGGAGCTTCGTCAACGGGCTGCGTACGGAGATGCAGCGTCTCCGCGACGGCGATGAGATCAGACTTGGCACGACGGCGCTGCGCTATGGGGTATTGTGATGCCGGCACTTGCACTTAAAGTTCTGCGCGTACTGCTCGAATACGGCGCGCTTTTCTGGATTGCCTACGTCGTTGTTCGTCTGGGGCAAAATATGTTTCATACGCTGCGCACGGATCTCAGGGAGGCGGCTCGTGTCCCCGAGCCTTCTGAAACAGCTGCTTCATTTGTCGCGATTGCAGGGGATGGACTGATTGGACAGCGTTTTCCCGTGGGGCACGAGCTTACGATCGGGCGCAGTGCAGACAATGACATCGTGCTTGCAGATAGTTTTGTATCGCATCATCATGTATGCGTCTATCAGAGGGACAATGCGTATATCGTGGAGGATTTGGGCAGCCGCAACCACACCTATCTGAACGATGGGATTTTGACGGGGCGGGCGTATCTGCGCGCAGGTGATGTCCTGCGGATCGGTGCCGTCCTTCTGCGTTTTGAGAGGTAAGGACATGATAGAGGTTTCGAGTGCGTCGGATATTGGACGTGTGCGAACATCGAACGAGGACAGCTATGGTGTATTCTCTCCTGCCGTCTACGTCGTCGCTGACGGGCTGGGGGGACACGCGGCAGGCGAAGTGGCGAGCCGCATGGTAGTCGCCGCTGTGCACGATATGGCAAACGAGGGGCAGGAGATCGATACGGCGTCGCTTCAAAGTGCCATTCTGCGTGCCAATCAACAGGTGCTCAATGCCTCTGTAGGAAACGCCTCGTATGAGGGGATGGGCTCGACAGCGACCGTCCTCCACATAGACGAGAGTGCAGGGATTGCCTATTATGCACACGTTGGGGACAGCCGTCTCTATCTGCTGCGGCAGGGCATCTTTCGGCAGGTTTCGCGCGATCACTCCTACGTAGAGGAACTCGTAGCACGCGGGGAACTCAGTGAGGAAGAAGCGCAGCACCATCCGCGCAAGAATCTCCTCCTGCGCGCCGTCGGCATTGAGGAGCGCCTTCATGTGGACGGGGACACCTTTCCGCTTGCGGCGGGAGACCGTCTGCTCCTTGCGACGGACGGGCTGACGAATATGGTGAACGACGATGAACTTGCCGCCTTGCTCGGGGGGAGCTTTGCCGATGTTGCAGAGCGTATGGTGGAGCGGGCGCTCGCGGGGGGCGGCAGTGACAACATCACGGCGATTGCCCTCGCATACGATCCATCATGACGAAGGCTCTGAAATTTGCGCCTGTGGGCATACTCCTCTGTGCATTGGGCGTTCTGCTCCTGCGGCAGGGGGCCGGTGCGCCGGGTTGGGTGTTTGACTGGCGGGTGCAGCTCGCGTATCTGCCGTGGCTCCTTCTCCTCGTCTGTATGGGGGTGGCCAGCTATCTACTCGCTGCACGGCGCGGGCTCGACTGCGTTCCCCTCGCGCTTGCCTACGTCCTGCTAGCCGTTGGTCTTATGGAGATCGCACGGCTCAAACCTGCACTATTTACGGCGCAGCTGCGTTGGGCGTGCGTCGGCATTGTCCTCTGGGGGGCGGTGGTTCTCTTCTGGGAGCGCGTGCGGCGCATGCTCGACTATCCGTATGTGCTCGGGATTGCAACGACACTTGTCTTGCTCCTGCCGCTCGTCTTTGGCGTGAGCATCGGCGGCAACAAGAACTGGCTCACATTCGGCTCGTTTTCCGTGCAGCCGTCTGAGTTCGGCAAGATTCTGCTCATCTTCTTTCTGGCGGCGTACCTTGCCGATCATCTTGCCGTACTGACACTCCCCGCGCGTCGTGTCCTCTTCCTCCATCTGCCGCCGGTGCGCTTCATCGCGCCGCTCATTGTACTCTGGGGTCTCGCCGTGCTGATGTTTGTCATTGCGCATGACCTTGGCGCGGCGCTGCTCTTCTTTGGGATGGCAGTGCTCATGACCTACATGGGGACGGGGCGCAAATCTTACGTGTTTCTCGCAGGGGTATTCATCCTTGTCGCAGCGGCACTCAGCTATGCACTCTTCGGGCACGTCCGCGTGCGCTTTGATATCTGGCTGCACCCATGGGCGGATCCAAATGGTATGTCCTATCAGGTCGTGCAGTCCCTCTTCGCCATTGGCTCGGGCGGTGTGTGGGGCACGGGCTTTTCCGAGGGGCACCCGCTGCTGATTCCCGAGGTTCATACGGACTTTATCTTTGCGGCGATTGCCGAGGAGCTTGGCCTGATCGGTGCTGCTTTCGTCCTTCTCGCCTACGCGCTGCTCTTTTGGCGTGGCAGCCGGATTGCGATGCGTCTGCCGCGGGCGCAGGAGTCGCTGCTTGCGGCGGGGTGCTCCGCGAGTATTCTTCTGCAGGTATTCATCATCACGGCGGGCGTGACAAAACTCCTGCCGCTGACGGGCATCACACTGCCGTTTGTCAGCTACGGCGGCAGTTCGATGGCGGCGAGCTTTGTCCTCATCGGTATTCTGACGGCACTGTCAGGAAGCGGCAAGGAGGCTGCGCATGGCTGATCGAAAAATCCGAAAGCATATCGCAGTCGCGGCGGCGTTCCTGCTAGTGCTCATTGGGATACAGATTCTATACCTAGCAAAGCTGAGCGTTTGGGATGGCGATGCGCTTGCCGCACACCCGCTCAATACGCGGTCTGCGCTGATGGAGCAGGACATTCGCCGTGGGCGCATCCTTGACCGTGAGGGGCGCGTGCTTGCGGAGAGTTCGGCGGATCATGTGCGCTCCTATCCATACGGTCGCATTCTCGCACCCGTGACGGGCTATCAGACGGAGCGATACGGCAGTGTGGGCGTGGAGCAGGCAGCGGGTCAGGCACTCAGTGGGGTCACTGCGGATGCGGCGCATGCAGGCCCACTGCGTACGCTGCTGCGCGCAGATGCGGGCTACGATGTCCGCCTGACCGTGGATGCGGAGCTGTCCGAGGCGGCATGGAATGCACTCGGCACGCGGCGTGGTGCCGTCATCGTTATGGATGCGGCGACGGGGGCTGTGCGTGCGATGGTGAGCTCGCCTTCCTTTGACCCCGCTGCGGTGGAGAAGCATTGGGATGAGCTCACGGCACGCGAGGACAGTCCACTCCTGAACCGTGCAGCGCAGGGACTCTATCCGCCGGGGTCGACATTCAAGACACTGATTGCCGACGCTGCACTTGAGGCGGGCGTGACGAATCCCGACGAGGTCTTTACCTGCACAGGGGAACTTGCCATCGGTTCGGATTACGTTCTGCATGAAAGTCACGGCGAGGTGCATGGGAAACTACATCTTGCAGATGCTCTGCGCGAGTCCTGCAACGTCACCTTTGCGACGCTGGCGCTCCGCCTCGGTGCGAGCGGGCTGTCCTCCGCGTTTGAGCGCTTCGGCATCGGCACGGAACTTGCCGATCCTGAGCTCCCGATGGCGGCGGCACATGTGCCCGAGATGAAGCGGCTCGGCGATGGTGAGATCGCCCAGACTGGCATTGGACAGGGAGCGCTCCTCGTGACTCCCTTGCAGATGGCACTGGTCGCCGATGCGTTCGCCAATGGCGGGAAAATGATGCAGCCGTATCTCATTGCGCAGGTTCTGACGGCACAGGGGACACCTCTTTACGAGGCAAGCCCCACCGTTTGGCGGACGGCTACAACGGCGCAGCGCGCGGCAGTGATTGACGGCTATATGGCGGATGTCGTTGCGGCGGGCACGGGCACGGCGGCAGATGTTGCGGGCGTGCGCGTCACAGGCAAGACCGGCACGGCAGAGAATGCGAGCGGTACGGATCACGCGTGGTTCATCGGCTCGGCAGAACGCGACGGGCACAAGATTGTTATGGCGGTCATCGTGGAAGAAGGCGGCTTTGGCGGTCGTGCAGCGGCAGGGATCGCACATCGGATCATACAGACATATTTCGCAGGGTAACGGGTCGGTACCCTTTCTGAGATAGAGGCTTCGGCAGTGGCAGAGGTGTTAGGAGGAACGAACATGGTTGAGCGTGTCTTGGATGGACGCTACGCGCTGGAAATGCTTGTGGGCAGCGGTGGCATGGCAGATGTCTATCGGGCAAAGGATCAGCTCTTGGAGCGTACCGTCGCCGTCAAGATTCTCCACCAACAGTACGAGAACGACACGGAGTTCATTGCGCGCTTTCAGCGCGAAGCGAAAGCGGCAGCGCGCATCACGCACCCAAACATCGTCAACGTCTACGATGTCGGTGTCGCCGAGGGGCGGCACTACATCGTCATGGAATATGTTCCGGGTCGGACGCTGAAGGAGCGCATCAAGGAGGAGGGACCTGTGCCTGCCGCACAGGCACTGCACATCGCGCGGCAGATTGCGGGTGCACTCGCACAGGCGCACACGAACAACCTCGTACACTGCGACATCAAGCCGCACAACATCCTCGTTATGCCCGACGGCAACGTGAAGGTCGCGGACTTCGGAATCGCGCGTGCGGTCACGGAGTCCACGATGACGTACAACGACAACATCATGGGATCCGTGCACTACTTCTCGCCCGAACAGGCACGCGGCACGATCATCACGCCGAAATCCGATGTCTACTCGCTCGGTGTCGTCCTCTATGAAATGCTGACGGGGCGCATTCCGTTCGACGGCAATACGGCGGTGAGCATCGCGCGCAAGCATCTCGAAGAGGAGCCGCAGCCCGTGCGCTCCCTCGTTCCGAGCATACCGCCCGTCGTGGAAGCACTTGTGACACGTATGATGGCAAAGGATCCCGCACTGCGCCCGGACAGCCGGATGCTCGTGCAGGATATCACGCGGACGGAGCAGATGATGCGGGGAGAAACGACGCCGATGCCTGCATTCGATCCAGATGCAACGCGCGTGCTTTCCCCTGTGGAGGCGCGGGAAATCGGTGCAATCGCCGAAACTGAAGAGCAGACAGCTGTGGCAGAGGAAGAAAAATCGTTCTTCCGTACGAAGAAATTCAAGTTTGGACTCGTCCTCATTCTCCTGCTGGGCTTCTTTACGGGCTTTTTCCTGAGCTTTGGCAAGTTCTGGAGCTCTGTGGAGATCACGGTGCCCGACGTGACGGGCAAGCAGCTCACACTTGCCCGCCAGATCCTAGAGGATCAGCATTTGCGCGTCACGGTCGCCGAGACCTTTGATGCCTCCGTACCCGTGGGCGTCGTCGTTTCCCAGACACCGGAGGCGGGCACGACGGTCAAGGAGGAGCGTACGATCACCATTTACGTCAGCAAGGGCGGTGAGGAACTCGAGATGCCGAACCTGCGCGGACTCAAGCAAGCGGATGCAATCGACAAGCTGCAGAAGATGGGGCTGCGCCTCGGCTCGGCGTATGAGACATTCTCCGATGAGGACAGCGGCACCGTCATCTCGCAGGATCCGCGCAGCGGGACGCGCATCAGCAAGGGACAGTCTGTGGACATCACGGTCAGCAAGGGACAGAAGATCAAGAAGGTCACCGTGCCCGACGTGAAGGGCGTACCCTCGGATCGTGCGCGTACCATGATCGAGGGCAGCGGTCTGAAAGTGGGTGGCACCTCGGAGGAGTCGAGCACACAGGCGGCAGGAACGGTCATCAGCCAGTCGCCCGCTGCGGGCGCAGAGGTGGACAGCGACTCCGCCGTGCGCATTGTCGTATCGAGCGGCAAGAAATCCTCCGGCACGAAGGAAGATACGAAGGGCAGCGACAGCAAGAAGACAGAGAAAGATCCCGCCGGACGCCGTATCCAGACGGAAAAGACAGAATAGGGAGTGTATGGTGGCAGAGCGCGGACGTATCCTGAAGGTCTACAACAATGTGCTCCACGTCGCGGCAGAGGATGGCGTCATCCTCTGCAAGTTGCGCGGCAGGGTCAAGAAGGGGCGCAGTGATATGATGCCCGTCCCCGGCGACATTGTTTTCTTTGAACGCATTGCAGAAGGAGATGGTGTGATCGAGCGCATCGAAGTGCGTACGAATCTCCTGCAGCGCCCGCGCGTGGCGAATCCGACGCAGATCATCATCACCGTTGCAGCCGCCTCGCCCGACCCACACCCGCTCGTCGTGAGCCGCTTCCTCGTGCTCGCCGAACGCTCCGGTGTCAAAAAGATCGTTCTCTGTGTGAACAAGATGGATCTCTGTCCCAGGCATCCAGAGGACGTTCTTGCGGAATACGAGGCAGCGGGTTATCCTGTCCTGCGCGTCTCGGCTGAGCAGGGGGAAGGGCTGACGGCGTTGCGTGAGCATCTTGCGGGTGAGATCACCGTACTCGCGGGGCCGTCGGGCGCGGGGAAGTCCTCGCTGCTCAATGCGCTTGATCCCTCCCTTGCGCTTGTCACAGGCGTCATCAGCGAGAAGATCGGACGCGGGCGGCACACGACGCGGCGCGCCGAACTGCTCCCCTTTGCGGGCGGATACGTCGTGGATACGCCGGGCTTTACACAGCAGGAGCTGACGGAGATCCTGCCCGAAGAGCTTTCGGACTGCTTTCCGGAGTTTTCCAAGTATAGGGGCTGCCGCTTTACACCGTGCAGCCACAGCCACGAGCCGGACTGCGCCGTCAAGACGGCGGTCACGGAAAAAGCACTCTCGCGTGAGCGCTATGATGCCTACATTGCACTGCTCACAGAGCTGCGATCAAAAAGAAAATAGGAGAATCAACATGGCACACGAACATGAACACGAGTACGAAGAGGAAATGATGGAAGCGGAGCACATTCACATCGAGCGCCCCACAATCATTGCGCCATCGCTTCTCTCTGCGGATTTTGCCAACCTCGGTGCAGACGTGAAGCGTGTGGAGGAGGCGGGAGCGGAGTACATCCACATCGATGTGATGGACGGTACGTTTGTTCCGAACATTACAATGGGGCCCTGCGTCGTGGAGAGTCTGCGCAAGGTGTCCAAGGCGGTCTTTGACGTGCACCTCATGGTGGAACACCCCGAAACGCACATTGATGCCTTTGCAAAGGCAGGTGCGGACATCATCACGTTCCACGTTGAGGCGACGCGCCACGCGCACCGCGTCATTCAGCAGATTAAGGCGGCGGGCTGCAAGGCGGGCATTGCACTCAATCCGGGCACGTCGATCTATACCCTTGAGGAGCTGATCGACGATGTGGATATGGTGCTGCTCATGACGGTCAATCCCGGCTTTGGCGGGCAGAAGTTCATTGAGAATACGCTCGGCAAGATTCACGCACTCTATCATACGGTTATGGACAACGAACTGGAGGTCGACATCGAGGTCGACGGCGGCATCAATGCGGAGACGGCAGAGTCCGTGCGCTCGGCGGGGGCAAATGTGCTCGTTGCGGGCTCGTATATCTACGGCGCGCAGGACGTTGCCGCAGCCATTGCCTCGCTGCGCGGATGAGAGGGAAAATATGGGGGAAAAGGCGGTAATCCTGCTCTCGGGAGGGCTTGACAGCTGTACCTGTATGGCGGTCGCACAGGCGGCGGGCTATGAGCTCTATCCGATCAGCTTCAACTATCATCAACGCTACGACCGCGAGGTAGACTGTGCGAAGCGTATTGCCGCACATTTTCACGCGGCGGAGCATCTCATCATCGAGACGAATATGGATGCGGTCGGCGGCTCTGCGGTCACGGACAAGAGCATTGACGTACCCGATGGGGACGCAGACCGCACGGATATTCCCGTGACCTATGTGCCCGCGCGCAACCTCATCTTCCTGAGCTATGCGCTTGGCTATGCGGAGCGCGTGGGTGCGGCGCATCTCTATATCGGCGTGAACTCCGTCGACTACTCGGGCTATCCCGACTGCCGTCCCGAATTTATCGCGGCATTTCAAGCGGCGGCAGATATGGCGACGGCAGCTGCCACCGAGCGCGGACGGCGCATCGTCGTTGAAACCCCGCTCCAACATCTCTCGAAGGGCGAGATCATCCGTCTCGGCACGCAGCTCGGCGCGCCCTATGAGCTGACGACGAGCTGCTATCGGGGGGGGGCGGAGGCGTGCGGCGTCTGCGACAGCTGTCTCCTGCGTCTGCGCGGCTTTGCCGAGGCGGGACGGCGCGACCCGATCCCGTATGCGGCAGGAGTACGATGATGCTGGATGTTCAAAACCGTGAGGACGAACGCGGCATTGCAATTCAGCGCGTCGGGGTTAAGGAAGTGCGGCTGCCCTTCCTCATCAAGAAACAGGCGGGCGGCTATCAGCAGGTGCTCGCACGCATTGCATTCACGGTCTCTCTGCCGATGGAATTTAAGGGCACGCACATGAGCCGCTTCCTCGAAATCCTCCTGCCGTGGAGCGAGAAACCGCTCGCCGAGGAGGAGATGGACGCGATGCTCACGGAGGCGCTTGACCGTCTCCATGCCGAGGCGGCTGAGGTCACGCTCGCGTTTACGTATTTTATCGAAAAGAGGGCGCCCGTCAGCGGGCGTACCTCGCTGCTCGACGTGGATGCCTCCTTTACGGGGCGCAAGCGGCGCGGAGAGCCAATGCGGTTTGAGCTTGGACTCTCTATGTCGTTCACCTCGCTCTGCCCGTGCAGCAAGGAGATCTCTGCCTACGGAGCGCACAATCAGCGTTCCACAGCGCGCGTGCGGCTCCGCTATCAGGAGGGTGTTCCGTGCATCTACATCGAGGAACTGGCAGCGCTGCTTGAGCAGCAGGGATCGGCACCCATCTACCCGCTCTTAAAGCGCGCGGACGAAAAGTATGTTACCGAGGCGGCGTATGAGAATCCGAAATTCGTTGAGGACATTCTGCGCGACACGGTTCTCGCCCTGCGCGCACAGCCGGGACTTGCCTATTTCTCGCTCGAATGCGAGAATGAGGAGTCCATTCATAACCACAACGCCTTTGCGGCGCATGAAGAATACATATCCGAGTAAGGGAAGGGGGAGCGCGTAGGGCATGAGTAAATTTGCACGGCGTTTTCTCCTACTCCTTACGCTCGTTGTCGGTATCTCTGCCGCCGTTATCTACACGACAGTCGACATCAATACACTGCACAATCTGACGCGCTTTCACTCGTGGTCGCTTCTCCTCGCACTCCTTGCCGTCGGGCTGGGCATGTTCTTTGACGGCAGCCGCCTCATGCACCTCGTTAAGATCTCCAACGAAAAAATCACCTTGTACCAAGCAGTACAGGTAATCTTCGGCAATTATTTCCTTGCGCTCCTCACACCGGGGGCAACGGGCGGCGCGGTGGCGCAGGTCATGTTCCTGCGTCACGCGGGTGTGCCTACGGGCAAGGCGGCAGTGCTTGTCATCGTGCGTACACTGCTTTCGATCTTCTTCCTCGCACTCTGTATGCCATTTATATTTCTGCACGATGAGGGCATCGTGCCAGGCGTATCGAATGACATTCTGATGGCGATTACGCTTGCGGCATTTTTGGGGATCGTATTCATTGTCGTAGGCGCACGGCGCGGCTTTCTCGACTATATCGTCGTCTGGATTGCACGCCGGCTGCGCGACAAGAAGCGGCATCAGCTCTTCGGACTCTATCGTGACACGAAGAGCGCCATCTCGCTCCTTCTCGGTGCGCCGCGTCAGATGCTCGTCGTCTTTGTCGAGTCCGGACTGAACCTCCTCTGTATCTATGCCGTCGTTCCGTGCCTCCTGCTCGGACTTGGCGTCACGGATGCGGACTGGTATACCGTTATGGGACGCATGATCTTCCTCAACATGCTCCTCTACTTCAGTCCGACGCCGGGCGGCTCCGGCATCGCCGAGGGCGGCTTCGTCCTCCTCTTTGCTGCAACCGTTCCCGCCGGCACCGTCGGCATCGTCGCCGTCTGCTGGCGTCTCATCGCCGAATACCTCCCGTTCCTCATCGGATTCTACTATACCGTCACCGTCTTCGGACGTGAATTTTTGCGACGGTATTGATTGATCGTTGTAAAAAAATCGGAGCATCGCATGAAGCGTTCTAACTTCATGCAATGCTCCGATTTTAGAAATTCCAAGAATATGCGGCTAACATGTCGTGGCTGAATTTATCAGCGATTCTCTAGACTGGTTCATTATCTTACGGACGGCACACGCCACACGGTTCGTATCCGTCGGCAATCGCCGCCTCGCGTGAGCTGTAGGGAACAAAGTGCGGCGCGTCGGGATGTTTGATCGTTCGGCAGGTCGCATAGTGGAACTTGCCCGACTTCGTGTTGGCGAGATAGTCCGTTGCGAGCGCAGGTGTCGCTGCAGAGAGTGTAACGGCGGCAAGCGTCGCAAGTGCAATTTTCCTAAGCATACGTATTCTCCTTCTTTCTATTGATATACGATTATGCTCTAAAAGTTATCAGACTGCAAGTATAACGCTAAAAATTTCTACAAAAACGCTCATCATATAGGAAAACATCAGATCGCAAAAATTTAGGAAGCACTGATAAATTCAGCCGCGCCGTCTTAGCACATCTTTTTCGCCCTGCCTTTGTCGACAAATCCTCCACATAGCTTTGGCTATGCGTCCGGTTTGTCTCCTTGGCAGGACAAAAAATCTGTACCAATCCGACGGACGTCATTTTATCAGTGATTCCTTTATTTTCTCCTTGATATAATTGGTACTTGCTAAAAGTCAAAACAAATAAAACAGAACGAAAGCCCCTGCACCCTTGAGATACAAGGGCTTACAGAACTGCATTTATGGATTTGTCTACCGTTTGTCTACCGTATCACTTGCCTACAATCCCGTCGAAGATACGTTCAGTCTCTCTATACATGTACATGATTATTTTTCAACCACAACGATAGTTCATCAGCTGACATACTGCCGTCAGCGATCGAGATAATGATTTCTTCCAGCGTGGCAGCATCATAGTGAAGATAAATGTCATGAACGCCGAGATAGACGAGCATGCTGTGAAGCGCTGTGCGCTTGTTGCCGTCTCGAAATGGGTGATCCTTTGCGAGACCGTAACAAAGGCGGGCAGCCTTATCAAATACACTCGGATATAGATCAACTCCGCCGAATGTCTGGAACGGCGTATGAACAGCGGACTCCAAAAGCCCTTGATCGTGAATCCCTTTTTCCATCGCAAAAGCCTGTTCCAATGCTTCATGAAAATCAATGATGTCATTGAGAAGAAATTGAATGGCAGAGCCGATATCACTCATTTGTTCTCTAAGTCCTTATAGAGCTGATAATTCTCCTTCATAATGCGCATGGATACTTCTTGTATCTTTTGTGCCAAGGCTGGGTTGTTGCGGCTTGTCTGTATGTTTTGTGTTGTGTTTATGGAACGCTGTGATTTGTTTCTTTGCGGATTTGTGTTCATGGTGTAGTTCTCCTTTTTATTTCCTCTGCCTGCAATCTCTCGTATGCGACTCCCAACGGTCATAACATGTACCTCTTGTTTTTTGATAATAACATCTTTTTTCGCAAATACGCAATAAAAATTGCGGCGATGCGAAAAAACTTGACATAAATATTTTGAGCGTCATAATTGGTACTTGCCAAAAGTCAAAAAATCAAATATAATAGAGAAAAGCACAATTAAGAAGTACAGAAGCAGGTGATATGATGAGCAACATTGCCGATATGATCGAATCCTATATCTTGCGTCAGCTTGCCACGCGGCAGGATGGACAGGTCGAGCTGCGGCGGACGGATATTGCGGATGAGATTTCATGCGCACCATCGCAGATCAGCTATGTGCTCTCCACGCGGTTTACGCAGGATAAGGGATTTGTGGTGGAGTCGCGGCGCGGGCTGGGCGGCTTTATACGCATTGTTCAGGTGCCGCTGCGTGATCTCGTCTATCAGGATATGCTGTCAAAGATCAATGAGGACACGGATATGGAGACGGTGCAGTCCATGGTGCGCTACCTCACCCAACATGGGATGGTGGAGACGCGTGAGGCTGCGCTGCTCATGCAGATGATAACGGGGCTCTTTCAGTCGGAGACACTTGCCGCACAGGAGCGTGTGCAAATGCTGAAAACAATGATATTGACGCTAGAGAACTTCAGATAGCTGCTCGATATATAAATAGGAAAAACTATATTATTCTGAGGATGATGGAAGGAAACACAATGATTTGTGAGGAATGCGGCAAAAATGATGCGATTGTGCATATTGTGCAGATTGGTCCCGATGGTCGGAGTGAAAAGAATATATGTATGAGCTGTGCTGCACGCTATGGTGCGTCCATTCTCCGCGCGCAGCAGGGAAATGTGTCGGCAGAGGATTTCCTGAGGGGGATCTTTGGCAGCAATCAGCAGGAGAATGAGATCGAGGAGGATGCACCACACATCACATGCCCGAACTGCGGGATGCGGTTTCAGGATTTCCCGCAGACGGGGCAGATTGGCTGCTCCGTCTGCTATGAGACGTTTCATCATGAGATGACGCCGCTTCTGCGGCGGATTCACGGGTCGAGTGTTCATCGCGGCAAGATTCCGCACCGCTCGGGGAGTTCGATTATGCTGCGCAGGGAGTCGGAGCAGCTCCGTGCCCGTCTGAAGGAGGCGGTTGCGCGCGAGGAGTATGAGAAGGCAGCGGAGTATCGCGACCGGATTCGTGCACTGGAGAGCCGGATGGAGGAGCAGTCCTATGGCAGTTGAGGAGCTTCTCCGGAGTGGTCGACTCTCATGGTTCGGTACGGAGGGGGCGGACAGTGATGTCGTCCTTTCGAGCCGTGTGCGTCTTGCACGAAATCTGGTGGGGCTTCCGTTCCCCGGGCGAGCCGATCTGGGGCAGCTGGCACAGATTCAGCAGATGCTGGATGCGGTGCTTGCGGATCTTGACACGGAATTTGGACAGCCATTTGATCGGATCGTACTCGATCAGATGAGTGCACTTCAGCGGGAGGTGCTGATCGAAAAACGGCTTATCAGTGAGAAATTTGCAGAGGAACAGCCTCATCGCATGGCGTACATCAGCGCGGACACGCGCGTCAGTATCCTTGTCAATGAGGACGATCATCTGCGCATCCAGTCCATGACGCCGGGGCTTTCGCTCGCCGCAGCGTTCAAAATGGCGTCGCGTGTGGATGACTTTATCGAGGAGCATCTGGATCTTGCTTTTGACGAGACAATGGGGTATCTGACGGCATATCCGACGAACCTCGGGACGGGGCTGCGTGCCTCTGTCATCCTGCATCTGCCGGGGCTGGTCTACACACGCAACATAGAGAATATCGTCAACACAACGCCGCAGCTTGGCTTGGGGGTGCACCCGCTTGAGGGGATTGGCGAAGGTGCACATCTCTACAAGATTTCGAACCAGCTCACGCTTGGGTACTCGGAGGCGGAGATGATCGAGAATCTGCAGGCTGCTGTCGGGGAGATCGTTTCGCATGAGCGGCGCGCCCGTAAGGCACTGTCTTACTTTGGCAAGGACGGTGTGGAGGACGGCGTATGGCGTTCCTTTGGCATTCTGTCCTACGCGCGTTCGCTGACAGAGCAGGAGTTTTTTGCACTTGTCTCACGTATGCGCTACGGCATTGACCGTGGAATCATCAAAGAGGTAATGCCGGCCGCATATTCGGAGATCATTGTTGCGGCACGCGACGGTCATCTCAAGTATTTTGCAGAAAACGAAAATTTATCTGCGGGGGAAATCAGTGCCATACGCGCTACGCGTGTGCGCGCGATCTTACAAAAATATCGAACACAGGGATGAGGAGGGGGACAGCTTGAACTACCGTCAATTTTTTACACAGGCGGCGATTAAAGCCGTAGAGTTTTCACAATACATCGCGCAGCGGCGCGGCAAGGGGTATATCGGAACAGGCCAGCTTCTGCTGGGGATTCTTCACATGCGCGATACGATTGCGGCGACGGCACTGGATAAATTTGGCGTGGATTACGACAGTGCGGAGCAAGTGATTCGCGCATCGGACGGGTTTCAGGATGTCCTGCACCCCTCTGAGGAAGTTCCGTACTATACGCGGCGTGCCCAGCGTGTCATGCAGGGGGCGATTGATACCGCACGCGAAGAGCGTTCCTTTGTGACGACGGAACATATTCTGCTCAGTCTGCTCACGGAGGCCGAAGGGACGGCAGTCCGTACGATTGAGGAGATGGACGTCGACATCGAGGAGCTGCGGCGTGATGTCTTGGCGCGTATGAGCGATGCGGAGGAGTCCAAGGAGAAGGCTGTGCGCAGAAAGCCATCCAAGGGAGAGGGCAAAGGACTTCCCGCCTCGCTTAAGAAGTTCGGGCGAGATCTGGTCGGCGTTGCGCGTACGGGTGGGATTGACCCCGTTATCGGACGTGCGGCGGAGATTGATCGTGTCATTCAGATCCTCGCGCGGCGGACGAAGAACAACCCCATCCTCCTCGGAGAGGCGGGGGTTGGCAAGACTGCCGTCGCCGAGGGGCTGGCGCAGCGCATTGCGGACGGTGAAGTGCCGTTCCTGCTGGAGGATAAGCGTGTTGTCACGCTGTCGATGACAGCACTTGTTGCAGGGACGAAGTACCGCGGTGAGTTTGAGGAACGTCTCAAAAATGTCGTGGATGATGTCATCAAGGCGAAGAATATCATCCTATTCATCGACGAGATCCATACGCTCATCCGTGCCGGCGGGGCGGAGGGCTCGCTGGATGCGGCGAATATCCTGAAGCCCGCCCTTGCACGCGGGGAGATGCAGATCATTGGCGCAACGACGCTCAGTGAGTACAAAAAGCATTTTGCAAAGGACAGTGCACTTGCGCGTCGCTTTCAGACCGTCATGGTTGAGGAGCCGAGCGAGGAGGATGCGGAGAAGATCCTTCTCGGTCTGCGCGGCAAATATGAGGAGTTTCATCGTGCGCACATTGAGGATGCCGCCGTACACGCAGCGGTGCGCCTCTCAAAGCGCTATATTACGGATCGCTGTCTGCCGGACAAGGCGATTGACCTTATGGACGAAGCAGCGTCGCGCGTACGCATGAAGAATATCGGTGACACGGATCAGATCATGGGGCTGCGCACGGAGATTGCAGAGGTCGTAAAGGAAAAGGGGACGGCGATTGACGCCCAAGACTATGAGGCGGCAGCGCGTCTGCGTGACCGTGAGCAAAAGCTGCGCACACAGCTTGAGACAGCGCGGCGGGGGGAGGATCAGCATACGGAGATCGTTGTGTCGGAGGATGATATCGCGGATGTTGTGGCACAGTGGACAGGCATTCCCGTGCAGCGCATTGCGGCGAAGGAGTCGGATCGTCTGCTTGCCCTTGAAAAGCAGATCGGGCGCCGTGTCATTGGTCAGGAGGAGGCAGTGCGTGCCGTCTCCAAGGCAGTGCGCCGTGCGCGTGCAGGGGTGAAGGATCCGCGCCGTCCGATTGGATCGTTTCTCTTCCTTGGCTCTACGGGAGTTGGCAAGACGGAGCTTGCGCGCGCGCTCGCGGAATCCGTATTCGGAACGGAGGAGGCGATCATTCGTTTCGATATGTCCGAGTACATGGAGAAGCATACGACGGCACGTCTGGTCGGTGCGCCTCCGGGCTATGTCGGCTACGAGGAGGGCGGCCAGCTTACGGACGCTGTCCGCAAGAAGCCGTTTTCCATCGTTCTGTTTGATGAGGTGGAGAAGGCGCATCCCGATGTTTTTCACATGCTCCTGCAGGTACTTGAGGATGGGCGCCTCACGGATGGACAGGGCACGGTCACGGATTTCCGCAATACCATCATCATCATGACCTCGAACGCGGGGGCGAACCATCTGCGCTCAACAACGGGGACGATTGGCTTCTCCGTTGGTCAGCAGGCGATGGATACGGATGAACAGCGTACAAAGAAGCGCGTTATGGAGGAGGTGCGGAAGCTTTTCCGCCCCGAGTTCCTGAACCGCGTGGACGATATGATCGTCTTCAATGCCCTCGGTGAGCCGGAGCTGACGAAGATTGTGGACATTCTGCTGTGTGATGTGAAGGCGCGGCTTGCCGAGCAGGAGATCAACATTGAGATCAGCCCCTCGGCGAAGCGCGTTCTCATCTCCAAGGGCACTGATGTCAAATTCGGTGCACGTCCGCTGCGCCGCGCCATCCAAAAGAATATCGAGGACGAAATTGCCGAGCGTATTCTGGCACGCGCCTTTACGGCAGGAGATATCATCTCTGTGCGCAAGTCTGGTGACGGACTGGACTTTGTAAAGAAGGATACGAGCCGCAATAAGCGCGCGAAGAATGAGAAGAAGGCATCGTATCATGAAGTCTGAGGGATCGCGCAATGTGCTCGCCCCGCCGACACAGGCGGGGCGCATCGGCGATTTTCTCCTCAATCTGGGCTGGTCATTGTACTGGCTCGCGCGTTCGGCATTTCGCATGCTGACACATCGGAAACGGAAGGGACTGTAACCGCAGTCCCTTTCTTTTGTAGGAGTTGTTATGGCGAAGAAAAAAAAGACGGCATACGTCTGCCAGGAATGCGGCTATGATACCTTAAAGTGGATGGGAAAATGTCCCGGCTGCGGTGCTTGGAACTCGCTTGTGGAAGAGATTGTAGCTCCTCCTGCCGAGGAGCGTCGCGGAGTCGGCGCAGGCAGCGCAGAGCCGCCGCAGCCAATCGGGAATATTGCGGTGGAGGATCTGCCGCGCTTTTCGACCGGATCGGGCGAACTCGACCGCGTGCTTGGCGGCGGTGTTATTCCGGGCTCTATGGTACTCATTGTCGGCGATCCAGGGGTTGGCAAGTCGAGCCTTACCCTCCGTGTATCGGCGGATATTGCGCGTGCAGGGCAGCGTGTCCTCTATGTGACGGGGGAAGAGAGCGCGCGGCAAATTCGCATGCGCGCGGATCGTCTGCAGGCGATTGCGGATGACCTTCTCGTCGTCAGTGAGACGAACCTCGATGCGATCTGTGCCCATGTGGAGCGCGAGCGGCCTGCACTCTTCATCATCGACTCCATTCAGACCATGTATCGTCCCGACATTGAGAGTGCACCCGGCAGTGTCTCGCAGGTGCGCGAGTGCGCAATGGAGCTCATGCGCGTGGCAAAGACGGCAGGAATTGCCGTCTTCGTCATTGGACATGTAACCAAGGAGGGCAGTCTTGCGGGGCCGCGTGTCCTTGAGCACATCGTCGATACCGTGCTCTACTTTGAGGGGGAGCGCAACGCCGAGTACCGCGTGCTGCGCGCCGTGAAGAACCGCTTCGGCAGCACGAATGAACTCGGCCTTTTTGAGATGCGCGATGTCGGCCTTGTCGATGTGCCCGACGCATCGAAACTCTTTCTCTCGGAGCGTGCGATGGAGAGCGGATCGATCATCGTGCCGACGGTGGAGGGGACACGTCCCCTGCTCGTTGAGGTGCAGGCGCTTGTTGCTCCGACCCCGTATCAGCCGCCGCGCCGCACGGCGGATTCCGTGGATGTAAAGCGCATCCAGCTCCTGCTCGCCGTGCTCGAAAAGCGCGTGAAGCTGCCCATTGGAGCCGCCGATGTCTATGTGAAGGTCGCGGGCGGCATACGGCTCGATGAGCCTGCCGCCGATCTCGCACTCAGCGTTGCGATGGCATCGAGTTTTGCCAACCGTCTGCCGCGTCCGCATACCGTTGTCTGCGGTGAGGTCGGACTCTCGGGTGAGGTGCGCGCCGTTTCACAGGCGGAGCTGCGCGTCGCCGAGGCGCGGCGGCTGGGCTTTCGCGCTGCCGTTCTGCCCATGAAAAACTATCGGCAGCTTGCAGGGAAATTCACGGATATGCAGCTCTTTGGTGCAGAGACAATCGGCGACGCACTGAAATGTGCCATGCCAAAAAACATTTAAGAAATAGGGGATTCGTTCCGATAAAAAGATAGAAGAGGTGATGTGTAGATGAATGCAGGTAATCTCATGGCTGCAGCGACAGCAGATGGGATCTCTGCGGGAGCAGGGGCTCCGAAGGGGCGCGTCGGATCCGCAGAGAATCGTGCGCAAACAACCTCAGGGAAGAATTCGTTCAGCGATACATTTGGTGCTCTGCAAAAGGGAATTGACGCAGAAGCGGCAAAGACAGAGACGCGTGATGGCTCCGGCTCTGCGGCACAGAGGAATGTGGCGCAGACGGAAAGCACAGCGCTGTCGCAGGACACACAGGATGTGACGGCGAAAACGCCGAAAGCTGCCGATGAAAAACAGGCCGAGCCCGCGACGGAAAAGACAAAGGTATTGTCTGCGGATGATGCGGCTGCCGATCCCATTGCCGCAGCGGCACTTGCAGCACTCGTCAATGTGGATGCTGCACAGATCGATACGGATGTGAACGAGGGCTTGGATGCCGCGCTCACAGAAATTCTTGAGCGGTATGGGCTGACAGCAGATCAGCTCGGTGATACGAAGCTGAAGAATGCCGTACAGAACCTTCTGCAGCAGGTGCCGGCGGAGGGGGCGAAGAACAGCAACCTTCTCCTTGCACTTGAGGGGCAGCCACTCGTACCGGAAAATGCTGGAGTATCCCCCAACGCACCTGCTCAGCAGATCGGTGCGCAAGAAGGGCAGGTGCTTCCGGCATCGACACAGAATGTCGATGCGTCTGTTTTGCGTCTTGCGGCACTGGATACGCCGTTGTCTGCCAAGCTGGGTGTGGCGGCAAACACGGAAGTGCCTGTGGCGCAGGAAAATATGCCCGCCATTGCGGCAGATACCCTCCCCACGCCACCCACTGCAGAGAATGGGGAGAATGCAGCACAGCGCAGCACGCTCAATACATCGGTGCTTGCGCCGCAGCCAAACACGGAGGTAACGGCAGAGACGATTGCCGCACCGCTCCTGCGCGCACAGGCAGAACCCGTACAGCTTGGAACGCGTTGGGCTGCGGAACTCGTCGGCAACAATCTCGTAACAGATGAGAATTTGGATGCGGCAAATCCGCTGACCGTGCTTGCACAGCGTACCATGCGCCATGATACGACGCAGGGCGATACGACAAGTCAGCAGAGCGACGCACAGGAGGAGCAGCAGCTTCCGACAAGCGGACAGCAGGATGTGCGCATGGCATCGGGCACGGTGTTCGAGCTTCCGTCGCGTACGACGGAGACGGCAGCACCGCAGCCCGCACAGCCCATTGCGGCACAGCTGGGAACAACTCCACTTCCAACGCAGGAGGTTGAGGCTCCTGTGCAGACGCAGGACGCACAGCGTCCCCAGCCGGACTATGAGATCCCGCGTCAGATCGTGGAACAGGCGAGGCTCCTGCGCACGCTCAATGATACGCAGATGGTCATTCGACTGCATCCCGAACACCTCGGTGAGCTTACCCTGCGTGTTTCGGTCGGCTCGAACGGTGCGGTGCAGGCATCCTTCCACAGCGACAATGCTCAAGTGCGCAACGTGATCGAGAACTCCCTTGTCCAACTCCGGCAGGAACTGAACAATCAGGGACTCAAGGTCGACCGCGTTGGTGTCTACGCAGGACTTACGGATGGGCAGATGCCGCAGGGGCAAGGACAGGAAGCGTGGCAGCAGCAGAGCAGTCACCGCGGTGAGACACGCATTTATGGGCGTGGCGATGCTGACGACTATCTCGATGAGATTGACACGCTTGCGCCTGCGATGACAGCAGAGGAGCACAGCGGCAGCGTCAGTGCAGACGGCGTAGACTATCGTGTATAACGGTTGAGGAGGAAATATCGTGGCAAGTTCAAACCCACTGAATACAATCACGGTCGGCGGCGTAACCCAGAAACTGTCTGACTACGAGGCAGCGCAGAATCAGGCGAAAGCGAAGGACAAGAAGAACGACGCTCTTGGAAAGGATGCTTTCCTGAAACTGCTCGTCACGCAGATGAAGTATCAGGATCCGCTCGATCCACAGGACAACAGCGAGTATCTTTCGCAGCTCGCACAGTTCTCCGCACTCGAACAGATGACGAACGTCTCCAAGGGGCTTGAGAATGTGTCGAAGATCGTCGATAACATCAACTCCTCCGTCCTCGTCGGTCAGCTGAGCAGTATGATCGGTCAGCCTGTCCAGTGGCAAACCGAGGTAAAGGACAGCAACGGAAAGGTCATTAAGGATAAGGATGGGAAGCCAACGACAAAGACCTACGAGGGCAAGATCATCGGCGTGAGCATCTCCGACGGTCAGCCGAGCGTCATTGCCGACGTGAACGGCGAGTCGCATCAGGTTCAGGTTTCGCAGATTGTGCGCGTCGGTCGTCTCAAGGCATCGCCCTGAGGATCATCGCATAAAAACCGTGAGGACGCATCTCGTGTGTCCTCACGGTTTTTTGTGAGTAAGACAAGGGAATCACTAGGTTGTCTGTGCTTTATCGCTTGGACTGTCAAAACGCCGGATCAGGAACTGCTGGAAGCAGACCGCAGGTGGGGGGAGCTGTCGCTGCGTGTTCCAGGCAACACCGACTGCTCGCTTACAAATCGGGAACGAGACGGGGATGTAACGCAGCTCCGGATGCTCGACCCCTGCGAGTTTTGGCAGGAGGCTCACACCGAGCCCCGCTGCGACCAGCCCCGACATCGTCGACACATCATCCCCCTCAAAAGTGATCTCTGGATGAATGCCCGCGAGGTCGAAGAACTGGTCGACGAGGATGCGCAGGCTGTAGCTGCTCTTCATTGCGATGAGCGGCTCATCCACAAGTTCATTCAGATTGATTCTTTTTCGCTCGGCAAACGGATGTCCGAGCGGAACCGTGACAAAAAGCTCCTCTGACCAGAGATAGACCCAGGCGCTGTACTCCGTCGTTGGAATCGTGGAGCAGAGGCAGAGATCCGTTTCTCCGGCGGCGACCTGCTGCGCGAGTGTCGCCGAATCCTGCTGGTTCAGTTGGATGCGGATATCGGGATAGAGTGCGCGAAAGTCCTGCAGTATATGCGGCAGAACATAGCTGCCGAGTGAGTGAATGAAGGAGAGGCGGAACTCCTTTGAGACCTCCGCATTCGCGTTGCTTGCTTCCTCACGGGCACTATCCACCTCGCGCAGGATGCGATCCACGCGGCGCAGGAGACGTTCTCCCTCCGGCGTCACTTCAATCTCGCCCTCGTGACGCTTGAAGAGGGGGACGCCGAGATCCTTTTCCAGCTTTGCCATCGAGCGGCTGAGTGCGGGCTGTGTCACGTCCAGCATCCGCGCCGCGCGCGTGTAGTGGCGGATGTTTGCCATAACTTGAAAGTATTTTAATTGTGCAAGTTCCATTCAGTCATTCCTTTCTGGTATTCTATTATATCTGTAGAAAGAGTAACATACAATGTAGAAAAAGTAATTATCTATATAGCTTTTTCATATTTTTTATTACCGATTGGTATAATATGCGCTTATGCAGAAAGTACTCAGTCTGCATGAAATTTCCAAGGTTAATTTTTTTTTTGTGAAAAACGATATATTTGATAGGGTAAAATATAATTTGTTATATAAAAATGAAAGGAAGAGGATCATGAGAATCGAGCAAACGTCAACGGATGTTCTTGGGCGGATGAATCAGACGCAAGGTGCAAAGAAACATAATGCGGGCGACTTTGCGTCGGTGCTTTCATCGGTTCAGTCCGACCAGACGGAGAAGGCAGCGGAGAAAGAGTCGAACCCGAGGAATCCTCTCGGTATTCCCGACGAGGAGTATCGGTGGCATTTCATCGGTCTGCGTTATGATGCCGATCACGTTGTATATTTCCCGCCGCATGACGCTCCGGTCGAGCAGCAGCGTGCTTGGTATGAAGCCGTCAAAGGCTTATCTCATTTGGAGATGCAGTTGTTCACGTCGGATATTTCCTTGGCTTTGCGCGGTGAAAAAGATTACCTCAGCTATGATGAGATGACCGAAAAAATCCAAAAGCTCGGCTATCGCGGCGTTCTGGAAGAAGGTCAAAAATGGATGAAGGAAGTTGCACATGACAGCGCCGGCGTTGTAGATGAGGAGAGCTTTGCGATCATCAAGCGCCATCTCCGTCTGTATGATGAGCTTCTCGATGCATTTATCAAGGCGAAGAAGGACGACAGGTGAGATCTGTTTCAACAAAATGATTCATGCGGGGAGGTTTCCTTTGCTTCTGCGAAAGAGCGGCAGAGCAGAGGGAACTTTCTTTTTTTCATATATGCGGTCTATGCAGCTCTGTATGCTGCGCGATCGGCTGCATAATTTTATCTTGACAAGTTCTATATGTTCTGTTAATATATCTCATGTCGCAGACAGCGCGAGAAGTGAATATGGAGTGGTACTCAAGAGGCTGAAGAGGACGGTTTGCTAAATCGTTAGAGTGGGTAACCGCTGCGAGAGTTCGAATCTCTCCCACTCCGCCATTTCTATCCTAAGCCTTTATCGGGCTTTTTTTATTTTTCGTTTTCAAGGAGATGTTTACATGGAGATGCAGGGAACGCCGCCATCCTTTATCGAGCGGTATTTCAAAATCCGCGAAAAGGGCTCGACCGTGCGCACGGAGCTGCTTGCAGGAGTAACGACCTTTATTGCAATGGCGTACATCCTCTTTGTCAATCCGAATATTCTCGCGGATGCGGGGATTCCAAAGGACGCGGCGATTGCCTCGACGATCTGGATTGCGGCACTCGCCTCTCTGGCGATGGGCGCATTTGCGAACTATCCCGTTGCGCTTGCGCCGGGCATGGGACTCAATGCGTTCTTTGCCTACTACGTCTGCGGTGTGCTCGGTCTTCATTGGACGGTCGCGCTCGGCGCGGTGTTCTTCTCGGGCGTACTCTTCCTCATTCTGACGATTGGCGGGATTCGGCAGGCGATCATCAATGCCGTACCGCGCGATCTGAAACTCGCGATCAGCGTCGGCATCGGACTTTTTATTGCATTCATTGGACTCAAGGGGACGGGGCTGATCGTGGAGAATTCCGCGACGTATGTTTCGCTCGGTCATGTGACCGCACCGACGACACTGCTCTCGCTCTTCGGGCTGCTCTTTACGGCGGCACTCATGGCACGCAATGTGCACGGTGCGATCCTCATCGGCATCTTTGTCACGACGATTCTTGCGATGCTGCTCGGTATGACGCCTGCGCCGCAGGGACTTGGCGATATCATCAGCACGTCGCTTCCGCACATGGGAGCGACGTTCGGTCAGCTCGATCTCGCAGGTGCGTGGAACTACGGTCTTGTTTCCATCATCTTTACGTTTACGGTGGTGGAGCTGTTCGATAATATGGGGACGCTGATCGGCCTTACCACAAAGGCGAAGATGGTCAAGCCCGACGGGCATATCGAAAACATCGACAAGGCTCTGACGACGGATGCGGTTGGTACCATGGTGTCCGCCGTATTCGGTACGTCCACGGTCACATCCTACATCGAGAGTGCGGCGGGCATTGCCGCCGGCGGACGTACGGGGCTTACGGCGGTCGCAGCGGGGGGGCTGTTCCTTGCCGCTCTCCTCTTTACGCCGCTCATCGGACTTGTGCCCGCGTTTGCGACGGCACCCGCGCTGATCCTCGTCGGCGCACTGCTCATGTCCGAGGTCGGCAAGATTGATTTCAGTGATTTTACGAATGCACTTCCGGCATTCCTGACGATCATCATGATGCCGCTCACGTCGAGCATTGCGAACGGCTTTGCGTTCGGCTTCATCAGCTATACGATCATGAAACTCTTTGCAGGGCAGTACAAGAAGGTCAGCTGGATCATGTATCTCGTGTCCATTGCCTTTCTGATCAATCTGGCACTGCGTTCGTAACGTACGGGGAGGGACTTGCAAATGAAACGGTGGCTTGCATCCGTCCTTGCGGGCGCAGTGCTCCTCACAGCACAGTTTTTTGCGGGCTGTACATCCGCACCCGCCTCCGATGCGTCGAATGCACAGGCGGCGCAGGGAGAGATCACGGTCAAGGTGCTCAATATTGGGCAGGGGGACTCCATTCTCATCCAGACGGGTGAGAAGAATATCCTCGTCGATACGAGTGATGTGGATGAGCGTGACAAGCTGCGCACGGAGCTAAAAAAGGCAAATGTCAAGAAGATCGACACTGTTATCCTCACGCACCCGCACGCCGATCACATCGGCGGCATGGATGTCCTGCTCGATGAGTACACGGTCGGTATGGTCTACGACAATGGCATGCCCTCGACCTCGAAGCTCTATCTCGGCTATGTGAAAAAGCTGAAGGAAAAGAAGATCGAGCGCAAGGGTCTGGTTGCGGGGGATCGCGTTGATCTGGGCGGCGGCGCCGTGTTCGAGGTGCTTGCCCCCTCTGCCGATCTTGTGAAACAGGGGAATGTCAAGGGATATAAGCACGACCCAAACAATGAGTCCGTAGTCGGGCGGCTCGTCTTTGGAAATTTCTCCATGATGCTCACGGGCGATGCGGAGAAGAAGGAGGAGCAGGACATTCTTGCCGTGGGCGATGCCAATGTGAAGAGCACCATTCTGAAGTCCGGACATCACGGCAGCAAGACATCCTCCTCGCCGGACTTCCTGCGCGCTGTGCAGCCGGAGGCGGCACTCATCTCCTGCGGCGTGAACAACGACTACGGACATCCGCACAAGGAGACGATGAAGAAGTACCACGCATTGAATATTCCCATCTACGTGACGGCAGTGAACGGGACAATCACCGTGACGAGCGATGGAAAAACATATAAGATTGCGGTCGAACAGGGGGAGAAACAATGATTTCGGCTTATCTTGATCGCTTTGAAGGAAAATACGCCGTGCTTCTGCTCGGCGACGCGATGGAAAAGGTAAATTTCCCGCGCAGTTTTCTCCCTGCAGATATCTCCGAGGGAGACTATCTGACGATCTCGATGGAGCGCGACGCAGCAGCCACGGAGGCTGCCGAGGCGGAGGCTCTGGAACTCTTGAAGGAATGATCTGGAGGTGTTATTGGCATTGATGCGGTGGAGTGAAAGGTTGCTGCTCACCGTGGCAGCACTTTTTGTCTGTTTCACAGTCCTTTTGACGGGAACGGGCGAGGCAAAGGGGAAGACCTGCCGCCTTATGAGCATAGAGAGTCATGAGGTGGAGGTGGATGGGCGTGCAGCCGTGCGCATTCAGATCGGAACGAACCGCACGGGACTTTTCTGCACATACAAATTAAATGAGCAAAATGAGCTGATTATCTCACTTGAGGATGTGAAGTTCGATAAAAAATTCCCGCAGGAGTACGTTCCGAGCGGGAAGATTGCAGAACAGATCACTGCAACGACAGTGGGAAAGCGCAATGCGCTTCTCACTGTCCATGCGGCAGAGGCACTTTCCCATGCCGATGCCTATCGTGTCTACACCATGCCAGGCGATCCGCATGGAAAGGCAAAGGAGTATCTCGTGATCGATCTCCTTGCGCCTCTGCCGCCTCCGCCGCCCAGTCCCGCACGCGGGCACACGGTTGTCCTTGATCCGGGGCATGGGGGCAGCGACTCGGGCGCAGTCGGCTACACGGGCATACGCGAGAAGGATGTTGCCTTAGCCGTTTCTCTGCGCACAGAGGAACTACTGCGGCGTGCGGGTGCTGAGGTCATTATGACGCGCACGGAGGATGTGGATGTATCCCATGCGGGCAGTTCGGCCTCGCAGGAGCTTCAGGCACGCGTCGATGTCAGTCTTGCGCACCCGGAGGCGGAACTCTTCCTCTCCGTACACTGCAACTCGTTCACGAACCCAGAGGCGCATGGCATGGAGACCTACTACTATCCGAAGACGGATGCGGATGAGCGTTTTGCGACCTTGCTCAATGAGGAACTCGCGGCAGCGGGCGGACTCTACAATCGCGGTGTCAAATACGCGCGTTTCTATCTTCTGCGGCATACGGAAATCCCTGCCTCACTGGTGGAGCTCGGCTTTCTCTCAAATCCCGACGAGGAGGCACTGCTTGCCGATGGCGATTATCAGGCGACGCTCGCACAGGCTCTGTTTCATGCCATTGAGCGTTATTTTGAGTAAAGGGGGGAGCATCGGAGATGTTTCTGCAAATGAGAAAGATGACACATACCGTTGCTGCGGTCAGTGCCGTAGGCATTCTTGCCCTCACGGCAGGCTGCACAGATGAGCAGAAGGAACCGCAGACGGGAACTGCCGCCCAGACGGAGCAGACAAAGGATGCCGGAGCACCCGCTGCTGCAGCATCAAAGGAAGTCAAGGTGAATGTCTACTATCCACGGGATGATGGCACGGGGCTTCTTCCTGTCAGCCGTACGGTGAAGCTGGAAAAAGAGGATAAGTATACGGCTGCACTCAAGTCTCTCCTCACGGGTACGAAGGAAAAGGGACAGACGAATGTCATTCCAAAGAAGGCAAAGCTGCGCAGCGTTACCGTAAAGGACGGCGTTGCCACGGTGGACTTCTCAAAGGAGCTGCAGCAGAACTTCAGCGGTGGATCGACGGGGGAAGAAATGCTCGTCGGCTCGATTGTGAACACGCTGACGGACTTCCCCGAGGTGAAGAAGGTGCAGATCCTCATTGACGGTGCATCTGTAGAGACGCTGTCGGGGCATTTGGATCTCTCCGAGCCGCTCCCGCGCATGACGGAGCTGCTGAAATAAGGAAGCTTGTCATTTGCGTATTTTTGTGATACGATACAAATAGAATTGCGGGCGCTATGCTCTTTGCATGTCCGCATCAGGGGGAACACGCGTTTGCGTGCTCCTATATGAAAATAGCAGGAGGTTGTTTCATACAATGAAGGTTACGGCAGAGCATGGTGAAAACCGCGAGGTCACTCTGACGATTGAAGTTGAGCAGGCAAAGCTTGAGAAGGCGACGGACGGCGCGGCAAAGCGCATCTCCGCACGCGTCAACATTCCCGGCTTCCGCAAGGGAAAGGCGCCGCGCAAGATCGTTGAGAATTTTGTCGGCAAGGATGCGATTGTTCAGGAGGCGTTTGAGGGCGTTGCACAGCAGGCCTTCGAGGATGCGCTGACGGAACAGAACATGGAGCCTGTGACGCGTCCGGAGATCGACATCGTGACCCTTGAAGAGGGCAAGGATGTCGTCTTTACGGCGAAATTCACGCAGCGCCCCGAGGTCACGCTCGGCGACTACAAGGGGCTGACGGTGGAGAAGCCGGAGGTCACCGTATCCGATGAGGAGATTGATCGTCAGATCGAGGGGATGCGCCAGCACCAGGGAACGCTCGTGGATGCACCGGCAGATGCCGCAGTCAAAAAGGACGACTTTGTAACGCTTGACTTCGAGGGCTTCGTGGACGGCGAAGCGTTTGAGGGCGGCAAGGGCGAAGACTATCCGCTCCAGATCGGGTCGGGCAGCTTTATTCCGGGCTTTGAGGATCAGCTGATCGGCGCAAAGATCGGTGAGGAGCGTGAGGTCAGCGTCACATTCCCCGAGGAGTATCACGCAGAGAACCTCAAGGGAAAGCCTGCGATATTCAAGTGCACGGTGCGCAGCATCAAGTCGCGCGAGCTGCCGGAGCTGAATGACGAGTTTGCCAAGAAGGCGAGCAAGTTCGAGACGCTCGCGGAGCTGCGTGAAGATATCCGCAAGAACCTCACGGAGAGTGCGGAGCGTCAGGCTGAGGTCGAGCGCCGCACGAAGGCGATCGACATGGCGACGGATAACTGCACGATGGAGATACCGCCGGTCATGGTGGACAACCGTGTTACGGCGATGATTCAGGAAATGGCGCTGCGCCTTGAGCAGCAGGGGATGAGCCTTGAGCAGTATCTCCAGTATGCAGGTCTTGATATGGCGCGTATCCGTGACGAGTATCGTGAGACGGCGGAGAAGAACGTCCGCACGGATCTCATGCTTGAGGAGGTCGCAAAGGCTGAGGGAATCAAGGTCGAGGGAAGGGATCTTGATCAGGAGGTCTACGCGATGGCATTGTCCTATGGAGCAACGCCCAAGCAGGTTCAGAAGATCATCAAGGAGCAGGGGCGTGTCAGTGACCTTGCTGCGACTGTTCTGCGCAAGAAAACGGCGCAGTTCATCGTGGACAACATCACGGCATAAGGGATCCCCTGTGGGGAGGAACACATGAGTTATTATGTACCAATGGTGGTGGAGAACTCAAGCCGAGGGGAGCGTGCTTATGACATCTACTCCCGTCTGCTCAAGGAGCGCATCATCTTTTTGGGTGGTCCGATAGACGATGCAGTTGCTAACGTCGTTGTGGCGCAGCTGCTCTTTCTGGAGTCCGAGGATCCCGATAAGGACATCCACCTCTACATCAACAGTCCGGGTGGTGTCGTGACGGCAGGGCTTGCCATCTATGACACGATGCAGTACATCAAACCCGATGTTTCGACGATCTGCATCGGGCAGGCAGCGAGCATGGGCTCCATCCTTCTGACGGCGGGGGCTGCAGGGAAACGCTACGCATTGCCGCATGCACGCATCATGATTCATCAGCCGCTCGGCGGTGCGCAGGGACAGTCGACGGATATTCAGATTCAGGCGAAGGAGATCCTGCGCCTGCGTGAGGTCGGCAACAACATCTTGGCGCAGCATACGGGGCAGGATCCAGAGAAGATCAATGTCGATACGGAACGCGACAACTTTATGTCGGCGGAGGAAGCCAAGGCGTACGGGCTGATCGACGAGGTTGTCACCCGTCCCAAGGCTGCAACCACGGAGAATAAAGGCTGAGGGGGTGTGACGCGATGAAATTTGGAGAGGAAGACAAGGGGCAGCTGAAATGCTCATTCTGCGGCAAGACGCAGGAGCAGGTGCGGAAACTCGTAGCCGGTCCCGGTGTCTATATCTGTGATGAGTGCATCGAGCTCTGCAATGAAATCATAGCAGAGGAATTCAGTGAAGACGCTGAAATCGGACTCAAGGATGTTCCGAAACCGAAGGAAATCCGCCACATTCTCGACCAATACGTCATCGGTCAGGACGAGGCAAAGAAGTCGCTGTCCGTTGCTGTCTACAATCACTACAAGCGCATCAATGTGGGGCAGGGGAAGAATGAGGATGTGGAACTGAAGAAGTCCAACATTCTCATGATAGGTCCCACGGGCAGCGGCAAAACGCTGCTTGCGCAGACGCTCGCGCGTATTTTGAACGTGCCGTTTGCGATTGCAGATGCGACCTCCCTCACAGAGGCGGGCTACGTCGGCGAGGATGTCGAGAACATTTTGCTGAAATTGATACAGGCAGCGGACTACGACATCGAAAAGGCACAGCGCGGCATCATCTACATCGACGAGATCGACAAGATTGCACGCAAGTCGGAGAATCCATCAATTACCCGCGATGTCTCGGGCGAGGGTGTTCAGCAGGCGCTTCTCAAGATCCTCGAAGGAACGACAGCGTCCGTGCCGCCGCAGGGCGGGCGCAAGCACCCGCAGCAGGAACTCCTGCAGATTGATACGACCAATATCCTCTTTATCTGTGGCGGTGCGTTTGACGGCATTGAGGAGATCATTGAGTCGCGCCTTGGGAAAAAGCAAATGGGCTTTGGCGCCGAGGTGCGCTCGAAGAAGCGCGTTTCGGTTGGCGAATCGCTCAGCAAGGTGATTTCCGAGGATCTGATGAAGAATGGGCTGATCCCTGAGTTCATCGGGCGTCTGCCGGTCGTTGTAACGCTGAACTCGCTCGATGAGGCGTCACTTGTACGCATTCTGACCGAACCGAAGAACGCACTCGTCAAGCAGTTCCAGAAGCTCTTGGAGCTGGACGGTGTACGGCTCACCTTTGATGATGATGCGCTGCATCTGATTGCGAAGGAAGCACTTACGCACAAGACGGGGGCACGTGGACTCCGTTCCATCATCGAGGGCATTATGCGCAACGTCATGTACGAGGTGCCCTCGATTCAGGGGGTAACGGCGTGTCAGGTCACGAAGGATGTCATTGCGAACCACAGTGACCCCATCCTAACCATCGACGGTGCCGGCGCACAGAAGATGGCGGCGGCAAACTAAGGGAATCACTGATAAAATGAGGTTCGTCAGATTGGCGTAGATTTTTTCGTCCGATTGAGGCGGCAAACCGGACGCATAGCCAAAGCTATGTGGAGGATTTGCTAACGAAAAGCGGGCAAAAAAGATGCGCTAAGATGGCGCGGCTGAATTTATCAGTGCTTCCCTAACACGATACTTTACGAAAGGAGCTCTGCACTGCGGCGCTCCTTTTTTCATACGGGAATACTCCCTTTACATAGACGGAAGGAAATACGATGTCCGAAAAACGAACGCTCCCGCTCCTCCCACTGCGTGGCTTGGTGGTCTACCCGCACATGATGGTCAACCTCGATGTCGGGCGTGACCGCTCGGTTGCCGCCATTGAGAGCGCGATTGCGGGGGACAGCAAGATCCTCGTTGTGGCGCAGCGGGATCCGGAATGCGATGACCCGACGGCGGACGATCTCTATAGCGTTGGTGCTGTTGCGGAGATACGGCAATTTCTTCGCATGCCCGAGGGGGTTCTGCGCATTCTTGTCGACGGACAGAAGCGCGCAGAGATCCTTGCCATTCGGGAGGGCGATGCTTATGCCGAGGCAGATGTGCATGAGATCGAGGAGTCGGGGGACGAGCCGCAGGGGCGGGATATCGAGGCACTTGTCCATGGCGTCACAAGCAAGTTCGAGGAATGGGTGAAACTCTCGCACAAGATTCCGCCCGAGGCACTTGTTTCCATCTCCATCATGGAGGATATGGGACGCCTTGCAGACATCATCGCAAGCCATCTGAGCCTCAAGCATGAGGTGCGGCAGGATCTGCTTGCCGCCATCGATGTACGAACCCGTCTCGAACGACTCTACCAGGCACTTGTGCACGAACTCGACATCATGGGGATCGAGAGTGAGATCAACCGTCGCGTACGCAAGCAGATGGACAAGGTGCAGCGCGATTTCTATCTGCGCGAGCAGATTAAGGCAATCCGTAAGGAACTCGGCGATGATGAGGACAAGGCAGCCGAGGTGGATCGCTATCGGGAGGCACTGGCGGCAAAGGAGTTCCCCGATGCCGTACGCGAGACCATCGAGCGCGAGATACACCGTTTAGACATGAGCCATGCGATGAGTGCGGAGGTCGGCGTCATTCGCAACTACCTCGATACGCTCATTGAATTGCCGTGGTCGGAGGTCACCGAGGAGCACGTCGATATGACGGCGGCGCAGAAAATTCTTGAGCACGATCACTATGGACTCGAAAAGATGAAGGAGCGCATCCTCGACTATCTCGCTGTACGGCGCCTTGCGCCCGAACAGAATGCGCCCATCCTCTGCCTCGTTGGTGCGCCCGGCGTCGGCAAGACCTCACTCGGTGCCTCGATTGCGCGCGCGATGGGGCGCAAGTTCATCCGCATCTCGCTCGGCGGCATCCGCGACGAGGCGGAGATTCGCGGACATCGGCGCACCTACGTCGGCGCAATGCCGGGGCGTATTCTCGAAGGAGTTCGTCGAGCAGGAACGAAGAACCCCGTATTCCTGCTCGATGAGGTCGATAAGATCGCGATGGATTTCCACGGCGACCCGTCGGCGGCACTCCTTGAGGTGCTCGATCCTGCGCAGAACTGCACATTCAGCGATCACTTTGTCGAGCTGCCGTTTGATCTCTCGCGCGTATTCTGGATCGTGACGGCGAACAATGCCGCTAAAATTCCATCCCCCCTGCGCGACCGCATGGAGATCCTGAACCTCTCAAGCTATACTGAATTTGAGAAAATTGAGATTGCACGCCGTCATCTCCTGCCGCGCCAACGTACGCAGAACGGACTTAGGGCAAAGGACATCCGCGTGAATGCGGGCGTTTGGCCGGAGATCATCCGCTCCTATACGCGTGAGGCGGGCGTGCGTGAACTGGAGCGCGTGATCGGTCAGCTTTGCCGTAAGGCAGCGCGCCGTATCGTCGATGATGTGAAGCCGCCCATCGTGGTAACGAAGACGAACCTCGCAGATTTCCTTGAGCGTCCGAAATATCACGCGGCACGGCAGGCGAAAAAACCGCTTGTCGGTGTCGTGACAGGGCTCGCATGGACGGAGGTCGGCGGTGATGTCCTGCGCACCGAGGTCAACATCATGCGCGGCAAGGGCAAGCTCATTCTCACGGGACAGCTCGGCGAGGTCATGCAGGAGTCGGCGCAGGCGGCACTCTCCTACGTGCGCAGCCGTGCGGGTGCACTCCATCTCGCCAAAGACTTTTATGAGAAGGACGACATTCACATCCATCTGCCCGAGGGTGCCATACCGAAGGACGGCCCCTCAGCCGGCATCACGATGGCGACGGCGATGATCTCCGCGCTCACGGGGCGCAAGGTACGCTCCGATGTTGCCATGACAGGGGAGATCACACTGCGCGGAAATGTTTTGCCCATCGGCGGGCTTAAGGAAAAGACGCTCGCTGCCTACCGTGAGGGGGTAAAGACCATCGTTCTGCCGCAGGAGAATGCGTGTGATCTTGAGGACATCCCCGATGCCGTCCGTGCCTCGATTGAATTTGTGCCCGTTGCGCACATGGACGAGGTACTCAAGATTGCTCTGTATAACTAGGAGGTGTGGACGTGCCGGAGCCGGTTGTTATCACAAAAGCCACCTATCTCGCCTCCGCCGTGCGGCGGGATCAGTACCCCGAGGAGCGGCGTCCCGCCGTCGCCTTCATCGGGCGTTCCAACGTCGGGAAATCCTCGCTCATCAACTCACTGACGCGCATTCGTCAGCTTGCACGCGTCTCCTCGAAGCCGGGCAAGACGCAGACCATCAACTTCTACGAACTTCTCCTCAAGATTGATGGGGGAGAGGAGCGGCATCCCGTTCATCTCGTCGATCTGCCGGGATACGGCTATGCAAAGACCTCACGCGAGAGCCGAAAGGTCTGGGCGAAGTTTATCGAGGAATACTTCCTCCATGCGGAGGAGCTGCGCTTTGTCTGTCTCCTGCTCGATATTCGTCATACGCCGATGGAATCCGACCGCCGCATGTTCGACTGGCTTGTAGAGCATGACATCCCCGTGCTCGTCATTGCCACGAAGGCGGACAAGATCGGAAAGAATGCGCGGCGCGTGCAGATCGCGGCGATGCAGAAGGCACTCGGCGTACCCGAGTTAACGATTCTGCCTTACGCATCTCCGAAAAATGAAGGTCGTTCAGAATTACTTGACGTGATGAAGGAGTATCTGGTAGAATAGGCAAAGAAATGAACGGGGTTCATATTTCTGTATTGGAATCCGCCCATGAGCAAGGCAGATGCACGACCGGCAGAAAGATGTACTGCCGGTCGTGTGTATTATGGGGGATGATATTGTGAATTCACTTACGGATTTTGACAAGCGGCTGCTGAACATACTGCAGGGCAACCTGCCGCTGTGTTCGCGGCCATTTGCGCGTTTGGGCGAGATGCTCGACACAACGGAGGAACACGTGCTCAGCCGCTTGGACGAGCTGAAACGCGAGGGTTATCTCCGACGGATCGGGACATTCTTTAACTCGGAACAGCTTGGCTACCATGGGACGCTCATTGCACTGCGCGTTGCGGAGCAGCATCTTCCGGCGGTGGCACAGGCGGTCAACCGTTACGCTGGGGCGACGCACAACTACGAGCGCGAGGGGGACTACAACCTCTGGTTCACACTGCTGACGCCCTCGCGTGCGGCAGAGGAGAAGATCCTTGCCGAGGTTGCGGCACTGCCGGGTGTCGAGGGACTGATGAGCCTCAAGGCGAATCGCCGCTATAAGATCAACGTGCAGTTTAAGCTTGCATAACCGTGGGAAGGTATCGATATGACAGAAGAAATTGAGATCAGCGAACTCGATCAGAAGATCGTCCGCCTCTTGCAGGGGGATTTCCCCCTTGTTGCAGAGCCGTATAAGGTGCTCGCCGCAGAGATCGGCATTGCGGAGGAGGAACTGCTTGCACGCATTGCCGCCCTGCGTGAGGAAAAGAAGATCCGCAAGATGGGAGCCGTTCTGCGCCACCGCGAGGTGGGCTTCACGGCGAACAGCCTCTGCGTCTGGAACGTGCCCGATGAGCGCGTGGATGAGGTTGCGCGGCGCATGGCGGAGCACCCGCGTGTCTCGCACTGCTATGACCGCAACCGTACGGACGACTGGAAGTACAACCTCTATACGATGATCCATGGTTACAGTCGGGAGGAATGCGAGGGGATCGCGGCAGAACTCGCTGCAGCCACCGGCATTGAGGATCGTCGTATGCTCTACACCAAGAGAGAGTGGAAAAAAACGTCGATGAAATATTTTACGGAGGAATAAGCCGGATGCGTTGACATCATGGAATATAGGCAGGAGGCAAAATATCATGGCAAAGCGAATCACGATCAATATTAACGACGATGAGCAGAAAATGCTTGAAAAAGTGGTGCAGATGTATGATTGCAGTATAGCATCGTTGATTAAGAACTTTGCATTTGAAAAAATCGAAGATGAATATGATGTTTCTGTTCTTCGTGAGTTTGAAAAGCGTGAAGCAGAGGGAAAGAGCAAAGTTCGTCCTGCAAAAGAATTTTTCGCTGAATGTGGTATGTAGATGTATACGTTTAGTACGGATGAAAATTTTGAGAGAGAATTTAAGAAACTCGATAAAACCGTTCGAGTAATGATAACGCAGTGGATTAAGAAGCATCTGATGGACTGCGACAATCCACGTGCATTTGGGAAAGCCCTGGTAGGGAATCTAAAAGGGTATTGGCGGTATCGGATTGGAAACTATCGTCTCTTGGCGATCATAAAAGACGATGAACTCATCATTGTTGCCATAGAAATTGAGCATAGGAAAAGTGTATACAAAAGAAAATGAGTGTCAGCGCTCTTATGAATGTAGAATGACACATGAAAAAGCCCCGAAGGATCAATGTTAATCCTTCGGGGGTTTGTTTGTCGTTTACAGCGCGAGAATCTGATCGCGCAGTCCTGCAAGCTGCTCCGCAGAGGGGACGTAGAGCATGCGCACCTTGTCCATGACAATCTCGCAGCCGCCCGCCTTCAGCTCATCTTCGATCTGCTGGATGCTTTGCCCGCCCCAGCCGTAGGAGCCGAATGCGAACGCCTTGCGTCCAATCGGGGCAAGCCCCTTCATATAGCAGAGGAAGCCGGCAATGGTCGGGAGCATCTGATTGTTCAGCGTCGGCGAACCAACGGCGAGATAACGGCTCGTGAGTATATCCGTCATGATGTCGGCGTGCTTATTCTTTTGGATGTCGTAATAGCCGACGGAGAAGCCCTTGTCGATGAATGCCTCAAGAATTGTATGCGCCATCATCTCCGTGGAATGCCACATGCTGTCAAAGACGATGACTGCACGATCCTCGGTCTCGCCGAGCGACCATTTGTTGTAGAGATCAATGATCTCGGGGATATGCGAACGCCACAAAATGCCATGACCCGTGGCAATCAGTTCGATGTCGAGTCCGTGCAGAGCCTTGAGTGCCGCCTGCGCCTGTCTCCCATAGAGGAAGAGGATGTTCGCGTAGTACTTCTTTGCCTCCTCGATGACGATGGAGAGATCATTCTCATCGTCATAGCGTTTGCCGGAGGCAAGGTGCTGGCCAAAGGCGTCGTTCGAGAAGAGGATCTTTTCCTCGGGGCAGTACGTCACCATGCTGTCCGGCCAGTGGAGCATCGGGGTCGGGACAAACGCGAGCGTGCGCTTGCCGATGGAGAGCGTGTCGCCCGCCTTGACCGTTTCGTAGGGCAGTTCACCGTAGTAGGCGCGCAGCCCTTTCAGTCCGTTCGGTGCGCTCGTGACGACCTTCGCGTTCGGTGCAAGCTCGGCGATGAGCGGCACGCCGTACGAGTGATCCGGCTCGACGTGGTTCGAGATGATGTAGTCAATCTGCGATGGGTCAATGACAGAGGAGATGCGCGCGAGCATTTCCTCCTCGAAGCCGCGCTTGACCGTGTCGATGAGGGTGATCTTTTCGTCTATGATGAGGTAGGCATTGTAGGAAGAACCGCGCTGCGTGTCGTAGCCGTGAAAGCTGCGCATCGACCAGTCGATAGCTCCGACCCAGTAGATATTGTCCCGGATTTTTATGGCGTTCATAGATTGCTCCTTTCAACGATAGAATCATATATAAAACTTATAGCTTCTTTCTATAAATAAGAACTATATTTATAGAAGTATTCTAGCTTAATTACAAATCTTTTGCAACAGGAATTTCAGCGTATTTTTCTCCACAGAAACGGCAGAGTACAGGGCACTATGATAAATGTTACGGACAAAAGCAAATGCAGTACTCCTAAGCAAACCCTAGTGGAGCAAGCGGCGTAGAGTGTGCGACCCGCCCCCTGCGGATTTTAACCGTTCAAGCGCAGCGCGTTTGGAATCCGCAGGTATTTAGGCGGACGAGCACACGTCCGCTTGCGTAACGAGGGTTCTGCGTGGAGTACGCATCGCGAATCCGTAACAGTTCCATAGACCCGAGTTCGGGCACTTTCTTGACAGATGATTTTGTATACGATATAATATTTACAACGAAAGCCACGTAAAACCAGGAAAAAACGACTAGAAAAGGAAGGACTTTCATGCTAGAAAGAATTCTGGTCTTTGATACCGAGACAACGGGTTTTCGCAGCGACGATGAGGTGCTGACGCTTGCTGTCGTAGATGGAAGCGGAACGACTGTAGTGGATGGGATGTACGCGCCCGTGCGTAAGACGGCGTGGCCGGATGCGGAGAAGATCAATCGGATCTCGCCCGCAATGGTTGCAGACTGTCCGCCGATTCGTGCGCAGCAGGCGCAGCTTGAACAGATCTTCAATGATCCGGATACCCTGCTTGTCGGCTATAATATCGAGTTTGATATCCGTCTTTTGAGACAATCCGGCATTCGCATCACGAATCCGAACCGCCATGATGTCATGCTTGCCTTTTCGGAGTTCCGCAAGGTTCCCGATGCGCGGCGCGGCGGTTATCGTTGGTGGAAGCTCACAGAATGTGCGGCGTACTACCGCTATGACTGGGGCATGACCGAGGCACACGGAGCACTCGCAGATACGCTTGCGACGCTCTACTGCTACCAAAAAATGCAGCAGCCCATATACGAGGAGCAGAGCCTGTTTTAACGCAAAGCAAGGAGAGGAGGGGGTGTGTTATGGCAAAGAGTCCATACGGGGACACTCCGAGTCCCACAGAGTCCATACGGGAGCGCAAGCAGAGGGAACTGGAACGGCGTCTTGCACGCGTGCGGAAACGCCGCGCCTCCTATCAGCGCAAGATTATCGGTACCGTCGTGGTGTTCTTCATCATACTTATCATTCTTTGCGCACTTCTGCCCAGCGACGATTCGACCGGCTATGACGAAAAGTGGAAAAAGCCGGTGAACGACCGCCAGACAAGAATTTTGCAGAGTTTGCAGGATAATTTTAAGTAAGTACTTGCCATTTTCCAAAAACCGCGTATTCTATAAAGGAACGCGGTTTTTTTGATGAAGGAGTTGTTTGCATGAAATTCCAGGAGGTCATCCTCGCATTGCAGGAGTTCTGGTCGGGGCAGGGCTGTATCCTCGCCCAGCCTTATGATGTGGAGAAGGGCGCGGGAACGATGAGTCCGTGGACATTCCTGCGCGTTCTTGGCCCTGAGCCGTGGAACGTCGCATACGTGGAGCCGTCCCGCCGTCCCGCCGACGGACGCTATGGGGACAATCCGAACCGTCTTTATCAGCACCACCAATTCCAGGTCATCATGAAGCCCTCGCCGGACAACATCCAGGAACTCTATCTTGAGAGTCTCGCGCGTCTTGGCATCCGTGCCGAGGAGCATGACATCCGCTTTGTCGAGGACAACTGGGAGTCGCCGACGCTCGGTGCGTGGGGGCTTGGCTGGGAGGTCTGGCTTGACGGCATGGAGATCACGCAGTTCACGTATTTCCAGCAGGTTGGCAGTCACGACGTGAAGCCCGTTTCGGTCGAGATCACCTATGGCCTCGAACGCCTCGCCATGTATATCCAGGGCGTAGAGAACGTCTATGACATCGCGTGGACGGACGATGTGACCTACGGCGATGTGTTCCATCAGAATGAGTTCGAGCAGTCGACCTATGCGTTTGATCTCTCGGATGAGGCGCTGCTCTTTGACCTCTTTGACAAGTACGAGGCGGAGGCAGTGCGCGTCATTGGCGCAGGACATGTGCACCCCGCGCATGACTATGTGCTGAAGTGTTCGCATACATTCAATCTGCTCGATGCGCGCGGCGCGATCAGCGTCTCACAGCGCACGGCGTTCATCGGGCGCGTTCGTAAACTCGCGCGACTCTGCGCGGAGGCGTACCTCGCACAGCGCGAGGCGCTCGGCTATCCGATGCTGAAGAAGGAGGGGAAGGCATGAGTAAGGATCTGTTGCTTGAAATCGGGACGGAGGAAGTTCCTGCGCACGTTATGCCGCACCTCCTCGCTGATCTGAAACGTCTCGCGGGGGACGTGTTCGCGGAGCGTCGCCTCGCCTATGACAGTCTGCGCACGATTGGCACACCGCGCCGCACGGCACTTCTCGTGACGGGGCTTGCCGAACGGCAGGAGGATATCAGTACGGAGACGCGCGGCCCATCGGTTGCCATTGCCTTTGATGCGGAGGGAAAACCGACGAAGGCAGGTGCGGGCTTTGCGCGTGGGCAGGGGGTTGACCCGGCGGCACTCATTCAGCGCGACGGCTATGTCTATGCCTCCGTGCATGAGCGGGGGGCGGAGACGGCGCAGCTGCTCACGGAGCTGCTGCCCGAGCTCATTCGCGCGATTCCGCTGCCGAACAGCATGCGCTGGGGCGATCTCGACTTTCGCTTCATCCGCCCGATCCGCTGGATTGTCGCCCTCTACGGGACGGAGGTCGTGCCGTTTACGCTTGCAAATGTCACGAGCGGGAATACGTCACGCGGACATCGGACGCTTTCCCCACAGGACTTCGTTATTTCTTCGCCCGCAGACTATGAAACGGCGTGCGAAAAGGCATACATCATCGTCGATCCCGTGCGCCGCCGCTCTATGATTACGGAGCAGATCAACGAGGTGGCAAAGGCGGCGGGCGGAACAGCGGAGATCACGCCTGACCTCCTTGAGGAGGTACTCTACCTCGTCGAGTACCCGACGGCACTCAGCGGTGCGTTCGAGGAGAAATATCTCGCGCTGCCCGCCGAGACGGTCATCACGCCCATGCGTGACCATCAGCGCTACTTCCCCGTCAAGGCGGCGGACGGCAGCCTCCTGCCCGTATTCATCACCGTGCGCAACGGCGGCAGAGAGCATCTGGACGTGGTCGCGCACGGCAATGAGCGCGTCCTGCGCGCACGCCTTGCAGATGCCCAGTTCTTCTTTGACGAGGATCGCAAGAAGTCGCTCGCAGAGCACCGCGAGAAGCTGAAGACCGTTGTGTTCCAGCAGGGACTTGGCTCGATGTACGAGAAGACCGAGCGTCTGATGGAGCTTGTTACGGCAATCGTCGAGGAGCTTGCTCCGGACGAAGCTGCGTATGAGGCGATGGAGCCGGATGCACGCCGCGCAGCGGAGCTGTCGAAGGCGGATCTCGTGACGGGCATGGTCACGGAGTTCACGGAGCTGCAGGGCATTATGGGGCGCGAGTATGCGCTCCTTGACGGCGAGAAGCCGGAGGTTGCGCGTGCGATTGACGAGCAGTACATGCCGCGCTTCGCGGGGGACGAGCTGCCGCAGAGCGATCTCGGCTTTGCGCTCAGCGTTGCGGACAAGATCGACAACATCGTCGGCACATTCAGCCGCGGCAAGATCCCGACCGGCTCGCAGGATCCATTTGCCCTGCGCCGTCAGGCACTCGGGCTCGTGCTCATGCTGATCGATCACAAGAGCGGGCTGCTGCTCTCTGATCTCGTTGAGGAGGCATCCGATCTCTATGACCTCGATGTGTCTCTGTGTCAGAAAATGCAGGTCTATGTTGCAGATTTCATCCGTCTACGCCTCAAAAATGTGCTCACGGAGCGCGGCGTGCGCTATGATGTGCAGGAGGCGGTGCTCACGGATGTGGACTTCGTTGCAGACGTGCCCGTGCGCGCCGCCTATGTGGAGCGCTTGCTTGCATCGGATGGAGCGGATGCACTCGTGCAGTCCTTTGTCCGCGTCGGCAATATCGCGCGCATGACAGAGACCGGGATTGTCGATCCGGCACTCTTTGCGGCGCAGGAGGAGGGAGCACTCCACGCCGCATACGAACGTGCAGTCGCAGCGCGCGCTGCGGGGGCGGATACGCTTCCGGCAGAGCAGGCGCTTGCGGCGGCAATCGATGCGTTCTTTGATGCGGTCATGGTGATGGACAAGGACGAGCGCATCAGGAAAAATCGTCTGACGCTTCTCAAGGTGATTGACAACTATCTGCTCTGCACGGCAGACTACAGCAAGATCGTACTGAACTGAGCAAAGACATAATGGTGGACGATGTACGGATTCGGAGATGAATCTCGTGCGGTCGTCCACTATTTTTCTTTTGCCCTCTAGTCAAAGAGATAAGTTTATGCTATTATGTGCAAGTTAAAAATGATACAGGTTATCATTGTATGAATACAATGTTCGGGAGGTGAAAAATTGGATGTAACAATGAGGGAAAAGTACCTGTCGTGGGGGGCGTCGTTCGGGATTCATTTCTGCATCATCGCGGTGGCGGCAGCGATGGGGCTTTTCTCGATGGCGACGGAGCCGGAAAAGCGCCCGATTGACGTTGAGATCTACGATGCGTCTGCGCCGGAGAGTGCACCCGAGCCTGCGGCAGAGGCGGCTGCGCCGATGCCGAGCATCGACGATATCCCGCTTGAGCCTCCGAAGAAGGAGCAGCCGCAAGAGCAGCAGGAGCAGCCGAAGGATACGCCGAAGACTGCAGCGACGAATTCGAGCACTGCACCGAGTACCTCCGAGGGAAAGAGTGAGAAACAGGGTGCTGCACCTTCGGAGAATACCGGTACCGGCTCCGGTGAGGGAACGGGACGTGACGCAGCGGCAGCGCAGCGACCGAGCGTTCCGCCGAAGCTCCTCTCTGGCTCTGCGCCCGCCTATCCGAAGGAGCTTGAGCGTAAGGGGATCACGGGGACGGTCGGGCTTGCCATCGTGGTCGGGGCAAATGGCGGCGTACAGAGCGTCGATGTCACGAGCTCCTCGGGGCACGCGGAGCTCGATCAGGCGGCGATTACAGCAGCGTATACCTACAGCTTCGAGCCGGCACGCAACATCTACGATGAGCCGGTCGCGTGCCGCGTCAACCGTTCGTTCTCGTTCTCGTAGGAGAACACAGTGGATTTTTGGAAGTGGAATTACATGGAGGTTATTTAGTGAAATACGAGTCGAAGAAGCTCAAGAGCAGCATTCGTGTCGCCCTTGCGGCGGCTGTTACCGCACTGCCGATGACGGCATTCGCGGCGGAGAGTGGAGAGATCGCGACCTACGATCTCGACACGGTCGAGGTCGTAGGACAGCGTCCCGTCTCGCAGCCCGTGGAAACGGTGGAAGAACCTGCGGAGGAAACGCCGAACGTCTATGCGGGCGGGCAGGTGTCCAATACGGTGACGCTCGGTGCACTCGGAGAGAAGAAGGCTCTCGATGTGCCGTTCAACATCGTTGGTTATACCGAGGAGCAGATCAAGAATACACAGGTATCTTTGCTTGCTGACCTTCTTGCAAATGATCCGTCGGTCACCAATCAGACTCTCTCGGGCGTGTCGAGTGCGTGGAATGTGCGCGGTTTCAAGGCACAGCATCAGGATGTCCAGCTCAATGGCCTCTACGGCATTGCACCACGGTTTTACGGCGGTACGGAGTCGCTTGAGCGCGTTGATGTGCTCAAGGGACCCGCTGTCCTGCTTTCGGGCATTGCGCCGAACGGATCGCTCGGCGGTGTGGTGAACTATACGACGAAGCGTGCGGGCAAAGAGCCGTTGAATCGCCTCGCATTGTCCTATGGTGACGGCGGTATCTTCACACAGCAGATTGACATCGGGCGTCGTACGACGGATGGCAAGGCGGGGGTGCGCGTCACTGTACTCAACCGCAACGGCGATTCGTCCTTTGATGAGCACAACCGCACGAATTCGCTTGCCATCGGTGCGGACTATCAGGGAGATCGCTATCGTATCGGCTTTGACTACGGTCTAGTCTACAACAAGGTTGAGGATCAACAGTATCAGGTGACGGTTGGCAATAATAAACCAGCAGGAGCAGCACTGCGAAAGGCATGGGGAGCCATGCCGCACGTTTCACATGATACCAAGTTTGGTGCGTACGGTGGCTATCGCACGCTCCATGAGCATTACGGTATGGTTTCGGGTGAATATGACTTTTCAAAGAACTGGATGGGTTTTTTGAAGTTCGGTATGCGTACCACGAAGATGGAGTCGATTGACAACAACTTTGCAGTGAACCGAGCAGACGGAAGAACGGGTGTAACATATAACTATAAAAATCAGCTGAATAAGGCGGACTCTGTCGAGTTTGGCGTGCGCGGCAAAGTACAGACGGGATCACTCAAGCATGAGCTGACATTTGCGGCAAACCGCATCCACTATACGCGCTATATGCACAACCGCAAGCTTGGTACCGGAACGACAAACTTCTGGAATATCAATCTGCAAATACCGAATAATCCATACAGCTGGTCACAGCCGAAGAATGATGAGAACACACTGACGGGCTTCTCTGTGGCGGACATCATCTCCACGCAGGATGAGCGCTGGCAGTTTGTCGTAGGCGGTCGTCAGCAGCAGGTAAAGATCGACAACTACAACATTGCGACAGGACGTGTGAAGCAGAGTTATGACGAATCCGTCTTTACTCCCGCCTTTGCACTTGTCTACAAACCGAAGACGAATATGTCGGTTTACGCGAACTATATGCAGGGACTTGATGCGGGCGATGCTGTCGTTACGGATACGGATGCAGCGAACTATGGGACGGCATTTGCTCCGTTCAAGACGAAGCAGTATGAATTTGGCGTGAAGTATGATTTCGGACGTTGGGCAACGACTCTTTCGTTCTTTAATATCGAATCGCCAACGCTGATCGAAGATGCGGCGACGAAAATCTACTCTCCGAGTGGTGAAGTGCGTCACCGCGGACTTGAGTGGAACTTCTTCGGCGAACCCGTGAAAGGGACGCGCCTCCTTGGCGGTCTGATGCTCCTCGATGCGAAGTATACGAAATCCGAGGGCGGAGCTTATGACGGCAATCGTGTCCCTGCCACCTCGCGCTGGAGTGGAGTGCTCGGTCTGGAGCATGATCTGAAGTCCGTGCCGGGGCTGACCTTTACCACGCGTTTGACCTACAATAGCAGTGCCTATATCAACGAGGCAAAAGATTTTAGTGTCAAGCCGTGGACAACATGGGATCTCGGGGCACGCTATAAATTCAATGCGGGCAGCACCCCAATGACGGTGCGTATGGATGTCTACAATGTGACGAACCGCAACTACTGGCGTGCGCTCATCAACAACGGCGTATTCCTTGGTAAGGAGCGTACATTCATGCTTTCTCTGACCGCAGACTTCTAAGATATTTCGTGTTATCGAACGGCTCGCGCTTTGGCGGCGTGAGCCGTTTTTTCGTAAGGGGGGTACTATGGAAGGAAATACTGCTGCTGCTGCGGAGCCGCGCTCTGTCCTGCCGCAGGCAGCACTCTCTCTTGTCCTCTGCATCGTGCTCGCGGGGGCGTGTCTGCTCTCCCTCTGGGTCGGGGCGCAGGACATCAGCATCGCGACGATCATGCAGTCGTTCACGTCATACAATGCGGCGAACGTACAGGAGATGATTGTGCAGACGCTGCGCTTTCCGCGTCTCCTCGCTGCGCTCACCTGCGGGGCAAGCTTTGCCGTTGCGGGGGCGATCATGCAGGGGGTGACGAACAACCCGATGGCAAGTCCTTCGATTCTGGGCATCAATGCCGGAGCGGGGTTCGGGCTTGCCGTTGCAATGATTTTGTTCCCGCAGGGCAGTCTCGGACTGTCGCTTGTCTTTTCATTCGCAGGTGCGGCGATTGCGACGCTTGCCATCTTTCTGCTCGCACAGGCAAAGGGTGCGGGGCGCGGTGCGGTGTTCCTCGCGCTCGCGGGCACGGCGATCGGCGCGGTGTTCGGCGCAGTGACACAGGCGATGACCGTCTATTTCGAGGTGGCGCAGGATATGTCCTACTGGACGGCGGGCGGCATCAGTGGCGTACGCATGGAGCAGGCTCTCTTTATCCTGCCGTGGACGATTCTGGGGCTTCTCATGGCGATGGGGATTGCACGCTCTGTGACGCTGCTCGCGTTCGGTGAGGAGGTCGCCATCGGGCTCGGGAGCAAGATTCAGCGCATCCGCGTCCTCGCGGGGATCACGGTGCTGATCCTCGGCGGCTCGGCGGTTGCAGTCGCGGGTCCTGTCGGCTTTGTCGGCCTTGTGACACCGCACATCGCACGCAGGATCATCGGCATCGACTACCGCAAGGTCATCCCGCTCTCGGCGATTCTCGGAGCACTCCTCGTGGTCGTTGCGGACATCGTCTCGCGCACGATTCATCCACCGTATGAAACACCGCTTGGCGCGGTGACGGCGCTCGTCGGCGTACCGTTCTTCCTCTGGCTGATCCGCCGAAAGAGAGGTGTGCGATGAATGTTCTGCAAAAGCGTTTCTACCTATACAGCGCGGTATTTATCGTGTTGATTGCCGTCATGTTCGTCCTGCATCTCGGGACGGGCTTTGCCGATCTTTCCTATGTGGATCTTGCGCGCATCCTGCTCGGCGGCGGAACGGCAGAGGAAAATATGACCGTGTTTGACTTCCGCATGGTGCGCTCCGTGCTTGCCCTGCTCATCGGCGCGGGATTGGCGCTTGCGGGGCTTGTCTTTCAAACGATCTCACGCAATGAGCTCGCGAGCCCCGGCCTCCTCGGCGTGAATGCGGGCGCGGGCTTTGGCGTTCTGCTGCTCATCTACTTCTCGGATACGGCGAGCTCGTCGCTCTGGCTGCAGCCGCTCGTCGCGACGATCGGGGCGGCTCTGGCGGCGGTCTTCATCTACCGCATGAGCTACGAGAAGGGGAAGAACCTCTCGACCTATACGCTCGTCCTGATGGGCATCTCGCTCACTGCGGGCATCCATGCGATCGAGATGATGCTGATCGTGCGGCTCAGTCAAGAGAAGTTCAGTCAGGTCAATACGTGGATTATCGGCAGCATTTTTGGCGGAACGTGGGAGCACGTCGCTCTGCTGCTTCCGATCATCATCCTCCTCGCCGTGTTCTTCTATCTGCGGCAGACGGATCTCGACGTGCTCGCGCTCTCGGATGAGACGGCAATCGGGCTCGGCGTGCCGCTGAACCGCGCGCGTTTCCTCTATCTGATGGCCGCGGTCGCACTTGCGGCCTCCTGCGTCGCCATCGGCGGGAGCATCGGATTCGTGGGGCTGCTCTGTCCGCACATCGCGCGGCGGCTCGTCGGTGTGCAGCATGCACGCAGCATCCCCCTGACCGTGCTGATCGGTGCGCTGCTCGTTGTGTCGGCGGACTGGGTGGGGCGCGTTATCATCGCGCCGGATGAGATGCTGCTCGGCATCGTCATCGCGCTCATCGGCGCGCCGTATTTCCTGTTTGTACTCGCGCGTGCAAAGGCGTGATCCTCGGAGGTGAAACAGCTATGAAATTAACGATAGAACATCTGAAGGCGGGCTACGATAGTGTCGTCATCATCGACGACCTGAGCCTTGCGATCCCCGAGGGGAAGATCACGGCACTCATCGGCGCGAACGGCTGCGGCAAGTCCACCCTGCTCAAGACCATCTGCCGCATCCAGCCGCGCCTCGGCGGGCGCGTGCTCCTCGATGGCGCGGACGTGCACGAGGCTGACCCGCGCACGCTTGCAAAGTCGATTGCCATCCTGCCGCAGAATCCGACGGCACCCGAGGGGCTGACCGTACGCGAACTCGTATCGTACGGACGCGCACCATACAAGACATCGTTTTTCTCGCGTACGACGGCGAAGGATCGCGAGATGATCGACTGGGCGCTCACGGAGACGAACATGATGGAGTTTCAGCACCGTCCAATCGGTGCGATGTCGGGCGGTCAGCGCCAGCGCGCATGGATTGCGATGGCGATTGCGCAGGATACCGAGATCCTCTTTCTCGATGAGCCCACAAGCTTTCTCGATGTGGCACATCAAATGGAGGTGCTGCGTCTCGTACAGCACCTCAACGAGGCGTACGGCAAGACGATCATCATGGTGCTCCACGAGCTGAATCAGGCGGCGCGCTTCGCACACTGCCTCGTGGGAATGTGCCGCGGGCAGCTGCTCTACTGCGGCACGCCCGAGGAGGTCTTTCACAAGGAGATGCTGCACCGCGTGTTCCACATCGATGCGGAGCTGATGAGCGATCCGCGCACGGGGAAGCCCATGTGTATTCCGTACTGCGTGAACGAGTCGGAGCATTCGGTATGAGGCGCGGGAAGGGGATTGCCGTCCTGCTTGCCCTGTCTGTGCTTGTCGGTGCCGCAGGCTGCGGACAGACGGACATTCGTGCACCGAAGTCCGAAAAAGCACAGGAGGCGGTGGCAAAGGCGCGACGCTTCGATCCTGCCGCAGTGCGTGCCGATACGCCCGAGGCAATCGAGGCGGAGTTTGCCGCGCGTTTTGCGGACAAGCGCAAGGCGGCGGAGAAACTCTATCGCGAGGAGGACGGCAAACGCATCCTGAAGCATAAGTTCGGCGAGACGGAGCTGCCCGATGCACCCGTACGCATCGTCTGCATCCGCATGGAGGATCCCATGCTCGCACTCGATGAATCGATGGTTGCGGCGTACGATTTCCCGCAGTACTACCTGCATGACCGGCTTGCAGCGCGCGGCATCATGCGCATCAGCATCAACGACGAGAACAAGACAATCAACCTTGAGCAGGTACAGGCGGCAAAGCCCGACCTCATCGTCATGCGCGACAGCTTCGGCAAGGGCGTCTATCAGGATCTCGCGAAGATCGCACCCGTCGCTGCCTTTGACCTCCGCGACTACGAGCGGTCGCTCCTCGCGCTCTCGATGGTTCTCCAGCGTCCTGCGGATGGGGAGACGCGTCTGCGTCAGTTCTATGATACGGCAAAGCGTGACCGCATGCGGATCAAGGGGAAAATAGGGGATGCGACGGTTGCCCTCCTGCGCATCATGAATAAGGAGGTGCGTCTCTATCCCTATGCGACGAACGACATCAACCGATTCATGTACGAGCTGCTGAACCTGCGTCCGCCGCAGATGGTGGTGGACATCGACGGGAACGATGCGAACAACGCGATCTCGCTTGAACTGCTGCCCGAACTCGACACGGACTATCTGCTCATCAATGCGGGGTTCGGACCGAGCAGCCGGCAGAACAGTGCCATCGCACGCAAGCGGTTCGAGGCGATGCAGCGCGATCCGCTCTGGCAGAGCGTGCCGGCGGTGCGCACGGGGCGCATGGATGTGGTGGATGCGATGATCTGGAACGCGCACGGCATCATCTCAAAAGAGCTGGCGATGGATGCGCTGGCGGATTGGATGGAGGCACAATAACGGAGAGAGAATCTGTATTCTGACGGGTACAGATTCTTTTTATTTGACAAACATCGTCCCTGCCCCTAAGATGAACAAATATGAACGGAGGGATCGGATGCGCGTAAAGATGTGCGGGATGAGGACGATCACGGCGGCGCGTGCGGCAGAGGAGGCAGGCGCGGACTATGTCGGCTTTATCTTCGCGAAAAACAGTCGGCGCTATGTCGCGCCCGAGGCGGCGCGGGAGATTGTGCGCACGCTGCGCCGCGTAAAGAGCGTCGGTGTCTTTGTGGATGCGCCGATGGATGAGGTCAATGAAATTGCCGCGTACGTTGGACTGGACTACGTGCAGCTGCACGGGCATGAGAGTGCGGAGATGGCACGACAGTCGGAGCGTCCCGTCATCAAGGCATACCGCTATGGCGATGATTTCTCGGTGGAGGCGGCAAATGCCTATCCCGCCGAGATGATCCTTGTGGACAGCTATGTTGCGGGCGCGGCGGGCGGCACGGGGACGGTGTTCCACTGGCAGGAGGCGGCACGGGAAATTGCGCGTGTGACAAAACCCGTGCTGATAGCGGGCGGCATTACGGCGGAGAATGTCGGTGAGGCCGCTGCGCTCTTTCAGCCGTTCGGCGTGGATGTATCGGGCGGATTGGAAAAGGGCGGGGAGAAGTCCGAGGAGAAAATCTGTGCGTTTATGGAGGCAATGCGAGCGGCGCGCGCTTCCCTAAGATTGACAAATTCTCTCTCCTCCACTAGAATGGGGAACATACGTCAATCATAGAAGCTCGAAGGAGGTGCAGTGTGCGCGATATATTAGCCGAAATTGTCGAAAAGAAACGCACCATCGTGGCGGAGGCAAAGAAACGTCGCCCGCTCGATGAACTGAAAGCAGATCTCCCATGCGGTACGTTCCGCATGGCGGAGCACTTCCGATGGCGAGGCTGGGGACTGATCGCAGAGTGCAAGCTCCAGTCGCCCGCAAAGGGGCGGCTGACGACCGCGCACAGCGTCCTGGAACTCGCCGATATCTATACGGCGGCGGGGGCGGCGGTGCTGTCCGTGCATACCGACCCGCACTTCCTCGGGAGCAACGAGGACTTCGCGGCGGTGCGCGCGCGTGTGGATACACCGCTCCTGCGCAAGGACTTCATCATCGACCCGTATCAAGTCTACGAGGCGCGTGCCCTCGGTGCGGATGCCGTGCTGCTGATCGTACGCATCCTGACGCCCGAGGAGCTGAAAGAGCTGCTCTACCTCACATGGAGCCTCGGGATGGATGCCCTCGTCGAGGTGCATGACCGTGCGGATCTTGCGATCGCACAGCAGACGCCGGCGGAGTTCATCGGCATCAACAACCGCAATCTCGTGACCTTTGAGACGAGCGTCCAGACGACGCTTGACCTCCTGCCGTACGCGGACATGAATCGCACCCTTATCAGTGAGAGCGGCATCTTCACCCGCGCGGACGCCATACGCGTGCATGAGGCGGGCTGCAAGGGCGTGCTCGTAGGTGAGGGGCTTGTGCGGGCGGCAGATGTGGGCGCATTTGCACGAGAATTGGCAAATATAAAGGAGCAATGATATATGAGCAAGAAGGGAAGATTCGGTGACTACGGCGGGCAGTACGTGCCCGAGATCGCAATGCCCGCGCTGAACGAGCTGGAAGAGGCATATCTGAAATACCGTGCGGATGAGGAGTTCCTCACGGAGTTCCGCGCCTATCTCCGCGACTATGCAGGGCGTCCAACGAATCTCTACTTTGCCGAACGGCTGACGAAGCACTACGGCAAGGCGAATATCTATCTGAAACGCGAAGACCTCCTGCACACGGGCGCGCATAAGATCAACAACGCGCTTGGACAGGCGCTTCTCGCGCAGCGCATGGGCAAGAAGCGCATCGTCGCGGAGACGGGCGCAGGTCAGCACGGCGTTGCGACGGCGACGGTCGCGGCGCTCTTCGGCATGGAGTGTCATGTGTTCATGGGGGCGGTTGACGTCGAGCGTCAGCGGCTCAACGTGTTTCGCATGCGTTTGCTCGGGGCGACGGTCATTCCCGTATCGAGCGGCACGGGCACGCTCAAGGATGCAACGAGCGAGGCGATCCGCTACTGGGCGACGAACATCACAGACACCTACTACGTGATCGGATCTGCGGTCGGCCCGCATCCGTATCCGGAGATGGTGCGCGACTTCCAGAAGGTCATCGGCGAGGAGATCCGCGCACAGGCAAAGGAGCGTTTTGACGCAAAGCCCGACTACCTCGTCGCATGCATCGGCGGCGGCAGCAACGCCATTGGAACGTTCTACGACTTCCGCGATGATGCGGATGTCAAGAAGTTCTGCGTCGAGGGCGGCGGACGCGGCGACGCGGATGGGGACAACGCCAAGACCCTCAGCGGCGCGGGTACACCCGGCATCCTCCACGGTGCATACAGCTATCTCTTGCAGGATGCAGACGGACAGGTCGTCGAGGCGTACAGCATCTCGGCGGGATTGGACTACCCGGGTGTCGGACCCGAGCATTCCTATTTCAAGGACAAGGGCATCGTCACTTATGTTTCCGTCACGGACAAGGAGGCACTTGCAGCATTTCAGCGTCTCTCGCGCATTGAGGGCATCATCCCCGCGCTTGAGAGCTCGCACGCGCTTGCGTATCTTGAGAAGCTCATGCCCGAGACGAAGGCGGGCGAAAACGTCGTCGTCTGTCTCTCGGGGCGCGGCGATAAGGACGTGCAGATGGTCGCAAAGGAACTGGGGGAGGAGATCGCATGAGCAAGCGTCTGGATGAAAAACTCGCGAAGCTCCGTGCGGACGGACGCACAGGGCTTTACATCTATGTGACGGCGGGCTGCCCGAGCGCAGAGGCGACCGTGGACATCGTGCGCCGTGCCGAGGAGGCGGGCGCGGATGTGATCGAACTCGGACTGCCGTTCTCCGACCCGATGGCGGACGGTCCTGTCATTCAGGAGGCAAGCGTCATTGCCCTGAGGAACGGCATGACGATGGCGAAGGCACTTGAGGTCGTCAAGGAGATTCGCAGGCACTCGGAGATCCCGCTCATCGGCATGGGCTACATCAATATGGTGAACCACTACGGGTTTGAGAAGTTCGTCACGGATTTCAAGGCAGCGGGGATGGACGGCGTGATCTTCCCCGACGTGCCGCATGAGGAGTCCGAGGACATGCGCCGTGTATGCGCCGCGCATGACTTTACCCTGACCGAGTTCATCACGCCCGGCACGACCGAGGAGCGCATGGCGGAGACGTGCAAGGATGCACGCGGCTTCATCTACTGCATCTCGAACTATGGCGTCACGGGCGTCAAGGAAATCGACTACTCCATCATCGGCTCTGTCTGCAAGGCGGCACGCCGCTATACGGACGTACCGCTCGCCATTGGCTTCGGCATCGGCACCCCCGAGGCGGCGGCACGCGCGGGCAAACAGGCGGACGGTGTCATCGTCGGCAGCGCCGTGGTGAAACAGATCATCGATGGCAACATCGATGGCGGCATTCAGCTCATTGCCGATATGCGCAAGGCGCTCGATGCGTAAATGAATAAGAGACGCTTGCGGCGATATATCTGACCTGCAGACAGGAGCTGTCCATGAAGCTAACAGCTTCTGTCTATTTATAATCCAAGCTGTCAGTCCTCTTGCGGGCAGTTCTGCAGAGCATTATAAAAACGTTGAAAAATCCCCTCCCGTGTGCTAGAATGACGTGACTATGCGACGGGAGGGGTTTCTTTGTACGAGAAAGTAGATACAAATTTGAATTTTGCCGCGCGTGAGAAAGCCGTTGCGGATTTTTGGCGCGAGAATCATATTGCACAGCAGGCGGTGGATCAGCGTGAGGGCTGTGAGACGTTTACGTTCTACGACGGGCCGCCGACGGCGAACGGACGCCCGCACATCGGGCACGTCCTGACGCGCGTCATCAAGGATATGCTGCCGCGCTACCAGTCGATGAAGGGGCGCAAGGTGCTTCGCAAGGCGGGCTGGGATACGCACGGTCTGCCCGTGGAGCTTGAGGTCGAGAAGGCGATTGGCATCAACGGCAAGGAGCAGATCGAGGACTACGGCATTGAGCCGTTCATCAAAAAGTGCCGTGAATCTGTCTGGACGTACAAGGCGATGTGGGAGGAGTTCTCCGATGTCGTCGGGTTCTGGGCGGATATGGAACACCCCTACATCACGTACGAGAACAACTTCATCGAGTCCGAGTGGTGGGCGCTGAAGGAGATCTGGAAGAAGGGGCTCCTCTATCAGGGACACAAGATCGTCCCGTACTGCCCGCGCTGCGGTACGCCGCTCTCCTCGCATGAGGTTGCACAGGGCTACAAGGACGTGACGGAACGCTCGGCAATCGTACGCTTCAAGGCGGCAGACGAGGACGCCTGCTTCCTCGCGTGGACGACGACGCCGTGGACGCTCCCGTCGAACCTTGGTCTCTGCGTAAACCCGAATGTAACGTACGTAAAGGTGCGCGTCTACGGCAAGGTCTACTATCTCGCCGAGGCGCTGATGGACAGTGTGTTTGCGGACTCGTGGGGCGACCGTGAGGTGCTCGAAACGATGAAGGGCAAAGACCTTGAGTACCGCAAGTACGAGCCGCTCTATCCGTTTGCGGACAAGGACGTGCGGGACAAGGCGTTCTTTGTCACCTGCGACGACTATGTTACCACCGAGGACGGCACGGGCATCGTTCACATCGCGCCCGCTTTCGGTGAGGACGATAACCGCGTCTGCCGCAAGTACGGCATGCCGTTCGTTCAGTTCGTCAACGACAAGGGCGAGATGACGGAGGAGACGGACTGGCCGGGCGTATTTGTGAAGGATGCGGATCCCTTGATCCTCGCGGATCTCGAAAAGAGCGGCAAGCTCTTCAAAGCCCCCGAGTTCACGCACAGCTATCCGCACTGCTGGCGGTGCGACACGCCGCTGATCTACTACGCGCGTGCCTCGTGGTTCATCCGCATGACGGCAGTGCGCGACGCACTTGTTGCGAACAATGCCACGGTCAACTGGATCCCGAAGACCATCGGCGACGGGCGCTTCGGCAACTGGATCGAGCATGTGCAGGATTGGGGCATCAGCCGTGATCGCTACTGGGGTACACCGCTCAATATCTGGAAATGCTCCTGCGGGCACGAGCATTCCGTTGGCTCGATTGCGGAGCTGCGCGAGCTTCAGCCGAACTGCCCTGCAGACATCGAGCTGCACCGTCCGTACATCGATGCGATCACGTTCCCCTGCGAAAAGTGCGGTGAGGAAATGCACCGCGTACCCGAGGTCATCGACTGTTGGTTCGACTCCGGTGCGATGCCGTTTGCGCAGTGGCACTATCCGTTTGAGAACAAGGAGATCTTTGAGAAATACTTCCCCGCAGACTTCATCTCTGAGGCGGTCGATCAGACGCGCGGCTGGTTCTACTCGCTGATTGCAATCTCGACGCTGCTCTTTGACAAGAGCCCGTACAGGAACGTTATCGTTCTCGGACATGTGCAGGACGAGAACGGGCAGAAGATGAGCAAGTCGAAGGGGAACGCGGTCGAGCCGATGGATGCGCTGCGCCGTCACGGTGCGGATGCGATCCGCTGGTACTTCTACGAGAACAGCGCGCCGTGGCTGCCGAACCGCTTCTCCGATGATGCGGTGCAGGAGGGCGCACGCAAGTTCATGGGGACGCTCTGGAACACCTATGCGTTCTATGTCCTCTATGCGAACATCGACAATTTCGACCCGACGCAGCACAGCCTTGACTATAGGCAGCTTTCGGTCATGGATCGCTGGGCGCTTTCGCGCCTCAATACGATGGTGCGTACGGTGGACGACTGCCTTGGGAGCTATCGTGTGACCGAGGCGGCAAAGGCGGTGCAGTCCTTCGTCGAGGAGTTGTCGAACTGGTACGTGCGCCGCAGCCGCAGCCGCTTCTGGGCGAAGGGGATGGAGCAGGACAAGGTGGATGCCTACCTCACGCTCTATACCGCGCTTGTGACGACCGTGAAGGCGGCGGCACCGATGGTGCCGTTCATCACGGAGAGCATCTACCGCAACCTCGTCTGCTCGGTGGACAAGTCCGCGCCGATCTCCGTGCACCTTGCGGACTTCCCAACGGTGAACGAGGCGCTCATTGACACGCAGCTTGAGGAGAACATGGAGATCGTCCTTGAGGTCGTGACGCTCGGACGCGCGGCGCGCAACGCGGCGAACATCAAGAACCGTCAGCCGGTCGCGCGTATGTTTGTCAAGGCGGAGCACGCACTGCCGGAGTTCTTCGTTGAGATCATTGAAGATGAGCTTAACGTCAAGGAGGTTGCGTTCCGCGACGATATGTCGGACTTCCTCGCCTATCATGTGAAGCCGAACTTCCATGCACTTGGCCCCAAGGTCGGCAAGCGCATGGGGGCGGTCAAGAAGGCGCTCGAAGAGAGCGACGGCGCAGCGGTGAAGGATGCACTTGCGGGCGGCGGCAGCTATACGCTGCACCTCGCAGACGGCGATGTCACGGTCACGTCGGAGGATGTCGAGGTGACCGTTTCGCAGCAGGAGGGCTACAACTGCCAGAGCTACGGCGGCGTCACGGTCGCGCTTGAGACGACACTTACGGAGGAACTCCTCGCGGAGGGCTTTGTCCGCGAGATCATCAGCAAGGTGCAGACCATGCGCAAGGAGTGCGGGCTTGAGGTCACCGATCATATCGCGCTCGATCTTTCGGGCAACGCGAAGCTTACGGCAATCGCCCAGAAGAACGAGGCGTTCATTTGCGAGATTACGCTTGCCGACGCCATTTCCTACGATGCGCCTGCGGGTACAAGCAAGGAGTGGAACATCAACGGTGAAAAGCTGACGATCAGTATTAAATAAATTTGGTTGAAAAAGCCGCTTTGTTTGAGGATAACTCGAATGAAGCGGCTTTTCTATTGACATTGTGGGGACATATCGTATAATGAAACACAACAAGCGAATTGTGAAATAGGAGAGTGGTCGCAATGGTAAAATTCAGCTACTACGGTCATGCGGCTTTTTTGCTCGATGACGGAACACATAAGGTGCTCGTGGATCCATTCCTGACGGGAAATCCGATGGCGAGCATTGCGGCGAACGAGGTCGACTGTGACTTTATCCTCCTCACACACGCGCATGGGGATCATCTCGGCGATGCGCCTGCGATTGCGGTGCGCACGGGGGCGGCGATTGTCGCCATCCCCGAGGTGATCTCGGTCTGTGAGAGCCAGGCGTGTGCAGAGATTCAGTCGCATCCGATGAACATTGGCGGGTCGCTCAGTCTGCCGTTCGGCAAGGTGCGCATGACGTTTGCCCAGCACAGCGCGGGCGTTGCGGGCGGGATTGCGTGCGGCTTCGTCATCTACATCGGCGGCAAGGTCGTTTACTACGCCGGCGACACAGCACTCTTTAGCGATATGCAGCTGATTGGACGCAAGGACGCGATTGACTACGCAGTCCTCCCCATTGGCGATAACTATACGATGGGGCTTGAGGATGCGGCGATGGCGGCACAGTGGCTCAACGCAGGGCACGTCATCCCCATACACTATGACACGTGGCCGATCATTGCACAGGAAGTGAACCGCTACAAGGAGGTCACCGAGGCAATGACGCGTGCAAAGGTGAATGTCGTTGCACCCGGCGAAACGCTCGAACTTTGACCGCACATTCAAAAAGCCCGCTGCTCGTTCTCGTCGGACCAACGGCGGTCGGAAAGACGGAGCTTTCGCTGCAGCTTGCAGAGGAACTGGGGACGGACATCATCTCGGGCGACTCCATGTGCCTCTATCGCGGCTTTGACATCGGCAGCGCGAAGCCGACACGAGAGGAACGGGCGCGCGTCGCACATCATCTCGTGGATGTGTTGGCTGCAGAGGCGAGCTTCTCCGTGACGGAGTTTGTGGCACGCGTGAACGCTCTTGTGCGCACGCATGCGGCTGAGGGGCGGCTGCCGTTCGTCGTTGGCGGGACGGGGCTGTATATCAAGGCACTTGTCGAGGGGTATCATTTTAACGAAACGAGTGCGCACACATTGTTCCGCCGTGCGATGGAGGGGATTGCACGGCGGCGTGGAAATGTGCGCGTACATTCCTTTCTGGCGCATCGTGATTCGGCTGCAGCGGAACGGCTGCATGCGAACAATCTCAGACGTGTGATCCGCGCACTTGAGGTCGTCCGCTACGGTGCGGAGAGCATCTCGCAGGAGTGCGCACACGCGGGCGGTGAGAGTCCGTACGATGCCTTTGTCGTCGGATTCTCACGGGGACGTGCGCATCTCTATGAGCGGATCAATGCACGCGTGGAGGAGATGTTCGCAGCGGGACTGCCGGATGAGGTCGCGGGGCTTCTTGCGTGCGGGGTGAGCCGCGATGCACCGGCGATGAAGGGAATCGGCTACAGGGAAACGGCGGCCTATCTCGCAGGAGAGATGAGCCGCAGCGATGCGATCCGCGCCATTCAGACGGCGACGCGGCACTTCGCGAAGCGGCAGATGACGTGGTATCGCCGTATGTCCTACATTCGCTGGTATGATGCGGATACATTGACGGCATCCGAGCTCCTGCGTGCGATCCTTGTAGATGTGCGTGAATGGTTGGAGGAACGAGAAAGGAGCGCTCAGGCGTGACGGCAAAAATCATCAACTTGCAGGACAATTTTCTCAATCAGGTGCGTAAGGATGGTATTCCTGTGACGATCCATCTCGTGAACGGATTTCAGATCAAGGGAATCGTACGGGGCTTTGACAGCTTTGTCATCCTCGTGGATGCGATGGGGAAACAGCAGATGCTCTACAAGCACGCGATTTCCACGATTACACCTGCGCAGATGGTGAAAGTGCTGCCCGAGGAGTCCTGATGGCAGAAAAACAGTGCTGCTGCACCGAGTTCGGCGCGGCGGCTTTTTATTTGAGGAGACGATATGAAAATACGCGGATTTGAGATTGTTTCGATGTATCAGACGACGGGGATCCACCTGCCGGAGCGCAAGACGGGGGCGAGCACGGGCTACGACTTTGCAGCGGCAGAGATGGTGGAGATCGCGTCGGGAGAGTGTGCGCTCGTGCCGACGGGGGTCAAGGCGTATATGCAGCCCGATGAAGTGCTGCTCATCTATATCCGGTCGAGCACGGCACTCAGGAAGCGCCTCATGCTGATGAACAGTGTGGGCGTGATTGATGCGGACTACTATGGCAATGCGGAGAACGAAGGGCATATCTACATCCCGCTCTACAACTATGGGAAAGGTACGGTGCAAATCGCGGCGGGGGAGCGGATCGCGCAGGGGATTTTCACACGCTATCTCACGGTGGATGGAGATTCGGCAGGGCGCGGGCACGCGCGCGCAGGCGGGTTCGGCTCGACGGGTGCATGATGCTTTGACAGGAGAACAAAACTCATCTATAATGACGTGAAGCGGACTGGTTTTGTCGGGATTGGTGGGGAATGTCCACCCGTCTAGGAGATGCTATGAAGTTATCAACGAGGGGGCGCTACAGTGTGACGGCGCTCTATGAACTTGCCCTGCACTATGGAGAGAGGGTTGTGCCTCTCAAGGCGATTGCAAAGACGCAGGGGCTTTCGGAGAACTATCTTGAGCAGCTGATGTCGCCGCTGCGGCGTGCGGGGCTTGTGGAGAGCGTGCGCGGTGCGCAGGGAGGCTATACGCTTGCACTGCCCCCCGAGGAGGTGACAATCGGGCGGATCATCACGGCGGTGGAGGGACCGATTGCTCTCGTGGACTGCCTTTTGACGAGTGCGGAGGCGGATGATCAGAGCTGTGTGCGTGCGGGAAGCTGCGTGACGCGTCAGATCTGGGGAGAAGTCTGTGACAGCATCAACTCCGTGCTGAATAATATTTCGCTCGCTGATCTCGTGCAGCGCAATCGTGCCCGCGTGGGATGCAATCAGTGAAGCCGGTCTATCTTGACTATGCCGCGACGAGCCCGCTTGATCCGCGTGTCTGCGATGCGATGCAGCCGTATTTGACGTATGTGTATGGCAATCCGTCCAGTCTGCACGGCTTTGGTCAGGCTGCCCGCCGTGCGGTCATGCGTGCACGGGAGCAGACGGCTGCGCTCATCGGGGCGCAGCCGGATGAGATCTACTTTACGAGCGGTGGCACGGAGAGTGACAACTGGGCAGTCCGTGGGATTGCCGAGGAGCGCAGAGCGGCGGGGGGCGGTGCGCATATCGTGATCTCGGCGGTCGAGCATGCTGCCGTGCGTGCAACGTGCCGCTGTCTTGAACGCTGTGGATTTTCCGTCACCGAGGTTGCGGTCGACGGGCAGGGGCGTGTCGACCCCGCCGCTGTGGAGGCGGCGCTGCGTGCCGATACCGCGCTTGTCAGCATTATGACGGCGAACAATGAGGTCGGAACGCTTCAGCCGATTCAGGAGATCGGGGATCGTGTACGCGCGCATGGGATCCCGTTTCATACGGATGCGGTGCAGGCGGCTGGACATATTCCACTCGATGTGAATGCGCTGCAGGTGGATGCCCTTTCCTTCTCTGCGCATAAATTCTGCGGGCCCAAGGGCGTTGGTGCTCTCTATCTCCGGCGTGGGACGAAATGTGCGCCGCTTCTCTATGGCGGCGCACAGGAACGTGACAGCCGTGCGGGCACGGAGAATGTCGCGGCTCTTGTCGGCTGCGGTCACGCAGCGGAGCTTGCGCGTGCAGAGATGGCGGTGGAGGCGCAGCGTCTGCGCGATGATACGGAGCACCTTCGGACGATGCTCAGCGCGGTGGACGGCATCGCCTTTTATGGGGCGCAGACAGAGCGCCTCGCGGGGATTTTGAACTTCGGCATTGAGGGCTTTGGGCAGGACACACTTCTCATTCGGCTCGATCTCGCAGGATTTGCCGTTTCTGCGGGGAGTGCGTGCAGTGCGGGGGCGGCACACCCCTCTCACGTCCTGCGCGCGATGGGGCTTTCCGAGGCTGAGGCGCGCAGGGCGATACGCGTCAGCCTCGGTCGGTTTACAACACGGGCGGATGTGACCGCATTTGTCGATGCGCTGCGCCAAATCGCATCGGAACGCTGAAAACATTTGTCTTTGTAGAGTAGTTCATGTATAATGAGGGCAATGTATTCCGAAAGTGACAAAAGTCAGGGAGGGAGTCTCATGGTAGGGGACATCTTGCGAAGAGAGCGCGAGAAACAAGGGCTGACGATTGCCGATATCGAGCAAGGGACGAGTATTCGTGGGCTTTATATTGAGCACATCGAGCGCGGGAATATCAAGGAGCTGCCAGGGCTGGTCTATGCGAAGGGATTTGTTCGTAACTATGCAAAATTTCTGCGTCTGGACGCAGAACAGCTTGTGCAGCAGTTTGCAGAGGAGAATGGGAGCGCGCCCGTGCCGCCTCCGGTGGAGGTGGAAAGCCCTGCGCGGCGCATCTCCCTGAGCAATGTGGGGGACGAGTCCCTCTCGGAGATCTCCATCGGTCAGCAGAGCTCTTCATACGCGGGGATCTTTGGAAAACTCGCGGCGGGGATCGTCGTTCTGGCTGCGCTCGTGGGTGGGGGAGCAGCCGTTATCTCCGCGATCAATGCACCAGCACGCGAGGCTGTGCAGCCGCCCGTCAAGGCGGAGCAGCCCGCCGCAGCACCGGCTGCCGCACCTGCCAATCCGCCGGACACGCAGAAGAGCGCTGATGGGGTTCGTGTGAGTGTGACGCTGACGGAGCGCTGCTGGACGGAGGTCAGTGTTGACGGCAAGAGCGTCTTTGAGGGAATCATCGAGAAGGGCAAGACGGAGAACTGGCAGGGCAAGGAATCCGTCGTCATTCGTGCGGGCAATGCGGGCGCACTGGATGTGACACTCAATGGCAAGAAACTCGGCAAATTCGGTGACAACGGAGAAGTCCTCGAACGCCGCTTTACGAATACCACGAAGGACTTGAAGGATACGCTTCCTTCTGCGCGCGCCCAGGAACCCGCTGCAGCCTCTCCTGCGCCAGCACAGCCGGATTCGCCTGCGCAGGCGCAGGAGAGAAAGACACCCATCGCCGACACGAAGGATGCAAAGCCTGCAAGGAATATGGCGAATACGCAGTGATCCACGGCATACGAGGAAGGATGATGCACGATGAAATGTCCTTTTTGCAAGAAGCCGGACAGTCGGGTGATCGACTCGCGCGCCGCAGACGACGGAGCGACAATTCGCCGCAGGCGTGAGTGCAGCGAATGTGGACGGCGCTTTACAACTTATGAAGTGGTGGAGAAGCTGCCGCTTATGGTGGTGAAGCGTGATAATCGCCGCGAGCCGTTCAGCCGTGACAAACTCCTGACGGGAATCATCCGTTCCTGCGACAAGCGTGATATCTCAATGGAGCGGATCACAAATTTTGTCGCGGAGATCGAGCGGGATATCCGCAACCGGACGGAGCCGGAGGTGCCGTCCGAGAAGATTGGGGAGATCGTGATGGAGCGGCTGAAGGATTTCGACGAGGTCGCTTACATCCGCTTTGCCTCCGTCTATCGAAAATTTGATGACATCACGAATTTCATCGAGGAACTGGAAACACTCCGTGCACGTCGAGGAAAGGAGTAGGGGAAACGAAAGAGGTATGATTTGGATCATCGGCTGAAGAGCAGCTTGCAGGAACGCTGTGCAAATGAGCGCGGAGCCTATCGCTATCCGGCGGGAGGGCGCACGCGGTTTGCATTGGTCTATCCGAATACCTACTTTGTCGGGATGTCGAACCTCGGACTGCACATCATCTATGATCTTCTCAACCAGCGCACGGACACTGCGTGCGAGCGTTTCTTCCTGCCTGACCGCACGGAACTCCCGCGCTATGAGCGCACGCAGACGCCGATGATGAGCGTGGAGACGCAGACGCCTCTTGCGGACTTCGCCGTCATCGGTTTTGCCATTTCCTTTGAGATGGACTATTTCAACGTCGTCAAAATGCTTGCAATGAGTCACGTAAGACCTCTTGCCTCAGCACGTACGGCGCGTGATCCGCTTGTCGTTGCGGGCGGACCGTGTGCGACCTTTAACCCCGAGCCGCTTGCGGAAATTGTTGACGCATTTGTGATCGGGGAGGGCGAGGCAGTTATGCCTGCTCTGATGGATGCCTATCATGAGTGCGTTCGTCAGGGGCTGGATCGCTCGACGCTCCTTCGCCGCCTTGCGCACGTGCCCGGGGTCTATGTGCCCGCGTGCTACACACCCTCCTACGATGCAGAGGGGCGGCTCACGCGCCTTGTGCCGGAGGAAGGTGCCCCCCCTGTGGTCGCGCGGCAGTGGGTGGAGGATCTCGATGCCCACCCTGCCCACACGGTTGTTGTTACCGATGATACGGAGTTCAACTTCTACCTTATTGAAACGGCACGCGGCTGTGGAAGGCACTGCCGTTTCTGTATGGCAGGCTACTGCTTTCGCCGGCCGCGCAACCGTTCTCTCTCCGTGGTCGAGGCGGAGGTGCGCGCCGCACTTCCCTACGGAAAGAAAATCGGACTGATGGGGGCTGCGATCTCGGACTATCCGGAGATCGATGCGCTCTGCCGTTCCATTCTCGGTGAGGGGCTGTCCATGTCGGTCGCATCTTTCCGTGCGGATTCGGTGACACGGGAACTCGTTGAATCTCTCGCCGCGAGTGGGCTAAAGACGCTGACGCTTGCGCCCGAGGCAGGGAGTGCCCGCATGCGTGCTGTCATCAACAAGGGAATCGAGGAACATCACCTCTTCACGGCGATTGACCTCGGCGCAGCGGCGCATATTCCAAACTTCAAACTCTATATCATGGTGGGGCTGCCGTTTGAAGAGGATGCGGATATTGCCGCGATCATCGATCTCGCCGTGCGGCTGCGCGGCTATATGGATGAAAAGGGCAGCCGCGGCACACTGACGCTCAGTGTCAACCCGTTTGTGCCGAAGCCGTTCACACCGTTCCAGTGGATGCCAATGGCGGACAAGAGGCGTCTCGATGCAATCATGAAGATGCTCACGGGGGAACTGCGCCGCCATAAAAGAATCGTCGTCAACTTCGAGTCGCCGCGGGAGGCGCTCGTACAGGCGATCCTTGCGCGCGGCGACCGACGGCTGGCAGTGCCCCTTATGCGCGCTGCACAGGGACGTGGAGCAAAGGATCTCGTGGGGGAGATGCGTGCAGATGGGCTTTCCCCCGATGCCTATCTTGTGCGGGCATGGGAGGCAGACGATCTCCTCCCGTGGGAGCATCTGGACATGGGCTTTACGAAACACTATCTGCGGCAGGAGTATGAACGAGCAGCGGCACTCAAACAGACCCTCGGCTGCTTTGACGGCTGTACGCGCTGCGGTGTATGCAGGGCGAAGGAAGAAAGGATCAGCGTATGAGTTTTGTACTGCGCCATACAGGCGGCAATCTGTGGAGCGGCAGTCTCTCCATCTTCCCCGAAGACAGGCTCGTGCATGGCTTCTCGGCGCGGCAGGGCGGCGTGAGTGCAGCGCCCTTTGATACCCTCAATATGGCGCTGCATGTCGGCGATGATCCCGCGCACGTATGGGAGAATCGGCGGCGTTATTTTGCCGCGCTCGGACTCGATGCGGCGCAGATCTGCACGATACGTCAGGTGCATGGCACGGAGATTGTGCGCGCCTTTCGGCGGGATGCGGGACGCGGGGCGCGTGACTATGCCGATGCCCTTGCGGATGCGGATGCGCTCATCACGAATGACAGCGGTGTTGCGCTCATGCTCTGCTATGCGGACTGTGTTCCCGTCCTGTTCTATGACCCCGTGCACAACGCGGCTGGCGTCGTCCACGCAGGGTGGAAGGGGACGGTGCAGAGGATTGCAGCAAAGACGCTCGCACGCATGGGCGAGGAGTTTGGAACAGATGCCGCGGATGTGCTGGCGGGGATCGGTCCCTCGATCGGAGCTGGCTGCTATGCCGTTGGCGCGGATGTCGCGGCGCACTTTCGTGCGGCGTTCCCCGCTGATGCAGATGAAATTGTGCAGGAGCGGGACGGCAAAATCCATCTCGATCTCTGGGCGGCGAACTGCATACAGCTCATGGAGGCAGGGATCTCCAAGCAGAATATTGATCGTGCGGATATATGCACTTCCTGTGATCGAAATTTCTTTTATTCCTATCGTGCCGCAGACGGCAGGACGGGACGACTTGCGGCGGTGATGGAACTAAGATGAATCAAGATACAATGATCGAAGCACACATTCAAGATGTTCGTACGCGCATTGCGGCGGCGCGTGCACGGCGCACGCAAGTCTCAAAGGATGCGCCTGTGGAACTGATTGCCGTAACCAAGAACCACCCTGTAGAGGCGATGCAGGAGGCCATCGATGCGGGAATCATGAACATCGGGGAGAACCGCGTGCAGGAGGCAATCGCAAAGGCAGAAACATTGGAACGCGAGGTAAAATGGCACCTCATTGGACATTTGCAGACCAATAAGGTGAAGCACGCCGTGCGGCAGTTCGATCTGATTCACTCCGTGGATTCCCTGCACCTAGCGCAGGAGATCGACAAGGCGGCGGCGAAGTTTGGCAAGGTGCAGAACATCCTCATACAGATCAATCTGGCACGTGAGGCGAGCAAATCCGGGATCGACCGCACAGAACTGGATGCGATGCTTGCAGCGATTGATGACCTGCGCTGTGTTCGCTTGCAGGGTTTTATGTGCATTGCGCCGAATTATGACGATGTGGAGGAGTGCAGACCGCTCTTCCGTACAATGTATGAAATCTTTCAGCAGGTAAAGGCGGCAGAACCGCGCACGGCGGATATTCGCTATCTCTCGATGGGGATGACCCATGATTATGAGATTGCGGTCGAGGAGGGGGCGAATCTCGTGCGGGTCGGAACAGCGATTTTTGGCGCACGTGTGTATAACGCTCTAGGAGTGTGAGGGATCAGTGAGTATCTTTAAGAAAGTATCGAAGTTCATCGGCGTCACAGCGGAGGATGAGATGGAGGACGATGAGATTCACGAGGAGGAAAAGAAGAGTGCTCCCGTGACGGAGATCGGCACGCGCACCGGTCGACGTGCAGAGACCGGTGCAAACGCATCTTCCTTTCCGGACTTCTCTGCTTCTTTGGGCGGAACGGGCAATGCAGCGATTGACAATGTGGTCGCAGCATACCGCATGAATGTGATCGTCATCGAGCCGCAGTCGTTTGACGATGCGCAGCAGGTGGCATCCAATCTCCAGAAGAAAAAACCCGTTGTGCTCAACTTTGAGAAAACGGAGAAGTCTGTAGCGAGCCGCATCATCGACTTTATCAGCGGCACAACGTACGCACTGAATGGTGATATCAAGAAGATCAGCAACAACGTCTTTCTCTGTGCGCCGAACAATGTCAATGTCAGCTACTCTGAGGATGGGCATCGCCTTGGCGACGATATGCCCTTTCCCAATCGGTGACACCCATGCAGGGGGCTGTTCAGATTGGCATCATCGGCGGAGGTGCAATGGCAGAGGCTCTGGTCGCAGGGCTGCTCCATGCGGGTACGGTGCCGCCGTCCCACATCTCTGTATCAGAGCACAAGGCAATGCGCTGCGATGAACTCGTGCGCAAATACGGTATACGTGCGCAAGTAGGGGCAGAATCCTTTCTGCCCCGTATTGATCTGCTCATTCTCGCCATCAAGCCCGCAGCGGCTGCAGCCGCCATGCGGGAGACGGCACCGCACCTCAAGCGGGGCGCACTTGTCCTCTCCATCGTCGCGGGGCTTCCGATCCATGCAATCGAGGCGGCATATCCGCATCAGCCCGTCATCCGCGCGATGCCGAATACACCGCTTGCCGTGGGGGCAGGTATGTCCGCCTATGCGTGCGGGACACATGCGGACGAAACGGCTGCCGAACGGGCTGAGATGGTGCTCGGTGCGGCGGGGCGCACGGTGCGTGTACACGAGGGCGACCTTGATGCCGTGACGGGACTCTCGGGCAGCGGCCCTGCGTATACATTCCTCGTGATGGAGGCGCTCGTTGAGGGCGGCGTTGCGGCGGGGCTGAAACGCGAGACGGCAGCGCTCCTTGCTGCGCAGACCCTGCTGGGGGCTGCGCAGATGGTACTCACGGCAGCATGTTCGCCCGCCGATCTCAGGGCGGCGGTGACCAGCCCTGCGGGAACGACGGCGGCGGGGCTGCGTGTCATGGAACGCGCAGGTGTGCGCTCCGCACTGATCGAGGCAGTTCTTGCAGCGACGGAGCGTTCAAGAGAATTGGGGAGAAAATAATGGCAGAGCAGCAGAGGGAGCGGATACTCCGCTTTTATCGCGGCAGCGAGGGCGAGGAGACGGCAATGCGCCTTCTCGATCTGGCAGAGGCAGTGATGAAGACAGCAAGGTTTCGGATCAGTCCCTTTCTCGACCCCTACGGGCAGGAGATTGCAGAGACGATCTGTGCGAACTGCGATGGGATTCAGCTCGACTTTGACGGAGGCTATGTGGGCGCAGAGCGTCAGCGTGCCATGCTGCGCCATCGGGATTTTGCGGGCACGCCGGACGGCTTTTCCATTGCCTGTGTGGAGGCAGCGTGGAACGGACAGTTTGCACGGCTCACGCACCGCGATGTGCTTGGTGCCGTCATGGGGCTTGGCATTGAGCGCGAGCTGATCGGGGATATCCTGCCCGCAGCCGATACGGCAAAGATTATCTGCGATGCAAAGATTGCGGATTTCATCGTGAACAATCTGACCATGATCGGTGCGGTCGGTGTCAAGACCGTGCGCGGCGATGTGGCAGATATCGCACCGCGTGAGGAACGGACGAAGGAGATCCGTGCGACGGTCGCTTCACTGCGCCTTGACTCCATTGTCGCAGCAGGCTTTGGGATCTCGCGCAGCCGTGCGGCAGACGATATTGCGGCGGACAAGGTGAAGCTCAACTGGCAGAGTGCGGCGAGTGCTTCCAAAACGATCAAGGAGGGGGATGTCCTCTCCATGCGCGGGCGCGGACGGGTCGAGGTGACAGAGGTGCGCGGACAGACGAAGAAGGGACGCACGGTCGTTGTGCTGAATCGATTCTTTTGAGGAAGGGCGGGGCAGAATGTTGACACCGATGGATATTCACGCGAAAGAATTTGGCAAGAGCTTTCGCGGCTTTGACGAGAACGAGGTCAACGAGTTTCTCAACGAAGTGATGAAAGCGTACGCAACGGTACTGGATGAGCGCGATCAACTCCGCGCGGAACTTGCACGGGAACAGGAAACGGTTGACGAGTTTCGGCGGATCGAGCAAAGTATGCGGGAGACGCTCATTGTCGCCCAGAAGACTGCCGAGGATGTCATGGAGAGTGCCAAGAAAAATGCCGATCATACGTTGGAGTTGGCGGCAAAAGAGGCACAGAATATGCGGCGTGAGGCGACGCTTCAGGCAAAGGCACAGCTGGACGATGCTGCGGACAGGGTGCGTGTCATCGTTGCGGAGTACGAGCGTCTCGTGCGTGAGAAGCACCAATTCCTGCGCCGGATGAAGGGGAATGTGCAGGCGGAACTCGCGCTCATCGAGGACGCGATTGCAGAGATGCCCGATATGGTGGCTGAAAAGAAGGAAACAAGCCGTACGGTGGCTGAGCAGCATGAGGACGAGGAGGACGTTTGAGAGCGATGAGCGGACGCGTGAAAGCCGCATTTTCTTTTTTAGGCATAGTACTGGTGGATCAACTCGTAAAATACTGTGTAGAGCTGACGATGCTGCCGGGGGAGTCGATCCCCGTTGCAGACCCTTTTTTTCATATCACCTTCGTGCTCAATCCGGGTGCGGCGTTTGGAATATTTCGCGGTCAGCAGTGGCTTTTCCTCGTCACGGCAGCCGTATTTGCCGTTGCTTTTCTTGCGTTCTATGAGCGGCTGCGCCGCAGCGGCACACTCATTCACTACGGCAGCGTCGCACTCGCGGCGGGGGCTGTAAGCAATCTGATCGACCGCATTCGACTCGGGCACGTGGTGGACTTTTTTGACTTCCGCGTGTGGCCTGTGTTCAATGTGGCGGATATCGCCATTGTCCTCGGGACAGCAGCCGTTCTTTGGGCGCTCTTTGTCCAGAAAAAGGAGCTTCTCTCATGAGCGAAACCTACATCTCCGACCGGGTGGATGAGCGCTTGGATCGCTTTCTCGCGCGAAAGCAGCCCGATCTCTCGCGCAGCTACATCCAACGCCTCATTGAGGCGTCCCTGGTCACGGTGGATGGGGCGGTACGCAAGGCAAACTATAAGCTGCGCGGCGGCGAGAAAATTATTTGTACCGTACCGCCTGCCGAGGAGATTGCGATTCGTGCAGAGGAAATCCCCCTCGATATCCTGTATGAAGATGAGGATATGATCGTCGTCAACAAGGCGCGCGGCATGGTGGTTCATCCTGCTGCGGGCGTTACAACGGGGACGCTGGTCAACGCGCTGCTCTGGCACTGTCAGGATCTCTCAGGCATCAACGGTGCTCTGCGCCCCGGCATCGTGCACCGCCTCGACAAGGATACCTCGGGGGTCATGGTTGCGGCGAAAAATGATATGGCGCATCACTTTCTCGCACAGCAGATCCGTATGAAGGATGCGCACCGTGAATACCGCGCTATTGTGCATGGCAACATCGTCCCGCGCGCGGGCGTCATCACCGGCGATATTGGGCGTCACCCGACGGAGCGTAAGAAGATGGCGATTGTGCGCGAGAACGGAAAGCCCGCGACCACGCATTTCGAGGTGCTTGAACGCTTTGGCGACTATACCTTCATCGCCTGCCGTCTTGAGACGGGGCGTACGCATCAGATCCGCGTCCATTTGACGAGCATCGGTCATCCGCTCGTCGGCGATACGAAGTATACGGCGAAGAAGAACCCCTTTGCCATTACGGGGCAGGCGCTGCACTCGCTGACACTCAGCCTTGCGCACCCGCGCACGAGGGCGGAGATGGTGTTTACGGCACCTCTTCCGGCGGATATGGAGGAGATCCTGCGCATACTGCGCACGAGTTCATAAGGAGATGACGACATGACGGAGTTTCGCGAAAAGGCAGTTCTCATGGATGAGGCGGGCATTCGGCGTGCGCTCATGCGTATTGCCCATGAGATTGTAGAGAAGAACAAGGGCACGGAGCATCTGGTGCTCGTCGGAATCCGCTCGCGTGGTGTGCCGCTTGCCGCACGCATCGCCGAGGAGATCGCACGGATTGAGCAGCGCGATCTGCCGCGCGGCGTCCTCGATATCACACTCTACCGCGATGATCTCAATGAGCTTTCCTACCAGCCGATTGTGCACCCCACGGAAATGCCGCTGGATATCACGGGCAAGACCATCGTACTTGTGGACGACGTGCTGTATACGGGACGTACGATCCGTGCGGCGATGAACGCACTCCTCGACATTGGGCGGCCGCGCATGATCCAGCTTGCCGTCCTCATCGACCGTGGGCATCGGGAGCTGCCCATTCGTGCGGACTACGTCGGCAAGAATGTCCCGACCGCAGCGCTCGAAGACGTGTCCGTCCTGCTCCACGATACCGATGCGGAAGAAAAGGTCGTCATTCGTGAGCGTGTCTGAGAGAAGGAGAGGGGCTGTCGTACGAAGTTTTTTAGCTTCGTGCAACAGCCCGTTTTTTGTTACTTGACGGCAGTTTTGCAATAGAGGTATAATCTAAGGAAGCACAGATCATTTATCAGTGCTTCCTTAGATTATACGCTTATGCGTATGGGAGAGTCTGAAAAGTCCTTTGAAGGTGACGGAGCAATCGTATGATTTTTTACGGCGATAAGCAAAAGTCCATGTTGGATGAGGAACAGGCAGTATCGGATGAACTGGAGGCGGAGGAGCTCGATACGGGAGAGGAAGAACCGGACGAGTCCACGACAGAGAGCAGCGTCTATGACGGTTACAGCGATGAGGATTTGCTTGCCCATATTCGAGCCAATGAGGGCGATGAGGCACTCGACTATCTCATCAACAAGTACCGTAACTTTGTGCGCTCCAAAGCGCGCTCGTACTTTCTCATCGGCGCTGACCGCGAGGATATCGTACAGGAAGGCATGATCGGTTTTTTCAAGGCGATTCGCGACTACCGTGAGGACAAGCTTTCCTCCTTCCGCGCCTTCGCCGAGCTTTGCGTGACGCGGCAAATCATCACGGCGATCAAGACGGCGACACGGCAGAAGCACATACCGCTGAACTCCTACGTCTCGCTCAACAAGCCGATCTACGATGAGGATTCCGACCGCACCTTGCTTGACGTTCTCTCGGGTGCACGCATCAGTGACCCCGAGGAACTCGTCATCAGCCGTGAGGAGTTTGTGGACATCGAGCAGAAGATGGAGGAGATCCTGAGCGATCTTGAGTGGCGCGTACTCATGAGCTATCTCGACGGCAAGTCGTATCAGGAGATCGCCGTTGACCTGCATCGCCAGGTAAAATCCATCGACAATGCGCTGCAGCGCGTCAAGCGCAAGCTGGAAAAATACATGGAGTCGCGCGGGGACGATCTCGACATCGGCACCGTCTATCGCGGACTCACGACGATCAACCGCAGCGTGCGGACAACGGAGGAAGAGTAGCGGTCGAGTGGGGGCGTGCTTCCTAGCTCATCAAATGATTGACAATAATCGGATAACGATGTATTATGTTAGGTGTACAACTGAATCAATGGGAAACAGGTGCGGCGCAAATGCGCATGCTTAATAGAGAAGCCGGATGAGCCGGCGCGGTCCCGCCACTGTGAGGGGAGCAAACCTGCATTGTGTCACTGGGAGGGATATCCTCATGGGAAGGCGCAGGGGAGTGATGAACCGAGTCAGGAGAACTGCCTGTTTGACAATCCACCGTGTGCCGAGGGCACAGACCTGCGAGCGACAGGAAGGGGATTCGTGGAGAGGACTTCACGAGGCTTTCTTGTTGCGCAGGAAGGCCTTTTTTATAATCATTTTGGGAGGAATTCGGATGAAACATTGGAAGAAAATGCTGGTCGCTTCGCTTGCGTGCTCTGCGGTTCTGGGCTTTTCCTACAGCCCTGCGGAGGCTTCGTACGAGCTGAACCCCGAGGTAAAGACGGTTACGCCGGCACTCATGGAGGCATCGGAAATCGGCGTTCTGAAGTATGAGAATCCCGAGATGCGGAACTACACGAACAAGGATGCCATTGTTGTGACCAGCTTCGGCACGACATTCAAGGAGACGCGCGAGAAGACGATCGAGGCGACGGTGCGCGATATCAAGGCGGCAAATCCGGGCGTGAAGGTCGTGACCGCATTCACCTCCCATATCATCATCGACCGCATTGAAAAGAACGAGGGAGTGAAGTACCCGACGCCCGAGGAGGCACTGACGCAGCTCAAGGCGGATGGGTATTCCCGCGTGGCGCTCGTTTCGCTCGATGTCATCCCCGGCATGGAGTATGCCTATGTCAGAGGCGTGTTCCACGGCTACAAGAACCAGTTCAAGACGATGACCTGCGGCACGTCCCTCATGTACTGGCAGGGACAGGAGGAGCAGCCGGACGATATCACCGAGTTCATTCAGGCCGTTTCCAGCCAGTTCCCGAAGATGGGGAAGGACGAGGCGCTGCTGCTCATGGCACATGGCACGCCGCATATCTCGAATGCGTACTATGCTGTGATTCAGGCGAAGCTCGATGCGCTCGGCTACAAGAACGTCTATGTCTATACGGTCGAGGGCTGGCCGAGCCTTGAGGATGTCATTCCGAAGCTCAAGGCGAACAAGATCAAGCGCGTGACGCTCATGCCAATCATGATGGTGGCGGGTGACCATGCCAACAACGATATGGCGGGCAGCGAGCCGGATTCGCACAAGAGCATTCTTGAGAGCGAGGGCTACAAGGTCAACGCGTATCTCCATGGTCTTGGCGAAAACGAGATGATCCGTGACATGTATGTGGAGCGCGCCAACGACGCATGGGCTGCGCTGCAGGGCGATAAGGGCGCGGACGCAGATCATATCAAAATGATGAAGTAAGGCGCATATATCCGCCCTTTGTATGATGAGGGGGCTGTCGCAGGAGTGTTTGCTTCTGCGGCAGCCCCTTTTCTTTGCGGAGATACCCTGCTATAATATGTGCAGAAGCGAAGGGATCCGCACATGAAGGAGCGTACGGCAATGAAGATTGCAGTTGTTGGGACAGGGATGATTGCGCGTGAGGCACTCACTGCTCTGCGTCAGGTGGAGGGCGTCGAGATCGCAGCGATCTGTGCGCGTCCGCATAGCCGGGAGAAGGCGCTGGCACTCGCACAGGAGTTCGGCATAGCGCAGGTGGCGACGGACTATGGGGCAATGCTCGCGGCACATGAGGCGGATTTCGTTTACCTCGGCATCGTTAACAGTGCCCATTTTGACTACGCGCGGCAGGCGATTAAGGCAGGCTGGCACGTCATTGTGGAAAAACCCTTTGCCTCGACGCTTGCAGAAGCAGAGGAGCTGATCGCACGCGCGTGTGCGGCACACACGTATCTTTTTGAGGCGGTAACACCTCTTTTTTTGCCCAACTATCTGGGGATCTTGGAAGCGCTCCCGCGCCTCGGCCTGATCCGTCTTGTGCAGGCAAATTTCTCACAGTATTCGAGCCGCTATGAACGCTATCTTGCACGCGATGTTGCGCCCGCATTCGATCCCGCCCTCTCGGGCGGTGCCCTCTACGACCTGAATGTTTACAATCTCGAACTCATCGTTTCTCTCTTTGGGCGCCCACGGTCTGCCTCGTACGTGCCGAACATCGGCTTTAACGGCATCGACACCTCGGGGATTCTGACACTGCGCTATGATGGATTTGCTGCGACGGCGGCGGCGGCGAAGGACAGTTCCAGTCCCTCCTTCTTTATGATACAGGGGGAGGCAGGCTGGATCCGCGTCGATGGCACACCGAACGAGCTTCCGTCCTTTACGGTCGGTCTGCGCGGCAGAGAACCGGAAACGTACGCGCTGAATCGTCATGAGCACCGTATGGTACACGAATTTGAGGCGATGCGGGACATCTTTGCACGCGCGGACTATGCGTGCGTGGAGGAGGGGCTTCGCACGTCGCGCACAGTGATGGCGGTGATGGAGAAGGCGCGTCTTATGGCAGGAATTCAGTTTCGGGCGGACTAGGCAGAATGGAACACATGATGATCGAGATGGAAGATCTCGTCAAGAAATTTCCGCATACGGATGCGGCACAGAAAAAAACATGGAAGACGGCGGTGAACGGGGTCTGCCTCTCCGTGCAGCGCGGTGAGGTGTTCGGACTCTTGGGACCCAACGGTGCGGGAAAGACAACGATCATCCGTATGCTTACGATGCAGACGCGGCCGACGAGCGGCACAATTCGTATCGATGGACGGGACATTCGTGCGGATGAACGAGGAATCAAGGCGCTGATCGGCGTTGTTCCGCAGCATGTCAATTTTGACCAGGAACTTACGGTTTGGGACAATATGGAGCTGCATGCACGTCTCTACCGTATGGGACGCGCAGAGCGCGTGGCTCGCATTGAGGAACTGCTTGCAGAGATGGAGCTGGCAGAGGTGCGCAACGATGGAGTACGCCGCCTCTCGGGCGGCATGAAGCGACGGCTGCTCATTGCGCGCGCACTGATTCACCGCCCACAGGTACTCTTCCTTGACGAGCCGACGGTGGCACTCGACCCGCAGATTCGACGGCATATATGGGATCTTGTGCGCGAGATTGCGCGAAGCGGGGTGACGGTTCTCCTCACGACGCATTACATCGAGGAGGCAGAGGCGCTCTGCGACCGTGTGTCCATCATCAACAAGGGCGCGCTCCTTGATGTGCAGACGCCGCGTGCATTTTGCAGGAAGCTCGGTGAATATGCCGTAGAATGGGACGGAGCGGCTGGTCGTGCCTATCGCTTCTTTCATACGCGGGCGGAGGCACGTGCCCACGCGCGGAGCATCGAGGAGGATCTGCAGCGCGTCCTTTTGCGTCCGACCAACCTAGAGGATGTCTTTATCGAGATGACGGGGCGAAAGGAGGGACTCTGATGCTGCATGATGTATGGACGGTGTTCTGGCGTGACTGGGTTGTGCTGCGCCGCCGTCTGACGAAGTATGTGCTGAGCCGTATGGTTTCACCGCTGATGTTCCTCATCGCGTTCGGCTGGGGACTCGGACGCAGCATCGATGTGGGGACGGGCTCCTATCTGGACTTTCTCGTGCCGGGACTCCTCGCGATGAACTCCATGAACATCAGCTTCAACAGTATTATCTCCGTGCACGCCGAGCGCATTTATCACAAGAGCCTCGAGGAGTACCTGATTGCGCCGATTCGCCCTGATGCCTTCGTCATCGGCAAGGTTGCGGGTGCGGTTGTGCGCGGACTGATCTCCTCGGCGATCATCATCGCGCTCAGTGTTCTCTTCGGTGCACATTTTACGATTACGCCGCTCTTCCTTCTCGTACTCGTACTGAACTGCATGATCTTTGCGGAGATCGGCTTTCTTGCGGCGATGTATATCTCTACATACGAGGAGATGAGTCAGGTCAACCTCTACGTACTGCTTCCCATGTCGTTTCTCTGCGGGACATTCTTCTCGACAGCGGCACTGCCAGACCTCATGCGGTGGATCGTAGAGGTACTGCCGCTGACGCACACGAGTCATCTTCTGCGCAGCATTGGCATGACCGGAGAGTTTTCCGTGCTCTCGCTTGTGGTGGTTATTGCGTATGCCGTATGCGGCATTGCGGCGGGGACGTGGAAGTTTCGTAGATTGACGGATTAAAGGATCACCATGCTCAGGCACATCTTTCATCACAAGGGGGCAGCGGAGGGCTGCGCGCACTTCTGCTGTACCAAAATCGAAGACTTCGGCGTTTCCTTCGGAACGTTTGAGGTCTTTTCGCATGTCAACCTGCATTTTCACTGCGGGGAACTGACCGCCATCATCGGACCCAACGGTGCGGGCAAGAGTACGCTCCTGCGCGCCATCCTCGGCGAGACAAAGCACACCGGCGATCTGCGTTTTGTCGATGCGGACGACCGGCGTACGGGACATCCCGTCATTGGGTATGTGCCGCAGTATCTGCGCCTCGATGTGAGTGCGCCGACGACGGTCATGGATCTCTTTATGGCGTGTCTTACCGCGCGTCCCGTCTGGCTCTTTCCTGCGCGGGGCTATCGTGCGCGCGTGCGTGCGGGGCTGACACGCGTGCGTGCGGAGCATCTCATTGACCGCCGTCTCGGCGCACTCTCGGGCGGGGAGCTGCAGCGCGTGCTGCTCGCGCTTGCGCTCGATCCCATGCCGAACCTCCTGCTCCTCGATGAGCCGGTCTCGGGCGTCGATCAAAGCGGTCTTGCACTCTTCTACGATATCGTCAGTGGGCTGCGCACCAAGGAGGATCTGGCGATCCTCCTGATCTCCCACGATCTCGGCATGGTTGCGCGCCATGCAGACAAGGTAGTGCTGATGGATCACGGGATTGCTGCGGCGGGAAGTGTGATGGAGGTATTCTCCGACCCGCAGATGGAGCGCCTCTTTGGCATTCTGCCCGATCTGCGTCATTTACCGGAAGCGGCAGAGGAAGGGGGCGCACATGGATCTGATCTATGACGGAATGGATATGCTTCTGCCATTTGCGTGGGTGGAGTATACATTCATGAAGAACGCTCTCCTTGCAATACTCCTCATGACGCCGCTCTTCGGGCTGCTCTCCACGATGGTGGTCTCAAGCCGCATGGCGTTCTTTTCGGACTCGCTCGGGCACGGCGCGTTCACGGGCATTGCCGTCGGTGCGCTTGTGGGGATGGCTTCACCGCTGACCTCGCTGATCCTCTTCTCGATCGTCTTTGCGCTCCTCATCACCTACATCAAGCACCGGACGGCAGCGTCGGCGGATACGGTGATCGGCGTATTCTCCTCGACGGCGATTGCCGTTGGCCTTATGATTATGAGCCGTGGCGGAGGGTTTTCAAAATTCTCGCCGCTGCTCATCGGTGACATCCTGAGCATTACCCCCGCCGATCTTGCGGGACTGGCTGCGGTTAACGTCTTTGTTTTCATCGGTTGGGTGCTTCTCTTCAACCGCTTGCTCCTGCTCTCGGTCAACCCCTCGCTCGCGCGCAGCCGCGGCATTTCCATCTTTGCTGTGGAATCTCTTTTTGCTGTTCTGCTTGCCGTCGTCGTTGCCGTGAGCATCCAGTGGGTCGGCATCCTCATCATCAACGCACTGCTTGTACTGCCGGGGGCAGCTGCGCGCAACATCGCACGCAGCGTAAAGGAGTATCACCTCATCTCCGTCCTGATCGCGCTCTTTGCCGGACTGATCGGACTCTTTTCCGCCTATTACCTCGGTATTGCGGCAGGCGCTGCAATCGTCGCGGCGGCGGCATTCATCTTCTTCGTCTCTCTCTCTCTGCGTTCGCATTTTCGGCGCTGATGTCCCGGCTAGAACCCTGTCTTTTTTCACCGAACTATGCTACAATGACAGAGGCGTATTATGTAAAGGAGGCAGCTGTCATGAACATTACGATTGGAAGCGACCATGGTGCAGTGGAGCTCAAGGATGAGGTCAAGATGGTGCTCCACGAGTTCAGCGATGTGCGCGTCAAGGATGTCGGTACATTTGGCAAAGAGGCGGTTGACTATCCGGATATCGCAGAGAAGGTTTGCGCCGATGTTGTCTCAGGCAAAGCGGATCGCGGCATTGTGCTCTGCGGCACAGGACTCGGCATCTCGATTGCAGCGAACAAGATTCACGGCATTCGTGCCGCACTCTGCGGCGATGTCTATACGGCGATCATGGCGCGGAAACACAACGATGCAAATGTGCTCGCTCTCGGCGGACGCGTCACGGGCTTCGGTCCTGCGGGTGAGATTGTGCGCGCGTGGATTCGCACGGAGTTCGAGGGCGGACGCCATGCCCGCCGCATCGAGAAGATGATGGCACTTGAGCAGCAGAAAAATGATTAAGGAGAGTTTTGTATGAGCATTATGGATCCACTGGAAAAGGTTGACCCACAGGCGTATGCGGCGATTGAGCAGGAGCTGAACCGCCAGCGCACAAAGCTGGAACTCATCGCCTCGGAGAACATCGTCAGCCGCGCCGTCATGGAGGCGCAGGGAAGCGTACTCACCAACAAGTATGCGGAGGGCTATCCCGGTAGGCGCTACTACGGCGGCTGTGAGTATGTCGATGTGGCGGAGCAGCTTGCCATTGACCGCGCGAAGGAACTCTTCGGCGCAGCATGGGCAAATGTGCAGCCGCATTCGGGCGCACAGGCGAATATGGCGGTGTTCTTTGCACTCCTGCAGCCGGGCGACACGATCCTCGGCATGAATCTGACGGATGGCGGACATCTGACGCACGGAAGCCCCGTCAATATCTCCGGCGCCTATTACAAGGTCATTCCCTATGGCGTGGACAGGGAGACGGAGCGCATTGACTACGACGCTCTGGAGCGCCTCGCCAAAGAGAACAAGCCGAAGATGATTATTGCGGGTGCATCTGCCTATGCGCGGATCATTGACTTCGAGCGCATCGAAGCAATTTCAAAGGCAGTCGGTGCGATCTTCATGGTGGACATGGCACATATTGCGGGACTCGTTGCCGCAGGGCAGCATCCAAGCCCCGTGCCCCATGCCGACGTAGTCACCTCGACGACGCACAAGACCCTGCGCGGTCCGCGCGGCGGCATCATCCTCAGCCGCGATGCGGAGATGGGCAAGAAGATCGACAAGGCGGTATTCCCCGGCATTCAGGGCGGCCCCCTGATGCACGTCATTGCAGCGAAAGCGGTGGCGCTTGGCGAGGCACTCGCCCCCTCGTTCAAGGAGTACGGCGCACAGGTGGTAAAGAATGCGGCAGTGCTCGCAGACGAGTTGATGAAGCACGGCTATCGCATCGTCTCGGGCGGAACGGATACCCATGTCATGCTCGTTGATCTCACGAATAAGGAGATCACGGGCAAGGAGGCACAGACCCTCCTCGACGAGGTCAACATCACGGCGAACCGCAATACGATCCCGTTTGAGCCGCGCAGCCCGTTCGTCACGAGCGGACTCCGCCTCGGCTCGCCCGCCCTCACCACGCGCGGCTTCAAGGAGGAGGATATGCGCGAGGTCGCGCGGATCATCGCTCATGTCCTGGATGCGCCGACGGACGAAGCGCGCAAGGAAGAGGCGCGGAGTCGTGTTGCTGCGCTCTGTGCAAAATATCCCATCTATGAGTAATTTTCTGGAAGAAAGGAAGCCTTCCATGGCTGATACATTTCATCCGTCCGACATCAAGAGTCTCCATCTCGTCGATCATCCACTGATTCAGCATAAGCTGACGATCATGCGCAGGAAGGAGACGGGGACGAAGGAGTTCCGCGAACTGCTCTCGGAGATCGCCATGCTCATGGCGTATGAGATCACGCGTGATTTCCCCTTGCGTGACGTGGAGATCGAGACACCCGTCGCAAAATGCCATGCAAAGATGCTTGCGGGCAAGAAACTCGGCATCGTCCCCATCCTGCGCGCAGGCCTTGGCATGCTCGACGGCATCCTGACGCTTGTGCCCGCCGCACGCGTGGGACACATCGGACTCTATCGTGATCCGGAGACCTTGGAGCCGGTCGAGTACTACGCCAAACTCCCGAGCGGCGTGGAGGATCGCACGCTCATCGTTCCGGATCCCATGCTCGCAACGGGCGGAAGCGCATCGGCAGCGCTCACCATGCTCAAGCAGAAGGGGGCAAAGAACATCATCCTCATGTGCCTCGTGTCGGCGCCCGAGGGCATTCGGCGCGTAGCTGCCGATCATCCGGACGTGCCGATCTACGTCGCCGCCGTGGACAAATGCCTCAATGAGCACGGCTACATTGTACCTGGCCTCGGTGATGCAGGCGACCGTATCTTTGGGACGCTGTAAAACCTTCAGCCTTCCCCGTATGACGGGGAAGGGGGACCGCGCAAGCGGTGGAAGGGGGACAAAAAAGAGACTGCTACATTCGTGTAACAGTCTCTTTTAAGTTTCAAAATATGGCGGAGAGGGTGGGATTCGAACCCACGGTGCGTTGCCGCATCACCGGTTTTCAAGACCGGCTCCTTAAACCACTCGGACACCTCTCCGTGTCAGCGTGGTTATTGTATCAGAAATTACAGGGCACTGTCAAGGAAGCACGGATAAATTCAGCCGCGCCATCTTGACACACATCTTCTTTGTAGTATCATGATATTAGTCAAGTTAGCCAGAGAGGAAGTGAAGTTTGCTATGCGTCAGGTAAATATGCTCGAAGCGAAAACGGATCTGTCGAAACTCGTCAAAACGCTGGAAAGCGGCGAGGAGGATGTGATCTGCATTGCGCGCAGCGGCACGCCCATCGTACAAATGACGCTCATCCACCCGAAGAAGGAAACGGAGCGCATCGGTGTGGCACGGGGGAAATTCGTTGTTCCCGACGACTTCCAGCGCTGGGATGAGGAAGTCGTGGATCTGTTTGAGGAATCCTGATGAAGATTTTACTGGATACGCATATTTTACTGTGGGCGCTCTCGGATGACGAAAAACTGTCGCAGCAGGCAAGGGCGCTCATCAAACATCCTAAAAATGACATATACCATAGTATCATTTCCCTTTGGGAGATCGAGCTCAAACATCTGCTGCATCCGGTGCAAATGCCAGTCAATGCCGAGGACATCAGCGGGTATTGTGCGGAGGCAGGAATTCCTCAACTCCCCATATACGGAAAGCATATTTTTTTGCTGCATACCCTTGCGCGCACCGATTCTGCGAAGCCCCACAAAGATCCGTTTGACCGTCTGCTCATCTGTCAGGCAAAATGTGAGAATATGCTCTTTCTCACCCATGATGTTCTGCTTCGAGATTACAATGAGCCGTGTGTAAGCATTGTATAAGGGAATCGCTGATATTTTCGGAGCAGTCATAGACGATCATCATGGGGCTGCTGCACGAACTACATATAGCCAAAGACAGAAGAAGTTGCTATAATAAGAAAATATCATTGACGCAAAGGAGGAGATGGCGTATGCGAATTGCTCTGTTTGATTCGGGGATTGGCGGACTGACCGTACTCAGTCATGCACGGCGGGTGCTTCCATCGGAGGAGTTTTTATTCTTTGCTGATCGGGATCACGTCCCTTATGGGACGAAGTCCGTCACTGCTGTGCGCGGCTATGTTCGCGAGGCCTTTCGCTTCCTCGTCGAAAAACAGGGCGCTGAGGCGGTTGTCGTCGCGTGCAATACGGCGACCTCGGTCGCTGTGGATGAGATGCGGCGGCTTTACGAGGTGCCGATCATCGGGATGGAGCCAGCGGTCAAGAAAGCGCTTGAGCAGGACGGTGAACGGCGCGTACTCGTGACAGCGACGCCCATCACGATCAATGGGGAGAAGCTGCGGCGGCTTGTTTCGGCACATGATACAAAGTCTCTCGTCGACCTCCTCGCATTGCCGCGTCTGGTGGAGTTCGCGGAGCGCAAAGAGTTCGTCTCGCCGCAGGTGGAGGAGTATCTATGGAATGCGCTTGCGCCCTACGACCTGTTGAAATACTCAGCGATTGTACTCGGCTGCACACATTTTAACTATTTTAAGGACACCTTGCGGCGGCTGTTGCCAAAGACGATTCGCTTCGTTGATGGCAACGAGGGAACGGTCGAGGAACTGGCGCGGCGCACAGGGCTCCATATTGCAGCTGCCGGCGTGCAGACGGCGCACTGTACGTTTTTTGAGTCCGGCAGACCGGTCACGGGGGTTGAGCCGCTGGCGCGCATCGAGAGTTACCTGGTACGCGCGGCGCGCATGGAGGAGATTGTCTGAAGATTTGAAGGAAGGGAGCATTCATGCCGGTTATTTCTACACATCGGGTGAATTTTTACGATACGGATGCGATGGAGGTTGTGCACCATGCAAATTATATCCGTTGGTTCGAGATCGGGCGCGTCGCCTATCTGCGCCGCATCGGCATTACACTCGGGGCATTGATGGAGGCGGGCTACGTCTTTCCCATCATAAAGGTTGGCGCAGAGTTTCACGCGCCGGGACACTTCGACGATGAACTCGTGATTGAAACAACGGCGACCGCTCTCACAAGAGCAAAGATGGCGTTTTCCTACCGCATTCTGAATGCGGCGGGAACCGTGCTCGTGACGGGATTTTCGGAAAATGTATTTACCGTGCGCGAGACGGGGCATATCACACGCCTGCCAAAGGAGTTTTATGAGCGCTTTGAGGCAGCGATGAGCGCGGAGAAAGAAGGACGGGACATTGGATACTGAGTTCGTATGGTGGACCTATTGGCTGCTTGCATTGGTGGTTCTTTTAGAGCTTGGAAAGAAGGCATTTTTTTCCTATTTTGGCGCGGAGAAGATCGTTCCGAAAGCGGAGGAGATGACACCGTTCTCCGTGGTTGAACGAACGGAGGACAGGCTCGTGATCGGCGCGGCACTTCCCCTTGCGAACGAGGGAGAGCAATGTGGCGTCATCATGGATGCGATCCTGCGCGTGCAGCTTCCATTCGAGCAGTATGACGGCGCATGCGTGCGCGGTAAGGTCGAGCTAGCAGGCGCACCGCGTGAGGACGACTATTTCGAGGCGGCGCTGATCCAGAAGCGTGAGCGCATCGACCTCGTCCTGAAACTTTCCATCGAGGGACGCAAGGGAAATACGCTCGAAGAGGCGATTGCAGGTCTGCCGGACTTCCGCATGGATCTCATTTATCAGGAGACGGGACGCATTCCTGCGCACTATTCAAAAGTTATACTGAAGATTACGGCGGCGGAAATTGCTGCGCTTGCAGGCGTCACGCTTGCACAGGAAGGGGGCAGGAAGAATGGCTGAACTGAATATTCTCCCCGTTCCGACGCGCATTCTGACCGATGCGGACGACATCGCAGATGCCATTGCGTACTATGCGGGTGCGCAGGTAACGGCGGATGATCTCGTCTGTTGTGCCGAGAGTGTCGTTGCGGTGACGCAGGGGCGCTTTGTCCGACCGGAGGAACTTCATATTTCCGGCATGGCAAAATTTCTGTGTCGCTTTATTCCGGACTATGGCAGTCTTGCAACCCCGCATGGGATGCAGTCACTCATGGATGTCGAGGGCAAATGGCGCGTCACGGCTGCACTTTTTGCGGGATTCCTCGGAAAGCTCGTCGGCAAAAACGGGCTGTTCTACCAGTGGGGCGGCAAGGAGGCGGCGCTCATCGACGACGTGACGGGAACGATGCCGCCGTTCGACAAGGTGGTTGTCTACGGCCCTGCCGAGCCGGATGTGGTCGCCACGCAGATTCGCGACCGTGTGGGCGCATTCGGCGGCATGATCGCAGACGTGAACGACCTGAAGCGTTCGCGTGTGGTCGGCGTATCGGATGGGGTCAACGGCGAACTCGCAGCGAAGCTGCTGCTCGACAATCCATTCGGCAACGCCTCGCAGAAAACGCCGATCTGCATCATCAAAAACTATCGGCAGTATCAGGAGCGTCATCAGGCGTAACACCATGCTGTGCATGGTTCCCCTCCCTCGTTTCGACGGGGGAGGCTTTGCATTACGGTATATTAGGGAAGCACTGATAAATTCAGCCGCGCCATCTTAGCGCATCTTTTTTGCCCGCTTTTTGTCGGCAAATCCTCCACATAGCTTTGGCTATGCGTCCGGTTTGCCTCCTCAATCGGACGAAAAAATCTACGCCAATCTGACGGACTTCATTTTATCAGCGATTCCTTAGCGTCCCCCGTCGAAACGGGGGAAGTGGCGTGCAAAGAGAGCCGATAGGGGCACTCTGCATAATCTTCCAAAGGAGAACATATTTCATGCCAAGAAGAGATCTGAGGCGTGCTGACCAGCTGCGTCCCGTGCGGATCGAGCGTGGATACCAGCGCTACCCCGCAGGCTCGGCGCTCATCGAGATGGGGCATACGCGCGTCCTGTGCGCGGCGACCGTGGAGGAACGCGTACCGTTCTTTTTGAAGGGCACGGGGACGGGCTGGGTGACGGCGGAGTACTCCATGCTCCCCGGTGCGGGCACCGAGCGTACGGCACGCGAGGCAATGCGCGGACATCAGACGGGGCGGACGCAGGAGATCCAGCGGCTCATCGGGCGTGCACTGCGCGCCGTCGTCGATACGAAGGCACTCGGTGAGCGCACGATCCACCTTGACTGCGATGTCCTGCAGGCGGATGGGGGGACGCGTACAGCGTCGATCACGGGAGCATTTGTCGCACTTGTGGAGGCGTGCGCGACGTTTTACACGAGACGCGGCATCTTCCCTGTGCGCGACTACGTGGCGGCGGTCAGCGTCGGCATCGATGCGGAGAATACGCCGCTGCTCGATCTCTGCTATGAGGAGGATTCGACGGCGATGGTCGACATGAACCTCGTCATGACGGGCGCGGGGGCGTTTGTCGAGGTACAGGGAACGGGTGAGGGACGCGCGTTCTCGCGTGCGGAGATGAACGCGCTGCTCGACCTCGGCGAACGCGGCATACGCGAACTCATCGATGCGCAGAAAGTGGCACTCGGCGAAGCGCTCTCATGGATGCCGGGGCGGGAGGGATAGTATGAGCGAAAAAATAATACTGATTGCCACATCGAACGAAGGCAAGGTGCGCGAGATGGAGAAAGCGTTTACGGGGCTTCCCGTGCGCCTTGTCCCGCTTTCACGCATTCGTGAGGTACTTCCCTCGGTGGGGCAGATCGAAGAGCCGGTGGAGGACGGAGCGACCTTTATGGAAAATGCACGGATCAAAGCGCATTACTACATGGAGAAAACAGGACTTGCCGCGCTTGCCGATGACTCCGGACTCTCCGTGGAGATACTGGACGGTGCTCCCGGTGTCTACTCCGCACGCTATGCCGGCGTGCACGGCGATGATGCGGCGAACAACGCAAAGCTCATCGCAGATATACGGGCACACGGTACGGAGAATGCGGCTGCCGCCTATCACTGCGCCCTTGTGCTGGCACTGGAGGACGGACGGGAACTCACTGCCGAGGGAACGTGCACGGGCTTCATCCGCCCCGAGGCACGCGGTACGGAGGGGTTTGGCTACGACCCGCATTTCTATCGCGCAGACGGGAGATCGATGGCAGAGCTCTCGCGTGAGGAAAAGCACGCGATCAGCCATCGCGGCGCGGCACTCGACATGATGAAGAAATTACTGCTGGAAAGAGGTGTCGTGTGAAGATCGGAATTGTCAGTGACAGCCATGGGAACACCAGTGTATTTGAGACGATGCTTGCCGTGCCGGGGGCACGCGAGGCAGAGCTGTGGCTGCATGCGGGGGACTTCGCGCCCGATGCGGATGATTTGGAGATCCTGTCGGGCAGACGCGTTGCACGCGTGCTGGGCAACTGTGACCTTTTCATGGACGGCGTCTATGATGAAACCGTGGTCGAGGCGGCGGGACACCGCATCTTCCTCACGCACGGACATCTCTTCAACGTGCGCTTTGACACCATGATGCTCGCCGAGGCAGCGCGCACTGCGGGGGCGGATATCGCAGTCTATGGGCATACGCATATCGCACTGGAGGAGCATGGAGATGTGACCGTGCTCAACCCCGGCAGCATTGCACGCCCGCGCGATGCTGCCCGCGGTTCGTTCATGCTGGTCGATCTGCGTGAGAACGAAACACCAACGGTGCAGCTCATTCGCATATAATGGATCGCCTTGATTGATCGAGGATGGAGCCATATAAAAAATTTTCAAAAAAATTTACGATATAAAATCCATATCTTATGATATGGATTTTATATATATAATAACAAATTAAACATAAACAATATCTTGTTTCGCATAAAATAATTCGATTGAAATATAAAACAATAAGATAAAGATGAAAAAGAACGATATTGTTCCACCTTGTGAATCTCATTCCTAAATTGAATGAGATTCACTTTTTTCAAGGCTTTGCGGCGAATTTGAAAGACTTGAAAGCAAGAAAAAAATATGATATAGTCTAACTAACCTGTGTATAAGTTATATTTATAGGAGGGATTATTTTGCGAGAGCTAAGCGCAAAAGCAATCACGGAGAACGTCGCCGAGATGTGCAAAGAAGCGGCGTACTATCTCCCGGATGATGTCTACGAGGGACTCAAAAAGGGGCGAGAGATAGAGGAGTCACCCGTAGGAAGAGTCGTATTGGATCAGATCATTCGCAATGCTGAGATCGCGCGTGAAGAGGATCGTCCGTATTGCCAGGATACGGGCATGACGATTGTGTTCGTAGAGGTCGGGCAGGATCTCCACATCACAGACGGACTCCTTGAGGACGCGATCAACGAAGGCATTGCGAAGGGCTACACGGAGGGCTATCTGCGCAAGTCGGTCGTCGCGGAGCCGCTCTTCAACCGCAAGAACACGCAGAACAACACGCCGGGCGTGATCTACACGAAGATTGTCGCGGGGGACGCACTCAGCATCACGATTGCACCAAAGGGCTTTGGTTCGGAAAACAAGTCCGGTGTCAAGATGCTCGTTCCTGCGGACGGCGTGGAGGGCGTGAAGAAGGCGGTCATGGAGATCATCCAGCACGCAGGGCCGAATCCGTGCCCCCCCGAGGTGGTCGGTGTCGGCATCGGCGGTACGATGGATCAGGCGGCACTCCTCTCGAAGAAGGCGCTCACGCGTCCCATCGACCAGCGCCATCCGATGCCCGAGTATGCAAAGCTTGAGGGTGAGCTCCTTGAGATGATCAACAAGACGGGCATCGGACCGCAGCTGGGCGGAACGACGACTGCACTTGCTGTGAACGTAGAGTGGGGCGCGACGCACATCGCCGGCCTCCCCGTTGCGGTGACGATCTGCTGCCACGCACTTCGTCATGCACATCGTGCCCTGTAACAAATTTTTCTGTGTATTATCGTTAGGGAGGAATACTCATGGCGGAAAGTATCCGTATTACGACTCCGTTCACGGAGGAAATGTCGCGTAAGCTGAAGGCGGGCGACAGCGTTCTCATTACGGGCACGATCATCAGCGCGCGCGATGCGGCGCACAAGGCGATGACGGAGGCGCTTGCAAAGGGCGAGCCGCTGCCGGTCGACTGGCACGACCAGATCGTCTACTACCTGGGGCCGACCCCTGCAAAGCCGGGCGATCCGATCGGCTCGGCAGGTCCGACGACCTCCGGCCGCATGGATGCCTACACGCCGACGATGCTTGAGCAGGGCATCAAGGGCATGGTGGGCAAGGGCTCACGCTCGGCTGCTGTCGTGGAGTCGATGAAGAAGAACGGCGTCACCTATTTTGCCGCTGTCGGCGGCGCTGCGGCGCTCATCGCGAAATCCGTGAAGAAGTACGAAGTCGTAGGCTATCCCGAGCTTGGCCCTGAGGCAGTCGCAAAGCTGACGGTCGAGGACTTCCCCTGCATCGTCGTCATTGACTCCGAGGGCAACAACTTCTACGAAATGGGGCAGAAACCCTACCGCAAACTCTAATTTAGAGAGTGTTCATGCCGATGGTTTGGCGCATGACAAATCATTCGGGGACGCTGCTCCGGACGTGGTTCGGAGCAGCGGCTCCAAAGGTCAACATATTTCAGGAGGTATGAAATGTTCCACACAACCTTTTACATGCGGCGGCTGCATTCATTGGTCGGACTCGTCATCATCGGCGTGTTCCTCTTCGAGCACGTCTTTACGAACTCGACCGTGCTGGGTGGGGCGAAGGCGTTCAATGACTCGCTCGCCATGATGGATCTCATCCCGCGCCCTGTGTTCTATGGGCTTGAGGTCTTTGCCATCGCCGTGCCGATCCTCTTCCACGCGATCTATGGCATCTACATCGCAGCGCAGGCGAAGAACAACCCCAGCAATTATGGCTATGTCCGCAACTGGCAGTTCGCCGTGCAGCGCTATACGGCATGGCTGCTCATCCCCTTCCTCGTCTGGCACGTCGGCTATATGCGCGTATGGGAAAAGGGCGTCATGGGAACCCATATCAACTATGACCTCCTCTACACCTACTTTGTGTCCGGCGATTATGCAATCCTCCACACGGTGCTCTATACGCTCGGTATGCTTGCAGCGATCTTCCACTTCTGCAACGGCATCTCGACGTTCTGCATGACGTGGGGCATCGCGAAGGGGCCTCGTGCACAGTCCGTCATCAACGCACTGTCGATGGGTCTCTGCACGCTGATGAGTCTCATTACGCTCGCCTTTATGGCAAGCTATTTCATGTAAGAACCGCAGCAAAGGAGAGTAAGAATGGCTAAGCTACCAGAAAACAACATTGCGATCATCGGCGGCGGTCTTGCGGGACTTCTTGCAGCACTGAAGATCTGCGAGGGCGGCGGTAAGGTCGACCTCTTTTCCTATTGCCCGGTGAAGCGTTCGCACTCGCTCTGTGCACAGGGCGGCATGAATGCCTGCATGGATACGAAGGGCGAGCACGACAGTGTCTACGAGCATTTCGACGACACCGTTTACGGCGGTGACTTCCTCGCCGATCAGCTTGCCGTCAAGGGCATGGTCGAGGCAGCGCCGAAGCTCGTCAAGATGTTTGACCGCATGGGTGTTCCGTTCAACCGTACGCCAGAGGGCGTGCTCGATCTGCGCAACTTCGGCGGACAGAAGAACAAGCGCACGGTCTTTGCCGGTTCTACGACGGGGCAGCAGCTTCTCTATGCACTCGACGAGCAGGTGCGCCGTTGGGAGGTCAAGGGCAAGATCACGAAATACGAGTTCTGGGAATACATCCGCGCGATCAAGAACAAGGACGGCATCGTCCGCGGTCTGGTCGCACAGAACATGAACTCAAACGAGATCAAGGCATTCCCTGCGGATGTCGTCATCCTCGCGACGGGCGGCCCCGGACAGGTGTTCGGCCGCTGCACAGCGTCCACGATCTGCAACGGCTCGGCTGTCTCCTCTGCGTACCAGCAGGGCGCGCACATCGGCAACCCCGAGTTCATCCAGATCCATCCGACCGCAATCCCCGGATCGGATAAGAACCGTCTCATGTCCGAGGCGTGCCGCGGTGAGGGCGGACGCGTCTGGACGTACAAGGACGGCAAGCCTTGGTACTTCCTTGAGGAGATGTACCCCGCATACGGCAACCTCGTTCCGCGTGACGTTGCCTCACGCGCGATCTTCAAGGTCTGCGTGCACATGGGACTCGGCGTCAACAACGACCGCCGCGTCTACCTCGACCTCTCGCACATCCCTGCGGACTACCTCGAGCATAAGCTCGGCGGCATTCTCGAGATGTACTCCGAGTTTGTCGGTCAGGATCCGCGCAAGGTGCCGATGGAGATCTTCCCGTCCGTGCACTACTCGATGGGCGGCATCTGGGTCGACCGTATGCACCACACGAACATCCCCGGTCTCATGGCGGCGGGCGAGTGCGATCACCAGTACCACGGTGCGAACCGTCTTGGTGCGAACTCGCTTCTCTCAGCGAGCTACTCCGGCTACGTCGCAGGACCTGAGTCGCTCCGCTGGGCACGCAGCGGCGAACTTGGTGCGGCACTCACGGAGGAAGAACTCGAGACGGCACGCAAGGAGTGTGTCGCGGAGTTCGACAAGATCCGCAACATGACAGGCTCCGAGAATGCGCACAAACTCCATCAGGAGATGGGCGAGATCATGTACGATTACGTCTCCATCGAGCGCGACAACAAGGGACTCGATATCTGCCTTGAAAAGCTCAAGGGCATCCTCAAGCGTTGGGATGATATTGGCGTGACCGATCATGGCACATGGGCGAACCAGGAAGCGATGTTCGTGCGTCAGCTCCGCAACATGATCCTCTATGCGATGGCGGTTACGAAGGCGGCACGCTGCCGTGACGAGAGCCGCGGCGCACATGCGAAGATCCTGCTCGACGACAAGGGCGAACGTATGACGGATGCCGATGGTGAGCTCATGTTCTACGGTCGTGACGATGAGCGCTTCATGAAGACCTCCATCGTGGACTACGATCCGCAGACCGAGGAACCGCAGGTCAGCTACATGGAATTCGAGCATTCGCTCATCAAGGCGCGTGCGCGTAACTACGCCGTCGCCAAGAAGGAGTAAGGGAGGATAGAAGTCATGGCAGAACAGAAAAAAGTTCGTTTTATCATCGAGCGTCAGGATGGACCGAACGAGAACCCCTATACGCAGGAGTTTGACGTCGACTATCGTCCCGGTCTCAACGTCGTTGCGTCCCTCATGGAGATCCAGAAGAACCCCGTGACGGTGGACGGCAAGCGCGTTCCGCCTCCGGTCTGGGAGTGCAACTGCCTTGAGAAGGTCTGCGGTGCGTGCATGATGGTCATCAATGGCCACGCACAGCAGGCATGCTGCGCACTGGTCGACAACCTCACGCAGCCGATCCGCGTCCAGCCGGCGCGTACGTTCCCCGTGATCCGCGACCTTCTCATCGACCGCTCGGTCATGTTCGAGAGCCTCAAGCGCATTCACGGCTGGGTCGAGGTGGACGGTACATGGGACAACAAGGATGCCCCGATTCAGAATCCGTACACGGCGGAGACGTGCTACGAGCTGTCGCACTGCATGACGTGCGGCTGCTGCCTTGAGGCGTGCCCGAACGTCGGCCCGCAGTCCGACTTCATCGGACCCGCACCGACGGCGCAGACGCTTCTCTTCAACCTCCATCCGCTCGGAAAGTTCGACGCGCCGAAGCGCCTCAACGCGCTGATGGAGAAGGGCGGCATCACGAGCTGCGGCAACAGCCAGAACTGCGAGCGCGTCTGCCCGAAGAGCATCAAGCTCACGCAGCATCTTGCACAGCTTAACCGCGAGGTCAACAAGCAGGCACTGCGCAATATGTTCAACCACTGAACCGACCCCGCAGGGATCGGTTCGGCAAGGGGCTGCTGCACGAAGTTTTTTAACTTCGTGCAGCAGCCCCTATTATTATGCCAGCAATATCGCTGCAAGGGAATCGCTGATAAAATGAAGTCCGTCAGATTGGCGTAGATTTTTCTGTCCGATTGAGGAGGCAAACCGGACGCATAGCCAAAGCTATGTGGAGGATTTGCCGACAAAAAGCGGGCAAAAAAGATACGCTAAGATGGCGCGGCTGAATTTATCAGTGCTTCCCAAACGCCCCTTTTCCGCCGAAGTACGGACAAAGAAGATGCGCTTAGACCGCAGCGCTGATTTATCAGCGTTCTTAAACGCCACATAAGATATTAGTCCTATTTAAATCCACCCTGCGCTGTGATAAAATATAAAGACCATTGATTAAGTGGTGGTTAGCAGCAGATGTTTATGTTAAGGAATCACTGATAAAATGAAGTCTGTCAAGATGATGGGGCTGAATTGATCTGTGCGTCCTTCATCTGCTTCTATCATGGATGGTGGCAATATGCAGGGAGGAATTCTTATGTCGAGAAACTCGCAAACGCGTCGGTTGGCTCTTTCCGTCGCAGTCGCTTTGTCCGCAGGGGGAGGCGCACTGTTTCCGGTCATGCCGCACGCATTCGCTGCCGATGTAACGGGGAACAATGTAACAGTAAACAGCTCGTCGGCTCCGGAGCTGGGCTATCCCGCAATCACGGGCGGCGCGATCAGCTCGCTTTCGGATGCGGGGAACGTCACGGGCAATACGCTGACGATGGACGGCGTATCGTATACGGGCGGAACTGTTCTGGGCGGTGATACCGTCGGCACGGGCAATGTGCAGGGCAACAAGCTCTTCCTCCAGAACGGTGCCAATATCACCGGATTCGCGATTGGCGGCAGAACGCGCAGCGGCGGCGATGCCACCGGCAACGAAATCAATATTTCCGGAGCGATGACGAATGCCACCGGCTTTTATGTGGTCGGCGGTCTGACCGATGGGGCGACCGGGAATGCCGGGCAGAACAAGGCGATTATGAGCGACGGGACGGCGACCATGCTTTATGGTGGTCTTGTCGTGGGTCCCAACTCGACAGGCAATGCTGCGGGCAACGAGGCACACCTCTCGGGCGGCACCGTGAACAACGACGTGGTGGGCGGTTTCATCAAGGAGTACAATTCCAGCACACAGGCGACGGGCAATGTCTCGGGCAGCATCGTGAACATTTCGGGCGGTACCGTAAACGGGACAACGTACGGCGGTCTGACGCAGGGCACGGGTTCCGTGACGGGCAGTACGGTCACAATCAGCGGAGGCTCAGTGCATGATGTCCTTGGCGGACGCTCCCTGACGGGCGATGCTTCGACCAATACCCTGAACTTCCAAGGTGCGACGGCGGACAACCTGATCGGCGGTCGCGTTGCGGGCACGAATGCGGCGGGCAATGTTGCGACGAATACCGTCACCGTTACGAGCGGTACAGTCAGTCAAGATGTGCGCGGCGGCGAGATCATTGCACCCTCGGCGACCGGAAACGTCTCCGGGAACATTGTCAACATCAATGGCGGTACCATTGGCGGGACAGTCACTGCCGGCCACAATATGGGCACGGGCAAGGCTGATGGGAACGAGATCCACATTACAAACGGCTCGATCACGGGCGTTGTCACGGGCGGTCATGGTACTCATGCGGGCGAGGTGTCGGGCAACAAGGTCAACGTCACGAACGGTACACTCTCGGATAATATCATCGGTGGGTTTGCCGAAGATACGGGGACGGCATCGGCGAACGAGGTCACCATCACGGGCGGTGCGCTCAGCGGTACTACGATTGACGGCGGCTACAGCGTCAATGGGACGGCGTCCGGCAATACGGCGACTGTCGGCGGCATCTCCTTTGCCGGTGTGGTTACGGGCGGACGCGGCGGTGCGGGCGCAGATGCGAATAAGGTATTCCTCAAGAACAGCGCCGGTATCACAGGGAATGCGTATGGCGGTCGTGTTCTGAGCGGCGGCAATGTCACGGGCAACGAACTGACCATTGAGGCGAGCGGCGCGACGGTGTCCGGTGTTGCCGTCGGTGGACAGAACGACGTTGCGGCGGGCGACGTTACGGACAATAAGGCATATATGAACGCCGGATCGGCGGCTCGGCTCATCGGCGGTGTGGTCAATGGCGTCGGCGCAACGGGTCAGGCATCGGGCAACCGTGCCGAGGTGTCGGGCGGCTCAAGTGCCTTTATTGCAGGCGCTTTGATCAGTGATACCGGAGCGACGGGCGAGGCTTCGGACAACCACGCCGTTGTCAGCGGCGCGAGCGCTGCCCTTGGCAGCATCTATGGCGGCATCACGAACGGTACGGGTGCGGCGAAGAACAATACGGCAACGATCAGCGGTTCCATCACCGCCAATGATGTTGTCGGCGGGCAGTCCGTGACGGGCAATGCCGAGGGGAATAAAGCCAACTTTACACAGGCGACGGTGACCAACGTGCGGGGCGCACGCATCACAGGAAGCGGCACGGGCAGTGCCATCAATAACGAGGCAACGATTGCGGGCGGCTGGGTGACGGGCGCTGCGGCAGGTGCCGAGATTCAGGGTGCTGCGACCGGCGCCGTGCAGGACAACACACTGACGGTCACGGGTGGCACGGTCAGCGGCGACAGCTATGGCGGTATCACGTACGGTACGGGCGATGCCGTCCAGAACGGTGCCGTTGTGAGCGGTGGCAGTACGAGCCTCACCAATGTATACGGCGGCTCTGCCGTTTCGGGCAGTGCCACGAAGAACTATGTGACATTTGCCGATGCATCCGCCCAGAGCATCACAGCCGGTCGTACGGGCGGTGCGGGCGCTGTCTCGGACAATAAGGTCGAGATGACAAGCGGTTCGTCTGTGAACGGCGTTACCGGTGGTCTGAGCTATGGCTCGGGTACGGTATCGGGGAACAAGGTCGAGATTAAGGGCGGTACGGTCGGCGGCAATATCCTTGGCGGATACAATACCGGAACGGGCGCGGCATCGTCGAATACCGTGGAGCTGACGGGCGGCACGATCAATGCGACTGTGTACGGCGGTTTGGCGGGCAGCGGGGCTGCTGATACGAATACCGTTACGGTCAAGAAGAATGTTACGGGCAATGTCTTTGGCGGAAATGCAAGCGGCAGTGCCTCGGGGAACACGGTTGACCTCGGTGCCGTAACGGTCTCTGGATCTGTTGTTGGCGGTCAGGGAAGCACGGCAGACAACAATACGGTCAATATGAATGACTCCACGGTCGGCAGTGTCATTTCGGTCGGCGCTGCGGGCGGTACGGGCAATACGCTGACGGTGAAGGGCACGAACAGAGCCGGCAATATCACGGGCTTCCAAAAGGTCAGCTTCGACCTTTCCACAGCATCCACGACCGATCCGATGCTGAACATTACGAACGGTTGGGGAACCTCATTTAACTGGGGCGCACTCGAAGTGTCGAACGCGGAGCAGCCCAACCGGCTCGTTCTGATGCAAAACGGTGCTGGGATTTCGCTCGGCAGCTATACGGGCGCAAAGAGCGTAAGCAATTCCGATGATACGACGGAGTTCAACATCGACACGGAGAACCACAGCAGCTGGGATCAGCGCATCGTCTCCGAGAGCTATAAGTATCGTCTGCAGGACACTCCTGTGACACCGTCGTTCGATCCGGGCAGTGTCTACGGCGGTATTTCGAAGGTCGCCAACTCGACGCGCGAGAACGACATCACCGTATCGAGCGGCAGCTATACGAATGCCTACGGCGGGTATACGGACGTTCCTCTGGTCGGCACGGGTACGACGAAGTCGGACAGGGACAAGAGCTATAACAACAAGATTACCCTCTCCGGCGGCAACATTACGAATACCATCTATGGCGGCTATACGTGGGCACCGACGGGTACGACGACGAACAACACGGTCAACATCAAGGGTGGTTTTGCGGCGAACGTCGTCGGCGCGTACTCTGCGGGCAGTGCAACGGCGAACAAGGTGAACGTTACGGGCGGCAGCGTGGGCAATATCACGGGCTCGATCTCCACGGGCGGCGCAGCCTCGGACAACGAGATCACGCTTGGCACGGGGGCTGTTGTTACGGGATATGTCATGGGTGGCTCGGGTGCAACCGCAACGAACAACAACAAGGTCACGCTGGAAGGCAATACCACGGTAACGGGCATCCTCAGCGGCGCTAATATGGTCGGTACGGGCAACACGCTGACGATCAAGGGCAACAACACTGCGGGCAACATCACAATGTTCCAGAAGGTGAAGTTTGACCTCGACAGCGCATCGACTCCTGCCAATGCAATGCTTGCCCTCACGGGCGGTTCCACCGGTATCGACTGGACTACGCTTGAAGCAACCGGCACGGCGACGGGTGCACGCACGCTTCTGTCGAACACGAGCGGCTTCGGTATCTCCGGATACACGATCGACGGAACCTTTGTATCCGAGACGGACGAGCACGAATACTTCATTGATACCGACACGCATACGGCTACCGGCGCAACGAAGATCAACCTGGACGACTATCAGTTCAAGAACGCCAATGTCACCACTCTGGCAGATCCGAATGATACGTGGGCAGGGCGCTCCAAGCGCGGCAACACGACGCAGGACAATACGCTGACCATAACGGGCGGCACGGGAACGAACGCCTACGGCGGCTGGACGTCGACCGGTTCCACCACGACACCGCATGCGGATAGATTTGACAGCAAGAACAACACGGTGAACCTAAACGGCGGCTCGATCACGAATGTCTACGGCGGCTACACCACCTCGGCGGGCGGCAAGGCGACGGGCAATACCGTCAATGTCGCGGGCGGCACGGCAACGAATGTTGTGGGTGGTGAGTCCATCGGCGATGCGACGAAGAACACGGTCAACGTGAGAAGCGGCAACGTGACGAATGTCACGGGCTCTGTGTCCACGGGCGCAGCCTCGGATAACACGATCAACCTCGGTTCCGTATACATTGCGGGCAATGTCCTCGGCGGTCAGGGTACCGTAACGAACGACAATAAGGTCAACGTGGAAGGAACGACCGTAGCCGGCAGCATTACGGCGGGATCTGCGGGCGGCACGGGGAATAAGCTGACAGTCAAGAGTGCGAACACGGCGGGCAGCATCGCAGGGTTCAACAAGGTGATCTTTGACACGGACAGCGCAACGACGAATCCGATGCTCACACTGAACGGCGGTACATCTTTCCTTGATTGGCAGACGCTTGAGGCGACCGGCACATCTGCAGGTCCCATTACGTTGATGCACAACGGTGCGGGGCTCTCGTTCGGCGGCACCTATAACGGCGCACACAGCCGCAGCGATTCGGATGATACGACGGAGTTCAACATTGATACGGTAAGCCATACGGCTTCGGACAACGATGTCATCGCCGAGAGCTACAAGTATCGCGGGCAGACAAATCCCGTGGTGTCACCAGCGTTCGCTCCGGGGAATGTCTACGGCGGCATCTCGAAGGTGGGCAATGCGACCCGTGAAAATGAGATCACCGTGTCGAGTGGTGGCTATACGGATGCGTTCGGCGGCTATACGGAAGTTCCCTCGTTTGGTTCCGGCAAGGCACAGTCGTCGGAGAAGGAAAACAGCCACGACAACAAGATCACGATTGCCGGCGCAAACGTCTCCGGCACGGTCTACGGCGGCTATACAACATCGACGACGGGATCGGCGACCAAGAACAAGGTCGAAGTCACAAGCGGTACGGTCAACAATATCGTTGGCGGCTACTCTGCGGGCGGCGCAGCCTCGAACAATGAGATTACGCTCAAGGGTGGCGTGACCGTGGGCAGTGTCCTCGGCGGTCAGGGTGCGACCACAACGGATAACAAGGTCAATCTGGAAGGTGCGACCGTTACCGGCGCCGTCACGGGCGGCTCTGCGGGCGGCACGGGTCATGAACTGACGGTCAGGAATACGAACGCGGCGGGCAGCCTCGTGGGCTTTGGCAAGCTGAAATTCGATGTCGGCACTGCGGCGACGAATCCGATGCTCACGCTCACGGGCGGTGCATCCGCATTTGACTGGCAGACGCTTGAGGCAATCGGCACGACCGCAGGTCCCGTCACACTGATGGAGAACGGCGCGGGCATTTCGTTCAGCAACTATGATGGCGCGCACAGCGGAATTGACTCTGCCGATACAACGGAGTTCAATATCGACACCGAGAACCGTACGGCTTCGGACAATAAGGTCATTGCACAGAGCTATCAGTATCGCGGACAGACGAACGCCGTGACCTCGATCGGCACGGATGTGTACGGCGGTATCTCGCGGGTTGCCAACGCGACGCGGGAGAACAATATCACCGTGTCGAGCGGAAGCTACACGAATGCCTACGGCGGCTATACGGACTCTGTTCCGCCGCTGCCCGGCTCGGATGCGAAGGCAAACTCGGCAGAGAAGAACAACAGCCACGATAATACGATCACGATTGCCGGCGCAAACGTCTCCGGCACCGTCTACGGCGGCTACACGAACGCGGCGGCGGGTACGGCGACAAAGAACACGGTCAATGTGACGGGCGGCATGGTCGCCAACGTGGTCGGCGGTTATTCCACCGGCGATGCAAAGGAGAACATCGTCAACGTCAAGTCCGATGTCACGGGCAATGTGACGGGTTCTGTGTCCACGAACGGCGCAGCTTCGGCGAACGTCGTAAGCCTTAGCAATATCACGGTCGGGGGCAATGTCACCGGCGGTGAGGGCACTGACACGAATGACAACACGGTCAATGTGGAAGGCACAACCGTAAACGGCGTGATCTCCGGCGGCAGCAATGCCACCTCGGGCAATACGCTGACAGTGAAGGGCACGAACAGCGCCGGCAATATCACGGCGTTCCAGCACGTGAACTTCGATGCCTCCACGGCGAATGCGGGAACTTCGATGCTCACGTTTACGGGCGGCGCAAATGCGCTCGACTGGCAGACGCTGGATGCGACCGGCATAGCGACGACCCCGATCACGCTGATGGAGAACGGCGCAGGTATTTCCTTCGGCGGCACCTATGACGGTGCGCGCAGCAAGATCAATGGGGACGATACGACCGAGTACAATATCGACACGGAGAATCGTACCGCATCGGATACGAAGGTCATTGCGCAGAGCTATCAGTACAGAGGCGTGACGGCTCCTGTGACACCGTCGGGTTCGACGGATGTCTACGGCGGCATCTCGAAGGTGGGCAACGCAACGCGCGAGAACAATATCACCGTGTCGAGCGGCAGCTACACGAATGCCTATGGCGGCTACACGGATGTTCCCCTGTCCGGCACGGATGCAAAAGCTCTGTCGGCAGAGAAGAATGACAGCCATGACAACAGTGTCACGATTGATGGCGCCACGGTGGGTACTGTCTACGGCGGCTATGCAACATCGCCGACGGGCAAGGCGACCAAGAACACGGTTAACATCACAAGCGGCACGGTTGCCAATGCAGTCGGCGGTTATTCCACCGGCGATGCAAAGGAGAACACCGTCAACGTCAAGTCCAATGTTTCGGGCGACGTGACAGGCTCTGTGTCCACGAGCGGCGCGGCTTCGGCGAACGTCGTAAGCCTTGACAATATCACGGTCGGGGGCAATGTCACGGGCGGCAGCGGCGCGACGACGGAGGACAATATCATCCATCTGAGCAAGACGACCGTCACGGGCAATATCACGGGCGGCACGGCTGCGTCCGGTACGGGCAACACGCTCGTCGTTCATCCCGGCGCATCGAAGGCGCAGAGCCTTGCGGGCATCCAGAACATCAATTTCTTCCTCGATGATACGCATGACAAGACGGCTCCGGTTCTCGAACTCACCACGACGGGGACGCAGAATCTGCAGGGCGTAGGCATCGGCGTCGGCGTTATCGACGGCGCACATCCTGCGTACCGTGTGAACGAGCAGTTCAGCCTCATCAAGGCGCCCAGCGGCACGATCCAGACCGATCCCACGATCCGGAATACGTCGTCGGCGATGCAGGGCGTATCGCTCCGCTATGAGTTCGATGTTGCACAGACGGCGACGAACGAGGTCTCTGCCGTTGTCAAGAAGGCAGAGCTGATCGAGCAGACGAAGTCCTTTGTTGAGACGCGTGCCGGAGCAACGGCGTTCATCAATCAGGGCGTGGACTTCCTCGTTGCCAACAACATTCAGGCAGCGAAGGACGCTGCTTCTGCCGGAAAGGCGGATGAGGCGACTGCACCCAAGGGCTATCAGCTCTGGGCAGGCATCGGCGGCAACCGCATGCACTCTGAGAGCGGTTCCTACGTCGAGACGAACGGCTGGAATGTCGGTGTCGGCTGGGCGCGTGAGAATGCGCTGAAGGATGGCAAGGCGGTCTATGGTCCCTTCCTCTCCTACGGCAACGGCAGCTATGACTCCTACCTCAACGACAATACGCACGGCAGCGGCAAGTTCCGCACCTTTGGTCTTGGCGTCATGGCTCGGTTCGAGAAGAACGATGGCATGTGGTACGAGGGATCGCTGCAGGGTGGTCGCGTGAAGAGTGACTACAGCGGAAGCATCTACGCCGGTGTCAATTCGTCGTATGATGTTTCAAACACCTACTGGTCAGGTCATCTCGGTGCCGGCAAGGATATTCAGCTCAAGGACGATGCGAAGATCACGCCGTACCTGCGTTACTTCTGGTCGCATCAGGGCGGTGTAACGGCGCATCTGAACACGAATGAGGACTATGACTTCTCCGAGGTCACCTCGCACAGAACGCGCCTCGGCTTCCGCTACACGCGTCAGAACGAGGCAGCCGGCGAGTTCTATACGGGACTTGCATGGGAGTACGAGTTCAGCGGCAGCGCACATGCGTCCTATCAGGGCTATGATACGCCTAGCCCGAGCCTCAAGGGGTCGAGCGGAATGCTCGAACTCGGCTACCGCTTTATCCCTGCAGACAGCAGGATGCGCTACGATCTGCGGCTCACGGGATGGCAGGGCAAGCGTCGCGGCCTCAGCGGCGACCTTGGCGTCAAGTGGATGTTCTAAAATTTAATAGGTAGATTTCTATCGGCTCTGCACGGGATTTCCTGTGCAGAGTCTTTTTTTTGCAATAAAATAGGGGCTGCTGTACGATGTTTTGCTTCGTACAGCAGCCCCTGTCATAGATATGCGGCTAGGAGGCGTTCGATCTCCGCTGTCAGTTGCGCAACGCTGTGACGGCGGCTGCGCGCACAGCTCTGTGCCTGCTCCGTGCAGAGGAGGCAGCGGCGCGGGACGGAGCGCGAGAGCTTTGTGCCGTCCGCGCTTAGAACGTCCATATCGAAAAGCCGTCCCAGTGGATGCTCCTCCTCCATGCGCGTGGCAATCTCCTTGATTGCCGCCGCATCGCCGTCGATGGCAAGCAGTGCCTCATCGCCCGTCGGCGCATGGATTTCTGCCCGCGCCGTGGGGGACAGCCCTGCCGCTTCCAGTGCGCCCTCCAATGCAAGGAGTCCCGCCTCAAAGGCACGGCGCAGATCGGGCGATGTCTTGACGGGACCCGGGATGTTGAGCGTGAAGGAGAGGAGGGGACAATCGTATTTTTCGAGCCATGCGTCCTGTCGTGCCGCACGCTCCTCGCGTGCGGCGAGCATGGCGGGGAGTTCTACGGGGATTCCGCTGAACATAATGCTTCCTTTAGTAGTGGACGACATCTGTCGTCTCTGCAATCTTTCGGCGAATGGCGGCACTCTCCTCGCTTTGGAGGAAGGCGAGCGTTGTGGGCGGCACGAGGGAGGGGAGGATGCTCATGTCGCCGCACTTTATTGCGCGGCGCACGGTGGAGGCGCTGATCGGTGCGCCCGCGTGCTCCTTGCGCGGGATGATCCTGCACGCAATGCCTGTACGCGGGAGTTCCTTCAACATCGTTTCGTTGTAGAGACGTGTGACACGGCTCGCCTCCTCCGCACCGACGTAGCGCCGCGTGATGGAGAGCGCCTGTGCAATGCGCGAGAACACGGCAATGTCGAGCTGTGCGTGACTCAGTATGACGGCGTCTTCGTCCTTTTGGAAGTAGCTGGGGAAGGTTGCCTGACTGATGATGTAGGAGCCCGTCCGATGATAGACGATGTTTTTGAGATGCGCCGTTCCCTCCCGTATCAGGCGCTCGCGCACGGCGAAGGGGAAGAGGCTCACGTCCTCGCTGACGGTAAAGAGATGCACCCATTCATTTTCCGCAGCAGCCTGCTCCACGAGATAGAGATGTCCGAGCGTAAACGGGTTCGCGTTCATCACGACTGCCGCCGTGTTTTTCGCGTCTGCGGGGCTTTCGCGCTGCAGTGCGCTCAGATAGTCGGAGAATCCCCAACGGCGATTTTCGAGAAAGACGATCATGTCCGATACGCGGGCAATCTCATGAAAGCCGAGGTCGCGGAAGAAGCGGACGGAGCTGCCCTTCGTATAGAGAAAGACGGCGGCGTTCCCACGCTCCTGCTGCACTGTCATGAGATGGGAGAGAACTTCGTTCAGCAGTCCCTCACCCTGATGCGCATGGTCGACGGCGAAGCAGCGGAGCGTATTGCCGCAGCAGCTGCCCGTCGCGATGGGATTGTACGCCTCGTCGAGGATTGCGCAGGTATAGTCGAGGTTTGCGTCCATGCGCAGGTTTTCCTTTTCGAGCAGGGCACGCACGCGTTCCATGCCCGTGCGGTCGGATGGATAGATGGTCGTGATCATAGGTTCTGGTTCTCCTTTGTTTCGGCAAGCAGGTCGATAAAGGCGCGAATCTGCGGCAGGGCGGCGGTTTGCTCCGTGTAGAGGAGATAGGTGGAGCGCACGAGCGGACGTCCGTCCGCAAAGTGCATGGGGCGCACGCAGCCATCGAAGTGCGCGAGACAGATTTCGGGGACAATGCCCCACCCAAGTCCCTGCCGTACCATCTCGATGCAGGTAGCGGTGCTGTTCGCAAAGACCTGATTCTTTGCCGTGGGGATCTTGTTCTCTCTGCGCCAGAGCGCTGTGTCGCGCTCCATCTCCGTGTCCGCCTTGCGGATGACCTGCGGCAGCTCGCTCAGCGGACGGTCACGATGCTCGGGGCAGGTGATGACGCAGACGGGTTCACGCCCCAAGAGGAGGCGCGGCCCGTCCCAGTCCGAGTATTCGCCGCGTACGACGGCAAGCTCCATCTGTCCCGCGATGAACATGGAGTAGATCTTCTGGCTGACCTCGATGATTGTCTGCGTATGTACGAGCGGGTAGCGCTCCTGATAGCGTTGGAGCAGCGGCGGCAGGCGGTACATCGCATAGTTGATCGACACGCCGGCGCGCAGTGTGCCGGAGATAATGCCCTGCGTGTCGTTGAGTTCCTGATTCATCGTGCGAAGTTCACGCGCGATCGCATTGACGTGGCGCAGCACGATCTCACCTGCCGGCGTGAACTGGATGCCGAGCCGTGAGCGCAGGACAAGGATGATGCCAAGCTCCTTTTCGAGCTGGCGGATGCGCTTTGACACCGAGGACTGCGTCGTATAGAGTTCCTCGGCTGTGCGCGTGATATTGCTTGTGCGGTGCAGCGTCATGAGCAGCTGGATATCCTGCGTATCCATCGGCTTCCCTCCCATCAGAGAATACGATGCGTTTATTATACCATGACTATCATCGCTTTTACGATTGAAAAACGCAAGACTAACATTCTTTTATGGAATGGTGCAGGCGGAAAAATGGAGGCGTTTACAGGGAATATCGCTCCTGCTATTATGATATCATAATTGAAAGTTAGGAGGAAGCGTTATGCAGATCGAAAAAATGGCGATGGCGGGGACGTTGGAGTCCAGCGATGCGCAAGTCACGGTCGAGCCGGGCACGGGCGGCATCGAGCTTCATCTGGAGAGCAGCGTCATGAACCAGTACGGTCGCGCCATCCAAAAGACCGTGCTCGAAACGCTGGAACGCCTCGGCGTTTCGTCCGCGCGTGTGCAGGTGGTGGACAAGGGCGCACTGGACTGCACGATCCGCGCGCGTGTGGAGTGTGCGGTATTCCGCAGTGCGGGTGTATCGGACAAGAATGTTCCGTGGGGAGGTGTGATTCAGTGATTCCAAGACCCAGACCGGAGCGGTTTCGTCTGCGCCGCACGATGATGTTCATGAATGCGCAGCGGCCGGGACTCATCAAGGACGCGTATATCTACGGCGTCGACAGCATCATGCTCGATCTTGAGGATGCCGTGGCGGAGAATCAGAAGGACGCGGCACGGTTCTCTCTCTATCATGCGCTGAAGAGCATCGACTACGGTGATACCGAGGTCATTGTACGCATCAATGGGCTTGATACGCCGCATTGGCAGGAGGATGTGCGCGTCTGCGTTGCGGGCGGTGCGGACGGCGTACGCATCGCCAAATGCGAGAGTGCGGACGATGTGCGGCTGATCGAGGAGCACGTGCTTGCGGCGGAGAAGGAGTTCGGCGTCGAGGAGGGGCGGACGCTGCTCATGGCGGCGCTCGAAAGCCCGAAGGGGATTCTGAATGCGCGCGAGATCTGTCAGGCGTCGGAGCGTATGCTCGGCGTGGCGATCTCGGGCGGCGACTTCCGCAAGAGCATGCACGTCCGCCCCGAGCGCAGCGGCATCGAGATCAATACGGCGCGCAGCCTCATGCTGCTCGCGGCGCGTGAGGCGGGCATTCAGTGCTTTGACACGGTGTTCACCGCACTCGACGATGAGGAGGGCTTTCGCGCGGAGGTGGAACTCGATCACGCGATGGGCTTTGACGGCAAGAGCCTCATCAACCCGCGCCAGATTGCGTACGTGCACAAGACTTTTGCCCCGACGGAGAAGGAGATCGCAACGGCGGAACTCTATGTGCGCAGCTACGAGGAGCAGTCGAAGCTGGGCGTCGGTGTCTACACGGTGAACGGCAAGATGGTCGACATTGCCTTCATCGAGGACGCAAGGCGCATACTCGCCCTTGCGAAGGCGTGCGGCGTCTACCACGGGGATTTGTAAAAGGGGGTGCAGTGATATGAAAAATGCAGTGGGCAGAGAGATTCCCGATGACCTCCTCACAGGGGGCAAGGAGGTCTATCAGGGTAAATTCTATATGGACGGCAAGCCCTATAAAAAGGCGGGAGCGACCGTACGGCGCGCAGAGAAGCCGCAGGCGTCGAAGGTGGTCGGCTCGATCCGTGAGGCGTGCGAGAAATGCGGCGCGCATGACGGCATGACGGTTTCCTTCCATCATGCCTTTCGCAACGGCGACTATGTGACGAGCATGGTTATGAAGGTGCTCGTCGAGGAGATGGGGCTGAAGGATCTGACGGTTGCGACGACCTCCCTCGGCAGCGCGCAGGATCTCCTTGCGGACTACATCGAGGAGGGCAAGATCATCGGTGTCCAGTCCTCGGGTGTGCGCGGACGGATCGGCGAGGTCATCTCGGCGGGCAAGCTCAAAACGCCCGCGATCATCCGCAGTCACGGCGGGCGGCCGCGTGCCATCGAGACGGGGGAACTCTCCATCGACATCACGTTTATCGCGGCATCGGCGGCGGACGACTACGGCAATGCGAATGGTACGGGCGGCAAGAACAACTGCGGTACGCTCGGCTATGCCGTCGCGGACGCGCGCTATGCCAACAATGTCGTCGTGGTGACGGACACGCTCGTCCCGTTCCCGAATATGCCCGCCGCCATTCCGTCCATCGACGTGGACTATGTTGTCGTTGTGGATGAGATCGGCGATCCGAAGAAGATCGGCACGAAGGAGGCGCGCGTCACCGAGGATCCGCGCAACCTCATGATGGCGGAGAACTGTGCGAAGATCATGGCGGCGACGCCGTACTTTAAGGACGGCTTCTCGTTCCAGACGGGTGTCGGCGGCCCGTCGCTCGCGGTCAACCGCTATCTTGAGGACTATATGCGCGAGCGGGGGATTGTGATGGGATTCGCGCTCGGCGGTATGGGCGGCAATATCTGCGACCTCATGGACAAGGGACTTGTGCGCAAGCTGCTCGATACACAGGATTTCGACACAAAGGCGATTGCGCATCTTGCGGCGCATCCCGACAAGCATCTTGAGATCTCCACGAGCGAGTACGCAAATCCCGCGAACAAGGGCGCATACGTCAACAAGCTCGACTTCGTCGTGCTTGCGGCGCTGGAGATTGACACGGATTTCAACGTCAATGTGCTGACCGGCTCGGACGGGGTGCTGCGCGGTGCGCCGGGCGGGCATCCGGACACGGCGGCGGGGAGCAAGTGCTGCATCATTGTCACGCCGCTCGTGCGCGGGCGCATGGCAACGGTCTGCAAGAAGGTCGTCACCGTGACGACGCCGGGGGACTGTGTGGATGTGCTCGTGACGGACTACGGCATCGCCGTCAATCCCGCACGCGGGGATCTGATCGCGTGCCTCGACGCGGCGGGAATTGCCCATACGACGATTGAGGCGCTCCAAGAGAAGGCGTACAGCCTTGTCGGTGAGCCGGACGAACTCGAATGGGAGGATCCGGTGATCGCCGTTCTGGAGGCGCGTGACGGTACGATTCTCGATGTCGTACGCAAGATCAAACCGCTCGTGCTTTGAATGCGGTCTTGGATGGGAACATGAAGGGTGTGGATCACGTTGCCGCGCTCGCCGTGGAGGCGCTGCTCGCCGAGGTGGCGGCAACGCCGAAGCCGGGGCTTGTCGATCGTGCGAATAATGGGGCGCACGACGATATGGACTTCTTTACCTTTCAGGTATCGGCGGCGGTGCTCGCTCCGTATTTTGCGGAATTCGCGCGTGCGGGTGCGGGGCATGAGCACCTTGACACCCTGCTCGCGCAGCTGCGTCCGATTGGCTGTTGTGCAGAGGCCGCCATGTATGGACGCACGGGGGGCGTGAATACGCACAAGGGAGCGGTGTTCAGCTTTGGCGTTTTGCTCGGTGCGGTCGGGTGGCTCATGGCGCATGGCGGGCGTCTGACCGCCGATGCCGTTCTGGATGCGGCGAAAACGATCTGCACGGGACTTTGCCGCGCGGACTATGGAGCACTCGCAAAGGATGCCGTGCCCGCAACGAAGGGGCAGGCAGCGTATCTCGCGTACGGTCTGACGGGCGTGCGCGGCGAGGCGGAGGCAGGGTTCCCGCTCGTACGGGCGTATGCCCTGCCGCTCTACCGCACGCGCAGGGCAGCGCATACCCCGCTGAACGATGCACTCGTCGATGTTCTCCTCGTACTTATGGCGCACAATATGGATACGAATATCCTCGGACGCCGTGATCTCGCCGCGCTCCGCGAGGTTCAGCGCGAAGCCGCCCGCATCCTCACGCTGGGGGGCATGGGGACGGCGGCGGGACGCGCGGCGGCTGCGGCACTCGACACACAGCTGATCGATGCGTGGATCAGTCCCGGCGGCTCGGCGGATCTCGTTGCAGTCACGTATTTCCTCTATGAAATGGAACAGTCCGATATGCTCAGGTCAATGTGAAACCACTTTGGGAATGGAGGTTTTTCATGTTACTCGCTGTTACCGGTTTTGTGATGATCTTTTTGATCATCTTTCTGCTCTTGCAGTCCAAGGCGCATCCGACGCCGATCTTTGTCATTGTCCCGATTCTCTGTGCTGTGGTCTGCGGCTTTGACTTCACGCAGATTGCGGAGTTCATGAAAACGGGTGTGACGACGACCATGCCGGTCGCTGTGCTCTTTATCTTCTCTATTGTCTACTTCTCGATCATGTCGGAGGTCGGGCTCTTCGACCCTCTCGTCGACTTCCTCGTGAAACGCGCAGGCTCCAACGTCATCCTCGTTACGGTGGCGACCGCGTGTATTGCGACGATTGCCCACCTCGACGGCGCGCTTGCCGCGACACTCCTTGTGACAATTCCCGCGATGCTGCCGATTTACAAGAAACTGCATATTCGCCCCGTTGTGCTCTGCGTTATCATCGGCGCGGCAATGAGTATCATGAATCTCCTGCCGTGGGGCGGTCCCGTTGCGCGTGTCGGTGTTATCCTGAACACGGATGTCAATGCGCTCTGGCACACCCTCATCCCACTGCAGATTGTCGGCATTGTCATGGTGCTTGTCTTTGCCGCATTTATGGGCGTGTTGGAAAAGCGACGCGGCGCGGGCGTGCACCCGACCGGCAAGGCGGCGGAGCTGGATGAGGATGCGTCCTCGGCACATCAGATCTCCGATGAGGAAGCTGCGGCACTCAAGCGTCCGAAGCTCTTCTGGTTCAATCTTCTCCTCACGGTCGGCGTGGTCGCACTCCTTTGCTTTACGAAGATTCAGCTGTACGCCGCATTTATGATTGGTCTTTCCTTTGCACTCATCGTGAACTTTCCCGATCCGAAGATGCAGGGCAAGCGCATCAAGGCGCATGCGGGCGAGGCGCTCGGCGTACCGATGATCCTGCTCGCCTCCGGTGTATTCCTCGGTGTTCTCACGGGCACAAAGATGATGGATGCAATGGCGGAAACGCTTGTCATGCTCATTCCGACCGTGCTTGGCCCGTACTTCCACATCATCATGGGGATCTTTGCCGTACCAATCGGTATGATGCTCGGTACGAGTCCGTACTTCTTCGGTCTTATGCCGCTTGCCATTGGTGTCGGTGAGCAGTACGGCATTACCCCGGAGAATATGTCGAATGCGATGCTTGTCGGCAAGAACTTTGCCGTTCTCGTCACACCGCACGCGGCGACGACATTCCTCTGTTGCGGACTTGCGGGCGTTTCCATCAAGGAGCTGCTGCGCTTCTGTACGCCGTGGCTCTGGGGACTGTCGATCATCTCTCTGTTCTTTGCCATTGTCTTGGGGATTGTGACCATATAATCCAAGTTCAAAAATAAGAAAGACAGACAGCGTAATCTCTGCGCCGTCTGTCTTTCTTATTTTTGCAGGTCGACCGTATCGAGTACCGCTCCGCTCGTTGTTTCGCATCGGATGTGCAGCCGATGCGCATCCGCCTCCAGATAGAGGTAGTTGGACGGCGTGGGATCGGGGCCGGCGACGATGTCGTATGTCTCTGCGGGGACGTTGAAGTACTCGTTCCCCGCAGGTCCTGTGAGGAGGTAGAGGGTGCCGTTCCTGTCGGTCTGACGCGCGCGCATTTGGCGGCGGCGGTAGGCGTGAACGTGTCCTGAGACGACGAGGTCGATGCCGAGCGCATCGAATGTGTCCAAGAAAATCTGTCCCACGTCGCTGATGCCGTGATTTGTATTCTGCTCGACCTGATAGTCACCGTAGGCGAGAATATCTTTGTGCATGAGGACGAGCTTCCACGGTGCTGTGCTTGCCGCAGCCTCCTTTTTCAGCCAGTCCATCTGCTCTGCCCGCAGCGCCGCGCCGCGTTCCTCCGCCTCAAGGAACTGGGTATCGAGAACGATGCAGTGCACCGCGCCGAGATCAAAGGAGTAGTAGTGTCCGCGAAAATCACGGCTGCCGTTGTCGGGCAGGGCAAAGGTGCGGAGATAGCGGACGGGCGGCACTGCCGTCCACTGCAATCCGTAGTATTCGTGGTTGCCGAGGACGGGGATATGGGGATGCCGTGCGAGCGCTGTCCCTGCCTCCATTGCCTCAAAGAATGCGCGCCAATGCCATGCGGACTCCCCGTTGTCCGTGAGGTCGCCGACGATGGCGGCGGCGTCCGCATTCGGGTGACGCTGCCATGCCGCTTGATAAGTCGCGCCCCACACGTCGTAGCTCTCGCCGCATTGACTGTCCGAGAAGAGAAGGGCACATACCCGATCACTTTGATGGATCGGCAGGAGGGGGATCCAATCCGTTGCACCGGCTGGATGCGTGATCCGGTAGGAAGATCCCTCCATGAACGGAATCTCCGCATGATAGATGAACTGCACCTCGTCATCCATCGAGAGATAGGTATAGGCGGGGATACGGCGTTCCACCTGACCCCGCACGTCGCGCAGTTCGACGCACACGTTTTCAAGCACTTGTGGGCTGTCCCACTGGATCATGCGCGTGCGCGCGGGCTGCGCCGTCACAATCTGGCGCAGATGCTGGATACCGTCCGTGGCGGCGTGTGCGCTGCGGGACGAAAAGAGACCGCCGAAGCCCATTGTGAGGATGGTCTTGGCGGCAGTCTGTAAAAATGTACGTCGTGTCATTCGTTCTTCTCCATTTCCTGTGGGACAGCCTCTTCACGCATGAGCCGTTTTTCGTAGCGAATGGCGGCATAGATGAGAATGCCGGCGCAGATCACGACGATGACGAGGCGCGTATGATCCTCCTGCTGCATGATGATGTCATGTCCGATGATCGCCTCGATCCCTGTCGAGGGAAATTTGCCGACGAGGGACGCGAGTACGTAGTCGCGGAAACGGATCGACGAGAGTGCGCCGACGGCATTCATGACGGCAGAGGGGAGATAGGGCACCATGCGCCCGATGAGCATGATGAAGAAGCCTTTGTTTCCGCTGTACCGGTCGATCTTTGCGAGGAAGGGGCTCTTTGCAATCGCCTTTTCCGCTGCCTCGCGGAAGTAGAAGCGCATGAGAAGAAATGCAATGGTTACGCCGACCGTCTCCGCGACACAGGAGAGGATGATGCCGGGCACGATGCCGAAGAGGATGACGTTCGCCGTCGAGAAGATGACGGCGGGCGGGAAGCCGAGCGCATTCGTAAAGAGGGTGAGGAGGAAGGCAAAGACGACGGCCCACTCCCCGAATGAGCGAATGTACTCTACCGTCGCCGGGATGTCGCCGCTGGCGAGCAGGGTGAAGAGTTCGGGCAGAAAATCCGGTGCAATGAGGTGAATGATGACGAAGAGCAGGACGATCGCGAGAGCCGCGCCGATCTTGAGGACGCCCATACCCATTTGCTGCTTCATGTAAATGCCTCCTAGGTGCTGAGTACCATGATGAGTGCGCCGATGACCAGTGCGATGCTGAAGCCCTGCATGGCGTTTGCAATACTCTTGCCGTAAGTCTTGGAAAAATGTGCGGCAATCTTTCGGAGTTCAAAGATCAGGAAGGAGAGGCAGAAGAAGATGAGCGAGAGATCGTCCTCCGTCCAACCGTAGGCAAAGATCAGGGCGGTGAGGACGATGCCGGTCTGTTCACCGCGCGAAAAGAGGCGTTCCAGCTTTTTTTCGCGGGCGCGTGCGTCAATCTGGGCACGCGTTAGGGGAATGCCCATCTCGTCTACTTTCTCCTGATCGCGGTCGAACCATCGATAGTGGAATCCCATCGTTCTTCACCTCCTCTACGTTGCAATGCGCCGCTGCTCGGGTCTTGGCTGCGGGGGCGGCTTTGGGAGATCGGGGCGCTTGTTCGGTCTTAGCTCCGCTTTTTTCGGCGGAGGCTGTACGGGCGGATTGGGTGTGCTCGGTGCCGGGTGCGAGGGACGTGCCATGCCGTTTTTGCGCTGCACTTCCTCGATCTGTGCGCGGAGGCGCTCACGCCGCAGATCCTCTTCCTCGCGCTCGTGCTGTGCAATGCGCAGCCGCTCCGCCTGCATCTCCTCTGAGCCGTAGTAAATGCGTGCCTGCTCCACGATGTCAGGCAGGTCGGCGTAGAGATAGCGGCCGGGGCAGGCGGTGGCGTTCAGGTCGCGATGCCCCTTCACCGTGACCTGCCACAGCGGATCGAGCTGATAGACGGTGCAGAGTGCGGCAATGAGATGCGCCGCAGAGATTTCCTGCGCATCGGTCGGTGTGCCCATCTCGAAATTGCCGGCGAGATTGATGCCGACGGTATGGCGGTTTTCACCGTATACATGGGCGCCGACCGTGCCGAGCGGACGCCCCTGCTCGATCGTGCCGTCCTTACGGATGAGGAAGTGATAGCCGATGCCCGACCAGCCGTTGTTCAGATGCCATTGGTGAACCGTTTCTGCCGAGACATCATCATTGTTTGCCATGCCAATATGGTGGACGACGATACAGTCTGTCACGAAGCGATTTTCGAGCGCACCGAAGCTCAGATGGGTCTGTCGCACTGCCACACCCGGAAGTGCCGACGGAATGTACCATGATGCCTCAGCGGCGGCGGGGAAGAAGGGAAAGACGGCGGCGCCGATGCCGACAAGTGCCAGCTGGCGCAGAAATTCTCTACGGTTCATGGGAGATCTCCTGATAGGAATACGATTGATCTGTGAGGTGGAGCTCCGTATCGTGAAGGGCAAAGAGTGTCGAGCGGTGGCCGACGCTGATGATGCTGGCGTTGGGGAGTTCCTGATGCAGTCGTTCATACAGTGCGCGTTCGCGCGGTTCGTCGAGGGCAGAGGTCGCCTCGTCGAGGAAAATCCAGTCGGGACGGATGAGCAGGATACGCGCAAAGGCAAGGCGCTGCTGCTCGCCGAGTGAGAGGATGCGGCTCCAGTCGTCCACGTCATCGAGGCGTGCAGCGAAGTGCTCCAGTCCGACGAGGCTCAGAATGCGTGCGATCTCTCCATCCGGCGCACCTGCCGTGCGCGGATAGGAGAGTGCGCGGCGCAGCGAGCCGAGGATGAGATAGGGGCGCTGGGGGAGAAAGAGGCGCTTTGCTCCCTGCGGCAGCTTGATGCTTCCGCTGCCGTACGGCCATAGCCCTGCGAGCGCACGCAGCAGCGTGCTCTTGCCGGCACCCGAGGCACCCGTCACGAGGGTTCGGCTGCCCTGCGGCAGAGAAAGTGTGCAAGCCGTAAGGAGCGGAGCGCCGTCCGGCAGGGTGACCGTGAGATCGTCGAGCGCAAGTGTGCTGCCGCTTCCCTCGGTGCGTGCAATGCCGCTGGTCACCTGCGCGGCTCCCGCGATATGCTCCGTAAAGCCGGAGAGTCGCTGAATGACGGCGGCAAGCTCTGCAATGGAGCTGTAGGAATCGACGAAGAAGGAGAGTGCGTCCTGTACGCGGCCGAACGCGGACATCGTCTGCATGAGTCCGCCGAGTGCCATTTCGCCCGCATAGTAGCGCGGCGCTGCCATGATGAGCGGAAAGATGATCGCGAGCTGACCGTAGCCGTTGACGTAGAAGTTCAGCAGCTTCGTCCGGCGCATGAGTCCCCAGTAGTTTTTGATGACGTTTGCAAAACGCTCCTTGAAGCCGACCGATTCCGCCATCTCGCCGCGGTAGAATGCGATGCTCTCGCTGTTCTCGCGCACGCGCATCATACTGAAACGAAAGTCCGCCTCGTAGCGCTGCTGATTGAAGTTCAGACCGATGAGTTTTTTGCCGACGATGTGGACGAAGTACGTGCCAAGCCCCGAGTAGAGGAGGGACAGCCAGAACATATAGCCGTAGATCGTAAACTCTGCGGTGCCGATGGGAACGGTGACCGCGCCCGAGAGGTTCCAGAGTACGACGGCAAATGCGCCGAGCGTCGTCAGCTGCTTGAGGATGCCGACGAGCAGCGTCAGCGTGAGCGATACAAACTGATTGATGTCCTCGCTGATACGCTGGTCGGGGTTGTCCGTGTCGCTGCGCAGGACTTGCAGGCGGTAGTAGACTTGTCCGTGCATCCAGCGCGCCAGGTACTGCTCCGTCATCCATGTACGCCAGTTGATTGTCAGCATCTGACGGAGATAGACGGCGTAGACGGCGATGATGATATAGATGAAGGCGAGTACGGTGAATTTGCCGATGAGCGGCCAGAACGAATCCCAATCGTATGCCTGCAGCGCGTCGTAGAACACGCGGTACCAGTCGTTGATCTGAACGAGCAGATACACCATGATGAGATTGAGCGCAATGACTGCGGCAAGCAGTCCGCGCGCCTTCCATTTCTCGGGGGAACTCCAATATCCTTTGAACAGCTGCCAGAAGCCGCGTACAATAGGTAACTTCAATCCATAGCCTCCTTCATCAGAAAGAACGGATTTCATTATAATATTTTTTCCCATCGTCCGCAAGGCATTCGGCGTTGATAAAACGATATAATGATACTTGTTATCGTTGACGCAAATAGAAATATGTAGTAGAATGGGGGCGCTTATTAGGAGATGACGAGGGTCATCGCAGTCCAGAAGGGAAGGAATGGTCACAGAATGGAATTTGTTTCACAGGGGTTTGAGTTTTTTCGGCAGGGCGGTATTGTCATGTACTTCCTGCTCGCGGCGTCGATCTTTGTCGTCTTTATCGGTATAGAGCGTGCTTTCTACTTTACACGGATGGACGCAGGTCGTGCGTTTGCGCGGGAGTTTATGCTGCACATTGCGAACGAGCGCTATCGGGAAGCCGTTGCGTGGACGGACGAGAAGCGCGGCGCGATTGCGGATATTTTGTTCAGTGCAATTACGAAAAACAGTAAGAACTCGCGCAAGATGTCCTCCTACATGGAGATTCAGTCCGGCATCGCACTCTCCAAGCTGCGCAGCCGTATGTACTATCTGAGCGTCATTGTCACCATGGCGCCGCTGCTCGGCCTGCTCGGCACGATCAGCGGCATGATCTCGACGTTCAGCGTGTTCAATCTTGAGGCGGGCGAGCCGAGTGCGATCACGGGCGGTGTCGGTGAGGCGCTCATTGCAACGGCGATGGGTCTGTGCGTTGCCATTATCGCGCTCTCCGTACACGCGTATTTCTCCCAGCGCATTGAGAACATCGTTACCGATATGGAGATGTGCTTCTCCGCTGCTGAGAGCAGCCGCGTGGAACTGGCACGCGCGGCAGGGGTCAAGGGCGTGGTCGAGAACGCTCCGCGCACCGGAGAAACGGCGGAAGGTGATGAGGCATGAGGCTGCGCGACAGAAGGGCGTTTGAAAAACCCGAGGTCATGATTATCCCCATGATCGACATCATGTTTTTTCTGCTCGTGTTCTTTATCATGAGCACACTCTACATGGTGAACCTCAAGACTGTGGACGTGAATCTGCCAAAGGCGCAGACGGCGCAGACGCAGCTGAACGTGACCTATCTCGTCACCGTGCGCAAGGACGGCTCGCTCTGGCTTGAGGACAAGCAGATCGACGAGGCGACCCTCCTGCGCCGTGCGCGTGCCGAGAGTCAGAAGAATCAGCGCTTTGCCGTTGTCGTGCGTGCAGACGGGGATCTGAACTACAGCGGTGTCATGGAGCTGCTGGACAAGTTCCGCAAGGAAGGAATCACGCGATTCGGTCTTGCGGCGGAGTAAGTATGTAAAAGAGACTGCTGCACGAGCGCCCCTATCGGCTCGCTGCGCTCGCCACTTCCCCCGCTCTGGCGGGGGAAGCTAAGATGCCGCAATCCTAGCCTCCCCCGTGTCGTACGGGGGAGGGGGACCACGTGAGTGGTGGAAGGGGCGCTTGTGGCGATATCGCTGACATAATGACAAGGGCTGTTGCATGAAGCTTTCCAGCTTCGTACAACAGCCCCTTTGTTATGGAGAAAAGGCGATGGTCGGCTGAGCTTCCATCCGTACCTCGAACGTGCGCGGCCACGGGTAGTATGCCGTGATATTGCTCCGCGCGACGCGCAGACGCATATCGTGCTGCTCCAACGGTGCGCGGAATGCGGCGGTGGATTCATAGCTGTGTATGCGGCGGCTCAGATCGTTCATCAGGAGATCGTTTGCCCAGCGCCAGTTGCGCGTGAGATCGAGATCGGCGGTGTTCTGATAGCCCGCGATGCGGAGCCGATTGTTCACGCGGTCGATTGTCTCCTTGAGGTAAAATTCGTCCTCGGCGATGCGACCCGTGAGAAATGCGAGATTTGCGGCAATGATGCGTTCACGCTCTGTCGCATCTGTCGCCCTCTGTATGGCACAGTGGGAGAGCAAGCCCTGTGCGAGTGCCGTGCCGATGGCGTTGCTCGCTGTGTTCCAGCCCGCGTATGCTGTGAGTGCGTTTATGGGTACATTTTTTTCGAGCAGAATGGGCAGCAGGGTTTCCTCTGCATGGAAATGGCGCGAGAGATCGACGAGGGCGACGTTTGTACCTGCTGCAAGCATCGCGCTGATGTCGGTCGCCGCAGGGGCTCGTGTGCCGAGGGTGTCCGCCGCGTTGTCACCTGCCGCGATGAAGAGCGTCAGATCACGCGGCGCATCTTCCTCTGCCAAGGCACCGCCGAGCATTGCAATTTTCTCGCGTGCCGTCACATCGTTCGAAACGGCCATAAACGGGAAAACCATATCCGCCATGTCCGCACGCGCATAGCGCAGCGCAATCTGCGGCTGTGCGCCGCCCGCTGCACACAGCTCATCCACGGCAAGACGCGCGAGCATCGAGAGTGCAATCTCATCCGCACCGTGCACGATCATCGCCCGATCCGGGGCGATGTTTTTTTCCCGCATCAGGGCGGCGAGTTCCGATTTTTTTAGATTGCCGACCGAGTATTCCTCGCCGTCGTCCTGCCCGAGGACGAGGCGTGTCAGCACACCCTCCTCCGTCAGTCCGATGAGCATGGCGGCGAGAGCCGTACTCTCATCGAAGTGGGCAAGATACTTTTGTAAATATTCGTCGGGGAACTGCGCGCGCAGCCGCTCCATCTCCTCCGTATCGACGGGCAGTCCCGCGCCCGCACGTCCGAGAAGGCGCGCGTACGCGAGGAGGGCGCGCCGCTCGCGCCAGCCCTCAATCCCGTCCTGCGGAATCGCACGCGGCAGGATGTAGAACGCGTGCAGGGGCACACTTGGGTGCGCCGTATGCAGCGTGCGCAGATATGCCGCAAGCGCGTCGATGTCGGCACCGGAGATATGTGCCTCACGCGCGGCGAGCAGTCCCCCCGAGAGCAGCTGATCGACGGAGAGAATCACGGTATCTGCGCTGCCCATATTCTCTGTGAGCCATTGGCGCATCGCGTTCGTATCGCCCCGCTTCGAGTAGTAGTCCATATACTCCGTCGGCGGCGTTACGATATCGCGACCGATGATCCTGCCGCCGTTTACGACGAACTCCCGGCACGGCGGGCGTGAGTCGAGCGGCACGAGCAGGAGCGGGCGCTGCGCTGCAGCATTTTCCGCAGCGGCGGGGAGCGTGCGCCACGATCCCGCGTATGTGGGGTGAAAGACAAAGTGAAAGAGGAGGAGGGAGAGCGCGAGATACAATCCGATTACAGGAAGATGTTTTTTCATTGAAGATCTCCATTTTTCGTAGTCTTTGTATTATAACATAGCTTTCCGTGCGGGCGACAGGTTGAAATGCAAATGCAAATTGTGGTAGAATAGGAAAGCATATAGAATGGCGGGTGGAATGTGATGCGGATCATTACGGGCAGTGCGCGCGGCACCCGTCTGAAGTCCCCTGTGGGGGAAGGGACGCGCCCGACGGCTGACCGTACGCGTGAGGCTCTCTTTAGTATGCTTGGGGCGCGTGTCCATGAGGCGCGTGTGCTCGATCTCTTTGCGGGGACGGGGGCACTTGCGCTTGAGGCTCTCTCGCGCGGGGCGGCACACGCTGTCCTCGTGGATCGTACGACGTACGCGATTCTCACGGAGAACGCGCAGCGAACGAAGCTTGCGGCACGCGCGGAGATTCGCCGTGGCGATGTCTATGGGCAGGTCGCAGCACTTGCGCGTGAGGGGCGCACGTTCGATCTCGTTTTTGCCGATCCGCCGTATGCACGTGGTGATAATGCCCGCGTTCTGTCTGCGGTGGATGAGGGGCTGCTCGCTGCAGACGGTCTGCTTGTCCTTGAGCAGGGGGCGGCTGAGCCGCTGATTGAGCACAGCGGCAGCTTTTTGCTCATGCGCGAGCGGCGCTACGGTGCAGCGCGTGTGTGCTTTTATACGAAGGCGGTGCAGGAATGAGACGAGCTGTTTTTGCTGGCAGTTTTGACCCCGTGACGATGGGGCACATCGACATTGTGGAGCGTGCGGCGTCCATGTTTGATGAGCTTATTGTCTGCATTTTTCACAATGTCCAAAAGGATGGCTGTTTCCCTCTGGAGGAGCGCATTCACTTTCTGCGCGAGGCGACGGCACATGTGGCGAACGCGCGTGTGGATGTGTTCTCGGGGCTCCTGACGGATTACATGAAGCAGCAGAACGCACACGTGGTGGTGCGTGGTCTGCGCTCGGTGAAGGATTTCGAGTATGAGGAGAATCATGCGGCGATGGTTCGCCACCTCATGCCGGAGAGTGATACGATTTTTTTGCTGACGCGCCCCGATCTGACGTTTGTCAGTTCCTCAGGGGTGCGCGAACTCATCCGCTTTCGTGGGCCGGTGCAGGGGATTGTACCGCCGTCGGTGGAGCGGGCTATCTTGAAGCTGTATGGCAAAAAACTCCCTTTGGGATAAGGCGCACGCGGCTGCGCAGGAAAAGGAGATAGATTTATGGCAGTAATTGATACGCTGAAAAAGTTGGAAGATCTGGTCGCAGAGGCCTCTCACCTTCCGTTTAGCGACAAGGCGCTTGTGAATGACGATGAGATTGTGCACCTCGTGGAGGAGCTGCGCATGGATCTTCCGAAGGAGCTGAACCGCGCGAAGGAGATCATGGAGGAACAGGCGAACATCATCGCACGCGCGCAGGAGGAGGCGAAGGAGATTATCGCCGGTGCCGAGGCGCGTGCCAACCAGATGCTTGAGGAGAGTGAGATCGTCATTCAGGCGAAGGAGCGCGCCCGTGCGGTCATGCAGCAGTCACAGGATCAGGCGCGTGAGATCATGGAGCAGGCGCAGTCGAGTGCTACGCGTCTGCAGAGTGATGCAGATGCCTATGCAAATCAGGTGTTTGAGCAGCTGATCGCCCATGTCGGCAGCACGTTCAAGGGAGTGCAGCAGGCGGAGATGGGGCTGAATCAGGCGATGAATGTGCTGCGTACGGCAAAGGCGCAGATGAATGCTCCGCAGGATGAGGTGGCGGAACTCTGAAAACGCTCCTTGACAACGCCGAAAACCGCCGCTATAATGTGAAAGGTCATGCGTCATGATGAAGTTGGATGTGGAGGGATCTTCCTTTTCCCTCGGCGAGAGCCGTATGTTCTCGTTTGCCGTCACGCCGGACTCCCTTGATATGGGGGAGGCTGCACACCATTTTGATGGGGCGGTTCGCGTGGATGGCACGGTGATGAATACGGGATCGTCCATGCGCGTTGCAGGAACGGTGCGCACACGTCGACGCTTTGTCTGTGACCGCTGCCTCGCGGAAGGGGAGCGGGAGATTGCGCTTGATTTTTCTGAGGACTATGCGAAGACTCCGGGAGAAACGGATGAGGCCGTACGCTATGATGGCGATGCCATTATGCTGGACGATCTCGTGCGTGACACCCTCCTTGTGGCTGAGCCGCTGCGTGAGCTGTGTAAGTCTGATTGCAAGGGGCTCTGCCCGGTCTGCGGGCAGAACCTGAACGAGGGAACCTGTGGCTGCGATTCGTTCGTGCCGGATCCCCGTCTGGCGGCTTTAGAAAGCCTACTCAAAAACGATTAAGGAGGTGTATCCAACGTGGCAGTACCAAAGAGAAAAACATCGAAGGCACGCCGTGACCGTCGTCGTGCGAACTGGAAGCTCGAAGCGCCGCACTATGTATCGTGCCCGCAGTGTCATGAGCCGAAGCTCCCACACCATGTGTGCATGGAATGCGGCTATTATGACGGAAAGCCTGTGGCCGAGGCGGCTGAATGAGAACCACGCAGAGCTGCTGCAAGAAGTCGTTGACTTTTTGCAGCAGCTCTTTTGCTTTTTTTCAAAATCCTCTTGCAAAAAAAATTAGCACCTAGTATAATATGCGCATACTGATAGCAGCAGGTGCTAATAATATGAATTTGTGAACACGCGCGCTGTGCATGAGTTCGGGAGAGGAGTGGTGTGATGACGGAGAAGAAGCGACGGCGGCAGGAAACGCTTGTTCAGGCAGTGCGGAAGGAGCCGTTTTTGACGGATGAGGCACTCGCCAAAAAGCTTGCGGTGAGCGTGCAGACGGTGCGGCTCGACCGTACGGAGCTTGGGATTCCGGAACTGCGCGCGCGCGTGCGTACACTCGCGGAGAATGCGCGGGAGAAGGTTCGCGCCATTCCACACACCGAGGTGATCGGCGATCTCCTGTCGCTCGAACTCGGGCTGCGGGGGACATCGGCACTCAGGGTTACGGACGATCTTCTCTTTGCAGACTCGGAGATTGCGCGCGGGACGGCGCTCTTCTCTCAGGCAAACTCGCTTGCGCTCGCGATCATCGATGCTCCTGTCGCGATGACGGGGGTCGCGAATGTGAAGTACAAGACGCCGATCCACAGGGGGGATACGGTCATTGCACATGCGGAGATTGTGAAGAAGAGAGGCAATAAGATTTTCGTCTGGGTAAAGACCTATCGCGAGGACAAAGAGGTCTTTCGCGCAAAGTTTATCGTGGTTTCTTTACAGCAGTGACAAACGTATGGGGGAAGGGAGTGCAGGATGCGTATAGCGGTCGACGCGATGGGCGGTGATTTTGCACCGAAGGAGATTGTGCGGGGCGCGGTGGATGCAGCGAAGAAGTACGACTGTGAGATTGTGCTGATCGGCGATGAGGAGCAGATTCGCGCGGAGCTGCACGGAGCGGATCCGACGGCACTGCGCATCTCCATTGTGCACGCCTCCGAGGTCATCGGCATGAACGAGCACCCGGCAGAGGCGGTGCGGTCCAAGAAGGATTCCTCCATTGTGGTTGCAACGCGCCTCGTCAAAGAGGGGCAGTGTGATGCGGTTTTTTCCGCCGGTTCGACGGGGGCTGCCGTTGCGGCTGCGCAGCTGATCCTGCAGCGCATTCGCGGTGTTGGGCGCCCCTCGATTGCAACGCCGATGCCGACGCCCGACGGTGTGACGCTTATGCTCGACTCAGGAGCGAATGTCGATTCCAAGCCCGAACATCTCGTGCAGAGTGCGGTGATGGGGTCACTCTACGCACAGTACGTCTTCGGGATCGAGCGTCCGCGCGTCGGACTCCTCAACATCGGCGAGGAGGAGACGAAGGGCAACGAGCAGGCGAAGGAGACCCATTCGCTGCTCAAGGCAGAGCCGAATATTCACTTTTGCGGGAACGCCGAGGGGCGTGATGTACCCAAGGGAAATTTCGATGTTGTCATTTGTGATGGATTTGTCGGCAATGTTGTGCTAAAATTTGCAGAGGGGCTTGCGAAAACCATTCTGGGACTCATTCAGGAGGAGATTCGCGGGGCGGGGCTGATGGCAAAACTCGGCGCCCTGCTCCTCATGCCGACGCTGCGTCGTCTCGGCAAGCGGCTGGATGTGAGGGAGTACGGCGGTGCGCCGCTCCTCGGTGTCAACGGCTGCTGCGTGATCGGGCATGGTTCATCGGACGCCAAGTCCGTCGCCAGCGCGATTGGCGTCACGGTGGACTACGTGAACGGGAAGGTGCTGGATCAGATCCGTGATGCTCTGGCAAAGGAGAGGAAGAAGGATCATGCCTAAGATCAGTGCGGGCATCCTCGGAACAGGCTACTATGTTCCCGAGAAGGTGCTGACGAATTTCGACCTTGAGAAGATGGTTCAGACAAATGACGCGTGGATTGTTGAGCGCACGGGCATTCATGAGCGGCGGATTGCTGCCGAGGGCGAGCCGGTTTCTGTGCTCGCGCAGCGTGCGGCAGAGATGGCGCTGCGTGACGCACAGGTCGATGCGGCAGATCTCGATCTCATCATCATGGCGACGCTTACCTCGGATCGCATTATCCCGTCGACGGCGTGTGTGCTTCAGGATCGCCTGGGCGCAAAGAAGGCGGCGGCTTTTGATCTTTCGGCGGCGTGTTCCGGCTTCGTCTATGCGTCCTCGATTGCGACCCAGTTCATCGAGAGCGGTGTCTATCGTCACGTTCTCGTGATCGGCGGTGAGACGCTGTCGAAGGTCATTGACTGGCAGGATCGCAATACCTGTATCCTTTTTGGTGACGGTGCGGGCGCTGCTGTCTTTGGCGCCGTTGAGGACGGCTATGGTATGCTGTCGTTCGATCTTGGCAGCGATGGCTCGGGCGGCGATACCCTCGATATTCCGTCGAGCGGCAGCCTCTGTCCTGTGACACCCGAGACGATCGAACAGCGTCTCAATTTCGTTCACATGGACGGCAAGGCGGTGTTCCGCTTTGCGACCAAGGTCATGGGAAAGACGGTGGAAACATCTCTCGAACGAGCGGGAATGCAGCGTGAGGAGCTGGACTACCTCGTCCCACATCAGGCGAATATCCGTATTATCCAGGCGGCAGCGAAGCGACTTGCGATGCCGATGGACAAAGTAATTATAAATATTCATCGTTACGGCAATATGTCTGCCGCATCCATCCCTGTCGCCCTCGCGGAGGCGGCGCACGCGCAGCAGTTCAAAAAGGGAGACAACATTGCCCTCGCAGGGTTCGGCGCGGGACTTACATGGGCATCGTGTATTATGAAATGGGCGAAGGAGGAAAACGGTTAATGTTTGAAAACAATCCGATTTGTCGGATGCTTGGCATCAAGTATCCAATCTTCCAGGGTGGTATGGCATGGATCGGTACGGCCGAGCTTGCCTCCGCCGTTTCAAATGCCGGAGGGCTCGGGCTGATCGGTGCCGGACACATGCCCCCGGATGCGCTGCGCAACGAGATTCACAAGGCGAAGGGCTGGACAGATAAGCCTTTCGGTGTGAATGTCATGCTCATGAGTCCCTTCGTGAAGGAAGTCATGCAGGTTGTGCTCGACGAGCGTGTTCCCGTTATCACGACAGGCGCGGGCAATCCCGGCGAGTATGTGCCGGCGCTGAAGGAGATCGGATCGAAGGTCATCCCTGTTGTGGCGTCTGTGGCTCTGGCACGTCGCCTCGTGCGCACGGGCGTGGATGCCGTGATCGCCGAGGGCACGGAGTCCGGCGGACACATTGGCGAGATCACGACGATGGCGCTTCTTCCGCAGGTGGTGGATGCGGTCGATGTGCCTGTCATCGGTGCGGGCGGCATTGGCGACGCGCGCGGCATGGCGGCGGCATTCGCACTCGGCGCACAGGCGATCCAGATGGGCTCGCGCTTTGTCCTGAGCGATGAGTGCATTGCACATCCAAACTACAAGAACGCCGTGCTCAAGGCAAAGGATCGCTCGACGGTTGTCACGGGACGCTCGCTCGGGCACCCCGCACGCGTCCTTCAGAACAAGCTCTCGCGCAAGTATGAGGAGATGGAGGCGGCAGGTGCCTCGAATGAGGAGCTTGAGCAGCTCGGTGTCGGCAGTCTGCACCGTGCAACGCATGAGGGCGACACGGACAACGGCTCGGTCATGATCGGTGAGATCTCTGGCATGCTTTCGGATATCAAGCCCGTTGCGCGGATCATCGAGGATATTGTCAACGGTCTTCCAGGGGCATTCGGCGCTGCTCAGAAGACCTGTGAGTGAGGTGTTCACAATGGGAAAACTTGCATTTCTGTTTCCGGGACAGGGCGCACAGGTCGTCGGCATGGGCAAGGATTTCTTTGACCGCTATGATCTTGCGAAAAAGCGCTTTGCCGAGGCGGATGAGGCACTCGGCTACTCCATCAGCAAGCTCTGCTTTGAGGGACCTGCCGATCAGCTGCAGCTGACGGAGCATACGCAGCCCGCCATCCTCACGGTGGCGGTCATTGCCGCAGAGCTCCTGCGCGCGGAGGGCATCGAGCCGGAGATCGCTGCGGGGCACAGCCTTGGTGAGTATGCGGCGCTCGTTGCGGCGGGCGTGCTCTCGTTCCAGGATGCGGTTCTGCTCGTCCACAAGCGCGGTGCCTATATGCAGGAGGCTGTCCCCGTGGGCGAGGGTGCAATGGCTGCGGTCATCGGGCTCGATGATGAGACGATCATCTCCGCCTGTGCCGAGGCGAGCGCCGTTGGTGCTGTTCAGGCGGTCAACTTCAACTGCCCCGGACAGACGGTCATTGCGGGGACGGCAAAGGGCGTTGAAAACGCCGTCGCGCTGCTTCAGGAAAAGGGAGCGAAAAAGGCGGTCATCCTGCCTGTCTCTGCGCCGTTCCACTCGACGCTCATGGAACCTGCCGCGAAGAAACTCGCGGCGGAGCTTGACAAGGTGGAGCTGCATGACGCGGCGTTCCCTGTCGTCTCGAACTATACGGGCGGTCTCCAGCAGAGTGCTGCGGAGATCAAGGCGAACCTCGTGGCGCAGGCGGATCATCCCGTGCGCTGGATTGCGTGCGTGAATACGATGCGTGACTTCGGTGCGGACACCTATGTCGAGTGCGGTCCGGGCAAGACGCTCGCGGGATTCAACAAGCGCATCGACAAGGCTCTGAAGAGTCTGAACGTCGAGAATGTAGAATCACTGCAAAAAACACTTGACACACTAAAGAAGTAATGTTTAAATGAATTCGGCTGTGATGAAGGAGGATCCGTATGCTTCTTGAGGGAAAAGTTGCTCTTGTTACGGGCGGTTCTCGCGGCATTGGTCGTGCGGTCGCCATTCGGCTTGCACAGGAGGGCGCAAAGGTCGCCGTCAACTATGCAGGAAACAAAGCCGCCGCCGAAGAGGTCAAGGCGATCATTGAGGAGCAGGGCGGCACGGCATTCCTCATCCAAGCGGACGTTTCGGACAGCGCAGCTGCCGCTGAAATGGTCGCGCGCGTGCACGAGGAACTCGGCGGGCTTGACATTCTTGTCAACAATGCGGGCATTACGCGTGACGCGCTCCTCGTTCGTATGAAGGACGAGGATTTCGATGCGGTCATCGGCACGAATCTCAAGGGGATTTACGCCTGCACGAAGGCTGCCGCGAAGTTCATGACGAAGCAGCGCAGTGGACGCATTGTGAACCTCTCCTCTGTTGTCGGTGAGATCGGCAACATTGGACAGACGAACTACGCTGCCGCAAAGGCGGGCGTGATCGGTTTTTCAAAGGCGGCGGCGAAGGAGTTCGCGGCACGCGGGGTTACGGTCAACGTGGTTGCGCCCGGCTTCATTGACACCGATATGACAGCGGTTCTCAAAGAGGAGATCCGCACGAAACTGATTGCGGGGATTCCCCTCGGGGCGCTCGGCAAACCAGAGCATGTTGCCGATGCTGTTCTCTTCCTTGTAAGTGATGCAGCATCGTACATTACCGGCCAGATCCTGAATGTAGACGGCGGCATGGTTATGTAGCATACAATCAATTTATTAAAGGAGGTGAGAACGCATGGCAACGTTTGACAAGGTTCGCGACATCGTCGTGGAACAGCTCGGCTCGGAGGCGGATGAAGTCACCCTCGAGTCCACCTTTATTGACGATCTTGGCGCAGACTCGCTCGACATTGTTGAGCTCATCATGGCTTTTGAGGAGGAATTCAATGTAGAAATCCCCGATGAGGCTGCTGAGAAGATTAAAACGGTTCAGGATGTCGTCAACTACATCGATCAGCATCAAAACAAGTAGGACGCTGCGGTATTCCACCGCAATCGTGCACACATCCGGCCTTTTAGGGAAATCCCGTGACAGCTCAGGCGCACGGGATTTTTCTCAAAAGGTAGTATTATTGACTTTGCATAAAATCAGGGCAGGTGTATGCCCTGCTGTCATAGATTCGCCTTCCATTCGGACTCGGCAGGGTGCCGATGAAACTGCGGACGGGAGGGGAGCCAAAACTTCTTGCGGAGAGAACGGTGTTCGATGAGCACGTGCTGTGTAGCGATCTCTCCCGATTGGAGGGCTTATATGAGACTACCCGAGGTGAGGATCGGCAATAAAATTGCAACCGTCCCCATCATTCAGGGCGGTATGGCGATTCGTATTACAACGGCGCGACTCGCAGCCGCTGCTGCAAACGAGGGCGGGATCGGACTCATCGCCGCCTCCGGCATGAAGCCGAAGGAACTGCGCTATGAGATTCGGCTCGCACGTTCACTTTCTCCCAATGGGATTATCGGCATCAATGAGATGGTCGCGGCAAGCGATTTCTCCGATGCCGTCAAGATTGCGATTGACGAGGGGATTGATCTCGTTGTCGCCGGTGCGGGCTTTTCCCGCGATATGTTCCAGCTTGGCAAGGAGTCCGGCACGCCGATTGTGCCGATTGTCTCCACGGCAAAGCTGGCAAAGATCTCCGAAAAACTTGGCGCGGCAGCGGTTGTTGTCGAGGGCAAGGAGGCGGGTGGTCATCTTGGGACGGATCAGTCTGTGCGGAACATCATCTCCGATGTACGTGCAGCGGTGAAAATCCCGGTCTTTGCCGCCGGCGGCGTGCTGACGGGGCAGGACATTGCCGATCTGCACAAGATGGGCGCGGATGGCGTACAGCTTGGCTCGCGCTTTGCGGCGTGTGTGGAGTCCAATGCAGCACCGTCGCTCAAACAGTATTATCTGAAATCGAAGAAGGATGATATTGTCATCATCCACAGTCCTGTGGGACTGCCGGGGCGTGCCGTACGTACGCCATTCTCCAAACGGATCATGGATGGCCCCGTTCCACCGACGGTTTGTGACCGCTGCCTCAAGCAGTGTGATCATCACTTCTGTATCATCCGTGCGCTCTCGCGTGCGCAGCAGGGAGATCTTGAGACGGGGCTTGTCTTTACAGGCGAGTTCATGCCGCGCATTGATCGGATTTTGACTGTTCATGAGATATTTGAGGAGCTGAAAGCGCAGCTCGAAGCAGCGAACTAGGGTGGAAACTCTAGGAAAGGAGTCGGTTGGTTTGAAGAAGAGAATTGTCGTTACGGGGGTTGGCCCGATCACGCCGATCGGCATCGGGAAGGACGCCTTCTGGGAGGCGCTGCTTGCGGGCAAGAATGGCATTGAGCGGATCACGCGCTTTGATGCAACGAACTACGCCGCGCAGATTGCAGGCGAGGTCAAGGATTTCAGCATCGAAGGCTACATCGACAAGAAAGAGGCAAAGCGCATGGATCGCTATGCCCAGTTTGCCGTGGTGTCGGCTGGTATGGCGATTGCCGATGCGGGGATTGACCTCGACCATGAGGATCGCGACCGGATCGGTGCCTATGTCGGCGCAGGCATCGGCGGGATTGAAACGATGCACAGCACGTACGAGCGCCTCTTTGACAAGGGACCGGAGCGTGTCAGCCCCTTCTTTATCCCGATGATGATTGCCAACATGGCAGCCGGTCAGGTTGCCATCAACTATCGTTTGCACGGTCCCGTATCCTGCGTTGTGACGGCGTGCGCAACGGGGGCGAACTGCATTGGTGATGCCTATCGCGTGATGCAGCGCGGTGAGGCGGATATCATGCTTGCGGGCGGTACGGAGGCGAGCATCTCCGAGGCTGCGAGTGCGGGCTTCGCGGCGATGAAGGCGCTCTGTACGGATCACAACGACGATCCTGCCCATGCCTCGCGTCCGTTTGACAAGAACCGCTCCGGTTTTGTTATGGGAGAGGGCGCGGGTCTTGTCGTGCTTGAGACGCTCGAACACGCAGAGGCGCGCGGCGCACACATCTACGCCGAGCTTGTCGGCTACGGCTCGAACTCGGACGGCTACCACATCACGAGCCCTGCGCCGCATGGTGAGTATCAGGCGAAGTGCATGAAATCTGCACTGGATGATGCAGGACTGAAGCCGGAGGATATCGACTATATCAATGCACATGGCACCTCGACGCACATGAACGATCTCTGTGAGACGGAGGCGATCAAGACGGTCTGGGGTTCCGCGGCAAAGGCGGTTGCCGTTTCCTCCATCAAGTCGATGACGGGGCATCTCCTTGGGGCGGCAGGCAGTGTCGAGCTGATTGCGTCGGCAATGGCGGTCGAAAACGATATGCTTCCGCCGACGATCAACTACGAGACGCCGGATGAGGGGCTTGACCTTGACTATGTGCCGAATGCGGCGCGCGCCAAGACCGTCCGCGCGGCGATCTCGAACTCCTTCGGCTTTGGCGGACACAATGCCTGCCTCGTCGTCAAGAAGTATCAGAAGTAAAACGATGAAGTATGGAATGACAGCAGAGAGGCACGCGCGGCTCGTGTGTCTTTCTGAACAAATGGGCGTTGCCTTCGGCGACCTCTCTCTTTTGGACGAGGCGCTGACGCATCCTTCGTATACCAATGAGGCGAAGGTCGCTATGCCGCATAACGAACGTCTGGAATTTCTGGGCGATGCCGTGCTGGAGCTTGCCTCCAGCACGTATTTGTATGCGCATTTTCCGGCGTGTTCGGAGGGGGAGCTGACGAAGATGCGCGCGAGTCTCGTGCAGAGTGAGACGCTTGCACGCCTTGCGCGACGGCTCGATCTTGGCGGCTACCTTCGCTTTGGGCGTGGGGAGCTGCATAACGGGGGCGCTGATCGCCAGAACAACCTTGAGAACGCGTTCGAGGCGGTGATCGGTGCCGTCTATTTGGACGGCGGCTGGGAGGCGGCACAGGACTATGTTGCGCGTCAGCTTGCCGCCGAGGTGCAGCTCGTTCAGCGTACGCATGTCATGCGGGACTACAAGACGACCTTGCAGGAGCATGTCCAACAGAAGCGTCATGCGAGCGTCGCATACGAGCTGGTCGATGAGTCAGGGCCGGATCATGACAAGCGATTTACGACACGTGTCCTCATCGGCGGACAGCCGATGGGGGAGGGGACAGGGCGCAGCAAGAAGGAGGCGGAGCAGCAGGCGGCGGCTGCTGCTCTTAGCCGCATCCAGCATGGATGAATACATCATCTTAGATTTTAGTTAAACTTTTCGTTGGCGAACATATCATTTCTTGACTTTTGGGAGTTGCTTCGATAATATGAGTTTGTTACGGCAGGGGATTCCATGCGGAACCCTGCCCTTCTTCATCTATGCGTTGGGAAACACCATGCAAGTGGGGAATGGGAAGAGGAGGTTTTTTATTTGTTTGAAAGCAGAAGAGGTCTTGGTGTCCTGGTCGCTGCGATCTTTGTCATGGGTACACTTCTGTCTGGCTGCGGCGGCAAGCAGGCAGGCGGCGCACGTCCGACGGCAGTCAAGGCGATGAATGTTCTGCGGCAGGATACGCCGATCACGCACGTCTATGCAGGACAGATCATGGGGACGGACGAAGTGAAGATCCAGTCGCGCGTCTCGGGAAATATTGTTGAGAAATACATTGTGGGCGGACAGTCCGTTTCGGCGGGGCAGCCGCTCTACCGCATTGACTCCCGTCAGTATGAGAGTGCGCTCCTTCAGGCACAGGCAAACCTCGCCCAGTCCGAGGCAACGCTGAACAATGCGCGTACGGATCTCGCGCGCTATCAGCAGCTCTATGCGAACGCGGCAGTTTCCGAGCAGATGCTCTCCACGCAGCAGGCGCAGGTGAACGCATACGAGGCTGCTGTGGCAGCGAATGCGGCACTCGTGCGTCAGGCACAGGAAAACCTCGACGATACTGTCATCTATGCGCCCATGTCGGGACAGCTCTCGGTGGATGATGTGGCGATGGGCACATTTGTCTCGGCGGGAACGACGACGCTCGTCTCGATGGGGACATCGGATCCGATCTTTGCCCAGTTCAGCCTTTCGGAGAACGAGTATCTGGATCTTGTGGAACAGGCGGTAAAGACGGGCGGGATCGGTGCGACCATCGTGGAGTTGACGCTCTCGAACGGCTCGAAGTATCCGATTATCGGGCATATTGTGACCTCCGACCGCGCGCTTGCGGCTCAGACGGGAACGCTCACGATCAAGGCGCTCTTTGACAATCCGGACGGGCTGCTCCTGCCGGGGATGTTCGCGCGCGTCAGCCTCATCGGGGACACGATTCCGAACGCAATCCTTGTTCCGGAGCGCGCCGTGCAGCAGCTTCTCGGCAAGTCCTTTGTCATGCTCGTGGGGCCTGACAACAAGGCGGTTGCACGTACCGTCACGCTTGGCGATAAGATCGGCAGCTATTATGTGGTCAAGGACGGCCTTGATACCTCCGACATCGTCGTGGTCGAGGGGCTCACGACCCTTCAGGAGGGCGGCGATCTTGCCGTGACGATGGTGACGGCAGGCGAGATGGGATTCTCGCTTGAGGGGGATACCTCCAACTTTAACACGCGTGAGCTCACGCCCGCGAAGTAAGGAGGAGACCCTTTGGCAAAATTTTTCATCCATCGACCGATTTTTGCGATCGTCATTGCAGTGATGATCGTCATCATCGGCACGATTGCGGGGCTCTCGCTGCCAATCGCGCAGTATCCGCAGATCTCACCGCCTACGGTTGCAGTGTCGGCAAACTATACGGGCGCAAGTGCTGCCGTTGTCAATGAGACGGTGGCGCAGGTCATCGAGGAGCAAATCAACGGCACGCAGGGGATGGACTATATGAGTTCCACCTCCGATGATACGGGGCGCTACAGTCTCTCTGTTACGTTCGATGTCGGCACGGACGGCGATATGGATGCCGTCAAGGTACAGAACAATGCGGCGGGCGCAAATGCCAGCCTGCCGTCCTCTGTGCAGGCGGCGGGCGTTACAACGCGCAAATCCTCGGGACAGATGGCGTACTTCGTCTCACTCTACTCCGAGGACGGTACATACGACCGCGCCTTCATGAAGAACTATGCGACGCTCTACTTCCTCGATGCAATCAAGCGCGTCAGCGGCGTGGGCGAGGTGCAGGTATTCGGTGCGGACTATGCGATGCGCGTCTGGATGAACCCCGACCGCCTCGCAGAGCTTGGTCTGACTGTTGCGGACATTACACGGGCAATCAACGAGCAGAACGTACAGGCACCTGCCGGAACCGTTGGCGGTATGCCGACGCAGAACGGGCAGGAGAAGCAGTTCACGGGCAAGGTGCAGGGGCGCCTCACAACGCCCGAGGAGTTCGGCAACGTCATCATCGCCTCGGGCAAGGACGGTTCGTTTGTCCGTCTGAAGGATGTCGCACGCATTGAGACGGGGCAGCGTCAAAATAATATTGTTGCGAAATTTAACGGCTACCCCGCCGTCGGCTTTGGCATTCAGCTGACCTCCGACGCGAACGCGATGATTACGCTTGCCGAGGTGCGCAAGATCCTTGAGGAGGCGCAAAAGACCTTCCCGCCCGGACTCAAGATGAAGTCGGTCTTTGACAGCACGGACTACATCAATGCGTCCATCAAGGAGGTTGTGCATACCTTCCTTGAGGCACTGCTGCTCGTCGTGCTCGTCATCTTCCTCTTTTTGCAGAGCTGGCGCGCGACACTCATCCCGCTGCTCGCCGTGCCCGTGTCCCTCATCGGTACATTCGGCGCGTTCGTTCTGCTGGATTTTTCCATCAATACGCTGACCCTCTTTGCAATGGTGCTTGCGATCGGTCTCGTCGTCGACGACGCAATCGTCGTCATCGAGAACGTCGAGCACCACATGGCGAGCGGGCTCACGCCGATTGATGCAACGGAGCGTGCGATGTCGGAGGTGCAGGGGCCTGTTGTCGCGATTGCCTTCGTGCTTGCGGCAGTCTTTGTCCCCGTTGCCTTCCTCGGCGGTATGATGGGCGTGCTCTATAAGCAGTTTGCGCTCACGATTGCAATCTCAATGGCGATTTCTGCCTTCGTCGCATTGTCGCTGACGCCCGCGCTCTGTGCGCTCATGCTCAAACCTAAGAAAGAGAATGGGACAAAGAGCGTTCTCGATCGCTTCTTTGACCGCTTCAACAACTGGTTTGATGCGACGCGCAAGGGCTATGTCGGCATCGTCAGCAAGTTTATCCGCAAGGCGAGGGTTGCATTTATCTTCCTCCTCATCGTCTGCGGGCTCACGGCGATCATCTATCGGAATCTGCCGACCACGTTTGTCCCCGAGGAAGATCAGGGCTATCTGATGGTCGCGATTCAGCTGCCGTCGGGTACGTCCACGAACCAGACGCAGAAGACCGTGGACAAGATCCAGCAGGCGGCACAGCGTGAGATCAAGGGGCAGAGCGCCGTCATGTCCATCAACGGCTTTGACATCCTCGCGGGCGGTGCGAACTCCAACGGCGCGGTCGTCTTTGTCGGCATGAAGGACTGGTCGCAGCGTGCAGGACTGGCTGAGTCCGTTGCCGCTGCGGTCGGCACCATGTTCCGCGCCGGCGCAATGGAGGCGCCCGAGGCACTCGTCATCGCCATCAATCCGCCCGCGCTGCCGGGTCTCGGCAATGTCGGCGGCTGGTCGCTGCAGCTGCAGGACATGACCGGTCACTCCGATACCGAGCTCAACGACATCGTGAATGCGATTCTTGCCGAGGCGAATACACGTCCCGAGCTGCGGGGCGTGCGCTCGACGTTTAAGATCAACGCACCGAGCTATCAGTATGAGATCGACCGCGAAAAGGTCAAGAACCTCGGCGTTCAGCTCTCGGATGTATTTACGGCACTGCAGGTCAACTTCGGCGGCTATGAGGTCAATGACTTCAACCAGTTTGGGCGCACCTACAAGGTCGTGCTGCAGTCCGACGTGACCTATCGCACCGAGGCAGAGGCAGCGAAGTTTGTCTTTGTCAAGAACTCGCAGGGCGGCATGGTGCCGCTTGATACCCTCCTCAAGCCGAAACTCACAACGGGACCGACGCAGATCAGCCGTTTCAACGGTGCGCGTTCCATCCAAATCCAAGGCAGTGCGGGGACAGGATACAGCTCGGGCGATGCGATGAAAGCCATCACCGAGATTGTCCAGAAGCACACAGGCTCCGGATTCAGCATCGAGTGGTCGGGGCAGAGCCGGGAGGAGCAGAAGTCGGCGGATTCGACCATGCAGGTGCTTGCACTCTGCCTTGTCTTCGTCTTCCTCTGCCTTGCGGCACTCTATGAGAGCTGGAGCGTACCGTTCGCCGTCCTCTTTACCGTGCCGACGGGCATCTTCGGGGCACTCTTCTCCGAGTACATCCTCGCGACGATCTTCGGCATGATCGGCATTCCGGCAGCGGGCTATCAGAACAGCGTCTATATGCAGATCGGCGTCATCATGGTCATCGGTCTTGCGGCAAAGAACGCGATCCTGATTGTCGAGTTCGCCAAGGTGCGCGTCGATCGCGGCATGGATCCCCTCAAAGCGGCGATTCAGGCGGCGGGGCTGCGTCTCAGACCGATCCTTATGACCTCGTTCGCGTTCATCATCGGCTGTCTGCCTCTCTGCATGGCATCCGGCGCGGGCGCTGCGGCGCGTAACGGCATGGGCGTCGCCGTTGTCGGCGGCATGCTCTTTGCCACCGTCCTCGGCATCTTCCTCATTCCCGTGTTCTATGTCATCGTCGACCGCATCTCGCGTATGCTCGGCCTCGGCAAGAAGGCAAAGACCCGCACGGCGGATGATTATATGTAATCATAAAAAAACTCCCCTTTAGAGGGTTGAACTTAGGGATTTGTCAAAACAAGCAAATTTAAGCCGACCTTCTTCAAGCGGGACAACAGAAAAGACCATGTAAGAGTAGAAATGCTCCTGCATGGGCTTTTTCTTTATGCCCGGATGGACACAGAAAGTTATCAATTTATATCGCACATAACGCTTGCTATTCTGCCCGGAAAGAGGGATATATGTACCTACCAAAAATTAAGGAGGTACACGACATGGTACGAAAAATGAATCTGGACGGCAGAACCAGAAAGACTCTCGTAGCCGCAATCGAGGAACTGACTGCTGAGAAAGCGGTCTACCGCAAGATGCCGACCTGCAACTACGACATCGGAGAAATCACAATCTTGAAAGACGGCAGCATTGACTTCCCGGACGGTTCGGACATCATCGAGCGGCTTGCGGAGATGGGATTTACGGCAGAACCGGAGCAGACGGAATTGACAATCGAGATACCCAACACGCTCACAGAAACGGAGCTGGACAAATTGAAACGGCTTGTAACAAGCAAAGCCGCACTTATCCGCAAGGCTGTCGGCACAGAGAGCCTTGAAATCGTGGTCAGCGAGGACAAGGTTGAATTCCCTTGGTTCGCGCTCACGGAGGGCAACGAGAGCGAGGAAACCGCAGCCTATACCGCCTTTATTACAGCCCTTGTGGATATGGTCAAACGGCAGAAGCGCATCATTGCTACCGAAAAGGATGTGGAGAACGAGAAGTACGCTTTCCGCTGTTTCCTGCTCCGGCTCGGATTTATCGGGGACGAGTTCAAAACCACGCGCCGGATTCTGCTCCGTAACCTTTCCAGGAACAGCGCATGGAGGAACGGGGCACCGGAGAAGGAGACCGCTGATGCTTAAGAGAGAACAGATTCAGGCGCTCCGTCTCCGATACCCGGTCGGTACAAGAATTGAGCTGCTGCAAATGGACGATCTTGCCGCGCCGCCGGTCGGCACGAAAGGCACCGTGACCGGAGTCGATGACGTCGGTGACATTCTGGTAGACTGGGATAACGGCTCCTCGCTGAACATAGTGCCGGATGCAGACCGAATCAGGAAGGTGGTGGATTCCAATGAATGATACCGTCCGAGAGCAAATCATCGCCATCCGGGATACAGGCCTGACGAATATGTTCGATGTGAACACCGTCCAGCGCCTTTCCTACGAGCAGAATTTTTATGAGCTGGTGCTGTGGCTCGAAGATCACAGGAAAGAATATGCCCGGTTCATCCTGACCGGAAAAACAGACTAACAGAAAAGCCGCACCGGGGATTCCTCCCTGATGCGGCCTTGTTCTTATTTTGCTGACTCAAGGTATTCTATCGCTTTTGCCTCATCCTGTTCAATAGCAATTTCTACGGCATGCTTAGTAGCTTCAAGTAAATCTACGCTTTTTTGCCTTAATGCAAATGACTCTTTTACGCTATCCCTGATTTTGTGCTGTAAATCACTGGTTATATGCGGGATAGGAATTGATAACAGGCCATCCTTGCCAAATGCAGTAAGTATAGTGCCAGTGCATTGTTGCTTCAAGAGCGCTTGAATTGGAGCGGATTTGAACAGTACCAGCAACGTTTCACTGTTGATTTTATCAGAATCTAACACATAAAAACCCGTTGAACATAATGCGCCATCAAAACTATCTGGAATGAGAGCACAGCTTTGTAAAGATCCTTCAAGCGAAGAGATAATGATGTCTCCAGTATGAACAATCCTTCTTGCTCGCGTCGGTAATTCATAACCTAAATCGAGCGTAAATCCATTGATCTCGCCAGAATTCCCGATATTAGAAAGTTCAATGTATTTGTATTCAACAGATTTTTCTGGATTAAAATTCTTGTCGTATAAGTTGCATTCGGTTTCAACTATTCCTCCGCCTAAAGCCTTAACTTTAGCAATCAGTTCGTCATACCTCGGTTGATAATACTCCGCATCTATGCGTTCTGTATTCAATACATGCATAAAACTGCGAATTGACAAGGGCTGCTGTGAAAGTAACCATGTGTCGAAGCCCAATCCTGATGACAACTGAGCACTTGCCTCTTCGTACTTATCACGAGATTCATTAAGCTTGGTATAAGCAAGTTCTACGATTGAGGTAATCGCTTTTCTAAAAGCTACTCCGAACACAGGAATTTCTATCTGTCTAAATTTAGCAGGACTAAAATTAGCTTGATTTCCGACCATTGCAAGACGCTCTATTTCTGAACGTCCATATGTGGAATTTAAATATGCAACAAGAGTCGCGGGGTTTATGTATTTTTCATCCGGCCTAATCCTATAAAGATAAGATGCAAATGCATATTCATAATCCTGCGGAACAAGAGCGGATTTTCCAACATATTTAGGATTTCCATTAGTACGACAAATTAAAACATCGTTCTTTTTTAGTTTTAATGACTCGTATGTTTCGGCATCAATAAGATTGCAGTATTTTGCTGGAGCATGAATGAAAAATGAGTCAAATTCATTCAAGCGTAGGACTGGATATCCATACCCATCTTCATTAAGTCCCTTTGACGTTCCATACTGACTATATGCTTCTATTACACTTCCCTTTACGCTATTGAAATTTGCCCGTTTAGCGTTATAAAATTCAGCTTCTATTCTAAGATCATTATTCTTAGAAACCTTAGACATAGGAACAATTTTTATTGTTAGCCTCTCCAACAAATCCTTATACACGTCATCATTGGAGAGGCCAATCAAAAAGGGAGTTCGTTCTCCGGATGAAGGATTCGTTGCAATTCTTCTTCAGATGGTGCAAAGCTTAAGCGTTCATCATATGCGAATTTGGCGAATGCCTCGGCAATACCATTCTGGGCATAGATGTTGTGCGGATTTCTGTTCGGTAGTTGCGGGTCTTGATTGAAAAGATCGTGCTTAACAAAGATATGGCCGTGTGCATCCTTCACACGCTCAGACCATTCCTTAACTTCCTCAGCGAAAAGATAAAACTTCTTTTCTTCAGCTGGGATTGCATCATAGTCATCCTTTGAAATTACAGGATTGTTGTTATCGCCAAGGATAGGTGTCTCTTTATAAAGCTTTTGATTATCGGGATCAAGTGCAAGGTAATCATCAATTGTAATCTCAGCGGGCATTGATGGATTCGCCTTTTTGTTTTTCAGGACAAAGCATACATTTTTCCTGATCCACTTTTTATGGCTATCAACGTCACCATGCTCATCGACGAAAAGATCTTTGATGAAAGTGGTGTCGCCATCAGCATTTGTGTGCTCGGTTTTTTCAACGCGTGTTTCTATTTTTACTTTGTAAGCAGATTTCTTTGCTGCTGAATCGTATTCCGTCTTTGGAACCTCAACATTATCGGCCTTGCGAATATAGACTTCTAATGTTGTATAGGCATAGCTTGTCCATGAAACATAATTTTCTGTTACATAAATTTTATCGCCGGAATTATCCTTGCTCGGTTCCTGCATGGTCGCGAAGAAAATAGGATAGTCAATATTTCCATTTTCGTCTGGAGCAGGTTTCGGGCAGATGTTCGGATAGCCGCAGTTTTCGTCAGTCCACTTTTGCACGAGCAAAACACTGGTCTTTGTCCCTGTGTGAGGTTTAAACACATTTCCGTGAAGTCCGATAACAGCGAGAAGTCTGCACTGTGTCAGGATATACTCACGAATGTACTTATCGCTCGAATTGTTAAAACGTCCCTGTGGAAGGATAATAGCCATTCTCCCTCCGGGTTTCAGGAAGTTCAAATTACGCTCGATAAACAGAATATCTCTACCTACTTTATTTTGTTTTTTCCCTTTTGCGTTAAGGCTCAGGTCATATTGTGAAAGCTGTTCCTGATTATCAAGATCTCCGGCAAAAGGTGGATTGGCCATCAGCACATCGAAATCGAAGAATTTATATGGCTCATATTTTCGCTCACCACGATCACCTTTGTGCTCCATACCTTCAAGTTTTTTGAAGCCATCGTGGTATTTATCATCCCATTTCTTATCTTTTAGATAATCTTTTTCCCAGTTTCTGTAATCGAGAGAATTGAGCTCTATTACGTTGGTGTGGCCGTCTCCAGCGATAATGTTAAGCATCCTGCCGACACGAACACTTTTTTCACTGAAATCAATTCCAAAAACATTACTTTGGACATAGTCAGTTTCTGCCTGCGTACGCTTATTGGTGGTAAAGAGATTAGGTGCTGTAGGATTCAACCGTTGCCACACATGGAAGACAGTGTGCATAGGAAAACCACAACTACCCGCAGCAGGGTCTATCATTTTTTCCTCCTGCGTGGGATTGAGCATCTGAACACACATATCTATAACATAACGAGGCGTAAAATACTGTCCCATGCCTTCCTTCTGGTTTTGATTAACAAGATGTTCAAAAGCATCGTCAACCACTTCCAGATTAGAGTTAAACATCTTTACATTCTGAAGTTCTTTTACGCAGGATTTAACAGTGGCTTTCTGCATATTGAGAACGGAATCCGCCTGAAATACGCCCGGCCATTTGGTCTTTGCTTTTTTGAACAGATCGCTGATCTTCTTATAAATGTCATCCGGTGTTTCGCTGTCCTTAGCTCTGAATTCAAGAACACGGAATGTGCTGTCATCGATTTCTGACAGCTTCTTACCCGTATATTTAATCTGATTTGCTATTTCATCTGCGTCATCACTGGACATCTTTTCGTCATAAAGTTTCGTGAAAATGAGTTTAAATATCTCTTCGAAGGCTTTATCGCTGGAATCATTTGCACCGAAGCGCTGTTCAACGGCAAGAATAATATCCTTGAGCGTTTCTGTCTGCAATCTGTCAGACAGCATCAGTTGCTTTAAAGTGAAACGTCGGTTTTCAATCCATTCTTTGATGTCTTCCCCTTGACGAGGAAATCTGTCTATCACAAGAGCATTGTCAAAATCCGGAGCAGCGTAAAATTTTAGAAGGTTGGAGCCGTTTGCTATAACTCCCACCTGTGCTTTTTTCAAAAGGCAGTATGACTCCATCTGCTGTCTTGGCGTAGAAGATTCTCCTTCATAAACGGCATTTTCATCTTTAACTTCAGGCCGCTTCACCTCTATAACGATATCAAGTTTTTTCTTATCGGAACCCGAATAGATAGCAATATCAATTCTCTTGTCTTTTACTACTTCGCGCCCAGCGTAGACAGCCTGAACCTCAAATTCGAGCTGGTCTTTGGAGTATCCATACTCTTCAATAAGCCTATGCGCATATAGCTGCCTTACGATTTCCTCAGGTTTTAACTCAAAGAAATCGCCATCACTGTTCAAGCCGCGAACAACACATTCCACGCCCGGTTTACCATCTTTACGGTTTTGGATTCGTTTATTCAGCCATTCCTGCTCTTTCGCTGAAAATTGCTTTAAATCGCGCAGTTCAACAGGCTTTAAAATATCTTTGATCTCCATGAGTTAATCCTCCACATTGGTTTCTTTACTATTGCCCTCCGGCACGAACTCCACGATATCGTCTACCTTGCAGTTCAGTACCCGGCAAATTTTTTCTATCGAATCAAGGGACACATACTCGTCCCGGCGCATTCGTGTTGAAATATTGGCACTGTACCCGGCTTCTTTCTGAAGCTCCGCAGCCGTCATATTTCTGTCTATCAGCATATGGAATAATTTCTTGTAGCTTACAGCCATAGTACGCCTCCTCTTCATCACGGTGTACTAATCCAGTATATCACGAAATTGTGAATTTTTCAAGCAGTTATGAAAAATTCACATAGCAAATGGGCGATTATGATTCCGCTTTCTTCCTTTTGTAATATGCTCTTGACTTACGGTTATTTCGATCCGCTTTGCAATCAGGATTATCGCAGTACCGCTGTCGACTGGAATGCCGGACAAAGTATTCTCCGCAGCACATACACGTCAGGATGGAGCCTTGCGAGAACATATAGTTCAAATCGTCATCGGCCGGAGGAGCAACATCCGCCACCATCCGGGCAAAGGAGTACCACGCAATATCAAATACGGAGTGTATCTCCGCCATCATCTCTGCCTTATGCGTTTTCGGATTCTGCTTTACACGTAGCTTGAAGTCTGGAAACATTTCGAGCAAGTCGAAGACACGGTCATTGTAATCCGCATTGAAATGCTCCAGATATTCCGCATCACCCGTGTACCGTCTGTATTTTTCAAGAAACGGCAGACTGTCACAGATATTCCCTTCATAGTAGAGATTACGTCCGGCAGATACATCATGCTCGATTCTGACCTTCTGCAGCACATCGTAGTATTCAAATGCCGTTCCCAGCTTGCACAGGTCTGTTACGAAATCTCTCGCGTCAAAAGTGGCTCTGTTCTGTAAAAACTCATAGAAATAGAGATCAAGGAAGTTCCCATCCTCTATCTCCTGACATAAGTTATCAATATCGTAGGGATGGATGTTGTTTCTGCACCATTCCCACACAAGGTCTGTTGCGCTCTCGGCACTGTCGGGAGCGTTTATTCTTTTATATAGGTTACACAGACTTGCCAGCAAATCCTGCTCGGTTAGTGAGTAGTCTGTTCCGCTTGTTGGATGCCCGAAAAATGTGAACAGCGGTTTTATCTCGTCTCCTTTTGTGGCGTGGTTATACTCCGGCACATATTCCGCGAACTTCACAGCCTTGTAGACCATCTCGCCTACGCCGCCAATCTCCGTAAATGTATAAAAATCGGTGGGGATTTCTTTCATTTGAAAACGCCTCGTTTCTTACCGTTAGTCTTACCGATGAAAATATACTTCGGTAATATTATGGTCTATAATGTGATTAAATACAAGAGCAAATTCTACAACCTCTTGTATCGGCGGACGTCAACCGGACAGGCTGTTTCCCGCAACCGAGGGAGCAGTCTATCCAGAATCAGGAGAGATTGGAGGTATCGGTATGAAAGACAGGAAGAGACAGAGGGCTAACCGAAAAGCAAAGCATCACGAGGAAAAGCTGGATAAATACAGCAATTACGGCTACAAGGATTTAAGGAATCGCTGAAAAATTCTTTTGTTGCACGATTGAGCTCCGAAATATTACAATAGAGGAAAACAGCAACACGACGAGAGAGAGGCAACATCATGGTGCAGCAAACCTTTACCGACATGGAGTACGTAAACCGCAAGAGAACAACACGGCGTGAAGCCTTTCTGGAAGCCATGGAATCCATCATTCCTTGGAACGAATGGATGGCACTCATCGCGCCGTACTATGTCCAGAAAGAGCGCGGCAGAAAACTGATCCCCCTAGAAACCATGCTGCGTATGTACCTTATGCAGAACTGGTTCGGTCTTTCCGATGAGGGAATCGAGGATGCAATTTACGACAGCTATGCCATGAAACACTTTCTGCGGATTGACTTTTCCACAGAACAAACACCCGATGCCACGACACTTCTGCATTTTCGGCATCTGCTGGAAAAGCACGACATCGCCCGCAAGATTTTCGATGATGTGAAACAACGCCTAGACGCGTCTGGACTCATCATGCACGGCGGCACAATTGTTGATGCAACCATCATTCATGCACCGAGTTCGACCAAGAACGCGACAAAGTCCCGTGACCCTGAGATGCACTCCACGAAGAAGGGGAATCAGTGGTACTTCGGCATGAAGATCCATTCCGGTGCGGATGCCGGAACAGGCTACGTCCATACGATCACAGCGATCGCCGCCAACGTGCACGACATTACCCAAACCCATGCGCTGATCCGCGAAGATGATCATACGGTCTATGGGGATTCGGGGTATCTCGGTGTGGAAAAACGCACGGAAATCCGAGAGAGGTCCGAGCTTTCAGACGTGGACTACCGCATTGCCCAAAGACCCTCGCAGAACCGCATGACGAAAGAATACAAAGGGACGAATTGGGACAGGCAGATCGAGCATGCGAAAGCCTCGGTTCGCAGCAAGGTGGAGCATCCTTTTCTCATTGTGAAGCGTCTGTTTCATGCGGGTAAGACAAGGTATCGCGGACTCAGGAAGAACCTTCTGCAATACGATCTGCTCTTTGCGTCGGCGAATCTCGTTATGTGTCTGCGGGCGGGAAGGCAGAGAGCGTTTTGCATGACAACGGGATAAGTGTGCCCTTTTTCTCGAAAATCCCGTTCAAACGGGAGGTTCGGGGAAGGAAAGAAAGAGATATGGGCATGCTTTTCCACTTTTTGCATGGGAAACTGTAGAACTGATGCCTGTGGATAACGCAAGCCTTGTTATCCGTGTTTTATCAGCGTTTCCTTAGGGCATACGGTGAATTTCAAGACCTACCGCAAATCCTACAAGCAGAAAAAGCAGCTCAAGAACGATCCTGCGAATTGACAGATTTTCGAGAATACCCACGAGGCAATCATCGACCAAGAGACCTTTGACATCGTGCAGCGCATCCGTGACGGCAGCCGCAGGGTAACGCCTATGGGCGAGATGCCCGCCTTATCCGGCATGGTATTCTGCGCCGATTGTGGAGCGAAAATGTATCAGGTACGCGGCAGGAATCTTCCGCAGAGTGAGTACATGGTCTGCGCCACCTATCGCAAAAAGGGCAAGGACATCTGCCCGTCACACCAGATACGCAACCGTGTGATTGAAGAACATCTGCTTGCGGGTATCAGGGAAATCGTAAGCTATGTGCAATCGTACGAAGACAATTTCGTGGAGATGATTACCAAGAAAACCAGAGCCGAGGTTGACAGGAGCCTGCGCGATGGCAAGCGGGAACTGGAGCAGTCACAGGCACGGATTCACAAGCTGGATGAAATTATCCAGCGGCTCTATGAGGACAACATCGAAGGTAAGATTTCTGATGAGCGTTTCGTCAAAATGTCCGAAAGCTATGAAGCCGAGCAGAAAACGCTCGAAAGCCGTGTGGCGGAGCTTCGCAGCCAGATTGCCTCTCAGCAGGAAAGCAATATCAATGTTGATACTTTTATTGCCAAGGTACGCAAGTACACGGATGTCCCGGAACTGACGCCGGAGATTATCCGGGAGTTCGTAGACCGTGTCGAAATCTACAAACCGGAGCGGATGAACGGATACAAGATTCAGAGAATGCGTATCATATGGAACTGCATCGGCGAGTTCATGCCGCCACCGCAGCCCAAGACAGACGAAAAATCGGCATAGCCGGATTTCTCCAAACTATGCCGATATTCTTTCCGGGATTAAAATCCCTTAGTTGCACCGCCATTATGGGGAATTTTTTTATGGGATGAATACGTATTGAATTTGTATCATATAGACCGCCGTTCCGCCCCCAATGGAGAGGAGCATCTGGCGAAATCTCAGATGCAGCATCGCCGTCACAAGGATTCCTGCGATCTCCGGCAGCCCGTGTGTGCCGCCAAGGAAGTTTGTATCCTTGAGGCAGTAGACGACGAGCATTCCAAAGACGGCGGCGGGGAGGACGTTGCCGAGGTAGCGGACAATGGGCGGCGTCGGCTTCTTTTCCGAGAGCAGGAGGAAGGGGAGGGCGCGTGTGAGGACACTGGCGAGCGCACAGAGTCCGATGGTGATACACTGCTCGATGAACGTCATGCCGTCCCCCTCCTCTCGATGAAGGGGCGCAGTACAAGGCAGCCAGCGAGGATGATGAACATGGTCGGAAGCATGAACGCATCACGTCCAAAGACTGCGAGCGCAATCCCTGCTGCGGCAAGTCCGAGGATTCCTGTATAGTGCTGCGGGTCGTTCAGCCACTGCTCGATAAAGATGACGACGAAGAGTGCCGTCATCGCGAACTCTATGCCGTCTGTATTGATGGGGAGCTGCGTACCAACCAGTCCGCCGATGGTTGCGCCCGCGACCCAGTAAAGCTGGTTGAGAAGTGTGACAAAGAACATGAACCAGCCTGCGTCGACCCATTGCGGAATTTTTGCCGTATAGTTGATGGAGAAGGACTCGTCACACATGCCATAGATGAGGTAGGGCTTTTTCCAGCCTGTGCCGCGATATTTTTCAAACATGGAGATGCCGTAGAAGATGTGCCGCCCCTGCACCATGAGTGCGAGGAGAAAGGTCTGCATGGGGGCAAAGGGACTGAGGAGGAGTGCTGTCGCAATAAATTCGAGCGAGCCGCCGAAGATGATTGCACTCATCGCCATTGGGTACCAGAACGAGAACCCCGAGACATTCGTATAGATACCGTAGGCAAGCCCGAGGAAGAGGAAACCCGCGAGAATTGGAACCGTATGGGGGAAAGCTGCGCACAGAGCGGCACTGCAAGAGTTGTGCGTGCGCGTCATGCCTTGCTCCAATCGCATTCATCCGTATGTGCAGCGAGTACGCCGATGGCTTGGAGTGTCGAGTAGATGCAGGTTGAGCCGACGAATGCCATGCCGCGCTTTTTGAGATCCTTTGATACGGTGTCCGAGAGCGGTGAGGTTGTGCGCAGTTCACAGCTCTCACGCACGGATTTTCCATCCGTAAAGCTCCAGATATAGCGGTCAAACGAGCCGAATTCCTTCACGATATCGAGAAAGACGCGGCTGTTTCGGATACTCGCCTCAATTTTGCGGCGGTTGCGAACAATCCCTGCGTCCTGCATTAGTTCTTCAACCTTTGCCGCATCGAATGCGGCGACGCGCGCGGGGATAAAGCCCTCGTATGCACGGCGGAAGTTCTCGCGCTTGTGGAGGATTGTCGCCCACGACAGCCCCGCCTGAAATGTTTCGAGAATAAACAGTTCATAGAGTGCATCATCATCGTGGAGCGGCTGTCCCCACTCCTCGTCATGGTATTTCACGTAGATAGGGTCGTCCAATTTGACCCAGCTGCACCGCTTTCGCCCATTTTCCATAAGTTCCCTCCGAACAATAAAAAAGCCGTGTCCGTTTGGACTCCGGCTCATATATCTCTCAAAATGGTCGGGATGACAGGATTCGAACCTGCGGCCTCATCGTCCCGAACGATGCGCTCTACCAAGCTGAGCCACATCCCGACGCTCTGTAGTATTGTAACGACCTTTTCCGAGTTTGTCAAGCACTATAGTCGGGCGGGGCGTATTCTTCGCATTGCTCTGCCAGCTCCCGTGCTTTGCGGTCAGCGGCCTCGTGCAGTCTCGTGAGTGCGGAGAAGGGGGCGAACTGCCCCGCGCGGTCACGCAGAGACATGGGGGGATGTGTCTTTGAGATGGGGCGCGGCAGATGGATGATGTCCGCATAGTCCTCGATGCTTCGCTGCATGGTCTTGTCCTTTCGTTTCTATGCCTTATGCCCGCCAATCTGACTGTTGCGCAGACGCGTCGTTGCACCGTCGAGGAGGTTTGCTCCGCGCAGAATGGCGTTCTTCCCATACGTTTTTTTGATGGCAAGGATTGCCTCCTGCAATGCCTTTTCCTTGCTTCGTGCAGCAATTTCCTGCGGGGTAAGAACGATCTGCGACGTTTCCTCAGGCGAAAAGAGATTCAGCTGTTCGGCGGCGGAGGTGTGCTGCTCCTCTGTCATCAGGTTCTGTGCGGAGACGGTGATGCGGCGTATGAGAAGGGCGGGATTTACAATTTTGTCATAGAGTTCTGTCAGCGCGGTCATAAATGCTTGTGTTTCTGCGCCGCGCTCGATGAGAGCCCTTCCATGGGATGGATACGGTACCTGCCGCCCATAGCGATCCGTGTGGATCCGTCCGTGATAGAGGGCGCGGATCTCGGGGCGGGTCAGACACTCGATGTCATAGCCTATGGTCAGTTCGAGACGATCACTCGTCAGTCTCTTTTCGGCAAGGTCGATGGAGAGGGAATCTGCCATCTCCCAGACGACGAGACGTGCCTTCTGCGCTGTATATGGTGTTTGAAGTACCTGTGCCCTGTGGATGCTGCGTGATTTCGGGCGGTAGCTTTTGATGTCCTCCATGCGCGTGCTTTCATAGCCCCACGCATGATCGATCAGCAGCTCTGCCTGTATGCCAAAGAGACGATAGAGTAAATCTTCGTTGTGTCGTGCATTTGTACCTCCGAGCGAGCAGCGCGCAATGTCACCCATCGTATAGAGTCCGTTTTCCTCAAGCTTTCGCTCGTAGCCTCTGCCAACGCGCCAAAAATCCGTGAGCGGGCGATGCGTCCAGAGTCGTCTGCGATAGCTCATCTCGTCCAGCTGCGCGATGCGCACGCCGGCTACGTCGGGCTTGATATGCTTCGCGACAATATCCATTGCGACCTTTGCAAGGTAGAGGTTTGAGCCGATGCCCGCCGTTGCTGTGATACCGGTCTCGCGCAGCACCTCTCGGATGAGCTGCATGGCAAAGTCATGCGCCGAGATGTTCCACGTATAGAGGTAGCTCGTCGCGTCGATAAATACCTCGTCGATGGAGTAGATATGGATATCCTCGGGGCAAATATGACGCAGATAGATCTCGTAGATTCGTATGCTGTACTCCATGTAGAGTGCCATGCGTGGTGGTGCGACATGGTAGGCAATCCCGAGTTCCGGGTGCGCTGCCAGTTCGGTGGCATCCGTGGTCTCGCCCACGAGCGTACGCTGCGGAGCGCGGTACTTGCGCCGCGCATTCGCCTGCTCCACGGCACGGATGACCTCGAAGAGGCGCGGGCGTCCGCCGATGCCGTGTGCCTTGAGTGCAGGGGAGACGGCAAGGCAGATGGTCTTGCTCGTGCGGCTTTCGTCCGCAACGACGAGATGTGTGGTCAGCGGATTGAGTCCGCGTTCCATACATTCGACCGAGGCGAAGAATGCCTTGAGGTCGATGGCGATATATGTGCGCTCCTTCATGTTCATCCCTCCTGTTATAGTATAGCACATTTGTTTGTGTTCTGTAAATAAAAGGAAAAAGGGGAAGGGCGTCGAATCATCTTTAAAGAAGAAAAGGAGCGAAAATCTATGAAGATTATTGTCACGGGCGGCGCGGGATTTATCGGCGCAAATTTTGTCTACTACGAACTGCGTGAGCATCCGGAGGATCGTATCATCTGCTATGATGCGCTGACCTATGCGGGGAATCTGGCGACACTCGATGCGGCACAGAAGAATCCGCAGTTCTCGTTTGTGCGCGGTGACATTGCGGACCGCGCGGCGGTCTATGCACTCTTTGAACGTGAGCAGCCGGATATTGTGGTGAACTTTGCGGCGGAGTCCCATGTGGATCGCTCCATCGAAAATCCGGAGATCTTTCTGCAGACGAATGTCATTGGGACGAGCGTGCTGCTGGATGCCTGCCGCAAGTACGGCATCAAACGCTATCATCAGGTATCGACCGATGAGGTCTACGGTGATCTGCCGCTTGACCGTCCGGATCTCCTCTTTACGGAGGAAACACCCCTCCACGCATCGAGTCCCTATTCCTCATCGAAGGCGTCCGCCGATCTCATTGTGCAGGCGTATGCGCGCACCTACGGCGTGCCCGTGACGATCTCGCGCTGCTCGAACAACTACGGTGCGTATCAGTTCCCCGAGAAGCTTATCCCGCTCATGATGATCCGCGCGATGCAGGGGGAGAAGCTGCCCGTCTACGGCGATGGGCTGAATGTGCGCGACTGGCTGCACGTTGACGACCACTGTAGTGCCATCGACGCAATCATGCGGCGCGGCGCGGAGGGGGAGGTCTACAATGTCGGTGGGCACAATGAGCGGTCAAACATCGAGGTCGTCCGTACGATTCTAAAGGCACTCGGCAAAGGGGAGGAGCAGATCGCCTACGTCACCGACCGCAAGGGGCATGACCGCCGCTATGCGATTGACCCGACGAAGATTGGTCGCACGCTCGGCTGGCAGCCTACGACGAAGTTCGACGACGGCATTCAGGCGACGATCGCATGGTATCAGGCACACGAACCATGGTGGGCAGACATTTTGAGCGGGGCGTATGAGAAACGCAATGCAGAGGGGTGAGGGACGCAATCGGCGCACCTGTGCACCGAAAATTCAGCCTTGACAATGCACGCGCTTTTCGCTATACTACCCTTTGTCAGCGCGAAATGCGCGGGGGCATAGCTCAGCTGGGAGAGCGCTTGCATGGCATGCAAGAGGTCAGGGGTTCGATCCCCCTTGTCTCCACCATATTGAATTTCAGCGGATGTAAGAGCAGGTTTTACATCCGTTTTTTTGTGCGTAAATGAGCACAGCAAAAAACCGTATCGCAGCACGCGATACGGTTATCTTCAATGGTGCGCCTGGGGGGATTCGAACCCTCGACCCACGGCTTAGAAGGCCGTTGCTCTATCCAACTGAGCTACAGGTGCAATGGTCGGGATGACAGGATTCGAACCTGCGACCCTCTGGTCCCAAACCAGATGCGCTACCAAACTGCGCTACATCCCGATACCGCACTATTATAATGAGCGCAGCGGGAAAAGTCAATATTGCGGGGCGGCTGCGGCAAAATATTTGCCGAGCGGCATAGTGTGCGGTCTCTGTGCATGAAAATGTTCGAGAATCCAATCCGTCCGCGGAGATTCTATATGAGCGGCGGGATTCCCGAGAGGATCAAAGATCTCAAAGGGGACGGCTCCGTCCGGCCGGAACTCCGTGATTGATTTTTTCGTATAGCGGAGCTTTGACTTTTCGTTCTCTGCCGCATAGTCAATCGCCGGCAGCGGCAGATGGATCAAAGAGCATACGGTAACCTCATAGAGTCCTGACTCTTTGTTTTCAAGTACGAGGTTCAAATCGCCAAGGTCGCTGTAGAACATGAGGTATTCGGCAACGTATTTCGGATAGCCGTCGACCGGAATCCCATTGAGGGATTTGATGACATCGCCCGGTGTAACTGACGCGAGTTCCGGATGCCGCTTCGTATCAACGGTGTCAATGATCCATTTTTGTTTCTCAGCGTGTCCTCTCAGTGTAAAGCCGTAGTACTTTGTCGGATAGAGATCCGCGTAGACTGCCTGCGTGATGTATCCAATCGTGTCGAGCGGGTGAATGCCGCTCGACATGGGCTCCCAGTAGTCCCAATTCACCCATGTTCCCGCAGGTTCTTCTCGGAATGTTACATAGTGTACCTCTGCTATGGACAAGGGCGGATGCAAGGCGAATGAGGGGAGGTTTCCCACATCGGAAAAGACATATTTATTCGACGTTTTGGCGCGCCCGCTGTCATAATGCGCGTTCGAGCGGTAGGCGATGGCATCGCGCAGCTCTTTTGCCGGCATCCCCGGATAGAAGACGCTGTACTTTGGTCCGTACGCATTGCATTCCTCGATGGGCAGCGTGAGCCAATGCGGAATACGTTTTACGAGAGGAGAGATCTCATCACGGCTTGCCTTGCCGTTCGGGGAATGATAGAAGTATGCGTTTACCTTCCCTTTCTTTGCTGCCTCCTCAAGTGCTGCCCAACGGGAGAGATCGCCGGCGCGATACCAATAGTCGGTATAGTCCTTGGATGGGATGGTTTTGAGCTCCGCTGCAGGGACAGCCGTCAATTCAAATGCCGTGTCCTCTTTCGTGCCGATGGTGAGGCGCGGCACTGTTCCGTCGCTGCCGTGCTCAACCTGCACATGAAAAAGATATTCGACGTTGCCGTTCGTATGGATTTCGTGCAGTTCATAGGAACTATATAAATAGGGGATGGAACGCAGAAATTTCGTTTGCACATCACCTTGTTTCACAACGCCCCATGTTTCCATGGTTGGAGGACGTTGGACTTCAATGCGGCGTGTCTGCGGTTCTTTCCAGTCTACATGATAGGGATCTGTCTGCTGCTCCTCTGCACATACCGTTGCCGAAGCTGCAGCAGAAACAAGGAGAACAACGACAGCGAGGCGGAAAAAAAGCTGTGTCATATGAACCCGACCCTTCCTTTGTCTCCCGTTTACTTTACAATATGCTTGCCGCCGAGAAAACGCGGCTTCCAGTAGTCGTTCGTGAGTGCGTCGACACGTACGCCCTTGCTCGTGGAGGCATGGATGAACTCGCCCTTGCCGAGGTAGATGCCGCAGTGGGACGCGCCCTTTTCATAGGTTTCAAAAAATACGAGATCTCCGGGCACGAGTTCCTTTGTACTCTTTGTCCGAAGTCCGAGCTTGTACTGCTCGTCGGCCGTGCGCGGGATTGTAATCCCATGCTTCTGGAAGACGTATTGCAGGTAGCCCGAGCAGTCAAAGCCCTTCGGTGTCGCACCGCCGAAAATGTATGGCGTGCCCATGTAGGACTTCGCCGTTTTGATCACATCGGATACCTTGCTTGCGGGCAGAATGGTCGTTCCGTTTGGTGCAAGCGGGAAATTTTTTTCGGCGGGAGGTGCAGGCACATCAATGCCCCATGGGCGCTTTGCCGGCGCATTTTTGAGGGCGTGCCATGTGGCACTGTTGACGACACCCGTGATCTTGATCTTGTTGTCGCGCTGGAATTCGGCAACGGCACGCTCCGTATCCTTGCCAAAGATGCCGTCCGTGCTCTTGACATTGTAGCCTGCACTTTGAAGTGCCTGCTGCAGGACGAGCACCTCATGCCCGTGGGATCCCTCACGCAGCGTGGGGGAGGCGAATGCGGTGCTGACGGCAAACAGCAGGGCAATACCGGTGCAGAGGACGATGCGGTATTTCATGAGACAACTTCCTTTCGTGGAGCTAGGGAAGCACTGATAACTTCAGCCACGCCATCTTGACGCATCTTTTTTGCCCATACTGTGCCCTAGAATCCTCCACATAGCCCTGCTATGTGGAGGATTTGCCTCCTTGTTCGGACGAAAAAATCTACGTCAATCTGAGGGTCTATTTTATCAGCGATTCCCTATGTGTGCTGAACGTGTTCGAGTCCCTGTCCCAGCAGCTTCAGGACATGATCGTCGTCAATGGAGTAGAGCACTTCCTTGCCGTCGCGGTGAAATTTTACGAGACGGGCGGTGCGGAGAACACGGAGCTGATGAGAGATGGCGGACTGCCCCATCATGAGGCTGTCCGCGATGTCGTAGACACGCAGCTCCTCCGCCGCAGCGAGCAGCGCGAGGATCTTGATGCGGGTAGGATCGCCGAGGATCTTAAAGAGGTCGGCAAGATGCTGTGCCGTATCCTGATCGATACATTTCAGTGGGGCGGCAGTCATGCGTGGGTGTCCTTTCTAGTAAATCTTCGTAATCTCAAATCCGTTCGCTGCGAGGGCGGCGACAATGTGATTGATATGTTCCTGCCCATGCGTCTCAACGGTGACGGTGAGCTGCACCTTCTGGAAGCTGTCCGTTACCATCGTCTGATCGTGATCGAGGCGAATGACGTTTGCATCCTGCTCGGTCAGGATCTGAGCGACGGTGAGCAGCTGACCCGGCTTGTCGGGAAGCTGGACGGAGAAGCGGAATACTCTGCCGCGCGAGATGAGTGCCTTCGAGATGAGGGCGGAGATGGTGGAGATGTCAATGTTGCCTCCGCTTATTAGGGCAGCAACTTTTTTATCCTTCATGCGCAGCTTGCTGAGTGCCGCGAGCGAGAGAACCCCCGCACCCTCGGCAATGAGTTTGTGCTTTTCAATGAGGGAGAGCAGGGCGCTCATGATCTCCATCTCGGAGACGGTGATGATCTCATCGAGATAGCGGCGGCAGAATTCGAGTGTCAGATTTCCGGCGGTGCGTACGGCACAGCCGTCGGCAACCGTGTCGGCAGAGGGGAGGGTGATCGTGCGTCCGCAGGAGAGTGCCGCCTTCATGCAGGCAGCATTTTCCGGCTCCACACCGATGACCTTTACCTGCGGATTGACGAGCTTCACCGCGAGTGCAATGCCCGAGGCAAGACCGCCGCCGCCGATGGGGACGAGAATGGCATCTATGTCCTTGAGCGCGTCGATGATCTCAAGCGCGATGGTGCCCTGTCCGACGAGTACATCACGGTCATTGAACGGGTGGATGTAGACGTAGCCTTTTTCCTTTTGCAGCTTGAGACTGTGCGCGTAGGCATCGTCGAATCCGTTGCCGTGGAGGATCACTGTCGCACCGAGTGCGCGTGTCGCCTCGACTTTGAGGATCGGGGTCGTGGCGGGCATACAGATTACGGCGTTTACACCGAGTTTCTGCGAAGCATAAGCAACGCCCTGCGCGTGGTTGCCCGCAGAGGCGGTAATGACGCCGCGCGCCTTTTCCTCTTCCGTGAGCATGGAGATGCGGTTGTATGCACCGCGCAGCTTGAACGCACCCGTTGTTTGCAGATTTTCAAGCTTTAGATAGACCTCGTTGCCTGCGTTGTCGGAGAAGAATTCACTGTATGTCAGTGGAGTCTTTCGCACAATGCCTTCGAGCCTCTTGGCTGCGGCATATAGATCCGAGATGCCCGTCGCCGCAACAATTTCCTCATCTGTTGGCACTCTTTGCTCTTCTCCCATAAATATTGCCTCCCCAAATCCACTTATGTAGAGTCAGTCTATCATTTTCGGTGGGGCACGTCAATTTATTTTCGTCCGCATGAATAATCGTCGGAATAAAGAAGGAGTTTGACAGAATTTCGCGAATAAATAAATCAAACAAGGCGGGACGGGAGGTGTGGAGGTGTGCAATGGAACAACATCTGAAATACGCACGCATCCTTGTCCCTGTGGACGGATCGCAGGAGTCCCTGCGCGCTGTCCGCGTGGCAGGTGAATTTGCGCACGCCGTACATTCAACTGTGTACTTGCTCTATGTGTCTCCGTTTGACAAGAGTACGGACGAGGGAGATGTGTCGTGGCTGCCCGCGAGTATTGTGCGTCCGGCAGCGGAGGAAGCACACGAGATCTTTGCTGCTGCCCTTGCATGGCTGCCCGACGAGGTACCGCGTGAACGCGCACATCGTGCGGGGACACCGGCCGATGAGATCCTGCGCTTCATTGACGAGATGAGCATTGGTCTTGTTGTCATCGGTGGACGCAAGCGCTCCCGCGTGAGCGGCTTTCTGCTTGGAAGTGTTACGCAGACCGTTTTGGAGCACGCGCATTCCAGCGTCATGATTGCAGGGGGCGCGGAGTAGTTATTGATATGGTTTATGTTCTGTAAAGTGAGGAGGAACTGCCATGATGAAGAATTTTTTAGTGCCGGTGGATGGCTCCGAGGGAGCTGACCGCGCCATTGAAAAAGCTGCCACGCTCGCGCAGGTCTGCGGAGCGAAGCTGAATTTTCTCTATGTCGCGAATATCAACCAGCTTGCGATCAATGCCGTGCTCTCGGATGCGATTCTGGACTCCGTGACGAAGGCGGGGAACGTTATCCTTGACCGTGCGCTTGAGATGGTACCGGCAGGGGTTGAGAAGGAGTCGTTCTCGGATACGGGCTCGCCTGCGGTGGTCATTCTCGACTTTGCGGAATCGAATGACATTGATCTCATTGTCATGGGCAGTCGTGGTCTTGGTGTCGTCAAGGGGGTTCTGCTTGGCAGCGTCAGCCAGTACGTTGTGGAGCAGTCGAAATGCCCTGTGCTCGTGGTCAAATAAGGGGTACATAATTTCGTTGGAAAGGAGCTGCTGCGGGAATACCGCCGCAGCTCTTTGACGTGTGTGGATGCGGGAGGGAGAAGAGGGTATGGGGGATCGGCGCTTTGCGCGGACGGAGATGCTCGTAGGACGAGATGCGGTGGAGCGCCTTGCCGCTTCCTCGGTGGCGGTGTTTGGCATCGGCGGTGTCGGTTCGTATGCAGTGGAGGCTCTCGCCCGTGCGGGTGTCGGCAGGCTGACACTCGTGGATCATGATGTGATTGACGTGACGAATATCAACCGGCAGATCCACGCGCTCAGTGAGACGGTAGGTGCGCCGAAGACGCAGACAATGGCGCAGCGCGTTCACTCCATCAACCCTGTGTGCGAGGTGCGTGAGATTCGTGCATTCTATCAGCCCGAGGAGGCACACACTTTCTTCCCCGAGCGTTATGACTACGTGTTGGATGCCGTAGACACCGTGACCGCAAAGATCGACCTTGCCGTGCAGTGCCATCGGCGCGGGATTCCCATGATTGCGAGCATGGGGGCGGCGAATAAGCTCGACCCGACACTTTTCGAGGTCATGGACATCTATCGCACGAAGGGCGATCCGCTTGCGCGCATCCTGCGGAAGAAACTCAAGGAGCATGGCGTTCTGCGGCTCAAGGTTGTCTGCTCGCGTGAACGTCCGCGTACCCCTGTGACAGGAGAGGAACAGCCTGTCGCAGGACGAAACACCGTCCCTGCAAGTATTTCCTTTGTGCCGTCGGCGGTAGGCCTCATTATGGCAGGCACCGTCGTCCGCGATCTGCTGAACATTCGAGTGGAGGTGTCGTCATGAGAGTATCTGTCCTCGGCTGCGGGCGTTGGGGCTCGTTTCATGCGTGGTATGCACATCGCGTGGGGCATACGGTTACGCTCTGGGGGCGTAGGGGTTCGGGGCATCTTGCCGAGCTGTGTGCCACGCGGGCAAATGAATTTTTGACGCTGTCCGATGAGATCCTCTTGACGGATGATCTTGCGGCAGCGATCCGTACAGCGGAGATTGTCATTATCTCCATTCACGCACAGGCACTGCGCTCGTTCCTCTGTGATCTGCGTGCGCAGGGGCTTGGAGAGGAGCTGGCGAAAAAGCAGGTCATTCTCTGCATGAAGGGGCTTGAGATCGGCACGGGGAAACGCCTTACGACCGTGGTGCATGAGGAACTGGGGGCGGCGGTACAGCCCGCCGTCTGGGTCGGTCCCGGGCATGTGCAGGACTTTGTACGCGACATTCCGAACTGCATGGTGCTCGCGGGTGAGGACAGGGCGGCGCTGCGCGTGCTTGTCGATGCACTCGGAAGCCCTCTGATTCGCTTTTATTATGGAGAGGATCTTCTCGGGACGGAGGTCGGCGCGGCGGCAAAGAACGTCGTGGGGCTTGCGGCTGGTATGCTCGATGGACTCGGCTACGGCAGCCTCAAGGGGGCCCTCATGGCACGCGGCACGCGTGAACTCGTGCGGCTCGTACGCGCCATGGGCGGGGATGGGGAAACCATCTATGGGCTGTCCCATCTTGGCGACTACGAGGCGACACTCTTCTCTCCGCACAGCAACAACCGCCGCTATGGTGAGGCGGTTGTGCGCGGTACGGCGGGAGATTTTCACAAGATCGCCGAGGGCGTGTATACGGCAGAGGCTCTGATGGCGCTCTCAACGGAGTACGGTGTCGATCTGCCCATCTCCGCGACTGTTTACGAGATCGTCACACAGGGGAAAGATCCGCGCGCGCAGCTCACGCAGCTTTTCCTGCGTGCAACCAAGAGTGAGAAGGAATAGGGGACGTATGAGCAAGCGAAAGCATATTGATGTGGTCGCAGGAGCAATCCTGCGGGATGGCAAGGTCTTCGGGGCTTGTCGTGGGTACGGGAACTATGCCGGCACATGGGAGTTTGCCGGCGGCAAGGTCGAGCCGGGCGAGACGGACGAGGAGGCGCTTGCGCGTGAGATTCGCGAGGAGCTGGGCGTTGAGATCGCCGTGGAGCGTCTGCTTGGGATCGTCGACCACGACTATCCGGAGTATCACATGAACATGCGCCTCTACGTATGCCGTCACATTGCGGGCGAGCCGCAGCTCTCTGTGCACTCGGAGGGGCGCTGGCTCGGGCGTGCCGACCTCTACAGTGTGCCGTGGTTCGAGGCGGACATGGAACTCATCCGAAAGCTCGAAGCGGATCTTCGCTAGCGTTGACAAATCTGCCGCAGAAATGCTATAATACGTCACAGCCTAACCCATGCCGAAGTGGCGGAATTGGCAGACGCAGCAGACTCAAAATCTGCCGTTGTGTGAGCAACGTGCCGGTTCGACCCCGGCCTTCGGCACCATAGCAGACACTGCCCGCAGGGCATTTTCCCTAAGAGTGAACGCGATACTCTTAGGGATTTTTTGACAGTATACGGGAATTTTCCTATGTGGTGATTTATTACTCGTGCATGGGTTGACAGCTTCCATGGAAGCGCGTATATTATACAACAATAATTTTGGAACGGATACAGAAAGGAAGGGTTCCCTTGGCGCATTATTACACCGAGCCATCGCACACATTTGGAGAGTATTTGCTCATTCCGGGCTATTCTTCGGCGGAGTGCTTCCCCGCGAATGTCTCACTGCGTACGCCGCTGGTCAAATATCATCGCGATGAAGAGCCGGCACTCACGATGAACATTCCCATGACCTCCGCGATCATGCAGGCGGTCTCGAACGACACAATGGCGATTGCCCTTGCAAAGCAGGGCGGCATTTCCTTTATCTATGGCTCCCAGTCCATTGAGGAGGAGGCCGCAATGGTCTCCCGCGTGAAAAACTACAAGTCGGGATTCGTCAGCAGTGACTCGAACATCAGCCCGGACACTACGCTCGGCGGTGTGCTTGACCTTCTCGCAAAGACGGGGCACTCCACGATGGCGGTCACGGAGGACGGGGCGGCGAACGGCAAGCTCGTCGGCATCGTGACGAGCCGCGACTACCGTGTCTCGCGGATGTCACTCGATACGAAGGTCGCGACCTTTATGACACCGTTTGAGAAACTCGTCTGGGCGGATGCGGACTCCACCACCCTCACACAGGCGAACGATCTGATCTGGGAGCGCAAGCTGAATATGCTGCCGCTCATTGACAAGAATCAGCGTCTGCGCTACATGGTGTTCCGCAAGGACTACACCGACAACAAGGAAAACGAGCTGGAGCTGACCGACGACAACAAGAGCTACATCGTCGGTGCGGGTATCAATACGCGTGACTACGCTGAGCGCGTCCCTGCGCTTCTCGCGGCGGGCGTAGATGTCCTCTGTATTGACTCCTCTGAGGGCTTCTCCGAGTGGCAGCGTCTGACGATCCAGCATATCCGTGAGGAGTTCGGCGACACGGTCAAGGTCGGTGCGGGCAACATTGTCGATGGCGAGGGCTTCCGCTTCCTTGCGAATGCGGGGGCAGACTTCATCAAGGTCGGCATCGGCGGCGGCTCCATCTGCATCACGCGCGAGACGAAGGGCATCGGACGCGGACAGGCGACCGCACTCATCGACGTATGTGCCGAACGCGACAAGTATTTCAAGGAAACGGGGATCTACATCCCTATTTGCTCCGACGGCGGCATTGTCTACGACTATCACATGACACTCGCACTCGCGATGGGCGCGGACTTCCTCATGCTCGGGCGCTACTTCTCGCGCTTCGACGAGAGCCCGACGGATCGCGTCATGGTGAACGGTACGTACTACAAGGAGTACTGGGGCGAGGGCTCGAACCGCGCACGCAACTGGCAGCGCTACGATCTCGGCGGCAGCAAGAAGCTGTCCTTCGAGGAGGGCGTGGACTCCTATGTGCCCTATGCGGGCCCTCTGAAGGAGAACGTCGAGACGACCCTCTCCAAGATCCGCTCCACCATGTGCAACTGCGGCGCACTCAACCTTTCCGAATTCCGCGAAAAGGCGAAGCTCACCCTCGTCTCCTCAACCAGTATTGTCGAGGGCGGCGCGCACGATGTTATCCTGCGCGACAAGCTCGGACGGGACTAAAACGAAAAAAAGAATAGATACAACAAAGCCTTCTCTGGCGAACGCGTGCGGAGAAGGTTTTTTGTTTTTGTTTAGCTGTTCAACTTCATTTTACAACGAACCAGAATTTATTGAGGTGGACGGGAAAAAGATACATAAAAAATAGAGGAGCACTTTGATAAGGAATGCTCCTCTTACATATTAAATTTTAGGAACTCAGATTTCGCAGATAAATAATGTGTTACACTCCTTGAAACAGCTACCTTGCGGTCAAAAAATTATCCTTTCGCGTTTGGGTGAGCGGATACCTTTATGTCCGCGATCATCCGATTTTGGACTGAGCTGTCGAAGATGACAGCCTCCACCCGACGGCTGTTCTGCGCGAAGCGATGAAGTCGGCATAGATGCCATCCTCGGCGATCAGTTCTTCGTGTGTTCCGCGCTGAACGATCCTGCCGTCTGCTACAACGAGGATCTGCGCGGCGTTTCGAACCGTGTTCAGCCGATGGGCGATCATGATGACGGTCTTGTCCTGCGTCAGTGCTTCGATTGCCTGCTGCAGCCGATCTTCGTTCTCTGGATCGACGTTCGCCGTCGCCTCGTCAAAGATGATGATGGGCGCGTCCTTGAGAATGGCACGGGCGATGGAGATGCGCTGTTTTTCGCCGCCCGAAAGGTTTGCGCCACCCTCGCCGACCATTGTTTCATACCCGTTCGGCAGTCTCGTGATAAAATCATGACACGCTGCCTTTTTTGCTGCCGCAATGACCTCTGCGCGGCTCGCCTGCGGCCGTCCAAAACGAATGTTGTTTTCGATGGTGTCGTGGAAGAGGTAGACGCGCTGAAAGACAATGCTGATCTGTGCCATCAGGGACGCAAGCGTGTATTCCTTGACATTGTGCCCGCCGATGGTAATTGTGCCGGCATCGACATCCCAGAACCGCGCAATGAGATGGCACAGCGTCGTCTTGCCGGAACCGCTCGGTCCGACAATCGCCGTCAGACTGTGTTCGGGGATCTCTGCAGAAATGTCGCAGAGGATCGGTCTTTCTCCGTAGGAAAAGGATATGCGGTCAAATGTGATATCATGATGCGTGGGGACAATATCTCTGCCGCTTTCATCGAGCTGTGGAATGGCATCTGTTTCGTTTGCCTCGTCGATGGAGGCGCATACGACACGGAGCAGAGAGAGCGCACTGCCCGCAGATTCGAGCTGCTGATAGGCGATGAAGGAGAAGACAATGCACATAATCACATCGAGCAGGGACATTGTTCCTGTGCAATGTGCATAGAGTGCGGCGGCGATGATCAGGATGCTGAAAAAACGCAGGGTGAGTTCCTGTGCAGCCACGTATGGGGTAAAGAGACGCTCCATCGAAAGGTTGGCTCGCTCGCTTTCGGCAAGCGCATCGCGCACCTGTCTATCGCCCTTGCCCGTGAGGTTGAATGCCTTGATGACGTGCATTCCGTGCAGCTGCTCAAGTACAGCCTCGACAAGCGATGCCTGTGCCGCCTGCCGTTTCGGTGCGAGCATGCGGGATTTTTCCTCCATGGTCGCTGTGACCCATAGATAGAGGGCGATGCCGACAATGAAGACGGCGCCGATGCGCCCATCGAAGACAAAGACCATCGGGATGAGGATGAGGGTATTCAGGAAGCCGGTCAGCGTGTTGACGAGAACCATGGAGGCAGTTTCCTCCACATCGCCCAGAACAGTTGTTGCGATGCCCGTGATCCGTCCGAGGCTGCTCTCGTTAAAATAGCCCATCGGGACGCGCTTGAGACGCTCTCCGATGGCGATGCGCTTGTTCGCCGCCATGAAGTAGCCCGCATGGACGCGCTGCAGTTGTGAGATATACTCGACTACGGATCTACCGAGGATGCTGACGGCGAGGATTACGAGTGCCTGCATCGCCGTATCCATGCCGTCCGCGTGCTCCATGAGTCCCTTCAGGACGACATAGAGTGCTGCAATTTGCAGGGCGTGGAATATGGCGTAGAGCACACCGAGCAGCACTGAGCGGTTGAGATTTTTTCGCTCGCTGCCCGCGAACGCCCAGATTTTTTTGAGTGCGTCAATCATTTGCATCACCGTCCTTTGCACTGATGTGTGCCTGCCACATGCTGCGGTATTCCGTGCAGTCCGAAAGGAGTTGTGCGTGCGTTCCCGATGCTGCGACCGTGCCGCCCGCGATGAGAAAGATCGTATCCGCATCGGTGATGGTAGAGAGACGGTGCGCGATGATGATGACCGTCTTCCCGGCGATCAGCTGTGCGACAGCGCGCTGGATGACGGCCTCGTTCTCCGGGTCAATGTACGCCGTTGCCTCATCGAGGATGACAATGGGGGCGTCTTTCAACATCGCGCGTGCGATCGCGATGCGCTGGCGCTCGCCGCCCGAGAGATGGCTGCCGCCGCTGCCGACAAAGGTATCGTAGCCTTGCTCTAGCTTCTGAATAAACTTCGCACAGCCCGAACGCTCTGCCGCATGCTCGACTTCGGCATCAGTCGCCGATGTTTTGCCGAGACGGATGTTCTCTCGGATCGTGTCGTCAAAGAGATAGGTATCCTGTGCGACAAAGGAAACCAGATCATAGAGCTGTGTGAGCGGGATATCTTTCAGATCGTGTCCGCCGATGCGGATTGTGCCGTCTTGTACGTCCCAGTATCCAGCGATGAGACGGGCGAGTGTCGATTTCCCGCTGCCGCTTGCGCCGACAAATGCGTTCAGCGTGCCGCTCGGGATCGTGAGACAGATATCGTCTAGGACGTTGTTCGTTCCGTCGTAAGCAAAGGAGACATGCTCAACCGAGATGTCCGTCGTCTCAACGGGAATCGGCGTCGTCGCATGGTGCTGCTCCTCAGCAGAGAGAATGGAATCGACAGCACTGACGGTTGTGCCGACCTTTGCGAGTGCATCGATAAAGGACATTGAGGCGAGCAGCGGACCCGCGATCCCGAGGGAGAGGATGATCGTCTGGATAAAGACATCCATCGGAAGAGTGCCGTCTTGATACCAGAGCCAGCCCACGGGAAGGATCGTAATGAGTGTGGTCGGGGATACCACCTTGCCGATGGACATTGGCAGTTGGCAGTGCAGCATCCATTGATAGTAGTATGAGGCATTTGCGCGAACCTTTTCCGAGAACTTTTCATAGGACGCTGCACCTTGGTTGAATGCCTTGATAACCTCGATGCCGCCGATGTACTCGACAACGGCGGCGTTCATCTCGTCCGTTGTCCGCACCGCCCCTTCGTATTTTTCCTCGTAGTCGCGCATGACGATCGCCATAAAGACCATGCCGACGGGAATCGAGACGAGAGAGAGCAGCGCCATGCGCCAGTCGAGGATGAGCAAATAGATGAAGATGCACAAGGGGCCAAATGTATTTGCTGTCATCTCCGGCCATAGGTGCGCAATCGTGCGCTCCATGCTCTCGACCTGATCGACAATCGTGTGCTTCATCGCACCGCTTGCGTGATCGATCACGGCCCCGAGTGGGAGCTTTGGCAGCTTCTCGATGACGCGCGTGCGGATGTCGCGCAGTACAGCGAATGCCGCGCGATGCGACAGCGCAAGAGCCTGTGCATATAGGATGCTGCGTAGGGCATAGCCGACGAAGGCAGTAAGGCATAGGATGAGATAGAAGCGCGGCTCCACTGCGCCAAAGAGGAGTGCTGTAATCATCTCTGCCGCTGCCCAGTAGGGAACAATCCCCGCGAGTACGCCGAGTGCCGCAAGTGCAATCGCCATGCGTAGCCGCCCATGCTCCGCAGCGGCGAGTTGCCAGAGTCGCCGCATAGGGCTTGTGTTTTCCATAAGAAAACCTCCATAATCAACGCGATTGGATTTTGTTATCAATTATAAGGTGATATGAAATTTGTGGCAAGCGGAAAAATTTGATGATCTCTGTGGATTTTGCGTGGAGGCAGGGATACGGCTGAGGAGAGCGGCGCAGCAGAGCGCAGCCGATGCGGCGCACATCTGAAGGGCGAGACCGTCCACATAGGTGGCGGGCGAGGCGAGAGATGCGCCGTTTCCCATGAGAAACTCACCCGTAAGCACAATCCCGAGTGCACCTGCGAGCTGCTGCCCCGTCGTTAGGATGGCACCGCCAACGCCTGCGTCCTCCATCGGCAGATAGCGCAGGACAATACCCGTTGCAATGGGAATCACTGTGCCGTTGCCGACACCGAGGACAAACAGCGCGAGAATGACGAAGGGAATCGCAGTGGCTCGTCCTGTGATTGTACCAAGCAACACGGCGAGGATGCCCGCGCTGGTACAGACCGTTCCGCAGATCAGTACGCGCGGCGGCGCGAATTTCCGCATGAGTGCAGGACCTGCGGACGAGGCGAGGACGAATCCCGTGCCGACCGCCATAAAGACGAGCCCTGCCGTCTGCGGTGTGAGGTCACAGATATTCTGCAGGTAGAGACCGAGCACGACAAAGAAGGGGACAATGGCGGCGTACAGGCATAGGTTGAGAAAAATTCCGACCGTATAGCCACGATAACGAAAGAGCCGAAGAGGATTTCCGAGATGCTTTTGGTGTGCCTCGTGTGCAGCGTTTGGGCATGCGGGCAGCGACCTGCAGCCAATGCCGGCGATCAGGCAGATCGGCATGTTGGCAAGGAAAATCATACGCCAACCGAGTCCGAGGAAATCCCATGCGGGAATCCAGCCGCCAAGTACCTGCCCCATGATCTGCCCGAGTCCGATGGACACACCGAATGCGGATAGTGCCTGCACACGTGCATTATCTTCGTATGAGACACGAATCAGAGCGAGTACTTGCGGCACCATGACGGCGCCCGAAAGCCCCTGCAGAAGGCGTGCGACAACAAGCTGCAGTGCTGTCTGAGCAGCACCGCAGAGCACCGAGGTCACGGCAAAAAGAAACAGTCCGAGACGATAGATACGCCGCCGTCCGAAACGGTCGCCGAGGTGTCCACCGACCATCAGCCCCGCCCCATAGACGAGCGCGTATCCGCTCATAATGCCCTCGAATTCTGCAGCCGACGGATGTAAGGAGGAAATGATGGCGGGGGCGGCGACATTGATAACGAACTGGTCGAAGATGGACAGAAACGAGCCGACCAGGATAAAGGGCAGGATATAAAGTGAGGCGGATATCGCTGTGCACGTTGAAGTAACGTTGTTTTTCATCTCCACTGGCATCCCCTTTGTGATATAATACATACAATTATTATGTTAGACTGCCTATTGTGTGATTTCAACAGTAAAATTGTATGTATGACAATATTGTGGGAGATGTCCTATGCCCATCAATTCGTTCGATGATTATCCCATGACATGGCGTCCAGAACGTATCCATCTGCATCCTCCGTTCTACCGTGCGCTTGCCGCGCAGCTTGAACGTGATATCCTCAGCGGACGGCTGTCGCCGCATACAAAACTCCCGCCGCAGCGGGAGCTTGCCGACTACCTCGATCTCAATCTGAGCACGGTGACGCGCGCCTTTCGTCTCTGTACGGACAAGGGGCTGGTCTATGCAGTTATTGGGCGCGGGACGTTTGTCTCGCCGAATGCAGCGTTGTCGAATACAACAGCAGATACGAAAAAGTCTCTTATTGAACTTGGTAGCATTCATCCGTACGATGTGTTCAGCGAGATTCTTGCAGATACCGCACGGGAGATCCTGCGCGGCAGGGAGGCAACGCACCTCTTTGCGCTTCTCGGTGCAGAGGATGAGGAGCGTCATGCGCGGACTGCATGCCGCTGGCTTGCACGTTTTTCTCTCGCGGCAGAGCCGACGAATCTCCTTCTTACTGCTGGCACGCAGAGTGCACTTGCAATCGTACTCACTGCGCTGTTCGATGCAGGGGATCGAATTGCGGTGGACAGGTATACGTATGCGAATTTCATCAACCTTGCAAAACAGCTGAACATCCGACTCATCCCCATCGAGGGGGATGTGGACGGGATGCTGCCGGATGCGCTCGCACAGCAGCATCAGCAGATAAACATCAAGGGTGTCTATCTTATGCCATCCTGCACGAATCCGACCGGTATCGTTATGCCTGAGGAACGGCGCAGGGATATTGCAGCAGTGCTGCGTAAGCACAATATCCTTTTGATTGAGGACGATGCCTACGGCTTTATGGCACGCGAGAACGCTGCGCCTATGACCGTGCTCCTCCCGCGGCAATCCGTTTATCTGCACAGTCTTTCAAAACTTACCTGTCCCGGACTGCGTGTTGCATACATGCTTGTTCCATCGCATTTTAGGCAGCGCATTCGGAGAGCGGCGCGCAGCCTCAGTATGGCGATCCCGCCGCTGAGTGCGGAGATCGCATCAGAGCTGATTGAAAGCGGCGCAGCGGAGCGTATAATGCGGGAGAAATGTCGGATGTCAGAGGAGCGCAATCGCATCTTTCGAGGGATCTTCCCTGCACATACGGGGAATACACGCAGCTTCTTCCAATGGATGCCGCTGCCTGTGGGATGCGGTGGGGCGAATTTTGAGGCGCAGGCACAGCATCGCGGTGTTTGTGTCCTCTCGTCGGATCACTTTGCCGTCGGCAGCGAGGCGGAGCATTCCTTTATCCGTCTTGCTCTCTGCTCGCCGCCAACGAATGAGGAGCTGGCGCGCGGACTGCGGATTGTCCATGATCTGATGGAGGAAAATACGATCCCGCCGCAGACGGAGACATTGATCCTTTAGGAAGAATAAAGGAAGAGAAGGGTGAATTGTCCTCCCTACAATTTTTATCTTGTCATGACGGACGGGCGGTGTTATCGTAACGGCAGAGGTGATATGATGAAAACAATAGGGCTGATCGGTGGTATGAGTTGGGAAAGTACGGTGACATACTATCAGGTCATCAACGAAACGATAAAAAAGCAGCTGGGTGGTCTGCACTCTGCAAAATGTATTCTATACAGTGTTGATTTTGATGAAATCGAGAAATATCAAGCGAGCGGGGAATGGGATAAGAGCGCAGATGTTTTGTCTGAAGCCGCACAAGCATTGGAACGGGCGGGTGCAGATTATATCGTAATCTGCACCAATACGATGCACAAGGTAACACCTGAAATCGGCAGGAGGATTCATATCCCAATCCTGCATATTGCGGACATGACCGCTGTGCAGCTAAAGAAACACGGCATCCGAAAAGTCGGTCTGCTCGGTACGAAATACACTATGCAGCAGGATTTCTATAAAAATATTTTGATCGAACAGGGAATTGAGGTTCTCATTCCAAATGATGCTGGTGTCGATATCGTCAATCGCATTATTTACGATGAACTGTGTCTCGGGAAAATCTTGGAGGAATCCAAAGCCGTATATCTGGACATTATTCATGAACTCGCACGGAACGGGGCGCAGGGCATCATCCTAGGATGTACTGAAATCGGACTTCTTATCCAGCAATCCGATACCGATATTCCACTCTTTGATACCACACTCATTCATGCGAAGCAAGCAGCACTCAAATCACTTGAGCGATAATTTACAGGTACCGATGCAGTAGTTATAATATGTAATATCAACAAGAGAAAGAGCATCCGTTATGCGGAAATGGAAAAGAAATTACTATGCAGGAGCCGAAACGCAGTCTGTCCTTTATGATGATCCTAAGTGCCTTTATGGCATTCGCCTCGCTGTCGACGGACATCTACCTGCCCGCGATGCCCGCAATGCAGGATGACCTCGGTGGTGCAGTAGCCCTGACGATCACGAGCTTCCTCGTTGGCTTTGCCATTGCCCAGCTCGTCTGGGGGCCGATCAGCGATCACATTGGTCGTCGCATGCCGCTCGCGATCGGTGCACTGCTCTTTTTCATCGGATCGGTCGGCTGCGCACTGGCACCCTCGATGGAGGCAGTCATTGGATTCCGTGTGGTGCAGGCGGTCGGTGCATGCGTCGGTCCGATGCTCAGCCGCGCGATGGTGCGTGATCTCTGCACGAGCAGTCAGGCGGCAGCAATGCTCTCGACACTCGTCCTCATCATGGCGGCGGCGCCGATCGTGGGACCACTGCTCGGTGCATTTCTCATGGGCGCCGGTGGTTGGCGCATGGTTTTCTGGCTGATGGCTGCGATTGCCGTACTGCTCTTTTTCTCCGTACATTTCCTGCCGGAGACGCTGCCGCACGAAAAACGCTCTGCCGAGAGCCTCGGTGCGGCATTCAAGAGCTATGGGAGGCTCGTACGGATGAAATTCTTCATGATGAATACCCTCAGCGTGACGTTCTTCTATGTGGCGGTGTATGCTTTCATTACGGAGTCGCCTGTCATCTACATCCGTCACTTCGGTATTGATCCGCAGTACTATGGGCTGTTCTTCGGTGTCAACATCATCGGCGTTGCGGCGGTGAGCTACTTCAACCGCATGTTTGTGACACATTTCTCCCTCTCGCGGCTGCTCAAGGCAGCAACGAGCATTGCCGCACTCTTTTCTCTCTGGCTACTCGCGGATGGACTGACGGGTATGCTCGGTCTGTGGGGGATCGCCATTCCCATGTTCTTGGTATGCAGTACAAATGGTATTATTACCGCGTGCTCCAATGCGGCGGCGCTCTCCAGAGTTCCGGATGAGATCACGGGTTCTGCGGCGGCACTCATCGGCGCACTCCAATACGGCAGCGGCATGATCTCCTCCGCTCTCCTCGCCGTGTTCTCGGACGGCACGCCCGTTGCCATGTGCTGCATCATCACTGGCTTTGTTTTGCTCGCAGCTGTCTTTGCATTCGCGGCAGGAAAATTCGTACGTGCATGATGGAGATAACACCATTCTCCCGTTAGGATAGAGATTTCCATTCGCCCTACCTAGCGTTTGGAATCTCTTTTCTTTTGCAAAGAATCATTAGGCATCTTCCCCTCTCCTGTGTTATAATTTTCTTATATTTGAAACGTGGGAGAGAGCCGTTGTTTGCAAGGATCTATGCTGCGACGATCCTCGGGATAGACGGTCGGATGATCGACGTTGAGGTGGATGTGTCGCCCGGGTTGCCGGGTCTTGAATTTGTGGGGGATTCCACCCTTGGAGAAACTGTCATGTCTTTAACGTTCCATATACTATAAGCATCTGTTGATTCCAAATGAAAAGGGGGGATTATATGTATATGAAGCCCCTGCGCTTGATTCTTCTGCTCCTTGCGCTCGTCCTGCTCGCGGTGTTCGCCTATCGCGCGTATGTGGAGCAGGAGGGACGCGCACGGCTCCTCACGGGAACGGTGGAGGCGACGCGCGTCGAGGTCGGTGTGAAGGAGAGCGGCTATATTGACGAGATCCTCGTGCGCGAGGGGATGGCGGTGCGTGCGGGTGATGTCGCCGCACGCATCGGACGGCGTGATCTCATCGCGGCACGCCTGCGCGATGAGGCGGCGCTCGCCCATGCCCGGACGAATCTCGCGCGTACACAGAGCGGCAGCCGCACAGAGGAGGTTCGTGCAGCCGCGGAGCGTACCCGTGCCGCGCGTGCCGCTACGGATCGTGCGGGCGCCGACTATGCACGCGGTATAGAGCTTCTCACGGCAGGAGCCATCGCACAACAGGCGTTTGATGCCCTGCGTGAGGCGCGTGATACGGCGGATGCGAATCTGCACGCACGCGAGGAGGAGCAGCGGCTGCTGGAGAACGGCAGCCGCCCCGAGGACATCCGAATGGCAGAGGAGGATGTGCGGCGGCAGCAGGCAATCCTCGCGATGGATGATTCCGTGATCGACGACCTCACTATACGCATACCGCGTGATGGTATTGTCCTGACAAAGAACTACGAGGCAGGCGAGTTTGTCCGTGCAGGTGCATCCGTTGCAACCCTCATCGATCCTTCCGATGTCTGGATCAAGATCTATGTGACGACCGATATGCTCGGGAGCATTCATCTCGGCGATTCGGCACGCGTCTACATCGACGGGCAGGCGGAGCCGCTGAGCGGCATTATTGCGGAGATCAGCGACGCGGCGGAGTTCACGCTGCGCCAGAGCATTACGAAGAATGAGCGGGCGAACCTCGTCTTTGGCGTAAAGGTCGCAGTGGATAATACCACGGGCATTCTAAAGCCCGGTATGCCCGCCGATGTGGATCTGGGGGCGCGTCATGGAACGTGAGGCGCGTACGGGTGATGCACCTGTGATCGTAACACATGATCTCACGCGTATCTTTGGCGACTACACCGCCGTCGATCATCTGAACCTCTCCGTGCCGCGCGGTGCGATCTACGGATTCATCGGATCGAACGGCTCAGGAAAGTCCACGGCAATCCGCATGATCTGCGGCATCCTCCCGCCGACAAGCGGCACAGCGTTCGTGCTCGGCTGTGACACGGCGGCGCATCCGGAGCGTGTGCGCCAGTCACTCGGCTATATGTCCCAGCGGTTCAGCCTCTACACGAATATGACGGTGCGCGAGAATATGATGTTCTACGGTGGGCTCTACGGTCTCACGCGCACGGAGCGGCGCACACGCACGGAGGAAGTACTCGTGCGCATGCAGCTCACGGAGAAAGCGGATGTGCTCGCGGGCGGTCTCTCGGGCGGACAGAAACAGCGGCTCGCGCTCGGCTGCGCGATTCTCCACCGCCCCGCACTCCTCGTGCTCGACGAGCCGACGTCTGCCGTTGACCCCACGTCGCGGCGGCTCTTTTGGAATCTGCTCTCGGAGATGGCGGGCACGGAGCGGACGACGATCTTCGTCACGACGCATTTCATGGATGAGGCGGAGCACTGCGATGCGATTGCCTTTCTGCAGCAGGGCAGGAAGATCGCCTCCGGCTCGCCGACGGCGCTGAAGGAGGAACTGCCCGCGCGTCTCTACGTCCTGCCGCAGGAGAGTGCGGAGGCGGGGACGGCGGCGCTGCGGGCGGCAGGCGTGCCCTATGACGAGGTCTATGTGTTCGGTCGGCAGGTGCGTGCGCTCGTCTCGCGGGATGTGACGCTGCCCTCGGCGCTGGGAGCACAGGCGTCCGCGCTGACGATGGAGGATGTCTTTATCTACTACGATCGGCGGCAGAGGGGGTGAGCGGCTTGCGGATTCTGGCGCTTCTCGTCAAGGAGCTCATTCAGATGCGGCGTGACCCCATGACCGTCGGTGTGACCTTTCTCCTGCCGGTCATCTATCTCATCGTGTTCGGCTTTGCCATCCGCACGGATGTGCGGCATCAGTCCACGGTCGTGTTCGATCAGTCGCGGAGCGAGGAGAGCCGCAATTTCCTCGCGGCAATGACGGCAAGCGGCTATTTTGACCTGCGCTACATCGCGTGGAGCTACGATGAGCTGAACGAGCGGATCGAGCGTGGCGATGCAAAGATCGGCATTGTCTTTCCGCCCGATCTTGTACGGGAGGCAAACGCGGGACACACCGTGCCGATTCAGGCGATTGTCGACGCCTCGGACTCCATCGCCTCGACCTCTGCCATCGCCGCCCTGACGGGGCTTGGCATGCAGGTGCAGCCCGTCGCTGTGCGCGGGGCGCCCGTGGCTGCGCCTGCCTACGACGTGCGCATCCGCGCGTGGTACAACCCCGATGCCGTCACCGCCTACTACATGCTGCCCGCACTCATGGGCATCATCCTCACGATCACCATGGTGCTCATGGTCTCCATGTCCATCGTGCGCGAACGCGAGGCGGGCACGCTTGAGCAGCTCCTAGTAACGCCGCTGCATATATGGGAACTGCTCGTCGGCAAGATTCTGCCCTACATCATGCTCGGCTACATCCAGACGACAATCTGCATCCTCGTCGCGCTCGCTATCTTTGGCGTGCCCCTGCGCGGGAGTATCTTGCTCCTCTATACGCTCACGACCCTCTTCCTTCTCGCCTCGCTCACGATGGGGCTCATGATCGCATCGCTCGCGCAGAACCAGCTGCAGGCGGGACTCATGAGCATCGCTACCCTCCTGCCGGGCATCCTCCTATCGGGCTTCATGTTTCCGCGCGAGGCGATGCCAACCTTCTTTCAATACCTCAGCCTCGCCATCCCCATGACGCACTACATCGAGATCCTGCGCATGATCTTCCTCAAGGGCGGCGGCATCACGGCACTCTATCAGCAGAGTGCCTTCCTCGCGCTCTTTACCCTCGTATTCTTCGGCACTGCCGTGCAAAAATTTAAGCGATCAGTACTGTAGGGGCATTTTGTGTTATAATTTTCTTATATTTGAAACGTGGGAGGGAAGGCCGTTGTTTGCAAAGACCTATGGTGCGACGACCCTCGGGATTGATGGACGAATTATCGACGTGGAGGTGGATGTGTCTCCGGGGCTGCCGGGCTTTGAGCTGGTGGGGCTTCCCGATACGTCGGTGAAGGAGTCGAAGGAGCGTGTGCGCACAGCAATCCGCAATTCTGGTATTCAGGTGCGGCAGGAGCGGGTGACGGTGAATCTTGCACCCGCCGATGTGCGCAAGGACAGCTCGGGGCTTGATCTGCCGATTGCGGTTGGTCTCCTTGCATCCTACGGTATGGTTCCCGAGGTGGCGGTACAGAGTGCACTTTTCTCAGCGGAGCTTTCTCTCGATGGAAACTGCCGTCCGATCAGCGGTATTCTCCCAATGGCAATCACGGCGCGGGAACATGGGCTCACAGAGTTCTACGTTGCTCCCTCCAATGCAGATGAGGCACTTCTTATTGACGGACTGAATGTCTATGCAGTCGAAACACTAGCACAGCTTGTGCGTCATCTGACGGGAACGGAAACGCTGACTCCTGCTGTGCCGAGGCAGATCGAAACGCTAAAGGATGCAGCCTTCACAGATGACTTTGCGGACGTGCAGGGGCAGTATCAGGCGAAGCGTGCGCTTGAGATTGCAGCGGCGGGAGGGCATAATGTTCTGATGGTCGGTGTGCCCGGCTCGGGCAAGACGATGCTGGCGCGCCGCATGAGTTCGATCTTGCCGGAGCTGACGAAGGAAGAAGCCATCGAGATTACGAAGATTTACAGCATCTCGGGGCTGCTGGGTAAAGATACAGGGCTTGTGACGACGCGCCCCTTCCGCAGTCCGCATCATACATCCTCGACGGTGGCGATGATCGGCGGCGGGAGCATCCCGCGTCCGGGTGAGGTGACACTTGCGCATCACGGCGTGCTCTTTCTCGACGAGCTTCCGGAGTTCAGCAAGAAGACGCTTGAGGTGCTGCGCGAGCCGATTGAGGATCGCCAGATTACCGTGTCGCGTGCGAATGCGACGCTGACCTTTCCCTCCAGTATCATTTTGGTAGCGGCAATGAACGCAGTAACGTCAATAACGATACAATGTAATGATAGACGAAATGCTGCCTAACTTTTCAGGATGAAGCAAGAGTGTCCTGATCGTGGTTCTTGCCAGCATCGTATGGAAATCAGAGGAAAAGGGGAAGAGCTGCGCGGTTATGTGATATAATGATATGAGTGAATAGGAGGGATTATGATGCAGAAGCCTGTATTTACAATGGAGCATATCGTTGCGAAGGTAAAACCACTTGCTAATAAATACCGTGTGAAAGAAATTTATTTGTTTGGCTCATATGCGAGAGGTGAAGCAGACGAAAATAGTGATTTGGATTTTTTGGTTTACGGTGGAGAAAAGTTTAAGCGAACGATGATTTTTGCTCTGGCAGAGGATTTGCGAGAGACGTTAGAGAAAAAAGTAGATGTTTTTGAGATCGGTGAAGTCAACCCGGACAGTAATTTCTACAAAACAATTATGAAAGAAAAGGTTTTGGTGGCATGAAGTATTCCGATCGACAAAGAGTTCAAAAGATATATGACTATGCCGCTCGCCTGCAGGAATATATCCTAAAAAATAGCATTGAAAAAGAAGCACTGATGACACAGCTGCCGTTGCAGTGGCTTGTCACAACGCCGCTATATAATATGGGGGAGCATAGCCATAATTTGACCCCGGAGTATAAAGCGAAACATAGTGAGATTCCATGGGCGATGATCGCAGGCTTGCGGCATCGTCTTGTGCATGATTATGATGGAACAAACTGGAATATTATAGCGGAAGTCGTTTTTGAAGAACTACCAATCTTGATAAGACAGTTAGAGACGTGTTTGACGGAAAAAGAGAATACGGATGCTGTATGACAGCAAATGACAATTCTCTAGAAAATTGTATCATCACATAAAAATGACTGCTACATAAGGATATGTACCTTGTGCAGCAGTCATTTTCTTATGGAATCACCCATGTGCAGAGCTCTCTTCTGCAGATTCTGCATCCGCTTCATTCGGGAGAAGATTGCTGATGTAGGGCGTGCGCCCTGAGAGCACATCGTCATAGAATCCCTGCTTCCAGTCGATGTAGTCGATGGATGCTTGGACAGCAGTGAGCCGATCGACGAGTTCCGCACGCTTGCCTGCAAGGATTTCTTTGCGCTCTGGGATGGTGGGGACGCCGCCGAGGCAGAGTGCGAGGTATTCCTTCATTTCGGCGAGACTCATGCCGCAGTTTCTGAGGCAGGTAAGGCTTTTCAGCCATCCAATATCGTGATTGTCGAAAATACGGTGATTGTGTGCATCACGCTTGACGTTCGGCAGAAGCCCCTGATTGCAGTAGAATTTCAGCGTCTCATAGCTCATTCCTGTCGCTTCACAGGCGTCCTTCATTGTATACATGATTTTCCTCCAAAAAATTTCAAAAAGGGCTTGCGCGGTAGCTGCTACCGCCTGTTATGATAGCATTGTACTACGGATGGCAGGGCAGGGCAAGTCCTCTCCGAGGAGATCTGTTTTAGGAGGATGATATCATGCGAACACAGTATGCTTTGACGGCAGCACTTTTGGTGAGTCTATTTATGGGGAGTGTCGAGGCACTGAGCCGTCCCGTGACAATCGAGGATCAAGGCAGCTTTATGGCGGGCGGCGTGACAATTACCGCGCCCGGCGTATACAAGGACAGCGAACCGACGAACTACGACGGTGAGACACTGCACGGCGATGCTGCCTATGTGTTCTGGCAGCGTCCCGTAAAGGCGAAGAAGAACGCGCTCATTTTCCTGCACGGCTACGGACAGTCGGGCAAGACGTGGGAGACGACACCCGACGGGCGCGACGGCTTCCAGAACATCTTCCTCGCAAAGGGGTGGGCGACCTACATCGTGGATGAACCGCGCCGCGGGCGTGCAGGACAGTCGACCGTGCCCGCAGAGCTCAAAGCACAGCCGCAGGATCAACTCTGGTTCAACAACTTCCGCATCGGGCAGTACCCGATGATCTTCGATGGCATGGCGTTCCCGCGCGACGAGGAGTCGCTGCGGCAGTTCTTCCATCAGATGACACCCGACACGGGAAAATTCGATGTGGAGGTTGTCGCAAAGGCAATGGAGGCGGTCATTGACCATACGGGCGATAATGTCCTCATCACGCACTCGGCGGGCGGCGGTCCGGGGTGGCTCGCGGCGATTCGCAGTCCCAAAGTGAAGGGCGTGATCGCTCTCGAACCGGGTACGTTCCCGTTCCCGCCGGGCGAGGTGCCTGTGGTTGAGGAGACAACAAGCCCGTTCCCCGCGCGCGGAATGGAGGTGACGGCGGAGGAGTTCGAGGCTCTTCTGAAAACGCCGATGGTCGTCTATTTCGGCGACAAGATCCCGACGGGCGATAAGCCGTACGAAATCTGGGGGCTCGACAACTGGCGCACGCGGCTGAACCTCGCAAGCCGCTGGGCGGAGGTCGTGCGGACACATGGCGGCGATGCGGAGATTATCGTTCTGCCCGATGTTGGCATCAAAGGAAACACGCACTTCCTCATGTCCGACCTCAACAACGCAGAGGTCGCGGCGGAGATGGAGCGATGGATGCACGAGAAGGGCTTGGATAAAAAGTAATAATCATTTGGGGATTTGGGAAAGGAAGTTTTACCAATGAAAAAATCAATCATGAAATCAGCACTTTTGATGTCTCTCGGACTCTTTGCATTCGGGGGCGGCGGTGCCTCGGCGAGCGAGAGCAAGCGTCCGAACGAGAATCCGTTCGGGCTCGTCTATCAGGGCGCACTGACGGAGAATGTCACGGGCAAGGTGAACATCCGCCCCGTAACGTACGAAGTGGAGGGCATCGAGGTTGCCGCGAATCTCTACCTTCCCGCAGACTACGATGAAACGAGCGACAAGAAATATGCTGCCGTGACCGTGGCGCATCCCAACGGCGCGAGCAAGGAGCAGGTGGCAGGGCTGTATGCACAGCGACTGGCGGAGCTTGGATACATCGCCCTTGCCTGCGATGCACGCTATCAGGGCGCGAGCGGCGGCACGCCGAGACTGAGGGACTATCCCTCGAACCGCATCGAGGATGTCAGCGGCATGGTGGACTATCTCTCGCAGCTGCCGAAGGTGGACAAGACCCGCATCGGTGCGCTCGGCATTTGCGGTGGCGGCGGCTATACACTCGCGGCGGCGCAGACCGACAAGCGCATCAAGGCGGTTGCCGCGCTGTCGATGTTCAACTCTGGCAGGGTGCGTCGGAACGGTTTCCAGGATGCGGACATCAAGGGCATCCAGACACGTCTGCAAAAGGCAGCGGATGCACGGGAGAAGGAGCTCGCAGGGGAAATTGTCTATGAGGGATTCCTCCCGCCGAACGCCACCGATGAACAGCTCCGCGCCAAGATGGCGGAGCTTCCCGAAAACATGCTCTATCGCGACGGCATCGAATACTACGGCCTCTCCCACCGTCATCCGAACGCTACGGGAATCTACACCACCGAATCCTTTATGAAGCTCATGGCGTTTGATGTGGAGGATCGTATGGAGCTGATCAATCAGCCCCTCCTGATGATTGCAGGCGAGAAGGCGGACACCCTCTATATGACGAAGGATGTCTTTGCCAAGGCGACCGGCACGGAAAACAAAGAGCTTTTCCTGATTCCGAGCGCGAGCCACATCCGTACCTACTGGGTGCCTGAGTACGTGGATCAGGCGGTAGCGCAGCTCCAGATGTTCTACGCAAAGAATCTTTGATGGAATGAGATGATGTCAATGAAAAAGGGCAAGAGCTTTATCGCGGCGGCGACTATGTCGCTCGGCCTCACTGTCGGCTCCGCATGGGCAATGCCGCTTCCCCTCGGCACAGATATATCGGATCGCTTTCATGGGACGGTACACAAAAATGACCTCATTGCCACCGATGAGACATACAACCTTCCGCAGACGAATGTGATTTCCTTTGAAGCCGGCAGTTACAGCGGCTGGCACGTGCACGGGGCGATGACCGTCATCGGCATCGCAGGGACGGGACTTTATCAGGAGTGGGGCAAGGAGGCGGTTCTGATTCGTCCCGGGGATGTGGTGAATATTCCCGCAGGAGTGCCGCATTTCCACGGCGCGGCAAAGGATGCCGCGTTCCAGCAGTTCGTCATCTATGACAGCACATGGAAAGCGCCCGAAGGACACGCGGCACATACCGGCGCGCTCACCGAGGAGCAGTACGAGGAGGCGAATGAGAACGCCGCCGCCCCAAGCGCAATGCAGAACAATGACAGCGAGTTTTGGTTTGGCACTGGGATGACGGAGCTGACAACGCCCAATTTCAACTCTGCGGTATACCTCAGAAAGATTCTGGGTACGCCGAATGCCGCAAATTCGCCCGAGTGGGTCTATGTTGCCTTTCCTGCAGGAACGTACAACCGCTGGCACAGTCACAAAACGGGGCAGGTGCTCATTGCGACCGACGGCATCGGCTATCATCAGATCAAGGGCGGTGCGTTGGAGGTTCTGCATCCGGGGGATGTGGTTTTCTGTCCGCCCAATGTCGTTCATTGGCACGGTGCATCTCCCACAAGCAAATTCGCCCACATCGCGATCAGTCCGCAGGATAATCACGATGTTACATGGTACGATTTCCCTACGGCGGAATATGAGGCAATCGTATCCGAATGATTCCGTAAAAAGGAGAATAACGAATGAAAACAGCACGAACAAAAAAGACGTTCCTGTCGCTGATTTCGCTCGGTCTGCTCATGTGCATGCCCTTTTCCGAGGGGCAGGTATTTGCCGCAGATGGAATGAAGGCAAATACGGTTCGCATGGAGCAGGGCGATTTCCTTGCGGGACCCGGCCTTGCTGTGGCATCGACCGAGAGCGGTCTGGTGCAGGGCTATGTGCGCAAGGGCATCTACACCTATCACGGCGTTCCCTATGCCGAGGCAAAGGAGCGTTTCGTCCGCGCCGAGCGCGTAACGCCGTGGCAGGGGGTACGTCTCGCGTTTGACTACGGAGCGATTGCGCCGCAGGAAAAGGGCGGTTTTCTGAATACGACATGGGAAGACCCCGCGCGTGAGTTCCCGATGGACAACAACTGCTAGAATCTCAACATCTGGACACCCGGCATCGCGGACGGCAAGAACCGCCCCGTCATGGTCTGGCTGCATGGCGGCGGGTTCTCCGCAGGTTCGTCTGCTGAGATTCCCGCCTATGACGGTGCCAATCTCAGCCGTGAGGGCGACGTTGTCGTTGTTTCCGTTAATCATCGTCTGAATGTGCTCGGACATTTCGACCTCTCCGCCTATGGGGAGAAATACCGCAATGCGGACAATGTCGGTATCTATGACCTCGTTGACGCGCTACGCTGGGTGCGGGACAACATCGCACAATTCGGCGGTGATCCTGCAAACGTCACGATCTTTGGTGAGTCGGGCGGCGGTGCAAAAGTACTCGCACTGATGACAACCCCATATGCAAAGGGGCTGTTCCACAAGGGCATCGTCGAAAGCGGTGCGGCTCCGACCATGGGACCGGTATTCATGCCAAAAGAAGCGGCAGCGCGTGTGACGGAGCTGACGCTGGAAAAACTCGGCATTACGGCAGAACGCATTGAGGAGATTCAGACCATTCCCTATGAGCATCTCACGACAGCATCGAATGAGGCACTCAAACAAGCAGGGGAGGAATTCAAGGTTCCACAGGCACTCGGAACAGGCTATGGTATGAGCTGGGAGCCGGTGATTGACGGCGACTTCATGCCGACGAATCCTGTGACGGCAGACGGCTTTGCCGCCGCAGGGAAGGACATCCCACTGCTCATTGGTTCAAATCGGACGGAGTGGACGAATTTCTCCGACATCATGCAGATGGAGAGAGCACAGTCCGACAACAAGAATACCTGGAGCACAGAGGAAGTTGACCGCCGTCTGAGGGACGCATACGGCGATAAGGCGGAGAAAATCGCGGCGGCATTCCTGCGCGCTTATCCGCAGAAGAAACGCGCAGATGCACTCTATGTCGACACGATGATCCGCCTGCCGATCAAAGAGATCATGGATCACAAGGCAATGCAGGGCGGCGCACCTGTCTACGCCTATCTCTTCGCGTGGGATTCGCCGATGATGGGCGGAGTCTATATGTCCTATCACACGGCAGAGATTCCCTTTGTATTTCACAACATTGACTGCGCGGAGAAAAGCATCGGCGGAAGCGCGGAGGCAGAGAAACTCGAAGCGCAGATGAGCCGCGCTTGGATTCATTTCGCCCGCACGGGAAAACCCGAAGCGCCCGGCATGCCGAATTGGGATGCCTATACACTGCAAGGAGGCGCAACCATGATGTTTGACGCTGATACGAAGCTCGTACATCACCACGATGCAGAATTATTGAAACTGCTCGCACCTGCGCAATAGATTTGGCAAAGAAAACATATGGGAATCGAATGAAATGGAGGTCATGACATGAGAACCCTATTGACAATCCTGATGACGACGATGATGATGCTGCTGACAGCGTGCGGCGGAGGCAATGCGCAAACGGGCGCAGATACTTCTGCACAGAAAGAAACACAGACGTCAGCATCTGCACGAAGCGATCAGCGTGTCCTTGTCGTGTACTTCTCGCGCGCCGACGAAAACACAGGTGGTGTTGGCTACATCGAGAAGGGAAACACAAAGATTCTTGCAGAGATGATCGCCGAACGCACGCACGGTGACCTCTTTGAAATCAAGACCGTCAAGCCGTATCCGAAGGAATACCGTCCCGCGACGGAAGCCGCCAAGCAAGAGAAGGAAGAAAACGCCCGTCCTGAAATCGTCGGCGAGCTGCCCGATCTCAGCAAGTACGATGTCGTCTTTCTCGGTTATCCGATCTGGTGGAGCGACATGCCGATGCCTGTCTACACCTTCCTCGATCGGGAGAATTTCGCGGGCAAGATCATCCTGCCGTTCTGCACACATGAAGGGAGCGGGCTCTCTGGTACGCAGCGGTCGATTGCGGACGTGACAAAGGCGGATGTCAGGGAGGGCTTTGCACTCCAGGGACATATCGCGCAGAAGTCGCCCGAGGAGGCGCGGACGGCACTTTATGAATGGATGTCGAAACAAGGATATTAAGGAGGATTTCAAATGGCAGTGGAAAATGTAAAACTCAATAATGGTGTAATGATGCCGCTTGAGGGCTTCGGCGTGTTCCAGATTCCCGACCTTGCAGAGTGTGAGCGCGTGACCATCGAGGCGATTCGGCAGGGCTACCGGCTGATCGACACGGCGGCAGCATATCAGAACGAGGAGGCGGTGGGTGCGGCGATTGCAAAGTCGGGTGTGCCGCGTGAGGAACTGTTCATCACAACGAAGCTCTGGGTGCAGGATATCTCCTATGAGGCGGCGGGTACGGCGTTTGAGCGTTCCCTGCAAAAACTCAGGTTGGACTATCTCGATCTCTACCTCATTCATCAGCCGATGGGGGATTTCTTCGGCGCGTGGCGGCGGCTCGAGGAGCTGCACCGCGCGGGGAAGATTCGGGCGATCGGCGTGTCGAACTTCTATCCTGCCGTGCTTGCGAACTTCTGTGAGACGGTGGAGATAAAGCCAATGGTGAATCAGGTGGAGCTGCATCCGTTCTTTCAGCAGGAGGCGGCACTCGCGACGATGAAGGAGTACGGTGTCGTGCCGCAGGCATGGGGACCGCTCGCCGAGGGCAAACACGGCATCTTTACGCATCCCGTACTGACGAAGATCGGGGAGAAGTACGGAAAGACGGCGGCGCAGGTGGCACTCCGCTGGAATACGCAGCGTGGCGTGTCGATCCTGCCGAAGTCCGTGCGTGCTGAGCGCATCGCGGTAAATCTCGATATCTGGGACTTTGCGCTGAATGAGGCGGAGATGGCAGAGATCGCAAAACTCGACCTCGGGCACAGCGAGATCGTCAACCACGACGACCCTGCGTTTGTGAAATGGCTGCACGAGCGCAGGATTCACGATTGAGGCATAGCGAAGAATAGCAATGAGGGAACGTAGTGGTGACGGTATGCGGCTTTTCGTCTGCGGCATCATTGCAGCAGCGGCGGCTATGCTGTGCTTCGGCAGCTGTTTATCCTTTGCGCGGGAGGCAGAAAACATACAGACCGGCACCGATGCAGAGGAGGAGATGAGCGTGTTTTCAGCAGAGTCCCGCGTGGAGGATGTGGCAAGGGCACTCCTGTTTGCACCGTACGGTCGGCTGCTCTTTCCCGTACAGAGCGGGTACATGGATGGCGATACGCTCGGCAGTCTGCGCCTGGCATGGTATTCTCACATCTCGCCTGCGCGAACCGTGGCAGTTGTGAATCGGCTTGCGGCAGACGCAGCGGCGGGGCATCGGATTTTCTATCCGATCTACACAGAGGAGGAGATGCGGCGCGACCCCGCGAAGCGTGATACAGGGCTGTTTTTCTTTCGTGGGCGAACGGGAGCGCCTGTCGCCGTCGTGAGTGCGGGCGGCGGATTTGCCTATGTGGGGGCGATGCAGGACAGTTTTCCACATGCGCTCGTCCTCTCTGAGCGCGGAGTGAACGCCTTTGCACTGATCTATCGACCGCGTGCGCAGACGGCGTGCGAAGATCTTTCACGCGCGGTTGCCTTTCTCCACGAATATGCGGCAGGACTGGGCGTTGACATGCGTGGTTACTCCCTCTGGGGCGGCTCGGCGGGAGCGCGTATGGCAGCGTGGGTCGGTTCGCATGGAACGGAGGCATTTGGACAGCGTTCATATCCGCGTCCTGCCGCCGTCATTATGCAGTATACGGACTTGTCGGAGGTCTATGGTACAGAGCCGCCGACATACAGCTGTGTCGGGACGGCCGATGGCATTGCCTCATGGCAGACGATGCAGCGGCGTACACAGGCGATCCGCAGAAACGGACAGGCGGCAGAGATCGAAGTGTTTGAAGGTCTGCCGCATGGCTTCGGGCTTGGTGAGGGCACTGCTGCCGAAGGATGGCTGAACCGTGCCGCAGATTTTTGGATAGCACAAAGATAAAATGAGGAGGCAACGGTATGAATATACTGTTTATCAACGGCAGTCCGAACAGAGACGGAAATACGGCAGCTCTTGCAGCGAGGTTTCTGCAAGGGCACACCTATGAGACGCTGAATCTTACGGACTATCGGATCAATGTTTATGGACAGGAGCTGCCAGGCGATCAATTCTCTGAGGTGCTTGCAAAGATAAGGGTAGCCGATCGCATTGTCATCGGCTCACCTCTCTACTGGCACAATATTTGTGGCTCCGTCCGCACGCTGCTGGAGCGCTTCTACGGTCCTGTGGAGACAAACAGTCTCTCCGGGCAGCTCGTGTTCCTATTTCAGGGGGCGGCACCTGAGAAATGGATGATGGAGGCAGGCGAATATACAATGCGCCGTTTTGCTGATCTCTACGGATTGACGTATCTCGGCATGGTGACATCGGTACGCGAGGCAGATGTGCTTGCGGCGAAGATCGGCTAAGAATATTTTAGAATCAAAAACCTCGGACTGAGAATAGGCAGTCCGAGGTTTTTACATAAGAACTCCGTTGCGGTGATCCATTTCATGTTGACTGATTTATGTCGTAAAGCTGAAGAAAAAATGTTAACTTTATTGACATAACATCAGATTTTTAATGAATATAAGTAGGGATATTACTTATATGAGCATCTTAGGTGATAATATAGAAAATATTGTAGAGTTAATCATGCAACAAAGATTATTGATGAAAATATAAAAGCAATAAAACAGTCGATGAGTACATAAATATTTGATAAAATGAGATCATAATTGAAAGAGGTGACAAAAAATGCCAACAGATTTCGATAGAACCTTGTTTTTTGACAATATCTCCTATTTGATAAAGAAGCATGATCTAAAAATAGGTGAGATTGAGAACAGTGCAGGAGTTAGTGCCGGATATATTTCTCGTGCCAGCAAGGACGAAAAGTCAAAGCCGGGGGTCGAGTTTGTAATGAAGATCGCAGAGTTGCTGCAGATCAATGTCGACACTTTACTGCGGGCAGATTTGACAAATGCTACGCCGACCGAGAAGTATCTTATGTCGTTCTTGGGCAAGCTCAATAGTGATACCGTCGCAGATAGACTTAATTGGATTCGGGAACCGAAGGTAGAGTTAAATCGGATACAGGCCGATGAATATGGTGATACTGGGCATCCACTATTCAAATTGCGTACATACGATGCGCCCAATGATTATGATGGCTCGATCGAAGAAGTTACACAGGTTGTCTTTGCGTCACATAATTTTGATTACCAGACGGGGATACATAAGGATTGTTATTCCTTACGAATGAAGAACGGTACACTTTTGCATTTGATGAATATTTTTAAAGTGTACTCATCTATTTCGGATCCTGATACCTTTGCGATAGAAATTTGGATGACTCCGCCGAAAGCGGAAGCTCAGTTTCTTTGCGACAACAAGGGAGAAGTTACAATTTCCAGCCTTATTGATGGTCTATATACGACCGTCAGTGAAAATATGAGACATCCCAAAATTGATAAGAACTTACAGTATGTGATTGATGCATTCATGCAGAATGACTTGGAAGATGATCCCCCAGTGTTCGACGAAGATGATATCCCCTTTTGAGGAGGTTCCTAGTGTATGAAGATACAAATTCGTAGCCTATGCAGCGACTGTGCCAATCCTCCACGCTTCTGCGATGCAATCCTTGAAGAGGATGAGCAAATTTATCTGGTTCGCAAGGATCAGAAAACAAATCGGTATGTCAAAATCCTTTGGGAAGATGTCGTTTACCAAGTGAATAAATTGAAACCACGAAACATGAAGCTACCGCAACATGCCCCGTAAATAACGTGGAGCTAACCGCCGGAGTTATCTGATTCAGCCATAAGGCTAAATGGATAACTCCGGCGGTTTTTTATTTGTCAAAAACTCGCGGCCTTCAATTGTAATTAAGGTAGGAGAGGGGAAGTCTTTTTGAGGAGGAGAGAATAATGAGGTCGTAAATTCTTATATCAAGTGATTCAGTTTAAAACCTCAAAGCCTTGAGATGGCCATTAAAGGCGGCGGGAACATACGAAGACCACATTGCAAAAAAATGCAATGAATACGGCACTTCGATGTCCCACCGTTTACCGCTATGTCCATTTTTAGGTAATTGCGGCCGGTGTACGTCAAGTGCATCGGCCTTCGTTGTATCCCGCTGACCTTGTCTTGTCAGAAAGGATACGACGATGAAAGAATTTATTTTAATGGAAGTCACTGCTGAGACAATTCGTGATTATGGTATTTTCCGCAATGAAGTTGAGTGGTGTCGGATCGGTAATCGTAGGGTACAGGCCGTGAAAGTCTTAGCTACATACGAGGTCTTCACGTTCTATAAACGTTCAGTATTACGTGAACAACAGCAAGAATGTCGAGCAAAGTATTCGTGTATATACAAGAATCGCAAGAATATGTGCGACCACAACTGCGAGAGTTGTACACATCCTGTGTACCGAGAATCGTGGATTGGTGTTGTGAAAGAAGAAATATTCATTTCAGAGTCGCTGGAGACTACTTGCATAAAGAGGCTGCTGATTGAAGCACTCATCACTGAAGTCAATAAACTTGCTCCGATGGATCAGCTCCTCCTTAAATTAATTGGCGAAGCTGTGTCGGAACGTGAGATTGCAAGAATTATGGGTGGGAGATCAAAGACGGCTATCCACAAGAGGAAAGAAAAACTCTTCGTGATGCTCCGAAAAAAACTTGAAAATACGGTGACCATTAAGCCCCGTTCTGTCTGCACCCTAGTGAAAGGGGGAAAGCAGAATGTGAGGTAAAACTCACAGTTGATTTTCCGGCGATTAGACAGATTGCCGTCAATTCCGAGAAACGGAATCAGTTGAAAGGTGGTACTGAAAGCAAACATCTGAGATTTTCAAAAAATATTTTGAAATAAGGTGACCAAATGATCACATTCTGTCTGCACCCTAGTGAAAGGGGGGAAGCAGAATGTGAGTTAAAATTCACAGCTAATCTTCTGGCAATCAGACAGATTGCCAAACTGCCGAAAGAAATTCTGTTTATGAAAGGGACTAATGAATATGATTCATGTGAACGAAATCTCCAAAATGCTGCGTGAGGCAGCAGATGCACTTGAAGCTGCAATCCCGCAGCTTGAAAAACCAAACGAAGGTGTGCGGCTCGAAGATGTCCGTATTGTTCTCGTCCGTAAGAGTACGGAGGGAAAACGCGAGGCGGTCAAGGATCTTATCACAAAGTATGGAGCGGAGCGTCTGAGCGACATCTCACCCGATGCCTTCGTTGCTCTTCTCCGGGAAGCGGAGGCACTCTGATGGGGGCGCACGCACTGCTCTCACCGTCGGCGGCGCATCGGTGGATACGCTGTCCACCGTCTGCTTGCCTTGAGCGCGAGTTTCCATCTTCGTCGAGCGAAGCCGCCGCTGAAGGGACAGCGGCGCATGCGCTCTGTGAGCACAAGCTGCGTAAGTTTCTAAAACTGCGCAGCAAACGACCGCACTCGGATTTCGAGGACGATGAGATGGACCGCTGTTCCGATGCGTATGTTTCATTCGTGCAGGAGCAGATGGGAGACATCCCGTCCCCGATGGTGCTGGTTGAGCAGCGGCTCGATCTCACACGCTATGTCCCGGAAGCATTCGGGACGGCGGACTGCATCATTGTCGGCGGGGATATGCTCCATGTCATTGACTTCAAGTATGGCATGGGCGTGCTTGTGGAGGCGGAGCACAATCCGCAGATGATGCTCTACGCGCTCGGTGCATTGGAACTTCTCGACGGAATCTATGATATCCAGACGATCTCCATGAGCATCTTCCAACCACGCAGGGAGAATGTATGCACATGGTCACTCCCCAAAGAAGAGCTTCTGCGTTGGGCGAGGGACGATCTTGTGGAGAAAGCGCGTCTCGCCTATATGGGTGAGGGAGAATACCGCGCCGGCGAATGGTGTACATTCTGCCGTGCAGCTGTTCGGTGCAGGGCGCGTGCGGAGGAGAAACTACGGCTTGCCAAAGAGGAGTTCAAGTATCCACCGCTTATTACGGACGAGGAGATTGAGGACGTTCTCGGAGAAATCCCGGAACTCATCAAGTGGGCAAATGCCATCCTCGCCTATGCGACGGATGCGGCGGTCAACCACGGCAAGGTGTGGATGGGCTTCAAGATTGTGGAGGGGCGTTCCGTCCGCAGGTATAAGGATGAGGATGTCGTTGCAAGGGAGGCAGAATCGGCAGGGTATACGGACATCTTCGATAAGAAACTCATTTCACTGACCCAGATGGAAAGGTTGATGGGAAAGAAAGCATTTACAGATATTCTTGACGGTCTTATCGAAAAGCCGCCCGGAAAGCCGACCCTCGTCCCGGTATCGGACAAGCGTCCGGCGATTCATACAGGCAGTGCTCAGTCAGAATTCACAGCGATTACGGAGGTACATTAACATGGCAATGAAAAACAACAACACGAAGGTTATCACAGGCAAGGTTCGTCTCTCCTATGCACATGTGTGGGAGCCGGTATCCATCAATGGCGGTGAGGAGAAATACTCCGTCAGCCTTATCATTCCGAAATCGGACACCAAGACGATCAAGGACATTCAAGCGGCGGTGGATGCTGCCATCGACGCAGGACTCGGCAAGTTCGGTGGAAAGAAGCCGAACAAGGCCTCGATCAAGCTGCCGCTGCGCGACGGCGATGTTGAGCGTCCCGATGACGAAAACTACAAGGATGCATACTTCATCAATGCAAATGCGCGGACGGCTCCGCAGATCGTGAACCGCAAGGTTCAGCCAATTTTGGATCGCGATGAGGTGTACTCCGGCTGCTATGCGCGTGTGAGCATTACGCTCTATGCATTCAACTCCAACGGGAACAAGGGCATCGCCTGCGGACTCGGGAACATCCAGAAACTCGAGGATGGCGACCCCCTCGGCGGGCGTTCATCGGCAGCATCGGATTTTGAGAGCCTTGACGGCGATGACGAGGATTTCCTCAGCTGACCAATCGGATTTTGCAGGAATGGGCGGCGGCGTAAGCCGCTGCCTGTTTTTATGGGAGAAGATAGATGAAATCCATCAGTATCGATATTGAGACATTTTCAAGCGTACCGCTTGCCAAGGCGGGCGTATATAAGTATGCGGAATCGGAGGATTTTGAAATCCTGTTGTTCGGATATTCTGTGGATAGAGGAGAAGTGCAGATTGTGGATCTTGCGAATGGGGAAGAGATCCCGAAAGAGATTCTTGCGGCACTGACGGATGAGTTTGTAAGGAAATGGACATTCAATGCCATGTTTGAGCGTGTGTGCCTTTCACGACATCTAGGCATTCACCTGAAACCAAACGCATGGCGTTGCTCGATGATCTGGGCGGCGACACTTGGATTGCCGTTATCTCTAAAAGACGTAGGGGCTGTGCTGCGGCTTGATCGGCAGAAGTTGGAGGAGGGGAAAGACCTCATACGGTATTTCTGTGTCCCGTGCAAGGCGACCAAGAGCAACGGCGGCAGGACACGCAATCTTCCTATGGACGCCTCGGAAAAGTGGGAACTGTTTAAGGCATACAACAAACGAGACGTGGAAACGGAGATGGAAATTCAAGCACGGCTACAGAAATTTCCCGTATCGGAGAGTGAGTGGGAGAACTACGTCATCGACCAAGAAATCAATGACCGTGGAATTTCGGTAGATACCACATTTGTCTCACAGGCGATTCGTTGCGATGAGCGCAGCAAGGTAATTTGTCTTGAGCGGGCGCAGAATCTCACTGGTCTTGCAAATCCGAACTCTTCGCTGCAGCTTATGGACTGGCTGCGCGGGAAAGGACTCTCGGTGGAATCTCTTGCAAAAAGCGAAGTGAGCAAAATGCTCAAAACGGCCGTGGGAGACGTGCGGGAGGTATTGGAACTTCGGCAGCGGCTTGCCAAGACGAGTGTAAAGAAATATATGGCGATGGAAGCAGTCACGGGAGCGGATCACCGTGCGCGTGGATTGTTTCAGTTTTATGGCGCGAGCAGGACGGGGCGTTTTGCTGGCCGGCTCATTCAGTTACAGAATCTGCCCCAAAACCATCTCGCGCAACTGAAGGAGGTTCGCACCCTTGTCAAAAACGGTGATTTCGACCTTCTGGATATGCTCTATGACAGCACCTCGGATGTGCTCTCTCAGCTTATTCGTACCTCGTTTGTACCACGCCCCGGCTGCCGTTTCATTGTTGCCGACTACGCTGCCATCGAAGCAAGAGTCCTCGCATGGCTTGCGGGGGAGCAGTGGGTGCTCGACGTGTTCCGAAAGCATGGGGACATTTACTGTGAAACGGCATCTCGGATGTTTCACTGCAAGGTCGAAAAGCATGGCGAGAATGCAGATCTGCGCCAGAAAGGAAAGCAGGCGGTTTTGAGTTGTGGATACGGCGGCTCCGTCGGTGCTCTTATTGCGATGGGCGCGGTCGAGTCCGGCATGAAGGAGGAGGAACTTCAACCGCTCGTGGATTTGTGGCGTGCATCGAATCCACATATCGTGCAATTCTGGTGGGATGTGGATCGTGCCGTCAAGACCTGTGTGAAACGGCGCGTTGAAGTAGAAACACATGGCATTCGTTGTGCGTATAAGAGCGGCGTTTTGTTTATACGATTGCCGAGCGGCAGAGAACTCGCGTATGTGAAGCCGCGCATCGGAGAGAATCGATTCGGTGGGGAATCCGTCACCTATGAAGGCCTTGGTATGACAAAGAAGTGGGAGCGGATTGAAACCTTCGGCGGGAAACTTGTTGAGAATATTACACAGGCAACAGCTCGTGATCTGCTTGTTTTTGCAATGAAACAGCTTCGAAACAGGGGATTTGACATTGTGATGCACGTTCATGATGAAATCGTGCTCGAAGTGCCGCATGGAGTCTCCTCGGTTGAAGAGATATGCTCCATCATGGCAGAGAATCCACCGTGGGCGAAGGGGTTGCCGCTCAAAGCGGACGGGTATGAGTGTGAGTACTATCGGAAAGACTGAAAAAGCGGTATCTGCCTGACTGACAGATGCCGCTTGCTTTTCGGTTCAACGAAGTGAATCCATAATCTTGATAATGGTTTCGCAGGCCGAGGAAAATTCGACTTCTCTCGCATATTCATAATCGCGCTGATATGTTTTCCAGTGTTGCTGCATTGCACTGCTCTTTACAATCTGCCCCATGATACTGTGATACTGCGGGATTAGGTCACCGGAATTGCGCTTTTGCGCAGTTTCGGACAGTGCTTTATGTAAAGTGTCACGATCAATCTCATGTCCTTTCAGCTTGCTGAGGATGAAAATGTCATAGTAATCTCTTGGACGTGTGTTTTGGTCGCCGCGAGAGATTACCGTCTCCAATTTTTCGGCGAGAATCGTCTCAAGATTGTACGCAAAAATCTCCAACGTATCGTCGCTGAACATCATCGGATAGTTGTATTCGATTGCTTCAGGGGTGATCTTATCGCCGGTTGTAATGTCCAGTTTCAGTGGAACTCTCATAGGGGGAAAGTTTGCGGTCAGTGAGATGCGGTATCCACCGTAGGCATCGTTTTTTCGGATTTTTCCTACACCTTGGAAGCTGAAGCTTATATCATCGTCGATGGGGATGGAGATGATTTCCTCGAACATTGTTTTTATGCTGTTCTCGTTCACGGGATGATTTTGGATGGTGGCGTCCATATCCATTGTGGCACGCGAATGAAGACCGACCATTGAGGCGATCAACAGTCCGCCTTTGAGGATGAAGTTCCCTTGATATTTTGAACGAGAGATGCGCTCCAACAGGCGTTCCAACATATAGTTTTGCATCACAAGCTGGGCAGGAATGTGCTTTTCCTTTGCCATTTTGCTGATGGCCGCTTTTAACTGCATGGCATTCTTCAAAGCAGGACCTCCAAATACGTCCGTATTTTTTTCTCTACGCCGAGACGCTGCGCATACTCGGAGAGCAGAGGAATTTTTTTTTGCGGACTGTCCATGTAGCGTTTGAACGCCTCTGCGGTGATCTGAATATCAGCAGCGTGGTGTGGGCGCAGAATGTCGCAGAGTGTCCGTTCTATCGAGTAGCAGTGCACCGAATTGCCGGCAGGAGATTTTATCTCTGTTATGCCGAGTGCATACCGTTCCGCCTTCACCTGTGCGCAGTGAACGCCTTCCTTTTTCGGATTCGCCAGATTGTAGTTCGTTGGGAAGGTCATATGGTAGGCGATCGGCGTTCGATCCGTCAGATCCCAGAGGAAGAGAGCTGTTTCGTGTGAAAAGATGCCACGTTTGAATCGTGTTTGCAAATTGAGAAACTCATCCTCCCATATCTCGGGCAGTGTGTATACCCCACGGGCGGGACGGAGCAACTGTCCCCGTTTGACGAGATGCGCCAACATGCTGCGGGATATGCCGGAAGACACAGCTTTTGCTGTTGTCAGCATACCATTATTTTGATGGATGAGGTTCATAATAGTCGTTTTCTGCGTCATGTGAACCACCTCCTATAAACTTTTTTGCTTGTATTATATATATAAACAAGCAAGAAAGTCAATAAAGTATCAATGAAGCTGAAACCCTCGGACTGCCATAAACGCAGCCCGAGGGTTTCATATCAAGACGCCATTGCAGTGGTCAATCTCATGTTGAATAATCTGTGCCGTAAATCCTGAGAACTTGTTTTTCTGTTTGCGGAACTTTATATCACGGTATACGACTTCAACCCATTCACGCCGCAGCGTTTTTCTCTGTCCAGGGAGGGACAGGCATCCTTCCTCTGCTTCATATTGTTCCGTGGACGATTTTACAATCTCCGGATTCAGCATAACAAGATGAGATTTTCCAACGCATACAGCGATGATGCGCTTCTTCTCTCCGATCATGTTGGCAGCAAGTCCGACGCAGTGTCCAACATGGGCTTTGAGCGTATCGAGCAGGTCGTTGGCAATCGGGAGGTCGGATTTCACGGCCTCCTCGGATGGCTGCCCGAGAAACATTGCATCCTTGACGATAGATCGTACCATCTGCCTCCTCCTTTATTCGTTTTAATATTCGCGTGTACAAACAAGTTTTCCTGCAAACATCTATGAAGGAATCCGAAGCATATGTATTTATCAAAATAAATTTGATTGAAAAAACTTTTAAGAAATGGTGACCACTTCCCCTTTTTCTGTCTGCACTCTTATGAAAAGGGGATGTGATTTCCCCGTGATTAAAAAGGAGAAATTTATGCAGCATTTCAACGAATCTCACTATCCGGATCCGACGGCGGGGGCGGCAATGAGGACTCTCGAGAGGGAGATGAACGCCGCTTTCCCAATCATCTACATCTGTTCGGCATATCGCAACAATCCACGCGTCAATGTCATGCGGGCGCGGGAGTATTGCCGCTTTGCCGTGCGGCGCGGATGCATCCCTCTGGCTCCGCATCTTCTGTTTCCTCAGTTCATGTCCGAGGTACAGGATCGCGAACTTGCCATCCGTATGAACTTTGTCCTCCTGCGTCAGTGCAAGGAACTCTGGGCGTTTGGCACGGAAATTACCGAGGGGATGCAGATGGAGATTGCAAAGGCAAGATCACTCTGCATTCCGGTGCGCTATTACAACACCAAGTGCGAGGAGGTCGTATGGGGATGACCATCGACGAACTCAAAGCGCAGAAAATCTGGATCTGTTGGAACTATGCTATGCAGAATGGCAATCGAACGAAGATGCCCTGTGCCGCAGACGGCGGTATCACGGGATCGAATCATGCATTTCGGGCAAGTTGGGTGACGTTCGAGGAAGCCCGGCATGCGGCAGAGGCATCGTCCTACAGCGGTGTCGGCTTCATTATCCCGAAGGGAATGTATTTCTTGGACATTGACCACAGGGACGAAGCGGATGCGATGGTGCAGCTGCAGATCCGCAGACATGACACCTACGCCGAGAAGTCCGTCAGCGGAAACGGAATCCACATCTATGGCTGCTGTGATTATGACCGCATTCCGAAAACGAAGGACAAGGACGGCAAGGAAAAACTCGATTCGAAATTCTACGTCAAGAATCCGCACAACAAAATGGAACTCTACGTCGGAGGACTGACCAATCGTTTTGCGGTATTCACGGGCGATGTGTTCCATGATGCGCCTCTTAATGACGGAACGGAAGCTGTACTTACCACACTCAAGAAGGATATGCTTCGCAAGCAGCCCGTGAACTACCGTCCGAAAGAGGATGGCGACCGCACCGTATTCGACATCGTTTGTTCTTTGCGAAAAGCTAAGAACGGTGGGAAGTTTGCACGGCTCTTCGACCGTGGTGACATCTCGGAGTACGGCAGTGCCTCGGAAGCAGATGCCGCCCTCTGTGCCCTGATTGCCTTTCGGACGGGAGACGATACGGAGATGATTGATGCGGTCTTTCGTATGTCTGCCCTTTACCGCAAGAAATGGGAGCGTGCGGATTACAAGGCAGCGACCATCCGTACGGGCGTGGAAGCCTGTCACGGCGTGTTTCATGCATCGGTGATGGATCACCCGGATTTCATTCACTTCAACACAAAAGGACAGGCGGTCATCAGTTGCCCGGCTCTTGCGGATTACATCCGGCAGCATCTAAGCTACATCTTCGTTCGGGACAGTGCGCGGCACGGCGTGCTGCGCTACGTCTACGAGGGCGGCGTGTACCGCCTCTATGCCGACGATATGCTCAAAGGACTCATCAAGAACTGCATCGCCGCCTACGATCCTGAGATGATCGAGATGCGTAAGGTAGACGAGACGTTCCGCATTCTCACAACGGATCTGGACTACATCAAAGATTCCGACCTCAATGCCGACGAGGACATCATCAACTTTCAGAACGGGATTCTGCATCTTTCAACGATGGAGCTGACCGAGCACAGCGCAGACATTCTCTCTACTATACAAATCCCGTGCGAGTGGGCGCGTGAAGAGATTACGACACCTGTGTTCGATGTATTCATGCAGACACTCACGGATGGAGAGATCGAGATTGAGCATCTCTTGCTTGAATTCATCGGTGCGTGTCTATCCAACGTCAAAGGCTGGCGTATGAAGAAGGCGCTCTTTATGTACGGAGCAGGGGATACGGGAAAATCCCGTCTCAAATGTCTGGTGGAGCAGCTGCTTGGCAGAGGAAACTATGTCGGCATTGATCTTCGTGAGATTGAGGTGCGATTCGGCACAGGGCTGATTTACGGAATGCGGCTTGCGGGCAGCTCAGACATGAGTTTCATCACCGTGGATGAACTCAAGACCTTCAAGAAATGTACGGGCGGGGACAGCATCTTCGCGGAATTCAAGGGACAGAACGGCTTCGAGTTCACCTTCAATGGGCTGTTCTGGTTCTGCATGAATCAGTTGCCGAGGTTTGGGGGCGATGACGGGCAGTGGGTGCATGACCGTATCATGCAGGTACATTGCAAAAATGCCATTCCCATCGACAAACAGGACAGGCTTCTCGGAGAAAAGCTCTATGCCGAGCGTGACGGGATCGTTCGCAAAGCCATCCATGCGCTGCGTGCGGTCATCCAAAATGGTTACCGCTTTACGGAGCCGCAGTCGGTTCTGTCGGCAAGAGAGGAATATATGGTCGAGAACAACTCCGTGCTTGCCTTCCATGCAGAGTGCATGATGAAACGTCCCGAAGGTGCAAAATGCAGCGAGGTCACAACGGGCAAGGTCTACCGCATCTATCAGGCATGGTGCAGGGACAACAACAACGGCTTTGCAAAGACCGCACGGGAGTTCAGAACCACACTGGCTCGGTATTACAAGACAGATTTCAGCTCAATGACCATACGTCGAAGCTACGGCAGCGTGTATAAGGATCTGATTCTGAATGAGGATGCTGTCCGCGAATGCACAGTGCCCTACAACGGAGCGGAAGAAGATTTTTTGTGACAGCAGTGAGAGCTCAGTGACAGTAAAAGCAAAGAACTGTCACTGGCTCAACCCCTTGTCATTATTGGGATTACGGAACATAAGTGATAGTAGTGACAGTTCTTTTATCTTTTATATATAGGGAAAAAAGAAAACTTAGGAAGAAAGAAAAAATAAAAATATTTATATATATAAAGATATAGGCGGCAACCATCACTACCATCACTTCATCTCCTGAAAGTGAGGAATATCAATGCGAGAGCGTGATTTGGAAAGATACACCACAATGGTCATAAAATTGCACGGCGGACTTGCACTGAAGTTCATATCTCCGGGATATGCGGGGGTGCCGGATCGCCTTGTGCTCATGCCGGGCGGCAAGATGTGTTTCATGGAGCTCAAGGCTCCGGGCAGGAAGCCACGCCCCTTGCAGCTACGACGTATCGAGCAGCTGCGTGCACTCGGATTCAAAGTCTATGTGGTCGATGGAAAAGAAGAAATCGGAGGAATTATCAATGCGTTATGAACCGCATTTCTACCAGACATACGCCAAGGATTTTATCCTTCATCACAAGGAAGCTGCGATTTTCTTGGATTGTGGGCTTGGCAAGACCGTCGTTACTCTTACGGCAATCGAGGAACTGCTGCATGACTTCTTCGAGATTGGCAAGGTACTCGTTATCGCTCCGCTGCGCGTGGCGCGGGACACATGGCCCTCGGAGATTGCAAAGTGGGAGCATACGAAAAACATCCGCGCCTCTGTGGTTATGGGAACACCGAGAGAACGGACGGCAGCACTCATGCGGCGTGCGGATTTGTATATTATCAATCGGGAAAATGTCAAGTGGCTGATCGAAGAGAGCGGCGCGGTTTTGGATTTTGATATGATCGTCATTGATGAACTCTCATCGTTCAAATCTCATCAGGCGAAAAGGTTCCGCTCCCTCCTGAAGCTGCGTCCCTCGGTCAAGCGGATTGTAGGACTGACGGGAACACCGTCGGCAAACGGACTCATGGATCTCTGGGCTGAGTTTCGTCTTCTGGATATGGGCAAGCGGCTCGGCAGATTCATCTCCCATTACCGCAATGACTTTTTCCTTCCCGACAAACGGAATCAACAGATGGTGTTCAGCTACAAGCCGCGCGAGGGTGCAGAGGATGAAATCTACCGCCGGATTGAGGACATTACGATTTCCATGCGTTCCAAGGACTATCTCAAAATGCCGCAGCTCATCTCAAATAGCGTATGTGTTGCTATGGATGAGCGTGAGCGGGAACTCTATGACCGGATGAAGCGGGACATGGTGGTTGCCCTTGGTACTGCGGAGATTGATGCCGTCAGTGCGGCGGCACTTTCCGGGAAACTCCTCCAGATGGCAAACGGAGCCGTCTATACGGAGGACGGGAAATCCGTACATCTGCACGACCGTAAAATGGATGCGCTAGAGGATCTTGTCGAGAGTGCGAACGGGAAGCCCGTACTCGTCGCGTATTGGTATCGACACGACCTTGAGCGAATTAAGGATAGATTACCTGTTCGAGAGATTCGGTCGAGTGCAGATATTGCGGACTGGAATACGGGCAAAATCCCAATCGCAGTGATTCATCCCGCAAGTGCGGGACATGGACTCAACCTTCAGTTCGGCGGTTCGACGCTCATCTGGTTCGGTCTTACATGGAGTTTGGAACTCTACCAACAGACCAATGCCCGGCTCTATCGGCAGGGGCAGACAGGGACTGTGGTTATCCACCATATCATCACGGCAGGGACGATGGATGAGAATGTTATGCAGGCACTTGAACGAAAGGACAAGACACAGACGGCTCTGATTGATGCCGTCAAAGCAAATTTGGAGGTGGCATCCCATGATGAACTCTGAGGTTCTTGCCAATGCAATCATCGAACAGGCGGCAAAGGATTATCGCTGGGCGCGGACGGTTCTTCGCAAGGCGGCAGAGAATGCTGCGGCGGCAGCGATGCGCAGCGACACGGAGCGGTTCTTTCATTCCGCATGGTTTGGTCAGTTGACGAGTATAAACGGAGAGTGGCTTCTTCAACAGCTAGAGGGGGAATTTGCATGACGGCAAAGGAATATTTTAGTCAGGCACGAAACATCGACAATGAAATCCAGAGTATGTTGGAGGAGGTCGCTGTTCTGCGCAGCATGGCAGAAAAGACTACCGCCGTGATTACGGGAATGCCGAGCAATGCAACGAGGAACACGTCCCAGCTTTCCGACACCATTGCAAAAATCATCGAGCGTGAAGAGAAGATCGACGCTGAGATTGATCGGCTCGTTGACCTGCGTTCCGAGATTTACGAAACAATACAGCAGGTGGAGGACAAAGAAGCACGGCGTGTCCTGTATCTCCGTTATATGGGTTACCGTTCGTGGGCAGAGATTGCGACGGAGATGAAACTTGGTCTTCGTCAAATCTACCGTCTGCATGGCGTTGGACTGAAAAATATTTCTCCGATGTCACTAAATGTCACTAAATGTCACTAAATGGCAGTCGATGTCGTCTTGATGTCACTACCTTGACAGTGATATGATACACTCAGCAAGAATAGGATATGGAATCAGCCTTCTCGGAGACGCAATTCTCCGCGAGGGCTTTTTTGATGGCACGAGGAGGTGTGCGATGCCGAGAAAGCCGAAGCGTCCCTGCCGCATGACAGGCTGCCCGAACCTTACGGACCGAAAAAGCTGCTACTGCGAGACGCACGAGAAAACGATGCAGCGGCATTACGACCACTTCATGCGCGGCTACGATCAGCACGAGAGATACGGCAGCACATGGAGACGCATTCGTGACCGTCACTTGGCGGGGAATCCACTCTGTGAGATGTGCAAAGATCAGGGGAGATATGTTCTTGCGACGCTTGTGCATCATATTCGACCGATTTCTGAGGGCGGTACGCATGACGCGAGCAATTTGATGTCGCTCTGCGCGTCATGTCATGAGAGGATTCACCAACGGAAAGTACCAAAATAAAAAGCCGACTCCAATGAATCGGCTAGAAGAGATCGCTATGTGAACCCGTGCGGGAAGCGGTCAGAATCAGTTTTCCTTTGTCGATGGCATATACGAGTAGCCAGTCCGGCATGATGTGGCATTCACGAAAACCAATGTAATCGCCAACCAGAGCATGATCCCGATACCTTTCGGGGAGTTGTTTTTCCGCGCAGAGCATTTGCAGGACATCATCCAGCTTTTGCATATCTGCTCCACGTTTACGCAGCTTCTTTAAATCCTTGCGGAACTGCGTGGTGGTGACGAGATCAAGCATGAGCGTCCTCCGCATCCAGATCATCCATCAGTGCGGGCAGCGACGGATAGCGCTTCGGCTCGATTTTGCCATCCATGATGTCGCGTGCTTCCTGCATGGCAAGAAGTGTTTCCCTGTTATAACGGGGCTGTTTCGGTTGAAAGGGGAAGCCTCCCTCCATGATGGATGCGTGCAGAAAGATGTTGATGGCGTCGGTCACGGAGATACCGAAACTGGAAAAAACACTTTCAGCCTGCGCTTTGATTGTCGGTTCGATGCGCATATTGATTGTTGCGGTCTTGGACATGATGCATAACCTCCTTTTGCTTATTGTAACGCGAAAGTGAAGCAAATGCAATACGTTCTTATCCCTCATAGGGGGCGGTCAAATCCCTAAAACCGCGCCGTTACTGGACCGGGGAGGGGGCGCACGCACAAAAACGTCAGTTCAAACGGGGTATTAAAGGAAGGGGGCGAGAAGATGGCGCGTGACGGTACAAATCGCGGAGGACGGCGCATCCGGGCGGGAGACAAACCCGAAGCACTGGCAGACAAGATTGCGGGCGAGCGCACCGCGCACATCATGGAGTTTCCAATGACAGAACTGGACGGAACAGACCTTGTGGATGTCGCCGATCTCTACGGCGAGGAAATGCCAACCCCGAGTGAATTCCTGTCTGCACGGCAGAGGAACGGAAAGCCGCTCGGTGCGGATGAGATTTTTCGTGAAACATGGCTGTGGCTGAAAGAGCGCGGCTGTGAGCGGCTTGTGAATCCACGGCTCATTGAAAGCTACGCGCAGGCATTTGCCCGCTTCATCCAGTGCGAGGAGGCAATGAGTCAATACGGGCTCATCGGCAAGCATCCGACCACAGGCGGCGCGATTGCAAGCCCCTTCGTCCAGATGGGACAGGTGTTTCAGAAGCAGTCCAATCTGCTTTGGTATGAAATTTTCGACATCGTAAAGCAAAACTGCACCACGACATTCAGCGGCTCTCCGCAGGAGGATCGGATGGAGCGGCTGCTGCGTTCGAGGAAGTAAGAAGGATGATGACGGGGCGTGACATAGCCGAGGAGTGACTCAAATAGACAAGAAGCAGGAATCGGTACTATTTCTCCGTATAGCTACACAGCTCAACCAGATTCCCATCGGGGGCGCGCAGGTAGATGCTCCGCATGGAACCACGTGCACCGTGACGCTCTACAATACCGGTTTCCGGAATGATCTCCTTTGCATGAAGCTCTTGCATGATAACTTCGATGGGCTCATCTACGACGAAGCAGAGATCAAGAGCCCCCGTGCATGGATGTGCTGCTGCAGGGAGGAATTCTGCGGGGCGCAGATGAATGTTGATCTTTGAGGCTCCAAAGAAAAAGGAATAGCGTCCGTTCTCTTGGCGCAACTCCATCCCGAGAATCTCCGTGTAAAAGCGCAGACACTCTTTCGGATGCTCGGTGGTCAGAACAAAATGGTCGAGGAGAGAGATGTTCATGGCGTTTCCTTTCACTGTCGCCTACAGTCTATATCATCGTTGAGAAAGCATAGCAGCTCTCGCTTCTTGTCTTATACCGTTATCTCAATTTGATTGTCCTCAATCCCGATGACGCAGCTCTCGTAATATCCATCTCCAGTGGTACGAGGTCCGCTGATGATCTTGTGGCCGTCGCCTTTCATACGAGCCGTAAGGGAATCAACCGCTTCTTTGCTGCCGACGCTGAAAGCTATATGGATAAAGCCTGTTCTGGTGAGGGACTTCTTGTCATCTGTCATTTCGGGCTTCTTCATAAGTTCCAGTCTCGCACCATCCTCAAAAGAGATGAAATAAGAGCGGAAACCTGTATTTTTATTGTGGTAGCCGTCATTGGCATTGCCGTTTAGATATTTTACGAAAAAATCCTTGGCTGCCTCCAGATCATTCACGTACATTGCGATGTGCTCAATCTTCATCGTATGACCTCCATCCACCTACTTCATAATCTCATGAAGTGAATTATTCTTTGCAGTATGGCTCTATTCCTGTTTGTCTCAAAATTTCAGGAGGTGTAGATCTTGGGAAAAATGACATCTGAAATGCAGCTTGTCTCCATCGGAAAGATCATCCCTTATGTGAATAACGCCCGCACCCACTCGAAGGAGCAGATTACCAAGCTGCGTTCGTCTTTGCGGGAGTTCGGCTTTGTGAATCCCGTCATCATCGGCCGGGAGTTCAACGCATAGCGGGACATGGCAGAATCCTCGCCGCGAAGGAGGAGAACATCGAGCAAGTTCCGTGCGTATTCGTGGATTACCTCACGGAGGCGCAGAAGAAGGCGTACATTCTCGCAGACAACCGTTTCGCACTCGATGCGGGATGGGACGAAGATATGCTGCGCGTTGAGATGGAAGCCCTGCAAGGCATGGACTTCGATGTGGACGCAGAACTGCAAAAGCCATGTGTCGCCAAAACAGGAGATGTATGGCATCTCGGCAAGCACCGTGTTATCTGCGGAGATTCCACACTGCCTGAGACATACGAGCGTCTGCTCGGCAGTGAGAAGGTCAATCTCGTCTGCACGGATCCCCCATATATGATCCAGCTTGAAAGCACATCCGGGAAAATAAAGAACGACGATCTGAATGACAAGGACGCCTACGAGTTCCTCAAATCCGCTTTTACCGCCTTTCACTCGGTGATGGCGACCGATGCTTCCATCTACGTTTTCTACGCAACAGCAAAAGCCCGCATCTTTCATGACGCTTATGAGGATGCGGGCTTTAAAGTTGGTGCGGGATTGGTGTGGAAGAAAGACCGCCTCGTCCTCACACGGATGGACTGGAAGTACATCCACGAGCCGATTATCTGGGGCTGGCGGAAGGACGGGCGGCACAGATGGTACGGCGATCAGAAGCAGACTACGGTGTTCTCTTTTGATCGCATCAAGGACTCGAAGAAGGACGGCTGCGGTCATCCGTCCTCGAAGCCCGTGCCGCTTATCGCGTATCTCGTCAAGCAGTGTACGCAGACGAACGGCATCGTTCTCGATGGCTTCCTTGGTTCTGCATCAACGCTCATCGCCTGTGAGCAGTTGAACCGTATCTGCTATGGCGTGGAACTTGAGCCGAAATTCGTGGATGTCGCTGTTGAGAGATACATCCAGAGCAAGGACGGCAATACAGAAGATGTGTTTTTGGAACGTGACGGTGAGCGCATTCCGTATGTGGATGTGCCGAAACCAAAGGAGGAATCGTGATGCGTGTGTTTTTGAATCCGGGTCATGCACCGAACGGGAATCCCGCCCCCGGTGCGTGTGGGTATGGGCTGCGAGAGTGTGATGTGGCAAAGAACGTCGCTGACCTTGTTGCGGGCTATCTGAGTGCCGCAGGAGTCGGAGTTGTGGGGAGTCTCCAATCCGACAGTCTGCATGAAGTAGTCTCGGCTTCCAATCGTGCGGATGCCGATGTGTTTATCTCCATTCTCTGCAATGCGTGCAACGGTATGGCGCAGGGGACAGAGGTTTGGCACTACTACGGAAGCGGAGAGGGAGAGAAACTGGCACAGTGCATCCAGAATCAGATTGTGGATGCACTCGGAACCGTGGATCGCGGCGTGAAGGGGGCAAAGCCCGGTGTCAACGGTCTGTATGTTCTGAGCAACACCGATGCGGTCGCCGTTCTCGTGGAACTTGCGTTTATCGACCATGCGGGTGACGCAGAGCTTCTGCGTTCGCAGCAGGATGAATTTGCCCGCGCCATTGCGCGTGGGGTAACGGACTATGAAGGAGCGTGTTGAAGATGAAACTGGAACACATTCAAAATGAGCTGAAGAACCATGTGGGAGATTTCGTGCGGACGGAGGCGAAGGAAGCGACCGTCCTCTGGCTGCACGAGAAGGGGCTTCCCGCGGCGCGTGAGGTGTCGGCGGCATACACGGCGGCACTTCGCGAGAGTGCCGAGAAGGAGACGGGATGGTGCAGATTCCGTGACCGCATCTTCCTGCCGCTTGTCATCGACGGAGCGATCTGGATGACGGGCAAGATGCTTGAGCGCATGACCACTCCTCATTCTGTGAAATGATGATACTCTGTGGTTTATCTCACTGAGGCTATAGGTGTATACAACACAATTTGCTTGCTAATTATCCCGGCTAGAGTGATGAATGTAATGACCAAAGTACATGAAGGGGGTAATCACCATGAAGGTCAATTACAACATCCAAAAGGAAGAGCGCAAGGCGATGGTCGCGGTAGTCAGCAAGGTGCTCGGGACAAAGCCCGCCTACTGCGGCGCACCGAGCTTTTCCTACAAGGTCGGCGCGTTCGAGATCACGAAGGACGGCAGCCTTTGTTTCGACGATGCCACCGACAAAGCGACGGTGGCGCGTGTGCGTGATGTTGTATAAATAAAGTTGACAACTTCTTCGCAAGGATTTTAGATAAGGTCAAAGAGGAGAAGGAGAGGTCAAAATAGCAGCAAACAGGCAATACGATGACGAATTTAAGGTGCAGGCAATCAAGCTGGCGCAGGAAATCGGTCAAGCGAAAGCCGCCAAAGAGCTAGGAATTTCCAAGAATACGATGTATACATGGACACGCGCACAACGTCTTGGATATTTGGATCTTGGGTGTGGCACGCAAACACCGCAGAGTGCCCTGAGCTTGCACGAGGAGCTCGTGCAGCTTCGCGCCCAGCTCAAGGCACAGGATAAGGAAATTCGACGTCTGAAGAAAGAGAATGACTTTCTGGAAGAAGCAAGCGCTTTTTTCGCCGCGAGCCGTCTGAAGTCAACAAAAACGAACGTATGAAGTTTATTGCATTCAAGACAGCAGACGGCGCACACAAAGGGAATATCAGTTTTTATTGCAAACTGCTCCATGTCACAAGACAGGGATTTTATCAGTATCTGGTGAGCAAAGACCGCCCATGGAAATATCAGGAACTTGCCGATGCCATGATGCAGATCCATGCAGAGGATGAATGCAACGATACCTACGGAAGAATCCGCATGTATCAGGCACTCAAGATCAAGCAGCCAGAAGGCATCCATGTTCCGAGTGAACGCACCGTTTACCGCATCATGGAAGAGATCAGCTTAAGGAATCGCTGATAAAATGAAGTCTGTCAGATTGGTACAGATTTTTCGTCCTGTCAAGGAGACAAACCGGACACATAGCAAAGGCTATGTGGAGGATTTGTCGACACAGAGAGGGCGGAAAAGATGTGCTAAGATGACAGTGCTGAATTTATCAGTGCTTCCTTAAGTCATCGTCCCAATCATAAGCCGAACGGTATGACAAAAACAGATCGGCAGGCACAGATGTCGGAGGATCTCCTGCACCGTGATTTTCATGCCGACACACCGCTTTCCAAGTGTGTCACTGACCTGACAGAGATTCCTGCGTGTGACGGAAAACTCTATATTTCAGCACTCTTTGACTGCTATGACGCCGGCGTGCTCGGACTTTCTGTGGATACGAATATGAGGGCTTCTCTGTGTGTGCAGATGCTTGATAACGCCATGATTTCCTACCCGATGCTCAGGGGAGCAATCCTGCACTCGGATCGCGGCAGCCAGTACACGAGTCAGCTGTATCGGGAGGCAATCCAACACTATGGAATCCGTCAAAGTATGAACAGTGCCGGTGGACGCTGTCATGATAACGCGCGTTGTGAGAGCATGTGGGCACGCATGAAATCGGAGCTTCTCTATGGACGCTATGACACAAAGAAGATGACAACACAAGAGTTGAAGGTTCTGATTTGGCGTTACTTCATGAGATATTGGAACAACCGCCGGATCTGTTCCGCAAACGGCGGACTTCCTCCGATGGTGAAGCGGCGACAGTTCTATGACTCCATTGCCGCGACTGCTTAAGCATTCGTTTCCTTGTGAGAAATTTGTCAACTGTTCTTGACAATATCAAACTGTCAAATCTGTCTTGCGGATGACGGGCTTAAAATAAAGCCCGTCTCCGAAAGGAGGCTTTTATATGAACCTCGTATATCCCGCCGTATTTTATCCTTGTGAAGTGAACCCCGGCTTTACCGTCGTTGTCCCCGATTTGCCCGGCTGTATCAGCGAAGGGGATAGCCTTACAAATGCGATTGCCATGGGCGAAGATGCCGCCTCGGGGTGGATCCTCGGTGAACTTGAGAACGGCAACGAAGTTCCGCCCGCAAGCGACATCAAAGACATTCACCCTGACCCCGAAATCGGCGAGGGCTTTGTTTCCCTGCTTTCTCTCGACATGGACGCATACGCCGCAAAGTACGGCAGCAAATCCGTTCGTAAGAATCTCACGATCCCCGCATGGCTCAACACCTTCGCCGAAGCCGAGCAACTCAACATTTCCAAAGTCCTACAGGACGCGCTTACCGCTCTTTACGAGAAAAAAACAGCTCTTGCATAAGACGTACTACCCGCCACACGGCGGGTTTTTTCATATCGTCCACACATCCGCCTCCTCTGCAACAAAAAAGACACTGCCGCAACAGCGCCCTCCGAGCGTTTCCCTCAGTACCGCGCTCTATCCCCTATAAAATTTATGTCTCCCGTCGACGACCTATAAAAAATCGCCAAAACTTACGTCTCCCCCAACAAAAAAGCCGCCTCATGTGAGACGGCTTTATGAGAGGGAATGGATGAAGGAGGTAGTGGCGACCTGACTCATCTCCAGGTCACTCACAATAACAGTATAACAGGTTTTCCGATGAAAAAAAGGAAGTAAAAAGGAACAAAAACCCGGTTAAAAATACCGTTGGGAAGATGATTGAGTTATCAACATTTCATCTCCTTATAGAAGTCTCCCATTCAGAGTTTCTCGTACATTGGGTCTAAACAACTTATCAAATAAGATATTATTACGTTGCTTAGCATCCTTGATAAGCTTGTCGTACGAAATCACCTCTATATATGCATTTCGGGATGTATTGTAGCCGAAATAACCTTCTCTATCCGCAGTATGGATCAAACTTGCATTTTCTGCAGCCAATCTCATAGATTCTGTTAAATCAGCAATTATACGTGAATTGCAAGAGCAAGTTGAACAGTGATTTAATTAAGAAACATTTTCAATAGCGTATACTTCATCCAAGAAGGTGTTAAACAGTTCTGCTGGTGTTTGATAGTCGAGCACTCGACGAGGGCGGCTGTTTATCTCATCCGCTATGTTTAGGATGTCCTCGTCACTGTATCCGTCGATGCCCGTTCCTTTGGGGATATATTGGCGGAGGATGCCGTTGTGACGCTCGTTCTGCGGGCGTTCCCATGGGCTGTAGGGGTGAGCGAAGTACACCTTCGTGCCGAGGCTCTCAAGCTGCGTGAACGTCTCGAACTCTGTCCCGTTGTCAACGGTAATCGTCTTGAACACTTGGCTGAAACGGTCCTCTCCATATTCCGATTTCAAATGGGCGATGGCTTCTTCAATGCCGGCGCACGTGCGACCCGAGATGCGGATTGCAATGTAGTCGTGCGTCACCTTTTCCACAGCGGTAAATACGGCTGCGCCGCGCCCTTTTCGCGATCCGACAACGGTGTCGGCTTCCCAGTGTCCGATTTCCGTGCCTTCGTCCACAATGGCAGGACGATCCTCTATGCTGCGCCCTTTCAGGCGCTTGTTCTTGCGGTTTCGCTTGCGCTTGCACTTTCGTCCGAGCGCTTGCGGGACATCGAACAGCGTCAGCGGAATCCTACCCGCCCACAGCATATTGTAAAGCGTCTTGGTGCATGGGATACCATCCTCGTCGAACCGTTTGTTCGCCCTGGCATCCCCGACGCACATGTCGATCGACCGCTTGTTCTTACGGATTCTTTCGGTCATCCAACGCAGGAATGGCGCACAGCCTGCGCTGTCAACCTTATACGGTCGTTTGGAGTTCTTTCGATGTTCGAGGTAAGCCCGTTGCCCACGCCTTGCCGTATATTGTGGAGACCGCCCGCGAGCAGCTTGGCGTTCGGGTGTCCCCCGCTTAAGCTCATAGTGGATCGCCGTGTGCGAGCATCCAACCCGTGCGGCTATGGCGCGAAGGGAGAATCCTTCGCGGTGAAGTGCCTGTATTTGCCCCCTTTCGTCAAGGGTAAAGTGCTTTCCCGATTTACGAACAGCTTCCATTGTGGTAGAATAGGCGTAATCCATAGTGATTGCTCCTTTGCTGATGTTTTGTAGCGGAACCATTATAGCACGGGATGTCACTATGGATTTTGTTTTTGTTTAGCTGTTCAACTTCATTTTACAACGAACCATTTACTCCTTTCAGTTTGTCTCTCCTAAAATGCCTTTCGGCTACTGCCGAAGTCGGTGCTCTCGAAAATCTGAAGTTTGTTGCTCAATGTTTGATTTCCTCCTTTTGTTACTTATCAAGAGACATTCGAGGCAAAAAAACCCTTACAAAATTTTCCGAAGGAATCTCAAGCAGATTGATCATGACCTCGATTTCATCAGAATCAAAAACTCTTCTGTTCATCTTCGCATAGAAGGTTTTAGGCGTTATACCCAAGTGTTTAGCCACTTCAGATTGACTTAAACCTTTCTCTGCTATGAGCCCTCTAAGCGCATTTGTGTTTACCATGCCCAATACCACCCCCTACCAATTCATCATAAACTTCAAGTCCTTTTGTTGCGTCTCACGGAATTATGATAGCACCCATTGCGTAACAAGTCAATAAGTTTTTCTGTTAGATGTGATTTTTTGTTGCATATTAGGTAATTTCTGTTATAATGGTGCTACGAAGAAATACTTTTAGAAGGGCGGTGCTCTGAATGGCATTAAACGACAGGCTCAAAGCTGCTCGTACAGCTAAAGGATTTACTCTTGACGAAGTAGCTGCAAAAGTTGGCGTAAGTCGTCAAACTATCCAACGCTATGAATCCGGGGTAATAAGCAACATCCCTTCAGATAATATAGAAAAACTCGCAGCTGCATTAGATACTACCCCCGCCGTGCTTATGGGCTGGGCAGCTCCACCGCCAAAGGTGACAACCACCATGACGTTTGATGGGGACTCCCCCATGCACGATCTGACACAGGCGTATCTTCGCCATCCGAAAGCCGTGCAGGACGAGATCCTCGTTCGCCTTGATCGGCTGGATGTGACATTCTCGAAAAACGTCAGCAAGCTATTGATGGATTCTGGTGATGTCAACGGCTTCATGCAAAAGACAGGTCTGGATTTTCCCCGTGTCGGCAAGCTCATGCAGGGCGAAACTGTATGGACTACCCCCGAGGAGGCGGAGCGTATCGCCGCATACTTTGGCACCGATGTCGTGAAGTTGTTCTTTGAGAGCGAGGTATCGACAGCACCACCGAAAACTATAGCATCGGCCTCAGCGCCTACTGAAGATCCCGTTACGAACGCTTTTGCAGTCAATTTAGGGAAGCACTGATAAATTCAGCCATGCCATCTTGACGCATCTTTTTTGCCCGCACTGTGTCGACAAATCCTCCACATAGCCCCTGCTATGCGTCCGGTTTGTCTCCTTGTTCGGACGAAAAAATCTACGCCAATTTGACGGACTTCATTTTATCAGCGATTCCTTAGAGAACCTGCCGAAGCCTGTCGCGAATCTTTTAACAAAAGCACTAGATTCTAATCTCAGGGCTGAAGGGAATGCGTATCAAGTTCTGATTGCTCTGGCAGAGTATGATATTGTCAAGAACAGTTGACAAATTTCTCACAAGGAAACGAATGCTTAAGCAGTCGCGGCAATGGAGTCATAGAACTGTCGACGCTTCACCATCGGAGGAAGCCCACCGTTTGTTGAACAAATTCGGCGGTTGTTCCAATAGCTCATGAAGTATCGCCAAACCAGAACCTTCAACTCTTCCGTTGTCATTTTCTTTGTGTCATAGCGTCCATAGAGAAGCTCCGATTTCATGCGTGCCCACATGCTCTCACAACGCGCGTTATCATGACAGCGTCCACCGGCACTGTTCATACTTTGACGGATTCCATAGTGTTGGATTGCCTCCCGATACAGCTGACTCGTGTACTGGCTGCCGCGATCCGAGTGCAGGATTGCTCCCCTGAGCATCGGGTAGGAAATCATGGCGTTATCAAGCATCTGCACACACAGAGAAGCCCTCATATTCGTATCCA
>NZ_LT985755.1:0-138359 GCF_900290285.1 Candidatus Centipeda massiliensis | reverse complement strand
TGGATACGAATATGAGGGCTTCTCTGTGTGTGCAGATGCTTGATAACGCCATGATTTCCTACCCGATGCTCAGGGGAGCAATCCTGCACTCGGATCGCGGCAGCCAGTACACGAGTCAGCTGTATCGGGAGGCAATCCAACACTATGGAATCCGTCAAAGTATGAACAGTGCCGGTGGACGCTGTCATGATAACGCGCGTTGTGAGAGTATGTGGGCACGCATGAAATCGGAGCTTCTCTATGGACGCTATGACACAAAGAAAATGACAACGGAAGAGTTGAAGGTTCTGGTTTGGCGATACTTCATGAGCTATTGGAACAACCGCCGAATTTGTTCAACAAACGGTGGGCTTCCTCCGATGGTGAAGCGTCGACAGTTCTATGACTCCATTGCCGCGACTGCTTAAGCGTTCGTTTCCTTGTGAGAAATTTGTCAACTGTTCTTGACAATATCAATATGCGCTTGTGTGCATCGAGGACTTGAACCTGAAGGGAATGCAGAAACGATGGGGCAGAAAGATCTCGGACTACGGCTTTGCGGAGTTTGTGAAAGTTCTCGAACATCAGGCGGGCAAAATGGGAACGACGATTCAAACGATTGATCGGTATTATGCAAGCTCGCAAACGTGCCATATCTGCGGCACACAGAATCCGAAAACAAAAGATTTGCGTGTACGAGAGTGGATATGCTCACATTGCGGAGCCATTCATGATCGGGACAGGAACGCCGCAAAGAACATCTTGAAGGTTGGGGCATCCACCTTCTTTGGAGAGGCATCGTAAGACCTGCGCTATCGCAGGCAAATGCCGTCTGTATCCAAGAATCCCCCAGCTTTCGCCGTGGGGAGTATGTCAAACCATTTCTTTTTCCCATAAACGAATGATGTTGAAGTTGAGCTTATCCGCCGTGCTCTCGATCAGCGCGATCTCCTCTGGAGTGAGCGTTATCTTCATTGCCTGTACGGCATCTATGACATGGCTCTTTTTGGTCACACCGATGATGGGCAGCGTGCCCTTGTTGATCGCCCACGCGACGGGAATCTGTGCGATGTTCATGTGATACTTGTCCGCGAGCAGCTTGAGAGAGGTGTTCAGCATCTCGATTTCATCCATGATGGGATTGTAGATTGCCGCACGTTCAGAGTTGTTCGGCATAGGATTCAGCGTACTGTACTGTCCCGAGAGCGCACCCTGCTCAAGCACCATATACGAGAAGAACCGGATGTCGTTTGCGCGGCAGTAGTCCAGAATCCCCGACTCCTCGGAGGAGCGGTTCATGAGACTGTAGTGGTTCTGCACCGCACCGAGTTTCCGCCCGTGCGCGCGGAGGATTTTGTCCGCTTCCTTGATCTCTGCGAGATTGTGGTTTGATACACCGATCATCGGTGCGTCGGCTTTGCCCTCAAAGAACTTTGCCATGCGTTCCATCCAACGCGGTGCCTCTATCGTGTTATGCAGCCAGTAGATATCCATGTTCTCCACGCCGAGCAGCTTCCGCTGCATTTCCCACATATCTGCAACAGGTGTATCAGAGGATGGATCCGTGCACTGCGGCGTAAGCTTGTCCGCGACGAGATAGGAGTCACGTGCATGCCCTTTGAGGAATGTACCGAGCATCTGCTCCGATGTACCCATGCCATATGCATACGCAGTATCCCAGAGGTTCAGCCCATGCGCCATCGCAGCGTCAAAGACGGGGCGCAGCTGCTCCTCCGTGTAGTTTGTACCGAATGTGCCGTCGTTGCCCCACGCCCATGCACCGAGCGCAATCTTTGGCAGATCTGTCATTGTGATTCCTCCCATTTTGTAGAAACGATTCTTATGCTATGAGGACAAATTTGCTACATAAAGTATTCGGTGCATCAGCGGTATTTTCCTTTATCGATGGTTTTTTTCTTGCCTCGCATGGAGAAACATCGTACAATGAAACTGGGGAAGCACTGATAAATTCAGCCACGCCATCTTGACGCATCTTTTTTGCCCGAACTTTGTCGGCAAATCCTCCACATAGCCCTTGCTATGCGTCCGGTTTGCCTCCTCGTTCGGACGAAAAATCTACGCCAATCTGACGGACTTCATTTTATCAGCGAGTCCCTGGAAGTTGGATGTATGATAGGGTATAGGAGGGAGACCTATGGAGGTCAATGCAAATCTGGCGCAGGATGTGTTCAAGGATGCGGGGGAGAGCGTCATCTTCCTCATGCTCTCACTAAAGCGTGAGGATATCGAGAAGGAGCGGGAAATCATCGCCGATATGGCGGATCGGATGGAGGCGATTCAGCGCTCGATGAACATTCGCGTCGCACCGGAGGCGGTGAAGCTCTCTTTTGGGTTCAGCAACCGTGCGTGGGAATATCTCTTTCCAACGGCAAAGAAGCCGAAGGAACTGGAGGATTTCAAGGGGGTAAACGGAGCACATCACACAGCGCCTGCGACACCTGCCGATCTCTTTCTTCATGTGCGCGCGGGTCAGGCGGCAACCAGCTATCTCGTCGTCGATCAGATCATGGGCTTCCTTCGTCCTGTCGTAGACGTGGTGGATGAGACACATGGCTTTCACTATCTTGAGGGACGTGCAATCATTGACTTCATTGACGGAACCGAGAATCCCGTCGGTGAGGAGGCAAAGGAGTGGGCGATCATCGGTGCGGAGGATCCGGAGTTCATCAACGGCTCCTATGCTTTTGCACAGAAATACATTCACGACCTCGACGCGTGGCGGGCACTCCCGACCGAGGTGCAGGAGAAGTATGTCGGCCGGAGGAAATACAGCGATCTTGAACTCTCCGACGAGGAGAAGGATCCGCGTGCGCACAACATCATCTCGCAGGACAACCGCGATGGCGAGGAGCACAAGATCGTGCGCATGAACGTCGTCTTTGCGAATCCCGGCGAGGGGGTGCGCGGCACCTATTTCATCGGCTACGCACGCCATTGGGATGTGACACGGCAGATGGTCATCAATATGTTTACGCAGGATGACCGCCTACTCGAATATTCGACCGCCGAAAAGGGGCAGCTCTTCTTCATTCCGTCGAAGGAAATCTTAGGGCGTATCGCCGAGGGAGAATTGTTCTAGGGAGCATTGAGTATATCGGTATACACTGGGGAATGTGGTATCAGTCAAGAAATTTTGTGTTGCAATATCGGGTGTTGAAAGATCATTGATCTTTTTGGAGGGAACACAATATGGAAGAAGTATTAAAAAAACAGAAGCTGAGGTAGAGCATCTGGAAAAGAAGGCTGTACAGCTTGGCAAAGAGGCTGCCAAAAAAAAGATGAGCATCGTCGGCGTGATTGCCTCCGGTCTGTCCATCTGTATGTATGTCTCCTATATCCCGCAGATCCTTGGAAATCTGTCCGGTCATCAGGGAGACTGGATTCAGCCGTTCGTCGCATTCATCAACTGCACGATGTGGGTTGGATACGGGTTTTTCAAAAAGCAGCGCGACTGGCCGCTCGTAATCGCCAATTCTCCGGGCATCATCTTTGGTCTGACCGCTGCGATTACCGCTCGTCTCTAAATGCGTAAACACAGCAGCCAATACAAATGATGTGAATTTCCGTGAGTTCGCGGGACTGTTGCACGAAGTTAGAAAACTTCGTGCAACAGTCCCTTTTTGTCGAACGGATTCCACTCAGTCTGCAAGCACGTCGGTATATTCCTCCCTGCCGCGCATCATCTTCTCTGCATAGGAGCAGAGCGGGACGATCTTCTTCCCCGCACGGCGCGCCTCGGCGACGATCTCCTCGATGAGGCGGCGGGCGATGCCCTGCCCTCCGTAGGCGGGGTCAACCTCGGTATGTGTGATGACCCAGCATCCGCGCGCCTCCTCAAGCTCTGCGACGCCGACGCGTGTTTCGCCGTCATAGGCCGCGCTGCGGAAATGTTCGGGTTCAAATACGATCTGCATGGCGATTCCTCCTTTGTCCCGTATTGTAACGCATGAGGAATGTGCCTGTCCAGTATGCGGCAGCAGATTATAAATTGTGCACAGCAGGAAATCGGAGGGCTTTTCTCGAATACCGAATGCAGGTAAATTTTGTCAGCGAAAGGAGAAAATATGGACAAGAAAGGGTATGCTCTGCTGAGCGATCCGTTCCAAAACAAGGGGACGGCGTTCAGTGCCGACGAGCGCGCACAGTTTGGACTTACGGGCCTCCTGCCGCCGCATGTTGACACGATTGCGGAGCAGGCGCAGCGCATCTATCAGCAGATGGAGCGCAAGAGCTCGGGGCTCGAGAAGCGCCGCTTCCTGATGGACGTGTTCAACCGCAACCGCCGTCTGTTCTACTATGTGTTCCGTCAGCATATCGCAGAGCTCATGCCGATCGTCTATGATCCCGTGATCGCCGAGAGCATTGAGCAGTACAGCGAGCAGTTTATCAACCCGCAGGAGACGGCGTATCTCTCGATCGATCATCCGGAGGCGGTCGAGACGACGCTGCGGCAGGCGGCGGGCGACCGGGAGATCCGTCTCATCGTTGCAACGGACGCAGAGGGCATTCTCGGCATCGGCGACTGGGGGACGAACGGTGCCGATATCGCCGTCGGGAAGCTGATGGTCTATACCGCAGCAGCGGGAATTGACCCCGCGTCGGTGCTGCCGGTCATGCTCGACTGCGGGACGAACCGCGAGAGCCTCCTGCAGGATCCGCTCTACCTCGGCAATCGTCACGAACGCGTGCGGGGCAAGGCATACGACGACTTCATCGATGCCTTTGTGCAGACGGCGGAGCGGCTTTTCCCACGCCTCTATCTCCACTTCGAGGACTTTGGACGGCCGAACGCCGCGCCGATTCTGCGCCGGTACCAGAAGACCTATCCCGTCTTCAACGACGACTGTCAGGGGACGGGCATCATCACGCTCGCAGGACTCCTTGGCGCGATGAAGATCACGGGGCAGAAGCTCACGGAGCAGAGATACATGTGCTTCGGCGCGGGGACGGCGGGCGCGGGCATCACGAGCCGTATTTGCCGCGAGATGGCCGAGCAGGGGCTCAGCGAGGAGGAGGCGCGCGGGCATTTCTACCTCGTGGACAAGCAGGGACTGCTCTTTGACGACATGGGCGACCTGACGCCGGAGCAAAAGCCGTTCGCGCGAAAACGCAGCGAGTTCGACCATGCGGATTCCCTCACGACGCTCACGGCCGCTGTGATGGCGGTAAAGCCGACCATCCTTGTCGGCACGTCGACAATGCCGGGCGCGTTCACAGAGACGATCGTGCGAGCGATGGCATCGTGGTGCGATCGTCCGATCATCTTCCCGCTGAGCAATCCGACGGAGCTTGCCGAGGCGACGGCGGAGGACCTCATCCGCTGGTCGGATGGGCGTGCGATGGTTGCGACCGGCGTTCCGCGTGATCCGGTCTCCTACCGGGGCACGACCTACGAGATCGGGCAGGCGAACAACGCACTGATCTATCCGGGACTCGGCCTCGGCAGCATGGCGGTCGACGCGAAGCTCGTGACCGATGAGATGATCTCGGCTGCGGCGCATTCACTCGGCGCATTCCTTACGCCTGAGAAAAAGGGCGCTGCCGTCATCCCGCCCGTCACGCGTCTCACCGAGTTCTCTGCCGCTGTCGCTGTCGCCGTCGCGGAGTGTGCCGTGAAGCAGGGCCTGAACCGACGTGCGGCTGCGGATGTAAAGGCCGCTGTCGAGGAAATGGTCTGGAAGGCGGAATACTGACGCATTGAGAAAGGGGCTGTTGCACGAAACAAACGTGCAGCAGCCTCAAATTTTGTGCAAAAAACACAGAAGGAGGTGTTGCCCCATGAGTGACCGACTTCTTCCCTATGAAACCATTGTAAAGGCACATGAGGGCGACCCCATAGCAATAGAATGGTTCTGCTCATCAGTTACCATATGATACGATCCTTTCTCGTTTTTTTCAGCCAATCCAAGAGAAATTGACGGAATGTACGCGCCGCTTCGGTGAGGATGACGGTCTTGTCCTGTATGAGGCATACCTCCTGCCCCACATCTTTTCCGTCGCCAAGTTCTCGCATGACAATGTCCGGCTGTCTGTTCATGACGGCTGCGTAGTCGTAGCCGAGATTGATCGCAGGATTATGACGCAGCAGATCAACAATGAGGGATTCATCGGCAGTTTCGGCTAGAATCTCGATTTTGAGACCTGGCAGGAGAATGTGTTTGTCGATATTATGACGGAAACAGTGATAGGCGCGTCCTTTACTGATGATCATTTGTCCGTCGAGATCTGTGTAGGAGATACGACTCTTTTCTGCCAAGGGATGATGCACAGAGAGTCGCGCACAGTATCGGGAGAAAAAGAGTACGTCCCCTTGAAAGCGTGTCTGATCAAAAGGAGCGGTGACAATGGCAAAATGACATCGTTTTGTTAGAAGTCCCTCCATTGCATCGTCGTCTGTTGTATCGACAATGCTCAGAATAATACTCGGATGAGTAGTATGAAAATCCTGTAGAAATTGCGCTCCGAGATAAGAAAAGACGTGATCCAGTGCAAAAATGGTAACGACACTTTTTGAATGGGTGGCGAGGGATTTCATGCTTTCGATGGATTGATATTCATCCAGCATACGTTGAACGTGGGGCAGTAGTGCTGCTGCATAATCGGTCGGAATGATTCCGCGTGGGGTACGGGTGAAAAGCGGCTGCCCAAGCTCCGCCTCCAATGATCTCATCGCTCTGCTGAGACCTTGTCTTGCAACATAAAGATGATCTGCTGCCGTCTGGATATTGCCGCAGCGATAGACCTCAATAAAATACTCCATCTGTTTTCGATTCATCTTCATACCTCCCAGCTTTTTCATCGTTATCTATTTTACCGCAACAATATTGTTGCGGCAAGCACCGTTGTTTTTCTTGTTATCATTTGGGAAGTTCGATATACTGCTGAAACAGATCAACCAAATGATGAACAGGAGGAACACTTATGAAACTCACACAGATTCGCAATGCAACGAACCGTTTGGACTATGCAGGGAAAGTCTTTCTGATTGATCCGTGGCTTGCACCGAAACACCAGATGTCATTTGTCGATATTCCAGACATGCCGTTCCATGTCCCCGATCCGATGAAGGAGCATCTTCCGATGCCGTTCTACAATTTGCCGATGGATATGGGGCAGATTTTGAGCGGTGTCGACTACTACATCGTTACGCATCTGCATCCCGATCATATTGATATGACACCGGACGGGACGGTCGGTGTGCCGCTTGATAAGGCGGTTCCAGTCATCTGTCAGTCGGAGGAGGATGCCTCTGTTCTGCGGAGTTCCGGGTTTTCAGAGATAATCGTCCTGCCGACAAGCGGTATGGAGTTCGGTGCGGCGAGACTGACCCGCGTCCCTGCCCTGCACGGCACCGTTGTTCCGTGTGGTGACGCGATGGGAATTGTGTTTGAGGCATCGGAGGAGAACACCTTCTATTTGGCGGGGGATACGGTCTGGTATTCCGGCGTAGCTGAGACACTGCGGATCTATCAGCCTGAGGTGATTGCCCTGAACTGTTGTGCCGCAGAGACCGTGGAAAACGGACGCCTCATCATGAACGATGAGGATGTTCACTGCGTTGCAATGACTGCGCCTAACGCCCGTCTTTATCTGACGCACTTGGACAACGTCGCACATGCTGCGCTTACGAGGCATACACTGCGAGGATGTTTGGCACGTCGCGGCGTGGTGAATTATGATATGCCGTCCGATGGTGCGTCGGTTGAATATAAAGCCGCAACAGTCGGAGTTTAATTCCTGTCATACGGTACATTCCGCACACAAAAGAGATTCCATTCATCCTAATCGGTGTTTGGAATCTCTTTTTGCAAAGAATCATTAGGCAACCTGCCCTATCCTGTGTTATAATTTTCTTATATTTGAAACGTAGGAGGGAAGGCCGTTGTTTGCAAAGACTTATGGTGCGACGACCCTCGGGATAGATGGACGGATTATTGACGTTGAGGTGGATGTGTCGCCGGGGCTGCCGGGTTTTGAGCTGGTGGGGCTTCCCGATACGTCAGTGAAGGAGTCGAAGGAGCGGGTACGGACGGCGATTCGGAACTCCGGCATTCAGCTGCGGCAGGAGCGGGTGACGGTCAATCTTGCACCCGCCGATGTACGCAAGGACAGCTCGGGGCTTGATTTGCCGATTGCGGTTGGTCTCCTTGCATCCTACGGTATGGTTCCCGAGGCGGCGGTGCAGAGTACACTCTTCTCAGCGGAACTTTCCCTCGATGGAAACTGCCGTCCAATCAGCGGCATCCTTCCAATGGCGATTACGGCGCGTGAGCGGGGACTTACGGAGTTCTACGTTGCTCCCTCCAATGCAGACGAGGCACTCCTGATTGACGGACTGAAGGTCTATGCGGTTGAGAATTTGGCACAACTTGTGCGTCATTTGACTGGCACAGAGGTGCTGACTCCTGTCGTACCAAAACAAATCAAAGATACAAAAGACAATGCCTTTACCGATGATTTTGCCGATGTGCAGGGGCAGTATCAGGCGAAGCGTGCGCTTGAGATTGCAGCGGCGGGAGGGCATAATGTTCTGATGGTCGGTGTACCCGGTTCGGGCAAGACGATGCTGGCACGTCGGATGCCTTCGATTCTGCCGGAGCTGACGAAGGAAGAAGCCATTGAGATCACAAAGATCTACAGTATTTCGGGACTGCTCGGCAAGGATACGGGGCTTGTGACCACGCGCCCCTTCCGCAGTCCGCATCATACATCCTCGACGGTGGCGATGATCGGCGGCGGGAGCATCCCGCGCCCGGGAGAGGTGACACTCGCGCATCACGGCGTGCTCTTTCTGGATGAACTGCCGGAGTTCAGCAAGAAGACGCTTGAGGTGCTGCGTGAGCCGATCGAGGATCGCCAGATTACGGTGTCGCGTGCGAATGCAACACTGACGTTTCCCTCTAGTATCATTTTGATAGCCGCGATGAATCCATGCCCCTGCGGATTTAGTGGCGATAAAGATCATGTATGTGAATGCTCTGCGGGGGAGATCAAACGGTATACGCGCAAGCTGTCGGGGCCATTGCTCGATCGCATTGATCTTCATATTCGTGTGTCACGTGTGACGTATTCGGATCTTCATGCAACACGAAAAGCTGAGCCATCTGCGGCAATTCGCCAGCGTGTCGTGAGAGCACGAAATATTCAGCGTGAGCGCCTGCAGCGGCATGGTCTCTTTTGCAACGCACAGATGAATCACAGTATGATTAAGAAGTATTGTCGTCTTGAGAAAGAGGCGGAGGGATTGCTCGAGGCGGCTTTTCATCGCATCAACTTATCGGCGCGTTCCCATGACCGCATTATCAAGGTTGCACGGACGATTGCTGATCTGGGAGGCAGCTCCGCCATCACTGCGGCGCATATTGCGGAGGCAATACAGCTGCGCTCTGACGTCGGGATGAATATCGAGTGACATAATGTACGGAGAATTTGATATATGACAATGGAGAAACAACAATATGTGAAACTTGAAATATTTATCCCTGAGACGCATTTCTCTCAACTGAGAAGTGCACTGCAGGCTGTGGATGCGGGACATATTGGAAACTATGACAGCTGCCTCGCATACTCGCATGTGACGGGTTCATGGCGGCCGCTTGCAGGAGCCTCGCCGTATGAGGGGCGCGTTGGGGAGGTATCCGAGGCACCGGAACTCAAGGTCGAACTGCGTGTGAAAGCAGACCTTTTGGAGGAGACGCTTGCCGCGATCAGAGAGGTGCATCCGTATGAAACGCCGGAAATTTTTGTCATTCCTCTTTGGCGCTAAAGAGGGGGACCGCAAGCCCTTTACAGTTTGTGCTATAATAGAAGAGACCTGTGTCCCGCTGTTGGGTATTCTGTCGTAAAATGGAGGCACATTGCTTGGCTGAAAATATATGCCCCGAACTGCTCTCTTTTCTACAGCCAAACGCTGCATCGCTACGCATTTTAGTGGTTGAGAGTCTGTCCTATCTGCATGGGCTCCGCACAATGTTTCCACAGGCGGAACTCTATGCCGTCACGGCTGATCCCGATGCGGTGGAGGGGGATATTCCAGAGGGCGTTCACTGGCAGATTCTGGACTACCTTTCGATTCCACTGCCATATATGCGTGGGACGTTTGACTATATTATTTCGGATCTTGCCTTGGAACAGGCAGACAATCCGCAGGATATTGCTGCGGGATTTTCTATGTTTCTCAAGGAGACGGGAGCGCTTCTTACCAGTTTTCGCAACATCAGACATTGGTCCATACTACAAAATTTAATGGAGGGGCATTATTATAATATCGTATCCCGCCTCTATGCCAAGCATGAGTTCGAAAACCTTCTCTATGCGTCCTTTTACAAGAGTGTTCGTATGCGACAGCAGCAGCGTGAGGCTCCAAAGGGGCTAATTGCACGACTCACGGAAGCAGGGTTTGAAAACGCACGGGGCGATCTTGAGACAGAGTTCTATCTCGTTCGTGCGGATCGATCCATGCCGGAGCTTGCCCTGCTGAAATCCATGTATACGGTGCAAGACCGCGAGCAGCTGGTGCGTCTGATACATCGCATTGAGTACGATGTGGAGCGTGTTTCGTCAATCAATGGACTATGGCAAATTGTGGATCGTCTTGCTGTTTTTCCTGCCTATTTGGCATCGCTTGTTCGAGAAACTGTTGTCCATACGATGAATTTTTATCAGCATTTGTTTGCATGGTCGATGAAGCGCAATGACTTTGTTTATGAGATGCTGCGTATGAGCGTGGCAGAGAGTGTCGATCCGATGGAGCGGAAACGGTATTACCTCTTGATGAACGAGTTTTCCAATGAAAAAGGATAGAGAAAAAATGGTGTCGGATCGGAACAAGGTCGCATTTATCTCCTGCGTCAATGATGAGGATATGTATAATGAGTGCTGTTTGTATTTGAAATCACAGCATGTTCCAAATGGAATGTCGGTGGAATATATTCCGGTGCGCGGTGCTGTTTCCATGTGTGCCGGCTATAATGAAGGGGCACGCACGACCAACGCAAAATACAAGGTCTACCTGCATCAGGATGTGCTTGTGGTCAACAAGAACCTCATTGCAGATTTGCTTTCGATTTTTCGGGATGAGACTGTGGGGCTTGTCGGTGTGATTGGCTGTCGCAGTCTGCCGCGCTCGGGGGTCTGGTGGGATGGTCTGCGCACGTATGGGCGTGTTCTTCATCACTGTGAACCTGAGAGCGTGGTGGATTCGCACTGTATGGAACCGGATGGCACATACATTGATGTAGAGGCGGTGGACGGGCTTTTTCTCGCGACGCAGTATGATCTGCCGTGGCGTGAAGATCTGTTTACGGGCTGGCATCTGTATGACACGTCGATTTGTATGGAGATGCAGCGGCATAACTACAAGGTGGTTGTACCCAATCAGGAAGAGGACTTTTGGTGTATTCATTGTCCGCGTGAAAAGCCGCTTGCGCCGGAATACAAACGCTATCAGAAGATGTTTTTGCACGAATACGGGGCGGAATTACACCCTGAGGTCTAAGCCAAATATTTGTGGAAAGGAGGTTTTTATCTATGCAGGAGCAGCCGCCAAAGGCTGAACATGCGGCAGAGGAGAAGATCAACTGGTTGAAGCTGGCGACAAAATTCTCGGCGGATGGTGATCTGAAGGGAATGCGTGCCTGTGCCAAAGAGGTTGACCGCCTCATGGCGGGGGATATCGATGCAATGGCGGTCAATGCCGAAGTGGCACTCTATAGTGGGCGGATTGACGAGGCGGAGGAACTCGCCGGAAAGGTACGGCGTGTGTCTCCTCGTCATCCCCGTGCGCGTATGGTTCAGGCAGGTCTTGCGGCACTTGAATTTCGTTTAAATGACGAGATCCCCCTGCTCGCCGATCTCATTGAGGAGCTGACCTACAAGGCGAAGGTACTGGGGGTAGAGGATCCCTCGTATGCCATCTATCACCAAATGATGAAGCGTGCACGCGGCTGGCTCGCTGATGCACTTTATTTAGCGGGGGAGACAAAGGGGGCTGCGCATGAACTCCTTATGTCCAGCCGTCTTGCGGATGAGACGGCTGAGGCAGCGGAGTTCTACAGCAAATATCTCTTCATGTGCAACTATCGGCATCTGGGGGCAAGAGAGGGACGCCTCAAGGCAGAAATCTATAATGAAATGCAGACAGTGCAGCCATATACGCATGGCGATGTCAAGCGATTGCCCCAGAAAAAGCTGCGCATTGGTTATATATCACCGGATTTTCGAGAACACGCGGTTTCGTATTTCCTCTCTCCACTGCTTCACCACTTTGACGGCGAGCAATTCATGGTGTTCTGTTACGCAACAGGGCGAAACGATGCTGTAACGGAGCGCCTTCGGACGCGCCGCGTGACATGGCGTGATATGCGCGGACGGCTGCCTCGTACGGCGGCACGTCTGATCGCAGAGGATAAGATTGACATACTAGTCGATTTGTCTGGACATTCACAGGATAATGTACTTCCTGTTATGGCATATCGTCCGGCTCCTGTCCAAGTTTCTGGGATTGGATATACAAATACCACGGGGCTTCGGATCATTGACTATTTTCTATCGGATGAGGTATGTGTCCCCAAGGGGGATCTGCAAGCGGAGGCAGGTTTTACCGAACAGCTCCTACGGCTTCCACATTCCCATATCTGCTATGTGCCGGAGGCGGTTCGTGCGATGCCCGAGGCAGGGTATGAGCCGCCTGTACGACGCAATGGCTACGTAACGTTTGGCAGCTTTAATAATTTTGCCAAGGTCACGGATGAGATTTTGCTCCTTTGGCGTGGGATCCTAGAGGCTGTTCGCGGATCAAAACTCGTCATAAAGGGAAAGATTGCCAGCATTGATTCAGGCATCAATTTTGCGAAAAAGCGGCTTTCTATGCTGAATTATGACCTTTCGCGTGTGGAGTTCCGTCCGTATAGCCCAGACTACCTTGAGCAGTATCGGGACATCGACATTGCACTCGATACCGCACCATACAACGGCGGACTGACGACGTGTGAGGCACTCTATATGGGCGTTCCTGTTATTTCGCTGCGCGGCCGCACGCATGGTGCTCGTTTTGGCGCATCCATACTGACGAATGCAGGGGTGCGTGAACTCGTCGCCGAAAATGATATCAACTACGTACGCCGTGCCGTACAGCTTGCGGAGTCACCGAAGCTGCTTGAGGCATATCATGCAGGGCTGCGTGCCAATATGAGGCGTTCTCCCCTGATGAATGTGAAGGGGTATATGGAGGAGCTTGAGACAGCATATCAGGAGATCTGGGAGCATTATTGCGCGATCAATCCGTTGGGATAAGAAACAACACGCACATTGATACGAGAAGGGAGGAGCGATATGTCATTTGCCCATCTGCACGTCCATACGGAGTACAGTCTGCTCGACGGTGCGAGTCGGATCAAGGAACTTGTACGGCGTACGAAAGAACTTGGTATGGACGCTGTTGCCATGACCGATCATGGTGTCATGTATGGTGCAGTCCGATTTTATAAAGAGGCAAAGGCACAGGGCGTTCATCCCATCATTGGCTGTGAGGTCTATCTGGCACCCAGCATGCGGCAGGAACGTACGGAGGTTGACGGCACACGCTACTATCATCTGATTCTTCTTGCCGAAAACGAAACAGGCTATCGCAATCTGGTTCAACTTGTATCCCTCGCGAATACCGAGGGATATTATTATAAGCCGCGCGTTGATAAGGAATTGCTGCGCAAATACCATGAGGGCCTCATTGCACTCTCCGCCTGTGTGGCAGGGGAGATCCCGCAGGCAATTCTGCGGGGGAATGATGCGAAGGCAGATGCACTGATTTGTGAATATGTGGAGATTTTCGGACAGAAAAATTTCTTTCTCGAGATTCAAGATCATGGACTGCCCGAGGAAAAGACGGTCAACCGTGCGCTCCGCGATCTTGCAGTAAAACATGGCATTGGTCTCGTCGCAACGAATGATGTTCACTACGTCCATGCAGATGACAGCGAGTTTCATGACATTCTTCTCTGTGTGCAGACGGGGAGAACGATCAATGATCCCGATCGTATGCGCTTCTCCGGCCCTGACTACTATCTGAAATCAGAGGCGGAGATGACGGCTCTTTTTGCGGACTATCCGGGCGCAATCGAAAATACGGCAAAGATCGCCGAACGCTGTCAGGTGAACTTTACCTTTGGTGAACTTCAGCTTCCGTTCTATCCCATACCGGAGAACTTCGCGACCGATGATGACTATTTGCGTGCGCTCTGTGAGGAGCGCATCTCGGTGCGCTATCCGAATGTGACGGAGGAAATTCGCGCGCGGATGGACTACGAGCTTGACGTGATTCATGGCATGGGATACGCTAGCTACTTTCTTATCGTGTGGGACTTTATTGCCTATGCGCGTGAGCACGGCGTCGCCGTCGGCCCCGGGCGCGGCTCCGGAGCCGGCAGTATTGTCGCATATCTCTTGGGGATCACGAATATCGACCCCTTGCCGTATGCACTTCTCTTTGAGCGTTTCCTCAACCCCGAACGCGTGTCCATGCCGGATATTGATATCGACTTTGACGATATCAATCGTGGACGGGTGATTTCGTATGTCAAGGAGCGCTACGGTGAGGATCATATCGCGCAGATTGCCACGTTTGGTACAATGGGGGCAAAGGGCGCGATTCGCGACGTCGGGCGCGTACTCGAAATGTCGTTCGGTGAGGTTTCAAACATCACCAAGCTCATTCCAACGGAGCTGAACATCACCCTCGATCGTGCGCTCAAGGAGTCGGCAGATTTTCGGCGAATCTATGACGGGGATGAGAGTGTTCGCAGAGTGATTGATCTCGCGCGCAGGATTGAGGGGCTGCCGCGCAATATCTCCATCCATGCGGCTGGTGTGGTGATTGCGAAAAATCCGCTTGCGAGCCAGGTACCTGTCTGGGTTTCCGAAGGCACACTTGTCACAGAGTTCGATAAGGACGATGTGGAGGCATTGGGACTCCTCAAGATGGACTTTTTGGGGCTGCGTACACTCACCATCATTTCGGATACAGTGAACCATATACGTGCTTCGCATGGCATTGACCTCGATGTCGATCAGATTCCTCTGATCGATGAGAAAACAGCACGAATGCTATGTGATGGGGATACGGGAGCTGTGTTCCAGATGGAGTCTGCGGGCATGACAAATCTCGTCAAGGACATTCAGCCGCAAGGGTTTGTCGATCTCATTCCGACGGTCGCACTCTATCGGCCGGGGCCCTTGGGCAGCGGCATGGTGGCGGACTTCATCGACGGCCTGCACGGGAAAAAAGAGGTCGTCTATATGCACCCCCTGCTCGAACCAATTCTGAAGGAAACGTTCGGCGTTGTGCTCTATCAGGAGCAGGTCATGCAGATTGTTCAGGTGCTCGCCGGATTCAGCCTCGGTCAGGCAGATCTACTGCGCCGTGCCATGGGGAAGAAGAAGCATGATCTCCTGATGGCGCAGAAGGAAATCTTCTTGCAGGGCTGTGAAAAGAACGGGATTGAGGCAGCACTTGCCAATCACATCTTCGATCTTCTGACACATTTTGCGGACTATGGCTTCAACAAGTCTCACAGTGCCGCCTATGCACTTCTTGCGTGGCAGACAGCGTACCTTAAGGCGCATTACCCTGTAGAGTTTATGGCGGGTGTCTTGACGAGCATCATGGATAAGACGGACAAGATCCCTGTCTACATCCAGCTTTGCCGCCGGATGGGCATCAAGATCCTGCCGCCGGATATCAATTCGAGTACGGCTTCCTTTCGTATCGAGGACGGTGCGATCCGGTTTGGGCTTGCTGCCGTTCGCAATGTCGGTGAAAATGCTATTGTGAGCATGGAGCGTGTACGAGCGGAGGGCGGAAAGTTCCGCTCACTCGTGGACTTTTGCGTGCGCGTTGATCTGCGGACGGTCAACAAGCGTGCGATTGAGAGCCTTATCAAATGCGGTGCATTTGACAGCATTGGCATGGAGCGCAACCAAATGCTTGCCGCGCTTGATGCGGCAATACAGGATGCGGCACGGCGACAGCATGACCTACTGAGCGGGCAGGGCGGGCTTTTTGGCGAGGAAACGATAGAGGAGGTTCAGCAGATTCGCATTGCGGAGGACGTTCCGCCGAGCACGGCACGTGAGCGTCTGGCGTGGGAAAAGGAGGCGACGGGGTTCTACATTACGGGGCATCCGCTCGACGATTACCGCGAGACGCTCTCTGCGCTGTGCTCCATCGGCGAGATTCCGCATGCCGTACGTAAGGATCGGCAGCTTGTACGCATTGGCGGCATACTCACAAGCACGAAGCGCTTTACGACGAAGAAGGGCGATACCATGATCTTTGCCGAAATCGAGGATTTCAGCGGAAAGATCGAGGTCACGGTGTTCCCGCGCGTGTTCTATGCACATGTCTCCGATTTGGAGCAGGATCGTATCATTGTGGTGCAGGGGCGTGTTGATACGACGGGCGATGAGCCGAAACTGCTTGCGGATGAGATCTGGCGTATGAGCGAGTATCGTGCCTCCTTTTATCTGATTCCGCCGCGTGACACTGACCGTCGTGCGCTGTGGAATGAGATGCGGACGCTTTTTGCCGCCCATCATGGGGAGCATCCCGTCTACGTTCGGAGTGACGGACGATGGCGGCAGCTTGAGACGCGCCATTGGATTGACGGCTCTGCAGCGGTACGGCGGGAACTCACACAGCTTATGGGGGAAAGTGCCGTAAAAATTCGATAGGGAGAGACATGGAAGAACGATTGCAGAAGATCCTCAGCCATGCGGGGGTGGCATCGCGCCGTGCTGCTGAGGAGATGATTCAGGCGGGGCGGGTTACGGTTGATGGCACGGTTGTGACCGCACTCGGATCGAAATATGATGCCGCACATCATGTCATAGCCGTCGACGGTAAGCGTATACAGGCAGAAGAAAAGCGGTTTTATCTTCTTCTCAACAAGCCGCGCGGCTATCTTTCGACGGCGCACGATGATCGGGGTCGTAAGACCGTGCTCGATCTTCTGCCGGATCTCCCTGCGCGGCTCTACCCCGTGGGGCGATTGGATGCCGATACGGAGGGGCTGCTCCTCATCACGAATGATGGCGCGCTGACACAGGGGCTGCTCCATCCGCGCTATGAGATCGCGAAGGTCTATCATGCGGAGGTCATTGGCGAAGTTACTGCGGAGGGACTGATGCAGCTGCGTCGTGGGGTCCTCCTTGCGGACGGCAGGACGGCTCCCGCGCGTCTGCGCATTCTGCGCGCGGAGGAGGGGCGCACCGTGGTTGAAACGATCATCCATGAGGGACGCAATCGGCAGGTGCGCCGTATGTTTGCTGCCATCGGTTGTCAGGTCACGGCGCTCCGGCGCGTTCGTTTTGCGCAGCTGACGCTGCGTGGTCTTGCCTGCGGTGCATACAGGCACTTGATGGGAGCGGAGATCGAGGAGCTTCGGAAGATTGCGGGGGTACGAGAGAGTGAAGCGGATCATCGTGGTGGGCGCGGGGCCTGCGGGCATGATGGCGGCAGCGGCGGCGGCGGAGTGCGGCGGGAGCGTCCTGCTCCTCGAAAAGATGGGGCGCGTCGGGCGCAAGATGATGATTACGGGCAAGGGGCGCTGCAACGTCACAAGCGCCGACGAGATTCCTGACATCATCAAAAACATTGTGGGAAATGGAAGATTTCTCAACAGCAGTCTGCGTGCGTTTGACAATGCGGACGTAATTGCTTTTTTTGAGCGGCTGGGCGTTCCGCTGAAGACTGAGCGCGGCAATCGTGTCTTTCCGCAGAGTGACCGTGCTGCCGATGTGGTGGATGCCGTTCTGCGCCATCTGCATGATCAGAATGTAGAGATCCGCACGAATGCGGCGGCACGCGAACTTATCGTCAAAGATCATACCGTGTGCGGCGTACAGCTGCAGGACGGTACGCGGCTGGATGCAGCTGCCGTGATTCTCGCCACGGGCGGTGCCTCCTATCCGGCGACGGGATCGACGGGGGACGGGTACGCCCTTGCGCGTGCGGCGGGGCATACGGTTACGCCGATTTTCCCTGCGCTTGTCCCCCTTGTGACGAAGGAAACGTGGGTAAAGGATGTGCAGGGGCTTGCACTGCGGAACGTGCGTGCGGGACTTTATCGTGCGGGAAAAAAGGAGCAGGACTTCTTCGGCGAAATGCTGTTTACGCATTTTGGTGTTTCGGGACCAATCATTTTGCAGCTGAGTCGCCGCGCTTCTGAATTTTTTGCAGCGGGGGAGCAGACACTGGAACTAAAGCTGAACCTAAAACCCGCTCTTTCGCATGAGAAACTGCGGGAGCGTGTGGATCGAGACTTCACGGCGTACGAGCAGAAGCAGCTCCACAATGGTATGGTCGACCTCCTGCCAAAGCGGCTGATCGATATTGTTCTGAATGCGGCGCAGCTTTCGCCGGAGCGTGTTGTTGGGCAAACATCGGCGAAGGAACGGGAGAGGCTGGTGCGTACATTGCAGACACTGCCGCTCACGATCATCGGGACGCGCCCCATCGCCGAGGCGATTGTGACAGCCGGTGGGGTCGCAACGCGTGAGCTTGACCCGCGCACAATGGAGTCCAAGCTTGTGAAGCGACTCTATTTTGCCGGGGAATTGGTCGATGTGGATGCGCATACGGGCGGTTACAATCTGCAGGCGGCATTTTCGATGGGGTATGCGGCGGGCTGCTACAGTGTATGGAATTTGGAAGGTGAATGAATGGCAGAGATACGGACGATTGAGCCCGCAGAACATGGATGGCGGGGCACAGTTGAGATTCCGGGGGATAAATCCATCTCGCACCGCAGCGTCATGTTTGCGGGGCTTGGGAATACACCCGTGCATATTCGGAATTTTCTCCACGCGGCGGACTGCCTCTCGACCGTTGGCGTGATGCGTGCGCTCGGCGTGGATGTCAAATTTCTTAATGAGAATGAGCTGATCGTTACAGGCAATGGTCTGCATGGACTGTCCGAGCCAATGTCGGTGCTCGATGCGGGAAACTCGGGGACGACGCTGCGACTCATGATGGGGCTTCTCGCGCCGCAGCCGTTCCTCTCCGTGTTCAGTGGGGACGCATCGCTGACGCGCCGCCCGATGGGGCGCGTGCTTCGGCCGCTCTCGGAGATGGGGGCGCGGATCTTCGGGCGCAGCGGGAATAACAATCTCCCGCTTGCGATTGTGCCGACCGAGGGAAAACTGCACGGCATTCGCTATGAAAGCCCCGTTGCAAGCGCGCAGGTCAAGTCTGCGATCCTGCTTGCGGGGCTCTATGCCGATGCTCCGACTACGGTCACGGAGCCGTACGTGTCGCGCGACCATACGGAGCAGATGCTCGCCGGCTTTGGCGTTCGGATGGAGCGCAGCGGGACGAGCGTCACCGTATTCCCCGTGGAGGAGAGTGGCTATCGTGCGCCGGATGAAATCACGGTGCCGGGGGACATCAGTTCGGCGGCGTATTTCCTCGTTGCGGGCAGTATCATGAAAGGCAGCCGGCTTCTCTTGAAAAACGTCGGCGTCAATCCAACACGTACGGGCATTCTGGATGTGCTTGCAGAGATGGGAGCGCACATCACACTCCAAAATGAGCGGACAAGCGGCGGCGAGCGTATCGCAGACATCGCTGTTGCAGCGGCGTCCCTGCACGGCGTGTCCTTCGGCGCGGAGATTATGCCGCGCCTCATCGACGAGATTCCAGTCCTTGCCGTTGCTGCTCTCTTTGCCGAGGGGGACACGGTCATTACGGGGGCGGGAGAATTGCGCGTAAAGGAGACGGATCGTCTCCGTGCGATTGCGACGGAGTTCCAAAAACTCGCTCCCGGCAGCATCGAGGAGCGGGAGGATGGACTTGTGATCCACGGGAATGCGAAGATCGCGCGAGCGCAGGTCAAAAGCTATGGCGATCATCGCATGGCAATGTCGCTCGCGGTGCTTGGTGCAGCGGCAGATGGTGTTCTTATTGAGGAGTCGGATAGCGTGCATATTTCCTACCCGACATTCTTTTCCGAAATTGAGCGGCTGAGCTAGGAGGATTGTGATATGAAGCGTGTGATAGCGATTGATGGCCCTGCGGGTGCGGGCAAGAGTACCGTTGCCAAGATTGTGGCGGAGAAGCTGGGCTATACCTACATTGATACGGGGGCGATGTATCGCGGCGTTGCGTGGAAAACCCTGCAGCAGTCGCAGGAGGTGACGGATGAGGCTATTCTGCACGCCGTCCGTGATATCGACGTGCGTCTTGCCTGCACGGAGAATGGCACGCGCGTCACGGTCGACGGCACGGATGTGACACAGGAGATTCGCACGCCCGAGGTAACGCATATCGTCTCACACGTTGCGGCACTTGGTCCCGTGCGTGAAAAGATGGTGGAGCTGCAGCGCGTGATGGCGGCGGACGGCGCTGTCGTAATGGACGGGCGCGACATCGGGACGAATGTGCTGCCGAATGCCGACGTGAAGATTTTTCTTACGGCATCGGTCGAGGAGCGCGCGCGTCGTCGCTGCGACGAGATGAAGGAAAAGGGCTATGCCGTCGATTTTGAGGAACTGAAAAAAGAGATCGCTGATCGTGACAAGCAGGACAGCGAGCGCGCGATCTCTCCTCTGCGTCAGGCGGAGGATGCCGTGCTGCTTGACTCGACAGCTCTTTCCATCGATGAGGTGGTCGCGCGTATTATGGAACTCTCGGAATAGGCGGACGGTTATGCTGTACGGATTTTTACAGATCGTATTTCGGATTTTTTTCTACATCATCTTTCGCACGCGCGTCTACGGACGCGAGAACATCCCTGCCGAGGGGGCTGTGATCCTTGCCGCAAACCATGCGAGCAATATCGACCCGCCGCTTATGGCAAGCCTCATTGAGCGTCCCGTCAGCTATATGGCAAAGATCGAGCTGTTCGAGAATCCAATCTTCGGTGCGGCCATCCGCCGTTGTCACGCCTTTCCCGTGAAGCGCGGCGCATCTGACCGCGGTGCCATAAAGGCGGCGGTCACGGTGCTCAAGGAGGGGCGTGTTCTGGGGCTGTTCCCGGAGGGAACGCGCAGCAGGACAGGCGAGCTGCAGAAGGCGGAGGCGGGTGTCGCCCTGATCGCTGCCATGACGGGTGCGCCGATTGTTCCTGTCGCCATCCTGAACACGCACCGCATCTTTGCGAACGGTGGACTCATTCCGCAGCTGCGCATTATGTACGGAACACCGATTGTGTTTCACGGTGACCGCAAGAGCAAGGAGTCTTTGGATGCCTTCTCAGAGGAGGTCATGGGGCATATCGCACGGATGAAGGATGCGCTTGCACAAAAATAGAAAGTGAGACGGGGCATGGAACTGTTTGATGTTCTGCCAGAGCGTTTTTTTGGACTCTTGGCGGGAAAATGTCGGCGCATCTATGCAGAGGCGGGTCTTTGCCTCTACGAACAGTACCGCCTTGCCCAGTTCGGCATTGAGCAGGAGATCCTGCGCGACCGCTTTCAGGAACTGATCGAGAGCTGGGCGGATGCCGGCGTTGCATACGAGGATGAGGGCTTTACGAGCCAGGAGACGTCAGCCGCAGAGGAGTCGCGCGCCAAAGCCAATCACATGATCCGACGCATGAAGGAGTTCGGCTGGCTGGACTATGAGCAGCGCGAGAACTTCAAAATATTTATCTTGCTCCCACACTACAGCAGCCGCTTGTGGGGGCTTTTTGCGAATCTCTGTGAGGGGCGTGCGGTCGAGTACCAACGCTTTGCCTTTACCACCTATCAGGTACTGTCGGGCGAGGCGGCAAAGGCACAGCCGAGCATGGCAGTACTTGAGGCGGAGCGTCTGGCGGAAGAGTTTGTCGAGGAACTCCGTATCCTCCTGAACAATATCAAGAGCAAGATGGAGCAGGTTGCCGCACAGACGAGTCTGCAGGAGGTTCTCTCGCACCATTTCATCGAATATCGTGCGGACATTGTGGATCGCAGCTATCACCGTCTCAAGACGTCGGATCACGTCTCGCGCTACCGTATCCGCATTCTGCAGGAGGTGCAGGAGATCCGGCAGAACAAGGAGCGTCGGCGCGCACTCTGCGAGGATGCCGTGCGCCGTCAGCTTGCCGACTCGATGGAGGCGGCGGAGTACCGCATGAACGCATCGCTGCAGTCGATTGAGGAGATCTATCGGGGACTCGATGAGATGTTTGCACAGATCGACCGTCGTCACAACCAGTATGTACGGGCTTCCTATGAGCGTGCACTGTACCTGCAGCAGGCGGGGAGCGCACGCGTGGAGAGCATGATCGCGGGCATTCTGCTCGCTGTCGCAGAGGCACGGGACAGGAGGGAGGAGATCCCAGCGCTGGAGAAGCTCTTTCGTCTGCAGCAGACGAATATGCTCCTGCCCTCGTCGCGCTACATCCCGCGTAAAAAACAGCGCACGCTGGAACCCGATACAGGAACCCCTGTGCGCAGCGTTGATGAGAGCGTTCGCGCGCGGATCCGGGAGGAGAGCGTGCTGCGCCTTGCACGCGGCATCTCGCGGCAAAAGATCGAGGCGTGGATTCTGGATGTGCTGGGACAGCGTGACAGCATGGAGATCAGCGAGCTGCTGACGCATCTGCTGGAGGAGGAAAACCCCGATCTCGTGCGTCTCCTCTATGCCTATCTCTACGGCTATGATGATCCGGCGAAGTACCGACTGGGCAAGCATAAGGAAATCGAGGAGCAGGACACGCTGCGCTACAGCAATCGCAGCATCAGACGCAGGGAGAAGAGAAAATGAAGCTGGAGGCCTTGAGCGAGCAGGAGCGTGTGCGTATTCGGAACGTGATACAGTCTCTTTTGGCGTGCAATTTTCTGACGCGCGAGCACGATGCAGCTCTTTACATTGCGGCGCGGCGCTATCGCGAAGAACTTGCGGAATACTTTCAGGTGGTCGGCTGGGAGTTCCGCGTGGATGAGCGCTACGAGATCGTTTGGCTGCTTTCCACAGGAATGGCACACAGGCGCTCCTTGACGTTGGAGGAAAGTATCTGGCTGCTCGTACTTCGTCTGATCTACGAGGAAAAACGCACGGGGCTGAATCTGAGCTCGTTCCCGATGACGACACTCGCCGAGATCCGCGCCAAGTATCTGGCTTTTCACCTGCCCGATCTGAAGAAAACGGCGATTCAGCGACTGACGCAGCTTGCCAGGCAGTACCGTCTGGCGGATGTGCTGGATCGGGATCTCTCCGAGGAAGCGCGGATCTGCCTCTTTCATACGCTTGCCCTTGCTGTAGATGGGGAGAAAGTATCGGATCTGCATAACAGACTTGAACTCTATCGTCAGAGGAAGGAGGAGAGCGATGAAGAAACTGCGGAAAATGAAGGTCATTAACTGGCATTATTTTGATGAGGACGAAATCTCCTTTGGTTCTGCCACCATGCTGTCCGGGCACAGCGGGGCGGGCAAGTCCACCCTGCTCGATGCGCTGCAGTACATCTTTATCGGCAGTCAGACGCAGACACGCTTCAATGCCTCGGCGACACAGGAGGCGCGACGTACACTGCTGCACTATCTGCGCGGCAAGATCAAGGCGGAGGACGTACAGTATCTGCGTGCGAATGAATTCACCTCCTATATTGTTCTGGAATTCTACGATGATGTGAAGAAGATTTCATTCCTTGCGGGCTATGTCGTCGATGTCTTTCGTGACGATGAGCTGCAGGAGGAGTTTTTCCTGCTGGATCGGCGCACCCTTGCAGAGGTCGAATTTCGGAGTGCAGACGGGGCACTCTATACGCGCGAGGCGTTTCGGCGGAGATATGCACACGCCGGCAGCGTCTTTGAAACGGGCAAGAAGCAGTGGCAAAAGCGTCTCATGAACCGACTGGGGCAGCTTTCCGCGCGCTTTCTGCCCGCATTTTCGCGTGCCCTTGCCTTTCGCCCCATAGATCATGTGCGCGATTTCATTTACGAATACATCCTGCTGCCCCGTGATTTGAAACTGGATGTACTGCGCGAGGTGTTCTATTCCTACCAGAAATTTGAACGCGATCTGCAGGGGATGCGCGCGCAGAAAACGCAGCTGGAAACTCTGCAGGATAACTATATCGCTTACTGCAAATGGCGGGATACGGTGTGTGAGCAGGAGTTTGTGCTGCTTTCCTTCCGCTGCATGCGCGATGAGGAGAAGCTGGAAACGGGGCGGCGGCAGCAGCAGAAATGCCGCGAGCGACTGGATGAACTGCGTATCCGGCTGCGTGAGCAGGAGCGTTTGTCCGAGCGCAGGAATCTGGAACGGCAGGAGGCGTATGCCGCATGGCAGGGACATGAGGGAAAGCGCAGACGTGACACCCTGCTTGAGGCACAGCGGGAGTGTGCGGAGAAAGAGCGTGCCCTCGTCGCCTCCCGTCAACGCATGCAGAAAGCGCTGCTGCAAGAAAGCGAAGGACTTGCGGCTCTCAGTGCATATCGCGCAGGAGAGTTCTTTGCCCTGCCCGTCGGCATGGAGGAGGTCTTGCGGGAACTTGCGGGTACTCTTACGTATGCGGCGGGGGACTCTGTTTCGACGGAGAAACTTGGCGTACTGCAGGAACGGATGCGTGCGGGGGGGATGTCGCTTGCAGAGATTGGCGCTGTGCTGCAGCGCGGCGCACTTCTCCTGGAACAGGAACAGACAGCAGCTGCCCGTCGGCAGGAGGAACTGCAGGTGGAGATCGAGGGACTGAAACGGCGGCAGCGCAAGTACCGCCCCGAGATGACGCGGCTGAGGGCGCTCCTTCAGGAACGACTTGCGGGACGTTCCAAGGTGCATGTTCTGTGTGAGGAACTTGAGATTCTGGACGAGGAGTGGCGCGATACAATCGAAGGCTATCTCAATACGCAGCGGTTTGATCTCCTTGTGGAGCAGGATGTCTTTCGTGAGGCACTGCATATCTATGAAACGGAGAAGAGAGAGCGCCATTTCGACGGAGTGGGGCTTGTCAATACAGAGGCGGAGAAAAAGTATCTGGACGCACAGGAAAGCGGCTCACTCGCCTCACTTCTACAGGCGAAAAATCCGCTCGTACAGGCGCGCATCAACCACCTGCTTGGGACAGTCATGCAGGCGGCCGACGAACAGGAGATGCTGTCGTACAAGAGTGCTGCGACAAAGTCCTGCATGTCCTATAAAGGTCTCGTTGCGCGTCAGATTCCGCGCCGTTTCTACGAGATTCCGTACATCGGTGCCGGCGCGATTGAACGTCAGCTCACGATCCGTCAGAGGGAATTGGAGGAGGTACGGCAGCGTCTCTCTGCGCTCGTGGAGGAAGCGCAGCGGATGCAGGAGATTGCAGGAATTCTCAATGAACCTCTGCACCGATATGCAGATCTTGCGGAGAAACTGTCCGTCTTGTCCGACATCGAAGCCTGTGCGGAAGAGCTAAAGCGGATTGCGGATGAGCTTGCGGCGATGGATCTCAGTGAGATCGACCGCCTGAAACAGGCCTACGAGGAGGCAGGACGGCGCGCCGACGAGGCGGCCCGTGCCTGCAGGGCAACGACGAAGGAACAGGCACATGCGGAGGCTGCATTGGATCAGGCGGAACGTGCGCTGCCGCTCATGGAGCGTGCGGCAGAGGAAGCTGCGGAAGCGGTTCGGGCATGGCAGGAGACCTATCCGGAACTTGCGGAAGGGGCAAAAACACGCCTTGATGCACTTTTGCAGGAGGCGCACGATGCGCGCGGCATAGAGGAGCGTCTGCAGAACTACGAGATCAGCAAGCGGGGCAATGAGACGCGGCGGGACAATATGTGGCAGCAGCTCCTGATCGCACGTGAACACTATGGCATCGAGCATGGGGATACGGGGCATGTTTACGACGCCGATCATGCCTATTATGAACAGATTCTTGAGCGGCTTGCTGCTACAGATATTCCTTCCTTCGAGGAGAAGGCAAGGGAGGCGCTTGCACAGTCGGAGATGGAGTTCAAGGCGCATTTCATCTTCAGTATGCGCGAGGCGATCGAAAACGCACGCTATGAATTCCGTGAGTTGAATCATTCCTTGGATCAGTTTCAGTTCCACAAGGACAAATACAGCTTTATCATCACGCCCAGTGCAAAGTATAAGCCGTTTTACGATGCGGTGATGGCGGCGGATTGGGAAACGGCGGGCGGACTCTTTGCAGAGACGGATACGGCGGCAAACGAGCAGGCGATGGAGCTGTTTGACAAGCTGGTCAAAGGTACGCCCGAGGAGCAGGAAGAGTTTTCGGATTACCGGCGCTATCTGGACTACGATATCCGCATCACCGATACGGCGGGACAGAGCTATATGTATTCGCGCGTCCTAAAGCAGACCTCGGGTGGAGAAACACAGACGCCGTTTTACATTGCAATACTCACTGCGTTTCAGCAGATTTACAATGACAAGACGATACGGCTTACCGTTTTTGATGAGGCATTCAACAAGATGGACGAGGAGCGCATCAAGTCCTGCATCAGACTCATCCAGCGCATGGGGATGCAGCTTGTCGTTGCAGTTCCCGACGAGAAGTTGGCGGCGATTGCGCCGCTGATGGATCAATCCATCATTGTCACCAATGCGGGGAATCACTGCTTTACGGATGAGCTTGGGAATGTGGCGACATGGGAGAAGGGAATGAAGGATGTACCCAGCGGAGCGCAGGAAACACTACGAGCAGGAAATTCTGACGATCCTGCTGGAAAAATATGAGCACAGCTTAGCCGCTGTCGGCGGGGCGGGGCGACGCCCGCAGTTTCGTCTGCTGAAGTCCAAGCTTGCCGCCGCCTATACGGATGAGATGGATCTGGATCAGCGTGAGGTGATCCATGCTGCAGCGCAGGAACTTGCGCAGCAGGGACTGATTCATATTGTATGGGAGCGGCATGGCACGGGACATATCGAGCGCATCCTGCTTGCCGCAGATGCACCGCAGCTCTATGCGCGTATGGGGCGCACGATGCCGCTTGTGCGCGTGGAGGAGTACCGTGCGTCGCTTTCGGTTTTGGATGCGTGCCCGCTGACATGGGTGCGGGCACTCTGCAGCGAGGCGGGAGAACTTCTCGCACGGAACAAGCTCCCCGCTTTTCTGCCCAAGGAGACGGATGTTCGGGAGAATTTGATCCGTGCGATCCTTGCGCTGCCGTCGGCGGCGGAAAACTCCATACCGAAGCGCGTATTCAGTCAGCACATCTTTGGCGACAGCAAGTATTTTGAACAGTTTGTGGAGGCGCCGCTGCTCCGCCTTCTGCGCCGTTTTGCCGAGGAACCGTGCGAGTCGGACGCAGAGTATCTGGATATGGCGGGCATTTCCGTTCATCAGGGAAAACTGTGGATTGCGGGAAAAATGGCGTTTTCCCTCCATGGCAGCGCATATTCCCTCGCCGATTTTCCGGGGGGGATCGGATTGACGTATGATACGATTGCTTCGATGGAGATCGATGCCCTGCCGCGCTCCGTCCTGACGGTTGAGAATCTGACTAATGCGGAGGTCTTGGCGCGGGACGGCGGAGCGGATCAACTGCTCATCTATACGGCGGGCTTTCCCAATCGAACGGTGCAGACATTCCTCCAAAAAATCGCCGCGCTGCATACATCCGTGGAGATGCGGCACTGGGGAGATCTCGACTACGGCGGAATCCGTATCTTTGAATATCTGCGTGCGCATTTCTTTCCTGCGCTCATCCCATATCGCATGGGGGCGGAGGATTTTTATGCGTACCTTTCGTTTGCCCATACGCTCACCGATATGCAGCGGAAACGGCTCATGACGCTGCTCGAACGCACAGAGTTTTCCGCATGGCATGAGCTCATTCGCACACTGCTGCACGAGGGAAAGTGGTTGGAGCAGGAAGTTATGCTGCTGGAAATATAAGAGATTACCGATTCCATAATCTTCCACATAGAAAATATGCAGGAAATTTACAGACAAGCGGAATATGATGAGAGCATGGGAAGCACTGATAAATTCAGCCACGCCATCTTAGCGCATCTTTTTTGTCCGCTTTTCGTTAGCAAATCCTCCACATAGCTTTGGCTATGCGTCCGGTTTGCTGCCTCAATCGGACGAAAAAATCTACGCCAATCTGACGGACTTCATTTTATCAGCGATTCCCAAGAGAGGGGGGTGTTCGTTGCAAGTATCCATACTGGCGAGCGGAAGCAAGGGAAATTCGGTCTATGTGGAGCTGGACGGCACGCGGCTTCTCATCGATGCGGGCATTAGTGCGGCGCGCATTACGAAGGGGCTGCGGGCGTGCGGTATCGAGCCGCAGGAGCTGGATGCCGTACTCATCACGCATGAGCATGTCGACCATGTGCGCGGGCTGAAAACACTCGCGAAGCGGTATCATCTGCCGATTCTTGCAACACGGGGCACGCTCGCGGGCATTGACGGCGGTGCAGCGTTCGAGGACGATATGCGTGGGATCACAGATGCGTTTATGATCGGAGGTGTGACCGTGCGTCCGTTTTCCATCTCGCACGATGCGGCGGAGCCGTGCGGCTTCCGCATTGAAGGTTCGCGCTGCTGCACACTTGCGACAGACCTCGGCGTTGTCACCGATACGGTGCAGGAGGCAATGGAGGGGGCGGATGTCCTCGTTCTTGAGGCGAATCACGATGCGGATCTCCTGCGGCAGGGCAGCTATCCTTGGCCGCTCAAGCGTCGCATTCTCTCGCATCGCGGACACCTTGCGAACGCAGATGCGGCATGGGCACTCACGCGCATGAAGAAGCACCCACGCAAGGTCTATCTTGCCCACCTCTCAGAGGAGAACAATCGCCCCGCGCTCGCCTGTGATACGGTGCAGGACATTCTCGCCTCACGCGGTGTGGTGATGGATATAGAGTCCTGCCTTCCAGAGGGCGGGGCAGAAATTATTGTGTAAAGAAGGAGATGTTTTTATGAACATCCGATCCCAAAAGCGCAAGGGGCTTGCCCTGACCGCTGCGGCTGTTCTGGCTTCCTTTGTCATCTTCGGCGGCTGCTCGATGGGAACGGCTGCGGACAACTCGGTTGGTGGAATGAAGCCGGCACAGGCAGTCGATGTTTCGGGTCTTTCGGAGGCGCGCAATACGCCCGTCGTCCGTGCGGCAAAGGCGGTGGGACCTGCTGTTGTCGGCATCACGAACAAGGCAGTCGCACGCGACTGGTTCAACAATCCGGTCGAGACGGAGGGCGTCGGCTCCGGCGTGATCTTCCGCAGCGACGGCTACATTGTGACGAATAACCATGTGGTCGACGGAGCGAAGGAGATCATTGTCTCGCTCTCCGACGGGCGCAGCCTCAAGGGTAAGCTCATCGGACAGGATGAGTTCACCGATCTCGCCGTTGTGAAGGTGGATGAAACGAACCTGCCAACGGCGGTCTTTGGCAACTCGGATTCCGTTGTGGTCGGTGAACCTGCTATCGCCATCGGCAACCCGCTCGGACTCGAGTTTCAGGGCAGCGTCACCGTCGGTGTTATCAGTGCGTTGAACCGCACGCTTGATGTCAGCGACAAGCGCGTGAAGCTGCTGCAGACCGATGCAGCAATCAGCCCCGGCAACTCGGGCGGGGCGCTCGTAAATGCCGACGGCGAGGTCATCGGCATCAACAGTGCGAAGGTGGCGGCAGCCGCTGTCGAGGGTATGGGCTTTTCCATCCCGATCAATACGGTGCAGACCATTGTGAATGAGCTGATCGAAAAGGGCTATGTGGCGCGTCCGTACCTCGGCGTCTCCGTGTTCGACCCGATGACAGCAGCGCGCTACGGCTATCAGCTCAACATCGACAAGGGCGTTTACATCTTCCGCCTGACGCTCGATGGACCCTGCGGCAAGGCGGGCTTCCAGCGCGGCGATATCATCCTCGAGATCGACGGTGAGGAGGTCAACAGTGTGGCAGAACTGCGCGCGAAGATCGCCTCATACAAGGTCGGCGACAAGGTGACGGTGACATACGACCGCAACGATACAAAGCGCAAGACGGAGGTTACGCTCGAAGAAATGCCGCAGGAGGATCGGTGAAGATCACCATTGTCTGTGCGGGAAAGCTGAAGGAAAGATATCTGCGTGACGGGATTGCGGAGTATGAGAAACGACTGCGTCCCTATGCCGATCTGCGCACAATCGAGATTGCCGAGGAGCGCATGAAGGATCATTCATCCGCAGCAGAGAAGGCAGAGATCCTGCGCCGTGAAGGAGAGCGCCTTTGCGCCCGCGTGCCGCAGGATGCGTATCTCATCGTCTTGGATGTCAGCGGTGCCGCGTATTCCTCGGAGGAGCTTGCGGCAAAGCTGGACGGGCTTGCACTCGCGGGGCAGAGCCACATTGCCTTTCTCATCGGCGGTCCCTTCGGGCTGTCGGATGAGGTGCGGCGTGCTGCTGGGCTTCGGCTCTCCTTCTCGCACTTCACACTCCCGCATCAGCTGATCCGACTCTTTCTGATGGAGCAAATCTATCGGGCTTTCAAGATCAGTCGGGGAGAGCCATATCACCTGTAGAACAAGGGGCTGTTGCACGAAGTTTTCTAGCTTCGTGCAACAGCCCTTTTTTGTATTTCAAGTGCATATTGTATTCATGCCCGTAATCTCTATACAAAGCTTTGTGCCTTGTGCTATACTCAGTCACGTTCGTTGGAACAGTCATCGGGTAAGCAAGAGGGAGGAATTATAATGTCTGACATGAAACAGTATGTAGATGATATTCTCGATCTGGTATCGAAGCGCGATCCCGATCAAACGCATTTTAAGAATACGGTCTCTGAGGTTCTGACCTCGGTCGTTCCTCTGTTGGAGAAACATCCTGAGTATAAGAAGCACAAGATCCTTGAGCGTATGGTCGAGGCAGACCGCATCATCACGTTCCGCGTACCGTGGGTTGATGATAAGGGCGAGATTCAGGTCAACCGCGGATTCCGTGTGCAGATGTCCAACACGCTTGGTCCCTACAAAGGCGGTCTCCGCTTCCATCCGAGCGTCACGCTCGACATTTTGAAGTTCCTCGCGTTCGAGCAGGTCTACAAGAACGCCTTGACGGGTCTGCCGATCGGCGGCGGCAAGGGCGGCTCGGACTTCGACCCGCATGGTCGGAGCGACAACGAAGTCATGAATTTCTGCCAGAGCTTTATGACGGAGCTCTATCGCCACATCGGTCCGAACGTGGATGTTCCGGCGGGCGATATCGGCGTTGGCGGCCGCGAGATCGGCTATCTCTTTGGTCAGTACAAGCGCATCCGTGACTCCTATGATGCGGGTGTCCTGACGGGCAAGCGCACGGACTACTGGGGCAGCCTTGCACGTACGGAGGCAACGGGCTACGGACTTCTCTACTTCGTACAGGATATGCTTGAGGCGAAGGGCATTGATCTCGCGGGTAAGACGATTGTTGTCTCCGGCGCGGGCAACGTTGCAATCTATGCCATCGAGAAGGCACAGGAGTTTGGCGCAAAGGTCGTGACCTGCTCCGACTCGAATGGCTACATCTACGATCCGAACGGCATTGATCTCGCGGCAGTCAAGGACATCAAGGAAGTTCGCCGCGCGCGCATCAAGGAGTATGTGGCGACGCACCCGAATGCAGAGTATCACGAAGGCTGCAAGGGTGTCTGGTCGGTCAAGTGCGATATCGCGCTCCCGTGCGCAACGCAGGGAGAGATTGACCTGGAGTCGGCAAAGCTGCTCGTTGCGAACGGTGTGCAGGCGGTCGGCGAGGGCGCAAATATGCCGTCGACCCTCGATGCGATTGCATATTTCCAGAGTCACAAGGTTCTCTTTGCACCGGCAAAGGCGGCGAATGCGGGCGGTGTCGCGACCTCTGCGCTTGAGATGTCGCAGAACTCCGAGCGTCGTCAGTGGACGTTTGAGAAGGTGGACAAGCGTCTCCGCAAGATCATGAGCCATATCTACCGCGATGCGAAGAAGAATGCGGAACTGTATGCCGATCCCGACGATCTCGTTGCGGGCGCGAACATCACCGCATTTGCGAAGGTTGCGGATGTGATGCTCGCACACGGTCTGGTGTAAGCGAATTATTATTTGAACAAGGGCTGCTTCGGCAGCCTTTTTTCGTTGAGGATCCGTGCAGAAACGCGGGAACTGTGCTATAATAGGCGGGATTTTAGGGAGCCTTGACAGAGGAGGAGTATACTTACTGTGGATATTTCATTGATGGAACTGGTGAAGGTTGTCATTCTGGGCATTGTGGAGGGACTGACGGAGTGGCTGCCCGTATCGAGTACGGGGCACATGATTCTCGTCGATGAGTTCATCCGGCTCGATGTATCGACGGCGTTCATGGATATGTTCCTGGTCGTGATCCAGCTTGGAGCGATTCTCGCCGTCGTTGTGCTGAACGCTGCCAAACTCAATCCGTTCTTAAAGAGCAAGTCTGAGGCGGAGCGTCGTGAGACTCTCGATCTCTGGGGCAAGGTCATCGTTGCCTGTCTGCCCGCCGCTGTGATCGGTCTCGCCTTTAATAAATATATGGAAGAGCATTTTATGAATGCGCCCGTCGTCGCTGCAATGCTGATTCTCTACGGTGTACTCTTTATCGTGGTGGAACGCTGGAACAAGCGCCGTACGCCGCGTGTGGAGAACCTTGCGAAACTGGACTACCGCACGGCATTCATCATCGGCATGTTCCAAGTGCTGTCGCTCGTGCCAGGGACGAGCCGTTCGGGTGCAACGATCCTCGGCGGCATTATCTTCGGTGCAAGCCGTTACGTTGCAACGGAGTTCACCTTCTTCCTTGCGATTCCCGTTATGTTTGGCGCATCTTTCCTGAAGCTTGTAAAATTCGGTTGGAACTATACGGGGACGGAAGTCATGATCCTCGCGGTCGGCATGGTGACGGCATTCGTCGTGTCCATCCTCTCGATCCAGTTCCTCCTGCGCTACATCAAGCGCAACGATTTCACAGCATTTGGCTGGTACCGCATCGCCCTCGGCATCGTTGTGCTCGCCTATCTCTTCCTCGTCGGCGACCCGACGAAGGAGTAATCTATGAAAATTATCGCAGGGCTTGGCAATCCTGGTGCAGAATATGCTCATACGAAGCATAACGTCGGATTTATGCTTGTCGATGTGTTGGCGGAAAAACTCGGTGCTGCGTCATGGAAGGAAGATTTCTTCTCTGCGCTTACAGAGGTTCGCATCGGCGGGGAAAAGGTCTTTCTCGTAAAACCTCTGACCTATATGAATAACAGCGGTGAGGCTCTCGGTCCGATGCTCTCCTACTATAAGCTGGATGTGGATGACCTCGTCGTCGTGCACGATGATATGGATATCCCTGCTGGTATGGTGCGCATTCGCAGAAAGGGGAGTTCTGGCGGACACAACGGCATTAAGTCCATCATTGCCCATGTGGGCAGCGAGGATTTTGCGCGCGTCCGCATCGGCATCGGACGTCCCCCTGCGGGCTGGACGGTCATCCATCACGTTCTCGCACCATTTTCAACAGAGGACGCACCTAAGATTCGCGCGGCAATCGACTATCTTCTTCCTGCGGTGGAGTCCATCGTGACGGATGGGGGTGATTTTGCGATGAATCGGTATAATCCGCACAAGAAAAAGACAAAGAAGCAAGAGGGGAGTCATGAAGCCCAAGAAGAAAGCGGCGCGTCCGCACAGACATAGCGATGAGATCACGGCCGTCTATGCCGACCGTCGTGGCAATATTTGTGAGGCGGAGGGGCTGCGCGGACTCGGGCGTGTCGGTGCAAAGAATGTTCTGCTTGCACCGGAGGATCTGATTCCGCTGCCCGAGAGCGCTGACCTGATGTTTATGCCGGAGCACTCTGCCGTAGGGCAGGGAGGAGAGGGACAGGAGGAGCGCATTCCGGGGACGGCGGTTGCCGCGATTCTGCCGCAGGGCTATACGCGGACGCATCTCCCTGCGTTTTTTCGCTCGGATGGCGCTGCACCTCTGCCGCTCTACGGGTATACCGCTGTGGTGTCCCATCGCGGTCAGCTGTGTGCTGCCGCCCTATATACGGACGAGAACGAGAAATGGGATCCTGCCAACTATAATGGAAAGGAACTTAAGAAACTCGTGCGGCGCACGATGAAGGATCTGCCGAACAATCGCATTGTGGAGCAGGTTGGGAACTGCTCGCTGAACTATCACTGTCTGACGGCGCAGAATCTCTTTTATCGCCGTTGGGAGTGCGGCGTACCCACATCACCTGTATGTAACGCGAACTGCCTCGGCTGTATCTCCCTTCAGAGTTCGGAGTGCTGTCCCTCACCGCAGGCGCGCATTACGTTTTCTCCAACGGCAGAGGAGATCGCCGAGGTCGGCATCTATCATCTTTCGCTTGCGCCCGACGGCATCATCAGCTTTGGGCAGGGCTGCGAGGGCGAACCGTCACTCGCCGCTGACCGTATTGCCGAGGGGATCCGTAGGATTCGCTCCGTAACTGCGCGCGGTCAGATCAACATGAACTCGAATGCGGGATTTCCCGATGGGATGAAGAAAATCGTGGACGCAGGGCTGGATTCCCTGCGCGTTTCCATCATCAGTGCGCACGATGCGAGTTATCATGCCTACTACCGCGCCAACTATCCGCTGGACAATGTCAAAGAATCCCTGCGTTATGCGCTCGACCACGGTGTCTACGTGTCGTTGAATCTCCTCCACTTCCCAGGGTTTACGGATCGGGCAGAGGAACTTCGTGCGTGGCAGGAATTTTTCCGTGCGCTGCCCGTGCAGATGATACAGATGCGAAATCTGAACATCGACCCAACGCTCTTTCTGCAAACAATGCCGGAGGCACAGAGTGCGCCCCTTGGGACACGCGCGTTTATGGAAGCACTTCATGCGGAGTTTCCGCAGCTGGTCATTGGCAGCTTCAGTCACTATGTGACGGGGCATTGAACAGGGGGACGGCGTGGATCCGTGGGGTTGACAGCAGCCAATAAATATGCTAGTATTCGCTAATGTGGGTGTGCAGCCGAATAGGAAAAGCGCCCATCCCCAACCGCACGGCGAGGTCATTACAATCGGCATTGTCGAACCGTAGCCGGCGAGTAACATATAGGGAGGTGTTTTCATGTATGCAATCGTAAAGACAGGCGGCAAGCAGTACAAGGTTGCCGAGGGCGATACCCTTTTTGTGGAGAAGCTCGAAGCAGGTGAGGGTGAGACCGTCGTTTTTGATCAGGTTCTGACTGTCGTGAATGACGGCAGTGTCAAGGTCGGTCGTCCGATGGTCGACGGCGCGAAGGTGACAGCGAAAGTCATGGCGCACGGCAAGGGCAAGAAGATCCTTGTCTTCAAGTACAAGGCGAAGTCCAACTACCGTAAGCGTCAGGGTCATCGTCAGCCATTCACGAAGGTCGTTATCGAGAAGATCGAGGCGTAATCCGTGATTTTGGTTGAGATCTTCACAAATGCGGACGGGATGATTGCGGGGTATCGTGTTACAGGACACAGCGGTACGGCAAAGCGCGGGCAGGATATTGTCTGTGCAGGCGTATCGGCTCTGACCCAGTCTGCGCTTCTTGGCATCATGGAGCATCTGCATCGCACCGTCGACTATGACATTGCGAGCGGGAATCTCGATATGCGGCTCATGGAGCCGCCGGATGATTGCAGCGAAGCAATTCTGCGCAGTATGTATATGGGACTCGCGGAAATAGAGAAGATCAGCCCAAAGGGCATTCGAATTCAGGAAGTAAAGGGGTGAACAAATTGTTCTCGTTTGATTTGCAGCTTTTTGCACATAAGAAGGGCGTCAGCTCGACGCGCAATGGCCGCGACAGCCACTCCAAGCGCCTTGGCGTGAAGGAGCAGGCCGGCACGCATGTGACGGCTGGCAGCATCATCGTGCGTCAGCGCGGCACGCATTTCCATCCGGGGCACAATGTCGGGATCGGCAAGGATGATACGATCTTTGCGAAGATCGACGGCAAGGTTGCCTTTGAGCGCAAGGGGCGTCATCAGCGCCAGATCAGTGTGTATCCGCTTGCGGAGGCCGCTGTATAACTTTGTTCTATGCGGATGCCTGTACCTTGGTGGTGCAGGCTCTTTTCTATAGGGGGACGTATGCAGTTCATAGACCGCGCACAGATCACGGTGAAGGCCGGAGACGGCGGACATGGGAAATCCGCATTCCGTCATGAAAAATTTATGCCGAAGGGCGGTCCGTCGGGCGGGGACGGTGGACGCGGCGGAGATGTGATCTTCCGCGCTGACCGCAATCTGAATACGCTCCTCTCGTTTCGTTTTCATCGCAAATTCATCGCGAAAAATGGTGAGAACGGCGAGCACAAGAATCAGTACGGCAGGAATGCACAGCCTCTCTATGTAGATGTTCCGCCGGGCACGCTTGTGACCGATGAGGCGACGGGTGAGGTGCTTGCCGATCTCACGGAGGTCGGTATGGAGACGGTGATCGCACGCGGCGGGCGCGGCGGGCGCGGCAACGCGAAATTCGCAAATGCGGCGAATCGTGCGCCGTCCTTCGCAGAGTTTGGCGAGCCGGGCGAGAGTCGGAAGCTCCGCTTGGAGCTGAAGCTGCTCGCGGATGTCGGACTCGTCGGCTATCCGAGTGTCGGCAAGTCGAGTCTTGTCGCCTCCTGCTCTGCGGCACGCCCTGAGATTGCGGATTATCACTTTACGACATTGACGCCCGTCCTCGGTGTGGTTCAGACGGATTACGAGAAGAGTTTCGTCATGGCGGATATTCCCGGACTCATCGAGGGGGCTGCCGACGGCGTGGGGCTTGGACATGATTTCCTTCGCCACGTCGAGCGCACGCGCCTCATTCTGCACATTGTGGATGCCTCCGGCATCGAGGGACGCGATCCCGTCGAGGATTATTACAAGATCAATGCCGAGCTGGCGCGTTATAGTGAGAAAATCGCAAAGCGCACACAGATCCTCGTGGCGAATAAGATCGATCTTCCGTCCGCAGAGGAGCATCTGCCTCGTCTGCAGGAACTCGCCCAACAGGAGGGGATGGAGTTCTTTGCCATTTCGGCGGCGACACGTGCCGGGGTACAGGAGCTGATCGATCACGTTGGCGCATGGCTGGAGGCGTATGTCCCGGAACCCGAGGCGGAGGAAGATGATGTTGCTGTCTACGACCAGAATGCCGAGGATGATGAGAAGGTGACAATCTCGCGCAATGATGCGGGCGATTTCATCGTTTCCGGCAAGGCGATTGAGAAGCTCGTCGCGATGACGAATTTCAACAACGATGAGGCGGTACGCCGATTCCAATATATATGGCGCCTCAAGGGACTGGATGAAAAGCTCCGTGCGCGCGGCATCAAAGAGGGGATGACCGTTCACATTGGGGATATGGCATTCGACTATCAGGACTAACGGAGGAAGAACTTTGCTGCGAAATTCGCTGACAAGCAAACAGATTCGAAAACTGCGCTCCCTCGGCATGACGGAGGAGGCCATCGTCATGATCGGCAAAGAGGGCGTAACGCCGACCGTTGTTGCCTCTGCGCGTGAGGCGATCAAGAAACGCGAGCTCATCAAGGTGCGCGTCCTTCAAAATGCGCCGGATGAGCCAGAGGATGCGATCACCGTCCTTGCTGAGCGGGCGGATGCGAATCTCGTTCAGGTAATCGGCAGAAACGGACTGCTTTTCCGACGGAACTTCGAGAAGCCAAGGATCGAGCTATGAGTGCAAGAGAGCGTCTGCGCGAGGCAAAGCGCATCGTTGTGAAGGTGGGGACGAGCACGCTCACGCACCCGTCTGGGGGCATGAGTCTCCATCGGATCGAGCATCTCGTGCGCGAGCTGATCGATGAGGCGAACCAAGGGAAGGAGATTCTGCTGGTCTCCTCCGGTGCGATTGCGGCAGGGATGAATGCGCTTGGGCTGAAAGAGCGTCCCGCAGGGATCCCTGCACGGCAGGCGCTGGCGGCGATTGGGCAGGGGGCACTGCTGCACATCTATGAGAAGTTTTTCCATGAGTACGGGCGCACCATGGCGCAGGTGCTCCTCACAAAGGAAAATGCGGCGCGCCATCACCAGTACATGAACTCTCGCAACGCGCTCCTCGCACTTCTCGGAATGAACGTCATCCCCGTCATCAACGAGAATGATGCGGTTGCAGTCGATGAGATCAAGATCGGGGATAATGACAATCTATCCGCCGTTGTTGCGGCGCTCGTCGATGCGGACGCACTCATCATCCTGTCGGACATTGACGGAGTCTATACGGCGAATCCGCGTACGGATGCGTCGGCAACGCTGATCTCCGAGATTCCAGAGATCACACCTGCGATTGAGCGGATGGCGGGCGGTGCAGGATCTGCACAAGGAACGGGTGGGATGCAGACCAAGATCGAGGCGGCGAAAATCGCTCAGAACGCCGGTGTGACGATGGTAATTGCACGCGGTGATGAGGATGGCACGATCCGCTCCATTCTGCGTGGTGAGGAGATCGGAACCCTCTTCCCGGCGCGTGAGGCACATCTCCGGGCGCGCAAGAGCTGGCTTGCCTTTGGACAGCGGCTGATGGGCGAAATCTCTGTCGACGCAGGCTGCATCGCTGCCATGCGGCGCGGAGCGAGCCTTCTGGCGGTCGGAGTAACGGCGGTTGACGGTGATTTCTCGGCGGGTGATACGGTGCGTGTTCTAAGCCCCGAAGGGCAGGAGATCGCGCGCGGCATTGCGGCATACAATGCGGCGGATGTCGCGCGGCTCATGGGACACCAGACTGCCGATTTCCAAGGAATCATTCCAGAGGTATCACATGAGGAGATCATCCATCGGGACAACATGGTGCTGATGGTATAAGGAGGGGCGACGATGATGGAGCAGGAGATTCGCAGACAGGCGGAGGAGGCAAAGGCGGCCTCCTACACGCTCGCCGCACTTCAGACGAATGTGCGCAACACAGCACTCGACGCCATGGCAGAGGCGCTGACCATGCACGCGGATACGATTCTTCGTGAAAATGCGGCAGATGTAAAGGAAGCACAGAAGGCAGGCATGCGCGCGTCCTATCTGGATCGTCTGCGCCTCGATGAGAGCCGCATTGCCGCGATGGCGGAGGGGCTGCGCCTGACCGCTGCTCTGCCCGATCCGCTGGGCAGGGAGGATTATTCCGTGCGTCGGCCGAACGGTCTTGAAATACGGCGCATGCGCGTGCCGCTCGGCGTGGTCGGGATGATCTATGAGGCGCGTCCGAATGTGACGGCAGATGCCGTCGGCCTTTGCCTGAAATCCGGCAACGCCGTCCTCCTGCGCGGCGGTTCCGATGCGCTCCGCTCCAACTGCGCCATTGCCAATGTTCTTGCGCGCGCTGCATACGGTGCCGGGATTCCGACGGGGGCAATACAGCTGCTTGCGATGAAGGATCGCGCTGCTGTCGATGTCATGACGCATCTCAGTGGACTTCTTGATGTCATCATCCCGCGCGGCGGTGCCGGACTGATCCGCCGTATTGTGGAGAACAGTAGTGTACCCGTCATCGAGACGGGGGCAGGTGTCTGCCATATCTATGTGGATCGCGCGGCAGAGGTGGGAATGGCGCTTCGCATTGTGGAAAATGCGAAGGTGTCCCGCCCCTCTGTCTGCAACGCGGTGGAGACACTGCTTGTCCACGAGGAAATTGCGGCGGATTTTCTTCCGCCGATGGCAGAGATTCTCCGTGCGGATGGCGTGGAGCTGCGCGGCTGCACCAAGACGTGCGCCATTCTTTCAGACATTGGGACGGCGACAGAGGAGGACTGGTCGACGGAGTACGGCGATCTCGTCCTTTCGATCCGTGTCGTGCAGGATATGGATGCGGCAATCTCCCATATCAATCGCTACAATACGGGGCATTCCGAGACGATTGTCACCAATGACATTCGGGCGGCGCATGACTTTCAGCAGAGGGTGGATGCCTCGACGGTCTATGTCAACGCCTCGACGCGCTTTACGGACGGCTTTGAGTTCGGCTTCGGAGCAGAGATTGGCATCAGCACGCAGAAACTCCACGTACGCGGACCGATGGGGCTTGACGCCTTGACCAGCACGAAATATCTTGTCTACGGCGAGGGGCAGATACGGGAAAATGCGCCTGCAAAAGCCACGAAATAAAATGTGCAGGCTGATCGGCTGTCTGCGCACTCTGCGCCAGTATGCCGCAACGCCAAAGGGGCGGCATGATATACGCGACTATCTGTATGCAGGCGGCACAATGCTCCTTGTGAGCGCGCTGATCTGGATACTTCTATGGATCGTGAGGTGAGCCGCCGTGGGACGACGAATCGGAATTATGGGCGGTACTTTTGACCCCATACATGTAGGCCATCTCATTACAGCGGAGATGGTGCGCTCGTCTGCTTCGCTGGATGAGGTGGTATTCATCCCGTCTGCGCGGCCGCCGCACAAGGATGGCGCACGCGCGGCGTCTGCAGAAGATCGTCTCATCATGACGGAGTGCGCCGTGCAGGATAATCCATATTTCTCCGTATCGGATATGGAGCTTAAAAGAGAGGGTCCTTCCTATACGGTGGACACGATTGCGGAGCTACGTGCGCACTTGGATGATGCGGAGCTTTTCTTTATCACCGGAGCGGATGCGATGAACGATCTCTATCGCTGGCACGAACCGAAGCGTCTGCTGTGCTCCTGTAAGTTCATCGTTGCAACACGGCAGGGAGCACCACTGGATGAACTCCTGCTTGCAGAACAATTCACGGCGGAGGAACGGAGTCACATACAGGTGCTGCCGACGCCGCATTTGGAGATCTCATCGAGCGTAATCCGCGCACGGATTCGTGCGGGGCTTTCTGTGCGGCATCTTGTGCCGCGTGCCGTAGAGGAGTATATTGAGAAACGGGGGTTGTATCGTGAGCATGACAAAGAGCTATGAGGAGATGCGCGCCATTCTGGAGCAGCAGCTCACCCCAAGCCGCTATCGTCACTCCCTCGGCGTGGCGGATACGGCTGCGATGCTTGCGCGTCGGTTTGGAATGAACGAGGAACGTGCACGCATTGCGGGGCTTCTGCATGACTGCGGACGTGTATACGAAACGTCTGATCTGCCATTGGAGGCACGCCGCCGTGGAATTCCCATCGGGAAAATTGAGTCTGCCATGCCTCTTTTGCTCCACGCATACATCGGGGCATATCTGATCTATGAGGTCTACGGCGTAAACGATGCCGTGATTGCACAGGCGATTTGGCGCCATACCGTCGGCGGTGCCAATATGACCGCACTCGACAAGATCATCTATTACGCAGATATGATCGAGCCGTCGCGCGCCTATCCCGAGGTCGAGCATCTGCGTGAACTCGCACGTACGGCATCATTGGATGAGATGGTTCTGGTCGGACTGACGGAGTCCATTCTCTTTGTTGCCCAGAAGGGCGGACTCATTCATCCTGATACCATCACGGCACGCAATGAAATTCTTTTGGAACGCCGCTGAAACTGTTTGATCAAGAGGAGAGGGGGGAGCGATGTCGGAATACGATGCCGATGAACTTGTGGCGCAGCTGCAAAGCGAAAACTCGCGTGAAAACATACAGAAGCGCCGCAGTGAGCGCAGACGCAAGCGCCGCATTGCCTTTCTGCGCGGGATCTTTCGTCTGATCTGTACATTTTTTCTCCTTGCGGCAATCAGTGTTGCGGGGTACTATATCGTCGGGTGGGGGCTGCAGGCATACCGCGATGTGCGTGATATGTATGAGGCGTATCTGATTCGGCAGGAGGAGAATCGCGGCGAAGTTGATGTTCGCTTTGACGGCTACACGAATGTCCTCGTGCTCGGGCTGGATGACTCCGCCAATACGGACAATGCCGAGGAGAAACGCGCTGATGCCATTCTGCTGATCAGTATGGAGAATGCGACCGGTAAGGTGCGTATCCTCAACATTCCGCGTGATACATGGGTGACAATGGCACAGGACAAAGGCGAGACCAGGCTTACTCACGTCTATGCCGTTGGCGGAGCTCCTCTGATGGTGCGGACAATCAATCAGATGTTTGATATCTCTATTCATCAATATGTCATCTTTGATCTTGTGACCTTTGGGCGGCTGGTAGATGCCGTCGGTGGTATTGATCTCTATGTTGAGCAGAACATGGATTATGACGATCCTGAAGCGGGGCTTTCCATTCATATACGGCAAGGGTATCGCCATCTGGACGGCGTGGGGGCAGAGCACTATCTGCGCTATCGAAGCGACGATCTCGGCGATCTTGGGCGTACGCAGCGCCAACAAAAATTTGTCAAGGCGTTCTATGCCAAGCTGCTGCGCGTCGATACCCTGCCAAAGATTCCAGCGATTGCGGATATTCTCAAACAGGATGTCACAACGAGTGCGGAACTGTTTGACTCCGTCCACATCGGCAATGTCATTCGGAAACTGAATGTGGAACCCCCGCGAACGATTATGCTGCCCGGTGATTTTGCACGCGGCGATGACACCGTATGGATCATGGATCGTGCGGCAACGGATGAAATTATTCACGAACTTTTCCCGCCGGAGGAGGCGGGTGCAGAGCAATAGGAGGAACGAGCTTGACAGAGCAGGAAAAGTGCCGTGTGATTTGTGCGGCAGCAGATGAGAAAAAGGCACGCGATATTGTGCAGATGGATATGATCGGTCTGATGTCGACAAACGATTACTTCGTGATTTGTTCGGCAAATACCGCGACGCAGGTACGTGCGATTGCAGACAACATCGAGGAAAAGATGGAAGAAGCGGGTATTTCGTTTCTCCACAAGGAGGGATACCGTGAGGGGGAGTGGATCCTGCTTGACTACGGCGATACCGTCGCGCATATCTTCCAGCAGGAGGCACGCGAATACTACGCCTTGGAACGCCTGTGGGGCGATGCAAAGCTGACCCCGTACGAGGAATAGGATTCATGCAGGAACGAGTGCGAAAGCTGGAGCGCAAAGAGGCGCGTACGCGCAAGTACGGGCCAAGTCAGGTTGCCGAACTCACTGCCGTACGCGAGAGTGAACTGGGGGTGTTCCTGGACGCGGAGACCGGCAACACGAGCGATGATATATTGCTGCACACGGTTCAACAGACGGCGCCCGTCAAGGTCGGGGATCGTGTCCGTGTCTTTCTCTATCTCGACCCGAAACGCCGCCTCACCGCCAGCATGCGTACACCGCGCATGAAGGAGGGGCAGGTTGCCCGTCTGCGTGTCATCAATGTCACGAAGGAAGGCGCATTCCTTGATGTCGGCGCAGAGCGCGGCATCTTTCTTCCATACGCAGGAATGCGCGGGCGCCCGCAGGTCGGTGAGACCGTCTGGGCAAAACTCTACACGGATAAGTCCGGGCGTCTTGCTGTGACAATGGAGGTTGAGGATGAGCTGCGCCGCGCCTCGCGTCCTGCGGAAGGCGTACACGTGGGGGATCGCCTCAAAGGCTCCGTCTACAATATCACCGAGCGCGGCGCCTTTCTCTTTACGGAGGAGCGCTACATCGCCTTCATCGATCATCAGGAGATCCCCAAGCGGCCGCGCGTCGGGGAAACGGTTGAAATGCGTGTGACGTATTTGCGCGAGGATGGGCGGCTGAATGGCTCACTGCGCCCTCCGAAGGAGGAGGCTCGGTTAGAGGATGCGGATCGGCTCCTTGCACTTCTAGAGGAACACGACGGCAAGATGCCCTATACCGATGCCACCTCCCCTGCGGTCATTCAGGATCGCTTCCACATCAGCAAGGCTGCGTTCAAACGCGCGCTCGGACGATTGATGAAGGAGGGGCTTGTCGAGCAGCGTGATGGGTGGACGTATTTATCAGACGAAAACAAAAAGGACTAGTTTTTTATCAGGAGAGGCAGGATTTTTTCTCCGAAGGGCGAATACAGTGCATAGCAAACAATGTTTACGAGCATGGGGGAGAGAGATAAATGGCAGATACGGTTGCAGAAGAGAGAAAAGGCATCCTGCTTGAGACAGGAACGAACGAATTTGAGATTGTTGAGTTCAGCATTGGGAAGGTGAACTACGGCATCAACGTCGCAAAGGTCCGTGAGGTCATTACGCGTACACCAGTGACGGCAATGCCCGAGGCACATCCATACGTCGATGGGCTCTTTACGCTGCGCGGAAAGGCGATCCCGCTCGTCAATATGGCGCGCTGTCTCAACCTCCAAACCACAGACGAGCTTCAGAACATCATTGTCACCGAGATCAACAACTACGACATCGGCTTCCTCGTTGGCAGCGTCTACCGCATTCACCGCATCTCGTGGAAAAACATGGAGCCGGCACCGAATGTCGGTGAGGGGTCGCGTGTCGTCGGTATCATCAAGATGGAGGATCGCATTGTTCTCCTGCTTGACTTTGAAACCATCATTGCTGAGATCAACCCGGAGATCAACCAGAAACTCACAACGGTCACGGAGGCAACACAGGATGCCAAGACTCGCCGCGGAACAGCGCATATCGTGGTCGCAGAGGACTCCAAGATGCTGCGTGACCTCCTTGTGAACACATTACACGAGTCGGGATACAAGTTCATCCGCGACTTCGGCAATGGGCAGGATGCATGGGATTACTTGCAGGATCTTGCACGCAAGAATGGTCCGATCGAAAACCATGTGCGCATCATTATCTCCGATGTCGAGATGCCAAAAATGGATGGACATCGTCTGCTCAAGCTCGTACGCGAGGATGACCGTCTGGGCGAGGTTCCGCTCGTTCTCTTCTCCTCCCTCATCAGTGAGGAAATGAAGCGCAAGGGCGAAAGCCTCGGCGCATCCGGACAGGTGTCGAAGCCGGAGATCAACCAGCTTATCGATCTGTTGGATACGCTTATATTTGGTGAGCCGCTTCACGACATTGCCGAGGAAAACTGAGACAGGTATGCTAAGGATCGCTATACGAAGTATAGCGGTCCTTTGTTCGTTCTATTGACATGACCCTAAAATCTCGTTATCATAGAGGTCAAGGAGATGGTAAAATGAAGGTAGCAGTCCTCATGGGAAGTGACTCCGACTGGCCGATTTTAAAGCCGGCGGTGGAGCTTCTAAAACAATTTGGCATTGAGCCGGTCGTCAACGTCGCATCGGCACATCGCACGCCGTCAAACGTACGTGACTTTGTCATGGAAGCCGATCACAACAAAGAGTTTGCCGCATTCATCGTTGCAGCGGGTGCCGCGGCGCACCTTGCGGGCGTTGTAGCAAGCTATACGATCAAGCCCGTCATTGGCATTCCGGTCAATGCCACGCCGCTCAACGGCATGGATGCTCTGCTCAGTACCGTGCAGATGCCGTCCGGTGTCCCCGTTGCCTCCATGGCGATCAACGGGGCAAAGAACGCCGCGATCTTTGCGGCAGAGATCCTCGCGGTCTATGACTCTTCGATTGCGGAGGCCTTGATGGACTATCGGGAAAAGATGGTGCTTGAGGTCGAGGCGAAAGCTGATCGCGTTGCCGCACAGCTGTAAGAGCGATATTGGGTAGATATCCTGTGTATTGAGGAACAATGGAAAGGCAGGCCTGTTATGGAGCGGAAAGAAGCTCTTTACGAAGGTAAGGCAAAAATTATCTATGCAACGGATCATCCGGATGAGTATCTCGTGTACTATAAGGACGATGCGACAGCGGGAAATGGTGCAAAGAAAGGAACGATTGCGGACAAGGGCATCATGAACAATAAGATGACGGCGTTCTTTTTCGACCTTTTGGCAAAGGAGGGGATCGCGCATCACTATATCTCCATGCCGAGTGAGCGTGAGATGGTCGTCAAAAAACTCACGATCATTCCGCTCGAGGTCATCATCCGCAATGTTGCCGCCGGCTCCTTGGCGCAGCGTCTCGGACTTGAGGAAGGTGTTCCCATGCCGTTCCCGGTCATTGAGTACTGTTACAAGAATGATGACCTTGGTGACCCCATGCTCAACCGCTATCATATCAGAGCGATGAAGATCGCGACCGATGCCGAGCTGGATGAGATCGAACGGATGTCGCTCAAGATCAACGATGTGCTGACGAAGTTCCTCAAGACGAAGCGTGTCGATCTCATTGACTTCAAGCTGGAGTTCGGCAAAGACGCTTCCGGCAAGATCATTCTTGCAGATGAGATCTCGCCGGATAACTGCCGTTTCTGGGACAGCGATACGAAGGAAAAACTGGATAAGGATCGTTTCCGCCGTGATCTTGGCAATGTAGAGGATGCCTATAAGGAAATGCTCCACAGGCTGACGGGAGAAGCATAAGTACAATGTACGAGAAAGTGCCCAAGTGGAAGGAAGAATGCGGCATCTACGGTGTATACTCCCATGCGGAGGACGTTTCCGAGATGACGTATCTTGGTCTCTTTGCGCTCCAGCACCGCGGACAGGAGAGCGCTGGTATTGCACTCACGGATGGCTATTGGATCGATGTGAAAAAGGGGATGGGGCTGGTCAGCGAAGTGTTTCGCGAGCAGCTCCCTCATCTCGACAATGCAAAGATTGCCATTGGTCATGTCCGTTATGCGACAACAGGCTTCAGTCTCGCGGCGAACGCCCAGCCCCTCCGCGTCAACTATGCGGGCGGGGCTCTTGCGCTTGCGCACAATGGCGACCTCACGAATGCGGCGCTCATTCGCCGTGACCTTGAGAGCAAGGGGACGGTCTTTCAGACGACGATTGACTCGGAGGTGTTCGTTCATCTCATTGCACGCTCGCAGAAGACCTCCGTTGAGGAGCGCATCCTTGAGGCGGTCAGTGTCGTGCGCGGTGCATTCTGTCTTTCGATTATGACGGAGGACAAGCTCATCGGCGTACGCGACCCGCAGGGGTTCCGCCCCCTGTGTATCGGACGCACGATGGACGGCGGCTGGGTACTGTCTTCGGAGACCTGCGCCCTTGATGTCAATGGTGCTGAATTTGTGCGCGATGTCCTGCCGGGTGAGATGGTCGTGATTGACAGCAATGGACTCAAATCCTATCGTTTTTCCAATGGGAAGGACATTGCTTCCTGTATCTTTGAATACATCTATTTTGCGCGCCCGGACTCCATCATTGACGGGCAGAGTGTCCATGCGGCGCGCTTTGAGATGGGACGGGTGCTGGCACGCGAGTCGGGCTTTCGCGGCGATGTTGTCATCTCCGTGCCGGACTCCGGCACCACGGCGGCGACGGGCTTTGCATACGAGGCTGGGATTCCGTTTGCAGAGGGGCTCATCAAGAACCGCTACATCGGGCGAACGTTCATTCAGCCAACGCAGAAGCAGCGCGATGCAGCGGTAAAACTCAAGCTGAGTCCCGTGCGCTCCGTTGTTGCAGGCAAGTCTGTCATCATGGTGGATGACTCGATTGTGCGCGGAACGACGAGCGGCAAGATCGTACGTCTCCTTCGAAATGCGGGAGCGCGGGAGATTCACGTCTGCATCAGCAGCCCGCCGATCACCGATCCCTGCTACTATGGCATTGATACATCCATCCGCAAGGAACTGATCTCGGCGACGAAGAGCGTCGAGGAGATTCGTGACTTTATCGGAGCGGATTCGCTGCACTTTATCTCGATTGAGGGACTGCGGCACTGTGTACCGATGCTCAATCCAAATCACATGTGCTATGCCTGCTTTAACAATAACTATCCTGTCCCGGAGGAGGATGCCACACTGGATGAGGATGACAAGATCATTCTCGAACGACGGCGGATTGCGCAGCGTGAAAGGGGGCTTTGAGAGCCGATGGAGAAAATGACCTACCGTGATGCGGGCGTTGATATCGATGCGGGCAACAAGTCTGTGTCCATGATCAAAGATGCTGTACGTGCGACCTATCGCTCAGAGGTGATGGGCGATCTCGGCGGTTTTGGCGGACTGTTTGCACTCAACACAAGGAACTACAAAGAACCAGTGCTTGTATCGGGAACGGACGGCGTCGGCACGAAGCTCCGCCTTGCTTTCCTGCTCAACAAACACGATACGATCGGACAGGATGTCGTTGCCATGTGCGTCAACGACATCCTCGTACAGGGCGCAGAGCCGCTCTTCTTCCTCGACTACCTTGCCGTGGGAAAACTTGATCCGGATCAGGTCGCTGAGGTGGTCACGGGGGTTGCCCGTGCCTGCAAGGAGTCCGGCTGCGCCCTGGTCGGCGGTGAGACGGCGGAGATGGCCGGCTTTTATCCGGTTGGCGAGTACGATATTGCGGGGTTCTCGGTCGGTGTGGCAGAGCGCTCCAAACTCATTACAGCTGCGCGCGTGAACGCGGGGGATGTACTGCTCGGACTGCCTTCCTCGGGGGTGCACTCGAACGGTTACTCTCTTGTGCGCAAGATCGTCTTCGAGCATAAGGGCTTCAAGGGCAGCGAGTATATGGAGGAGCTTGGCAAAACAATCGGAGAGGAGCTGCTTACGCCGACGCGGCTCTATCCGCGCGTATGTCTGCCGCTCATTCGGGACTTTGATCTGCACGGCATGGTTCATATCACGGGCGGCGGCTTCTATGAAAATATCCCCCGTGCTCTGCCGGAGCACATGGGCGCGGAGGTGGACGCTGCGGCGTGGGAAATGCCGCATATCTTCCGTCTGCTGCAGGAGTGGGGGAATGTGGACTGGGCGGAGATGTACCGCACGTTCAATATGGGCATCGGGATGGTGCTCATCGTTTCGCATGAGGAAGCGAAGCGCATTGCCGCACACTTGGAGGAGCAGGGGGAACGCGTTTATCAGATCGGTCATGTGACCGAGGGGGCGCACGAGGTTGTCATCAAGGGCGGTGTCTTTGATGCGTGAGGAGAAAATTGGCGTTCTTTGCTCGGGGCGCGGCTCCAATCTCGCGTCCATCATCGATGCGATAGAGCGCGGTGAGATCCGTGCCGAAATCGCCGTTGTCATTGCGGACAAAGCGGATGCCTATGCGCTTGAACGGGCACGGGTGAAGGGGATTCCTGCCGTTGCTGTCGTCTATCGGGACTATGCGGAGCGTGCGGACTTCGAGCGTGCCCTGCTCACAGAGCTGCACGCGCATGGGGTAACCCTCGTTGTGCTTGCCGGATTTATGCGGATTCTGTCCCCTGTCTTCGTGCACGCCTATACGGGGCGCATCCTGAACATTCATCCGGCGCTTCTGCCGAGCTTTCCGGGCGCACATGCACATCGTGATGTCCTTGCCTATGGCGTGAAGGTCAGCGGATGTACCGTGCATTTCGTGGATGAAGGCATGGACTCCGGCCCCATCATCCTGCAGGCTTCCGTGCCTGTTCAGGAAGGGGATACGGAGGAGACACTTGCCGCACGTGTGCTTGCACAGGAACATCGCATATTCCCCGAAGCGATCAAACTCTATGTCGAAGGAAGACTGCGTACGGATGGGCGAAAGGTGCATATCCTGCCCGTCGCTGAAGGAGAATCACCATGAAGATAAAACGTGCTCTGATCAGTGTATCCGACAAAAATGGCGTTGTGGAGTTCGCGCGTACTCTGCACAAAGCCGGCGTTGAGATCGTCTCCACAGGGGGGACGATGAAGGCACTGCGCGAGGCAGGCATCCCTGTCATCTATGTCAGTGACGTGACGGGCTTTCCGGAGATCATGGGCGGACGCGTCAAGACGTTGAATCCCTTTGTGCATGGCGGAATTCTCGCCGTACGCGGGAATCCGGAGCATGAGAAGGCGCTGCGCGAGCTCAAGATCACGCCGATCGACCTCGTTGTCGTCAACCTCTACCCATTCAAGGAGACGGTTGCACATCCCAATGTCACACTTGCCGAGGCTGTCGAGCAGATTGACATTGGCGGTCCTGCGATGATTCGTGCGGCGGCGAAGAACTTCAAATTCGTCACCGTGATCACGAATCCGACGCGCTATGCGGAGATCGCAGAGAAAATCGAGAAAGACGGTGCTGTTGACGGCATGACACGCATGCGGCTTGCCCATGAGGCGTTTGCCCATACGGCAGACTACGACAATGCGATTAACGTATATCTTGCGCAGCAGCTAGAAAAATGAGGAAGATGACGTGAACATTCTCGTAATCGGATCGGGCGGGCGTGAGCATGCCCTATTTTGGAAACTTTCGGAAAGCCCGCAGACGGGTCACATCTACGCGATCCCCGGGAATCCCGGCATGGGTGAGATGATCGATATCTCCGTCATGGACAATGATGCCATCCTGCGCTTTGCCAAGGAAAAGGAAATCGGACTCGTTGTTGTCGGTCCCGAGGTGCCCCTGATGAACGGGCTGGTCGACGATCTTGAGAAGGCGGGGATTCGTGCGTTCGGACCACGCGCAAATGCGGCTGAGATCGAAGGCTCAAAGTCGTTTGCCAAGGATCTCATGAAGAAGTATGGAATCCCAACCGCACGTTACGAGGTTTTTACCGAGGCGGAGCCTGCGCGTGCCTACATTCGCCGTGAGGGTGCGCCGATCGTTGTCAAGGCGGACGGCCTTGCGGCAGGGAAGGGCGTCATTGTCGCCATGACGGAGCAGGAGGCACTTGATGCCGTGGATGCCATCATGGAGGAAAACTCCTTTGGTGATGCGGGGGCGCGTGTTGTCATTGAGGAGTTTATGCAGGGAGAGGAGGCATCCCTTCTCGCCTTCACCGATGGTAAGGTTATTCGTCCCATGATTAGTGCGCAGGATCATAAGCGTGCCTTTGATGGCGACAAGGGACCCAATACCGGAGGCATGGGCACATACGCTCCGGCACCCGTCATGACGACGGAGATGACCGAGCGTGCCGTGGAGGAGATTCTAAAGCCCACGATTGCCGCCATGGCAAAGGAGGGGCGTCCCTATACGGGCTGCCTCTATCTTGGTCTGATGATTACGTCGGAAGGCCCTAAGGTTGTCGAGTTCAACGCACGCTTTGGTGATCCAGAGACACAGGTTGTGCTGCCGCTCCTCGATGGAGATCTTGTAGAGATCATGTGTGCCTGTGCCGATGGGACGCTTGCCGATGTTCCGATTCATTGGAAGGATGGGGCGGCGGTCTGTGTTGTTCTCGCAGCGGGCGGATATCCCGCGTCATACGAAAAGGGGCATGAAATCACAGGGATCGCAGACGCTGAGGCGATGGGTGCGCTCGTGTTCCATGCGGGAACGGCAAAGAAGGACGATGCACTCGTCACAAACGGCGGGCGCGTGCTCGGTGTGGTCGGCATGGGGGCTGATATCGCATCTGCAGTGAAGGCTGCATACAATGCGGTAGATCGGATTTCCTTTCAGGACGCATATCACCGCAAGGATATTGCTCATCGTGCATTGAAGCGCTGATGTATTCAAGGAAGCACTGATAAATTCAGCACAGCCATCTTGACGCATCTTTTTTGCCCGCACAACGCCTGCAAATCCTCCACATAGCTTTGGCTATGCGTCCGGTTTGCCTCCTTGTTCGGACGAAAAAATCTACGCCAATCTGACGGACTTCATTTTATCAGCGATTCCTCAAAAAAGGGGCTGTTGTACGAAGTTTTTTAGCTTCGGGCAACAGCCCCTTTTTTTGAACCAATATATTGTTGACAAACATTATCATTCTATGGTAGCTTGTTGAATAATTATGGAGGAGGTGGTACGGTGCTGACATCCTACGATAAAAATTATTTGCGCATCGGACTTCCTGCGGCGCTCGAAGGGGTTCTTATGATCTTCCTGAGCAATGCCGACATCGTTATGGTTGGCATGCTCGGGACAGGTGCCATCGCGGCGGTCAGCATCTTTACACAGCCACGCATGATGCTCCTCACGGTCGCACGTTCTGTGGCGGCTGCTGTCACGATCTTGATTGCCGAGCGGTACGGACAGGAGCGGCACGATTCGTATGGCGATGTGCTGAAAAAGACCATGGTTTTGCTTGTGCTGGTTTTGGGGCTTGCACATATCGCGTTCTTTGTTCATCTGGATGCGATCCTGCTTTGGATGGGGGCACAGCATGATTATTTGTCGGATGCCATGGTCTATGGTCTCTGGGTACTGCCCGCCGTCTTTATTACCTCCGTTACGACATTGATGCAGGCGGTGATGTTTGGACGCGGTGAATCCATGACGGTGCTTTCGATCAATATACAGGGGAATGTTGTCAATGTCATCTTGAATGCACTTCTCATCTTCGGTCTTGGACCGTTTCCGGCACTGGGCGTGCTGGGGGCGGCGCTCGGCACGGTCGGAGGGACTCTTTGGTCGTTCTTTCTTACCGTGCGCGTACTCTATCGGTGGGGGATCTTCGCGCAGGGGAATTGTCGCCTGACACGGGCGTATCTGCGCGAGTTCCTCGGCGTGTTCGGTGGGATTTTCAGCGAGCAGGGCTTTGAGCGCATCGGCATGGTCATCTATACGCGCATGGTTGCCGAACTCGGTACGATCCCTTATGCTGTCCATGCGATCGCGATGAACTTCTGCGATTTTTATTATAGTTTCTGCAACGGCATGGGCAAGGCAAGTACCGTTCTCGCCGGGCACAACCGAGATATCCGTAGACAGGATGAGTGGAAGTGCTATTTCTGGCGAGGGATGCGTTGGAGCTTGATTTTCTCCACAGGTGCATTCCTCATAACATTTTTCCTGCGCGAGGAAATCTTTGGCATCTACTCCCATGATGCTGCGCTCATACCGCTCGGAAGCCTGATCATCGCCTATGTCGCTGTCGTGAGCTTTCCGGAGGCGTACCAGATGGTCTGCGCGGGGATTCTGCGTGCCAGCGGAAAAACAATGCAGGTAGCGGTCTATTCCTTTGTCAGCATAACAATCCTCCGACCAATCATCACATACATACTTCTCTACGAATTTTATATGGGACTTGAGGGCGCATGGATATCTCTGGCCATCGATCAGAGTATGCGTGCCGCCTGTGCCGCTGTGCTTCTGCGCGGCGTATATCAGGAGAAAACTTACCGCAGCGCATTGAATCCATGTTAATAAGGACTTATTGACTATTCAAATATAATAATCTGAAATGAATGTCTTGACAAGTATATCTGACATGGATATACTACGTTAGAAGTTATGTGAAAAACCAAATAAATACGTTGCGAGTGTCGGCAGCAGAATATTGTTTTCGATTCTGTCTGTCGAGCGATGAGAGGAAAATGGGTGCGATGCCCATGCTGTCCCGCAGCCGTAAATAGGGAGTGTTCTTCCACAGGCGCAGAAGCCTGTGCCTGTAAAGTCACTGGGGAAATAAACCCCGGGAAGGCGGAAGAATGCGTTGATCTATGAGCCGGAAAGCCTGCTCGCAATAAGATTCATTGATAGACTCACGAGAGATGGGGAGATGGATGCTGCAGCTTACAGTGCCTTGTGCGCTGTAACAATGCTTTTTGTGCGCATTCTGCCGTCCGCCTCTTTTGAGGCAGGCGGTTTTTATTTTTGGGTAAAAGGAGTTGGGGAGTTGAGTGCAAAAGCAATCCTGATGCGTCTGGGGCAGATGGTCGTCACTCTGCTGGGGGTCAGTTTTCTGACGTTCAGTCTGACATTCATTGCACCGGGCGATCCTGTGGATGCAATTCTTGAAACGGGTGACACCATCGTCTCGCAGGAGACCATTGAGCAGACACGCCATGAATTGGGGCTGGATCGACCGTTCCACGAACAGTATCTCAGATGGCTGAATGGCGTGATCCATGGAGATATGGGGCGCTCCTACTCTGCAAAGATGCCGGTGCAGGAGCGCTTGCTGCAGAATCTTCCGGGAACGCTCCTGCTTTCCGGCACAGCGGTGGTGATGATGCTTCTGATCTCCATTCCGGCGGGGGTTGCCTCGGCGCTGTATCGAAATCGATGGCCGGATCAGATCATACGGTTTTTCACCTTTCTGGGCGTATCCATGCCGAGTTTTTGGGTGGGGCTCATCCTGCTCTATGTGTTCGGACTAAAACTTGGATTATTCCCGATTGCGGGCGGCGAGGTTAGTCTCGACCGCATGATCCTGCCGGCATTTACGCTTGCGATTCTGCTCTCGTCAAAGTATACGCGGCAGGTACGCACGGCTGTGCTTGAGGAGCTTGGACAGGACTATGTCATAGGGCTGAAAGCGCGCGGTATGTCGATGTCACGTATCCTGTGGCGTCATGTTCTGCCCAATGCTTTCCTGCCGCTTATCACCCTCCTTGGTCTTGCCATTGGGTGGCTGCTTGGCGGCGTTGCCGTGATCGAGATTGTATTCTCGTGGCCAGGCATCGGGCGCCTCGCCGTGCGTGCAATCGAAATGCGCGACTATCCGCTCCTTCAGGGGTTTGTTCTTTGGATTGCAACGCTCTATATGATTGTCAATCTCATCGTTGATATATCATACTCGTATCTGGATCCGAGGCTCAGGAAGGGGGCGAAATCATGACGCGGGATCAACTGCTGTTTCGTATCTATACAGGCATCATCCTGCTGATTGTGCTTATCGCCGTCTGTGCGCCGCTGATCTCACCGTATGATCCGTACGAGTCGCAGATTCAGAACTCCCTTCTCCCGCCCTCTGCCGAACATTACTTCGGCACGGATAAACTTGGACGAGATATCTTTACGCGTATCCTCTATGGTGCGCGCATCTCCATTACGATGGCTCTGATCGTTGTGATTATCTCCGGTGGGCTTGGCACCTTGATCGGTGTGGTCTCTGCCTATGTCGGCGGTAAGGTGGACAATGTCATCATGCGTCTGACGGATGTGTTTCTCGCATTTCCGGGTATCGTACTTGCCATTGCGATTGCCGGTGTGCTTGGCGGCAGTGCTGTCAATGCGGTTCTCGCCGTCGTCATTGTCGGATGGACGAAATACGCGCGCCTTGCCCGCAGTCTGACGCTCAAGGTAAAGCAGCAGGATTATCTCTCTGCCGCGATCACGAGCGGGACGCGCCCGATTGCAATGATTCAGCGGCATATTCTGCCGAATATCATACCGATCATCATCATTACGGCAGCGCTTGATATCGGCGCCCTGATGATGGAACTGGCAGGACTCTCCTTCCTCGGATTCGGCGCACAGCCGCCGACACCGGAGTGGGGACTCATGCTGAACGAAGGGCGGCAGCTGATCCAGACAGCGCCATGGCTGATGATCTTCCCCGGACTGGCGATTGCACTCGTCGTTTCGGTATTCAATCTTTGGGGAGATAGTTTGCGGGATATCCTAGACCCGCGCAAGGCAAATTAAAGGAGGAAAACAGATGGGTAAACTCAAACGATGGATGGGCGTCCTACTGACCGGATGTATGGCAGCAGCGCTCCTGACCGGCTGCGGCGGAGGGCAGTCCGCAGGGGACAAGACGACGCTGAAGGTCGGTGTGACGAACTTCGCGGACACGCTTGAGCCGACGGAGAACTATTTCAGCTGGGTTGTCATGCGCTACGGCATGGGCGAGACGCTCGTCAAGTTTGACGAGAAGATGAACGCGACACCGTGGCTTGCCGAGAGCTGGAAGATCGGCGACGACAAGCTGACCTGGACGTTTAAGATCCGTGATAACGTCAAGTTCTCGAACGGCAAGCCGCTGACGGCAGAGGCCGTCAAGGCATCGCTCGAGCGCTCGTTTAAGAAGAACAACCGCGCAGAGACCTTCTTCAAGTATACGGAGATGAAGGCGGACGGTCAGACGCTCACGATCAAGACGGAGAAGCCGTCGCCGAGCATGCCGGGCTTCCTTGCCGATCCTCTCTTCCTCATCGTCGATGTATCGAGCGAGGGGGAGCGTGACTTTGCCAAGCAGGGTCCCATCTGCACCGGCCCCTATGTATGCGAGTCCTTCGTGAAGGAAAAGGCCGTCATGAAGAAGAACCCGTACTACTGGGATGGCGAAGTGCCGTATGAGACGGTTGAGATTCCGTCGATCGACGACCCGAATACGCGCGCGATGGCGCTTCAGTCGGGTGAGGTCGATATGGCGGTCAACATTGCGGCGGGGGACATCGGTCTCTTCAACGACACGGCGAAATTCCATATTGATCGCATTGCATCCCTGCGTACGGTTCTTGCACGCATCAACCAGAAGGGCGTTCTCGGTGACCCGAAGGTACGCGCTGCCTTCATCTCTATGACGGATCGCAAGGCGTACAACGAAGTCATCCTGAAGGGCACGTTCGTCCCGGGGAAGGCTCCTGTTCCGCCGTCCCTTGACTATGGCTTTGACCAGCTGACCGACCCGAACGCCTACAATGTCGACCGCGCCAACAAGCTCCTCGATGAGGCAGGCTGGAAGGATACGGATGGCGACGGTATTCGTGACAAGGACGGCAAGCCGCTCTCCGTTGACTTTGTCATCTACAACAGCCGCGCAGAGCTGCCGATCTACGCAGAGGCAGTTCAGGCAGATGCGAAAAAGGTCGGCATTGATGTCAAGATCAAGCCGGTTGACTACAACCTGCTCGATAAGATCGGTATCAGCGGCGAATATGACCTGCTGATCTCGAATATTACAACCGCCAACACAGGCGATCCTGAGATCTATCTCAACTGGTACTGGCGCACGAATGTGAATGGGGACAACCCGCAGAACGGTTCGGGCTACAGCAACCCCGCGTATGATGCGCTGTGTGCGCAGCTCGCCGTTGAGTTTGATCCCGCAAAGCGACGTCAGCTGATGATCGATATGCAGCAGATCCTGCTCAACGATGCGGCGGGGCTCTTCCTCGGCTACCCCGAGACGAACATCGTCAGCTCGACGAAGATCACGGGCGCGATCATGCACCCTGCGGATTACTACTGGATCACAAACAAGATCAAACCCGCGAACTGATAAGGAGGAGAAGCCCGAATGTTGATCGAGGTGCGAGGACTTAAAATCGCATACGAGGGCACGGAAATGGTGCACGGTGTGGACTTCACTCTCAAGGACGGAGAAGTGCTGACCATTGTCGGCGAAAGCGGCAGCGGAAAGACCACCGTCATTCGGGCAATGCTCGGCTGCCTGCCGCATGTCGGCAGGGTAACGGCAGGCGAGATCCTCTATGACGGGAAGGATATGACGAAGTGCAGCTCTGAGGAATGGCGTCGTGTCAGCGGCAAGACTGCTGCGATGATCTTTCAGGACAGCGGCAGTATGATGGATCCGATTCGTACGATTGGCGAGCAGTTCGTCGAGTACATTCAGACCCATGATTCGATGAGCGCGAAGGAGGCTGCAGCGCAGGCACAGGATATGCTTGCACGCATGCACCTTTCCAACCCCGCAAATGTGATGAAGAGCTTCCCATTCGAACTTTCCGGCGGCATGCGTCAGCGTGTCGGCGTTGCTATGGCGATGTTCTTCAAGCCCGCCCTCCTGCTTGCCGATGAGCCGACCTCTGCGCTGGATGTGACAACGCAGGCGCAGGTCGTCAACGAGATGATGGATATCTGTCAACTAGATGGGACATCCATTGTCATGGTGACGCACAATCTTGGTGTCGCCGCCTATATGTCGGATCAGATCATGGTCATGCAAAGCGGCAATGTCGTCGAACACGGCAGTGCCGAAGAGATTATTGAGCATGCGCAGAAGGACTATACGAAGGAGCTTCTGCGTGCCGTACCACAGATTGGAGGGACGCGTTATGACAGCATCGGAGCGTGAGACCATCCTGCGCATCGAGCACATTACCAAGCGCTTTCCTCTGGAGGACGGCAAGGTGCTTACGGCGTGCAATGATGTGACCTTTCCCGTGTATCGGGGCGAGATTCTCGGCATCGTCGGTGAGAGCGGCTGCGGCAAGAGCACCCTTGTGCGTACGCTTATGCAGCTGCATCAGCCGTCTGATGGACAGATTTTCTTCAAGGATAAGGAAATCACATCGCTGCGGGGGGAAGATGCCCGCAATATGCGGCGCAGCATTCAGATGGTGTTTCAGGATCCGACAACATCGTTTAATCCAAAGATGAAGATCAAGGATATTATATGTGAACCGCTTCGGAACTTTGGACTCCTTCAGGGAAGTGCGCGTGACAAGGCAGCCGAGCTGCTGCGTCTCGTCGATCTGCCCGAGGAATTTGCCGAACGCTATCCCACCAATATGAGCGGGGGACAGCGCCAGCGTGTAGGAATTGCACGCGCATTGGCATTGGAGCCGGAGATTCTGGTCTGTGATGAGGCGACGAGCGCCCTCGATGTTTCCGTTCAGGAAACGATTGTGCAGCTGCTCGTGCGCATTCAGCGGGAGCGGAATCTGACCATCCTCTTCATCTGTCATGATCTCGCGCTGGTTTCACGCCTGTGCAGCCGCGTCGTCGTCATGTACTTTGGTAAAGTCGTAGAGCAGCTGGATGGAAAGGATCTCGCGCATGCGAAACATCCGTATACGCAGAAACTCCTGAAGTCCGTATTCACACTTCTGCCGAAAGGGAAAGCGCCGCGCATTGTTGTCCCGGATGTGGAAATCTCCGCATAGCCAGTATTTCAGCAAGATAAAGAGCAGCGTATTGCAAAAGAGCAGCGATGAAACGTTGCTCTTTTTTTATCCTTGCGTCCTTCATCTTGAATCGACCGATGAAGCTTTTCAAATTATTTCTTGCTGTCAATCTGAAATAATGATATTATTGAACTATGAGTTTTTGGATATACGCCTCCGACTTTAACATTACTTAGGGAGGAATCTGGGTTTATGTTTAATTTTAAGCAGAAAGATATCGAATTCTTTGACCTGTTCCTTGAGAGCGCAAAGTTCTTTCATCAGGGGGCGTTAGTCTTAGATGAGGTCATGCAGGATTATACGACTGCAAATGTAAAGGTGGAGGAAATCAATCGGATCGAACACGAAGCGGATGCCATCAATGACCGCATCATCGATAAGCTGAACCTCACCTTCATTACACCGATTGACCGCGAGGACATATACGCCTTGGCGAACAATCTCGACGATGGCGTTGATCTCCTACAGGGGATTTTGCAGCGCTATGAAATGTACCGCATGGGCAAGCCCATGACGGGGGCGATCAATCTGACCAAGCTGCTCGTTTCTTCTACGGAGGAGGTTGTCCGAGCCGTTTCGTATCTTGAAAACATACGAAAAAATCAAGTGCAGATATTGGATGCCTCACACAAGATCGAACGCTTCGAGAGTGAAGGAGATCTGATCTATCGGACTGAGGTGGCATATCTCTTCGATAATGAAAAGGATCCCATTGAGCTCATTCGATGGAAGGATGTATTGGAGCAGTTGGAAGATACGCTGGATCATTGTGAACTCATTGCGGATATGCTGCGGGGAGTGGTAATGAAATATGCCTGATTTCCAGCTTTTGATCTTCTTAGTCATATTTTTAGCACTGCTATTTGACTTCATCAACGGCTTTCACGATACCGCAAATGCGATTGCCACCTCGGTCTCGACGCGGGCGATTCGTCCGCAGCACGCAATTATCATGGCGGCGGTTCTCAATTTCTTTGGTGCCATGTACAGCACCGGGGTCGCAAAGACGATTGGATCGGATATCGTCAAATCAGCCTCCCATGTAGATGAGCATATTTTGATTGCGGCACTCTTTGGCTCTGTTATATGGAATATCATCACGTGGAGGTTCGGTATGCCGTCGAGCAGTTCGCATGCACTCATCGGCGGACTGATCGGTGCGGTTCTGATGTCTGCCTCAGGGGCGGATGGTCTGAACTTTTATGGCATCGGAAAGATCATTCTCTCCCTGATCCTCTCGCCGCTTGTCGGTATGGCGTTGGGCTGCGTCATCATGCTGCTGCTGTTCCGCTTCTTTGGTCGGTTCCGTCCGACCTCAATCAACGGCAAGTTTAAGAAGATGCAGATTTTAACAGCGGCGACGATGGCGTTCTCACATGGGTCGAACGACGCGCAGAAATCCATGGGTATCATGACGCTCGCGCTGCTTGCCGGTGGTTATATCGACGTATTCGAGGTTCCGACTTACGTCAAGGTGCTCGCAGCGACTGCCATGGCTTGTGGCACGGCGGTCGGCGGCTGGCGTATCATCAAAACCATCGGGGGGAAGATATTCAAGCTTCAGCCGATTTCCGGATTTGCGGCAGATCTAAACTCCTCCATCATCATATTTGGTGCGACACTCCTGCATCTGCCTGTCAGTACGACGCACGTTGTGTCCGGCTCGATCATGGGCGTTGGTGCGGCGAAGCGCATCAATGCGGTTCGCTGGGGCGTGGCACAGCAGATGGTTGTTGCGTGGGTCATGACGATCCCCTGTACCGCGGTGATGGGCGCGCTTACGTATAAATTTGTCATGTTCTTTATCTAAGGAATCGCTGATGATATGTAAAAAATCCTGCTCGCATGATGAGCAGGATTTTTATATAGAGAGAAAGGGATGGAGGTCTTTATGGAGAAAAACTTGCTGACACTAGCAAAAGAAGCACAACCCCATTTGGGGAGTCTGATCGTTGCGGCAAAAATCAACGGTGAAATACGCGACATCCAAACGTCCTGCACGGACGCCGATGAGATTTCGTTTGTGGAATTAAATTCTGCATTGGGGTGGAGCATCTATCGGCGCTCCGTGCTTTTTCTTTTGATTGCTGCCGTGCACAAATTGGATAACAATGCGGAAGTCATTGCAAAGTTCACCGTGAACAAGGGGCTGTACTGTGAAATAAAAATCCCAGCAGGGGAGCTTGATCCCTCCTTTATCAAGGAGATTGAGGATCGGATGGGCGACATGATTGCCGCTAACATTCCCATTGAGAAACGCAGCATTCCCCGTCAAGAGGCAATCAATCTCTTTCAAAAATTGGGGCGTGAGGGCAAGGTAAATCTGCTCTCGGCACTTTCAAATCCCACGATCAGTATATACACATGTGATGGGTACACGGACTATCTCTATGGCGCAATGCTTCCTGAAACAAAGGATCTCGGCCTTTTTGAGCTGGACTATGAACGTGACGGCGTGCTGATTCGTACGCCGGACGAAATGACGAAGGGGCAGGTCAGGAAACGCATCAATCAGCCGAAGTTTGGCTCGATCCTCGCGGAGTCGAAGGCATGGGCGGATATTCTGGACTGTCGCTTTATCTCGGATCTCAACCGCATCAATAAAGAACATGCAATGGGAGATCTGATCCGCATTTCGGAGGGGCTGCAGGAAAAGCGGATTGCACAGATTGCGGATCACATTGCTGCGCATCGGGAGAATATCCGTCTGATTCTGATTGCAGGCCCATCCTCCTCCGGAAAGACTTCGTTTGCGCAACGCCTGCGCATACAGCTGCGGGTCAATGGTCTGCGCCCCGTTATGATTTCGCTGGATGACTATTTCCTCAACCGTGCAGATACACCACTGAATGAAAAGGGGCAATATGACTATGAGTCTATTGACGCGTTGGATACCAAGCTCTTTAATGAGAATATGATTCAACTTCTTGCAGGGCAGGAGGTTCAGATCCCACGCTATAACTTTATCACAGGGATGAGGGAATGGAAGGAAGATGCGTTTTTTTCCATAGACAGTGATCAGCCGATTATCATTGAGGGGATCCATGGGCTGAACGAATATCTGACCAAGGATATTCCACGGATCAATAAGTACAAGATCTACATCAGTGCATTGACACAGCTGAATATCGATGCGCATAACAGAATCCCAACGACGGAGGTGCGCTTCCTGCGACGGCTTGTGCGGGACTATCAATTCCGCGGTGCAAAGGCACTCAAGAGTATACGGCAGTGGCCGGATGTCAGGGCAGGAGAGGAGAAGTACATCTTCCCGTTTCAAGAGGAGGCAGATGTGCTGTTCAACTCGGCACTGATCTATGAGATCGGCGTATTGAAGGCGTATGCGGTGCCCCTTTTGTCGGAGATCACGCAAGGGGAAGAAGGCTATACAGAGGCACGCCTTATCCTCCGTTTTTTACAATACGTCGATGAAATTGATGACGTAGACGATATTCCAAACAATTCTATTTTAAGAGAGTTCATCGGCAAGTCTGTGTTCTTCTCGTAGCAATGCAAGCGCGATCTTTTTGTAGTTCTCTCTGCCGGCACTATGATAAATGTTACGAACAAAAGAAGATGCAGTACTCCTTAGCAAACCCTAGTGGAGCAAGCGGCGTAGAGTGTGCGACCCGCCCCCTGCGGATTTTAATCGTTCAAGCGCAGCGCGTTTGGAATCCGCAGGTGTTTAGGCGGACGAGCACACGTCCGCTTGCGTAACGAGGGTTCTGCGTGGAGTACGCATCGAGAATCCGTAACAGTTTCCATAGACCCACGCTGCCTTTCGATTTGCATAGAACCTTTGTTTTTGTTATACTGTATCCTGTTACATGCGGAAGATAGGAACAGTAGGACACGCCGCAGCGGTGTGTGGAAAGAAGGCGGATCGCGCGTTGATCAAGTATGTGGGAAGTGTTTTTGCAGTATCATTTCTATTGGTATGCGCTGTCTATTATGGCGTAGGCTATTTTATGGCGGATTCCATTCGTACCGGAACTTTTTTTGATCATGGCACGGAGGCCGATCTGGGCTATGTTCTCCTCATGGGGGTTGACCGCAGGGCGGTCGATGCCGGCCGCAGCGATACACTGATGCTGGCTGCTGTCGATGAGGTTCATGGGGGTGTCACCCTGCTCTCGATTCCGCGCGACACGCGCGTTGAGGTTGGCAGCTACGGGTATGACAAGATCAATCATGCCTATGCGTTCGGTGGGCATGAGATGACGCTCGCGGCCGTCAGCACTCTTGTGGGCGTTCCCATCACGCACTACGTTATGATCGACACCTCGGCATTTGAGCGGATTGTGGATGCCGTGGGCGGCGTGGATATCGACGTTGAGAAGCGAATGTACTATGAGGATCCGTGGGACGATAACGGCGGACTCGTCATCGATCTGCAGCCCGGCATGCAGCATCTCAATGGAGCACAGGCGATCCAGTATGTCCGCTATCGTGACGGAGAGGGGGATATCGGTCGCATTGCACGGCAGCAGCATTTTATGCGGGCGCTCCTTGCACAGTTTCTGTCCCCGCAGGTGCTTCCGCGCCTCGCGGCTGTCATCGATGAGGTCAAGAATGCGGTCGAGACCGACCTGACGACGCGTCAGCTTCTGACCTTGGCAAAACGCCTCAAAGGCGTTGGAGGGGACGGAATGTCCATGCAGATGGTCGCAGGTACCCCGGCATACCTTGGAGATGTGAGCTATTGGATTCCGGACATCATAGAAACACGCAAAAATCTTTTTGCGGGCGTAGGGAAGGAGCTTCCGGAGCGCATGCAGGAGGCGGCAGAGCGTGACGCCTCTGCCTATCGTGCGGATATGCCGGAGCGTCTGCGCGTGATGACGGAGGTGGATGAACGGGAGCTTCTCCCGTCCTCCGAGGAACTCTTGGCAGAGGGCGACCGTGTGATCGGGGCACAGCATGCGGCACACGAGCCCCCAGAGAAGAATCGAGCGGAAAGAGCTCAAAAAGGACAGGATGCGGGAACGGCAGCAGAGTACGCCAAGGCACGCACACAGGATCGGGCAGAGGATATCTCGGTCATGATTATCAACGCGAGCGGTATTGATGGGGCAGGGGCGGAGATCGCCGACACCCTTCGCGCAAAGGGATTCCGCATCGGGGGCGTGGAGACGGGAAATGCCTCGGATCGACCGAAAACCGCTGTGATGACAACGGAGGCGCACGTGAATATGTTCTACGGGATGCCGTTTCCCTGTGTCATCATGCCGGTGGACGGCGCAGGTGAGAAGCAGGCAATCGTGATCGTCGGGCGCGACTATCGCCCTAATTCCGCGCATGGAGGTGGAGAATAGCGATATGGGAAGTCTGAAGGTCATGGCACTCGAAAAGGCGTATGGCATACGTACGCTTTTTTCCAATGTGAACTTTGAGGTCATGCGCGGGGACAAGGTGGGGCTCGTCGGCGCAAACGGCACGGGCAAGACGACGCTGATGCGGATTCTGCTTGGACGCGAGGAGAGCGACGGCGGGCAGGTTGTGATGGATCGCGCCGACACAGTCGGCTACGTCGAGCAGCAGGCGTCATTCTCCCACGATACGCTCTACGAGGAGCTGCGAAGCGCGTTCTCCGACCTCATCATGCTCCGCGCGGAAAAGGAGCGGATGGAGCACGCGATTGCGGCAGGGGATGCCGGCGCGGAGGAACTTGCCGCGTATGGGAATCTCGTGACGCGGTTCGAGGCGATGGACGGCTATGACTTTGAGAGCCGCATCCGCCGCGTGGCGTTTGGACTCGGCTTCTCCGAGGAGGAACTCCAAAAGGATGTCCGCCATTTCTCGGGCGGGCAGACGACGCGCATCTGTCTTGCGAAGGCTCTCTTGCGTGAGCCGGACTTTCTCTTTCTGGATGAGCCGACGAACCATCTGGACATCGGGATGATCGAATGGCTCGAAAAATTCCTGCAGTCCTATCGCGGCGGCGTGCTTCTGATCTCGCACGACCGCTATTTTCTCGACCGCGTGGCGAACCGTATTTTGGAGCTGGATCACGCGGAGGTCACGGCGTATACGGGCAACTACACGCACTATATGCGTGTGAAGAACGAGCGCCGTGCGGCGCTGCAGAATGCCTACGAGAAGCAGCAGGCGCATATCAAGAAAACCGAGGAGTACATCAGCCGCTACAAGGCGGGCATCAAGGCAAAGCAGGCGCGCGGACGGCAGAGTCAGCTGAACCGCCTCGAGCGGATCGTGCTGCCGCCCGAGGCGGCACGCTTCAAGTACTTTGCGTTTACAAAGCCGACGGAGTGTGCACAGCGCGTGGCAGAGCTTGAGGACATCAGCTTCGCCTATCCGGGCGGGCAGCGCATACTCGACCACATTTCCCTGCTCATCCGCAAGGGGGACGGTGTGGCGCTCATTGGTGAGAACGGCGTCGGCAAGACGACGCTCCTTCAGATTTTGGTTGGGGAGCTTGAAGCCACGGGGCGCCTCAAGATCGGCAGCCGTGTCAAGATCGGCTACTTCTCCCAGCAGCATGAGGGACTGGATCCCAGCAAGACCATACTCGATGAAATCTGCTACACGTTTGGACTTGACGAGGAGACGGCACGCGGCTATCTCGGCGCCTTCCTCTTTCACGGCGACGACGTCCTGCGGCTCATCGGGGCTCTCTCGGGCGGTGAACAGGCGCGCGTGGCGTTCTTGAAGCTCATGCTGACGGGCGCAAATTTCCTCGTGCTGGACGAGCCGACGAACCATCTGGACATCCCCGCTCGTGAGGCGGTGGAGGAGGCGCTGATGGCGTTTCCGGGGACGTTTATTGCCGTCTCCCATGACCGCTATTTTCTCGACAAGACGGCAAACTGCACGCTCGAACTGAAGGACGGCAGGATCGCGGAGTATCTCGGCAACTATGGCTACTATCTGATGAAGAAGGAGGCCGAGGCGGAGGAGGCGGCGGAGGAAGCGCGTACTGCGGAGAAGCACGTGCGCCGTGTGCCGTCCGAACAAGCGGAACAAGATCGCACGGAGAAGTCTGCTGCGCCCAAAACGGCGGTGCACAGCGCCATACCTGCCGCACGGCGGCAGGAGATGCTTGAGCGCATGGAGGCGGAGATCGCAATGGCAGAGGCGGAGCTGAAGGGGCTTGAGTATGAGATGAACCGACCGGAGACGCAGGCGGATCCGGAGCGCAGCCATGCGATTGCCGAGGCGTATGCGGCAAAGGAAATCGAGATCATGCAGCGTTATGAGAAGTGGGAACAGTTGACGGAGGCGTAACATGGAGCTGCAGCAGAATCTCGGCTTTCACTCCGAGGAGGAAGAACTCGCGGGCGTTGTGGATCACATCATATTTGCCTCCACGGACGGCGCGTTTTCTGTCTTTCGCCTGCGATTGGAGCAGAAGGGCAAGTGTACGGCGACGACGAAGGGCGCTGCGCCGCTCGTCGGGCAGGAGGTGCGCCTGACGGGCAGCTGGGTCACACATCCGCGCTTCGGACGGCAGTTTAAGGCTCTGCGGATGCACGTCAGTGCGCCCACGAGTGCGGGCGGCATCGAACGCTTTCTCGCCTCCGGTACGATCGACGGCGTTGGCCCCGCGATGGCACGGCGCATCGTGGAGAAATTCGGCGCGGAGGCGCTCCTCATCATCGAACGCGCGCCAAGCCGTCTCAGAGAGGTCGCGGGCATCGGACCAAAGACGGTGGAGAAGATCACTGCCTCCTATATGCGTCAGTCCGAGCTGCGGGACATCATGCTCTGGCTTGAGGAGCATGGAGTTACGGGAACGTATGCTGCACGTATCTTCAAGGCTTATGGCTCGCTTGCGATAGAGGTGATGGAGAAATCGCCCTATCGTCTCGCACAGGAGATCGACGGCATCGGCTTCATCACGGCGGATACGATTGCCATTGCTGCGGGATGGGAGAAGAACTCCTCTGCACGCATCGCCGCAGGTCTCTCCTATGAACTCGCGCAGATTGCCTCGGGCGGTCATTGCTGCATTCCCGAGGGGATGCTCGCAGAGCGCACGGCGCAGCGCCTTGGCGTTGCGCGGGGGCAGGTCATGGAGGTGCTCGGCCGTGAGGTGAAGATGAGCCGCCTCTATGCAGTGGATGAGATGGGGGAACGCCTCATCTATGCTCCGCAGCTTTACAAGGCAGAGGAGGAGACGGCACGCCTTCTCCTCACCCTGCAGCGGAGGGCAGAGCACATTCATGTGCATGACACATCCTCTCTTGTCACCTCATGGGAGAAGGAGCATCATGTCAACCTTGCCTCGGCGCAGCGGGAGGCGGTCATTGCCTCGCTGGAGCACGGTGTCCTCGTTCTGACAGGCGGCCCCGGGACGGGCAAGACCACCGTCGTACGCAGCATCATCGACATCCTCGGTGCGCAGGGACTTGAGATCCTGCTTGCCGCGCCGACGGGACGCGCGGCAAAGCGCCTTGCGGAGGCAACGGGATGCCCTGCTGCGACGGTGCACCGCATGCTCGAAGCACAGGGCAGGGAGGAGGGGGAGATGCGCTTCGGGCGCGACGCGGAGACGCAGCTTGAGGCAGATGTCATCATCGTGGACGAGGTTTCGATGATGGATATTGTGCTCATGCAGCACTTGCTTCGCGCCGTTCTTCCGGGGGCGCATCTCATCCTTGTCGGCGATGTAGATCAGCTTCCCGCCGTCGGTCCCGGCTCTGTGCTCAAGGACATCCTGCGCTCCGGCGTCATTCCGAGCGTTCGTCTGACCGAGATCTTTCGTCAGAACAATACGGGCACGATTGTCCTCAATGCACACGCCATCAATGCGGGGCGCGTGCCCTCCTTTACGGAGGCGGACTTTTCCTTTGTCATAGCCGTATCCAGCGAGGATGCCGCCGCACAGATCGTCTCAATATGCACACGGCTCCTGCGCGCGGGAACAGATCTCATGGATATGCAGGTGCTCTCACCCATGCGGCGTGAGGCGTGCGGTGTGGATATGCTCAACCGAAGCCTACAGGCGGTGCTGAATCCGCCTGCGTCAGATAAACCCGAGGCGGTCGGCTTTCGCCTCGGCGACAAGGTCATGCAGACACGGAACGACTACACGAAGAATGTGTTCAACGGTGACATCGGCCGCATCCGCTGGATCGACGCAGAGCATCTCGTCGTCGCGTTTGCGGAGGATATGGAGGTCTCCTATACGCGCGACGAATTCGGCGCGCTCACCCTCGCCTATGCGATGAGTGTTCACAAGAGCCAGGGCAGCGAGTACGACATCATCATCCTGCCGCTTGTGCGCGCACATCACATCATGCTGCAGCGCAATCTCCTCTATACGGGCGTGACGCGTGCGAAAAAGGGCGTCATCCTCGTAGGTGACCGTACCGCACTGTTCACAGCCGTAAGCAATGACCGCACGCGGCGGCGTTATACACTGCTTGCAGAGAGATTGGCGGAGAAAATCTAAGGAAACGTGGGAACAATCATATAAAGGGATTGAAGAATTATGATGGACAATGTATAATTACATATACTATAATTTCTTATGGAATGGACGGTGAGCTTATGGCGACAAAAAGCTTTTTGAAGAGCGTGAACATCAGAGGCGATAAGCAGATTCATCGTTTTATGACTGCACTGGAGAAGGCTGAGCAAAGTCATGATGTAAGAAAAGAAAAGAATCCGACGGCGTATGAAGTTTCGACTGAGCAGTTAGGTGGATTGTTGTCGAAATATCGTAAAGCGTAGGTTCTATTATGATAGGTACGCCGATCGTTAATCTACTTGATTTAATAGAGCTCGAAGAAAATGAAGCAATAGAGAATATTACTAAAGAATTTTCCTGTCCCCATAATGGAGATGTAGAGATTTTTCTTAAAGAGAAAGCTGTGGAATTTGCAAAACAAAGAATAGCCGCGACATATCTTGTATTCAAACAATACAAAGGAGAAGATGTTGTTGTCGGCTATTTTTCAATTGCACAAAAATATTTTCACATTGATGCAAAAAATATAGAGAAGTTAAGCAGAACCCTGCGTAAGAGAGTCAATAAGTTTGCGACCTATGATAATGATTTGCGTAGATATGTAGTGTCAGCCATTCTCATCGGGCAACTCGGAAAAAATTATACACATGGATATGATAATCTGATTCGTGGAGACGATCTTCTCCGGATTGCATGCGATAAAGTGGAACAAATACAGCGAATATCAAGTGGGAAGATCGTCTATCTGGAATGTGAGGATAAGGTGGCATTAAAAGAGTTCTATGAACGAAATGGGTTCTTTGCTTTTGGTGAACGGGTTCTTGACCGTGATGAAAGCGATGTTCTGTCTGGCAGCTACTTGATACAAATGTTTAAATATCTATAATAAAATAAAGTGATGAAGAAACGGAGGCGATTGCGACGGTGGCTCAGATGGCAGAACTGCCGGAGGCAGTCATTCGGAAGATGGCGGAGGAGCATGGGGTTGAGGTTTCGTCGTAATCGATATGTAATCGAAGAAGATAAGCCGCTCGTGATCGGGCGGCTTTTTGTTTGACGGAACTGCCTGAAAACTTTATAATAAGGACAAAGGAAGCGCTGATAGAGAAAGGATTCCGTTATGCGAACGAGAGATTTTAACGCACTGAACGATCTGCTGTTTAAGTTCCTCTTTGGACATAAAGAAAATAAGGAAATCACGCTCTCGTTTATCAATGCAGTACTCGAATTAGAGGGAGAAAAGGCATTTGTTGATCTGCGTTTTGCGGATCGAGAACTCGATCCGGAGGAGGAGAACGGAAAGGTATCTGCGCTTGATATCTTGTGTATGACGAATGATGAAACACAGGTCAATATCGAAGTACAGGTGCAGAAACGTCAGAATATGGGACAACGTAGTCTGTACTACTGGGCAAAACTGTATCAGAGTACGCTGGGACGGGGCGAGAACTACGAGAATTTGCGGCGAACGGTCGCGATCAATTTGCTCGGCTATGAATATCTGCCGCTATCGGGATTCCACCATATGTATGGACTCTATGACGAGACAGGCGTGCATCGGCTGACCGAGGATCTTGAGATACACTTTTTGGAGCTGCCAAAAGTAACGCGGAAGGATATCCGCAGTATGCGGACACTGGACAAGTGGATGGCTTTTATCAGCAACAAACTCAGTGATGAGGAAATGGAGGCGATTGCGATGAGCGAGGCGGCAATCAACACGGCATGGGACAAGATCGAGGCGTTCATGCGCGATGCAGGACAGCGGCGTAAATATGAACAGCGTGAGAAGTATGAGCATGACTATGTGAGCGATATGGAGGGATCGTGGAAGGACGGCGTTATGCACGTTGCCTTGAATATGCTACGCGCGCAAACGCCCATTGCCGTTATTAAAAAGATGACGGAAATGCCAGAATCGGCGATATTAAAACTGGCAAAAGATCATGGGCTCAGCATACAAGGATAGTGAGTGATATGGAGGAATCGTGGAAGGATGAGCGAGCAGAGGGGATTGAGCAGATGGCGGAGGAGCATGGGGGTGAGATTTCGTTGTGATCGATATGTAATCGAAGATGATAAGCCGCTCGTGACCGGGCGGCTTTTTGCGGCAGAGTTTGTATTTCTAAAATGGGATTGACAACAGATGAGAAGGGGAGTATATTTGGGATTATAGTACTATGAGACACTTATAGGTGGAGTGGAATGACACGGAGGGGATTGTCATGCTAAAGGATTTGAAAAGCAAACGCCGATTGTCGCTTTTTGTGGCACTTGCTTTGTCCGCGGGGGGGGGGCACTCTTCTCAGATTTTCAGTACGCTTATGCTGCCGATGTAAGTGGCAATGATGTGCTTGTGGATTTCACACCTGCGCATCCGCTGCCGACCGTGCCTCCGCCTTCGGGTGGGGCAATTACGGATCCTGCCGATAATGGCAATGTGTATAATAATAAGCTGACAGTAGACGGACCGCACTTTGCCGGACAGAGTCTGTGCGGCGGCTTCACCGCAGGTGCGGGAAACGTGACAGGCAATACGGTTGTCGTAAAGAACGCGGCCGCTATCTGGGGAGATGCGTATGTATATGGCGGATTCTCGGCTCAGGGGAATGCGACGGGCAATACGGTTATTCTCGGCGGGAACAATTACTACGGCGGATACACTGGTATGCGCAGACATGGGTTAGTCTATGGCGGCGGCGGCAACAATCCAAGTGCAGACCATACGACGGGCAATACGTTACGGGTGCAGGGAAAACTAAATGGTGCGTATTCCATTAGCAACTTTGAAAAGATAGAGTTTGATTTGACAGGTTTGTTGCTTACCGGGGATTGGCAGCTTAGTCTGAGGGAGGATGGCCCAGCCTTCGAGTGGAGCAACATCAAAATCACCGAATTGGATGCTTGGCTAACGGCTCTTGCCGCCAATAATATCAATTCAATAGCGATTGCGCCATTTGCTACAGGAGGAGGGGTGCTGACGCTCACCAACTATGCACCAACGTTTTTCAACCGCGGTGATTACGAGGTTCGGAAACGAGCGGATACTACCGGTACAGGAACGGTCAATAATATTCATACTATCTTTGTCGAAGCCAGTCGCTTCCAGAATGCAGGACACGGCGTCAATGTGACAACGGTCATGGGAGGGGCGAACGGGACATATTCGGGAATATCCTTCTTCGGTAACACGACGAATCATAACGAACTGAATCTCACGGGCGACAGTCATCTACAGGCGTTTGCGGGTTTTACGGCTGGGCAGAACGGCGGCTCCGAGCACAATACATTAAATCTCCTCGCGGGTGGTGCTGTTACATATGGCGCGGCTGGCTTCACGAGGGGCATTCACACTCTCGCCAATCCCAATGATGCGGATCATCCTGAGTTAGTCGATACGACCAAGAACGCCGAGGCGACGAACAATGTTATCAACGTCAAGGGCGGGACGCTGAACGCGAACGGTGCACTTTATGGCGCCCTTATCGCAACCAATCCGTCGCTCACGGCGCCGAACAACGTGTCGGCAGGTGATGCCACGGGCAATATTGTCAACATTGAGAGCGGCACCTTCGGTACGGGTACTGCGATCTACGGCGGCTACACGCAGGGCACGGGCAAGGCGACGGGCAATACCATCAACATTGGCAAGAGTGACGGCACGCTGAATGCGCCCACGCTCTCGAATGCTATGCTCTATGGTGGTGGATCGACTGGGTCCGCAAGCGATGTTGTAACGGATAACACGCTCAACGTCAATACGAATGCCTCCGTGCGCAACATCGCGAACTTCGGCAAGGTAAGCTTCAACTTCAACAGTACGTTCAATCAGGCAAATCCCATGCTGAACGTTGTGGGCGGGGCTGCAACGGATTTGAATTGGGATGCCATTGCCTACGCGGGAACGGCACCGGTCGGACGCTCCATACTCATGCAGAATATGAGCAATATCAACCTTGGGACGACGTATAGGGGAGCCAAACTTCTTTCCTTGACCGATACCCATGAGCGCATTATCGATACGAACACCGGAACGGGAACGGCACAGCAGATTTATCTCGGCAGCTATCAGTTTAAGAGTGCTAATGTGACACCGACCACGGGAAGCGCGACTGAGGATGTCTGGGCAGGACGCTCCGTTATCGGCAATACAACGACGGAGAATACGCTCACCTTGAACGGCAGCACCACCCATCAGGACGCCTACGGCGGCTGGACGGCAGGCACGGGTACGACGGCTGCGGCGAAGGATAGCAGCACGGACAATACCGTAAATCTCGTCAACAGCACCGTACGCAACATCTATGGCGGCTTTACTGCCGCAGCGGGCGGGAACGCAACGGGCAACAAGGTCAACATCTCCGGCGGCAGTGTCAGCGGCACCGTGCACGGCGGCTATCTTTCCCATGCCTCAGCAACAGGCGATGCCACGGGCAACATTGTCACCATCACGGGCGGCACCATGAGTGATGTCTACGGCGGCTGGACGGCGGGCACGGGTGCGACCACGGGCAACACCGTGAACCTTGGCAGCGAGACCAATGCCGTTGCTTCGGGCACCACCATCGGAAAGCTCTACGGCGGCAGCAATGCGACTGCGACGAACAACACGCTGAATGTCTACGACAGTGTCACGGCGGGCAACATCGCCAACTTTGACAATGTGAACTTCAAGGCGACGAGCAGCCATATCGCAGCGGGAGATACCCTCCTGACGCTGAATGACGGCAATGCCACAACGCTCGACTGGAACAAGCTCCACGTCGATGACCTCGACAGTCTCACGGCAGACCCGACAAGCGACCGAATCCTGACACTCATGGAGAACAGCAGCAATATCAACTTTGGTACGAGCTACAGCGACACGGGCACACGCGGGCGCATCCATACGGATGACTACGAGGCGGACATGACAACGGACGGCAACAGTGCCACAACCACGAAAGTCTACCTCAAGGGCTACCGCTTCCAGAACAATGATACAAGCTATGCGGGCACGACGGCCACAGACGCGTGGGGCGGACGCTCCATCATCGGCAACAAAGTACAGAAAAACAAGCTGACGCTTACGGGCGGCAGTGCGACGCTCGACGCGCGCGGCGGCATGGTCGAGAATACCACTGTTCCGGGCACCACGGGTGATGCGGCAGAGAACAAACTCATCCTGAACACGGGCGCAGCAGCGGCAAATGCCTATGGTGCCGAGGTCAAGACCAAGGCGGGCAGTGCCGCTGAGAATACTGCTGAAATCACGGACGGAACGACTGCCAATCTCTACGGTGCATCCCTCACGGCGGCAGGTGCAACGGGCTCGGCGACCAAGAGCAAGGCGAATATCTCCGGCGGCTCCGTCACGGGCAACGTCTACGGTGGTCATATTGCAGACAGTGCGGCGACGGGCAGCGTCACAGGCAGTGAAGTGAATATCTCGGGCGGTACCGTCGGCGGTACGATCTATGCAGGCTACAATGCAGGAGCGGGCGATGCCAAGAGCGGCACCGTTACCATCACGGGCGGCTCGATGGGTGATGCTTACGGCGGCTTCACAAGCGGTACGGGGGCAACTACGGGCAACACCGTCAACCTTGGTGACGGGCAGAGTGCAATCACTGCGACCATCAACGGTGTCCTCTACGGCGGCAATCAGACGACCGTGACGGACAACACGCTGAACGTTAAAACAAACGCAACGGCGGGGAACATTGCGCACTTTGACAAAGTCAAGTTCCATCTGAACAGCACCATCAATCCTGCGAACTCGTTGCTCACACTGAACAACAGCAGCCAGACTACGGGGCTCAAATGGGATAAGCTTGAAGTGGATACATCAAGCCTCACGGGTGCGGGCATCAAGACCTACGAACCGTACAAGCTGAACCTCATCGACAACGCGGCAGGCATTGCGACGACGGGGTATGCGGGCGCAAGGGACAGTTCCACCGACAAACTCGAATACATCATCGATACCGACAGTCATGGAGCGAATGCGACGCGCTACATCACGCTCGAAGGCTACCAGTTCAAGGACAACACGGCTGCAACGTATGCTGCTGCTGACGGCACGCATACTGCTGCATGGGCGGGGCGCACAAAGGTCGGCAACAAGGTAGAGAACAATAAGTTGACCGTTACGGGCGGCACGATCAGTGCGGCGGCGTACGGCGGACTCGTGGAGAATCACAAGCTTGACACGCATGGCAACCCGCTCCCGACGGGCGATGCGGAGAAGAACACCGTCGCCGTCTCCGGCGGCACAGCCGCCAATGCCTACGGTGCCGAGGTGCGTACGAAAGACGGGAATGCGACGGAGAACACGGCAGAGATCACGGGCGGAAACGTTGGCTCCGTCTACGGTGCGTCCCTTGCGGCTGCAAATGCTACAGGTACGGCAGATAAGAGCAAGGTCGATATCTCCGGCAGTGCCAACATCACGGGCGACGTGTACGGCGGATATATTGCACAGGCAAATGCAACGGGCACAATCACAAACAGCGAAGTCAATATCTCGGGCGGCACAGTCAATGGCGCTGTCTACGGCGGCAAAAACGAAGGTACGGGAAGTGTGACCGGCGGCACGCTCAGCATCTCGGGCGGCAATGTTGGCGGCACGATCTACGGCAATCACACGAATGCGGGCGATGCCACGGGTGCGACACTGAACATTACAGGCGGCACGATGAGCGATGTCTACGGCGGCTTTGCAAACGGTACCGGTAAGACGACGGGCAATATCGTGAATCTTGGCACGGCATCGGATGCCGTTGCGGGCACAACGAATATTTCCGGCACCATCTACGGCGGGAACAAGACGAATGATGTTACAGGGAATACGCTCAACGTCTATGACAGTGTATCAGCGGGGAACATTGCGAACTTTGACCAGGTGAACTTCAAGACGACGAGCAGCCACATCACGGCAGGTGATACCCTCCTGACGCTGAATGGCGGCAATGCTACAACTCTTGACTGGAACAAACTCCATGTCGACGACCTCGACAACACAACCGCAAGTGCCACAGAGGATCGTATCCTAACGCTGATGGAGAACGCCAACCATATCAACTTTGGCACAAGCTACAGCGATACGGGTACGCGCGGACGCATCCACACAAACGACTACGAGGCGGACATGACGACGGACGGCAACAGTGCCACAACCACGAAAGTCTACCTCAAGGGCTACCGCTTCCAGAACAATGATACAAGCTATGCGGGCACGACGGCTACGGATGCTTGGGGCGGACGCTCCATCATCGGCAACAAGGTACAGAAAAACAAGCTGACGCTCACAGGCGGCAGTGCGACGCTGAACGCGCGCGGCGGCATGGTCGAAAATACCACCGTCCCGGGCACTGCGGGCGATGCCGAAAAGAACACACTCATCCTGAACACGGGCGCAGCAGCGGCAAATGCCTATGGCGCCGAGGTCAAGACCAAGGCGGGCAGTGCCGCTGAGAATACCGCTGAAATCACGGACGGAACGACTGCCAATCTCTACGGTGCATCCCTCACGGCGGCAGGTGCAACGGGCTCGGTGAGCAAGAGCAAGGCGAATATCTCCGGCGGCAGTGTCACGGGCAACATCTACGGTGGTCATATTGCAGACAGTGCGGCGACGGGCAGCGTAACAGGCAGTGAAGTGAATATCTCGGGCGGTACCGTTGGCGGAACGATCTATGCAGGCTACAATGCAGGAGCGGGCGATGCCAAGAGCGGCACCGTTACCATCACGGGCGGCACGATGGGCGATGTCTACGCCGGCTACACAAGCGGTACGGGTGAGACCACGGGCAACACCGTCAACCTCGGCGATGGCAGTCATGCGCTTGCCTCCGGTACGACCATCAACGGTGTCCTCTACGGCGGCAACAAGACGACCGTGACGGACAACACACTGAACGTCAAGACCAACGCAACGGCGGGGAACATTGCGCACTTTGACAAAGTCAAGTTCGACCTCAACAGTACCATCAATCCGGCAAACTCGTTGCTGACGCTCAATAACGGCGCGCAGACCACAGCTCTTAACTGGAACAAGCTTGAGGTAGATACATCGAGCCTCACGGGTGCGGGCATCAAGACCTACGAGCCGTACAAGCTGAACCTCATCGACAACGCGGCGGGGATTGCGACAACGGGCTATACGGGCGCAAAGGATCATTCCACGGATAAACTTGAATATATCGTTGACACTGACAGTCATGGAGCGAATGCGACGCAGTACATCACGCTCGAAGGCTACCAGTTTAAGGACAATGACGCAGCGTCCTACACCGCAGCCGACGGCACAAAAGCCGAGGCATGGGCGGGACGCACAAAGGTCGGCAACAAGGTGGAGAACAATAAGCTGACCGTCACAGGCGGCATGCTTGGCGCGGCGGCGTACGGCGGACTTGTCGAGAACAACAAGGTCGGCGTAACGACTGGTGATGCCGAGAAGAATACCATCGCCATCTCCGGCGGCACGGTCACCAATGCCTATGGTGCCGAGGTGCGCACAAAAGCGGGGCGTGCGACGGAGAACACCGCAGAGATTACAGGCGGTACGGTCACAGGCGATGTTCACGGTGCAGCCCTTACCGCTGCAGGTGCAACAGGCAGCATCACAAAGAGCGTGGTCAACATCTCCGCTGGTGCTAGCGTCACAGGCGATGTCTACGGCGGACGCATCACCGATGCAGGAGCGACGGGAAGCGTTACGGGCAGCACACTGAACCTCACGGGCGGTACAGTCAATGGTACGATCTACGCAGCCCATACGAACGGCACGGGCGATTCCAAAGACAATACCGTGAACATCACGGGCGGCACACTCCATGATGTCTACGGCGGCTTTGCAAACGGCTCGGCCAAGACCACGGGCAACACCGTCAACCTTGGCACGGAGACAACGGCATTCACAGCGACTTCCGTCGGCACCGTTTATGGTGGCAATCAGACAGATGTCACGGGCAACACGCTGAACGTCAACAGCCGGAATGCAGGTGCGGCGGATGTCAAGAACTTCGAGAACGTCAACTTCGACGTTGCGCACAACGTCAGCCACGGGGATACCATGCTGACGCTTACAAACGGAGCAAATACCAGCATCGACTGGTCGAAGATGCAGCTGAAGAACCTCGATGCCATCACGGCAAGCCCGACGAGCGACCATATCCTGACCCTCCTTGACAGCGCAAACGACATAAACTTTACGCACTACGATGCGACGCGTGCGCGTCAGACGAAGAAGGACGGCGACTACGAATACGTCCTCAACACGGAAAACGAAACAGCCAGTGACAAGAAAGTCAACGTCACAGGTTACCGCTTCGCGAACAACCATACAGCCATCGCAGCCAATGCGAACGAGGCATGGGGCGGACGCTCTAAGGCCGGCAACAAGGTCGAAAAGAACTCGCTCACGGTAACGGGTGGCAACATTGCAACCGCGGTCTATGCGGGCCTCGCACAGAACCTTGAGGCGGGCGACGGCACGGACGGCTACAAGAAGACGGGCGATGCGGCAGAGAACACGCTGATCCTGAACAGCGGCGCAACCATTGCGGACGGCTATGGTGCCGATGTCCGCACCGAGGCAGGAAATGCTACGGGCAATATCATTGACCTTAAGGGCGCGACCGTCAATGGCAGCCTCTACGGCGGCGCTCTCACACACGCCTCAGCCAGCGGCAGTGCCACGGGCAACAACGTCAACCTCTACAGCGGAAGTGTCACGGGCGATGTTTACGGCGGCTTTGCAAACAGCAATGGCAAGACCACGGGCAACACCATCACCATCGGTGACGGCACGAATGATGCTAACGTCACCGTCACGGGCAAACTCAGCGGCGGCAACAAGTCTGCCGAGGGCAACGTCCTCAACCTCAAGAGCAAGGGAGCACAGGTCGGCAGCCTTGAAAACTTCGGCAAGATCACATGGAGCCTTGGCTCGAATCTTGCCGATGGGGATACCGTCCTCACACTCAATCAGGATACGACTCTTACCTACAGCACCATTGAAAAGCCGGCGGGCGCAGACGTTTCCAACTGGCTTGGCAACGTCATGGAAAAGAACGTCCACCTCTTCCAGATGGCAGCGGGCAAGAAACTCACCCTCACCGGCTACAGCAGTACGGGCAGTGAGCGCACAGGCGATGTCGAGTACAGCCTTGTCACGGACAACAACCAACAGGAAACCACAGGCGGCAGCCTGAACCTCTCCGCCTATAAGTGGCAGAACGCAAATGTCGACGTCAACAGCAACGCACGCAGCGACGTATTCGGCGGCAAGACCGTCTACGGTGCGGATGGCATCACAAAGAATAACAAACTCACCCTCAAGACAGGTGCAGCCGTTACCAATGCCATCGGCGGCGATACACAGACCGCAAGCGGCACAGCAGAGGAGAACACCCTCACCGTCGAAGACGGCAGTGCAACAAACGCCTACGGCGCAAAGACCGTGGGCGGCAAAGCACTGAAGAACGCTGCATACGCAGCGGGCGGCACCGTTACGAACCTCGTCGGAGCACAGAGCCAGAGCGGCGCAGCCGAAGAGAACACAACAGAAATTAAGGGCGGCAGTGTCACCAACGCCATTGGTGCGGAAACAGTGACCGCAGGAGACGCGGCAAATAACAAAGCGATCATCTCCTCCGGCACAGTCACGGGCAGCCTCAAGGGTGCACAGAGCGCGGGCAAGGCGACAAAGAACACAGCAGAGATCAAGGGCGGCGACATCAGCGGCGCAAGCGTTATGGGCGCAGAGGCAAAGAACGACGCCGAAGAGAATACGGTAACCATCTCAGGAGCGCCGACCTCGAACACGTCGACCACGATCACCGGCGGACACTCCACACACGGCAATGCCGTTAAGAACGTGGTCAACGTCAACGCAGCCGTCACCGGCAACATCGTCGGCGGTTCCACAGACAGCACGAATGGCTTGGATGCCATTGAAAACATCGTCAACGTGAACGCAAACGTCACAGGTAACGTCTACGGTGGACACGCACATAACGCATCTCTGCGCAACACCGTGAACATCGCGGACGGCATCACCGTCACGGGCAGCGTCTTTGGCGGCAGCTGCATCACCGCCGAGGGGAACATTGTGAACATCGGCAAGGGCTCCACCGTCACCGGAGATGTCGCTGCGGGCAACGCCACCGGCAGCAACAGCGACAACATCATCAACCTCACGGGATCGCGCGTCAATGGCACCATCAAGGGCGGCAACGGCGGCGCAACCGACAGCAACAACACCCTTGCCGTCCACCATGACCTGACGCAGCAGTCCTACGCCGGCGACTTTACGGGCATCAAGAACCTCCAGTTCTACCTGAATGAAGGCATCACCAACGAGAACCCGACCATCCTGAACCTCGGTGTTACAAACAAAGACATCCGCGGCATCGACGTCGGTGTCGGCGTCAACGGGACGGCACGCAATGTCAACCTTCGTGTCAATGACGTGATCAGCCTGATGAAGGTAAACGGCGGCACATTGACCACCGATGCGGACAGTGCAGTGCCGCCCGCACCCACAACCCTCGTCAACCACGTAGAGACCATGCAGGGCGTCTCCCTCCTCTACGGATTTGACATCATGAAGCGCAGCAGCAACGAGCTGATCGCAACCGTCACCAAGGCGGCGATCAACGAGCAGGCAAAATCCTTCGTCGAAACCCGCGCGGCAGCGACCAGCTTCATCAACGGCGGCGCAGACCTTCTTGCAGGTGCAGGCATGACCTCCGCCAAGAAAGAGGGAAGCGGCGACAAGGACAAGGATGCACGCGGCTACCATATCTGGGCAGCGATGGAGCAGAGCGGCATGACAGCAAAGACCGGCTCCTATGCGGATACGCAGGGCTACGGGCTTGCCGTCGGCTGGACGCGGGAACTCGGGCAGACGGGCAGCACTCTCCTCTTCAGCCCCTTCGTCGAATACGGCAAGGGCAAGTACGACTCCTATCTGGATGACGGCACGCACGGCAGCGGTAACGTCAGCTACCTTGGTCTTGGCATCATGGGACGTGTAGAGAATGCACAGGGACTCTGGGCAGAGGTGGCACTGCACGGCGGCAAGACGCGCAGCGATTACAGCGGTTCGATCTATGCAGATACGAACTCGCGCTATGACAGCTCGAATGCGTACTATGCAGCGCATCTTGGCATTGGCAAGGAGATGAAGACGAGCGAGAAGGATAAAGTAAACACCTACCTGCGCTACTTCTGGTCGTATCAGTCGGGTATGCAGGCGAAAATCTCCACAAGCGGACGAAGTGCAAGCGTTGATGAATATAGCTTCGGCGCAGTAAACTCGAACCGCGTGCGTCTGGGTTTCCGCTATACGCATAAGGACAGCGACAAGAGTGAGATCTTCGCAGGACTTGCGTGGGAGTATGAGCTGAGCGGAAAGGCGACGGCAAGCTACATGGGGTATGAGACCCCGAGTCCGTCACTGCGCGGCGGGAGCGGAATGCTCGAAGTGGGCTACCGCTTCGCACCGAAGGACAGCCGCTTCTCGTATGACCTGCGGTTTGCGGGCTGGCAGGGCAAGCGCCAGGGCTACTCCGGCGGCGCTCATGTGAACTGGGCGTTCTAATAGATACGATATTTTAGGAGGCGGATGCACGAAGTTTTCTAGCTTCGTGCATCCGCCCCTTTGTGTTGTCGAATATTTCTCATATAAGCTGATCGTTGCCTGTTGATTTTTACAGTCGAAAACGGTATAATGGGAAAAACAAAGGGAGGGCTTCGGCTCTTCACATATCACCTTTTAAGAGGTCCTGTGAGGCCTTAAGGGAGTTTTCAATGAAATATACTGTGCAGTCAGTCTATCCAATTTTAGAATGCAAAGCTTTCTTATGTCTTTCTTTGGGCATGGGAAAGCTTTTTTATTGAAAGGGGATGCACATGAGTCAGGAGTTATCACTCAAGGGACGGGATATTCTTGCGCTCGAAGATTTTTCGGCAGAGGAGATTCGTCTCGTTCTCAGCACGGCGCGTGAGATGAAGAACATCATCGGGCGTGACATCAAGAAGGTGCCGGCGCTCCGAGGAAAGGCGATTGTTACCCTGTTCTACGAGCCGAGCACGCGCACGCGCACATCGTTCGAGCTGGCGGGGAAGTATCTCGGCGCAGATGTCGTGAACATCACGGCGAGTGCGTCCAGTATCGTCAAGGGGGAGAGCCTGCGCGACACACTCTATACAATTGAGGCGATGGGGACGGATGCGATTGTCATGCGGCACAAGGCGGAGGGAGCTGCTGCGTACGCTGCCAATGCGGTTTCACCGGTCATCATCAATGCGGGAGACGGTGCGCATGCACATCCGTCGCAGGGGCTTCTCAACCTCTATACCATTGAGGAGAACAAGGGGAAACTCGCTGGGCTGAAGGTCGCCATCCTCGGGGATGTGCTGCACAGCCGCGTGGCACGCTCGGATATTCAGGGCATGCGCAAGATGGGAATGGACGTGCATATCGCAGGTCCGCGTCCACTTCTGCCGCGCTTCCTGCATGAGGAGGAGGGCATCACCATCCATGACCGCATCGAGGATGCCGTGGAAGGCGCAGATGTGATCGAGGTGCTGCGCATTCAGCTTGAGCGGATGAAGGGCGGGCTGTTCCCGTCGACGCGTGAGTATGCACGTATCTACGGGCTGAATGAGGAGCGTCTGGCACTGGCAAACGATGCTCTCGTGCTGCACCCGGGTCCCATGAACAAGGGGTGGGAGATCTCGGAATCCGTCGCGTACGGTGTGCAGTCGCGGATTCAGGAGGAAGTGAAAAACGGGGTTGCCATCCGCATGGCACTCTTTACATTGGTTCTGATGGGAGGGAAAGCTTGATGAGCGCATTGCTTTTGAAGGGCGGACGTGTGATCGACCCCGCCGCACAGCGTGATGAGATCTGTGATGTTCTCATTGAGGACGGGGTGATCCGGCAGGTTGGAAAAGATCTGAGCACGGACGGTGCCGAGGTCTATGATGCTGCCGGGAAAATCGTCACCCCCGGATTCATCGATATGCACACACATCTTCGCGAGCCGGGGCAGGAGGCGAAAGAGGATTTTGCCTCAGGCTCACGCGCGGGTGCGGCGGGCGGCTATACCACGGTTGCGACAATGCCGAATACACGTCCCGTTGTGGATGATGCTGCGCTTGTCACGAGCCTCATCAAGCGCGCGGAGGACGTTGGCGTCATCCATATCCGCATCATCGGCGCCGTGACGAAGAATCAGGAGGGCAAGGAACTCGCCGAACTCGGCGACATGGTCGAGGCGGGGGCGGTTGCGTTCTCAGATGACGGCCATTTTGATCCCTCGGCGAAGGTGCTGCTCAACGCATACGATTATCTCGTCCCGTTCGACAAGGCAATCATCAATCACGAGGAAGAAACATCACTCGTCGAGGACGGCGCGATGAACGAGGGGCATCGAAGCACGATGCTTGGTATCAAGGGGCGTCCGATTGTGGCGGAGGACATTGCCGTTGCACGAGATGTTATGCTCGCAGAGTATGCGGGTGCGCATGTGCACGTCGCACACATCAGCTCTGGACGTGCGGTACAGCTTGTACGTGAGGCAAAGGCACGCGGTGTACGCGCGACAACGGAGGTCACACCGCATCATCTGACACTGACGGACGAATGTGTCGATCCGCGCGACAGCTCGACAAAGGTGAACCCCCCGCTGCGCACGGCAAGGGATGTCGACGCGATGGTTGCGGGTCTGCTCGACGGCACGATTGATATGATCGTCACCGACCACTCGCCGCACGCGCCCGAGGAGAAGGATCGGGAGTACATCTACGCACCGAGCGGCTTTCCGGGGCTTGAGACGGCACTTGGCGTGCTGCTGACCGACCTTGTCCACACGGGAAAAATTCCGCTCGCGACATTGATCGAGCGCATGACCTATGCGCCTGCGCGCATCTTCAAGCTGAATGCGGGGACGCTTGGCGAGGGCGCACCTGCCGATGTCACGGTGATCGATCCGAATCTCGTCTGGACGGTCAACGTGAACAAGTTCTATACGAAGGGCAGGCATTCACCGTTCAATGGACGGCAGCTCAAAGGAAAAGCAGTGCTCACCGTGGTCGATGGAAAAGTTGTTATGAAGGATGGGGTCATAGTAGTATGAAAGGAAAACTGATACTGGAGGACGGTTCGGTCTACATGGGCGAACTGCTTCACGGTGACACAAAAGCCGTGGGTGAGGTCGTGTTTACCACGACGATGACGGGATATCAGGAATGCCTGACCGATCCTTCGTTCTGCGGGCAGATTCTCACGATGACATATCCATTGATCGGGAACTATGGTACGGCGGAAAAATTCATGCAGTCACGGAAGTCCTTTGTGCGCGGATTTGTCATCGGGGAACTCTGCGATGCGCCGAACAACTGGCAGTCCGAAGAAACACTGACGGATTTTTTGACAGAGAACAATATTCCCTGTCTTTATAATGTGGATACGAGAGCTATTACGCGACATATCCGCTCTGCGGGGGCGATGAAGGGCGTGATTGTGCCCGCAGATCTGGGGGAGCGCGAGATCGCAGCATTGCAGGCGGAGGAACTCCCGCGCAATGTCGTGGAGATTGTTACAACACCCGAGGTGTATACGCTTGAGACGGAAGTACCTGATGCACCACATATTGTGGCAATGGATTTCGGTGTGAAGCGCAGTATTCTGCACAACATCAATCGAATCGGGGCAAAAGTTACGGTTGTGCCTGCACAGACCAGTGCGGATGAGGTGCTTGCGCTGGATCCGGACGGCATATTTCTCTCGAATGGTCCCGGTGATCCGACGGATGTGCCGGAGATTGTGGAGGAAGTCCGTAAGCTCGCGGGGAAGAAGCCAATCTTCGGTATATGCCTTGGGCATCAGCTTCTCGCACTTGCCTTTGGTGCAAAGACCTACAAGATGAAGTTCGGACACCGCGGCGGCAATCAGCCGGTCAAGAATCTCAAGATGGGCAAGGTACATATCTCTGCGCAGAACCACGGCTATGCTGTAGACCCTGTTTCTCTTGAAGGAACACCGCTTGTCGTTACCCATGTGAATGTCAATGATGATACGGTTGAAGGATTGCGTCATACATCTCTGCCAATTTTTTCCGTGCAGTACCATCCGGAGGCTGCGCCGGGGCCGGACGACAATATGTATCTCTTTGATGAGTTCTGGGATTTGATGAAGGGGGAGTGACGTATGCCGCGCAAGGAAAATCTGAAAAAGGTTATGGTCATCGGCTCCGGCCCCATCATCATCGGACAGGCGGCGGAGTTCGACTATGCGGGCTCACAGGCGTGCCGTGCACTGAAAGAGGATGGTCTTGAGGTCGTGCTCGTCAACAGCAACCCCGCGACCATCATGACGGATACGCACATTGCAGATCGTGTTTACATCGAACCGCTGACCGTGGAGTTTCTTGAGGAGATCATCTCCAAGGAGAAGCCGGACGGACTCTTGGCGACACTCGGCGGACAGGCAGGGCTGAACCTTGCGGTTCAGCTTGCCGAGAAGGGGATTCTGGAAGCACACGGTGTGGAACTGCTCGGTACTTCGCTCGAAGCAATCGAGAAGGCGGAGGATCGCGAGCGCTTCAAGGAGACGATGGAGAAGCTCGGCGAGCCGATTCCAGAGAGCACGATTGTCGAGGATGTGCATGCAGCAGTTGCATTTGCAGAAAGCATCGGTTACCCTGTCATTGTACGCCCTGCGTATACAATGGGAGGCACAGGAGGCGGCATCGCAGAAAATGAGGAAGAACTGATCGCCACGGTGATCAAGGGGCTGAACTACTCGATGATCGGGCAGGTGCTCATCGAGCGCAGCGTTGCCGGATGGAAGGAAATCGAGTTCGAGGTCATTCGTGACGGGAATGACAACTGCATCACCGTTTGCAGCATGGAGAATTTTGACCCTGTTGGTGTTCATACAGGCGACAGCATTGTTGTTGCTCCTGCACAGACGCTGACAGATTATGAATATCAGATGCTGCGCAGCGCGAGCCTTCGCATCATCCGTGAACTGGGTATCGAGGGCGGCTGCAATGCACAGTACGCGCTCGACACGAAGAGCAATAAGTACTATGTTATTGAGGTCAACCCGCGTGTCAGCCGTTCCTCGGCGCTCGCCTCGAAGGCGACAGGCTATCCGATTGCAAAGGTGTCCTCAAAGATAGCGATCGGATACACGCTCGATGAGATTGTCAACTCCGTGACGAAGAAGACAAAGGCGTGCTTCGAGCCGACGATTGATTACTGCGTGGTGAAGTTTCCTCGCTGGCCTTTCGATAAATTCATCTACGCAGACCATACGCTTGGTACACAGATGAAAGCTACAGGCGAGGTTATGTCCATTGATCGCAGCTTTGAAGGAGCAATCCTCAAGGCGGTGCGTTCGCTTGAGATCGGTGTGAACCGCCTCTCTATCGACCGCTTTGCGGAGTGGGACGATGAGCGCGTAGAGAAGCAGCTTTCTGCGGTGAACGACGAGCGCATCTTCGTCATTGCAGAGGCTCTGCGACGCGGCAAGCTGACGGTCGATGCGATTTCGGATATTACGAAGGTGGACAAGTGGTTCATCCACAAGCTGAAGCACATCACAGATGTGGAGAATCAGCTTGCCTCCGCTCCGCTCACGCCGAAGCTGCTCGCGGCGGCGAAATGGGTCGGTCTTGCCGATGTCTCCATCGCCGAGCTCACGAAGAAGACGCGCGATGAGATCCGCACCATGCGCCGCAGTCATAACATTCTCCCCTGCTATAAGATGGTAGATACCTGCGCCGCTGAGTTTGAGGCAATGACGCCGTACTATTACTCCACGTTCCGCGGCACGGAGGATGAGGTTGCCGTCTCCAATCGGAAAAAGGTGATCGTGCTCGGCTCCGGTCCCATCCGCATCGGGCAGGGTGTCGAATTCGACTACTGCTCGGTGCATTCGGTCTGGGCACTGCGTGAGATGGGCATCGAGGCCATCATCATCAACAATAATCCGGAGACGGTCAGCACGGACTTTGACATCTCCGACCGTCTCTACTTCGAGCCGCTGACCGTCGAGGATGTGCTCAACATTGTCGATAAGGAAAAGCCGGACGGAGTCATTGTCCAGTTTGGCGGCCAGACCGCGATCAATCTCGCGGCGGAACTCGAGCGTGCGGGGCTTCGCGTCTACGGCACCTCTGTCAATGACATCGACCGTTCCGAGGATCGTGAGCGCTTCGATGAGGTACTGACGCAGACGGGTATTTCACGCCCCGAGGGCATCAGTGTGACAAATCTCGCTGATGCTGTGGCAGGGGCAGCCCGCATCGGCTATCCCGTCATGGTGCGCCCCTCATACGTCCTCGGGGGGCGTGCGATGGAGATCGTCTACAACGAGGAGGAACTGCGCGACTACATGAGCCGCGCGGTCAAGGTGACACCGGATCATCCCGTCCTCGTTGACCGCTATATGCAGGGGACGGAGGTCGAGGTCGATGCCATCTCCGATGGTGTGGATGTCGTCATCCCGGGCATCATGGAGCACATCGAACGCGCCGGCATTCACTCAGGCGACAGCATTGCGGTCTATCCTCCGCAGACGCTGCCCGCGCGCGTGATTTACACGATCATCGACTATACGAAGCGTCTTGCCGTTGCACTCCATGTCAAGGGGCTGCTCAACATTCAGTTCGTCGTTGCGCGTGACGAGGTCTTCATCATCGAGGTCAATCCGCGCTCGAGCCGCACGGTGCCGTTCCTGTCCAAGATCACGAATGTCAATATGGTCGGCATTGCTACACGGGTCGCAATGGGGGCGATGCTCAAGGAACTTGGCTTCCACTCCGGGCTGATTCCGCCGCGTCCCTATGTTGCAGTCAAGGCACCTGTCTTCTCGTTTGCAAAGATGACGGATGTGGACATCTCTCTTGGCCCTGAGATGAAGTCGACGGGCGAGGTCATGGGCGTGGACTATCACTATGCACGTGCGCTCTACAAGGCAATCGTCGGCTCGGGGCTGAACATCCCGACGAAAGGCTGCCTCCTCTTTACGGTTGCGAACAAGGACAAGGAGGAACTGAAGCAGCTTGCTAAGGCGTTCTCCGAGTTCAACTTTGACATTGTGGCGACGGAGGGGACGGCGAAGGCGATTGCCTCCCTCGGCATCGATGTGGAAGTGGTCGGAAAAGTTCACGAGCGCAGCTCGGACATTATCGAGATGATCAAGAGCGGCAAGATCAACATGGTTATCAACACGCTGACGCAGGGCAAGCACTCCGCACGCGACGGCTTCAAGATCCGGCGCGCGACTGTGGAGCACGGCATCGCCTGTCTCACCTCGCTGGACACGGCGTGGGAGGTACTGCGCGTGCTTGAGTTTATGCGCAATCGCCGCCTTGTCTATACACTTGCAATTCAAGACTATGTTGGCGGAGGGGATGACCTTGCCTAAGGTAATCGAGGAGGCACGGATCCTTTCGCACGACGCACCGATTGCGGGGGTCGATATCCTGACGCTTGCCGCTCCGCTGACTGCGCGTTCTGCTCTGCCGGGACAGTTTGTGCAGATCTCTGTGCCCGCAGATGCCGGATTTCTGCGCCGCCCACTCGGGATTGCGGAGGTTTCACGCACGGAGGGATGGATTCGTCTGATCTATCGTCAGGTAGGACGTGGTACGCAGGGGCTGGCATCGGCTGAGACGGGAACGACCGTCTCCGTTCTCGGCCCCCTTGGACGCGGCTTTCATACTGGGCTGAAACATCCGCTGCTCGTCGGGGGCGGCATGGGACTCACGCCGCTGCTCTTCTTTGCGGCAGAGCATCCGAATGCCTCCGTACTGATGGGCGGACGCACGCGGGAGGAGGTCTTCTGGGAGGAGATCTACCGTCCTCATGTGCGTGCGTGCTTCGTTACAACGGACGACGGTTCGTATGGCACGCAGGGCTTTGTGACGACGCTCCTGCCGGAACTGCTGAAAGACGGCGCCTATGACGGTGTGGCGGTCTGCGGCCCTTCCATCATGATGGAGCGCGTGGCTATGATCGCAAATGAATATGGGATTCCCTGCGAAGTTTCGCTGGAAAAGCGTATGGCATGCGGACTCGGTGCGTGTCTCTCCTGCGCCGTGGACACGAAGAGCGGGCGGCGCAAGGTCTGCAAGGACGGCCCCGTATTCCCAGCGGGGGAGGTGTACTATGCCTCCTAATACAGAGAAATATCCGTATGATGATCTCCTGCGCACGAATATCGCTGGCATCGAGATGCGGACGCCCGTCCTCACGGCATCTGGTACATTTGGTTTTGGCGAGGAGTTTGCGGACTTTGTCGATCTCGCGCGCCTAGGCGGCGTGATGGTCAAGGGGACGACACTCGCGCCGCGGCGCGGCAACGACGGCATACGCATTGCGGAGACGCCGCAGGGGATGCTCAACTGCATCGGTCTCGAAAACCCCGGCGTGGAGCACTTCCTGACAGAGATTCTGCCGCGCATCCGACCGTATGGTATGAATGTGATCGTCAACATCTCCGGCAGCTCGGTGGACGACTATGCGGAACTTGCACAGCGGCTCAATGTCGACGGCATCGCCGCGCTTGAGATCAATATTTCCTGCCCGAATGTCAAGGAGGGGGGCATTGTCTTTGGGACAGACCCACGTGCGGCAGCTGATGTCGTGCGTGCGGTTGCAGCGGTGTCCGAGAAGCCTGTCATCGCAAAGCTTTCTCCGAATGTCACGAGCATCACGGAGATGGCGCTTTCCGTTGAAGAAGCGGGAGCAGATGTGATCTCGCTCATCAATACGCTCATCGGCATGCAGATTGATATCGAGCGGAAGCGTCCTGTGCTCGGCAATCGTACGGGGGGACTCTCGGGTCCCGCCGTCAAACCCGTTGCCGTGCGCATGGTCTGGGATGTGGCTCATGTTGTTCACGTTCCCGTGATTGGCATGGGCGGCATTTCCTCATGGCAGGACGCCGTTGAGTTCTTCCTTGCAGGGGCGTCCGCCGTTGCGGTCGGGACGGCAAACTTTATTGACCCTGCGGTAACGATGAAGATCTGTGACGGGTTGGGGCGTTATTTGCATGCGCATCAATTCTGCGGTATAGAGGAGATCATTGGAAAGGCATGGGAAAATACATAAATTTTATGAAAAAATTTTCCGTAAAAGGGATTTTTTGTTCGTAAGTACTGCGCTCATCCCATATATCACAAGGGCTTGGGTAACTTTTGACACCTGCCCCCCAGATGTGGTATAATCTCCCCGTTGGTATGAGAAACCGAGACAATCGCGTCCATTTGGGCGAGGAAAGTCCGAGCTCCACAGGGCAGTGTGCCGGATAACGTCCGGCGAGGGCAACCTTAGGGACAGTGCCATAGAAATTTAAACCGCCGATCAGATCGGTAAGGGTGGAAAGGTGCGGTAAGAGCGCACCAGCGGTCGGGTGACCGGCCGGCTTGGGTAAACCCCACACGGAGCAAGACCAAATAGGGAAGGGCTAAGACGGCCCGTCGACCTTCCGGGTAGTGTCGCTAGAGGCGTTCGGCAACGGGCGTCCCAGATAAATGATTGTCGCCGCCCTTTGGGCGGAACAGAACTCGGCTTATTGGTTTCTCACAGCCAATGCTATGTAAAGAAGCATTTTATCTTACTCGGGCTCTCCCTGAGTACTGGTGGAAGGAAGTGTCTGCTTGCGAAAGAAAATCAAGATTCTTGTATTATCAGCAATGCTTCTCTGCTCCGCGTCCATTGCGAGTGCAGAGTCGTTCCAGCTTGGCGATCAGGGTACGGATGTAGCCGAGATCCAAGGACAGCTTTCCAGCTTTGGTTATGATGTTGCTGCGGACGGAGATTTTGGACCGGCAACGGCAGAGGCAGTGAAGGATTTCCAAGCGACGCATGGACTTGCAGTGGATGGGATGGTAGGTCCCTCGACGTATGAGGCACTTCTCGGAAAATCGATGCCGCAGGTCAGCCGCGGATCCAATTATATTGTCCGACGTGTGATCTCGGACTCCATGCAGTACATCGGAGTTCCGTATTCCTTCGGCGGCACAACGCCCGCCGGATTCGACTGCTCGGGCTTCGTGCGCTATGTCTTTGCGAATGCGGGCATCTATCTCCCACGCACAGCAGATGCACAGTACGATGTGGGCTATCCGGTTTCATCCTCTGAGATGGTACCCGGCGATCTCGTATTCTTCTCGACGTATGAGTACGGTCCGTCTCATGTGGGCATCTATCTTGGAAACGGCAACTTCATCAATGCTTCGTCGAGCCGTGGTGTCGCGATTGACAATCTGTACGGCGGCTACTGGGGGGCGTGCTACATCGGAGCACGCCGCATTATGTGATGATACAGAATCTGGAGAGGGGCACTGCCCCTCTTTTTTTATAGGAGTATGTCATGGCTGATCTGTTTCTTTGCCTTCTTGTTTTCCTCATGCTATACTATGTATTCGGTGATAAATTATTTCCACGCTGATGTTCCTTCATTAAATACAAAATTATTCCTGCCAGTTGCATTATGTTATGATTTTATGTAATATGGGGAGCGTACCGTCATGGGGGATCGATATTATCTTGCTGCACTCCTGCAATGTCGACAGATTGGAAGCGTGCGCATGCGACGTCTGTGTGAAGCTGTTTCCTCCGTACGCGATATCTGGTCGATGGATCTTGGGCAGCTCAGGTCGCTCGGTCTTCTTTCCGACACACGTGCGGAGGCGCTTGCTTCCCATATCCATGCGCATGGTGATCTGCCGGAGCGGATCGCGGCGGATTGTGCGCGGCAGAACGTTGAACTCATCACGATCGACGATGTACGCTATCCGGTGATCCTGCGTGAGATCTTCGATCCGCCGCTCGTTCTCTACTATCGAGGCACGCTCGTTCCGGATGCACGCCGGATCGGTATGGTGGGGGCACGCAAGTTTACGGCATACGGTGAGGCTGCGGCGATGGAGTTCGCGGAGCGGATTGCAGCGGCAGGTGTCACCATTGTCAGCGGTGCGGCGCGCGGCATTGATACGCGAGCGCACCGTGGTGCACTGCGCGGCGGCAGGACGGTTGCCGTCCTTGGCTGCGGCGTTGATATTGTCTACCCGCCCGAGAATCGCCGTCTGCTTGCGCAGATTGTCGAGACGGGGGGCGCCGTGATCTCGGAGTATGCACCGGGCACACAGCCGTTGCCGGCATTTTTCCCCGCACGCAACCGCATCATCAGCGGACTCTCTGAGGGGACTATTGTCGTTGAGGCGGCAAAGCGCAGCGGCTCTCTGATTACGGCGGAGATGGCGCTCAGCGAGGGGCGGGACGTATACGCGATCCCGGGGAGTATCTACTCGCCGCAGAGCAGCGGCTGTCACAATCTCATCCGCACGGGTGCGCGGCTCGTGGAGACGCCGCAGGAGATCCTTGAGGAGATGCGTCTGGTCGAACCGCCGAAACGCTCGGTGCGTGAGCTGCTGACACCGGAGGAGGCACATATCTATCGGGTGCTGTCCTTTGACCATCCACTCAGCATGGATGAGATCGTGGACAGTCTGCCCGAGCACATTACGGCAAGTATCCCGCTGCTCCTGCTCCAAATGCAGCTGAAGGGAATTGTTACAGAGAATGAAATGCACGCCTATCGGCGCGTTGAAAGGAACTGACGGATTGGCTACGTTGACATCTGCATTGAAAACATCCAAAGCAAAAACAAAAAAAAGTGCCAAAACATCGAGCAAGAAATCATCCAAAAAGATTCTGGTGATTGTGGAATCTCCGGCGAAGGCGAAGACCATCGAACGTCATCTCGGAAAGAACTACATTGTACGAGCCTCCATGGGGCATCTGCGCGATCTGCCGAAGAGTCAGTTCGGCATTGATGTCGAAAATGACTTTTTGCCGAAGTACATCAATGTGCGCGGTAAGGGGGAACTCATCCGCGCCCTCAAAAAAGAAGCGAAGAATGCGGATAAGATCTATCTCGCAAGCGATCCTGACCGTGAGGGGGAGGCGATCGCATGGCATTTGGCGCACATTCTCGGCGTCAATCCGGAGGAGGACTGCCGGATCGTCTTTCATGAGATCACAAAGCCTGCGATTGAGGAGGCGGTGCAGCACCCGCGCCCGATTCACATGGAGCAGGTGGACGCCCAGCAGGCGCGGCGTATGCTTGACCGCATCGTGGGCTACAAGCTGTCGCCGCTCCTTTGGCGCAAGGTGCGCAAGGGGCTGTCCGCCGGACGCGTCCAGTCCGTGACGGTGCGTCTGATCTGTGATCGGGAGCGCGAGATCGATGCGTTCCAGTCCGAGGAGTACTGGTCGGTTGAGGCAAAGCTGAAAAAAGGGAAGAACGCATTCACGGCAGATGTCACCCATGCACATGGGAAAAAATTGGCACTGCACAGTGAGGCCGAGACAAAGAAGCTGACCGACGATCTTGCGCGTCAGGATTTCACGGTCAAGGAGGTCAAGCGCAGCGAGCGCCGCAAGAAGGCAGCGCCGCCGTTTACCACGAGTTCGCTGCAGCAGGATGCTGCGCGTAAGCTTGGCTTTACCTCTGGCCGTACGATGATGATTGCACAGCAGCTCTATGAGGGCGTTGTCCTCGGACGGCATGGGGCGACTGGTCTTATCACCTATATGCGAACCGACTCAACGCGTATCTCGAATCTCGCCATAGATGAGGCACGCGGATATCTCAGCGAGGAGTACGGCAAGGACTATATCCCGACGCGTCCCAATATCTATGCGATGGGCAAGAAGGCACAGGACGCACACGAGGCGATCCGTCCGACGAGCATTCTGCGGACACCGAGTGACGTGGAACAGTATCTAAACCGCGATCAGCTGCGCCTCTATACGCTGATCTGGCAGCGCTTTGCGGCAAGTCAGATGTCCGCTGCCGTCTACGATACGATTGCGGCACAGATCGCAGCCGGGGATTATCAGCTGCGCGCGCATGGCTCCAAGCTCAAGTTCAAAGGGTATACCGCCGTCTATGTGGGCGCGGAGATCTCCAAAAAGGAGAAGGATACGCTTTTGCCGGATCTCGAAGCAGGAGACGCGCTCGCGCTCTCCGATCTGAAGCCGGAGCAGCACTTTACGGAACCGCCGCCGCGCTATAACGATGCCTCCATTGTCAAGACGCTGGAGGAGATGGGAATCGGTCGTCCGAGTACATACGCGCCCATCATCGAGACAATACAGAAGCGCGGCTACGTGGAGCGGCGTGAAAAACAATTTCGCCCGACCGAACTCGGCTTTATTGTCACCAATATGCTGGAGGAGTATTTCAAGGATATTGTGGACGTGAAGTTCACGGCAAATCTGGAAGGGGAATTGGACGAGGTTGCGGATGGCTCTCTGGACAAGAATGTGCTCCTCCGAAAATTCTATGATCCATTTGATGAGACGCTCAAAAAGGCGGAGGATGTCATCGGTGAGGTGGATCTCCCCGACGAGGTCACAGACATTCCCTGTGATAAATGCGGGCGCATGATGGTGGTCAAGCAGGGCCGTTTCGGCAAATTCCTTGCGTGTCCCGGCTTCCCGGACTGCCGCAACGCTAAGCCCCTGCTGCGCGATACGGGGGTTGCCTGTCCGAAATGCGGCGGCAAGATTGTCGAGCGCAAGAGCCGGCGTGGACGAGCCTTCTTTGGCTGTGATCGCTATCCAGACTGTGACTATACAACGTGGGACGAACCACAGCAGGAAAAGTGCAAGGTCTGTAATTCGTTTATGCAGAAGCATCGTTATCGCACGGGGCGCAGTATTCTCTACTGCAGCAATGAGGCGTGTTCCTCACGCATTGGCAGCCCCATCGAAAAGGAGCTGGCACGGCAGAAAGAACGTGCGCAGGCGGCGAAAGAGGCGGGAGCCGATACTCCGGCAGAGGAGAAGGGGGCTGCCGCAAAGAAGAAAAATACGCGTCGTAAGGAGACGCGCTCATGAAGAAGATCACCGTCATCGGTGCGGGGCTTGCGGGAAGTGAGGCGGCATGGCAGGCTGCCGAAGCTGGTGCCATTGTGGAACTCTATGAAATGCGCCCCCTGCGCAGATCTCCGGCACATAAGACGGACGGCTTTGCCGAACTCGTGTGCAGCAACTCTCTGCGCGGTGCGGCACTTGAGAATGCCGTCGGCGTCCTCAAGGAGGAAATGCGGCGCCTTGGCTCGCTCATCATGCGGGCGGCAGATGCGACTGCTGTGCCTGCGGGCGGCGCGCTTGCGGTTGACCGCACAAAATTCAGCGATTATGTTACGACGCTCATTGAGCAGCATCCGAACATCACGGTACATCATGCGGAGATCACGGAGATTCCCTCCACGGACGAGACCATTGTCATCATCGCCTCGGGGCCGCTGACCGACGGCGCTCTCTCCGATGCGATCTCGCATCTGCTCGGCAATGACTCCCTCTATTTCTACGATGCCGCCGCCCCTCTGGTGAGCTTTGCGAGCATCGATATGAGCGCCGCATACCGTGCCTCCCGCTATGGGAAGGGCGAGGCGGCGTACATCAACTGCCCGATGGATGAGGCACAGTATGAGGCGTTCTGGACGGCGCTGACAACGGCGGAGACAGCAGAGGCACACGATTTCGAGAAAGAGATCTTCTTTGAAGGCTGTATGCCCGTCGAGGTCATGGCATCGCGCGGAAAGGACACCCTGCTTTATGGACCGCTCAAGCCCATGGGACTCGAGCACCCCGAGACAGGGATTCGTCCCCATGCCGTTGTCCAGCTGCGGCAGGACAACGCAGAGGGGACGATCTACAACATTGTCGGCTTTCAGACGCGGCTCAAATGGCCGGAGCAGCGGCGTGTTTTTCAGATGATTCCGGGACTCACGCACGCAGAATTTCTGCGTTACGGCGTGATGCACCGGAACACGTTCATGAATGCGCCGCGTCATCTGCGTCCGACGTTTCAGTTGCAGACGAATGACCGGCTCTTCTTTGCCGGACAGATGACGGGGGTCGAGGGCTATGTCGAGTCGGCGGCGTCCGGACTGATGGCGGGCGTAAACGCCGTGCGCGTTGCGGCAGACGACGAGCCTCTTATGTTCCCGTCAAATACCTGTCATGGGGCACTGGCGCATTACATCACCTCGTGCGACCCTGCGCATTTTCAGCCCATGAACATCAACTTTGGACTGCTTCCTCCCATGGAGAACCTTCCGCGTCGTACGCGCAAGCCCGAGAAAAAAAGGATGCTGGCAGAGCGTGCATTGGATGAACTTGCTCGTTTCTGCGCAGCGTATATGAATGGAGTGCATAGAGTATGACATTTCATGCAACAACCATTGTTGCTGTCAAAAAGGGGAATAAAGTTGCGATTGCCGGAGATGGGCAGGTCACCTTCGGTGAGCGCGCAATTATGAAGGCAAATGCGCGCAAGGTACGCAGACTTTATCACGGAAAGATTCTCGCGGGCTTCGCGGGATCTGTCGCGGATGCGTTCACGCTGTTCGAGAAGTTTGAAATGAAGCTCGAATCCTACAGTGGGAATCTGCAGCGTGCTGCCGTCGAGCTTGCCAAGGATTGGCGCACGGATAAGGTGCTGCGAAAGCTTGAGGCGCTGCTGCTCGTCGCGGACAAGGACGGCATCCTCATGATCTCCGGCAACGGCGAGGTCATCGAGCCGGACGGGGACTGCACCGCGATCGGCTCGGGCGGCTTCTTCGCCCTTGCCGCAGCGCGTGCCCTCGTTGCACACAGCGAAATGGATGCCCCGGAGATTGCAAGGGAATCCCTCTCGATTGCAGCGGATATCTGCGTCTATACCAATCATAATATTACGGTGGAGGTACTGGAATCATGAGTCAGATCGGAGTCAACGAACAGACGCCGCGCGAGATTGTTGCCGAACTTGACAAATACATCGTAGGGCAGCATGAGGCAAAGCGCTCTGTCGCCATCGCACTCCGCAACCGCTGGCGCAGCCGTCAGCTGGATGATGAGATGCGCGAGGATGTCATTCCGAAGAACATTCTGATGATCGGCTCGACCGGTGTCGGCAAGACGGAGATCGCACGCCGTCTTGCACGTCTCGTCCGTGCGCCGTTCCTCAAGGTCGAGGCAACGAAGTTCACGGAGGTTGGCTACGTTGGGCGCGATGTCGAGTCCATCGTGCGCGACCTCGTGGAGACCTCCGTACGCATGGTGCGTCAGCAGAAGATTGAGGACGTACAGGAAAAGGCGAAGGAGAATGCAGAAGAACGGCTTCTCGATGTCTTTGTTCCACCGCCTAAGAAGTCCGCCAATCCGCTCAGCAGTATTTTTTCTTCGGATACAGAGGAGAAGCAGGAGGCGGAGGAGCCGCCGAAGTACCAGGCAGGGCGCGAGTGGGTACGCAAGCGGCTGCACAAGGGAGAGTTGGAGAGCGATGTCATTGAGATTGAGGTGGAGGAGTCCGCACGCCCTGCCGGCAATATGTTCGCGGGTTCCTCTCTTGAGAGCATGAGCGACAATCTCCAATCCATGATTGGAAAACTCGTGCCGAAAAATCGCCGTAAGCGCAAGGTTACGGTCGAGCAGGCGCGCAAGATCTTCACCGCTGAGGAGGCGGACAAGCTCGTCGATATGGATGTGGTCGCCGATGAGGCGGTACACGCCGCTGAGTACAGCGGCATCGTATTCCTCGATGAGATTGACAAGGTGGCAGTCAGCAATGGGCGCAGCGCGGGTGCGGACATCTCGCGGGAGGGCGTTCAGCGCGACATCCTGCCCATCGTGGAGGGCTCAACCGTCATGACAAAGTATGGTCCGGTGAAGACCGATCATATTCTCTTCATTGCTGCCGGTGCATTCCATACGGCAAAACCGTCCGATCTTATCCCCGAACTGCAGGGACGGTTCCCGATTCGCGTGGAACTGAAGTCGCTCATCAAGGCGGACTTCGAGCGCATCCTCACCGAGCCAAAGAACGCCCTCATCAAGCAGTACAGCGCGCTCCTCGGCGTCGAGGGTGTTTCTCTCCGCTTCACTGACGATGCCATTGGGCGGCTTGCCGAGCTTGCGGAAACGGTCAACGAGCATACCGAGGACATTGGCGCACGCCGCCTCTACACCCTCCTTGAAAAACTTCTTGAGGATCTGTCCTTCGAGGCACCTGATCTTGAGGAGAAGGATATCGTCATTGATACTGCATACGTGGATCGCTGCCTTGCGGATATTGCGGGCGATCACGATGTCTCACGCTTTATCCTGTAACAGGAATCACTGATCACATGAAGTCCACTTGACGAAACGGGATTGACGCACAAAACTTTCGTGCGCCAATCCCGTTTTTCTTTTGTCGATGAAAAAAGAAATTGCCTAAGTCTCTTTTTTATGCGATAATCCATTATGAGAGAATATGCGTATAAGGAGGGACGTGGACATGGATGAACAGGGCGGACTCTTTGAACGTGCTGCATATCAGCCGCTTGCAGAGCGTCTTCGTCCACGGTCACTTGAGGAGTTCGTCGGGCAGGAACACCTCCTCGGCAAGGGGAAGGTGCTGCGCCGCCTCATCGAAAGCGACCATATCACCTCCATGATCTTCTGGGGACCGCCCGGTGTCGGCAAGACGACACTTGCCCAGATCATCGCAGCGCGTACGCAGGCAAAGTTTATCAACTTCTCTGCGGTGACGAGCGGCATCAAGGATATACGGACGGTGATGCAGGAGGCGGATCGCCGTCGTATGTACGGGGAGCGCATCATCGTCTTTGTCGATGAGATCCACCGCTTCAACAAGGCACAGCAGGATGCGTTTCTCCCGTTCGTCGAGAAGGGCAGCATCGTCCTGATCGGGGCAACGACGGAGAACCCTTCGTTTGAGATCAACAGTGCGCTCCTGTCGCGCTGTCGTGTCTTTGTCCTGCAAGGGCTGAATACGGACGATATTGGACGGCTGCTCCGCCATGCCATTTCGTCCGAGCGCGGGTTGGGCGGTCAGCATATTCATCTCTCCGACGAGGGGCTGATGGCGGTCGCTGCCTTTGCGAACGGAGATGCACGCAGCGCACTCTCCACACTCGAAATGCTCGTCCTCAATGCGGACGAGTGCGATGGTGAGATCTATGTGACGGAGGAGAATCTGGCGCAGTGTATCTCGCGCAAGTCACTCCTCTACGATAAGAGCGGGGAGGAGCATTACAATCTCATCTCGGCACTGCACAAGTCGATGCGCAACTCCGATCCGGATGCGGCGGTCTACTGGCTTGCACGGATGCTCGAAGCAGGGGAGGACCCTCTCTATGTCGCGCGGAGAGTGACGCGGTTCGCTGCGGAGGATGTGGGACTTGCCGACCCGAGGGCACTTGAGATTGCTGTCGCTGCCTATCAGGCGTGCCATTACATCGGGGTTCCAGAGTGTAATGTGCACCTGACGGAGGCGGTTGTTTATCTCTCCCTTGCACCGAAGTCAAACGCGATGGAGACGGCGTATCTTGCAGCAGCGGCAGACGCCCGCAGGATGCTTGCAGAGCCTGTGCCGCTCGTGATCCGCAATGCGCCGACGAGACTCATGAAGGATCTGGACTATGGCAAGGGCTATCAGTATGCACATGACGCGGCGGAGCATATCACGAATATGCAGTGCTTGCCGGATTCTCTCGTCGGAAGAACCTATTATCATCCAACGGAGCAGGGGATGGAAGGTCGCTTTCGGGAGCGTTTGGATTGGATCAAGGAATGGAAAAGGAACCATCCAAAAAACAAATAGAATAAATAAATAAAAATAACGAAAAACATGCTATAAATAATAATAAATAACGTATCTGGCGAATGTTTTTTCGTCACAAAGAGAAAGGAAGGAACTCCGGCGTTGGATGGGAAGCTGAAATTATATGGGTTTAACAACCTCACGAAGGCGTTGAGCTTCAATATCTATGATATTTGTTATGCGAAATCGGCGCGAGAACAACGGGATTATATTCAATACATCGACGAACAATACAATTCTGATCGACTCACGAAGATTTTATCACAGGTAACGGATATGATCGGCGCACGGATTCTCAACATTGCCAAGCAGGACTATGACCCACAGGGCGCGAGTGTTACGATGCTGATTGCAGAGGAGGCGGCAGTCGTCTCCGGCAGCAAGAAGCCCGTGAACGCAAAAACACCTGTGCCTGAGACGATCCTCGCACATCTTGACAAGAGTCACGTCACCGTACATACCTATCCAGAGTATCATCCCGATACGAGTATTGCGACGTTTCGCGTGGATATTGATGTCGCTACCTGCGGTGAGATCACGCCGCTGCAGACACTGGACTATCTCATCAGTCAGTTTGATTCGGACATTATTACAATGGATTACCGGGTGCGTGGGTTTACGCGTGACCTGCAGGGGCGCAAGCTCTTTGTAGACAGCAAGATGACATCCATTCAGGAGTTCATCAAGCAGGAAACACTGGACGAGTACGACGCCGTTGACATCAATCTCTATCAGGCGAGCCTCTATCATACGCGTATGCTCATCAAGGAGCCGCAGCTGCAAAACTATCTCTTCAATACGGATGTTGATGAGATCCCACCGAAAACCCGCCTCCTTATCAGTACGAGTCTCCGGCGCGAGATGATTGAGATTTTCAGCGGAAGGAATGTATATTAGAAACACGAGTGCATACTGCGGTTGGCATGCACTCGTGTTTCCATCGGGAGATATGCCATGCCCATGTTCAAAAAGTCCCTCCTAATACTTCTTGTTTTTGCTCTTGCGGTGCTCGGCGGAACCATGTACGGCTACTATACGGAACAGCAGACGCTCACTCTGGATGAGGGAACGGCTGAAAGGGGCGCAGCAAAGCGCAATATCGTCGTCTATGTGACGGGGGAGGTAAAAAAACCGGGGCTGGTTACACTGACCGAAGGGCAGCGCGTTGCCGACGCGGTCAATGCCGTGGGCGGCGTGATCGAAACGGCGGATATTGACCATATCAATATGGCGGCACCGGTCGAGGACGGCATGCAGATCCGTGTGCCCATGCGCATTGGCCGAGATGCCGAATCTCCGAAAAATGCGCCGTCCGGAAAAAATGCAGAGGGGCAGATCAATCTCAATACGGCGACCGAAAAGGAGCTGCAGGAGCTGCCCGGCATCGGTCCTGCCATGTCGGCGCGTATCATTGAGTATCGCGAGACAAACGGGGCTTTTCAAACGATTGAGGACATCAAAAAGGTACGCGGTATCGGCAACGCCAAATTTGAAAAGTTGAAAGATAAGGTGACCGTATGAAGATGGGGCAGTACCAGCTTTCGTTCCTCAGCGGTCTTCTTGCTGCATTCGGGCTTGGTATTCTGTGCTGTGCATGGCTGCATATTCCCTTTGCGGAATATCTGCCCTATCTGATCACACTCCTGCTCCTCGCTGCATTTGCCTCCAGCATCCTTGTTCTGAAACAGAGTGAACGAACGTGGATCGCCTTTGTGGGGCTTTTTTTCATGTTGGGCATCTTTCGCTTTGCTGCCGTCTACGAACTTCCCACCCATGATGTTTCGCGCATGGTCGGACAAAATATCACACTGAGCGGTATCATTGCGGAGCCGCCGCGCCTCCGAACAGATGTGGATGGAATTCAGCATATACGCTATACAGTTTCTGTTCACAGAATCGTACAGGGACGTGAGGAACAGGCGGGATCCGGTAAAATCCTCGTCTACACGCGACGGGGCGCTGAGGAGGATTCCCCTGTCGGTCAGATCGGTGATGCAATCACGGCAGAAGGGAAGGTTCGCCGCCCCGTGTTCTATCAAAATCCGGGGCAGATCAATACACGATTTCTCCTGCGCTGTGAGGGGATTACTGCGGGAATGTCGGCTCGGGAAAGTGGCATAAAAATTATCCCCAATGAAGAGCCGACATACGTGCAAATGTTTCTGCGCCTTGCGGCACAGATACGCGCGCACTATTTTGACCGTATGACAGAGGTCATGCCGCGCAGTGATGCGGCGGCGATCTTTGCCATGCTCTTCGGCGGATACGAGGGGATACGCCCAGAATTGCTGGAGGCGTTTACCATCACCGGCATTGTGCACATCCTCTCCGTTTCCGGCTCGCATATCAGCCTTCTTGCTGCCGTGATCGCGTGGCTGGCATTGTTCCTGCGTCTGCCGCGATGGCTTTCCGCGTCGGCCGTCGTTCTTTCCATCATCAGCTATGTGATTCTTGCGGGACTCGTTCCGCCCGCTGTCCGTTCCGGCATCATGGGGGCGGTCGCCTTTCTGGGGCTGATTCTCGGGCGGGAGCGCGATGGGCAGTACCTGCTCGTACTGACGGGGCTTCTCATGCTTCTCGTCTCACCGCTTCTCCTTTTTCACATCAGCTTCCAGCTGTCGTTTTTGGCGACGGCGGGGCTGCTCTTCCTTGCACCCGTATTTCGTACATGGCTGGGGAAACTTCCACGATTCGTCGCGGCAGGCATCTCCATCACGATGGGGGCGCAGCTGGCAACACTTCCTGTCCTCGCATGGCATTTCAACCAAATTTCCATCTCTGCGCTCCTATCGAATCTCGTTGTCGTTCCTCTCGTCGATATTATTATTGTTTTAGGTCTTGTCGGTGGGATTGCAGCATTTTTTATTCCCATGCTTGGAGCAGTTGTCTTTGCGTTTGACAGTATGCTCCTTGGGATTTCGTTTGAGATGACTCGGGTCATGGCTGCACTCCCGTTTTCCTCTGTTTGGCTGCCGTCGATGGGCGTGTCTGCGGGACTCTGTTACTATGCTGTCCTGTCCATACTGTTTGTCCCGCAGGAATATCGTGAAATAACGGCTGAATTTATTTATCGTTTTAGATATAAATTTATAATTGTTTCTTCTTTTATCGTTGTTTTTCTTTTCTCATGGCAGATCACACGTCCCAATGAAATGGAGGTGCATTTTATTGATGTTGGGCAGGGGGATGCCGCTCTTGTTGTAACGCCCCACGGTCATGCGATGCTTTTTGATACGGGAGGAACGCGCGATACTTTTGATGTCGGTGCGCGCGTCGATGTGCCGTACCTCCTGCATTACGGCATTCGTGAAGTGGACTATATATTTCTGTCGCACGCACATGAAGACCACGCGGCAGGTGCGGGCGCCATTCTCGCACGTATGCCGGTAAGGTACGTCTATACCGCCGATGAGGGAGCAGCGGCGTATGCGCGAAGTATGCGCCTTGGTGACGGGAATCCACTTCTCATGAAGCTCGGCAGAGCACAGGAGGGGCAGTCGATCTCGTTGGACGGTGTGACCGTCGATGTTTTGTATGCGCCCTCCTATAGCGACGTGGAACATACGACCGGCAATGAAGTTTCCAATGTCTATCGCGTCCGCTATGGGAATGCGAGCTTTCTTTTTACGGGTGATCTCGTGCAGGAGCACGAGGAAAAGATGATTGCGCGCGGAATCGACCTTCATACGACCGTGCTGAAGGTGCCGCACCACGGCTCGGATACATCCAGTTCTGAGCATTTTGTTCAGGCGACAAATCCTCTCTATGCCATCTACTGTGTTGGCGCAGACAACTCCTTTGGCCATCCGCGCCCCGATGTCGTAGCACGATATGAGCGTGTGGGAGCACAGACGCTACGGACGGATAGGGATGGAGCGATCATCTTTCACACAGATGGGGAGCATCTGTCGGTTCGCACCTTTGGCGCAGAGAATTTTTTGGGGGAGTAATTGCGGAGTACCATGCTTTCCCTTATAATAGAAATGGTAATCAATATGGAATGAGGAACTTATGGATATTCGCGGCGTAGTATTTGATGTCGATGACACCCTCTATGATATGGCACAGCCCTTTTTCGGTGCATATCAGAGTTTCTATGGGACGCAGTACGATCTGCCCTTGCAGAAATTGTTTCTCTCCTTCCGTCATTACAGCGACGAGCGCTTTGCGGATTCCCAAACCGGCAGGATGACGATGGAGGAACTCTACATCTACCGGTTGCGCATGACTTTGCGCGCCTATGATATTGAGGTGACGGATGAGGAGGCGCTGGCGTTTCAGCACCGCTATATGGAGCTTCAGTATCAGATCCGGCTGTCAGATACGATGAAGGGGCTGCTGGATGAACTCCGTGCGCATGTCACCATTGGGATTATTACAAACGGAGATTCCCGTCATCAGAGGAATAAATTGCGTTCTCTCCATGTTGCTCCGTGGATTCCGGAGGATCAAATCATCGTTTCGGGGGATCACCCCTTCCGAAAGCCGGATGTACGCATCTTTCGCGAGATGGAACACCGTTTGAACCTTGCGCCGAAAAACCTGATCTACGTAGGAGATGCTTTTGATCTGGATATCGTCGGGGCAGAGGCTGCGGGCTGGCAGGCTGTCTGGTTCAATCATCGACACCGTCAAGTGCCGGCGACGGCGAAGATTCAGCCGTGTGCCGAAGTGGTGTCGGAGGGGGAGCTTCGTGCGCTCCTCATGGCACGGATCGGAAAATAAATGCTTGCTTTTTATGTGAAAAGTTGATAGAATACATATCGTTGTCGGGATGTGGCACAGTTTGGTAGCGCGCATCGTTCGGGACGATGAGGCCGCAGGTTCGAATCCTGTCATCCCGACCATTTTACTCGACGCAAAAAGACCAGCCCATGGGCGGGTCTTTTTCTGTTATGAACGATTGTGAGGCAGATATGACATCCGCAGAAAGACGCTGTGCAAAGAATTTGATCGATTTTATAGATGCGGCAGCATCGCCATATCATGTGGTGCAGCAGAGCTGCCAAGAAGCTGCCTGTGGGGATCACGCGCTTGGGGCAGAGGGAATACGTACGGGACGATGCTATTCTTTTTCGCTCTTTCACACGGGGGCAGTCCTTGTTTCGATTGGGGAAAACCCTCACGGATCGCTCCGCATTGCATGTGCGCATACGGATTTTCCCTGTCTGCGCATCAAGCCGAATCCGGTGCTGAGAGAGCATGGCTACGGCAAGCTGAATGCAGAGGTATATGGAGGCATGATCCGCAATACGTGGATGGATCGGCCGCTTTCTCTCGCGGGAGCGGTTGCTTTGCGTACCGAGGATCCCTTTGCGCCGCACCTGCGGCTCGTGGATTTTCGTCGTCCGCTTATGATTGTACCAAACCTTGCGATTCACATGAACCGCAAGGTAAATGAAGGGGTCGAGCTGAAGCCGCAAAAGGATCTCCTGCCGATGTTCTTTCAAAGCAATGAGGGCGATGCAGATGATCTGAAAAAACTGCATGAACTCCTTTCCTATGAACTCGATGTTCCCGCCCAAGACATCCTGTCCTATGATTTGAATGCCTACCCCTATGAGCGCGGTTGTCTTTTGGGATGTGATGAAGCCTTCCTTTCCGCACCGCGTCTTGATAATCTCTCCTCGGTCAAGGCATGTGTCGATGCGATCTATGACTGGGACGGTGAAGATGGTATCCGCGTTGTCGCACTCTTTGACAACGAGGAGGTGGGAAGCCGCACGAAGCAGGGGGCAGGGTCGACGGCGCTTGCCATACTGCTTGAACGCATCTATTTGACATTGGGCTTTTCGCGGGACGAATACCTTGCAAAGATTCTTGACGGCTTCTGTCTTTCTGTAGATGTTGCGCATGCCCTGCACCCGAATGCGCCTGAAAAGGCGGATCCGACGAATCAGCCTGTGCTGGGGGGCGGCCCCGTCCTCAAGGTCGCCGCAAATCAGTCCTATGCCGGAGATCCGAAGGCTTATGCTACTGTAGCCGACATTTGTGAGCGGGAAAAAATCCCATATCAGGTTTTTACAAATAACTCTGATGCGGCAGGCGGCGCAACACTCGGGTCGATTCTCTCCACACAGGTGCCGATGCGAACGATGGACATTGGTGCGCCTCTTCTTGGGATGCACTCTGCGCGCGAGACAATGGGCACACGCGATCAGCTCGCACTGACGCAGCTGCTCACATCTTTTTTCTCTGCTTGAAGGAATCACTGATAAAATGAAGTCCTGCAGATTGGTGTAGATTTTTTCGTCCGAACAAGGCGGAAAACCGGACGCAGAGTGGTGCTCTGTGGAGGATTTTCCGCCAAAGTGCGGGCAAAAAAGATGCGTCAAGATGATGGTGCTGAATTTATCAGTGATTCCTGAAAGACATCTGCGCAGAAGCATGCTATAATAGGGCACATTGAATAGAGAAAGAGGGGATTCCTTGCGCGCCGTAGTCACACGAGTGAAAGAAGCATCTGTAGAGATCGAAGGTCACGTTTGCGGTCAAATTAAAGCGGGCTATCTTGTCCTGTTGGGAATTGCACCGGAGGATACTGCGGAGGATGCTGCGCATCTCGCAGAGAAAATCGTGCATTTGCGTGTATTCTCCGATGAGGCGGGGAAGATGAACCGCGCCCTTGCTGAGGTCAATGGAGCGGTGCTCGTGATTTCACAGTTCACGCTGTTTGCTGACCTCAAAAAGCGTCGTCCCGGATTCTCCAAGGCTGCAAAACCGGATCACGCGATTCCTCTCTATGAGACCTTTATGAAGGAGCTGGAAATGCGTGATGTGCACGTTGAGCACGGAGAATTTGGGGCAGATATGCAGGTATCCTCCATCAACGATGGTCCTGTAACCCTGCTCTTTGATACGACCGAGGTATGAAATGAATACGGACTTACTCAAGAAATATGCCGCTCTTGTGATTCGTGTGGGCGTCAACTTGCAGCAGGATCAGCCGCTCGTTATCCATGCGCCGATTGCCTGTGCGGACTTCGTACATGCCCTTGCCTCGGAGGCGTATGATGTCGGCGCCTATGATGTCGCTGTCAACTGGAACGATGAGGCGTTTGCCCATATTCGCTTTCAGAAGGCGCATGCGGAGCGTTTCCGCGAGTTTCCCGCATGGCGAAAACTCTTTTATGATGACCATGCCGCGCGGGGAGCCGCATTCATTTCGATTGCGGCATCGGATCCGGATCTCTATTCGGACATCGATCCAAAACGTCTCACAGAGGCGAGTCAAGCAGCCGGAAAAGCACTCATGGACTATCGTGCGCGGTTAATGAGCAATAAGAATACATGGTGTGTTGTTTCTGTCCCGACAACAGCATGGGCTCGTAAGGTGTTCCCGAACTGTTCGGCGACGGAGGCAGTGGATCGTCTCTGGGGACAGATTCTGAGCGCCGTGTGCGTTTCCATGGATGAGGATCCGATTGCGGTATGGCAGACGCATATCCAGCGCCTGCAAAAGATTACGGCATTTCTCAATGCTCACGCATTCACCGAGCTGCATTATCGGAATGCACTGGGAACCGACCTTCGCATCGAGCTTCCCAAAGGACATATCTGGATGGGAGGAGCAGAGAAGTCTGCTGCGGGAACGGTATTTGCCGCGAATCTCCCGACAGAGGAGGTCTATACGCTTCCTAAGAGAGATGGCGTGAACGGTACGGTCGTCGCCTCGAAGCCGCTTCATTACAACGGGAATTTAATCAGTGGCTTCACACTTGAATTCCGTGCGGGGAGGGTTGTGGATTATAAGGCGGAGCAGGGCGAAGCATATCTGAAGGAACTCCTCCACACGGATGAGGGGGCTTCCTTCCTCGGTGAGGTCGCACTTGTGCCGCATGATTCGCCAATCTCGCAGAGTGGTATTCTTTTTTACAATACGCTTTTCGATGAGAATGCTTCCTGTCATCTTGCCTTTGGAAAAGCATATCCAACCTGTATCGAGAGTGGTGAAGACATGACAGAAGACGAACTCCGCCATCACGGTGTAAATCATTCGATTGTTCATGAGGACTTTATGATCGGAACGGCTGATCTTATGGTCGTCGGACGCACCCCGTCCGGCGAAGCGGTTACGATCATGGAAAATGGGAACTTTACATTTTAAGTGAGGTGGCGTATATGCAGAGATATTTTCGCTACGGCACATTGATGCTCCTATGCCTTCTTTCCCTTTCGCTCTTTGTGCGTGGAGAAGCGGCAGGTAAGATACACGCCGAAGACTTTTCCTATCAGAACATTGCTTTGGGGGAGTCAGAGGAGACGCTCCGCGCGAAATGGGGAGAGCCGGACGTTCAGAACGATCAGGTGATTTGGGGGATTCATCTCAAGACCTATACTTACGGGGATATTGTCGTCTCTGCCTCCTCTGCAACAGGGAAAATTGTCGACATCAATCTGATTGGAGAGAAGTATCGGCTGCGCAAGGATGTCCACTATGGCTCAACAAGCAGCTATCTTACGAAGATATATGGGAAAGCCGAGCGTCAGTTTTTGGACGGCAATACTTGCTATGTGTATGCCCACCCGGAACATCCGCGCACGCGTCTGATCCTGAATCTGAATGCGGAGAATGGTGCGCTGCAGTCGGCGCGGATCACGATGCTCCCATTGACCGATGAGGAAGCGGATGAGATGGCACTATCCGATGACGAGTCCTTTGTCGAACTCGATCTGAGGCGCGGATTCATCGCATCTAAGGAAATTGATGTGTCCGATCTTCCGAAAAATGAACAGGTGCGGCTTGGAGGATATGTTAAATGACACATGACCTGCACATCCGCGTATTCGGGCATCGCGTTATGCGCTATGTCGGAATCACCATCGGCTGTCTTATTGCAAGCAGCGCGATCAATCTTTTTTTGATTCCGGCACATCTCCTGACGGGCGGTGCAACGGGCATTGCGATGATTGTCTACTATCTTTTCGGACTGCCCATTGGTCTACAGACGTTTCTCTATAATATTCCATTGCTCTTTATGGCGTGGAAACTGATGGGGAAGGCGTACACCATTGACATCATCATCGGAACGGCGATTTTTTCTTTTTTCCTCGATCTAACGCGTCCGCTTAACGCTTATGCACCTGTGAGCGATATGATGCTGACTACCGTTTATGGCGGCGTGTTTGCAGGGCTTGGCTACGGGCTTGTCTTTCGCATGAATGGCAGCACGGGTGGGTTTGACATCCTCGCCGCCATTGTTCGGAAATATTACGATTTGCACATGGGCGGCGTTCTCTTCTCGATGAACTGCCTCATTATGCTCATCGCAGCCTTTCTCTTTGGCATGGCACCTGCGATGTTCACACTCATCTATATGTTCATCAATGCGACCGTCGTGGATAAGATCGTTGCGGGCTTCAATCACCGCAAGGCAGTTCTCATCATTTCGGGCAAACACAAGGAAATTGCCGATAATATCATCGATGAAATGCACCGCGGTGTTACGTTTTTGCATGGACAGGGAGCATACACGCGTCGTGAACGAAATGTTGTCTTCGTCGCGGTCGGTACCACGCAGGTGGGCAAGCTGAAGTTCATCGTACACAATGTCGATCCCCATGCCTTTGTCATCATCATGTCCGCGAATGAGGTCATGGGACGTGGATTTGGACGGATCAACCAGAACGATGCCTCGGCATCGGACGATGATGACGATGAAAAAGAAAGAAGATGAGATTCTATGGAAGCAACGTATTTGCTGAACAGCGGCTTTCTCGTCCGTACGGATGATGTTCTGCTCGTCTTTGATGCGTTTGATGATCCAGCAGGTGTTCTTCCTGCGGCTGTGGAGAAGGAGAACTATGCGTGTCTGTACTTCTTTGCTTCCCATGCGCATTTCGATCACTTTAATCCCATGATAGCACGCTATGCCGCCAAGACACAGCGCTATCTTTTGAGCGAGGATATACGATCAAATGCGGGGGCTGCATATATGCCGACAGACCGGACGAGTTGGATCGGGCTTTATGATGCGTGGCAAGATGACTGTATCGCAGTCAAGTCGTTTGCATCGACGGATGAGGGGACGTCCTTTTTGGTGGAAGTAAATGGGAAGCGTATCTTTCATGCAGGGGATTTTAACTGGTGGGACTGGACGGGGGATACAGCAGAGAATCGGAAGCTTGCGGAGAATGCTTTTCGCAAACAGATGAAACGCCTTGCGGGACTCTCCTTCGACCTTGCCTTTTTTCCCGTGGACGGACGGCTCGGTCCTTCGATGGAGCGCGGGGCTAAGGTGTTCTGTGCAGAGACGTATCCACAGGCACTTGTTTCCATGCACTCCGTCGGCTATCCCGCATGGAAACCGTCGGAGGGATTTTTTGCGGTGGGGCGTGAGATTCCCGTATGGTCACCGACGCAAGCGGGGCAGCGACATTCTTTTTGAAATATGTATTGAATTATGGGAGGGCTTTCGGTAGAATGAGGAAGAAATTTTATCTCCTGTCACTCGGTATCGCTGTTGTCGTCGTTGCCGTATTGTTCATGGCGCACAGCGGGAGTGCGGGGATGTCATTTAATATGCTGTTGGATCAGAACAAAGGAGCGCAGAGAACTGTGGCAAATCGCATTGCAGTATTTACAACCAACAAGGGGACGTTCGAGGTCGAACTCTTCGAGGATAAAGCCCCCATTACGACGAAGAACTTCATCGACCTCGTGGAAAAGGGGTTCTATGACGGTCTGATCTTCCATCGCGTCATCGATGGGTTCATGATTCAGGGCGGTGACCCGAATGGCAACGGTACAGGCGGTCCGGGCTATAAGATTCCCGATGAATTTGATCCCTCACTGAAGCACGATGATGAGGGGATTCTTTCGATGGCAAATGCGGGCCCCAATACGGGCGGCAGTCAGTTCTTCATTACGCTCGCCGCAACCCCGTGGCTCGATAACAAACATGCTGTCTTCGGAAAGGTGATTGATGGGATGGATGTGGTGCGCGATATCGGTCACACGAAGACAGGATACGGTGATCGTCCCGTGCACGATGTTGTGATTGAGAAAATTACCATCAAAGATGCTGCGGAATGAATTACGCGTACCTCCTGTTGTGTGCCGATGGGAGTCTCTATGCCGGCTGGACAAATGATCTCAGGCGGCGTCTTCATGCACACAATGAGGGAACAGGAGCGAAGTACACGCGTGGGCGCGGACCCGTCCGCCTTGTCTATGCGGAGTCCTTTGCGACGAAAGAGGAGGCGCAGAAACGTGAGTGCGCGATCAAAAAGCTCCGCAGGGAGAAGCGGCTCGAACTGATTCGTCTCGGACAGAACGATGCAGAAATATCTGCATTGCTAGAAGATGTCAATACAAGAGGACTACGATAAAGGGGAGTATTTCATGACAGAGAAGAAGGTCATGCTGACCGAAGACGGCTATAACAAGCTTGTCGAAAAACTCAACTATCTCAAGAGTGTGCGGCGCATCGAGGTTGCCGAACGCCTCAAAGCGGCGATCGCACTCGGCGATCTCTCGGAGAACTCCGAATACGATGATGCGAAGAATGAGCAGGCGTTTCTTGAGGGTGAGATTCAGGAACTCGAGACGAAGATTCGCAACTCCGACATCATCAAGGCAGGGGACGGCAAGACCGTCACGATGGGAAGTCGCGTAACGGTCAAGGATCTGGAGTTCGACGAGGAGGAGACCTTTCTCATCGTTGGCTCCACGGAGGCGGATCCGGACGAGGGAAAGATCTCGAATGAGTCTCCGCTCGGCATGGCGCTGCTCGGACAGAATATAGATCATGTCGTCAATGTCAATGCACCAGCGGGTATTATTCAGTACAAGATTATGGATATAAAGAAGTAAGGAGCAGGGATGGCTGAAGAAAGAGAAAACGCATTGCAGGTGCCGGAGCAGGATCTAAACGAGATGATGCGTGTCCGCCGCGAGAAAATGGACGCATTTCGGGCGATGGGTGTCGCACCATTTGGACATCGCTTCGAGGTGACGGATTATGCCGTTCCGCTCAAAGAGAAATACGATCACCTGGCAGAGGACGAAGAAGGCGGAGAAGTTCGCATTGCGGGGCGTCTGATGGCAATCCGCGGTCATGGGAAAGCCTCCTTCTCTACACTGAACGACCGAACGGGGAATATACAGGTATACTTCAAGCAGGACGTTCTCGGCGAACAGAAGTACAAGGAGGAGTTCAAGCGCCTTGACATCGGCGACATCATCGGGATCCGCGGCGTTGTATTCAAGACGCGGCGCGGGGAGGTCACTGTGCGTGTCGAGGACTTTGATCTGCTCTCGAAGTCCCTGCGTCCTCTGCCTGAGAAGTTCCACGGGCTGAAGGATGTGGATACGCGCTATCGTCAGCGCTATCTCGATCTTATGGTCAACCATGAGGTACGGGAGACGTTCCGTAAGCGGACGAAGATCATTCAGTCCATTCGGCGCTATCTGGACGAGCGCGACTTTCTTGAGGTGGAGACACCTGTGCTCTCAACGCTTGCGGGAGGAGCTGCGGCGCGTCCCTTTATCACCCATCACAATGCACTGGACATCGACCTTTACCTGCGTATCGCCACTGAGCTAAGCCTCAAGAGACTCATCGTCGGGGGGCTTGATCGTGTCTACGAGATGGGGCGCATCTTCCGCAATGAGGGTATGGACGTGCGGCATAATCCGGAGTTCACGTCCATTGAGATTTATCAGGCATTTGCCGATCATCGCGATCTCATGGCGATTACGGAAGGAATCGTCCGTCAGGCTGCCGAGGATGTCCTCGGTACGACGAAGATTACGTATCAGGGCATTGAAATTGACCTGAATAATGTCCGTACGATCAGCATGAATGATGCCGTGCGTGAGGCGACGGGGAAGGACTTTCTCTCCTGTCAGTCCGTTGATGAGGCGCGTGCGATGGCACGTGAGATCGGCGTCCCATTCGAGGAGCGTCACGGCATTGGCGGTATTCTCAATGCTGCGTTTGAGGAGAAGGTGGAGGAGTCGCTGATGCAGCCGACCTTCATCACGGGGCATCCGACCGAGATCTCGCCGCTTGCAAAGCGCAATCCGGACGATCCGCGCATTACGGATCGCTTTGAGTTCTTTGTCTACGGACGCGAGCTTGCCAATGGCTTTACGGAGCTGAACGATCCCATTGATCAGGAGCAGCGCTTCTTGGAGCAGCTGCAGCAGCGTGCCGCAGGCGATGCGGAGGCGCATGTCATGGATCGTGACTTCGTCACGGCACTCGAATATGGACTTCCCCCGACGGGCGGCCTTGGCATCGGTGTCGACCGACTCGTCATGCTGCTGACGGACAGTCCCTCCATCCGCGACGTGCTGCTCTTCCCGACGATGAAGCCGCTCGCAGAATGACGCACGAATAATTTGAGAAACGCCTTGACAAAACAGTGTGTTATCGCATATACTTGTCAAGGCTCATGGGTAGGTGGCCGAGTGGTTAAAGGCAACAGACTGTAAATCTGTCATCTTCGGATTACGATGGTTCGAATCCATCCCTGCCCACCACCTTGGCGGCATAGCTCAGTTGGCTAGAGCATGCGGTTCATACCCGCAGTGTCCGGAGTTCAAATCTCTGTGCCGCCACCAAATACAAAAAGAAAGCTCAGTCGATGCAATATGATCGGCTGAGTTTTTTGTTTGGGCAAGGCGACTCCGTGCAAATGGATTGACTTCTCGTGTGATTTCGGATAGAATGTCCCTGTACATCGTCGGATGCGGCGGTGCATGGGGATTTCATATTACGAAAAAGATATAGGAATCGCTGATAAAATAGACCCTCAGATTGGCGTAGATTTTTCGTCCGAACAAGGAGGCAAACCGGACGCATAGCCAATGCTATGTGGAGGATCGCGGGCACAGTACGGACAAAAAAGATGCGTCAAGATGGCACGGCTGAATTTATCAGTGCTTCCTATATTCTTAGCGCTGGCTCTGGAATGTACTTGGTTTCCAGAGGACGAGGAGAAGGTTGTCGAGCCGTCAGCGGATGCCTTCCGGCATGCTCTGTCGAGAGTCTGTGGTCAAAGCGCAGGGGTGACCCTGCGGACAAAGCTGCAGACGGAGCGAAATCCCTGAGCGATTATTTATTATCGGTCAGGAGGTATTTTTATGTGTGGAATTGTTGGTTACGTTGGGGATCGTCAGGCGGCGGAGTTTCTGCTGGATGGGCTTTCAAAGCTGGAGTACCGTGGGTATGATTCGGCGGGCATAGCTGTCTATGACGGCGAAAACATTCGCGTGGAGAAGTGCGTCGGACGTCTTGCGGCACTGCGTGAAAAGATCAAGGGGAATGTCCCTGTGGGCAGCCTCGGCATCGGACATACGCGCTGGGCGACACATGGGCGTCCGTCGGATGTCAACTCCCACCCGCATACGGACTGCCACGGTGACTTTGCCATCGTGCACAACGGCATTATTGAGAACTATCTTTCACTCAAGGAAGAACTTACGGCAAAGGGGCACGTCTTCAAGTCGGAAACGGATACAGAAGTTGTTGTGCACCTCTTGGAGGAGGTTTACAGCGGAGATTTCATCGCGGCAGTGCGTGCCGTTCTAAAGCGTATCGAAGGCTCGTACGCGCTTGCCTTTATGAGCCGCAAGCATCCAGATATGCTTCTCTGCACGAAGCAGGACAACCCACTCATCATTGGGCTAGGTGAGGGGGAAAATTTCATTGCCTCCGACATTCCGGCGATTATTTCACGCACCCGCCGTACCTATATCCTCGGCGATGGGGAGCTTGCCATTGTGCGCAAGGATTCCGTTGAGGTGACGAATCATCTGGGGGAAACTGTCCCGAAGAAGGTATTCGAGGTCACATGGAATGCCGAGGCGGCAGAGAAGGGCGGCTATGAGCATTTCATGCTCAAGGAGATCAACGAGCAGCCGAAGGCAGTGCGCGATACGATGAGTCAGCGCATCACGGCGGATAAGAAGGCGATTTCCTTTGAAGAACTCGCATGGGATGCGGAGTATCTTGGCACCTTCAATAAAATCTACATTGTCGCCTGCGGAACAGCATATCATGCGGGTCTCGTCGGCAAGTACTACATTGAGAAGCTGGCGCGCGTTCTCGTCGAGGTGGATGTCGCCTCCGAGTTCCGTTACCGCGACCCGATTGTCGACGAGCACACGCTTCTGATTGTCGTTTCCCAGTCCGGTGAGACAAGCGACACCCTTGCCGCACTTAAGGAGTCCAAGCGTCGTGGGGCAAAGACACTAGCGATCACGAATGTCGTCGGCTCGTCCATCGCGCGCGAGGCGGATCAGGTTGTCTATACGTGGGCGGGGCCTGAGATCGCAGTCGCATCGACCAAGGCATATACGACGCAGTTGGTTCTCTTTTTCATGCTTGCACTCTATATGGCGGAGATCAAGGGGACGATTGCTGCAGAGCGCACAGCAGAGCTTGTAACGATGCTGCAGGAAATACCGTCGCAGGTCTCGGAGATTTTGTCGGACGTCGACCCGATCAAGACCTTTGCGAAGCAGTACGGCTTCAACGAGGATGTCTTCTACATTGGTCGTGGGCTGGATTACGCCGTTTCGCTTGAGGGCGCACTGAAACTCAAGGAGATCTCCTACATCCATGCCGAGGCGTATGCGGCGGGCGAACTCAAGCACGGAACACTCGCGCTGATCGTTGAGGGCGTGCCCGTGATCGCGCTTGCAACGCAGCGCAATGTCTACGAGAAGACACTCTCCAATATCAAGGAGGTTAAGGCACGCGATGCCGTTGTCATCGGTATTGCGGCAGCGGGAGATACGGAGCTTGAGAAATATGTCGATCACGTCATGCACGTGCCGGCGTCGGATGAGTTCATCATGCCGATCCTCTCCGTCATTCCGCTTCAGCTGCTTGCCTACTATGCCGCGATCACGCGCGGCTGCGATGTGGACAAGCCGCGCAATCTTGCGAAGTCCGTTACCGTCGAATAAATAAGAAAGGAATCACTGATAAAATGAAGTCTGCCAGATTGGCGTAGATTTTTGATCCGAACAAGGAGGCAAACCGGACGCATAGCAATAGCTATGTGGAGGATCGAGGGCGAAGTACGGGCGAAAAAGATGCGTCAAGATGGCGGCGCTGAATTCATCAGTGCTTCCGAAAATAGGGAGAGCAGAGTCCAATGATCGGGCTTTGCTCTTTTTCTTTGGAAAAGGCGTGGACAAAGACCGCATAGTTTGCTATAACTATGTTCATTATGGTAAATGAAACAGCAAGAATCAACATCAACAACATTCTTGAACGCGCTATTGATATTGGGCAGCGTATGCTTGTGACCGGTGCTGAGGTGACCCGTGTGGAGCGCACGATCACCTTTATATGCCGCGCCTATGGAGTCCGCCATGTGGATGTAATGGTTATTACGACCAGCATTATCGTAACGCTGCGCGGAAACGATATCGGGGTCATCACGCAGATGCGGCGCGTGCCGGGGCAGAACTTTGACTTTCAGCGGCTCAAGGCACTCAATCAACTCTCCCGCGAGATCTGTGCCAATCCCATTCCGTCCGATGAAATCAAGGCGCGCATTCATGCGATTGATACGATGGAGACAATTTCGCTCAAGGCTTCTCTGTTCTACTGGGCATTGATCGCTGCAAGCTTCTCCGCATTCTTTGGCGGGCGGTTGGAGGATGCAGTCTGTGCGGGGGTTGTGGGTGTATTCCTGAGGCTTTTGCAGTACCTTCTTGGACAGACGAAGCTGAATCCATATTTTGCGCTCGTCCTTCTCAGCTTCGTCGGCGGTATCCTTGCCAATTCGTTTATGTGGGCGGGAATGGATATTCACCCTGCCGCGATCAATATGGGGAATATCATGCCCGTGATTCCGGGGCTTGCACTGATGAACTCCATCCGTGATATGTTCAGTCAGGAGACCATATCGGGACTCATCAAGAGCGCAGAGGCGTTTATCCTGAGCCTGCTGATTGCGACGGGCTTTGCGTTCAGTGCAACGGGGACGCTGATCGCCTTTCAGACATCGACCTTTGTCTATCTCCTGACCTCGTTTGTCGGTGGATTTTGCTTCCATCTACTCTGGCACGGGCACTTTAAGGATGCTGTCATGGGGGCGGTGGTCTGTATGGTCGCATGGGGATTTACCATTCTGTTTCTGGCACTTGACTGGAACGAGTTCGCGGGGTATTTTGCAGGAGCGGTATTTGCCACGATTGCAGCGGAGATTCTGGCACGTTTTTATAAATGCCCTGCGACGATCTTTCTCATCATCGGTGTCATTGCGATGGTGCCCGGTGGATCGCTCTACCGTACGATGTTCTACGCCGTTGCAGCCGACTGGGAAAAATTTGGAACGCAGGGGATCAAGACCTTCCTCTATGCCGTTTCGATTGCGGCAGGGATTGTCATTGCAACGGCAATTTGGGAGACGGTAAAAGCATGGCTGATGGCGCGGACGAAAAAAGACATTTCACCGTCTGAAACGGCGTGCTGCAATACACCTGAGAGATAAGGGGGAATCTTATGGCGACAGATCCACGCAGCCGCCTGTGGCTGACAATTTTTCTCGGTGTCATGACGGCGATTGCACCGCTCTCGACGGATATGTATCTGCCGGCTCTTCCTGAGGTACAGGCGGATTTCGGTGTATCGACCTCACTCGTGCAGCTGACGCTGACGATGACGACGCTCGGCATGGCACTTGGGCAGATTCTCGCGGGCCCTTTGAGTGATCTTGTCGGTCGGCGCAGACCGCTCTTTGTCGGCATGCTGGTCTTTATCGGAGCGACCCTTGGCTGCGTCCTCGCGGAGGACATCTATCTCTTCCTCTTCTTTCGCTTCTGTGCGGGCTTTGCAGGAGCGAGCGGCATCGTCATTGCGCGTGCGATTGCGCGTGATGTCTGCGAGGGGGCGGAGCTGACGCGCTTCTTTGCCGTGCTTATGATGGTGAATGGATTTGCACCGATCATTGCGCCCGTCATCGGCGGACAGATTCTGCTCTTTGCGAGTTGGCGTGCGACCTTTGTCCTACTGACACTCGTCGGTGTCTTTCTCGCAGGGGCAGCACTCATCTATCAGGAGACGCTTCCACAGGAGGCGCGCAGCGCCAATATGACGGATTCGCTGAAGATATTCCCGATGCTCCTGCGGGATCGGTACTTCCTCGGGCACTGCCTCCTGCAGTGTTTTGTGTTCGGCGCTTTTTTCTCCTATCTGTCCGGCTCGTCGTTTGTCTTTCAAAATGTCTATGCCGTTTCACCACAGGTTTACAGCATGATTTTTGCCGTCATCGGAGCAGGACTGCTGCTCGCAGGCGTCCTGCCGGCGCGACTTGCAGGGCGCGTGCCCGATGTCGTCATGCTGAAATACGCCGTACTTGTACCGCTGTTCGGGAGCATCCTGCTTCTGGCTGGCTTCTGCCTCTCTGCTCCACTTGCCGTGATTCTCGTTGTACTCTTTCTTACGATTGTCCCGCTCTCGGTCATGGGGGCGGCGAGTTTTTCGCTCGCGCTCTCGCGGCAGGGCAAGAATGCGGGCAGCGCATCCGCACTCATTGGCTGCTTCTCCATGCTGCTCGGCGCGTGCATGATGCCCGTGGTCGGAATTGCGGGGGATCATACGGCACTTCCTATGGGGATTGTTATGCTGTCCTGCTATGGTCTTGGCACTGCTGTTTTCTATGGGATGATCGCCGCAGAGCATCACACCATGCGCTGATGCTCTGCAGAAAACTCCATGCAGAGGGGAGATGTCCGTAGGGGATTCGACCAGCTTTCAGCTATCTTTCACCTCGTTTTTGTATACTTCTCCAGAAAAGATCGGATACAATCTGTGGGAGATGGTAGTATGCGCGTGCTTCTGGCAGAAGATGATCTGCGCCTTGGAAAACTCATCCAATATATGTTGGAACAGAATGACATCACGGTTGAATGGGTCACGGACGGCAGTGATATCTACGAGTATGCCACATATACGGAATACGATATTCTGATACTCGACTGGATGATGCCGGGGGAGACGGGAGTCGAAGCATGTGCGCGTCTACGCCGCAATGGCTATGACCGCGCGATCCTCATGCTGACGGCGCGGGACTCGGTGGAGGATCGTGTCACGGGGCTCGATGCGGGGGCGGACGATTATCTCATCAAACCGTTTGAGTTCTCGGAACTGCTTGCGCGTCTGCGCGCACTTGGCCGGCGGGCAACGCAGCGCATTCAACATGAGGTGGACGAAATCGGTGGGTTCAAGCTGAACCGAACGGCAAATATCCTTGAGAAGAATGGCAAAATGATCCAGCTCTCCCCGCGCGAGTTCCAGCTTTTTGATCTCCTTGCGCAGAACATCGGCATCGTTGTACCGCGTGATATCATCCTCGATCGTATATGGGGGCTTGAAGCGGAGGTCAGCTCCAACAATATTGACTCCTATATGAAGATGCTGCGCAAGAAGCTGGATGCAGCAGGGGAGGGCGATGCCATTAAGACAATACGCGGCGTCGGATACAAACTGGAGACATCGCGTTGAACGAGCAAAATGTATTTGGGCGCAGTCGTCTGCGCCTCATGCTTCGTTATGCGCTTGTGATGGGAGGACTTGTCATTGTCCTCCTGTTTGCCATGCACAAGACGATGGAGTGGGCGATTACATCGGAGCAGGCACGTGAACTACTGGATACGGCGGACAGTGTGGCAGAGTCGCAGGTTTATGCAATTCTCCATGCAGGAATGGATGTGGATGAGAACCAGTTGTACCGCAGTACGAATGATCGCCTTTTTTACTATGTCTTTGACGCGCAGGGGCGCCTCGTCAGTTTTTCACGCGCATCTTTCCGCATCGAGTCCTTTGTGCTCGATCTTGTGGGGGGCTGGGATGCCCCCGATGGAGAGGTGCGCGTCTTTACGAAGACGAATGAGCGTGGTATGCCGACGAAGGTGATGATGACCGCGCAGCCGGTTTTCAGTCCTCCGCTGCCGACGCAGACCGTCTACGTCGGCAAGGATGTCACCGCAATGTATAACGGCATGGAAAAGGCGACATGGGCGCTTGCTATTCTTGGAGGGATGGCGCTTATCTTTGCCGCCGCTGTCGGCTATGTACTCTCCGGCGGTGCGATGAAGCCCGTGCGCGAGGCTTATGAAAAGCAGCGTCAGTTTGCCGCAGATGCTTCCCATGAGCTGCGCACTCCGCTTGCCGTTGTTCTCGCCTCCGCCGATCTCCTGCGCAGTGACCCGTCGATTACGTCTCCCTTTTTGAAACAGGTCATCGAGGATGTGCGCGATGAGGTAAAGAAGATGACAAAGCTCGTCAGCGACCTTCTTACCGTGGCGCGTACCGATGGAAAGGCAAACCAGCTGAAACCCGTACGTATGGATCTCGTTGCTGCTGCACAGCAGACGGTGCGTATCATGCGACCCTTTGCAGAAAAAAAGGGAATTGTCATCGCAGAAGATCTGCCAAAGCGTGCAGAGATCTACGCCGACGAGCAAAAAATACGCCAGTTGATCCTCATCCTGGTCGATAATGCCGTCAAATACACACAGGACAAGGGGAAGGTCACCGTTCGCATTCAAGAGGACAAGGGAGCCGTACAGCTCTCTGTTTCTGATACCGGCATTGGCATTGCACCGGAACATCAGGAGCGTATTTTTGATCGCTTTTACCGTGTGGACAAGGTGCGTTCTCGCCGCATGGGTGGGAATGGGCTGGGGCTTGCCATTGCACGTGAGTTTGTAGAAGCACATGGAGGAACGATTTCGGTGGAGAGTGAAACGGGCAAGGGGACGACATTCCGTGTGCAGCTCAAGGCACGCGTGAAAAGTTAGTGAGATGATTGAAATGAAACAGGCGGATATTTTCTTTGCACTCGAAAACGTCACACATGTCTATCAGACTGGGGAAGGAGAGGGGCACGAGGCTCTGTGTGGTGTCAGTCTCTCCATCGCCGCAGGGGAGTTCGTGGCGATACTTGGTGCGAATGGCTCGGGGAAATCGACTCTCGCACGCCACTTGAATGCCCTCCTGCTCCCGACGGAGGGCACTTGTCTTGTGCACGGGTGGGATACGAGGGATGAGGCGCGACAATTCGACATTCGGCAGGATGTTAGCATGGTGTTCCAAAATCCAGACAATCAGATCATCGCGGCGGTTGTGGCAGATGATGTTGCCTTTGGGCCGGAAAATCTCGGTGTGCCGCCTGCGGAGATCCGCAAACGCGTGCAGGATGCACTCGCACTTGTCGGTATGAAATCGTATGCACAGGCAGCGCCCCATCTTCTCTCGGGAGGGCAAAAACAACGCATTGCCATTGCGGGTGCGATTGCCATGCAGACGCGTTGTCTTGTCCTTGACGAGCCGACAGCAATGCTCGATCCGCGCGGCAGAGCGGATGTTCTGAGTGCTGTCAAAATGCTGCATGAGGATCAGGGCATGACGATTGTCTATATCACACATTTCATGGAAGAGGCGATTGCAGCAGACCGTATCGTGCTGATGGACGCAGGGAAAATTGTCATGGACGGCACGCCACATGAGATCTTCGCCCAACCGGAACGCGTACGTGCACTGGGGCTGGATGTACCGCTTGCCGCCGATCTTGCGGAGCGTCTCCGCAGTCGCGGCCGCGATCTCCCACAGGATATTTTGACAGATGAGGAGCTGCTGCAGTGTCTATCCAGATAGAATCTCTTTCTTACACATACATGGAGAATACGCCTCTCTCACACACGGCGCTGCACGATGTTTCGTTGACGATTGCAGAGGGAGCCTTTACGGCGATTGCAGGCGAGACGGGGGCGGGCAAATCGACGCTCATGCAGCTGATCGGCGGTCTTCTCACGCCGACAGCTGGACGGGTTCTCGTGGATGGGGTCAGCCTTCATGGCAAAAACAGGAAGGAAAAAGAGGCGGCACGGGCGGCGCGCTTCCGCGTTGGAATGGTCTTTCAATATCCCGAACATCAGCTCTTTGAAGAAACGGTTTATGAGGATATTGCCTTTGGTCCACGCAATCAGGGGCGAACGGATTCCGAGGTCGAGACCCGTGTGCGGGAGGCGATGGAACTTGTTCATCTGCCGCATACCTATCGCAGTCGATCCCCCTTTGCACTTTCAGGTGGGGAGCGCAGGCGGGTTGCTATTGCCGGTGTCCTTGCTCTTGCACCGCGCTATCTCGTACTCGATGAACCGGCGGCAGGACTTGACCCGCGCGGACGAGAGGCACTGCTCTCCATGCTCACGATGCTGCATCAGGAGCGAAACGTCAGCATTATTCTTGTCTCGCACAGCATGGAGGATATCCTGCGCGTGGCGGAACACTTGGTCATCCTAGCGAATGGACACGTTATTGGTGAGGGGGCGCCGCGCATACTCTTTCAGCGAGATGATCTTCTCATGCAGGCCGCCCTCGCAGCACCGCATTTGCTCACGCTTGGAAAAAAATTGGAGGCTGCCGGGTATCCGGTGGGAGACTGTATGTCGGTCGAAGAAATGGCAGAAAAAATATTGGCGATACAATAAAAAAACCGGACAGTCTGTCCGGTTTTTTTATGCAGAGCGGTCTGTTCACCTGCGCTTGCGCCGCGCTGCTGGATTGTCTGCAGCAGCCTTTTCCTTTTCTGCTGCTTTTTCTTTTTCGCGTGCTTCCTGTAGATAGTAGGAGGGATCTACACCGAGTTCATGGATGAAGTGGTAGAGATCGTTGCCCGTTGGTACTACCTGTATGGATGCTGCACCGTTTTTTTCCTCGGAGAGATCGATCTCAGTGCGTTCATTCAGCAGTTTTCCGTTTACATCGGCAAATAGGATGATAATGGGCGTTGTCGTGCGTCCAAATTTGCTTTCCTTGACGACGGCAAAGCCAAATGTGGTCTTGAGCACCGCTCCCTCCGGATAGAGTGAAACGTTGTTGAAGAATAGCTTTAGAAGATCGGGATCGAATTGCCCCTTATTGATGTTGTGCATAATATTGTAGGCGATGTTTGGCATATACGCCTTCTTGTAGGGGCGTTCACTCGTCAGCGCATCATAGACATCGGCAATCGCTGCAATCTTTGCAAAGCGGTGCATCTCATTGCCCTTGAGCCCGCGCGGATACCCTGTTCCATCAATGTGCTCATGATGCTGTCCCGCGATCGCTGCAAGAATGCTTGCCTTTGGCAGGCCTGGGATCTTCAAGATCCGCCGTGCTCCATCCGCCGGATGTTTCTTCATAATGTCGAATTCGCTGTTGCTCAGGCTGCGATTTTTGTTGAGGATGTCCGTGTGTACGTCGATTTTCCCAAGATCGTGCAGCAGTCCTCCAAGGGTGATGAGCGAGAGATCCTCCTTGGACAGATGACAGAGCATGCCCATCATGGCGGAGAGTACGGCAACATTGACACTGTGTGCAAATGTATAGGCGTCGTGCGTACGAATATCCGTCAGTTGGACGAGATTCTCGTGATGATCAAAAAGATCAAAGACGATAGAGTCGGTCACCTTTTGCAGTGCAGGTATATCCAGCGTTCCATTTTCCTCAATGGACTGAAATGTATTATACACGGCACCGATCGCATTGACGCGTGTCTTCTCTTCAATTACATCCGGCGGCGGAGGAAGCTTGTGGTTTGGATCCATGGAGGTCACTGTAACCGACTGGATACCGAGCTGGTGCATGCGGCGAATGTAATCAATCGTAACCGGCTGCCCCTTGACGAGATAACTTCCTCCTGCTGTGTTGAACAAACTCTGTCCCAGCACCATGCCGTCCTGTAATTTTGAGACAGGTAGTCGTAGCATTTTTCCCCTCGTTTCCCATGTGCTCAGTATTGCTGCATTTCCTTAAAAGCAACAGATTCCCAAATTTAGGAAGCACTGATAAATTCAGCCACGCCATCTTAGCGTATCTTTTTTGCCCGCACTTCGTCGACAAATCCTCCACATAGCCCTTGCTATGCGTCCGGTTTGCCTCCTTGTTCGGACGAAAAAATCTACGCCAATCTGACGGACTTCATTTTATCAGCGATTCCTTTATTTTCAGTTTACATGAAATACTATGTTTTGTAAAGATGTATTCCGCTGTGTGGCGCAAGCGCATCTTGTGCCTCCTCATCATTGTAAGCGCTGTGGGAATATGTTATAATCGCTTATCTTGACGATTCCTTGAGGAAGGAGGGGCTATGACAAAAACGTATCCGGGCATTATTCTGCGTGTCTTGGAGGGCAGTATTGCCGAAGAACTGGAGCTTGTGCCGGGGGATAAGATTCTCCGGGTCAACGATATGCCTCTGCGCGACATCATCGATTTCAGCTTTGCAATGGCGGATGAGGAGATCGAACTCCTTGTGGAACATGCGAACGGCGAGCAGGAACTCATTGCATTCGACAAGGACTATGACGAGGACTTTGGCGTGGAGTTCGAGCATGCCGTCTTTGACGGGATTCGTTCGTGCGCCAACCACTGCTATTTCTGCTTTGTCGATATGATTGCGCCGGATATGCGCCACAGCCTTTCCATCAAGGATGATGACTACCGCCTTTCCTTTCTCTATGGCAATTTTGTGACGCTCACGAATATGGGCGCAGCGGACTTCTCGCGCATCGCGCGCTTTCATCTTTCGCCGCTCTATGTTTCTGTCCAGTGCACAAATCCTGCACTTCGTGCTGAGATTTTGCGCTATAAGGGGGCTGCGGACATTCTTGGACAGCTGGAAAAGCTTGAAAACGCAGGTGCAGACTACCATACGCAGGTTGTCCTCTGCTACGGCCTGAACGACGGCGAGGAGCTTGAGCGCACGATCCGTGATGTTACGGCGCGGCGTCCCCATGCACTCTCGCTCGCGATTGTCCCTGTAGGGCTTACAAAACACCGTACGGATCCCTTTCCTCTTGTGCAGTTTGACCGTGCGGGTGCCATGCGTGTGATCGATCAGGTGGAAGCGTGGCAGCAGCAGATCCGTGCGGAGGAAGGACGCACCTTCATCTATTTGGCTGATGAGTTTTACTTCCTTGCGGGACGTGAAGTTCCGCCCGCAGAGATGTACGATGGATTCCCTCAGTTGGACAATGGGATCGGACTAACGCGCAATTTTATCGAGGATTGGATGTCGGTTGGTGATTCCATCGAGGACGAAAACGACGATACGCAGCTTGCTGTTGTCAGTGGGACGGCTGTTGCCCCCGTGATGGAGCAGCTCGCACGTGAGATTGATCCCGATGGTCGGCGGATCCATGTGCTGCCCGTTGTCAATGAGCATTTTGGAGAAACCGTCAATGTTTCGGGGCTTCTTACGGGGCATGATATAACCGAGGCGCTGCGTACGCTTGATGCCCCCGTAGAGGGCGTGCTGATTCCTGCCTCTGCACTGCGTGAGGGGGAGGATGTATTTTTGGATGATGTCTCTCTTGAAGATATGCGGACATCGTTTCCCACCATCCGGATTGAGCCGGTAGCAACGGGGCGCGACTATCGGGAGGCACTCGCTGCGTGGAGCGGGTACCACCGTGAACGCCCAAACGGCGGATATACATGGCAGAGCAATGCGGGCTATACGCAGTCTGTCGCAGCACTGAACAGGTAGAAGGAGAGGAGAGAAGCGATGAGCAAGCCCATCGTAGCAGTCGTCGGGCGACCCAATGTCGGAAAGTCGACGCTGTTCAATCAGATTGGCAAGAAGCGCGTTTCCATTGTCGATGATATGCCAGGTGTGACACGTGACCGCATCTATATGGATGCGGAGTGGCTGAACCATGAGTTTACCATCATTGACACGGGGGGGATTGAGTTCGACGAGAGTGATCATATCCTTCGCTCCATGCGCAGTCAGGCTGAACTTGCGATGGAGGAAGCGGATGTCATTCTCTTCCTTGTCGATGGGCGCGCGGGGCTGACCACCTCCGATGAGGAGGTGGGACGTATTCTGCGGCGCACGAAAAAGCCTGTGGTTCTTGCCGTTAACAAGATCGACAGCTTTGAGCGCGAGGCACTGATCTATGATTTCTATGCACTCGGCCTCGGAGATCCGATCCCGATTTCCGCTTCGAATGCGATGAATCTCGGTGATCTGCTGGATGCGGTTGTGGCGGCATTTCCGGAGGATCTGGGGGATGGCATCGAGTCCGATGAGATTGCGATTGCCGTTGTCGGGCGTCCGAATGTCGGAAAATCCTCGCTCGTAAATCGTCTTCTGGGGGAGGAGCGTGTCATTGTCAGCGATGTACCTGGAACGACCCGGGATGCGATTGATACACACTTCACGCGGGACGGCGCGAAATATCTCCTCATCGATACGGCGGGGATGCGCCGTAAAGGGAAGATTACCCTTCCTGTTGAGCGTTACAGTGTCATGCGTTCGCTGCGTGCCATCGACCGTGCGGGCGTCGTCCTCATGGTCATCAATGCCGCAGAAGGCATTCTGGAACAGGATACGAAGATCGCGGGCTACGTCCACGAATCCGGCAAGGGTGTTATCATTGTCGTCAACAAATGGGATATTTTTCCCGAAAAGAACGATAAGTCGACGCTGCGGTTCACGGATGAGCTGCGGGATAAACTTGGCTTTCTCCAATACGCGCCTGTACTCTATACGTCTGCACTTACGGGGCAACGCGTCGAGCGTGTAACGGAGCTGGTCAAATATGTCGCGGAACAGCAGTCCATGCGCATCAAGACGAGCGTACTCAACGAGCTGATCCGTGACGCGGTCTCGGTCAATCCACCGCCGACAAAGAAGGGCAAACAGCTCAAGATTCTCTTTGTTACACAGGTGGGAATCGTACCGCCGACGTTTATCATCTTTGTCAATGATCCGGAGCTCATGCACTTCTCCTATCTGCGCTTCATCGAGAACCGTCTGCGCGAAAGCTTTGGCTTCGAAGGGACGCCGCTTCGTCTTGTCGTGCGTGCGCGCAAGGAGGAGGAATGAGCGTGGAATATATTATCACGGCGGCTGCAGCCTATTTGATCGGTTCCATCCCGAGTGGGCTGATTCTTGGAAAACTCTTTTGGCACACGGATCTGCGGGAGCACGGGAGTCATAACATCGGCGCGACAAATGCGTGGCGTACGCTCGGGAAGGGTGCCGGCATTGCTGTCTTTATTGCGGACAGTCTCAAAGGGCAGGCGGGTGTCATGCTCGGGCTTTCCCTTGTCGGCACTCCGCTTGCTGCTGTTGTCGGTGGGCTCCTAGCCATCATTGGGCACAGTTTTTCGCTTTTTCTCCGTTTTCACGGTGGAAAAGGGGTTGCCACATCGCTTGGTGTTCTGAGTATGCTGATGGGTGACGTGACCTTCATGCTCTTTGTCCTTTGGTTTACGATTGTGTATGTGACACGCTATGTTTCACTCGGCTCTGTGGTGGCGGGGGGACTTGCCCCCATTCTTGCAGCACTCTTTGGCTACCCGATGGAGTATCTCCTGTTTACTGCGATCGCCGCTGTCCTTGTCATTGTTCGCCATCGCGAGAATATCAAGCGTCTGATGAATGGGACGGAGAATAAAATCTAGCTTTCATTTGGCGCGTGCCTTCATCTATGGTATAATTTGACCGTCTATTATAACAATCTTTCTATCCATCGGGGGAATAATCTATGAAAATTGACATGACGGGTGTCTATCTCGTGCGGGAGGAGATTCTTCCGAAAGCGATCAAGAAGACGATTCTTGCCAAGGAAATGATCAACCGCGGCGAAGTCCGTACCGTCAATGAGGCGGTTGCCAAGGCGAATCTCAGCCGCAGTGCATATTACAAGTATAAGGATTACGTGTATTCGTTCTTTGAGGCGACGCGCGATAAGATTGTTACGCTTGCACTTTTGATCAGCCATCGGAGCGGCACCTTGCAGGCAGTTCTCAAGGTCATTGCCGAGGAGGGCGGCAACGTCATGACGATCAATCAGGGGCTTCCCGCGCGCGGGGCGGCAACGGTGTGATGTTGTATAAATAAAGTTGACAACTTCTTCGCAAGGATTTTAGATAAGGTCAAAGAGGAGAAGGAGAGGTCAAAATGGCAGCAAACAGGCAATACGATGACGAATTTAAGGTGCAGGCAATCAAGCTGGCGCAGGAAATCGGTCAAGCGAAAGCCGCCAAAGAGCTAGGAATTTCCAAGAATACGATGTATACATGGACACGCGCACAACGTCTTGGATATTTGGATCTTGGGTGTGGCACGCAAACACCGCAGAGTGCCCTGAGCTTGCACGAGGAGCTCGTGCAGCTTCGCGCCCAGCTCAAGGCGCAGGATAAGGAAATTCGACGTTTGAAGAAAGAGAATGACTTTCTGGAAGAAGCAAGCGCTTTTTTCGCCGCGAGCCGTCTGAAGTCAACAAAAACGAACGTATGAAGTTTATTGCGTTCAAGACAGCAGACGGCACACACAAAGGGAATATCAGTTTTTATTGCAGACTGCTCCATGTCACAAGACAGGGATTTTATCAGTATCTGGTAAGCAAAGACCGCCCATGGAAATATCAGGAGCTTGCCGATGCCATGATGCAGATCCATGCAGAGGATGAATGCAACGATACCTACGGAAGAATCCGCATGTATCAGGCACTCAAGATCAAGCAGCCAGAAGGCATCCATGTTCCGAGTGAACGCACCGTTTACCGCATTATGGAAGAGATCGGCTTGAGTCATCGTCCCAATCATAAGCCGAACGGTATCACAAAAGTAGATCGGCAGGCACAGATGTCGGAGGATCTCCTGCACCGTGATTTTCATGCCGACACACCGCTTTCCAAGTGTGTCACTGACCTGACAGAGATTCCAGCGTGTGACGGAAAACTCTATATTTCAGCACTCTTTGACTGCTATGACGCCGGCGTGCTCGGACTTTCTGTGGATACGAATATGAGGGCTTCTCTGTGTGTGCAGATGCTTGATAACGCCATGATTTCCTACCCGATGCTCAGGGGAGCAATCCTGCACTCGGATCGCGGCAGCCAGTACACGAGTCAGCTGTATCGGGAGGCAATCCAACACTATGGAATCCGTCAAAGTATGAACAGTGCCGGTGGACGCTGTCATGATAACGCGCGTTGTGAGAGCATGTGGGCACGCATGAAATCGGAGCTTCTCTATGGACGCTATGACACAAAGAAAATGACAACGGAAGAGTTGAAGGTTCTGGTTTGGCGATACTTCATGAGCTATTGGAACAACCGCCGAATTTGTTCAACAAACGGTGGGCTTCCTCCGATGGTGAAGCGTCGACAGTTCTATGACTCCATTGCCGCGACTGCTTAAGCATTCGTTTCCTTGTGAGAAATTTGTCAACTGTTCTTGACAATATCAGNNACCGCCTAATTTGTTCAACAAACGGTGGGCTTCCTCCGATGGTGAAGCGTCGACAGTTCTATGACTCCATTGCCGCGACTGCTTAAGCATTCGTTTCCTTGTGAGAAATTTGTCAACTGTTCTTGACAATATCAGTGCACATCTCGCTTGAGACGGCAAACCTGCACAATGACCTGCAGACTCTCCTTGAGAGGGTGGATGTGGTCGATGGCGTGCAGAAACTTGAAGTGATCGGGCAGGCTTGAAATGGGGGATAAAATTCGGTGAATACGATTCAGATAGCACTTCTCGGGGCGGGAACGGTCGGCTCGGGCGTTGTACGTACGCTTGCGATGAATGCGCATACAATCACGGGGCGCAGCGGGGCACATATTGAGATCAAGAAGATTCTTGTGCGTGATGCGAAAAAGCATCGTCCAGAAGCCGAGGGGATTGCCTTAACGGATAATTTCGATGAAATTCTGAATGACGAAGAAATCTCCGTTGTCGTCGAGGTGATGGGCGGGATTTCCCCCGCAAAGGACTATATGCTGCGTGCGATGGCGGCGGGCAAGCACGTTGTTACAGCGAATAAAGATGTGATTGCGGAACATCTCGCCGAACTCTATGCCGCTGCGGATCAAAACAATGTTGATTTCCTCTATGAGGCAAGTGTGGGCGGCGGTATTCCCATCATCAAGCCGCTGAAGGAATGCTTGACGGCGAACAGCATTTCGGAGATCATGGGAGTTGTCAACGGAACGACGAACTATATGCTGACGAAGATGACAGAGAAACACGTTAGCTACGATGCCGTTCTGCGCCGTGCGCAGGAAAAGGGCTACGCGGAAGCAAACCCATCGGCAGATGTGGATGGTCTCGATGCAGCACGCAAGGCGGCGATTCTTGCATCAATTGCCTTCGATACGGTAATCGGATTCGAAGATGTTTCCGTCGAAGGCATCTCGCACATTACGGAGGATGACATCGAATACGGTCTGAATCTCGGCTATGTCATCAAACTCCTTGCAGTCGGACGTAATACGGAGGAGGGCATTGATGTCCGTGTTCATCCCGTATTTCTCCCGAAAACGCATCCACTTGCCTCAGTGAACGGTGTGTTCAATGCGATTTTTGTGCGCGGCAATGTGATCGGTGACGCGATGTTCTACGGACGCGGTGCGGGCTCTCTGCCGACGGCATCTGCGGTGGTCGCGGATATCATCGAGATCGCACGCGACATTGTGTCCGGCACGACGGGCAGGATGAAGTACCGGATCGGGGAAAAGAAGAAGCTCTGCCCTGTGGAAAAGACAAGATCCTCCTACTATCTGCGCCTTGTTGTTGCAGATGAGCCGGGCGTACTCGGTGAGATTGCCATGACGTTCGGACGGGCAGAGGTCAGTCTCAAGTCTGTGATTCAGGCGCGTTGGACGGAGGAGGGCGATGCGGAGATCGTCGCTGTGACCCATGTCGTGACGCATGCGGCCGCCTCCGCTGCCGCGGAGGCTCTGCGTGCACTGCCTGTCGTACGCGAGGTGCGCAGCCTGATCCGCGTTGCAGACGGGCAGGAGGATTGGCTATGAATGAGCGATCGGTACGGGTTCGGGTTCCTGCGACCAGCGCGAATCTCGGTCCCGGTTTTGATGCCCTCGGGATTGCCTGTACACTCTACAATGAGATGACACTCGTCCTTACGCATGAGCCGGGGCTTCATATCTCTGCGCGCGGCGAGGGGGCGGCGTACATTCCATCGGATGAGCGCAACATTGTGTGGAAATCCATTCAGTACCTTTTGCAGCGTGCGGAGCGCACGGATGAATTTCGAGGCGCAAAGATCCGCATGAGTAATCGAATTCCGCTTTCGCGCGGGCTTGGCAGCAGTGCGACGGCGATTGTTGCGGGACTGACGGCGGCAAATGCCCTTCTGGACAATCCGTTCAGCCGCGATGATCTCCTGCAGCTTGCGACGGATATTGAGGGGCACCCAGATAACGTTGCACCTGCGATCTACGGTGGATTTACGGTGAATACGGTGACAAACGGTCATGTGGAATGTTTTTCGTTTTTGCCGCGTATTTTTATGCGCTTCGTCGTCATGGTACCGGACTTCTACCTCTCGACAAAGTCTGCCAGAGAGGTGCTGCCCGTCGAGGTGCCGATGAAGGATGCCGTATACAACATCAGTCATGCAGCGATGATGGTTGCTGCGCTTGCGCGCGGTTCGGAGCAGCATCTTGAAAATGCCTTTGCAGATGCGCTCCATCAAAACTATCGCGCCCCGCTGATTCCGGGGATGTTCGATGTGTTTGCCGCAGCAAAGAAGGCAGGGGCTTATGGTGCTGCGCTCAGCGGTGCGGGACCATGCCTCATCGCCTTTGTTCCGGAGCATCGAAAGTGTACGGAGGATGTGGCTGCTGCCATGCAGGCGGCGTTCCGCGCACATGAGGTTGAGGCACGTCCGCTGCATTTGCGCTTCGATACGAAGGGGGCGCGCGTTCTGCGCCGGAGGGAGCGCCCAGCTTCCAAACGATGATTTTTGCCGATTTCATAGTTCATCTCAAAAATGGCTGTGAAATCGGTAAATTTTTTGAGAAAATGCTTGAAAAATATGCAATATAGGTGTATATTTATAAAATCTTTTCGGAGATGAAATGGAGGGGATGAAATGAAGGCAAGTATTATCGGAGCGTCCGGCTATGCGGGAGAAGAGCTGATTCGCTTGCTGCATGGACATCCGCAGGTCGAGATTACATATATGACCTCGGAGCGTCATACGGGAAAGAGCATATCTTCGCTTTATCCACATTTGATAAATATTTATGACAGTAAACTCGAATCCATGGAAAATGTTCGCCATATTGCCGAGGACAGCGATGTCATCTTTATCGCACTTCCGCATGGTCACGCAATGAAGATTGCACAGACGGTTTCGGATCTTCCCGTACGCATCATTGATTTAGGGGCGGACTATCGGTTTACAGATACAGCCATCTATGAGGAATGGTATCATGTGAAGCATACGGATCCGAATGCAGATCGCGCTTACGGGCTTGCGGAGCTTTATCGTGCACAGGTGAAACAGGCGCGTATCATAGGAAATGCGGGCTGCTACACAACGGCAAGTATTTTAGCCCTCGCGCCGCTTGTGAAAACGCATCTTGTGCGAGTGGACAGCATTCTGGTCGATGCGGTGTCCGGCGTATCGGGAGCGGGACGTTCTCCGAAGGAGAGTACGCATTATCCCGAGTTCTATGACAGCTTTACGGCGTATGGTGCAGTAGCGCACCGACATACACCGGAGATCGAACAGGCTCTTTGTGACATGGGAGGTACGCCTGTCACCATCAACTTTACGCCGCACCTCGCACCGATCTCACGCGGCATTCTGGCGACTTGCTACGCAGATCTGCGTGAAGACGTTGCTCCCGAGCAGGTTGATGCTGCGTTCGAGGAGCTGTATGCGGGGGAGTTCTTTATCCGTCTGGGTGGGCGCGGTGCATATCCGGCAACGAAGTATGTGCGCGGTACAAACTACTGTGATATTGCATGGCACATCGACCCGCGCACGCACCGCGTCATCGTCTTCTCCGCGATTGACAATCTCGTCAAAGGAGCGGCAGGACAGGCGATTCAAAATATGAATATTGCATTCGGGTTGAGTGAGCGCATGGGACTTGATCTCGTGCCCATGTATCCGTGAGAAAATGGAGGAACATCATGTTTAGTGAAGCAAATGCAAAAGCAGGGGTTACGTTCCCGAAAGGATTTCAGGCTGCCGGTGTCAAGGCGGGCATCAAAAAGAGCGGAAATCTCGATGTAGCCGTAATCTATACGGAGAAGAAAGCCGTCGTTGCGGGAACATTTACGAAGAATGCTGTCGTGGCAGCGCCTGTGCATGTCTCCAAGGAAGTCGTTGCGACGCATACGGCACATGCCATCGTTGCAAATGCCGGCTGTGCGAATGCCTGCACGGGCGCGCAGGGCGAAGCGGATGCCGCAGCCATGCAGCGGATTGCAGCGGATGCGCTCGGCTGCTCCGCACAGGATGTCATTGTCGGCTCGACGGGCATCATCGGTCAGCTCCTGCCGATGGATAAGGTGGAGCAGGGAATCCATGCAGCAGTGAAGAATCTTTCCGTGGATGGAAGTGTGGATGCGGGCAACGCGATCATCACGACGGATACCTATTCAAAGGCGGGGGCGACCTCGGTCATGATCGGCGGCAAGGAAGTCCGCTTCGGCATCATTGCCAAAGGTTCCGGTATGATACGGCCCGATATGGCGACGGTGCTCTGCTTCATCACGACGGATGCGGATATCGACGGCATGCTCCTGCAGGAGGCGCTTTCCGAGGTCATAGAGCACAGCCTCAATATGATTTCGATTGACGGTGATATGAGTACGAATGATATGGCGATCGTACTGGCCAACGGCGCTGCAGGAAATCCGAAGATCACGGAGAAGAACGCCGACTATGAAGCATTCAAGGAAACGCTTCTCGCGCTCTGTCAGGGGATTTCGGAGAAGATTGCGGCAGACGGTGAGGGTGCAACGAAGTTCATCACCGTTCATGTGAAGGGCGCAAAATCATTTACCGATGCGAAGACGGTCGGAATGAGTGTTGCGAACAGTCCACTCGTCAAGACGGCGTTCTTCGGTGAAGATCCGAACTGGGGGCGCGTGATCTGTGCGGTCGGCTATGCAGGCGTACCGATGGATCCGAACCATACGACGGTGCAGTTTGGCGGTATTCCCGTCTATGCAGATGGTGTGGGGGTGTCCTATGACGAAGATGCTCTGCGTGCGGTGATGACGGCGCATGATATCGTTGTCGAGGTCGATTTGAAAGACGGAGATTCCGAGGCAAAGGTCTGGACCTGTGACTTCTCCTACGAATACGTAAAGATCAACGGTGAGTATCATACCTGAAAGGAGGGATTCGATGTACTCCGATCAGGACAAGGCGGAGATTCTCGTAGACGCACTTCCCTACATTCAGGAGTTCTACGGGAAGACCGTCGTCATTAAATACGGCGGTAATGCCATGATTAACGACGAACTCAAGGAAAATGTCATGCGCGATGTGGCACTGATGAAGTTCGTTGGAATTCGCCCGATTCTCGTGCATGGAGGGGGACCTGAGATCACGGGCTTTCTCAAAAAGGTCGGCAAGGAATCTACATTCGTTTCAGGGCTTCGCGTAACGGATGAGGAAACGGTGGAGATTGCCGAGATGGTCTTGGATGGCAAGCTGAACTCTGAGATTGTGGGGCTTCTCAATCTGCGCGGCGTGCGCGCGGTCGGACTCAGCGGCAAGGACGCGGGGCTGATCAAGGCGCGGAAGAAGCTCGCCACCATGTATGAAAATGATGAAGCTCGTCAGGTTGACATTGGCTATGTCGGCGAGGTCACGGAGATCGACACGGGCATTATCGCAGATCTCCTCGATCAGGGCTATGTCCCCGTTGTCGCTCCCATCGGTATGGGGGCGGATGCGGAGAGCTATAATATCAATGCGGATTATGTTGCCGCCGAGATTGCGGGAGCACTGCGGGCGGAGAAAATGCTGCTCCTTACGGATGTCGAAGGGGTTTACAAGGATTTTTCGGATAAGGACAGCCTGATCTCCCAGCTGCGCATGAGCGAGGCAAAGGAGTATATCCGCAGCGGCGTGATTGAGGGCGGCATGATTCCAAAGGTGGAGGCGTGTCTCCGCGCACTTGAGGCGGGTGCGAACAAGGCTCACATCATCGATGGGCGTCTCGCACATTCGATCATCTTGGAGATATTTACCTCACGCGGTATCGGAACAATGGTGCTTCCGTAGACAGGAGCGATGATGAAGAACGAAAGTGAGATTATCGCAAGAGACACAGAGAATTATCTGCCTGTTTTCTCGCGTTATCCGATTGTCCTCGACCACGGGGACGGCTCGTATGTATGGGATTTGAATGGGCGAAAATATCTCGATGCACTCGGCGGCATTGCTGTGAATGTGCTCGGGCATAACTATGCGCCGCTTGTGAATGCAATTGCCGATCAGGCAAGACGGCTCATCCACGTTTCAAATCTCTACTACACCGAGCCGCAGGCGGATGCGGCGGCAAAGCTGTCCGAGCTGACGGGAGGAGGCAAGGTCTTCTTCGGGAACTCGGGGGCTGAGGCAAACGAGGGGGCAATCAAGGCTGCGCGCAAGTACGCGCATACGATCCGCTCCGAAAAATCGCAGATCATCACGGCACTTGGCAGCTTTCACGGACGCACGCTCGCCACGCTGACGGCAACGGGGCAGGAGAAGTTTCACAAGGGCTTCGAGCCGCTGCCGCAGGGCTTTGACTATGTGCCGTACAACGATATTGCGGCACTCGAAGCGCGGATGAACGAGAATACGGCAGCCGTGATGCTTGAGCCGATTCAGGGCGAGGGCGGTGTCCGTACGCCTGCGGATGGATATTTGCAGCAGGTGCGGGCACTCTGCGATCAGTACGATGCTCTCCTGATCTTTGATGAGATCCAGACGGGGATGGGGCGTACGGGGACTTTCTACGCATACGAAATGTATGGTGTCACGCCGGATATTGTGACGCTTGCAAAGGGGCTTGCGGGCGGCGTTCCCATCGGTGCATTTATCGTCACGGAGAAGGTTGCTGCGGCATTTCATGCGGGCGATCATGGATCAACGTTCGGTGGGAACCCGCTCGCGTGTGCGGCGGCAAATGTCGTGCTGGATGTGATTGCGGATGACGCGTTTTTGAGCCGTGTCAAAGCAGTTGGCACGCACTTCAAACAGAAGTTGGAGGATTTTCGGACAAAATACCCGGCGTATATCGTCGACGTGCGCGGCACGGGGCTGATTCTCGGCATGGAGATGCAGAAGAACGAGGTCGCGGCGGCAATCGCCCGGCGAATGCTGGAGCAGGGCGTCATCATCAACTGTACGGCGGGGAATGTCCTGCGCTTTATCCCACCGCTAATTTTTACGAAGAATGAAGTGGATGAACTTGTCTGCGTATTGGACGATTGTGTCCTTGACATATATGACCAAGGGGGACTATGATGAAAAAGGGCATGGACTTACTCTCCATCCATGAACTCAGTGCGGGGGATGTGGAGGAAATTCTGACGCTTGCCGCTGATCTGAAGGCGAAACAGAAGGCGGGCATTCCGCACCCCCTGCTTGCGGGGAAGACGCTCGGCATGATCTTTGAGAAGTCCTCGACGCGGACGCGCGTGTCCTTTGAGGTCGGTATGTACCAGCTCGGCGGGCAGGCACTCTTTCTCAGCAGCCGCGACCTGCAGCTTGGGCGCGGCGAGCCGATCAAGGATACGGCGCGCGTGCTCTCGCGCTATCTCGACGGCATCATGATCCGTACCTACGGACATGATCGCATTGAGGAGCTGGCGCGCTATGCGGATATCCCCGTCATCAATGCGCTCAGCGACCTCCTGCATCCATGTCAGGCACTGACCGATCTGCTTACGATTCGTGAGTACAAGGGCAAGAATCTCGCGGGGCTCAAGATGGCATACGTCGGCGACGGCAACAATATGACGCACTCGCTCATGTATGCGGCAGCAAAGGTCGGAATGCACTTCGCGGCGGCAACTCCCGAGGGCTACGAGCCAAATGCCGAGGTTGTTGCAAACGCAAAGGCGGATGCAGCGGCAACGGGAGCAACGATCACAATCACGCACAATCCGATGGAAGCGGTTGCGGGCGCAGATGTCATCGTCACGGACACGTGGGCGAGCATGGGGCAGGAGGCGGAGCACGACACACGCACGGCGGTCTTCCGTCCCTATCAGGTGAATTGGGAACTCGTTGCCGAGTCAGGCGATGCGCGCTGCATCGTTATGCACTGTCTGCCTGCCTATCGGGGAGAGGAGATTACGGAGGATGTCTTTGAGGAGTTTTCCGATGTGATCTTCGACGAGGCGGAGAACCGCCTCCACGTCCAAAAGGCAATCATGACACTCGTTATGGGTGACTGATTTATATTTCTAAGGAGATGTTTCAAACATGGCAAAGCAGATCAAAAAAGTAGTTCTGGCATATTCCGGCGGTCTCGATACGTCGGTCATCATCCCGTGGCTGAAGGAGCACTATGACAACTGCGAGGTCATCGCTGTCTGTGCCGATGTCGGGCAGGGGGAGGAACTCGATCCCGTGCATGACAAGGCACTTGCCTCCGGCGCATCGAAGGTGTATATTGTCGATTTGACGCAGGAGTTCCTTGAGGAGTATGTCTGGCCGACACTCAAGGCGGGAGCCGTCTACGAGGGCAAGTATCTGCTTGGCACATCGTTTGCACGTCCCGTGATTGCAAAGGCCCTTGTCGATATTGCCAAGCGTGAGGGCGCGGATGCCATCGCACACGGCGCGACGGGCAAGGGCAACGATCAGGTGCGCTTTGAACTGACGGTGAAGGCACTCGCGCCAAACCTTCAGATCATCGCCCCGTGGCGCGAGTGGGATCTCGATTCCCGCACGGCTGAGATCGCATACGCAAAGAAGCACGGCATCCCCGTTGCGACGGAGAACAAGACGTACAGCATGGATCGCAACATCTGGCACCTCTCCCACGAGGGTTCTGATCTTGAGGATCCCGCGAACGAGCCGAAGAACTCCATGTTTCTCATCTCGTGCGCACCCGAGGATGCGCCGGATACGCCGGAATACGTTTCCATCTCGTTCGAGAAGGGCATTCCCGTTGCTGTCAACGGCGAGAAACTCGGTGCAGTCGAACTCTTGACAAAGCTGAACGAGGTCGGCGCGCGCAACGGTGTCGGCATCGTCGATATCTGCGAGAACCGTCTCGTCGGCATGAAGTCGCGTGGTGTGTATGAGAACCCGGGCGGTTCGATCCTCTACTATGCACATCGCGAGCTTGAGTATCTCTGCCTTGACCGCGCAACCTATCACTACAAGGAGGGGCTTGCCATCCGCTACGGCGAGCTCGTCTACGATGGTATGTGGTTCTGCCAGCTGCGCGAGGCGCTTGCTGCGTTCGTGGACAGTACGCAGGAGACCGTGACGGGGGAGGTGCGCCTCAAACTCTACAAGGGCAATATCATCTCTGCCGGTGCAACGTCGCCGTATTCCCTCTACAGTCAGGAATTCGTCACGTTCGAGCATGACGATGTCTATAACCAGGCGGATGCGACGGGCTTTATCAACCTCTTCGGACTGCCGCTCAAGGTGCGTGCACTCATGCAGGAGGGGCAGAAGTAATGAGCGAGAAGCTCTGGGGGGGACGCTTCTCCAAGACGACGGATGAGATGATCAACGAGTTTCAGGCGTCCATTGGATTTGACCGCCGAATGTACCGCGAGGATATTGCGGGATCGCTCGCACACGCCGAAATGTTGGCGAAGGTGGGGATTCTCTCGGAGGAGGATCGCGCGGCGATTGAGAAGGGGCTGCGTGACATCCTCGCGCAGATCGAGCGCGGAGAATTTACGTTCAGCGTCGAACTTGAAGATATTCACATGAATATCGAGAAGCGTCTCACTGAGGCGATCGGCGAGGCGGGCAGCCGCCTCCATACGGCACGAAGCCGCAACGATCAGGTCGCACTCGATACGCATATATATGTACGGCATGCCGTTGTGGATGTGCTGGATCGTATCAGGGAACTTCAGGCGGCACTTGTCGAATCCGCAGCCACACACAAAAAGGTCATTATGCCTGGATATACGCATCTGCAGCGTGCCCAGCCCATCCTTTTTGCCCATCATCTCATGGCGTACTTCGGTATGCTATCGCGTGATTTTGAGCGCTTTCAGGGGGTCTATGCGCGGACGGATATCATGCCGCTCGGCGCAGGTGCACTTGCGGGTACGACACTGCCGATTGACCGTGCATTTGTCGCAAAGCGGCTGAACTTTGAGCGCATCTATACGAACAGTTTGGATGCGGTCAGTGACCGTGACTATATTCTCGAATTCCTTTCAGCGGCGTCCATTCTCATGGTTCATCTCTCGCGGCTCTCGGAGGAAATCATACTCTGGTGCTCGCGTGAATTCTCATTTGTCGAACTGGACGACGCGCACTGCACGGGGTCGTCCATGATGCCGCAGAAGAAAAATCCCGATGTCTCCGAACTCGTGCGCGGCAAGACGGGGCGCGTGGTCGGTCATCTTATGGCAATGCTTACGGCGGTCAAAGGGCTCCCGCTTGCCTACAACAAGGACTTACAGGAGGATAAGGAGGGGCTGTTTGACACCATTGACACGGTGAAATTCAGCCTTGCCGTCTACGCACAGCTCATTCGTGGAATGAAGGTTCGTGCGGATGTGATGCGTCACGCCGTCGAAGCGGACTTCTCGAACGCGACCGATCTCGCAGATTATCTGGTGCGCAAGGGGATGCCGTTCCGTCAGGCACACAGCGTCTCGGGACAGGCGGTCGCACTCTGTATCGAGCGCGGGCTATGGCTTTCCGATTTGCCGCTGGCGGACTATCAGAAACTCTCCGCGCTCTTTGCGGAAGACGTGTACGAGGCAATCCGTCCCGAGACCTGCGTCGCGTGTCGAAACTCATACGGCGGAACCTCGTACGAGCAGGCGGAAATGCAGCTGGGTGCGGCAGAGGTGTTGATGGCGGAGGAGACACGCCTCATCTCTGCACTTACGAAGAAGCAGGATGTTCTCTAAGGAATCACTGATAAAATAGATCCTCAGATTGGCGCAGATTTTTTCGTCCGATTGAGGCAGCAAACCGGACGCATAGCCAAAGCTATGTTGATATTGTCAAGAACAGTTGACAAATTTCTCACAAGGAAACGAATGCTTAAGCAGTCGCGGCAATGGAGTCATAGAACTGTCGACGCTTCACCATCGGAGGAAGCCCACCGTTTGTTGAACAAATT
>NZ_LT985754.1:46156-1219349 GCF_900290285.1 Candidatus Centipeda massiliensis | reverse complement strand
GTATCACGGGCTCTAGGCTCAAAAAAGAACCGGTCTTATACCGTCTATTCAATTATAGCATACGGATTGCCGCTATGAATCTAAACTTTTCATTTATGATGGTGCCCTTAGGCATGTAAGTTTGTATCATATAACAAAGTATAACATAATACAAGAAGAAACGAAAAACATTTGTCCGCCTTCAAATGCTTGCGCAAATTCGGCGGACGCGTCTTATATCCCCAGCCCTAAAGGGCGGGGCTTTACGGCGCATTGGGTAAACAGCAAAATAACTTTTTTGAAATTCCTCCCTGTGCACAGATTTTTTGACACAAATGGGGTATAATGGCAGAGATGTTTTGCCCATGAAAGAGAGGTGCCGCAATGCAGCTGCGCGACCTGTCGTTAAGGAATCGCTGATAAAATGAAGTATGGAGGGAATCTTCTTCCGCTTCGAGGGGCTGCGCAGCGGCACTGTCATCATGGGCGCGGGCTCCGTCCCCATGATGGGGCGCAGAGAGGCACCGATGATCCCGCATGACCTGCGCGAGTTCATCCTGAATGCCGCCCTCATGCTGCTCATTCTCATCGCCTCGACCGGCATCCTGCTCCTTGGCCGCTATCTCGCACGTCTCCTCTCAACACAAATTCTCACCCCTCTTGAGGAAATGCGCACAGCAGCCGCAGCCATCCAACGCGGCGATCTTGAAATACAGCCACAGACACATCGCGTCTTTGTCGCGGGACGTGAGGTGCGCCTCGCCACACGCGAGTTTGAACTGCTCCTCTTTCTCGCACAGAATCCACAGATCGTCTTCAACAAGGAAACGCTCTATGACCGCGTCTGGTCCTTGGATGCCCTTGGCAGCACCTCCACCGTCGCCGTCCACATAAACCGTCTGCGTGAAAAGATCGAGCCCGATCCGTCCAACCCGCGATGGATTGAAACCGTTTGGGGCGCAGGCTACCGCTTTAACAGCGATACATAGGAGTGAAGCCCGCGTGAAGAAATTGCATTTTTTCATCCGAACCTTTTGCCAAATCCCAGATTTTTGCTATAATGGAAAGCAGTTTTTAGAAAACATCAAAGGGAGTGTATCTAACTCATGACAGCAACCGCATGGTCGATTCTGCCGCCGATTATCACCATCGTTCTCGCGCTCTGGACGAAGGAAGTCTATATGTCGCTCATCATCGGCATTTTCTCGGGCGCAATGCTCTTCGCGGGCGGGAATTTCTTGCAGGCAACGCTTACGATGTTTCAGGTCATGGCGGACAAGGTTGGCAGCAATGTCAACATCCTCGTCTTCCTCGTCATCCTTGGCATCCTCGTTGCCGCCATCACGCGCTCGGGTGCAATGAACGCATACGGCGAGTGGGCAACGCGCACAATCAAGGGGAAGCGCAGTGCCTCCCTTGTCACTGTGCTGCTCGGCATCGTTATTTTCATCGACGACTACTTCAACTGCCTCACGGTCGGCACGGTCATGCGCCCCGTCACGGATAAGTTCCGGATTGCGCGGACAAAGCTCGCCTACATCATCGACGCTACGGCAGCCCCCATCTGCATCATCGCCCCCGTCTCCAGCTGGGCGGCGGCGGTTGGCTCTTCCCTGCCGGAGGATACACAGATTGACGGCTTTATGCTGTTTTTGCAGACCATTCCATTCAATCTTTACGCATGGCTGACGATTCTCTTCATGCTCTTCATTATATGGACGGGGCGCGACTTTGGTGCGATGCGCCGGAGTGTCCGGAGATCCAACACCGATTTTGAAATCCCGAAGGAGTATCAGGATACGGCGGAGGCATCCGCAAGCGCAGCGAGTGAGGGGCGCGGCAAGATGCTCGACCTCATGCTCCCCCTCCTCGTCCTCATCGGCGCATGTATCTACGGCATGCTCTATACGGGCGGCATCCATGACGGCGCGAGCATCGCCGATGCCTTTGCGAACTGCGACTCGTCGAAGTCGCTCGTACTCGGCTCCTTCATTGCCTTTGTCTTTACGGGACTGCTCTACCTCCCGCGCCGCGTTGTTTCCTTCAATGTCTTCTGTGACAGCTTTGGTTGGGGCTTTAAGGCGATGACCCCTGCCATCTTCATTCTCTGCCTCGCGTGGACACTCTCAGGGATCTGCAGCAAGGAGTATCTCAACCTCGGCGGTTTCGTCGGCGCTGTCGTCGCTGCAAATGCGGGGGTCGTCATGTTCCTGCCGCCGCTCTTCTTTCTCGTCGCCGCAGGGCTTGCCTTTGCCACCGGCACGAGCTGGGGCACGTTCGGCATCCTCATCCCGATTGCGATTGCGGTGCTCGGTCAGACGGCACCTGACATCCTCGTCGTTTCCGTCGCCGCCATCCTTTCGGGTGCCGTCTGCGGCGACCACGCCTCTCCCATCTCCGATACGACCATCCTCGCTTCGGCGGGCGCACAGTGCCACCACCTCGACCACGTCTCGACACAGCTCCCCTACGTCGGTGTCGTCGCTGCCTGTTCCCTCATCGGCTACATCGCCGATGGATTCACAGGAAACGGCTACATCGGTCTCGGTGTCGGCATTGCCACCCTCGCCATCTTCATGATCGTGATATCATCGCGCGTGAGCTCGGCGGAGAGATAGTTTATCAGCATACAAACAAAGAACCGCCAACGGGATATCCCCCCATTGGCGGTTCTTTTTCTTTGTTCAAAAATTCCTTTACTTATCCATCATTGCGTACATCCAGTCACGCAGGACAACTGCTTGGTTGATCTTGGAATCCTTTGCCCCATAGAGCAGAGTGACATTCTCTCCGGCTGCAAGGTGTTCGCTCACCGTCACCATGTGCGTCGGTGCGGCTGTACCGGTCGAGAGCTCCGCGCGGTATTTCTCGGCAAACTCCGCAAAACGCTCCGCCTTGTGTCCGAACCACGTCCGCAGCTCGGGTGAGGGAGCGATGTCCTTCCACCAATCGGCAAGTGCTGCACGCTCCTTGGAGATACCGCGCGGCCAAAGCCGATCGACGAGCACGCGAAAGCCGTCGGCAGCGTCTGCAGCTTCGTAGATGCGCTTGATCCGGATTTCAGCCGCCATCATCCTGCCTCCCGTTCCATATACATACGCACGGAAACAGTCTCATCCGTACGCATAGCATCCAACATACGAATGATGCGCGGCGGCGGCGTCCATGCCAGAGGTAGGAAGCAGTCCGCGCAGTTATTATACATCGCACGCAAATCATTCTCCGCATCGCGGCGGAGGAGTGCGAACTCCGCCTTGCGTCGCTCATAGCGGCGTCCGGCGCGCAGATAGCCAACCGTTGTCACAACGCCCCAGAGGACGAAGTAGTATGCCCATATAAAGTGCGGCAGGAACGGCGACAGCGGCAGATAGACAAGTGCCGAAGCGAGCCCGCCGACGAGCAGCCAGAGGACAAAGGACGGCCGGTGCAGTCCCCCCTCGATGTAGCTCAGATCCTCGACGACCTTATAGAGATTGCTGTGCTGCGTAAAATAGTCCCGCATCCGCTGAAGCCCGTCCAGCTGCGCCGCACGCTCCGTCGGAATCGGTGCCGGCTCGTTCAGCGCAATCTCCGCCGGCATCGCACGCTGATGCTTCGCTGCCGTATCTGCAATAAAACTCCACGTGTCGAGTTCATCGTCAATGAGTGCACGCTCTCCACAATGCGGGCAAATACGCGTGAGTTTTTCTATTTTTGCGCCACACTCCTTGCAAATCATATTATTCCTCCTTACTGTTAAAATTTTATTATATATAATAGCACAAATGGTTTTTTTTGTCTAATGAAAAAGGTGTATACACGAAAGGGCTGCTGCACGAATCTCTGTCGTTCGCACAGCAGCCCCTATTTTCTTCTCTTTCATCGCCAGCGTCCCACTTCTCCACACAGGCAAGGGGCGCAGGGGTGCTATGCTTTTTCCCGCTGTTTCTTCTTCGTGCGGTAGCCAATCCACAGGACGAGCAGCCACGCGGGCAGGATCAGCACGGCGAGCTGCATCCCCGGAAGCTGCGCCATCATGAATACAACGCCCGCGAGGAATACAAGACAGACATAGTTGATCCACGGATACAGCGGCGCGCGGAATTTGATGTGTTTTCCCGCACGCTCCATCTTGCCGCGAAACTTCAGATGCGTCACGACAATGGTTGTCCAGCTGATGACAGCTGCACAGATCGCAATCGAAATAAGATAGAGGAACGCATCCCCCGGGAAGAAGTAATTCAGAAACACTACGATGAGCGTGATGCCCGAGGAAATGAGAATTCCAAGCACGGGTACGCCGCGCACCGAGAGACTCTTGAGCACCGGCGGCGCGTCTCCCCGCTGCGCGAGACCATAGAGCATACGGCTGTTGCTGTAGATCGCGGAGTTGTAGACGGAGATTGCGGCGGTGAGTACGACAAAGTTTAGGATGTGCGCGGCGGCGGGAATGCCGACGTTTTGGAAGATCTGCACAAAGGGACTTGCCTCCATGCCGACCTCGTTCCACGGCCAGAGTGCCATCAGCACCGCCATTGTGCCGACGTAGAAGATCAGAATGCGCCATATCACCTGATTGATCGCCTGTGGAATGGTGCGGTCAGGATCCTCCGCCTCGCCCGCTGTGATACCGATCAGCTCGATGCCGCCGAACGAAAACATGACGACGGCGGTACCGAGGAAGAAGCCCCACCAGCCATTCGGCAGGAATCCTCCGTGTTCCCACAGGTTGCTGACGTTGTCGGGGAACGGCGCACCCGTGAGGAGCAGCCAGCCGCCGAGTCCAATCATGAGGACAATCGCGGTGATCTTCACGAGTGCCATCCAGAACTCCATCTCACCGTACGCGCGTACATTGATGAGGTTGAGCACCGTGATGACGGTAAGACATACGAGCGCCGAAATCCACTGGGGAAGATCCGGCAGCCAAAAATTCATGTAGATGCCGACCGCCGCAAGCTCCGCCATGGAGACGATGATATAGTTGAACCAATAATTCCAGCCGGAGAGGAAGCCCGGAAACGCGCCCCAGTATTTGCCCGCATAGTGACTGAACGAGCCGGAGACCGGCTCATCGACCGCCATTTCGCCGAGCATGCGCATGATGAAAAAGATCATGATGCCACCGAGAAGGTAGGCGAGCATGACGGCAGGTCCCGCGAGCGCAATCGTAGATGCCGAGCCGTAGAAGAGCCCTGTCCCAATCGCCCCGCCAAGTGCGATCATCTGGAGATGTCTGTTCTTCAACCCACGCCGAAGCGCAGGCGATGCTTCCTTTTCCTGCATAAATTCTCCTGTCTAGCCTCGTTGATGATTTTTGAGTGCCTGCTCCATTTCGCGCTTCGCATCCTTTGCCTTGAGCGTCTGCCGCTTGTCATAGTTGTGCTTTCCGCTGGCAAGGGCAAGTTCCAGCTTTGCGCGTCCGCGCTTGAAGTAGATTTTCAAAGGGACGAGGGTCATTCCCTTCTCACGGGTCTTGCCGAAGAGTTTTAGGATCTCCGCCTTGTGCATGAGTAGGCGGCGGACGCGCAGCGGATCGTGGTTGAACTGATTGCCCTGTTCGTAGGGGCTGATGTGCAGGTGTTCGAGGAAGATCTCCCCGTTCTTGATGTAGGCATAGCTGTCGCGCAGATTTGCGCGCCCTGCACGCAGGGACTTGACCTCTGTGCCGACCAGTTCCAGCCCTGCCTCGTATGTCTCGTGGATAAAGTAGTCGTGGCGCGCCTTGCGGTTTTCGCAGGCGATCTTAACGCTTTCGTTCTTTTTTCCCATCGAAATTCCTCACTCGGCGTTCCCCGTGCCGCCCTCAGTTCTACGGAAGCACCGATAAATTCAGCACCGCCATCTTGGCGTATCTTTTTCGCCCTGTCATTGTCGACAAATCCTCCACATAGTCTCTGCTATGCGTCCGGTTTGTCTCCTTGACAGGACAAAAAATCTGCACCAATCTGACGGACTTCATTTTATCGGCGATTCCTTGCGATTCATCCGCCGTGCGGGACGCGGCGCACGGCGTGGCTTCTCTGCTGCCTCCGGCTCCGATCTCTGTGCGCGGTACCCCGGTGGATCCGGCCAGACAGCGCTGTTGAGCCCCGTCACCTTGACGCGATGATAGTCGCGCGGCTCGCGCTCATCACCGTAGCGATCAGCCCCTCTGCCGCCGCGTGCACGGTCACGACGATCACCGCCATCCGCTTTGGACGCTGCAGCACGCGGTTTTACGGGGACGCTCGCGGCTGCCTTGCGTGCCGCGCGCTCGCCGTCCTGCGCCCGTTTGCCGTGTGTCCCGTGTGCGCCGCGTGTCTTCTTGCGCCGCTCGGCAGACGTTGCCGCAACATCTGCGATGATCGGCTCTGCCTTGCGCTCGCCCTTCTTTTTGCGTGAGCGACGGCTGCGTCCACCCGAGGAGGTGCTTTTTTCCTCAGAGGTCTGGGGCTTTGCCGCACCTTTCACGGGCTTTGTCATGTTTGGCTCATAGACGCCGTTGTCCTTCAGCACGAAGTCAAGTGTCCGCGCCTGCACGTCCGCGCGCGTGATGATGATGGTCACGGGATCACCGAGGCGGTAGCGCGTGCCCGTGCGCTCGCCGACCATCGCATACTGCTCCTCGACGTAGCTGTAGTAGTCATTCACCATTGTCGAGACGTGCACGAGTCCCTCGACGCCGTTCTCGAGTTCGACAAAGATGCCGAATGCCGTGACGCCGCTGACAACGCCCTCGAAGGTCTCGCCGACGAACTGCGCCATGTACTCGATCTTCTTCATATCCGTCGTCTCGCGCTCCGCCTCGATGGCGATGCGCTCACGCGCGGAGGAGTGCTCCGCCGCATCGGGCAGCACCGCACGCAGCCGTTCCCGCTTCTCCGGCGCTATATGCCCCGTGGCGAACGTCTCCCGCAGAAGCCGATGGACAAGGAGATCGGGATAGCGGCGGATGGGTGAGGTAAAATGCGTATAGTAGCGTGCGGCAAGACCGAAATGACCAAGGCTCTGCGTCGAGTAACGCGCCTGCTGCATGGAGCGCAGGGCGACCGCGCCGATGATGCGTTCCTCCGGCGCCCCCTTCACACGGTCGAGCACCGCCTGTATGTCACGCGGCTGTACCTTGCCGTCCTCGCCCACGTTCAGGCGCAGCCCGAGCGCAGCGAGAAGGCTCTGGAACCGCTCGATCTTCTCAGAATTCGGTGTCTCGTGCACACGGTAGACAAAGGGCTCGTCCTTCAGCTCCATGTGGCGCGCGACCGTCTCGTTTGCGATGAGCATGCACTCCTCGATGATGGACTCACCGATGGAGCCTGTGCGCTTCACGAGTGCGACGGGATGACCCTCTGCATCGAGCTTCACCTTGATCTCGGGCAGCTCAAAGTCAATCGAGCCGCGCCGATGACGCTTCGCGCGCAGCACTTCACGCAGTCGGCGCAGCGTCTCCAGCATGGGTCGGATATCCTCGTTGTCCGAGACAAACGGTTCGTCGCCTGCAAGCACCTTGTTCACGAGTGTATAGGTGAGGCGGCGTGCGACATGGATCACACACGGCACGATCTCATAGTTTTTTACCTCACCGTCCGTACCGATCTCCATCTCACACGCCATGGAGAGACGGTCAACGCCCTCATTCAAGCTGCAAATCCCGTTCGAGAGTTCCTTCGGCAGCATGGGGATGACACGGTCGACGAGGTAGACGCTCGTCCCGCGCCGCGCCGCCTCCACATCGAGCGGCTCGCCCGCGCGGACGTAGTGACTGACATCGGCAATGTAGACACCGAGGAAGAAGCCGCCGTCCTTCTCATAGGCATAGATACCATCGTCGATATCCTTCGTATCCTCCCCGTCGATCGTGACAATCGGGAAGTCGCGGCGATCCCGCCGCCCCTCGTACTCGGCGGAAAGCGGATCCTTGGGGCATTGTGCGGCAGCCTCTGCAACGGCGGGGGGGAATTTTTCGTCAAGATCATAGGCGCGCATCACGGCGAGCACATCGACACCGGGATCGCCCGTCCTGCCGAGTACCTCAACCACGCGCCCTTCCGCACTGCGGCGCTCCTCCGGCCACTTCGTGATCTCGACGACGACCTTGCTGCCCGTTTTCGCGCCGCCAAAATCCTTTTTCAAAATAAAGATATCACGCCCGATCTTCGCGCTGTCAGGCGTGACGAATCCAAACGCCTTGCTGCGCTCAAACGTCCCGACAATGTGCGTATTCGCGCGCTCAAGGATGCGGATGATCTCGCCCTCCCGTGCGCGTCCCGGCGTCTCGGACGGGGTGACACGCGCCACGACGCGATCCCCGTGCATGGCAGTTGCGAGCGCGGCACCCGGCACAAAGACATCGGACTCGTCCTCCGTCGCACGTACATCGGGGATGATGAAGCCGAACCCCTTCGGCGACATGGAGAGACGCCCCACCACGAGATTCATGCGGCTCGGCAGCCCATAGAGTCCGCTGCGGTTGCGAATGATCGCGCCCTCCGTTTCAAGCGCTGCAAGCGCAGATGAAAGCAGTGGCTCTTCCTCCTCGGAGAGTCCGAGTTCCGTGCGTACTTCTGCCATTGGCAGCGGGCGATAGGCGTCCTCCCGCATAAAGGCGTGTACGCGCTCTTTCAGCATATCCAGTTGTTCCAGTTCCATAATTTCCTCTTTTTTCCGTTTCTATTCTTCTCCCATAGCGTCCGAAAGAAATTCTGCTGTACGTGCAAAGACGCGTTCCCTGACCCCCATGTCCAGCGGCAGCAGATGACCTGCGTCCGGCAGGATAAGCTTCTCACGCCGGGCGCTTCGGACGTTGTCATAGAGATAGTCCGCACTCTTCGGATCTGCCGTGTGGTCGCGCGCCCCATGTACGATCAGAAGGGGCGCTGTAACCCGCGCGATCTCATCGCACAAAATGGCGATAACGTCCATCATCTCGTGAATGGAGACGAGCGGCATGCGTCGATAGGTATTGTTGGCTCCCTGCGGCACATTCGCAAGCTTGCGCCGCGCTTTCGGCACATAGCGATCCATGCACGCCTCGCGCGTCGGCAGATGCTCGATCCCCTGCTCCGGCGCAATCATAATGGGAGCGCCGAGACTCACGACGTGCGAGATCTCCGCCTCCATGGAGAGCAGCATGGCAAAGACCGCCCCCATCGAATGCCCGACGACGGAAACCTCCTCACATACGCCGCTCAGGATGGCATAGCCGTCGCGCACAGAGTCCATCCAGTCCTCATGCTCCATGCGGCTCAGATCCTCGACCGTTGTCCCGTGCCCCGCGAGGCGTATGGCAAGCACAGTGAAGCCGCAGTCATTCAGATACGCCCCCATAAGGCGCAGCTCGGCGGGCAGTCCCGTAAAGCCATGAATGAGAAGGGCGCCATGACGCCCTCCCGGCAGCAAAAAGGGTTCGGCGCCTTCAAGGTGCATGACAATTCCTCCGATCCGTTCGTTCCTCACCTGAAAAAATCCCTGCACCGCTGAGGCGGCAACAGGGATTTTCCCTTTTTACAGAATCAACTCGACATGCGTGCAATCACAATCGTGATGACGCCGAACAGGATTGCAAACACGATCGTCACGCGCGCGAGCAGAGCATCCATGCCGCGTGCCTTGCCCGAGAACACCGTGTCCCCGCCGCCGTCAAGTCCGCCCATGCCGGCGGACTTTGCCTCCTGTCCGAGCACCGAAGCGATGAGAATGATCGCAACGATTGCATCAAGTACCATTAAAAGTGTGAGCAAGAAAAAGCCACTTCCTTCACTAATATTTGTATTTCGTTATCATAGCACAGAGGACGCAGCAGTGGCAAGCGTTTTTCACCCGCGCACGACAATCGCACGCACGCGTACGGCATTCTCCGCCGAAAGAGCGCGTCCCGTCCCCCCTCTACAATCTTCGCCGCCATCTCACGCAGATGATTCGCATCTACGGTAAATGCGGCAATCACGTCATCATACAGCACGGGATCAAAAGCCATGTCTACTCCTCCGCGTGCGCCACTAGTACGCCCTGCGTCTCCGAGATCGTATGCAGCAGACGGACAAGTACGCGCGTAATGCGTACGCCGTCCACCTCCTCGACGTAGAGAAGCGTCCCCCCATGCGCCGCCATCTGCCCAATGCGCGGCGCCTCGCCTAGCTGGTCGTAGAGCCAGCCGCCGATGCTGTCCACATCCTCGTCCTCAATGCGGACACCGAGCAGATCGGCGATCTCTTCCAGCAGGAGCTTCGCATCGACGGAACAGATCTCACTCGTACGCCACTCCACACTCTCGCGTTCCTCGTCGAATTCGTCACGGATATCGCCGACGATCTGTTCAATGATGTCCTCGATCGTCACCATCCCCGCTGTACCACCGTACTCATCCACCACAATCGCAAGCTGTGATCCCTGCTCCTGCATGGTGCGCAGGAGCACGCTCCCGTCCATACTCTCGGGCACGACGAGCGCCTTGCGAATGTAGCGACGCAGATTCAGCCGTTCCCCGCGGATGAGCGGCGGCAGAAGATCTTTTACATGGATAAATCCGATGATGTGATCCTTGTCCTCGTAGCAGACGGGATAGCGCGTCTGCTGCTCCTCCAGAATCGTCTTGATGCGCTCGGCGGATGTATCGTCAAGGTAGAGGCAGATCATATCGGTGCGCGGTATCATGATCTCGCGCGCGTTCAGCTCCGTGAACGAGAAGACATTATCCACGAAGTCCGCCTCTGTACTATTGATCAGCCCCTGCCGATAGCTCTCCTTCATCAGGAGGCGGATCTCCTCCTCCGTGTGCGCGTCCTCATTCTCGCCCTTCACATCATAGCCGAGTCGACGGCTGATCGTGTTCGCAACGGTGTTCAAGATCCAGACGAAGGGACGCATGATGCGGCCGAAGAGCACCATTGGAAACGCAATCGCGAGCATAATGTCCTCGACGTTTGCAATCGCCATGGATTTTGGCGTAAGCTCGCCGAGTACAATGTGCAGCGAGGTGATGATCGTAAAGGCGACCGCGAGCGCAATCGTGTGCCCGACCTCGTCGGGCAGTCCAAATACATGCGTTACGGGCAGGATGAGCGTCGCAATCGCAGGTTCGCCCACCCAGCCGAGACCGAGTGAAGCAAGTGTGATGCCGAACTGCGTCACAGAAAGTGAGTAGTCAAGGTGTTCCGTAAGCTGTTTCGCGTATCCGGCACGACTGCTCCCCTCCGCAATCAACGTTTCAAGGCGTGAGGTGCGGATCTTCACGCAGCAGAACTCCGCCGCGACGAAAAATCCGTTCATGAAGATCAAAAAGACAACGAGCAGTATGTCGAGCAATGTGGGCAATATGTCCACGAATGATATCCCCCTTTGAACATGGGTGAACGCAATCGCCGAGGTCAGGTGCGCGGCACGCGGGAGAGTTCAATCTCCATGCGTGCGGCGAGTGCCTTCAATTTGTCGATCTCCCTCTCATCCACGAGCGAAATGACTGCGCCCGCCTTCCCTGCACGAGCCGTGCGCCCCGCGCGGTGACGATAGGTGCGCACGTCTTCCGGCAGATCCAGATGGACAACGTAGTCCACATCCTCAATGTCGAGCCCACGTGCAGCGAGATCGGTGGAGATGAGCAGATTCGCACGTCCCGCGCGAATCGCATCAAGTGCCGCACGGCGCTGGTCGCGCCGCTCCTGTCCTAGGAGAGCGACCGCCTTGATGCCCTCAAAGCGCAGTTTTTCGAGCGCGTGCTCCGCGTCGAAGCTGCGTCCGACGAAGATGATTCCGCGCCGAATCGGCAGACGACGCGTCAGTTTTTGAACCGCCTTTATTTTATCACGAAACGATACAATATGATAGTAGTTTTCATACGTATCACTCGCCCCCTCCACACGGATGAGCCGCGGAGCAAAAAGTTCCTGCGCCATCCGTACGGCAGCCGTGCCCGCTGTCGCCGAGAGAAGGAGCACCTGACGATCTGCGGGCAGAAGTCGGATCACGGTGCGTACCCCGTCCAAATGCTGCTTGCCAAGGAGTCGGTCGAACTCGTCCAGAACGAGCAGCTTTATTCCCGTGAGCTTCAGCTTGCCGAGGCGGTTCAGTTCCTGCACACGCGGTGCAGAGCCGACGATGAGCGCGGGCTTCTTCTTGAGTGCTTCGATCTGCCGCTTGATGTTTGCCCCACCGATGAGTGCCTGTACGCCGATGGGGAGTTCCGACGCCTGTGCGAGTTCGCGCGCGACGGCGGCGATCTGCATCACAAGCTCGTGCGTCGGCGCGAGAACAAGTGCCTGTGCCGTGCGCACAGCGGGATCCATGCGTGCCAACAGGGGCAGGAGATAGGCGAGAGTCTTGCCCGTTCCCGTCGGAGCCTCGCCGATCAGATTCTCCCCCGCATGCGCAGCGGGGATCAATGCCTCCTGTATCTCCGTCGGCGCGGTGATGCCGCGCTTTGTCAGCGCCGTTGTGAGGTTCTCGGATACGCCGAGCAATGTAAAGTCCATAATTTCCTCCTGCTGGAATAAGGTTCGCTGCATATCGCAGGAAGCATCCCTATCGGCTCGCCTTGCTCGCCACTTCCCCCGCTTGGCGGGGGAAGCTAATACGCTGTGTTCCAAATGCCTCCCCCGTCGCTACGGGGGAGGGGGACCGCGTAAGCGGTGGAAGGGGCGCCTGTAACGACACAATCATTATTCACCAAAAAACAGCGCATCCATCTCCGCCTGTTCATCCGCCGTCGGCGTATAGCTGCCGCGTGGGGCGTATCTTGGCTCGGACACACGCTCTACCATCGCTCCCGCTGCGGTGCGCGGTATCCGCTTTCCTGTAAAGTCAGGCCTACCGCCCACATCGTTCGCCGTCATGCGGCACTGCGGGAATGCGGAGCAGCCCCAGAAATCGCCGTGCTTTCCCTTGCGCTTCTGCATGATGCCGTGTCCGCAAGCAGGGCAGCGTATGCCCTCCACGCCCGCAATCTTTGCCGTCAGTGCCGCAGCGCAGAGATCGCGTGCAAATGCCGCCTGTCCCGCAAGGAACTCTTCGGGCGTCCCCTCCCCCTGCGCCATCGAATGCAGGCGATCCTCCCAGATCGCCGTCGCATCGGGGTAGGTCATTGTATCGGGGAGTGCATCAATCAGAAGGTATGCCTCTGCTGTCGGCGTCAACACCTTTTTCTTGCCCGCCGCATGGAGAAATTTGCGGCGGATCAGATCCTCGATGATGCTTGCACGCGTCGCCTCGGTGCCAATGCCGGAGACATCGCGCAGCATCTTCTTTGCCGCCTCGTCCTTCACGTATTTATGGATTTCCTTCATGCCCTGCAGGAGGGTCGCGGGCGTAAAGCGAGAGGGCGGCTTCGTCTGCCGCGTGCCGAGATCCGCCGACACGTAGTCCGCCGCATCCCCCTTCTTCATTGGGGGCAGGACGGCGCTCTCCTCGTCCTCCTTCTCCGCATCTTCCGCCTCGCTCTTTCCCGTGCGGTACAGCGCGCGCCACCCCGCCGCACGCTCTGTGCGTCCGCTCGCCGTGAACAGTTCACCGTGATACGTGACCTCCACCTTCGTCTGGTCGTAGACGTAGTTCGGGTAGAACTGTGCAATGTAGGCGCGTGCGATCAGCTCGTAGATATTTTTCTCCACGGCACTGAGACGTGCGAGATTCACGGGGACTGTCGTCGGAATAATCGCGTGATGCGCCGAGATCTTCGCATCGTTCCACGCGCGCGACTTCTGCTTCGCATCGGCTGCCTTTGCCCACGCCCCGAGTTCCGCCCCATCAAGTGCAGCGAGATTGCCGAGGATCTTCGCCGCATCCTTATGCTGACTCACGGGCAGATACTCTGCATCCGAGCGCGGATAGCTCGTAAGCTTTTCCTCGTAAAGTTTCTGCGCCGTATCGAGTACCTGCTGCGGCTCGTAGCCGTACCGCTTGCCCGCAAGCACCTGAAGCGCCGACAGCGAAAACGGGAGCGGCGGCGGCTCCTCCTTCTTCTTGCGCTCGTAGCGCGTTACCTTCGCATCCTGCGGCTCCGCGCCAAACGATGCAAGCGCCGAGCGTGCCGCATTCTCGTCCACAAGCCGTCCCTCGGGATCGAGCGGTGTACGCTCCTCCGACGGCTTCCATCGTGCACGAAACGATTCACCCGACTTTGCATGACGGAATGTCGCATCGAGGAGGTAGTAGGTCGCGGGTTTAAAGTTCTCAATTTCTCGCTCACGGCGCACGACAAGCGCGAGCGTCGGCGTCTTGACCCGCCCGATGGGAAGCACGAGCCGATCATGCCCCGCACGCCGTGCCGCAAGCGTATAGGCACGCGAGAGATTCATCCCGATGAGCCAGTCCGCACGCGCCCGCGCCAGTGCCGACAGCTTCAAGGGAAGAAAATCCCGATTGTCGCGCAGGTCGCCGAGCGCATCGTGGATACTCTTGTCGTCGAGCGCATTGATGAGGATGCGCCGCACAGGCTTTTCGTTCTTGAGGTAGTCGAGCACCTCATCCACGAGCAGCTGTCCCTCGCGGTCGGGATCACCACCGTGTACGATCTCATCCGCGCGCGCGATCAGCCCCTTTACTACGGCAAACTGCTGTGCCGCACTCTCGTTCACGACGAGCCGCCACTCGGCAGGCAGGATCGGCAGATCCTCCGCACGCCACCGCTTCAGTTTTGGATCGTATTCCTCCGGCTCCGCTTGGCGCAGGACGTGACCGAACAGCCACGTCACCACGCCGCCGCCGGTTTCGATCCACCCCTGCCCCTTGCGGTGCGGCTGCGGCAGACACGCGGCAAGCGCACGCCCGACACTCGGCTTTTCCGCGATGTAAAGCCTCATGCAAACACCTTCGACAGCGCCCAGACAAGGAGGATGAGCCAGAGGATCAGCACGAGCGACGCGACAACGAGTATGAGCGTCCCATAGCGCGCCACGCTCTGCTCCCCCTCCGCACGCGCCTGTGGGGGCAGCATACGAACAAGGAACTCGGTTGCTGCAGGCAGGATCACCATATCATCAACTGCGCCAAGCAGGGGAATCGTATCAGGAACGAGGTCGATCGGACTCACGAGATAGAGAAGCGTCAGCGGAAATAAGAACTTGACCGCACGCGGTGTATCGTGCCGCAGCATCGCGAAAAGGAGTACGGCAATATCACGGCGCAGCGCGCGCAGGAGTACCAGAAATCGCAGCATAGAAACCTCCGATCATTTCACCTAATCATATTTAGGGAATCACTGATAAAATGAAGTCCGTCAGATTGGCGTAGATTTTTTCGTCCGAACAAGGCGGAAAACCGGACGCAGAGTGGTGCTCTGTGGAGGATTTTCCGCCGAAGTGCGGGCAAAAAAGATGCGCTAAGATGGCGCGGCTGAATTTATCAGTGCTTCCTTAGTATACCATTCCACCCGTACTCTTTCAAATAAAAGGTGAACGCCATATCGTCTCTGCATGACCTATGCTTCTATGTGGGGAACGAAAAACCGCCCACCGTGCAAAGCACAATGAGCGGCATCATTCGTAGGAAAATACTCAGAGTCCCAAGTCCCCCATCTTTATCTCCTCCACACGACCATGTTCGATCTCGAAGGCAAAGCCGATGGTCGGATCCTCCTCGGAAAAGTAGATATAATCCTCCCCATAGACCATGCTCGGCTCACCGTATACACGCCGCAGCTCCTCCACGGGGGTTCCGATGCGGACGCCCTTGCCCGAGGCAAGCGAGCTGCGCTCCGATATTTTGACGAGCCGCACGAGTCCGTCCACGAAGTCCAGCGACAAACTGTCCGTGTATTCGTACTCGACCACCTGTTTTCCGGCATAGCGCATGGAGTGCTCCGCCTCTGTCTCGAAGGGTGCGCCATAGAGTGCACGCACATCAGCCTCCGTGGCGCCGTACGCGATATCCCCGAGCACGAGCGCGTCACGCATGATGCGCGCTGCGGACTTCTGCTCCTCCGCACGATGCTGACGCAGCACCTCTGCCTCACGCTTCGCCGCATCATCTGCCGAGAGGGTTTTCTCCACATCATCACGCGCAATCGTAACCCGTTTTCCTCCGTCCACATGAGGCGGTGCCGTCACCGCAGTACGGTACACATCCATGGCGACACTTGCTGCGATACCGGCAGCGACTGCAATCCCAACGAAGACAGCACACATCCGTATATTCAACGATTCTCTCCCCCGAAATCATTCCCGCAAATACAGGCGCAGATCGTCATCAGCCATACGCATTCTTTAGCGGATCAACCCCATCTTGATCTCATCCACACGATTGCGCTCAATCTCAAAGGAAAGTCCGATCGACGAATCCCCATCCACAAAATAGATGTATGTGTCACCGTGTATGGCATCCGGCTGCCCGTATGCTGCAATCAGAGCATTTACATCCGTACCGACCGCGATATTTTCCGCCGTCTGTATGCCATTGGGCTTATCAACCTCGACCTGACGAACCGCACCGTCCACAAAGGTAATGTCGAACCCATTGCCGTATTCCCATTCAATCGCCTGTCCACCCGTGTATACGGGATGGAACTTCGTCTCCACCTCGCGCGGCGCACCGTAGACGCTGCGGACGTAGGACTCAGATGCACCGTATTCGATGCCCCCGACAACAAGTGCATCCTGCGGAATGGACGCCTCAGCTGCACCGCCGAGCAAGGCAGCACCAAGTACGAGTCCTGCGATCTGCTTGCCGTGTTTGAACATACTACAGCTCCTTTGAAAAATTCCGTTGTGACTCTCAATGTTATGCTTATGATAGAGCAATACGCTGAAAAGCCTCTGAACAAAATCCTTCAGAGGCTTTTCATAGATTATCCGTATCGATATAGACTTTGTTGTTCAACACCTTGAGATGGCTGTCCGCGAGGATTTCCCATAGTCTTCTGCTCTTTGCATACCCCTGTCGAACCTTCTTGATCGGGATGATGCGGGAAAAAAGTTGTAAATCAATGCCATTTGCAAACGGAACTTCAAGAATACCGGATGCAGTTTTCAGGAAGCAGCTCGTCAGTTCATATTGCTGCATACGTTTGATCTCATTCGGCGACAGCGGCGGCTGACCGGTATTTTTTACATGAATGAGATCAAGTTCGACGTTATCCAGATAGTTCATATCAACGGCGAGATGCCTCAGATGTGCCTCCTGCATACCGCGTTCGGTCACGATCATCGCACGGCGCTTATTATCTGTAATCGCCTTGATGGCAGGAATAAAATCCCGATCATGGGAGAGAATGGCAAAGATGTCCGTATCCGGCTCCTCATACACAGCGCGGACAATCGCCGCCGTCATAAAGGTGTCGGCACTGTTCTTGCCAAAAAAGCATGGGATGAAATAATAGCTGCCCTCCCATCCGGGATCCGTCTTACCAAATACATCAATGCGAAAAAGTTCATGTTCCCTTTGGAGTTCTCTACAGGCTTTTACGAAGAGTTTCTCCGTGATATTCTCTGCATCCACAAATACATGTATTCTCACAACGGCTCTCCTCTGTGACAGGAGAAACTTGCCCTCCTGCATGACCGGAACACGCTCTACTATCTTTATTCTCTTTCTCTATCCTCCATTCCTTCTTTTCGGATATAAAAAAGAACTATTGAACGATTTTCATTCAATAGTTCTTTGTCTTTTAAAGGAATCACTGATAAAATGAAGTCTGTCAGATTGGTGCAGATTTTTTGTCCTGCCAAGGAGACAAACCGGACGCATAGCAAAGGCTATGTGGAGGATTCTAGGGCACAGGCAGGGCGAAAACAGATGCATCAAGATGGCAGTGCTGAATTTATCAGTGCTTCCTAAAGAACCGGAGCAAGCTCCTCGTCATCTTCAAGCGTGCCCGCAAGGTCATGATCTGTGATCGCGCAGACCGCCGAATCCGACCAGACATTCTCCGCCGTCTCGATCATGTCGATGATGGAGTAGATCGGCAGGATGATGCCCATGAGTCCTACCGGCGCACCAATCGACGCCATAAGCGAGAGCGTCAGGAAATAGCAGCCCATCGGTACGCCCGCATTGCCGACGGCGGCGAGCACAGCGATGAAGAGCCAGCTCACCATCGTCCCGAGTGTCAGCTCCATGCCCGCATTCTGCATGACATAGAGTGAGGTCACAAGGATGAATGCAGCACAGCCGTTCATGTTGATCGTCGTGCAGATCGGCAGGACGAAGCGCGCGACGGACGGATGTGCTCCGAGCCGCTGCTCCGCCGAGGCGAGTGTCACTGGCAGAGTTCCTGCCGAACTCTTTGTAAAGAGTGCAACCGCGACGGCAGGTGCCATCTGGCGGAAGACGCGCACGGGATTCAGCCCGCGCACGGCAAGAAAGAACGGAATGACGACAAAGAACTGGATCAGATTGCCCCCAATGACAACAGCGGTGTAGACCCCCAGCGAACCGATGATGACCCCCGCCTCGATCTGCGCTGCAAGCTGCGCGGCAAAGGCAAGAATCCCCATGGGCAGCACCGTGAGCAGCCCGCGAATCAGCGTAAAGAGCAGCTCCTGCAAGCCGTGAATCCCCTTCAGGAGCATCTCACGATTCTCCGTCTTGGGTGCAAAGGCAAGTCCAAGTCCGACCGCCGCCGCGACCAGCATGACGGAGAGTACATTGCCCGAGACAAACGGTGCAAGCACATTGTTCGGTACAATGGAAAGGAAGTGATCGTAGTAGGACAGCCCTTCGAGTTTCCCCGGGACATCCGATGCGCCCGCCCCGACGATCTCTGCCGGCAAATTTGCGGGTGCGAGCCAGAGGAAGAGCGCGAGTCCCACCGCCGCCGCACATACGGTCGTAAGCAGCGTATAGGTGACGGCATGGGCAAAGATCCGCCCCGTGTCGCGCTTTGTGCCAAGTGCCGCAAGCGTCGTAATGACGGCAAGCGCAATGGTCGGTACGGCAACGAACTGGAACAGCCGCGTGAAGACCGTCGCAATAAAGTTAAACAGCTCATTCAGTACGGGTACATTTGCCCAGCCGAGCACGCCGCCAACGATGAGAGCTGCGATCCAGAGCACAACCTGCCGCTTCTGATTGTTCAGCTTCGCTGCTGAGAGTGCCGCCTGCGCCTTCAGCTCCACCTCGTCGCGCGCGGGCGCATCGTTCTTTTGATCTGCCATATATAACTCCTCCCAAATCCAAATCCCATATAAAACATTGTTTGCATATTATATTGCTATGTTAATAAAATGTCAAGAAAAACTGCCGTGAAAATCTTCACGGCAGCCCAGACCTCAGGAAAGCTTATGCCTTGCCTGCAAGTTTCTTGTAGTTGTTGTAGCGCGCCTCCGCATCCTTCTGCGTCTTCTCGAAGAGTACTTCCGCCGCCTCGGGGAAGTTGCTCTTAAGGCTGATGTAGCGGTTCTCGCCGAGCAGGAATTCCTGGAACTTCGAGAAGTCCGGCTCCTTGGAGTCGAGCGTGAACGGATTCTTGCCCGCCTCGATGAGCTGCGGATTGTAGCGATAGTTCGCCCAGTAGCCGCACTCGACCGCAAGCTTGCCCTCAAGCTGAGCACAGCCCATGCCCTTGCGGATCCCGTGGTTGATACACGGCGAGTAGGCAATGATGAGGGACGGTCCCGGATATGCCTCCGCCTCGCTGATCGCCTTCAAGACCTGATTCTGGTCAGAACCCATGTCAATCTGCGCCACATAGACGTAGCCGTATGACATCGCCATTATGCCGAGATCCTTCTTCTTCGTCTTCTTGCCCGTTGCCGCGAACTCTGCAATCGCCGCCGCAGGGGTCGACTTCGATGCCTGTCCGCCCGTGTTCGAGTAGACCTCGGTATCAAAGACCATGACGTTGACATCCTCGCCCGACGCAAGCACGTGATCCACGCCGCCGAAGCCGATGTCGTATGCCCAGCCGTCGCCGCCAAACACCCACTGCGAACGCTTGACGAAGTAGTCGTTGTCCTTGTAGATGCGGCAGAGGAGCTCGTCCGTACCCTTCTCCTTCTCAAGGAGCTCGCGCAGGAGGTCGGCGCGGTCACGCGTGCCCTCACCGCTGTCGCGCTTTTCGAGCCAGAGCTGCATTGCTGCCTGAAGCTCTTCCGAGCCCTTCTTCTCCTCGAGTGCCTGTGTCACCGCCGCCGCGATGGACTCGCGCACTGCCTTCGTGCCGAGCAGCATGCCAAGGCCATACTCTGCATTGTCCTCGAACAGCGAGTTTGCCCATGCAGGGCCGTAGCCCTTCGGGTTCTTCGTATACGGGATTGCAGGTGCACTCGCGCCCCAGATGGAGGAGCAACCCGTTGCGTTCGCGATCATCATACGGTCGCCAAAGAGCTGGGTGATGAGCTTCGCATACGGCGTTTCGCCGCAGCCCGCACATGCGCCCGAGAACTCGAAGAGCGGCTGCTCGAACTGCGAACCGATGACCGTCGTCTTTTTCATCGGCACGTTCTTGATCGAAACCTTCTCCGTGTCCACACCGTAGTCAAAGTACTTCTGCGCTTCGCGGAGGTTGTCGTCGAGCAGGGTCATGTCGAGCGCCTTGCCCGGGCAGACCTGTGCACAGTTGCCGCAGCCGAGGCAGTCGAGCGTCGAGACGGCGATCGTGAGGTTCATCCCCTTCGCCGGACGCGACTTCACGGACTGCATACCCTCAGGTGCTGCAGCAAGCTCCTCGTCCGTCGTCAACACAGGACGAATCGTTGCGTGCGGACAGACAAATGCGCACTGGTTGCACTGGATACACTTCTCCGGACGCCATACAGGAACGGAGATCGCCGTGCCGCGCTTCTCGAACGCCGTACCGCCGACGGGGAACGTGCCGTCCTCCATGCTGAGCAGCTCGGAGATCTTGAGCTTGTCGCCCTCCTGCCGATTCATGACGTTCTGGATCTTGGTGATGAATTCCGGCGTCTTTGTATTGACCGGAACCTCTTCATCGACCGCATCCTTCCACTCGGCAGGGACATTCACGCGATGGAGCGACTCGATGCCGTGATCGATCGCACCGTTGTTCATGTTGACGACCTTTTCGCCCTTGCTGCCATAGGATGTGACAACTGCGTCCTTGAGATACTTAACCGCATCGTCGATGGGAATGATGTTCGCAAGCTTGAAGAATGCCGACTGCATGACCATGTTGAAGCGGCCGCCGAGACCGAGTTCGCGGGCGATGTGAACCGCATCCACCGTGTAGAACTGAATGTCGTTGGAGGCGATGTAGCGGCGCATCGACGCGGGCAGGTGTGTGTTCAGCTCCTCATCCGACCAGAACGTGTTGAGGAGGAACGTGCCGCCCTTCTTGAGACCTGCGAGGAGATCGTACTGACGGACATAGGACTGCTGCGAGCAGGAGATGAAGTCCGCCCTGTTGATGAGGTACGGGCTGATGATGGGCGACTTGCCGAAGCGCAGGTGGCTCATTGTGATGCCGCCCGACTTCTTCGAGTCATAAGCAAAGTACGCCTGTGCGTACATATCCGTCTTGTCACCGATGATCTTGATCGCGCTCTTGTTCGCGCCGACCGTGCCGTCCGAGCCGAGACCCCAGAACTTGCACGCCGTCGTTCCCTCTTTCGTGAGGTTGACATCGCCGTGGATCGGTGTGAGACTGCGGTGCGTGACATCGTCAACGATGCCGAGCGTAAAGCCGTGCATCGGCTCATCCTTTTTCAGTTCCTCGTAGACCGCGAAGACCTGATCCGGTGTCGTATCCTTACCGCCAAGACCGTAGCGTCCGCCGACGATGACGGGGTTCATCCCCGAGCTGTAGTACGCCGCCTTGACATCGAGGTAAAGCGGCTCGCCGAGCGATCCCGGCTCCTTCGTGCGGTCGAGGACGGCGACCTTCTGTACCGTCTTCGGGAGATACTTGAAGAAGTGCTCAACCGAGAACGGACGATAGAGATGAACGGAGAGCAGACCGACCTTCTCGCCCTGTGCGTTGAGGTATTCGGCAACCTCCTCCGCCGTCTGGCAGACCGAGCCCATTGCGATGATGATGCGATCCGCATCGGGCGCGCCGTAGTAGTCGAAGAGATGGTGCTCGCGCCCCGTGATCTTCGTCATCTGCGCCATTGCCTCTTCGACAAGCTCAGGGATAGCGTCATAGTAGCGGTTGACCGCCTCACGTCCCTGGAAGTAGATGTCGGGGTTCTGTGCCGTACCGCGTACCGCCGGATGATCCGGATTGAGTGCGCGGCGGCGGAACTCATTGACCGCATCCCAGTCAAGAATCTTCGCTAGATCGGCATAGTCCACGACCTCGATCTTCTGAATCTCATGCGAGGTACGGAATCCGTCAAAGAAGTTGATGAACGGAATGCGTCCCTTGATGGCAACGAGATGCGCCACCGCAGCGAGATCCATGACCTCCTGCACGCTCGACTCTGCGAGCATGGCAACGCCCGTCTGACGTGCCGCCATAACATCCTGATGATCGCCGAAGATGTTCAGCGAGGACGCTGCAATCGCACGGGCACTGACATGGAACACGCCCGGCAGGAGTTCGCCCGCGATCTTATACATATTCGGAATCATGAGCAGGAGTCCCTGCGATGCCGTATAGGTCGTCGTGAGTGCACCGGCTTGGAGTGAGCCATGCACTGCACCGGCAGCGCCAGCCTCCGACTGCATTTCGATGAGACGCACCTTCTGTCCGAAGAGATTCTTCATTCCCTTTGCAGCAAGGCTGTCGACGTGCTCCGCCATCGGCGAGGACGGTGTGATCGGATAGATCGCCGCCACATCCGTAAAGGCATAGGAGATGTAGCCGGCAGCGGTGTTGCCGTCCATCGTCTTCATTTTCTTGGCCATGTTACTGCTCCCCTCTCAATGGAAATGCACGTGCATTCCCCATAAATATTAAAATATAACCACATGAGCAAAGAATTTGTCCCCTCACATTCTTTTTGATAAAAAGAATCAAAAAGAATATCTATGGAGGAATACTGATTCCATACTTTCTGTTTATTATACAACGGAACATGGGGCTTGTAAACAGGATAGGCTTTCTCAGTATTGGAAAAGACAGTATTTCCCCATTGTTTTTTATGATAGGAATATCTAATCATCCTATCAAAAAACGAGCTGCCATCAGCAGCTCGTTTTTCCAAGCAAAGGATGTACGGTCGGTCTTAAATCGCGCACACGTATAAGGTGAAGTGCCTCCGCTAGGTCGATGTCGCGGCGTGTACTCCCCTCCTCATACACATAAACAGGTGTGTCAACGCCAATTTCACTCGCCGGCATATAGACATACTCATCGGTCATCCGATCACCGAAGATAATACCGCGCAGCAGCTGCGCCTCGCGTATCAAAACATATCCCTCCGCCAGAGCATATAGACAACGGTCGTCGATACACAGGCTGCAATGACAACCACGCGCATAAATCCGAGCGGGTCACCTTCGTACGGCACAGGCACGTTCATGCCAAAAAAACTTGATATCACCGTCGGGATTGCAAGGATGATCGTGATCGCCGTCAAAAATTTCATCACGAGGTTCAGATTGTTCGAAACAATCGAAGAGAAGGTATCGGCGAGACGTGCAAGGATGGTGCTGTACATCTCCACCATCTCACGCGCCTGCTTATTCTCGATGATAACGTCCTCAAGGAGATCCTCGTCCTCCTCGTACATCTTGAAGATGTGGTGCAGCGTTGTATTTGTACGCAGACGCATGAGACGATCCAGCACCGCGCCGTTCGAGCGCAGCGCCGCGTTGAAATATGTCAGCCCCTTCTGCAGCTGCAGAAGGCGCAGGATTTCACTGTTCTTCATATCGTGGCGCAGACGATCCTCGATCTCCTCGGAGAGTTTACTGATCTGACGCAGATAGCGCAGGTAGAACACATCCGACTTGTAGAGAATCTGAAAGAGGAAGCGCGTTCGCTTGTACGTGCGGAAAAGCTTTGCCGTGCGTTCGTTGAACTCCGCCATTACGGGGGTTTCCTCAAGACAGACCGTAATGATGTGCTCGTCCGTGAGAATGATCGCGAGCGGCAGCGTATCGTAGCTGTCCTCACCGCGATAGACGGGCACATTCGTCAGGATCATGACGGAATCGTCCTCGACATCCGTATGCGAACGTTCCTCATCGTCGAGTGCGGAGCGCAGGAAGTCGGGGTCAACCTCCGTCAGCGTACTCACGACCTTCAGCTCGTACGGCGTTGGATTGACAATATTGATCCATGCACCCTTCGTGAGCGTCTTGAGGGACAGCTCCTGAAGGGGACCGGATTCCATTGATTTATAGATTTGCAGCAATGGTGGACGCTCCTTTCCGACCGTCCTCTCCCATCACCGCAAAGTGCAGAGGTGAAGAGAGGACGGGATAGATATGTTGGGGTCAGGCTGCAAAGGTGTATCGTCCACGCTCTTCACTTCCTTTCGAAAATAATTCTCGTAAAATGACCGAATGAATTGTAACGCATAATGTGCTGCTTGTCCAGAGCCACAGAAAAAAATCATACATTAAACCGGAAGTTTACCACATCGCCGTCGCGCATGACATACTCCTTGCCCTCCAAGCGAACAAGCCCCTTGTCGCGCGCCGCCGCCACGCTGCCGAGTGCAACGAGATCATCGTAGTTCACAATCTCGGCGCGAATGAAGCCACGCTCGAAATCCGTGTGAATTTTCCCCGCAGCCTTCGGTGCCGTCGTCCCACGCGTAATCGTCCACGCGCGGCACTCGTCCTCACCCGCCGTGAGGAAGGTCTGCAGCCCGAGCAGGGCAAATGCCCCGTGAATGAGGCGATCCAGTCCGCTCTCGGAAAGCCCCAGATCCTCAAGGAATACCGCTGCCTCCTCTGCGTCCAGTTCTGCAATCTCCTCCTCAAGCCGCGCCGAGACCGTCACCACCTGTGCGCCCGTGCGTGCCGCGTATTCCTTGACCGTCTGTACGTGCGGATTCTCCGCGTCCGCCGTCGCCGCCTCGTCCTCGCCGACATTCGCTATATAGAGGATGGGCTTGCGCGTGAGGAGGTTCAGATCGCGCAGCATCGCCTGCTCCTCATCCGAGAGTTCCACCTCGCGTGCGGGCTTTCCCGCATCGAGTGCGGCTTTCAGTCGCTCAAGCGCCGCGTGCTCCGCCTTTGCGTCCTTGCTGCCCGATTTGAGCAGCTTCGTCACCTTCGCCATGCGCTTTTCGACCGCTTCGAGATCAGCAAGGCAGAGTTCCGTCTCGATGATGTCAATGTCGCGCAGCGGGTCGACTGCGCCCTCGACATGCGTGATATCCGTACTTTCAAAGCAGCGGACAACGTGCGCCACGGCATCCACCTGGCGGATGTGTTCGAGGAATTTATTGCCAAGCCCTTCGCCCTTCGACGCTCCCTTCACAAGTCCCGCAATATCGACAAACCGAACGCTCGCAGGTGTCGTCTTCTTGGAGTGATAGAGATCGGTCAGCACCTTGAGGCGCGCATCCGGCACCGCCACCACACCCACATTCGGCTCAATCGTGCAGAACGGATAATTCGCTGCCTCTGCGCCCGCCTTCGTGATCGCATTGAACAGCGTACTCTTGCCCACGTTCGGCAGGCCGACGATTCCAACTTCCAGATTGCTCACGTTTATTCCCTCTTTCACTGACCGAAGTCATGCTATATGTCTTCCATATTTATAGATACACTCGTTATGTTATAGCAAAAAAAGTGATGAAGGTCAATCATTGTGCGCCATTCACCACAGGGGAAGCATACATCTTTTCTTATGTACATACCTGCAAATGTCACAAATGCTACTTCCCTTTTTGAAATCTTGTGCTATAATTTGAAGCAATCGGGGGTTCCCCCTTCACTGTCAATTATCTTCATCATATAGGAGGTCATCATGGCAATTACAAAAGATATGAGCATCGTTGAGATCGTTCAGACGTACCCTGACACCGTTGAGGTTCTGATGAATGCGGGCATGGGCTGCCTCGGCTGCGCAGCATCGCATTTCGAGAACATCGAGCAGGGTGCAATGGCACACGGCATCGACATCGACGCGCTCATCGCCGAGCTCAACGCGACGATCGGCGAGAAATCTGCGGCACAGTAAGCATACCAGCAAAAGAACCCCATTCGTGGATATTTCCATGAATGGGGTTCTTTGCGTCATGTATGTCGTTCCACCGTAAACCGTGCAAGTGCAATCGGCTCTTTCGGCTGGATGCGTGCCTTCTCGCGTGCAATCGCAATCTGCTGCTCTGCCGTATTGATGCCCGCAAGATCGGGGAGGAGCAGCCCGCGCCGATTGTCCGCAACACTCTTGACGATCACACCGTAGATCTTCGGGTCGAGCTGTGCCGCCGACTCGATTGGTTCGGGGACACTCAGCACGTCTACCGAATAGACCAGACGGTTCAATTCATGCTCATCAATCGGCTCAAAGCGCCCATCGTGCGCCGCTGCCGAGACAGCATTGTAGAGAATCTCCTCGGCAAGGCTCTGCTGCGCAGGCACAAATGTCCCGATACAGCCGCGCAGCTTGCCGTATTTCTTGATCGAAACAAACGCACCCGCGCGGCTCTCCGTCAGCTCCTGCGGGAGTTCCTGCGGCAGCTGCGCATAGCTGTGTGTCCGCACAAAGTGCTCGACACTCATGCGGGCAAGGCGTACGTAGTCGTCCTCCGCCGCACGCAGTTCGGCAATCACCGCATCCTCGGAACGCTGCAGCTGCGCCGTAAAACCGTTGCTGTCATCACGCCCCGTGACGATAAAGGAAGCAACTGCATAGCCCACGCCAAACGGAGCCTCGTAACTGTGCAGCCGTGCATCCACTGCTGCGCAGTCGAGCGCCCCCGCCAGTACCCACAGCCCGTTCAGCCCGCAGTGTCCTGCCGTCTCGGCGAAGCTGCCCGGAATCTGCAGGAGCGAGAGGAAATCCCCCGTCTTTAGAAACGCCGTGCAGAGTTCGTCAAACTCCGCCCCCTCGGGCGCAAAGCCGTTTGCCCCGCCCTCCGTGAGGCGATGCGAGAGATCGCCGCTCGCAATGCAGACAGTACGCCGCCCAAGCCGCTCCGCCGTCGCCGCGATGCACTGCCCGAGCAGGGCATGTGTATGCGCGGGCAGCCCCGCAATGCCGATGCGGACAAATTTGGTCGGCGCAGCCCCCAGATATTCACTCAGAAAGAAGAGCGGAATCATCGTGCCGTGATCGAGCGATGCGTCCTTTTCTCCGAGCGTTCCCGCAGGAAGCTCCTGTTCGGATGCAGCAGAGGACAGCACACGCACAAAATCTTCGTCGTACTCGATTCCTACCGACAGTTCGGGATGCCCAAATGCGGAAAAGTTCCCCTCTGCCTCCGCCCTCGGCGAGATGTGAAAGAAATCATCGTACGCCGTCGCGTGCGGACTGATGATGACGACCGTATCGGGGCGCAGCTCTGCCGCTGTGCGCATCGTCTCATGATACGCCCGAACGGTTGCGGCAATCTCCCGCTCCCGCCCCACGCCAATCGCAGGAATGATGAGCGGCGGATGCGGCACATGATATGCGGCAAGGATGGACATTACGATCACTCCCCATAGAAAAAAAGCCGACTGAAAAACAGTCGGTCGAACTGCACCAGGCGTGCAAAATATACGATATGGTGCGGATGAAGGGGGTCGAACCCATACGCCTTGCGGCACTGGATCCTAAGTCCAGCGCGTCTGCCAATTCCGCCACATCCGCATGGGCAGGAAACACTGATAAACTCAGCAACCGTATTCTATCACGACCGCACAGACCTGTCAATCCGTGCATTTGACCACGCGAGAACTGCCGTACGCATCCCGTCCACATCCAGAATTCCGTGCGCAAAGCCGCGCCGCACAAGTTCCGTTGGAAGGAACTCATCGTATTTATCGAAGATCGGAACTTCATCGGGATAGAGGAGCTCCATCGGGTCGAACGCCTCCGCCGCCTCCTCCGCAAGTACACAAAAGAACTCTGCGGGCGTCACCTTCATCGTAAACTGCATGAAATAGGGGCGCATGGACGCAAAGCCGCGCAGCCCGATCCGCGCACCGCAGCGGATGCGCAGAAAGCGCTCAAGTGCAAGAAAGGCATAGCTGCCGAGCCACGGCAGAAGCGCGTACATCTCTCCGCCGAGCGGGATGAGCACATCCTCCGCCGCGTGTGAGTGCCGCGCGGTATCGCGTGCCTGTGCAAGGCGTGCGACGGCATTTTTTAGCAGATAGGACGGTATCAAATCCTCGCGCAGTACTTGCCGCATCCGCTCAAGTATGCGCGTGTGGATATCACCCGGACACTCGCCGAAATAGGCGGGCACATTCCCCCGTACCATCTCACAGTAGACGAGGTGGCGCTTGCGATCCACCTCAAGCACGCGCCAGACGTGCCCCGCAATGGCAATTTTTTCCCCGACGGGCGGCGGCGTGACAATCGTTCCGATCTCCTGCGACTCACAGCGAACGGTATACTCCTCGTTCTCCTGAAAGACCCCGTAGAAGCGAAAAGATCGCACGACGCGCTCCCCCGCAAGTCCCACGATGAGCCCGCCGCGCTCCGTCTGCTGTAGGTGTTCCTGCGCAATCAGATGGCGCAGGAGCACGCGGTAGTCCTCCTGCGTAATACGGTGAAAGACGTGCAAAGAGAGTACGCGATCCGCAAGCGCGCGCGGAGAGAGTTCTCCGCAGGACGCGGAGACACTCATCGTCTGATGATAGAGCAGGCTGAACGGCAGTCGGTCAAGGCGCGGCGGCTCGACCCAGCGCTCTTCAAGGTAGAGCTGGATGAGCGCAATCCCCTGCAGGAGCTTCCACGGAATCGTTGCGGGCAGGAGCGCACGCGCCTCGGGTGCGTCCTCACGCACGACGAAGTGCATCTCCTGCGGCTGCCCGCGCCGCCCCGTGCGCCCCATGCGCTGCAGAAAGGACGAGACCGTCCAAGGCGCATCAATCTGAAAGGCGCGTTCGAGGCGTCCGATATCGATGCCAAGTTCGAGCGTCGCCGTCGTACACGTTGTAAAAAGACTGTCCTCATCCTTCATCCGTGCCTCCGCCGTCTCACGGAACGCAGCGGAGAGATTGCCGTGATGGATGAGAAAGCGATCCGGCTCATGCTGTTTTTCGCAGTAGGATCGCAGGGTCGTCGTCACCGCCTCGCACTCCTCGCGCGAGTTGACAAAGACGAGACATTTCTTCCCGCGTGTATGCGCAAAGATATAGCCAATCCCCGGGTCTGCCGCCTCAGGCGGCGTATCGGTCGGCACATCGGGCGCAGCCGGCACCATGATATCATCGCGCCCCTCCCCCGCCTGCGTGTCGCGCACATAGAAATGCTCAAGGGAAAGCCGCCATCTGCTCCCCTTTGCCTCGATCTGCGGCACAAGCGTCCTGCGCCCCGTCCCCGCCGCGAGGAAGTCCCCCGCGCTCGTCGGGTCGCCGATCGTCGCCGAGAGACCGATGCGGCGCGGCTGCACGCCCGCGATGCGGGAGAGCCGCTCGATGAGGCAGAGCGTCTGCCCGCCGCGATCGCCGCGCAGAAGCGAATGAAGCTCGTCAATCACGACGAAACGCAGATCGCCGAACAGCTTTGGAATCGCTGCATGACGATGCAGCAGCAGTGCCTCCAGTGATTCCGGTGTGATCTGCAGGATGCCCGACGGATGCTTCATCAACCGCGCCTTATGCGTCTGCCCCACATCTCCGTGCCAGTGCCAGACGGGAATGTCCGCCCTGCAGCACAGCTCCGTCAGGCGCTCAAACTGATCGTTAATCAGCGCTTTCAGAGGGCCGATGTAGATACAGCCGACGGAGGTCGGCGGATCCTCGTGAAAGAGCGTGATGATCGGAAAGAACGCCGCCTCCGTCTTGCCGGATGCCGTGGAGGCTGTGAGCAGGACGTGATCGTCCGTCCCGAAGATCGCCTCCGCCGCCGCAATCTGGATGCCGCGCAGGTGCTTCCAGTCCTGTGCGTAGATATAGTCACGCACAAAGGGCGCATAACGTTCAAATACGCTCATAGCTCAAACTCCGCAAACTGTGCGCTGATCTCCGCGCCCTCCACTTCGTTCTGCGCATACGAAAATTCGTCCGAACCAAGCAGGTCGGCGAGTTTCAGGCTGGGATTCTGATAGATAATGTCGAGCACCTGAATGAAGTCGCGGATGACCTCACGCGGCGTAATATGCGTATCTGCACCGATCCGCCCAAACTCGATGCGGATGAAGTCCGCGAGATCATCCTGCGTAACGATCTGCTCGTATTCGTAGAGCTGCGCATGAATGGCGGCAAGTTTCTCCACGAGAACGAGCATCTCCTCATGCGTGAGCGGCGCGAGACGTATCACGGGCGAGAGCAGGTCGCGGTGTTCCCCCGCAAAGCGTCCCTCTGCAAGCCGTGAGCGCAGCGCCTCGTAGCTGTAGACACCGCGCCGCGTGTCCTCCATACAGGCAGGCGTCCCGCAGAGAATCATACCGAGATACTGTGCACGCCCCTGCATTGCATCGTTATACATCGTGAGGATCTTCTCATAGTTGTACTGACGCGTAACGGCATGCGGGATCTTGTAGATGTTCACCAGCTCATCAATGAAGATGAGCATCCCCGCATAGCCTGCCTGCCGCAGAAAGGCGGCGAAGAGCTTCAGATACTCGTACCAGTCGTCATCCGTGATGATGATGTTCACGCCGAGATCGTGCCGCGCCTCGGTCTTCGTCGTGTATTCCCCGCGAAACCAACGCGCAACCTGCGCCCGCTTTTCATCATCGCCGTCGCGATAGGCATGGTAGTAGAGGGTCAGGAGGCGTGTAAAGTCGTAGCCATGCACAAGATCGTTCAGCCCGTAGATGAGCGCGGCAATGCGCCGGTCAACGGCAGCGGGAAAATTCGGATCCTCGGGCGCGATGCCGCCCTCCGTCACAATTTCCTGCTGTACGCGGCTGATCCAACGGTCGAGGATAAGCGTGAGCGCACCGCCCTCAGGGGTCGTCTTTGTCGCCATATTGCGAATGAGCTCGCGGTACGTTGCAAGCCCCTGCCCGCGCGTCCCCTGCAGACGGCGCTCCGGCGAGAGATCGGCATCCACGACGACGAAGTTCTTCGCCATGACATAGCTGCGGATCGTCTGCAGGAGGAAACTCTTTCCGCTGCCGTAACGCCCAACAATGAAGCGAAAGGACGCACCGCCGCCCTCGATCATCTCCACATCGGAGAGCAGAGCCTCGATCTCGCTGCGCCGCCCGACCGTGATATACGGCAGACCGATGCGCGGCACAACGCCGCCCTTGAGCGCACTCACAAGCGTCTGGGCAATACGGCGCGGGATTTTCTTCGATTCATTCGCTGCCATTCAGATACCTCGCTGTCAGGTCATCTCGATAATCAGCCACAATAACGGGCGGATCGCCCACAATCACCGTGTCCTCGAAATCATCATACAGTTTCTCATTGACTCCATCGACGAGGACGGAGAGGAGCAGCCCCTCCGCGCGTACCCATGAGAGTGCGCTGCCGTCCAGCAGATCACAGAGCAAACGGCGCTCTGCCGCACTCAACCCCACATCATTCGCAGCCGTCAGCGGAGTGACCGACACATCATCTGCAACGGACGGCTCCATCCGCGGCACGGGCGCCGGAGTCACAGGCAGCGCATCCTCCGAAGCGAACTGCTCCGCCTGCGGCACAGCCATCGGGGAAACCTCTTCCTCCTCCACGATCAGCCGCTCCTGCGTCACATCGGCATCCGCACGGATGCGTGCCAGCTGTGAAAAATCAAGATGCACGCGGCGCGCCTCTATCGCCCTCTGCTCCGCAAGAAAAGCGGTGATCTCCTCATCAATTATTTTCGCCTGCCATTTTTTCAGCTTTGGCGGCTGAATCGCCGTGATTCCAAAATGTGCACGCAGAGCCGCATCCACGCCGCGCAGGAGTGCACCAAGCCGCTGCGCGGCACGATCCGCCCGCTCGTAGGAGTGCAGCGTCCAATATCCACCCACGCACTCGTAGTACCGCAGCGCATGAACCCAATAGATGCGGTCTTGTTCCTCACCGGACGGCTGAAATACGGCGGAGGAAAAGAGCCGAATCGGCGCTGTCTGCGGCACTGCAATCAGGTCGGCAAACGCGCTGATTTGCCGATGCTTCTCATAGTATTCCGCAATACGATCGAATACGCGGAGCACAACCGCATTCACCTCCGTCGTATGGGCACGATAGAGCTTCGAGCGTTCCAAACGATAGGAGGAGAGTGTACAGAGTGCTGCCATGACCGCCTCTGCCGTACGCTCCGCACGATGAAGCATTGTATGGATTGCATCATCCTGCTGATGACGTATAAGCCCATCCCCACCGTATGTAATCCGCTTGGGATCGAGTCCGTAGTAGATCACAAACTCATCTTCCCAATCCGAAATATAGTGTGCAATCTGGGGATCAATGGAACAATACGCCGCACAGAATGCACACAGCTTCTCATAGCCATCCTGCGCGTCCCTGCACCCGATGAGATGCAGGAGTTCATAGACGTAGAGAGAGGCATAAGACATCCCCCGCCTCTCAATCTGTCCTCGCCGTACCGCCGTCCGCCATGTAAAGTATCCGCGCAGCTGTGCATCCGAAAGCGAGTCATACGTTGGAAAATACTGATTGACTGTGCCATTGTAAACGTAGTCGTCCTCATAGCTTGCCATCAGCCGTGCCTGTTTCAAAAAGAGTTCCGAACGTGACTGCCAATAGTCCTGCGAGGTTGTAACGAGCGAGCGCATCGCGCTCAGCAGCTTCGGCGTCGGCGGCTTTGGTGTCGGCGTGGGCGCATTTGGAATCTCTGTATCGTGGTAAACATGCCTCGTAAGACGCTGCAGAATCTCTGCTGCCCATCCGTTCCCCATCGCACACCTCCGTCCGTCTGTTCGATATACATCTCTTATTTTACTACGAATCACCAAAATAGCAAGTTCATGCAAGAAAATACGCCTCCTGCCGGGCAGCAGGAGGCGCATTTCGATAGAGAGAAAGAAATGTAGGGAATGTATGTGAATTCCGCGGAAGGGAAGGCCGCAGAATACGCACCGAAAGTCAGAGAGTATGAAAGCATATCTGCATTCTTAGTATCTCTTGCTTTCGTGAATAATATAACGGAATCGACTTAGAAAGCCTTGTGAAGGGTGTTAATGTTCGATTAGCTAAGGAGTAGACTATCATTAGCAAGTTCACTGCCCGCCGCCTGCTCGAACATGGAGAGGAGGTCGCGCGTTGTGAGTCCCTGCTTTTTCTCCTGCGGCACATCGAAGAGGATGCGCCCTTCGTGCAGCATGATGAGGCGGTTGCCGTAGCGGAGTGCATCCTTCATGTTATGCGTAATCATGAGCGTTGTGAGCTGATCCTCCGAAACGATCTGCTGCGTCAGCTCGAGCACCTTTGCCGCCGTCTTCGGATCGAGCGCCGCCGTATGCTCATCAAGCAGCAGGAGATTCGGCTTCACAAGCGTCGCCATAAGCAGTGTCAGCGCCTGCCGCTGTCCGCCCGAGAGCAGCCCCACACGCGAGGAGAGGCGCTTTTCAAGACCGAGTTTGAGACGTGCCAGCTTTTCACGGAACACATCGCGCATCTCGCTCGTCGACCCCCAGCGCAGCGTCGGCGTCTCACCGCGGCGCGCTGCAATCGCAAGGTTCTCCTCGATCATCATGCGCGCCGCCGTCCCCATCATCGGGTCTTGAAAGACGCGCCCGATGAACTTTGCGCGGCGGTGCTCCGGCCACTTTGTAATGTCCTCACCCGCAATCGAGATCTTCCCCGTATCCACGGAGATCGCGCCCGCAATCGCATTCATCAGCGTGGACTTGCCCGCGCCGTTGCCGCCGATCACCGTGACGAAGTCGCCGGGGTTCAGGTGGAGGGTAATGCCCGAGAGAGCCTTTTTCTCCGTGATCGTTCCCGGATTGAACGTCTTTCTGATATCCTCTATGTGCAGCATTACTCTGCCCCCTTCTTCATCGCGTGATACTTCGACTGTATCAGAGGCAGCGAGAGTGCAATCGCCACGAGAATTGCAGTAAAGAGCTTGAGGTCATTGGGCGGCATGCCGAGCTGCAGCACGATTGCAATGACTGCACGGTAGACGACGGAGCCGAGCACGACGGAGATCAGCCAGTTCTTAAAGCTGCGCGTGCCGAACAGTACCTCGCCGATGATGACGGACGCAAGGCCGATAACAATCGTGCCCGTCCCCATGCCAACATCCGCAAAGCCGTTGCTCTGTGCGACGAGCGCGCCGCAGATCGCAACCATGCCGTTTGAGAGAAGCAGCCCGAGGACGATCATCACATCTGTATTCACACCATTTGCGCGGATCATGTGCGGGTTTGCACCCGTTGCGCGAATCGCCATACCCAGCTCCGTGCCGAAGAACCAATAGGTGAGGAGAATGGCGATAACAACCACAACCGTACCGATGAGCAAAATATTTGTCGCGGTATCCAGCCCCCATATATTCCATTCGGTAAAAAGCGTTTCCTGTTGGAGAAGAGGGAGGTTCGCCTTGCCCATGACACGCAGATTGATGGAATAGAGTCCAATCATCGTCAGGATCCCGGCGAGCAGCGCGGGAATCTTGAGTTTCGTACAGAAAAATCCCGTAACGACACCCGAGACACAGCCTGCCGCACAGGCAACAAGAATTGCCGTAAGCGGCGTATGCCCTGCTATGAGCATCGCGGCAGAAACGGCGGCGCCCAATGGGAAGCTGCCCTCAACCGTCAGATCAGCAATGTCCAAAACACGATAAGTCAGATAGACACCGAGCGCATAGAGTCCCCAAAGAACTCCCTGTGCCGCCGTCGCAATGACGAGATCCATAACGTCACTCCCTATTAGTCCGAAAAAAAGCGGACACGCTGCGTGCCCGCTCCGCTGTGTTCGTCTTACTTAGGAAGCACTGATAAATTCAGCCACGCCATCTTGACGCATCTTTTTTGCCCGTACTGTGTCGGCAAATCCTCCACATAGCCCCTGCTATGCGTCCGGTTTGCCTCCTTGTTCGGACGAAAAAATCTACGCCAATCTGACGGACTTCATTTTATCAGCGATTCCTTACTGCACAATCGTCGCGCCGTTTAGTACATCGGCAGGAATCGTCAGACCGATTTTCTCCGCATTCTTCTTGTTGATGACGACCGTCAGATCGTGCGCCGTCTCGATCTTCATATCCGCCGGCTTTTTCTTGCCCTCGATGATGTCTGCCGCCATGTTGCCTGTCTGAACGCCGAGCTTGTAGTAGTCAATCCCCTTCGTTGCAAGGGCACCGGCGGTAACGCCGCCGACATAGCTGCAAATCACGCCTTTGCCCGCCGGATCGGTAACACTCGTGAGCGTCGGCATCGCTGATGCGATCACATTGTCCGTTGGCTCGTAGAACACATCCACATCATTGATGATACTCTGGGCTGCCTGCTGGATATCATTGACCGTCGAAATGGTCGCAACGCGCACGGTCAGACCCTTCGACTCAGCGTATTCCTTCATTGCCTTGACCTGAATCTCAGAGTTGACCTCACTGGAGGAGTAGATCGTGCCAATCGTCTTTGCATTCGGATAGAGCTTCATAAGAAGGTCAATCTGCTCGGCAATCGGCGTGAGATCACTTGTCCCCGTGACATTTCCACCCGGAACGTCGTTCGACTTTACCACCTTTGCGCTCACATAGTCCGTCACCGCTGTTCCGACGATGGGGATATCCTTCGTCGCGTTCGCCGCCGACTGCACAGCAGGCGTTGCAATCGCGCAGATGAGATCCACCTTGTCACTGATAAAGCGCTGCACAATGTTCTGGAGATTCGACTGATCCGCCTGGGCGTTCTGGCGGTCAATCGTCAGGTTCTTCCCCTCCTCATAGCCGCGTTCTTTCAGCCCGTCCACAAATCCACGATTCGCATCGTCGAGCGAGCTGTGCTCCACGAGCTGAACAATCCCGACCTTGTATGTTTTCTCGCCCTTCGCCGCCTGCTGCCCACATCCTGCCAATGCCAGAATCCCGAGGGTGGCGATGCCAAGAGCAGCACATTTTACGAGCTTTGTCATCCGCATCGAATCCCCACCTTTTCTATATCCATATCAGTCCACAAGGGTTGCATCTTTCAGCACATCTTCGGGGATTGTCAGCCCCAGCTTCGCCGCATTGCCCTTGCTGATGACGAGCGTCAGGTCACGCGCCGTCTCAATCGGCATATCTGCCGGCTTTTTCTTGCCCTCCAGGATATCCGCCGCCATATCGCCCGTCTGAACGCCGAGCTTGTAGTAGTCGATGCCGTAGGTCGCAAGGCAGCCGCCCGTCACCATAAACGGCTCCGCGCAGATCACCGCCTTCCCCGCTGCGTCCGTCACGCCCACGAGAGTCGGAATCGAGGAAGAGATGACATTGTCCGTCGGCTCATAGAATACATCCACATCACTCACGAGGCTCTGTGCCGCCTGTGGGATGTCATTGACCGTCGAAACCGTTGCCGCACGCACCTTCAGCCCCTTCGACTCAGCGTACTCCGTCATCGCCTTGATCTGGATCTCGGAGTTGACCTCACTGGAGGAATAGATTGTGCCGATGGTCTTTGCATTCGGATAGAGCTTGAAGAGCAGATCGATCTGCTCCTTGATCGGGTTGAGGTCGCTCGTCCCCGTGATGTTCCCGCCCGGCTTCTCGTTCGTCTGCGCAAGCTTCGCGCTCACATAGTCCGTGATTGCCGTACCAACGATGGGGATGTCCTTCGTCGCATTTGCCACCGACTGCGCCGCCGGAGTCGCAATCGCACAGATGAGATCCACCTTGTCGCTGACAAAGCGCTGTGCAATGTTCTGCAGGTTCGACTGATCCGCCTGTGCATTCTGGCGGTCGATCGTGAGGTTCTTGCCTTCCTCGTAGCCGCGCGCCTTGAGTCCATCCACGAACCCACGATTCGCCGCATCGAGAGCATTGTGCTCGACCAGCTGGACAATGCCGATCTTATACGACTTCTCACCACTTGCCTGCTGATTGCCGCCGCAGCCCGCCATCATGCCGAGTCCGAGCGCCGCGATGCCAAGAGCGATGGCTTTCATTGTCGTTGTCATCCGCATCGAATTCCCACCTTTACTATTGTTGTAAGTTTACAATACTGATTTATTATACATGGACACGCACAAAAAAGCTAGTATTCATACAACGAAAAATGCGAAAGGACTGCTCTGAGAAGTGAAAACTTCCCAAAGCAGTCCCACAGTTTATGACGTTTGTCCTTCTTTCAACACATCCTCAAGGGTATGCCATGCGAGCACCGCGCATTTCACACGCGCCGGCATATTGGAGATGTTCTTCAGTGCCACTGCCTCATCCAGTTCCTCAAGTGCGGCATCATCCGTCACCTCGCGCTTAATCATCGAGGTAAAGAGCTGTGCAAGCCGATGTGCCTCCTCGACCGTCTTGCCGCGCATCAGGTCGATCATGATGTCCGTACTCGCCTGTGAGATTGCACAGCCGACGCCCGTAAATCCGCCATCCTTTATGATACCATCTGCAATCTCAAGTTCGAGCGTGATCTCATCGCCGCAGCTTGGATTATGTCCACGCTCACGAACCGTCGCCGAGGCGAGCGCCCCCTTGTTCTCGGGCAAGCGGCTGTGCTCGCCGATGACCTCCGTATAGAGATCGCCGAGTGCCGCATTCTCAATCGCCATAGCCGAGCACCCCCCGTACCTTTGTCAGAGCCTCAATGAACTGGTCGATGTCCTCATGTGTGTTGTAGAGGTAGAAGCTCGCGCGGCAGGTCGCATTCTGCCCAAGATAGCGCATCAAGGGCTGTGCACAGTGGTGCCCCGCGCGGATCGCAACCCCATAGCTGTCGAGAATCGTCGAAACATCGTGCGGGTGCACATCCTTCACATTGAACGTGATGATCCCCGTCTTATTGTCCTGCGTGCTGTCGCAGCCGTAAAGCTCCACAAACGGCAGTTCACGCAGCTTCGGCAGTGCGTAGGAAATGAGATCGCGCTCGATCCGCTCAATGCGGTCAAACCCGACCTTTTCAAGATAGTCAATCGCCGCAATCAGACCCGATGCCCCGCTGACATTCTGCGTCCCCGCCTCGAACTTCGCCGGCAGTTCCGCGTATGTTGTATCCTGCTCGCCGACATAGTCGATCATATCCCCACCGAAGAGGAACGGCGGCATCGCATCAAGGATATTGTATTTCCCATAGAGCACGCCAATCCCCATCGGCGAGAGCATCTTGTGTCCCGAGAATGCGAAGAAGTCCGCATCCATCGCCTGCACATCCACCGCAATGTGCGGCACGCTCTGCGAGCCGTCCACGGCGATAACCGCTCCAACCGCATGAGCGCGGTCGGCAATCGTACGCACATCGTTTACCAAGCCGAGCACATTCGATACATGTGTCACTGCCACGATCTTCGTCTTTTCCGTGATCTGCGCCGCAATATCCTCCGCCGAGAGGTTGCCGTCCTCCGCGAGATAGATATACTTGAGCGTTGCGCCGCGCGCCTTTGCGACGAACTGCCACGGCACGATGTTGCTGTGATGCTCCGAGATCGTAATGACAATCTCGTCGCCCTCACGAATGTTGGTGCGTCCGTAGCTGTATGCGATAAGGTTGAGTGCCTCCGTCGCATTCTTCGTGAAGATGATCTCCTCGGGACGCGCTGCACCGATGAACTGCTGCGTCCGTACACGCGCTGTCTCATAGATGTCCGTCGCCTTCATCGACAGCTCATACGCGCCCCTGTGTGGGTTTGCATTGCAGTAGGTGCAGTAGTCGGCGACCGCCTTGATGACCGCCTCCGGCTTCTGCGTCGTTGCACCATTGTCAAGGTAGACAATGGGACGCCCGTTCATCTTCGTCTGCAGGATTGGGAAATCCCGCAGATACTCATTATTCCTCCGCTCCACCCAAAAGTCTCCTCTCCAGATAATCCTTGATCTCCGTACGCAGCTCTTCCTGCTCGATACGAGCCAGTACCGGCTCAAAGGATGCCTCTACAATCAGCTGCTGTGCCGCACGCTCATCAAGTCCTCGGCTCATCAGATAGAAAAGCTTGTCCTCGTCCATACGTCCAATGCTGACCGCATGATGCCCGTCCACATCGCCCTCGTGCGAGAGCATAAGCGGCACACTGCGGTTGCGCACATGAGGCGAGAAAAGCATTACCTCCTCATCCTCCTTGCCGACCGAGCCGCGTGCCCCCTGAATGAAGTCCAGCGTCCCGCGGAACGTCTTGACACTATGATCCAGCAGAGCACCGCGCACCTGCATATTCGCATCTGTCCGCCGTCCCTCCTGACGGATTACATAGTTGAGGTCAATTTTACGCGCCTCATCGCCGAAGTAAAGTCCCCAGACATCTGCACGCGCCTCATCCCCCGCAAGTGTCACGTGCAGCTCCGACGCCGTATGCGCAGCGCCCGCCTCGATGAGTGTGCAGGAGAACAAGCCTCCACGCGCCACACGCGCATGAATATGGCTCGCTGCAGGTGCATCGGTCGGCGCAAACTGAATGTAGGTCAGCGCAAACTCCGCTCCCTCAGCGACCTCCACAGAGATCTCCTGTGCTCCATTTTCGCGCAGCTCTACAACATGCTGCACCTTCTCTCCCGTCACTGCCGAGAGACGAATCTCCTTCTTTGTATCCGCAAGCCCCGCAGGCATGGGAAGATCGTTCACCCCGAGCCAGCGCCACGTTGGCATGGGGATACGGCTGAATACGTCCTGCATTGCCATCACCCCATCGTTCCTTCCAGTTCGATATTAACCAAATTGTTCATCTCAACTGCGTACTCAAGCGGCAGCTCCTTCGCAATCGGCTCGACAAAGCCGCGCACAATCATCGCGCGCGCTTCCTCCTCGTCAATGCCTCGGCTCATCAGATAGAAGATCGCCTCATCGCTGATGCGCCCAATCTTTGCCTCATGTCCGATGTCCACCGCGTCACACGCAACATCCATCACGGGCAGCGTATCGCTGCGCGACTCTGCATCCAGCATCAGCGACTCGCAGTTGACCGAGCACTTTGCCCCGACCGCACGCGGCGTCACCTTGACACCGCTGCGGTAAATTGCGACACCGCCCGACTTCGAGATTGAGCGCGTGCTGATATTCGCCGACGTATTCGGCGCATCAAAGATCACCGTTGCGCCCGTGTCCAGCTCCTGCCCCTTCGAGGCGAACGTAACACCCGTGAACTCACAGGTCGCATTCTCCCCGTGCAGAATGCTCGTCGGATAGAGCATGGAAACATGCGAGCCGAACGAGCCGGAGACCCACTCGACCGCACCGTCCTTCTCCACCTTCACGCGCTTCGTGTTGAGGTTCATCATATTGCGCGACCAGTTCTCGATCGTCGAGTAGCGCAGCCGCGCCCCCTCCTTGACGAACAGCTCGACACAACCCGCATGGAGGTTCGTCACATTGTATTTCGGCGCAGAACACCCCTCGATGAAATGCAGGCTCGCACCCTTCTCCACAATGATGAGCGTATGCTCAAACTGCCCTGCTCCTGCCGCATTCAGACGGAAATAGGACTGCAGCGGAATGTCCACCTTGACCCCCTCGGGCACATAGACGAACGAGCCGCCCGACCAGACCGCACCGTGCAGCGCGGCAAACTTATGCGCCTTTGGCGGCACGAGCGTCATAAAATACTGCTGAACAATATCACCGTACTCCTGCAGCGCCGTTTCCATATCCGTATACACAACGCCCTGCTCCACGAGCGACTCCTGGATCGAGTGATAGACCACCTCGGAGTCATACTGGGCACCGACACCCGCGAGCGACGTTTTTTCCGCCTCGGGAATGCCCAGACGGTCGAACGTGTCCTTGATGTCCTCGGGCACCTCATTCCAGTCCCCGACCATCTTCGCATCGGGGCGCACGTAAGTCACGATATCGTCCATATTCAGAGCGGAGAGATCCGGTCCCCATGCTGGCATCGGCGTTGCATGGTACACATCCAGCGATTTCAGACGAAAATTCAGCATCCACTCCGGATCGTTCTTGCGTGCCGAAATGTCGCGGATGATCTCCTCCGTCAGCCCCGACTGCGACTTATATGCCGAGCGATCCTCATTCGTAATATCGTAAATTGTCCGCTCAATGTCGGCGACCTGCGTCTTTTTCTTTGACGTGAAGTCCTCCATTCGGCTCACCCCACTTTATCCTGATCTGCAAGGATGCGGGCAAACCCCTCATCGTTGATCTGCTGAACGAGTTCCGCGCCACCCTCACGCACGATCTTTCCCTGTGCAAGCACATGCACATAGTCCACCTTCAGCTTATCAAGAATGCGCGCGTTATGCGTGATGATAAGACATGAGTTTTCCGCTGTGTGGAACCGCGCAACGCCCTCGGACACAATCTGCACGGCGTCCACATCGAGACCCGAATCCGTCTCATCGAGCAGTGCCAACTTTGGACGAAGCATAAGCAGCTGCAGCACCTCGCTGCGCTTCTTCTCACCACCCGAGAAACCAACATTCAGATAGCGCTGTGCATAGCTCGGGTCGATCTTCAGCTCCGCCATCATCGCATTCAGCTCCTTGCGGAATGGCATGAGCTTCACCTTCTCGCCCGTCATCATCTGACGCGCTGTGCGAATCATATTCTCCACCGTAATGCCGGGAATCTCCTCCGGCGACTGAAATGCGAGGAAAAGACCACGACGCGCACGCTCGAACGCGCGCAGCTCGCCGATATCCTCCCCTTCGAGGACGAGACTGCCGCCCGTCATCTCATACTTTGGGTGCCCCATGATGACATTCATCAGCGTCGACTTGCCCGAGCCGTTCGGCCCTAAAATGACGTGCACCTCACCCTTGCGGATCGTGAGATCCAACCCCTTCAGAATCTCCTTGCCCTCCACACCCGCGTGAAGATCCTTTATCTGCAGCAATACATCTGCCATGGTAAACTCTCCTTAAAATAATCTATGGTTTAATCCTTACAAAAATACTCGGGATTGATATTTTCATCATTGTATTTGCTTTCATATAAAAAGTCAATAAGCTAAGACACGATCTATAAACAAAACAAATAATTGAGATTCCTTTTCACAAAAAAAGGACTGTTGCAGGAGCTATATTCTCCTTACAACAGTCCCTCTATCATATTGTTCCGATTTCCTCAGAATCGATAGGTCACCTGCACACGCGTATAGTTTCCGAGCTTGAAGTTCTCTGCCCCATACAATGTGTCACGCGCATGAAGCCCCTTCGCACCGAAGGTATAGAATGTCTCGACAAGCAAATTCTCTACAGGCACATATCCTGCTCCGACCGTAAAGCTTCGAATACCGTCAAGATAGCGATCCGGCAGAGCTTCCGTTCCATTGCCGCCAAAGAAAGAACCATGCTCGAACGCCTTGTAGTCGACAAAGGCATTCCAGCTGCCTGCTGCATCCATATCCGCGCGGCCTACGTCGAGACGCAGCACACGAAACGTAGGCGTGCCGCCATACGCACGTCCCTGCGGCGTAAATGCCGAAGTCCCCGCTGTATGCGCCCATCGTGTAGCTCCGTTCATATAGCGGCCAAAAGCGCTGCGGTTCTGCCCATAGTCAACCGAAAGTGCAAGATTCTTCCCAAGCTGCCACTTTGCACCGATTCCAATCACATTCGCCGTCGTATCAAAGACATCGACATCATTCCCTGTCCCATTCGCCGTCAGGAAGCGATGCGAATTACCGCCGACCGAGCGCAGATACCATGCAGCAATACCGACCTGAGGCGTCACCTCATGTCGTGCCTGCACGAAGATTGCTCGCTTGAGCGCAGGAATCTGATCCGTATGGAGGACAACGCCAAGCTGTGGGAAGAGGTATCCTGCACGGGCGAGCAGATGGAGCGGCAATTTGCTGTTTTCCTCGGGCCTCCAATAGTTATCCGATGCCGCAAGCGCGAGGATGCGCTGCGCAACAGGCGAGAGCGATGCACGACGGTAGCCGATTGCATTGTCTCCATTCGACATTTTCTTATAGAGCGGTTCCAGCGCAGAACTTTTTTCGTACAAGGATGAGAGTGCCTTCTCCTTGGCCTCCGCCTGCGTTATCGTCTGAAAATCTGCAGGATTAAACTTCTCCAGCGGAATCCCCGCATAGTTCTTTCCATTATACGTGGTTCCACTGCCAAGTGCTTGCAGGGTTTCGCTCCCCTTATAGACACCATAACCATAGAACTCCGAAGTGAACGTATACTGCTGTGACGACAAGAGAGCCGAACTCGAAACATACCGCCGCCATGTCTCAGGATTCTCTCCGCTCCGCGTCATGACTGTATTCCACGAAGTTTCGCCTGCGGTACGCAGATTGTTCTTATCAAATGGATCACTGCCCCCGGGAACAGTCATAAAGAGATCGGTCATCAGATAACGCCCCTTGACATTCCCATTCCGATCCCGCGCCGTGACAATACGCCAGATGTGACTGTTTGTTTCATACTGCGCGGCCTGCTTGATCTTGTTATAGGCAGTTGGATCATCCTGGCCGATCAGATTAAAGTACGAGTCTAGGATGCTCTTTTCTTCCTCGAACGAGGAGGCTCGCCTCAATTTGTCATAGAGAGACTCAAAGCCTGCCGTCTGCACACTGGGCACACTGTAGTTCTCATCATTGACAAGATCGCGGTCATATCCGAGCCACTCCTTCTTCGTCGGCGGACGCAGAAACACCTCGTTCACCGCACGGCTATAGGCAGAGTCCGAAATCCCCGTGCTCTTGCTGAAATCACCGAAGCCGACACGCACCTGACTGCGTTGCCCCGTCCATACGGCACGCGCACCATCATACTCCTTTCCAAACCAATAGCCCGTTACCCCCATTGGCTCGGTCAGGCGTCCGAGGCTGAGATCCCATACCTTCGCATGCTGCGTCACATCGACATTTTCAACACGTGCCTCTTTGAGGGAAGGAGCACCAACGTCCTGCGTCGTATCAACATCTTTTGTACCGGAGGCGCTGCCGATTAGCGTGACATTCGTATTTGTACCAACGCGCATATCCGCACCGACACGAAGACGCTGTTCAAATCCCTGATCTCCCTTCTCCAAATAGTTTTTATATGCTGAACCGATACTAGAACGTGTTGTTACGCGTGCCTCACTGGGCTTGTTCTTTCCGGTGAACGAATTGTAGCGCAAACGGTAGTCTCCAAAGATTGTAGTGCCCACTTCGCGTTTTGTATCAAATGGAGGCGTGATAAAATTCCTGAGAATGCCCCCGTCTTCTTGTGCCTTGGCAAGAGCCTCCCGCGCAAGCGACCTACGTCCTGAGATGCCATCAAATTTCAGATTGATGCCGAGCTTATATACGCGCTCCCGCATTGCCTGATCGTCGTCCCGATGATTGAACAGATTATCGATCCCCAGATACACGACGGAATCCTTGTCGATCTGCTTCTGAACAAGGAGGTTCCATATACCGAAACTCTTGCGCTCGTAGGTCTGCTGCCCGCCCTTTGCAAAATTATACTGCGTACTGCCGTCTCCGAGATCGTTATGCACATAGTTCCCATTGTTCGCAATGGTATTGCTGTCGAGCATGCGCAGATAATAGTCACCCCAGAGTGAGGCACGCCATCCCGTTTTTTTATTTTCATAGGTCAGGCTGATGTCAATCTTGTGCCGGGGTTTATTGAGGAGCTGACGCGGCATATTGGGATCACTCTTATTGATCGCATAGAGATAGGTATAGCCGAGCTTCCAAGAGAAATGTTCATCCATCTTTTGCGACAGCTCTGTCTCAATCCCCGTGATCTCCGCCCTTCCGATGTTCTTAAAACTGTAGATCATATCGGGCGGCGTGATCCACGTCTCCTTCTTCGCATCCGCTTCTGGGTGGAAGTGCATCAGCTCGCCCGTGAAATACGTCGTCATATAATCCCGAATTCGATTGTGAAATGCATTGATGCGAATCTGACTCTTTCCCTGTTCTGCTTCAAAGCCCAAGTCAAAATTAAGCGATTTCTCCGGCTTCAGATTGGGATTGCCGAACCAGTAATAACCGAGCTTCCCGACGCCGATATCGTACGGCATACCAGCATACATCTCCCAGTGATAGTAGAGTTCCCCCATCCCCGGCTCCGTATATCCCGTACCGATATTCGCCTTGAACCGCCGGTTGGTATTTCCTCCGAGCGAATGTGTCAGCCCCATGTTAAAGCTGACATGCGAGCTGAATAGACTGCTGTGGTCGAGCCGCACACTCGGCATGAAGATCGTATCCTTCCCCATCTGCCAGAAATCCTGGACGAAGAAGTGCTGTTTCTTGATATCCGCCTGCCCGATGGTCTGACGGTTCTTTCGATCCGTCTCCTCCTGTTCGAATTTCTTGCCGTGCCACGTGAGCGTCCTGTTATATGTGCCGTAATACCGACGCATAATCGTATCATCATCCAGAGGATCACCGTCCTCATCGAGGAAGAGCTCGGCTGGATTATCTCTGCGCAGCTCCGCCACAAAGTCTGGAATTTTATCTTCATTAGTTCCATTTTCATAGTCCTCAAAGGTATATGGTGGAACTTGTGTCTTCCCATCGGCATCCTTGTAACCATAGAGCGCGTATTCCTTATCGTACTGTGGAATCCCGTTCTCGTTCAGATACATCGGATGGTCTTTGATGCGCGAGCTAGGTGAACCATCCTCCTCGCTGTGTAAATTCTTATCGTAATCCCACGGATCAATATATCGTGTTCGGATATTTCGAGCACCTTTCAGGCGGCTTCCCTCTCCGCTTTCCTTGCTGACCCCGAATCCGTAGCTCAGCAGATGTCGATCATTCAGCTGTGTCCCAGCACTTGCCTTGAGATTCCATTCCTTATGCAGAATATGATCCAGATAACGCAGCGTATTCTTTCCCTCGTATTTTGAGAACGTCGCGACAGAAGACAGCGTCACATCATCCTCCATCATCTTTGCATGATTGAAGTCGATCTTCCAGTTTGTATTTTTCGCATGCCCGTAGTAACTCATACGATACGTATCGCGGTTGATGCTTCGCTTGTAATGAACCACGGGATCCGGTGCATCCTCCGAATGCTTCGTAAAGCGATCCATCTCCTCATCGGCACGATCTACGGAGAAATCAATCGCATGTTTGTCATCAAATGAATACGTCCCCAAAAAACCGATATTTTTGATATCGCCAAAATAGCGCAGTGAATTCCGAATCGCGCCGTTCGTATTCACCCCGTTGTAGAATATCTTTTCACTATAGATCGGCATGATATCCCGTTTACTGCCATAGATCGCCCCTTGGAATTTCCCGAGTTTGCCACTGTCCGCCCGCAGGAAAAAGTTCTTGTAGGGTAAGGCGCCATCATCCGACTTGATGCGAAGGGCCTCCGCATTGAACCGCAGGACGGGCACATCCTCAGCTCTGCGCGTAACGATATTGACAACGCCGCCAATAGCATCTGCGCCGTACTTCGCACTCGCCGCACCGCGAACGATCTCGATGCGCTCGACATTTTCCGTCCCGAGGCGCTGCAGCTCATCCGCCTGTCCGCTGTACTTTGCAAAGTCTCCCATGACGGGATGCCCATCGATGAGGATGAGTGTATGCCGTGGTTCTGCCCCGCGAATCGAAAGAGTCACACGTCCCATCGCATCCACATTACGAGTCATGCCTGTTTCGCTGAAAATTATATCCTCAACCGATTTCGCCTGTTTCTTCGCAATATCCTCCGCCGTAATGATCGTCGTCGATTGCGATTCATATTTCGCTTCTTCCTTAGCGGCATCTGTTTCCACATGAATATCTTCCGTGGAAACCCCATTCCCCTGACTTTCATCCGCCCATACACTCGACACAGGCATCATCAGATGAATTAACACGGCGCAAGCCAGAGCCGACTTCCCTTTGATCTTCACAAAGACCGCCTTTCTATCATGGAACAAGATTCATTATCACTATAATTATAATATTATACACATTATTTCCTCAATTTCTAGTCCTAAAATAAAAAATCTCCCCCGTCGAAACGAGAGAGATGCACACCGATTATGCAATTTCCTTAAAATGCTTCCTCAAAATCCGCTTTCCAATATAGATGCCGATGAAGCCCCCGAGAAAGGCAATCCCCATGCCCGCCGCGAGGAATACGCCCGTACTGTGCTCGACGAACTTCTGAATCCGCTCCATATCCATGTCCGCCTCCTGCCAGCGAATCAGCTCCTGGTCGAGGAAGAAGAGGAGCGGGATCGCGCCGCCGAACACGTACGCTGCCTGAATCAGCCCGTAGCCCGCCGCGAGCACGGGAATCCGATAGCTGAGCCGCGAAGCGATCAGATCGATGATGAGCGCTACCGCTGTCACCGAGCCGACGAATGGTACATACATCATCCCCGAGAATCCGGCAAAGAGCGCCGTGCTGATCGCCGCAAACAGCGTGATCGCTCCGAACTTCGGAATCTTCTTCACCACGAACAGAAATACCGTACCGAGCAGCACGCCGATCAGCGCAGGACTCAGAGCGTGCATCGCGGGCGAGAGCAGCACGGTGAGTGCGCCGATGCCCAGCACGAGCACGCCGTACAGTGCCGAGAGTATACCGATCAGGACAAAGTCGCTGATTTTCCAAGCATTCATTATATTTTTTCCTCCAATGTATCGTTATCTGATACGTTCACGGAAGAGCCGCTCCAGCACGGCTGCATCCCGCAGTGCAAAATCCTCTGCAATCCGCCCATCCTCGAGGAGAATGACACGGTTGCACGAATTCATGATGAACTCGTAGTCATGCGTAATGATGATAGCGGCATTCTCCGCCCCCGTAAATTCATCAATGAGCGTGCAGACCGTCCGCATATTACCGTAGTCCAACCCGCTCGTCGGCTCATCGAAAATACCGATGCGCTTGTGCAGAAGACAGGCGGCGGCAATCACGAGCCGCTGCTTCTGCCCCATCGACAGCCGCATGGGATGCTCGTCAATCAGCGGCAGCAGACGGAACTGCGCAAGCACCGTACGAATGCGCGCATCAATGTCTTCCGCCTCCTCATTGCCGAGCAGGAGATCATTGTATAGGCTTGCGCCGAAGATCTGAAAATCCACATTCTGCATCACATAGCTGACCGCCGTATAGCGCCTGCGTACGGCAAGGGGCTCCCCGCCGACAGAGAGACGACCGCCCCGCTCCCGCAGCAGCCCGCAGATGATTTTCGCGAGCGTACTCTTGCCGCAGCCGTTATGCCCGAGGAGAGCGATACGGTCACCCGCCCGTACGGAGAGCGAGACATCGCGCAGGACATCCTGCCCGCGCACATAGCCAAACGAAATATGTTCAAGTAACAGCAGCTCTGCACCGCCCATCGCAGGAGCAGCGGTGTGCTCACACGCCGCACACGTATGGAAAAGGTCAAAGCCGCGTATGCCGAACGCGTTCAGTGCCTTGTTGTCAAGCACGTCCATCTCCGCACCGCGATAGCGGCGCACAATCGTCCCCTGCTCCATAATGATGAGTTGGTCGCATACGCCGTGCAGATAGTAGAGACGATGCTCCGCCACCACGATGGTATATCCCCGCTCCTTCAGCTCCTCAATCGTACGGCGGAGAAGTGCGATCGACGGATAGTCCAGATTTGCCGACGGCTCGTCCAGCAGCAGAATCCTGCACTCCAGCATCAGTGCCGAGGCAATCGCAATCTTCTGCTTCTCCCCGCCCGACAGCTCCGAGAATTTCCGTCCAAGAAAACGCTCAAGCGAAAGCATTTCCACCACCGAGCGCAGCCGCCGCTCAATCTCATCACGCGGCACACCGAAGTTTTCACAGCCAAACACGAGATCGGACAGCACATCGAGCGTAAAGAACTGATTGTCGGGATTCTGGAACACCGTCGCCGCAATCCGCGAAATATCCCCAATGCGGAGATTCTGCACATCCTGTCCGGCGAGGAGAACCTTCCCCTCCGTCGTGCCCTCGTAGAAGCCGGGACAGAGACCATTGATGCGGCGCAGGAGCGTTGACTTCCCGCAGCCGCTCTCCCCCGCGATCACGATCACCTCGCTCGCCCCTGCCGTGCAGGAGTTCCCGCTGATGCTCCGCTGCGCCCTGTTCTGATATTGAAAGCCTACACTCTGTAACTCAATCATAGCGCATACCCTCAAACAACGGTAAGACAGAGCGCAAAGGCAAGCGGCGCAAGGAAGATCATCGCCCAATCCTTGCCGCCCATGCGGACATCGAAATAGGACGTGCGCGTCCCGCTGTACTCATAGCCCTTGACGAGCGCCGCACCCGAGAACTCCTCCGTGATCTTCTCACTGCGAAACAGCATCGGCACAACGAAATACTCGATCGCCTTCATCGGATGACGCACGACATAGCCGAGCGACACAGGAATCCCCTTGAGACGCATTGCATCCACAATTACGTGAAAATCGTTCTTCATCGCCGGCAGATAGCGGATCATCACCACAATGCTGAGAATGATGCCCCGATGCAGACGCAGACGCGAGAGCGCCGTCGTGATCTCCGCGATATTCGTGCTCTTCTTGAGCGCGATGCCGAGCACGACAAACGGATAGATGCGCAGTGCGATAAAGGCAATCAACTGCGGCACGAGGATTAACCCGCGCGGCAGATCCGTGCCGCGCAGCAGCTCCGCCCCATATTGGAGCACAAGCAGCGCGAGAAAGCCGAGGATAAACTTCACCGTCTGCGCCGCACTGCCAACCGTCGCAAAGACGAAAATCGAGAGTACAAAGGACAGAATCAGCACCTCCTGCCGCCCCGAGAAGATCAGAACGCACATGAGCAGCAGATTCAGATATAACATCGTCCGAAAATCGAACGGCTTTGATGATGTAGTCAGTATGGTCACCCCTTCTATTTGGTGAATAATAGAGGAAAGTTGTTCGTAAACGATCTCATTTTATCAGCATTCCTCTTCAATAGCAACTATGGTGTTTATTTTGAATAAAAGAAAAAAGCCCGTGAATCATCACGAGCTTTTCTTTGCGGCAACTACCTACTCTCCCACGTCGTCTCCAACGAAGTACCCTCGGCCTTTGAACGCTTAACTACTGTGTTCGGAATGGGAACAGGTGGAACCGTTCAGGCATCATCACCGCATCTTCTTGAGTGTTGTCCACTCAAAACTTCACAGAAGAAACTGTAAGCAAATTGAATATTTGTAAGTCAAGCCCTCGACCGATTAGTGCTGGTCAGCTCCACACATTGCTGTGCTTCCACACCCAGCCTATCTACCTCGTCTTCTTCAAGGGGTCTTACTTCCTTATAGGAATGAGATACTTCATCTCGGGACAGGCTTCACGCTTAGATGCTTTCAGCGTTTATCCCTTCCGGACGCAGCTACCCAGCCATGCCCTTGGCAGGACAACTGGTACACCGTTGGTCCGTCCACTCCGGTCCTCTCGTACTAGGAGCAGCCTCCCTCATGTATCTTACGCCCGCGATGGATATGGACCGAACTGTCTCACGACGTTCTGAACCCAGCTCACGTACCACTTTAATGGGCGAACAGCCCAACCCTTGGGACCTGCTTCAGCCCCAGGATGTGATGAGCCGACATCGAGGTGCCAAACCTCCCCGTCGATATGGACTCTTGGGAGAGATTAGCCTGTTATCCCCAGGGTAGCTTTTATCCGTTGAGCGATGGCAATTCCACTCTCTTTCCACCGGATCACTAAGCCCTACTTTCGTACCTGCTCGACCCGTCAGTCTCGCAGTCAAGCTCCCTTCTGCCTTTATGCTCTTCGCGCGATTTCTGTCCGCGCTGAGGGAACCTTTGGACGCCTCCGTTGCTCTTTCGGAGGCGACCGCCCCAGTCAAACTGCCCGCCTGGTACTGTCCCGAACACTGTTAATGTTCCGGTTAGATCCTTAGCATATAAAGGCCGGTATCCCAACGGTGACTCCATCACATCTAGCGATATGACTTCCCAGTCTCCCGGCTATCCTGTACGTTATATGCCAAAGACCAATGCCAAGCTGCAGTAAAGCTCCATGGGGTCTTTCTGTCCAGTCGCGGGTAACCTGCATCTTCACAGGTATTTCAATTTCACCGGGTCCCTCGTTGAGACAGTGCCCAAATCGTTACGCCTTTCGTGCGGGTCGGAACTTACCCGACAAGGAATTTCGCTACCTTAGGACCGTTATAGTTACGGCCGCCGTTTACAGGGGCTTCAGTTCGCTGCTTCATCTCAAGGACTAACAACTCTCCTTAACCTTCCTGCACCGGGCAGGCGTCAGCACCTATACTTCAGCTTGCGCTTTCGCAGGCACCTGTGTTTGTGGTAAACAGTCGCTTGGGCCTCTTTTCTGCCGCCGTCAACAGCTCCGGTGGTAAACACCTTCACCATCAACGGCCATCCTTTTCCCGAAGTTACGGATGCATTTTGCCGAGTTCCTTAACGAGGGTTTTCCCGCGCACCTTAGGATTCTCTCCCCGCCTACCTGTGTCGGTTTTGGTACGGGCAGACGTCTTCTCGTTAGAAGCTTTTCTTGGCAGTGTAGTGCAGCTGAATTCAAGTTCGCCGTAGCTTACTCTATCTATCGGTTCTCGGCCTTGTAGTATGGGGATTTGCCTCCATACAAGCCTACCGCCTTCGACGCGCTCTTCCAATCGCGCGCTCAGCTTCCTTCCTGCGTCACTCCATCCTCAAACGAAGACGCCCGGTACTGGAATTTTCGCCAGTTGTCCATCGCCTATGCTTTTCGCCTCGGCTTAGGTCCCGACTAACCCCGGGACGACGAGCGTTGCCCGGGATACCTTAGGCTTTCGGTGGACAGGATTCTCACCTGTCGTTTCGCTACTCATACCGGCATTCTCACTTCCTGTTCGTCCAGCAGTCCTTCCGGTCTACCTTCGTCCAAACAGGAACGCTCCCCTACCCATCGTACCTAGTACGATGCCGCGGCTTCGGTTCTGTGCTTTAGCCCCGGATATTTTCGGCGCAGGGCCTCTCGACCAGTGAGCTATTACGCACTCTTTTAATGGTGGCTGCTTCTGAGCCAACATCCTGGTTGTTTTCGAAGTCCTACATCCTTCTCCACTTAGCACAGCATTTGGGACCTTAGCCGGCGGTCTGGGCTGTTTCCCTCTTGAATACGGGTCTTATCACTCGCATTCTGACTCCCAGGCTGCCCATATGAGCCATTCGTAGTTTGACTGGGGTCGGTAGGCTTTACGCCCCCTTGCCCGATCAGTGCTCTACCGTCTCTATGGTTATTCGCCTGAGGCTAGCCCTAAAGCTATTTCGGGGAGAACCAGCTATCTCCACGTTCGATTGGCATTTCACCCCTATACACATCTCATCCCAACGTTTTTCAACACGCACGGGTTCGGTCCTCCACTCATTTTTACCTGAGCTTCAACCTGGACATGTATAGATCACTGTGGTTTCGGGTCTAATCCATGCTACTTGACGCCCTCTTAAGACTCGCTTTCGCTTCGGCTCCGCGCCTCCCGCTTAACCTCGCAGCATAAATTAACTCGCCGGTTCATTCTTCAATAGGCACGCCGTCGCACATAGATCGTGCTCCGACTGTTTGTAGACATACGGTTTCAGGTTCTATTGCACTCCCCTCCCGGGGTTCTTTTCACCTTTCCCTCACGGTACTCATCGCTATCGGTCGTTTCGATGTATTTAGCCTTGGATGGTGGTCCACCCTGCTTCCCACTGGGTTCCTCGTGCCCTGTGGTACTCTGGATCCCTGCCCGCTTTTCACTCTTTCGTGTACGAGGGTCTCACTCTCTTTGCCGCACCTTCCCAGATGCTTCCACTAAAGTGTCCAGTTTGTTGCAGGTCCGCAACCCCAAGAAACCGAAGTCTCTTGGTTTGGGCTCCTCCCGTTTCGCTCGCCGCTACTCAGGGAATCTCGTTGATTTCTTTTCCTCCGACTACTTAGATGTTTCAGTTCATCGGGTGTTTTCTCTCTACCTCGAAGGTAGAGTGACAAGACGTTACTCTTGCCGGGTTGCCCCATTCGGAAATCCATGAGTCAAGGCTTACTTGCAGCTCGTCATGGCTTATCGCAGCTTATCGCGTCCTTCTTCGTTTCGAAACGCCTAGGCATCCGCCGTATGCCCTTCTTCACTTGACTTACTCGTCCCTTCGTACAGGGGCGGCACTCTATCTGCCATCATCTGCGGTGTCGGCTCAGTCGACGTAGCTTACTACGCCTCCTTGCGCCTCCTTGCATTTAATGACACCTAGAGCACCGTTCCTACATCGAATTGGAACGGTTTATCTCGCGATAAAAGGTATTTTCGCTTTATCCTAATTTGCTTGGGAAAATCTATTCTGTTACTTTCTACCTTGCGGTAGAAGACCTCAGTGAGGAAAACTTTATGACATGAGTACACAAAGTCTCCCTTGTTTTAGATTTTCTTGTTTCTTCTGTGCAGTTTTCAGTGAACAAAGAGGTCACAACTACGCAATCTCTTGCGTTGGATGCGCCCTCAAAACTAGACAATGCAAAACGTAGCCAAATGACCGACCTAAGATTTCAAACCGTGAGGTTTCTCTTAATCCTTAGAAAGGAGGTGATCCAGCCGCACCTTCCGATACGGCTACCTTGTTACGACTTCACCCCAGTCACCTTCCCCACCTTAGACGGCTGCGCCGGCTTCGGGTGTGAACGACTTCCGTGGTGTGACGGGCGGTGTGTACAAGACCCGGGAACGTATTCACCGCAGTATGCTGACCTGCGATTACTAGCGATTCCGACTTCATGCAGGCGAGTTGCAGCCTGCAATCCGAACTGGGAAACGGTTTTTGAGGTTCGCTTGCCCTCGCGGGTTCGCTGCTCTCTGTCCGTTCCATTGTAGTACGTGTGTAGCCCAGACCATAAGGGGCATGATGACTTGACGTCATCCCCGCCTTCCTCCGCGTTCTCCGCGGCAGTCTCCTTTGAGTGCCCACCTTTACGTGATGGCAACAAAGAACAGGGGTTGCGCTCGTTGCGGGACTTAACCCAACATCTCACGACACGAGCTGACGACAGCCATGCACCACCTGTTTTCCTGTCTCCGAAGAGAGGGTGCTATCTCTAGCACTTTCAGTCAATGTCAAGGCCTGGTAAGGTTCTTCGCGTTGCTTCGAATTAAACCACATACTCCACCGCTTGTGCGGGTCCCCGTCAATTCCTTTGAGTTTCAGTCTTGCGACCGTACTCCCCAGGCGGGATACTTATTGCGTTAACTCCGGCACGGTAGGGGTCGATACCTCCCACACCTAGTATCCATCGTTTACGGCCAGGACTACCGGGGTATCTAATCCCGTTCGCTCCCCTGGCTTTCGAGCCTCAGCGTCAGTTGCAGTCCAGAAAGCCGCCTTCGCCACTGGTGTTCCTCCCAATATCTACGCATTTCACCGCTACACTGGGAATTCCGCTTTCCTCTCCTGTACTCAAGACATATAGTTTCTTTCCCATCACGGGGTTGAGCCCCGCACTTTTAAGAAAGACTTACATGCCCGCCTGCGCTCCCTTTACGCCCAATGATTCCGGACAACGCTCGCCACCTACGTATTACCGCGGCTGCTGGCACGTAGTTAGCCGTGGCTTCCTCGATAGGTACCGTCATTACAGAGCACTATTTGCACTCCGTACGTTCGTCCCCATCAACAGAGCTTTACGATCCGAAGACCTTCTTCACTCACGCGGCGTTGCTCCGTCAGGCTTGCGCCCATTGCGGAAGATTCCCCACTGCTGCCTCCCGTAGGAGTCTGGGCCGTGTCTCAGTCCCAATGTGGCCGTTCATCCTCTCAGACCGGCTACTGATCGTCGCCTTGGTGAGCCGTTACCTCACCAACTAGCTAATCAGACGCAGACCCATCGACAGGTGATAGCATATTCAGAGGCCATCTTTCACGGAAGAGAGATGCCTCTCCTCCGCTTCATTCGGTATTAGCATTCCTTTCGGAATGTTGTCCCCATCCTGTCGGCAGGTTGTCTACGTGTTACTCACCCGTTTGCCACTAGATTCTCTAAAAGCAAGCTTCTAAATCATCCCGTTCGACTTGCATGTGTTAAGCACGCCGCCAGCGTTCGTCCTGAGCCAGGATCAAACTCTCCGCTAATGTGAAGAGCCTGTTGGCTCAAAAGTTCATTCTTGTAAAAGAATTGTGTTCGTTGACTGACATCAACGATGTTGCATCTGGCTTGTTAGATTTAATTCTAACATGTTTTGCATTGTGTAGTTTTCAGGGTACATCCTGCGCCATTCAGAGGCTTTCAGCGTTTTTCTCCGCTTTCGTTGCCCTCATCGGCGCGACTGTCATAATATAACACAGCCTGCTAAATCCGTCAAGCACTTTTTTCAATCTTTTTTGCTTTTCTTCTGCAGAGAGGGTTCGATCCCTACAGGCTGTAAGTAAAATTAAGTTCTGTACGCGCGGCAAGAAGTGGTGCAGCGGCATCTTTCTCCGAGAGAACGACGGGAGGGATTGGCCACTCCACGCCAATCTCTGGATCGTCCCAACGGATGTTTCCATCGCAGTCGGGTGCATAGAGGTTATCCGCCTTGTACTGCACCTCGACATCATCGGTCAATGTGATGAAGCCATGTGCAAAGCCGCGCGGAATGAAGAGCTGCCGATAATTCTCAGCCGTGAGCTCCACGCCGACCCATTTTGCATAGGTCGGCGAGCCGCGCCGAATGTCGACAGCAACGTCGAAGATTGCACCGCGTGAGACGCGCAGGAGTTTTGCCTGTGCCATGGGGTTCAGCTGATAGTGCAGACCGCGCAGCGTCCCCTTCTGTGCGGAAAAGGAATGATTATCCTGCACAAAGTCAACGAAAATGCCTGCGTCCTCCATCTTCTTTTTTGACCAGCTCTCCATGAACCAGCCGCGTGCATCACCAAATACTTGAGGCTCGAGGATGCGGACACCCGCAAGCGCCGTTTCAATCACGTTCATATACGCTCCCTATACGTCCTTGATGAGTCGTTTCAAATAAACGCCATACTCGTTCTTCGCCAAGGGTTCGGCGAGGCGAAGCACCTGCTCGGCATCGATGTAGCCCATGCGGTAGGCAATCTCCTCGATGCAGGAGATCTTCAGTCCCTGCCGCGCCTGGATGGTCTGAACGAATGTCGCCGCCGAGAGAAGGGACTCATGCGTTCCCGTGTCGAGCCACGCATAGCCGCGCCGCAGGCGCTCAACGCGCAGCTTGCCCGCCGCGAGATATACCTTGTTCACGTCGGTGATCTCAAGCTCGCCGCGTGCCGAGGGGCGAATGCCGCGCGCAATCTCGACGATGTCACTGTCATAGAAGTACAGCCCTGTGACGGCGTAGTTCGACTTCGGCTCTTTGGGCTTTTCCTCAAGTGTGAGTGCATTTCCGTTCTCATCAAAGGAAACGACACCGTAGCGTTCAGGGTCGGACACGTAGTAGGCGAACACGGTCGCGCCGTCGTCGCTGCGCACAGTGCGCTGCAGAACCTGCGCAAAATCGGAGCCGTAAAAGATGTTGTCGCCAAGTACGAGCGCGCAGCCCTCCCCCGCAATAAAGTCTGCGCCGATGATGAACGCCTGTGCGAGGCCGTCGGGGCTTGGCTGCACGGCATACGAAATGGAGATGCCGAGCTGACTGCCGTCCCCGAGCAGTGACTGATAAAGTGCGTTGTCGTCCGGTGTGGTGATAATGAGGATGTCCCGAATCCCTGCAAGCATCAGCGTGCTCAGTGGGTAGTAGATCATCGGTTTGTCATAGATCGGCATAAGCTGCTTCGATACGACCTTTGTCAGCGGATAGAGCCGCGTCCCGGATCCTCCCGCAAGGATAATTCCCTTCTGAATCATTCCGTCACCTCTCTGCATTTTCTTTTTATTTTACGGCGTTTCACGATATAAGGCAAGCAAAACCTACTACAAAAAGGATCTGTCTCCATATTTGGTAAATAGAGATTGAAGAATCTCTCCTTCCGATATATAATCAACGCTGACGCGCAAAGACGCAAATGCTGTCTGCTATAGGAGAACGATATGATGACTTCCATGAATTTCGCTGTGGGCGAGCCATTTCCACTGCCCGTGCTTGCACAGGCGGACGGCGGAATGTTTCAGGTCGACAAGAACGGCATGATGTTCCTGCTCCAGCTCTCACGCACGGATGCGATTGCCGTTGAGGCGTTTCGCACGGGTGAGATCGAGCTGGCTGTGACGGAGGTGGACGGCGTTCTCTTCCTTCTCTACCGCATTGACGGTATTTTCAAGGACGGCTGGGGCGACGCACCGCTCTCCCTCTCTCTCGTAAAGGAAGAACTGCTTCCCGACGAAGAGAGTCTTGCCGATCCGACCATTCATCTCTACCTCGTCGATACGAACTTAAAGATTCTGCTTGCGCAGCGAACGGCAAGCGTACCTGAGGAGTTCGCAGAGATGATACGCAAAAATGTACGCGCACAGATGGCTGCACCACCTTCGGCGCTTGCATTTCAGAAAAAGGTCGCTGCCATCTGGGCGGAAAAATCCGCTGCCGATCTGCGTGCGATGGCATCGGCAGCGCATACATTGCCTATGGCGCTTGAGAATGCCAAACTGCACTGAAAAGGGCACCTCTTCCAGCAAGCAGCGGAAGGGGTGCCCTTTTTTACGAAACGTAGTACACGCGATTTGCGCGGCGTGCAGACGGCTTCGGCAGGTCGCCATCGGCGTAGCCGAGCGCACAATGTCCGACACCGATATAGTCGCCCTCAATACCTATCTTTTTCAGCAGTTCCTTGTAGTAAGGCTCCTCAAACGCCTCTTTTGCTCGATTGATCCAGATCGTCCCAAGACCAAGCGCATGTCCCGCGAGCATGAGGTTGCCGAGAACAAGGCTGCCGTCCTCAACAGGTGTATGCCCCTCCTTCGGTGCGAGCACCATGAGAATGACGGGGGCACCGTAGAAGGGATCAAAGCCTTCCTTCCAGCCACCAATGCGGCAGTTATCACGTGCGATCTGCTCCCTGAGCGCGGGGTTCGTCACGGCAACAATGATGGCTTCCTGTTTTCCCTTTCCACTGGCAGCGTAGAGTCCCGCCTCGATTACCTCATCAATAAGCTTCTGCGGTACGGCATCCGGCTTAAATTTCCGAATGCTGCGGCGTTCGATGATGTCTTTGACTGTGGTGTTCATACGGTTCGTCTCCTTCCAATGATTTCTTTTACAATACGAGCGACCAATGCTGTCCGTGCAAACGGTGTGATGATGTAATATCCGTCGATATACGGCTCAATATCCTTTGCAATTTCGAGCGACAGCTTCACGGCAAGTTCCTCTGCTTCCACACGGTCAAGTCCGTGATAGGCGTTTATGATACGCTCCTCAACGTGAATGCCGGAGATTTCGCTGTCCATAAAGCGCGCGTTGCGCTCGCTGACGACGGGCATAATGCCGCCGAGGATGAGTGCGCCCGGCAAGGTATCGCGTGCTGTACGCAGGTTCTCCTTTGCCCGTGTGCTCAGAACAGGCTGTGTGAAGAACCCAACAATGCCTGCCTCCACTTTTTTCTTCGCAAGCCCGAGCTGGGACGGAAAATGTGCGGCGTTGACATTGAGCGCTCCGAATACGTGGAACGGTACGACATCACCACGCTCGCCCAGATTCTTGATGAATGTGGACAGCTTGCGCGAGTTGAACTGATAGACGCTCTTTACCTCGTCGCGCTCCGCCGTCGGGATCGGATCGCCCGTAATCGCGATCATATTGTGGATGCCCTCGGCACTCAGCCCGAGGAGGATGGACTTGATGGCGTTAAGGTTGCGGTCACGGCAGGTCATGTGCGGAATCGGTTCGAGTCCGAGGCTGCGGTAAACACGCCCCGCAAGCATCGCCGCATCCATACGCGCACGTGCAATGGGGTTGTCCGCAATCGTAATGGCGTGAACGCCCGCCTCCTTTAATTCCTGCGCTCCTGCCATGAATTTATCCGCATTGCCGGTCTCCGGCGGATCCAGTTCGACAGCAATGGGTATTTTTCCCGTTTGCAGCGCCTCAAAAAAAAGGCTGCGTACGGGCACAAGTTCTGTGCGCTTCTGCTGGACGTGCGCCCCCTCAGCCGCAGTTCCGCCTTCAAGCGCCTTGCACAGCGCGTGAATATACTCCGGTGTCGTACCGCAGCAGCCACCGACGATAGCGACCCCCTCGCGCACAAGGGCGGCAAGCCCCTCACCGAAGTAGTCCGGAGCACTCTCGTAGAAGGTGCGCCCGTCAACAATGATCGGATGCCCTGCATTCGGCATGAGGGAAAGCGGCAGAGGGCATGTCCCGATGATGTGTACGAGTTCCTTCATCGCCTGAACGCCGCTGACACAGTTAAAGCCGACCGCATCAATATATCCGCTCGACGCTGCCTCGCGCACAAGTTCCTCCACAAAGAAACCGTCGCGCGTATAGCCCCCGGAGAATGCGGAGAACGATGTCAGGACAAACGCATCAGGCACAACCTGCTTGATATGTGCCGCTGTCTCGACCAGCCCCTCTGTGGAGGAGTTGGTCTCAAAGAGGAAGTTCTTTGCTCCGAGTGCAAGAAAGGTATCGACAAGAAATCGGTATTCCTCGGCGATGTCTGCGGGCGGCAGCCCCGTAACAGGGCCGATGTCAGCAAAGATATATGCGCCAAACGGCTCTGCGGCGCGCGTGGCAAGCTCCCAACCTGCTTGCAGAATCCCCTGCACGAGTGCCTCTTCGCCCTGATAGACGATGCGGTTCGCTGCAAATGTATTGGTCTTGATTGCCTGTGCGCCTGCACGCAGGTATTCCGTATGGATCGCCTCTACAACGAGCGGCGTTTCAACGTTGGCAAGTTCCACGCCCTTGCCGCGCGTATGCGTCTTTTGAGCATAATAGGTACCCATGCCGCCATCAAAGATGAGCGGCTCTTTCTTTATATGTTCCCGTATATCCACGCGCTCCTGCGCCATATTCATAAGCCTCCTTGCTGCCAGTCGCTACCCCAATACGCGGCGTGCGATCTCGACAATGCTGCGCGCATCTCCCGCGTAGTAGTCCGCGCCGATCTCCTTCGCATAGTCCTCGGTCAGCACAGCCCCGCCGACAACGGTCTCACAGGGATGCCCTGCCTCGTGCAGTGCCTCAATGGTCTTTTTCATCGCCGTGACCGTCGTCGTCATGAGCGCCGAAAGCCCGATCAGTCCGACCTTCTTTTCAATGGCGACCTCCACAACGCGCTGGATGGGCACATCACGACCGAGATCGATGATCTGGTAGCCGTAGTTCTCGAGGACGACCTTCACAATGTTCTTGCCGATGTCGTGGATATCCCCCTCCACCGTCGCGAGGATGATTTTTCCCTTTGAGACGCCCTGCCCTTCCTCGGCGAGGCGTACTTTGATGAGTTCAAGCCCCGCCGTTGCCGCATTCGCCGCATTGATGAGCTGCGGCAGGAAGATGATCTCCTTCTCGTAGCGGTCGCCCACGATGTCAAGTGCGGGGATGACCTTCTCCTGTATGATCTCCATCGGCGCCATCTCCGTGAGGAGTTTGCGCGTAATGCGCTCCGCATCGTCGCTGAGTCCGCGAATGATCGCATCCATCAGGGGGTCAACCTCGCCCGCACTGTCCGCTGCGGCAGTCTGTACCGCCCCCGCCGCCTCATCGCCCGTAATGCCGAGTTCCTTGCGGCGGCGCATCTCCGCCTGCTCGGGAGCAAAACGCTCGATGTAGGCGGCGCAGTCCACATCCTCCCCCGACACCGCGCGGAAGGATACGACAGCATCCATGACGCCCTTCGTGTTCGGATTGATGATCGGGAAATCCAGCCCGACGTGCATCGCCTGTATGAGGAAGTTCTCCGTCATGTGTCCGCGCGCGGGCAGTCCGAACGAAATATTGCTGACGCCGAGCGCGCAGTGGAGTCCGAGGCGCTCATGCACCTCGCGCACGGCGCGCAGGGTCTCCATCGCCTGCTCCTGCTGTGCCGAGACGGTGAGTGTCAGGCAGTCGATGATGATGTCCTCGCGGTCAAGGCCGTACTTTTCTGCCTCCGCGACAATGTGCTCAGCGATGGCAACGCGCTGTGCTGCCGTCTCTGGGAGTCCGCGCTCATCCATCGCGAGACCGAGCACCGCCGCGCCGTAGTGTTTTGCAAGCGGGAAGATGGCATCCATGCGCTCGCGCTCGCCGCTGACTGAGTTGATGATGACGCGCCCGTTTGTCACGCGCAGCGCCGCCTCAATCACCTTTGGATTCGCCGAGTCGATCTGGAGCGGCAGGTCGACAACGCTCTGTACCGCCTTGACAACGTACGGAATGATCTTTTCTTCGTCCACGCCCTGTGCGCCGACGTTGATATCAAGCACCTGCGCCCCCGCCTCCTGCTGCGAGATGGCAAGCTTCTTGATGTAGCCGTAGTCCTCCTCGAGGAGCGCCTGTTGGAGGCGCTTCTTGCCCGTCGGGTTGATGCGCTCGCCGATGACGTTGAGCTTGCCGTACTCCGCAACGCGCCCCGGAGAGGCGACTCCCTTGCGCTTCTTCCGCACGGGGCGCTCCGACGCGCCGCCCGCGACAGCAGTCGAAAGTGCACGGATAAAGTCGGGGGTCGTGCCGCAGCAGCCGCCCATGATAACGGCACCGCGCCGCGCGAATTCCATCATCTCACGCCCGAAGTCCTCCGCCGTCATCTCGTACGCGCCCGTGCGCGGGTCAGGAAGACCTGCGTTCGGCTTTACAATGATCGGCAGATCCGTCCACTCCATGAATTCATCTACAATCGGGACAAGCTCCACGGGACCGAGCGAGCAGTTGACGCCAAGCGCCGCAACGCCGAGTGCGTCGAGCGTGACCGCAACGGATGGGACGGCTGCGCCGAGGAAGGTGCGCCCGTTCTGCTCGAACGTCATCGTCACCCAGATCGGCAGCTTCGTATGCTCCTTTGCCGCCAGCACCGCCGCCTTGACCTCATAGAGGTCGGTCAGCGTCTCAAAGATCACGAGGTCGGCACCCGCCTCCTCGCCCGCAGTCACCATCTCGCGGAAAAGCTCGTAGGCATCCTCAAACGAGAGCGTGCCGAGCGGCTCAACCAGTTCCCCGATGGGGCCGATGTCGAGTGCGACACGTACCCCAGTGATGCCGGAGTTCTCTGCTGCGCGGCGCGCAGTCGCGACATTCGCAGCAATCACCTCGGCCACCGTCTTTCCCGTGCCGACGAGCTTGTGTCCGTTTGCGCCAAAGGTATTGCTGTAGATGATGCGGCTGCCCGCCGCGATGTAGTTGCGGTGAACCTCCTCGATCACATTGGGATGCTCCATGCCGAAGAGTTCGGGGCGCTCCCCCGGCGCAAGTCCGCGTGCCTGCAGCTCCGTTCCCATGCCCCCGTCCAGTATAATGATATCGTTCATTCCATATCTCCCATATTTTTCATACCGCTATTGTGTTTTTGCCCCTTCCCTGCACCTGCGTCCTGCCTTGCGGAACGGACAGTTGCGGAACATGAGGCAGTGCTCACAGTCGGGCGGCCGATGCGGCTGCGGCGTGCGCGCAATCCCCATGATCGCCGTCACGGACTTGCGCGGCACCATGATCGTGGTCGGCGTCAGCGAGACGCCGACACGCCGCGTCATGTCGAGCAGTGCAAAGAATTTCGGCTGCTCCGAGATTGGCAGGTCACCGTAGCCGGGGCTGAACCGATCCGTCAGATAGCGCCCCTCCGCCTCGACGGCACTGCGCATATCGCTCTCGAAGTTGTTGCATATATTCTCGATCGCCGTACTCGCGCACGCGTCCATGATCACGGAGTCAGCGGCATTTGTCACCTCATAGCGCATCATCAGCCGCTCGACACCGGAGCCGAGCGTTGCACCGAAGAGCACCGCCTCCTCACACGGTGCGAGCATCTGCGGGATATCCTTGCCCGCAAAGGTCACGCCGAGCACGGCGCCGTCCACAAGCGGTGCCTGCCGATACGTGAGGCGCGGCGTCGCTGCGGCGAGCACCTCATCCGTACAGCGCTTGATCTGCGCCGCAATCTCCTCCGTCAGCTCCTGCCCGCGGAATCCAAGATACTTTAGAATTTCGTTCATATTCAGCGTCGTAAAACGCGGTTCAAACATAACCTCTCCTATTTCGTTGCCAGCGAACCATATAATACACAGGATAAGAGATTATATCACATTCGTGCAGTCCCCACAAATACACTTTTGTCATATAACGATATGTGTGCTATAATACTGCCCTGTCATTTTCTTGCAAAATTCTTTTTCAAGGGGGAAATGGAATGATCAAAGAAGCAATCAAAAAGGTCGTGGGCAAGCAAGATCTCACCTACGTCGAAGCATACGCGGTCATGAACGAGATCATGTCGGGCGAAACCACGGCAGTCGAGAACGCCGCCTATCTCGCGGCGCTGTCCACAAAGAGCAGCGGCATGGAGACCATCGCAGAGATCTCCGGCTCTGCGGCGGCCATGCGCGAGCATGCGGAGCGCGTAGAGCACGATATGGACGTCATCGACATCGTCGGCACGGGCGGCGATCACTCCGGCAGCATCAACGTTTCGACGACTGCCTCGTTCCTTGCGGCGGCGGCAGGACTCAAGGTCTGCAAGCACGGCAACCGCGCTGCATCCTCATGGAGCGGCACGGCGGACTGCCTCGAGGCACTCGGTGTAAACATTGACCAGTCACCCGAAAAAGTCCGCGAGGAACTGGCTGCCGTCGGCATGGCGTTTCTCTTCGCTCAGCGCTATCATCAGTCCATGAAGCACGTCGGGGCAATTCGCCGCGAACTGGGCATCCGTACGGTGTTCAATATTCTGGGACCGCTCACGAATCCCTCGCGTCCTTCCTATATGCTCCTCGGCGTCTACGGTGAGCATCTACTGCGCCCGCTCGCAAAGGTACTGCCGGATCTCGGGATCAAGCGTGCACTCATCGTTCACGGAACGGACGGCATGGATGAGATCTCCGTCGGCGCACCGACGAAGATTTACGAAATCACGAACGGTGCGGAGAGCGCATACGAGATCCGCCCCGAGGACTTCGGCATCAGCCTCGCATCCAAGGAAGCGATTCGCGGCGGCAAGCCCGACGAGAACGCTGCCGTCACGCGCGGCATCCTCAGCGGCGAGATCACGGACGCACGCGCGGATGTCTGCCTTCTGAACGCAGGTGCCGCCATCTACATCGGCGGTGCCGCCCCCTCCATCGCGGACGGCATCGCGGCAGCTCGTCAGACCATCACGGATGGCACGGCGCTCAAAAAACTTGAGGATTTCATCAAGATCTCCCATTAAGGAAGCACTGATAAATTCAGCACTGCCATCTTGGCACATCTTTTCCGCCCTCTCTTCGTCGACAAATCCTCCACATAGCCTCTGCTATGCGTCCGGTTTATCTCCTTGACAGGACGAAAAATCTGTACCAATCTGACAGACTTCATTTTATCAGCGATTCCTAAAACGAAAGGAGTTTGCATCTATGCAGACACTCGAACATCTCAGTAATTTTGTCTCTCGCTACATGGCATTATTCGTCATTCTCATCGCGGGTATTTCACTCTTCCAACCATGGACATTTATTTGGGCGGTTCCCTGGATCACAATTCTGCTCGGCATTGTCATGTTCGGCATGGGTATGACACTGCGCTTTGAGGACTTTAAGCTCGTCCTGCAGCGTCCGCGCGACGTGTTCATTGGCACAGTCGCGCAGTTCGGCATTATGCCGCTCCTTGCTTGGGCGTTGGCACACGCCTTCTCACTCCCGCCCGAGCTTGCGGCGGGCGTCATCCTCGTCGGCACCTGCCCCGGCGGCACCTCGTCCAACGTCATGACCTATCTCGCACGCGGCGATGTGGCGCTCTCCGTCTCCATGACGATGGCATCCACCATCCTCGCCCCGATCATGACCCCGCTTCTCACACTCTGGCTGGCAGGTCAGTGGATTGACATACCGGCGGGGAAAATGATGATCTCCATCGCGCAGGTCGTCATTGCACCGATCCTCCTCGGCATCCTCATCAATCATTTCTTTGAACGCCCCGTACAAAAAGTAGTCAAGGTACTCCCGCTCATCTCGGTCATTGCCATCGTTCTCATCGTCGGTGGTGTCGTCGCGGCAAATGCGGGGCGTATCATCGAAACGGGCGCACTCATCATGCTCGTCGTCATGTGCCACAATCTCCTCGGTTATGCACTCGGCTTTGTCGTCGCAAAGGTACTGCGTATGGACATCGCAAAGGTCAAGGCAGTCTCCATCGAGGTCGGCATGCAGAACTCGGGACTTGCGACCTCCTTGGCTCTCCTCCACTTCGGTGCGGCGGCTGCGATCCCGGGCGCACTCTTCAGCGTCTGGCACAACATATCAGGGTCACTGGCTGCAAACTACCTATCCAGTCGCATGAAAAAATCCGACTGACGAAATTTTTACAAATAAATCCTCCAAAATCCTTAGGACTTTTGGAGGATTTATTTCATTTGTGTTGAATTATATTTATCTGAAAAGAAGCGTTCTGCGCTTCCCATGATATCCATGATACATTACTAGAGAGGTGACGGAATGAAACTAAAGTCAAAGATGCTCCTGTGGATTGGAACGCCGCTCGTCGTGATTTTTACCGCGATGGCAGTGTTCTCCTACTGGGAAGCAAGCGACATGATCGAAAAAGCTACGGAACGCGAGATGCGGGCGCTCTCGGAGTTCCATGCCGAGGAGGTCAACCGCATGGTCGAGGGACCGAAGGGGATCCTCGAGGGCATTGGTCGTGTATGGTCGACGAATATACCGACAGATGAGCGTTTTCTTGAAACAGCCAAGGACTTCACTTCACGCCCAGACATTGATTCCATCTATATGGGGTTCCCGCGCGAGACAAACCGCCCCTTCCTCTACAGCGAGGAGGGAATCGTACCACTGAACGAGTTCGACGCAACGAGCCGTCCATGGTACAAACTCGCCGAATCCAAGGAGGGCGTACAGCTCAACGAGGTCTCCACGAACGAGCGCACCGGAAAGTCGACGCTTGCCCTGAGCCGCGCCATCCGTCACGAAGGGCAGCTGCTCGCCGTTATGGGGCTCGAGACCAATTTCTCCGACATTCAGAATATCGTCGCAAAGATCAAGATCCGCGAGCACGGTGCTGCCTTCCTCCTCGATGAGCAGGGACGCTTCATCTACCACTCTTCGCTCGGACTCAATGACAATGTGCACGCACAAGGCGAGGAAGACGCGCGCCGCCTCCTCTCAAAGGAGCCTATTTTCTTTACCAACACATACGCAGGTGTTGAGAATTACTACGCCGTCCATCCGGTCGGCACAACGGGTTGGTCTCTCGTTCTCTTCGTACCGAAGGACGAAGTGCTCGCCGATGTGAACAATCTCAAGTGGGCAATGATCGTTGGGCTCATCGTTTCCCTCGCCCTGATCGGCGGTCTTCTCTACAAGATTTCCGACTCGATTGCGGGACCGCTTGAGAATATGGCAGGGGCAGCGCAGGAGGTTGCAAAGGGAAATCTTGGCATCGTCCCGCCCCAGATGGATCGCGACGATGAGATCGGGCAGCTCCACAACTCCCTGCTCACCATGGTCAAAAATCTGCGCGAACTCATCCAAAAAACAGCGCAGACCTCCGAGCAGCTCGCCGCGGCCTCCGAGGAGCTGACCGCTTCGGCAGATCAATCAGCGCAGGGTGCGCAGAGCGCAGCCGAGGCGATCGTCAAGATCACAGGCAGTACGGTGGAACAGAACGAAGTCGTCGACCAGTCCTTTAAGACCGTCGATGGCATTACCCATGCGATCAACGACATCACAAAGGGGATCTCAGACGTCTCTGCCGCTACCCACCGCGCCGAAACAGCAACGGTAGAGGGACAACAAGGGCTTGGCATCGCCGTCAAGGGGATGGACGTGCTCAATCAGAGTGCACAGGATGTTTCCGATGCCGTCACCGCACTCTACGAGAGTTCCAAGCGCATCTCCGAGATCGTCGAGATGATCACCGAAATCGCCGGACAGACGAATCTCCTTGCACTCAACGCAGCCATCGAGGCGGCACGCGCGGGAGAACAGGGACGTGGCTTCGCCGTTGTCGCCGAGGAAGTCAGAAAGCTCGCCGAGCAGTCCGAAACGGCAGCGCAGGAGATCACAGGTCTCATCACCGAAAACGCAAACCGTATTGAAGACACGTTCAAGGTCATGCAGCAGCAGAAGGAACACGTCGGTGAGGGCGTCAAGCAGGTCAATCAGGCGGGTGAGCAGTTTGATCGCATTGCTGGCGTTGTAAGCGAGCTCACCGAAAAAGTGGATGCGATCCTGAAGAGTACCGAGGGCATCAAGGCGGGCAGTGAGAACATGATGAACTCCGTCGAGGCTGTTCAGAAAGTCTCGAACGCCGTCCACACGGAGGCAGAAAATGTTTCTGCCGTCTCTGAGGAGCAGGCAGCCTCCATGCAGGAGATTGCGGCATCCAGTCAGACACTGGCGCAGCTTGCACAGGATCTGCAGCGGATCGTCGGGGGCTTTAAGCTCTAAAGAAGTACAGGAAGCACTGATAAATTCAGACACGCCATCTTGACGCATCTTTTTTGCCCGCACTGTGTCGACAAATCCTCCACATAGCCCCTGCTATGCGTCCGGTTTGTCTCCTTGTTCGGACGAAAAAATCTACGCCAATTTGACGGACTTCATTTTATCAGCGATTCCTACAGAATATATTTTAGGGGCAGTTATACGATGCACTCGTACAACTGCCCCGTGTTTTTTGCACAAAATTAAGGCTGCTGCACGTTTGTTTCGTGCAGCAGCCCCCTGAAGTTTCCCTTACTCCGCTGTGAACGGAAGAAGCGCAATGTTGCGCGCGCGCTTGATCGCAAGCGTCACCTGACGCTGATGCTTCGCGCAGTTGCCGGAAATACGGCGCGGCAGGATCTTGCCGCGCTCCGTCGTGAAGCGACGCAGCTTTGCGGCGTCCTTATAGTCGATATGATCCACCTTGTCCACGCAGAACGAGCAGACCTTACGACGAGGCTTGCGGCCTCGATCTCGTTTCATCATTTCGCTGTCCCTCCTTATTACGGGATGTGCTGAGCATCAACTGCTCAGAATGGAATGTCGTCGTCAGGAATCACGGGACCCATCATATCCGGTGCAGCACCGCCAGCGGCAGGTGCTGCGCTGCGCCCCATCGGCGCATCATAGCTACCCGATGAGCCACCGGCATTCTTCGAATCGAGAAACTCCACATTGTCCGCCACAACATCCGTCGCATACTTGCGCTGTCCGTCATTGCCGTCGTAGCTGCGCACTTGAATGCGCCCCTCAACGCCGACGCGGCGCCCCTTTGTCAAATTGTTTCCGCAGATCTCGGCAAGTTTTTCCCAGCAGGTGACGGGAATGAAGTCCGCCGTCTGCTGACCTTCCTGCTGAGCTGCCCGCGAAAAGCGACGATCAACCGCGATCGTGAAGCGGCAAAACGCCTTGCCGCTCTGTGTATAGCGAATCTCAGGGTCGCGCGCAAGGCGACCGATCAATATGACTCTGTTCATCGGTTTCTCTCTCCTGCATGGATTCCCGTCAGTCGATTATTCCTCGACGCCGTCCGCACGGACGATCATGTGCTTCAAAAGCTCGTCCGTGATCTTCATCACGCGGTCGCACTCGGCGACGCAGGCGGGCTCTGCATTGACGTACAGCAGAACGTAGTATCCTTCTGTGTTGTCCTTGATCTCATAGGCGAGGCGCTTCTTACCCCAGCGATCCTCTTTCTCGATCTTACCGCCATTTGCCTGAATGAGCTTCGTGAACTTCTCGATGACGGCGTTTGTCGCTTCTTCCTCCATCGGCTTCACAATAAATATGACTTCGTACAATCTCACGAAATCACCTCCTCTTCGGTCTATGGCCGCCCCTATCGGAACGGCAGAGTTAATCCTATGCGAGCGCGCACGAAAGAAGCACACGCTCACGCGACAAGAAACAGTATAACATGTTTGAAGACGGCGCGCAAGGGTTTTCGAGAGATTTGCATAAGGAAACGCTGATAAAACACGATCCATAAGACTCATGTTACCCACAGGCATAAATTCTACAGTTCCCGATTCATTCTTTTGTATTCTTTCGTCATGTGGTTCTGCGAGTTTTTTGCAATGCGATAATCCACCTCTTAAAGGACGGAAGTTTTCTGATTTCCGTGCGCTTTTCCACACCGGATATCCCGAAACACCATAAACAATATGATTATCTTCGCAAACCAGCGCATGGGGTTGGGTAATGTCGTGCACGTTGGCAGTTATTGGTGTAGTCGTATGAACATAGCCTGTTCCGTCATCGCACCAAAATGGACCTTCATGCCGAAGTACCGCTGTTTCCCCTGCTTCGTAAAGTGCATCTCAAGGGCACGCGACCTCGTTGCATTCTTGGTCGAACTCGGTGTATGAATGATCGTTATGTCCACAATCGTACTGCCGTACATGATGAGTCCTGAAGCGTCCAGCCGCTGTTTCACATTATCGAATATCTTGTGGGCGATGTCGGATTTTTCGAGCAGGTGACGAAAGTGCAGGAATGTTGTGGCATCGGGTGGATGAGTGCCATCCATTCGTTCCAAGGAATGATGGATTCCATGGCTTCCAAAAAGGCTTCACGCCGTGTTATCCCCTTTTGGTTTTCGTATTCCATCTCCGTAAAGATCTACTGTACCATGATGTTGCCTCTCTCCCTCGTCGTGTGGCAGTTTCCTTTATTGTAATTTGCAAGGAAGAGGCATACAAAAGAATTTATCAGCGATTCTTTAGGCGTCCTGTTTCAATCCAGGCGCTCCATGCGGGGCGCAACCCCGAGCATTCGGAGCAGTGATCTTTCAACGTATGTTTCAATCCACGCACCCCGTGCGGGGCGCGACGAACGTGTTCCTTAAATCGCCGCAGCCGTTCCTTGTTTCAATCCACGCGCCCCGTGCGGGGCGCGACCATTTATTTTATGTTATCCTCTAGTCAAGAAAAGTTTCAATCCACGCGCCCCGTGCGGGGCGCGACCCTATATCCCTTATCGGGTTACTTTTTTATAGCAGTTTCAATCCACGCGCCCCGTGCGGGGCGCGACAGTTCGAGCCGCACATGATAAGTCTGCCGCCGGGGTTTCAATCCACGCGCCCCGTGCGGGGCGCGACTGCGGAGGAGCGCGAGATCATCCGTTACTTTTTGTTTCAATCCACGCGCCCCGTGCGGGGCGCGACCGTGCACAGGCGGAATACGTCGTGCCACATCTGCGTTTCAATCCACGCGCCCCGTGCGGGGCGCGACAACCGTTCGCCTATGCGGCGGGCGTGTTCGGCTGGTTTCAATCCACGCGCCCCGTGCGGGGCGCGACCATGCAGCCGCCTCCTTCTTCTTATCCTTAACAGTTTCAATCCACGCGCCCCGTGCGGGGCGCGACCATCTGCGGTTCTGCAAGTCGTTGACCACGACTTGTTTCAATCCACGCGCCCCGTGCGGGGTACGACGACAAGGGGTTTCAGGATACGGGCGTTGTGATGGTTTCAATCCACGCGCCCCGTGCGGGGCGCGACTCCTCTCGGTGCTGCGGCGCGTGGCAGGTAGCACGTTTCAATCCACGCGCCCCGTACGGGGCGCGACTCAGTCGCCATTTGCTCGTATCTCCGCCATCATGTTTCAATCCACGCGCCCCGTACGGGGCGCGACCCCGCTTCTGGCCGCATTACAGGAGATTTTAGATGTTTCAATCCACGCGCCCCGTACGGGGCGCGACTGCGGATCGCAGACGCTACCAAGCTAGATGCCGGTTTCAATCCACGCGCCCCGTACGGGGCGCGACCAGCCGTGCAGATTCTGCCTTTGCGTTCTTAATGTTTCAATCCACGCGCCCCGTACGGGGCGCGACTTCCGTGCGATTATCGCCAATCCGCCTTTTTCTGTGTTTCAATCCACGCGCCCCGTACGGGGCGCGACTTTATCGTCAAGTTTTATGTCAACCAGTGATACGTTTCAATCCACGCGCCCCGTACGGGGCGCGACCGGGCAGTCCCGCCGTGGTGTTTACGGGGGGAAGTTTCAATCCACGCGCCCCGTACGGGGCGCGACTCGGAGCAATCGCACCGCTCCTCGGAAATCTTGAGTTTCAATCCACGCGCCCCGTACGGGGCGCGACTTTCCGTAGCAGTTACCTGCTGCGTCGCAAACGTACGTTTCAATCCACGCGCCCCGTACGGGGCGCGACAGGCGTGGAGGTAATAGACAATGACACTCGATCAAGTTTCAATCCACGCGCCCCGTACGGGGCGCGACACACAAAAACTAAACAGAAAGCTACATTATATAGAGTTTCAATCCACGCGCCCCGTACGGGGCGCGACGTTATGCGGAATCTGATAGCGTAATTGTTTCACGTGTTTCAATCCACGCGCCCCGTACGGGGCGCGACGTCCATTCTACGACGGATATGGAGCTTCTTGGGGGTTTCAATCCACGCGCCCCGTACGGGGCGCGACCAAGGATGAGCGCCAGATCGCACGGGATCTCGAGTTTCAATCCACGCGCCCCGTACGGGGCGCGACCCATGAGGGCAGCCCCCACGTTGCAGTCTCGATGTTTCAATCCACGCGCCTCGGCGAGACTGCTTGAATTGTCCTGTTTCAATCCACGCGCCCCGTACGGGGCGCGACTTGCGACCTATCTGCCGCCCGAGCATACAGAGGAGTTTCAATCCACGCGCCCCGTACGGGGCGCGACATATGACGACTGGCGAGCCGTCTATGTGGACAAGTTTCAATCCACGCGCCCCGTACGGGGCGCGACCAACGGCGGGATCACAGCACAGCCGCAGATCGATGTTTCAATCCACGCGCCCCGTACGGGGCGCGACCAACGGCGGGATCACAGCACAGCCGCAGATCGATGTTTCAATCCACGCGCCCCGTACGGGGCGCGACCTGTCAAGGATGAGGCATTCGCTGCACTCAAACCGTTTCAATCCACGCGCCCCGTACGGGGCGCGACCGTACCAGCTCCGCACGGTTTTCCGGCGTGATAGGTTTCAATCCACGCGCCCCGTACGGGGCGCGACGTCGTCTTGGACACACAGGAGGGTATTCATGAGCGTTTCAATCCACGCGCCCCGTACGGGGCGCGACTGTCGTTGATCTCATCCGGCGCAAAATCAACAGGTTTCAATCCACGCGCCCCGTACGGGGCGCGACCTGTAGGGCTGCGGGCTGTAGCGATAGCGGCAAAGTTTCAATCCACGCGCCCCGTACGGGGCGCGACTAGGCTGTTGGGTATCAATTTGCAGCACAAGCGGGTTTCAATCCACGCGCCCCGTACGGGGCGCGACGTAGGCTGTTGGGTATCAATTTGCAGCACAAGCGGTTTCAATCCACGCGCCCCGTACGGGGCGCGACGTAGGCTGTTGGGTATCAATTTGCAGCACAAGCGGTTTCAATCCACGCGCCCCGTACGGGGCGCGACTCAAGCCATCATATTTTACAAGGGATTATGTAACGTTTCAATCCACGCGCCCCGTACGGGGCGCGACCTAACCTACAGAGGGGATCTGCGGAGGAGCGGAGTTTCAATCCACGCGCCCCGTACGGGGCGCGACTGTGCGTGAAATGATTCTCAAATTCACGCTTTCCGGTTTCAATCCACGCGCCCCGTACGGGGCGCGACAGCCATACGCCTATAGCGCGGGCGTGTATGGCTGGTTTCAATCCACGCGCCCCGTACGGGGCGCGACGCTTGCTACGCTTGCTTTTGTTGATTGATCTGGCGTTTCAATCCACGCGCCCCGTACGGGGCGCGACGTAGCAGATATTAAGGCGGCACTGGTGAGCGGTGCGTTTCAATCCACGCGCCCCGTACGGGGCGCGACTACTGCGCGATGCAGGAGGTGGAGCGACTGTGCAGTTTCAATCCACGCGCCCCGTACGGGGCGCGACAGCAACTGGAGGCACGACTTCCCCCTTTTGCCACATATTTATGGGTATTCTCCTCCACAAATTATGATTTTCTCAGTGCCTAAGTCTCACGCCCCTCCTATAACGTGATTCTCGCACCTAGATTTTTTTGTCATTTTCTGTTCACTTCACCTTCGCACTCATACAACAGGCTCAGATGATAATAGCGGCCTCCAGGTCATAGGATTCCTTAACACCATAGTGCGTTACTTTCGGTCCTTTGTCTTTGCCAAGATAGTAGAATCGAAGACTGTCTTCCTGCAGGTCGATGATATCCAGCAGCGCAAGCTCCAACTGCTTACACTGCGTCGGATCAACCTTACACTCAAAGACAGAGTTCTGCACACGCTGTCCGTAGGCTCTACATTTTCGCGCGACCTGCCGCAAACGCCTTCTCCCGTCAGCATCAACGGTACTAATATCATAGGTGATTAAAACGTACATGGCAAGTACCTACTTCCACAAAAATGGCGGGTAAGCATCAAGATCACCACGCAGATGGCGTGCAAGCAGCATCGCCTGCACATGCGGAACAAGTCCCCATTTGATTTTTTCTTCTAAAAAAGGATGTGTCATCATACTCTCTTTGTGTGTATGCCACGCCTCCAGAATTTTCTTACGACCATCATCGGTCAGATATACTGCGCCTCCCTCTTCCATGTGAAAGTCCTTTCCACTGATTTTCTTGGTATTAACCATAGAAAATGCAGTGCGATCCGCCATTGGCCGCAATTCCTCCATCAGGTCGAGCGCAAGCGACTGCCGTCCTGGGCGATCTCGGTGAAGAAATCCAACGTAGGAGTCCAAACCTACTCCCTCAAGCGCTGCTCCCACGTCATTCATGAGAAGTGCATAGAGAAAGGATAAGAGACAATTCATGTTGTCAAGCGGTGGCCGACGATTACGCTCAGTGAAAAAGAACTCTTCTTTCTGTTTGAGTATCATATCATCAAACACAGAGAAATAGCTGACGGCAGCCTTTCCTTCGATACCACGGAGTTCCTCCAAGGCAGATGCACACGTTGCCTCATGACAGGATGTCCGAAGAAAATCACTGACACTCTGAAATTTCTCCTCATCAATTCGCATGGCGTAGTCTCTGCGCGTACGCTCCATCACCCAACGCGCATTATAGATCTTGCCAAGGATAAAGTTCTTCGCAAGTGCGAGGCTGTCTGTCTCATTATCTGCACGACGATACTGCTCCCTACGCAAGAGAACGTTACCGTTCATCTTGCCGATAACGCGCGCCTGAAATCTCCCCTCTGGGCTCATGAAGGTCAAGGCAATATTCTCCTCTGCGCATTTCCGCATGAGTGCAGGGCTTGCACCCGTATAGCCAAAGGTTGTAATCTGCTCAAAGTTATGAAGCGGAAAACGAGCCAGCTCCTTATCCTCCCGAATGACTACAATATTGCCGCCGTCTAATGCCAAGTATGCCTCATCCTGATTGACAAAAAGCGTATTCAAAAGAGGCTTCATCCTTCTGCCAGTCTCCTCTCAAGATAATGCTTAGCAGATCCGAGCCGATTCAGTTTCGGTACGCAAATATTGTTTAGAGAGCAGTTCTTGCAGCCTTTGCGGCGCTTCGCACGCGGCGTATGCTCTCTCTGGATATACCGCCGCATTTCCTGTACCAGCACGGGAATCCGTTCTTTCAGCTCATTTGAAAACTCTACCTTAACTCGCCGCCGAATCTCCCCATAATACAGATAGCCAAATGGAATATCCGTCATGAACATATCCTCAAGACAGAGTGCCTGGAGTGTCAGTTGGAGTACATCCTCCTCCCCCTCCTTTGGTTTGCCGCGCTTATACTCTATCGGGACGATGCGATAGTTTCCCTGATAGGAGGGAATACACACCCCTGCAGCATCCGCGTGAAATTCGATAACATCGCAGGCACCGGAAATTCCAATCCGAGGAGATGCCACGCGCATGCCACGCACAATGATCTTATTGCCTCGTTTTTCCTTGATATTTTCATCATGTGCTCTTTCATGCAGAGCGTGCCCCTCAACCGTCAAAACATTTTCCTGCCAATGCTGCTCGAGATGAATCAGTCCCCACTGACGTGGGCAAAATACATAATGCTGAATCTCCGAGAGCATAAGATACTCTTCCTCAGCATAGCCCATATCAGTTGACCAGACTCCCCTCGACATACTTTTCAATACGAATTCCATCGATTGCGTAGAGAGCACCATCATCAATGGTATAATCTTCTATCCGCGCAGGCGTTTCTACGCCCTCTTTTTTCTGTGCAAGAACGCTGCGATGCACCTTGGCACTTGGGGCACTTCCGGTCTTGTTGCCGTGCTCAATCCAGTAGAATCGGTTCATCTCCATGCTGCCCTCAGGCCGAGCGGACGATGCATCATTTTCAAAGATTGTACGCAATGCCTCCTTGATCTTTGCCGCATCCTCCTCGCTGAAGCCCGTCTTCTCTGCAAGCTGGACGTTGATGCTTCCTTGGAACTTATAAACGCCGAAGTCAACGCGATACTTCATGCCCATCGTATCAGAGCCCTTCTTATCCCCTGGCTCGTTATTCACACTCTTGGTAATCTGTACTCCCGTGATAGTTACAGGATCGAGACTGACCGCTGTATGAAGTGTCACCGGACCGCGCACACCAACAGAGACCGAATCAACGCCCTGTTTTTTTGCCTCCTTGAGTGCAAATACCTGACCAAATGCTCGCACATCAATCCATGCCTTACAGGCCTCTTCCGCAAAGATCCGCGTGCGTCCCTGCTCCTTGTCCTTCATTTTCAGAGGCTTTTCCATCGCAGGATTTTCCTCAACGCGTGCACGAATGCTGTCACAGCCATCGTCGGCACGTTCATTGGACTGAACAAGAATCTTCTCTCCTGCGTCCTGCAGCCGATTACGTAGTTTCCGTTTGAGGCAAACATCGGAGATTTCACCATAACCACCGTAATCGGTGCGCGGCTGATTTCCATTCAAGGGATCACCGTTTGGATTTGAGCGTTCTACCGTAATAAATCCGATAAAGTCAATTTTCTTGGTTAATACAGCCATCATACTTCCTCCTCTTGCAGCGTTTCTTTATTCTTACGTTTTTCTTCCCGCGCCAACTCCATGGCATATTGCTGACAGTAGAACCCCAACAAGAACTTCCCATTCAACGGGCGGTCAGAGAGAAAATCTTCCTCTTTGAACATACTGCCAATCCGGTTAATCAGCTGGCGCTCTTTCCCGCCATACAGTTCCCTCTTTTGCTGGTAAGGCAACAACTTTTTTTGGAGGGTCATCCATGTAGAGGCAGGACGGGAGGAGAAAATCTCCATATAGCGCATTGCATTCGTGGTGCGGCTGCCAAGTTCATCGCGACTGAAGGTTGCACGTTCCATCTGATCCGCTACCGCTATGAGCCTACCGAACAAATACGACCGATCATCCTTCGTTTCATCAAGTGCCACTGTATATTCCTCCCTCTCCTGGTTGAGACGCCGCACAATGATGGAGCATGCCGGCTCTAGAAGTTGCCTGCGCCAGTCGTAGTAGCCGTCACAAACGGCTCTCTTTACTGCACGCCCCATCACTATGCGCTCCATGTCTACGGGCAGGGGACTCCCCTGTAAAATGGCGTAAAAGATGCGCTCCAGTTCGAGTTTCATCTGACTATCGCCGACATTCACGCCATAACAAGCCTCGACCAGACGCTTCGGAGCCGGTACGCCAAAATAGGTAAACGACTCATCTTTCTCACTGTCATAGCCATGTTGGCGCCAACGCCCAAGCCTGTGCCAGCGTTCGATGCGTTCGATGAAGTCCTCACCCGCCATCTCACTGTAATAACAGATCGAGAGGCGCCCCTTCGTCGCCGCATCGAGAATCATGACATTCACCTGACTCATCTCTGCCTGCTTGAATTCGTGGCGATAGCCCATGAGTGTCTTTATCAGGGACTCTGCCCAACCTTTCAGCGAGGACGGTCTTGCTGTTCCTGCAGGTCGCCGTCGACGCGTCAGGCGCGCCGTATCATCGAATACAGACGGCGGTATCTGTCCGCATCTCCCCCACGCAAGAAATACGCGTCCATCAACGGTATAGCCTTGACTGCGCACCAACCACATCAGTGCATTCATCGCCTTCTGAGATGTCTCATAGCCAATGGAGAGACACTCACCACCATCAGTAAAGCGCCCACGAAAGGTAAATCCGCTCACATCATTGGATGAGACGATCTTTGCCCCATCCCCCGGAAATCGAATCCCTTTACCATGCTTATCGGTTGGCGTAAGATATTTCCCCGTTGCATAGCAGAGGCTCTCGTCATCTGCTGCAAATGTCTTCTGAATAAAAAGCTGATACTCTTTTTGCAGATTCGTGTCCTTCCACAGTTCCGGACAATCATCTTCATCTACAATAACACGAAACCGCACCATGGATTTAAGAATGTCGCCTGCAATGACTGAGAAAATAAGTGGTCTTGCCACTTCCTTATCCGTCCATTTCTCAATCAGTTTGCCAGCGTCATCTTCATAGAGCACTTTTTTCTCAATCAGATCATGAATGATATCATGTCCGCTGATATACTGATAGACCGCCTGTACCTTCGGATTGTTGGACGAGGCAGCCCATGTACCAAGAAGATTCTTATACAAGAGGTAGGGCATTGTCTCCCCGCGAGGTGGCTTCTTCACATAGTCATAATAGTCTCTTGCGATGTAAGAAAGATTATCATGCAGCGGATGCGGTGAGGGACTGGATGTCCGCGATGCCGAGTCTGGAGTACAGGGAATCAGTGTAGAACGGTATTCCTTCGGAATCACCTCTGCCCGAATCAGCTCCCCCTCCTCACTCAATGTTATCTCGATCTGTGCATTCTGGATAATATGACCAACGGGGGGCAGCATAGCTTTCATCCCATCAACATCATCCCTTCCGGCAAAGTGCTCATTCTCATCGTATGTCTGTACCAGTTGCTCCATCCAGCTCATAAACGTCCCTCCTCTCCTAGGAGTTCGTATTCCTCTGCGGCAAAGGTGACACTGTTCTTATCAAAGAGCTTGCTCTTGACCTGGCGGATATCTCTCACGAGGGTACACTCCTCCGGACGCGGGAAGCGAATCACACCATTCTCCATCACTGGCTGCCAAAGGCGGACTTGCAACATAGATCCGCCTGTTTCATCGACATAGTTAAATCCGTGAAACATTGTGCCGAGTGGCATCTCGCCCGCGTGATCGTAGTATCCCTCACCTGCTCCATACCTCACAGGCTCCACATAGCCCTGACACTCCCGCGTGCCGAGGAAAATATCACGTCGACCACCGCGCTCCACCATCCGCCTTGCGATATTGTGATGTTTATGCTCATCTCTGTCCTCCGCTAGCTCCTTACGATGCAGATTGAACTCAAAATGCGCCCGCACCTGATAGCACACATCGCTCAGATATTTGTAGATGGAGAGGTCATTTCCGCCGCCATATTTCAGAGGTTTTACCCCACGCGACTGCGTTGCGATTCGATTCATGACACGAACTTCATCCACGACCCAATAGAACGTGGGCTTCCAGTAGATACTTTCTGTAATCCCCTTCAGTGCCTGATAGGTCGGCACAGAATATGAGGAGCGTTCTCCACCAATCTTCGTAATCGGATCGGTAAAGAGCGCCATCCGTCCGTAGACCTGAAACTCGATTGCATTTCTCATGCCTTCACCTCTTTATATCATGCAGCACGTATTGCGCTGTTCATTGACCTGCACGCCAAACGCCTCATCATAGTATTCCTCCCGCAGAGATAAGATCCCACTCTCCGTCTGCCAGAGTGCACCAAGGGCAGAGAGCCTCTTTACCTCATAGGAAAACAGGCTGACCATGTATTGCTGTGCCGCTCTCATCCGCCTTCCAATCATCTTCTTATCAAACTGTTTGTCATTAAATTCGACAATCATCTCCTTTCCTCCTGCATAGGGGACAAGAACTGATTCTGTATACGAGTCAATGACCTCAAAGGCACTTCCTGCATCACGAAAGGCGTGTGTGAACCAGAGTGCCGGATCATCCCCGTGCTCATGTGCCTGCTGTAGTCCAGCCTCATTGGATGAGAGTAAATCGAATATGGTATTCTGGCTTGCCATCGGATAGCGCAGCGTTCGTGCCGTCTGCACTCTATAAAATCTGCAGAAATAGTCCTCCATTGTGTGCGGGGAGAGAATCGTATCTGCCTCGGCATGATAGAGCAGATCGAGTGCGATCTTTTTCCCCTGCCAGATGTCCTCCAGCCGACTGAGATCCTCATTCTCGAATGAAAAAAGCCGAACAAGCCCACGCTCCATCTCCCCGTGTCGATTGCAGCGTCCAGCAGCCTGTGCGATGGAGGAAAATCCCGCAAGCGCACGGTAGACAACAGGAAACGATACGTCGACACCTGCCTCGATAAGCTGGGTGCTGATACAGATGAGGCGCTGCTCAGGATACTGTCCGCATCCAGCGAGCTCTGTCCGCACGGATTTCAAAACTTCCTTACGGTGAGCAGGACACATCTTCGTGCTGAGATGCACCACATGGATATCCTGCTCCGATTCACACAGGTGTTCGACAACTGCTGCATAGAGTTCCCGTGCCTGTTTTGTGAGGTTGACAATGCAGAGTACATTGCCATGCACCTCTGCACTGTTCACAATCTCATCGGCAATTTCATCAACGGAAGCGCCGCCATCCTTACAGATATTCTCAATCTGCACTCTTTGAAATCCCTCAAACAGTTCCGTCGTATCACTCGTAAGATCTGCATTCTCGCTCATCTCAATGGGGAACTCCAGCTGTGCAAGCGGCGGCTGGGTCGCCGTGCAGAGGACTGTTGTGACACGGCAAAAATCCTTGAGGAAATTCATCGCCGCATTGAAGAGATAGGTGCAGCGCACAGGCAGAGTCTGAATCTCGTCAAAGATCAGAATACTGTCTTCCAGCGCATGCAGTCTGCGGAGAGCAGTATTGCCTCCCGCAAACAGTGTATTCAGAAACTGTACCTGCGTCGTAAAGATCACCGGCACATCCCACCGCTCTGTCAGGATGCGCCGCACATCCATGCTCTCTGTATCCTCGCCGGTCTCCTCAACAACGACATTGGAATGATGCTCCAGAATCGCGGCATCCAGATCAAAGATCTCACGAATTTCCTTGACATTCTGGTCAATGATTGAAGTATATGGAATGACAACAAGGATTCGTTTCTTATGATATTTCTGCGCATGACGCAGTGCAAAGCGCATACTAGCAAGTGTCTTTCCACCACCCGTCGGAACACAGAGACGATAGATGCCGGACACCTCTTCTGCCGCCCGCAAGCAATCATCACTGATCTTTTTACGAAGCACCGCAATTTCCTTTGCCTTTGCTTTTTCCGGAACAGGAAATCCCGCAATTTTTCGTTCCAGTTTATCGGAGAACTCCGCCCAAATTGTCGCCATGTCCCATGCACGTGTCTGTTGTTCTCCCAGTTCAAACTCCGCGCTGTCCAATCGGTCAGCGTCAACGAGCATACTAAGGAGCAGCTTATGTACCATCCCCCATGCGAAGTGATATACCTCACTTCCCATATCAGTACGTGCTGCAATTCTTGCGTCGAGTGCAGAGAACTCACAAGCCGCATTTTTGAACAGGAGATCGAGTTCCGACTCCGCAATGACATTCTCGTAGTAATAAGAGAGATCGATCTGCGGCACTTTCATCTTCTCCGCGCGCCGCAGAAAATCAGATTTTCCTTCTTCGCCAAGATAGTTCAGCAGCCCAGAGTGATGTGAGAAAATGACGAGGGCCATCATCTGCGCTGTCAGACACTCATTTTCTCCCATCGCCTCATATTTTTTCAGGAGCAGCTGACCACCCGCTGTTGCGTGATCAACATCTCCCTTACGGCTGTAGTCACCGGGATGTTTATGACAGTAGTCAAGATATTCCGCAAATTCGTGCGTGCATTTTCCGAGATCATGCAGCACTCCGATCAGCCGTGCAGTCGCTGATAAACCGATCCCCTCAGCATACGCCGCCATCAGATTGCCTACACGCAGGAGATGGGCACGAACCGTCTGCTCTGCAGACGCATCACGCCGTATATGGGCAAGATATTGTTTCATCTCCATCACACTCCACAACATTTATCATAGATCCGAAATACAACGGAAACTGAAAAATACCGTCGACATAAAGGAATCACTGATAAGATGTACCAATCTGACAATGCTCAATTTATCAGTGCTTCCTAAAATCGACGGTATTTTTTCCTTACATTTACTGCGGCTTGATATGGCCTGTCTGATACGCACGCAGGAGTGTGTGCAGGTCTGCAATCTCGTCCACGATCACTGCACCACGATCCGTATCGCGCACGAGAGAGCTGCGTGCCTGCAGCTCGACGGTCTGCGAAACGGACTCGATATCACGGTTCTCGCGCAGGGCATCGCGCACGCTTGCGACCGCCTGATGCTGGAGAAGGCGCAGACCGCGCGAGTTGTAGATCAGCGTATAGCCGGAGATGCCCGTCTTGGAATGGTACGGCGTCGCAAATCCTCCATCGATGATGAGCGCACGTCCGTTTGCGCGCATAGGACTCTCTCCCTTTTTCACCTTGACAGGCACATGCCCGTTGATGATGTGCCCGTGCTTCGCGTCCAGACCGAACTCCGCGAGGATCTTCTCACAGACTGCCTCATCCTTGATGAGACGGAAATACGGGTCAGCCGGCTCTTTCCACGTCGATTCGTCGGAGATAAAGGAGCGCTCAAATGTCGTGAACGAGCGCCCCGATGTCGGCGCAAGCAGTCCGCACCAGAGGAAGTACATGAAGTCCAACCCCTCCTGCGTATGGTCATTCCACGCCTCGCGTGCCTTTTCCTCGCAGAAGTCCATCCACGCGCACCCCTGGTACGATTCCCCCTTGTAGACAATCGTACGGAAGCTCCCGTCCTCGTTCATGGGGACACAGCCATGGAAAAGCAGATTGCCGTTGCAGCACAGATACATACTGCCGCGTTCGTAGAGATAGTCTACATGGCGCTGCAGTGCTTTGCTCTCGATAAAGTAGGAGCGCAGATCGTCGATGATGTGCTGTTCCTCCTCTGTCAGCTCATAGCAGTTTGTACCGTCGTCTATCGTCGGGAAATAGGCGCTCTCAAGCTCCACACGCCGTCCATTATTCAGTGTAACGTAGGACGAGCTGAAATCAATCTTGTCGAGGAGCAGGCGATCCTCCATGCGGAAGTCCGGATTGCGCTTGATGAGTGCCCCTTCCAGCTTGAACATCATCATTGAGATCGCACGCTCCGCCGCCTTGATCGGATTTTCGTCGGGGTAGATGCGCGAGGCAAACGTCGAGAGAGGGCGCAGGCTGATGCCATAGCCGCGCTCCAAGACATCCGTATTGCGGTAGCGCAGCGAGTTGCGGATGACCGCCGCGATACAGACCTCGCTGCCGAGTGCCGCTCCCATCCAGAGAACGTCATGGTTGCCCCACTGGATGTCGACGGACGGATGCTCCATGAGGAGGTCGAGGATACCGTCGGGACGATCACCGCGATCAAAAAAATCGCCAACGATGTGGATGCGCTCCACAGCGAGCCGTTTGATGAGCACGCTGAACGCCTCAATAAAGTCTGCTCCGCCGCCGATCTCCACAATCGTCTCGATGAGCTGTTTATAGTAATAAAGCTGTGCCTCGTCCAGCTCCGGACGTGTGCTCAGCAGCTCTACAATGACGGATTCGTAGCGTTTCGGGATATAGCTGCGCATCTTGTTTGCGGGAAATTTCCAGCTCATGAGCTTTGTGAGTTCGAGCAGATTCGCGATATTCTGCTGGTACCAGATCGTCGTCGCCTTACTTTGTATCGTCAGCTGCTCCACCTTTTCGCGCGGATAGTAGATGAGTGTGCAGAACTCTGCCTTCTCCTCCTCCGTCATACGCTCGCCGAAGCAATAGTCCACCTTCTCCTTAATGACCCCCGAACAGTTGTTGAGAATGTGAAAGAAGGAATCGTATGCGCCGTGCAGATCGCTCATGAAATGCTCCGTCCCCTTCGGCAGCATAAGCTGTGATTTCAGATAGACGATCTTCTCATAGACAATCTCCTTCGTCGGATACTTCTCCGCCATCAGGCGCAGTACCTTCTCCTGCTCCGCATTCGTCGTATTTACACTCATATCGCTTCCTCCTGCGTAATATTTTTACTCTTCTGTATTCTAGCATTGGGCGAGGAGATTTTCAAGAGAAAGCATGGCATCCCCCTTTCACCGCTCACGAAGTTCCACTCCCCGCCAAATGAGAACGTTTTATGAAACCGCAAATTCAGCACCACGACACGAATGGATTTGTCACAGCCCGTTGCCTATGTTATAATGCCCGTGTAAAAGTAGTACGGCAGGAGTTGAGCGTCCTTGAAGAAATTTTTCTCCACATTTTCACATTTCATTGCCAGTGTCATTCTCGCTGCGGGAGCTGCGGGCTATTGGTACGTGATGGGAGATGTTTCCATCGAAACGGCATCCGAAATCTTTCTCGGGGTCTTCCTCGCCGCCTCACCGCTCCCCTTTATCGCATCGCGCTGCCTGATCGCCCTGCGGATCAAACGCCAGCTGCGCGATTCCGGTGTCGTGTGCAACCGCATGAGCGCTCTGACCGAGCTGCTGCACGTCGATACGATTGCCTTCAATCGCAACGGTACGCTCACGGAGGGCAGCGTGTTCATCTCCGCCCTCGTGCCCGAGGGTATGACGCAGGGCTCGCTGCTCGCCCTCGCCGCCAGCGCCGAACGCGAGGCGACGCACCCCTACGCGCACGCACTCTACGATACCGCCGTCCAGCGTGGGCTGCACCTGCAGCGCCACTCCGCCGCCCATGAGACGGAGAGCTTCGGCGTTGAAGCGCTGATCGCGCGTACGCCTGTACGCGTCGGGAAGAAAGAGTGGCTGCAGGAGGAAAACATCGAGATCAGCGCGGCACTTCTCACGCGTGCCGATCAGCTCGCAACGAGCGGACAGACCCCGCTCTTCGTCAGTTCAAGCAAGTACGCGCGCGGCATCATCGCCGTCCGCGACGATGTACGAGCCGAGGTCAGACGCGCACTGCAGGCGCTCAAGGAGCGTGGGCTATCCCTCATCCTCCTCACTGGTGAGACAAAGCGTCTCGCGAACGCAACGGCCAAGGACCTCCGCATCGCCGAGGTGCGCTCCGATCTCACGGGTACGGATAAGGCACGTGAGATCCGTCTGCTCCAGTCGCGCGGCTCCGTCGTCGCGATGGTCGGGGATCCAATGGCGGATCAGGCCGCCATGCGGGCGGCAGACATCAGCATCGCCTGCCCCTCCTCCTTTGAAAAGCCGACCGCCGCTCAGGAAGAAGACACAGTCCATGATCCACTGCACGAAGAGCTGCTTCGCGGTCCCGAGGCAAAGGCAACCGAGATCGAGCCGCTCATATCCCCCGAGGATGCCGCCTATTTCGAGGCACAGGCACGCCGAAATCAGGGACACTCCACATTCACCCCCGACATCACGCTCGACACAGAGGGTCTGCCGAGCCTTGTCCCACTCTGGGATACGAGCAACGCCGCACGCACGCGTGCAAAGCAAAACTTCTGGCTCAGCATCCTCTTTCTTCTCCTCTTCACCCCCGCCGCGGCAGGCGCATTCGGCTTTCTGGGGGGCATACCGCTCCCCTATCCTTTCATTGGCGGTGCTCTTATTTTGCTCCTGATTCTGCTCATTGTGAATGCGCTTCGGAAATGAGGATAAACAGTATTCATTCTTAAATAGTTAAAAATATTCATCTAACTTGTATTTCATATTGACCTGTGATATAATTCACCGAATCAAGGTCTTTTGTCGCATTTTAGGAATCACTGATAAAATGAAGTCTGCCAGATTGGCGTAGATTTTTCGTCCGAACAAGGTGGAAAACCGGACGCAGAGTGGTGCTCTGTGGAGGATTTTCCGCCGAAGTGCGGGCAAAAAAGATGCGTCAAGAGGCACAAGCTGAATTTATCAGTGCTTCCTTATATATGACAGAAGCCAGTGCTGTTATATCATAGGTTTTATTTTTAGGAGGGATTTTGAAATGGAAGAAGTGCTGCTGTCACGATGGCAGTTTGCAATCACCACCATCTATCACTTTCTCTTCGTCCCCGTCACCCTCGGCATGGCGATCTTTGTCGCCCTGCTCGAGACGTGCTACGTGCGGACGAAGAAGCCGGAATGGAAGAAGACCTGCCGGAAGCTGCTGAATTTCTTCGGCACGCTCTTTCTCATCAACTTTGCGATGGGTGTCGCTACCGGTCTGGTGCAGGAGTTCCAGTTCGGCATGAACTGGTCGGAGTATTCGCGCTTCATGGGCGACATCTTCGGCGCACCGCTCGCACTTGAGGCGCTGACGGCGTTCTTCCTCGAGTCGACGTTCCTCGGGATCTGGATGTTCGGCTGGGACAAGCTGTCCGAAAAGGCACACTGCGCGTGTATCTGGCTCGTCGCGATCGGCAGCAACCTGTCGGCATTCTGGATTCTCGTCGCCAACTCATTCATGCAGCACCCCGTCGGCTACACGATCGCCAACGGACGCGCGGAGATGGCAAACTTCTTTGGACTCATCACGAACCACTACATCCTCGGCGAACAGTCGCACACGCTCTTCGCGGGCATCACAACGGCAGGCTTCGTCATCATGGCGGTCTCGGCATGGAAGCTGCTCCACGATGAGGAGTCGCGTTACGCCTTCACACAGGCGATCAAGGCGGGTGCGATCTACACCATCGTCGGTGTCGTCGGTGTCATCATGAGCGGACATTTACACACGCAGTACCTCGCTCAGGCCAGCCCGATGAAGCTCGCGGCGATGGAGGCGCTCTGGGAGACGGAGGATCCCGCGCCGTTTGCCGTACTCGCCTATCCGAACATGGAGAAGGGGCACAACGACTTCGAGATCACGATCCCCTATATGTTCACCATCATGGTGCATGACAACATCAAGGGCGAGGTGCGCGGCATCAATGACCTTCAGAAGGAGGCCGTCGAGAAGTTCGGCCCGGGCGACTACCGTCCGCACGTAACGATGCTCTTCTACTCCTTCCGTGCGATGGTCGGCGCCGGATTCTTCATGGTACTCGTCTCACTTGTCGTATTCTATCTGGCAAAAAAGGACAAGCTATTCTCGGCAAAGAAGCTGCTTTACGCGCTCCCGTGGCTCGTCATCGTGCCCTTTATCGCGAACTCCTGCGGCTGGATCGTCGCGGAGATGGGCCGTCAGCCATGGCTCGTCATGGGACTGCAAAAAACCGTTGACGGTGTGTCGCCGAACCTTACCTCGGCAGAGATTATGTTCACGCTGATCGGCTTTACCGTGCTCTATCTGCTGCTCATCATCACGGCGCTCTACATCGCCTTCCGCTTCATCCGCCGCACGCAGATCACACCTGCCATCGAAGGAGGGAAGTAAGCATGGACTACAATATTCTCTGGTTTGTGCTCATCGTCGTTCTCTTCACGGGATTCTTCTTCCTCGAGGGATTCGACTACGGTGTCGGCACACTGCTCACACTCCTCTCGGACAAGGAGAGCGACCGCTCTCAGATCGTTCGCTCCATCGGCCCTGTCTGGGACGGCAACGAGGTCTGGATGATTACGGCGGGCGGCGCGATGTTCGCGGCGTTCCCGCATGTCTACGCCACGCTCTTCAGCACGTTCTATATCGCGCTCTTTCTCATGCTTGTCGCGCTCATCCTGCGTGCGGTCGCGTTCGAGTTCCGCCATCAGCGCACGGATGAAAAATGGCAGCGCACATGGTCGCGTGCGATTGCGTTCGGCAGCATCGTCCCCGCGTTCCTCTGGGGCGTAGTCGTCACGAACCTCATCGCGGGTCTGCCCATCGGCGCAAATATGGTCTATCGAGGCGGCTTTTTCGATCTCCTGACCCCGTACACGGTGGTCGGCGGCGTGACATTCTTCGCAGTCTTTGCATTCCACGGAGCGACATTCCTGAACCTGCGCCTCACAGATCGCTATCTCCTCGACCGCGCCCGTGTGCTCGGCTTGAAGTTCGGCGTCCTCGCAGCGCTCCTCTACGTGCTCTGCATGATCCTCACCTATGTCGAGACGGATCTCTATGCGAGTCCGCTCGCTGCCGGCGCACTTGTCCTCTCCGCTGCGGCATTTGTCGCTGCCATCGGTGCGCTCTATGCCAAGGCACATAAACCAGCATTCATGCTCGGCGGCCTTGCGATCGTCGGCACGACGGTCGGCTTCTTCGCTGGTCTCTTCCCGCGCCTCATGGTCTCGAGCCTGAATCCCGGGTACAGCCTCACGATCTACAATGCGTCCTCGACGGAATACACACTCTCCATCATGACGGTCGCAGCGGTCATCCTCGTTCCCGTCGTCCTCGCCTATCAGATCTGGACGTACTACATCTTCCGCAAACGCATCTCTCCGAACGATGCGGGACATCAGGCATACTAATCACAATGAAAAAAAAGAAGTCCATTCTACGCTCTGTGCTGCACACCGAACGCAGCAGCATCCTCATACGCGCGGTGATCGAACTCCTCCACGGGGGGCTTGTCATTGCGGCGGCATGGGAAACTGCCGTCATTGTGAATGCAGTTTTCATGGAACACGGAGGACCTACCGAAACAGCATCAGACCTTCTGATGCTGTTTTTGTGCGTCCTCTCGATGACACTCCTGCGCCTTTCCAAGAGCCGCATCGAGGCGCAGCTCTCCCATCGCGTTCGCCTCTCTGCACGCACTGCCCTGCATGAGGCGATGCTCATGCACGGGCGCACCTCTGCGGGCGCGCTGACGCTGACTCTTGAGCGCGTCGATGCGCTCGATCCATTCTTCCACACGGTAGTGCCGACGATGATCTCGGGTGCAGTGCTGATCCCACTGATTCTCATTGTGACAGTGTTTGCGGATCCCCTCTCCGCCCTGCTCTTCCTTGTGACGCTGCCGATTGCGCCGTTCCTGCTCTTCCTCATTGGAAAGGCGACGCGCCGCGCGAGCGAGCGGCAGTGGGACAAGATGCAGACACTCACGAACGGCTTCGGAGAACTCGTGCGCGCGGCAATGACGCTCAAGATCTTTCGCCGCATCGACGCTGAGGGCGTGCATCTCGCGCGCATGAGCCACAGCTTCGCCGAGGCATCGCTCTCCGTTCTCCGGCTTGCCTTTGTCTCGGCATTCGCGCTTGAGCTGATTACCACCCTCTCGATTGCGCTCATTGCCGTCTCCATCGGTCTGCGTCTTCTGGAAGGAATGATGTCCTTTCAGCCGGCGTTCTTTGTGCTCATCCTTGCGCCGCTGTTCTATCAGCCGCTGCGCGAGGGCGGCATCGCATTCCATGCAGCGATGGATGCAAAGACGGCAGAGGCAGCGCTCGCCCCCTATCTGGATCTCCCCTCCCCCACAGACGGCACACGCAGTCAGATTCTCTCGCCGCCCGCCGTGCATACGGAACAGCTCTCCTATCGCTATCCACTGACTGCGGAGGAGGTGCTCACGGGGCTGACCCTCTCGTTCCCTGCGGGCAAAGCCACCGTACTCGCGGGCGCGAGCGGCATCGGCAAGTCGACGCTGCTCCTCCTGCTCGCGGGGCAGATTGCGCCGACCGAGGGCAAGATTGTGCTCGCGGACGGGGCGGGAAGCACCAACGCATTTGACCTTGCACAGCTCTCGGAGGCAACAAAACAAAATCTCATCACGTACGTACCGCAGGAGCCGCATATCTTTACAGCGACGCTCGCCGAGAATGTCAGTCTGTGGCTCGAAAACGCCTCGGACGAATCCGTTATCGAGGCACTCGAAGCGGCGGCACTTGGAGACTTTCTGTGCGCCCTGCCCGAGGGACTCCGGACACCGCTCGGACAGGGCGGACACCCCCTCTCCGCCGGACAGCGTCACCGTCTCGGACTTGCGCGCGCGTTTTTCCAAAACCGCCCCATTGTCCTCCTCGACGAGGTGACAGCGGGACTGGACGGAGAGACGGAGGCTGTGGTCATTGATGCACTGACGCGCTTTGCCCATCATCGCACGCTGATTCTGACATCACACCGCCCCGCGCTCATTGCGTGGGCAGATCACGTTATTACATTGGGAGGTGAGGCGACATGACCGGTACGCTCTTTCGGCTGCTCTCCATTGCAGCACCGAGCAAGGCACTGCCCGCACTCCTCGCGGGTGTTCTCGCAGCCGCCTCTGGCATTGCACTCATCGGGACGGCTGCATGGATCATTGCAAGCGCGGCACTGCAGCCCCCACTCTCCGCGCTTGCGCTTGCGATTACATTGGTGCGGGCGTGCGGCATCGGGCGTGCCGTCTTTCGCTATTTCGACCGCCTGCTCTCCCATCGACTTGCATTCGCGTGTTATGAGAACCTACAGCAGGCGACCTATCGCCGCTCTGCTGCGGCGATTCCTCTGCGGGAGGGCAATGTCCGCGAAGGCGCGTTTCTGCATGATCTTCTGACGGGCTGTGAGACCCTGCGCGACTTCTACCTGCGCACCGTTCCGCAGCCGCTGATTGCAGGGCTGCTCACCGCCGTCACCTGTGCGGCACTCCTTCCGCTCAGTCCGTGGGGCGCACTCCTCATTGCATTTCTCTATCTCCTGCATCTCGCCCTACCTCATCTTCTGCACGAGGCAGATCTTCGCACGGAGAGCACTTCCTATCGGGAAATTCTGCTCGACCGCCTCGATGGGCGCATCGAACTCGCAGCAGCGGGTACATGCACACGAGCACAGGGACAGCTCGACCGCGCAGCAGAGGATTTTCAGCAAAAACAAGATGACAAACGCACGAAGCGCGAGCGCCTCTTCACCCTGCTCGATGTTCTGCGCGTCACACTCTGGATTCTCCTGATTGTTCTGCTTACGCCGCGCGTCGCGGACGGGACATTGACGGGCGTGCAGTACGCCGTCTGGGTACTCGTTCTCGAAGCCGTGCTCAGCGAGTACCGTCCCCTGCCCGCCGCAAGCCTCGGCACGGTAGAGGCAGTGCGCGCGGCAGAGACGATCCTGCCAGCAAAGGAACATCTCTCTGAAAAAACTTTGTCAGCATCTTCTCCTGCGTGGCAGGAGGATGCCCCGCTGATTGCGGTGGAACATCTCTCCTTTGCCTACCATGACGGCATTCCGATCCTGCAGGATTTCTCATGTGCGATTCGGCGCGGCGAGCACACGGCGATCATCGGCGAGAGCGGCGCAGGCAAGACCACACTTGCAAGCCTTCTCCTGCGTCTCTGGGATCCCGACAGCGGTACAATCTCATATAGAGGAGTACCGCACACCGTACTGTCAGCCGACGCCTCACGCGCCCTCTTTGGAGCGTCCCTGCAGGGGAGCTATCTCTTCAGCACATCGACACGCGACAACTTCCTGCGACTGCATGCGGATATGGACGAGCAGCAGATGTGGGATGCACTTGAGACGGCGCAGCTCGCCGATGTCGTACGGGCACTTCCTGCGGGATTGGATGAGCCACTGGGGGCGAATGCCACTCGCCTCTCGGGCGGACAGCGCAGCCGTCTGCTTACGGCGCTTGCCCTTGCCGCAGAAGCAGACATTCTCCTTCTCGATGAACCGACGGCAGGTCTGGATACCGCACGCGGGGCGCGATTGATTGCCGCCGTACTGAGGGAGCTCGATGCACGCGGAGGTACACTCATCGTCATCACGCACGATCTCCCCCTCCTAGACCGTATGAAACAGGTGATAGAACTATGACACAGGAACGCTTTCACGAACTCATTCACGTTGTTTTGGACAGACTTGGAGCGGCAGCCCCGCCCCACGAACTCTTTGCGGGAGGCGTGGAGGACTGGCACGCACGCGCACGCCTCGCCCACTTTCTCGCTCAGACGGAGGAATATCGCGGCGATGCTCTCGCACTTTTTCAGAGTGTCATCGACGCAGAGCCGAACGAGGAGCTATCGCAGGATGTGGAGGAGAAAGTCTACGCCATGCAGGGGCTGAGTGCCCTCGAAACGGCGGACAAGGCGACACAGGAAGCCGCGCTTGAGCACATCAATCTCGCGATTGAGTGCGCCGAGTCCACGGATTTCCTCTACAAGTACATCCTGCGCGGCGAACTCTGGGCGGATCGCTGGAACCTCATGCACAAGCTGCGCATGACCGAGGAGGCGGAGGCGGAGGCAGATGAACGCATTGCCGCCTTCGAGGGGCTTGAGGACGCCGTCCCGCACAACTCGTATCTTTACTACGGCTACCGCTTCAAGGCGCATCTCGCCGCCGAGCGCGGCGTCGTCCTCATCGCAAAGGACTATATGCACATGGCAATTCACGCGATGGAGATCCCACCCGCCTACGAACAGGGACTTGCAGACGCCTTTGCTGCCACGCATGAAAATGCCCCGTGGATCCTGCGCGAGATCGACCGCGCGACACCGAATCCCGAAGGGCTGCATTGGGATATATAAAAGCTTCCAACTGCCTCTGTATAACGAGGAAGAAACACAAAAAGAGTTTGTTGCACGAAACAAAGCATCGTACAACAAACTCTTTTTCGTATGTATTTTCAAATTTTTTGTAAAACCTGTCATTTATGACAGTACGCTTTTTTTCTCGTTGTGTTAGAATAAAGGAAGCACTGATAAATTCAGCCGCGCCATCTTAGCGTATCTTTTTTGCCCGCTCAATGCCTGCAAATCCTCCACATAGCTTTGGCTATGCGTCCGGTTTGCCTCCTCAATCGGACAGAAAAATCTACGCCAATCTGACGGACTTCATTTTATCAGCGATTCCTAAAGCCAAGATTTATAGAGGAAAGGAGGATCGCCCCTCAGTTTTGTGTGGTTCACGATATAAAGGAGGAAATATGATGCGAATCCAATCGATCAGTAAAATCTTACTCGCCCTCTGCTTTGCACTCTTTGCGAGCGTCACTCTCATGGGTTGCGGCGGGAACGATCCGCATGTCGATGTCCAGGCACTCGCGGAGGGAATCGGTCACGGCGATACCGCTGCAATGAAGGATTTCAAGCTGACGGGCGATGGCGCAAAGCCCATCAACGAGATCTTTATTCAAGAGTTGGGGAAGAGTCTCGAAGCCAGCAAGGAAGGAAACGACGCTGCCCAGAAGGTCATGGGTGACAAGCTCAAGGAGCTGAAGATCAAGACCGAGGACGTGTCCAAGAGCGACAACTCGGCGAAGGTCAAAGTCACGACCGACTACATCGAGTTAACATCTGTGATGACGGGCTCTATGCAGATGCTCGAAAAAGAAATGAAAAAGGCGATGGATTCGGATGATACGTCAGCTCTTTCCAAGCTCGGTGACGTGTATCTGAAGATCTTCTCCGACCAAATGAAGGCTGCAAAAGTCGCAGGACAGCAGTCGTTTGAGGTCGAGGTCAAGAAGGACAAGAATACCGGCAAATGGGTGCCCGCCGATGTCGACAAGTTCCAGGAAGACCTCGCGCGCTACATGTTCTTCAAGGGCGGCGACGACTCCATCATGGACGAGATGAAATAACGAATATTCCGGTACACAAACCTGCTGACGAAAGTCAAACAATAAAATTAAGGAAGCACTGATAAATTCAGCCGCGCCATCTTAGCGCATCTTTTTTGCCCGCACTGTGCCCGCGATCCTCCACATAGCTTTAGCTATGCGTCCGGTTTGCCTCCTTGTTCGGACGAAAAATCTACGCCAATCTGCAGGACTGTTTTATCAGCGATTCCTTAAAAGCGCTGCTGCAGGAGAGCAAAAATATCCTCATGCTGCAGCGCTTTTTTCTGTGTAAATTTTGAGTTGACAAGAGAAACGCAATACTGTATTCTAGCGACAGATAGATGAAGGAACGATTATAAACACGGCCGTTGTCGCTTGCGGCATCGACCGTATTACGGGCAAAGAAAAAGGGGGACTCCCCTTTTTCTTTTATCTATCAATTGATAATAATTGTATATCTCATATTCTTGCAGCATGGAGATTCTATGGAACCATCGGGAAAAAACCTCCCCACCGACATTCATCCGCGTGCACTGCGGCGGCGGCTGGCACTTGGCATCGGCTTCCTCGCGCTCATCGGTGCACTGCTTGCGAGTGCCTCATTGGGCGCGGTCGAGATCGCCCCGCGCGATATTCTTCCGGCACTTCTCGGAAACGGAACGCCAGAAGACTACCGCATCCTGTATCATATTCGGCTGCCGCGCATCGTCACGGGGGCTCTCACAGGCATCAATCTCGCACTCGCGGGCTGTATCCTGCAGGGCATTCTGAAAAATCCGCTCGCCGATCCGGGCATCATCGGTGTCTCCGCAGGCGCCGGACTTGCCGCCATGTGCATCATGATCCTACTGCCTGCCGAGACGAAGTTCGTCCCACTCGGCGCCTTCATTGGAGCGATGATTGCCGTAGCGCTCGTCTTTGCCCTCTCATGGGAAAACGGCGTGCATCCAATGCGCATGGTACTCGCAGGTGTTGCCATCGCCGCATTTTTCGGCGGAGCGATGACTGCACTGATGGTATTCTACTCCGATCGCGTGCAGGGCACAGTGAACTGGATGGCAGGAGGGTTCGCGGGGCGCAGCTGGAGCCATGCGGAGATGGTACTCCCCTACACACTCATCGGTATTGCCGGAGCGCTGCTCGGCAGTCGCTGGCTGAACGCCCTGCAGCTCGGCGAGGAGACGGCACGGAGCCTCGGCGTCAATGTCCCACGCGCCCGCCTTATCCTCCTCGTGCTTGCCGCGCTGCTCGCCGCATCCGCTGTCAGTGCTGCAGGCATGCTCGGCTTTGTTGGACTCGTCGTTCCGCATATCGTGCGCCTCTTGACTGGCTCTGACTTTGACTGGCTCCTGCCGGCGTCAGCACTCTGGGGGGCAGCGCTTGTCGCCGGTGCGGATGCTGCGGCACGCGTCGCTTTTGCACCGGTCGAAGTTCCGGTCGGCGTATTCATGTCCTTTCTGGGCGCGCCGTTCTTCCTCTACCTGCTCAAAAAGAGCATGCGAAGGGAGTGACGTTATGGAAGAACTGCTGCGGGCACGCGCTCTTTCGCTCGGCTACGGGAGCACGGAGATCATACATGCGGTCGATGTCTCCATACACCGCGCGGAGATCGCTGCAATCATCGGCCCCAACGGCTCAGGCAAGTCGACACTTCTAAAGGCGCTCGCCCGCCTCCTCAAGCCACACAGCGGGACAATTGAGTTCCTGGGAACGGATATATGGAGAAAAAGCGAACGGGATATTGCACAGAAGATCGCCTTCCTGCCCCAGAGTGCAGAACCGCCCGGCGATATTACAGTACTCGACCTCGTTCGCATGGGACGCCTGCCGCATCGAAAATTCTGGGACATGTTCTCCAAAGAGGACGAGGAAATATGTCGTGAGGCATTGGCACGAACAGGCATGGAGTCCCTCGCCATGCGTCCAATCCGCGCGCTCTCCGGCGGCGAACGTCAGCGTGCGCGTCTTGCGATGGCACTTGCACAGCAGCCGGAGGCGCTCCTCCTCGACGAGCCAACTACGTATCTCGACATCCGCCATCAGCTTGCGCTCATGGAGCTTGTGGAAAATCTCCACGAAACACTCGGTCTCACCGTCATTATGGTTCTGCACGACCTCAACCAAGCCGTGCGCTATGGTGAACGTCTCATTGCCGTTCACGCGGGCAAGATCATCGCGGACGGATCCCCAAACGACGTCTTCACGCGTGAACTCGTGCGTGATCTCTACGGTGTCGAGAGCCGCGTCAGCGATGTTGAGATCGCTGGGCGGCACACGAAACTCTGCCTTCCGGAGCGCGTTGCGCGAAGGGCACACGAACATTGAGCGCCGAAATCCAACAGGATGGCTTTATCGTTTTTGGAGGTGTTTATGCGAAAAATCGGTATCATTGCAGCATTTCTCTGTCTTGCGGCAGCCGCAGTCTTTCTCCTCTGGCCGCAGGAGCAGGCATCGCCGGAGCCAAAGGAACGCACGGTGACGGACAGCACGGGGCGCACGGTCACACTTCCGTCGCATCCGCAGCGCGTTGTCATCCTCAACCCGTCGAACCTCGACCTCTACGTCGCAGCGGGCGGCGCCGACAACATCGTTGGAAAGCCGACCTCGCAGGTGCTCTCGGAAACGGTCAAGGAAAAGACGGCAGCCGCAGAGGAGGTCGGCATCATACACCAGCCCGACATTGAGAAGATCCTTGCGCTGCAGCCCGATCTCGTCATCGGCACAAACGTCCCCTTCCATACGGGACTCGTGGAGACACTCGGCAATGCCGGCGTACCGCTCTACATACAGGCGCTCGACGACGTCCCTTCCCTGCTCTCCACACTTGATTTCTATGGAAAACTCACAGGACATGAAGAGGACGCGCGTGCGCAGGCAGCAGTGATTCAGGAGAAGCTCGATGCTGTAAAGAGACGCGCGGAGGGCCGCACACCGCCAAAGAATCTCCTCGTCTTTGGTTCGCCCGACAGCTTTAACATGGGCACATCGAAATGCTTTACCGGCGGTCTGATCGACATGCTCGGCGGCGGCAATATTGCCGACCGAGCAGAGGGGGACGGCGGTTATATTCCGCTTTCCATGGAGTTTGTCGCGCGCGAGAATCCCGCCGTGATCTTCATCATCGTGCACGGTCCCGCTGAGACGCTTGAGCCGAAGATGCGCCGCGACCTGCAGGAGAGCGAGGCATGGGCAGAGGTCGACGCTGTAAAGAACGGACGTGTCTATGTACTCCCGTACGAACTCTTCGCCGTAAATCCCGGTGTCCGCGCTGCGGATGCCCTTCAGACACTCGCGAACATCATGTATCCAACGCCACAGTGAAGGGAGGGATGGGCAGAGAAAACACATCTGCATTTTTTAGGAGAGCAAAACGAGGCGGCAGCGGCGATGTGCAGGAATTCCCCACGCGGAGCTTTTGCATACGCCACGTTTACATATATGATAGGAGTTGAAAAAATGTCACACAAGCACACACAGAGGAAAATTCTTCTGACCGCAGCCGTACTCAGCGCAATATCCGTGCCCGCCTACGCAGCCGCTCGCGATGGTGGGACATCTGTAGTCACAGATGAAGTCGTTGTCACGGCTTCCCGCACGGAGCAAGAGATCAAGGAGACACCAAGCGCCGTCGAGGTCATCACGCGCGCGGACATCGACAAGATGGGCGCGGAGAACCTTGCACAGGCGCTCAAACTCGCCCTCGGCATTGATCTGCAGGAAAACACGATGGTCGGCAATCGCTCCGCCATCCGCGGCATGAATACAAATCAGACGCTCATCCTCATCGATGGACGCCGCGTCCGTACGGAGAATACGAGCGAGACGATGAACTACTATGAGCTGCAGCGCGTCAACATGGACGATGTGGAGCGCATCGAGATTGTGCGCGGCGCGGTCAGCTCTCTCTACGGCTCGGAGGCGCTCGGCGGCGTCATCAACGTCATACGGAAGCGCCCCGCCGAAGCACAGACCTCTGTTACCCTCGATTGGACGACGCGCCAGAACAATGAAGGTCTCCGTCTCGACTCCGGCAAGGTCGGCAAATGGGCGTTCAGCACGAGCTTCAAGCGCACGGGCGTGCGCGAGCGCGGTACCGACGCGGTCAGTAATATATACGGCAAGAAGTATTTCTTCAACATCGACGGGCGTATGGACGTGGCAAGGGACAAGTGGCTCGACGTCTTCTTCGACTATCTGAAGGAAGATCTCGACATGAAGGACTCCGCCACACAGAAAACAAGCTATGACCATGATCGCTTCTCCACGGGCGTCAAGTATTCCGGACGTGACAGCCGCGGCGACTACGAGATGCAGGTGTACTATACCTATTTTGACAAGAGTCAGCGGACAAGAAACCGCGCAAATGGCAGCCTCCACAGCTTTGACGATATGACGTACAACTCCCTGATCTTCGACGGCAGACGCTCCATGCAGATCGCAAAGGATCATCTGCTGACCGTCGGCGGCGAATACCGCAAGGAAGACTACGAGAGCACGCGCATCAAAGGCTCCAAGACAACGACGCTTGAAGGTGTGACCAATCAACTTGGCGACAGCTCGATGGATTTTGCCGCGCTCTATGTGCAGGATGAGTGGCTCGCCAGCCCGCGCTGGACGATCATCCCGTCTGTGCGCTGGGATCACAGCGACGTATTCGGCAGCGAGGTGACGGGAAAGCTCGGCACAACCTACAAAATAAACAAGGGGCTGCGCTTCAAGGCGAACGTCGGCAGTGCCTACCGTGCCCCGACCGCGAGCGAACTCTACTTTGACTGGAGGCATACACCAGCTCGAAAAATAAATGTCCATATTGTTGGAAATCCCGATCTGAAACCCGAAAAGGCGCTGAACTTCGACCTTGGAATCGAGGGCGAGCGTGGCAAGACCTTCGGTAAGCTCACGTACTTCCACAACAAGGTGGAAGACTTGATCAACGTCAACGTAGTCAATACCGTCATCCCCGGTCCCCCACCGCCTGCTATCCTCTCAACCGGTACCTATCAGAACATCGACAGCGCCACGATTCAGGGCGTCGAGCTTGAGGCGAAGCAGGATCTCGGCAGCGGATTCGCCCTGCGTGGACTCTATACCTACCTCGACGCACAGGACGATAAGACTAACACGCGTCTGATGGGACGCGCCCGCCACAAGGCAAGCCTCCAGCTCAGCTACGATGACCCGCGTCACGGCTGGAACGCGACGCTCTGGCAGGACTGGACCGCCGGCTATCGCTATGCGGAGCAGGTCGGCAGAGGCAGGGCTGCGCGCACCGTTTATAAGGACGCAGCTCTCGCACTCACGAACTTCGTTGTTACCAAGAAGTTCAACGAGCAGTTCAGCGCCTACCTCGGCATCGACAACATCTTCGACAAGGAGAGCGATGCGCTCGCCTACGACGGCCGCATCTGGCGCGGGGGCGTACGCATGACCTTCTAAACAGACACAGTAAAACATAGAGAACCCGTCGGCGATGGTGCCGACGGGTTCTTTGTGTTTTCGGATGAAATTGTAAAACGATTGAAACTTAGATATTATCTCATAAACGTATAGACCGCAATATTGCTGAAGATCGAGAGAGGCTCTGCCCAGACGCCGATAATCAGCGAAAAGGCGACGGCGATGACGCCCATTGCGCTTGCGGGGAGCGGCAGGTGCAGATGTTCCTCCGTCCACTTCTCCCCCACCTCAACATCATGGAACATCTCCTTGATGACGAGCAGATAGTAGTAGACGGACATCATCGACATGACGAAGCCGACGCCCGCGAGCCAGAGATAGCCCGCGTCGATTGCTGCTGAGAAGATGTAGATTTTCCCGACGAAGCCCGCCGTCGGCGGAATGCCCGCCATCGTGAGGAGTGCGACCATCAGGATGCCCGCCGGCAGCAACGAGTCCTTCGCAAGCCCGCGCACACTCGTAAAGTCCGCACTGCCGCGCTTCATCTCAAGGTAGGACACCGTGACGAACGCGCCGACATTCGCAAAGACGTAGACCATCGCATAGAAGAGAACCGCCTTGATGCCCGCCGCATTCGTCGCGACCATCGCGGTCATCATGTAGCCCGCCTGTGCAATCGACGAGTATGCAAGCATGCGCTTGATATTCGTCTGGCGGAATGCCATGAGGTTGCCGCCGACCATCGAGACACCCGCAAACACGGCGAGCAGATGTGCCCAATACGCCGAGAGGAATGGAAACGCCACGAAGAGCACGCGCAGCAGAATCGCAATGCCCGCCGCCTTCGAGCACATGGCGAGCAGTGCCGTCACGGGTGCGGGCGCTCCCTCGTATACATCCGGCGCCCAGAGGTGGAACGGGATGATCGAGAGCTTAAAGAAGAAGCCCGCGAGGATAAAGACCACGCCGATCAGCCCGAGCGAGAACACAAGCCCAAGTCCCTGCGCGATGTCTTGGAACACCATCGTCCCCGTCATGCCGTAGACGAGGCTCATGCCGTAGAGCAGAACCGCCGTCGAACCGGAGCCGAAGACGAGATACTTGATGCCCGCCTCCGCCGAGAGCGGCGCATCCGTACGGAGCGCGACGAGCGCATAGAACGAGATCGTCATCAGCTCCAGCCCGACGAACGCCGTCATAAGATCGTTTGCCGAGGAGAGGACGCACATGCCGAGCAGCGCGGAGAGGAGGAGCAGATAGAACTCCCCCTTGTGCCGCATTGTCTGCTCCACGTAGTCCGCCGCAAAGATCACGGTCGAGAGAATCCCGATGATGAAGAGAATCTTGAAGAAAACGGAGTAGCCGTCGACAATGTAAAGCCCCGCATAGAATGCAGCTGCACCGCCATCGGGCGGATACATGCCCACGGCAAGCGCAAGCACGCCGAGGAGTCCCGCAACGGTCAGCCAAGCCACCATGCAGCGCGGTGCGTCCTTTTTGAGAATGAGATCGAGAAGGAGCACGAGCGCCATCAGCACAACTATGCCGATTTCAACGGAAATCGCAGCAAAATTCATCGCTTGCAGCATCAGTGCCCACCTCCTATAATTGTCGGTGCATCCTGGATCAGTTCAAAGAGCGGCGCAAGTGGGGCAACGCCCGTGTCCACCACATCCATGAGGAGTCCCGGGAACACGCCGAAGCCGACGAGGAACACGCCGAGCACGACGAGCGGCACCATGTCGATCTTACGCTCATCGGGGAATTTCGCAAACCGCTCCACACGCGGCCCGAAAAGGACACGCGCGAGCATGCGCAGCACGTAGAACGCCGTGAAGATGATGCCAGAGACTGCGATCACGGCGATCACGGGATAGACTTCGATGATGCCGACAAAGATCGTAAACTCGGGGATGAAGCCGATCAGCCCCGGCAGCCCGAGCGAGCAGAGACCCGCGAGCATAAAGCCCACCGTGATGTGCGGCATGTGATGTGCGAGCCCCCAGAGGTCGCCGACGCTGCGCAGCTCCGTCTTCTCGTAGACATAGCCGACCTGCGAGAAGAAGAGCGCGAGCATGATGCCGTGCGCCACCATGTAGGCGACCGCACCGCTCACGCTTACGACGTTGAGCGCCGCAAAGCCGAGCAGGACGTAGCCCATGTGGGAAACCGAGGAATACGCGATCATGTACTTGATGTCGCGCTGCGCGAGCGCGATGTAGGATGCGTAGATGACGTTGATCATCGCGAGCACGGCGATCAGGGGAGCCCAGAACTTTGCCCCGAGCGGCAGGATGAAGAAGCCAATGCGGATGAGCGCATAGCCCCCGATCTTTTTCAGCACGCCCGCGTTAATCATCGAGATCGCCGTCGGTGCGCCCGCATAGCCGTCAGGCGACCATATATGGAATGGGAACATCGACAGATGCGACCCGAACCCCACGAGCAGGAGGAAGAAGGCTGTCACCTGCACCTCCCACGAGATATTGCCCATGAGAGCGGCGGCGGCAAGCGCCTCGAAGTCGAACGTACGCATCCCCGACTCGTACGCACTCACATACAGGAGGAGTACGCCGAGCAGCATGAATGCCGAGCCGACAAGGAGGAAGATCGTCATCTTCATCGCCGCATGCTCTTTGCTCACGCGCTCCGACGATCCCCAGATCAGCACCATCAGGTATGCCGGAATGACGACCATCTCGCAGAGCACGAGGAAGAAGAAGAGGTCGCGCACGAGGAATGCCCCCGAAACGCCTGCAATCACGATGAGGAGGAGCACGAAATACTCCTTCACACGCTTCTCCACATGCCACGAACTGTAGACGGCGGCAAGTCCCACAACACTTGAGAGCAGCAGCATGGGCAGCGAGATGCCGTCAACACCGAGCGAATACGCAACGCCGAGATCCGTGATCCACGGGATATACTCCGTGTACTGCATTCCGCCGCGCGCCATATCATAGTCCGCATAGACAAAGAGTGTCAGGAGTGTCGCGACCATCATCGCAAACGCCGAAAGCTGGCGGATCGTATCGTGCAGCCGCCCTGGCAGCAGCGCAATGATAAGCGCCGCCGCGAGCGGAGTCAGGAGGATGACCGAGAGAATCGGAAATGTCATCATCGGAAAGCACCTCCCCCCCAGTAGGCGATGATCTGAACCGCCCAGTAAAGGGCATAGCACAGGAGAATCAAGACGCCCGTATAGAACACGACGACGTAGCGCTGTGCCTGACCGTTCGCGGACTCCGTGAGGAGGTCGCTCGTGGCGAGCGCGTAGGCTCCCAAACCAATCATGATATTGTCGAAGATCTTTTCATCGACCCATTTCAGGATCAGTGCCGTGCCGTAGACGAGACGCTCACGGAAGTATCCATACAGTTCGTCGATGTAGAACTTGTGGTAAACAACGCGGTACAGGAAGCCGAAGCTCCGTGCCCGCATCGCCGACCGCAGGCTGTGCCGCCCGTAGATCTGATAGGCGGCGGCAAATGCGACGAGAGCGAGCACCGTGCTCGTCCCTGCAACCGTCCAGTCAATCGCCTCATGATGCGGAACGCCTTCGTTTACCCAGATGGAGAACCCACCGAAATACCCCCACGCGCCGCTCACAATGGTAAGCAGTATGAGCATAATCATCGGCCAGCGCATGAATGCGTCGACCTCGTGTGCCTCATATTTGCTGCGGCTCTCACCGAGGAATGCCACGATGAGGAGACGCGCCATGTAGAACGCCGTGAGGAACGAGGTAAATGTCGCCATCACGTAGAGCGGCGTACTTGCGTGCATGACCGCCGCGAGGATCTCATCCTTTGAGAAGAAGCCCGAGAACGGCGGAATCCCCGAAATGGCGAGCACGCCGACAAGCATCGCTGCAAACGTCAGCGGCATCTTCCGCCAGAGTCCGCCCATCTTCGTGATGTCCGTCTCATCGTGCAGTGCGTGCATGACAGCACCCGCACAGAGGAAGAGCATCGCCTTGAAGAAGGCATGCGTCATGAGGTGGAACATGGATGCGGAGAACGCGCCGACGCCGACTGCGAGCATCATGTAGCCGAGCTGACTGATCGTCGAGTACGCGAGCACCGACTTGAACTTGCGCTGTGTCACGGCGATGATCGCCGCAAAGAGCGCGGTAAACGCACCGAGTCCTGCGATAAAGTCCATCACAAACGGCGACTCGCTGAAGATAAAGAATGCGCGCGCGACGAGGTAGACACCCGCAGCGACCATGGTCGCCGCGTGGATGAGCGCCGATGTGGGCGTGGGACCTTCCATTGCGTCGAGCAGCCAGACATGCAGCGGGAACTGACCGGATTTACCGATTGGCCCCATAAAGAGCAGCAGACCGATGACGGTCAGGAAGCCCGTGCCCGCAACAACAGCGTACGGCGGTACGAGCATACGCAGCTCGATGAAGTCCATCGTCCCGAACACCATCTGCACGAGCAGGATGCCGACAAGCATACCGAAGTCACCGATGCGCGTTGTGATGAACGCTTTTTTCGCCGCCTCACGCGCCGATACCTTATGATAGTAGAACCCGATCAGCAGGTAGGAACAAAGGCCGACGCCCTCCCAAAACACGTAGAGCTGAAGGAAGTTGACCGAGACAACAAGCCCGAGCATCGATGCCGAGAACAGCGAGATGAAGGCAAAGAACCGCCCCATCCCCTCATCGTGCTCCATATAGCTGACGGAGTAAATATAGACGAGCAGCGAAACCAGCGTCACAATGACGAGCATCATCGCCGCAAGCGGATCGATGAGCACGCCCATCGTCAGCTTCACATTGCCGATCTGCGCCCAGAGCGCCTTCATCACGTACGGATCGTTCATCGTGATCTGATAGTTCACGGTGGCAAGCGCGACAAAGACGGAGAACGCGAATGCGAGCGACATCATCGTAATCGCAATCGCTGCGGAGAGATTCTTTTCCTGCCGCGTGAACGGTCCGATGATGAGAAATGCCAGCGCGGGGAAGAGCGGGATCAGATAGGCATGCGTAAGTGCAAATGTAAACATATCGCTCCCCTCCCCTAATCTCTGAGCGTATCCAGTTCATCGACATTCGTCGTGAAGCGGATCTGATACAGACGGAATGCGAGGGCAAGCCCGACGGCGATCTCGGACGCGGCGACCGCAATCGAGAACAGTGCCATGAGCTGTCCCTCCATGTTGTGCGCATAGAAGCGGTCGAATGCGATGAGGTTGATGTTCACCGCATTGAGCATCAGCTCCACGCACATGAGGATTGGAATGATGCCGCGCCGTGTGAGCAGACCGTAAAGTCCGATACAGAAGAGCACGGCAGCGACAAAGAGCAGTTCCGGAAGTCCGATCATGCCGTATCCCCTCCCCTCGCAAGGACAAGCGCCCCGACCATCGCGACGAGCAGGAGCACCGCCACGATCTCAAACGGCAGGACGTACGTGCCGAGCATCAGCTGTGCGATCTCATGCGCTCCCGTGGACGTGCCAATCTCGCCATCCGGCAGAGGCGAGAGGACAATGCCAAGCCCGATGAGGAAGAAGAGTCCACCCGCGAGCAGCCCCGTCACCACGCGGCGAAAGAGCTTCTGCGAGGGATTCGACTGCGCCATTGAGTCGCGCCGCGTCAGCATGATCGCCATGACGATCAGGACGGCGACTGCGCCGCTGTAGACCATCAGCTGCACCGCGCCGAGGAACTCCGCCCCGATATAGAAGTAGAGCGCCGCTACCCCGATAAAGGAGAGGACGAGGAAGAGTGCACTGTGCACGACATTCGGGGACAGCACGACACCGAGCGCACCGATGATCGTCACCGCTGCGAGAAAATAAAAGACAATGCTCATGCCGTCCCTCCTTTCTGCTCCGTGTCCTTCGTTTCGGCGGGCGGCTCCGCCTTGACCTCAGCCGATTTCTCTGCTGCCTGAGATTTTGCTGCGGCAGCTTTTGCCGCTGCTGCCTTGGCTGCAGCAGCCTTCGCTGCCGCCATTTTGTCCGCCGCAGCGGCGGGCGCAGCTGGTTTTTCCGCTGCCGGCTTCGCCGCCTCCGGATTCTCAGCTGCAGCCTTCTCTGCCTCGGCTTTCGCCTTTGCGGCAGCCTCCGCCTTTGCCTTTGCAGCGGCTTCCTTCTTTGCCTTTTCCTCCGCCGCCTCGACCTCGACCTGTGCGAGGAATTCCTCGAGATCCACGCGATCTTGATCCGTCATCGCGTCGTGGGTCATCGTCTCCTTGCTCCACGTCGAGATCGCGTAGTCCTTATCCCAGACGAGCGTCTTGACGGGGCAGACCTCCACGCAGAGATTACAGTAGAGGCAGCGTCCTGATTTATGTATGTAGGATTTCATGTGGCGCTTCTTCTTCGCGTCCTGCACAATCGTGAGATCAAGCGCCTTGTTCGGGCACGCATTCGCACACATCGAGCAGCCGATGCAGACGCGCCAGTCCATTGCGAGGTTCCCCCCACGGAAATTGTCCGTCATCGGAAGTTTCTCTTCGGGATAGCAGAAGGTCTCCTTCTTGCCCCAGAGGTGCTTCCATGTGACGCTCATGCCTGTGAGCAAACCTTTTCCAAACATGTGGGCACCCCCCTTAGACAATACCGACAAGATACATCCCGACGCCCGTCAAAAAGACGTTGAGAATCGAGAGCGGCACAAGCACCTTCCAGCCGAAGGTGAGGATCTGATCGACACGCGTTCGTGGGAACGTCCAGCGGAACCACATGATGAGCAGCACCATGAGCACCGCCTTGATGCCGAACCAGATAAAGCCCGGCAGGAACCCGGGGCCGCTGTAGCCGCCGAGGAAGAACGTCGTCGCGAGGATCGCCGCCGTCAGCAGGTTCGCGTACTCCGCGAGAAAGAACAGCGCCCAGCGCATGCCCGAGTACTCCGTAAAGGGTCCCGCGATGATCTCGGACTCGCCCTCGACGAGGTCGAACGGCGTGCGGTTCGTCTCCGCAACCGCCGCAATCAAGAAGATGATGAACGCAAGCGGCTGCATGAAGATGAACCAGCTCGACTGCGCCTGCATCTGTACGATGTCGTCGAGGCGCAGCGATCCCGTCAGCATAACGACCCCGAGCAGCGAGAAGAGCAGCGGTGCCTCATAGCTGAGCATCTGCCCGACGATACGCATACCGCCGATGAACGAGTATTTATTGTTCGACGCATAGCCGCCCATGAGGAACGGCAAGACCGCCTGCCCCGAAACGGCGAACAGCAGGAACACGCCCACATTCACATCCGCGAGCACCGCGCCCGCATCGAACGGGAAGAAGGCATAGACGAGCGCCGCAGGAACGAAGAGCAGCGCGGGCGAGAGCGCCCAGACTACCTTGTCCGCGCCGGCGGGCATGATGTCCTCCTTGCTCATGAGTTTCAGCATATCCGCAATCGGCTGAAGCAGTCCGAAGCGACCGCCGACACGGTTCGGCCCGATACGCACCTGAATGAACGCGCAGATCTTGCGCTCCGCATAGGTAAAGACAATCGCCGCCATCGAGATGATCCCGAGCAGAATCGCAATGCCGACAAAGGTCATGACAAGATCGACCACAAACGGAACCGGCACAACGCTGTAAACAGCTGCACGCAGTGTGAGCGCAATCGCTCCCAAGAAAGAAAGCTCCATCATTTTCCTCCTTCCTCAGCAGTCCACTTCGCCCATGATCGGGTCGATGGATGAATACGCCGCGACCGAGTCACCGATGAGCATTCCGCGGCACATTGCGTTCAGCCCCTGCATATTGACGAACGAGGGGCGGCGGATGTGGATGCGGTACGGCTTCGTCGTACCGTCACTCACAATGTAGAAGCCAAGCTCACCGCGCGTGCCCTCCGTCCGGCTGAACACCTCGCCCTTCGGCGGCTTGATGACCTTCGGTACTTTTTTTCCCATAAAGTCACCCTCGGGCAGCCCGTCAATCGCCTGACGGATGATCTTCGCACTCTCGGCGATTTCGCTTAGCTTCACCATGTAGCGATCCCAGTTGTCGCCGTTTTTTCCGACAGGGATGTCGAAGTCGAAATCATCGTAGACACTGTAGCCGTCCACCTTGCGCAGATCGAAGGCAAGCCCCGTCGCGCGCAGATTCGGCCCCGTCATATTGTAGGAGAGCGCCTGCTCCGTCGTCATGGGGGATGTCCCCACAATGCGGCGGATGAAGATCTCGTTACCCGTCAGGAGCTTGTTGTACTCCTCAAGGAAAATCGGCACCTCGTCGAGGAATGCACGGATCAGCACCTCTGCCTCGGGCGTGAGATCTTCCTTGACCCCGCCGATGCGGATGTAGTGAAAGGTCTGGCGCGCACCGCAGACGAGATTGAAGATGTCGAGGATCTTCTCGCGGTCGCGGAAGCAGTAGAGCATCCCCGTCGACGCGCCGAGATCGTTCGCGAGCGTCCCGATAAAGATCAAATGACTGTTGATGCGATTCAGCTCCGCCATGATGACGCGGATGTACTCCGCGCGCGGCGTCGTCTCAATCCCCGCAAGCTCCTCTACGGCAAGCGCATAGCCGAAATTGTTGTTCATGGAGGAAATGTAGTCCAGACGATCCGTATAGGGCAGCCCCTGCGGATACGTCCGATCTTCGAGCAGCTTTTCAATGCCGCGATGGAGATAGCCCATGATCGGCGTCGCCTTGACGATGCGCTCGCCGTCGAGTTCGAGCTGCACCTGCAGCACACCGTGCGTCGACGGGTGCTGCGGTCCCATGTTGAGCGTGTAAGTCTCGCTGCGTACCATCAGATCCCCTCCCTTCGGATGCGCGGGATGTTCGGGGGCGGCGGCGGGACAAAGTCCTTGCGCAGCGGATGCCCGACAAAGCCGTCCACATGGAACACGCGCCGGAGATCGGGATGCCCCGTAAACGAGATCCCCATGAGATCATAGACCTCGCGCTCCTCGAACTCCACGCCCGGGAACACCGCCGTCGCCGACGGAATGACGGGGGCATCGTGATCCAGCGTCACCTTCACCGTCAGCCAGTGTATACGTGTGTATGAAAAGAGATGGTAGACCATCTCAAAGCGATCCTTCCAATCGACCGCCGTCACATTCTCCATGCGCGTCAGCTGCAGATTGCTGTCGTCGCGCAGGAATGTCAGGAGTGCGATGAGTTCATCCGCCCCGATATAGAGGGCGGGACGCTCTGCCTCTGCGTCATACTCTGCATTCGGAAAGGCGCGCTTGATGCCGGCGAGCGCATCCGGAGATACATAGTCCTTCCTCATGCGTTCACCGCCTTCTTTTCCGCCTGCTCCGCCCAGTATGCACGTTCAGCACGAACGCGCTCCGGATGGAGGATCTTTTCGCGCAGCTTCAGCATGCCGTCGATCAGTGCCTCAGGGCGCGGCGGGCAGCCGGGGATGAAAACATCCACGGGCAGAATCTCATCCACGCCCGGCACAACCGCATACGAATCTGCAAAGGGACCGCCCGCTATCGTACAGGCTCCCATCGCAATGACGTATTTCGGCTCGGGCATCTCCTCATAGAGGCGCACGATCGGATCTGCCATCTTCCACGTCAGCGTCCCCGCAACGATGAGGAGATCCGCCTGACGCGGACAGGGACGGAACACCTCATAGCCGAACCGCGCAAGATCGAAGCGCGCCGTCGCCGTGCTCATCATCTCAATGGCACAGCAGGCAAGCCCCGAGGACAGCGGCCAGATCGAATTCGCATGCGCCCAGCGCAGGAGTTCATCCAGCTTGAGCACAAGGACGTTGTGCCGCAGACTCTCGGGAACGCGTTCCGCTATCTCCATGTCAGATCCCCCTTTCGCCACGCATAGCCGAGCCCCAGTGCGAGGATCCCGACAAAGACAAACATCTCGATGAGCGCAAACAGTCCCAGCATCTGGAACTCCACCGCCCACGGATAGAGGAACACCGTCTCGATGTCAAAGACAATGAACAGCAGCGCGTAGAGGAAGTACCCTGCGCGAAACTGCACATACGGCGAGCCGATCGGATCGACACCACACTCGTAGGGAATATACTTCTGCGGCGACGGCTGTTTCGGCTGCAAAAGAAATGCAGGACCGAGCGCCATGACGGGGAAAAACAGCGCCACCAACAGAAAGATTCCCAGACTCCCAAACTCTCCCATACACAGGCCTCCTCATCGTATGATTAAATAAATACATAGGAAAAATAAATAATCAGAAACAATAATTGACGGGTAAAAAATACGCCAACTGCGGTGTATATTATATAAAATTTATACCCTCTAGCATGTATGATAAAATCTATGTATAATATACCCGAAAAGCACTTCTTTTACAAGGAGAGCGACGAAAAAACTTCTATTTATATTCATTCTTTTTTGCTATTTATGACATCATTTGAAAGAAACGTTTTTTCCTGCTATAATCATAGGCGATAAAGGAGAATGCTTCATTGACTGAAGCAACAAATTCTCCATCCAGAAGGAGTTATTTTCACGATGCTGTTACACCGAAAATCCGTCGAACTGCTTGCCCCTGCGGGCACATGGGATGCCCTGACTGCGGGCATTGCAGCCGGTGCGGATGCCGTCTATCTCGGCGGCAAACATTTTAATATGCGGCTGCACGAGGGCGACTTCAACTTCGATGACGAGCACCTCAAGGAAGCGGTCGATTACGCGCACGCGCACAATGTCGAACTCTACGTCACGCTCAACAACCTCATCAGCAACGAGGAGCTACCCGCACTGCGCGACTATCTTGCCTATCTCAACGAGATTCGTCCGGACGCGATCCTGGTGCAGGACTTCGCCGTCCTCGAACTCGTACACGAGATGGGCATTTCCGTTCCCCTGCATACCTCCGTCATGATGAACACGCACAACGAGCACGCCATCGAAAAGCTCAAGGAGTATGGTATCACGCGCATTGTCGTCGGACGCGAGATGACGCTCTCCGAACTCGCGCTCTTCCGCGCGCGCACGGGCATCGAGGTCGAGTACTTCATGCACGGCGACATGTGCATCTCCGAGAGTGGGCAGTGCATCCACTCGGGCGTACTCTTTGGGCAGAGCGGCAATCGTGGACGCTGCATGAAGATCTGCCGCTGGCCGTTCGCTCTCATCGACGAGAAGTCGGGCGCGGTGCTCGACGCAGACAGCCCCGGTCCCTACAAACTCGCACTCAAGGACATGTGCATGTACCGCTCGATTCCCGCGCTCATTCAAGCGGGCGTTTACTCGTTCAAGATTGAGGGGCGCATGCGCTCCCCCGCGTTCATCGGGCGACTCGTCTCCACGTACCGCAGGGCGATTGATGCGTACATCGCCGACCCGAACGGCTACACGACGGATGAGGAGGGCTGGCGCACACTCTACGACAACCGCGTGCGCGACTACACGACGACATTTGCATTCGGGCAGCCGACCGCCGTCGATATTGGCATGACAGGTGAGCGCGAACCGCGCTTCTTCAGCCAGGCAGTCGAGGAGGCGGGCTTTGCCGACGAGGTACTGCGCGAGGAACGCCCCATCGAAAAGGAAAACACCCCGAGCCGCCATCTGAGCGTACGCGTCGGAACCGTCGAGGCGGCACGCGCGGCAATCGATGCAGGTGCGGATACGGTCTATGTCGGAGGCGAGGCATTTCGCCCCAACCGCCCGTGGAAACTCGGTGACTACGAGGAAATCGTCCGCTACGCTGCGGGTCGCGCACGCATCATTGTGAACACCTCGCGCACCACCATGCGACGTGAATGCGGCGAGCTCGAGCAGTTCTTTACCGCACTGAACAATATTCCCGTGGACGGCATCATGGTCGGCAACCTCGGCACGCTGAAGCTTGCGCACACGCTCACAAAGCTGCCCATACAGGCGGATCACTCCTTTAACATTTTCAACCATCTCGCCGTCACCTTCCTCGCGGAGAACGGTCTAACGATGGCAACTGCCTCCTACGAGCTTTCGTTCCAGCAGCTGCGCGAGATCGTCGAGAACGCCGTACTGCCGATCGAGGCAGTCATCCACGGCGCGTACGAGTCCATGATCTGCGACTACAACTTCCCCGCGATGTCGCTGCCAAACTACAGCGATCTTGCCGCGCCGGAGCTGATGGACACGCACTATGCGTTCCGCGACGAGGCGGGCGGCGTGCACTCCATCCGCATCGATCAGTACGGGCGCAATCACATCTACTTTGCAAAGGATCTTTGCCTCTACCCCTACCTTGAGAAGTTCAACGGTCTCGGCTCCTACCGCATCGAGGCACAAGACTACACGGCTGAAACGACTGGTGAAATCGTCCGTATTTACCGCGCCGCCCTTGACCGCCTCGCAGCGGGCAGTGACAGCTACCGGGAAGCGGACTTCGACCATCTTGCAGAGATCGCGCCGCGCCCCTTGGGCATCGGCACCTATCGTTTCCGCCAGAGCCGCAATTCCATTTAGAAATAGAAAGAAGCCTCATGGACATAGCTTCCGCGAACGAGAACAAATACATCGGCGCCGCCGTCATCCTTGAAAAGAAGAAGAAATACATCATGCCCTGTCTCGGGCATTTCTACCACGACCCGCGCCAGATCGTGCGCGGCGAGATGCAGTATCTCTACGACAGTGAGGGCAGAAAATATCTCGACTGCTTCGCAGGCGTCTCCGTCATCAACTGCGGACACTGCAATCCCGCGATCAATGCCGCCGTCACGGAGCAGCTGAACACACTCCAACACGTCTGCAACATCTATCTCACGGAGAACTTCGTCAATCTCGCCGAGCAGCTTGCGCGCATCACACCGGGAAACCTTCAAAAGAGTTTCTTCTGCTCCACGGGCACGGAGGCGAACGAGGGCGCGGCGCTCCTCGCCGAGATTGCCACGGGCAGCAGCGAGTTCATCGCTCTGCGCGGAGGACTGCACGGACGCACAAAGCTCACGATGAGCCTCACGGGCATCTCCATGTGGCGCACCGACCCGAATCCCGTCGGCGGCATTCACTTTGTCAAGAACCCCTACTGCTACCGCTGTCCGCATCAGCATACACCCGAGGAGTGCGGCATCGACTGCACCTACGAGCTTGAGGAGACGATCAAGAGTGCGACCACCGGTCGCCCCGCCGCCTTCATCGCCGAGACGATTCAGGGCAATGCGGGCATCATCGTCCCACCGAAGAACTACTTCAAGCGCGTCAAGGAGATCCTTGACCACTACGGTATTCTCTTCATTGCGGACGAGGTGCAGACGGGCTTCGCGCGCACGGGCAAGATGTTCGCCATCGAGCATTTTGGCGTTGCCCCCGACATTATGACCATGGCGAAAGCGCTCGGCAACGGCGCGCCCATCAGTGCATTCATTGCGACCCCCGAAGTCGCGGATACCTACACGAAACCCGGCGCATCGACCCTCGGCGGCAACCCCGTCTCCACAACGGCAGGGCTTCAGGTCATCCGCTACATCGAGGAGCACGATCTCATGGGGAACGCCGAACGGCGCGGAGCGCAGCTGCGCGCAGGACTTAGGGAAATCCAGAAACGCCATCCCATCATCGGCGACGTACGCGGACTCGGCCTGATGGTCGGCGCGGAGTTCGTCCACGCGGACAAATCCCCCGCCGCCGCCGAACTCGACCTCGTGCTTGAGGAGCTGAAGGAGCGCGGCTTTATCGTCGGCAAGAACGGCATCGGGCGCAACGTCATGGCATTTCAGCCGCCGCTCATCATTACCGAGGACAACATCAGCGACGTGCTGAACGCGCTGGAACTTGTCCTTACAGAGAAAGGAATCTAAGGGGTGCATCATGGCAAAACGATATTATGACCTCACCGTTGCTGGGTGCGAGCGAAGGCTCTCCATCCTCAACCTCAACGAGCATCTTGCGATTGCCGGCTTTATCATGCTTGGTGACGTGGAACTGTGCGTAAACTGTGCGCGGGAGCTGGCAAAGAAAATCCCCGCCGATACCGAGATCATCATGACCGCCGAGACAAAGGGCATTCCCCTCGCGGCGGAGCTTGCACGTCAGCTGGGCATGCCCTACTACATCACAGCGCGCAAGTCCGTCAAGGCATACATGGAGGATCCCATCTGGGTCGAGGACGAGTCCATCACAACACTGGGAAAGCAGCGCCTCTACCTGATGAGTACGGACATTGAACGCATCGAGGGATGTAAGGTGCTCCTCCTCGACGATGTCATCAGTACGGGCGGCTCAATGCTTGCACTCGAAAAGCTTGCAAAAAAAGCAGGTGCACACATCATCGGGCAGGCTGCGGTGCTTGCCGAAGGCGATGCGGCAAAGCGGACGGACATCATCTTCCTTGAGGCACTCCCGCTCTTTGCGGCTGAATAGAGAGGCGGCAGCTCTTGCATCAGTACCTCTTCTACATCGGCGACTTCCCCATCCGCTCCTATGGTGTCGTCATATCGCTCTCCATCCTGCTCGCGACGGGCGTCGGCTACTTTCTCGCAAAGGTAGACGGACGCGGGTACGAGAAGCATGTCCCCGACCTCGGCATCTACTGCGGTATTGCGGGACTCCTCGGCGCACGGCTCTGGGACGTGTTCTTCTTTGACTGGGACTACTACCAACACCACCTGACCGAGATTCTGAACGTCTGGCAGGGCGGCATGGCGATTCAGGGCGGTGTCTTTCTCGGCGTACTTGTCGGCATCCTCTACAGCCGCAAGCACAAGCTCGACACCATTCACTTCATGGATGTTGCCGCACCTGCGATTGTACTCGGACAGGCGCTCGGGCGCTGCGCGAACCTCCTCAACGGAGACGCCTTCGGCGCGCCGACGGGCAGCAGCTTCGGCATCCTCTACCCCGACACGACACTTGCCCACCACACCTACGGCGCACAGCCGCTCTGGCCGGCGGAGATCTGGGAGGGGCAGCTCGACATCGTCATCTTTGCCCTCCTGCTCATCTTCCGCGCACGCGGACACGCACGCGGACAGTGTTTTGCCCTCTACGTCATGCTTTACAGCCTCGTACGCTTCGCACTCGAGTACCTGCGCGGCGACTACACGGAGAAATATTTAGGGCTCTTCACGAGTGCCCAGATAACCAGCCTCGGTTTCGGACTCTTCGCACTTTGTTTCTTCCTGTGGCTTGGACTGCGGAATGGTTCCGAAACGCAGCTGTCGACAGACGCCCCCACGGAACAGCGAAAAAAGAAGAATCGCAGAAAATAATTTCTGTAAAACAACCCATGCGGACAAAAACGTCCGCATGGGTTGTTTTACAGATGATACGAAATCACAATATTCCCATCCCCAAAGCGGTGAATTCTTGCCCGCACACCATACAATTCATAGATAAATTCATCCGTGAAAATCTCCTCGGGTGTTCCTTCTCTCAAAATCACGCCATCCTTCATCGCAATGATCCGATCACAGTAAGATGCAGCAATATTGAGATCATGGATCGCAGCAATCACCGTCAGATTCATCTGGCGAATATTTTCCATAATTTCCAACTGATAGCGAATATCCAGATGATTCGTCGGCTCATCAAGAATCAGACAGGACGTCGACTGTGTAAGTGCCCGCGCAAGCAGCACACGCTGCTGCTCACCGCCCGACAAACTGGAAAAGGACTGATGGGCAAAGCTCTCCATTCCGATGAATGTCAAATAATGCTTTGCAATTTTATAATCCTCTTCATTATAGCGCTCCAACATACGCTTATGCGGGCTTCTCCCCATCAGGACAACCTCTAGGACAGTGAAGTCAAATGAGAATGTATGATGTTGTGCAAGCACTGCCTGACGCCGCGCCGTCTCCCGCACAGACAGATCATTCAACGGCTCCCCATCGAGAAAGACTGCACCGGAATCCGGACGGAGAACGCGATAGATACACTTGAGCAACGTGCTCTTCCCGCTCCCATTGGGTCCGATAATGCCAACAAACGCCCTGTTCTCTACCGCAAGCGATATTTTATCCAGAATCCGTCGGCCATCAAAACTCTTTTCCAGTTCTTCTACGCGAATCTCCATAATATGCTCCTGTTGCCGCCTATGCACCGCTGCCAAAACCGTATGTTTTCTTTATCATCAGATAGATAAAGCAGGGTGCACCGATCATTGAAACCAGAATGCCGATGGGGAGTTCTGTCTGCGGAATGATGATGCGGCAGAGCACATCCGCCCAGACGAGAAATATTGCGCCGGAAAGTGCGGCAATCGGCAGCAGCTTTCTATGATCCGCTCCGACCAGCATACGGCTCACATGGGGGACGATAAGCCCTACAAAGCCGATCATACCGGCTGCATAAACGGCAAATCCTACCATAAGTGCGCTCACGAGCAAATACCCCTGACGATACAGGTGCAAATCCACCCCAAGGGTCACTGCCGTATCATCACCCAACAGCATCAGATTCAATATCTTTGTCTGTGTATAGAAGAACAACGGCACTGCGATGCTCAGCGGGATCATCACCTGCAGGGTCGACCAGCTTGCCCCCGCCATACTCCCCATCAACCAATAGGTGATGGATTGGATGCCGTCCTTATCGTTGGCAAAGTAGACAATAAAGCTGGAAAATGCGCTGCATACCGCACTCAGTGCCATGCCTGCAAGCAGAAGTTTCACTGCATTGGCACGCCCGCCCATATTTGCAATGAACACAATCGCGAGAGATATCGCAAAGGCTCCAACAAATGCAGCGATCCCGACAAAGTTTTCTCCAAGAGAAACCCCGACACCGAGGAGGATTGCTGCCGTTGCTCCTAGAGAAGCACCGGAGGAAACGCCAAGGATATAGGGGTCGGCAAGCGGATTTTTCACGATCGCCTGCATAATGACGCCGCAGGTCGCAAGCCCCGCTCCGATACACGCAGCCATGAGGATGCGAGGCATCCGCAGCAGCCAGACAATATCATGGAGTGCCCCCTGCCCCGGCGCATCAATGGGGATGCCGCTTCGCAGGGAATCATAAATCGCAGATATGATATCGCCGACGGACAGGGATACGGTTCCGAACGTCAATGCCCCTGCCATACTGATAAACAGAATGATGAACAACTGAGTCAGAATGATTGCTTGCTGCCAATTTGTACGGTTCATAATTCCGGATACAGCCCCCTTTTGATCGCTCGAATCCCATCTATTGTATGCACTGCCGGCGTATACATATACCGGAACGGCAGCATATAGATTCGATTATTGCGCGAGGCTTTCAATGAGTTAAAGCGGACATTTTGAAAGAAAAGCTCCGACTCCTCGCGATGCCGTGAATTAAAGTAAACGACAAAAATAATGTCCGGATCCTGTGCCAGCAAGTCCTCAGCCCCCACAGAGCGACTCTTGACGGGCATATTTCCACCCAGACGCCGCACCATATCCCCCACGATCCAACCATCATCATAGTTCATAATTCCCGTTTTACTCACTTCAACGACCATGACCTCTTGTAGTTTTTCCCCCACAATACTCTTCTCTGTAAGCTCCATCTCTGCGTGAATTTCATTGATCAAAGCCTCTGATTTCTCTCTAACATCAAATATTCGCCCCATGTCATCCAGGAATTGGCACTCGTCTTCGATCGTTCCATGCGGCACCACATGGTTTGATGTGGCAACAATATATGTATTCACGCCGCGCTCCTGCCACCAATCCGTGCTGCCGTATCGCCTCGGAGAAAATGTCGACTTCCATCCCAGAATAAAATCCGGCTGATAGGCAATCGTCTGCTCTCTGCTAATCTCCTGCTGGGAGATATGTCGTATTTTTTTCAGTTCTTCAGGGTATTTCTCCCTCATCCGCGCATATGCCTCATCGGATGTACTCAATGACGCGCTGAGAATCTTGTCACCCTGACCAAATACCATGAGTGTCTCTATTGTATTTCCTCCATATACAATCCCCCGTATCGGTACTTTGTCAAACTGAATCCATATGGGGTTCTTCGACGAGTCAAACGTCTCAATCTCCACAGTTTCATATGAAGGGGCTTTCTCAACCATGTCTTCTGATGGCAGTTTCACTTCAAAGTTCTCTCCATTTCTTTCCGCAAAAAAAATGGACAGTCCGACAATTACCAGCAATAAGATGAGAGATTTTTTCATAGCTCCAACTTTCTTATAGAAATGGACAGCAAGCTGTCAAAATGACACACTTGCCGCCCCATATCCTTAGAATTTATATTTCATACCAATCAGAAAATGTCTGCCTAACTGAGGCCAGCTCCCCTTCCCAAGATAGCTGGTATAAACCGTCTCATACGCCTGGTTGGTCAAATTCACAACGGAGGCATACAGGGTTAAATCCTTTTGAAGCGCGTAGTTGATGTTGAAATCGAGAACAAGCGCACGCTTGCTGGTATACGCCATTGTATTGCAGCCCGTATACCAAGTCCCCGTCAATGCCGTATACAGCTTTCCGTTCTCATACACAAGATCCGCTGTATAGGTATTAGCAGGACGCAACTTATTGATAACGGAATTAACATTGCCATCTGCCCATTTCAGTTCAGGATCGAAGGTCATTCCATCCTTTGCCGAAAACTTATCGAAATCATGCGAATAACCTGCCGTAATCGACAAATGCGGATTAAATTGATGTTGCAAAGAAAGGTTGATCGATTTCTTGACTTCCTTGGCGTTGACATACTTGAGCTTGAAGTCACTCACCGCTCCATCCCAGATGCTGTATCGAACAACCGCGTTACTCATACGTGTATAGGCGTAATGGACAGAGGCTGTCGTGTTTGGCGAAAAATCATGCCGAACACCGATCGTCCACACATCCCCCTTTTCATCCTGCAAATTTGCAGGATCTGAATCGTTCACCGCAGTATAATCGCTTGGTTTGAGTGGTCTGCGTACCCGGCTGTACCCGAAATATGCACTCGTATCTTTATCAAATCGATACTGTGTATTGAGCGATGGCGTAATGGTATTGGACGATGCGCCGCCAATACTGTGAACGCCATCCTGCGAGATATGGTTGGTATCGCTATAATGCGCGAAGCGAAGGGACGGCGTCAGTTCCCACTTATCCGAAAGCAGAATTTTATCCTGAATGTAGCCAAGGATAGAATCTCGTTTAACACTCGTGTTTTTTCCTGTACTTACTTTTGTATTATAGTATTTCGAATTATCATAGGTCCACGAAGTGAGAACATCATGTTTCCCATAGGATTTACCCAGTTGGAACTGAATCCCTTTATTTTCCAGATGGTGATACCATGAGCGATGGTCTCGGCTGCGATAATTCGCTTTCCCCCATTCAAACCATTCGGGCGTATCCGGTACGGGCGAATCTTGTCGACTCCCTCCTCCAAACGACCCCCAATAGCGTTCATGCTGTTCGTAGTACCGAACAAAACTCTCCATGCCGTTATCTCGATGGAACGTATAGGTCAGATCGAGATTGTTCTTGTTGTAGGCGTTATAGGCGCCCGTCACCGCCCACATATACCATAGTGTGCGATAACCTGGATTTTTTGGATCACCATATTTTTTATGTACGGAATAATCAGTCTTAATCCGATCCCAATCAGCTTGATTAAAGTACTTGTGATCGGGTGCCGTAAGCGGATAGTCTGCATCACTCTGCATATGATTGAACGCCGCCTGCAATGAATGTGTGGGGTCGAAATCATAGTCCACACGGAGATTGAACGTTTCCTCTTTGTAGCCCGTATTCACATAGGTATAGGTATTGCCGCTCAGTCCATCCTTATATTTGGCATCTCCACCCATTTCACGCGCAAGTGTAAAGAAATATTTCAGTTTCCCCTGATCTGTGCTCCCCGCATAGTTCAATTTATAATTGTGCCGATTCCATGAACCGGTTGACAGATCAAGCGACCCATAGGATTTATCCGTTCCCTTGCGTGTAATGATATTGATAACGCCGCCAGTGGCATCCGATCCGTAAAATGACGCACCGGGTCCTTTGATGACTTCTATTTTTTCGATATTATCAATATTTGTGACCTGATTGATGTCCGTGACTGCCTTCGAGCCGCTCGTTGAACGTCCGGAGACAACGTTGCCCACAGAGTTATCCATACGGCGCCCATCCACGAGCACAACAACTCGATCATCGCCATTGATTGTCACAATGTTGTGTGTCTGCGTATACCCATACTCACCCCCGCGATACCCCGGCGTCTTGATCTGTACCCCCGGCACTTGCCGCAGCGCATCGCTGAGCTGATCGTAATGCCGCTTTTCAAGCGTATCACGGTCAATGACGTTCACATCGCCGCCCGTGCGATAGTAGGACTGTTCCGTCATCACATTGCCGAAAGGATCTTTCATCTTTCCTTCGACATCAATATCCTGCGTCACATATGTCGTCTTGACTGTTTCCTCGCCGGGCACAGTCGACTCAGCATCCTGAGCATAAACATCTGTGCCTCCCGTCAGCATCGTCGACATTAAGATCCCGAGTACAGTACCCCTTCGCAGCTTCTTTTGCATGTGCTTACTCTCCTTTGACAAAAAACATTTGATACGGCGGTACATCATAGAAAACAATGTTCAAATACGGGCGTTATTCCCGTATTCACATTTCGTTTCCAAAATGTCAATAGGATTGATGCATCGTCAAATAGAGTACAAGAAAAGCACACCGTAAGAAGCAAACAAAAAGCCTTCTTGCTCTCCGGCAAAAAGGCATACGAAACACATAAAAATAATCGTGCCTTCCTGTCTCTCGCAGGGACGATACAGCGTTCCAATCGGGCAGTTCTTCTGGCTCTGCTTCCTCGTCTCCCTCGCCTTCCCAGTTTCCCAGTGACGTATTGAGGTTGACTCCACATTACAGCTGCGGGACAGCGCAGGTTTTGCACCTGCTTCTCTATTGAGCGCAACGCGCACCCGATCGGCTAAGTATTCAATTATGATTCTATTGTTAATAATTTTTAGCAGATTATCATAACATAAACATTCTGTCAAGCCTATTATACGAAGCACTGATAAATTCAGCGCCCGGTTCGTCTCCTTGACAGGACAGAAAATCTACACCAATCTGACGGACTTCATTTTATCTGCGATCCCTATAAATACGATACCATATAGTATTTCCTGTTGCAAAAAAATTCCCTTGACAGGATTGATCTTCCTTGCTATAATACGTCTTGTCGTTTGGACATGAGCGGCAAACAAATGGGGTTATAGCTCAGTTGGTTAGAGTGTCTCGTTGACATCGAGGAGGTCACAAGTTCGAATCTTGTTAACCCCACCATTTGATTTTCCATCCGCAGTGATGCGGATTTTTTCTTAGGCTCACTTAGCTCAGTTGGTAGAGCATCTCCGTCACATGGAGGGGGTCGGGGGTTCGAATCCCTCAGTGAGCACCATCTACGTATATAATGCCGTCCCGAGGGACGGTTTTTTCGTATATGCAGGAGTTGTGCATCATGACAAACGAAAACGAAAGCGCCGCCCAAATTCTCGTCAAAACCTCTCTTGCACAGGGCATGAACGAGGATGATATTGCGGAACTGCTCGCCTCAAGCGACGTGGTACTGCGCACCTATCCGAAGGGTGCACTCATCTTTCACGACGGCGATCTGCCTCACTCGCTCTACATTCTGCTCGAAGGCGAGGTGCATATTCTCAAGGATACGTATTCGGGGCGGCAGATTTTCATTTCGGAGATCGACCGCCCGGGTGATATGTTCGGTGAGGTCTACGAGGTGCTCAAACGTCCATACGATATGTATGTCCGCGCCGTGACCCAGGTGAAGCTGCTCGAAGTCTCAAGCCACCTCTTCACGCTGGATGTCGGTGAAACGCCGCGCCGCTCCGCGCTGATTGTTCAGCGCAACCTCATGAAGATCTTTGCGGGCAAGGCATACGGAATGCACACAAAACTCAAGATTCTCGCAAGTGGCACGCTGCGCGAAAAGATTGTGCGCTATCTGTTCCCCCACATCGATGAAAAGGGACGTGTGACGCTCACGGTAAGCCGTGAGTTCATCGCCGCCTATCTCGCTGTCAGCCGCCCCTCCCTCTCGCGCGAGCTGAGTGCAATGCAGCGCGAGGGCATCATCGAGGCGACGGGGCGCAGCATACGGATTGTCGATATGGAACGCTTTGAAGAATATCTATAAAATTAGGGACGCTGCTAAATGCAGCGTCCCTAATTTTATATGTAAATATTGAAGGAATCAAGATCAATGTGCGCCGCACGTACCCGTCGACACACTGCAGTCCTCGTTGCGGTTCGTAAAGCCCATCTCCCGCAGCAGTTCCATGTCCTCTGCAATGGTTGTGCCCGATGTCGTGAGCATATTGCCCGTGATGGATGCGGATGCACCCGCGCGAAACGCCGTCGCACCGTTCTCCGGCAGCAGCTTCCGCCCCGCGCCGAGACGGATGTTCGCCGTCGGATTGATGAAGCGGAAAATCGCAATGGTGCGCAGGATGTCCTCGCCCGAGAGTGGTGCAAGATGTTCCAGCGGCGTGCCGGGAATCGCCATCAGCGAGTTGAGCGGGATGGACTCGATGCCAAGTTCTTGGAGCGCAAATGCCATGTCAAAGCGATCCTCCCACGTCTCCCCCATGCCGATGATTCCGCCGGAGCAGACGCAGAGCCCCTCTGCCTGTGCCGCCTTGATCGTACGGATACGGTCAGCGTAGCTGTGCGTCGTGCAGATCGCGGGGAAGTAACGCTCTGATGTTTCGATATTGTGATGATAGCTCGTCACTCCCGCCTCGCGCAGACGGCGGAATTGGCTGCGTGTAAGAAGCCCATGCGAAGCACAGAGGTCAATGGAGAGCGTGCGCCGCATTTCCTTGTAGGTGTCAAGCGCCTTCTCGAACTCCTCCCCGCAGAGAGCACCACCCGATGTGACAATGGAGAAGCGGTTCGCGCCTGCGTCCTGATTTGCCTTTGCGTGCGCGATGATTTCCTCCTGCGGCAGGAATTTGTAAATGTCGACGCCCGTCTTGTGCCGGCCTGCCTGTGCGCAGTATTTGCAGTCCTCACCGCAGCGCCCGCTGCGTCCGTTGACGATCGTGCACAGGTCGATGTGATTGTCGCAGAAATGCTTTTGTAGTCGGTATGCCGCCTCGCCCAGTTCCTTAATCGGCGTATTCATAAAGACGGAGCGGTCGTCCGTCGGTGTGACACGATAGCCCGCGATGATCTTCTTCGTGAGTTCAGCAATACCATGTTCGCGCATAAAAAATCCCTGCCTCGTAATAGATATTATTTATCGTGTCTATTATAAGGCAGGTTTTTTATTTCGTCAACCGGATATTCAGTTGTGGTTTACTCTTAGGAATCGCTGATAAAATGAAGTCCGTCAGATTGACGTAGATTTTTTCGTCCGAACAAGGAGGCAAACCGGACGCATAGCAGGGCTATGTGGAGGATTTGCCGACACAGTACGGGCAAAAAAGATGCGTCAAGATGGCGTGGCTGAATTTATCAGTGCTTCCCTTATAAAACTGCAAGCAGTTCACGAAGAACCGCCCGAACCTTCGCTTCGTGCACACAGACCTCTGTGATAAAATCTGCAAGATAGTCGCGAAAGATGCCCTCGCGCACACAGAGTTCGCGCAGTTCCGCAGCGGCTCCCTCCGCCGCAATATCGTACTCAATGCGATGCAGCAGGCGCGCAATCCTGCAGCGCGTTTCCTGCGAAAAAAACAGCTTGAGGTTCGCTGCTGCCGCCGTACTCCGCTCTGCACGGACAAGCCATATACGCGTGGCAAGATCATCGCTGAAATTCGCGAAGCCCTCCTCTGTCCACGCATCCGCTGCGGCAGGATCATCATCGCGCTCCCCCGCATAAAAGTGAATCTCCTTGTAGAGCGTATCGTTGAGGAGGCGCACAACCTCAGGCTTGGCATAGAGATGGCGGTCGCCGCGCACGCGGAACTCTCCGTCACGCAGTCCCATGAGCACACGATGATAGCGCACATTCGCATAGCAGGTGTAGAGCGTGCCCGTCTCCTTGAGCGCGCGATTCAGCACCATGAGCGTATCATACGGCTCGTAGGCATATTCGATGGCGAACTCCGAAATGATGCGGTCAAACATTTCCTCGGCAAAGGGGAGCGGATCGCGCCGCCAATCAAGGATGTGCCAGTGCACATCGAGCGCCGCAAGTGCCTCGTTCTCCGCAATCTCCGGATAGGGCGTAATGGCATGAATCTCTGCGTTCGGATACAACTCACGCAGACGCGCAAGATGCTCCGATCCGTCGACGACGAGAAGGCACAGAGGCTCCGTGCTCGGTGCGAGGAGTTCGAGAAGTTCCGTTCTCAATGTGAAAAGTCCCCGCGCTCCGCCCACAGGCGTTCGATCTCATCCATAAACGCCGTAAGATACGCGCCGCCGTCCATCAGTGCGGACTTCTCCACCTCCGTGCGCAGCGCCACGCGGCTTGCACGCACAGTGACAATATCCTCTGCCATCCGTACGGCGAGATTCTCGTACGCGCGTACGTCTTCCGCAATCCACTCTGTTTTCCCTGCCGCCGTAAGCATGGACCCGCCAAGGCGCGCGGCATGATGCGTCTCCCCGCGGAGTGTAATGACAGGTACGCCCATATAGAGCGCAGTCGTGGTCGATGCACCGCCCGTATACGGGAACGTGTCGAGCGCGATGTCGATGTCCCCGTAGTCCCCGAGGTAATCGCGCCTACCCGTACGCACGAAGATGCGCTTCGCGGGCAGTTTTAGCCCCTCGATCATCCCAAGGATTGTCGTCACGCGCAGCGGACTGTCCACGGCGGCATCCTGAAGGATCAGCTGTGCCTGCGGCAGCTTTTTCAGAATCCGCCCCCAGACCTTCAACGACTCCTCATTGATCTTCATAAAGTTCTGGAACACGCCGAAGGTGATCGGCGCATCCGTAGGACGCGCATGCACTTCACTCGCACGCATCGCCTCATCCGGTGTGAAATGGAATGCGTGCGGCAGACGCAGCAGCTGCTCACTGTAGAACGCCTCCGACCCCGCAGGTGAGAGCACGTCATCCGTCAGAAAGCCGTCCACGAAGGGTACGCCTGTCGTCGCAAACCAGCCGATCCCGGAGATCTGAACAGGTGCCGGGCGATATGCAAGCGGCATAAGGGTCATACCGCCATCCGTATGCCCACCGAGATCAAAGAGCACATCAATCTCATCCGCACGTATGCGCTCCGCCTGTTCCTCAATCGAGAGATTTGCAAGCATACGGTAGTCGACCGCACCGCGTAGGTTCTCTGTGAAGGCATCCGCACGGTCACTGAGAGAGTACGCATAGACATCGTATTTCTCTGTCAGTCCGCGCATAATCCCCTCATAGAAGAGAGATGAAGACGAGCTGAGGAAGTGCCCCGCGATAAAACCGATCCGCAGCCGCTCATGACAAACCTCCGCGCGCGGCGGCAGAGGCTCCTCATGCCGGTAGAGCGTCGCGTACATATCGAACTGTGCCTTCAGTTCCTTCGGCGTCAGATTCGGGACGGCATGGCAGAGATAGAGGTAGTTCGAGAAATGCTGCCGCTGACTGCGGAGGAATTTATCCTCCTGCGCCGCCTCAAAGTACGCCGCAAGCGCTCCCTCCGTATCCGCAAGGGCACGGCAGCATGCGCCCATCATCTCGGAGAAACGCCATTGCTCATCCGCAGGGATCTCCTCATGGGCACGCATGAACAAAATCGCTTCAATCGCCTCGTATATATACCCCTGATGAATGTCCTCACGGAGGGCGACATAGTCGTCAAGCCAACTCATTCTGCTGTTCTCTCCAATCTAAAATATGCAATCTCGGGCGGGCAGCCGATCCGCAGCGGGAACCAGCTGCCGTTGCCCGAATGCACATAACCGTAATTCTCACCGATGTGCACCATACCGCGCGTATACTTGAATACGGGGAACAGTGGCTGCCCGAAAATGCCGAACTGACTGCCATGCGTATGCCCCGTGAGCGTGAGCGGAACAGAGCCGTGTGCCGCCGCCTCGTCGATGAAATCGGGGTGATGCGCGAGGAGAACAGTCACCGCATCCTCTGGAACGTGCGCCATCGCCGCTGCAAAATACGCCTTTTTTTGCGGATCAAACGCATCGCCGCGCGCAAACGGATAGTCCACGCCCGCAATATAGAGATTTCCTCGTCCTGCGACCTGCTCCGCTCCGTTCAGTACGACATGAATACGTCCCTCGCCCGCCATGCGATCAACGAGCGAACGCGCCCCACGATAGTATTCATGGTTGCCGATACAGTACCAGATCCCGTCATGCCACTCCTGCGCATACGCGACAAGCACCTCTGCCGCTGCCTCGTTCTGCCGCTCATCGTCGAACAGATCGCCCGTCACGGCAAGCAGATCTGCGCCGCCCTGCGCCGCCTCTGCAAGTAGTTTTTCAAAATCCGCCACGGAGAAATATGTGCCAAGATGCACATCGCTGATCTGTGCAATCACCATGCCGTCTGCCTCGGGCGGCAGATTTGCAATCGGGATGGTATAGTCACGGCGTACCGTATGCTTGCGCTCGATAAATGCACCGTAACTGCTCAGAAGAAAGCCCGCCGCAGGATAGAGTGCCGCATTCTTCAGCACACGCCGCCGCGCGGGATCGTAAGGCGCATGCTGCATCTTCCGCCACAGTACACGCCCCACAACACCGAGCACAACGAAGCCAAGCGTAATCAGCTGCCCCACGAGCAGGAGAATGATGGGCAGCGTAACCATGCCCGCCCAGCCCTCCGTTTGATGGGTTCTGACCAAATAATAAAGCAGCCCAACGCCCCCGAGTTCGGCGACGGTGAGCGCGATGCGAAGATACGTCAGCCGCCGCCCCTCTGCGAGATAGCGCAGCGCGTACAGACACAGCCCGAGACAGGCAAGGACGACGAGCAGGAAAATCACAAAGAAACCGGGCAAATGTACCTCCTAAGCTATCAAAGTCCCGTAATCACCGAGACAAGTGGAATCGTTGCGACGGAGATCAGCGTTGAGAGTGCAATGATCTCCGTCATGAGCGGATAGGCGACCTTGTTGTAGAGGAGTGCCACCATTGCCACCATGCCGCCCGTCGGTGCAGCGACAATGACGAGGCTGCACCCAAGGATGTAGGGATTCGTCACAAACAGTTTCATAATGAAGAGAATCGGGATCGGCAGCACCACAGCCTTGAGAAAGGTATAGAGCAGGAGTTTCCGATCCGTCAGCATGTGACGCATGTGGATATCCTTCAGCGAGGCACCGATCATCATCATCGCCAGAGGTGCCGTCATTGCCCCGAGCAGCGCAAACGTCTGTGAGAGCAGCGGATGCGTCGGAATCTCAGCAAAGTAGATCACACACGCAATCAGCGATGCGATGATGCCGGGATTCAGCAGCATGCGGAACATCTCCAAACCGCGCCGCTTGTGAATGCTGATGGAGGAGACACCGTAGACGAAAAAGAGCAGATTCACGGGAATGAAGAACAGCGTCATATAGACAACCGCCTGATCGCCGTAGACGCCCTGCACAAGCGGCAGCCCCATAAAGAGCGAGTTATTGAACCAGAACGAGAGGTTGATCGCTCCGCGCAGGCGCCCGCGAAAGCGCAGCAGCAGCGGCAGCAGAAAGCCGACGAGACACATCATCGCAAGGAGGACGGCGTATGCGGTGTACGTCTCGATGACCTGTTCCAGCCCCATGTGCTCCTCGGCACGCATCGCCGCTGAGATGATGAGACAGGGGCACGCGATGTTGACAATCAGCGAGGAAAACTGCTCCTGATTGTTCGGAATGATGATCTTGTAGCGGCGTGCGAGTGCCCCCGCAAAGATCATCAGAAAAAATACGATCATCTGACCTAAAATCAGCATTACATTACCTTCTTTTCTATTCTCGTTTTCCCCGTCGCGGCGGGGAAAGGTGGTGCGTGCAGCGAGCCGATAGAAGCTCCTCTACGATTTGTGTTTCTCTTCCAGCAGCGGCTTCAAAAATTTCCCCGTGTAGGACTCTGCGACCTCTACAATCTGCTCGGGCGTCCCCTGCGCGACAATCGTCCCACCGCGCACGCCGCCCTCGGGACCGAGGTCGATCACATAGTCCGCCGCCTTGATGACGTCAAGGTTGTGCTCGATGACAACGACTGTATCACCGCCGTCCACAAGCCTCTGCAGGATGACGAGCAGCTTGTGGATGTCCGCCGCGTGCAGCCCCGTCGTTGGCTCGTCGAGGATGTAGAGCGTCTTGCCCGTGCTGCGCTTCGACAGCTCCGTCGCGAGCTTCACGCGCTGCGCCTCGCCGCCCGAGAGCGTCGTCGCGGGCTGTCCGAGACGGATGTAGCCAAGCCCCACGTCGCGGATGATCTCAAGCTTGCGTGCGATGCGCGGCACATTCTGAAAGAAGCCCACCGCCTCCTCAATCGTCATATCGAGTACCTCGGCGATGGTCTTGCCCTTGTAACGCACCTCAAGTGTCTCGCGGTTATAGCGTGCCCCCTTGCAGACCTCACACGGGACGTAGACATCGGGGAGGAACTGCATCTCGATCTTGAGGATGCCGTCCCCGCGGCACGCCTCACAGCGTCCGCCCTTCACGTTGAAGCTGAACCGCCCCGCCTTGTAGCCGCGCATGCGCGACTCCGAGACTTGACTGAAAAGCTCGCGGATTGCATCGAATACGCCCGTATAGGTCGCGGGATTCGAGCGCGGCGTACGCCCGATCGGCTGCTGGTCGATGTTGATGACCTTGTCGATGTGCTCAAGCCCCTTGATCTTCTTGTGCTTGCCGGGCTTTCCCTTCGCACGGTAGAGCCGCGAGGCAACGCCGCGATAGAGAATCTCGTTGACGAGCGTGGACTTGCCCGAGCCGGAGACACCCGTCACAAGCGTCAGCGTCCCGAGTGGAAACTTCACATTGATATTCTTCAGGTTATTTTCTGCCGCGCCCATAATTTCAAGGACGTTGCCATTGCCCTTGCGCCGCTCGGCGGGCACGGGGATAAATTTCTTGCGCGCAAGATACTGTCCCGTAATGGAGGCAGGGTTCGCCATGATCTCTTCCGCCGTTCCCTCCGCGACCACTTCGCCGCCGTGCTCGCCCGCACCTGGACCGATGTCAATGATGTGGTCGGCGGCGTACATCGTGTCCTCGTCATGCTCCACGACAATCAGCGTATTGCCGAGGTCGCGCAGATGCCGCAGCGTTGCAAGCAGACGGTTGTTGTCCCGCTGGTGCAGACCGATGCTCGGCTCGTCGAGAATGTAGAGCACCCCCATCAGCCCCGAGCCGATCTGTGTCGCGAGTCGGATGCGCTGCGCCTCGCCGCCCGAGAGCGTCCCCGCCGCGCGCGAGAGCGTCAGATAGTCCAGTCCCACATCGAGGAGGAAGTGCAGCCGTGCGTGGATTTCCTTTAGGATCTCCACGGCAATCTTCGCCTCGCGCGGGGAAAAATCCTTCTCCGCCTCTGCGAGGAACGCATCCGCCTCTCGGATCGTGAGTGCTGTGAGTTCGGCGATATTTTTTCCGCCGACCGTCACGGCGAGCGTCTCGGGCTTCAGCCGCGCCCCATGACACGCCGTACACGGTGTCTCCGTCATATAGTCCTCGTAGCTCTCGCGCATCTCCTCCGAGTCCGTCTCGCGGTAGCGTCGCGCAAGCGTGGGCAGAACCCCCTCGTACGGAACATTGTACTCCTTCTCCTCACCAAACATATTCGTATAGTGGAAGGAAACATACTCCTCCGATCCGTAGAGCAGTGTCTTCTGCATTTTCTTGTCCATACGGTTCCACTGCGTATGCTCGTCATAGTCATGCGCACGCAGGAGTGCCGTAATCGCACGCATCCCGTACGAGTTTGGATTTTTGGAAAGGGGCGCAAAGACACCGTCCGCCACACTGAGTGTTGGGTCGGGGACAACAAGCTCCTCGTCGAACTCCTTGTGACTGCCAAGCCCCGTACAGACGGGACACGCACCGAACGGGCTGTTGAACGAGAACATGCGCGGTGCAATCTCGGGGAGCGAGATGCCGCAGTCCACGCAGGCAAAATTCTCGCTGAACATGAGCAGTTCCCCGTCCACCATCTGCACGTAAACAACACCGCCGCCCGCATGCAGCGCCGTCTCAAGCGAGTCCGTCAAGCGGCTCTCCACGCCCGCACGCACGACGAGGCGGTCGACGACAATCTCAATCGTATGCTTCTTCTGCTTCTCAAGGGCGATTTCCTCGCCGAGATCGCGCAGTTCCCCGTCGATGCGCACGCGCACATAGCCGTCGCGGCGGATCTGGTCGAGGATCTTGCGGTGCTCGCCCTTTTTCCCGCGCACGAGCTGTGCCATGATGAGCAGCTTCGTCCCCTCAGGCTGCGTCAGGATCGCATCGACCATCTGATCGACGCTCTGCTGCGCGATGGGCTTGCCGCAGCTTGGACAGTGCGGACGACCCGCACGTGCATAGAGCAGGCGCAGATAGTCATAGACCTCCGTCACCGTGCCCACCGTCGAGCGCGGGTTGTGACTCGTCGTCTTTTGGTCGATGGAGATCGCGGGCGAGAGCCCCTCGATGTTGTCCACGTCCGGCTTGTCCATCTGCCCGAGGAACTGCCGCGCGTACGCGGACAGCGACTCCACATAGCGGCGCTGCCCCTCGGCATAGATCGTGTCAAAGGCGAGCGAGGACTTGCCCGAGCCGGACAGCCCCGTCACCACAACTAATTTATCGCGCGGAATCTCCACATTGATATTCTTCAGATTATGGGCGCGTGCGCCCTCGATTTTGATACTTTCGTTCATATTTTCCTCCATTTACTGTCCCACCATTATAGCGAACAGGGAGCAAAAGTAAAGGCATCGCTGTTGTTTTCTAATTGATCTATGGGCATATTTTGTTTTGATTTATTTGGAGCAAATGACTGAAGTTTATCAATACACTTGTTTTTCATACGCAGCGATGATATAATCATAGAAAATTGTATATTTCCACTGGGGGAGCGTTATTGCTGAGAGATCTCCGGATCGACCCTTGGAACCTGTTGGGTAATGCCTGCGTAGGGAAGTGGCTTTGTTTGTGATTGCCGTTCGGTCTATGCCGGACGGTTTTTTGTATTTTAGGAGGTCGTTTTATGGCAACTCAGATGCAGCGTGCACGCGCGGGGGAAATTACGGCGGAGATGCGTATTGTCGCAGAGGAGGAACGTGTGACGCCGGAGTTCGTACGCGAGAGCGTGGCAGCAGGGCGGGTTGTGATTCCCGCGAACACGGAACACAAAGGGCTCCGTCCGCGCGGGGTTGGCGCAGGGCTGCGCGTCAAAGTGAACGCGAACATTGGCACATCGAACGTATTCCCCGAAATTGAGCCGGAACTTGCGAAGCTGGACGAAGCTGTACGCTGCGGCGCAGACGCTGTAATGGATCTCTCGACAGGAGACAATATCGACCTATCACGCCGGCGCATCATCGAGCACTCCCCCGTCATGGTCGGGACAGTTCCACTCTACGAGGCGACCGTGGTCGCGATCCGAAAGCACGGTGCGGTGATTGAGATGACAGATGCGGATCTCTTTCATGTGATCGAGCAGCAGGCACGGGATGGGGCAGATTTCCTGACGCTGCACTGCGGCGTGACACGCACTGCCATCGAGCAAATGAAGCGCGAGGGACGCGTGATGGATATCGTGAGTCGCGGCGGATCATTTATTGCAGGCTGGATGCTCCACCACGGCAAGGAAAATCCGTTGTATGAGCGTTACGATGACATCCTCGACATCTGCGAGAAATACGATGTGACGATCAGTCTTGGCGACGGGATGCGCCCCGGCTGTCTCGCAGATGCGACGGATCGCTGCCAGATTACCGAACTGATTACGCTCGGGGAGCTTGTGGATCGCGCGTGGGCGCGCGGCGTTCAGGTGATGGTAGAGGGTCCCGGTCATGTGCCGTTCGATCAGATCGCGTCAAACATGAAGCTCGAAAAGGAACTCTGCCATAATGCGCCATTCTACGTACTCGGGCCTCTCGTGACGGACATCGCTCCGGGCTACGATCACATAACCTCGGCAATTGGCGGAACACTTGCCGCCGTAAACGGAGCAGACTTTATCTGCTATGTGACCCCTGCCGAGCATCTGGGACTGCCGACCATAGAGGATGTGCACACGGGCGTTATCACAGCGCGGATTGCGGCGCATGCAGCAGATCTCGTACGCGGCGTACCGGGTGCGTGGGAGTGGGATCTCGCAATGGCGAAGGCACGCAAGGAGCTGGATTGGGAAAAGCAGATGACGCTTGCAATCGATCCCGAACTTGCCCGCAAAAAACGCGGGGCGCGCAACGAGGAAGGTGAGGAGGCGTGCTCCATGTGCGGAAATTATTGTTCGGTGAAGCTCTTGGGACAGTATTTTGGGAAGCCCGTAAACGGATCTTGTTAGAGTGCTTTCTCAATCAGGCTGTCGCATAAGTTGTTTGGTCAGACCATAGTGCTATTCCTCACACTTACTTTTTCTTCTTGGGCAGATCGCCCTCAAGTTCCACAATCATATCGCGCAGCTCCGCCGCACGCTCGAATTCGAGCGCACGCGATGCCTGCTGCATTTCGCGCAGGAGACTCTTGACGAGGTTCTCGCGCTCCTTCTTGCCAAGTTTCTTCTTGGACTTGCCGTCCTTCTTGCCGTAGGGTGCCCTGTCCTCGGCGGCGACGAGTGTCATCTCGATCAGCGGGACGATGGGCTTTTCGATCGTCTTTGGCGTGATGCCGTGTGCCTCGTTATACTCATTCTGGATCGTTCGGCGGCGCTCCGTCTCGTCGATGGCACGCTGCATCGACCCTGTAATGACATCGCCGTACATAATAACGTGTCCGCCCGCATTGCGTGCGGCGCGTCCGATGGTCTGGATGAGCGCTGTATCCGAGCGCAGGAAGCCCTCCTTGTCCGCGTCGAGGATGGCGATGAGCGACACCTCGGGCATATCCAGTCCCTCGCGCAGCAGGTTGATGCCGACGAGCACGTCGAACTCGCCCGCTCTCAGGTCGTGGATGATCTCCGCACGCTCGATGGTCGCGATGTCCGAGTGGAGGTAGCGCACCTTCACCCCCGCCTCGCGTAGGTACTCGGTGAGGTTTTCCGCCATGCGCTTCGTGAGGGTTGTGACAAGGACGCGCTCATTTCGCTCAATCCGCACGCGAATCTCCGAGAGCAGATCGTCAATCTGTCCGTCGAGCGGGCGCACCTCCACCACTGGGTCAAGCAGCCCCGTTGGGCGGATGATCTGCTGCGCAACCTGCTGTGCCTGCTGCATCTCGTATTTGCCGGGCGTCGCCGAGACATAGACGATTTGGTTGACGCGTGCGGCGAACTCCTCGAATGTCAGCGGACGGTTATCGAACGCAGACGGCAAACGAAAGCCGTTGTCCACGAGCGAGACCTTACGGCTGCGGTCGCCGCCGTACATGGCGTGAATCTGCGGCAGAGTCACGTGAGACTCGTCGATCATGATGAGGAAGTCCTCAGGAAAGTAGTCAAGGAGCGTATATGGCGTATCCCCTGCGTTCCTGTGCGTAAGGTGGCGCGAGTAGTTCTCGATGCCGGAGCAGTAGCCCATCTCCTCCATCATCTCAAGGTCGTAGTTCGTGCGCTGTTCGAGCCGCTGTGCCTCAAGCTGTTTGCCTGCGCCCTTCAGCTCGTCCAGACGCTGTGCAAGCTCCGTACGGATATCCGCCATTGCAATCTTCATATCCTCATCGTCCGTGACGTAGTGGGATGCAGGAAAGACCATCGAATGAAGCCGTTCACCGTAGACCTCGCCTGAGGTCACATCAAATTCAATGATCCGCTCGACCTCATCGCCGAACATCTCGATGCGTACGCCACGATTGTTGTAGCCCGCAGGGAAGATCTCGACCACGTCGCCGCGCACGCGGAAGCGCCCGCGCTCAAAGGCGATGTCGTTGCGCTCGTAGCGAATGGCGACAAGTTTTTGCAGAATCGCCTCGCGCGGAATCGTCTGCCCCTTGTGTACGGAGAGCACCATCTCATGATAGCTCTCGGGGGAGCCGAGACCGTAGATGCAGGACACGCTCGCGACGATAATCACGTCGCGCCGCTCGAACAGCGAACAGGTCGCGGAGTGGCGCAGCTCATCGATCTCATCGTTGATGGACGCGTCCTTCTCGATGTAGGTGTCCGTCTGCGCGATGTAGGCTTCGGGCTGGTAGTAGTCGTAGTAGCTGACAAAGTAGCCGACGTAGTTGTCGGGAAAGAAGGACTTGAACTCGCTCGCAAGCTGCGCCGCGAGTGTCTTGTTGTGTGCAATGACGAGCGTTGGGCGCTGCACGCGCTCAATGACCTTTGCCATCGTATAGGTCTTGCCCGTCCCCGTCGCGCCGAGCAGCACCTGCGCCGTCATGCCGTTTTCAATGCCGCCCGCAAGATCTGCAATCGCCTGCGGCTGATCGCCCATCGGCTCAAAGGGTGCGACGACCTTGAACGGAACCTCCTTCTCGAAGATCGTTGTATTGAGTTTCGGAACCATCGCCATCGTACGCCCTCCTTCGCATTGCAAAAAAATCATTCTGTCATTATATCGCATTCAACGTGTGATGAAAATAGTGCGAAGCGAAAAAGCTCCGTCGTCTCATAAAAAAAGGGGCTGCCGCATATAATGCAGCAGCTCCCCAAAAACATTGTATCTCTTAGAACGCCCAGTTTACATGAGCGCCGCCGGAGTAGCCCTGGCGCTTGCCCTGCCAGCCCGCAAACCGCAGGTCATACGAGAAGCGGCTGTCCTTCGGTGCAAAGCGGTAGCCCACTTCGAGCATTCCGCTCCCGCCGCGCAGTGACGGACTCGGGGTCTCATACCCCANGTAGCCCTGGCGCTTGCCCTGCCAGCCCGCAAACCGCAGGTCATACGAGAAGCGGCTGTCCTTCGGTGCAAAGCGGTAGCCCACTTCGAGCATTCCGCTCCCGCCGCGCAGTGACGGACTCGGGGTCTCATACCCCATAAAGCTTGCCGTCGCCTTTCCGCTCAGCTCATACTCCCACGCAAGTCCTGCGAAGATCTCACTCTTGTCGCTGTCCTTATGCGTGTAGCTAAAGCCCAGACGCACGCGGTTCGAGTTTACTGCGCCGAAGTTATATTCATCGACGTTCGAATTGCGTCCGCTCGTATGGATCTTTGCCTGCATGCCGGACTGGTACGACCAGAAGTAGCGCAGGTATGCGTTCACTCTATCTTTCTCGTTGGTCTTCATCTCCTTGCCAATGCCCAGATGCGCCGCATAGTACGCATTCGAGCTGTCATAGCTTGAGCTGGTGCCCGAATAGAGCGAGCCGCTGTAGTCGCTGCGCGTCTTGCCGCCGTGCAGTGCCGCCTCTGCCCAGAGTCCCTGTGCATTCTCTACGCGTCCCATGACGCCGAGTCCAAGGTAGCTGACTTTGCCGCTGCCATGGACGCCGCTGTCGAGGTAGGAGTCGTATTTGCCCTTGCCGTATTCGACAAAGGGGCTAAAGAGGAGGGTGCTGCCCGTCTGCCCGAGTTCCCGCGTCCAGCCAACGGCAAGTCCGTAGCCCTGCGTGTCGCTGTAGGAGCCGGATTTGACGGTCATGCCGCTCTGCTCCATCGCTGCCCAGATATGGTAGCCGCGTGCATCCTTGTCCTTGTCGCCGCTTCCCTCTTTCTTGGCGGAGGTCATGCCTGCACCTGCAAGAAGGTCTGCGCCGCCGTTGATGAAGCTGGTCGCACCTGCTCTGGTTTCGGTAAAGGATTTGGTCTCTTCGCTGATGGCTGCCCGCGTGACGGTTGCGATCAGCTCGTCGCTGCTCCGCTTCATGATGTCAAAGCCGTAGAGGAGGGAGACGCCCTGCATGGTCTCTACGTGGTTGACGAGGGTCTGCGGTGCGGGCGGCGCGATGCTGTCCGCATCGGTGGTCAGTGTGCCGTTTCCTGCAACTTTCATGAGGCTGATGACGTCGTTGACCTTCAGTCCCCGTGCAAGCCCATTGACGCCGACACCGACGTCGATGCCGCGGATGTCTTTGCTCGTGGTACCGAGGCTCAGTATGGTCGGGTTCTCGTTGGTGATGCCTTCATTCAGGTAGAACTGGAGGTTCTTGATGCCCGTGAAGTCGCCGGCGTAGGACTGCTGCGTCAGGTCATGGTGAACGGCAAGGGTGTTGTTGCCGTCGGTTGCGCCGCCGTTGCCGCCCTTGATGGTGCCCTCAACGCGCGATCCCGTGAGGTTGATGATGTTGTCGCGGTTGCTGCCGGTGGCGTTGCCCGCAGCGACATCTCCGGTAACGGTGGATCCCTTGCCGATGTTCACAATGTTCCCCTCGGCGGTGATGCAGCTGCCGCCAAAGACGCTGCCCGTGACGGTGATGCCGTCCGCGATGTTCACGGTGTTGCGCAGAGATGCGTTATGTGCGTGTCCGCCGTAGATATTCCCTGTGACATTTGCGTGCACGTTGACGGTGTTTTCAATGGCATCCAAGCCATTCGTGCTGTCCGTGGAGCCGCCGACGATGTTGCCGGTGACGGCTGCGTTGACGTTGACCACGTTCTTAACGGCACTGCCGTGTGTGGAGTGTCCGCCGGTGATCGTGGTCGACGTGTTCGAGGTCGGTGCTGCGGAGATCGTTACAGTATTCTCTTCGGCGTCGTTCTTCGCCTCTGCGCCCATAACGCTTGCGCCGCTGATAGTGCCGCCTTTGATCTCTGCTGTGTTCTTTGTCGCCTTGCCGGCGCTCTGTGCACCCTTGAGGCTGCCCGTGACTGTGCCGGAGGAGATGATCGCTTTGTTATTTGCTGCGTCTCCTGCGGTCAGGGTTTCTGCACCGATGGCGGTGGTGACACTGCCGCCCTTAATTTCTGTGGTGTTCTCTTCGGCTGTGCCGCTCTGGCTCTGTGCTCCGACGAGTTTGTCTGTGACGCTGCCGCCCGTGAGGATGGCATTGTTCTTCAGTGCTTTGCCACCCACGGTCTTTGCGCCGTAGGCATTCGTTGCCGTGCCGTCTTCGACGGTGAGGATATTCTCCTCTGCCGCACCGTTTGCGGTCTGTGTGTCACCCGCAATGGCGTTGGTGACGGCTGCACCTGTCTTGAGGGTGAGCTTGTTGTTCTTGGTCGCGCCATCCGTGCCGTAAACGGTCTTGCCGCCGAATACGTCGCTGCGTGCGTTGCTGTTAACGTCGACGTTTGCATTCTGCCACTTATAGGCAGAGAGATTGAGGCTGCCGCCTGCCGTGGTAACATCTTGGTTGTTGTCCGTGACAAGGCTGTACTCGACATCGCCTGTGCGCTCACTGCCCGTACTGCTGTAACCGCTGAGGGTGAGTTTCTTGCCCGCTGCCATCTGGAAGAGGTGGACGTTCTTTTCCATGACGCTGCCAAGCCAGTTGGAAACGTCTGCGCCCGCCGGCTTTTCGATGGTGCTGTAGGTAAGAGCGGTGTCATCGTTCAGCGTGAGGACGGTATCCCCATCGGCAAGATTCGAGCCAAGGCTCCATGTGATCTTGCCGAAGTTTTCGAGGCTGCCGACCTGAGCGCCCTTGCTCTTGAGGTTGAGGACGTTGCCCTCGGCAGATTTGTTGCCGCCGCTGAGTTTGCCCGTGACGGTGACGTTAGCATCATTCGTGCCGTCACCGATGGTGATCTTGTTGCCCGTGGTCGTGCCATTGCCGTTTGCAAAGCCGCCATAGACATCACCCGTGACACTTCCGCTGTAGAGGTTGACGGTGTTGCCCGTGGCACTGCCGCTGGCTGAGGCGTGTGTAAGTGCGCCTCCGTAGAGGTTTCCTGTGACATTTGCGCCTTTAAGGTCGATGATATTGCCCGTGGCATTTCCTGCCTCGGTGCGGACATCGGCACCATAGCCGTCGGTAATGATTGCGCCGCTGTTCAGGGTCAGCGTGTTCTCTGCCGCGTCGCCCGTTTTCTTGTAGCCGCCGACACCGTCGCCCGCCTCAAGATTCTGTGCGATACCGCCGGCTGCCTTGGTGATCGTGCCGCCCGTAACGTCGAGCGAGTTCTTTGTGACCGTATTACCGACCTTAGAGCGTCCGCCCCACGCTTCGTTCGCATTGGCTGCGATGGCTGTATGGTTGTTGGCAAAGCGGTAGCCCGTGACGTCGACTTTCTTCGCGGTCGCTGTTTCACTGTCGGTGTTGAGGACGTATTCGTAGTCACCGTCCTTCTTCGTCTCACGCGCACGCGCCGCATCGTAGTTCGTAAAGGTAATATCGTTTGCGCTGTCAAGGAGTGTCAGGATATGGTCGCTCGTCGGGCTTGCCGTGATGGTATCCAGGTTCTTCAGCTTCATCTTCGACCAGTCAATGCTGGTATTTGCTCCGTTTGTGAGCGTCAGCATGGTATCCCCGTGGCTGACGTTGTGCGCCACATCGAAGTTGACGTTCTCGAAGTTCTTAACATCCGTAGCACCTGCATTCCGGCTGTTGACGTTCAGGGTATTATCTGTTGCCTCTGCCTTGTTTCCACCGTAAATGGTGCCGACGGAAGTCGCTGTGAATGCCGTGGTCTCCGTGCCGAGGTTGACAGTGTTGCCCGTGGTCTTGCCCGAGCCGTTTGCAAAGCCGCCGTAGACATCGCCCATCGTGCCGCCCGTGATGTTAATGGTTGCATCCGTGGCGTTGCCCGCATTCGCATGGTTGCCGTAGATCGTGCCGCCAACATTGCCCCCCGAGATACTGAGCGTACCGCCGGTGGCATTACCGGAACCTGCATGGTAGCCGCCGTAGACATCGCCCGTGATGGTGGCACTGCCGGAGATATTGACTTCGCTGTTTGTGATTGTGCCCGTTGCATTTGCCTCTGCAATATGTCCGCCGTAGACATCGCCCGTGATGGTGGCATTGCCGGAGATGTTGACCTTGCTCTTATCTGCCGTGCCTGTGGCGTTTGCAGCCGCAAGGGAGGCACCGTAGACATTCGTAACTGCGCCGCCTGTGATCTCAGCACTATTCTCCGTCGCATTGCCGGACTTTGTACGTACCTGCGCACCGTAGGCGTCTGCCACGTTTGCCGTACCGTTAACAACGATCTTGTTATTTTCGGCGTCACCCGTGGTAACACTCGGCTTGTTGTTGATGACGAGTCCGCCGTATGCCGCCGTCGTGATGTTGCCGCCTGTGACGGTGAGCGTGTTATCTTTCACCGTATTGCCGATGTTCGTGCGCCCTGCCCATGCTTCTGCGTGCGGTGTGACTTCGTTGTACGACGCATCGTGATTTTTGAACTTGTAGCCCGCCGCTGTGACCTGTGTTGAGGACACGCTGCTGTTTGCCGTGTCGATGGTGAACTCAAAGTCCCCGCTCGTCGTACTCTTGACACCGCCGCCCACCGTATAGGTGTTCGTCGCCCCCTGCTGGAAGCTGATGCCGTTTGTATTCTCCATGAGAACGAGGTTGTACGCCTCATAGGTCTTGATCGGGGCGTTGAATTTCTCGGCGTTGACATTCAGTGTGCTCCAGTCGAGGTTGTTCGTTCCACCGCTTGCACTGAGCCGAAGCATGGGCGTACTCTGTGTGAGTGCATTGCTGTTGAGGTTGAACTGCAGTTTCCCAAAGTTCTGGATGTTCCCCGCCGCGGCATTGGTGTTGACGTTCAGCGTGTTGCCCGTAACATCCGCCTTGTTGCCGCCGTAGATGGTGCCTGCAATGTTTGTGCCCGTGGAAAGGCTATGATCGCCGTCACCGAGGTTTACGGTGTTGCCCGTGGTATTGCCTGAGCCGTTCGTAAAGCCACCGTAGACATCACCCGTGACGGTTCCGCCCTTGACGGTGATTTCGTTTGCCGTGGCACTGCCCGTTGCTCCTGCATCGGTAAGTGCTCCGCCGTAGACGCTGCCCGTGACAGAGCCGCTTTCGAGTTCAATCTTGTTCTTTGTCGCGCTGCCCCCTGCACCTACCGCCGTAAGTGCACCGCCGTAGAGGCTGCCAGTTACTGTGCCGTCTGAGAGCAGTGCCGTGTTCTCCGCAGCACTGCCGCCCTTTGTACGCACCTGCGCACCGTATGCGTTCAGTGTATTTGCACCCGCATTCAGGATGAGCTTGTTCTCTGTGGCGTTGCCCGCAGGATTGAGGTTCCCTGCAGAGTCGCGCGTAAAGTTCTCTGCAAGTCCGCCGTATGCCGCCTGTGTGAGCGTGCCGCCCGTAACGGTTAGCGTGTTGTTCTTTACCTCGTTGCCGACCTTTGTGCGTCCACCCCACGCTTCATTCTTCGTGCCGTCCGCCGCAGCAAACGCGGCGTTCTGCTTGTTCTGGAATTGGAGTGCTTCAAAATACACGTACTGCGCCGCATTCGCCGTATGGTTGTCCGTGTCGACGATGTACTCAAGATCTCCGTTGGTTCTCTTTTGTGCACCCGAGGAGGCATACGTGTTCGTCGCGCCCTTCATGAAGCTGACACCATTTGCATTGTCCATGAGGTTGACGTGGTACGCTTCGTAGCTCTTTGGTGTAACGGTAAGACCTGTTGCGTCAACTTCGAGCTTCGTCCAGTCGAGATTGTTCGTTGCTCCTGTTGTCAGGCGCAGGACGGAGTGTGCGGGATTCAGGGTGCTGTCCTTCAACGTGAACTTCAGGTTCTGGAAGTTCCCAATGTTCCCCGCCGTGGCATTGGTGTTGACGTTCAGCGTGTTGCCCGTAACATCCGCCTTGTTGCCGCCGTAGATGGTGCCATTGATCGTTGTCCCTGCGGCAAGGGTGTGCTCCCCGTCGCCAAGATTGACAGTGTTGTCCGTCGTTGCACCGGAGCCGTTCGTAAAGCCACCGTAGACATCACCCGTGACGGTTCCGCCCTTGACGGTGATTTCGTTTGCCGTGGCACTGCCCGTTGCTCCTGCATCGGTAAGTGCTCCGCCGTAGACGCTGCCCGTGACAGAGCCGCTTTCGAGTTCAATCTTGTTCTTTGTCGCGCTGCCCCCTGCACCTACCGCCGTAAGTGCACCGCCGTAGAGGCTGCCAGTTACTGTGCCGTCTGAGAGCAGTGCCGTGTTCTCCGCAGCACTGCCGCCCTTTGTACGCACCTGCGCACCGTATGCGTTCAGTGTATTTGCACCCGCATTCAGGATGAGCTTGTTCTCTGTAGCGTTGCCCGCAGGATTGAGGTTCCCTGCAGAGTCGCGCGTAAAGTTCTCTGCAAGTCCGCCGTATGCCGCCTGTGTGAGCGTGCCGCCCGTAACGGTTAGCGTGTTGTTCTTTACCTCGTTGCCGACCTTTGTGCGTCCACCCCACGCTTCATTCTTCGTGCCGTCCGCCGCAGCAAACTCCGCGTTCTGCTTGTTCTGGAATTGGAGTGCTTCAAAATACACGTACTGCGCCGCATTCGCCGTATGGTTGTCTGTGTCAGTGACGTATTCGAGATCGCCATGCGTTTGTTGTTTTGCACCGGAGGAGGCATACGTGTTCGTCGCGCCCTTCGTAAAGCTGACACCGTTTGTGTTCTCCATAAGGTTGACGCGGTACGCTTCGTAGCTCTTTGGTGTAACGGTAAGACCTGTTGCGTCAACTTCGAGCTTCGTCCAGTCGAGATTGTTCGTTGCTCCTGTTGTCAGGCGCAGGACGGAGTGTGCGGGATTCAGGGTGCTGTCCTTCAACGTGAACTTCAGGTTCTGGAAGTTCCCAATGTTCCCCGCCGTGGCATTGGTGTTGACGTTCAGCGTGTTGCCCGTAACATCCGCCTTGTTGCCGCCGTAGATGGTGCCATTGATCGTTGTCCCTGCGGCAAGGGTGTGCTCCCCGTCGCCAAGATTGACAGTGTTGTCCGTCGTTGCACCGGAGCCGTTCGTAAAGCCACCGTAGACATCACCCGTGACGGTTCCGCCCTTGACGATGATTTCGTTTGCCGTGGCACTGCCCGTTGCTCCTGCATCGGTAAGTGCTCCGCCATATACGCTGCCCGTGACAGAACCGCTTTCGAGTTCAATCTTGTTCTTTGTCGCGCTGCCCTCTGCACCTGCCGCCGTAAGTGCACCGCCGTAGAGGCTGCCAGTTACTGTGCCGCCTGAGAGCAGTACCGTGTTCTCCGCAGCACTGCCGCCCTTTGTACGCACCTGCGCACCGTAGGCGTTCAGCGTATTTGCACCCGCGTTCAGGACGAGCTTGTTCTCTGTAGCGTTGCCCGCAGGATTGAGGTTCCCTGCAGAGTCACGCGTAAAGTTCTCTGCAAGTCCGCCGTATGCCGCCTGTGTGAGCGTGCCGCCCGTAACGGTTAGCGTGTTGTTCTTTACCTCGTTGCCGACCTTTGTGCGTCCACCCCACGCTTCATTCTTCGTGCCGTCCGCCGCAGCAAACGCGGCGTTCTGCTTGTTCTGGAATTGGAGTGCTTCAAAATACACGTACTGCGCCGCATTCGCCGTATGGTTGTCCGTGTCGACGATGTACTCAAGATCTCCGTTGGTTCTCTTTTGTGCACCCGAGGAGGCATACGTGTTCGTCGCGCCCTTCATGAAGCTGACACCATTTGCATTGTCCATGAGGTTGACGTGGTACGCTTCGTAGCTCTTTGGTGTAACGGTAAGACCTGTTGCGTCAACTTCGAGCTTCGTCCAGTCGAGATTGTTCGTTGCTCCTGTTGTCAGGCGCAGGACGGAGTTTGCGGGATTCAGGGTGCTGTCCTTCAACGTGAACTTCAGGTTCTGGAAGTTCCCGATGTTCCCCGCCGTGGCATTGGTGTTAACGTTCAGCGTGTTGTCTGCGTCATCCGCCTTGTTGCCGCCGTAGATGGTGCCATTGATCGTTGTCCCTGCAGCAAGGCTGTGCTCCCCGTCGCCAAGATTGACGGTGTTGCCCGTGGTCACGCCCGTGCCCGCCGTCCAGCCGCCGTAGATGTTCGCCATTGTGCCGCCCGTGACGGTGACGATATTGCCCGTGGCATTTCCTTGTGCCGCGGCATGGGAAAGATAGCCGCCGTAGACGTTGCCATAGCCTGCGCCATAGTGTCCCGTATTGCCGACTTCACCACCCGAGATATTCACTTTGTTGTCTGTGGCGTTGCCGCTCTGCACGGCAGTGAAGCCGCCGTAGATTGTGCGTACGTTGCCGCCCCTCAGGTTGACGGTGTTTTCTGTACTGTCGAATTTCGCAGTGGCTGAGGTTCTTGTCCCTCCCGTCCAGCCGCCGTACGCATCACGATGGTTCGTGCCGCTTACGGTGAGGGTGTTCTTCTTCGTCGTGTTGCCAAGGACGGAGCGTCCTGCCCAGATGTCTGCCGTGAGGCTCCCTGTGGTCGGCGTTACATCGGCGTCCTTGAACTGGTAGCCGCCGAAGAGGATCTGCTTTGCCGTCGCTGTGTTGGTGTCAGTGTCCACGGTGACTTCGTGCGTGCCCGTGGAGGAGATTTCCTTCGCGCCGGTGTAGCCCGCGACGATGATGTTATTGAGGTTCTGCATCAGGATGGATGTCCCGCTCGGAGCGTTCCCCGTATGCTTGAATTTGTTCCAGTCGAGATTGGTCGCACTGCCGCCGACGAGGTTCAGCATTGGATTCGCCTGATTGAAGGTGCTGTTGAAGTTGAACTTTACCATGCTGAAATTGGAGATGTTGCCCGCCTGTGCATTTGTGTTGACGTTCAGGACGTTATCTGTATCTGCCGCCCCGTTGCCGCCGGAGATGGTGCCCGTAACGGTGGTGACGGCGTTCGTTGTGCCATTGCCAAGATTTACGGTGTTGCCCGTGGTTGCGCCAGACGCGGTGTGTCCGCCGAAAACGCTGCCGCCAACACTGCCGCCGTAGAGGTTCAGTGTGTGTCCTGTCGCTGCGCCTGTTCCTGCGGTTTTGCCGCCGTAGACATCGCCCGTAACAGTGCCGCCCGATATGGTGATTTTGCTCCCGGTCGCATCCCCCGCACCCGTCGCAACTTCACTGCCGTACACGGAGCCACCAATGGTGCCGCCCGAGACTTCGACTTCGCTCGCTGAGAGCGTGCCGCTGCCCGCTGTATGCGCACCATAAAGAGAGCCGGTGAGGGCGCCGCCGGTCATTTCGGCTTTGTTCTTTGCTCCTGTGCCCGTGCTTGTCGCATCCGAAAGATTCGCACCATAAGCAGAGCCGCTGATATTGCCGCCCGTGAGCTTGACACGGTTTTCGTCTGCACTGCCGCCCGCAGCATTTACTTTGACGCCGTAGGCATTGACAATATTGCCGTTTGAGATTTCAAGCGCGTTACGTTCCGCTTTGCCCGCTGTGGTCTGGAACGTGCCGTCCGGGTTGTGCTTCTTGTTTTCGACCAGTCCGCCGTATGCTGCTGTCGTGAGCGTGCCGCCCGAGACAGTGAGCTTGTTGTCCATAACCGCCTGTCCGCTTGCCGTACGTCCCGACCACGCTTCTATGTGGGAAGGTGTTTCGTTGTACGTCGCCGTGTGATTGCGGAACTGATAGCCGTCCACATTGACATTCTTTCCAGTGCTGTCCAAGTCCATCACATATTCGAGATCGTTGACAATCTTCTCCTTTGCGCCAATGGGCAGGTAGGTGTCAGTCGATCCCTTCATGAAGTTGATGCCCGCACTGTTGTGCATCGCCGTGAAGAGGTGCGTTTCGTAGGTGCTCGGTGTAAAAGTATGGCTGCCGGGCACGACTTCAACGCCCGCCCAGTCAATTCCCGTCGTTCCACCACCACCAATCGTAAGTAGGGTATCCGTTCGAGCGATCGTCCCCATACCGCCAAGATTAAACTTGACCTTGCCAAAATTCTGCACACCGCGCGCAGTGAACCCCTTTGCATTGACATTGAGGAGATTATCGCTGAAAACATCATTTGTCGTACCGCTTGCCGCACCGCCGTAGATAAAGACATTCTGCAAAGTGGTCGACGTTAACGTACCGTCACTCTTGCCGAGGTTGACCGTGTTCCCCGTTGCCTTGCCCGAGCCGTTCGTATAGCCGCCGTAGATCTCGGTACTGCCGCCAAATGTTCCACTTTCGATGTTGATCGTGTTGTCCGAGGCATTGCCCGCCGAAACGTTGTCCGGCGGCGTGAGTGACGCATTCGTCGCAATGAACCCACCGTAGAGCTTGCCGCCCGCATTCAGCGTACCGCCCTGAATGTTGACCGTGTTGTTCTTCGCGTCGGCGTTTTTGGTGGTGTCGACCAGTTCCGGATGCTCCTCATCCTCGGGATTGACAAGGAGATGCACGCCCTCCGTGTAGCCCGCATAGCCGTTCGTCACCGAGCCACCGGAGAGAAGGTTCAGTGTATTACTCTCTGAACCTCCATTGAGTGCCTTTGTATAACCTGCACGTACATTGGTCAACCCCATGTTGACGTCGAGTATATTGTGATTCGTTGTATTGCCGTAGGTCGAGATACCGGCATGCACATCCGCTGCCCACGTTGTCGGGGTGTTCGTGGCATTCTGGAAACGGTTGCCGGATAGTGTGATCGTACTCGCATCATATATACCGGGAGTTCCCGAAATCGTAGCATTTGCGCCTTTTCCAAATTCAAAGTCGCCAACATTCCGGAGGACTGTTGGCGCATAATCCTTAATTTTTAGCCCTGCTCCCGAATAAAGAGTCAATGTCGGAGCATTAACAGAAGCCGGCAAAGATGCTGCCCAGTCCGATAACCCTGCGACCTTGATATCGCTCCATGCAAATGGTTCTGCATGAATACCACTTGTAGAAAACAGTGTACTTCCATTTGTAATGTTGGAATCAAGTTTAAACTCCATTATTTTGAAGTTATAAGCACCACGAACGTAGTTACCGCTTGTTGTAACACGTATCACGTTTCCCGTCGTAACATCTGCACCTGGAAGATCGCTATAACCCACATAAACAGTTGTCCAATAAGTGTTTACCCCACTTAATGTAACGGTGTTATGAGTCGCATTTCCATTTTTTGCATATCCGGATGCAGTCCAGGACGGAGTAAATGTTCCCCAGCCAGTGTAGCCGTGAAACTCAGCACCGGATTTGAGAACAAGATTATTATAAGTTGCATCTCCTGTTGCCGACTGATTATACCCAGCAAATGGCGTTCCATGCCAATCAGAGGAAATTGTCAGAGTATTTTTCGTTACTTCATTTCCCACGGTTGATGTTCCCGCATAAAGCGCTCCGCTTCCTGGCGTTGTACGATGAACATCTGCCAGTGTATACTGATTCACATATAGCGAAACTACTGTTCCTGCGCTGTTGGTCTGCACTCCGTACTCAAAACCAGAATCATTGGTATAGTGCTGCGGAGTTCCTGTGAAGCTCAGTGCGGCTCCCGTATATAGGGTCAGACTCTTCGAACTATCTGGTCCGGCGTTTGGAACAGAATTTGCCTGTACCCAATCCCCCATTTTATTAACAGTAATATTGCTCCAATCAAACGCATGATTACTCCCCCAGTTGGAAGCCAACATATAGGAGAAAGGCGGCATACTCGTATCAATATCAAATTGAAGCTTCTCAAAATTATAAAATCCATTAATTCGGTTGTTCAGCGATGTCACACGTAGCGTATTGCCTCTGCGTACTTCTGCAGAAGCAATGCCGCTGCCCCCACCATAGAAAGTCATATATGCACTATTGGTATTCGTCACCCCCCCTAAGACTACCGTGTTATCCGTTGCATCTCCTCCTGTGCTGTATCCGCCGTATCCGGTACTGCCATGCCAGCCTCCAACATAGTTGCCGTAGGCGTTCGCACTGTTCTTGAACGTTATCGTATTCGCTGTCGCATTGCCGGCTCCAGCCGTATAACCACCATATAAAGAAAACCCATAGTTCCCTTGAACTATTTGGGTGCCATCAACAGTAAACTTATTCCCAGAAACATTTCCACTATCACTTGCATTGGTAATTGCGCCGCCCGCCAACAGTGGAGGCATCGTTGTGGTAGATGAATCAATCGTCACATCCCCACCCGTCACATCAGCTGCATGTGCATGATTAAAAAACAACTGCCCCCCCCCCGCGGACAGAGCGAACGCAACGAGAAGTGACAGCTGTCGTTTGTTTTTCCATTCCTTTAACATGATGATCCCCTCCATGTCATTCCGTTCCAACTATAGCTATCCTATAGTGCTATAATCCCAACTATACTATCCCTCTCATCTCATGTCAATATGATCTTATGAACTGTATCATTTTATTTGCTGTGTTCTTATATGAACGCAATGTTGTATGTTTCTTCCCTATAATAAAAAGGGCTGTTGCTCGAAGCTAAAAAACTTCGTACAGCAGCCCCTCCGTCTTCCTATCGGGTCAGATCGCTCATGGCGCCCCTCCCAATTAGGAAACTTGAAGTCCATGCTCCTCCGCCATTTTTCGGATAACCGCCTCAGGAAGTTCCGCCATCTGCGACACTGTCGCAAGCGGTGTTCCGGCACGCAGCATATTCATCGCTATATGTGTGATGCCTAAATGACGCCCCTCAGCGCATCCCTCAGCGCGTCCCTCGGCTCGTCCCTCACGGCGTCCTTGCGCTATCCCTCGCCTTATCCCTTCTTCTACAGCTCCCTGCATCCCGGAGCGGTAGTCCATCAGCGCGATCTGTCGGTTGACGTAGCGGAGGTAATCGTCCGGGTTGCTCATAAAGATCCTCTCTGCTTGCATCGCTTCTCGGATCGCAGGTTCGCTCATCGCCAATTCCTCCTTTTCCTCCACTATGTAACCTGAATTCCATGCTCCTCCGCCATTTTTCGGACAACCGCCTCTGGAAGTTCCGCCATCTGCGACACTGTCGCAAGCGGTGTTCCGGCACGCAGCATATTCATCGCTATATGCGTGATGCCTAGATGACGTCCCTCAGCGCATCCCTCGGCGCGTCCCTCAGCGCGTCCCTCGGCTCGTCCCTCAGCGCGTCCCTCAGCGCGTCCCTCACGACGTCCTTGCGCTATCCCTCGCCTTATCCCTTCTTCTACAGCTCCCTGCATCCCAGAACGATAGTCCATCAGCGCGATCTGCCGGTTGACGTAGCGGAGGTAATCGTCCGGGTTGCTCATAAAGATCCTCTCTGCTTGTATCGCTTCTCGGATCGCAGGTTCGCTCATCGCCAATTCCTCCTTTTCCTCTTTGGTCAGTCTGTTGGCAAAGTACGCGAGCCACCGTTCCATCTTCGATGATTCGCGTATCGTCTTATGCGGGGCTTTGATGTACTTTGGGATTTCAATAAAATGAAGTTCCATATCGCTGTTCAGCCGATCCCCGGTCGCGATGTTGTAGACACTATACATCGCGACGGGTTCCGGCTGTGGCAGCAGCTCAAATGCGAGGAGGTTGATCGTGATTGCAGGTCGCAAAAGATTATACCCCTCGCCGCGCGTCAGCGAAAGCAGATACAGCCGCGCCCAGTAAAAAAGTGTGCGCCGCTGCATATTGTTGAAGTTGATGACCTGCACCTCTACGTCTACGAGTTCTCCCGTATCCAGTTCACAGGCGATATCCAGACGCGACATCTTTCCCTCGTCTCCGTCTGGTATCATCTCTGTCTGACGAAATGTGATGTCCCTAATTTCATGCGCGAGGGATTTGTGCAGGACAGTGTTGAGGAAATCGATGGTAATCTGTTTGCGTTCTTCCTTACCGAATATAAACTTAAACGCCACATCGTTCATTGGATTGAATCTTTCCGCGTCATTCATTGCGATCACCTCTATTTCCTTTCTGTTTCAATTTTTCTCTTTGGGAAATACTGATAAAATAAAGGCTGCCAGATTGGCGTAGATTGTTCCGCCGAAGTACGGATAAGAAGATGTGTTATGATGCCTGTGTCGATTTTATCATTGCTCCCTTAATTATAAAGTTTTCAGGCTGTGACGTCAAATGAAAGAAGCCGTCCATATCGAACGGCTTCCTTATCAGTGATGCGCAATGATGATTCGTTTAGAGTTTGCTGACATCTGCCGCCGTCATGATCTCGACGACGGTGATGTCCTTCACGGTATTGAGGTCGATAAAGCCGCCGTCCACGAGCTGCACGACGGGCATTGCCGTGACGCGCGACTCGTCGATGTAGACGATGCGTCCCGCCGTGCCGTCTGAGAGGCGCAGCCAGCAGCCGTTGAGTGCGGCATTGAGCTTACGCATAAAGAGTACGGCGTATTCCGAGTCCAGTTTGCCATCCAGTACGTCGGCGTAGAGGATTTTGAACACTTCAAACGGGGAACGCTTCTCTGCATAAGTACGGCTGGATGCCATAGCGTCATAGCTGTCCAGCACAGCGAGCACCTTGCCGAACGTGCTGATCCGATCCGCCTCAAGTCCGGACGGGTAGCCCGAGCCGTCGTTGCGTTCGTGGTGCTGAATGACGCCGTTCATGAGATCGGCACGCCCCGAGAGTTCGCTGCTCTCAAGCAGCTTGAAGCTGTCGACGACGTGGTTCTTGAGGATGTCGAACTCTTCCTCCGTAAGGCGTCCCTTCTTCTCAAGCAGCTCCTTGTCGATGAACTGCTTGCCGATGTCGAGGAAGAGTCCCGCGAGCACGAGGTTCTGGCGGTCGATGCCCGTGAGTCCCATCCACTTTGCCATGAGTCCGCCGAGAATCGCGAGGTGAACGCAGTGATGGAGGTTGTAGTCGCCCTCTTGATTCATCGTGTAGATCATGGAGACTGCCGTTGCCCCCTCCCTGTAGAGGTCGCGCAGACGACCACTCGCCATGACGGGCTGCAGGATATCCATGTTGAGTTTGCCGGTGACTGCCGCCTCCTGAAAGAGTTTCTCCATCTCGCCGTAGACGTAGCGGTAGTCCTCTTCGTATTTTTCATCGAGCTTTACATCCCGCTCGGGCGCCACGGTTCCCTTAAAGGCGGCTGCCTTTGGCGCACCCTCTTTCGACGCCTTTTCCTTCTCTACAGCAGCAAGAATACTGTCCTCATCGACGTAGACAGACGCAATCCCCTTTTCTTTGAGGATTTTGATCGTTGCCCGATCCAAAACAGTGCCGCCCTCTACGAGAACGACTTCGGTATCTCCGTCGTAAACCGTACGGCCGATGAGCATTTCCGGCAGTAGGCTGCGGACAGCAAACGCTTTTAACATGATTGTTTCTCTCCCTTTTCTTCCTTGAATAGAGTACTCTTGTTATCCTTTAACTACAATATTGACGAGCTTGCCGGGAACGCATACGACCTTCACGATTGTTTTCCCCTCCGTGAGTTCCTTTGCGCGCGGCAGTTCGGTCACGAGCCGCTCCATCGCCTCCCTGTCCAGATCAGCGGCGATCTTCACGCGGTCGCGCACCTTCCCGTTGATCTGCAAAACCACTTCGATCTCATCCTGCACAAGGGCGGCGGCATCGTATGCCGGCCACTTCTGTGCGTGCACGCTCCCCGTAAAGAGGCGCGCCCAGAGTTCCTCCGTGATGTGCGGCGCAAACGGCGCAAGCATGCGCAGCAGGGCGCTCGCCGTTTCACGCGCCAACGCAGCGCTGAGTTCTTTCTCTTGAAATGCGTAAAACGCATTGACCAGCTCCATGATGGAGGAGATTGCCGTATTGAACATGAAGCGGTCACGCACATCCTCCGTGACCTTTTTCGTTGTGACGTGCAGGATGCGGCGCAGCTCGCTCTCCTCCGGCGTGAGTGTCGCGGGATCATACTGCTCGGGGGCACTCTTGATCACCGTCTCAAACGAAAGGAGAATCCGCCAGACGCGGTTCAGGAAGCGGAACGCCCCCTCGACGCCCTGATCGCTCCAATCCAGATCACGCTCCACGGGCGCGGCGAAGAGGATAAAGAGGCGCGCCGTATCTGCGCCGTACTTCTCTATGATCTCCTCGGGCGAGACGACGTTGCCGAGCGACTTTGACATCTTCGCGCCGTCCTTGATGACCATGCCCTGTGTGAGGAGGTTCGTGAACGGCTCGTCGAAGTCCAGCATCCCCGCGTCGCGCAGCACTTTTGTAAAAAAGCGTGCATAGAGGAGGTGCAGGATCGCGTGCTCGATTCCGCCGATGTACTGATCGACGGGAGCCCAGTAGTTTACTTTATCTCGATCAAACGGGCGCTCTGTATTCTTCGGATCGGCGTAGCGATAGTAATACCACGAGGAGCAGATAAAGGTGTCCATCGTATCTGTCTCGCGCACCGCCGCACCGCCGCACTTCGGACAGGTGCAGTGCAGGAAGTGTTCGCTGCTCGACAGCGGCGACACAGCTCCCTGCTCGAAGGACACATCCTCGGGCAGACGTACGGGAAGGTCTTCCTCCGGTACAAGCACCTCGCCGCATTTCTCACAGTTGATGATGGGAATAGGCGCACCCCAATAGCGCTGACGCGAGATGAGCCAGTCGCGCAGACGGTAGTTGACGCGGCGCTTGCCAAAGCCCTGCGCCTCCGCCTCGTCCATGATCGCACGCATTGCGGCGTGCATCTCCAGCCCTGTGAACTTGCCTGAGTTAATGAGGAAGCCTTCCTTCTCGACGTAGGCTGCCGTCATATCCTCCAGATGCAGCTCGCCCTCGGGCGGGCGAATCGTGAGGATCTTGCGGATGCCGTATTTCGTTGCGAACAGCCAGTCGCGCTGATCCTCGGACGGCACCGCCATGACTGCACCTGTGCCGTACTCGAAGAGGACATAGTTCGTGATCCAGATCTCGATCTGCTCTCCGTTGAACGGGTTTGTGCAGCAGAGTCCTGTGAAGATGCCCTCCTTCTCCGACTCACTCGAAGCGCGCTCAATATCGGACTGCTTCTTCACGCGCGCGCAGAATGCGCGGATCTCGTCCGCCTTATCGCTGACTGCGCAGATCTTTTCAACAAGCGGATGCTCGGGTGCGAGCGCGACAAAGGTCATGCCAAAGACGGTGTCGGGACGCGTCGTGTAGACGGGGATCTCCGTCTCAAGCGCAGGTGCAGGCAGGCGGAACTCAAGTCCCTCGCTTCGCCCGATCCAGTTCTCCTGCATGGTCTTGACGCGCTCGGGCCAGCCGGGAAGCTGACCCAGATCGGCAAGAAGTTCGTCGGCGTAGTCCGTGATCTTGAAGAACCACTGTGCAAGGTTTTTCTTATGCACCTCAGACTTGCAGCGCCAGCATTTGCCGTCCTCGACCTGCTCGTTTGCAAGTACTGTACCGCAGGTGTCGCACCAGTTGACAGATGCCGCCTTCTTGTATGCCAGACCCTTTTTGTAAAAGAGTTCAAACAGCCACTGTGTCCAACGATAGTAGTCCTCGCGGCAGGTGATGACCTCCCGCTCCCAGTCGTATGCCAGTCCGAGTGCGCGCTGCTGACGCTCCATATTCTCAATGTTCGAATATGTCCACTTTGCAGGATGCACTTTGTTCTTGATCGCTGCGTTCTCTGCGGGCATGCCGAAGGAATCAAAGCCCATCGGGTGCAGGACATTGTAGCCCTCCATCGTCCGAAAGCGCGCGACCACGTCACCAATCGAGTAGTTGCGGACATGACCCATGTGGAGTTTTCCAGACGGATATGGAAACATCTCAAGCACGTAATATTTCGGCTTTGTATCGTTCATTTCCGTATGACAGCTGTGATCCGTCTCCCAGATCTTCTGCCATTTTGCTTCGATCTCCTGCGGGCAATATCTCTCCACTATACTCGTGCTCCTCCCGGTCACCTAAATTAAACTCTAAAACATTATACATGAAACGTGATGAATGCGTCAATCACTATTCATATTTCCTGCGAATTACTACTATCTTATTTCCTAGTGGATACGATTTTGATACGCAAAAAGCGCGGCGTTCTGCCGCGCTTTTTGCGTGTTGGTTCTATCATCGAATCGACTTGAGCACTTCGTCAAGTTCGTCGAAGCGATGGCTGAGACGTGCACTCAGTTCCGCGACATTGTCGATGGATGCAGTGGAACGACGAATCGCACGGAGTCCGTCGTCCAAACTTTTCTTCAGCTCCTCGATCCGATTGTCAAAGCCATGCTCGTAGTTCTCTATCTGATCCTCAAATGCCTGATTCGTCGCAAGCATCTTGTCGATCTCCTGCACGTCACGCAGAAGCTCACTGATGGCCTCATCGGATGCCTCCAGACGCTCGCGCGTGTTCTCGGAGAGCTTGCGTACCTCGCCCGCGACGACGGCGAACCCACGCCCCATCTCCCCCGCACGCGCCGCCTCGATCGCGGCATTCAGTGCGAGAAGGTTGATCTGTGCCGAGATCTCCGTGATCATGTTCATGACCTGCTCGATCTTCTTTGTGCTCGCCGTGAGGCGTTCGAGCATCGGCGTGATCTCTGCATTGCGCCCCAGCAGTTCCTTGGTCATATCGCCTTGTCCGCCAAGACCGCCGCTCAGTTTGTCGATCAGCCCCGAAACACTCTCGGCACTCTCGCCGATGCGCGCCATTGCTCCCGCCATCCCGGACATCTCACTGCGGTAGGCATTGAACTCACCCATGATGCCATCCTTGAGTTTGTCGATGATCTGCAGACGCGCAATATCGTGTTCCAGAAAGGATTTCTGACAGAGTGCGTAGACGGAGGGGAAGCGATCCATATAGCCATCGTAGAACGATCCGCCGGAGATCTGATAGAAGAAGATTGCCGTCAGCGTCTCGTTGATGTGCATGCCCGCAATCTCACCAAGTGCCGAGTACCCGGCGACCGGTATGCCATCAAAGAGATCGGCACCCGCAAGTTCCCCCGCGAAGGTGAGGCGGCGCAGAATGCAGTCGTTCATCACCACGCCGATGGGCGTGGGCTTTCCCTTCGAGAAGCCCGTGTAGTCCGCCTTCAGCGTCTCGATGAAGCGCGCACGGCGCATGAGATGCAGTTCCTCGCCCGCCGTGATATCACAGAAGAAGTGCATGCGTTTCGTATCGGTATCAATGCGCTGCAGCGAGCGGATATAGAACTGATTGCCGATGTGTGTCGCAAAGGTATAGTCCGCGAGCGCATCCGTGAGTGCCGCGACATCTGATACGTGCAGCTCTGCCATCAGTGCATCTGCAAGTGCGACCGGACGACCTGCGGCATCGGCGACGGTATCCACCGTACGGAACGTCGCATCCGATCCGATGACGGTCCAACGCTTTCCCGTCTCCTCAGCCGCCTGTGTCTTGAACACGGAGTAACGATAGTCAGCAGCGAGTTTTACAACGAGAACGACAGCGTGATTCTCAAGCACCTGCTTGCCGTTGTAGATGTAGGTGTGGGAGAAGTCAAGCGTGCCGCCTGCAGAGCCACCGATGTAGGGGCAGGGCAGACTCTCTGCCTCGTAAAGGGCGCGCAGGACAAAGGACTCGCACGCGCTCACGCCGTCCACGTAGACAAAGGCAAAGGTATCGTCAAAGCGCACAGGAAACGGGATGCGCTCGGCCCGCACATCGGCAGCGATCTTTTCCACACGCTGTGCCGGCGTGAGCGTCGCCTCACCGCGCCGCATATCCTCGTTGTGCAGGGGCAGCGTCATCATATATGTCTCGGCGATCATGCGCTTGCTGAATACCTGCAGGAGCACCTTTGCACGTCCATCTCCCGCCTCCATATAATAGGAACGCGTCCCCGGTGTATGCGTCAGCTCGCCGCAGGTCGTCATGAGCAGGAGCTTCATATCCGGCGGAGAGGCGGACTGCACCGCACGCGCGACATCGTCCATCGCGAGATCCGCCGAGATAAAGCCGAGCACAATAGCGGGGCCGCCCGGTACATCGTAAAGTTCGCGCAGCCGCTCCGCCGTCAGTTCGCTGCGCGAAAGATAGGCCGACTTCATATCCCCGCCCCCTACGGTGCCGAGGTTTGCAAACGGTGCGCGTACTTTCGCCGGCTCCTCACGCATAGGTATCTCCGCCGCAAGGGGTTTCGCACTGATCCGATCTGCAAGCGAGACCTCTTTCTTTTCCTTATTCCCAAACAGTCCGAACATATATTTTCCTCCCCATCTGTAAAGGTTCTTAATGAAATTATAACACGCATTTATCTGTGCCGCAAGAAACGATAGAGAATCATGGGAACGACAAGCACGGGAACACCAAAATAGAGTGCAATGCGCAGTTCCGGCACGAAAATCATGAAGATGAGGCAGAAGACCTGTGCCCAGATTCCAAAGAGGGTCACATAGGGGAACAGCGGCATACGGTAGCGCAGGAGCGAAACGGCGTCCTCCGCCTCCAGTTTGCGCCGCCGCCGATACTGACTCCAGCAGATCGAGATCCACGCCATTGCACCCGAAAAGCCCGAGAGTGCGAGCAGATAGGTATAGAGTGCCCCGTCCGGATTCATCGCATAGATGCCGATGACCCCCCAACAGAAGATAATCGACGCATAGATTGCACGCGATGGAACGCCCTGTTTACTGAGCCCCTCAAGCATACGCGGTGCCATGCCCATCGTTGCAAGCGCGTGCACGGTGCGCGCCGCGCCGTAGAGTCCGGAGTTCGAGCAGGAGATCGCCGCTGTCAGTACAACGAGAGAGAAGAGTGCAGCAAGCTCGGTAAATCCGTGCTCGGCAAGTGCCGCCGCGAAAACACTCTCCTCAAGCGAGGCGTGATCCCACGGAAGAATCGAGATCAGCAGGGTGATGGGCACGATGTAGAGCGCGATGATGCGCCATGTCACATTACGCACAGCCGTTGGGATGCTGCGCGCTGGATCGGCCGTCTCCCCCGCCGCGAGTCCGATGATCTCCGTCCCCTGGAAGTTGACGAGGATAATGACCATCGTGAGTGCTATGGCACTGTACCCATTTGGTGCAAAGCCCCCGCTGCCAAGCAGGATGCGCGTCCCGATGTAGCCGTCCCCACCGATGAGACCAAGGCAGATCAGAAGTGCAACCACACTGAAGGCCACGAGTGCCGTGACCTTGACGAGAGAGAGCCAGAACTCACTCTCGCCAAATTTATCGACACGAAACAGATTGAGGATGGTAACGATGAGGCCAAAGAACACCGCCCACCAGATCGTCCCAATCTCTGGGAAAAAACCGTTCATGATGATGCCGGCGGCAATCATCTCCGAGGGTACGTAGGAGACCCACGTCACCCAATATGACCAGCCGACCCCACATGCCCACGTCGCAGAGATATTCTCGCGCGCGTAGACGACAAACGAACCCGAGAGCGGTTTTTCCACCGCAAGCTCGGCGAGGCAGAGCATGACCGCAAGCACGATCACGCCGCCAAAAAGATAGGAAATCATCGCGGCGGGCCCCGCCTGCTCAAGCACATAGCCCGTCCCAAGGAAGTATCCACTCCCTATGACACCACCAAGAGAGATGAACTGAAGGTGTCGGTGCTTCAGCTTTCGTTTCATCGTCGATTCGCCCATGGGCTTCTTAACACGACCTTTCTACCAAATATAACAATGCGTTTTCATCATACTACAAGAGCGCAGAGATTACTACGATTTATTTGACAAAGATGCAAAATTTTATTATCATCGTACCAAGTGTATAAAGGAGGAACTACAATATGAAATTTAGAGCCTTGCTGCTCGCCCTTACACTCGTCCTAACCGTTTCTGGTACGGCGGGTGCAGCTGTCACTGAGCATCGGGAGTCGACGACGAATCTCTCCATTGCCTATCCGATCCTCAGTGCGGAGGACGGTGTTGTGGCAGATCCCATCAATGCCGATATTGCCGCGCTTGCTGCGAGCGTGCGTACGCAGTATGAAAGCGGCGCATTCTACCGCGGTGAGTTCGGCTACCGCGTGCATCTGGATGACGACAATTTTCTCTCCGTGACGTTCACAGATCTGCGCTACGAGCTGCGTGCAAATCAGCCGACACGTCATGACTACGGCTATGTCTACTACAAGAAGACGGGACAGCGTCTGCCGCTCGCGTTCTTCGTCCACCTCACGCCATCCGATCTCGACGGTGAGGCGGTCAGTGGTCATCTCTACAACGAGCAGGGACGCAACACGCCAATCCAGCCGGAGAAGTCCGTACGCGAAGTACCGACAGACTACTTCCTCGGCGGACGCGGCTATGTGTGCCCCATCTTTCAGGCGGGCGAGCTGACGGCGAGCATGGGGCCGACCTACATTCTGCTCGACGCAAGTGTCGTCGACTACTTCAACCGCAAGAACAAATGACGATAGAAACCTATACGACCATCACAGGGGAGATACCGGAGGGCGGTGTCTCCCCTGTTTTATACGAGATTCAGCGCTCACGCTTCCTCGCCTATGCAGTCCACGCGGAGGATGAGGAAGCGGTGCGCACATGGCTGCAGGGCGTGAAAAAGGAACACTATGAGGCGCGTCACGTCCCATACGCGATGGTGCTCGGGGCGCGTTCCGACCGCCAGCGTTCGAGCGATGACGGTGAGCCGGGCGGCACGGCGGGCAGCCCTATCCTCGAAGCGATCAAGGCGCGCAACATGACGAACACAGCGGTTGCCGTCGTGCGTTACTTCGGCGGCATCAAACTCGGTGCAGGCGGACTCATCCGTGCATACGCCCATGCAGCAGGTCTTGGGCTGGACGCAGCGGCAAAGATACGCATGACGCCGCTGCATCCATTGTACGTGCAGATTGACTATGATCTTCTCGCCGCCGCTGAGCGCTATATCCGTGAGGCAAGCGTGCAGACGGAGGAGACAAGTTATGCGGATGCTGTGACGCTCACACTGCTCATCCCGACGGGTGACATCGAACTGCACCAGCGCGCACTGACCGACCTCACGGCGGGACGCGCACGGTATCGGCTCGGCGAGCAGCGATACGTTGCCGTCCCCCTTGCATAGAAAAAGCGCCCGCATGGGCGCTTTTTCTATTCGATATTGCAGATCTCCCTGCCGCAATTCTCGCAGTGGATCTCCGCCTTGAGGAAATCAATATCCTTGATGAGGATGAGATGTCCACGCATATCGATCACCCCACGCTTTTTGAGGTCGGCAAGCATACGGTTGAGACTTTCACGCGCCGACGCAGAGTAGTTCGCAAGTTCTTGATTTGTCAGCGGCACAGAGATGAGAATTCCCTCCTCCGTCTCCATGCCGTAGCTGTTCGAGAGGCGGATGAGCGTCGAGTAGAGCGCCCCCTTCTTGCCGTACAACACGAGATCGCGGAACTTCAGATGCTGCTTGCGCATGTGCTGTCCGAGCAGCTTTAGGAGCGCGATCGACAGATGTGGATGCTTCTCCAGATATGCCTGCAGAACGGGAAACTCGATTGCATAAACCTCCGACGCACTGCGCGCAACGGCACTGAAAATGTACGTCGGCACCTCCTCGTAGAGCGGCAGTTCACCGATCAGACTGTCCCGCGTTGCAAGGCGCAGGGAGAGCACACGCCCCGACGCTCCGTACTTCACAATAAAGATATGCCCCGAGCGCACGATGTAAAAATAGCGCGCCGGCGTTCCCTCACGAAAAAGATACGCACCGTCATGCAGTGAGATGATCTTGCCTGGAATCGATACCATCTCTGCAATAAGCTCCTCCTGATCCACTGCATTTCACCCCCGTTTCTCATTATTTTTAATCCTAACGAAAACTCCAAAAAAATTATGTGACATCGGTCACAGCCAAAGCAAAAATTTTTCACTATAATGCACACATATAAAAAAACTATAATCAGTATAGGAGAGATGCACATGGAAAGCAAGGATACTCTCGCTGCACTTGGCGAGAACCCGTCACGGCGCGACATCCTCACGCATTGGGATCCGGAGAATGAAATTTTCTGGAAACGCTGGGGAGAACGTATCGCCAAGCAGAACCTCTACACCTCGACGTGGGCGCTGACCCTCGCATTCGTGGCGTGGACGATGTGGGCGACGATCGCCGCCCAGCTCAACCAGATTGGATTCCACTTCTCGGACAACGAGATCTTCACGCTCGCAGCACTGCCGGGACTCGTCGGTGCAACGGGTCGTCTCGTCTACACCTACCTCCCCGCAATCGTCGGCGGACGCAACTGGACATTCATCTCGACCGCCCTGCTGCTCATCCCGCTGATCGGTCTCGGGAACGCCCTCACTGACACCTCGACCACATACGATACCTTCGTTGTGCTCGTCGCAGGCATCGGCATCGCAGGCGCAAACTTCTCATCCTCGATGGCAAACATCGGCTTCTTTTTTCCGAAGTCGCAGAAGGGGCTCGCGCTCGGCATCAACGCCGGCATCGGCAATCTCGGCGTTTCGCTCATCTACCTGACCGCGCCTATGCTCCTCGGCGCGAGCTTCGGCGGACTCTTCGGCGCTCCGCTCATCAACGCGGCAGGCAAGGAGATCTACATCCAGAACGTCTGCTACTTCTGGGCGATTCCGACTGCGCTGACCCTCGTCCTCGTCTGGATGTTCATGGACAACCTGCCCATCCCGAAGCAGAGTCCGCGCAGCATGATGTCCATCTTCGGCAACAAGCACACATGGCTCATTACCGTCATCTACACCTGTGGATTCGGCTCGTTCATCGGCTACTCTGCCGCACTGGCACTCCTCGCCAACCGTGAGTTCCCCGAGGTCTCCTTCGCCTATGCGGCATTCCTCGGTCCATTCATCGGCGCAGGTGTGCGCCCCATCGGCGGTTGGGTCTCAGACAAGGTCAACAGCGGCTCAAAGGTCACGTTCTACTCGCTGCTTCTTATGCTCGTCGCGTGCATCGTCACCGTCATGGGCATTCAGGCGCACAACTTTGCGCTCTTCTTCGGCGCATTCCTCGTGCTCTTCTTCTCGACCGGCTTCATCAACGCCGCGTCCTTCCGCATGATCCCGTTTGTCTTTGACAATCCTGTTCACGCTTCGCTCGTCACAGGTTTTACGGCGGCGATTGCGGCATACGGCGCGTTCTTCATCCCGAAACTCTTCGGGCTCTCATACGCGACGCAGGGCAGCGTCATCCCCGCATTCTATTTCCTCATTGGCTTCACCGTGCTGACCATCCTCATCACGTGGTTCTTCTATGCACGCAAGGGCTCCGGCATTAAGTGCTGAGACGTTCTTCCCGCAAGACCGCCGCAAGGCGGTCTTTTTCATTGAAAAAAACTATGGATAACAGCCTGCCTGCATTTCCCCCAGCTCCCTATGCTGTGCTATAATGGGAAAATCTTACGAAGAAAGGAAGATCGTGATTTCCTATGGAAAACGAACGCATACAAAGCGCGGCAAAGGACAGCAACAAAATGCTGAACCGCAAGATGAAAATATTGCTCGACATCGGACAGACTCTGATGGAAAACGGTGCAGACTGCGCACGCATCGTACGCGACATGACACGTACCGCCGTACATCTGCGCATCCCCATTGAACAGATCCAGTCCCACGTCACCTATACGACACTCATGCTCTGCGTCAGCGACGGCGAACGTTCCTTTACCCAGTTCCGCAAATGCGTAAAGCACGGCGTCAATCTCGCTGTCATCGCCGCCGTCAGCAAGCTTACATGGCGCGTCCTGCGCGGCAATACCCCCATACAGGCCATTGAGAGCGCCATTGCACGCATCCGCCAGCGTCCACTCTGCTATCCGAGCTGGGTGATCGCGCTCGGTGCTGCCGTCGGCTCAGGTGGCTCATGCAAACTCTTCGGCGGGAGCTGGTTCGAGGCGTTCATCGCCACCATTGCTGCGCTCGCAGGCTTCATTGCCCATCGCACAAGCACGCGCTATGCGTTCAATCCATACGCCTGCGCTATGATTACAGGCTTTGTTGCCACCATCTGCGCATGGGCGATTCCGATGGCGTTTGGACTCGGAACGATGTGGTATGCGCTCGTCGCCTGCACCATCTTCCTCATGCCGGGCTTCCCGTCCATCAACGCCGCGAGTGATATGCTCAACCGGTTTACCACATCGGGTACGACGCGCGGAATGGACACCATGCTCATCATCGGCGGCTTGACCTTCGGCATTGCCTTCGCCATTCTCGTCACGGGCGTACACAACATCTCCGATGTCCACATCCAGCCGACCGACACCTACCTCAATCAGGCAGTTGCGGCGGCACTTGCGGCAGGCGGGTTTTCGGTCATGTTCAACACGCCGAAGAAGCTGCTTGCCATCGTCGCCGTCGAGGGCATCATCACCATGCTGATCCGCAACGTCCTCATGCTTGAATTCGGACTGCCGCAGTCCATCGGCTCGTTTGCCGCAGCCGCCGTCGTCGGCATTGCCGCACTCAAGGTCACCCACATCGTCCATACGCCGAACACGTTGCTCATCATCCCGCCCGTTATTCCCCTCATCCCATGCGTCCTCCTCTATCGCCTCCTCTTCGCCGTCCTGAACATCCAGACCATCTCCGTGGAGGAACTGTTGGAGGCACTTCGCTTTGGGGTCAACGGCGTTACCATCATCCTCGCTGTCGTCGTCGGCGTCTCCATTCCGAACATCTTCATTCAGAAGCGCATCGAGGCACAGCAGCAGCGCGAGATCGATGCCATCATTGCAGCACGAACCGACGCATAAGTATCTTCTACAACCGCCGCATGGCGGTTTTTTATTGGCACCTCCTTTCTTTTACATATATTTTATTTATGGTATAATAAACGAAATAAACCTATAGAAAGGTGGCCTGCATGACAATGAATACTGCACAAATCAAGAATGCCTCAGCAGATGACAACCGGACACTCAACCACAAAATGAAGATCCTGCTCGATATCGGACAGGCACTCATGGAAAGCGGTGCAGACTGCACACGCATCATACGGGATATGCGGCGTGCTGCGGTACATCTGCGGATTCCTTTCGAGCAGCTCCAATCCCACGTTACCTATACGACGCTCATGCTGAATATCACAGATGGAGAACGCTCCCTCACACAGTTCCGCAAGTGCATGAAGCACGGTGTGAATCTCGCCGTGATTGAGGCCATCAGCAAACTAACATGGCGTATCCTGCGCGGCAATACGCCGATAAACGCCATCGAAAACGCTATCACCCAGATTTGGAATCGTCCGCGCAGCTATCCGACATGGGCTGCAGCACTTGGTGCCGCGATTGCTTCAGGCGCGTCGTGCTCCCTTTTTGGAGGAAGTCTGTCAGAAGCACTCATTGCGACCATTGCGGCACTCGCCGGATTCATCGCCCATCGCCTCAGCATCAGCAACGAATTCAACCCATACGCCTGTTCCATGATCGCAGCTTTTGTCTCCACCATCTTCGCGTGGTTCATCCCGCTCATGCTCGGCCTTTCGACCATGTGGTATGCGCTTGTTTCCTGCACCATCTTCCTCATCCCCGGGTTCCCGATTGTCAACTCCACCAGCGATGTCATCAATCGCTTTATCTCCTCCGGTATGACACGCGCCATCGATACCATCCTCATTATTGGCGGTATGACCTTCGGCATTGCCTTTGCCATTCTCTCCACAGGCATCGCAAACATCTCCGATGTCCATATTCGTCCGACCGATGCCTACCTCAGTCAGGCTCTTGCTGCAGCGCTTGCCGCAGGTGGTTTTTCCATCATCTTCAACACGCCGAGAAAGCTGCTCGCCCTTGTCGCTCTTGAGGGAACACTCACGATGCTCATGCGCAACGTCCTCATGAATGAATTTGGGTTATCACAGGCGATTGGCTCCTTTGCTGCTGCCGCCGTTGTCGGCATTTCCGCACTCAAGGTCATTCACATCGTCCATACACCGAACACATTACTCATCATTCCGCCCATCATTCCACTCGTGCCCGGAGTCCTGCTCTATCGCCTTCTCTTCGCCATCCTCCACATTCAGACCATCTCTGCGGAGGAACTGCTGCAGGCGCTGCGCTTCGGCGTTGACGGCATGACCATCATCCTCGCCATCGTCATCGGTGTCTCCATCCCGAACATCTTCATCCAAAGCCGTATCGAGGCGCAGCAGCAGCGTGAAATAAATGCCATCATTGCCCGCCGCAGCGCAGAAAAATGAACCGTAGGGCTGCGATACGCAGCGAAATAACTTCGCATCACAGCCCCACTTGCTTTTTATAAGTTATGAACGGATCACCTCATGCTCATCGCGGTGACTGATGACATAGCGACCTCGTCCGGACTCTTTCGCCTCATACAGCGCTTCGTCCGCTTTCTGCAACAGCAGGTCAAATGACCCATGACCGATTTTCCCCTCGGCAATCCCTGCGCTGACCGACAAAACACCGAAGCGTTTATCCACTTTGAACGCTTCAAAGAAATCATCGATGAACGCCTGCATGCGTCCCGGGATATCCTCCCCGATCACGCCATCTGTGAATATGACGAGAAATTCATCGCCGCCGATCCGGACATTCAGCGTATCGGGGAAATGTTTTTTGATCAAATCGGAGGTTCGTACAAGCGCCTCATCACCCGCCAAATGACCGTATGTGTCGTTCACCGATTTGAAGTGATCCAAGTCGAGGCAAGCCACAATCATTTCTTTTGTATCCAGATTGGACAAGAATTCATCCAACTGACGGCGGTTTGCAAGACCTGTGAGCTGGTCGTGCAGCGCCATGTGAATGATATTCTGCTGATATTCGTATTCCTTCGTCACATCACGGGCAATGCCGACCGTGCCGATGATCGTATCTCCATCGAAAATCGGGGTTTTGTAGGTCTTGAGCTTGCTCAGACTGCCGTCCGCCTTCATGACCTCCTCATCAAGCAGAAGGGTTTTACGGGCGGCTATGACATCGGCTTCCGTTTCAACGCAGACATAGTCGCTCGCTTCGTAGACTTCCTTCGGGATATTCCAGATATAGTAATGATCTCGTCCTCTTACGTCTTCCTTTTCCTTCGCGACCGCCGTACAAAACGCATCATTGACATCAAGATGTATTCCCTTCATATCCTTGAACCAAATCAGATCAGGAAGGGTATTGATCGTTGCCTGCAGCCATGTTTCCTGCAGCCATGCGCGCTTGCGCTCAGCGATACGCGCGAGCGCATTGGCGAAGTGAAAATGCGCCAACGCAGGACTATCATTCAGCCAGATGTCATCGACTGCATCATAGTCTGCACGAGCCAGCTGATCCGGATCGTGCGCACACAGGATCAGCTGGCTGTCATGCGCCGGCATTCGCTCACGAACCCTGCTTGGCGACAGGAAACTTGCCTGATCCATGAGAATGAGTAACTGCTCCTCATCAGCAAGTTCCCGTGGTATATCTTCTTCCTTGGCAATCGTGTAAAAGCTATGACTGAAATGCTCTTTGGGGGCGATCTCTTTCCAGAGATCAACCATATCCTCGGCAATACCTATGAATGCAATCTTTAGCTGAACGCTATACAAGCAGATCCCTCCTTCAGCCTATATAATAGGATATTTGTAAGTAAAATGGAAGGGATCCAGAATTTTTTTACCGGTATGCAACACATTTTCGCTTGTTGTAAAGATAAGTCACCGCGAACCTCATTTCCATATCCATAAAAAGAAGCACTGATAAATTCAGCTGCACAAAATCGCTGTGCTGAATCTATCAGTGCTTCCTTAACCCACGACTTCTGAAACAATGCGCATCATATTCCCATGCGAGATTTTTTCCATATCATCTGCGCTGTAGCCGCGCCCCTTCAAAACAGCAAAGAAATGCGGCACATCCGCCGCACTTGTCAGCCCCTCACAGATCACATCCGTATGCGTGAACGAGGCGAGCGTATCGCTTGGCAGATAATCACAGAAGTCAAACCCGCACGCAATATGATCCACGCCGACCAGATTTGCGATGTGGTCTACGTGATCCGCGAGACGCTCCGCGCTCGGTGCGTCGGTCGCAATAAACTCCGGCCACGCATTCATACCGATGACACCGCCGCGCTCCGCAAGTGCCACGATTTGATCGTCCTTTAGATTGCGCGCATGCGCACATAATGTGTATGCATTGGAGTGCGAGGCGATGAACGGCTTCTTGGTATGCGTGCAGATATCCCAAAACGTCTGTTCATTCGCGTGGGAGACATCCACAATCATGCCCAGCTCCTCCATGCGCTGCACGGCTCGTATGCCAAGTGGGGTCAGCCCCTCGTTCTCGTGCGGACTGCATGCACCATTGGCGAATTCATTGACCTCGTTCCACGTCAGCATGGCATGGCGCACGCCCCACGCATAGAGAACATCCAGAAAGTCAACCTGCCCGCAGAGCCCGCTCAGCCCTTCCATCCCAAGCAGAATGGCCAGCTTTCCCTCTGCGCAGATGCGCTCGATATCGGCAGCACGGTACGCCACCTCCGCAACATCCGCAGCCTCTCTCAGCTCTGCACAGGCGGAACTCAGAATCTCTACCATCCGCTTTGTCGGTATGTCCGTAAACGGTGGATCGATCCATACGCAGCAAGTCATCGCGCCGACCTGTCCTGCTTGCAGCTGCGCACGGTGATGACGGCGAATGACATCCGTCTCACCATTCAGTCGACGCAGCGTCACATTGGTAAACAGATCCGAGTGCCCATCAAAGACACCTATCCTTTGATTCATTGAACAAACCTCTTCGATCTCTATGCACCCAAGATACTGCCGACAATAATGCCGAGATACGTTCCAATGACATAGCCGAGCGTACCGACCAGCATCGCCGGACCCACGAGTTTGTTCCACCCCTGCGAGATCGCCATGCCCGCCGCCGTCGTCGGACCGCCGATGTTTGCATTGGAGGCAATGATGATGTCCTCCAGATCAAATTTGAGAAGCTTTCCGCCAATCAAGCAGAAGAGCATATTCACAACAACCATGATAAGGCAGAAGACAAAGAGCAGCGGCGCATTCATCACGATCTCCATGATGGATGCGGGAACACCGATGACAAAGAAGAACATATAGATAAAGAAGGTGCCGATCTCCTGCGCACCGTTCATCGAACTCGCCTGCTTCTCAAAAAATGTAGCAAAGATCATCGAGATCAGCGTGATCCAGACATACTGGCTACCGAGGAAGGTATTGCACATCTTTGTGAACCAATTCGCGTCCGCCGAAATCAAGGCGCCAAGTGTCGCACCGATAAATTTTGATACGGTTACCACAACGACCGCATAGGTCACGCACATTGCAATATCCTTGAGAGAGATATCCTTGCGCCCCCAATAGGTCGCCGCAAGGGTCTTCCCCTCATCAGATGCCCCATTCCTCTCCACATCGTCAATCAGCGGATGTGTATACATACTGCGGAAGAACGAATTGCCCGCAATGCCGAGGAGGATCAGGAAGTAGATCGCCATGTTGAGGTTATCCGCCACAATCGTCGAGGAAACAAGCGTCCCACTGATCTTAAACGCATCGGCAAGCGCCGTAAAGTTGACACCGCCGCCGATGTAGGAGCCGGTCATCATCGCCGCAACCTTCGGCAGGCCGTCAATCGCAGAGCCGAGGAGAACGCAGCCGAGAATGGCCCCCGCAATCGTCCCCGCCGCACCGATCAAAAAGATCACGAGCAGACGCCCCGTCTCCCGCCAGATCTTCAGGATATTCGTCTGCAGAAGCAGCAGCGGGATAGCGATGGGAACAACGTATCCCCACACTATATCATCGTACAGCTCCGCATGGGGCGGAATAATATTCGTATTGACAAGAACCAGTGCAATAATGAGGGCAATGACCGCACCTGAGATGCGGGATGCCCACGCGTATTTTTGCTCCAGATAGACGGATATCGCGACCGCGAGCAGCATCACGGTCATGAGTACCCATGTATTTTCTGGGCTGACCAAGGTATTCATACAGACTCCTTTCGTTTTTATAAAAACGGAGCTGCTGCAGACACACATACATCCGCAGCAGCCCCGCACGTGGGATAACGTCACAGATCCGCGTCCACACTACTTGATGTAGACACGCGGTACACGTTTCGAGACAAGACAGACGACCTCATAGTTGATCGTATTCGCCCAGCCGGCGACCTCATCGGTCGGAAGGGTCTCTGAGCCGAACAGGGTACAGACATCGCCCATCTGTGCCTCGGGAATATCCGTAATATCGATCATGAACTGATCCATGCAGACACGCCCTGCAATGGGAGCACGCTTGCCGCAGACCTCGACCGTTCCGCCTGCATAGGCACGAATGTAGCCATCCGCATAGCCGACGGGCAGTGTCGCGATACGCGTCTCGCGCTCTGCAATAAATTTCCGTCCATAGCCAACGGATTCACCCGGCTGTATGGTCTTGACATAGACAATGCGCGCACAGAACTTCATGCACTGACGCAGGTCAATCGGACGCGTGACCTCATCCGACGGCCAGAGACCGTACTGGATGATGCCCGCACGCACCATGTCGAAGTGCACGTCCGGGATCTCAAGAATCGCAGCAGATTCTGCAATATGCTTGATGGGGATCTTGATCCCTGCCGCCTCGATGGCATCACAAGCCTCTTGGAACAGCTTTACCTGATTCCTCGTAAAGGTCTTGTCCGGGATATCCGCAAGGGCAAAGTGCGAGAACACGCCCTCAAGCTCCACATTGGGGAGTGCGGCAATCTTCTTTGCCGTTTCCGCCGCATCCTTCGGGTGGACGCCGATACGCCCCATGCCCGTCTCGATCGTCAGGTGAACCTTGACCGTCTTTGCCTGACGCACAGCCTCCTTCGAGAGCGCCTCCACGAGATCCATGCGGCAGACCGTCTGCGTGATATCGCTGTCGACGACCTCACGCGCACTCTCCGGCTCGACGAGTCCGAGGATGAGCAGCGGTGTTGTAAATCCTGCCGCACGCAGTTCGAGTGCCTCGGAGAGCGTCGCGACCGCCAAATAGTCCGCGCCCTCATCGAGTGCTACACGTGCAACGGCAGCCGCTCCATGCCCATAGGCATCCGCCTTGACCACGGCGCAGAGCTTTGCGCCCTTTGCGATACGTGAGCGGATCTCACGGTAGTTGTGGGCAATCGCCCCCATGTTGATCTCCGCCCATGCTGCACGACTCGGCATCAGGACTCACTTCCCTTCGAGAAGAACTTCATGCGGATCAGCTTGATCGACATGAGCGCCATGACGATGAAGCCGATGTAGCCGTTCAGACCGTACACATAGTTGAGCATCATGTGATACGGCACAAACATGCCGAAGAAGAAACCGATCGCCGCGAGTCCGAGCGCCCACATCTTATACTTTGCCGATCCCTCATCACCCGTACGTGCAACAGCCGTCCAGAGGAGCGGGCATGCCGTCGTGTAAACCGCGACGAAGATCAGCACACCAAAGATCGTTGTGAGTCCCGGTGAGAGGCTCGCCACGATGACGAGGTTCGGGATCTGAACCTGATAGAGATCCATGATACGGGTCATGATCGAGAGACCGATGATCGTATTCAGAACAACAAGCAGAACCGTAGAGAGCACGTTCGCACGGAAGAGCGTCTTGAAGTCCTCACGTGCACCGAGCACAGCGCTGAAGTTTGCAAGCATCAGGATACTGTAGCCGCCGTTCGACATACCGGACATGAACCAGTTGCTGCCGACGCGCGTCATCTCAAGCTGGCCGGAGGTGATGAGATCCGCATTTGCAGCAAGCGTGTCAAAATGCTGAACGAGGTGGACAAAGACCATGCCGACAATCGCAAAGAGCAGCGCCGGTGTGATGCGTCCGATGATATCGACGAGCTTGCCGAGACCAAGTGCAACGGATCCACCCGCGAGAACGGCAACGATCGCAGCTCCGACATAGACGGGCAATCCGTATTGCTGCTGCAGGGTAGCGGCACCGCCAGCAACCATGACGCAGTATGACAGATAACAGAAAAAGACCGTAAACCAGTCAAAAGCCTTGCCAAGGAATGTACCATTGTAGAAGATGAACGCCTGCTGCCCGGAGGTCGCATTGTGATCACGTCCTGCGAGAGCAAAGCCGTAGTTTGCAACGATGAAGATGATCGCAATGACAACCGCCGTACCAAAGATCATCCATCCGTTTGCTGTATAGTACTGAAGAATTTCCTGTCCCGTTGCAACGCCTGTCCCAATCATGAACCCCAGATAGGATCCTGCCAGGATACATACGCGTTTCCATGAAGTCAAGAGAACCAATCCTTTCCATGTGAAGCGCAGCTTCAAGGAAGCACTGATAAATTCAGTGATTCCTCAAAATGCTTTCTTTTCAGTCTCAATGAAGAGAAGGGCTGTTTCACGACACATATGGAAGCATATGGGAGTGAAACAGCCCTCAGCAATCAGAGAAGAGATTTACGCGAGGAAGTCGTCAATGGGCTTGAACGGAATGTTCAGTGCCTTGGAAACGGGCTCGTTCGTGAGGTGTCCATCAATGGTGTTAAGACCATACTTGAAGCCAGGCACATCGCGAAGGGCAGCCTTGTAGCCCTTATTCGCAAGCGCGAGCGCATACTCAATGGTTGCGTTCGTGATACCGAGCGTGGACGTACGGGAAACGGCACCCGGAATGTTTGCAACGGAGTAGTGGACGACGCCGTGCTTCACAAACGTCGGATCCTTGTGCGTCGTGCAGTGGTCGCAGGTCTGGATGGAGCCGCCCTGGTCGATTGCAACGTCAACAACGACGGAGCCCTTCTTCATCGTCTTGATCATATCCTCGGTGACGAGGGTCGGCGTACGACCACCCGGAACGAGAACCGAGCCGATGAGGAGGTCTGCCTCCTTAACCCACTTTGCGATGTTGTAGCTCGAAGAGTACTCGGTGACGACGCGACCGCCGAAAATCTCATCGAGGTAGCGCAGGCGCTCGATCGAGAGATCGATAATTGTGACGCGTGCGCCGAGGCCGACAGCAATCTTCGCCGCATTCGTGCCGACGTTGCCGCCGCCGATGATGACGACCTGACCTGCCGCAACGCCTGCAATACCGCCGAGCAGGACGCCGCTGCCGCCATACTGACTCTCAAGGAACTGTGCACCGATCTGAACGGACATACGACCTGCGATCTCGCTCATTGGAGCAAGCAGCGGGAGCCCACGTCCGCCCTTTGCGATAACAGTCTCATAAGCAATGCCGACAACCTTCTTCTTCAGGAGTGCCTCGGTCAGTTCCGGCTCGGCTGCAAGGTGAAGATAGGTAAAGAGGATCTGCCCCTCATGGAAGAGATCATACTCTTCTGCAAGCGGCTCTTTTACCTTGACAATCATTTCCGAACGATCAAACAGCGCCTTCTTGTCGGAGAGAATCTCAGCGCCAACTGCCTGATAATCGGCATCCGTGAAGCCGCTGCCAACGCCGGCATCCTTCTCGATGAGCACCGTGTGACCGGCACGGCACATCGCCTCGACGCCAGCAGGGGTCATACCGACGCGGAATTCATTGTTCTTGATTTCCTTCGAAACGCCAACAATCATGTTTTTTCCTCCTACTACAGATAGATAAAAATACAGAAGGTTTGAAACGGCTAGGGGTTTTTCTAAAGGTATACCCTATTTGGGATTTTAGTATAATTCAGACACTTTTGTCAAGTAAAAAATATATTTTTTTCACGTTTTTCATGTTTCATTTATCAAGTTCACGAAGAAAGACGTTTATTTACGCATTTTATTATTGTAAGAAACATCATGATGCCATCTATGTATTGAAAATACAAACAATTTTTATAACATGCTTGACAAAATTATCCGAATTGTATTAAAATCAATAACAGAATTTATCTTGTATAGGTTTACTTAATGCTGTTATAGTTTTCTTTGGCGCATCTGTATGGAAAATATGACAGCAGATTTCCGTCAAAAAGGAGGTGTTTTGTCCTCACAGGCATGGGTCATATATCAAAAGGAGTGTTATCCCCTTATTTTTGACACTTGGAGGTTTTTGTATGTTTTTCAAGAAGAAGACCCTGGAGGACTTCAGTGCGCAGCGGGAAAACAGCGGAATGAAACGCACGCTGAGCACACTCGACCTCACCTTTCTTGGCATCGGCGGCATTATCGGCTCGGGCGTGTTCGTCCTGACCGGTATCGGTGCTGCCCGCTACGCGGGGCCCGGTATTGTACTATCCTTTGTCGCCGCAGGTCTCCTCTGTATGCTCGTAGGGCTTGCCTACGCTGAGCTTGCCTCGCTCATTCCGGCGGCGGGCAGTGCCTATGCGTACACCTTCGCCTCCCTCGGCGAGGGCATGGCGTTCCTCTGCGGCTGGTCTCTGATCATCGGATACATCGTCACCGCGAGTGCGGTTGCCGTCGGTTTCTCCGCCTACTTCTCAGGAATGATGGCGTCCCTCGGGATGGAGATTCCAAAGGCGCTCCTCACGACGGCGCCAGAAGGTGGTATCATCAACCTGCCCGCCGTCGTCATTACCCTCGTGATTGGTTTCATCCTCGCGCACGGTACGAAGGAGAGTTCGCGCCTCAATACAATTCTCATCTCGCTCACGCTGTGCGCGATCGTCGCATTCGTCGTCGTCACCTCCCCGCACATGGATCTGACGAAGAACATGGAGCCGTTCCTGCCCTTCGGCGCTGCCGGCATCATGACGGGCGCAGCGGTGGTGTTCTTCTCCTTCATGGGCTTTGATACGGTTGCGACCTCCGCGGAGGAGTGCAAGACACCGGAGAAGAGTCTCCCCATCGGCATCATCGCCTCGGTCTTTGTCTGTCTCTGTATTTACTCCGTCGTGGCATTTGTCCTCACGGGTACGGTCAACTATACGGATCTTGACCGCGCCGATCCGGTTGCCTACTGCCTCCGCCTCATCGGCTACACGGGGCTTGCAAACCTCGTAACGGTCGGCATTCTCTTCGGTATGATCACGACCCTCATCGTCTACATTTTTGGTCAGGCACGCGTCTTCTTCGCGATGTCGCGTGACGGCTTCCTGCCGAAGGCAATGGCGAATATTCACCCGAAATACGGTACGCCGTACTTCATCACGCTCGTCGGCTCCATACTCATTGCCTTCATTGCCGGCTGCGTCCCGATGCTCTACATCGTTGAGCTCGCGAATACCGGTGTTCTCGCGGCATTCTTCATTGTCTTCGTCGGTCTGATTGCTCTGCGCCGCAACTCGCCTGAACTGCCGCGCACATTCACCTTTCCGATGCTCTACGTACTTGCTCCAATCGGTATGATCGTCTGCATCTACCTCATTTGGGCACTCTCGCTCATAACGAACATCACGTTCATTGTGCTCATGATTCTCGGTTATTTCTTCTACAACAGCTATGCGCCATCGCATCGCTGCTGGGAACGCAGATAACTTGCGGCTGCACACAGATCTGTCAAGGATCTTGCAGCGCTTCCCTAACACAACAGGGGCTGCTGCACGAAGTTTTTTAGCTTCGTGTAGCAGCCCCTTGTGATTCCCTCTTTTTATTTGAGAAATCCATTCCTTTGTGATAGAATAAAAATGTTTTGGGGTGCTGCGGGAGGAATCAATGCACAGCAAAGAGAAGGTGCTGCTCACGGCTCTTGGCACGGCGTTCGTACTTATTTCCGTCGCAGTATTCACGCTCGTCCTGACGACCTCGTTGCTCGCGCGGGCGGGAATGCCGTTTATGGCGGCATACACAGTCGGTGTTGCTGCGACGATCATTGGGACGCTTGCCGTTTCGTACGGTGGGCGAACGCTCATCGCGCTTCCCTCGCCCGCCATTACGGCATGGCTTGTCTACGAGGAGATCATCGCACACGGTGTTTCGTGGCAGGGTGTACTCGGCATCACGGCGCTTACGTCCTGCGTGGGAGCGATGCTCCTGCGTACAAGGTATGCGGCTGCACTGACACACGCGCTGCCTCCGATCATTCGCACGGGTCTAAGCTTCGGTCTCGGACTCAATATGCTGATGACGGCGGCACTCTATGCGCGTATTCTCCTGCCGTCTCCGTGGGCACTGACGATGGGCGGTACGCTCGGCGATCCCCTCACCTACTTCACACTCATGGGCATTCTCCTCGTCCTTCTTCTCTGTATGCGAAATGCACGTACAGCACTGCCGCTTGGCATGGGGATGGTCGGAATACTTACATGGGCAGAGGGGTTCTGGGAGATTCCCGCCGCTCCATTTTTTCAGCCGGACATCGGGACGCTGGTCTGTGCTGCAACGCTGCCGCAGACCGAAGTGCCCGCAGCGGTATCGCTAGGGCTGACACTGCTCTGCGCCCTCACGGTAGAGAGTGCGACAGTTCTCGCGGTGCGGATACGTGCGACAGAGAAACGACGGGGACTCACACGACTCTTGGCGACGGACGCCGGGGCGGCTTTCATCGGCGCATTTCCGCTGACGATTTCACCAATTTCCGCCGTTCTGCCGGAGGCTGAGAAGGAGCGGCGCATTGCGGGGATCCCGCAGGCGGCGGCACTTTTCGCGTTGCTCCTCCTGCTGCTTCTGCCTTGTGCGCCGCTTCTATCGGCAATGGCGGACTCCCCCGCCGTGCCCGCCATTGCGCTTGCCGTCCTCGGTCTGCTGCTCGTGTCGCGCGCCTTATCGATGCTGCGGCACCGTGCGGACACGGGGCTGCGGGAGGCTGCGGTGCTTTCTGTTTTTCTGCTTGCCGCACACGACATACAAACTGGACTGACGCTCGCCCTCCTCGTGTGGACGCTCCTCACGGCGGCTCGTCGGGAGCGTATTGCACCTGCCACATGGGGGCTGACCACGCTTCTTTCTCTGTTTTTTCTGCTCAAATGGATATAGCTATAGATTAGGAGGTTCATTTCTTGCGAAAGGATATTTTTCTGCGCGGCTCTCTTGCCGCAGCTGTCACAGGACTTTTTATTCTGACCGCAGCCTCGGGCGAGGCACGTCGTGCACACAATCCGAATGCAGCGACGAAAGTGCGTACGGAACGCACGGTGCAGCCCGAGAAAAAAGAGGATTTCCGCATGCGCACCGACGCACTCATCAAGGAAGCAGCGGAGGCAAATGCGGTAGCGGCGGAAGCTCCAAAACCACAGCCGCTCTTCAGCGTCCCGCAGACGCTCTCAGAGTACGACACCGCCATCATCGGCACGCCGCTCGCAAGTCAGGAGCAGTGTGTAAACTACCTCCTCAGCGTGAATCCATATCCCGAAATCTCGGTTACGCCGCGCGAACTGGTCGCCTACTACTACGAGGAGGGCGCACGGGAGGGCATCCGCCCCGATGTCGCCTTTGCGCAGGCGCTCAAGGAAACGGGCTTCTTCCGTTACGGCGGTACAGTGACCCCCGATCAGAACAACTACTGCGGACTCGGTACGACGAGCACAACAGTCAAGGGAGCCTACTTTGCCACCTCACAAATCGGCGTACGCGCACATATTCAGCATCTGCTTGCATACGCATCGACGCGCGAGCCCGTAGAACCGGTGGTCGATCCCAGATACAGTCTGGTACGCAACGTCTACGGTACGAATACACTTGGAAACTGGCAGGATCTCAATGGTCGTTGGGCGGTTCCCGGTGACTCGTACGGACAGAGCATTTTGTCGATGTTCCGCGCAATTCTGCACGAGTAGAAAAGGAGAACGGAAAGATGATCACCGTCAACAATCTGAGTCTGCAATTCGGCAAGCGCGTCCTCTATAAGGACGTGAACCTGAAATTCACCCCCGGCAACTGCTACGGCATCATCGGTGCAAATGGCGCAGGAAAGTCCACCTTTCTCAAGCTGCTCGCGGGCGAGATCGAACCGACGGGCGGCATTGTGGACATTACACCGGGCGAGCGCCTTGCCGTTCTGAAGCAGGATCACTATGCCTACGACGAAATCGAAGTGCTGCGCACGGTCATCATGGGGCATCCGCGCCTCGTGGAGATTATGGACGAGAAGGACGCTCTCTACGAAAAGCCCGATTTCTCCGACGAGGATGGCATGCGCGCCTCGGAACTCGAAGCGGAGTTTGCCGAACTCGACGGCTGGAACGCAGAGACGGAGGCGGCACAGCTGCTCAATGGTCTTGGTGTGCCCGACGCGAAGCACGGCCTCAAGATGAACGAGCTTTCCCCTGCGGAAAAGGTGCGCGTCCTGCTCGCACAGGCACTCTTCGGCTCGCCCGATATCCTGCTTCTCGACGAGCCGACAAACCACCTCGATGTGACCTCGATCAACTGGCTCGAGAACTTCCTTGCGGACTTCCCGAACACGGTCATTGTTGTGTCGCATGATCGTCACTTCCTCAATCAGGTCTGTACCTACATCTGCGATGTGGACTTCGGCAAGATTTCACTGTTCGCGGGCAATTATGACTTCTGGTATCAGTCCAGCCAGCTCGCTCTGCAAATGGCAAAGGACGCAAACAAGAAGAAAGAAGAAAAGATCAAGGAGCTCCAAACGTTCATTCAGCGGTTCTCGGCAAATGCGTCAAAGTCGCGCCAGGCGACTTCGCGCAAGAAACTGCTCGACCGCATCACACTCGATGATATCAAGCCATCCACGCGCCGCTATCCTTACATTGCCTTTACCCCCGACCGCGAGGCGGGCGATCAGCTGCTGACCGTCGAAGGACTGTCCAAGGAGGCCGATGGCCGTCAGCTCTTCAAGAATGTCAGCTTCACCCTCAAGAAGGGTGACAAGGTCGCTTTCGTGGGGCCAAACGGCGCGGCGAAGACGATGCTGTTCAAGATCCTCATGGGCGAGGAGGAGGCGGATGCGGGCACGTTCAAGTGGGGGGTCACGACGACGCAGACCTACCTCCCCTCCGACAACACTGCCTATTTCGATGGGGTAAAGCTGAACCTTGTCGACTGGCTGCGCCAGTACTCAAAGGATCCAGACGAGACCTTTGTACGCGGCTTCCTCGGGCGCATGCTCTTCTCGGGTGAGGAGAGTCAAAAGCGCGCAGAGGTTCTCTCGGGCGGTGAGCGCGTGCGCTGTATGCTCTCGCGCATGATGCTCTCCGGTGCAAACGTGCTCCTCTTTGACGAGCCAACCGACCATCTCGACCTTGAGTCGATCACAGCACTCAACAACGGACTCATGTCATTTGGCGGGACGATTCTGTTTGCCTCGCGTGACCACGAGTTTACACAGACCGTTGCAAACCGCATCATTGAGATTACGCCCGTCGGCGTTGTGGATCGCATCTCGACCTACGACGACTTCCTAAGCAACGAGACCGTGAAGCAGCAGCTTGCGGAGAAGTACAGGGCGGCAGAGTAATTTTTCAAAAACGGGGAATCCGAGTGCTTCACGACACTTACGGGAGGTGAGATCATGCTTGGCACACTCTTGCATGGCACGGAGAGCAGGAACGCCGCCCTGCGTCTGCGTGAGATGGTTGCCGTCCTGCGCCGCCACGACATTGTGCACGGGCTGACGCCGACGAAGCTGCGCGCCATCTTTGAGGATCTTGGTCCGACCTTCGTCAAATTTGGGCAGATCATGAGCATGCGCCCCGACTTCCTTCCGACGGAGTACTGCGATGAGCTGATGAAGCTGCAAACCGGAGCGCGCCCCCTCCCCTTCCCCGTGATTCTCTCCATTGTGGAGCAGGAATACAACCGCGAGTGGAACAAGGTATTCCGCATGATCGACAGCACGCCGCTCGGCTCTGCGAGCATAGCACAGGCACACCGCGCGACCCTCACCTCCGGCGAGGAAGTGGTCATCAAGGTGCAGCGCCCCGGCATCCACGAGGTCATGCGCATGGATCTCACGCTCATGAAGCGTGCCGCCACCATCATTCGCCTCGTCAACCGGAGTGATAGCAATGTGGTGGACTTCCGAGCGCTCATGGATGAGATGTGGAACATTGCAAAGCAGGAGATGGACTTCCTCATTGAGGCGGGACATATCGAGGAATTTACCCATCTCAACCGCGACAACCCGTTCATCTCCTGTCCGCACGTCCTACGCGACCTCTCCACGCAGTATATCCTCGTCATGGAGTACATCGACGGCATCTCACTCGATCAGACCGACGCCCTGCATGCAGCCGGTGTCAATGTCACGCAGATCGGGCGACGGCTCGGAGAGAACTACGCGAAGCAGATCATCGAGGACGGATTCTTTCACGGCGACCCACACCCCGGCAACATCCGTATTCGAGGCGGCACGATTGTATGGCTCGATCTCGGCATGATGGGGCGTCTCAGCAACCGTGACCGCATGGCACTGCGGCGCGCGATCCTTGCGCTTGCGACACACGATACCTTCGAGATGAAGGCAGCGGTTCTCGCGCTCGGCATTGTGCGCGGACGCATCAATCACGCCCAGCTCTATCAGGACATCGATGTCCTCATGGAGCAATATGGCTCGCTTGATTTCAGCGACGTGCACATGGGCGTGCTGACGAATCAGATCCTCAGCATTCTGCGTATGCACCACATCGGCTGCCCGAGCGGGCTTGCCATGTTCGCGCGCGGCGTCATGACCGTGGAGATTGTCATGCGCCGCTGTGCCCCCGATGTCAGCTTTCTTGAGATCTTTGCACGCAGCCTCTCCTTGGGGCTTGTGCATGGCATGACATGGCGCGAGGGACTCTCAAAGGCACGGCAGGAGGGGATTATGCTCCTGCGCAAGTCCGTGCAGATCCCCGAGCAGCTTGCCGATCTTCTCAAGATGACAATGAGCGGTCAGGCAAAGCTCAACATTGACCTGACCGGCTCAGAGGAACCCGTGCAGCGCTTCGACAAGATGATCAACAAGCTCATCATTGCCCTTTTGTGCGCCGCACTCCTCATCGCATCCAGCACGATCTGTACGACGGATATGAAGCCGCAGCTCGGCGGCATCCCCGTCCTCGGCATCCTCGGTTACCTCATTGCATTCATCCTGAGTATTCGGCTGATCTGGAACATTCATAAGGGGGTGTAGCTTATGCGCGGTATTCGCGGTGCCATTACGGTCGGGCGCAACGACAAAGAAGAAATCTGGCAGGCTGCGCAAGAGCTTGTCACGGAGCTGCTGCGCACGAATGGCATTACGTCCGAGGACATCGGCGCAGCGATTTTCAGCGTGACCGAGGATCTGACAGCGGCATTTCCGACGGCGGGTGTACGACGCATTGCGGGCTTTGATCTCGTGCCGCTCTTTGATGCACGTCAATGCGCTATAGAGGACAGTCTCCCCCGCTGTATCCGCGTTCTTCTGCTTGTCAATACAGATGCCGCACAAACAGACATTCATCATGTCTATCTGCGCGCAGCAGCAAAACTCCGCCCCGACCTTGAGGGCTGAACGCACAAAAAAGCACCGCTCATGCGGTGCTTTTTTGTACTTTTTTCTCAGCGCTTACGCATCCACTCGGGAATGTCGATGACCCCCGCTCCAGTGTTCGGTTCGACGACATTCATGCGGCGGTTATTCACTGCACTGCCCGTATTTATGTTCGGCGGAACGATTGCCGCTGCGGGACGTGCCTGCGGCTGCGCGGGCTGTACGGGATCCTTTGGTGCAGATATGCTGCTGCTCCCCATGCCCGGCATGGAGATCCAATCTGCCGTGAGTCCTACAGCAGTATCCTCCTCGGCGGCTGTGTCGCTGTCCGTATGACCAAATCCGGTCGCGACAACGGTGACGCGCACACTGTCCTCAAGGTTCTCGTCCACGCCGATGCCCCATATAATATTTGCCTGCCGCCCATTCGACGCATTCATAATGACGCTGTTCAGCCACTCGGACGCCTCGTTGACCTCAAACATGCTGAGGCTTCTGGAGCCCGTGAAGTTCATAATAACGGAGGTTGCACCCTCGATGCTGGTCTCAAGCAGCGGTGACTCGATTGCAGCCTTTGCCGCTGCAACAGAGGCACCCTCGCCACGCGCCTCTCCGATGCCCATGATCGCGGCTCCACCGTTCGCCATTGTGGTCTGTACATCCGCAAAGTCGAGGTTGACAACGCCCTGATTCGTGATGAGATCGGTGATGCCCTTAACGCCCTGCCAGAGGACGTTATCGACCTTGCTGAACGCCTCGGTAACAGGGGTGCTCTTGTCGATGATCTTCATGAGGCGGTCATTCGGGATCGTGATAATCGTATCGACGTGCTGCTGCAGATTCGTGATGCCCAAATCCGCATTGCGTGCGCGCTTCATTCCCTCGTAGGAAAAGGGACGCGTCACAACCGCAACCGTCAGTGCCCCGAGTTCACGTGCACACTCCGCCACAACAGGCGCTGCACCCGTACCAGTGCCGCCGCCCATACCGGCGGTAATAAAGACCATATCCGCGCCGCGCAGTGCCTCGACAATCTGATCGCGGCTCTCCATCGCTGCCTTCTCACCAATCTCCGGACGTGCCCCCGCACCGAGTCCGCGCGTGCTCTTCCCACCAATCTGAATGCGCAGCGCTGCCTTCGCCTGCAAGAGTGCCTGTGCGTCTGTATTGATTGCAACAAATTCGACGCCCTGTAAGCCGGAGTCGATCATATTGTTGACTGCATTACCGCCGCCGCCGCCTACACCGACAACGATGATCTTTGCGAGTTCTTCAAAGTTATCATCCATTTCGAACACAGCTTCAGCCTCCATATTTTGTCTGTATCATGTTCTTCTATCAATAAATTATAATTGTCCTCGCATATTCTACCATGAAATTATCTATATTTCCATAGCAAGAAAAATTTTTACACTCCTTTAGGAATTGCCAGATTTATTCCGTTTCCTGTACCGCCGCCCTCTCCGCCACAAATAAATAGTGAGCAGCAAGACGCCCGCCCATGCCGCTGTTCCTACTGCATTTCCCACAGTGCTGTGTGAAAGCGGCGCCCCCATTCCAATGAGGGAAAGCAGGGCAAAGACGGCGGGCAACATCCATACGTCTACAGCGGAGCACGTTTCGGTTAAGAGGACAGGTGGGATTTCCTTTTTGCGCCGGCTGCGCTGCCCCCACCCAGCGAAACCGCTCACAATGACAATGACGGTCAGGAGGTCGAGTACTGCCCAGAGAATTTTGAGTGGCATAGTCTCATGGTTCCGCGTGTGGAACGGGCGCAGTGCGTCACACAGCCGAATCCACCCCGGGAGGGGCTGTGTAATATGCGTCAGCCCCTCCTCCGTACGGATAAGGTACACCTCCTGCCCGCGAGACATCGAGGGGCGCGTCTCATCTGTCAGCGTCATAACGGCTAGAGCGTCCTCGTCAGCCGCTGCAAGATAAAGGAGATCCTGATTCTGAAAATGCGTCTGGGCGTAGACGATCATCTCCTCATATCCGACGGGCTCCTCGTTCCTGATGTCCAGAGGGAGTGCCGCCTCCACATCTGCCCGATAGCTGCCATATCCGATGATATAGACGGCAATCGCTATGCCACTGAGGGTCATGAGCACCGCCCATACCGCAGTGATCATGCCGAGAAAATTGTGCCAGTCGAAGAAATTCCCCGCAGATGTTCCACCGCGCGTCCCACCGAAGAGATGCCGCCGCATAAAAGACGGATAGAGCAGAATACCACCCACAATGGAAAGGAGGGAGAGAATACACATAACCGTGAGAACAATCAGCCCGACGTAGCCCATCGACATTCTCAGATGCAGATCGTGCATTGTCCCCATAAATTCGGCAAGCATCGGAGATTTGACATACGAGCTGCGCCACGGTACGATCTCACCGCTTTCTGGGGCATAGGCGAGACGAGCTCTGCGCATGTTGCCATGGTCGCCCTGCCATATAAGGCTGTATAAAAGCACGCCGCGCTCGGCGTAGGCTGCAATCGCATCCACTCGGCACCCCGGCATCTCCGCCGCAAATTGTGTAAGACCTGCCGCCATCCCGCTCCATAGTTCCTGATAGGAGAGTTCACCGAAATTCGGCCGCTCATCGATCTCATTCCAACGATAGACATCCCCACTGAAGATCAACGGCAACCCCGTTAGGCAGAGCAGCAGAAAGAAGGCACCGCAGATTGCGCTGATCCAGCGGTGAAGACGGTAGAGTATTTTCATGAGATGATCCTTTGCAATAGAGACACTTGTGAAATTGCTGCAATATTCATATCGAAGCATTCTTACGGGTTGTAAACAACAAATGAAGGGACTGCTGTACGAAGACAAAAATTTCTTTGTACAGCAATCCCTTCAGAACAAACGTGTTTTTTTAGAATGAGCAGGTCGTACCGAAGGTATAGGTTCTCTCGTTCGCCGCTTCACCCGCATAGTATTTGCGGTTGAGGAGATTCTCTATGCCGAACTGCAGTTTAACATTCTCGTTTATTTTGTAATTGAGATACAGGTTGGTCACAAAGAAGCTGTCCTCCGATCCATATTCCCCCGTAACCGCATCCACCTGCTGTCGTGCAGCAATGTACTGTGCGTCCAGAGTGCCATTAAAACGATCACGGTTGTACTCAATGCCGAATCGCATCATATACTTCGGCAGGTACCAGTCACGCTCAGTCGTTCCGCCATACGTATCCTCGCCGGACTCAAAGGTACAGTTGAAGTACGTCCGCCAGTCGCGATGGAAACGGTGCTTCAGCTCAAATTCCGCCCCCTTGATCATTGATTCATTTATATTATAGTATGCGCGCACGCGATCCCTCGTCGCAATCGCAATTTTATCCGCAGTATCCACACGGAAGAGCGTGAGTCCATAGGAGGTGTCCTTATTGATCTTCTGCTTTATTCCAAGCTCAAATGTGCGGGAGATTTCCGGGGTCAAATTCGGATTTGCCTGGATGGAGCGCGCACTGTCCCCCGCACGACGATACAGCCGATAAATCGATGGTGGATTAAAGGACTTCCCATAGCTCACATAGAGCATGGTATCTTTCTGCGGCTCGTAACTAACTGCCAGCTTCGGACTCCACGCATGGAACGATGTATCTTCGTAGTCCTTGCGTACGGAATTGATATAGGAGTAGCCGTCCTTTTTGTCAAAGCGGTCATAGCGCATTCCGAGCTGTAGTTTCCAACGTGCGTCAAGTGCCAGTTCATCCTGCACAAAGAGTGCGGTGGACATCACGGAGCCGCCACTTTGCTGATACGGTGCTGCATAGACTGAACTCCAATCCTTCCAGTGCAGGAGATCGTATCTGCGATAGCGCATCTTATCCTTCATCCACGAAAATCCGGCAAGCACGGTATTGTTCCCGACCATCCACTTCTTTTGCAGATCTGCATTATAGTTCTTTGTCGGGTACTCTGCACGGTCTCCGGCTCCCGTCCAATCAATACTTGTTGGTCTATCAGCGCTGGAATACCCATCCTTCCATGCGTTACTGTAGCCAATCCCCGCCTTGAAATCGTTCTTCGTATCCTCATAGCGCAGCTTGTGAATATCCTGCTCTCTCCTGCCGAGATAACCGAGGAAGTCATCAGGCGTGCCACTGATATAATTTCCGTTTGGTAGAAGCACGATGCCCGAAAAAGTGGGCTTACCGGCAGAATCACGGAAATAGGTGATGGGATCATGATAGGAATATTCATAGGAAGCGTGCAAATATGAATAGCCGAGTGAGCGGTTCTTGTCGAACGCATAGTTCAGATCGACATAGGTATTCTCGCTTTCCTTCTTCTTTGCACCGCGGCTTCCCACAATATAGTCGCCGGAGGACAGTTTCTTAAACGAGACTGTTGCATCGGGCGTATAGCCTGTATCATACCACTCTTCCGCAGTGACAGCATGTCCGACCCATCCGTCCGAAGTACGCTTTTCATAGCCAACACGGAAAGAAATGTTTTTATCACCGCCCGTAACCTGAAGCCCGCGCTGCCACGTATTGTTGCTGCCGCGCAGCAGATCGACCTGACCGTGAATCTGTTGCTGTTCACCATCGCCGGGGGCTTGCGCCTTCTTCGAGATGATATTGATAACCCCCGCGACGGCGTGACCGCCGTAGAGAGAGGACGCAGCACCACGCACAATCTCAATGCGGTCAATATTAGCCAACGGAATGGAGTCCCAGTTCACGCCGCCGTCAAAGGCAGTATTGAGCATCTGTCCGTTATACATGACGAGAATATCTGCACCTGAAAAACCACGCAGCATGACACCATCCTTGACATCAGCCGTCGGCGAGACATAGATCCCCGCTTCCCTTGACAGCGCCTCACGCAGACTGAACACATGCCGTTTTTCAAGCTCTCTTGAGGTAATTACAGTAACGTTGGCGGGAACTTTCATGAGAGGCTCTGTGAGACGCGTCGCTGTCACAATTGTCTCTCCAAGCTCATGATTGTTCGGCAATGCGCTGAGAGTGGTGTCCGTTCTGTTTTCCACCTTGTCAGACGGTGTCAGTTCGTCAACGGAATTGCTTGCGGCTGCCCCCGCAAGTGAGGTATTGCTTCCTGTCAGCGCACAGAGAGCCGCAAGTGTGAGACATTTCTTTTTCCATGGATTCATTTCGTGAGAGACTTCCTTTCTCCTCCTAAAAATACGACAGAGTTCATGACATAGAAACAGCCCCGTTTCATCCAAACGAGAAACAGGGCTGAATATTTCACTGCATCATGACAAAAGCACAATACAAACATACACACCACAAAATTCGATGTGTATAGGAATCGCTGATAAAATAAAGTCTGTCAGATTTGCGTAGATTTTTTGTCCGAACAAGAAGACAAACCGGACGCATAGCAAGGGCTATGTGGAGGATTTGTCGACACAGTGCGGGCAAAAAAGATACGTCAAGATGGCGGGCTGAATTTATCAGTGCTCCCTATAATCCCCTCCCCATCACTCGTAGGTCAATCGGTGATTCTAAATCAGGCAGTTCTCCTGGCTCCAGTTCATCGTTTCTCTGCACCTTCCCAGTTTTCCCAGTGGCATATTGCAGAGGAACTCGCTGTTACAGTGGCGGGACCGCGTCGGCTTTAACCGACTTCCCTATTAAGTCTTGCGACACCTGACCGAACATTATGCTGTTTTAAAATGAAATGATCTCTTTCAAAGAAGAATATCACTCTGTGATATTCTTGTCAATTATATTATCGGAAACTTTCAGAACGAGATAGTGGTAGAGAGAAGACAGAATTTATTGTCTAATCTACTCCACACCGTCCCGATAGTCCTTGAGCAGATAGCGGCGCAGGATGGCAAGGTTTTTGAAGATGCGGAATCCGAATGCGAGCAGTGCCACGTAATAAAGATCGATGCCGAGGCGGTCGCCGATAAAGACAAGTGCCGCTGCGAGCAGTGTATTGGAAAAGAAGCCCGTGACAAAGACGTGCTTGTCAAAGCGCTCCGCGACCGCTGCGCGCAGCCCGCCGAACGCCGCATCGAGTGCCGCGACGAGTGCGACGGAAAAAAGTTTCGAGTACGCAAGGGGAATCACAATCGGACTGTTATAGCCGATGAGGAGTCCAATCGCAAGGCTGATGATGACGATGTAGATCATTTGCTTCCCTCCTCACGCTCTGCGGTCTCACGTGCATAACTCTGGCGAATGCTCCCGCGATAGGGGGGGATGTAGACATCATCGCTCACTTTGATATCGAGCTGGATGCCCCAGACGCTCAGTGTCTCCACGACACCACCGCGCATGCGCAGAGAGTTCTCAAGCGACTTCTTGTCGCCGATGGCGCGAATCTCAAAGGGCGCGGACGAGCGGACATTGTTCACGGAGAGCGTTGGTCCCGCGCAGCGAATCTCGGAGATGCCTGTGAGACGCTGCCCGTTGACAGAGATCGCCTCCGCGCCCGCTGCACGCAGTTCATTGATAACACGCAGGAGATCGTCATCGTGAATGACGTAGAGGTTTGGATTCTCGCCCGCCTTCACGGGCTTCGTGCTGTCGTCCATGCGCACAATGACGCCCTCTCCCTCAAGCGGGACAAGGGCGGCACGATAGCGCAGCATGTCCTGATCCTCCCGATTGCCCACCTCAATGGCGGCAGCCTGCATCTTGCGCAGCTCCTCACCGAGTTCGTCTCGCTCGTGCTCGGTCTGAAGCAGTCGATCAGAGATCTCCTCAATGCGCTGCTGAGAAAGGCTCCCCTTCCCATCCTGTGCCGTGCGGAACTGCACGGCAACCATAAATCCAATCAATACGCAGACGAGTGCAATAAGCCACCCGCCCTGCCGAAATTGTTTCATTTATTTCCCCTCTGTCACTTTATCCGCGAGTTTGATGAATGGCGCGTCATAGCTGAAATCGACAAACTCCACGGTATGACGCGTGGTCTTTTGATCCTGCAAAAAATCCTGTGTGAGGCCTGCCTTATCCGGTATCCCATCCAGCTGTCCCAGACGGATCGGCAAGGCAGTCTTTGTATAGGCGACAACGGCAGAGGGCACGGTGATATTGACCTCTGAGATCTGCCCGATGTCCGCAGGGTCAATCTTGCCGAGGAAGGTAATCACCTTCGCAACCTGGGCGTTGTCATTGTCATCACCGATGTAAAGATCACGCAGCTTCACCCCCGTGATGATGGGGATGTCTGCCCCCTTGAGCGAACGGTAGCTGGCGATGACCTTCCCCTGCCGGTCAAAATCCAGATAACCGTAGTCACACGCGACGGTAGCAACAGGAATGCGCTCGACAATGTCCATCTCAATCTTGTTCGGCAGCTGACGCCGGACGACGGCGGACTCGATGCGCAGATCGTGCAGCAGATTCGCCGTCATGGTATCCGTCTTGAGTTCAAAGAGCCGCTGACCGTATTGAATCCGTGCGATTTCGCAGAGTTCATCCGTATCCAGATGGACGTTGCCGCGCACGACAAGCTGCTGAAAGGTGAAGAGCGGCGAATAGATGAGGGCGGCGATCACAGCACTGGTACAAAGGAGGTAGAACGCCCCCTTTAGCACACGACGAGAACTCATCGGCGGTATCCTGCCATCGCGAGGATTCGGGCGCAGAGTTCGGGGAATTCAATGCCCATGGCACGTCCGGCATCCGGGACGAGGGAAACCTTCGTCATACCAGGCACGGAGTTGATCTCAATCGCATACGCCTCACCCGTCTTGCTGAGCACGATATCGACGCGTGCCAGCCCTGCACAGCTGCACGCCCTGTATGCACGGACGGCAATGTCCTGCACCATCGCCGTGCACTCTGCGGAGAGGTCTGCGGGTACAATGTGCTGCGAGGCACCTGGGGTATATTTGCTCTCATAGTCATAGCGTCCCGATGTGGTTGTAATCTCAATGATCGGGAACGGCTCTGCCGCCGCCGGCGTTCCCCACACCACGACGGTCAGTTCCCGCCCGTCGATGAAGTCTTCCACAAGGATCTCGTCCCCATAGGAGAACGCCGCATCCATCGCAGACAGCAGCTCCTCGTCCTTCGTCACGATGTATACGCCAATGCTCGATCCCTGCTCGGGCGCCTTGACCACAAGCGGCAGATCGAACGCCGTGCGAATGCGCTGTGCCGTATGCGCATCTCTCTCCCCTGCACGAATGGAAAGAAAACACGGCGTTGGAATCCCCTCTGCGCAAAAAATGCGCTTCGTCATCGTCTTGTCCATCGTGAGCGCGGCGGCGCGCACGCCCGATCCGGTGTAGGGAATACCAAGCATATCCAACAGCCCTTGCAGAACGCCGTCCTCACCGTACTTCCCGTGCAGTGCATTAAATACAATGGCGGGGCGGAGCTTTTGAATCTCCTCGGCAAAGGTTTTTGGCTCCAGTTCCATGCCGACGGCAGGATAGTTTTTCGTGCGCAGAGCCTCAAGAATCGCCGCCCCCGAGTTACGCGATACTTCAGCCTCCGTGGAAGGTCCGCCCATGACGACGACGACGGGCTGCTCCCCCGCGCCGGCGGTTCCCGCCTTCAACTGTGCGACCAGTGCCTCACCGACCTCTAGAATGTTGCCCGCGCCCATCGTGATGACGAGATCCCCCGCTCGTACGTGCTGCGCAAGATAGCGTTCGAGGTCGGCTCGTTCCGGCAGATAGACAGCATCCTGCCCCGTCTGTTTTGCGACCTCCTCCATCAGTGTCTCCCCACTGATGCCTGGGATCGGTGCCTCTCCTGCCGCATAGACATCGGTCAGGAGAAGCAGATCGGCATTTTTGAAGCACGATCCGAACTCCTCACGCAAAAGCTGCGTGCGCGAATAGCGATGCGGCTGAAAGACGCAGATGAGACGACCGGGGGTCGTCTGTCGTGCCGCCGCGAGCGTCACGGCAATCTCGGTCGGGTGATGGGCGTAGTCGTCCACCACCCACACGCCGCGCTCTTTCCCCTTCGTCTGGAAGCGACGCTTCGCTCCGTGGAAGCCTGCGAGTGCGTCCTGAATCTGGGTGAACTCCACCCCCGCAAGGCGTGCAACCGCAATGCAGGCAAGGGCATTGAGGACATTGTGCCGGCCGGGGATGTTGAGAGAGATGCGCCCCAGCTCCGTACCGCGCTCAAAGACGGTAAAGGAGATGATGGAGCCATGCGTCTCGATGTCCGCCCCACGGTAGTCCGCATCTGCATCAATGGCGTATGAAATGACCCTGCGCGGTGTCTCGGCTGCAATCTGGCGCAGAATCTCATTTTCGAAGCAAAGAATGGCTGTGCCATCCTCGTCCACTTGATCGACGAACTGACGGAACGCCGCGATGATCTTTTCCATCGTGCCGTAGTGATCCATGTGATCGTCCTCGACGTTCGTCACGACGGCGACATGGGGATGCAGCTTGAGAAAGGAGCCGTCGCTCTCATCGGCCTCGGAGACGAGATATCGGCTGCTGCCAAGCTTCGCATTCGTACCGAGGTCGGGCACCTCTCCGCCGACGATGATGGTTGGGGAGATCCCCACGCGGTCAAGCGTGACACCGATCATGGACGTGGTCGTTGTCTTGCCGTGCGATCCCGCGACGGCAATGCCGTCGTATTCGTTGACAAGTGCGGCGTTGATATCCGAACGGTGCAGCTTTGGGATGCGCAGATCCCACGCGGCAATCACCTCCGGATTGTCGTATGGGATTGCCGTAGAGACGACAATGGCATCCGCACCGCGCACGTTCTCTGCGCGCTGCCCATCTGTCCATACACGCGCACCGAGGCGCACGAGTTCCTCGATGATGGACGATGAGCCCTGATCGGAGCCGGACACCTTGTATCCCAGCAGGAGAAGAATCTTTGCAAGAGGACTCATGCCCGCCCCGCCGATACCGACAAAATGAATGTTGTGAATCCCCTTCAAATCCTTGAGCATCGCTCTTACCCCTTCTATGTTCAACGGAGCACTGATCGGACCGATTTCATATCAGCGCTTCCTTACGATCCGCAGCGCAAGTGCTGCAATTTCCTCTGCCGCCTCCGGCTTTCCAAGCCGCTTCATCGCCGCCGCCATTGCCGTCCGCCGCGTGTCGTCCGCGAGCAGTCCGCGCAGAGAACGCTCAAGTACTGCGCCGCTGAGGTCGCTGTTGAGGATCACCTCTGCCGCTCCCGCAGCCTCTACCGCACGCGCATTTTTCTCCTGATGGTTCTCCGCCGCATACGGGTACGGGATGAGAATCGCGGGCACCCCCCGTGCCGCAAGTTCCGCCAGCCCCGTCGCGCCCGCGCGAAAGACGGCGACATCCGCCATCGCCATCGCCTCGGGCATATTGTAGAGATACGGCAGGACGCGCAGGTGCGGATGCTCCTCCAGATGTACCCCCGCACGGTGTATGCGTGCAAGCGTATCCGCGTATTCGTCCGCCCCCGTCACCCAGAGGTACTGCACCGCCGTCTGCTCCGCTGCCCGCGCAATGACCTCGACCATGGCGCGGTTGATGGAGCGTGCGCCACGGCTGCCGCCCGAGACGAGCACGGTCTTTTGCGCCGGATCAAAGCCAAAGCTCCGAGCCCCCTCCTCACGCGTTGCGGTCAGCACCTCCGGGCGGATCGGATTGCCCGTCACATACGTTTTTTCTTTCGGGAAGACATTCCGTGCATCCTCCATGCCCACGGCGATTGCCGTCGCAAATTTTGCGAGAATGCGGTTGGTTACCCCCGCAAAGACGTTCTGTTCCTGCACAAGTGTCGGTACACCTGCCATGCTCGCCGCGAGGAGGATGGGACCTGCGACATAGCCGCCCGTCCCAATCGCCACGTCGGGCTGAAAGCCATGCACGATGCCGCGTGCACGCGCCACGGCGCGCAGCGCACGCCACGCGCGTCCGATGTTTTCGAGCGACAGCTTCCGCTGAAATCCTGCGAGATCCATCGCGACAAAGTCGATCCCCTCGCGCGGCACGATGTCCGCCTCAAGCCCCCTGCGCCCGCCGACATAGAGAATTCGCGCGGACGGCTCGCGCCGCTGGATCGCGCGGATGATCGTGAGCGCCGGATAGATATGCCCGCCGGTGCCGCCGCCGGATACGATGATGTTCATAACTCGTTCACGATCCTCTTGAAGTCACGCCCGCGCTCCTCATAGCCGCCATACATGTCAAAGCTGGCGCACGCGGGCGAAAGGAGAACCGTCTGACCTGCTGCTGCGAGATCGTGTGCCATGTGCACCGCCATTTCCATGTGATAGCCTGCACGATGGATATGCTCCGCCGCAATCCCCGCATCGAGTGCCGCCGCACCGAACCGCTCTGCTGCATCACCGACAAGGATCAGCTCGTCCACACGTGCGCATACGAGCGTCATAAACTCCGTGAGATCGGTCAGCTTGTCATCGCCCCCCGCAATGAGGATGATATGTCCGTCGAACGCCTCAAGTGCCTTGATCGCCGAATCCGTATTCGTCGCCTTCGAGTCGTTGTAGTAGCTCACACCGTTCAATATTCGCACGAATTCAATGCGGTGCTCCACGCCCTTGAACGCACGCAGGACGGGACGCATCTCCGCAGAAGTCACGCCGGCAAAGAACGCCATTGCCGATGCCGCAAGCGCATTCTCGATGTTGTGCCCGCCCGGAATGCCCAGCTCATCGACCGGAATGAGGACATGCTCCTCCTCATTCCAACGAATGACAATCATGCCGTCTGCGCGCACAGTCGCCCCCTCGGCGAGTTCCTCGCGGCGGCCAAAGAAACAGACGCGCCCCTTCGCACGGTCAGCCATGCCGCGCGTATGCGGATCATCGTAGTTCAGCACGAGGAAGTCCTCTGCCGTCTGCGCGGCAAAGAGCTTCTCCTTCATCGCCTGATAGACCTCCATCGATCCATGACGGACGATGTGGTCGGGGGTCACGTTCAGCTCCGCAACAATGGCTGCATGAAAATGTGCGGTTGCCTCCATCTGGTAGCTGGAGATCTCCGCTGCAATCGCACCGTCCGCAGGGGTCGCCTCTGCCACGTCGATGAGTGGCACACCGATGTTGCCGCCAACGCCGACCGCAGGAAAATGCGCGCGCAAAAGCTCGCCGAGCAGCGTTGTCGTCGTCGTCTTGCCGTTCGTTCCTGTGATGGCATAGATGGGTGCACGCGCGATCTCCCCCGCCAGCTCCACCTCCGTGGTCACGCGGATCCCATGCGCACGCGCCGCCTGCACAAGCGGAATACGCTCAGGTACGGCGGGCGAGAGAACAATGAGATCTGTCCCCTCCAGCAGTTCTTCCCTTTGTGCGCCAAAGACGCAGGAGATTCCCTGCGTCCGTAGATCTTCAATATGTTGCTGTGTCAGCGGATCCTTTTCTGCGTCCGCCTCGTCCTTTGCATCCGAAAGCGTCACGCGTGCGCCCGCCGCAGCGAGATACTTCGCCGCTGCAAACCCGCTGATGCCCGCCCCGATGACGAGCGCAGACTGATTGTGATAGGACAATTCCCTGTGTCCCCCTTATTGGTAAAAGTATTTATGACATAAGTACGACAAATCCAGCGAGAAGCGCCCCCACTGCGCCGGCCGCCCAGAACGTATAAACCACGCGCGTCTCGCTCCATCCGCCAAGTTCAAAATGATGATGGATCGGACTCATGCGAAAGATGCGCTTGCCGCACGTCTGAAACGAGATGACCTGCAGAATCACGGACAGTGCCTCACAGACGAAAACAAAGCCCACAATCGGCAGCAGCGCCTCTGTGTGTGAGAGGATCGCCACCGCCGCGAGTCCCCCGCCAAGCGCGAGCGATCCTGTATCTCCCATGAAGATACGCGCCGGATAATGATTATACCACAAAAACCCCACACATGCACCCATGATTGCCGTAGAGAAAACCATCAGGCTGCTGTCCGTGCCGTACATAATCAGGGCGTAGAAAAGTGCTGCCACGGCGACCGTCCCCGAGGCAAGCCCGTCGAGTCCGTCCGTCAGATTGACCGCATTCGATGTGCCGACAAGAACAAAGACGACGAGCACATAGTACAGCGCGCCAATATCGAGCATCTCCCCCCAGATCGGCACCCATACGCTCGTATCATGTCCCAAGAGAGAACGCCCAATCAGGATGGTAACAAGGGCAATAAAGATCTGACCGAGCAGCTTCTGATAGGCGCGCAGTCCGAGATTGCGCTTTTTGACGACCTTGATGTAGTCGTCCGCAAAGCCGAGCAGAAAGTGCCCAAGAAAGATGAAGAGTACGAGCAGTGTCGTCACCGTAAACGGTGCAAAGAGGAGTGTCGCCGCCGTCACGGCGAGCACAATCATCACGCCGCCCATCGTTGGTGTTCCACTCTTTTTCTGATGGCTCGCAGGTCCCTCCTCACGGATGCTCTGCCCGTATTTCAGACGGTGCAGAAACGGAAGGAAGTAAACGCCGCTGAACAGAACAATGGCAAGTGCCGTCAGGAGCGTCAGAAGTACGCGCAGCTGCGGTGCAAGCAGATCCAGGATAGGTTCCATCAGTGCCCCGCTTCCTTGCCCGTCAGAAGCGTGATAATCGCCTCCATGCGCATGCCGCGCGATCCCTTGAAGAGAACGGTGTCACCGTCCGCGAGAAGTCCGCGCAGCAGCGCCGCAGCCGCCTCGTGTGTCTCCGCATGACGACAGATGGGACAGCCAGCCGCCTCGGCCGCCTCGTGCATCCACTGCGTCTGCGAACCGTAGGTCACAAGTGCCGCAAACCCAAGCTCCGCCACGCGGCGGCCGATCTCCCTGTGTGCCTCCTCGGCAACGGTTCCGAGTTCCAGCATATCGCCGAGTACAGCAATCTTGCGCTCCGGATAGAGCGAAGCCGTTGTCTCAATCGACACGCGCATAGAAGCGGGACTCGCATTGTAGGCATCATTGATGAAACGCCATGCGCCGACCTCATGTACCTCGTAGCGCATCTTTGCCGGGGTAAGCCGGCACAGCCCCGCCTGCATCTCCTGCGGCGTGAGTCCAAGAACAAAGCCGGCCGCAAGTGCCGCAAGCGCATTGCTGACATTGTGCCGCCCCGCAAGAGGTATGCTGTAGTCATGCCGCTCATTGCCCCACGTTACCATGAACTGAGAGCCGTCCACACCGCAGCGCAGTGCCTCGGCACGCACATCTGCACCTGCGCCGATCCCATAAGTCATAACGCGCACACCGTCTCCTGCGTATGCACGCATGGCAGAAACGCGCTCATCATCGCTGTTGAGGATGACTGTCCCGCCGGCAGGGATTGCCTGCACAAGCTCCGCCTTTGCCGCTGCAATATTCTCGATGGAGCCGAGGAGTTCGATATGCACCTCGCAGACATTCGTCACGATGCCAATGTTGGGCGCAGCAACGGGTGCAAGTTCTGCGATCTGCCCCAGCCCGCGCATGCCGATCTCGACGACGGCGGCGGTATCTTCCTCCGTTATGCCGAGCAGTGTCAGCGGCAGCCCGACTTCGTTGTTGTAGTTCGCCGCCGTCCGGCAGACCGCACCGCGCCCCGAAAGGACGGCGGCCGTCAGATCCTTTGTCGTCGTCTTGCCATTCGAGCCGGTGATCGCAACAACGGGAATCGGGAATTTCATGCGCCAAGCATGCGCGATGTCCTGATATGCCTTGAGCGTGTCCTCGGTCACGAGAACAGCCCCCTGTTCCTTTTTCAGCGCCTGCTCCACCGACTTGGAGATCGGCGTGCTGACCAGAACAGCTGCCGCGCCCTTGCGGAGGGCATCCGCGGCGAAGTCCGCACCGTCGAAATGCTCCCCGCGCAGAGCGACGAACAGATCCCCCGTCGCGATCCGCCGCGTATCTGTCGTAATGTGGGGGATCGTATCATTTTCACGCAGCTTTCCGCTGTGCAGAGCGGCACCCGTCGCCGCAAGCACCTCAGTCCATGTCATCGCCATACTACAGCCCCCTAATCGCTTCACGCGCCGTCTCACGATCATCGAAATGAATCGTCCCATCCTTTAGGATCTGATACGTTTCATGTCCCTTGCCGAGAATGACGACCGTATCGCCTGCGCGTGCCGTCCCTACCGCATGGAAGATCGCCGTGCGGCGATCCACAATTTTCTCATACGGCTTATCGCCAATCACAGGCAGAACGCCAACCTCGACCTCGTCCACAATCGCTGCCGGATCCTCCGTACGCGGATTGTCGGAGGTGAGAACAACAATGTCCGAAAGCTCCGCCCCAATCCGCCCCATGATCGGACGCTTCGTCCGGTCACGATCACCGCCGCAGCCAAAGACGGCGATGATGCGTCCGCGCGTCACAGCACGTGCCGTGCGCAGCACATTTTCCATACCGTCCGGTGTATGGGCATAGTCCACGATGACGGAGAATTTCTGTCCCGCGCGCACGAGTTCAAATCGTCCCGGAACGCCCGTGAACGCACTGAGCGCCGCCACAATATCGGAAGCGGGCAGCCCCTCCGCAAGTGCAGCACCAGTCGCCGCAAGCACATTATAGACGTTGAACAGCCCCGTGATGCCAATGTGCAGACGAGAAAATACCGCGCCGTCATGAACGAGTGTCAGCTCCATGCCATCCTGTGCGAGATGCACATCCTGCGCCATCAATGCCGCACTGTTTTCCACACCGTATGCAATGATGGGACAGTGTGTATGCGCGCGCATGATCTCACTTGCCGCATCATCCGCATTGAGAACAGCCGTCTTGCCCGCCTTCGTCCCCTCAGCCGACACGAGGTCGAAGAGGCGTGCCTTTGCCCGTGCGTAGTTCTCCATGGTCTTATGGTAGTCGAGGTGATCCTGCGTCAGATTCGTAAAGACTGCCGTATCGAACTCGATGCCCGCGACACGTCCCTGATCGAGCGCATGCGAGGAGACCTCCATGATGACGGTGTCCATCCCTCGTGTGCGCATCTCCGCAAGCAGCTGCTGCATCACAATGACATCAGGGGTCGTATTCGATGTAGGAAAGACCTCATCCTCCATCATGACCTGGATCGTTCCAATCAGCCCGACACGTTTTCCTGCATGGCGCAGAATTGCACGCGTGAGATAGCTCGTTGTCGTCTTGCCGTTTGTCCCCGTAATGCCGATGACACGCATGCTGCGTGCGGGGTAGTCATAGAAATACGGCACGATCACATCCAACGCCTCTTGGAGATTGGATACATGAAGAACGGAGATGCCTGCAGGCACCTCCACCCTCTCCCGCTCCGTCAAAATAGCGCGGGCACCAGCCCGCGCCACATCCGGTATAAAGCTGTGCGCATCCACATGAGCACCCGTGATACAGGCAAAGAGTGCTCCCTCCTGCACCCGCCGCGAGTCCCGCTCAACGCTCGTAATCACGGCGTCACTGCCCTCAAGGCGCGCACCCGGCAGAAGATCAGCGAGTTCCTTCAATCGCTTCGTCATGCCCCTCATTCCCCTTCATGCGAAAAATACATATTCTGCGGCACCCGCATTCCAAGCTCATCGACCGCGATTGCCTCGATGCGTGCGGGCGATTTCAGCTGTGCAATCTCAATCTTGAGGCGTTCGTTCTCCTGCTCAAGCTGCTCGGCATCCTGCTGCGTTTCGAGCAGAATATAGCCGTTCCTCGCGCCGATGCCGCCGAGCAGCGTCACGACCATGGCGCCGCATGCGATGAGGAAAAAGATGGCGCGCAGACAGTTGCGCAGATTCGTATTGATCTCTCGCCGAATCAGCGGCTCCTTTGGCGGTTCCAGCGGCTGTGAGGGCAGTGTCTCTGCCTCGTATTCGTAAGTATACAGTTTCCGTGCCGGCATACGCCCTCACCTCCTTCGTTGATGAATGATCTCCTATAATTTCTCTGCTACGCGCAGCTTCGCGCTCTTTGCACGCGGATTCGCGGCACATTCGGTACTGCTTGCCGCGCGTGCCTTGCCAATGAGCCGCACTTCGGGCGCGTGTCCGCAGATGCAGACCGGCGTCTGCGGCGGACAGATACAGTCGCGTGCAAGATCCCGCAGCGTCTGCTTGACAATGCGGTCTTCCAGCGAGTGAAATGTGATCACGGCAAGCCGTCCGCCCACACGAAGCGCATGCACGGCATCCTTGACTGCATCGGCAAGAATAGTCAGCTCCTCGTTGACCTCAATACGGATTGCCTGAAAGACGCGCTTTGCGGGGTGTCCACCCTTTGCGCGCACCGCCTTGGGCACAGCACGATCAATGACGGCAACGAGCTGCCCCGTTGTCTCAATGGGGCGAGACTTTCGTGCCGCTTCGATGAATGCGGCAATCCGCTTTGCCCAGCGTTCCTCACCATAAGTGTAGAAAATCCCTGCAAGCTGCGCCGCCGTGTACGCGTTGACAACGGTATAGGCACTCCGCGCACGGCGTCTGTCCATGCGCATATCGAGCGGCGCGTCCTGCATATAGGAGAACCCCCGCTCCGCCGTATCGATCTGGGGCGACGAGATGCCGAGATCGAAGAGAATACCGTCTACCGCCGAAAGCCCCTCGTGCGCGAGAATATCCCGCAGATGGCGAAAGTTGTCTCGCACGAGCGTGACCTTACACGAGACATCCGTGAGCCGCTCGGACGCTGCTGCAATCGCAGTCTCGTCCTGATCAATGCCGATCAGGCGCCCCGCAGGAGACAGCATAGCCGCGATGCGCCCCGCATGTCCCGCACCGCCGAGCGTGCAGTCCACATAGATCCCGTTCGGCTGAATGCACAGTGCTTCCAGTGTCTCATCTGGCAGAACGCTGATGTGATGAAAGTCGCTCATATCGTAATCCCATAGCCCGCAAGCTGCGTTGAGATCTCCGTGATATTCGGGTCAACCTCACCCGCATAGCGCAGCCACTTCTCCTTGTCCCACACCTCAATGCGCGTATCTGCACCCGTGAGGATAACATCCTGCTTGAGGCCGATATTCGCGTAGGTGCGCAGATTTGCCGGCACGAGAAAGCGCCCCTGCTTGTCGCATTCGAGCGTCCTTGCCCCCGCGATGAAGAAGCGGGCAAAGGCGCGTGCATTTGGATCGGCAATCGAGAGAGTCCGCAGCTTTGCGGCGAACTCATCCCACGCTGCCTGCGGGAAGAGAAAGAGACTGCCGTCGAGTCCCTTCGTGATGATAAAGGAAACGCCGAGTTCTTGTCGGAAGTCGGCAGGCAGAATGACGCGGCCTTTGGCATCAATGCTGTGGGTGTATTCCCCCATGAACATCTCGCCGCACCACCCTTCAGAACCGATCCTCCATTATGTGGCACAACCCACCACAATCCGCCACTTTCTTTAACAGTTATAGCAAAAATACCCTTTTTTATCAAGAAAACAAGCATTCCCATTTCCTCTCATAACAGACTAAAAAAGCCCTTCACTCCGCGAAACGAAAGGGCAGGAAGAGGATGCTGCACGTCCATGAATGCACAAAAAAAGGACTTACCTCCTATGTGGAAGTAAGTCCCTAAGGAATCGTTGATAAAATGAAGTCTGTCAGATTGGCGTAGATTTTTTCGTCCGAACAAGGCGGAAAACCGGACGCAGAGTGGTGCTCTGTGGAGGATTTTCCGCCGAAGTGCGGGCAAAAAAGATGCGTCAAGATGATGGTGCTGAATTTATCAGTGCTTCCCTAATCTGTGCTGTTCAGATGAGTTCGTGTGCGATCATGTACTCCGCAATCTGGAGCGCGTTGAGCGCCGCACCCTTGCGGATCTGATCGCCGCAGATCCAGAAATTCAGCGCGTTCTCCGTCGACTCATCGCGGCGCAGGCGGCCGATCTCGACATCGGTCTTGCCCGAGGTGAAAAGCGGCATCGGGTATTCCTGCTCCGACGGATTGTCACGCAGGATCACGCCCGGGAATGCCGCAAGCGCCTTGCGCGCCGCATCGAGCGAGACCTCACGCTCGAACTCGACATTGACAGACTCGGCATGGCTGCGGTAGACGGGCACGCGTACCGTGGTCGCCGTGATGCGCAGGCTGTCATCCTCCATGATCTTCTTCGTCTCATCGATCATCTTCATCTCCTCTTTCGTGTAGAGGTTGTCCATGAAGACATCGATCTGCGGAATGAGGTTGAACGCGATCTGATAGTGCTTTGGCAGCTTGCCGACGGGCAGCACATTCGCCTCGGCATCCTTCCCCGAGGAGAGCGCAGCGACCTGATGTTCGAGCTCTGTCATGCCTTCCTTGCCTGCGCCGGAGACCGCCTGATAGGTCGAAACGACGATGCGGCGGATCTTCGCGAGATCGTAGAGCGGCTTCAGCCCCATGACCATGATGATGGTCGAGCAGTTCGGGTTCGCAATGATGCCCTTGTGCTTCTTGATCGCCTCGGGGTTGACCTCGGGCACGACGAGCGGCACCTCCGGATCCATGCGGAACGCGCTCGAATTGTCAATGACGACGGCACCCGCCTTCACGGCGTGGGGGGCAAACTCCTTGCTCGCCGCACCGCCCGCAAAGAGCGCAATGTCGATGCCCTCGAACGAATCGGGGGTCGTCTCCTGTACGGTATACTCCTTACCCATGAAGGCAATCTTTTTGCCCGCCGAGCGACTGGACGCGAGCAGACGCAGTTCCGAGAACGGGAACCGCCTCTCCTCAATGAGATTCAGGAATTCCTGCCCGACGGCACCCGTTGCGCCAAGGATGGCAACACGATATTTCTTCATAATGTACTCCTTACAGCAATTTATCCAGTCCGACCGTGAGCGACGTAAGTCCGCGCACCTTCTTTGCCGCGAGCACAACCCCCGGCATGAAGGACTCGCGATTCAGCGAGTCATGGCGGATTGAAAGCGTCTGTCCGAGTCCGCCGAAGATGACCTCCTGATGTGCGACATAGCCCGGCAGACGTACGCTGTGAATGCGCATTCCCTCATACTCTGCACCGCGCGCCCCTGCGATCTTCTCCTCCTCGTCGGGATGCCCCTGCACATGCGGGGCACGCACCTCAGCGATCATGGCCGCCGTCTGCACAGCCGTACCCGAGGGTGCGTCCAGCTTATTGTCATGGTGAAGCTCAATGATTTCCACATCCGGCATATATTTTGCCGCCATACGGCTCATGAGCATCATGAGGACAGCACCAATGGCAAAATTAGGTGCGATGAATGCAGGAGTCTCGTTCTCGTCCGCCGCCGCCTTGATCGCCGCCTTCTGCTCCTCTGTGAGTCCCGTCGTTCCGACGACGGGCGAAACCTTGTGTGCGAGTGCCGTCAAGACGTTTCCGTAGACCACATTGGGGCGCGTAAAGTCAATCATTACATCCGGCTGCAGACGCGTGAGCGCTGCCGCCAGATCAGTCTCAACAAGGACGCCGTTTGCCGCCGCCCCTGCAAGTTCGCCCGCATCCGCGCCGCCCACAATGTCAACCGCGCCGACGAGTTCCAGATCCGCATCATCCAACACGGCTTTCAGCACCGCGCGTCCCATGCGTCCCGCAGCGCCACTTACCAAAACCTTTGTCAAGGCAATCCCTCCATTATCTCAGTATGCCGTTATTCTAGCCCAGAGAATCCCCGCATGTCAAGGAATACAACCAGAGGAACATCACTTAGCAAGTTCCAGTTTCTGCATAATCGCATTTTGCAGTGTCTGGGAGAAGTTCAGTCCGATCCGCTCCGCCTCAACGTTCATCCAGTAGGGCACAGACAGGGTTTTCTTGACAAAGCGCTTGCTCTGTTTCTCCCGAAACGCAGGCATAAACGCCTCCACTAACATGAACATCTCGTTCTTCTGTAAGTCCTCCTGCTCTGCCAAGGTCTTCATAGACGAGGGGCTTGGAATCTCCTCTGCGTCCTGCTCCATTCCGTAAAGATGAAGTGTAAGTGCCTCACGAGCCATACGTACAGCCTCTTCTTCGTCTTGCCCAAAGGTAATACATCCGGGCAGATCAGGAAACACGATATGCACACCATCTTTTTCATAGCTGAAAATGGCAGGATAACGATAAAAATCTGGAAACATGCTGTCCTCCTTAAAAAGTTAATCCCGACTGTCTCTCAATGCTCTTCAAATCGCGAACCCCCATATCCTTGACTGGATGCCGGAGCGTCACCTTTCCAGGCTTCGTTGGGTGCTTGAACTGATGATGATCTCCAACACAGTTGACCTCAACCCATCCATCCGCCAGAAGCATTCTGAGGATATCTCTTGAAGAGTAACTTTTCATATCCATCCTCCGCCTCTATATTACCACGTACTTTACTACGTATCAACAAAATCGTTTCATGTCAATTCAAACCTCCCGTATATGCTCAAATTGCTCTCGATACTGACGCATAAGCGTGGGCAGTACGAAGGAGAACTGGACGGGGTCGTCCACTGTGGCAAGTGCTGCGCGGCGTGCGAGCAGCAGGAGATCCATGTCGGCGAGCACATCCGCAATCCTCAGGTCGCCGAGACCATGCTGCATCGCTCCAAAGAACTGTCCCGGCCCTCTCAGGCGCAGATCCTCTTCGGCGAGCTGAAAGCCGTCGTTTGTCCGTTCAATGATCTGCAGTCGTTCCTGCGAGGAGGCACTGCGTCCCGCGATCAAAATACAGTAAGAGGCATGAGAGCCGCGTCCGACGCGCCCGCGCAGCTGATGCAGCTGCGCAAGCCCAAAGCGCTCCGCATGCTCCACGACAAGAATGCTCGCGTTCGGCACGTTCACACCGACCTCAATCACCGTCGTCGAGACGAGCAGCTTGATCTTGTTCGCATAGAAGCCCTCCATCACCGCCTCTTTTTCTGCGGACTTCATGCGCCCGTGCAGCAGTCCGCAGGAAATGCCGTGAAAGATGCCGTGCGCAAGTTCCTCGTAAACCTCCTCCACCGACGGCAGATCGCCCTCCTCACTTGCCTCAATCAGCGGGCAGACGACATACGCCTGCCGTCCACTCTCAATTTCTTTGCGAACAAAGGCATAAATTTTTTCGCGCGCTGTCTCATCGCGCAGGAATGTACGAATGGGTCTGCGTCCCGGCGGCATATTCTCAATGCGCGAGACATCGAGATCGCCGTAGACCGTGAGCGTCATCGTACGCGGGATCGGCGTCGCCGTCATGACAAGCACATCGGGCGTCACGGCACTCTTTTTCTCAAGTGCCGAGCGCTGTGCAACGCCGAAGCGGTGCTGTTCGTCCGTCACCACCAGCCCGAGTGCATCAAACCCGACGTACTCCTGAATCAGCGCGTGCGTGCCGACAACAATATCCACCTCATGCGCCGCAAGCGCCGCCGCCATCGCTGTGCGCTCTTTCTTCGAGAGGTGCCCCGTGAGAAAGCCCACGCGCACGCCGAGCGGCGTGAGCAGCCCCGACAGGTAGTCGTAATGCTGATGCGCAAGGATCTCCGTCGGTGCCATCAACGCCCCCTGACAGCCCCTTTCCACCGTCTTGACAAGGGCGAGCAGGGCGATTGCCGTCTTGCCTGAGCCAACGTCGCCCTGCACGAGACGGCGCATCGGGAGCGGCGACTCCATATCGCGTGCGATCTCCTTCCACACCTTTTTCTGATCCTCTGTCAGATCAAACGGCAGCGCTGCAAGCACCTGCACGACAAGATCGCCATTCGCACGATGCGCGATTCCCTCCTGTTCCTCCGCCGTGCGCTTCTTGAGTGCGAGCAGACCGCATTGGATGAGATAAAGTTCCTCGAACGCAAGCCGCCGCCGCGCCGCGCGCAGCTCCTCCTCCCGTTTGGGAAAGTGAATATGGTGAAACGCAGCCGCACGCCCGACGAGGCGATACTCCTCGCGAATGCGCTGCGGCAGCGTCTCTGAGAGTTCCCCCTCCGCCTGCGTAAGCGCATACGCCACCATCTGCCGCAGCTGCTTCTGCGTCAGCCCCTCCGTCGCTCCATAGATGGGCAGAATGCCAAGATGTGCGTCCACCGTTTCATGTGCGCCGAGCATCTCAAACGACGAGATATTGGAAATGGCAAGCTGCCCGCCGCCGTTATAGGCATACTCCGCCTTACCCGTGAGGAAAATACGCTGACCCTCACGCAGCTTCGCCTTCAGGAAGCGCTGGTTGAACCAAAGCGCCTGCACATAGCCCGTCCCATCGCCGACCAGTGCCGTCAGCACGGTAAAGCCGCGCCGCCGCGTCTGCTTTTCCGTCACCGACTGAATGACACCGAGCACCGTCGCGCGTTCACCGGCACGCAGCCGGGCTATCGGCGTTGTGCGGCTCTGATCCTCGTAGGCACGCGGGTAGTAGGTCAGGAGATCGTACACCGTCTGAATGCCAAGGCGCATAAACGCCGCCGCCTTCTTTACGCCGACGCCGCGCACCTTGCTGATGCTGTCCGAGAGATTCATCGCGCCTCCTCCCCATGATGAAAAAAGCTGCCGCATAAGCGGCAGCTTCCTCCGTGCTACAGATACAGTTTAGAGCTGCGGCCCCGCCGAAACGAGTGCCTTGCCCTCCTCTTTGCCCTCATACTTCTTGAAGTTCTTGATGAAGCGTGCAGCAAGATCCTTTGCCTTCTCATCCCACTCCATGCGGCTTGCATACGTGTCGCGCGGATCGAGAATCTTCGGATCGACCCCCGGCAGCTCCGTCGGAACCTCGAAGTCAAAATACGGAATCTTCTTCGTCGGGGCGCTGTCGATCGAACCGTCCTGAATCGCGTGGATGATGCCGCGCGTATCCTGAATGGAGATGCGCTTTCCGGTGCCGTTCCAGCCCGTGTTCACGAGATAGGCACGCGAGCCGTGCTCCTCCATCTTGCGAACCAGCTCCTCCGCATACTTCGTCGGATGCAGTTCGAGGAACGCCTGACCAAAGCACGCCGAGAACGTCGGGGTCGGCTCCGTGATGCCGCGCTCCGTGCCCGCGAGCTTCGAGGTAAAGCCCGAGAGGAAGTAGTACTTCGTCTGCTCCGGCGTCAGGATCGAAACCGGCGGCAGAACGCCGAACGCATCCGCCGAAAGGAAGATGACGTGCTTTGCATGCGGACCTGCGGACTTTTCCGCGACATGACCGAGCACAATATTCTCAATGTGATTGATCGGATACGAGACGCGCGTATTCTCCGTCACGCTCTTATCCGCAAAGTCTACATGACCGGCGAGATCGACCGTAACGTTCTCAAGCAGCGCGTTGCGGCGGATCGCCTGATAGATATCCGGCTCAGCCTCAGGGTCGAGGTTGATGACCTTCGCGTAGCAGCCGCCCTCGTAGTTGAAGACACCCTCGTCGTCCCAGCCGTGCTCGTCGTCGCCAATGAGGAGACGTGCGCTGTCGGTCGAGAGCGTCGTCTTGCCCGTACCCGAGAGACCAAAGAACAGCGTCGTGTTCTGCCCCTGCTTGTCCGTATTTGCGGAGCAGTGCATGGAGGCGATGCCCTTGAGCGGGAGATAATAGTTCATCATCGAGAAGATGCCCTTCTTCATCTCGCCGCCGTACCACGTGTTGACGATGACCTGCTCACGGCTCGTGAGGTTGAACATGACCGCCGTCTCGGAGTTGAGTCCGAGATCGCCGAAGTGCATGACGCGCGCCTTTGCAGCATTGTAGACCACAAAGTCCGGCTTGAAATCCTTCAGTTCTGCTTCCGTCGGGCGGATGAACATATTCGTGACGAAATGTGCCTGCCACGGCACCTCCACGATGAAGCGCACCGCCATGCGCGTATTGACGTTCGCACCGCAGAACGCATCCACGACAAAGAGGCGCTTGTTGCACAGCTCGCGAATGGCGATATCGCGTACAGCGTTCCACGCCTTCTGCGTTGCACGGTGGTTGTCGTTCTTGTACTCGTCGGATGTCCACCAGACCGTATCGTGTGAAGTCTCATCATCGACGATGTACTTGTCCTTCGGGGAACGTCCCGTATAGATGCCCGTCATGACGTTGACGGCATCCTTCATCTCCGTCACCTGACCGCGCTCGTACCCCTCCAGGTCTGGGCGCAGCTCCTCGCGGAACAGCTGGTCGTAGCTCGGATTGTGAACAATTTCCGTTGTTCCCGTAATACCGTACTGTGTCAGATCAATCGTTGCCATAATGTACCTCTTTCCCCAAAATATCTTTTGGTTGTACTTGATGCGGGGCGAAATCCGCCTCGGTATCATACCCAATGATCGTACTTTGTGAAAATTCTCCACATAATGCAAGAATCCTTCTTTGTTATGAAAAAAATTTATTGTTTACTTATTTTTTCTTATGTACGGGCAAACGCCAGAACCATCTCCGCCATGCCGGTCTTTTCGCAGCCCCCCTCGTGGAGTACCTTCGCATCATGCAGGGCGGCAAGGCGCGTGGGAACAGCCATCCTGCTCCTCTCCTGCAAGAGCGTCATCTGCGTGAACGCGTCCGATCCCGCCGTCTGCGCACCAAGCGCATGAAGCACACTCGCGGCGAATTTATACGGACTTGCCGTCGAGAGGACAATCATCGGGCGCGTGTCCCCCGTCTCGCTCCGATAGCCTTCCGCCGCACGATAGGCAACCGCCGTATGTGTATCAAGCGTATAGCCCGTGCGTCCGTACACCGTACGGATCTCCTCCTCCGTTGCCGCGTCGTCCGCACATGCCGCCCAGAACACGTCCTTTAGTTTGGGGAGAAGCGCACTTGCATCATATTTTCCTGCCACAGCGAGCTCCTTCATCCACGCGGCAACCTGTGCCTTGTCCTCGGTCAGATGATAGAGCAGTCGTTCAAGATTGCTTGAGACGAGAATGTCCATCGACGGTGACAGCGTCTGATAGAAGTCGCGCGCACGGTCATAGATGCCCGTCTGCAGAAAGTCCGTCAGCACATTGTTCGCATTCGAGGCACAGACGAGCTTCCCGACGGGCAGCCCCATGCGCTTTGCATAGTAACCTGCGAGGATGTTGCCGAAGTTCCCCGTCGGCACGGTGAAGTTCACCGCATCGCCCGCCGCAATTTTTCCCTCCGCAAGAAGATCAGCGTATGCGCTGAAGTAGTAGACGATCTGCGGCACGAGACGTCCCCAGTTGATCGAGTTCGCCGACGAGAGCTTCGTATGGAGCGCAGCAAGCTCCGCTGCCATCGCCGCATCGCCGAAGATCTCCTTCACGCCGCGCTGCGCATCGTCGAAGTTCCCGCGCACCGCTACAACGGAGACATTTGCGCCCGTCTGCGTCACCATCTGCAGTCGCTGAATCGGGCTGACACCGCCATCGGGGTAGAACACCATGATGCGGATGCCATCGGCATCGGCGAAGCCTTCGAGTGCAGCTTTCCCGGTATCGCCCGAAGTCGCAACAAGAATGAGAATGGTATCCTGCTCCCCCGTCTTTTTCCGCGCCGTACTCATCAGCTGCGGCAGGAGCTGCAGTGCCATATCCTTGAACGCGCTCGTCGGGCCGTGCCAGAGTTCGAGCACCTCAAGTTCCCCAACCGTCCGAACGGGCGCGCGCCGCACATCGTCAAACGTATGACTGTAGGCGCGGCTGACACAGCCCTGCAGTTCCTCCTCCGTATAATCCGTAAGAAAGAGGCGGAGAATACGCTCAGCACGTTCCTCGTATGAGAGGGGTGCAAGCGCCTCGATCTCCGAGAGCGAGACCTGCGGAAATGCCGCGGGCACATAGAGACCGCCATCCGAGGCAAGCCCCTTGAGAATTGCCTCCGCCGAGGAAACGCGTTCCGTCGCGCCGCGCGTGCTGAAATAATTCATTGTATACATCCTTTCATTTGGGCATGGGGATTCTTCTGTGCTATACTAATATCCGTACGCAAAAACGGCAGATCAACGCACAAGTGGTACTGCTGTCGCCGCCGCCGCACGGATGAGGTCAGCGGGCGCAAGGGAGAGCTGTTCCCCGCGTCGCCCCGCACTCACGCACACGTGCTCATGATGCAGGATACTCTCGTCGCAGTAGACGGGATACGGCTTCTTTGCACCAAGCGGCGAGCAGCCGCCGCGCACATAGCCCGTGAGGTCAAAGACCTCCTTCAAATGAACCATCTCTGCGCGCTTGTTGCCGCTTGCAGCCGCCGCAGCCTTGAGATCCAGTTCCCCCGCCCCTGGAACGACCGCCATAAAGACGCCCGTGCGGTCGCCGCGCACAACAAGCGTCTTGTAGATGCGCTCCAAGGGGATGCCGGTCACCTCCGCCACATGCGCCGCCGAAAGATCACGCTCATCGACGGGATAGGTCAAAAGCTCATAGGGAATGCCGAGGCGATCCAACATACGTGCCGCATTTGTCTTTGGCGTTTTCTTCTTCGTCATATTACTCACCACCTTGGATTATACCATTGAGATGGAATAAAAATCAAACGCTATTGCATTTGGGAAGGAAGCATCATTATGAAAATTGCACTCATATCCATGGAAGTCGTTCCGGGACGCCCCGACCGCAACGCCGCAGCGATGCGCGCAAAGATCGCGGAGGCAAAGGCAGCAGGCGCGGAGCTTGTCCTCTTCCCCGCACTCAGTCTCTCGGGTCTCTTCCTCGGCGGCGTGTGGAAACAGCCCGCATTCCTGCGCGACTGCGCCGCTTATGCCGAGGAGATTGCCGCAGCGGCAGAGGGTGTCACCGTGGTCTTTGGCAACGCTGCACAGGCAGACAGTTGCACAGGCGTTTGCCGCACGCTCGTCGAAGCACGGGACGGTGTACTCACGGAAGTCATGCGCACGCCGCTGCACGGCACGGGGAATCACTTTGCCCCGCTGCTCTATGAACTGTCCGGCGAGAACATCATCCTCGCCGCAGATGCGAGTCCCTTCCCCATTTGCTTTGGCGCATCCACCCTTGCCAAGACGGCACGCGAAAAGCACAAAAACATCTTCTACATCAATACGCTTGGACTTCAGGACAAGGGCAAGACCGTATACACATTCCCCGGCAGAGCACATGTATTCAACGCGAACGGCGAGCGCGTCCTCATCTCCCCCGCCTATCAGGAGAGCATCACGCTCGTCGACACGGAGCAGATGCCCGCCCCTCTGCCACAGACGGCAGAAGCGCCGATTGCACCGATTCATCGTATGCTGCGCTACGCCGTGCAGAAATTCCTCGCACGCATCCGCATGGAGCGCGTTGTCATCGGCATCTCGGGCGGCATTGACTCCGCCGTCGCCGCCGCCCTCTACGTGGACGCGATCGGCGCAGAAAACGTCCTGCTGGTCAATATGCCGAGCCGCTTCAACTCCGCGACAACAAAAGGGCTTGCGGCGCAGCTCGCCGAAAATCTTGGCTGCCGCCACACAATCGTCCCCATCGAAGAGAGCGTCGCACATACCGTCACGCAGCTGACCGAAGTGCCCATCATGGGAAAAGCGGCGGCGAAGGGCGAACATCTCACGATTTCCTCGTTTGTCCGTGAGAATATGCAGGCGCGTGACCGCAGCGGGCGCGTCCTCGCCACCGTCGCCGCCGCATGGGGCGCAGGCTTTACCTGCAACGCGAACAAGGCAGAGTCCACCGTCGGCTACGCGACCCTCTACGGCGATCAGGCGGGCTTCCTCTCCGCGCTCGCCGACCTCTGGAAGTATCAGGTCTATGATCTCGCACGCTATCTGAATGATACCGTCTACGGACGCGAAGTCATTCCGCAGGGCATCATCGACATCGTGCCGAGCGCGGAGCTGTCCGATGCGCAGAACGTGGACGAGGGCAAGGGCGATCCCATCCGCTACCTCTATCATGATTACCTCTTCCGTGCCTTTGCCGAGGAGAACTGCATCCCTGAGGATATCCTCACGCATTATGCGGACGGCGACCTTGAGAAGTTCATCGGCTGTGCGAACGGTCTTGTCGCAGAATATTTCCCCACGGCGGCAGACTTTATCTCCGACCTGGAGCGTTGGTGGGGACTCTATACGGGCATGGCGGTCGCCAAGCGCATCCAGTCGCCGCCGCTGCTGTCTGTCAGCGGGCGCGCGTACGGCAGCGACCATCCCGAGTCTCAGATTGGTGCGTATGAGACAATTCGTTATCGCGCACTGAAGGCAAAGCTGCTCGGGAAATAATTTTTTGAAACATATGGGCGTCCCTGTGTATTCGTGCAGGGACGCCTTTCATTTACAAAAATTTTATTGACTCAAACTTCGCACATCAAAAACGTTCCACAGACCTTGAAAACACGGACTTTATGCCAATGAAAATACTCTCTTTATGCACATTTTCGTAGTTGGTCGTAGAGACGGGCGAGAAGCTCCACCTTCTTGGAACGGGCGCGATGGCAGATGGAATCGTCGAGGATGAGCACGTTGATGCGATCCGCCTGAGTCAGGGGAGCGAGCAATGGATGTCGCTCATGCTGTTTTATTTGCCAAGACGATAGATATTTCAAGGGTTACAGCAGATTATTCATCTGCGAAGTTTGAGTTTGTTACTCCTCGTTATTCTAGCGGTTCTCTTAACAAGAAATTAACCGCCCCTCGTCCCTGACGTGTGGCGGTTAATTCCTAAAACATATAGGGGCACTGATCGTCTGCCGGCAGTACCTTTTCTGTGCTTATTGTAGAGCGTTTCCGTCCCTGCGTCAACACCCTGCTGCGCCTTTCATCGGTGCAGGCTGCGCCCCTGCGTCAGCGTATCTTTTGCAGGAAGAGTTCCATGCCTTCGGTAACGTAAGGCGCAATGTGGTTAGACCCATCCCAATAGTAGCCGTAACCGCCCTTCGTCCAAATGCCGGTTTGAGCCTCATAACCAATATCTTGTACTTCCAATCTGCCGCCTGAGAGGAATCGACGGTGCGAATATGGTTTTTCACCATATTCAAACTCAGGCTCATACATGGTAAATATCCCTGTCGCAGTATCGTAGCTGAACGCGATCCATTCCGAGCTGTCATTTGCGTTGATGACCATGTAGCGCGCGGGAACGGCGGGGCTTGCCTGCGGGGCGCTCGCCTGCTTTTTCGTCTTGCGCACGACGAATGAGATATACTCGCCATTGGCATCACCGCCGAGCACCCACGATTCTCCTTGGTCGAGGAGGTCCTTCATGCTATCGAACATCCTTATTACATTCAAGATATACTCAGGCAGGGTCCTTTCCCCGATACCCTGGATATAGGCAACATGGGCGCTGCGGTCTTCCTGCCACTCATAGATCGCGTCATAGGCGCTGTTCTCGGGGATGAGCTGCTCTACCCGCACATCGCCCGGCTCCCACCCCTTCCATGATAAAATTGTCCACCGCTCGATGGGGCCCCCATCATCGTAGAGGGTGAGCACGCCTGTTTTCTCGTCGTAGTCAAACGACCGGTTCCATCGGCCTGCCTCCTGCGTCGGGTCGACGATTTCATAGGTGCCCTGTTCGGGCTCCGGCGTCACGAGGACAAGTCCGCCGCCGCTCTCGCCGTTCGGTTTCGCGTAGCGCTTGAGGATATAGGTACTGCTCTGAAAATCGCCCCAACGCGAGCTCGTAAAGCGCGTCTCCCCGATGTCCCCGTTATAGAGCGCGGCGGAGGCAGGCTCCACCTGAGCCAGCAGGAATAGGGCGGCAAACAGCAGCGCCGCCGTGCAGGTCTTCATCATCGCGATTGGATGTCTCATTTCCGTTCAGCTCCTTATCACTTTGCTTTCTGAATGGTAAAGGTATGCGATTTCCCATCCGGCATATCGGCGGTGACGCTGATATCCTCCATGCTGTAGTTGCCGAGCCCGTTGATAGGGCCGTGAAACTTGATCAACGCCTGTATGATATATGCAGGCAATGTTTTCGGGCCTTTTCCTTCATAAAGGACTGGTATTTCATAGACCCCGCTGTAGGATTTGTTCTCCGGACGCAGCTCCTCCACGGTCACGCGGTTGTTCCAATAGTCGCTGAAATCCAGCCGCCGCACTGCGCCCTTATCGTCATACAGCGTAATTATCTGCGTGGACGTGTCGTAATCAAATGACCGATTCCATTCGGACGGCGACACCTCGTCCACGATGTTATAGGCGCCGTGTTTCGGCGCGGCGGAGGCGGTGCCGCCCTGCGCGAGCAGCAGCGCGCCGACGAGCAGCAGTGCCGCCATGCAGACCTTAAAAAAGTTCATCGTTTCATTCTTCATAGTGAATCGTCTCCTTTTTAGATTGATGTTCTACCGTATAACGCTCTAGCTGAACGACGCGCCTCTTTTTCCCAAAAAGGTACAGCTCCAGCAGCCCCGCAGCATGCGCCATCAGTATGGCAGAAAAAACCGTGACCGCCGTTTCCTGTGTACTGTCTGCTGCCGGCGCTGCGGGCGATGGCGCCGCCGTATAGACACAGGCAAAAAACAGCAGGAACACAAATACAATGACACCCGCCCATAACTTGGCCATTACCCCCTCTCCTACACGGGCAAAGCGTATTAAATAGAGCGTCACAAGCGACAGCAGCGCATTGCTCTCGATATTCCATAGATTCTCATTGGGCGCAACCGCAACGGTGATACAAAGAGCAGCGTAAACAACAGAAAGAATCCCCAAAAGGATATAAAAAGGTTTGCGCTCTTCTTGCGGTACCCATTTCACCGTATAGAACAATAAAACGAGCACCACAACGGCAAACGCTATGATCGGGGGCCCCCACGTGTTTATAGCACTCACGGAATCATCCCTTCATCCATCAGCGTTATCTTCTCCCCCTTTTGATGCGCGAGCAGCGCGCGCAGGACATAGGCGGCTTCCCCCGTGTAGGTCATCGTGCTGTACTTGCGCGCGCCGAGTTTTCGTGCGACAACCTTTGGCGTCATGTCCGGCGTCGTGACAAATGCCGCCCCGCTGTCATTCGCCTGCTCAATCGGAACGACATTCCGGTCGCGGTAGTCATACGCGAAGTCTTCGCTCGGCGGTTTACTCAGATAGATACAGCGATACTCTCCCGTCTTCGCATTGTAGTGAAAATCGTAGAGTCCCTGATAGAGGTGCGGCTCAAGCCCCTCGCCGACGCGTCCGATGACACGGCCGCCCAGTACGTGATAGTGCGTGATATCCCCCTCAGACCAGATGTCAATGTCGTCTACATCCATGACGACGTTGTAGCCCGTCACGGGGCGCTGTTCATCCCCCGCGAGGAGATAGTACCCTACCTTCACGTAGTGCTGCGCCGACGCGGTGCCCGCACTCGCCCCCAGCGCGACGCACAGGACGGCGCAAAGCACAATCGCAAAACTCCATACACGTTGTCTCATAGAAATCCTCCTTGAACGAAATCCAATATACTGTAGACATAGATATTATTTTTCCCCCCCCGCGGATTTTCCTGCCAATTCTAAAAATATTTTTCAAAATGATATAGGAATCGCTGATAAAATGAAGTCTGTCAGATTGGTACAGATTTTTCGCCCTGTCAAGGAGACAAACCGGACGCATAGCAAGGGCTATGTGGAGGATTTGTCGACACAGAGAGGGCGGAAAAGATGTGCCAAGATGGCAGTGCTGAATTTATCAGTGCTTCCTATAAAACTCCGCACAAAAAAGCCGCACACGTAAAACGCATGCGGCGGCTCTATCCTAATGCCTTATTTACTCAAACTTCGCACATCAAAAACGTTCCACGGATTATTCATCTGCGAAGCTTGAGTTATTGAGAAATTTTATCATTTACAAGATTTAATTTTTGTGCTATTCTCAGTACAAATGAAAGGATGGTGTTTTCATGAACATCAAGAAAAATTATTTCAAACTGCTGCTCACCCTCGCACTTGCCCTGACGGCACTGGTCGCTGTCGGCTGCGGTGGAGGCGGCAATGCCGATAAGGCAGCAGACACAAAGAAGACGGTCACAGTCACGACCTCGTTTTTGCAGGATATGACAAAGCAGCTCGCGGGCGACTATGTGAACGTCGAGCTGATTATCCCTGCCGGTGAGGATCCGCATCTCTACGTCGCGCAGCCCGCCGACCTCGAAAAGATCAAGAAAGCGGATCTCCTCCTCTATCATGGTCTGCACTTCGAGGGCAAGATGGCGGAGGTGCTTGAGAAGAAGGGCGTCGCCGTCACGAAAGACTTTGCGGATGCGAACATCAACTATATGGAAGAGGACGGCAAAAAGATTGTCGATCCGCATTTCTGGTTCGATGTCGCTCTCTACAAACAGGCGACGGAGGCGGCGGCAGCACAGCTCATCAAACTCGTTCCCGCGCACGAGAAGGAAATTCAGGAAAATCTGAAGAAATACCTTGCCGAACTCGATGCACTCGATGCGGAGATCAAGGAAAAGATCGCACAGATCCCCGAGGGACAGCGGAACCTCGTCACGCCGCACGATGCGTTCAACTATTTCTCGCACCGCTACCATGTGAATGTCATTGCGCCGCAGGGTGTCAGCACGGACTCCGAGGTTGCAAATGCGGATATTGAGAAGACAGCGAACTACATTGTAGAGCACAAGGTCAAGGCGGTGTTCGCCGAGAGCACGACGAATCCCGAGCGCATGAAGAAGCTGCAGGAGGTCTGCAGGACAAAGGGCTTCGATGTGGAGATTGTCGGCGGCGAGGGCAATGAACTCTTCTCCGACTCGCTTGCACCAGAGGGACAGAAGGGCGATACGTATATCACAATGTACCGCAGCAATGTCGATCTGATCGTTTCACATTTGAAGTAGTCCCGCCTTAGGTGAAAAGCTTCCCCCGTCAAAACGGGGGAAGTGGCGAGCACAGCGAGCCGAAAGGGGCGCTTGGAACGATCAGCAGCAACATTTACATAAGGGAAGATACTATGGGAAGCACTGATAAATTCAGCCGCGCCACCTTGGCGTATCTTTTTCGCCCTGTCATTGTCGACAAATCCTCCACATAGCTTTTGCTATGCGTCCGGTTTGTCTCCTCGACAGGACAAAAAATCTGCACCAATCTGACGGACTTCATTTTATCAGTGATTCCTATGAGCGAGGTGATACTCAATGCAACAAAACAGCGTCATACACGTCGAAGATTTAACAATGGCATACCGCGAAACACCTGTGCTCTGGGACATCGACCTCGATATCCCGGAGCACGTGCGCTGCGCAATCGTAGGGCCGAACGGCGCGGGCAAGTCCACCCTGCTGCGGGGCATCCTCGGACTCCTGAAGCCCGTGTCGGGTGCGGTGCAGCTCTGGGGAAAGCCGCTCTCCGCCGTGCACAAGCAGATCGCCTACGTGCCGCAACGCGGCTCGGTGCACTGGGACTTCCCGACGACCGTCTTTGATGTCGTACTCATGGGGCGCTATGCCCATCTCGGACTCGTACGCCGCCCCGGCAAGGAGGATCGCGCACTTGCGATGGACGCCCTCGAAAAGATGAAGATGGCGGACTTCGCCGACCGCCAGATCTCAGAGCTGTCGGGCGGACAGAAGCAGCGTGTCTTTATCGCGCGTGCGCTCGCACAGGATGCGCAGCTCTATATCATGGACGAACCGCTTGCGGGCGTCGATGAGACGACGGAGCGCATCATCATGGACAAATTCATCGACTTGCAGAAAGAGAAACGCACCGTCATCGCCGTGCATCACGACCTCAGCACACTCGATTCCTATTTTGACTATCTCGTCGTGCTCAACCGCACAGTGAAGGCATGCGACTATCTCAGCAATCTCGACAAGGAGGCGGCGCTTGCGCTTGCCTACCGGCTCAAGGAGTGACGACGATGGACATTCTGATGAACTACACCTTTCAGATCGTCGCGCTCGGCAGCGTCATCCTCGCCGTCGCTGCTGCTCCCATCGGCGCATTCAGCGTCTACAAGGGGCAAAGCCTGATCGGCGACGCGATCGGACACTCAACCTTCCCCGGCATCATTCTCGCCTACATGGCGTTCGCGACGCGCAGCCCCGTCGTCCTTCTCCTAGGCGCAATCGCTGCGGGCGCGGCAAGCTACACACTCATCCAGCTCGCACACAGGGATAAGCGCCTCGGACTCGACGCAAATCTCGCCATCTTCCTCTCGGGCTTCTTCGGTCTCGGCATGGCGCTCAAGAGTTTTATTCAGGGCAATCCCGATTACGCAGGTGCCTCACAGGCAGGACTCGGCACATACATCTTCGGTCAGGCGGCATACATGCTTGAGGCGGACGTGCAGCTCATCTGCATTGTCTCCACCGTCGTCCTCTTCCTGCTCCTGCTCTTTTACAAAGAGCTGAAACTCTTCGTCTTTGACGCAGAGTATGCGGAGGTCGTTGGGCTGCCCTGCCGGCTGCTGAACATCCTGCTGCTCATCATGACGATTGCCGTCATCGGCATCGGGATCAAAGCGGTGGGCGCAATCCTCATCAGCTCCTTTCTCATCATCCCCTGCGTGGCGGCAAATCAATGGTCGAACAGCCTCTCGCGCGTCCTCCTCCTGAGCAGCCTGATCGGTGCGGTCTCCGCACTCGTCGGCACATACATCAGCACACTTGAGCAGGGCATGTCGACAGGACCCTCCATCATTCTTGTCGCCTCGCTGATTGCCTTTTTCTCGATTTTGTTCGGGACGAAGGGGATTCTCGGCAGGACACTCAAACGGAGGCAGGAACATGGATGACGCACTTCTCGTACTTCTCCTGACGGCGGCGGCGTGCGCGCCGCTCGGCGTCTTTCTCATCCTGCGCCGCCTCTCCATGATGGCGGATGCGATCAGTCACACGGTACTGCTCGGCATCGTGCTCGCGTTTTTCCTCACGCATGACCTCGGCTCGCCGTGGCTGCTCTTCGGCGCGGCGCTGATGGGTGTGATCACGGTATCGCTGGTCGAACTCCTCGGCAAGACCAGTCTCGTCAAATACGACGATGCCATCGGCGTCATCTTCCCGCTCCTCTTTGCGCTCGCTGTCATTCTCATCAGCAAATATGCGGGCAACGCCCACCTCGATACCGATATGGTGCTGATGGGCGAGGTCATCTACGCGGGGCTGAACACGGTGGAGATCGGCGGCGTGGAGATTGCCGCCTCCGCACTCAAGATGGGCGGGTTGATTGCGGTCATCGCTGCGTTTATCACCATATTCTACAAGGAACTCAAGGTCTCCACATTTGACGGCGAGTACGCGCGTCTCATCGGTATCCCGACGGGCATCTTCTTCTATGCCTTTATGTCGCTGACCTCGCTCACCACGGTTGCAGCATTCGACGCGGTCGGCGCAATTCTCGTCATTTCATTCTTTATTGCGCCCGGAGCGACGGCACTGCTCTTTACAAAGCATCTGTCGCACACCCTGCTGCTCGCGCTGCTCATCAGCATTGTAAACTCGGTCATTGGCTATGCGCTCGCCGTGCATATGAACGCCTCGATTGCCGGGCTCTGCGCCGTCATGAACATGCTCGTCTACGTGCTCGCCCTGCTCACAAGCCCCAAGGGCGCGATCACGTCCTACATCCGCCGCCTGCAGAGCATCCGGCAGATGCAGCGCGACCTCTTCCTCCTCCATATCGGCAGACATACCGCCGAGAACATGGAGAGTGCGGAGAACCATATGGATGAGATCGCCGACCATCTGAAATGGAACGAGTCGAAGGTGCGCCGCGTCAGCCGCGAACTGATCGACCGTCATCTCCTCCACCGCGAGGGCAGCTACTACCTGCTCACCGATGCGGGCATAGCGCAGTACGCGGCGCTGTGCAAGCGGTACTATATCTGAAAAAAAGCAATGAAAAGACCGTTGGACGAAGCAGATTCGCCAACGGTCTTTTCGTTATGCAGTTACGTTATGCGGTAAATTATCAGCGATTTCCTAAATGATTGATTCAGAATCCGATGCGAACGCCGAGATTCGCTTTCCATTTTTCGCTGATGACATCCGCACCCGCCGTGCGGCTGAACTCTCCATAGAGATCTGCTCTGCCGACACGCCGCGTGAAGCCCAGTCCGTACTCAAAATAGCTGTCCTGCGCCGAGTAACTGCGGTCAATAGAGGTCGATCCGTACTGTGCGCGCATGTGGAGGTCGGCCTTGAACTCGTGCAGATAGCCGAGTTTCAGATAGACCGAACCGCGCTCGTCCTCATAGCCGATCTGCGTGCCGATGCGCCCGATGAGCGTGGTGACGGGACCGTTCGAGATGCGTGCGCCCGACAAATCTCCCGCGCGCATGGTGTAGTCTGCCGCGCCGATGTGTCCATAATTCAGCTCCGCCTGCGGCGTCCAGTAGAAATGTGGGGTGATGGCGATGCGATGTCCGTATTCGACGGAGATGTTCCAGCCGTTCACACCGTAGCCGCCCGTGTATGCCGTGCCGTCAAAGACAGCAGTCGCATCATTCGTCATGCGCCCATATTTCACGATCGCGTCAAGATAATCGCCGCGTTTGCCCATGTAGCTGCCGTACACGCCAAAGAAGTGTGCCCGATAGCTGCCGTCGAGATCGCTGTTGCGTGCACTGCCGTTCATCATTGAGGCGGCAAAACCCGTGAAGAGTGTGCCGCCGCCAAGCGGAACGGCGCGGTCAATGCCAACCTGCACACCGCTGTAACGGCCCTCGGTGGGATAGGTGCCGAACTCGTTCCTGCCGCCGTAGCCGCGCACCCATGCGCCGGACTCGCCACCCGCACGCAGTGCGCCCATACGCCGATGCAGATCGTTGTTCTCGCCGCGCCATGCACTGATCTGGGCGAGTGCCATATCCATGAGAAGGTCAGCCGTGCGCAGTGCGGGGCCGGGTGTCGGCGGCTGTGGTTGTGGCTGTGGCTGCGGTTGCGGCTGCGGTTGCGGCTGTGGCTGCGGTTGCGGCTGTGGTTGTGGCTGTGGTTGTGGCTGTGGCTGTGGCTGCGGCTGCGGCTGCGGCTGTGGCTGCGGTTGTGGCTGCGGCTGCGGTTGCGGCTGTGGTTGTGGTTGCGGCTGCGGCTGTGGTTGCGGCTGTGGTTGTGGCTGCGGTTGTGGTTGCGGCTGCGGTTGCGGCTGTGGCGTTGGAGCAGTATCCGAAATCGTAATCTTGGTCACACGCACAACCTTTCTGCCGCTCTCCGTCGCCTCGACGAGGGTCGGTTTGACCTTGAAGTCCTTCGTCAAAAGTCCCGCCGCAACCGCCTTCTTTGCGGTATACTCCGATGCCTCCACGGTGTCGCCCGTATTGTTAGAATCCAGTACGGGAACACCGCCCGCCGTCGTGGGCGCAATCACATAGTTTGTCTTGTCCGCAGCATCGTTCATCTTCGGATCGAAGCCGATCTGCAGCTTATATTTATTGTTCGTTGTCGGCGTCGGATTCAGAATGCCGTCCAGAACAATCTTGTCCGCCTTGTCATTCGCGAGGTCGGTGGAGATGCGGAAGGTCGCGCCGTTCAGCGCTGCCTCTGTGTTGCTGAATGTCAGCGTGCGCGTACCCGCAGCAGCTGCACGTGCCACATTCGGCGCAGCATATGCAATGTCGATGATGCCGCCGTCTGCCGACAGATGGAAGCCGAGTGGTTTGCTCGGATCTTTACTCCAATCGGGCAAAACACTGAGTCTCTCCGATGGATTGTCCGGGTTAAAGAGCGCATACGAATCCACAGCCTCCTTGGGGTACCATGTCGCGCCCTCCGAGAGGGCGAGCAGCACACCGCCGCGTTTATGCAGTGGAATGATACTGTTCAACGGATCTTTTACCTCCGCAATCCCGCCCGCAAAGTAGGAGTCCGCCCCCTTGAGATAGAGTTTGACATAGCCGCCTCTATCATAGGTGTCAGCATCGCTGTTATCACGTTTTGTGACGAGAATATCCCCGCGCAGCTCGACCTTCCCCGCGCCATCGGGATTGACCTTCAGAACCCCCGAAAAATCCATTGTGCCGTCACCGCGGCTGAGCGCTGCAAGGATATTGCCCGTCGGATTCAGGATTTTGATGCTGCTTCCCTTGAGTTCGACCGTGCGGTTTTCATACCGTCCTGTCGAATCATCATTGACCCCCTCCACGGTAATTGTGCCGCTCGAAATATCGATATCTTCCGACACCGTCGCATCTGCCGTATAGGTCCGGGACGAGGTAATCGGCGCAGAGAGTGCCGCCGTCGGCACAAATGCCGTACCAAGTGTAAGCGCAAGGGCGATCTGTGCGCTCAGGCGCATCTGTTTGCTGTCTGTATTCGTCTTCATGTTCAACACTCCTATTCCGATGGACTTATGCTCGTCTGTTCCAGATAAAACTGCATCAGCCGTTCCGCCGCTGCGTGGAAGTAGTGCGCCGCCGCACGATAGTCCTCCGCCGCCTCGGCATGACAGCCCGCGAGGTAGGCAATGCGCGTCTCCCACGGCTCGGACGGCGTGAGATTACTCCACGGCGAGGCGTGCACCACGCGCCAATAGCGCTCATGCACGCGCGGGTCGGCGTAGTTGATCCACGGTTTTCCTTCATTGAGAAAATGCCAAATCGTATCCTGCGCGGAGAAATCCACATCCCACGGCGCAAAGGCATCCATCAGCCGCACATGATGCTGCGTGAGCACGGCAAAGTTCCCGTCCAAAGTGCAGTTGAGCGCATCCTGTTCGAGGAGGGGAAATGATGCACCATGCGTGCGCCACGCCTCGAGGATGCGCGCGGTCAGCCGCATGGAGCGCCAGCGTGCGAGGTCGATGAGCATGACGCCCGCGTTGAAGTAGTCCGTTCCCCTCATGCCGATGCGCTGTGCCTTGCGGGCGGCATCGCCCTCGCGTGCGGCGGCAAGCGGTGCAGAGCCGAGATCATATGCGTACATTTCACTGAGCTGCCCGACGCAGAGCGTATCGGCATCGAGGTAGAGAATGCGCGTCAGTTCCTGCGGCACCATCTCCGGCATAAGGATCCGTGTGAATACGCTTCGGTTGATTCGCTCGCGCGGGATCCCCTTCGGAAACGGAATCTCATCCAGTCTCGCCCGCGCATCATAGATGTGAATGTCCGCGCTCGGAAATATGCGCCGAAAGTCCTCTAATCGATCGCAGTCCGCCTCTGTAATGCCGTCACAGACGAGGTGGAATCCGATCGCCTCCCCCGCGTTCTGCAAAACAGCGGAGGTCATGACAATCCCCGCATACTTCACATAGTTCGCGTCCACACCAAACGCAATCTCACAGCGCATCATTTGCCTCCACTCTTCTGATACAATAGGACGATAGGAGCAGGATTTACGTGATAGGGGCTGCTGCACGAAGCTAGAAAACTTTGTGCAACAGCCCCAATTCTTTGTCCGGATCAACTTATCGGATAAAGTACGCCATACCGGACTCAAAAATCATCTGATTCATCTCACCCGGTACATTCTTACTAATGTTCTCACCGATGCGCTCGGCATGTGCCATGCGCCCGTAGATGCGGCCGTCTGGGCTGGTAATGCCCTCGATGGCGTTGACGGAACCGTTCGGATTGTACGGCTGATCGAGCGTCGGTTCGCCCTTTTCATTCACGTACTGCGTTGCAATCTGACCGCGGATGCGGAGGTTTGCAACGGTCTTTGCGTCGGCGTAGAAGCGCCCCTCGCCGTGCGATACAGCGATCGTGTGCGTATCGCCGACGTTCACGCCCATGAGCCACGGCGAGAGATTCGAGGCGACGCGCACGCGCACGGTCTGCGAAACATGACGACCAATGTTGTTGTAGGTCAGCGTCGGCGTATTCTCATCCAGCTCGGTAATCTTCCCATACGGCAGCAGACCAAGCTTCAGAAGTGCTTGGAAGCCGTTGCAGATGCCGAGGATGAGACCGTCCTGATCGCGCAGGAGGCGCTGCACTGCCTCCATAAGCGCGGGGGCACGGAACATCGCTGCGATGAATTTGCCTGTACCGTCCGGTTCATCGCCGCCACTGTAACCGCCCGGCAGCATGAGAATCTGCGTCTGCCGGAGCGCCGCCGAGAGTTCTGCGACAGTCTCCTCGACCGCCTTGGGCGTGAGGTTGCGCACGACAAAGATCGACGGAATCGCACCGACGCGCTCCCATGCACGCGCCGAGTCATACTCGCAGTTCGTTCCCGGAAATACGGGAATGAGGACGCGCGGTTTTGCAATCTTCACGGAGCTGCCAACAAACTTGCCCTTTGTATAGGGCGCATAGGTCGGGCGGTCAATCTGGCGGACAATCTGCGGCACCGTGGTCGGGAAGATCTTTTCGAGCGGTTCTGTGTACGCTTCCTTGACATCGGCGAGTACGATGGTATCCAGATCCGTGATGATGCTCGGCACGTCACGCGTCCTACCGATCTCACCCGCACCCGTCCCCGCGAGGTTTTCTGCTAGGTCGAATGCGTCGGAGACCTCAAGCAATATCGTCCCATAGCGCGGCTTAAAGAGCTCCTCCTGCGGGATAAACGAGGTGAACTTAAAGCCCAGATTGTTCCCCATGCACATCTTCGAGATTGCCGCAGCGATGCCGCCGCGCCCGACGCTCATCGCAGAGAAAGCCTTCTTCCCGGCAATCAGATGGTGTATTTTTTCAAAATTTGCATTCAGCCGTGCGAAAACGGGCAGATCTTGGGCATCGTACGGCACGGGAACCATGATGACCTTATTGTTCGGGTATTTGAACTCGGGCGAGATGACATCATCTGCATGAACCGTTGCCACAGCGAATGCCACGAGTGTCGGCGGGACGTTCAGATTCTCAAATGTCCCCGACATGGAATCCTTGCCGCCAATGGCGGGAATCCCCATCTCATGCTGCGCATGGAGTGCGCCGAGAAGCGCAGCAAAGGGCTTGCCCCACTTCTTTGGATCCGTGCCAAGGTGTTCAAAATACTCCTGCAGGGTAAGGCGAACGGTGTCCGCCTTTCCTCCGGCGGCGACAATCTTTGCCACCGCCTCAACAATGGCATAGACCGCCCCATGAAACGGACTCCACGTCGAGAGGTCGGGATCAAAGCCGAACGCCATTGCGGATGCTGTATTCGTCGTCCCATGGCGCACGGGCAATTTCGCAACCATCGCCTCCGAGGGCGTCAGCTGATACTTCCCGCCAAACGGCATGAGAACAGACGCCGCACCGATGGTCGAGTCGAAGCGCTCGCCCAGCCCCTTTTGACTGCACACATTGAGGTCACGCAGATTCGCAACCCACATATCCTCAAGCGCGCGCCCCACATCTTTGACCAAGGGGGGAATCTGCTGCAGATAGGGTACCTTTTCATTCGGCGGTTCGACGACGACACGGACATGCTGGCGCACACCGTTCGTTGCAAGGAAGCTGCGTGCGATCCGTACGATCTCCTTCCCCCGCCACGTCATGACGAGATGCAGCTCTGGCGTCACGACGGCGACCTTCGTCGCCTCAAGATTTTCGACATCCGCATAGCGCAGGAATGCAGGGACATCCTTCGGTGCAAGCACGACCGCCATGCGCTCCTGCGACTCTGAGATGGCAAGCTCCGTGCCGTCGAGTCCTTCGTACTTCTTCGGCACGGCATCGAGATCCACCGTCAGACCATCCGCCAGTTCTCCGATGGCGACGGCAACGCCGCCCGCACCGAAGTCGTTGCAGCGCTTGATCATGCGGCTGACCTCGGGATTTCGGAAAAGACGCTGGATCTTGCGTTCCGTCGGAGGATTCCCCTTCTGCACCTCCGCCCCCGAGGTCGTGAGCGATGCCTCCGTATGCTGCTTCGAGGAGCCGGTCGCACCGCCGATACCATCGCGTCCTGTACGACCGCCGAGGAGGACGATGACATCCCCCGGTGCGGGACGCTTGCGCACGACCTGTGCGGCGGGCGCCGCACCGATGACCGCGCCGATCTCCATGCGCTTTGCGAGATACCCCTTGTGGTAGAGTTCACGCACCTGTCCCGTCGCTAGACCGACCTGGTTGCCGTAGGAGCTGTATCCCTCCGCAGCGCCGAGCGTAATCTTTTTCTGCGGAAGCTTGCCGGGCAGTGTATCCTCAATCGGCGTGCGTGGATCGGACGCCCCCGTAACGCGCATCGCCTGATAGACGTAGGAGCGGCCAGAGAGCGGGTCGCGGATCGCGCCGCCGAGACAGGTCGCCGCACCGCCGAACGGCTCAATCTCCGTCGGATGGTTGTGCGTCTCATTTTTGAACATGAGGAGCCACTCCTCATCCTTGCCGTTTACGTCCACCGTAATGCGGATGCTGCATGCATTGATCTCCTCGGATTCATCGAGATCCTTCAGTTTGCCCTCCGCGCGCAGCGCTTTCATTCCGATGACGGCAATGTCCATGAGCGTCATATCGCGCTGATCATTTTTGTAAATTGTCCTGCGGTCATCGCTATAGCGCTGATAGGCCTCCGTGATCGGCGATGTAAAGAATCCACTTTCGATATTCACTGAGTCAATCGCCGTGGTGAACGTCGTATGGCGGCAGTGATCCGACCAGTAGGTGTCAATGACGCGCAGTTCTGTAATCGTCGGTGCGCGGTGCTCCGTATCACGGAAATACTGCTGCACAAAGGCGAGATCCTCCTCGCTCATCGCAAAGCCGTATCCCCTGTGAAAACGCTCCAATTCATCGCGTGACAGCTGGTTGAACTGCGTAAGGACCTCCACATCAAGCGGCAGCGTGATCCTGCGCTCCAAGGTCGCAGGTATCACAAGCGATGCCTCACGGCTCTCCACCGTATTGATCAGGTACGTTTTGATCTGTTCGTAAACGCTGTCCTTCACCTTGCCAATGAGCACGATGACGCGCGCCGTCTGCACATCGGGACGCTCGCCCTGCGTCACAAGCTGCACGCATTCCGCCGCCGCCGCTGCCGTCGGGTCGAACTGCCCCGGCAGAGGTTCAATCGCAAATACACGCGCATCGGAAAACGACGGCAATACATCCTCATAGACGGTATCCACAGGCGGATCGGCAAAGACAATGTTCCGTACCTGTGCGAACTCCTCATCGCTCAGCCCCTCTATGTCATAACGTGTAATCATGCGTACGGCACGCAGATCCGTCAGGCGGAACGTTTCCACCAGATCACTGCAGAGGCGCTGTGCGGGAATATCGAAGAAACCCTGCCGCTTCTCCACAAAGATTCGTTTGACAGCCATTGGAATCCTCCTTCTCTAACTCCATTTCCCCATGCTCTATTTTATCGAAAGTTAATCAAATTTGCAACGATTGTTTCCGCGCGGGTGATTGCATACAAAAACGGGCATCCACAAAGGATACCCGTCTTTCCAAGATATTATTCAACCGCCTTCAGCACGTAGATGCGCGACTCAAAGTCTGTGGTAAGTCCGTTCTCTGCATTCGGCTCCCCCGCCGTGCCGTCCGTCGTGATGAGGCCGTAGTTCATCAGCTCATCGCCGTAGCACTGCGCTCCGCTGCGGCTGTTTTCATAGAGTGCATCCGGCAGCAGTCCCGCAAGCCGCACGCGCTCGAAGCGGTAGTTCACGCGGTTCAGTGTGCGGTACCAGCCGACAATCGCCGTCTTTTGATCCGCGCTCACACTCATCCACACCGTTACATTTCCCTCAAAGGGGCTTTGCAGGCGGTAGAACGTGCCGAACTGAAGGATCGCGCGGTACTTCTTCATAAAGGCGACCTGCTCCTTGACCTCGGCAATCTCCTCCGCCGTTAGCTTGTTTAGATCAAGTTCATAACCAAACGTACCAAAATACGCTGTATTCGCACGCGTGTGCAGTGGGGTCATGCGGTTGACCTGATGGTTTGGCACGACGGAGACGTGGCTGCCCATGCTGCTCACGGGATAACATACCGACGTACCGTACTGGATCTTCTGCCGCTCGACGGCATCCGAGTTGTCGCTCGCCCACGTCTGCGGCGCGTAGTAGAGCATCCCTGGATCAAAGCGATTGCCGCCCGAGGCGCAGGACTCAAAGAGGACGTGCGGGAACTTCGTCGTCAGGCGCTCGTAGAGATCGTAAAGCCCAAGGATGTAGCGATGGAACACCTCGCCCTGCCGGTCGGCAGGCAGTGCGTGTGACCAGCACTCCGTAATGCTGCGGTTCATATCCCATTTCACGTAGGACACCTTGCCGCTCGCGAGGATTGCCTCCATCTGCCCATAGATATTGTCGACCACATCCTTGCGCGAAAAGTCGAGGACGCACTGCGAGCGGCCGAGCGACTTGCGCCGTCCCGGTACGGAGAGTACCCAGTCCGGATGGGCACGATAGAGATTGGAGTCCTCGTTGACCATCTCCAGCTCGACCCATATACCAAACTTCATGCCCCGCGCCTCGATCTTCTCGGCAAGCCCGTCAATGCCGTTCGGCAAGCGGTCGCGGTTGACCGTCCAATCGCCAAGCCCCGCGTAGTCGGACGTGCGTGCGCCGAACCAGCCATCGTCAAGCACGAAGAGTTCGATGCCGCACTCCGCCGCCTTGTCCGCAATCGCGAGCAACTTCTCCTCCGTAAAGTCGAAATACGTCGCTTCCCAGTTGTTGATGAGGATGGGACGTACCTTCTCCCGCCACTGCCCGCGCACAAGCCGCGACTGATAGAGACGATGATAGGTCTGACTCATGCCGTTCAGCCCATCGTCCGACCAGACAAGCACCGCCTCGGGGGTCTGGAACTGGGCGCCCGGCACGAGTTTCCAGTCGAAATCCGTGCTGTGAATCCCCGCCTGCAGGCGCGTTGTGCCGTGGTTGTCGACCTCTGCGAGCATCTCAAAATTGCCGCTGTAGACGAGGCTCATCGCGAGCACCTCACCGCGCGTTTCCGTCGTGCCGCGCCGCAGGAGCGCGGCGAACGGGTTGTACTGCCCCGAGGAGTGTCCGCGGCGGCTGCCGATTGCCGTAATGCCAGTTGTAAGCGGACGGATTTCGATATGTCGCTCACGCGTCCACGCGCCCGTCAGCTGCAGCCAGTCATAGTCCGCATCGGGGAGATCCATCGACATGCTCATGACCTTCTGCAGGTGCAGCACTTCCGTGCCGTCATTGATATAGCGCACACTGCGTGCGAGCGCGCCGCCCGTTGCGAAGATCGTGTAGAGAAGCTCCGCGCGCAAACCCGTCAGCGCATCCTGCACCTCGACGATGAGCGTCTTTGCCTCATCGTTCGACTCCACGTATGTTGCGGGCAGACCTGCGAGCTTTGGCTTACCGTCCACGATACGATAGCCCGCATACTGCATATCGAGAATGCGGCTGCCGTTTTCCTGCAATACGTTCAGCGCGGGACGGCGAAAGTCCGATGAGCCGTAGGTCGGCAGCTCCTGTCGGATCGCATCCAGAGAGTAGTCGCGGCAGTCCGCAAAGACGCACGCCGTCATGCCGCGATGAACACGCTCGAAGATGTGCTCGAATCCCTCGTGGTCGCGCAGTACTTTTCCGTAGTAGAGCGAGCCGAGTCCCCCGTGGGGCAGCACCATAAAGATGTAACTGATCGTGTCGTTGAAGAGATGAAAAACCTTACCTTTCTCATGATAGACGATGTTCATACAAAACCCCCTTCAAAATTTTCCTCTACGCGAAATCCCGTTGTCTCGCGTTCAACCACGGTATTGGCAAGCATGACATTCTCCGTCACGTCCTCCTCGATCTGCTTCAACATGAGACGTGCCGCCGCCCGCCCGAGATTACCCATATTCTGATCGATGGTCGTGAGCTTCGGCGCAGTATATTGGCTGAGTGCCGTGTTGTCGTAGCCGATCACCGAGATATCCTGCGGCACGCGCCGCCCCATGCGCTGACAGGCGTTGACCGCCCCCATTGCCATGAGATCGTTGCAGCAGAAGATCGCCGTCGGTTCTAGGTCGAGCATCATATCCATGAGGATGAACATGGTATTTTCCACCGTCTCGATGCGGTTGCCCTCGCCGACGTTTACAATATCCTCCGGATGGAACGTCCCACGCTTCCGCATAATCTCACGGTAGACCTTCTCTTTGATACGGTAGGAATCACTGTTCTCGCCCTGCACAAAGAGGATGCGCTCGTGCCCATAGTGAAAAAGGTGCTCGAGTGCCGCACGCGCCCCGCCGCTCTGATCACTCGTCACGTATGATATGCCCGCGAGTTCGCGTGCGCTGTTGACAAAGACCAGAGGCAGACGCGCCGCCGTATTCTCGTAGAACTCCGAGACTGCCGTCTCCGTATTTGGACTGACGACGATAACGCCCGAAACATTGCGCGTGATGAAGTCCCGCACACATTCCTCCTCGCGCGCCGCATCGTTCTGCGCACACGCGAGCAGCAGGGAGTAGGAACTCTGCCGCAGATGATCTTCGATCCCGTCGAGCACCTCGGCAAAGAACATATTGTCAAAGCTCGGCACAACGACACCGATGCTTGAGGAACGCTGCGTGTTCAGCTCGCGCGCCTGCAGATTCGGCACGTAGTCCAGCTTCTTGATCGCGTGTTCTACCTTGTGGCGCGTCGTCTCGCGCACGGGGTAGTTCCCGTTCACGACGCGCGAAACCGTCGCCACCGAGACGCCCGATTCCTTTGCCACGTCGATGATCGTCGCCTTCATTCTCTCTTCTCCCTATATCATTGTCATGCGATACTCCTAAGCAAACCCTAGTGAAGCAAACGGGAAAAGTACACGTTCTGCCCCCTGCGGATTTTATTCGTTCAAGCGCAGCGCGTTTGGAATCCGCAGGTATTTAGGCAGATAAGTGTACGACCGTTTGCGCAACGAGGTGTTTGCGAGGAGTATGCAGATATCTACACGCCTGCTACACTTTCAATCCAGCGGTCGAACGCCGCCATCCCCGCCGCATCGCGCTTAAAGACCCCCGCATGAATGAGTACCTGCAAAAACACCGCGCCGATCTCATCGCGCAGAATGCCGTCTACATTCTCCTCCGTCACGGCAGGATGCGCCGCACGCACCCTCTTGTACCAGTCCGCGTGCTTTTCGACTGCCGCAAGGGCGGATATATCCTCCGTGCCGTGCAGAAGTTCCCTGCGCACCACCGCCATCTCGTCCTTCAGGCGTGCGGGCAGGATCGCAAGACCGAGCACCTCGATCAGCCCGATGTTCTCCTTCTTGATGTGGTGCACCTCCGCATGCGGGTGGAACAGCCCGAGCGGATGCTCCGCCGTCGTGCGGTTGTTGCGGAACACGAGGTCGAACTCGAAGTCCGAACCGCGCCGCCGTGCAATCGGCGTGATGGTGTTGTGCGGCGCATCCGTCTGCGCCAAGATCTCGACAGAGGCATCGCTGTACGTGCGCCACGCGGCGAGAATCTTCGTCGCAAGCGCCACGAGCGCCCCCTTGTCCGAGGACGTAAGACGCAGCGTCGACATCGGCCACTTCACGCGCCCCGCGCGCACTTGCGAATAATTTGCAAAGATATATTCCCGCTCCACCGCCGCACGCTCCATCGCAAATGTATAACGCCCGCCCTGATAGTGGTCATGCGAGAGGATCGAGCCACCGACAATCGGCAGATCGGCATTTGAACCGGCAAAGTAATGCGGGAAGATCTCGAGAAACGCCGCGAGATTCTCAAACGTCTCGCGCGAAATCTGCATTGGCACATGATGCTCACTCAGCACAATGCAGTGCTCGTTGTAGTAGGTATAGGGCGAATACTGCAAGAAATACGGACGCCCCGAGAGCTCCAGCGGAATGAGACGATGTGTCTCGCGCGCGGGGTGATTGACCCGCCCCGCATAGCCCTCGTTCTCACGGCAGAGCAGACATTTCGGATAGCCCGATGCCTTCGCGAGCTTCGCCTTGGCAATATCGCGCGGATCCTTCTCCGGCTTTGACAGGTTGATTGTTACATCGAGATCGCCGTAGTCGGTCGCCGCCTTCCACGCAATGTTCTTGTCGATGCGCGCCTTGCGAATGTAGTTCGAGGCGATGCTCAGTGCATAATAGTAGTCTGTCGCCTCCTGCGGTGCGCGCGCATAGCGCGTGCGGAACGCGTGCACGACCTCCGACGGACGCGGCATCACGCAGTCCATGATGCGCGTGTCGAAGAGATCGCGCTCGTCCGTCGTGCCCTCGATCAGCCCCTTTGCCGCCGCATAGTCCAGCATATTCTCAAGGATGGCCGTCGCCGTCTGGAGTGTTTCCTCCACCGCCTCCGGAATATATTCCTCGACGTGCAGCACATCGAGAAGCCGATTTGCGGCGTAGACGACATCCTCGGATGCGATCAGCCCTTTTTGACGGGCAAAATGCAGAAGGCGGCTGATTTCATGCTGTATATCACACATGACAGATCCTCCTGTTCCTAGTCCTCATACCCGTGCGGATGGCTCTCGTGCCACTTCCATGCCGTCCCGATGACCTGCTCCACATCCGTGAACTGCGGCTTCCACCCGAGCACGGTACGCGCCTTCTCGCTCGACGCGATGAGCTGTGCAGGATCGCCCGCACGGCGTGCGCCAATCTCCACCTTGATGGAGCGTCCCGTCGCCTTTTCCGCCGCCGCAATCATCTCCTTGACCGAGAACCCCTGCCCGTTGCCAAGGTTGAAGATGTCGCTCGCGCCGCCCTTTCTGAGGTATTCGAGCGCAAGTACATGGGCATCCGCGAGATCGACTACATGGATGTAGTCGCGCAGACACGTCCCGTCCGGCGTCGGGTAGTCGTCGCCGAACACCGTGATATGGTCGCGTCTGCCCGTCGGCACTTGGAGAATGAGCGGGATCAGATGCGTCTCCGTCTTGTGATCCTCACCGATCGAGCCGTCCGGCAGTGCCCCCGCCGCATTGAAATAGCGCAGGGAGACATAGCGCACGCCGTTCGCGCGGCTCACCCACTTCATCATCTTCTCCATCGTGAGCTTCGTCTCGCCGTAGGTGTTCGTCGGGTTCGTCTCGTCGTCCTCGTGAATCGGCACGCGCTTCGGCTCGCCGTAGGTCGCCGCCGTCGAGGAAAAGACAATCTTATCTACGCCGTGCTTTACCATCCCCTCAAGGAGCACCTGCATGCCGTAGACATTGTTGTTGAAGTAGAGCAGCGGCTTTTCCATACTCTCGCCGACAAGCGAATTTGCCGCGAAGTGGATGACCGCCTCGATATCGTTTTCTGTGAAAATCTTGTCGAGTACCGCAGCGTCGCGAATATCGCCCTCGTAGAATTTCGCCTTCGGGTGCAGCGCCGCACGATGCCCCGTCTGCAGATTATCGACGATAATGACCTCTTCGCCCTTTTCGATGAGTACATGGACGGCATGAGAGCCGATGTAGCCCGCGCCGCCGCAAACCAAAACAGCCATGAGTATACTCCCTTCTCATCAGAGACGGTGCGTGCCGTCCGCAATGCTTGCCACATAGAAACTCGGGGCATAGCCGATCTTCTCCGTATATGCCGCCGCGACATTCTTCTCAAACGCGGGGATCGCCTCATCGCGCACAATGCTGACCGTGCAGCCCGCAAAGCCGCCGCCCGTCATGCGCGAGCCGAGTACGCCCTCCTGCTGCCACGCAAGTTCCGCGAGCGTGTCCAGCTCCGGCCCCGTCACCTCGTAGTCATCACGCAGGGAAACATGGGACGCATTCATCAGTTCACCGAAGCGCTTCACATCGTTTTTCTCAAGTGCCTCCACCGCCTCAAGCGTACGGCGGTTCTCATAGACCGCGTGCCGTGCACGGCGGCGCTCGACCTCATCTTCAATCACGGCGGCATTTTCGTCAAACTCCGCATTCGTCAGCTCACCGAGCGACTTGATCGCCTTGACCTTCTGCAGTGCCTTCAGCGCCGCCTCACTCTGGGCACGCCGCTCGTTGTACGCCGAAGTGACAAGGCTGTGCGCCTTGTTCGTGTTCGTGATAACGATACTGCAGCCCTTGAGGTCGATCTTGCTGTAGCGATAGTTGAGCGTGTTGCAGTCAAGCAGGATCGCGCAGTCCTTCTTTCCCATGCCGACGGCGAACTGATCCATGATGCCGCAGTTCATTCCCACAAACTGATTCTCCGCCTTCTGCGCGAGCTTCACGATCTCCACGCGGTCGATGCCAAACCCAAGCTCATCGTTTAGAATGACGCCCATCAGAACCTCAATGGAGGCGGAGGAGGACAGCCCCGCGCCATTCGGCAGATTGCCATAGAAAAGGATGTCAAAGCCGTGTGCCGCCGCATGTCCTGCATCCTCCATCATGCGCACAACACCAATGGGGTAGTTCGCCCAGTCATAAGCATCGCTGCGCGTTGCCCCGTGCATGGGAAACTCGACCACGCCCTTCGCGGGTAGGTTCATCGAGTAGAGCCGCGAGACATTGTCCGTGCGCGGCGCGACGAGCGCATACGTGCCGAGCGTAATCGCGCAGGGGAATACATGACCGCCGTTGTAGTCCGTGTGCTCGCCGATGAGGTTCACGCGCCCCGGCGAGAAATACGCGTGCGTCTCTGCCGCGCCGAACTTCTCCCGAAACACATCCTTCATCTCATCCAATATCGCCATCGTCTGCATCCTCCGTTCATCTGTGCATCCATCAAAATCATAACAGAGCGAAAGTAAACGTTTTCTTTTCCGTTTTCTATTCTATCTCTTTTTGCAAAAAAACGCAAGAGCTTTTTGAAAACTCCTGCGTTTTTCTTGCGCTTTCATATTTGTATTTTTCATGTCCGCTGCAATGTCCCATTCCCAGCTCTTGCACAATATACAAGTTTGATTTATACTAAGTATATCGAGCGTGGGAAATCCCACTTTTTAGAACGGAGGCATATATGGGAGTTGCAGTCAAAGGTCGCTATCAAGCTCATTTGGATGCAAAAAGACGTCTGACTTTACGTGGTGCGAAATATGATTATTATGAAGTGCATGAATACGATAACGGCATCATCCTATTAGAGCCGCGCGAGTTGGTACGACCAACAGAAATATCAAAGCAAACTCTGCAAATGATGGATGAATCAATCCGTAATCTGAACGCAGGAAAAGTTTCTGCATCGATTGACCTCTCCGGGTTCTGAGTATGGATTTTTCGATTCGTATGGGTATCCCTGAAATGCTTGAACTATGGATGCGTCTGCACCGAAAGAGTAAGGACGGAAGTATTTCAAAAGCAGACGCAGCGCTCTAAAGAAAATGGGGAAAATCCTTAAAACTTCTTTCCATCGATCCGTTCTATCCAAGTCTCCATACACATGAAATTCCAGATTTATCCAGACGGTACGGGCGAAAGGTCTGGCAGTCTTATTTGGAAAACCGAACCTGTCGCGCCATGCGAATGTATTGGGTGTATGGACCGAACCAGAAAGATATTACCATCATTGGATTGGAGCCGCATCCCGAGGATAAGAAAAACGGGGCGTATGACAAAATCACTCTATCAGAGCTGGAACCACTTGAATAAGTATGAAGATATTGTCCACCACCCAGCGCATGACGGGATGCCCGCCATGCGCTATTTTCTTTTCCAAAGTCAGCTTCATCAGCTTCTTGGTCGGTGGACTCATAATTTGGTTGTAGATTAGGCGGCGATATCTCTGGGCAAATTTACAGTCCCTTCATCGTAAACGCCAGATGCCGCATTTCGTTTTTCTGCACATAGGCCGGGAGCACGGGGGCGCCCCATGAGTCGCCGCCCCCCCCGCCGCACACCCCCGCCGATGCACGCAGATACGTGTGCTGCGGGCGCGGCAGATCGTACGCATGGCGCGCGTTCTCAAGCCCATGTGGGCTGTACGGAAGCGCCGACGCCTCGAACGGCACATCGCCCGCAAGGCGAATCCCATGCCCGCTCCGATCCTTGACCTCAATCCAGCGCACGCCGCAGTGATTGCCCGTCTCCTGTGGACGCAGATACGGCTCGACCTCGTCTGCCGTCGTCGTCTCATACACGCCGAGACGCGCACCCTCGCAGCGGTCGATGTAGTTCTCCTTCGGACCATAGCCGTAGAAGCGGATGCGGTCATACTCCGCAGGGAGCGTAAAGAGCATCGCAAAGTCCGGCAGATCAGGCAGTCCCTCTGCCGCCTCATAGTCGAGGGCAACACAGAGTTCACCCGACGCATCCACCGTATAGGTAACGGTGCAGAAGGCGGCGGGATCTGTCGCGAGCGCGTAGGTAAAGCGTACCGTGACGCTATTGGCGCGGCGTTCCTCCTGTCTGCCAAAGAAACCGTCCACCACGGTAAACGCAGCCTCATTCACGCTGTACTCGATGCGCGTGCAGCGTCGGTAGAGGCTCGCGAGCTTCCACTGCCCACAGTCCGCCATGCGTCCGCTGCCGTAGTCGTTGTCAATAGGCGCACGCCAGAAAGACGGCTGCGGCAGTTCCTCGATCAGCTCCCGCCCGCCATAGCGATAGGAAACAAGATTCCCCTGCGCACTTGAGAACATAAGGGAGAAGCCCGCTCCCTGCACACCGAGATTGATGTCCCCCTGCACCACGCGCAGACTGCCCGCTGCTTCAAGCGGTGCATAAACGGGTGCGGAAGAGCACTCTGCAACGACATCGCGGATCTGCAGCGCGTCGCCCGTCCATGCCGGCAGAATCGCCTGCCCAAATGCGACCTCATGCCCCACGTTTGCCCAACGCTCCTCCCGTGCAAGCACAAGAGACGCTGTGAGGACGTGTTCCCCGCTGCCAAACGCGGGTACGGCGCTGAGCACACAACCCGTTTCTCCCGGCGGTACAAAGGGCATCGGCATACGCCGCTGCCAGACCGTCTGTCCGTCCACGGCAAGAACAAGCTGCAGCACATAGCGGTCCGCATTTGTAAAGAGACTCTTGTTCTCGATCTCCACACCATTCCACGAAGGGCGCAGCGTGAAATTTTGATAGTTGAACTTTACATCCTGCAGCTTCGCCGTCCCTCGACGGTCGGCAAAGAAAATACCGTTGCCGCTGAAGTTGTAGTCCGACGGACGGTCGCCGAAGTCCCCGCCATAGAGAAATACATCCTCACCGTACCGCCCGCGCCGACGAATTGCCTGATCGCCAAAATCCCAGATAAAGCCGCCCTGATAGAGCGGCTCGCGCTCCGTCAGCTCCGTGTACTTGTGCATACCGCCGCAGCTGTTGCCCATCGCGTGCGTATACTCACAGCAGATAAAGGGCTTGTCCCTGTGCTCCTGAAGGAACGTCTCGATGTCCGCCGCTTTCGTATACATCTGACTTTCCATATCGCTTGTCGCAGGATAGCTGCGATCCCAGAAAATTCCCTCGTAGTGCACGAGGCGCGTTGGATCGACGCGGCGGAAGTATTCGCTCATCTCGTAGATGTCACGCCCGCCGCAGGACTCGTTTCCGCACGACCAGATGAGGATGCTCGGATGGTTCTTGTCCCGCTCGTACATCGACTGTGCGCGGTCAAGCACGGCGGGCAGCCACTCCGCACGATCACCGGGCACGGTATGCTGGTCTTTCGCACACGCGCCGTTCTTCATCCACGAGCCGTGCGTCTCGAGATTCGTCTCGTCGATGACATAGAACCCGTAGATATCGCACAGCTCATAGAGACGGCTGCTGTTCGGGTAATGTGACGTGCGGATCGCGTTGACATTCGCGCGTTTGAGTGCAATAAGATCCTGCGCAAAGAGTGCGGGATCCATCGCGCGCCCGTGATCGCAGTCGAACTCGTGACGGTTCACTCCCTTGAACACAATGCGCTTGCCGCTCAGCTGCATCAGTCCGTCCCGTAGGCAGAACTCACGGAAGCCGACGCGTACGCGCACGACCTCCTGTAGGAGTCCGTCCGCATCATAGACACAGAGAACGGCATGGTAGAGGTACGGCTCCTCCGCACTCCACAGATGAATCCCCGCGATGTCCGCCGAAAACTCGTACGCCTCCCCCTCGATATGCTCATTGACTTGCAGCACCTCGGTGCCGTCCGCATCGTAGAGATCGAGCATAACGCCCTTTTCCCCCGCATCGCCGAACGAGAGACGAATGGAGAGCTGACCGTCCGCATAGTTATGAACAGGAATTGCACGGACTTCAATGTCCTCGATGTGCACGGCGGGCTTGGTATAGAGAAGGACATCGCGATAGATCCCCGAGAACCGCCAAAAATCCTGATCCTCAAGCCAGCTCGCGCTCGCATAGCGGAACACCATCGCCGCCAGCTTGTTCTCGCCCGCCACAAGATACGGTGTCAGATCGAAGTCCGCAGGTGTGCAGCTATCCTCACTGTAGCCGACGAAATGCCCGTTGAGGAAGAGCGCAAGTGCCGCGTCCACACCGGCAAAGGAAATGAAAACATTTTCCCAGTCCTTCGGCACGTTGAAATACTTCACATAGCAGCCGACAGGGTTGCTGCGCGTCGGAATCTCTCCCGGCGCGATGCTCTCGTTCCCGTCCCACGGATACGTCGTGTTCGTGTAATGCGGTACACCATGCCCCTCCATCTGGATGTGCGCCGGCACACGGATCGTCTCCCAGTCATGACAGTCGTAGTCTGCCGCCTCAAAGCCCTGCGGGATGAGTGCCGTATTTCTTGCGTATGCAAAGTGCCATCCCCCGCTAAGCGTACGGTAGAACGAGGATACGCCGCGTGCAAGTTCCACCTCGTCACGGTAGAAGATATGATCGCTGTGCGCGGGCAGGCGGTTCTCCGCAAAATACTGCGGGTCTTTCAGTTTCTCAAAATCGAAGCCGCTCATGTCAAGACCTCCATTTCTGCAAAGAAAGCGGTCGCTAGCGACCGCTTCCACAAATGCTGCCACAGGATTACTTATTCATTTCATCCCATTTCTCCTCGAGTTCCTCCACGATGCGCGCATGCTCCGCCTCCGTAAGCGTCACCTTCGCACGATAGAGAATCGTCCCAAGCAGGATGAACACAAACGGCAGTGCAAACATGACGAGCTTGAAGTTGAAGAGGTTCTCCGGCGTGATCGTCGCCGCCGTCGCGCCGCTCGTCATGCCGACCCAGATCGCAGTCAGACCGATCAGCCCGCTTGCAATCGCACCCGCGAGCTTGTCCACCAGAGGACGCACGCAGAGGACAAGAGCCTCATCACGATGCCCGAGCTTCAGCTGCCCGTACTCGACTGTATCCGTGATCGTCATGAGCACAACGAGAAAGATCAGCGGCTGCGGCAGAGCAAAGAGACCTGCGGCAAAGAGCGTCATAACAACGCTCGTGCCCGCCATCGCGTAGAGCACGATTCCAACGAGCATCACGGCAACCGAGCCGAAAAAGAGCCTGCGGCGGCTGAACTTCTCCGTCAGCGTCGGGAAGAGCGCGACGGCGAGCAGCCCGATGATGACGTTGATGACGCCGAGGAAGGAGAATTGCTTCGCGTCGCCGAGCACATAGATAAAGTAATAGAGGTTGAAATTATTGATGACATTCTGCCCAAGAACAAAAACAAGATACGCAATCGCCACCCAGAGCAGCTGATCATTCTTGATGAGGATCGAGAACACGTCCTTGAACGAGGTCTCCGTCTTGTTCTCGCGCAGCGCAGAGTCCTCCTCCTTTGTCCCAAGGCCGAGGATAATCGCGCCGAGGGTTGCGATGCCGCCGCCGATGACCGCAAACGCAAACCACCCCGCAGAGTCGCCCGCGCCGCCGTTCTCGTTCAGCGAGAAATAGAGCACGACGGGCATGACGATCGCCGTGACCAGCTGACCGCCGAACACCGAGCCGATACGCGCGTAGGTCGCCGTCACCTCGCGCTCACGCGAGTCGAACGAGAGCGCGGGAATCATCGACCAGATCGCAACATCCTTTGCAGAGTAAAAAATATCCATAATGAGATAGAGCAGTGCGAAGAGGACGAGGTAGAGCATCGGATTCGATACCGTCAGCCCGCCCATATCCGTGAAGAGAATCGCCAGCGTGATCGCCGCGACGAACGCGCCCACGATGACCCACGGCTTGAACTTGCCCCAACGCGTCTTCGTCTTGTCAATCGTATTGCCGATAAAGGGATCAAGAAAGAGTTCACCGATGCGCAGTACAAGGATGATCGTCGTCACAATGCCGATCATATAGGCATCGTGCTCGTGGTTGTCGGAGTGGAACAGATTGCTCGTGACAAAGATCATAAAGTACGTACCGAGCATAGCATAGAACACATCATGTCCGAAGGTGCCGCAGGAATAAGCGATGCGCGGCCAGAACTTGCTCTTTTTGTCCGACATGGGAAGCCCTCCTCAGCCTTTGACCGTGCGGATGTAGGCAATGATGCCATCCGCAATCTGCGCGAGCGGCGCACGTCCCGCATTCACAACGAGGTCATAGTGTGCGCCGTCGCCCCACTTGCGCCCCGTATAGTAGTCATAGTAGCGCGCGCGTTTCTCGTCCTCGCGATCCATCTCCTTGAGCGTCTTGCCCTCGTAGACCGTACGTCCGCGCTCCTCACGGTAGTCGTCGTCCGCACAGACGAAGATGGAAAACACATCGTCGCGCTTCCGGAGCGCATAGTCCGCGCAGCGCCCGAGGAAGATGCACGGACCGTCATCGGCAAGTTTGCGGATGACATTCGACTCCGCCATGAACATCCCCTGGCTGGACTCCCCCATCGCCATGCCGAACGAATGGAACGGAATGAAGCGCGATGCAAGCGGCTTCACCGTGTTCTCAAGCTCGAGCAGTTCCTTCTCATGCAAATCGTTGATGCCGAGCTTTGCCGCCGCGAGATGGACGATCTGGCGATCGTAGAGATGAACGCCCAGTTTCTCGGCGAGAATGTTCGCGAGTTCCCGTCCGCCGCAGCCGTAGCGGCGGCTGATGGTGAGGATAAACTTCTTCTCCTCCATGTGACTCCCTCCTTCAAGAGCCGGAAGCAAGTACCGCTTCCTTTGTGAACAGTTTTCATTTGGATAGAAAAGGAAAAGTAAACGTTTTCTTTCTTACGGTTTTTATTATACGACTTTGTTTTCAAAAAAGCAAACGTTTTCTTTCAAAAAAATCGCGAACCATCAAGATTTTTTCTTTCCCGTGCAAAATACACAGACACCCCCGCCCCACAGCTTGACAAGCGGCACCACACTGCATAATATGGAGGTAAGAAATGGAGGAACGATATGAGCATAACGGGGCGTGGAACACGTGCAGAATATCTTGCGCTGATTCAGCAATTCCGTCTCATTGACGATACTTTTTTCAATGTCTGCTTCGATAACAATGTTGAGGGAGTGCAACTCCTTTTGCGGATATTTCTTGACCGTGATGATCTAATGGTGAAGCGTGTCGTTACGCAGAAGAGTGCGGACAATCTCTATGGACGCGGTGTTCGTTTCGACGTACTGGCCGAAGACAGCGCTGGGAGACTCTATGACTGCGAAATCCAGCGGGCAAACGAGGGTGCGATTGCTCGGCGGGCGCGCTATAACAGCAGTATGATGGATGCGCGCGAACTGCCAAAAGGCGCGCAGTTCTCCGACTTGCCCGAAACATGGGTCATCTTTATTACAGAAAATGACATCTATCAAAAGAATTGCCCGCTCTACCATGTCGAGCGAATGATACTGGAGACGCAGACTACCTTCAACGACGGGGCACATATTCTCTATGTTAATGGAGAAAACCGCACAGACACAAGGCTCGGACGTCTTATGCAGGATTTCTTCTGCACGCGTCCGGAAAATATGAACTATAAAGAACTCGCAAAACGTGTAGATTATTTCAAAGCAAAAACAGAGGGGGTCAATGCCATGTGTGAACTGATGGAAAATTTCATGGAAAAATTCGGTGAAGAAAAATTGGCTGAGGGGCGTGCGGAAGGTCGTGCGGAAGGTCGTCTTGAAGGACACCTTGAGGGACGGTTGGAGGCAGCCCGCACGACGGCTACTGCACTCATTCGATTGGGCAAGCTTACACTTGCGCAGATTGCCGAAGCAACGCAGCTCCCACTCAACGAAGTGGAACGTCTGGCGAATACATAGGAACAAGCAAGTCTATGGGGCGGTTGCACGAAGTTTTCTAGCCTCGTGCAACCGCCCCCTTTTTCGCAGATACAAACTTACATGCCTAAGGGCACCATCATAAATGAAAAGTTTAGATTCATAGCGGCAATCCGTATGCTATAATTGAATAGACGGTATAAGACCGGTTCTTTTTTGAGCCTAGAGCCCGTGATACAAACTGGTCTGGCCTCTTATTTGTACCACACTTTGTCCAGAGCAGCCGCTCGAAAGGACGTATAACAAAATGAGTTGTTATAGAGAGGCCACGTCGTACAAATCTAGCATGGAGGTGTCAATCATGGAAGTATTGTACGAACGTTGTTGTGGGATTGATGTACACAAGAGGGTTCTGGTTTGCTGCTTGAAATGCGGCAATAAACAGGAAATCAGGACCTTCGACAGCAACAATGACGAGATTCGTGAACTAACCAAGTGGCTGCAGCAGCGCAAATGTCAGATCATCGCTATGGAAAGTACCGGTTCCTATTGGAAGCCGCTTTACAACATTTTTGAACTATCTGGGCTCGACGCTATCGTTGCGAACGCTCGTGACATCAAAAATGTGCCAGGACGAAAAACCGACATTGGCGATGCTGAATGGATCGCTGATCTACTCAGGCATGGACTAATCAAGGCGAGCTATATCCCGAATCGTGAGCAACGTGAGCTCAGAGAACTCTCTAGATACCGTATCAGTCTTGTACGGGAACGAGCACGTGAACTCAACCGATTGCAGAAAATGCTCGAGGGGGGTAACGTAAAGTTGTCCAATGTCGTCTCCAATATCAATGGACGTAGCGCTCGTAAATTACTCCAATCCATGCTTGAAAGCGATGAACCATTGACTCGAGAATGTGTTGAGGGGATGATTCACGGTAAACTTGTCAGGAAAGTGGATGCGATCCTAAAAGCCATGAACGGATTCCTCACACCGTTGCAAAAGGAGCTCATTCGAAGAGTTGTGGATCATATCGATGATATGAGTCAGCGGATTGGCGAAATGGATGACATGTTAAGCCGTTATCTGCAACCGTATCAAGAAGCCATAGAAAAATTAGACGAACTACCGGGCATTGGTAAGCGTAGTGCAGAGACAATCATCATTGAGACGGGCCTTGATATGAGTCGTTTTGCCACAGACAAGCATTTCTCTAGTTGGGCGGGGCTTGCCCCCGGAAATAACGAAAGCGCCCAAAAAAGGCGAAGGTGCCGTGTTGTAAAGGGAAACCAAACACTTCGAACGACGCTCGTGCAGTGTGCTAAGGCAGCATCACGCTGCAAGTCTTATTTTCGTGCACAATACCAACGGTTGGTTGTACGCAGAGGTGCCAACAGAGCTACAGTCGCTGTTGCACATAGTATGCTCATTGCGATTTATCATATTCTAAAGAGTGGCAAGACCTTTATTGATCTAGGAGAAGATTTTTACACGCAGTTCAACCGCGATAAGAAGATTACTCACCATCTCAAACAATTAACAAAACTTGGTTGGCTTCCTCATGCCGCAGAGGATGTTGCTATTGCATAATTTTTTTCATTCAAGATAGCTATGGGGGACTTTTGCGCTTTTTTATTCTTGTATAAACTTTTCATAACAAAAAATTGCCGCATGCAACTCCAACGAGCTGCATGCGGCAATGCTATGCCAATCAATGAAATTTTTATGAGGTGAACGAAACAACCGCCTCGTCCTCGGTCTGCTGCGGATAGCTCGGTGCCGTCGACACCGACTCAGCTGCATACACAGCCTCGCTGCTTGTCTGTGTCGTGCGGTTCTCCTGCTCCGCCTTTGCCTCCTGCACGGGTGCGTAGGCGCTGAGTACACGCTCGACGAGGGCAACCTTCTCACCGTCAGAAAGCGCTGACGAGGTGGCAATCTCCTGCACGATGCCAACAACGACACCCGCACTCTGGCGGCGCGACGCGTTTGCATTCAGATCAGCAACCACATCGGTCAGAGCAGCGATGCGGTTCTCCTGCGTAGCATTCTTGGAGAGTGCCTCCTCAACCGTTTTCTTGCCGGACTCCATGTTCGCCTTATCGTCCTTGGACAGTTCAGGCGTCGGCACCGGCTTCGGCTGTTCAGGTTTCGGCTGCGGCTTTGGCTCTGGCGTCGGCACCGGCGGAGCAGGCGGCTCAGGTGCGGGCGGCACGGGCTGATCTGCGCTTTTTACAGTGAACGATGTGAGTTCTTGCCCCGCCTTCGTTGCGTGAGAGGTCGCATCGCGCAAGAGCGTCCCCGTCGAGCCGTCCGTACGGAGAGTGTCTGTGCCTGACAGTTCGATCTCAATACCGTCTGTGGCAGTCAATGCACTCATGTCATTGAGGTCGACACTGCCCGCCGTGATGTCCATATTCCTACCTTCCACTTTGGATTTCCACAGGGACAGCTTGTTGTCCTTCGTCACCGCAGCCTTGTCCGTATATTCGTCATAGCTGTGTCCAGTCAGAATGCCAATTTTGCCGTTCGGCGCCTTAATTTCCGTGCCATTCACAAGTGTCGCTGTTCCACTGATACTGCTGAACGCAAAGTTCGCAGGATCACTGCTATCCACAGTAATCTTCGTATTGTCGAGATGAATCGCTCCGCCACTCGTGATATTCGTTTTGTTGCGAATCTCCATCGTCCCTGCGCGAAGTTCCCCCTTGTCCGCTGCATGGAGCGTTGTGTTCTTGAGCGTAATCCGTTCGCCTCCGATTCCGAATTCCTTGGAGGCGAGTGTCATGCCGTCCGCACTCAGTACATTCCCTGTGCCCGTGGATAAGGTGCTCGACTCGTTGCCATGCGTATCCTCCGTATAGACAAGGCGATTCATTGCTGCAGCATGCACATCCCCGACATCACGGATGTCCGCACGATCAAGATTCACCGCATAACCCTCGATATCAACAGACTGATTCTTCATACCGACACCGCGAATCTTGCCGTGGAACTGCACCTCGTTCCCCGCTGCAGCAGTTGTAATCTCCGTCTCACCCGACGGAACACGAGATCCAGCGACCACCTCCATCGCACCGCCTGATCCGTCACCAAGGTTAAACGTCACATCATTACCGACCATTACCTTGCCGGCGCCGACAGCGACATCCGTCGCACGAATCGTGCTTGTACCGTCAATCGTGACGTTGTGTGCGGGCGTTGTCTGCGTACTATGAAGTTCCGTCGTACTCGGTGTATGCGCGGTCTGATCGTATGGACTGTCCTCTCTCTCGACGGTCGTACCCGCCATGATCTGGGCAAGCAGAGGCGTCTCAATCGTTGCCCCCGTCAAATGCACCGTACCGCCCGTGAGCTTGACATCCTTTGCGTTGAGATCCGCCTGAATGATATAGGGATCCGACTCCCATGCGGGGCGTGTCACCTTGAGCGTCGAGTTCGTGACGTTCAGCGTATTTGCCGCCGTGCTTGTGCGCGTCCCTTCAAGCTCAATCGGCGTCGCCCAGTGCCGATTCTTCATCGTACGGTCAAGGGAGGAGATCGCCGAGACGTTCAGCGTCTTTTCCGTGTGGATATTCGAGTTCGCAATATTCACCGTACCGCCCGTGATCTCGAACCAGTGATACCCACCGTGCTGAGGCGTCGTACCGTTGATTGTCACATTATCGAGCGTGACGGAGTTGTCCGTGCCCGCCGTAATCACCTGACGTGCCGTCACTCCCGGCACATGGTCAATATCCCCCGTATTGCTCTCGGCGCTGCTTGCCGTGATCGTAAGGCGCGTCGAGTCGATTGTGCTGTTTTTCAGTTCGACTTTTCCCGCCTGAATATCTGTGCTTTCCTTTTCACGGATTCTCAGTCCATCCGCGCGCACAATATTCTCAGGGCTGTACTCCACCTTCCAATACTTCTGCGGCGCATTGCTGCGGTCATCGTCTTCGACCTTGGTGATTGCGGCAAGAGAGATCTCCACGCGATCACCGCTGATATTGGCATGATCCGCATTGATGGCATAGCCGATGATGTTGACCTCTGCATCATGAGAGCTGCGCGCATTCACCGTTCCGTGGAAATCGACCGTATTGCCGCGCTCCATCGTGTAGGTTGTCTTCTCGCTGTCGTTGTCTGCACCGAATTCCCAACGCAGTTCCTTTGCGGCTATGACCTCCAGCATACTCTCCTGCGGATTCGGCACATCGTTAAGATTGAACACAACACCGTCCGCAACGGAAACCTTCCCACCGAAGAGGTTCAGCTTGCGCGCAATGTCGAACTGCGCGCCCTGATCGACCGTAATCGCACGCGCACCGAGCGCACCCTGACGGAGGAGGGTCTCCGCGTCGTTCTTCGTCCCGATGCCGAGCGTGGAGAGTGTCAGCGTATTGACATCCAGTACGGCATTGCCGCCGATGTGGATGCCGTTCGGGTTCACAAGCGCGATCTCACCGCCGCCCGTCTGGCGCATCGTGCCGAGAATGTCGGAGACCTGCGCACCCGTGACCTGATTGAGGAGCAGTTTGCCTGTCTGCACATCGAAATTCAGCGTTTCGCCACTGCCGATGCCAAACGTCGCCCAGTTGATTGTACTGTCCGTCCCCGCCGTGATGGTTGCGCCGTTTGCTACCGTCGAAAAATCCGTACTGCCGCCGATGTTCACATCGCCCGACTGCACAACACCACCCGTCGGCATGGCAAGCGCCGAGCTCGTGAGTGCAAGTGTAATCAGTGCCGCAAGGCTGCCGCGGCGCATTTTCTTCCTGAGATTCATTCCGTTCCTTCCTTTCGTTCCTTCAGATCGCCTATTGGCTTTCCCTCGTTCAAAGCGCCCCTTCCGTCACGCTGTCGCGTGCCACCTCCCCCGCTGTGGCAGGGGAGGCTTTGGGGTACGGCTCACAGTTTCCCCCGTCACAACGGGGGCTTGGAGAAACGCTATATCAGCTTCCCCCGTCGCTACGGGGGAAGTGCCGAGCGAATGCGAGGCGATAGGGGCGCCCCTTAGAAATTCACGCTCGCCATCAGGTTCCAATGGCGGCTGTTCTGCTTATTGAGGTTTACCTTGTCCGCGTCGCGCAGGATCCGCGCGTAGTCGAGCGCGAGCGAGAAATGCCCGTCCGCATAGCGCACGCCAAGTCCCGCGCTCGCGATGCTCTCACTGTCAAAGATCAGGTTGCGGTTCGCGCTGCTCTTGTTGTTCGAGAGGTGCGCATAGTCCGTAAATGCGAGGAGTCGCGTGTGCTTCATGATCTCCGGTGTGTAGATCTCAAGGCTTCCGACGAATCCCTTGTCCGCACCGATGGCACGCTCGTCAAAGCCGCGTACGCTCATCTGTCCGCCCGCTCCGATCTGCTCGGAGGGAACGATGTGATCCTTCGTATACTGCCCATTGAGGCGCAGGGCGCCGATCCAGTCGCCTGCCGTGCGTGCCTGATAGTTTACCCCCGCACGCAGGAGGGTGAACTGGCGGTCGCTGCCCGGCGCAATGCGCTCATAGGCGGCTGCATCCCCATTGATGTTGGTCGCAAGCCCCACGTTGTATGCGAATGTGCTGTTCGCTTTACGCTCCGTGTGCAGATAGGTCGCCGTAGCGAGGAGGACGCGGTAGTCGTTCTCGAATTTGACGCGTCTGCCAAATTTGAAGTTATAGTCGCTCTCCGTGCGCCGATACCCGATCCCAAAGTCGAGGATGTCCTTGTTGCGCGAGGTGTAGGAGAGGAAGCGCTGATAGTGCAGGTCGGCACTCGTGCTCTTGCCGCCGATGTTGAGGTCGTAGAGGCTCGTTCCCGTGGGATAGTGGTCGATGTTCGTGCGCCCGTGGCTGACGCTCGCGGAGACGGCGCCCTTCCACTGCGGCATGAGCTTCCGATAGGAGAGTGCTCCGACCTTTACATCGCCGAAGTGCCCGGGAGAGGTGACAAATGCCGCGCCGAACGTATCGGCACTGCCCGAGATATTCGTGTTGAGGTAGGTGAGCGAGGTGCGCCAGTCGCCCGTTTCGTCGGTTCCCGTATTGCTCACCGAGAGGCGGACATGATCGCTCTTTTTCTCCTGTACGTTGACGGTGACGCGATAGGCTCCTGCTCCCGCGGGCGTGAACTCGGTGCTGAGGACGAGCGCCCCTGTGTCGTTGACGCTCTGGATCTCCTGCGAGAGTTTGCGGATATTCACCGTGTCGCGTGAGAGTTCGGGCAACAGGGCGCGTACCGTCTTTTCGCTCATGCGGTCTACGCCCGTGACAATGACCGCACTCACACGCACGTTCATGTTCCGCACGTCCATGGGCTTTGCGTTCTTCTCCGCCTCCTGACGAACATCGCTCCCCACGCGCTGGATCTCACGCGTCGCGCTGCTGCGGTCGCTGTCCGCAGGTGCTGCCCCTGCGTTCCCCGCTGCGAGCAGGGTGCTGCCCGTGAGAAGCGCCGCCGCTAGAATCCTTGCCTCTTTCTTCTTCATGCTCTCTACCGTCCTTTCGGAAGCACGATGCTCTGTGCCGCCTCCACGCGCACACGATCCCCGCACTTCGTTCCGCTTCGCCGCATTCCATACGGTCTGCGACGCGACATTTTATCACATGTTAAATCAGATCAAATACACTTATCCACAATCTAACATGTGCTAAAATTATAACATGCTTCTACCCCCTTCGTATAGACTTTTGTCTTGCTTGTGTTATTGTTTTAATTTATAGCAAAAAACTATGATAAGTAAAAACGAACCGCCCTGCAAAGTGCAAATCACTTCACAGGACGGTTCGTTGCGTGCGTGCGTTCAGCCGATTGCTGTCTCAAGCGCGATCTTGATCATGTCATTAAATGTGGTCTGCCGCTCCTCTGCCGTGCATCGCTCGCCCGTGAGGAGATGATCGCTGACGGTGAAGAGGGCAAGTGCCTGCCGACCATACTTCGCTGCGATCGTGTAGAGCGCCGCCGCCTCCATCTCGACGGCGAGTACGCCGTACTGACGCAGCTTCGCATTGTCGATTTCCTCATCGTAGAAACGGTCGACGGAGATGACATTGCCAACGCGCACGGGGAGATTCAACTTCTTTGCATTCTCCACAGCGGCGGAGAGTAGCTCGTAGTCCGCGAGCGGCGCATAGTTGATCGATGCGCCGAAGATGCTGCGGATCATCCCTGAATCCGTCGTCGCACCCTGCGCGATGAACACGTCGCGCAGCTTCACCTTCTCGTGCATACCGCCGCAGGTGCCGACACGGATGAGCTTCTGCACGCCGTAGCAGTCCATCAGCTCGTTCACATAGATGGAGATCGACGGCATACCCATGCCCGTCCCCTGCACAGAGACGGGAACGCCCTTGTACGTGCCTGTGTAGCCGAGAATATTGCGAATCGAGGTATACTCCTTCGCCCCCTCAAGGAAATTCTCCGCGATGAATTTCGCGCGCAGGGGATCCCCCGGCAGCAGGATGCGCTCGGCGATCTCGCCCTTTTCGGCGGCAATGTGCGGTGTACTCATGTGGTTTCCTCCTAACAATTTTGCACCTCATCCACGTCTTGATAGGCACGCGCATAGAGCTTTACGTTATATCGTTCCAAAATGCTTCCTCCGCAGAGCGGAAAGAGCTTCCCGTGCATCCATCAGGACGCCGTCCGCCTCATACTCCTCCTCCGCCGCACGGATCGCGGCATCCACCCGCGCCGCATCGAGCATTTCCTCGTACATCTCGATGCTCATGACAACCAAATCGCCATAGCCGTTCTTCGTGATGAACAGCGGTTCACGCTTTGCATGGCAGAGCGCAGAAATCTCCGTGGTGTTTCTGAGATCGGTAATTGGTCGAATCTGCGGCATAACACGCCCTCCTTTCTGTATGCTAATATAGCATAATTATGTACAAAACACAACACGCCACGGAAACAAAGCAAAAAGCCTATCGTACAGACAATCTGCATGATAGACTTTCGTATTCTATGCACTCTCTGCATTAAGGAGTCTCAGATTGACGTAGATTTTTTCGTCCGAACAAGGAGGCAAACCGGACGCATAGCGGGGCTATGTGGAGGATTCTAGGGCACAATGCGGGCAAAAAAGATACGTCAAGATGGCGTGGCTGAATTTATCAGTGCTTCCCTAAACAAAAACCTCACGCATTCATAACGAATACGTGAGGTTTTGATATCAACGAATGTGCATGCGCTGCGCCTGTGCACGCAGACGCGCAATGCGCTCCTGCGTATCCGGATGGGTCGAGAACAGGCTCTTGAACGAGATGTCGCGTCCCGTCAGCGGGTTGATAATACACATGTGCGCGGTCGCAGGTGTCGCTTCCGGCAGCTGTTCGCCATGCTGTGCGTAGTACTCGATCTTTTCGAGCGCGGCGGCGAGGTAGTTCGGATTGCCGCAGATCTCTGCGCCGCCCTCGTCCGCACTGTACTCGCGTGAGCGCGAGATCGCCATCTGGATGAGTGCCGCCGCAATCGGCGCGATGATCGCTGTCGCAATCATGCCGATGATGCCGCCGCGGTCATCGTCGCTCGAACGGCCGCCGCCGAAGATCGCCGCCCACTGGGCGATGTTTGCTGCGTAGGAGATGACGGTCGCCATGGTCGCCGCAATCGTCGAGATGAGGATGTCGCGATGCTTGACGTGTGCGAGCTCATGTCCGAGCACGCCCGAGATCTCGTTGTAGTCGAGCACGCGCATGAGTCCCGTCGTGACGGCGACCGCCGCATTTGACGGGTTACGCCCAGTCGCAAAGGCATTCGGCGCATCCTCGTTGATGATGTAGACGCGCGGCATCGGAAGTCCCGCACGCCCTGCAAGCTTTTCCACGAGTCCGTAAAGCTCCGGCGCACTCGCACGGTCAACCTCGCGCGCGTTATACATGCTGAGCACCATGCGGTCGGAGAACCAATACGAGAAAAAGTTCATGCCGAGCGCAATGACGAGCATGACCGTCATGCCGGTATGCCCGGCGAAGATGCCGCCGAGGGCGACCATAAGCGCCATGAGAAGCGCCATCAACATTGTGGTCTTGAGTGAGTTCATAGGCTTTCGCCTCCCTTTTGTATCAAATATTTGTCCTTTTGACTATATCATAACGGACGATTATGGAAATAGGCTGAAATCCCCTCAGATCGTCTCAAAGTTGACAAACTTTGCATCGAAGATGCCGTCGACCGCAAGTACGCGTGCAAGTGTATCGCTGGGGATGTCATGGTCAATGGTGAGTGCCATGATGCTCATGCCCTCACGCTTGGACTTGCCCACCTGCATGGACGAGATGTTGATGCCTGCCTCGCCCATGATGGAACCGACCGTGCCGATGACGCCGGGACGGTTGATATGCGGGCAGATGAGGAGGCGTTCGTGTGGATCGATGTCCACGCGGAAGCCGTTGATCCGTACAATGCGTCCCTCCGTGCCAAAGAGTGTGCCCTGCACCTCTGCCGTGCCCGCTTCGGCTGTACCCGCCGCCGTCGTGACGCGCACGGTGATGAGCGTCGAGAAATGCGACATTTCCTTCTCCTTGATCTCCGTCACCTTGATGCCGCGCGACTTGGCGACGCTGGGCGCATTGACGTAGTTGATCTCACTCTCAAGGATGGGGTTGAGCATGCCCTTGAGGATCGCCGTTGTAAGAAAGCTCGTGTTGACCTCCGTGATCTCACCGTTGTAGACGATCTCCACATGGGAGATGGGACCCTCGGCGAGCGAGCAGACGGTGCAGCCGAGCTGCTCGGCGAGCGTGATGTAGGGGCGGATGACGCGCATGACCTCCTTCGAGACCGGTGCCATGTTGACCGCCGCCGTCACTGGCTCACCGCGCAGTGCCGCGCGGATGCCCTCCGCCACATCGACGGACACGCCGATCTGTGCCTCCACCGTTGACGCACCGAGATGCGGCGTGAGGACGATGCCCGGAACGCCGCGCAGCGGATGATCCTCCGCGAGCGGCTCACTCTCAAACACGTCGATGGCCGCCCCCGCGACAATCCCCTCCTTGACTGCCGCCGCCAAATCGCTTTCGTTGATAATGCCGCCGCGTGCACAGTTGACGAGGCGCACGCCCTTCTTTATTTTACGCAGCTCCGGCATCGAGATCATGCCGCGCGTTTCCTTCGTGAGCGGCATGTGCACGGTGATAAAGTCCGCCGCCGCGAAGATATCGTCGAGCGTTCCGACCGTTACGCCGAGTGCTTTGGCTCGTTCCTCATTGATGTACGGATCGTACGCGATAATATTCATGTCAAAGGCGAGCGCGCGCTTTGCGACACCGCTGCCGATGCGCCCCATGCCGATGACGCCAAGGGTCTTGCCGCGCAGCTCCACACCGACAAATGCCTTGCGATCCCACGCCCCCGCGTGCATGGTCGCATCTGCCGCAGGAATCTTGCGTGCCAGCGAGAGCATCATCGCCATCGTATGCTCCGTCGCCGCAATCGTATTGCCGCCCGGCGAGTTGATAACGATGATGCCGCGCTCCGTCGCCGCCTTCACGTCGATGTTGTCCACGCCGACACCCGCGCGACCGATGATCTTAAGTTTATCGGCACGCGCCAGCACATCCACCGATACCTTTGATGCCGAGCGCACCATGAGCGCGTCATAGTCGCCGATAATCTCCACGAGTTCCTCGTGCGTGAGCTTGTCACGCACATCGACCTCATACTCTGCCAGTAGTCCGATCCCCTCAGGGGAAATCCCATCCGCCGCCAAAATCTTCATCCGTCAGCCCTCCCATGCGGCACAGTGCCGCAGTCTATTTGCACAGTATAACACGCTTCATTATAGACAAAAGCAGCGATGTGTGTCAAATATTTCAGCGGCGACTCATTCACCCATATTCATATCTTTACGCTTCGGTTGACAATCTTCTTCCCTGGACGATATACTGAAAATTGTTTTTCACTTGCTCCTCGACGAAATACATGATGGAGAATTTATGACGGCAAAGTCACTCCTGCAGCGATTCCTGCAGTTCATCCCCGTGTTCTTCGGCATCACACTTCTATCCTTCGGTCTCATCTACATCGCGCCCGGCGATCCCGTCGGCATCCGCCTCTCGGCGGGCGGTGTGTCCGCCGACCCGCAGCTTGTGGAGCAGATGCGGACAGAGATGGGGCTTGACGCGCCCTTCCTCGTGCAGTACGGTCATTGGCTCATCCAGTTTATTCAAGGCGATATGGGCACATCCTACATCACCGATCTGCCTGTCGCTGCAACGTTTTGGAAGGCGCTCCCCTACACGCTGCGCATGGCGGGTACGGCGATGGGTCTCACCCTCCTCATCTCCCTGCCGCTCGGCATCACGATTGCCGCATGGCGCAACAGCCGCATGGATTACGCCGTTCGCATTCTGACCTTCATCGGCAACGCAACGCCGGGGTTCATCGTCGCGCTTGTGCTTATGTTTGTATTCTCCTACCGTCTCGGCTGGATTCCCGTCCTTGCAACAACAAAGCCGATCGGCATGGTTCTGCCTGCACTCACGCTTGCACTGGTCATGTCCTCGCGCTACATCCGCCAGATTCGCGCGGCGGCGCTCGACGAACTTGCAAAGGACTACGTTGTCGGTCTGCGTGCGCGCGGCATCCCCGAGCGTGTAATCCTCGCCCGCAATGTCCTGAAGAACATCATGGTCATCGTCATCACGCTCACAGGCATCTCCGTTGGCTCACTGCTCGGCGGCACGGTCATCATCGAGACCATCTTTAACTGGCCTGGCATTGGCAGCCTCATCATGACGGCGATCACGAACCGCGACTATCCCATCATTCAAGCCGTCGTCGTGTGGATGGCACTCGCGTTCTTCCTCGTGAATCTCATCGCCGATCTCTCCTACCGCTATTTCAACCCCAAGATCAAGGATTTATAATTCAATGCGATCTTTTACAAAGACCCCGCTTCTCTTTCGCGTACTTGCCCTTCTTTCAGCACTCATCCTTATCACGAGCCTCTTCTCTGCCCAACTCGCCCCCTATGACCCATACGCAACCGATCCGCAGCTGATCCTGAAGGCGCCGTCCGCCGAGCATCTCCTCGGCACGGACAACTATGGCAGAGACATCCTCTCGCGCATTCTCGCGGGGGGGAAAACCTCGATCTTCTCCGCCCTCTTCATCATCCTCGCCGCAGGTTCGCTCGGCAGTATGATCGGTCTGCTCTCGGGCTACTATCGCGGACGAATAGACGCTGTTCTGATGCGTTTCACCGATGTATTTCAAGCATTTCCCGACATTGTGCTCGCAATCGCGGTCGCGGGTGTGCTCGGCGGCGGGCTGTTCAATGCCGTGCTCGCACTCATCGTTACGACGTGGACGCAGTATGCACGCATCGCACGCAGTGCAGCGGTCACGGTAAAGGAGGAGACGTACATACAGGCGGCGCAGCTCTCCGGCTGCAGTGATGCACGCATTCTATTCGGGCACATCCTGCCGAATATCGCGGGGCCGCTCATCGTCACTGCCGTCCTGCACGTCAGTACGATGATGATGGGGCTCGCGGGGCTGTCCTACCTCGGGATCGGCGTCCAGATTCCCGCCGCCGAGTGGGGCGCGATGATCAGCGAGGGACAGAAGTACCTGCAGCAGGCGCCATGGGCAGCACTCGCGCCGAGTGCCGTGATGGTCGCCGTCATGATGGTCTTCAACATGTTCGGCGATCAGCTGCGGGATCTGCTCGACCCCAAGACACGGGAAAAGAGCATATAGCCGCATATAGTCATATCTCATTCCATAGGAGGCTTTCCATGAACAAATTTTTTCAGATTCTATGCGCCGCACTCCTGCTTGCGCTCCCCATTGCCATGGCCGGCTGCGGAAGCTCGGAACAGGCGGCGGACACAAAGAAAATCGTACGCGTCGGCGGCACAGTCGCCGTGACGAGCACGATGGATCCCGCAAAGGAGTGGAACGGCTGGTACGCCGTGCGCTATGGCGTGGGCGAAACACTCTTCCGTCTCGACGACGAGATGAAGCCGCAGCCATGGCTTGCCGAAAAGGCGGAGAATGTCGGCCCGACCGTCTGGCGCATCACGCTGCGGGACAATGTCACATTCTCAAACGGTGAGAAAATGACGGCAGAGAAGGTCATCGATTCGCTGAAGCGAACGGAGGCAATGAACCCGCGCGCGTCTTGGCTGGCGGGTGCCGCGTATACGGTGGACGGCAATGTCCTCACGATCCACACGAAGGAGCCGTATGCAACACTGATCAATGATCTCTGCGACCCGTACGCCGTCATTGTTGATGTTGTGGGGACACAGGACTTTGACGCGGCACCGGTCTGCACAGGGCCTTTCGTCATGGCATCGTTCGAGCCCGACAAGCATGCGGTTATGGAAAAGAACGCAAACTATTGGGACGGTGCGGCTAAGTCTGACCTGATCGAATACACGAAGATCGCGGACTTTAACACACTCGCAACGGCGCTGCAGGGAGGCGAAATCGACGTTGCACTCGACCTCAGCCCCGAGACGGCGGAGACGATAGCAGCAAACGATAAATTTACGGTGATAAAGACGCCGCAGACACGCACCTATCAGCTCTATTTCAATCTTGAAAAACTGACCGATCCCGCCGTACGTCAGGCGATCATGTACGGCGTGGACAAAAAGACCATCAGTGAGCAGTACCTCAAGGGTGCAATGACGGCATCAAGCAGCGCCTTCCTCGCATCGACTCCATACGGCGATCCCGCGCTCAAGGCGCGCTCCTACGATCCTGAAAAGGCAAAGCAGGTACTCGCGGCAGCGGGTTATACGGACACGGACGGCGACGGCATCGTCGAGAAGAACGGCAAGCCGCTCACCGTCGAAATGGGGGTCTACAAGCGTCTTTTCAACGAAAACATCACAACGGAGATGCAGGCACAGCTGAAAAAGATCGGCATCAACGTCAATATTGTCGCACACGAGAAGTCGACCTACCTCAAGCCCGGTGATTTCGAGCTCTCCCTCTACTCCGTCGTCACGATGCCAACGGGTGATCCGTACGCGTTTCTGCGCGACTGCCTCAGTGCAAAGGGCGTATCGAATTTTGGGCACTATGACAATCCCGTCGTGCAGCAGCTGCTTGCCGATCTGCCAAATACATTTGACTCCGCAAGGCGTATTGCACTCGTCAACCACATTCAGCAGCAGGTGATCGACGATGCGGCGATGGACTTCATTGGCTTCAACAATATGCAGGTTGGTATCTCGAAGAACGTCACGGGCTTCCTCTCGACGCCGAGCGACTACTATCATGTGACAAAGGATCTGGATAAGCAGTGATGTTTCTGTCAGCAGTACAGCGGAGTACACGCCGATGAAGGAATTGCTCCGCATCGACCGGCTGACCGCAGGATACGGCGGCAATGCGGTCATTGAGGACATTAGTCTGTGCCTCTCTGCGGGTGAGGTGCTCGGCATTGTCGGTGAGAGCGGCAGCGGAAAGTCCACCCTGCTCAAGGCAATCGCACAGATTCGCGGACTCTCCACGGAGATCCATGCGGGCACAATCGTCCTCGACGGGCGTGACATTGCCGTCCTCAGCGCCGGTGAGCGCCGCAAGATGCACGGTGAGGAGCTCGCGATGGTGTTCCAGTACGCAGGCGCATCGCTGAACCCTGCGCGGCGGATTGGCACGCAGCTCGTTGAGACGATGCGTGCGCACACCGATCTGTCGCGTGAGGAAATCTACGCACGCGCGGCAGAGGTATTCGGCGGCATGGGATTTCCCGATGTCAGCCGCATCCTCGCGGCATATCCGTTCGAGCTGTCGGGCGGCATGGCACAGCGCGCCGCCATCGCACTCGCTGTCATCCTGCGCCCGCAGCTGCTGCTCGCCGATGAGCCGACCTCGGCACTCGACGCGACGATCCAGCTGCAGGTACTGGACGAGCTGCGCGCACTCAAGGAGCGCATGGGCACGGCAATCCTCCTCATCACCCACAACATCGGTGTCGTGCGGCACATTGCCGACCGCGTTGCCGTCATGTGCAAGGGAAGAATTGTCGAACAGGGCACCGTGGACGAGGTGCTTGGAAACCCGCAGCATCCCTATACGCGGGAACTCCTTACGGCTGTACCGCAGCTGCATGCCGCTGCGCACGTTCACTGCGATCGACACGATCATGCAGAGAAAAACACCGCTCCCATCGCCTCCCCCGTCCAAGCGGGGGAGGCGGATCGCGTAAGCGGTGGAAGGGGTGCCCTCCAAGATCTCCTGCGCTTTGAGAACGTCTCCATGCACTTTGACGATGCGGCGGGACGCACGCAAGCCGTTGACCGCATATCCTTTTCACTCGCGCAGCGTGAACTGCTCGGCATTGTCGGCGAGAGCGGCAGCGGCAAATCCACCGTTGCAAAGCTCCTCACGGGACTGCATACGCCGACGGGCGGAAACATCCTCCTCGCGGGTAAGAACATCACGCACGCATGCGGAAAGGAGCGGCGCACCCTCTACACACGCATCCAGATGGTGTTTCAGGATGCACCTGGCTCGTTCAACCCACGCCGCACCATCGGCGCGATGATCGGCGAGACCATCTGCCGCCTGTGTACGCCTGATGAACACGACACCAAACGGCGCGTCGCGCAGCTCCTCACAGAGGTGGGACTGCCCGCCGCATACGCGGATCGCTACCCGCACGAGATGAGCGGCGGCGAGTGCCAGCGTGCAGCGATTGCACGCGCCATGGCAGTTCACCCCGAAATCCTCGTCTGTGATGAGGCAACCTCCGCACTCGATGTTTCCGTGCAGGCAAAGATCATCGCCCTGCTCCTGCATTTGCAGCAAGAGCACGGCATGAGCCTCCTCTTCATCTCGCATGACCTTCCGCTCGTCAGCTCCATCGCCGACCGCGTCCTCATCATGCAGAATGGACGCATCGTCGAGCAGGGCGCAACGTCGCGCGTCCTTAGAGAACCAAGCGAAGAATATACGAGGAACCTGCTAAGGGCGGCATTGTAAACTCACACAAAAACGGGACTTCCGTACGAAATACCATTTTATTTCGTACGGAAGTCCCGTTTACTTATCTATGAATGGATATTCTCTTACACAGCAGTGGCTTCGGGTGCGTTTACCTCAATGCCAAACATTTCCATATCGTCCTCGACGTTCGTGATGCCGCCGATGCCGAAGGTCTCGACGAGCACCTTTGCGACATTCGGAGAGAGGAACGCGGGGAGCGTGGGTCCAAGGTGGATGTTCTTCACACCGAGGTGGAGCAGTGCGAGGAGAACAATGACAGCCTTCTGCTCGTACCACGCAATGTTGTAGGCAATCGGAAGCTTGTTCACATCATCCAGACCGAATACTTCCTTCAGCTTCAGCGCGATCAGCGCGAGCGAGTAGGAGTCGTTGCACTGCCCTGCGTCAAGGACACGCGGGATACCGCCGATGTCGCCGAGATCCTTCTTGATGTACTTGTACTTCGCGCAGCCCGCCGTGAGGATGACCGTGTCATGCGGCAGCGCCTCGGCGAACTCAGCATAGTACTCACGCGACTTCATACGACCATCGCAGCCCGCCATAACGACGAACTTCTTGATCGCGCCGCTCTTGACCGCCTCCACGACCTTGTCCGCGACAGCAAAGACCTGCTCGTGTGCAAATCCGCCGACAATCTCGCCCGTCTCCAGCTCCGTCGGAGGCGCGCACTTCTTCGCGCACTCGATGACAGGCGTAAAGTCCTTCTCACCGTTCACGAGAGGGATGTGCGTGCAGCCCGGTACGCCGACTGCAGCCGTCGTGAAGAGGCGATCCTTGTAGCTGTCCTTCGGCGGAACAACGCAGTTCGTCGTCATGAGGATTGCGCCGTTGAACTTCTCGAACTCCTCTTTCTGCAGCCACCACGCATTGCCGTAATTGCCGACGAGATTGTCGTACTTCTTGAACGCGGGGTAGTAGTGCGCGGGGATCATCTCGCCGTGCGTATAGACATCGACACCCGTGCCCTTCGTCTGCTCCAAGAGGCGCTCAAGATCCTTGAGGTCATGCCCGGAGATGAGGATGCCGGGGCGGTTACGAACACCGAGGTTGACCTTTGAGATCTCGGGATGACCGTACGTGCCCGTGTTCGCACCGTCGAGCAGAGCCATACCCGCAACGCCCCACTTGCCCGTCTCAAGCACGAGCGCCGTCAGCGCATCGCCGTCCATCGTATCATCGAGCAGCTGTGCAAGCGCGTGCTGCATGAATGCGTCGATCTCCTCGTTCTCGTGCCCCAGCGCATTTGCGTGCTCGACATAGGCAGACAGCCCCTTCAGACCGTACGTCGTCAGCTCACGCAGACTGCGTACATCCTCGTTCTCCGTCGCGAGCACGCCGACCGTCTTCGCCTTTGCCTCGAACTCCGCACGCGGAGCCGTCCAATGTGCCGCCTCGGGCAGGTGCGATGCATCGGAGAGCTGACTGAGCAGATCCGCCTTGATCGCAAGCGTCTCCTCGATCACGTCCATGATCGCCTCGCGGTCAAAGTTCGCATTCGTGATCGTAATGAAGAGATTCATCGTCACGCGATGGTTCACCTCGATGGCAACCTTCTTGCCAGCGGCGCGCAGTGCCGTCGTCACCGCACCGAGCCCCTTCGTCACATAGACGAGCAGATCCTGCATCTCGGCGACATCCGGCTTCTTGCCGCAGACCCCCTGCACCGTGCAGCCTTTGCCGCCCGCTGTTTCCTGACACTGATAACAAAACATTTTAGCATCCATGAGAAACTCTCCTTTGCAACAATACACATTTGTTGTGTTGATTATAGCAAAGGTGCTTCACGATAGACGTAACAAATGTTACCGCTCAATAATCAATAGTAATTCTCATAAACATTCAATCAAACACACAAAAATCCCCCCATCCCCAAAAATACAAATGGAGGGATTTTCAGCTGCAAAAGAGCGTCCTAAGGAATCACGGATAATATTTTCTGACGGATATTCTCCCGTACGGCAAGCCAATCCTCGCGTGAGCGCAGGTACTCCGTCTGTCGCATACCGTTCACATTCAGCTCATCCGGAAAGTGCGCACTTCCTTCATTTCTATGAAAACCATACTTCTCATGATAACGTATGGAGGCAATATTGTCGCACGCAATATGTGCATAACAAGTATCCACACCAAACGCATCATACACCATATCAGCAAAAAGCAGGCTTGCCTCCGCAAAGTGGAGACTGCCTCGATAGCTACGGTCTCCGACAAGGAGACGCCCTGTGATACAGATACGTGCGGCAGAATCATAGTCCGTCCAGCCCATTGTGGCAAACGGCGTATCATTCTCTTTGTCAACGACGATGAGCAGTCCCTGTGTTGCATCAGTCAAGTACGTTTCATACCAAGCCTGCTGCTTTTCCATCGTCAGGACAAAGGGCTGGTTCAGATAACGGTTGTTCTCCTGGTCATTGCGCCAGTCGATGATGTACGGAAAATAGCGCTCCTCCAATGACGTCAGATAGACCATACGTCCTTCGCATTGTATCAAGCTCATACAATCCTCTCTCAGGTGCGATAGGCATTGACAACATCGATCGCATAGGATATTTCCGCATCGGTCATTCCGTTAAACATCGGCAGACTCAGCACCTCGTCCGCATACTGCTCCGCAATGGGGAAGCTGCCCTTCCCGCAGCCAAGATCTCTATAACACTCCGCGAGATGCGGCGGGATCGGATAGTGAATGACCGTCTCGATGCCGTTTTTTGAAAGATACGCCTTGAAGTGATCCCGCGTCTCCGTCCGTACAACAAATTGATGATAGACATGCTCCGCGCCCTCACGCAGCTGCGGCAAGGTGATCTGTTCGTTATGAATCCCCGCAAGATAGCGCGCGGCGATTGCCCTGCGTTCCTCCGTCAGCTCCGCAAGATATCCGAGCTTTACGCGCAAGAGAGCCGCCTGTATCTCATCCAGACGGGAATTTACCCCACATAGTTCGTTGTGGTATTTCTCCCTGCTGCCATAGTTGCGCAGCATACGAATCTTCTCGGCAAGTGCCGCATCGTCGGTCACGATCGCACCCGCATCGCCGAATGCGCCGAGATTCTTCGTCGGATAAAAGCTGAAGCAACCGATGTTGCCGAAGCGCCCCGTCATTACATCGCCGAAATGTGCGCCGTGAGACTGGGCACAGTCCTCGACCACGGCAAGATGATGCTTCTTTGCGATCTCCATCACGCACCCCATATCGACCGCCTGTCCATAGAGATGAACAGGCATCACGGCACGCGTACGCTCCGTAATCGCTGCTTCGAGTTTAGATGTGTCCAGATTGTAGTATTCATCCGGTTCGACAAAGACAGGCGTCGCCCCGTTTGCCGTGACCGCAAGCACGGTCGCAATATAGGTGTTTGCAGGTACGATGACCTCATCCCCCGCGCCGATGCCAAGTGCTGCGACGGAGAGTATCAGCGCGTCGAGTCCGGAGTTCAGTCCGACGGCATATTGCGCCCCCGTATAGGCGGCAAACTCCTCCTCGAACGCCGCAAGTTCCGGTCCCATAATGTACCAGCCCGAGCGCAGGGCACGCAGTGCCGCCGCTTCGTATTCCGCTGCGTGAAGTTCATACTGGCGCCCAAGTGTGGCAAGATCAATTTTCATATAATTTCCTTTGCTATGTGTACGAGTAATCCGATGAAACACGTAAAAAAAGCGCATTAAATACGACTCACGTCATATCGTCCGCATACTGCAATCCGGCATGAATCCAGCGTAGTAAATACGCTTGGTTGAGCTGCGTCCGCTGTTTATCGTTTTCTTCCTTCAGCCGAAGAAACGCCTCCTCTACATATTCATCAATATACGACTGATAGACATCCCCCGGATAATGCTCCGGATCCATCTTCCAATGACACAGATCGCGCCACTCAGGATGGTTTTCCGCAATAATTGCATAGTACATATTACGATCCGCGTAAATACGGGACTTCCACTCTGTCTGCCATGAAACGCCGGAACCTCTTTCATACCATGCGAAGTGCTCATCCAAAAAGCCAAACTCTACGCCATCTGCAATCATGATATTATATACACAATCCTCGCCGTAGATAATACGATCAAGGATTTTCTCCGTATAGGAGATCAGCAGTTTCGCCTCTGTAAAAAAGGCGCCTCCAACAGGAAAGTCCTGTGCAATGAGATATTCCTTCTTAATTTCGGAAAATGCGTTCCTACGATATGATTCCAAATTTGCAGGCTGCAGCTGACCGAGCACCACATAGGTCTGCTCGTCTTTTTTTTGATAGAAATACGTCCATCCAAAGGCGACTCGATATTGATGTTGTTCCACGAATCGAAGCATTCGTACCAAGGCAGTTTCATCATACAGGAAATCGCCCGGCGAAATGACTTTTACATAGCGTCCTCGCATCACGGGAAAGACTCCCGCCACATTTTTCACTGTTCCCTTGTTGTACGGATTTGCCACGATTGTATAGACATGGAAATCTTTCTGTGCGAAATACGCCTCTATTACACCTCTATCAAAATTCGGCGTACCGTCATCCGCGATGATAATTTCAAAGGAACATCCCTGCTGACATACAATCGATTCGAGGGTAGCAAACAGTTTTCGCAAATTCGGTTGATATGTCAGCACACATACCGAAACGTCAAGATCCGGATGATATGAAATGCTCTCACTCCTAAGCATATTTCCTCCATTTATGCCCCATTTTCCGAAGTGGAATCTGCGCTCGCCCCATGTACCATTCGCAGAAACTCATCATAGTCACGAATGTAGTCCGCCTCATCATAGACCTCGGACGCGAGCACCATGAGTACAGCATCCTCCGAGAAGTCGTACATCTCTCGCCACATTGCATGCGATATATAAAGCCCCTCGTATGGCTTTTCGAGCGGCACAATCTTTTTCTCCTGCCCGTTGTCGAGACGCACCTTGCAGCTCCCATGAATGCAGATTAGGATTTGCTCAAGTGCCCGATGGGCATGATGTCCGCGCACAACCCCCGGTACCGTATCATACATATAGTAGACGCGTTTGATGCGAAAGGGAATGTCGTTGAACTCCTCCAGCGCAACAAGCATGCCGCGCTCATCGCCATGCGGCTGAAACATATATTTTACAATCTGCATACAATGCTCCCATCTGATCTACAGGGCAAGAAAGACCACTTCGGCATTGACAAGCTTTTCCAGTTCTGCCGGATCCACATTTTTCAAATAAGTATATTTCTCCGCGCGATTCCGCTCGATCACAACTTTCATATACGCCTGCTGCAAATCATGAACTGTCTGTCCCGGCTTTTCCATGAGCAGTTGTTCCCGTTCTTCCCGTATTTCCCCATGCTTAATGTCAATCGCGGCAAGACAGGTGCCGATGTCCTGCATCGTCCTCTCTTTCCATGAGGATGATGTTCCTGTGGAGATGCCCGTGCCAAATTCATACCACAGGAGATTTTCGTTCCAAAAGCCGATCCCAACGCCGTCTGCAAGCATCATCATATACGCACAATCCTCTATGTAGATGATGGTGCCAACAATTCTTCTGAGGTATGCCATCAGGAGTCGCCGCTCGCACATATATGCCGCGCCGAGTACAAAATCGGCATAGAGCAGATAATTTCTCCGGATCGCTGCACAATCCATTGCTTCATAGGGGTGCAGATCCATCGGATTCATCGTATCCAGAATCTGATAGACCCCCTTTTCCCTGCGATAGTAACAGGCACGCCCGAATGCAACTGAATACTTCTCCTCCCGCATAAAGCGAAGCATATCAGCCAGCACATGATCGTCGTAGAGATAATCCCCAGGTGAGAGAATTTTGATATATGTGCCCTGTGCTGCCGTACACATATAGAAGAAATTCTCTACCACGCCCTTATTTTGGGGCAGACACACAATCCGGAAATTTGTAAAATTATGGCGGAGAAGCCACAGCTCCATGCGCTCCTGATCAAAATTCGGCGTGCCGTCATCGCCGATTACAATTTCAAAGGAGCAGCCCTTTTGATGGATGATGGATGTGAGTGTCCGGAACAATTTATCATAATCAGGGTGATAGGTCGCAACACAAACGGAGACATCATATTTTTTGTCATGAGGGAAAAGATCTCCCGCCCAATCGCCGCCGTAGAGGGTCTGCACACCGATACCTGCGGCATAATCCACGCAGCGTGAGGAGACCTCCTCCTTCGTGGTGATCAAGACATCCGCCCCACGGAGCAGCATAGGGGAAAACACCTCGCTCGTCTCATGGGTCAGTACCAGAGGCGCATTGTCTCCAAGGACAGAGAGCAGTTCACCGAGTTCCGCGATCTGCGCACGGCAGTCATTGTTCTGCGGCAAATCCATCAGGAGCACCGTCTTGTCCGATGCAGTACACGAAGACAGATATGCAAAGAACACCTTCCGCCAGATCTGTTCCGATGAGGCGAAATCCGGTACAAAGTAATAGATATGAATGCCTTGCGCCCGCAGCTGTTGCAGCGTATCTGCGGTTGTATCACCGCCGACCTCAGCCTCCTCCGGCACAGCAAAGCGCGTGACAAAATGCTGTGGAGCGCCCAAGAGGAGCGGCCGTTCCTCTTGGATCTTCTCCTCTGACCAATTCCACCATTTGATCCGCTGCAGTGCTTCTCGCATCGCCTCATCGAAGCGATATTTCAAAACACGCGCGGGATTCCCTCCGACGATGGCGTAGGCGGGCACATCCTCGGTCACAACACTCTCCGATTGGACAACTGCGCCGTTTCCGATCGATACGCCGCCAAGAACGGTTACATCATGCCCGATCTGAACGTCGTTGCCAATGACGATCTGTCTGCCTGTATATGTGGGCAGTGCCGCCTCCTGCATAAACTCATCAAAGGAATACGTTGTAACACCAAGTTCATCACGGCTCGTCGAAAATTCAAATAAGACTCTGCGACCGAGCGCAGAGTACTTGCCAACCAGCACATGAATGTCTGCATGATCGGAGAGAATAGTTCCCTCAAGAAGATACGAAAATGCGCCAACCGTAAGTACCGTGGTATCGCTGTCTTGATTTACCTTTCGCGTACGCGGTACTCTATCGTCCAACACGATCTGAAACTGCATATCATATCCTCCCAATGAACACATTTCCTATATTACGATCACATTCCTACGCAGAGTTCACCTGATCTCACTGCCCCCACTCCCACATCTGTGCATACTGCACTTCCTGAAGCCGCAGATCCACGTCAAATACGCGCACGGGATAGTTGGACTGATTCTCACACAGAATCTTCTTCAAGTTCCCGACAAATTCCTCCTCTGTGACAATCAGTTTTTTCGCGCGGAACGCAGCCTCCTTTGCGTGACGGTACGCAGGGTCCTCAATAAAGCGCCGCAGTTCCGCAAGAAATGCGTTCATATCCGTATACTCGATGCCGAGATCCTCCCCTGGCAGCAGCACCGATGACGCACCTGAGCCATAAGGGAGACAGAGGAAGTTAAACGGCGGTCTGCCCGCGAGTGCACTGTACTGCATCATCAATCCGCCAATCTGCGGACAGGTATTGAGGTACATGTCCACGTTCTGCATGATTTGGAACAGATCTGGACGCTCTGCCGTGATAAAGAGTCGTCCCTCATATTTCTGTTCCAACGCCCAAAGATCTGTAAACTGTGTCCGCAGCCCCATCCCTGCATACCAAAATTTCACCTGCGGGAAACTTCTCAAACAAAAGTCAACGATTTGATAGTACGTTTTCTCCTCGTTCAGCGTCTTGTAAAAGTCCTTCAGCTTTTGATGGAGCTGTTCCGACAGTGCGGGGATTTCGGCCTTCTGCTAACAGGAGTCCCCTGCGGGGATCATTTCAAAATTCTCACGCAGTAATTTGATCAGCTCCTGCGGATCGACATCCTGCAAAGAGGAGCCTGTTTGAACAAGCCGATCCACTTCCGCATAGTAGTCATCGAGTATTTTCGTATAAGGGGAGCTCTCATCATTCCGCCCCCCTATATGCCACCGATACAAATCGGCAAACTCCGGGTGACTCTCTGCAATGATCGCAAGGGTCGCACGGTTGTCCGCCCCCATGCGTTCCTTCCACTCCGGTGATGGCACGTTCGTTAAGCCGGTCTTGCATTCATACCATATAAAATTATGATTCCAAAATCCCGGAACGATGTCGTCAGCAATCATGAGGACATATACCATATCTTCCAGATACACAACATGTTCGCGAATGCGTATGGTGTAGGCGACCATGAGTTCCCGTTCTCCCATGAACGCGGCTCCCGTCGCGTAATCCTGACACACGAGATACGCCTCTTTGATTGCTGCAGCATTTCGCTCCAAATAAGGCCGCAGCTGATATGGCTGCATATTGTGGTAGATGTGGAACTGCCCGCCATCTTTGCCATAGTAACAGGAGCGTCCAAATGCGATCCGATGACCCTCACGCGCCATAAAGTGAAGCATATTGGCAAGAGCCATATCATCGTAAAAATAGTCACCTGGCGAAAGGAGCTTTACATAACGCCCCTCCGCAACAGAATAGGCATGTAGCACATTGCGAACAACTCCCTTGTTTTTTGCGCTGCGTATGATGGAATAGTCCTGAACCTGATGCTCTTCCAGCCACGCTTCAACCACATCCTGCCGAAACCCCGGTGTCCCATCGTCCGCGATGATAATCTCGTATACGCATCCACATTGCCGTACAACAGACGTAAGCGTTGTAAAAAGTTTTCCGTAATCCGAACGATAGGTGGGAATACAGACAGAAACATCATATTTTGACATGTACGGAACACCTCTTAAAATATCCGGCAATTCAAATCTTCATACACTTTAATATCTGTATACTCGTAGAGATCAATGCCCATACGGCTAAGTGCACGCAGCTTTTGACAAAGATTTTACAACAGCGCAGGAATGACACTCTGCCGTTCATCGGAGATATCCGCGAGAAACGCTTTGACATCTGCCCGCAGGAGATGGATATGCTGACGGATCTTTGCCTCCGGCCAATTCCACCATCCAGTCTGCATGAGGGCGGCAATCGTCTCCGCGTCGAAGCGAAATCCTATAATCTGTGCGGGATTCCCTGCCACGACGGCATAGGGTGGGACATTCTCTGTGACGACGCTGCCCGTACGAACAAGAGTACCGTCGCCGATGTGAACACCGCCCATGATGATCACATTGGATTCGATGCGCACATCACTGCCGATGATGATCTGGTGCGCACCTTCTTCCCCCAACTCCGTCTCAAAGTCATAATTTGCCGTGCACAGGGATGTATTCGCATGAAAGGAAAAGGTCACATTGTAGGAGAGTGATGAATAGCGTCCAATCAGGACATGAACGTCCGCCCCATCGGTCATAAAGCTCGCGTGAAGAACGTATGAACTGGCACCGGCGGTCAGCACAATTCGCCCGTTTTCATTCTTCACCATGCGCGTCTGCGGAGCTTTATCTTCCAATACAACGTGAAAATTCATTGTCCCTCTCCCAACCATGATTTGTTCACCCGCTCAGGCAAATGATACCTCTTGATGAACGAGTTTTTCTAGTTCGCTCAGATCGACATCTACCAGATAGGAATGTTCTACCCGAAAGCGCTCCACCGCGCCATAGTAATTCCGCACAATCTTACTGTATGGCGAATCCTCAACGCGTCCGCCGATATGCCATGCCACTGTGTCCTGCCATTCCCTGTGGTGCTTTGCAATCCCACGCAGGATCGCATAATTGTCACGCGTAATCCGCTCATTCCACGTGGTTGACCCTCCACTCGAAATCCCGCTGTCACACTCATACCAGACAAAATTGTGATCCCAAAACCCAGGACAAATATCATCCGCAATCATGGCAATGTGCGCTCCATCCTCCGTGTAGATGACCGCTCCAACCATGTCCCTCAGGTATGACGTCATCAAATGACGCTCCTCCATAAAGGCAGCACCGACAATATAGTCCTGACAGACGAGATATGCCTCCTTGATCGCGGCAACATTCTGTTCCTTGTAGGGAGCCAGCTGAAATGGATTCATGCGGTCAACGATCATATATTTACCATCGCGCTCGTAATAGTGGCAGGAACGCCCAAAGGCAGTTCGATAGCCATGCTCCTCCATAAAGTGCATCATATCCGCCAGCACATGGTCGCTGTATAGATAGTCTCCCGGCGATATCGCCTTGACATAGCGACCGCGTGCGCGGAGGAACAGATCCATATAGTTTCTGACTGTCCCCCGATTTTCCGTACTGGATTGGATTTGATAGTCCTTGAACCCCTGCTGCAAAAGCCACCATTCGACACGCAGCGCATCAAAATTCTCTGATCCGTCGTCTCCCACAAGAATCTCAAGCGAACAGCCCTGCTGGCGAATGACCGAGGTCAGCGTCGTAAAGAGTTTCTGCTCATCCGGACGATAGGTTGCAACACAGACGCTGACATCATAGTCCTTCGCATTCGGCTGCCAATCTCTGGCATATACAACCTTCGCGCCAACTACACCTGCAAGTGCTGCACAGCGGGCGGAAATCTCTTCTTTCGTCGTAAGAAGCACATCCCCCTGCTGCAAAGCATTGGACAGAATCGTATCTGCATACGCACAGGCAAGCACAAGCGGCGCGTCTGTACCAAGCGCCGCAAGCAGCGTACCGATCTCCCCGATCTGAGCGTCTGCGCCGTCCTCCTCCGTCAGGAGAACGAGTGCTGTCGGATCATCTGCAGAGTAAGCGCGGAGATAGGCACGAACGACATTGCGCCAAAGCCCTTCATCCGATGAAAAATCTGGCACAAAATAATAGAAACGAAAGCCCTGTGCTCTGTACTGTGCAATCTGACCAATTATCTTCCCTTCTTCATGGGCAACATCCGCGATATGCGTCGCTTCTTCGTCCCTTATCAACTGCATATCCAAGTCCTCTTCCTTGCTCCCATACGATATGTCGGAAAATCCGCCGTTTTGCTAAATACTTTATCCTGCATCAAAACCTTGGAAACCTCTCGCGCAACAAAGGCAGGAGGAAAAAAGCGATGACAGAGTTCACAATGCCCTCCATCAAAAGTCCGGGCGCGGAGGCTAGTGCCGCAGAGAAGCTTGCATAGAGCAGAGCGCCCGCGAGTGTGTAAGCGACCGCCATCCAGAGGCTCGATAGGAAAAGCGCTGCGATGATGCTGATGCGGGGTGCAAGCGCAGCTCTCCGCCGTCCAATGCGGCAGACAATCTCCGCCATCACGAATTTGATGATGAGTGTCGGCACAACCCAGAGTGCAAACCCGCCGAGAAGATCGGCAAGCGCCGAACCGATGCACGCAGCAAGAAGGGCACTACGGCGCGGCACAAGAAGGGCAAGCAAGAAGATCACCGCATCCCCGAGATGGGCATATCCCAATGGAATTGGGATATGCGGCAGATACGTCGCCACAAAGACAAGCGCTGTCATGAGTGCGGTGAAGACAAGCTCCTGCGTGGTAAATGTAGTTTTTTCAATGTTCTGATGTGGCATTTTCTCCTCCAAATCTATTCCTAAGGGTTGATATATATATATCCTTAAGGACAACTTCCGCATGCACCAATTTTTCCAGTTCTCCCGGATCAATATTTTGCAGATAAGAGCCGGCGTCTAACATACGCTGTGCTTCCGCATAGTAGGCTTCTCTTTTTCTCGTATATGCGTCATAATCACGAGTTTTGCCGTCAGCCGAAGCAAAAACAAAATCCAAAATATCGCTGTGCCGCTCTTCGATGATGGCAAGTGTGACTTTGCTGTCATGTAAAAGACGCGCACGCCACTTCTCTGACGAATCATTCGATATGCCGGTACTGTAATCATACCATATTAAATTCGCATCCCAGAACCCAAGCCGAATATCATCAGCGACCATGATGGGATAAATCGCATCCTCTGTATAGATAATGCGGTCAAGTATAACCTCTGTATACGCAACCAGCAGGTGACGCTCCCCCATAAACGCAGCGCCAACCGCATAGTCCTGATAAACGAGATAGGACGTCTTAGCCGCAGCATAATCTTCCTCCTGATACGGTCTCAGATGAAACGGGTTCATGCGGTTAACGAGATAGTATTTATCATCACGTCTTACGTAATAGCACGCTCGTCCAAATGCTATTTTATAGTTCTTCTTCTCCATGAAGTGCAGCATATCCGCCAGAACATGCTTACTGTAAAGATAATCCCCCGGCGAGATCAGTTTGACATAACGTCCCTGCGCCGCACGCAGAACATTGATTACATTATGCACAGTTCCTCTGTTCTCGGAACTTCGTACCAATGTGTAATCCTTAAATCCGTGATGGAAAAGCCACTGCTCGATTTCCTTTTGCGGAAATGCCGGCGTCCCATCATCTCCGATCACGATTTCATAGCTGCAGCCGTCCTGCTGAATCAAGGAAGTCAGCGTAGTAAACAACTGCTCGACATCCGGCCGATATGTCAGAACACAGACGCTGATATCATATTTGCTATCAGATGTCACATGAAATTCCATTTTGGATCTCTCCCAATTCCTTCCTAATTTCCTTCTATACAATATCACACGGCATCCCGAATTTCAATGCAGATACAAAAAACGATCTTTCCTCATCATGCAAGTGATAAGGAAAGATCGTTATTTTAGTCGCATTACGACAAAATACGTACAAGATGGCTCAGCGAGTCCGACCAGAGCAGGACACCAAGGAGGACGAGCACAATGCCCGCCGCACGCTGAATTGTCGGCAGATATTGATAGAATGCGCGCAGCTTCATGATGTGACGCCGCCATATCACTGCAAGCAGGAAGAACGGCACCGCAAAGCCGAGGCTATAGACGAGGAGCAGGAGCGCCCCCGCGCCGACGGTCGCCGTATCCCCCGCATAGAGGAGGATGGTGGCAAGCATGGGGCCCGTACACGGTGTCCAGCCGAGGGTAAAGCCGCAGCCGAGCAGGAACGCACCCCCGATGCCGGCAAAGCCGCGCTGCTGGAACGGGCGATACTCACGCAGGAGCAGCGGGATCTTGATCCATCCCGTCATGAAGAGCCCCATGGCGATGATGAGAACGGCCGCCCCCTGCCGCATAACGTCCTGATAGGCGAAAAGCCACGAGCCAATGAATGACGCCGTCGCGCCAAGCAGGACAAAGACGAGCGTAAAGCCCACAAGAAAGGCGGTTGTATTCGCATAGAGACGCTGCGTTTCCTTACCGTCCTGCTGACTGTTCTTCGCGAGGATCAGCGAGAACGTGGGCAGAAGAGGCAGAACGCAGGGCGAGATGAACGAGAGAAAGCCGGCGAGAAATGCGCCGCCGAGGAGAGTCAGTTCCATACACCGAAGCCTCCCCACATACGCTTAGAGTTTGTTGATAACATCTTCGAGTTCCTCTTTCGTCACACCGCCCGTCTTGCGGTAGACGACCTTGCCTTCTTTATCCACGACAACGGTGGTCGGAATCGCACGAATGCCGTAGAGGTTCGCCGCCGTGCCCTGTGCGTCAAGTACAACGGGCAGATCCGCCTTGCGTTCCGCCATGAATTTCTGCACCGGCGCAGCCTCCTCCTGCAGGTTGACTGCATAGAAGTCCACCGCATCCTTATGCGCCGCATGGAACGCCGCGAGATCGGGGATCTCCGCCTGACAGGGCGGGCACCACGTCGCCCAGAAATTGATGATGTAGGGCTTTCCCTTCGCTTCGACAGCCACATCCTCTCCCGCGATATTCTTGAGCGTGAACGTCGGTGCTGCCTCTCCGCGAAGGCCTGACCCCCGCCCCTGCTCCGCAGGCTGTGCACTTGCCGTCGTCCCAGTATCCGCCTTCTCACTGCCGCCGCACCCCGTAATCATGCTGAGTGCAAAGACGGCCGCAAAAAGTGCCGCATATCTCTTCTTCATATAAAATTCCTTTCTACCGATCTAGGGAAGCACTGATAAATTCCCAAGTTCATACTGCGTCACAGCAAGCGCGGTCACAGCCGCCGTCTCCGCACGCAGAATGAGGCGACCGAGCGATACGGTCTGTGCGCCCGCCGCACGAATCTCCTCCGCCTCGGCAGAGGAAAAGCCCCCCTCTGCCCCAACGATGAGGAGGACGCGCCGTGCCGTAATACACTGCAATACAGCACGCACGGACTGCGTACGCTCCCCCTCATAACAGAATACTACAGCCGTATCGGATCTCTCCAAAAACTGCGTATTCCGCACAAACGAGGAGAGCGGCACAATGGGTGCAACGTGCATAAGCGTCTGTCTGCCGCATTGTTTCGCCGCCTCATCCGCGATCTTTTGCCAACGCACCGTCTTTGCCGCCGCCTTTTTCGCATCGTAGCGCACGACGACGTGCTCCGTCTGGACGGGATAGACTGCCGCCGCACCAAGCTCTGCCGCTTTCTGTACGACGAAGTCCATCTTCTCTCCCTTGAGGAGTGCTTGCACGAGAATGACTTCTGCGCACGCCTCTGCCATTTCCGGAAGGTGCTCCACAAGCCGAAGGCGTACCGCGTCGCGCGCGACGGCGACGACCGTCATGCGTGCCGCACGCCCATCGGAGCCTGCGACCGTGACCTCGTCCCCAATCTGCGCACGCATGACGCGTGCGAGATGGTGGGCGTCACCGCCTGTGATCTCAATTTCCTCTGCCAGTTCCCCTGCGTAAAACAGCCGCCGCATCAGCAGCCCAGCTCCGAGCTGCGCCGAATGATCATCGCCGCCCATTCCTTTTCGCAGGTCATATCGAGCACGGTATAGCCATGCGCGGCAGCGGCACGCTCCACATCCACGATGCGGTCATCGATGATCCCCGAGGCAAGCAGAACACCGCCCGGTGCAAGATGGCGATCGAGCTGATCGAAGAGCCGGATGATGATGTCGGCGATGATGTTTGCGATGATGAGTTCGGCAGGAGGTGCCCCCGCACATGCCGTGAGCAGGTCGCTCTCAAAGACAGCAACATTGTGAACACCGTTCTTATGAATATTTTCCTCTGCGACGGAGACGGCAACGGGATCGTAGTCCATCGCGATGATCTCGCCTGCGCCGAGCTTGGAGGCGGCAATGGAGAGAATTCCCGAGCCGCAGCCCACATCGTAGACGCGCATCTTCGGACATACGAGATGCTCAAGCCAGCGCAGGCACATCGCAGTCGTTGCATGCGATCCCGTGCCGAATGCCGCACCCGGATCGAGATCGATGACGATCTCATCCCCCGTGGGCGTATACTCCTCCCACGTTGGGCGCACGACAATCCTCCGACCGATCTTCTCCGTATGGATATATGCCTTCCAGGTCTCTGCCCAGTCCTCATCAGCGACAAACGTATGCGAAATCGTACCTGCACCGATGGGGACATCTGCACGGCGCAGATTCTCCACACGCTCCGCAAGCGTCAGGAGGCTGCCCTCCAGACGCTCATCCTCTGCCAGATAGGCGCGTACGGTTACGGTCTCCGTATCCTCTGCACGAGGCAGATCGGTATAGTCCCAGAGTCCCGCGTCAATGTATTCATTCACAAGAGACGGATCATCGATCTCCGTCCCTGCAGCGCCGAGTTCCATCAGGATGTTCCCAATGAGATCCGCGCCCTCATGCGTCGTCACGACGCTCACCTGTGCCCAGCGCATTCCATCGCCCCCTACATCTTGTCCGGACATCTTTCTCTCATTGAGATTTATTATACCGGAAAAAGATTGGAAATGCGATAGATTTTTTCATCTGCTGCGGTTCAGGAGAGGATGAAAAAAGCCGCCGCACATTTTATGCAGCAGCTTCCTCTCAGGCAGATCCGCTTAGAGATCCGCCTGCCAGAGACCATGCAGGTTGCAGTACTCGAGTACCTTCACCGGCGCGTCGCCGTCTGCAAGGCGGAACGTCGCCTCGGGTGCATCCGCCGCCGTGAGATTGACGCGCTGCACGCCCTTCTTCGTTACGAGAATGACGCATGTGATCAGATGCTCCTCGGTCATCGGGTGTGTAACAGAGCCGACCTGCACATGTACCTCATTCTTCGCCGCATCGTAGGTTGCAACGGGAACGTGTTTCTCCTTCGCCGCGTCCACCGTATTCGGTGCGATTGCCTTGAGCTCCGTGCCATTGACGACGAGATTCAGTGCCTCATCACCATAGACCTCGATCAGATGCTTCTTGTCTGCAAGATAAAATACTGACATAGTTAACCCTCCTATTGCGGAAGAACCGAAACGATTCGTCTTCCTTTCACTAAAATACACAGCAAAGTACAAATAAAAAATGTGGAGTCTGAAAGACGCGATAGATATGATCTATTTGGTCTTTCACGAATAATAATTCTCCACAAAATAATATTCTCCTTCTTTTCTCCCAAAAAATTTTTCGCGAGCAGAATTATTTTTTCTCCACCGCATTCCCGTCGATAAAATCCTGCACGAGGTAGCGCGGACGCCGCTTGACCTCGAGGTAGATCTTTGCGACATACTCACCGATGACGCCGATGGAGAGGAGGATGAGTCCGCCGAGGAACCAGAGCGATACGACAAGGCTCGTCCATCCGACGATGGTCTCCCCTGTGAAGTGTCGTACAATCGACCATACGAGCATCCCCCCGCTGATCAAGGAGATGCACATGCCCATCTGCGAGATGAGGCGTATGGGGCGTGCCGAGAGGGAGGTCACACCCTCCCATGCGAACGCAGCCATGCGTCGCCACGGGTATTTCGAGTCGCCCGCAAGGCGCTGTCTGCGCGTGTAGTAGACGATATCGTGCGTGAGACCGATCATGGGCACGATGCCGCGCAGGAAGAGGTTGACCTCCGGATACTCCGCAAGCGCGGCGAGTGCGCGCCGATCCATCAGGCGGAAGTCCGCATGGTTGAACACGATGTCCGCCCCGAGGGCGCGCATGGCACGGTAGAAGGTCTCTGCAGTAAAGCGCTTGAGAAAGGTGTCCGAGGCGCGGTTCTCGCGCACGCCATAGACGATGTTTGCACCCGCTGCGTACTTTTCCAGCATGGCATCAATCGCATCGATATCATCCTGCAGGTCAGCATCCATGCTGATCGTCACATCTGCATAGGGGCGCACGGTCATGAGACCCGCGAGCAGCGCATTCTGGTGCCCTTCATTGTGTGCGAGATTGATCCCAGAAAAGAGAGGGCTGCGCTCCGTACAGCGGCGAATGAGTTCCCATGTACGGTCACGACTGCCATCGTTGACGAAGGCGATGCGGCTCTTCGCACCGACCTTGCCCGCGTCCATCAGCTGTCTCAGCTTGCGCTCCAATTTATCCGCCGTATCAGCCAGCACTTCCTGCTCGTTGTAACAGGGCACAACGAGATAGAGGACAGGGGTACTCATTCCTTATCATCCTTAAAGATACAGAGTCCATCGCGCTCCTCAACGAGCTGCCAGTTCTCCGCGCCCAACTCCTTCATCATCTTTTTATACATAGATTCACGCATGATGATATATTTCGGGCGCGCATCCGCGCGCAGCGCCGCAAGCGACTCCGCATGGTTCGTATCCGCCTCAATACCCGGGATATCCGTGTAGAGCATGACGCCCGGGCGCAGCTGCTTGTCGATGTAGAGGGCACGCCCCTCCGCCTCAGCAGCGGCGTGATAGTTCGCTGCGTAGTGGAGCGCGACCTGTTTTACACTGAAATGTCCCTCGATCGCGGGCATCATAAAGCCGAAGGCAATCACCATCGTCACCACACCCGCAGTGACGTGCAGCCATGCTGCGGCAAAGAGGTTGTGCGATGCCGTAATGGTGTAAACAATCGCCGTTCCGAGAACGAGCGTGATCACACCGAGCCAGAGACCGCCCTCGGCGAGCGCCGCGAGGCTGTCTCCACTCATTAGCCAGCCCAGACCGAGCAGGAGGAACATGAGCGCGCTCCCGCCCGCCCACGCGAAATGCGTCTGCCGCCAGTCGTCCAACATACGAGCGAGATTCCACCCGATGATGGTCGAGAGTGCTGGCGTCAGCAGAAGCATATAGGAGACCTGTTTCGTCTTTGCAATCGAGAAGAATACGAGGACGAAAATCCACCACACCTGAAAGAACGTAAGCTGCTGCGCCTCCTCGCCAAAGCTGTGGCGGAAGGCATTCTTGACCGACTGGATGAGGATGCCCGTCCATGGAAAGAAGCCGAGGATGAGGACGGGCAGGTAGAACCACCAATGCGCACGCACGGGATGCAGCGGCGCCGTAAATCGGCTGATGTTGTGGAACCCGATAAACTCGTAGATGAACGCCATGCCGTGCACCTCGTACATATAGAGATACCATGGCAGCCCCACGGCAACGACAAGGAGAAGTCCCCGCAGAATGTGCATGCGAAAGAGCTGCTCAAGCTGACGCGTCGCGAGCAGATAGAAAAAAACGATCCCCGCAGGAAAAACGACCCCAATCGGTCCCTTTGTCATCACCGCAATCCCGCAGGCGAGGTACATCAGCCAATACTGTCGATGAATGAATGAGAAGAGTGCTGCCGTCATAAAGAAGAGCAGCGTCGAGTCCGTCACGGACGCCTTCCCCATATACATGAGGATGATGCTCGTCCCCATGACAAGTCCCGACCAAAACCCCGCGCGCGCACCAAAGAGGCGCGCCCCCGCGAGTGCCGTCATGAGGATGGAGCCGATCGCCATGAGCGCGGCGGGAAGGCGTGCTGCAAGCTCGTTGAAGCCCCCGAATATCTTGAGAGATCCCACAACAAGCCAATAAAAAACAGGAGGCTTGTCATACCAGAACTCATTGTAAATGCGGGGCGAAAGATAATCGCCGAAGCGAATCATCTCCTTTGCCGTCTCCGCATAGACCGGTTCGTCTGGGTCAAGCAGCGCCGTCCCGCCGATTCCAAAGAGGATCTGAAATGATATGATTGCGAGCAGGAGCAGATAAACCGGCCACGCAAGATTTTTCTCATCGTTCATGCAGACATACACCTCACAGCTTTAGGAAGCACTGATAAATTCAGCCGCGCCATCTTAGCGCATCTTTTTTGCCCGCACTGTGCCCGCGATCCTCCACATAACAAGGTGGGGCTGCTGTACGAGTCGGAAAAACCTTCGTACAACAGCCCGATTGGTCGACACAGAAAGGATATGCCACGACGGCAGCTGTTTTATCCGTACGCCCTCAATGCACCTCGATGGTCGAGCCTATCTTGACATCATCCTTCGCAAGCGGCACATCCCCCTGCAGCATGATACAGCCCGGACGCTCCGGCGTATCGCCCCCCTTGAACGAAAACGTGCAGTGACCGAGTTCCCTCAGTGTATGCAGCGCCTCATCTCCGATTGCAGTGATCGTAAACGCCTTGTCGCAGATCATCATCGTGTCGCCGACGGCGGGATCCTCGTTGTAGTTTGCCGGTGTGTGCAGGACGGAGAAGTCGGTAAGTTCCACCGGCGCATTGTCGTTGAATACGATGATAAAGTTCGCGTTTGGATCGTCGAGGAAGAGAAGTGACTCCTCGCCCCAGCTCGTGACTTCGCAATAGAATTTCATGCTGCATCCTCCTGTCTCACGAAAACGCACTGCCCCAGGATAAGGGGCAAGTACGTACGTTTCGTCATGCCTGCTTTTGCCCTACGGCGCTTCACCTTCGCTGCCGTTTCTGTCCTTCTCATCATACTATATCCCCCTCCATTAGTAAAGTGACTATTCTCTGTACGCGCACCAAAAAAGGGCTGCCGCAAAACGACAGCCCCGAAAGGAACTCGATTAGAAAATTTCGATGGTCATCCCTGCGCTGATATCGTCCTTCGTCAGCGGTGCATCCCCCTGCAGCATGATGCAGCCCGGACGCTCCGCCACCTCACCGCCCTTGAACGAAAGCGTACAGTGCCCCATCTCCTTGAGCGTATCGAGAGCCTCATCGCCAATCGCCGTAATCGTGAACGCCTTCTCACAGACCACCATCATATCGCCGACGGCGGGATCCGCATTGTAGTTTCCCGGCGTGTGGAGGACGGAGAACGCAGCTAGCTCTGCTGGCGCATTATTGTTGAAAATAATGATGAAGTTGGCCTCCGGATTATCGAGGAAGAGGAGCGCCTCATCGCCCCAGCTCGTGATTTCGCAATAGTATTTCATGCAGCATCCTCCTGTTGCACGTGATATTCCACTGTATGTCTGTCCCTAGCCGCGCGTCTTGCCGCCCGCGACGTTGTACGTAACGCCGTGGATGTAGGAAGCACGCTCGGAGGCGAGGTAGACGACGAGGTCGGCAACCTCGGAGAGCTTGCCGCTGCGACCGAGCGGTGTGGTCTTCGTGCTCGCATACCCCTTGCGCAGATCGTCGACCGTGATGCCGCGCGTGTAGGCAAGCGCCTCCTCGTATGCGAGCGTGCGCAGCCCCGTCGCCTCAAGGATGCCGGGTGCAACGCCGATGACGCGCACGCCGTACTTGCCGAACTCCTTCGCCCATGAGCGTGTAAAGGAGTTGACAGCGTTCTTCGTCGCAGCATAGATGCTCTGCCCCTCGGAGCCCTCGATGCCGCTCTCGGAGCTCATGTTGATGAGCACGCCGTGTCCCTGCGCGACGAGCTCACGGCCGACTGCCTGTGCGCAGAGATAGACGCCCTTCAGGTTGACCGCCGTGACCTTCTCGAATACGCTGTCGTCCAGTTCGTATTTTCCGTGCGGATCCTTCGGATCGACGAGGAGGCGCGGGATGTTGATGCCCGCGTTGTTGACAAGGATGTCGATGCTGCCGAACCGCTTCTTTGCCTTCTCCACCATGGCCTCGACGCTCGCTCGCTTCGTGACATCGGTGACAATATAGAGCATCTTGCCGCGTTTGTCTTCAAATGTGGGAGCCTCGGGGTTCATATCGCAGACGACGACATTCGCTCCCTGCTCCAAAAATCCCTCCGCGACCGCCTTGCCGATACCCGATGCGCCGCCCGTAACAATAGCCGTTTTTCCTTCGAGATGCAACCAGCTCATAATCTATTCTCCTTCTGCACGATTTTCCAGCGAAACAACTCAGTTCTCGTAAAGTCCGGCACTTGCGACCCACGCGATGATGACCGCAAGAGGACCTGTCATGAAGCGTGAGTAGAGGACGGCGGGCACGCCGATCTCGACGGTCTTTGCATCCGCCTCAGCGAGTCCGAGTCCGACGGGGATGAAGTCACAGGCACACTGAACGTTGATGGCGAAGACTGCGGGGAGCGCGAGGTTCGGCGGGATGTGCCCGAGTCCGATCTCAACGCCGATGAGCACGCCGACGACCTGCGCGATGACCGCCCCTGGTCCAAGGAACGGGGAAAGGAGCGGGAAGGAGCAGATCAGCGCGAGGATGACGAGCCCAATCGGAGATGCCGCGAGCGGCGAGACAAAGTGGGCGACGAAGTCGCCGAAGCCCGAGCCGAGAATGACACCGATGAGCATGGAGACGAATGCCATGAATGGCAGAATCGTCGTGATAAGCGTATTGATGGACTCACGTCCCGCCTGATAGAATGTCGCGACGATGCCGCCCATCATCTGCCCGACCTTTGCCATGAGGCTGCCGGACTGCTCCGTGATCTTCTTCGAGGTGTCGTACTTCGGCTTTGCCTCCTCCGTCTGCGCCGCTGCAGGAGCTGGCGCAGGCGCAACTGTGCCGTCGCTGAATGAAATGTTTGCGGGCTTGACCGCCGAGACGTAGATGTCGGGCTTGATGTGCTGCGCGAGCGGACCCGAGGGTCCCGTCTGCTTGATGTTGATGGTGAAGATGCGCTTCTGCGGGTAGATGCCACAGCGCAGCGTACCGCCGCAGTCGATGACTGCCGCGAGGATCTCATCCTCGGGGACGCTGGTCTTGAATCCGTCCACGACCTCTGCGCCCGTCATCTCGCCAAGGCGCACGGCAACATCCGAGATCACGCCGCCCGTTATGTTGACGATCTTGTTCCGCTTCTCATCCGGCGTGAGGGTAAGAGGCCCGCCAAAGCCGCCCGAGCCTGCCGATACGATAACGCTCTTGTATTCGCTCATGATATGTTCTCCTCTCCGATTGCCTTAGCTCTTGAGAACTGCGGGTTCTTTGCTGAGCTGCACGCCCTGCTGACGCTGCACGTATGCCGTTGTAAAGTCCGTCAGCCAGCCGCGCAGGAAGTTGACGATGAGACCGACAAGCAGATAGCGCAGTGCGAGATCGGTGTACGGCAGTCCAAGGGTTGTGATGCCGTTCGCGACGCCGAGGAAGACAAACATCTCGCCCGGGTTGACGTGCGGGAACATGCCATTCATCGTGTGGCATGCGGAGGATGCCGCCGCATAGTAGGAGGGCTTGTAGTACTCGGGCAGGAATTTGCCGAGCGAGAGTGCCATCGGGTTGCAGAGGAAGAAGACGCCGATGAACGGGAGGACGACGTAGCGCGAGATGGGGTTGCCCGCGCAGAGGTGGGCGAACTTCTCGACGCGCTCGTTGCCGACGAAGAGCACAATCGCATTCATCGCAACGAGCAGGCAGACGAGCGTGGGGATGATGCCCGAAACCCAGCCGATGAGGGTTTCGCCGCCCTTGTTGAACATGCCGATGAAGCCCTCGGCAAAGAGAATCAAGGTATCCATGAATAGGTCTCCTTTCAGATGGAAGATGAGAAATTCAGCATTTCCTTAGGCGTGAGTGGCAAGGGTCTCCCCCTGCTCCTGATAGATGATGTACTCCTCGCGTGCACCGAGTACGGCGCGGCGCGTCTGACGGTCGTAGGAGGCGACATCCGCCTCCGTGAGATCGAGCAGATTTCTGCCCGTGAAATCATCAAAGGAACGAAAGCCCGCGAATACGGTGACGCCCTTCATGATCTCTCCGCGCACGATGTTGCGCGCAGGATCGATGACGAAGAGGACGATGGCACCTGCGACAAAGCGTCCCTTCGCCTTGCCGATGGCGACGCGTCCCTCGCGGCGCATCTCCTTTACATGTGCCGCGAAGCGTCGGAACTGCAGGATGCTCAGGACAAGTTGGAGCACCCACATGAGTACGGCAATCAGAGCAAGCCAGAGCATCGTGATCGCTCCTTTCACTCATTCAAAAGAATCTTTGCGGTCTCCTCATCCGTGATGAGGACGTTGATGTAATGTCCGCGCAGTGCTCCGAGGATCGCAGGCACCTTCTCGCGTGATGCCGCCATGCCGATGCTGTAGTCGAGTGCACGGAGGCGTTCGAGCTCAACGGCGATGATGCGGTCATGGAACTCTGTGGTAACGGGTTTCCCTTGGATGTCGTAGAACATGGAGCAGATCTCGCCGACCACACGCTCCCGCAGCAAACTCTCAATCGCCTCTCTGCCGAAGCTGCCCATCCAGACGAGGTTCGAGGACTTCACAGGTGCACCGATGCCGACGATGCCGATGTCCAGTCGCTCCCAGAACTGCATGATCTGCTCGAAGTTCACATCCTGTCGGATCGCCGCTGCAATCTCCGCCGTACGCGCAATCGCCGGAGCGTAGATGTAGTGGCTGCGTCCGCCAAATGCGTTTGCCAGCTCATAACAGAGCGTATTCACATGGAGATCGCTATCGACGCTCTCAGGACCGCCGTCGAGCGGAACAAAGTCCGCGTCGACGGGATGCAGGCGCTCTGCCGCCGCATAGCGCGTCAGCTCGCGGATGCTCGTCCCCCACGCGAGACCGATGGTCTGCCCGTCGGTCACAATACGTCTCAGGAGACTCAGCCCTGCCTGTGCCATACGCCGCTTGACCTGCTCAAGGTCAATGCTGTGGGCGACGACGTATGCCTCTCGAAGTCCGAAGCGACGTTCCAGTGCACTCTCAAGCTCCTCGTTGCTGTCCGTCTCAACGGTGATGCGGACAATGCCCGCCACAAGTGCTCGTTTAAGGTACTTGCTCACTGTCGTGCGGTCGACACCGAGGCGTGCGGCGATCTCGCTCTGCTTCAAACCATCTGTATAGTAGAGATTTGCTGCCTTGATTAGGATCCGTTTATCCACAGCCTGCATATTGTTTTCCTCCTCGGAGAATATACTTTCACATTTGTGAAGTATTCGCGCGTTTGTCGTCCTGACAAGCTGAATATAACTTGAATACGAAAATAAGACAAGAAAAACCGCTGTGAATTTGGTGTTTCACAGCGGTTTTTCGTCATTTTTTGTTTTTATTGTCACTTCTGTGAAGTAATTATCTCATACGTGACAATTTGCATGGAGAGGATTGCTTTCAAGTCTCTGCTTATTTCTCAAACTTGATAGATACGTATATACGTGTTATAATTATTTCACGAAAGGAGTGTTTCCATGAGAGATAAAGATCTGCTCAGACTACTCCTACAAAACGGATGGAAAGTCGTTCACATCAACGGCAGTCATCATAAGCTGCGCAAAGGAAATGCAACGGAAATCATTCCGATTCACGGCAAAGATATCCCGTCCGGACTTCTCAATGCAATACTGAAAAGAACCGGTCTGAAATAATAGGAGGCTTCCATGCAATACATATATCCCGCTATCATACACGAAGACCCTGACGGACTCTGGGCGGAGTTTCCAGACCTTCTCGGCTGTCAGACCTTCGCTGACACGCTGGATGAACTACTCACAAATGCGTCAGAGGCACTTGCCTGCGAACTTGTAGAATCGCTCGCGCGCGGAGACAAGCTCCCTGCAGCACGCCCCATGCAGTCCATTCCAAGAGAAGAGACCTCCTATCCCACACTCATTCGCGCAAATATCAACCTTGCAAAGGCAAGCCGCTCCGTCAAAAAGACACTGACTATCCCCGCCTGGCTGAATGACCGCGCCCGCTCACAGGGGATCAACTTCTCCAAGACATTGCACGATGCACTGCTCGAAAAAATTGGATAGAAAACATAAATGCGGCTCTGCGAAATCTTTGTTTTGCAGAGCCGCATTTATCAATTTCCACGCTTACTTCAGCCCATACCCATTGTCATACATCCGATCCTGCTCTTTGCGCACCTGATAGAGCTGCGTCGATGTGTCAAGGTCGACCATGTCGAGGGTGAGAAGGGTGCCCTTCTGGACGTCGCACTTCATGCGTGCATTCTTGTTGACGAGAGGGTAGACGACGTAACCGTTCTTGTAGGTCTCCTCTGCCGTGGCAATCGAGGCGTAGGTGGTGTAGCCGCCGATGCCGTCGAGGTTCTCCCCCGCCTTCAGATCGCGCTTTGCAACGGTGATGCACTCGCTGACGGGACCGTCCAGCGGGATGATGGTCGGCTCGCCGTCGATGACGATCTTTGCGACGCTGAGCGGTGTCTCAAGGTTGCAGAGGTGATAGGGGCGGTACAGCGTCCAAAGAGGACCGTGTCCCATCTGGAGATAGTCCATCACGTATGCGGCATCTTCATTCGGGCTTGCGACGGTGACAAAGACACCAGGCGCGATGCCGTTGACGTACTCGACAACGCCATGCCGATTCAGGATACCGCCATCCTTCTTGAGACGGAATGCAGCATTGAGATCGGCACAGCTATTTGCCGACGACCCGCTGACACCATGTCCGCCGATCACATCGGGGACAAAGCCCGTGGCGTTCGACATCGCCGTCATCTCGACCATGGTCTTTGTACCGTCCTTGAACGAGGTGAGCATACGCGGGTTCATCTTGCGGCGCGTCGCCTCTTCAAAGACGGTGTCGGGATTGCATGCGTAGTCAATCTTGTTGTTCTTCCCCTTGCCGATGACCTTGACATCAAGCCCCATCGCGCGCGCGAAGGAGTAGAGTTCCATGACAGCCCCCGGCTCGTCGCCCGCAGAGCCGGTATAGATCACGCCATTCTTGTCACCGAGCTTCTTGAGGTAGCTGCCGATGACAACATCCGTCTCCACATCCATCATGACGACGTGCTTCTTGTTGTTCATCGCGTCAATGGCGATCTTCACGCCGACCTCGGGCACGCCCGTCACGTCGATGGCGACCTCGACGAGGTTCGCGTGCGAGATGAACGCGTCGTTCTCCGTCGCGACGTATTTGCCCTGCTCCATGCCGCGGTTCGCTTCCGAAAGCGTATTGGCAACGACGATGTCCTCGTCGCTGATGCCCGCGCCGCGAAACGCCTTTAACACCTTATCTATCGTATGATCTGCAACGATGGCGGGCATGATGCCCTTCATGAGCACCATCTGTGCGACCAAGCCGCGCCCCATCTGCCCCACGCCCACAATGCCCGTACGGATGATCTTGCCCTCTTCCTCGCGCTTTGCAAGTTTCTTGTCCATATTCAGCATGCAAAACTCCTTTCGTCCACCTTGCGATGAATCAACTAATTCTGTGCTTCTCTCAATCCAGTATAGCACTGCCTTTCTATTCGTACAATATCGCTTCGGTCGAATTTGTCGATCACGCAGCAAAAAGGGGTACGTTTCCACTAATTCGGAAACGTACCCCTTTGTATGTCACTTACTGTTTCATGCCGTCGTTCTGTGCGATCACATCGAGGAAGATGAGCGGCTCATCCTTCTCGTTCCGGAGTGCGTGGGACTGTCCGGCGCGCGCGATGGTGATATCGCCCGCATGCACAACCGTCTCATTGCCGTCACCATCCGTGAAAATTCCCTCGCCCGAGATGATGATGTACGCATCCTCGTTGACGCCGTGCTTGTGCAGACCGATGGAAGCCCCCTTATCGAGGCGCATCCATCCGATCTCCTTGATGGCCTGCTCCGGCTTCGCCATGTCGCGCGTAAAGGAGAAGAGCCCATGGAGTGTGCCCTTGCCTCCGGCAACATCCTGCTTGTCGAGAACGATGAGTTCGTCCTTCTGGAAGCACTGCTGTACGGTGCGATCCTGCGCTTCCTCCGCAAACGCCGTTGCGCTGAGCATCAGACAGCCAAGTGCCATTGCCGCTGCAATTTTCTTCATCTTCATCACAATCCCACTCCTAAACAGAAATGATTATCAAAGGTGTTCCAAAAGTATAAACTCCCTCATGAGAATTCACAAGGGAGTTCACTTTTACAAACAGAGTCGGTGGAACGTATGCCTTACATCATGCCGCCCATACCGCCCATGCCCGGTGCACCAGCCGGCATCGGAGCCTCCGGCTCCGGCTTGTCGGTGACAAGCGTCTCGGTGGTGAGCACCATTGCAGCAATCGATGCGGCGTTCTGGAGTGCGGAGCGCGTGACCTTCGCAGGATCCACAATGCCCGCGCCAATCATGTCGACATAGGTGTTCTCTAGTGCGTTGAAGCCGACGCCGTCGCCCGCCTTCTTGACACTGTCAACCACGACGGATCCCTCAAGACCTGCATTCTCCGCGATCTGGCGGACAGGAGCCTCGATTGCACGCTTCACGATCTCGACCCCGACCTTCACATCGCCCTCAGCCTGAATCTTGTCAAGCGCCGGGAGAATGTCGATGAACGTCGTGCCGCCGCCGGCAACGATGCCCTCTTCGACCGCTGCGCGCGTTGCGTTGAGCGCATCCTCAACGCGGTACTTCTTGTCCTTCATCTCGACTTCCGTCGCTGCGCCGATCTCTACGACCGCCACACCGCCGGAGAGCTTCGCGAGGCGCTCCTGCAGCTTCTCACGGTCGAAGTCGGACGTCGTGTCTGCAATCTGCTTCTTGAGCTGATCGACACGCGCCGCGATCTGTGCCTTGTCGCCCGCGCCGTCGACAATCGTCGTCTCTTCCTTCGTGGAGCGCACCTGACGCGCACGACCGAGATCCTCAAGCGTCACGCTGTCGAGCTTGCGACCGATCTCCTCGCTGATGACCGTGCCGCCCGTGAGGATCGCGATGTCCTCAAGCATTGCCTTGCGGCGGTCGCCGAAGCCCGGAGCCTTGACTGCGAGCGCCTTGAACGTGCCGCGCAGCTTGTTGACAACGATGGTCGCAAGTGCCTCACCGTCGAGATCCTCGGCGATGATGACGATCTGCTTGCCCTGCTTTACAACCTGCTCAAGTACGGGCAGAATGTCTGCAACGGACGAGATCTTGCGATCCGTGATGAGCACATAGGGATCGTCCATGACAGCTTCCATCTTCTCCGTGTCCGTCACCATGTACGGGGAGATGTAGCCGCGGTCGAACTGCATGCCCTCGACGACCGAGAGATTCGTGTCCATGGACTTGGACTCCTCAACCGTGATGACGCCGTCCTTACCGACCTTCTCCATCGCCTCTGCGATGAGATCGCCGACCTCGGCATCGCCGGAGGAGATCGCCGCAACCTGTGCGATCTTCGCCTTCGTCTCTACCTTCTGCGCCTTGCTCTTGATCTCCTCGACGAGCGTCTTGACAGCCGTCTCGATGCCCTTCTTGACGATCATCGGGTTTGCGCCCGCAACAACGTTGCGCATTCCTTCCTGGATCATCGCCTGTGCGAGGAGCGTTGCCGTCGTCGTGCCGTCGCCTGCAATGTCGTTCGTCTTCGTCGCGACTTCCTTCACGAGCTGTGCGCCCATGTTCTCAAACGGATCCTCAAGCTCGATGTCGCGTGCGATCGTCACACCGTCATTCGTGATCGTCGGTGCGCCGTACTTCTTGTCGAGAACAACGTTGCGTCCCTTGGGGCCGAGCGTAACCTTAACTGCATTTGCCAGTGCATCCACACCGCGGCCAAGAGCGCGGCGTGCCTCTTCGTCAAACAGAATCTGCTTTGCCATTGATACTACCTCCAAAAATACGATCTATTACAGGATTGCCAGAATATCGCTCTCTCGAACGATGAGGTAGTCCTTGTCGTCCACCTTGATCTCAGAGCCGGAGTACTTCGAGAAGACAACGCCGTCGCCGACCTTGACCTCCATCGCAGCACGCTCGCCGTTATCGAGCAGCTTTCCTGTGCCAACGGCAACGACCTTGCCCTTCTGCGGCTTTTCCTTCGCCGTGTCGGGGAGCACAATGCCGCTCGCCGTCGTGACATCGCTCTCCGCGACTTCAATGACAACACGTTCGCCCAGTGGCTTAATCATGGTATCTGCCTCCTAGTTTCATACAAATCTTTTTATTGTGTTAGCACTCTCGTTTGCTGAGTGCTAACTTACGATGTCTATACTAATCGTTTTAAGTCAAAAAGTCAATAGATATTTTGTAAAAAAGTCAAAAAAACAACAAAGAGCATGAAGACGAAATGCTTCATGCTCCCGTTCAAGACGCCTCTTCCGCGCTATGGCGGGGCAGGCTTTGGATTTGGTTATTCTTTGAACGCCGCCACAAGGTTCTTGAGGCGTGCCGTCCCTTCCTTGAAGCTCTGGATCTTCGTGAGGATGTCCTCGTACTCTGCCGCCATGGAGACAACCTTCTCCGCGATGCGCGTATTGCCCTCTGCGCCCTCGTGTGTCGCGTTGCGGATACCCTCCATCGCCGCGTTCATCTCACTGACAGAGTTCAGGAGCTGCTGCGAGCGCGCGGTGGTCGCGGCAGCATTCTTGCGGAAGTACTCCGCGTCCTCCTTGTACTGCACCGCCGTCTTGTCCATCAGATCGTAGTCACTGCGAATATTCTCATCAATGAAGCTGAGCAGCTTGAATGTGCCGTCCGAGAGTGCCTGCACGGATCCCGTGACCTGTCCCGTGAGTCCCTTGATCTTCTCCGCCGTTCCGTGCGACTGCTCGGCGAGTTTTCCGACCTCGCCCGCAACCACGGCAAATCCGCGTCCCGCCTCGCCTGCACGCGCCGCCTCAATGCTCGCGTTGAGCGCGAGGAGGTTCGTCTGCTCGGCGATCTCTCCGATGTCATGTGTGAGCTGCTCGATCTGCTCGACGACCTTCGCCGACTCGATTGCCTCTTCCACGGAGGACTTCGTTCCTCCGTAGATCTTCCGCGTGTTCAGGCGCGACTGCTCCATGCTCGTCTGGAGATCGGCAGCACGCTGCGCGACCTCGCGCGTATATTCCTCACTCGCATGCGCTGCGTCTGCCGCGCCCTTGATCCCGTCATTCAGCTCACCGCTGAGATGCTGGACACTCGATGTGGACGCCGCTGTCTCCTCCATGCCGGCGGACATCTCCTCGGTCACGGCAGACATATCCTGCGTATCGTTGTTGAGCCCCTGCAGCATCTGCTCAAGCTCCGCGACCATCGCATCGGTCTGCTCTGCCTCTTCGTGCACCTGCTTCATAAAGCCCTGCATCTTGCCGAGTGCCTTGACAACCGTACCGATCTCATCCTGCCGCTCCGAGAGTTCGCGCGGAATCTCACGCGAGAGGTCACCGGAGGCAACTGCACTCAGATGTCCGATGGAGGCGGCAAGCGGATCGGAGATATTGTCCGCGATGCGCCGCGACACAAGCATGCCAAAGCCTACCGCAATCAGGATGATGATGGCAAAGCTGTAAATTGTACGCTGATAGCGCACATTGTTCGCCTCAAAGACCTGCTTGCCCTGAAATACGTTGTCCGGCGTGAGTACTGCCATATTGCTTGAGATCACCGTGAGTGAGGCGATATTGTCAAAGATCGCAATGCGATCCTCGGGCGTCGTCCCCATATTGTTGATCGCCCCGACCTTATCTATGGCGATGCTCAGATTCTTGTCGAGCTCCGTGATCGTCGCCTGTGCGCGCTCGCTCGTGTCGATCTTCTTCAGTTCCTCTATATCGTGGCGGATGCCGCTTAGATTGCCGAGCACATCATCCACGAGGATCTTGCGGTTATCCGCCGGAACGCCCTCCTGCAGGAGGTAGGGAACATTGACGCTGATCTTCCGCAGCCGCGTATTTGCATCATTCAAATACTGCGTCGACATCAGATTGTGATGATACATATCATCCAGCGACTGCTGTGCCTGATAGTTCGAGTAGATGCCTACGACGGCAATGAGGAGCATCGCTGCCAGCAGGGAAATGGACAGGATGAATATTTTCGTCCGCACCGCATAGTCCTTCATCGCGTCCGCCGAAATGAATGGAATGTTCATCGCGCTCTCCTCCTCACTTCACCTGTGCAACGTTGTCTGCTGTTATGGATGTAAAGGGAATGGCGAGATCGCCGGAGGGCGGATTCCCCTTCAGGAATCCCTCCGCGAGCGTAAGCGCACCCTCGCCCTGCGCCTTTGCATCCTGCTTGACGGTCTGCACCATCTCGCCCGCCTCAACGGCGGCAAGCCCCGCAGGACTTGCATCCACACCCGAGATGAGGCACCCCTTAAGGCGGTTTGCACCCTTCAGCGCAGCAAGTGCACCGAGCGCCATCTCATCATTTCCGGCAACGACGCCATTGATCTCGGGGAACATATTCATCCAGAGCATCATCGTCTTCAACGCCTCTGCCTTGCTCCAGCCCGCATCGACAGAGGAAAGCAGCTGTATGTCGGGGCGCTTGTCAAGACACGCCGCCTTGAACCCCTCCCAGCGTCCCACAGCACTGCCCTGCGTTCCCTCCCCATGCAGGTAGACGATCTTTGCATTCGGCGGCAGATGGGTTGCCATGTACTCGCCCTGCATGCGCCCCGCCTCCACGTCGTCGGAGTATGCACGCAGCACCGTTCCGCCCGCGACACTGCGGTTGACTGTAATGATGGGAATGCCCGCATCGTTCGCCTTTTCGATGGTCTTCACGATGCTCGATCCATCGGCGGCAAGCAGGATGATCGCCCCAGCGCCGTTGCTGATCGCCTCGTTGAGCTGGTCGATCTGCATATTGCCATCGTTCTTCGCGTCGAGGAACTCGACCTCGATGCCGTCCGCCTTTGCCTTCGCCGCAAAGGCATCCTTGATCTGCGCACAGAATCCGTCGCTGTCATCATAATTCGCATAGATGACGCGATCCGAATTGCCCCCTGTCAGCCCGCAGCCGAGAAGCCCAAGACAGGCAGCCGGCAGGAGTAGAAGCCCCCACTTTCTCAAATTCATGACAAGTTCTCCTTTATTTCAAAAATTTAGACATTTTAATCGCCACCTCCGCTGAGGAGGTGGTACCACAAGAACGCACGTCAGCCCAATGGAACGAGCGTCCTTTACATCTGTTTCACGGGAACGGGTCCACGTGAGAGCGCAATCGCTCCTGTCCGCGCAATCTCGATGATGCCGTAGTCCGAGAGCAGCTCCGAGAGCGCGTCAATCTTCTTCGCATCCCCCGTCAGCTCGATGACGACATTCTCCACGCCGACATCCACGATACGCGCGCGGAAGATGTTCACCACATCGATGATCTCCGCACGGTTCTCCTTCGTCGCGTGTACCTTGATGAGCACGAGTTCGCGCGTGATGGACTCAAACTGCGTGAGGTTGACGATCTTCACCACGTCAATCAGCTTCGAGAGCTGCGTGACCACCTGCCGCAGTTCGTTCTCCGAGGCGACCGAAACGACGATGTTGATGCGTGTGACATCCGTCTCCTCCGTGTAGCCCGCGGAGATGCTCTCGATGTTGAACGCACGGCGGCTGATGAGTCCCGCAATATGCGTCAGAACGCCGGGCTTGTTGTCTACGAGTACGGCAAGCAAATACTTATCCATCTTATCGACCTCCCAGCACCATCTGATCCAGCCGCTTGCCGCCCGGCACCATCGGGACGACATCCGCCTCCTCCGGCACGATCACATCGATCAGGCGCGCGCCCTTCTCACGCAGCACACGCGGCAGCACCTCGGCAAACTCCTCCCGCGTCTCAATGCGGCAAGCTGCGACGCCCATCGCCTCGGCGAGCTTTACGAAGTCGGTCTTGCCCTTCAGCTCCGAGGCGGAGTAATGGTGGCTGTAGAAGAGACGCTGCCACTGTCCGACCATGCCGAGAATCGAATTGTGCACGATGACGATCTTCACATCGATATCGTTGTCCGCCATCGTCGCAAATTCCTGGCAGTTCATCATGATGCTGCCGTCCCCCGTGATGAGCACAACCTCCTGATCGGGGCAGGCGAGCTTCGCGCCGATTGCTGCGGGCAGACCGTAGCCCATCGTGCCGAGTCCTCCCGAGGTCAGGAAGTGGCGCGGCTCGTGGCAGCCGAAGAACTGCGCCGCCCACATCTGATGCTGTCCCACATCCGTGACGCAGATGGCATCCTCCGGGACAAGCTCACGTACACGGCTGATGAGCTCCTCGGGGCGAATGTCCTCCGACTTTTTCCAGCCGAGCGGATGCGCGCGCTCCATTGAGAGCACCTCACCGCGCCATGGACGAAAGCGCACAGCGAGGTCGTCCTGCACCGCACGCACGGCATCCACGAACGCGGGCAGCGTCTGCCTCAGATCCCCTATGATGGGGATGTCCACGCGCACATTTTTATTGAGTTCCGCGGGATCGATATCAAAATGAACAATCTTTGCCTTTGGTGCAAATGCCGCCGTATTCCCTGTCACGCGATCGCTGAAGCGCGTGCCGAGCGCGATCAGAAGATCGCATTCCTGAATCGCCATATTGGACGCATAGGAGCCGTGCATGCCCGCCATGCCCGTATAGCCCTCGGTCTCTGCCGCAACGCCGCCGATTCCCATCAGGGTCGCGACGGAGGGCATCCCCGTGAGCGCAAGGATCTCGCGCACATACGCTGCCGTATCCGAGAGCACGACACCGCCCCCGACGAAGAGAAGGGGCTGGCGCGCCGTTGACAGTGCCTCGGCTGCCGCACCTACGCTCTCCATGTCAAACGGAATATGATCCGTATAGCCGTGCAGATCCACATGGGCAGGGTATTCATAGTCGATCGGCGTATCGAATACATCCTTTGCCACATCGATGACCACGACGCCGGGACGCCCCGTGCGTGCGATGTAGAACGCCTCCTTGACCACGCGCGGCAGCTCAGCTGCATCCTTGACCAGATAGTTGTGCTTCGTGATCGGCGTCGTAATGCCGACGATGTCCGCCTCCTGAAACGAATCCTTGCCGATGTACGGATTCGCCACCTGCCCCGTGATGCAGACCATCGGGACGGAGTCCATGTGTGCCGTTGCGATCCCGGTCACGAGATTCGTTGCGCCAGGCCCAGAGGTCGCAAAGGCAACGCCGACCTTGCCCGTGGCTCTGGCGTAACCGTCCGCCGCGTGTGCCGCACCCTGCTCGTGGCGCGTCAAAACATGCGGGAATTTCATTTTATACACTTCATCGTAAAGCGTGAGGACAGCGCCGCCCGGATATCCGAACACGACCTCAACCCCCTCCGCCTTCAGACTCTCCAAGAGAGCGCGTGCACCATTCATCTGCAATAGAACCCCTCCTAAACAACAAAAGCACCGATCATACAGCCGCATAGGGGCTCATGTCGGTACTTTCGATGGAATCCCCCATAATAATACACATTCATTATAGGACTTTCCCGTACTTTTTACAAGCACATTGGCAGATGTCCTATGACATACATCACAGATGCTCGCTTGCCAAAACGAACGCATAGATATGATGTGCCCCCGCACACTTCAGTGTGCGCGCGCATGTGCCAAGCGTCGCTCCCGTCGTCATGATGTCGTCCACGAGCAGGATATCCTTCCCCGCAGCATGCGCGCTCTCTGCCATGGCAAAAGCACCGCGGAGTTCCTGCCGCCGCTCTGCGCGCGTACGTGCATAGAGCGGCGCCGTCTCACGCATGCGGACGAGGAGCGGAGCGAGCGTGATATCATGTGCCGCAAGCCATGGCGCAAAGATCTCCTCCACCTGATTGAATCCGCGCGTGCGCAGGCGTTCCGGCGCAAGGGGGACGGCGACGGCAGTCAGGGAATGCGGCAGCTGTGCAAGAGGCGCTTCGCCCGCCGCCAAGATCGTGTGCAGTGCGGGGAGCGCAGACTTCTTCCTTTGATATTTCAGCGCGCGCAGGAGATTGCGAACGCCCTCACGATAATGCGCAAACGCCCAGATACCGTCGAGATCGGACAAGAACTCCTGCGGGCGTGCGAGGGCGTGCACATGAATGAGCCGCCGCTCACACACAGCGCAAAACGTGCCTCTGTCCTCCACATAAGCGGAACAGTTCGGACAGCGCGGGGGAAAGAAAAGGTTGAGCAATGCTGAAAACACACACTTCTCCAATCATTTCCAAAAAATGGTTGCACAATGCCGTTATTTATGATATGATAAATGCAAGAAAAGAGATATCTCTCCTAAAACGTGAATATGATGGAAAGGAGAATGTCTATTGACACATTTCATTCAGCGCGGTGACCATGCCCCCTGATGGGAATGCTTCTTTGAAGAAGATGCGAGGCTGCCAATCGAGCAAACCTCATGATGGCATTGTGTCAGCAAGGAATGGCTGCGGCGCCGTCTGCCCCCAACGTCGGGGTGTGACAATTTCCTCTGTACGATTCGTTTTTCGAAAACCAAGCGCGCAAATTTGGATGATATCAGAGATCTCCAAAACGGTTTCAGCTGAACGTACAATACACGGTCGAGCAGTTCAGAGGTGTTCTGCCCGATGCAAACAACTGAATAAGGAACGTGTTTAAACTTTATGATAATAGCGATCTAACCGGCAGCTTGCTCGAAACAGAGCGGCTGTCGGTTTTTTGCGTTCGCGCGCTCCCAGAACGAGGCATTTACGCAGCGTACGCACGCTTTACACAAAGCAAACAGCCCCGCCGCTTGCCTTGCGCAGGCGATTCATGATCGCACGTCCAAGTCCTTCCTCCCCCGTTCCCTCAGCGAGGAGGGAGGTCACGGGCATATCGTCAAAATGGCGGAGCGCGTCGTAGAGACAGGCAGCAAATGCGCTGTGATTGCCGCGCGCCCCGCAGTGATAGGTGTCGGCTGCATGGATGATGTCGGAGAGTGCCGCAATCGTCTCATTGCTTGCGATGAGTGCAGGCCGCTCCCCCGCCGCCGTACGCCGCAGGATCTCCTCCCCCAGTGCCGCTGCGACATCTGTCCCCGCCCCCACATAGACCGTGAGCGGTACGCGCGGTGCGTAGTGCGTATACTTCATGCCGGGTGCACGCGGCGCTTCGTCCGCCGCTGTGAGCGCCGCATCCATGCGCACCGCGATGTGCGGCAGTTCCGCCGCGATCATCTCGCGTGTGATTGCGCCGGGGCGCAGAATGGTGACAATCCCCTCCTCCGTGCAGTCGACGATTGTGGACTCCACCCCTAGGCGGCAGCTGCCGCCATCGAGGATGAGCGGAATGCGTCCCGCCATATCCGCATGAACCATGGCTGCCGTCGTCGGACTCGGACGCCCCGAGGTATTCGCGGACGGCGCAGCAATCGGAACACCCGCCGTACGAATGAAACGACGCGCAGCAGCGTGATCGGGGCAGCGCACCCCGACGGTCGGCAGCCCTCCCGTCACGATGTCGGGGATATGCGCTGCCTTCGGCAGGATGACGGTGAGGGGTCCGGGCGCAAACGCCGTGAGGAGATGTGCGGCGACGGACGGCACAGCGGCTGCGACGGTGTCCGCCATCGCAAGGTCTGCGATATGAAGGATGAGCGGATTGTCGGAGGGACGCCCCTTCGCCTCATAGATACGGGCGCACGCCGCCGCATCCAGACCGTTTGCACCGAGTCCGTAGACCGTCTCCGTAGGAAATGCAACAAGCGCGCCGCTTCGAATGAAATCCGCGGCACGCTCAAAATCTGCGGGAGCAGTCGGGCGAAGAATCTCCGTATCCATGCTTTCCCTCCTCACTCCGTATACCCCATCACCACGCGCTCAATCCCGCCGAGATCCTTCAGCGTCTCTGTCCGCACAATGCGCGGATGCGCCTCCATCAATGCCGCAACATCGTGCACCTCACCGATTCCGACCTCAACAGCGATCCCGCCGCCAGCCTTCAAGAGCGCGGGTGCCTCCGCTGTCAATCGGCGGTAGATGTCCAGTCCGTCCGTACCGCCGTCGAGCGCAAGGTGCGGCTCATAGCTGCGCACCTCCGGCATCAGCCCCGCAATATCAGCGGACGGAATATAGGGCGGGTTCGAGAGGATCATGTCATAGCTGCGCCCCGCAAGCGGTGTAAGCAGATCACCGACCTGAATCTCAATGCGCTCCAGCAGCCCCAATGCCTCAGCATTCTCCCGCGCAACTGCGGCGGCAGCAGGTGAGATGTCCACGGCATCCGCGCACGTCCCCTCCGTATAGTGAAGGGCAGAGAGTGCAATCGCCCCTGTGCCCGTTCCAACATCGGCAATACGCAGATCGTCCGCCCCGTTTTCCGCGCGTGCACGCAGGAAATCCACCGCACACTGCACGAGCACCTCCGTATCCGGACGCGGAATCAGCGTATCGCGCGTGACGCGGAAGTCGAGTCCCATAAACTCACGCCGCCCGAGCACGTAAGCGAGCGGCATACGTGCCGCCCGCTCCTTCACAGAGACGCGGAACTGCGCGAGCTCTGCCGGCTCAAGTGGCTCGTCAAAATGCACATAGAGATACATCCGATCCTTGCCCAGCACAGCAGAGAGCAGAACCTCTGCATCGAGGCGCGGATTCTCGATGTCATGCTCCCGAAAGAAGTCTGTCGTCCATGTGAGGAGACGTGCAATCGTCCAAACAGCATCCGCCATCAGTTCACCTGTTTCAGCCGTTCCGCCTGATCCGCTGTGATGAGTCCCACAAGAATTTCGTCGAGTTCCCCATCAAGAACGGTGTCGATCTTGTAGAGGGTCAGCCCGATGCGGTGATCGGTCACGCGCCCCTGCGGAAAATTATACGTACGGATGCGCTCGCTGCGGTCGCCCGAGCCGACCTGACTGCGGCGATCGGCGGCAACGGCATCCGCCTGCTCCTGCTGTGCGCGGTCATAGAGCCGTGCGCGCAGCACCTTCATCGCCTTCTCACGGTTCTTGAGCTGGGACTTCTCATCCTGACACTGCACGACAATACCCGTTGGAATATGCGTGATGCGGATCGCCGTCTCCGTACGGTTGACGTACTGTCCGCCCGCCCCCGATGCACAGTAGGTGTCGATGCGCAGATCATTCGGATCGACCGTGACCTCGACCTCCTCCGCCTCGGGGAGTACTGCGACCGTGACCGCCGACGTGTGGATGCGCCCGCCCGACTCCGTGACGGGAATGCGCTGGACGCGGTGCGTGCCGCTTTCGTATTTCAGACGACTGTACGCCCCCGCTCCATTCACAAGAAAGGAAATTTCCTTGAACCCGCCGATCTCCGTTGGATTGCTGCTCAGGATCTCCGTCCGCCAGCCCTGCCGCTCTGCATAGCGCGCATACATCCGAAAGAGGCTCGCGGCAAAGAGTGCCGCCTCCTCGCCGCCCACGCCGCCGCGTATCTCGACGATGACGTTCTTATCGTCGTTCGGGTCGCGCGGCAGGAGAAGAATCGGCAGCTGCTCCGCCAGCTGATCGCGGCGCGCCTCCGCCTCTGCGATCTCCTCGGCGAGCATTTCCTTCATCTCGGCATCCGCCTCGGCGAGCATTTCCTTATCCTCTTCGATGGTCGCGAGCGCCTGTCGATAGGCATCGTACGCCTCGATGATCGGGGTAAGCGCGGCATGCTCGCGCGTATAGCGCTGCCACTTTTCCATATCTGCCATCACAGAGGGATCGCTGAGAAGCGCCTCAAGCTCATGATATTTGTCCGCAACGGCATTCAGTTTGCTTAACACGTTACTTCCTTTCGGTAGTTTCCACTTCCTGCGGGGATGTCCTCGGGCGGCAGTACCGCCTTGAGGCTTTCAATCGCAACCTCGATCATCTCATCGGCAGGCGGGCGCGTCGTCAGATACTGCAGCCACAGCCCCGGTGTGATCAGGATGTGCACGATGCGGTTCTCACTGCGTCCTGCAAAGCGGATGATCTCATAGGAGACACCCGCGACCACGGGCAGGACGGCAAGGCGGGAGAGGATGCGCAGCCAGAGATCCGGCCAGCCGAAGAATACGTGAAAGACGATGGCGACGACCATGACGATCAGTAAAAAATTTGTGCCGCAGCGCGGGTGCAGCCGCGGGAACTTCTGCACGTTCTCCACAGTCAGCGCCTCGCCCGCCTCATAGCAGTGGATTGTCTTGTGCTCCGCGCCGTGGTACTGGAACACGCGGCGGATGCCGCCCATAAAGGAGATGCCCCATATATAGAGGAGGAACACGAGGAGGCGGATGCCGCCCTCGATGAGGTTGAACACAACGGGATCGTCCGTATACGAGGCAGCGAGATGCGCCGCTCCCGTCGGGATGACGATGAAGAGCACACTCGCAAGGACGAGTGCAAAGAGGATCGTCAGCGCGATCTCCTTCTTTGTCATCTGCTCGTCCTCCTCGCCCGCCGCCTGTGCAGAGAACGAGAGGGCACGCATGCCGATGACGAGGGACTCGACCATGATAACAGAGCCGCGAATCAGCGGCAGGTTGAGGACTGGATAGCGGTCACGGACCGACGTGACGGGATGCGTCTCCACTTCGATTTCCCCGTTTGGGAGGCGCACGGCGGTCGCGGTCTTATTCGCGTCGCGCATCATGACCCCCTCGATGACCGCCTGCCCGCCGACCGCAAGGTCAGTAATTTTCTTTGGCATAGGATTTCCTTTGCTCTATGATACTGTTGCGAAAAATGAATCTATCCTGTGGATGCGTGAGGCACACGCCTGAAATCTTCCATGACATTTTTCGTAGAAAAAAGAGGCTATTGCACGATCTCTCGTACAATAGCCTCTCCCTGTTGTCGTGCGGCGAAGAGGCAAGGCGCAGTGCGCCTCACCTATGCTGCTATTTCCGCGCGTAACGCTTCTGGAACTTCTCGATGCGTCCGCCCGCCTGAACGTCGCGCTGACGCCCCGTGAAGAAGGGATGGCACTTCGAGCAGACGTCGATGCGCAGATCCTTCTTCGTCGAGCCGGTCGTGAACGTATTGCCGCAGCCGCACGTCACCGTCGCCTCGAAGAACTCGGGATGAATGCCCTCTTTCATGTAAATACACCTCGTTTCTTTTGCCGGATACAAGCGCGCTTGTGCACACTTGGTTGAACTCGGCTGTCTCGCCGAGAACGAGTCATAAACAAACGCCCTGCGTTCATTACCGCGCAAGTATAGCACAAATCTGCGCAGGGTGCAAGTGTTACTCCAATTTGCTGTGGATGATGCGCGCGAGACGCGTGCCAAAGAAGAAGTTCCAGATCCACTTGACGGAAACCGTAAAGTCTGCGTATTTTCCCGCAAGGCGGACGAGATGGACAAGCATCCACGCGAACCATGCAAAGAAGCCGCTCGCCTTGAGGTTGAATCCAAGCACGGGCATGGGCCCGTTCATGACCGCCTCGCCCTTTCCGATGGTCGCCATCGCCCCGAGATCCTTGTAGACGAATTTGCCGAGCTGGTCGGGGGTCTTGCCCGCGATCAGCGCCATGATATTCTCCTTGACCTGCATGGCTTCCTGTGTCGCCACAGGTGCAACCGTCGGGAGCGGGCGCTCCGTCCCATGCTGGAAGTTCGCGCAGTCACCGATGGCAAAGACGCGGTCGCTGCCCTTCACCAGCAGATTCTCCTCGACGATAATGCGCCCTGCGCGATCGACCTCTCCGCCGCAGTCCTTGATGAAGTCCTGCGCGCGTACCCCCGCCGCCCAGATCACCGTCTTGGTTGGAATGACCTCTCCATTATTGAGCTTGAGGTCATTTCCGTCATACTCCGTAACCGCCGTATTGAGCCGCACATCGACACCGCGTTTGCGCAGTACGTCAATGGTATGCTGCTGCAGATCGGGCGGTACCATCGGCAGCACAGAGCCCATCGCCTCAAGGAGGGTCACGTGGACTTCGCTGAAGTCGAGCGTGTGGAACTCCTTCTTGAAGATGTCGATCAGCTCCATCAGCGCGCCCGCCATTTCAATGCCCGTTGCACCGCCGCCGACGATGACAAAGTTGAGATGACGCTGACGCGCCTCGCGCTGATCGGGGCCGGATTTACGTGCGGCACGCTCGAACTCATGAATGAGATGACCACGCAGCGCGATTGCCTCCTGCAGCGTCTTCATCGCATAGGAGTTGCGCGCAACGCTCTCGTTGCCGAAGAAATTCGTCGTTGCGCCAGCCGCAAGCACGAGGTAATCGTAGGAGATCTCACCGTGCTTCGTGATCAGCACGCGCCGATCCTGATCGACACCAAGCGCCTTCGACATAAAGAAGTTGACATTGTTGTTATTCTTGAAGAACTGGCGTGTGGGGTAGGCGATCTCCGACGCAGAGAGTACAGCCGTACTCACCTGATAGAGCAGCGGTTGGAACAGATGATAATTATGCCGATCCACAAGCGTGACGCGCACGTTTTCCTTGGCAAGTTCCTTGGCGAGACGCACGCCCCCGAATCCGGCTCCGACGATGACCACATGCTTCTGATCCGCCATAATGACCCCACTCCTTATTCTTATAGTGAAAAAAATCACATAGTCTGGCTATCTTTCTCTTTTGAGAAAAAATTGTATGGGAACATTTCCCCTCATGGGGTACATCATACCACGTTCTACAGAAAATTCAATAGGATTTTTCGCATAGAACATCCAAATATAATACGGGTCATAAAATATTCATAGGAGAAAACTATCACGAACTCAGCGCACGCTTTGCACGCCGCATGCGCTCTTCAATGATGCGCAGACGGATCATAAGCAGCACGGCTCCGACGAGGATACCACCGTTCAGCCCAGCCCAATAGCCGTATGGTCCAAGCTCCGTCCAAGCAGCGAGCGCGCAGCCCGCCGGCAGGCCGAGCCCCCAGAACGAGAGGACGGCAAGCCAAAACGTGACGGTGACATCCTTGTAGCCGCGCAGCGCCCCCTGCAGAGGGGCATTGACGCAGTCGCAGAACTGCATGACGAGCGCGTAGAGGAGGAAGACGCGCAGAAGCTCCTGTACCTCAGGATTCGTCGTGTAGAGTGCCGCAACAGAGTCGCGCATCGCCGCAAGTACGAGAGCGATCACGCCGACGAAGACGAGGGTCAGCACACGGCTGAGACGGATGTAGGCGCGCGCCCCATTTTCACGTCTGCCGCCGACCTCGAAGCCGACCAATATGGTGACTGCCATGGAGACGGAAAGGGGCATCATATAGACGATTGTCGTGAAGTTCATCGCCGCCTGGTGCGCAGCAACCACGGTCGTCCCGTACGCCGCCATGAGGAGTCCCACGGCACCGAAGATGCTCTGCTCGCAGAAGACAGTCAGCCCGATGGGCACACAGATGGCGAGCATTTTCCACCAGTCACGCGGGATCGGCCGCGGCGGACGCGCAAAGACATGATAGCGTGCGAACTGTTTCATTCGCAGGACTACGATGCTGTTCAGCACGAGAAACACACCGTAGCTCAATGCTGCCCCCAGCCCCGCGCCCGGTCCGCCAAGCGGTTGGATCCCACATGCGCCGTACATAAAGATATAGTTGAGAACGATGTTGATCGGGATCGTTGTCATCGTGATATACATGGTGAGACGCGTCCGTCCGTGCGCATCAATGAAGTTGCGCAGAACAATCGCAGGTGCAACGGGGATGAGACCGAGCGCAATATAGGAGAGGTACTCCATTGTAATTCGCTCGACCACAGGCTCAAGTGCAAGGGCACGCACGAGATGCGGAACGGTAAGCACACCGACGAGGAGCATGAACGCGGCAAGAAGCGTCGCCCAGTAGAAACTCTGCTGAACGACGCTCCGAATCTCCCGTGTGCGGCGCGCACCATAATGCTGGGCGATGATGGGCGTCAGCCCAGAAACGAGCCCCATAAAAGCCCCAAACACAGGAAAGAAGATGCTCGCCCCGACGGCGATGCCCGCGAGATCCTCCTTGCTGATATGCCCCGCCATAACCGTATTGAAAAAGCCCGGCGCCATAAGCGATATCTGTGTGACAAGGATCGGGAGGAGAACGATAATAAACTGGCGCACACGCGCCGGATAGCCGTGAACCTCCTGCAAATTCTCCCTCCTTCCCTAAGGAATCACTGATATCATCCGAAATAATCTGCAATCCCGTCCGCAATGCCCTGTGCTATCTTCTTGATGCCCTCCTCGCTGTTCATCATCTTCTCCTCATCCGGATTCGAGATAAAGGAGATCTCCACGAGGATCGCGGGCATATCCGTATGCTTCACCACGTAGAAATTACTCGTCTGGGTACCGCGGTCGAGCGTCCCGATGGCGTCGATGAGCGCCGTGCGCACGCAGTCGGCAAGAAGCTTCGACTGCTTTGACCCCTGTGTATAGTAGTACGCCGTTGTGCCCTTTACCTCACGGTTCGTGAAGGCATCCGCATGAATCGAGAGGAAGATGTCCGCATGCGCACGATTTGCAACCTCGCAGCGTGCTTCGAGTTCCTCGACCGAGGTGGCATTCGCCCCCTTCGTGGAAACCTCCGTATCCCCCGTACGCGTCAGAATGACGGTCGCGCCCTCCGCCTCAAGAAGTCGCTTGAGTTCGCGGCTGACGCGCAGGGTTATGGACTTCTCCATAATCCCCGTCGGACCGATGGCACCTGAGTCGCTGCCGCCGTGGCCGGGATCAATGGCGATTGTGCGCCCTTTCAATCCCGTGATCGCCGAGAGATCGCGGTCGAGCTGACCCCGATCACGTGCCGGCTCCTCCTCATCCACATCGACCGCGGGCGGCTGCACAGGCACAGGCTTTTCCACCGTCTGCGACGGCTGCACCTTTCTTCCACTGTCGGGTGCCGCGCCAAAATCCATGACGATGCGCGGCTTGTCCCCACTGAGCGCAAAGAGTTTCCATCCGCCCTTCCCCACCGTTGTCTCCACAACAATGCGTACGGTCGCAGCATCAAACTGAGCGACGCGTATGCGCGAGACAAGGGGCGAATCCACGCTGATATCCTTCTTGGTCTCCGGCGTAATCCATGCGTTCTGCACGTCCAGAACAATGCGGGTCGGATTCGCGAGCACGCTCTGCTTGTAGGAAACAGGCTGCTCAGAGTCCACGACAATGCGGACATTTCCATCCGTTTTTCCAATGCGTACCCCTGTGATCTTCGTGAGCTCCTTGGCGTGGTCACTGAACGCCGCCTCCGCAGGGCGCAGCGCGAAGAGGACTCCAAGCATGCTGACCAGGAATACCGTGAGCAATAAATATATACGGCGCAAGAGTCTGCCCTCCCAACAAAAACCTGCGAAGTATGCTTTTCAGCTGCTTCGCAGGTTCTCTCCATCCGATATTGCAATTCCCCGTTACTGTGCCGGCACAGCGTCCTCCGACAAATCCATGCCCGGCACCGCAGCATTTGTCGCCTTGCGTGCCTTCGCCGCTTTGCGCGGTACCCCCTCATAGATGATCTGCGTGATCTCAGCCGCACGCGACGGATCAAACGATGTGATGACCTTCGCGGCATTGCCCTCGTCCATGCGCTGAAGAATGGCAATACAGAGATCGATGTCCAGCGTCTCCATGACCTTTGCCGCGTCCGCAGGCTTCATGTCGTTGTAGAGACGCGCGAGCTTTGTGACGCGCTTCTTCTCCGCAGCCTCGCGTTCCTTTTGCTGCTTCTCGATCTCCTCTTTTGTGATCTTCACGCTCTCAGATCCCTTTTTCGGTGCCGCCGCTGCTGCTGCACTCGCAGGCTGAGAGGCTGTCTCGGTCGACGATGCCGTATGTTCCGCGTCCGCAGGGGGAACAAAATACGAGCCAACAAGGGGGAGTTCGTGCAGTCCGTACTCCTCGTTGAGTGCCTTCGTATCAAAGAGGCGGAGATAAACACCAAGTGCAAAGCCTCCCGCGATCAATACGAGAAGCAAGATCAGCCCAACTACGATCTTCAATATCTTCCGCATGGAATCCCCTTCCCTCTTCCCCAGATTACATCAGTAAACCGCTCAGCGGTAAATATCCAGAACTCTGTTCACGTAGTCCTGTGTCTCTGCGTATGGCGGAACACCGCCATACGCCTTGACGGCGTTTGGACCCGCATTGTAGGCGGCAACGGCCTTCTTGACATCGCCGCCAAAGGTGTCGAGCATCTCACGCAGATACTTCGCACCGCCCTCGACGTTGCCCTCAAGATTGTAGGGGTTGACCCCAAGACCGGCTGCCGTCTCCGGCATAAGCTGCATCACGCCGACGGCACCTGCAGGCGAGACTGCATTCTGGTTGCCGCCGGACTCCACCTCCGCCACCGCAGAAACGAGTCTAGGATCCACCGCATACTTGGCGGCAGCGGAGTGAATGGTGCGTGCCAGTGCAGGATTCGCATAGTTTTCCGCCTCCACGCCCGCCGCTTGCTTTACTGCAGCACTCTGCTGCACGCGCTGTGCGGCATGTGCCTTATCTGCGGCAGATGTGGCGTTCTTATCGATCTCCTGCTGCAGCCGTGCGGCAAAGTCCATGCCCGGCAGCTGCTGATTTGAGAGGGAGAACTGTCCCTCGATCTCCGCAATGCGCGCCTGTATCTCTCTGACGCCGGATAGATCCATCATACCGCATCCTCCAATTCCCTATTGCGCATGGTCAGCTGCAGGCCGATCTCATCGAGCATTTTCTGCTCCTCCTGCAAGACCGCCGCCTTGTATTCCTCTAGGCGTTTTTCCCTTAATTTTTCAATGCTTTTGAGCGCACTCATCTGCTCCATCAGGATCTTGAGCCGCTTCTGCCGCTCCCCATTGGCCTCCAGAATAACGCGCTGCTGATCCTCGATCTGCTGACGCTTCCATCCGAAGAATCGATTGAAGCTCATCAGCGTTCCGATCTTGATCCGTGTCCCCTCCTTGGACAGATTTTCGTAGTCCATCTGCCCACGGTGCATTTCCTCAAGCAGCTGGCGCTGATATCTGCGCGCCTCCTCAAGACGACGCACGGCTTCGGCGAAGGCAACCTCCGCCTCCTCCTTTTTCATGCGCGTCACCTTGAGCAGGGTTTCCAGCTGAAAACGGAATTTTTTCATGATGCCGCCTCAGTGACCACAGTCTCCTCCGCCGCAGAATCTGCGGCAGGGGCAGCCTTGCCCACGGCTGTAAGCAGCCGCTGCTCCGTCTCCTCATAGGAAGTCACTTCGTAAATATCCTGACGGAGGAATTCATTGATCCCCTCGATCTTTTGGATTGCAGCGTCGATCTTCGGACTCGATCCCTTGACATACGCGCCGATGTGGATAAGATCCTCCGCCTCGGCATAGACTGCCATCAGCTGCCGCATCTCCTGCGCCGCCTCAAGATGACTCTTATCGACGACCTCGTACATGACGCGGCTGACGCTGCCAAGCACATCAATCGCCGGAAAGTGGTTCTGCGCCGCGATCCTTCGTGAAAGCACGATGTGTCCGTCAAGAATGGAGCGCACAGCATCGGCAATCGGTTCATTCATATCATCGCCGTCCACGAGGACGGTGTAGATGCCGGTAATTGAGCCCTTCTCACTCGTGCCCGCACGTTCGAGAAGGCGCGGCAGCATCGCAAAGACAGACGGCGTATAGCCGCGCGTCGCGGGCGGTTCACCGATGGTGAGTCCCACCTCGCGCTGTGCCATGGCAAAGCGCGTCACCGAGTCCATCATGAGGACGACCTTACGCCCCTGGTCCCGGAAATACTCGGCAATCGCCGTGCCTGTCATCGCGCCCTTGATACGCACGAGTGCAGGCTGATCCGAGGTTGCAACGACGACGACGGAACGCTTGAGCCCCTCCTCACCGAGATCGCGTTCGATAAAGTCGCGCACCTCGCGGCCACGCTCACCGACAAGCGTAATGACGCTGACATCCGCCTCGGTATTGCGCGCCACCATGGAGAGCAGCGTCGATTTGCCAACGCCCGACCCCGCCATGATGCCAATGCGCTGACCATCGCCGAGCGTGATCAGACCGTCGATGGCACGTACGCCGACGTAGAGATTGTCGTGGATACGCGGCCGCGTGAGCGGCGGCGGCGGCGGTGCCTGCAGCGGATACTCCTCCTTGGCGAGAATGGGTCCCTTGCCGTCGATCGGGTTCCCAAGACCATCGAGCACGCGGCCGAGCAGTTCGGGTCCCACCTTGACGCGCAGCCGGCGTCCCGTTGCAACGACCTCACAGCCCGGTCCAATGCCCTGCATCTCACCGACGGGCATGAGCAGCACGCTGCCCTCACGAAAGCCGACGACCTCAGCAGGGATCGGGGGCATTCCCACAAAATGAGAGCTCACGTAGCAGAGTTCCCCCACCGTGACAGTCGGTCCCTGCGACTCAATGACGAGTCCGATGATCTGTGAAACCTTACCTGTCAGCTTCATCGGAGAGGAGCTGCGCAGAACATCCTGGAATTTTTGGATATCTATGGAAAATGGGGGATTCCCCCCCGTTTCACTCGTATTCATAGCATAACTTCCCGCACCGCTTTTTTCAGCTGCTCGATCTGCGTCTGAAGGCGGGCATCCACGCTCCCATTCGGTGTTTCTACGAGACAGTCGCCCGGCTTCAATCCCTCATCGGAGGTGATTGTCAGATTCGAATCCCCAGACGTGAGCAATCCGCGCAGCTCGTCACGTGCCATCAGCACAAAGTCATAGCTGTCCGGCGGAACGTGCACGAGGATCTCCTTCTGATCCTTGACGCGCAGAATGGCATCGCGCACAACGGGCAGTACCATCTGCGGCACGTCGATGAAATGTTGGGGCAGAATGCGTTCCACCGCCGTCATGGCAATGGAAACAATGTCCTGCTCCGCATGAATCACATAGTCACGCATGGCATCGCGCGCATCGCGGAGGGTTTTTTCCGCCTGTGCGTTGGTCTTGCGAATCAGCTCTGCAAGCTCCTCCCGCACAGCGGCTTCCCCCGCCTCGCGGCCTGCGGCAAAGCCTTCCTCGTGCCCTTTGGCGCGCGCGTCCTCACGATCCTGTTCGATCTGTGTTTGAGCCTCACTCAGAAGACGGTCGTGTTCCTCCTGGGCTTCCCCACGGAGGACGGCGACCTGTATCTCCGCCTCTTTGACACGCTCGTCCATCGCCTGTTCACGCTCTGCAATGCGTGCCAAGAGGTTCTGAACGGCCTCCTCGCTGAGTCCTTCCTCCTCACCGTCCTCACGGGGCGGCGGCGGAGGGGGGGGGACATCGATGAGATGCGGATTCTCTTCCCAGACGGCTGCCTTGATAACCCTAGACAATCATCTCGTCTCCCTTGCCACGCGAAATCACAATCTCGCCCTTGTCCTCGAGGACGCGGATGACACCGACAACCTTCTGCTGTGCCTCCTCCACGTCGCGAATCTTGACCGGTCCCATGAACTCGATCTCCTCACGCAGCATATCTGCCGCACGTGTCGACATGTTCTTGAATACCTTTTCGGCGACCTCCTGCGGCGTCGCCTTGAGTGCAAGCGAAAGATCCTTCGTCTCGACCTGCCGCAGGACGAGCTGCAACGAGCGGTCGTCGATCTGCACGATGTCCTCGAAGACGAACATGAGCTTTTTGATCTCCTCGGCAAGCTCCGGATTGTCGACCTCGAGGGTCTCGACAATCGCCTTCTCCGTCGTGCGGTCGACGCGGTTGAGCACCTCGACAATCGCCTTGATGCCGCCCGCTGTTGTAAAGTCCTGTGTCACCATCGAGGACAGCTTTCTCTCCAGCACGCGCTCGACTTCGCGAATGAAGTCCGGCGACGTGCGATCCATCATCGCAACGCGCTTCGTGACCTCGACCTGCGCCTCCGGCGGCAGCGATCCGAGAACGATTGCCGCCTGATCCGGCTCAAGGTACGCCATGATGAGCGCAATGGTCTGCGGATGCTCGTTCTGTATAAAGTTAAGCAGCTGTGCAGGATCGGTCTTGCGCAGGAAGTCGAACGGACGCACCTGCAGACTCGTCGTGAGACGGTTGATGATCTCGAGTGCCTTGTCGGGACCGAGCGCCTTCTCCAGAACGTTCTGCGCATACTGCAGACCGCCCGAGGAGATATAGTCCTGTGCCATGCACATGGAGTAGAACTCGGAGATGACCTCCGCCTTGAGGGCGGAGGAAACCTGTTTCTGATTCGCGATCTCGAGGGTCAGATGCTCGATCTCATCGTCGTCCATGTGCTGAAACAGCTTTGCCGAGTACTCGGGACCAATCGCAATGAAGAGGATTGCAGCTTTCTGCTGATTTGTCAGATCACCGCTGCCATACATATCCGGCATACTTACTCCTCCTCCGAAAGCCACGTCTTAACGAGAAGCGCCACTTCTTCGGGCTTCGTATCAATGAGCGCAAGGAGTGCCTGCTTCTGATTCAGCTGCTGCTGCTCCTCCTCGGAGAGATCTTCTTCTTCGACCTCGCCTGCCGCAATCGCAGATGCGCGCTCCTCTGCAATACGCTCCTCTTCGAGACGCTTCGCCTCTTCGGCTGCCTCGCGCTCCAGACGCTTCTTGCGACGATACATGAGGATGCCGCCGACAATGAGCGCAATGACGAGCAGTGCAAGCCCGACCTGCGTGTAGAAGATACGATCCTGACGATCCTTCTCCGCCTGTTCCTCTGCCGCACGGCGCTCTGCAGCTTCCGTGCTGAACGGCAGGGGTTCCACGGAGATCGTATCGCCGCGCTGCGGATTGATGCCGGCAGCGCTGCTCACCGTGCGCAGGATGCTCTCCTGCTGCGGCTGTGTCACATCATCGTTGACCAGAACGGCAACCGTCAGGCGACGGATTGAGCCCGGTGAGGCGATGACGTGCTGACGCTCCTCGTTGATCTCATAGTTCTTTGTGGATTCTTTTTTCTCGTATTCGGCGTTCGCATTCGACTCCTGCTCCACATAGCCGGGAACGTTGCTCTGGACGCCCGCAGGACCGCCGGGATTCGTCGAACTGCCGACATAGCTCTCGGAGATGTCCTGCTGACTGCGGATGATGCCCGCATCATCCACCACCGGCGTGAAGGTCTGACGATCCGTCAGACGGTCATCGAAGTCCAGCTCCACGCTGACGCGTGCAAAGGCACGCCCATCACCAAGGGTCTGGTCGAGCAGGGACTGTACCTTCTTCTCGATGCTGTCCTGCACCTTGCGCGTCATATCCAGCTGCGTAAGGGTCTTGACGCCGATGGAGTTCTCATCCTGATCGTCGGGATCGTTCATGATCTTGCCCGTGTCGTCGACGATCGTAATGTTCTCGGGCGTCAGTCCCTTGACACTGTGTGCCACGAGGTTGACAATCCCCTTGATCTCCTTCTTCGTCAGCTCCGCATGGGGTTTGAGGCGCAGCATGATGGAAGCCGTTGCAGGCTTCTCTTCTTTTTTATAGAGGCTGTCCTCGGGGAGTACAATGTGAACACGCGCCTTCTCGACCGCTTCGAGCTGCTCGATCGTACGTGTCAGTTCTCCCTGCATCGCCTGGAGATAGTTCACACGGTTCTGGAACTCTGTGACGCCAAGCTTGCTGTCATCAAAGATCTCGAACCCCTTGTTGCCGCGCGGCAATCCCTGCGTCGCAAGGTTCAGGCGTGCCTCATGGACGTTCGTCGTCGGTACAAGAATGGTTGTACCCGTCTTGCTTTCCTGTACCTCATAGGCGATTTTCGATTCACGCAGCTGATTGGCAACCTCGCCTGCATCCTTGGTCTCCATATTGGTAAACAGCGGTACCATATCGGGTTTGCTGCCATACCAGAAGCTGAGTCCGAAGATGAGAACGAGAATTGCGAGCGCCGAACCGAGCATAATGTAGCGCTGTCGCTTGTCGAAGCGTTCCCACACGGCAAGTCCGCGCTCTTTCCACTCTCCCATAATCTCTTTCCCTTCAAGTCATCACGGTTATGCGTCGCCCCCTCATGGGGCACACGAAAACGGCAGGCAATGCTTACACCTGCATCCGCATGATTTCCTGATAGGCAGCCACGGCGCGATTGCGCAGCTGCAGTGTCAGCTGAAGTGCGATCTCTGCCTTCTGTCCGGCCACAACGACCTGAGAGACATCCGAAACCTCGCCCGCCGCGAGCAGCTTGGTCTGCTCGTCCGCGTTCAGCTGCAGCTGATTTACCTCCGCGAGTGCATCCTTCAGATAGGTGCCAAAGTTCTTGGGCGGTTCTTTCTCGATGGTTTCCCCGAGATGGCTCGTTGCGCGCATCGTTACGGGGGTCATTTGCAGTGCTTGTACTTCCATATACATTGATCTCCCTTAAAATGTACGCAAGAAATCAGTTCCCGCCACCGATGCGGAGTGCCGCCGTCACCATTGACTTTGCCGCATTGATGGTCGTCGTATTCGCCTCGTAGCCGCGGGATGCTGAGATCATATCCACCATCTCCGAAACGATGTTGACGTTGGGGCGCTCGACATAGCCCTCCGCATTTGCGTCCGGGTGCCCCGGCTCATAGACCAATGGTCCCTGCGAACGATCTGCCTGAATGGATACGGCACGCACCCCATCCCCGGGGCGCATGCGGTTCGATGCACGCGCGAGAAAGGACTCGAACCCGATGCCCGTGCCCTTCTCGCGCGGCTGAAAGACGACGTAGCGCCGATGATAGGCACCGCCGCCCTGTGCGCGCGTCGTGTTGGCATTCGCAATATTGTTGGAGATCACGTCCATGCGCAGCCGTTCCGCCGTAAGCCCGGAAGCCGCTGCATCAATTCCCAAAAACATTCCCATATCGTGTCCTCCCGCTCATTAGCCACTCTGTCCGCTGGTGATGACAGACTTCAGCTTGCTGATGTGTCCGCCCACCGCCGTCGCCAGTGCGCTGTAATAAAGCTGATTCTTTGCAACCTCCGCCATCTCCACGTCGATATCAACGTTGTTCCGGTCAAGGCGCATATTCGTCCTCTCGTCCTGCTCGATCACGCCGCGTGCCTTCCCACGGAACGCGACGGGAAAATGTCGGTCGTGCGTGCGCACAACCTTCATCAGAGGATCATTCCCCAACCCGAGTTCCTGTTTCAGCAAATCCTCAAAGCGGACATGACTCCGCTTGAAGTTCGGTGTGTTCACGTTGGCAATGTTGTTGCTGAGTACCTCATGCCGGAGGGAGGCCGCCGCGAGTGCACGGCTGCCGATATCAAGCGTTGTGGTATTGACCAGCTGCTCAAGCATGAAACGTCACAATCCTTTCCCCGTATTTTTTGAGCACAGGAAAAACTGCACACAAAACAGATATATATTTAGTTCTACATCCCTAAAAAAAATCCTTTTCATTCTAACATTTTTTCCATAAAAAGTGAAGAATGGTTTTGGGCAGCCTATCTAAAATAGTTCACGAGCCTACGCGCGTTCGGCAATCGCCTTGTCGACATGCAGGCTCTTGACGAGAATGTCAATTTCTTGCACAACCATTCCCGTCATGTGTTCAATCGCCGTCTGAAGTCGGCTGCGCAGCTCCGCCATCGCCTCAGTAATCACGTGTCCATAGGCAAAGACAATCTCGATGGTCACCATGATCCCGAGGTCGTCATCGCCGTTGACGATATGCTTGACGTGGGTCGTGCCCACGCGGTATACCTCCTCCAGTTTTTCTGCAACGATATGCACGATGCTTTTGATCACCGAGTCGTCGATGACAAGTTTTCCATAATAGCTGAATACGGGTCGCACGATGGAGCGTTCCCCAAGGCGCCGCCGCTTCGATGAGGAGGTCTTGAAAAAACTCTTGATGGGATCGATCAGATAGCCTGAAAAGTGGGGTTTCAGTTCGATGGTCGGCACAGGAATGATGTGCTCACCGCGCCGCAGCCGATGATACTGTGCGAGTTCCATATCCTTCTTCGAGGCAATGTCCTCAATGCGGATGATCTTGCTCACGGGGCCGATCTTTAGTGCCTTTGCGATCTTCTGTACCATGTTTTCCGAAGTGCCGAGGATAAGGATGCGGCGCGGCTGCGACTCTGCAATCGCCCGACGCACATCGGAGGCATGCCCAGGCAGCACAAAGATGGCACGGCGTACCGCCATGATTCGATTCTTCTCCTTCTTGGCTGAGGAGCCGCCGATCACCTTTCCATCCTTGATTAAGATACCATCGTCAATGATGGCGTCCGCACCGTTTTTCTGCGCCACCCAAAGAGCGCGGTGACTTTTGCCGGTTCCGCTCGGACCGACAAGGGCGATAACGTCCATCGTGTCCCTCCTCTTCTGTGTTCATCGACCAATTACTCACCTGGAATGCGGTGGGCGGTAGAAATTTTCCGCATAGATATTTTCAATCGTAAACTTCCCGATGGCGTCCGGCTCACGTCCGGCAAACCCCCGATAGTCCGAGCCTCCCGAGACGAGAAGCCCCGCCTTCTGCGCAACGTCCAGATAATGCTGCGTATCCTGACGATCGTACGTCGGGTAAAACGCCTCAATCCCCTCAATGCCCTGCGCAATCAGACGTGCAATGCGCTTTTCATCTCCAAGTGCCTTGGGATTCGCGAGGACGGGGATGCCGCCGGCTCCCTTGATGAGCTGAATCAGCTCCTCACTGCTCAGCTGAAAATGCGGTACATAGGCGGGACAGCCACGCTTTAGGAGCTGCTCGAAGCAGGCGCGGGTCGAATCAAAGTAGCCCTTCCTGACCATCACACGCGCCACGTGGGAACGCCCGACCGCCTTGCAGAACCTCTCGTCTGTGAGCACCTCCGTCTCGCCGATCTCATAGCCGAGTCCCCGAAGGCGCTCTACAATCTCGGTGAATCGCACCCAGCGCGCCTCACTGATCTCTTCAAGCTTTTCCTGCAGTCCCGCATCATATAGATCAATGTTATAGCCCAGAATATGGATTTCATGCTGCTCATCGCCCGCACTGAAACCGACCCCGGGGATAATGCGGAGCGTGCTTGAGGCGTAGTGCCCGCTTTCGTAGAGTGCCGTAACGCCCTCCACCGTATCGTGATCGGTAATGGCGATGTAGCGAAGTCCCGCCGCCTTTGCCGCCTCCACAATCTCCTCCGGGGTATCCTTTCCGTCGGAAAAGGTTGTATGAATATGCAAATCGCTTGGCATAGCACTCTCCTCGATTAGACTTCTTCGCGCAGCAAAACGCGTTCCATCGTTGCCGTGCGCCGTCCATCCGGATCAATGTCCACAATTACGGCGGCATAGTCCGCCGCCCCCTCCGCCATCTCAAAGCGGACGGGCATTCCCGTGCGGAACTTCCGGATCACAATCTCCGTACACACGCCCAGAATGGAGTCGTGCGGACCTACCATGCCGAGATCCGTAATGTACGCCGTACCGCCGGGCAGAATCTGCGCGTCTGCAGTCTGTACGTGCGTATGCGTACCGACGACGATATCGGCACGACCATCCAGATAGTGCCCCATGGCGAGCTTCTCCGAGGTTGTCTCCGCATGGAAATCCAGCACAATGATATCCGCCTGTCCCTCGATTTCCGCAAGCATTTCATCTGCCTTTTGAAAGGGGCAGTCGAGTGCCGGCATGAAGGAGCGTCCCGAGAGATTGAGTACGGCAATGTTCGCCGCCTTGAACGGAAAGATGCAGTATCCCCTCCCCGGCGTCCCCTCCGGATAGTTCGCGGGACGCACGAGAAATGGCTCATCGTCAATAAAGGCAAAGACATCCTTCTTGTCCCAGACATGATTGCCCGAGGTCACGATGTCGGCACCGCCCTCATAGAGTTCGTCGAGTGCCTTGCGCGTGAACCCCTTTCCACCGGCAGCATTCTCGCCGTTGACGATGACAACGTCGATCTTGCGCTCTGCCCGCAGACGCGGGGTCATCGTGCGAAAGGCACGGCGTCCCGCACGTCCGACAACGTCACCGACCAACATGATGCGCACGGCACTTCCTCCTCATATTCCTCATCGATTGTAAACAACCACCTGGTCTCGCTCACGAATACCGACGAGACGATCCCGCAGCGGGAGTTCGCGCACCGCCATCAGCATCCGCTCAAGCGTCTCGTGTTGGATCGTACGAAATTCCGCATCGAGTACATCCGCGCCATGTTGATCGATGAGCAGCTTCTCCCCAAAGCGATCCGTCAGAAGCTGTGCAATGAGGCTCAGCTCGCGCTCGGAGAGTTCGTCCATCCGGCGCGCGAGATGCAGCATCGTAAGCCCTTCGTGTTTCTCGTAGGAGAAATCCAGCGCACTTGCGACGCTCCCCTCAAGCGCATGATAGGTCGCAATGCTCTCGGCGAGCAGTGCGGCAAAAGCCTCAATCTCTGCCAAAGGAAGTGCATCGCGCACAACGAAATCCATCGTTAAAAGTTCCTGCCTGGGGTCGTAGGAAACCGCCTCGATCTCCGGAAAGCAGACGAGCACGGAGGCAAGCAGCTGTACGCCAGGACGTGCCTGCTCACTTCGTCCGGAGCCCGCAGGGCGTCCGAACAAGCGCCTGCGCAGAAAATCAAACACAGCGGATCCCCCCTTCATTCACACGATTCCACACGCCCGAGTCCGAGTGCGTAGACCGCATTGCGTCCTGCCTTTTTCGCCTGATAGAGCGCCTCGTCGGCATTCTTAAAGAGCTGCAGTTCGTTGTCCTTCTCCGCATCAAAGGTTGCCACACCGATACTCACCGTAACATTCTGATCAAATGGCATCTCGGAAGACTCCACCGTACGGCGGATCCGCTCGCCTACCCTGCCGGCAACGGAGAGCGTTGCGCCCTCCAAAATGACGAAGAACTCGTCCCCACCCCAGCGGCAGCCGGCATCCGATCCGCGTATCGTGTGTGAAATCGCATTGGCGACCGTCAGCAGTACCTTGTCCCCCATATCATGCCCATAGGTATCATTAACCCCCTTGAAGTGGTCAATATCCATCAGGATGACAGAGAGTGGCGTCTTATTTTCCTGTGCGCGCGTGACCGCAGCCTTCAGAAGGCGCTCCATCGCGCGGCGGTTCAGGAGATTCGTCAAGGCGTCACGGCTCGCGAGCTGGGTGAGTCGCTGATTCGCCGTAAAGAGTTCCTCCTCCGAGACGCGAATAAAGTGCGACATGAACGCAAGCATCTTACGGTCATAGGAAAGATGCGCCACACGCTTCGTCTGCAGAGGGGTATTCTTGACGTAGCCCAGATCTTCCTTCAGCCCCACAAGCAGGACATTCAGATTCGCGGTCGCGATCCGTTTCCCTATGCGGCGTACCTCACCGAACACAAAGGCCGTGGAGGACGGAAAGCCCGTGCACGGCGTCATCTCCGACACAACATCATCGCCGAGCAGGAGGTAGTGCCCGATGCAGGCAGCTCCAAAAATCGCCTGCGGTGAGAACGCCGACAGCGCCCGTACATTCTCTGCCGCCTTCGAGAGAATGCCGTACGGGTCACCATAGGCAAGGCGAAACTTTGTCCCCTGCTGCATGGGAAGTCCAAAGACCAGTTCCCCTGTCCCCTCTTTGATCCGGAGAGGAACACGTGCCGAAACAGAGCCGTCCTCCTCCTCAAAGCAAAGCGGGAAGAGTGCCGCATCCGAACCAAAATTGCCGTCGTCCTTGATGCCGAAATAGCGTTCATAAATTTTAATCGGCGCGTCCCCGTCAAGTTCCTTGATCGTATAGTCCTCGACGCGTGTCGCGACAATTTCACGGCCAAGCATATTCCAGCCAAAATTGCGTGTGACGAGCACCTCCAGATTTTCCCCACGGAACACAACCGCAAGGACACCGTACCGCATCTCCATACCATCCGCAATGAGATAACCGTACGCATTCATGGCAGGTGCATCGGCAAATGCGCCAAAGATCTGAATGCGCTCATCCATGACGGAAATGTCGTTAAACAGGTCGTCAATCTTTTCCATCAGACCAACCACATAGAATGCCGTGGCCTTCGTATCTGGGTGCGCCGCAATAAAGTCTACAAATTGCTCATTTGCTTCCGAATCTTTTCCACTGACAACAAAAAAATCCACCTGCGATGACTCAAATGCCGAAAAGGTCAGCATGATCCCATCGATATCGAGGTGCATATCGCTCATTTTAAGGGCACAGGTATACACCAGGATGCGCGCCGCAGGAAACAGTTCCCGCACGGCGCACTGGATCGAACGAGCCTTTTCTGCCGGCATCTCGCACGGTGCTGCAATCGTAATCAGCAGGGACTCAATGTGTGGAATATGCTCCAGTTTTTCCTTCGCCTGCTCCGCCTTGCGCTGGGCGTCGGCGCTGCCGGAAACGATGTATGTCAGCTGCTGCATACGTCCTCCTTGCGGAATCTCTGTCGGCGCAGGGATTCCTAGAAAAGGGGGGCGATGCCCCCCTTATGTGATCCATCACAACGGCACAGCCTTTCGGAATCGCTGATAAAACAGCCCCTCAGATTGGCGCGGCTGAATTCTTCAGTGCTTCCTTTACTTGGCGTAGTCCACAACGCGCGTTTCACGAATGACCGTCGCCTTGATCTGCCCTGGATATTCAAGATCGCCCTCGATCTTTTTCACGATGTCATGCACGAGCACAGCTGCGCCCGCATCATCCACCTTGTCCGGCTTCACCATCACGCGGATCTCGCGCCCTGCCTGAATTGCAAAGCAGCGTTCTACGCCCTCGAACGACTCGGCGATCTCCTCAAGTGCCTTGAGCCGTTTGATGTAGGATTCAAGACTCTCACGGCGTGCCCCGGGACGTGCCGCTGAGACGGCATCCGCCGCAGCGACGAGCACCGCCTCAATCGTTGTCGCCTCCTCGTCACCGTGGTGACTGGCGATGATATTGATGACTTCCTTGGACTCACGATATTTGCGTGCAAGCTCTGCTCCAACGGTCACATGCGGTCCCTCGATCTCATGGCTGACCGCCTTGCCAATGTCATGCAGGAGGCCGCCGCGCTTGGCGAGCATGACATCACACTCGAGCTCTGCCGCCATGAGTCCCGCGAGATGCGCAACCTCGATGGAGTGTGCAAGCACATTCTGCCCGTAGCTTGTCCGGTAGCGCATGCGTCCGAGAAGGCGTACCAGCTCTGGATGGATGCCATGCACCCCCGTCTCGAACGTCGCCTGCTCGCCTGCCTCCTTGATGCGCTGATCGACCTCACGGCGTGCCTTCTCGATCATCTCCTCAATGCGTGCGGGGTGGATGCGACCGTCCTGAATCAGCTTTTCGAGGGCGATGCGCGCAATCTCGCGGCGCACGGGATCGAATCCGGAGAGGATGACCGCCTCCGGCGTATCGTCAATGATGAGGTCGATGCCCGTCAGCGTTTCGAGCGTACGGATATTGCGCCCCTCACGCCCGATGATGCGCCCCTTCATCTCATCGTTCGGCAGCGCCACGACCGAAACCGTCGTCTCCGCCACATGATCGGCGGCGCAGCGCTGGATCGCAACACTCAGAATCTCGCGTGCCGCCTTGTCCGCCTCGTCCTTCGTCTGCTGGACGTACTCCTTGATCTTGCGTGCCTTCTCATGTTTCAGCTCGTCCTCGGCCTCTGCCATGAGAATCGTCCGCGCCTCCTCTGCCGAAAGACCCGACACGCGTTCGAGTTCCTGCTTCTGGCTCTCGTAGAGTGCTGTGACCTCGGCCTGTGTCTTGTCGATTCGCGCCTCCTTGCGTGCAAGCCCCTCCTCCTTCTTCTCGATGGATTCAAGCTTGCGGTCGAGATTTTCCTCCTTTTGAATCGTACGGCGTTCCAGGCGCTGCAGTTCACTGCGGCGCTCCTTTGTATCCCGCTCAAAATCCTGCCGCTGACGCTGAATCTCCTCCTTCGCCTCCAGCAGAACTTCCTTCTGCTTTGTCTCCGCCTTCTTTTCGGCCTCCTCGACAATGCGCTTTGCTTCGTTCTCGGCTGATCCTATCTGAGCCTCCGCCGTGCGTTTGCGCGCAACATAGCCCGCAGCGGCACCGACGGCAACAGCAATAATTACCGCTAGTAATTCCGTAAGAATAACGGCCACCTCCTCTTTTATCATGTAGAAAAGCCTATAGAATACTCCTATTCATTTTAATGTTTTTTCTCTATAGTGTCAAGAATTCTATGAGCACGCTGCCGTGTCCGCACACAAAAAGAAGCTGCTGCACCAGGGAAAACCTCGTGCAGCAGCCCTTCTTCTATCTTCTCGGAAATCTGCGCAGCGCGCGCGGCTTTCCAAGCACCTCGGCAAGCACAACCGCCTGCTTCATCGTATCCGGCGTGAGATGCGGCAGCAGATCAGCCGTTTGACGAGCAGAGCCGCGTGGAGCGGCGAGCGCGGCGGCCTGTGCCTCCTCTGCGGCAAGACGAGCCGCGCGCTCCTCGCGCTCGCGTGCGCGCTTTGCCCGCTGCGCTTCCTTCTGCGCTTCCTCCCACTTTGCCCGCAGCTCCTGCGCACGCAGCACCTCCGCGTCCACAGTGATCTTCACATCCGCAGGAATCCCACGCATCGGCGGAATCTCGAAGGTCGCGTTCCGCTCTGTGTGCCGCTTCGGACGTGGAATATCCTGCGGCACGGTCGGCGGCGGTACCTTCTTCCTGCCGCGCACACGATCATCAAAAACAGCGAGCGCTACGGCAACGGCAATGACAATGAGGTATTCCATACCGCAGCCCTCACTTTGCGGGAGATGTCGGCAGCTTTCCGTCCACCTTCCCCGAGGCACTGATCGCCTGACGCATGTCGGTGTCGGACTGGATGTTGTTCAGCTGATAGTAGTCCATGACACCGAGCTTTCCTTCACGCAGCGCCTGTGCCATGGCATGCGGCACCTCGGACTGTGCCTCGACCACCTTGGCCTCCATCTCCTGCGTATACGCCTTCATCTCCTGCTCGCGTGCAACCGCCATGGCACGGCGCTCCTCCGCCTTTGCCTGTGCAATGCGCTTATCCGCCTCTGCCTGATCGGTCTGCAGCTCCGCGCCAATGTTGCGCCCGACGTCGACGTCCGCAATATCAATGGAGAGGATCTCAAACGCCGTTCCGGCATCAAGACCTTTTCCCAGCACCGTCTTGGAGATGTCGTCGGGGTTTGCAAGCACATCTTTATGGTTTTCCGAGGAACCGACCGTCGTGACAATGCCCTCGCCGACGCGTGCAATGATGGTCGGCTCCCCTGCGCCGCCGACAAGACGGTCAATGTTCGCGCGCACCGTGACACGCGCCTTGATCTTGAGTTCGATGCCGTTTGCCGCTACCGCCGAGACAATCGGTGTCTCAATGACCTTCGGATTGACGCTCATCTGAACGGCATCCAGCACGTCACGTCCCGCAAGGTCAATCGCCGCCGCACGCTCAAACGGCAGCGCAATCTGCGCCCGATGCGAGGCGATCAGCGCGTCGACGACCTTGTCCACGTTGCCGCCCGCAAGATAGTGTGCCTCCAGCTGATTGACACTCACATCAAGCCCCGCCTTGTTCGCCTTGATGAGCGGCAGCACAATGCGCCCGGGCGGAACGCGGCGCAGACGCATCCCGATGAGCGAGACGATGCTCACCGAGACATTGGCCGAGATCGCGGATATCCACAGCCCGAGCGGGACGAAGTGCAGAAAAATCGACACGGCAAGAATAACAATGACAACGAGGAATGCTCCTCCAAACAGTGCTCCCATACGAACCTCCTTGATTATTCCCGCAAAACATCAGGACTCGCGCACGACGACGCGGCTGCCGTTCACGGACAGGACAACAATACTCTTTCCCTTTTGAATAAAGGCGCCCTCTGAGATCACATCCACGGGACAGCCGTCGATGCGTGCCGTTCCCGAAGGACGCAGTTCTGTGAGCACCTCGCCCGTTTTCCCTACAAGTTCCGCCCGCTCTGCTGCGCTGACGTAGCCCTCCTCCGTACGCGAACTCTTTTGCAGGACAACCTTGTTCCAGAGTTTGCTCGACGGCAGACGCGAAACGATGAGCAGGAAGAAGATAATCGAAAGGACGAGCGCAATGCCAAGTGCGGCGAGCGCCCCGATGTCCCCGCCCAGTGCGAGCACGATGCTGTAGAGCATCGCCGCGACACCGAGTCCCGCGAGGAGCCCGACGGTCGGCAGCAGAATCTCTACGATAATCAGCAGAACCCCTGCGAGAAAGACCGCGATGTGATAGATTTCCACAAGCCCGCGCGTATATTGGCTGCCCCAAAAGACGGCAGCCGCGACTATGCCGAGCAGGACACCCACGCCAAGTCCCCCCGTCTTGATCTCGACCATGATGGAGAGAAACATGACGGCAAGCAAGAGGACTTGCAAAACGCTGTTGTCTACAATGAGATTCACAAGCATCGCCTCCTTACACAAAAAACCTCCGCGCACGCTGCGCGGAGGTTCCTACTGCTGAAATGGTCGGAACGACGAGATTTGAACTCACGACCTCTTCCACCCCAAGGAAGCGCTCTACCAAGCTGAGCTACGTCCCGAACAACAGGTATTATAGCGATATTTTTGCTTTTTGTCAATCCCTTTGCGTCATCTGTTTCATCAGGCGCAGTGCACCGATCTCAACGCTGGTTTCGCGCGCCACCTGCTCGACACTGCGTCCGGCACGCAAAAGGGCGCGCGCCTTGATGAGCGCCTCATCCTCGCGCACGGGTGCCTCCGCACTTTCGTCAACGGGCGATGGAGGCGGCTGTCGCAGGGGTGCTGAAGGTGCGGTATAAGGGGTATGCCCGACCTCCGGACGAGGAGGCGGGATCTCATGCGGCACGGCTCTTGGTGCTGCCGGCTGCGGCACAGGCGCTGGCTGGGGCGGCGGCGTGCGCTCGACTGCGGCACGCGCCTGTTCCCGCAGAATGGACTGGTGCAGCACGGCAGCGAATTCGTCGCCATCGGTACGGCGTGCCTCCTGTACCTGCGGCGTAGGCATGGGCTGCTGCACGCGCTGTGCAGATCGTGCGGGAGGAAGCGCCGTGGTCTGTCCAAGGTCGCTGAGCCGCCGTTCGAGTTCTTCAATACGCTGTCGCAGCGCCCATTCGAGACGCTGCGCATCAGCCACGCGTGTCTCCAGCCGCACGCGACGATCATCGGCCTCACGCAGCAGCCCCTCAAGCTTGGTCACATGAGATCCCAGCCGCTTGATGATGGTGTCGGCGGATTGCTGCAGCTCTTTTTTCAGTTTTTCAATGGAGGCGGCAAGATCCTCATCGTCCTCCTCACTGCGCTGTCTGCGGTGGATGATGTACCGGACAACGAGCAGAAGAACAGCGCCGAGAATGATGAGTGCGCCCAAAATTTCGGTGATGGAAATAATAATAGGATGCCTCCCTTATCAGTGGTTCCTATAAACTGATGTCGAGATGTACGCCCCGGCTCGGGTCGGCAGCAAGGCGCTGAAGGAGCTCAGCACCGTGATCCTCACCGCGCGACCTGCGTCCCTGACTGCCGCGGCCGCCCCCCTGCCTGCGCTCGCGTTCCGGATCATCCTTCACGCGCGCATCCTCGCTCGCCTCTTCCTTTGCACGCACCTGCTTGCGCGCAAGCTCCGCGTCCTCTTTTTGACGCAGGGTTTCAAAGTTCTGCTGGATATTGACTTGGTTCTGCATATTGCTCTGAACGTTTCCCGCTTCATTTGACTGAGGAAACATCATCTGCATGCTGATCGGCGTAACATTCATGGCGGTACCTGCCTCTCTTAAAAGATGCCTACGGCAATCTCCCCATCGATCATCTGCAATCGCGCGTTGTGCAGCTCACCCTCAATGGTTTTCTTCACTCCGTTGATCGTTGCATTAACGCCGGGATAGATCGTATCCGAGGCGAGAATCACACCGTTCTTCATCTGTTCGAGATCCTCATCCATCTGGGCGAGGTCTTCCTGCATCCGTTTGATCTTCATCGCAAGCGGGAATTGCGCATGTGTCATCTCAACGAGCTGCTCCCTGCGCCGCTCGGACAGACTCATGAGCGGCTGTTTTTTGAGGGTATTCAGGGAGAGACGAATTTCCGTCAGCTGCTTGACTGCCGTTTCGCATTCCTTTTTCAGCTGTTCATAGCGATGCTTCAGATTTGGATCTACCCCGACGTGAAGATTTGTCTGCACGTAGAACGCATTGCCAAGAATCTTGGCGCGGATGGATTCTCCCGCACCGATGTTCCCCCCCGTGATGATGCCGCGCCGCCCCTCGACGCGGATGTGATGCCCCGCACGCATCTGCGCGTGCAAAACGACATCATTGACGTAGATGTCGCGCTCGGCGACGACGTCTGCATTCTCGATAAAGGAGATGCTCACATCCTCAAGTGCGCGGATCTTTCCGATGTTCATGCCGCGAATGCCGCCGTGCACGATCACATTGCGCCCTTCCACCTGTGCGCCGCCAACAACGCCTTTGATCTCAATATCGCCTGTCGCCTTGACGGAAAAGCCGCTCTCCACATCTCCATGGATCTCGACGCTTCCGGCAAAATTCACATTCCCCGTTCCCACATCGACACCGGTATCAATGACGAGATGCGGATCTATGCTGATCTTCTTTCCATCATCGACAATCTGTCCATCGATCAGAGCGACAAGTTCATGTCCATTGACGATCTTGGTGTTCTTCCCCTGCGGCAGGGAAACGGGCTTTCCGGGTTTTGCCGGAACTTCCTCACCAAAGACATTGATCCCCGGTGTCCCTGCCGTCTCCGGAATGTGGACGGCAACCACATCGCCGATCTGCGCACGGATAAAGATGTTCATATCCTTGTAGTCAACGCGGTCAAATGCACGCACGGCAGGGCGCCCCTTGACCCCCATATCGAAATTTCGTTCAATGCGTGCATCCGTTCCCGGTATGGGTTCCGTACCGCGTGCAGCAAAAAAGGGCGTCAGACGCGCGACACCGCGCCCGATCGCCTCGCGGTCAATGCCATGAACGACCTTTTTCGCGGCAAGCGCATCCAGCACATCCGTCATATCGGGCGGCAGGTTCCCCTTCTTCTCGTCGAAGCGTACGGCCGCCGTCATCCCATCGCGTGCGATCTCGATGGAAAAGGGAATGACCGCATTCTCCTCCCCCTGCTCCGTCCGCGGCTCCAATTTTGTCTCAACCCCGTCCGCTGCACGGACAAGACGGGCGAGTTGAATGATGTCGTAATCCGTAACCTCTGCATCCTCAAGACGCTTTCTCAGCACGGACAGTTCAATAACGGCACCTCCGCGTTCCTCCGGATAGACGGTGAGATAATTTCCATCCGCCTTGATGACGAGTTGAAACCCCTCGCGCAACCCTCCAATGGTTCGTTCCACAATATCACTCCCGATCTATCAAAACTGCACCTCTATTTCAACTATTTGCACGAAGATAGGGTGCATCATTCCTCGTCATTCATACGGGCAAGCGTGCCGCGCATACGGAAGATGGCCTTCGTGTGCAGCTGTGAGATGCGTGCCTCGGACAGATGCAGAATCGCTGCAATCTCCTTGAGCGTCATTTCATCGTAATAGTAAAGTCCGACAACGATGCGTTCCTTTTCCGGAAGTTTCTCAATCGCTGCGGCGAGTGTCTCCTTGACCTCCGTCCACTCTGCATGCTCGACAGGACCATCTTCCATGGACGCAGGAGAATCCGTACGCAGATATTCCTCCAGCGGAATGATCGTTGCTGCGCTGACCTGCCCCTCCAGATGGTGCAGCCCATCAATCGTGAGATCCAGTTCGGCTGCAAGTTCCTCGTCGGTTGCCGTACGCCCGAGTTCCCCCTCAAGATGCGCAACGGCCTTTTCGTACTTCTTGATGTTCTGACGCACACTGACGGGAATCCAGTCCTTCGCGCGCAGATGGTCAAGCATGGCGCCCCGTACGCGCACTCCGGCATACGTCTCAAATTTATTTCCGCGATCGAGCTCATAGCGCTCAATCGCATCCAATAGACCAAAGAAGCCGCTGCTCAGAAGATCCTCGCGATCAACGTGCTGCGGCAGACTGATCGCAATGCGGCCGGCGACAAGGCGAACAAGAGGAAGATAGTATTCTGCAATACGATTGCGTACAGTGACTGATTTCTCGGTTGCGTACATCTGCCAGAGTTCTTCGATATTCTCTGTCGACGGCTCAGGCATTCCTCTCATCTCCTCCCCATCGTCTTCCTACACCGATCAAGCCGGTGCTGCCACGCCGCCGCTCTCCTCCGTATGATGCTCCGACGGGCTTTTCAGATGGACGAATGCGTCTTCCGAAAGGGGCTGGAAGCTGGACGCAGACGCAAAGTCTTCTGCCGCCTTGTCGCTGTTTTCCACTGCACTGAAATCAATATCCTCTGGGTCATAGAGCTGTGCCTGCATATCCTGCATGCGCTCTTCGGGCATCTTGTCAAAGACCGCCCAGCCTTTTGCCTCTAGGATGAATACAACGAGATAGGTGAATATTCCTGCACACAGAAACGCGATCAGGCTGCGCAGAAGCGCTGTCGTCACACGCGCATCAGCAATCATCCCCGTAAGGAATACAACAAGCGCAGCAATGACGGAAAATACCAAGGTCATACCGAGTTTGAACATACATTTCACCTTCCTCTCTATATCGTTTTATCTCCCTTGCTCACGGTCTTAACGGTATAGGTTCCATCGTTCAGATCAATCGACACCGTGCGCCCATAGTTGAGTCCCGTATCCTCGGCAATGAGGCGAATCCCGTGCTGCGCCAAAAGAGCCTTTGCCGCCTGCGCATTGCGCTCACCGACGCGCATGACACTCGTCGTATTGGAGAACGCAAACATCTGCGCACCTCCTGCAATCTTTGCCACAAGGCGGGACTTCGATGCACCTAGCCGCAGGACATCCGCGAGCATCAGCGGAAATCCAGTATCGATAAATTTTGCCGGCGTATCCGAGGGACGCGCCTGCTTGCTGTCCGGCAGCATATAGTGGAGGAGTCCCCCCACCTTTGCCGTGGGATCATAGAGAGAAAGGCCGATACAGGAGCCCAATCCATAGCTGATGAGTGTGGATGGAGCTGTGCCGACTTTGTAGTCGGCCATACCGACTTTTATCAAATCCGGCATATCATTCAACTCCTACCGCATTCATTATGGTGCTGAGCGACCCGGGATCCGGTACAAGGAAGAAATGTCCGCTGATGCTCCGATCCTCTGCCACGAAATTCGTTTCGATGAGAAGCGCGTGATCTCCCATCTCGCCAAGCTGAACCAAAACTACATTGAGAATGGCACCTGCCATATCCACGGCGAGTGCAGGAATGGACGGCAGCATGCTCATGCCCGTGAACGTATAGAATGCGTTCAGGTAGGAGCCGGCAAGAATATTGCCGATCTCCATAAGCGCTGATTCGTCCATGTTATCCAGTTCGATCGTCTCACCGCGTTCCCGCCCGAGAAGTGTATCAACAAGTGCAAACGCACTCTCCCGCGGGATGAGAAACAGGATATTGCTCGGTGCCTTTCCGTAGACGCGCAGGAAAATACCGACGACCACCAGTTCCGGGCCGCCGACAAATTCCGGGACATCTTCGATTGGAACCAATGCCACATGGGGCACATTCATTTCAATGCGCCGCTGAATGAGACGGGAAAGCGCCGTCGCGGAGTTGCCCGCTCCGACATTTCCGATCTCCTTGAGTACATCCAGCTGCAGCTCCGACAGTTCTGTCAGATTCTCATCTACGGTCATTGACATTACCTCTTAATCGCGAAGCAGGGTTATTTCGCATCCTTCGGAAGTCCGACGATCTCCTCGAGGTTGAGGAGAACGATGAGTCTGCCCCTGATATTGCCGATTCCACTGAGGAATCGGCTGCTCTCGCGCGCATTCATCGCCTTTTTTGTATCGATGGGCGCATTCTCAAGACTCAGCACCTCGGTCACGGCATCGACGAGCATGCCGACATGGACATCCTCGACGGAAACCGTAACGATGCGCGTGCGGTCGGTATACGGTGTCTCCGCGAGCCCGAGCCGCTGCTTGAGGTCAATGACGGGGAGAACCGAGCCACGCAGATTGATGACGCCCTTGATGAAGTCCGCCGCGAACGGAACGCGCGTAATATCCGTAAGGTTGCGGATCTCCTGCACGTTCAGAATGCTGACGCCGTATTCTTCATCGCGAAGATTGAATGCCACATACTGCGAGTTCTGCGGCGCATTTCCCTGATTCATATCATCTGCCATCTTCTTTGCCCTCCCCTTTTACTGCTGAATCATCGTTGCAACATCAAGAATCAGTGCAACCCTGCCATCACCAAGAACGGTTGCTCCGCCGAAGAGTTTAAGTCCGGCAAAGAGGTTGCCGAGCGTCTTGATAACGATTTCCTGCTGCCCGATCAGATTGTCGACAACGATGCCCGCCTTTGCCTCGCCCGCATGAACGACGACAACGAAATGCTCGTCGGAGTCCTTCGTGTGCGGAACCTGCAGAGCCTCCTCCATGCGGATAATCGGAATGATCTCGCCGCGCAGGACAATGACCTCCTTGTTCTGGACGGTCTGGATGTCCGTGGGCTCGATGTTGATCGTACTGTCAATGGAGGTGAGCGGAATAGCGTACATCTCCTCCTGCACGCGCACAAGCATCGCCTGGATAATGGCAAGCGTGAGCGGCAGCTTGATCTTGAAGATGGATCCCTCGTCGATGTGCGTTTCCACATCGACATGTCCCGAGAGCGCCTCGATCTTACTGCGCACAACGTCCATACCGACACCGCGGCCGGAGATGTCCGTGATCTGCTCCGCCGTCGAGAATCCCGGCAGGAAGATCAGTCGAACGGCATCCGCATCGTCGAGGCTGTCCGCCTCACTCTGCGAGATCATGCCCTTCTCGACTGCCTTGCGGCGGATCTTGTTCGCATCAATGCCTGCACCGTCGTCCGTAATCATGATGACAACGTTGTTGCCCTCGTGGCGCGCGATAAGACCGACCTCGCCGGTGCGCGGCTTGCCCTTTGCCTCGCGCTTCTCGGGGCTCTCAACACCGTGGTCGAGCGAGTTGCGCAGAAGGTGCATGATCGGATCACCGATCTCATCGATAACGGTACGATCCAGCTCTGTCTCCTCGCCCTCGATCGTGAGGTTGATTTCCTTGCCGAGTTCCTTCGATACGTCGCGCACCATGCGCGGGAAACGGTTGAACACGGCACTGACCGGAACCATGCGCACCTTCATGACGATGTTCTGCAAATCGCCCGTCACACGATCCATCTGTTCAAGCGTTTCCATAAGGTCGCTCAAACGGTGTGTCTGACCGATCTGCTCCAGACGAACTTTGTTGATAACCAGCTCACCCATGAGGTTCATGAGCGTGTCAAGCTTTTCAATGTCCACGCGGACACTCTGACTCTGATGCTGCTTCTTCGGCGGGGCTGCAGCGGGCTTGGCCGCCTCTTTCTTCGCAGGGGCTGCTGCCGGCTTCGCTGCTGGAGCGGCGGCAGGTGCCGCAGCAGGCGCCGCTGCTTCCTTACCGACCTTGTCCGGGTCAATCTCCTCAACCGCAATGTCCTCGATTTCCGAGACGGTATCCACGGCATTCTGGACGGCCTTAGCATCGCTGCTTGTGGCGACGATCACATCAAAGCTGCGCTCAAACTTCTCCTGCTCAAGATCCTCAGCAGGAGGAACGCTTTTGATGACATCACCGACCTCATCCAATGCCTGCATGACCATGACGGAACGCGCCGCCTTGAGGACGCAGGTCTCCATGAGCGTAACCTTGACATGGAAGGAGTGCATCCCGGCTTCTTTTGCCTTTTTCATGACATCGAGGTCAATGTCATCGAGGTCAATATTGGCAGCCGCAGCACCATCTGCTGTCGGTGCCGGTGCCGCTGCTGAGGGGGCTGCCGCAGCAGGCGCAGGCGTTCCTTTGGAGATGGAGCTCAGCTTTGCTACGAGATCCGAAACATCGACGACATCCTCAGCCTCGCCGTTGCCAACGCTGTCCACCATCTGCTCAAGGGAGTCCAGACATTTGAACAGCGTGTCCATGATGTCCTCGTTGAGCTTGAGCTGCTCCTTGCGGACGAGATCCAGAACGTCCTCCATCTCATGCGTAAGTTCCGCAATCTTGGCAAAGCCCATCGTTGCCGACATGCCTTTGAGTGTATGCGCATTGCGGAAGATGTCGTTCACCGCACTGATTTCTTCCATGTTCTCCTCAAGGCGCAGGAGTCCTTCATTCAGCGACTGCAGATGCTCATGCGACTCATCCAGGAACATGTCCATATACTGGTTATCCATTGATATTCCCCCTATTTTCTATCTTCTCACAGCCGCCTCAATCGCCTCTGCGATCTGCGGCAATGGGCATATCTCATCGGCCAGACCTGCCTCAATCACGGATTTGGGCATTCCGTAGACGACGCAGGTTGCTTCATCCTGCGCAATGCAGTAGCCGCCGTTTTCTTTGATCTTGCGCATCCCATCGCGCCCGTCACTGCCCATCCCCGTAAGGATCACAGCGACGACATCCTTTCCAAGAGGGGCAACCGAGTCATACATCACATTCACTGCAGGGCGGTGGTTCCCAACGGGCGGCTCATCGCTGAGTGCAATGCGCCGCGTACCCGCATCGTGCAGAACACGCAGGTGGTAGTTGCCCGGTGCGATATAGACACAGCCGGCTTCCAAAACGTTTCCATCCTGCGCCTCGCGTACGCGAACCTTCGAAACACCATCCAGCCGTGCCGCCAACGCACCGGTAAATCCCGCCGGCATGTGCTGCACAACGATCACGGGGCAGGGAAAACATTCGGAAAGCCCTGTGATAACGGTCTGCAGAGCCTGTGGCCCACCGGTGGAAGAGCCAATGACAACCAGTCGCATCCGCGTACGGGGTGCCCCCTGGCGCCGCATGGTCAATGCCTTTTTTTCTGACTCACTCATCTTTCACGCGCCCCACCTGACTTCGCTGTACCTGAAACAGGTAACGAACGATCTTATCGCGCATACTGCGTGAGATTCCTTGGAACTGCACGCCGACATGATAGATTGGTGCATCGTCCTCGCGTTCGATGCGGGTGCATCGCATGACCTTCGTCATCAGTTCGATCGTCCCGATTCCAGGAATGTCGTTGATTTCAAGGGCAGCAAATTCATCGAGATGCACTTGCCTGGACCACGCAAATGCAAGCCCGCTCCCGCTGATATCGACAATAGGCACACGTTTCGGAGCAGCAATCGTTCCCATGTAGTCAATCAAACGAACCGTTGCTGTGAGATTCACCTTGAGTCGAAAGAAACCACGTTTTTGATAGCGCTCCGCCACTTCTGGAATGGAGATGCGCAGGACAGGAATGTTATCGTGACGGCCATGCCCGCGATGGACGCTGAAAAAACGAAAATGACAGCCGTCTCCTGCAGCAAGCACATAAAGGTTCTCTCCGACGCGCGGGATAACAGGAACGTGGCGTTCGTCCAAGGGCATAGCAACGACGAGTTCATCTCCGACGATGTCCTCCACCCTGCTCGTATAGCCGGAATTTTCTTCCTCGCTGTTTTCAAAGAATATTTCCAGCCTCTGACCGATTGCTAAAACACCCCTTGCCTGTACCAATTCGCCCGCCATCTAAATTTTCCTCCTTGACAATGATCAAAACTTAAAAATTTGCTGTAAAAAACCTTTCCACCCACGTTTGATCCGCATCTCATTTCCGGTAATGAGTGTCTGTGCCAGTGCATCGATGCAGCGTGCCGCTGCGGTATTCGGCTCCGCTCTAAGCAGGGGGGTCTGCCGACGCACCGCCTTTGTGACCGATGTATCCTCGAAAACATACCCGAGGCAGTCCACCGGCATGTGCAGAAACTTCTCAGAGGCACGCTGCAGCTTTTGCGCCACCTCGCGGCACTCCCTCACTTCGTACACACGGTTGATAATAAGTCTGAGATTTTTCTGTGCCGCATAGATGCTGTACGCCTTCATCACCGCATAGGCATCGGTAAGAGAGGTCGGCTCCGGTGTCGTTACGAGCAGTACTTCGTCTGCGGCAAGAATGAAGTCCATGACATTGCGCCCAAGCCCTGCGCCCGTATCGACCAGAATGAGGTCGGCGCGTGTTGCGCAGTCCGCCAGTTTCTGCTGAAGAAGTATTTTCTCTGCCTGATCGTATTCGAGTGCCTTTTCAATTCCGGAGCCGCCGGATATGTATTGAATGCCATGCGGCGTATCCACGATGACATCGTCCAGCTTGACCTCCGGACGGATCAGATCAAGCAAATGTTTTCGCGAGGTGGCACCAAGCAGAATATCCACATTTGCCATGCCCAGATCCGCATCGATGACGAGGACGCGCTGCCCCCGTTTGCGCAGTGCAATCGCAAGGTTGACGGCAATGTTTGTCTTGCCGACGCCCCCTTTGCCGCTCGTAATCGCGATCACACGCACGTTCGACCATGCCTCCGCCTGTGCAGATGCGACGGATCCCTGCGTACTCTCTGCGCCGACCATTTGGCGCAGCCGCGCTGCCTGATCTTCCATATCATTCCCTCAAAAGAAGCGCAGCAAGGCGTTCTGCCGTCGCAGGGATAATGTCGTCCGGTACGCTCTGCCCATTCGAGAGAAACGAAAGGGGCGTTTTCTCACCTGCGAGAAGATTGAGCACCATACCGATCGTCCGCGTTTCATCCGTCTTTGTGAAGATGATACGATCCGGGCTGCATGCGGCGAAACGCTTCATGATCTCTGCAGCATCCTGTTCCTTCGTCGTCGCACTGACAACCAGATGTTTCTCCATCCGTGGATGTGCCGCAAGGAGTTCCTTGAGTTCATCCATCTGGAACTCATTGTATTGACTTCGTCCCGCCGTATCCACGAGAACAAAATCCTTGCTGCGGTGACGCGCAATCGCCTTCTTGAGTTCTGCCGCCGAGTAGACGACCTCCACGGGAAGACCTAGGATCTCAGCATACTTTTTGAGCTGTTCAACCGCCGAAATGCGATAGGTATCCGCCGTAATGAGCGCTCCCTTGAGGTTCTGTTCCAACACAAAGTGTGCCGCCACCTTGGCAAGTGTCGTCGTCTTGCCGACGCCCGTCGTCCCAATAAAGGCGACGACACGGGAGCCGTGTGCGCCGGGCTGCAGCCCATCGCTGAACTTCATCACCTGTCCGAGATAGCCCGCAAGGACGCTTCCCGCACGCGGGTCGAGGCTGTCCAAGTTCACATCGGCAATGGGAATCTTGCTTGAGAGTTCCTCGCAAAGATCCTCCCGCACCTCCTGCCTGCGCAGTGCATCGCGGATGGAGACGATCTCCTTCGGCTGATTCGCCGCCATCATGGAGGCAAGCATGGTCTTCATCTGCGCCAGTTCATCTTCGAGGAAGCGAATCCGCTCCGCAGAACCTTCATCCGCTGTAGGAACGGACTCCGCAGCGGGCACCGGCTCCACGGGAGGCTGCGGCATGGCAGCTGCCGCAGGAGGAGGCGCTGTTTCCTCGTATGCAGGTATCGATGTCGGTTGAGCGGTTGTAGACATGTCATACGCCTCCGGCGAATAGGGGGGGGCTGCTTCCTGCACGGGGTAGGCTGGCATGATAGGAGGTTCGCTCCCGTACGCCTCATAAGCGGGAAGGACGGCACGCGCCGGCTGTGCCGTTGCGCCATCGGTGACGGACGGCTCTGTCATACGGTACTGATTGAGCACACTGGTCGGAAGAATGGGGGATGCCGGCGGAACGTATGCGGAAGCAGCACGCGGCACGCGCGCCTGATTCTCATCGACAGCAGCGGTCACTTCGATCATCTCAGCCCCGCCGAGAACGCCGCCCTCACGATATTTTTTGGTATGAAGAAGTACGGCATCGCTGCCAAGTTCATCCTTGATCTGTTCCATCGCTTCCTTTACGGAGGAAGCGCGGACTGTCTTGACCTGCACTTAGATTCTCACCACCCCAAGGATCTGGATCTCAACATTCTGTTCAATCTCCGCATGGGAGAGCACGATCAGCCCCGGAATGGAGCGCTCGACGAGATTGCGGAAGTAAGGACGCACGGTTGGGCTCGTCAGCACGATCGGCTGATACCCCTGATCGGTCAGCTTTGCCAGTTCTTTCTGGAGTGCCATGAGCAGCTTCTGCATGGAATCCGGGTCAAGGCTGACATAGGATCCATGCTCGGTGCGCTGCACGCTGCCCGCGATTTTGTTTTCGATGGCGGGATCAAGGGTAATGCACGGCAACACCCCGTTCTGGACATTCTGCTGTGTAATATGACGCGCCATTGCATGACGGACATACTCCGTGAGAATATCTGTGTCCTTTGTCGCCGTGCCGTAGTCGGCAAGCACCTCAAGGATCGTACTCATATCGCGGATGGATATGCGCTCATGCAGAAGGTTGGCAAGCACCTTCTGTACCTCACCCACGCTGAGGAGGTTCGGAACGACCTCATCCACCAACGCACCATTTGTCTTGCGCAGATTATCGATGAGGTTCTGCGTCTCCTGACGTCCAAGAATTTCAGCCGCATGCTGCTTGATGATCTCCGTGAGATGCGTCGCGAGCACGGAGACCGCATCGACAACGGTGTAGCCGTTCAGCTCTGCCTGTTCGCGCTCGTTCTCCGAGATCCAAAGGGCGGGCAGTCCGAATGCTGGCTCCGTCGTCTCGATGCCCGGCACCTCCTCGAACACCGTCCCCGAGTTCATCGCGAGATAGTGGTCAAGCATGAGTTCACCGCGCGCAATCTCAACGCCCTTGAGTTTAATGATATACGCATTGGGCTTGATCTGGATGTTATCGCGAATGCGGATGGTCGGCACCACGAGGCCGAGCTCCAGTGCACACTGCCGACGGATCATAACGATGCGGTCGAGCAGATCGCCGCCCTGTCCCGTATCGACAAGGGGAATGAGGCTGTAGCCGATCTCGAGTTCCATGGGATCGACCTGCAGCAGCGAGACAATGTTCTCGGGCGTGGTCGCCTCTTTCTTTGCCTTTGCCTTCTGCTCGACCTGCTGTACCTCCTGCTCCACCGCCTGACCACGCCGAAGATTCCACGCAATAACGCCGCAGATTGCCGCCAGCACCGTGAACGGAACACCCGGCAGCCCCGGCATAATGGCGAGGAAAAGAAGCACGCCCGTGAGGATCATAAAGATACGCGCGTTGCGGAACAGCTGCTTGACGAGATCGCCGCCGAGGTTCCCCTCTGCCGCCGACCGCGTGACAATGATACCGGTCGCTGTCGAGATAAGGAGTGCCGGAATCTGTGCAACGAGACCTTCACCGACCGTCAGCAGGGTATAGGTCTGCAGTGCCTGTGCCGCATCCATATCGCGCTGCAGCATACCGATGACAAATCCGCCGCTAATATTGATGAGCATGATGACGATTGCGGCAATCGCATCGCCCTTGACGAACTTCGAGGCACCGTCCATTGCGCCGAAGAAATCGGACTCACGCTGTACCTTCTCGCGGCGGCGCTTTGCCTCCGCATCCGTGATCGCTCCTTGGTTCAGATCGGCGTCGATCGCCATCTGTTTGCCGGGCATCGCGTCGAGGGTAAAGCGCGCCGAAACCTCAGCGACGCGCTCCGACCCTTTTGTGATAACGATGAAGTTGACGATAACAAGGATGACGAACACAATAAACCCGACCACAGCATTACCACCGACAACAAAGTTGCCGAACGCAGTAATGACCTCACCGGCATAGCCGTTGAGAAGGATCAGGCGTGTGGAAGAGATATTAAGTGCAAGTCGGAACAGCGTTGTGATGAGGAGCAGGGAGGGAAAGACCGATAGATCGAGCGCCTCCACATTGTAGATTGCCGACATCACAACGAGCAGCGCAATCGTAATATTCAGGCAAATAAGGACATCAAGCAATATCGTCGGCAACGGAATGATCATCATGATAACGATGGTCACGATGGCGACGGCGATTAGAACATCACTGTATTTTTGTATGAGCTTGCCGGATGAAAGAGGATTTACACTGCCGGTCTGCGGTGTTGCCATACTCTCACTCACTCCCTCGTTTGCTGCGGAGGACAATAAAACCCTCGTCCTCCTAAATATTATACCAAATATGGTTTTACGTCAAATATTAAATAAGACTTTTGTCGCACATCATGCTCCACGCCGTGCGTGTTTCAGGCGGTAAACATACGCGAGCACCTCGGCAACTGCCTGATAGAGCTCCTGCGGCACCGCATCCCCAACCTGAACGGCGGCATAGAGTGTCCGCGCAAGCGGCTTGTTTTCGACGATGGGCACGCGAGCCTCTCGTCCGATCTCCTTGATGCGCTGGGCAACAAGATCCTGCCCCTTCGCGATGACAGTCGGGGCAACCATCCCCTGCTCATAGGAGAGTGCAACGGCGTAGTGCGTCGGGTTTGTAATGATGACATCCGCCTTGGGAACTTCCTTCATCATGCGTGCCATTGCCATCTGGCGCTGCTTCTGTCGAATCTTCCCCTTGATCTGGGGATCGCCCTCCGTCTGCTTCATCTCATCCTTGACTTCCTGCTTCGACATCTTGAGATCCTGCGTCGTCTGCCATTTCTGATAGCCATAGTCCAAGAACGCCATAATCATAATGACGCCAATGACGATGAACGACATCTGGAAGATGATCTCGGCAACAAGGGCAAGGCTCGTCGTCAGATCAAAGAACATGAACTGCGGCATCGCAAGAATCTGTTCGTGAATGAAACGATAAAGGAAAAACCCAATCACGATAATCTTAAAGAAGGATTTCGCCAGCTCTACGAGGGATCGCTTGGAAAAGATGCGGCCAAACCCGTTGATGGGATTCAGCTTGTCAAGCTTGAACTCAATCGACTCCGTGTTGATGTTGAGTCCCACTTGGAAGAAGTTGACCGCGAGCCCGATGAGCATGATGAAAATCATGATGGGAAAGGCGGTCTTCGCAAGCACAAGGACAATGCTGATGAAAATGCGGAGAATATTCTCCGTGTCAACGGTCTGGTTCAGATTCGTGAACACGTACGTCGTGTAGGTTGCAATCGAAACATAGATCGAATCCCACAGAAGCTTGAGCGCAAAGAAGCCAACCAGCAGGACGAACGCACTGTTGACCTCCTGGCTGCGTCCAACCTGACCTTTCTTGCGCGCATCAGCGCGCTTTTTTGCTGTTGGTTCCTCTGTCTTTTCCCCCGCGAAACGCTGGAGGTCAAAGACGAACCCGCACCTATTGGAGGGCGCGTACCGCAAGTGATATATTTCCATACATTTCATTGAATAGCACATCCAGGAACAAGACATAGAACGGAATGATCATCGACAGTACAGTAATGCCGATCATCAGCTGCATGGGAATGCCGACGACGAAGATGTTCATCTGCGGCATCGTGCGCGCAAGGATGCCGAGTCCCACGTTCGTGAGCAGAATGGCAAAGGTGATCGGCATGGCAATCTTCATGCCCGTAAGGAAGATGGTGCCCGTAAAATTGGCGAACATGAGCGCAATCGAGATGTTCGGTTCCATGCCCGCGAGCGGGACCACGCGAAAGCTTTCCACAAGGGCGGAGAGAATCAGGTGATGCCCATTGATAACGAGCAGAATGATTACCGCCAGATTATAAAGAAAACTTCCGATGAGCGGTATTTGCTGACCGGAAGTCGGATCCACAACATTGACAATGGCAAAGCCCACCTGCATATCCATAACCTTACCAGCCATCGTGATGGCGGCAAAGGAGATGTATGCCACAAATCCGATCAGCCAGCCAATGAAGAGTTCTCCAATCGCAGCAACAGCAAACATAATAATCGTCTCAGGTGGTGCCACCGCTCCTAGTCCATCAATCACGGGAAAGAGCACCACCGTCATCGCAAGAGCCAATGCCATGCGAAAGTACGGCGGAATGTTCATGCTGCCGAAGAACGGTGAAACGAGAAAGATCCCGCTGATCCGTGTGAGTGTCAGCAGAAACGCCGCGATATGCCCTTGCAGCAGTTCATACAAATCCATGTACTGCCGCCCCTTTCAGCGCAGATAACTCGGCAGGTTGACGAATACATTGGTCACGTATTCGACCATGATGCGCAGCATCCATGGCCCAAAGATCAGGATGGCGACAAAGACGGCAATGATCTTCGGGATGAACGCGAGCGTCTGCTCTTGAATGGATGTGGTTGCCTGAAAGACCGCCACCAAAAGACCGACAATAAGCCCCAGTCCCAGCATCGGAGCAGAGACCAGAAGCACGATAAAGAGTGCCTCCTGGGCGAGCTGAATGACCAAATCTCCGGACATCGCACGCCTCCCACGCTAACGAAAACTCATAATGAGCGACTGGATCAAGAGATGCCACCCATCGACCATAACAAACAAGAGAATCTTGAATGGCAATGAGATCATCACCGGCGGCAGCATCATCATACCCATCGACATGAGCGTACTCGCGACAATCATGTCGATGACAATGAACGGAATGTAGATCATGAACCCGATCTGAAACGCCGTCTTGAGTTCACTGATGATGAATGCCGGTATGAGCGTAAAGGTCGACACATCCTCAGGTCCCTCCGGCCGCGGTGCCTCCGAAAGGTTGACAAAGAGCGCGAGATCGGACTCACGCGTCTGACGGAACATGAACTCACGCATGGGATCGACGACGTTCTCAAGTGCCTGCTCCTGCGAGATCTGTCCTGCAAGATAGGGCTGTATGCCGTTCTCGTTCGCCTGTCCCCAATAGGGAGCCATGATGTAAAACGACAGGAACAGCGACAGCGCTATGACAATCTGATTCGGCGGGACATTCTGTGTCGAGAGTGCATTGCGCAAGAATCCAAGGACAACCACAATGCGGACAAAAGAGGTTGTCATAACGAGAATTGCAGGAGCCAACGAAATGACCGTCAGCACGGCGAGAAGCTGCATGCTTGTCGCCACTTCCTGCGGATTCTCCGATGCCCCTACACCAACGCTGACGGTCGGGATCAGGGGAGCCGCCCCTGCATGTCCCATACCCATCAGCAGGAGGAGCGCCGCACTCCCCAATACAAGCCATTTGCGCTCCAACCCTGTCCCCCCATTTCTCCTTGCCACCATCACTTGCGGAAAAGCGGTGGTATTTTTTGAACAAAATCCGACAGAGATCCAAACTGATCCTGAAAGACACCGCCCTCGGCGGGTGCCGATGCACGAATCTCCGCGACGGTTTCCGGATCATCGATCTCCGCGATCAACCGAATATTGGCATCCGTGACGCCAAGGACAAAGACGCGTCCATAGAGTTCCACGACGCAGACCGAGCGGTTCGGCCCCATCGGAAGCTGTAGATAGATCTGCCCCCCACGTGCCGCGAGCGAACGCATGGAGCTTTTGCCAAATGCACGTGCTGCGAAATAGGCAAGGATAACAACAAATGCAAAAACAGCAAAAAGGCTGACCATGTATGCGACCGTCGACCACCATGACACGGCCGACGGGCGCGGGTCAGCCTCTTCGTATCCGGCCAAATATCCGCTGCCCGTCTCACCCGCAGCGAATACATCCCCAGTACACACTGTGTAGAGGATGTATCCGAGCAGCAAGGACAGAGAAAATATCCGTTTGTTCATCAGCCGACGGCTTTACGGATGGCCTCCAGAACGCGATCCGCCTGGAACGGCTTCACGATGAAGTCGCGTGCGCCCGCCTGAATTGCCTCAATAACCATCGCCTGCTGTCCCATGGCACTGCACATGACGACCTTCGCCGCAGGATCGACCTTCTTGATTTCCTTGACCGCTGTAATGCCATCCATCTCCGGCATCGTGATATCCATGGTCACGAGATCGGGCTTGAGTTCCTGATACTTCTCAAGAGCCTTCATACCGTTTTCAGCTTCACCGACAATTTCATAGCCGTTCTTTGACAGGATGTCCTTCACCATCATTCGCATAAATGCTGCATCGTCAACAATCAGAACGCGAGTTGCCATTTTCTCATCTCTCCTTAATCCGATAGAACATCCCTATTCGAAAGGGCACCAAAACAGCACATATCACAATGCGCTTTTTCGTTACTCATTATAACGAAAAGTGCCGCCCGTGACAAGGATTTTCTACACCACACCAAAAAGATCCATATTCCTTCCACTACTGGAGGCGTGCAGCGCGCTCCAGCGGGCTGACAATCTCCGTAATGCGAACGCCGAAGTTCTCGTCGATGACGACGACCTCGCCCTTCGCCAAATACTTACCATTGACCATGATGTCCACGGGCTCACCGGCAAGCTTATCCAACTCCACGATGGATCCCTTCGTCAGATCGAGAATGTCCTTGATCGACTTCTTCGTCCGACCGAGTTCAACGTTCACCTGAAGTGGTACATCGAGAATGAGCCCGATATTGGCATCATTCACCTGCACTGGCACAGAACTCAGCGGCGTAAACTGCGCCGACTGTACCGGTACATTAGAGGCTACATGTGGCTGCATAGGCTGTGCTCCATATCCATAGTTTGCGGGTGCAGCAGCTGCTGCGGCAGGAGCCGCCGGCGGCGGTGCTGCTGCGGGGGCTGCGGCGGGCGGCGGCGGTGCAGCGGCAGCTGCCACCGCCTCTTCCTCGTTGTCGACATCCGGCTGCTGATTCATCAGAGCGTCGACCATTTCCTTCGCGACATCAACCGGCAGAAGCTGCATGATCTCACTGTCAATGAGGCCATCTACCTCCATGCGGAACGATGCCTGAATGATCGGATCGACCTTATCGAGCAGTTTGGATACAACTTCCTCCGTCCCAAGATCAACGAGCGTGACCACGGGCGGGGTGATGTCCACCTTCTTGTTAAACATCGACGAGAGCGAGGTTGCGACGCTGCCCATCATCTGGTTCATGCACTCGCTGACCGCACTCATGTGGAGTTCGCTCAGTTCCTGATCCGGATTGGTGCCATCATTGCCCATCATCAGGTCGGCAATGATCGCAGCATCCTTTGCCTGAATGCACAGGACGTTATTGCCTTCGATTCCGATGCTGTATCCCACCTCAACCACGAGGAACGGCACAGGATACTTTTCCTTAAGTGCCTTGAGGTTGGATACCGAAACGGTCGGCGTCGTGATTGACACCTTGCGTCCCAGAAGGACGGACAGCGTTGTCGCGGCACCGCCCATCGAGATATTCCCGATCTCCCCGAGCGCATCGCGCTCGAGATCTGTAATACCGGCATCATCGTCAGAAGGCGAGTCGGCTGCGGCATCATCTGCAGGCGGTTCACTCGTCGCTCCACCGTTCAGGAGGGCATCGATCTCCTCCTGCGAGATCATATCATCACTCATTCGCGTCGTCATCTCCTTCTATAATGCCGGATATTTGCACAGCCATGCGCTTGCCGGAAGTACCCGGGCGCGCGCGGAATTTTGCATTTGAGCCGACGTAGCATACGAGTTCATCCTGCGTCAGTGTGTCGAGCTGCAGCACGTCACCAAAGCCGAGCGTGAGGAACTCATTGATCGTAATATCAACGGAGCCAAGATCCACCTTAAACGGCACCTGCGTCCGCTCGATCTTGCGTTGCAGTTCAGCCACCTGTTCGGGCGTACTTTCCTTATCAGCAGAGGCTGCCACCCAGAACGATGTGGTGAGTTTCGACATGACCGGCTCAAGTACCAGATAGGGGATGCAGATGTTCATCATCCCGTCAACATCGCCGATCTTCATGTGGATCGTGATGAGGACAACCATATCACTGGGCGGAACAAGCTGCGCAAACTGCGGGTTCGTTTCCATCGTCTCAAAGTTCGGACGGAACTCGATCACGTTGCTCCACGCTTCCCTGAAATAATTGGTGACCGTATCAATGAAGCGACGCATAACCGCTGTCTCGATATCCGTCAGCGCCCGCGACTTGACGCCGGGTTTTCCCTCCCCGCCAAAGACGCGGTCGATGTAGGCAAATGCCAGATCTGTACCGATCTCCATGACAATATTGCCCTTGAGCGGCGGCAATCCGAGGATGCCGATGACCGACGGATTCCCCATCGACTGAACGAATTCCTGATAGGTCATCTGCTCGACCGACATCACCTCGATGTCGACCATCGTGCGCAGACTCGCCGAGAGATACGTATTTACGAGACGCGAAAAGCTCTCATGGAGCATGAAGAGCGTGCGGATCTGATCCTTGGAGAATCTATCCGGCCGCTTGAAGTCATAGTTCTTGACCTTGCGCTCCTCTTCTTCCGCCTTGACTTCCTCGGCGGAAACCGAGCCATCCGAAAGAGCCGAAAGCAGCTTATCTATTTCGGATTGAGACAGTACGTCCTCAGCCAAGACTCTTCCCCCTTCCCACTATGCAGTGATTCATACTTCTTACTGCAGCAGGAAGCTCGTGATGTAAACATCATAAACAGAGCCCTGACCCAGACGATCATTGAGCGCGTCCTTCAGCTGCTTCTTGAGTACATCCTGCTTGGATGCGTCAAAATCCTCGAGTGGTGCCGCACGCAGGAACTGCATCGTCGTATCGAGGATCTTCGTCTCCGCAACGGAACCGACCTTGCCGTCCACGACATTGTCGGACTTGCCGGGATTCAGCTCAAGGACAACGCCTGCCTTGAGAAACTTCCCAGAGCGTCCGCCGCCAACGTTGACGAGGATGCCTTCCTTCGGATCGCCGAGCTTGTAGAATACGCCCGGGTCATGATTCGCCTTGCCCCCGCCGCCATCCTCCGCGTGCGAAGGTGACTCCGCCTGCGAGAAGATGTAGTACGAGATACCGCCGGCTGCTGCCACTGCAACGAGAACCGCCACCACGACCACGACCACCATCATGAGCATGGGCGATTTCTGCTTTGGCTGCTCTGTCGCCTGTTCTTCCTTTTCCTCCGCCATGAGTTAATTCCCTCCCTAAAAACAACCACGAAGCCGCAGCGGCTCCACATCCGGGCACTCCCTTGCCGCGTGGAGAAACACCGTTCTCCCCATTATACCAAAGGAATGGAAATTCGCCAACTAATTTTGATAAAGTGCGCGGCGATACTTGATTGTGCGGCGCACAATCTCCTCCATCGGCTCCTCGACAATCAGCTTTTTCCCGTTGGTCAGTGTTACTACGGTGTCCGGTGTCTCCTCAATGCTCTCGATGATCTCTGCATTGAGAACGAACTCCCCGCGTTTGTTTGTCTTGGAGTTGAACTTCGTCAGCATGATCATGACAGGCTTCCCCTCCATTCTCTTTCAGTCTATGGACGCACAGCAAAATGACATAGAAATCATTACTTGATATACTTTCGCCGTCATCCTCACTTTTCCTTTTTTTTTAGGACTATTTTTTCATAGCTCCTTAAAATTATGTCAGCTGTGACAAAAAAGCCAAGGAACGCAAGGGATGACCAACGAGTTCCTGCACATGGGAGAGGACGAGAGATTCCGCCGCCATGAGTGTTCCGCCGCGCACCTGCAGTGGCGCAGGGTGCGCCCAGTCAAGCCCCTCAAGTCCAACGAGCAGAACGCGCAGCTCCTCGGAAAAGAAGGTCGCCCCCTCTGTGCGGCAGTTCGCACAAAGTGCTCCACCCTCACGCACATGAAAAAAAGCATCTCCCGTAATCTGAGTGCCGCAGTGAAGGCAGCGCTCATAGCTCTGCCCGAGTCCTGCCGCCGCAAGCGTCTGCAGAACGGCTGCAAGTGCCGTCACACGCGGATTGCGCGTTTCAAATGCCGTCAAAATCTGCGTGAGCCGGTCAAAGAACGCCTCATCTGCAATCCCCTCGGGCATAAATTCACGAATCACCTCCGACACGAAGGTCGCGTATGCAAGTGCGGTGAGATCCAGCGAGAGCCTTGCGTGATGGGCGCGCACGGCGGCAGTTTTAACCGTTTCGAGGCGTCCGCCCGCGGCGAATTGGAATTCGGCATGCACAAACATCTGCATCGCCCCCGCCAGCGGGCTGCGCGGGCGGCGGCAGCCAAACGCAGCGGCGCGCAGAAGACCGCGATCCCGTGTGAAGATCGTCACGACCTTGTCTGCTTCCCCCCAGTTCTTCGCACCGAGTACAATGCCCTCTGCCGCATAGAGTGCCATCTACGCCTCCGTCTCCGTCGCCCCTTCTGCAGAGGAGGACTTATGCGTATTTTTTGCAGCGTTTTTTTCCCTTACTGAGGCAAGCGGCATCACAGCACCTGCGGTCAGCATATACTGGAGCGCCTCCTCCTTGGGAACGTCAATCGTCACGGCGTCCTCCTCCTTGACGAGAAGCGTCGTGCCCGAGGTCATATTGAGGCTCCACGGGATGAATACGCAGACATAGCCGCCTCCCATCGCCTCCTGAAAGCGCGGCGGCAGATCCGCCATAACGAAGCCGAGCGCACGCCCGCCTTGATAGGGCACATGAACGACGCTCTTGAAGTTGCTGCTCGAATCCAGCACCGCCTCCGAGAGCCGCTTGACGCTCGTGTAGATGAACTTCACGAACGGGATCGTCCCGATCAGCGTCTCCCCGAGCGAAATGATCTTTGCGAGCGCCCAGTTCGTCGATGCCCAGCCTACGACGTAGATCACGAGAACGAGCGTGATGATGCCCATGCCCGGGAAATAAAATGGGAGATACTGTCCGAGTACCCCCTCGGTGAAGCGCAGCGTCCACTCAATGACAAACAATGTGATAACAACGGGCACGAGGACGAGCAGCCCGTTGACAAAGCGGCGTGACATACGATTAAGCTCCCGCTGATACATCCGATCAAACGTCGGTGTCATGACCGCCGTTTCTTCAATCGGTTTCATAAAAGCCAAACTCCCGCAGGGCATTTGCCCGGTTGCGCCAATCCCTGCGCGTCTTTACCCAGAGATCGAGATAGACCTTTGCCCCGAGCAGCGTTTCCACATCGGTGCGAGCTTGCTGCCCGATCGTTCTGAGGAGTGCTCCGTGCGCACCGATCACAATCCCCTTCTGCGACTCGCGCTCCACGTAGATCACCGCACGGATGTATACATCGCCCTTCGGACGCGCTGTCATCTCCTCGATATCAACGGCGACGGCATGCGGAATCTCATCGCGCGTCAGCGCGAGTACTTTCTCGCGTACAAGTTCGGCAACGATCAGCCGTTCCGGCTGATCTGTCACCATATCCGCAGGATAGTACTGCGGTCCCTCGGGCAGATGTGCTTTGATCTCCGCGAGAAGCCCCTCAAGATTTTCTCCCTCACGCGCCGAAATCGGCACAATACCCGCAAAGTCATACGCCTTCGCGTAGTTTGCGAGGATGGGCAATACCTGTTCGCGCGCGATGCAGTCCACCTTGTTCACGGCGAGCAAAACAGGCACGCGGACATGCTCAAGCTGTTTTAGGATGTACTGCTCGCCCGCCCCCATCTTCTCCGTCACATCCACGACAAAGACAACGACATCAACGCCGTGCAGCGCCCCCTCCGTCGCCTTTGCCATATAGTCGCCGAGCTTGTGCTTCGGCTTGTGCACCCCCGGCGTATCGAGGAAGATGATCTGCGCGTCCTCCTCCGTCAGGATGCAGAGGATGCGGCTGCGCGTTGTCTGCGGCTTGTCACTCATAATCGCGATCTTCTGCCCGATGAGCGCGTTGATCAGGGTGGATTTGCCGACATTCGGCCGTCCGATCACGGCGGCGAATCCGGATTTATGTGTACTCATCGTGTGATTCCCAGCTCCTCCATGACATGACGCTGCTCCTCTTCCATCTCCAGCCGCTCCGTCTCCTCGATATGATCGTATCCAAGGAGGTGCAGCATGCCGTGCACTGCGAGAAAGGAGAGTTCACGCAGTTGTGTGTGCCCGTACTCCTTCGCCTGCGCCTCCACACGTTCCAGCGAGATGACAAGATCACCGAGCACCTCGCCCGTCTCCGCTCCGATGACCTCCGGCTCCTCACTCTCCGCAAGAGCGAAGGACAGAACATCGGTCGGGCGATCCACCCCACGGTAGTCACGGTTGAGTACGTGGATATGTGCATCGTCCGTCAGCGTTACACTCACCTCCGCCTCCTCCACCCCATAGAGGCGCCCGACCGTCAAAATCGCACGTCGAACCGCCGCCATCGCTTCCTCGGGCACGGGCAGCGTCTCCGGCTCACACCGAATCTCAATCTCCATGATGCACACGCTCCCGCTTCTTTTCCCATGCGCCATAAGCCTCGACGATGCGCGTCACGACCTCGTGTCGGATGATGTCAACCGGCTCAAGGCGCACGATGCCGACCCCCTTGATGCCCCGCAGGATCTGACACGCCTGCTTGAGTCCTGACACGGTGCCGCGCGGCAGATCGATCTGCTCAAGATCCCCCGTCACCACCATGCGTGAGCCAAAGCCAAGGCGCGTGAGGAACATCTTCATCTGCGCCCCCGTCGTATTCTGTGCCTCATCGAGAATGATGAACGCATCTTCAAGTGTGCGTCCACGGATGTAGGCAAGCGGTGCCACCTCGATCAGCTGACGGCTCATCATCTTCTGATACCCCTCCGCCCCGAGGATGTCCTGCAGGGCGTCGTAGAGCGGCCGCAGATAGGGATTGATCTTCTCCGTCAGATCACCGGGCAAAAAGCCGAGGTGCTCCCCCGCCTCTACGGCAGGACGCGTGAGTATGATGCGGCTGACCTCACGATTCCTGAGCGCCGCAACCGCCATGACGACTGCAAGGTAAGTCTTGCCCGTACCCGCAGGACCAACGCCAAGCGTCACCGCATTCCGCCGAATCTTTGCGAGGTAGTCCCGCTGACCGAGCGTTTTCGCGCGGATCTCCTTGCCCTTCGCCGTTACGAGCAGCACTTCTGCAAAGAGCCCATGCAGCTCCTCCACCTGCCCCGTTCGCACGAGCTGCGCTCCGTAGCGCACCTCATGCGTCGTCAGATTCGCCCCCTGCCGCCGGTAGAAGAGGAGTTCCTGTACAAGCGTGCGCACGGCAGCGACATCCGCTTCCGCCCCCGTCACTACGAGCGCATTCCCCCGGCTCACCATGCGGCAGGGAAACACCTCCTGCATCGCCACTAGGAGTGTGTCGCGGTCTCCGAGAATCGCGTACGCCTCCTGTGCATCCCTGAACTCAATCGTATCCGTCGTCTCCTGCAAGGACAAACCTCCCATCAAATAAAATATTCGATCGTATCATCCGCCGTCTTGCGCGACCGCTCATCAAAGAGCAGAACCGCCTCGCGGCTGTCCACCGTACCAAAGGCATAGAGTTCCTGCGTTTCACGGTTGAAACAGTCAAACGGTACGATGCGATTATAGCTGTGCGGATGGTCGAGCGTAACCACGATCCGTTCGCGCATGAATTCCGGCTCCGCCTGCGTGAGATAATAGGGATCAAAGAGATAAATATGTTCCGCTGTCGCCCCTGTGAGGAGGGCGTAGTGCTCGACCTCGTAGAAAAGTCGCACGACCGCCACCCCGCCGCGCACAAGCGCATCGTTGATGTAGCTGTGCGCACCGATGTGCACTGCGCGCCCTGCGATATACTGACAGCTGAGAGGAAATTTGGTCGCGCGCGAAAAACCTTCCAACCAGTTCGCGAGGTACATCATCGCCATGCGGGACGTTCCCGCCTTGCACGCCGTCCCATCCCCTCCGTAGCAGTCGAGCGTGTAGAGCATGACGCTGCGGATGATCTCGGGCGGTACCTCCCGTCGCGGAAAGAGATAGCTCACCGCGTTGAGCAGCGCCGTCGGCCCGCAGTCGTACTCAGACATCTGATAGCGCAAGGGTATCTTCATGTGTGCCCCCATTTCCGCAGGACATTCGGTGTCAGAATCGCAGCAATGACGAGTACAATCCCCAAAACCTGCATGGTGACAAAGTGGGTATCAAAGATCAGCCATGCAAGGACGACGCTTGCCACCGGCTCGATCGTCGCCGTAATCGCCGTCTCCTCCGAGGAGAGCCAACGCAGCCCCAAGTTGAAGGCGAAAAAGGCGACAATCGTGCCGAGTCCGATGATGACAAAGAGATCCAGCCACGTCCCCGCTGTAAAAAATGTGCAAACATCCACAATCGCATGGGTGAGCGGCAAGAGCGAAATGGCGCCGATCAGCATGCAGACGGCGAGCAGAAAGAAGCGGTCAAAGAGCCGCAGCAGACGAACCGGGTAGATCATCGCAAAGGTAAAGGTCGCAGCCGAAATCAGGCTCCACACAATGCACGCCATTGGCACGGAGAGTCGTCCGAGGTCGCCGCCCGTCACGAGCAGAAACACCCCCGCTACGGCAACAATGACCGTCCCCGCCTCCACCACCGACGGCAGACGCCGATCGCGCACGGAAAAGTAGAGAATCATCATCGCTGGACTTGTGTAGCTAATGACCGTAGTCGCAGCGGCATCCCCCTCCGCAATCCCCATAAAATAGGTGAATTGGACGAGCATAATGCCTATGGTGCCATGAATCGCCAGCTGCGCAAGGATGCGTGGATTGCGGCGCACCGCACGCACACCGCGCCGCAGTCCTCCGCTCCACCATGCAAGCAGGAAAAAAAGACCACTGGAAAGAAAGAGCCGCACCTGCGTGAGCTCAATCGGAACGTGATCGGACTGCGTATAGAAATGCTGCGCCGCCGTTCCGCTTGCCGCCCACAGCGTTCCTGCAAGAAGCACAAGCAGCACGGCGGAAACGTGTGACATTTACGCTTCTCCCTGTTCCCGTCGCACAACCTCCACGATTGCGCCGCAGACCTCCTCAAGCTGTGCCTGATCGCAGCCCTCCGCCATGACGCGGATGAGCGGCTCCGTGCCCGAGGGGCGGACGAGGACACGCCCTTCACTTCCGAGCACGCGCTCGCCCTCAGCGATTGCCGTGCGGATCGCTGCATTTTCTTCCCAGCCCGCCTTTGTCTTCACGCGCACATTGACGAGCAGCTGCGGATAGGTCGTCATCATGGCGTTCAGCTCCGATGCCTTCTTGCCGCTGCGCGTGAGTGCTGAGAGCACCTGCAGTGCTGTAATGAGGCCATCTCCCGTCGTCGCGTGCTCTGCAAAGATGATGTGCCCGGACTGCTCACCACCGATGGCATAGCCGTTGCGGCGCATGGACTCAAGTACATAGCGGTCACCGACCGCCGTCACCTCGACACGCCCGCCGAGCTGCGCGATTGCCTTGTGGAAGCCGATGTTTGCCATCACCGTCGTCACAACTGTCTTGTGCGGCAGACGCCCCGCACGGATCATCTCAGCGGCGCACGCCACAAGGATATGGTCACCGTCGATCAGCTCGCCCCGCTCATCCAGGCAGAGGCAGCGATCCGCATCTCCATCGTGCGCGATGCCGATATCCGCTCCGCGTTCGAGCACCGTGCGGCGCAGCGATTCCAGATGGGTCGAGCCGCAGCCGTCGTTGATGTTCACGCCGCTGGGCAGCGCATGGATCACCTTGACCTCGGCACCGAGGCGGCGCAGCACCTTCGGCATTGCCTCATAGGCGGCGCCGTTCGCACAGTCAAGTACGATCCTCATGCCGTCGAACCGCTCCGTGCAGGTACTCACCACGTAGTCGACATACTGGTTGAGAAGATCGTCGCGGTACTCCACGATCCCAATCGACTTGCCCGTCGGACGCGCCGCATCATCGTTGGTCTGCAGACGGTGCACGAGCTCCTCGAGTTCATCCTCCACCGCATCCGGAAGTTTGTAACCGTCGCCGCCAAAGAACTTGATCCCATTATCCGGAAACGGATTGTGTGAGGCGGATATCACAATCCCGGCCTGTGCCTTGTGTTCACGCGTGAGATAGGCAATCGCGGGTGTCGGAACAATGCCCGCAATGAGCGCAAGCCCGCCCGCAGAGCAAATCCCCGCCGTCAGCGCCGCCTCGAACATCTCTCCCGAGATCCGCGTGTCGCGCCCGATCAGAATACGCGGGCGCACATCTACCTGTGCACCAAAATAGAGTGTTGCCGCACGTCCGAGATGATACGCCAGCTCCGGCGTCAGCTCCGTATTTGCCTCGCCGCGCACGCCATCCGTTCCAAAAAGTCTCACTCTGAACAGCCCCCTATGATCTATTTGATCTCTATAATCTACTGTATCTTATGCAAAAATGCAAGTGCCGCTTTCAGCCCGTCGAGTGCGGCACTCATGATACCGCCCGCATAGCCTGCGCCTTCGCCGATTGGATACAAGCCGGCAGCGGAGACGGACTCCATCGTCGCCGCATCGCGCACGATCCGGCAAGGCGCAGACGAACGCGACTCCACGCCCGTCAGCGGCACATCCGCCGCGCCAAAGCCCGGCACACGTTCCTCCCAGAACGTCAGCGCGCGTGCAAGTGACGCCGTACACGCCTCCGGCAGCACGCCGCACAGATCTGCGGCACGCACGCCCGGTGCATACGTCGGCATGACGAGAAAATCGCGCGTGCCCGTCCGCCCCGCAAGAAAGTCCCCGACCGACTGCACAGGCGCACGGTAGTCGCCGCCGCCCGCACAAAAGGCGCGTTCTTCAAGCTGCCGCTGAAAGGCGATCCCGCCAAGGACCCCCGCCCCCCAATCCGAGGGGGTAACCTGCACGAGCAGCGCACTGTTCGCCACGCCGGAGTTCCGGCGATAGTTGCTCATCCCGTTCGTCACAAGCCGCCCCTCCTCCGACGCCGCCGCGACCACCATGCCGCCGGGGCACATACAGAACGAATAGACGCCGCGCCCGCCCGCTGCATCGCGGTACGTCATCGCATAGTCCGCAGCGGGGAGCTGCGGGCTGCCCGCCGCCGCTTTGTACTGCATCTGATCAATGAATCCCTGCGGATGCTCGATGCGCACACCAACGGCAAACGCCTTCGACTCCATCGCAACTCCTGCCTCATGCAGCAGCGTATATGTATCGCGCGCGGAGTGACCGATCCCAAGAAAGACCGCCTCCGCCGGAATCCGCTCCGCATCATTGACCCGCAGTGCCGCAAGTGCACCCGCACGCAGCTCCACATCCGTCACCTGCGCACCAAAGCGCACCTCTGCGCCCATGCGTATGAGATCCATGCGCAGGTTCTTCACCACGGTGCGCAGGATGTCCGTCCCAATGTGAGGCTTCTGCAAATAGCGGATTTCCTCCGGCGCACCTGCGCGGATAAATGCCTCGATGATCTCCCGCATGCGCGGATCATTGCTGCGTGCCGTCAGCTTACCGTCCGAAAACGTCCCCGCACCACCCTCGCCGAATTGCACATTCGACGCAGGATCGAGCACCCCCGTCTGCCAAAAACGCGCCACATCAGCCGTACGTCTGTCCACGTCCTGCCCGCGTTCGAGCACAAGCGGTGCAAGCCCCGTACGCGCAAGCACCCATGCAGCAAAGATCCCCGCAGGACCAAAGCCCACGACAACGGGACGGAATACACCTGCGCCCACGTGCGGGATTGTCAACGGCTCATCGGCGGACGCGGACATGACCTCGCTGTCCCGCCGAAAGCGCATGAGTACACTGCGCTCATTCTCCACCGCAACATCCAGCATATAGACCCATGTGATCGGAGCCCCTCTTCTGCGCCGCGCATCCAGAGCCTTATGAACAACAAACACCCCATGCACAGCACAGGGTGATGTCTTAAGCCGCTCCGCTGCGTACGCTTCGAGCGGGCGCGCGGCGTCATACGGAACGCGCAGATTTTTTACGCGAATCATGGCATTGCTCCAACTTTAATCTCCACTGTTACATTCGGATTTGTCACCGTGACTCCCGGAGGCAGCTGCAGCAGTACCTGATGCTGCTCGGTGCCCTGCACCTTGGCAAGAGAGAACTCCTCCGTCTGGATCTGCGTGATCTTGCTGATCACATCCTCCGTCCCTGCAATCTCAATGCGTGCGGGCTCCACCGTGATTCCCTCCAGCTTCAGATTGGGAGGAAGGTCACTTTTCGCCTTCGCCTCGACCTCGACCACCTTACGCGTAAGCCCGCGTGCAAGCTTGATTGCAACCTCCGTAGATGCGGGCACGAGCGTAACCCCCGCAACCTCCCGCCCCTCACTGTTCAGCGGAAAAAGGGGAACCGTCGCCGTATAGTCAGCAGACTGTCCACTCAGGTTGATATGACCGACAATATGTGCGACTTGATCCACAAGGCTGCGAGGTCCCGCAGCCGTTGCCGCCGTATCGGTCTGGCTGATCTTGTCCACCGTAAAGCCCGCAGCGGGCGATCCTCCGACGGTCAGCTCGGCTTTAAACGTTTTTTGAATGAGGCGGTCAAGCGTCACGTTAATTTTATCCGGCGTGATGCTGACGAGTTCAAAGCCATAAGGGATGGACGGCTCGACCGTATATGCCTTTTCTCCCTCGATGAAGTCGGCGAGATTCATGCGTGCATGAAAGTCACTGCGACCCGCCGCGACAAAGAGAGAGCGCGGCCCGCGCACACGAATCGTCACCGTATCTGCAGCGGCATTCATCTGATACCCCTCCGGCGCATTCTCGATGGTCACCGGAACGGTATAGCTGCCGTCAATCGCAGGGTTCTGATCGTTCATCACATAGAGCCAGAGGACAACCGCCACGATGAGTGCGGCAATCTTTGCCGGCAGATTGTGCTGCACGATGCTCCGAAGCCTTGTCATCATTTCTTCCTCCAGCTCCGAACAAATTCCCAAATCGACGAGCGTGCGTTATATGCAAATGCGGGCGAGAGAATATGTGTCAGCTGATCCCCATCCAGATGACGGTGAATCCGCCCGTTTTCGGCAATGGAGATCGTCCCCGTCTCCTCGCTCACCACAACGACGAGCGCGTCGCACTGCTCCGAAAGACCGATTGCTGCACGGTGACGTGTCCCAAGCTCTGTCGAGAGGGTACGGTTCTCCGTCAGCGGCAGAAGGCAGCCTGCAGCGATCAGGCGCTTGCCGCGAATCACCGCCGCACCATCGTGCAGCGGTGTATTGGGGATGAATACGTTCATGAGAAAATCCGATGTGATGAGTCCGTCGATCTGTATGCCCGTCGCACTGATGTCATTCAGCCCCATATCACGCTCAATGACAAGCAGTGCGCCAATTTTGTTGGCCGAGAGAATCTTCACCGCACTGCGGATCTCACGGATTGTACTCTGTGCCTCCTCGTCGTCCAAGAGCCCACTCGCACGGAAAAAACGCCCCTGACCAAGGTGCTCCAGCGCACGCCGCAGCTCCGGCTGAAAGACAATGGGCAGTGCAACAAAGAGCAGCGTCACGGACTTCTGCAAGAGCCATGAAATCACATGCAGCTCAAAGTAGCTTGTCACTACCGTCACGCCGAGCAGAACAAGGATTCCCTTTGCAAGCGTAATGGCACGCGTATCTTCAAGCATGACATAGACACGATAGAGAATGAACGCCACGATCAGAATATCGAGAATATCCAGCAGTGTAATGGTCGACAGAATGCCGCGAAACTGTGTCGGCATCGTAAAATCAAGCGGCATAAGAACCCCCAAAGAAACGCGTCCTTCGTATCTCCCAAATCCATCTTTGCGGAAAATCTGCGCCGCAAGGACGGGCAGAATGATATACTACAGTATCATTTTCTCGCTGAACCCCAAAAATCCTTGTGACCTGCTCCATTCTTTCAAAAAAATTTCGTCCTCCGACGAAAGGATTTTAAGTACATCAAAACCCTTTCGCAAAGAGGACGAAATCGTATCAGCAAATCTTGCGAATCCAGCCTTCGGGGGCTTCAACCGTGCCGAGCTGAATGCCGCGCAGCGTATCGTACAGCTTCTGCAGAACGGGTCCCATGTGCTCCATGCCGCTCGGCAGGGCGATCACCTTGTCCCCGTGCGTCACGGAGCCTACGGGAGAAATCACGGCTGCCGTCCCACAGAGTCCCGCCTCTGCAAAGTCTGCGAGTTCCGCAAATGCCACAGGGCGCTCTTCCACCTTCATGCCGAGAATGTGCTCCGCGATGAAAACGAGTGAGCGGCGCGTGATCGACGGCAGAATCGACCCCGACTTCGGCGTCACCACCGTACCGTCCTTCGTCACAAAGAGGAAGTTGGCACCGCCGGTCTCCTCAACGTATGTGCGTGTCGCCGCATCAAGGAACATATTCTCATCGTAGCCTGCCGCATGTGCTGCCATGTAGGCATGCAGACTCATCGCATAGTTCAGCCCCGCCTTGATGTGCCCCGTGCCGTGTGGTGCTGCACGGTCAAATGCGCTCACGCAGAGGCGCACGGGCTTTGCACCGTCCTTGAAGTACGGACCGACCGGCGTTGCAAAGAGACGGAACTGATACGCATCCGCCGGCTTTACGCCGATGACCTCGCCCGTCGCGAAGATCAACGGGCGCAGATAAAGAGAAGCATCCGAGCCGTACGGCGGAACATAGTCACGGTTCGCCGTGACCACCGCATCCACCGCCTCCAGGAAACGCTCCTGCGGGAACGACGGCATCTCAAGATACGCCGCCGAGTGATACATACGCTCCGCATTGAGATCAGGCCGAAACGTCACGATATGCCCGTCCACCGTTTCGTATGCCTTCAGCCCCTCAAAGACCTCCTGACAGTAGTGCAGAATCCCAGCACACTCACTGATCTCGACCGTCGCATTGGGGGTAAGACCACCCTCGCCCCACGCGCCGTTCGCATAATTCGCCACATAGCGCTGCGGCAGCGTACGATAGGCAAATCCCAAATTTCCCCAATCAATCTCTGCTCTTGCCATATAATATGCCCTCTTTCCTACCGAATGTACGTCCTATCATAGTACTGCAGAGAAGTCTTGTCAACCGAGTTCCTTCAATGCCTCGGGCAAAAGCTTCAGAATATCGCCCGCCACGAGCCCGTTCCCATTCTGCGCGTAAGCGAGATCGCCTGCGCGTCCATGTGCATAGACGCCCACGATTGGTGTCATGCCGCTCTCCATCTGGCGCATGAGTCCGACGATCGTGCCCGCGAGTACATCGCCTGCCCCTGCCGTCGCCATCCCCGCATTGCCAACCGTTGTAAAGAACGCATCTCCGTCGGGATAGACGACAATCGTGCACGCACTCTTAAGGGCAAAGACCGCCTGATGTTCGCGTGCCGCATCACGCGCAGTATGCAGAAGATCCTCCTGCACCGCCTCCACATCCTTGCCCAAAAGACAGGCGAACTCGCCAAGATGCGGTGTCAGGATCGGCACCTGCGGCAGATCGCGCAGCGCATCGAGATGATTTTGGAACGCAGCGATCGCATCCGCGTCCATGACAAGAGGTGCCTTCACACCGGCGGCAAAGAGGCGGACGAACTCGCCCGTCTGCACCGTGCGCCCGATCCCCGGGCCGATCAGCACGGCATCTGCTTTTTCTGCAAGCGCAAGCGCAGTCTCAAGCGACTTGGCTCCGCCGAAGCAGCCCGCCCCCTCATCCGGTACGGGAACGACCATCACCTCGGTCAGCTTTGCCGCGAGAACCGGATAGAGCTTCTCGGGCACGCCAAGCGTCACAACCCCCGCCCCGATTCTGAGTGCGGCCTCAGCCGCAAGTGCTGCCGCGCCCGTCATGCCAAGCGAACCCGCAAGCACGAGAATGCGCCCGCAGCTGCCCTTATGCACATCACGACGACGCATCGGCAGGAGCTTTGCCGCAGACTCCCGCGTTATGAGGGACTGGCGCAGCTCCTCTCCCGCAAGGAGATCATGCGGGATGCCGATATCGTCGACGAGCAGCTCCCCCGTCGCATTCGCGCCCTGCCCGAGGAGGTGCCCCACCTTGGGCAGTCCGAGTGCCAGCGTCCGATTCGCGTGCACGGCGAGAGAGGCGACCCGTCCCGTATCCGCCTCCACACCGCTTGGAATGTCAATCGCCATCACAGGCTTGCCTGCCGTGTTGATCTCCTCGACCAGCCGCAGAACAGGTTTCCTCAGCTCCCCATGCGCACCGGTTCCAAGAACGCCGTCCACAATGGCATCTGCAAAGCGGAGGGAAACGCGCAGACGATCCCAGTCGCGGTCACTCACAAGGAGGCGAATCTCCACGCCCATGGCGCGCAGGGCATCGTGCATCGCGCGTGCAGCTGCCCCGAGACGCTCCGCCTCACCCGTGAAGAAGAGTTTTACGCGCGCCCCCATATTCATGAGATGCCGTGCCGCAGCAAAGGCATCTCCACCATTGTTGCCGCCGCCGGCAAAGACAACAAACACCTTGTCCTCCGCTCCGCCGATCATTGCCGCAGCCTCTTCCGCCGTCCGCCGCCCTGCATTCTCCATCAGGGCGAGCGCAGGAAGCCCGTAAGTCTCTGCGACACTCGCATCAATGCGCCGCATATCCTCTGCAAACGATATTTTCATCGCTGTCCCTCCAAAACACAATACGCTGTCGCATAGGCACGCTCATGACTGAGCGTAATCCACACCCGCTGAACGCCCATCTCAGCCGCTCGCTTGGCAAAATATCCGCTTAAATACACATGAGGTGCGCCAAGCGCATCCGGCAGGATCTCCACGTCGCGCAGTGTTCCGTCGCGCAGCCCCGTGCCAAACGCCTTGAGTACGGCCTCCTTGCCTGCAAAACGTGCGGCAAGGCTCGCTGCCATGCCCTTGCCGCGTGTCTGCGCATAACTGCGCTCCGCCGCCGTGTAGACACGCGTCAAAAATCGTTCATTCTCGATGGCGCGCGCCACACGCGGAATACGAACAATGTCACAGCCGATGCCAAGAATCATGATGCCTCCTGCCCGCTGACAGAAAAAGGAGCCATTGCGCCCGCAATAGCCCCTTTCAAAATTCCTTGTTGATTCATACGCTCAGTGCTGCAGCGGCGACGGCACAAGTCCCGGTGTGTTCGGTGCCGGGCGCTGTTCTGCGCCCATGATCTCCGACGTTCCCGCCCCAGCTTTCGTTCCTGTCGCTGTCGGCATCGCCGTCGACGGCGCATTTGCACTCGTCTTCACCTGACCGTCGGAGGCGCTGATCGAATCCTCCTGACTGAAGCGCATGCTGCGCGCAATAAACACCTCAACGCGGCGATTCTGTGCACGTCCCTCCTCTGTATCATTCGATGCAATCGGGCGATACTCGCTGTAGCCAAGCGCACTGAACCGCGCTGGATTCAATGAGGGCTGCACCCCCATCAGTCCGCGCATAAGGCTCACAGCACGCGCAGAGCTCAGTTCCCAGTTCGACGGGAACTGCGCGGTCGAGATCGGTACATTATCCGTATGTCCGGAGATCGTGACCCGCTCGGGCAGCGATGAGAGGAGCGCCGCGATCACGGGTACAATCTGGTTTGCCTGCCCCTGCAGTGCCGCAGAGCCGGAGGCAAAGAGCGCTTTCTCCTTCAGCCGGATCATCAGTCCCTCCTCGGAGAGTTCTGTGCTCACCTGATCCTGCAGATTATTTTCCTTGATGTACTGCTCCAATTTCTCCTGCGCCTCACGCAGATTTTCATTTTCCTGCATATAGGCGCTGTTCGCATTGTCCTGCCCCTGCGTCGTCGCAGAGGTCATTGACGTGGATGGTCCCATGCCGGAGAAGAACGACGGTCCGCCCATGTTGAACGCCGCTGTAAACGCCTGCGCGAGCGCCTGCATCTTCGAGGCATCCGTCTGCGACATCGCAAACAGCGCGATAAAGAGGGCGAGGAGCAGGGTCATCAGATCGGAGTAGGGCAGGAGCCAAGCCTCGCCCGCTTCCTCCTCATGCGGCTTCGCATGTTTTTTACGCGCCATATCAGCCCTCTCCCTTCAGTGCCTCACGCTCTGTCTGCGGGATGAAGACCATGAGTTTCGCCTCAATCGCCGTCGGAGAGTCGCCCGCCTGCAGAGAGAGAATCCCCTCGATAATCATGCGCTTCTGACTGACTTCCTGTTCTGACATAATCTTCAGCTTGTTTGCGAACGGCATCCAGAGAACGTATCCCGTGAAGATACCCAGAATCGTCGCAACGAATGCAGCTGCGATGGAGTGACCGAGTTTGTCGATATCGTTCAGGTTGCCCAGAGCCGCGATCAGACCGACAACCGCGCCCAGAACGCCCAGCGTCGGCGCGTATGTACCTGCCTGTGTAAACATCGAACGCCCCTCAGCATGACGCTCCTGCATGATCGCAAGTTCGGCGTCCAAGACATCACCTACGAAGTCTGGATCCATGCCATCGATCACCATTCCGAGTCCCGTGCGGAAGAACGGATCCTGAATCTCCTGCGCCTTGCTCTCGAGCGCGAGAATCCCCTCTCGACGCGCGATCTGCGACAGTTCAATGAACTGTTGGACAAGCTGCCCCTTTTCCTGCAGCTGCGGAACTTTGCACGTCTTCTTGATCAGATTGACAAAGTTCCCAAGCTGCTCCATGCGGAACCCAATGAAGAGGCACGAGAACGTACCGCCAATGATGATTAGGAACGCAGCCGGATTATTGAGCGCCGTCAGCGGCGCACCCTTCAGGATCATACCAACAAAGATCGAGATAACCCCCATGATAAGCCCGATAACCGTTGATTTTTCCAAAACAAAAGCCCCCATTCCATTTCTCTCGAACGATGAACGCACATTCGCCTGATCCATCAGACACACGTCTACATCTTCTTATATTATTCCATAACACACCGAAAAATCCTACCTAGTTTTAAAAAAAACTCTCTAAAAGTGACGAAAAATTTTTCAATAAATTTATATTATCCTATCATACATTCATCGAAAATATGATATAATAGAGGGCGTATAAAAAAAACTTATTTGGAGGATGGTCACATGGAACTACGGCAGTTGGAATATTTCCAGATGGCGAGCCGCCTGAAGAACATCACGCGCGCCGCCGAACGCCTCCGCGTCTCTCAACCGAACATCACCGTCGCAATCAAGAAACTCGAAGGAGAACTTGGCATCCAGCTTTTTGACCGCAGTCAAAAACAGCTCTCTCTGACCCCCGAGGGCGCAGTCTTCCTCGGACGCGTCGAGGTGGCACTGCGCAACATACAGGATGCCGTACTCGAGGTCAACGACTACAAGCAGCTGCAGAAGGGCACCATCAAGATCGGAATCCCACCAATGATGGGCGCCTATCTCTTTCCAAAAATCTTCTCAAGCTTCCAGCGTCGCTACTCCCATCTCGACGTCTACCTGCACGAGGAGGGATCCGTTGCCATACGTGAACAGTTGGAACGCGATGAGCTGGACTTCGGCATCATCATCATTCCGGACTCCTCGCCAAACCTTCAGCTGCTCCCCATGTCGCGCAGCCAAGTTGTCTGCTGCGTCCCCGCCGGCAGCAGCCTCGCTGCACGAAAGGCGATCACGCTGCAGGACATTGAGGATCACAACCTCATCATGCTCAAAGAGGGCTCCTTCCTTCGTCAGACCATGCTGCAAAACATGAAGATGGCGGGCTTTACGCCGAACATTGTGCTGGAGTCCAATCAGGTCGTCACCATCATGGGGCTCGTCGCAAGCGGCGTTGGAAACGCATTCCTGCTTGACATGATCGTTCGCGACACACCGGGCATAAAAGCAATACCGCTTGCCACGCCCGTATTTGTCGATGTCGGTCTCGCATGGAAGCGCGACCGCTACATCTCACGTGCCGCGCAGTCCTTCATCGAGTTCAGCAAGGACATCCTCAGCCACCAGCCCGATCATACCATACTGTAACAGGAACACAAAAGCCTCCCCCGCGCGGGGAGGCTTTTCGATTGTATTTTCAGAAGATCAGATGTGCGACCACATAGCCGACGCAGCAGCCCGAGCCGACACCGATCAGCCCCGGGATCATGAACGAGTGGTTCAGGATGTACTTGCCGATGCGCGTCGTGCCCGAGCGGTCAAAGCCGATGCACGCCAGATCGGACGGATAAGTCGGCAGGAAGAAATAGCCGTAGCACGCAGAGATGAACGAGAGGACAAGGATCGGATCCATTCCCACGTTGATCGCCATCGGTACGACAATCGCAATCGCCGCGCCCTGCGAATTCACGAGCTTCGATGTGAGGAATGCGAGAAGGGCATACGCCCACGGATAGCTCTGTACGGCAGAGCCAAGGAATTCCTTGAGAAACCCCATGTGGTTCATGAAGTAGGTGTCCGCCATCCACGCAACGCCATAGACCGAGACGAGCGCGACCACGCCCGAGCGGAACACCTGCGAGTTGCCGACATCCTTCGCCTTGACCTTGCAGGAGAGAAGAATCGTCGCACCCACGAGCAGCATCACCATCTGAATGACAACGACCATTGAAATCGCCTTTGGATCCGCATCCGGCTTCGGCGGAAACTTCGGCAGCAGCTCCGGGAAGTTGCCGAGCAGCGCGATGGCAATGATGCCCGCAAAGAAGATGAACATGGCGCGATAGTACTCCGTTGGAAGTTCCTTCTCCATGAGGCTTTCCGACTCGCCATAGACATACTTCTTGTTCTCGGGGTCGCGGATAAACTCCTGGAAACGCTCATCCTGTTCGAGATCCTTGCCGCGGCGGTAGCTCCAGAGTGCCGCGAAGAAAACGCCGAGTCCCGTCGCAGGAATCGAAACCGAGAGCACCTGGAACACGGAGAACTCATGCCCTGAGGCAGAGAGGAATGCAACCATCGAGACGACGGCGACCGAAACCGGCGAGGCACAGATCCCCATCTGCGAGGCAACGGACGAAACCGCCATCGGACGCTCGGGGCGGATGCCCTGCTTGATCGCAATGTCGTAGATGATCGGGAACATGGTGTAGACGACGTGCCCCGTGCCGCAGAGCACCGTGAGGAACCACGTCGTGAGCGGCGCGAGAATCGTAACGTGTTTCGGATTGTTGCGCAGGAACTTCTCCGCATACTTGAGCATGACCGTAAGTCCGCCCGAGGTCTGCAAGAAGCCCGCGCAGGTGACCACCGCCAGAATGATCAGCATGACATCCACAGGCGGCTTGCCCGGCTGATAGCCGAAGACAAACGTGTAGATCACAAGACCGAAGCCACTGATCACGGCGAGCCCAAGTCCACCGTGACGCACACCGACAATCAGACAGACGAGAAGGACGATAAAGCCCAAAATCATTTCCATGGATATAATTCCCCCATTCTACGCAGGATCCCAACCCCACACAGTGAAAACAATACGTGAAGCATTATACAACATGATGTAATTATTAGTAAACCCTTTCACCGATAAATACAGTCTATAGGAATCGCTGATAAAATAGACCCTTAGATTGGCGTAGATTTTTGCGTCCGAACAAGGAGACAAACCGGACGCATAGCAGGGGCTATGTGGAGGATTCTAGGGCACAGTGCGGGCAAAAAAGATGCGCTAAGATGGCGCGGCTGAATTTATCAGTGCTTCCTATATATTATCCTCCGGGTTCCATCACACCGTACGCGATGCGGCTGTAGCGCCCGCCCGTGATCTCTGTGAATCCGAGGCGGGCAAATTCTGCGCTCTCCCGCCGCTCCTTCATGACGACGCGGCAGCGGGCAACGCGCCGCGCCTCAGCAATCGTCTCCTCCGTAAGCGCACGCGGATCGGCAAGGCCGCGCAGGGCATTCATCCCTGCGCTCTCATGCAGCGGACGGCGAAACATCGGATCGAAGTAGACGACATCATAGCTGTCCTCTGCCGCCGTACGCAGGAAAGTAAGTGCGTCCGCGTGATGCACTTGAATGCGGCGCATGGCGGCGTGCATCTCATAGTTATCGCCCAAGGCGTGTGCAAGTCCGTCCGCAATGACTGCCGCGATGAGCGCATTCGACTCCAGCGCCGTGACGCGCCCCGATTCCCCAACGGCAAAGCTCTCAACGATGGCGTCCGCGCCCGTGCCAAGCGTGCAGTCGAGAACGTGCAGCCCCTCGGCAAGACCAAGTGCACGCACAAGGTGATCGCCATGCCCAAGCAGCAGGTTTTTGATACGCAGATGTGCCATCCCGGGGTGAAAGAACAGCTCGCCCTCTGCCGTTACGAGCGTGAGGAGTCCTTGCCGCGCAACAAGCACGGCATCCACATCATACGTCGAGCGCAGCTCTTCGAGCGAATCATTCCCGCGTGGGACATTCAGGATGCCAAGAGACTTTGCCGTGCGCGCCGCAAGCGCTCGGTTCGCCTCTGTGTACCGCTGTCCGCGCCGCACCGTGGTAACGATAGCATGGAGTTTCGTATTGCCCGCCATCAGAGACCAAACCCCGTGCGCTTGAACATCTTTGCAAGGTCGTGCGTACCGAAGCGCAAAATCGTCGGGCGCCCGTGCGGACAGGTGAATGGGAACGGCGTACGGCGCAGCTCCTCAAGCAGGATCTCCATCTGCCGCACACTCAGTTCCTCGCCCGCCTTGATCGCGGCGCGGCACGCCATGGTCGCAATGCCCGCCTGCCGGAGGTTCGCAGGGGTTGCGGCATGCAGGTCGCCGAGAGAAACTAGGATCTCGCGAATGGTGTCCTCCGCCTCATCCAGCGGAACGTCAGCAGGAGCCTCGGTGAGGCGGTATTCGCGCGCACCCGCCGGTTCAAGATGAAAGCCGAGACGGTCGAACAGTGCCGCATTCTCCTCAATGTACTGCGCCTCGCGCGCGTCAAAGGAGAGAATCGCATGGACGAGCATCTGCTGCGACGGAATGCCGTCCGCCTGTGCGGAGAACCGGTCAAAGAGGATGCGCTCGTGCGCCGCGTGCTGGTCGACGATGTAGAGACTCTGTGCGCTCTGGGCAATGATGTAGGTGAGATCAACCTGCCCGATGGGGAGGAGTTTTTCCTCCATCTCCGCGCCCTGCTCCGCACTTGGCGGTGCAGCGGCAGGAGCATTCTGCGCGGCAAACGCCGCTCTCTCCTCGTCACGGGCAGCGGCAATACGATCCTGCGCCACACGCAGGTCGACGCGCTGTCCGCGCCACTGCACCGCCTCGTGGACGGTCTGTGGACGGACGGGCGGCATGGCGTAGTTGTTTGTGCGTGCGTTCGCGGCGCTTGCGCCCGCGCTCTGCGGAGCGTATGGCGCCCCTGCACCGACGCTCAGGGGTACGGCTTCGCAGTGAAATTTCGGCTTTTCAACCGATGCCGCAATCGCCGCCGTCTCCCCCGCCGCACCGCGAATCGCGTCGAGCACGGCCTTATAGACCGCCTTGAAGATGCGCCCCTCATCCTCGAACTTCATCTCCGTTTTCTGCGGATGCACATTCACATCAATCGTCCGCTGCGGGACCTCTATGCAGAGAACCGCGAGGGGGAAGCCCATCTTCGGCACGAGCGCACGGTAAACGTTGTCAATCGCCTTTGCAATCGCACGATTTTGAATCGTACGCCCATTGACGATATAGGTCTGCCATGCGCGGCTGCTGCGGATCATGGACGGCTTCGAGATGTAGCCCGTGATGCGAATCTCCGCCTCCTCATCGTGGAAGTCGAGGGGAATCAGCGCACCCGCCGTATCGCCGCCGTAGATGCTCTCGATGGTGCGGCGCAGACTGTCATCGCCCGCCGTCATGATGGTGAGTCGGTTGTTGTTGATGAAGCGGAATGCGATATCGGGACGCGAAAGTGCGAGGCGAATCACATAGTCGCTGATTCTCCCCGCCTCGGTCGTATTCGTCTTGAGGAATTTCTTGCGCGCCGGCGTATTGAAAAAAAGATCCTCAACGCGCACGGTCGTCCCGATCTCACAGCCCGCCTCCTCAACTGCGGGAGGCTTTCCGCCGAGGATATCCACACGCGTACCGAGATCGTCCGTTGCTTTTCGCGTGAGGAGAGAAAAGCGCGAGACGGAGGCGATGGTCGGCAGCGCTTCCCCGCGAAAGCCGAGCGTTGCAACAGTCTGAAGGTCGGACACGGATGTAATCTTACTTGTCGCGTGGCGCAGGATCGCCGCCCCTGCGTCCGCGCGCGTCATGCCGCGCCCGTTATCTGTGACGCGGATAAAACTGACCCCGCCCCCCATAATTTCAATTTCAATCGCCGATGCCCCCGCATCCATCGCGTTCTCAACCAGCTCCTTCACGACGGAGGCGGGGCGCTCGACGACCTCCCCCGCCGCAATCTTGTTGATGGTAGCATCATCCAGCACGTGAATCTGCGTCATGTTTCTCCTGCCTCCTTCCGTGCCTGCTCCTGCAGGCGATAGAGTGTATTCATCGCCTCAAGCGGCGTCATCGTCATCACGTCGAGCGTACGCAGCTCGGCAAGCGTCCCGTCCGCAAAGAGGGAGGTCATTCCGTCTGCGGACTTTGTTTCCTGACTTGCCAGGATGGGCGCTGCACCTTCGCTCTGCGCCTCTTTTTGTTCCAGCGCGTGCAGGATCTCCTCCGCGCGCTCCGTCACCTTCGGCGGGAGTCCCGCGAGCCGCGCAACATGGATCCCGTAGGACTTGTCCGCCGCCCCCGCAACGATGCGGCGCAGGAATACGACATTCTTCCCCTTTTCGCGCACGGCAATGCAGTAGTTGCGGATGTGCTCATTCTCCATGTCCGTCAGCTCGTGGTAATGCGTTGCAAACAGCGTCTTTGCATGAATGCGCTGGTCAATGTGCTCCACCACGGCGCGCGCAATGCTCATGCCGTCAAACGTGCTCGTCCCGCGCCCGATCTCATCGAGAATCACAAGGCTGTCACGCGTTGCCTCGCGCAGGATCTGCGCGACCTCGTTCATCTCCACCATGAACGTACTCTGCCCACTCACGAGATCATCGCTCGCGCCGATGCGCGTAAAGATACGGTCGACGGGTGCGATCTGTGCCGCGCGCGCAGGGACAAAGCTGCCAACCTGCGCCATCAGCGTGAGGAGTGCGACCTGCCGCATATAGGTGGACTTGCCCGCCATATTCGGTCCCGTAATCAGCATCGTTTCCGTGCCGCCGTGGCTCAGGTCGGTATCATTCGGAACAAACATCTCGCGCTCTAAGATGCGTTCCACCAGAGGATGCCGCCCATCGCGGATCAGGATCACTCCACCGTCCGCCACTGTCGGACGCACGTAACGATACGATGCCGCCGCCTCGGCGAGGCTCTGCAGCACATCGACACGGGCGATCGCACGCGCAACATTCTGGATGGGGACAAGCTGCGCCCGCACCTGCTCGCGCAGCTCCGTAAAGATGTGGTACTCAAGTGCGGTGATCTTCTCCTCTGCTCCGAGGATCTTCGCCTCGAAGTCCTTCAGCTCCTCCGTGATGAACCGCTCCGTATTTGCAAGCGTCTGCTTGCGGATGTAGTCAGCGGGAACCTGATCCCTCCCACTGTGGCGCACCTCAATATAATACCCAAACACCTTGTTGTAGCCGATCTTGAGCGTCTTGATGCCCGTACGCGCGCGCTCGCGCTCCTCCATCTCCTGCAGGAGCGATTTGCTGTCACGGGAAAAGGCATGCAGCTCATCGAGTGCCGTGTCGTAGCCCGTGCGGATGATGCCGCCGTCGCGCACGGACAGCCCCGGCTCGTCCACAATCGCGCGTTCCAAGATATCGCGCAGATCGTCAAAGGTCTGGATTCCTGCGTGCACGCGCATGAGGAGATTGCTCTTTGCCGTGCCGAGGTTGTCGCGTACGGCAGGGAGTGCGGCGAGCGAGACACGGAGGGCGACGAGGTCGCGCGCATTTGCCGTTTGCGTTTCAATGCGCGTCAAAAGGCGCTCGAAGTCATAGATCGAACGCAGCTGTTCGCGCAGGGAAGTGCGCAGCGAGGACTGCTCAACCAGCTCCGCCACGGCATCGAGACGCGCGTCGATGCGATGTGGCACGAGCAGCGGATGCTCAAGCCACGATTTCAGGAGGCGCGTCCCCATCGGCGTGCGCGTGAAATCGAGCACATCGAAGAGCGTATTTTTCTTGCCGCCGTCACGCAGGCTGCGCGTGATCTCGAGATTGCGGAGCGTGTAGGTGTCGAGCTGCATCGTGTCCGCCGCATCGAGAAACGAGAGGCGGTTGATCTGTGAGAGATCCGTCCGAACCGTGTCGTGAAGATAGCGCAGGAGTGTCGCAACCGCCATGCGTGCGCCCGCACCTGTCGGAATCTCCGCAGCAGGAAAATGCTGCACGAGGAGTTCATCATCTGTCTGTGGCGCAACCGCCTCGATGGCGCAGTGCGGGAGGCGCTGCACGGCAAAGGCACGCACATCATCCGCGAGGGAGAATCCCTCCGTCATAAGGAGCTCTGCCACCATGCGGCGGTAGAGCTCGTCAAGCATCTGCTGTGCGGCGCTCTCGCCCGCATAGGAAGCATAGAAGGACTCACCCGTCGAGATGTCCGCGCCAGCAAGGACAAAAGTTCCATCCTCTTTTTCATGAAGAAGTGCAATATAGTTATTTGCAGCGTCGCGCAGCACCTCATCCGAGAGCGTTGTGCCGGGCGTCACAACCTTGACTACCTCACGATGCGTCAATCCCTTTGCCTTCGGATCGCCGATCTGCTCGGCAATCGCCACCTTGAACCCCTTTGCGACAAGACGCGCGATGTAGCTGTCCGCTGCGTGATAGGGCACACCACACATGGGGCTTTTGTCGAGGTCGCCGCTGCGGCTTGTAAGCGTCAGACCAAGCTCCTTTGCGGCGACTTTGGCATCCTCAAAGAACATCTCATAGAAGTCGCCGAGACGGAAGAAGAGCAGTTCGTTCGGATGCGCCGCCTTCGCGGAGAGATACTGCTGCATCATCGGCGTGACGTTCTGCGCGTCCATAACAAACCTCCTAAATCATGTGATAAAAACAAAAGATAGCAGCGCATTGCTCAAAGCGCCCCCACCGTCACGCTGACGCGTGCCACCTCCCCCGCTGCGGCAGGGGGGGCTTTGTGAGTGCGGTGTATACATGATGTGAAGCCCTGAGCGAACCCTAGTGAAGCAAGTGAGAAAATACTGACCTGTCCAAGAAGCAAGCCCGTAGGGCGTAGCTGATTGGGAAACAGGTCGTATGGGAAAACGTCCCAAGAACACGAGCGTTAGCGATGTGTGATTGGTTGACGTTGACCGCTCTCGCGTTTCGCCCCCTGCGAATTTTATTCGTTCAAGCGAAGCGCGTTTGGAATTCGCAGGTATTTAGGCGAACAAGTGTGCGATCACTTGCGGAACGAGGTGTTCGCGTGGGGCTCACATCGTAATCAATGAACGATCTCGCCCTTCAGCACCCATGTCTGCGGCTGCGTGATCTTCACCTGCACAAAGTCGCCCTCCTGCTCGCTCCCATGCGGGAAGAGCACAATCTTGTTCGTGCGCGTGCGCCCGCTCCAAACAGTCGGGTCGTTCTTGCTCGCGCCCTCGACCATGACCTCGACCTCCGCGCCGAGCAGACGGTCATTGATCGCGCGGCTGATCGCGTTCTGCTCCTCCATGAGTGCATTGAGCCGCGCATGCTTCACCTCATCCTCCACCTGATCTGCCATTGTCGCGGCAGGCGTTCCCGAACGCTTCGAGTAGAGGAAAGTATATGCCGAGTCGTAGCGCATCTCGCGCAGAAACGCGAGCATCTCGGCAAAGTCCTCGTCTGTCTCCCCCGGAAACCCTACAATGAGATCGGTCGTCAGGCTCGCGTCCGGCAGTGCTTCACGCACGCGCTGCGCACGCTCACGGTACTGCTCCACCGTATAGACGCGGTTCATCGCCTTCAAAATGCGGTTGCTGCCGTACTGCACCGGAAGATGGATGTGCTCGCAGATGTGTTCACCATGCTTGATCGTATCAATCAGCTTGTCGCTGATGTCCTTCGGGTGCGAGGTCATAAAGCGCACGCGGCGGATTCCCTCGACCTCGTCCACCATGCGCAGGAGGTCGGCAAAATCCGCCTGCCTGTGATCCTTGCCGTAGGAGTTCACGTTCTGTCCGAGGAGCGTCACCTCACGGTAGCCCTCCGCGACAGCACGGCGCACCTCCGCGACGACCTCCTCCGGTGCGCGGCTGCGCTCACGTCCGCGCACGTAGGGCACAATGCAGTAAGTGCAGTAGTTGTTACAACCGTACATGATCGGCACCCACGCGGAGAACTTTCCACCGCGTGCGACAGGCAGGTTCTCCGCGATCTCACTGTCCGAGAGCGTCACGTCCACGACAGGCGAATGCTCCGCCGCAATCTCGGCAACGATGCGCGTAAGCTCCTGCACCTTCCCCGTGCCGAGCACAAAGTCGATGTGCGGCGCACGGCGCATGAGGTTATCCCCCTCCTTCTGCGCCATGCAGCCCGCGATGCCGAAGATCAGCTTCGGATTCTTCTCCTTGAGCTTCTTGATCTCGCCGATCTTCCCATAGACCTTGTCCTCTGCCGTCTCACGCACGCAGCACGTATTGATGAGAATGATGTCGGCATCCGCCGTCTCCTCCGTCCGCGCATAGCCCGCCGCCTGCAGCTGACCCTCCATGCGCTCCGCGTCGGCGATGTTCATCTGACAGCCGTAGACAAGTATCTTGTAACGTCCCCGCATTCGTTTCCTCTCATTTTACACAGACACATAGTAAAAAAGTCTGGAAGAAATCCTTCCAGACCGCATTTCATATTGGAGGCGACACCCAGAATCGAACTGGGGATAAAGGTTTTGCAGACCTCGGCCTTACCACTTGGCTATGTCGCCGAAAGATGGAGCGGAAAACGAGGCTCGAACTCGCGACCCCCACCTTGGCAAGGTGGTGCTCTACCACTGAGCTACTTCCGCATAATATCTTCCTGCGCCGTTCACACGACACTTTAACAGTATATCCATAACTCCATCTTCTGTCAAGCAAAATTTCCCCGGCAGAGAAAAATCTGACGGATCATTTTATCAACGCTTCCCAAGAATTTTCCCGCAGCACCCACTGAACCGTTTGACAGAAACGATTTATTCTGCAATAATGAAGGATATTGTATTTTCATTGTTATTCTGTGTAACAATTTTGGAGGGAACTGCCATAAACTCATTGAAAAAGAAAGACCTGCTGACGCTCGGCTTTATGATGTTCTCCATCTACTTCGGCGCCGGCAATCTCATCTTCCCAACCGCGCTCGGACAGGCGGCAGGCGAGCACACGCTCCTTGCAATGCTCGGCTTTATGACGACGGGCATCGGGCTTCCGCTGCTCGGGATTACGGCAATCGCACTTGCGGGCGGCGAGTATGTGCCTCTCCTACGCAGTAAAACATGGCCGCTCTTTGCAACGGTGCTGCTCGTGATCCTCTATCTCATCATCGGGCCGCTGTTTGCGATGCCGCGCACGGGAGCCGTTTCGTTTGAGATTGGGATTCGCCCCTTCCTCGCAGAGGACAATCTCGCGGTTGGTCAGCTCATCTACACGGCACTCTTCTTCGGTGCGTCCTACTATCTCGCACGGAACCCGAACAAGATCATTGACCGCGTGGGCAAGATGCTGACACCCGCACTTCTCATTGTGCTTGCCATTCTCTTTGTGCAGGCATTTCACGCGCCGCTCGGTGTGGTGCTTGAGCCGACGGGCAATTACATTGCGGCACCGTTCGCACAGGGCTTTCAGGACGGCTATCAAACGATGGATCTGCTCGCCTCCATCGCCATTGGCGCACTCGTAGCAAATGCGGTGCGTCTGCGCGGCATTACGGACACCCATGCGATTGGTGCTGCATGCCTCATCTCGGGGCTGATTACGGTAACGCTGATGGCGGTAGTCTACGGCTCGCTCGCATATATCGGCGCGACAAGTGCATCGGTGCTCAGTCACCCGGAGAACGGCGGCCAGATTCTATCGGGGGCGGTCAGCATCTTCTTCGGCTCTGCGGGCAATCTCCTGCTCGCCGTGATCATCGCGCTTGCATGCCTGACAACCTGCTGCGGCATCACATCGAGCGCAGCGATGTTCTTCAACAAGCTGCTGAAAGGCCGCATCTCATACGAGCGCCTGCTGCTCTTTTCGATTCTCTTTAGCTTTGCCGCCTCAAATATCGGGCTGACACAGATCATTGCGCTTGCGATTCCGTTCCTCGTGACGATCTATCCTCTTGTCATTGTGTTTGTCGTCCTCTCTCTGTTCGACCGCATGATCGGTTGGCGGAGGAGCATCTATCAGGGCGCGATGGCGCTGACGCTCGTGTTCTCTCTGATTGACGGTCTGCACGCAGCGGGTCTAAGCAGTGCTCCAATCCACGCGCTGCTTGTGGAGTATATTCCGTTCTATGCAATCATGATGGGCTGGGTCTGTCCCGCCGTGGTCGGTGCACTCGCCGGGCTTGGCATCTCGCTGTTTCAGGCAGCGCCCGCACCGGTGAAGGAAGTACATACGTAAAAACAGCTGCACGAAGCGATCCACTTCGTGCAGCTGTTTTTTCTCGCTCAGCGCAAATGACGCTTCTTTTTCTTCTTCCACTTGAGATAGAAATAGACGATCGCGATGACAGAACATACGACAAAGATAAGGCTTGCCTCATGCCCGTACTCCATGAGATCCGTCCAATTCTCTCCGAGCATTAGCCCCGCATAGAGAATCATCGCCGTCCACGGGAGAGAGCCTGCGATGGTGTAGGTGAAAAAGCGCTTCTTATCGACGCGTGCAAACCCCGCCGGCAGCGAGATGAACGTGCGTACGACGGGCAGCATACGGCTGAAGAACACCGCCTTGAGTCCATAGCGATCAAACCAATCCTGCGCTGTATCGACATGGGATTTCTTGATGAAAAAATATTTCCCGTATTGATCCACGAACGGGCGCCCGCCGCGTGCGCCGACTTCATAAGCAAAGATGGAGCCAAGAAGTCCGCCGACCATGCCCGCGAGCAGAGCACCCTCGAACGACATGTGTCCCGCAAAGACGAGATAGCCCGCAAAGCCGAGGATCAGCTCGCTCGGGATCGGTATGCAGGCGTTTTCTGCCGCCATGAGCACAGCGACGGCGACATACCCCCACGAGGCAATGAACGAAAGAAAAATCTGAGAGAAATATTCCACGGCAAAAGCTCCTTTGGATCGATGAAATGACTCTACAAAAAAATCCCCAGTGCACTGCTGTACTGGAGATCAAACGACAAGGTGGTGCCTCAGAGCGGAATCGAACCACTGACACGGGGATTTTCAGTCCCCTGCTCTACCAACTGAGCTACCGAGGCAAAAGGAAAAATGGCGACCCGGATGGGACTTGAACCCACGACCTCCGCCGTGACAGGGCGGCATTCTAACCAACTAAACTACCGGGCCGTATATTGGTGACGCGTACGGGATTCGAACCCGTGAAGCCGCCGTGAAAGGGCGGTGTCTTAACCACTTGACCAACGCGCCAAACTCATGAACGGCGGCGGAACACCCGCGGGGGTATCCGCCGCACACTCACGAAGGCAATTATATGAGATTTTGAACCGCTTGTCAACATCTTTTATTTGCGCTATAATATGAGCGCTTTGTCAAAGATTGACACCGCTGCCGAGATTTGCCCACTGGACATCGGCAGCGTATTCCTCAAGTTCCGGCAGCTTCTCCATGAGATAGGAATTCGTGACGCGCACGAACGTCCCCTTCATGCCGAGCGACTTCGACTCGATGACACCTGCGGACTCGAACTTGCGCAGCGCGTTGACAATGACCGAGCGCGTGATCTTCGCCTCGTCGGCGATGCGCGATGCGATAAGTCTTCCCTCGAACTTACCTTGGCTCGCCAGTTCCTGCAGAATTGCATGCGCTGCCTTGCGCTCGGAGTATGAGAGCGTCTCCACGGCAATGCGAACGGCTTCGCGCTGACGCGCCTCGACCTCGCTCTTCTGCGCCGCATCACGCAGCATCTCCATACCAACGACAGTCGCGCCATACTCTGAGAGCAGGAGGTCAGGATCCCCGAACTCTTTCTTGCCGCTTGCCACGACGAGGGTTCCCAGTCTGCGTCGTGGACCGTAGATCGGCGTGATGACGATGTTCTGCTCGCGGAACAGCTCCGCCATCTCCTTTTCGTAGGACGCACCATCCGTATCCACACGGATATTGGCATGCGTCTCCTCCAGTCGATTGAGCCAGTCGACATATTTCCGCGGGAACTGTCCAAGCTCGATCACTTCGTTCATCATGAGGTCATCGTCATCATCAAAAAGGGCATATCCGCAAATTTTTCCGCCCTCATCGGTAATATAGACATTCGCCTCAAGGACATTGCTCAACACGCGCGAGATCCCATCGTACTCAACACTCTCCGAGCGCTGGAGCAGACGATTGATCTGCCGCGTTTTTCCCAGCAATGTAATCATCTGAATCCTCCCCCTTTTCTCAGGCTGTCCGCACAGCCCTGTGAAACAAATAACCACACCCCGTAAAAAACATTTTTCCTTCTATAAACATAATACTACTTTTTTTCCAAATATCAAGAAAAACTTGAATGTTTTTCATCTTTCATTGATAAAATCCTTCTATCTGTTCATAGCTATATGCGATTCTATAGAAAATTTTTCGTAGTGTCTTGCCTAATGGAGGGAATCATAGTATAATAGCACGGTATTGCGCGCAGCTTGAGTGAAGTGCGCGTTGAGGAGGTGTAGCAATGGCAAGTGTATGCGAGGTCTGCGGCAAGGGGCCGATGAGCGGCAACAATGTGAGCCACTCTCATGTAAAGACGAAACGCAAGTGGAAGCCGAATATTCAGCGTGTCCGCGCCCTTGTGAAGGGTGAGGTCAAACACGTCAATGTATGCACGCGCTGCCTGCGTTCCGGCAACGTCGAGCGTGCCGTGTAAGCAAGTGCATAGAGAAAGCCGTCCGGCAGTTCGGGCGGTTTTTTCTATAGATAAGGAAGGGATGATTGAATGGACAAGAATGTAAAAGCGATCCATGCGGCAAATGCACTGTACGTCGAGGAGTTCGGCGACAAGGGGAGCCTGTCGCACCATCCAGCGCGAAATATCGCCATTGTCACCTGTATGGACTGCCGTCTCGATCCCGCGAAATTCGCGGGGCTTGCAAAAGGCGATGCGCACGTGATCCGCAATGCGGGCGGACGTGTCACGGATGATGTCATTCGTTCCCTCCTCATCTCCTACAAGATGCTCGGAACGAGAGAATGGTTCATCATCCAGCACACACACTGCGGAATGATGGGCTTTACAAACGAGGAGGCGCGGGAACTCTTCGCATCGGATGCCCATGTGCATGGGATCGACCCAACGGAGGCGCACTACATCGACTTTATGCCGATCAGTGGTACGCTTGAGGAGAACCTTGTGCGCGACGTACGCCGCCTGCGGACGCACCCGCTCGTTCCCGCTGCCATCGTGATCCACGGCTATGTCTACGACGTACACACAGGCCGCCTCATCGTCGTCGAGGAGGCGGAGAAGGTCGGCGCAGCGAAGTAAGAATAATATGTTGAACCAACACAAACGAGGATACTGCACGTTGCAGTATCCTCGTTTCATTGTCTATATACGAGCCCATCTTAGGGAATCGCTGATAAATTCAGCCACGCCATCTTGACGAACTCCATATAATCAGAGATTCCCTCGTTATTTTTCATAGTGCGTTCGACAGGAAACAATCTCCAAGGTATTATTTTGAATGCGAAAGATAAACCGGTGTTCTTTGTCGATGCGTTTGCTCCAACAGCCACGATAGCGCTTTTCCTTCAACGGCTCGGGTCGTCCAATCCCCCTGTAGCCGTTTTCCATCGTATCCCGAATCAATCTCATGATACGTTCCATCGTTTTCGGTGCCGGGACGCTCTTCCAGTACTCCAAATCCGCTTTCGCCTCGGGTGACAGTATGAACGTGCTATTGAGCAGCATTCATAAATTCCTCCAATTCTTGCATGGACATTTCAATGCCTTCTCCACGGTCAAGCTGGTCAAGCGAGTGCTCAATATGCGATAAATTTTCCTCTGAATGGAATGGATCGACTGGGGGCAGCCCCACCTTAAACGGGATAGCCCTTTCCTGTGACACCTTTGCCGCAAACATCGTAAATGCCGATGTCAACGTAAGTCCCATCCCTTTGCAGATCTCTTCTGTTGTTTTTTTCAATTCCGCATCCATGCGGAAGCTAACCATTGCCTGCGCCATAATTACTCCTTTCTGCTCATTTGTCATTTTTTATTCTATCATAACCCAAATCCAAATTCAACATACGTTTTCATATACGTTCATTTTCATTCATTTGTCGTCATTTTCATTTCTTTCATTCAGCTCTCGCCGCATCTCCTGCCACCCTGGAAAATATCTGTCCATACGCGCATAAAAACGTGCATCATGCCCGCGCACCCAAAGATGCGTGAGTTCATGTGTGATGACGTAGCGAAGAGCGCGCACATCGTACTGCACGAGTTGAAGATTGAGTGTGATCGCAGCTGTGCGAACATTGCAGCTGCCCCAGCGCGTCTTCATCGCGCGAATGCGCCAGAGAGCGGCACGTTTGCCGACGGTTGCCTCGCATACAGGTGCTTCGCGCTCGATGGCAGCCGCAAGCTCCGTACGGTAGAGTGCCTCGATTGCCGCGTGTCGCTGCGTTTCGTCTGCCCCCTCGGAAATGTGGAGGATGACTGCACCGCCCACGCACTCGGCATAAGCTTTTCTGCCTGAAGAAGAGCGGTGCACGAGAGGGTATTCCACCCCCCAGAGCCGTATCTGCTCGCCCTCCGCATACGTGCACACAGGTCGTTCTGCACGCACGCGCAAAAGCCGCAGACGCTCGTCAATCCATGCACGTCTGCGGCGGACGAAATTCTCCATATCCCTCTGCGCCGTCCGCTGCGGCACACTCAGCTCAATGTGTCCGTCACGGACGCGAAGGTAGAGGTTCTTGATATTCTTATAGCAAATCCGCGCGGGAATCCCGTCCAACACGGTACTCTGTTCCCGCACAACGCGCACACGCTTTCTCACAGCTGCCCATGCGCACGCATATCGCGCATCTTCTGCGCGACGTTGTAGATCACGCTCAGATCCTCACGGTCAAAGGTATACGCCTCGTTGCAGAAGTGGCATTTCACCTCTGCCGTTCCGTCATCGCGCAGGGCACGCAAATCCTCCTCGCCGAGCGTCAGCAGCCGGTCGGTAATGTAGTTCTTTGAGCAGTTGCAGCGAAAGGCGAGATCGGTGGTCGAAAGAATTTTCACATCATCGAACCCGCCGAGAATCCTCCCAATGATGCCCGCAGCATCCAAGCCCTCCTCCACCATACGCGAAACGGAGGAGATTCCCTTCAGATTCGCCTCAAGGCAGTCGATCACCTCATTGGCTGCACCCGGCAGTGGCTGGAGGAAAAAACCGCCCGCGCCGAGACATTCCAGCGCAGGGCTGACGAGCACACCAAGCCCGATGGACGAAGGCGTCTGCTCGGAGGCGTAGAGATAGTTGATGAGATCCTCCGCCACCTCTCCGTTCGTGATATCCACACTGCCCGTCACGGGTTCCTTCAGCCCCGTGAAGCGTGTGACCGAGAGAATCCCCGCGCCAATACCGCCGCCCACGTCGATCTTACCGAGCGCATTCAGTGGGAGATTGACGTGCGGATGGTCGACATAGCCGCGCACAGAGCCCTCTGCCGTCGCGTCTGCCGTCACCGTACCAAGAGGACCGTCGCCCTTGAATTTGATCATGACGGATTCTTTGTTCTTGAGATTTGCGGCGAGAAGGAGTGCCCCCGTCATCGTGCGCCCGAGTGCCGCCGCCGCGACGGGATAACAGTCATGGCGCCGCATCGCCTCGGCGACAGCCTCCGTTGTCACAGCCGCGAATGCACGCAGCTGCCCGTTCGCCGCCGTTGCCTTAATGAGTTGATCCATAGTTTCCTTACCAATCAAGGGCTAGTTCGTGCAGAACATCGCCCGTATCTATGTCAAAAATTCGAATTGTCCCATCCTCAAGGACGGCAACGGTGTTGCGCCCGTCAGGACGCTTCGAGAGTGCGGCGGAGCCGGGGTTGAGGAACACGGTGTCCCCTCTTTTTTCAAGGACATTGATATGCACATGACCGCTGATAAAGAGATCTGCCTTTAGATGCTTCGCCGCCTGATCCTTTTCCGCGTCCGTCATGACGGCATCGCCGTGCGTGATAATGATGCGCCGTCCCTCCCACACGACGTAGGCGTAGGGGGACATAAGCGGGACTTCGAGGCAGCTCGCGTCCACGTCGGAGTCGCAGTTGCCCTTGGCGATGATGACGGGAATCTCCGATCCATTGATGCGCTCGATCAGCCCCATCGGATTGTAGTCCGCCTTCATCGGATTGCGTGGTCCATGATAGGCAACATCGCCCGCATGGAGAATCAGATCCGCGCCCGTGAAGAACTTCTCACACGCACGCACCCATGCGCCCTCATGTCCGTGCGTATCGCTGAGTATTCCAATCTTCATTTGCTCACAGCTTTCCAAGGAGACTTGCCATCTCCATCGCCGCCATCGCCGCATCTGCGCCCTTGTTGCCCGCCTTCGTGCCCGCGCGCTCAATCGCCTGCTCGATGTTCTCCGTCGTCACGACGCCGAAGATCGCCGGCACTCCCGTCTGGAGTCCAACCTGTGCCACGCCCTTCGACACCTCGCTGCAGACGTAATCGTAGTGCGTCGTCGAGCCGCGAATGACCGCACCGAGGCAGAGAACAGCGTCATATTTCCCGCTCGCCGCCATCTTCTTCGCCGCAAGCGGGATCTCGAATGCCCCCGGCACCCATGCCACGTCGATGTCACTGTCCGCCGTCTCATGGCGGTGCAGCGTATCGAGTGCACCGCCAACCAGCTTGCTCACAATAAACTCGTTGAAACGCGCCGCGACGATGCCGAATTTCAGTCCCTTGCCGCTGATATATCCTTCGATGATGTTCGCCATGTCAGTTTCCTCCCAATTCCTCATCGCTGAGGATATGCCCCATCTTTTCCTTCTTGACCGTCATATACTTGCGGTCAAAATCATGTGTGCTCATGACAATCGGCACGCGCTCGACAATCTTCAACCCATAGCCCTCCAGTCCCGCACGCTTCGCGGGGTTGTTCGTCATGAGGCGGATCGTCGAAAGCCCAAGGTCAGCGAGAATCTGTGCGCCAAGACCGTAGTCGCGGAGATCCGGTGCAAAGCCGAGCTCGACGTTCGCCTCGACCGTATCGCGCCCCTGATCCTGCAGGGCGTACGCGCGCATCTTGTTCGCAAGCCCGATGCCGCGCCCCTCCTGCCGCACGTAGAGGACGACACCCTCGCCCTCCGCCTCGATCTGCCGCATCGCCGCCGCAAGCTGATCGCCGCAGTCGCAGCGCATCGAGCCGAGTGCATCGCCCGTCAGGCACTCCGAGTGCACACGCACGAGCACATTCTCCTTGCCGCGCACATCACCCTTCACCACGGCGAGATCACAGCGGCTGTTGAGGGTGTTCTCGTAGGCAATCAGGCGGAAATGTCCGTATTTGCTTGGAAAATCCACATCCGAAATGCGATGAACAAACGTCTCCGTATGCTTGCGAAACTCGATGAGATCCGCAATCGTAATGATGTTCAGCCCGTGCTTTTTTGCAAACGCCTTGAGCTCAGGCGTACGCATCATGTGACCGTCGTCCGCCATGATCTCGCAGCACATTCCCGCAGGAAAGAGCCCCGCCATGCGCGCGAGATCCGTGGTCGCCTCCGTGTGTCCGGCACGGCGCAGAACACCGCCCTCGACCGTGCGCAGGGGGAAGATGTGCCCCGGGCGGCGGAAATGTGAGGGCTTTGCCTGCGGGTCGATCAGCATCTTCACCGTATGGCAGCGCTCGAATGCCGAGATTCCCGTCGTCGTATCGTATGCGTCGATGCTGACCGTGAACGCCGTCTCATGGTTGTCCGTATTGTTCTCTACCATCTGCCCAATCGCAAGTTCGTCCAGACGGCTGCCGATGATCGGCGTGCAGATCAGTCCGCGTGCCTCGGTCGCCATGAAGTTGATATGTTCGGGCGTAAGCTTTTCAGCTGCGACGATAATATCGCCTTCATTTTCCCTGTCCTCATCGTCCACGACGATGAGCATTTTACCGCTCTTAATGTCCTCGATTGCCTGTTCAATCGTTGCAAAATCTGACATGCTATCTCTCCTAAAATCCATTTTTCAAAAGAAAGTCCCGCGTAACCCCTGTGCTCCTCACGGCGGAATTTTCGCCGCCGAGCAGTTTCAGCGCGTATTTCCCGAGGATGTCCGTCTCGATGTTGAGCGGACTGCCGACGCGCTTTGCACCGAGATTTGTCACCATGCGCGTGTGCGGGATCAGGCTGACGGTGAAATCCGTCGTGCTGACCCGCGCAACCGTGAGGCTGATGCCGTCAAGCGCAACCGAGCCCTTTTCGACGATGCCGCGCAGGATCTCATCCCCTGCCGCAACCGTCATCAGAATCGCATTGCCCTCCTCGCGCATCTCCGTGATCTCCCCCACACCGTCAATGTGTCCGCTGACAAAATGTCCGCCGAGGCGCGTTGTCGGGAGCAGTGCGCGTTCAAGATTGAGCGGCGCACCGTGGGTCAGTCCTGCGAGCGACGTGCGCCGCACAGTCTCTGGCATGACCGCCGCACGAAAGCCGTGCGCATCGAACTGTGTCACCGTGAGACAAATACCGTTAACAGCGATGCTGTCGCCGATGTGTGCGTCCGATTGAACGAGCTTTGCCCCAATCGCGATAGTGCCGCCCGAAAGTCCGCCGAACGTGCCGATCTCCTCAATGATTCCTGTAAACATTCCGCCTCCTCACTCCGTCGCACACGGATAACCCGTGACGAGAATGTCCGCGCCCAGCTGCTCGACGGTCACGTCACGCAGACGCAGCGCCGTCTGCGGGCTGTCAAAGCCCGTGCCGCCCACAGGCGTTTTTGCCGACGCGCCCCCCATCAGCATGGGCGCAATAAAGGCGTGCACCTTGTCCACATAGCCGCCCGCAAGCAGCGACCAGTTCACCGTGGCTCCGCCCTCAACGAAGAGCGATGTGATCTCTCTCGCGCCGAGATCGTCGAGCAGAGCCGCGATATCCACGCGCTCTGTGCCGAGCATCACGACCTCTGTGCCGCACGCACGAAGGAGATTCACACGCCGCTGGTCGGCACGCTCACTCACGGCGATGAGTGTCGGTCCTGCGCCGTCCGTCACAATCTTTGCATCGAGCGGCGTGCGTGCCTCACTGTCGAGCACAACGCGCAGGGGATTTTTCCCTGTGCGGTCGGGCAGACGCGTCGTGAGGCTCGGATCATCCGCAAGCACCGTACCGATCCCAACCAAGATTGCATCGTATTCGTTGCGGTACTCGTGCACGCGTAAACGCGCCTCTGCTCCCGTGATCCACTGCGACGCGCCCGTAGAACTTGCGATCTTGCCGTCCAGCGTCATCGCCGTCTTGAGCGTCACAAAGGGGCGTTTCTGCGTCACCCACTTGAGGAAGACCTCGTTCTGCCGCCGCGCCTCTGTCTCGCACACGCCCGTTACAACCTCGATGCCCGCCGCTGCAAGCAGATCAATGCCCCGCCCTGCAACGAGCGGATTTGGATCGCAGAGTGCAACGACGACACGCGCAATGCCCGCCGCAATCACCGCCTCGGCACAGGGTCCCGTGCGCCCATGATGGGCGCATGGTTCGAGCGTCACATAGAGCGTCGCGCCGCGTGCCAGTTCGCCCGCCATCCGCAGCGCGTGAATCTCCGCGTGCGGCTCGCCTGCCGCGCGGTGCCACCCGTTCGCAATGATCGTGCCGTCACGCACGATGACCGCACCCACAAGAGGGTTCGGTGCAGTGCGCCCGCGCGCATACTCTGCAATCCGCAGCGCCTCGCGCATATAGGATTCGTCAATGTCATTCATAGCAATCCCGTTCTGTTCTATGCCGTCTTGGCAGGTTGATTTAGCGCTCCACGCGAACACAACACAATTTGCCAAAACAAAAAGCCGCCGGAAGAATCCTCCTCCGGCGGCACATAAATCGTCCCAAGAACGCCCTGATAAAATGCTATCAGGACTCCTTTCATAGACGCGCCTTTTCTCATCCAGACTGTGAAGGCAACTGCCTTCTTCACTGTCGGCCTCGGAATCTCACCGAGTCGTGCCGCTCTCGCGAGTGGCTTGCGGGCTGTACCGCCGGTGGGGATTTGCACCCCGCCTCAAAGAGCATCGTTCGTATGCTATTGTAACACTCTGGATTCGTTCTGTCAATCGGCAATCTTGACCGCACCACGCGTTTCCTCTGCACGCCGGACAACCTCGTCGAGACTGCCGCCACAGACCGCTGTGATCGCAGCCACGACACTCCCCTCGACAAGGGGACAGTCCACCATCCGCAGACGGCGCGCGGTCATTTCCTCTACAATCGTCTCCACGGTCAGAATCGAACTGCCCGCATCCATGAGGATCACGGCGCCGTCCGCACCGTACACGGCGTCGATTGCTTTGACAATCCGCGCATAGCTCGTCCCGAATCCGCCATCCTCCAAGCCGCCCGCCGTTGCAATGCGCGCATCCTTTGCCATCATGCGGCAGGTCTCTGCAACACCATGCGCAAGTGCGGCACTGTGCGTTACAATCACAAGTCCGACCATATTATTTTCTCCGCTGCAAATAGCCGCCGATGCCGCACACCGCACCTGCGAGTGCTGCGGGCAGGAGGTACGCCGCCTGTGGTGCAGCCTCCAGGAGCATGCTGCCAATCGTACGGTCGTGTACGATCATCGTACCGCCCGTCCATCCGAGAATGGCAGTGCCAAGCACGACGAGCACGGGGTATTTCTCCATCAGCGTCCCGATCAGCTGACTGCCGCCGACCACAATCGGGATACTGATGAGGAGCCCCAGAACGACGAGCAGAAAGTCGCCGTGCGACGCGCCCGCAATCGCAATCACATTATCGATCCCCATTGCCGCATCGGCAATGATGATCGTCTTGACCGCTCCCGCAAACGTTTCCGCCGCCTCGATATGCTCCTCCCCGCCGGACGGCTTCATCAGCTTCACTGCAATCGGCAGCAGCACCAGCCCTCCGAGTGCCTGCAAGTAGGGCACGGAGAGCAGCTGCACTGCGAAGTACGTCATAATCAGACGGATGACAATCGCCCCCGCCGTGCCGACATAGATCGCACGCTTTCGGAGGTGCGCGGGCAGTCGATTCGATGCCATCGCTATGACGACAGCATTGTCCCCCGCGAGTACGAGATCAAGCACAATGATCGAAAAGAGCGCCACAAAGAACTGTGACGAAAAGAGTTCGACTTCCACAGCATCTCCTTATTTCGCCATCATCTTTGCGAGCTTCTGCGCAAAGGCGACGGGATTCTCCGGCAGGATCCCCTCGATGAGGAGCGCCTGCGTATACAGCAGGTCGCAGTAATCCTTGAACTCCTCGCTGTCCTTGCCCGCCGCGTGCACCTCCTTGAGCTTCGCAAAGAGATCGTGATGCGGGTTGATCTCAAGGATACGGCGTGCCTTGAACATCGGATTGTTCATCTCGGCAAAGGTCTGCTCCATCGACAGCGACGGCCCTGCCTCATCCGCAACCAGACAGACGGCACTTGAGCGCAGACGCTGCGAAATCTTCACCTCGGCAATCTTGTCGCCGATGGCTTCCTTCACGTCCTTGATGAGATCGTCGTTCGCCTTCGCGATATCCTCGGTTTCCTTCTTCGCCGCCTCGCTCTCCGCATCACCGAGATCAAGATCACCGCGGCTGATCGAGTGGAAGTTTTTCCCCTCGTACTCATGCACCGTCTCAATCGCGAACTCATCCACGGGATCGAGCAGGAACAGTACCTCAAACCCGCGCTCGCGCAGCTGCTCCATCTGCGGCAGCTGCTCAATCGTCGCCTGATCCTTCGCCGTCGCATAGTAAATGCTCTTCTGGCTCTCGGGCATACGCGCGACGTACTCCTTGAGCGAGACAAGCGCGCCCTCCTTCGAGCTGTGGAAGAGCAGGAGATCCTTCAGCTTGTCCACCGTATCACGGCCGGAATACATACTGTTGTAGATGCCAATCTTGAGCATACGACCGTATTCATTCCAGAACTTCTCGTAGTCCTCACGGTTTTTCTCGAGCTTCTTGCCCAGTGACTTGAGGACATTCTTCTCAAGCGCACGTCCGATCGTCTTGAGTTCGCGACTCTGCTGCAGCAGTTCGCGCGAGATGTTCAGCGAGAGGTCAGGCGAGTCCACAAGCCCCTTGACAAAGCGCAGGTAGTCCGGCAGGAGATCTTTGCACTTGTCCATGATGAATACGTGGCGGGAGTAGAGCTGAATGCCCGGCTCATAGTCCGCCTGATAGAGATTGAACGGCGCACGCGCGGGAATCTCAAGGAGTGCCGTATACTCTACCGTGCCCTCCGCCTTCGTGTGGAACACCTCCATCGGCGCTTCCCACTCGTGGAACTGGTCGCGGAAGAAATCGTTGTACTCCTCTGGCTTGATTTCGGACTTCGCACGCGTCCAGAGCGGCTGCATCGAGTTCAGCGTGCGCAGCTCCGTCTTCTTGATCTTCTCTGCGCCCTCGATGACCTTGCCCTCATCATCGCGCGGCATCTCCTCCGTCGTCACATTCATGCGGATCGGATAGCGCACATAGTCCGAGTACTTCTTTACGAGGCTCTCCAATGTGAACGGATCCGTGTAGTCCGTCTCGCCCTCCGTGAACTCCTTCGCGAGATGAATTGTGACCGTCGTGCCGCGCGTCTCCTTCTCCGCCTCCTCAATCGTGTAGCTGCCGTCGCCCGCCGACTCCCAACGCGTCGCTTGCTGCTCGCCCGCACGGCGCGTCACAATCGTCACGCGCTCCGCAACCATAAACGCCGAGTAGAAACCAACGCCGAACTGCCCGATCAGCTCCTTGTCGGGTGTGCCGCCGCTTTCCTCCTTCGCCTTTGCAAGCTGCTCCATGAACGCCTTCGTCCCGGACTTTGCAATCGTGCCGATGTTCTCTACGACCTCCGCACGCGACATACCGATGCCGCTGTCCGAAATCGTCAGGGTCTTGCTCTCCTTGTCTGGAACAAGGAAAATCTCATAGTTCTCATTGCCCTCAAGCATATCGCGATTCGTCAGGCTCTCGAAATGGAGCTTATCCATCGCATCCGACGCATTCGAGATCAGCTCGCGCAGGAAAATCTCACGGTTCGTGTAAATCGAGTGGATCATCAGATCCAGCAGCTGCTTTGTCTCAGCTTGAAACTCAAACGTTTCCTTTGACATAGTATCGTTCTCCCTTATATTCGATTATTTTGCATCGCATTTATGCGTATGCAATTCTAAAACTGTTATCCATTCTACATGAAAAATGACAAAAAGTCAAAGGTTATTCCCACACTTTCCACGGAGCGCACCCGCTCGCCCACAGCCGATCCAACTCATTCTTTTCGCGCAGCATATCCATGCACTGCCAAAATCCGTGATGGCGATAGCTCATGAGCTGTTCCTCACGCGCCAAGCGTTCCAACGGCTCCTGTTCAAAGACACAGTCGTCCCCCGTCAGATAATCGAACACCTGCGGCTCAAGCACCATATAGCCCGCATTGATGGGGGCACTGTCCCGCTGCGATTTTTCGCGGAAGGCTCGCACGGTATTATTGCCGCCGATATCCAGAACCCCCTTGCTCTGCTCCTGCATGACAGAGGTCAGCGTCGCCAGTTTCCCGTGCGATTGATGGAACGCAAGCAGTTTTTCAATATTGACATCACATACAGCATCCCCGTATGTCATCATGAAAGCCTCGTCGCCAACGTATTTCTGTATCCGCTTGATGCGCCCTCCGGTCATCGTGTCCCTTCCGGTATTTGCCACAATAACCTTCCATAGCTCCTCACCCGTTTGTAAAAAATGCGTCTGCTTCTTTTCCAAATCGAACAGAACATCGCTTGTATGGAGAAAGTAGTTGTTGAACCATTCCTTCACCATATTCTGCTTGTACCCCGCACATATAACGAACTCGTGGATCCCATAAGAAGAGAAGCTCTTCATGATATGCCACAGAATCGGCATATCCCCAATCTCAATCAGGGGCTTTGGTTTGTATTGAGACTCCTCCGAGATGCGCGTGCCGTAGCCACCCGCCAAAATTACTGCTTTCACACAATACCTCCCCGTCAGCTCTTATCTGTGCGATACGACACGTTCCATCAGTTCCTCCCACTGCGCCCATATATTCTCAGGTGCATACACACGCATGGACTCCCGTGCCGCCATCCCCATCTTTACGCGAAGATCACGATCACGCATGAGGAATGCCATCTTCTCTGCGAGAGGTTCGACGCCATCATCCGCGAGAAATCCGTTCTCACCATCGTGGATGAGTTCATTCACCGCGACACAGTTCTGGTAGCCGACGGCGGGAAGCCCCATACTCATACCCTCGGCAAGAGAGAGTCCGAAGCCCTCGTAGGCACTTGGCATGGTATACAAATCTGCATTTTGGAGCACAGACGCCACGTTTTTTGTTGTCCCGCAGAATAAAATGCGTTTCGTAAGCCCCGCACTGTCAATTATCCTTTGCAGTTCCTTCTGATACCGCTTGTTGTCCTCCGCGCCCCAGAGTTCGAGTGTCCAGTCGGGAAACTCCGCCGCAATCTTTGCAAACGCCCCGATCAACAGATGCGGGCGCTTGTGATTCCGAACCATGCGCCCGACAAAGACGACTTTATAAAGATCCTTCTCGCACGTCAGATCTGCCTGTTCCTTATACTGAGGGACAACATTGCCGATGACCTCGACGCGCACATCAGGCAGACGGTTCTTCAGGTGTTTGGCAAAACTTGGCAGGAGAACCTGACAGACGGCGCTCTTGGAAAGTGCGGGCAGCTCGGCAGTCGGATAGGTGTGAAAATAATCCTCGGGGTCGCCATGCGACATGGTAATGACAGGGATTTTCGTCTCCAAATCACAGAGAAGATTTTTTGCCGAGGCGGGCTGAAAGGCGATGATGATATCTGGCTTCGTTTCCGCCAGAATCGTTTGTATATGAGGCAATAGATAGTTCTCAGTGAAATTATTATTGACGGCGCGACCACGCTTCTGACTGAATGCGCGCAGAATCTCGCGCCGTATTTTATAGGTCACGGGAAAAAGATGCGTCTCCCCACGAAAATGGCGGAGATTATACGCCGTCACACGTTCATCGAGCGGATAGAAGAAATCGCCCTCTCGGTCATCGCTGTAGACCGTCGTCACCGTATGCCCGCGACGCGCCGTCTCATTGGCGAATGCGACATTCACCTTTGCAAGTCCGCCGCTGTCCCCGATCATCTTTGTAAAGTTCGCGAGCAATATGCGCATTGTCGTGCTCCCATCTCGTTCGTTGCTTCAAATCAATATGTGTCTATATTAGCAAATCCATATCTGTTTCGCAAATTTCTTGGCATATTCGCGCGCATAAATCTTTTACCTCCACATAATCCATTTTTTCACGCTCTATGCTATAATAGACACAGGTTTTCGTTAAGAACGGAGGTTTTTTATGAAACGCTTTTCATTCGGCACACTCGTATGCGCAGCTCTGCTCGCACTCACACTTGTCATTCCGACGAGAACTGCGTCCGCCGAGGAAGCTCTGCCGACGCTGACGATGAACGGCGTCGGATCGGCTCAGATCGCCCCCGATATGGCTGAGATCACGCTCGGTGTCATCACGGAGGCAAAGGATGCGGCAAAGGCGCACGGCGACAATGCGGCGCAGGCGGCACGCGTGCAGGCGGCGGTAAAGGCGCTTGGTGTTGCAGAACGTGACATTCAGACAACGCGCTATGATTTCTCGCCGATCTACGATGTGAAGGACAACGGGCGCAGCGTCACGACGGGCTATACGGTGACGAATGCCATTGTGGTCAAGGTACGCAATCTTGCGAATGTGGGCAAGGTGATCGATGCCGCGCTTGCAAACGGAGCGAACCGTGTGGACTCCCTCGAATTCTCGGCGAGCGACCCGAGTGCCGCAAAGGACGCCGCGCTTGCCGATGCCGCGCGTGACGCACGCAGCAAGGCAGATGCCGTGGCTCGTGCGCTTGGGGTGCGGATTGTACGCATCCTGAATGTCTATGCAGACGCGCAGTCCCCAGCACCGCGCAATTTTATGCCGATGATGATGGCAAAGGAAGCATACGATGCCGGAACGCCGATCTCGGCGGGCGAGCTTTCGTTCGAGGCTTCGGTGAACATTTCCTATGTCATCGAGTAAGCGGGGGCGAATCTCTGCCGTCGAGGCGATGCGCGGCATCTCGATGATGGGCGTGATCGGCATTCACATCGGCGCGGAGTACCTCGCAAATCCATCGCCCAACATTCATCTTGTGGCGCTTTTTGACATCGGTACGCGCTTTGCCGTACCGATTTTTTTCTTTATCTCTGCATTCGGTCTCTTCTACGGGCAGTCGCCGTCTGCACCGTTTTCCTATCGCGAGTTTCTCGTGCGGCGCGGGCGCGCGGTCATGATCCCCTATCTCGTGTGGTCGCTCTTCTATCTGATTCATGACGCATACGCCTACGGCGTTGGCTTTCCGCCGCTCGTCTCGCTGCCGGGAATCCTCTTCTTCGGAAATGCAAAGTACCAGCTCTACTTCATGGTGATCCTGATCTGGTTCTATCTGCTGATGCCGCTCTGGCGTCGACTTCTCGCACGCATGACACTGCCGCTGCTCGCAGGGATTCTCCTCGTGCAGATTGCATTTGACTACTGGTCGAGTTTTGACACTGCGTTCAACCTCTACGTCTATGGTCTGCCCGAGGGAACGCTGCTGCGTGCGCTGCTCTTCTACCGGCTCAACTACTGGGTTGGGCACTATGTCTTTATCTTCCTGCTCGGCGGCTATATCGCTCTGCATTGGAACACGTTCCATACATGGATGGAGCGGCATACGGGGCGGCTCTATGCAATTGGCGCTGCAAGTCTCGCAGCACTTCTCGCATGGTACTACAAGCTGCTTCTTGTAGACGGATATACACCGCTTGAGGGCATCTACACGGCGCATCAGCTCTCACCGCTCGGCATTCTCTACACGATTGGCGCGACGCTCGCCCTCTTCGCGTTCTTCACGCGGCTGGGCACAGAGAATCTCCTCGGACGCGCGTTTCAACTCCTCGGAAAGCATTCGTACTTCATCTACCTTGCACATCCGATTGCGATTACGTATTTGCTGATGGCGATTCACGGAAGCGGACGTGTCGTGACTGCGCCGATCGCACTCACGATGTATGCGGCAACGTTATTGCTGACGCTGCTTGGAGCAATCATTGTGCGGAAAATCGGGGAGCGGATACCGATTGTCAATGAACTGACGATTGGATTGAAGCCGAAGAAATGAAACAGAAGGGGCTTGTTGTACGAACACCCCTATCGGCTCGCTACGCTCGCCACTTCCCCCGTTGTGACGGGGGAAGCTAAGATGCCATAATCCTAGCCGCCCCCTTGTCGCACGGGGGCGGCTTTGCTATTTCAGCTTCTTGAGTGCTTCCTCCGCCATCCGCGCAAGATAGCGTGCTGTCATTGGGATTGCCGCAGGGTCAACCACGAACTTCGGATGATGGTTCTCGGGGGCAAGCCCCGTGCCGACGAATGCAAAGCAGCTCTCCATCGACTCCTGATAGTAGGCAAAATCCTCTCCCGCCATCCACGGCACGGCATCCACGACGGCAAATTCCTCCTGTGCCGCAGCGTCACGCGCAAGATCATTCCACCGCTCCGTATTCACGACGGCGGGCGGACCGGCTGTCCACGCGACCTCTGCACGTCCGCCAAATCCTGCGGCGATTCCGTTGGCAAGTGCCTCGACGCGCTTCTTAACAAGCGCACGATCATCTGCATCAAAGAGACGAATCGTTCCCTCCATCCACGCACGTTCGGGCAGGACGTTCCACGTCGTCCCCGCATTGATGTGTGTCACGCTGACAACACCAGGGCGCAGCGGACTAACGTTGCGCGCAACAATGCTCTGTGCTGCCGTTACGAATTGCGCCGCCATGACGATGGGATCACAGCCGCGATCCGGCTGTGCCGCATGCGTCCCAACACCGTGAAATAGGATCTCGAATTTATCCACGGACGCCATCATGCCGCCCGTACACAGCCCGAGTGTCCCCACAGGATAGATGGGACGCGCATGAATGCCGAAGATTGCCATGACATCTCTGAGTGCACCCGTATCGAGTATGGTGCGGGCACCTCCCGGTGCCTCTTCGGCGGGTTGACAGACGATATAGACGGTTCCCGCAAGCTCCGCTTCCTTGCCTTTCAGCAGAAGTGCCGCCGCAAGCACCGATGCCGTATGGAAGTCATGCCCGCAGGCGTGCATTTTCCCTGCACTCTGCGAGGCGTACGGCAGCTCCGTCTCCTCGTGTACGGGCAGTGCGTCAAGGTCCGTGCGCAGGGCGACGATGGGCTTTTCTCCCGTACCGATCACGGCAATAAGCCCTGTTTTAAGCGGCAGGTTGAGTATACGGATCCCCGCACGCACAAACGCTGTGCGCAGACGCGCCGTTGTCTCGAATTCCTCGTATGCAAGTTCCGGATGCGCATGCAGCCACTCAAATTCCGCACGTGCAAAGTCCATAATCTTTTGTTCGGTCATCATTCACCTCCGATGTACGAATAAGGCTGCCGCCGAAGATCATCTTCGTGCGACAGCCTTACTTTTATGGGTTACGACTTACAGCCCGGCTTCCTTCTTCAGCAGTTCTGCCTTGTCCGTCTTCTCCCACGGCAGATCAACGTCCGTACGTCCAAAGTGCCCATAAGCCGCCGTCTGACGATAGATGGGACGGCGAAGATCCAGCATCTTGATGATGCCGGCAGGACGCAGGTCAAACGTCTTCTGCACGAGCGAAACGATCTTCTCATCATCGATCTTTCCAGTGCCGAACGTATCCACCATGATGGACACGGGATGCGCCACACCGATCGCGTATGCAAGCTGAATCTCAACGCGATCTGCAAGCCCCGCTGCGACGATGTTCTTCGCGACATAGCGCGCGGCATACGCGGCACTGCGGTCGACCTTCGTGGGATCCTTGCCCGAGAACGCACCGCCGCCGTGACGTGCCCAGCCGCCATAGGTGTCGACGATGATCTTGCGCCCCGTGAGCCCAGAGTCGCCGTGCGGACCGCCGATGACGAACTTGCCCGTCGGGTTGACAAAGTACTTCGTCTCTGCGCGCAGAAGTTCCGCCGGAACGATCTCCTTGATGACCTTCTCGATCATGTCCTTGCGGATTGTTGCAAGGTCGACCGCCTCATCGTGCTGCGTCGAAATGACAACCGTATCGACATAGACCGGCTTGCCGTCCTCATATGCGACCGTGACCTGTGTCTTGCCGTCGGGGCGCAGATAGGAGAGTTCGCCGCCCTTGCGGACATCCGTGAGGCGGCGCGCCAGCTTGTGTGCGAGTACGGTTGTGAGCGGCATGTACTCGGGTGTCTCGTTCGTCGCATACCCAAACATCATGCCCTGATCGCCCGCGCCGATTGCCTCAGCCGCATCCATCGCACCCTCGCGCGACTCAATCGCCTGATTGACGCCCTGAGCGATGTCCGGTGACTGCTCGTCGAGCGAGACGAGGATGCCGCAGGTATCCGCATCAAAGCCGTAGCTCGCATTTGTGTAGCCGACCTCACGCACGGTCTGGCGGATGATCTTCGGAATATCAACGTAGCAGGTGGTAGAGATCTCACCGACAACGTGTGCCTGTCCCGTTGTAACAAGGGTCTCGCACGCAACGCGCCCCATCGGATCCTGCGCGAGAATCGCATCCAGAATGCTGTCCGAGATCTGATCGGCGAGTTTATCCGGATGCCCTTCGGTGACGGACTCGGACGTAAACAACATTTTTTTCATTTGAAACCTCCCTTGGTTCGTAAAAATTGCAGAAAACCTCGTTCCATCGTTATGGGAACCGCCCATAAGAAAAGCCCCCCTACTAAGATAAGGGAGGCTGCAACTGCCGCTCTCATCTCATAGGCGCTTTGCCTAAAGGAATTGGCACCGTTGGCAAAATCGCCATGGTTGCCGCAGCTTCATCGGGCCATTCCCTCCACTGCTCTGGATGAGGTATATTCTCTTCTATGTTTCGCATTGTAACGAATGTGGGGCGCGTTGTCAAGGACTATTTTCACAGATTCTTAAGATATTTCGTCGCACGAGTTTCGTGATTCGCCCCTTCCACCATGCTGCGCATGGTCCCCCTTCCCCGCAAGCGGGGCAGGCTTTTGGGAACTCTTCAACAGATCCTCAAGCCGATCCAATATCACGCCCGCAAGCTCCGATTTCTTCATAAGCGGGTGATCCTCGGCACGTCCGTCTGCGTAGAAAATCTGCACATGATTTGTCGGCACACCGAAGCCTGCATCCTTCTCCGCAACGTTGTTCGCGACGATAAAGTCGAGATTCTTCTTCGCAACTTTCCCACGTGCGTATTCCGCGACGTTCTGCGTCTCCGCCGCAAACCCCACGAGGATCTGATGTCTCTTTTTTTGTCCAAGCTCATAGAGGATATCGGGGTTACGGGTAAGCGTGAGCGTCAGTTCCCCATCGGACTTCTTGATCTTGTGCGCGGCGATCTCTGCGGGACGATAGTCTGCGACCGCCGCCGCCTTGATGACCGCATCCACACTGTCATACTCTGCAAGTACTGCTGCGTGCATATCGCGTGCGCTCCGCACATCCACGCGCCGCACGCCCACAGGTGTGACGAGCGGGGTCGGTCCCGCAACGAGCACGACCTGTGCCCCGCGCCGTGCCGCCTCGGCAGCCACCGCAAAGCCCATGCGCCCCGTTGAGCGATTGCCGAGGAAACGCACGGGGTCGAGTGCCTCCTCCGTCCCCGCCGCCGTCACGAGGATACGCCGATCCGCAAGACTCTGCTCGTTAGAAAAGTGTCGTTCCACGATGGCAACGATCTCCGCCGGCTCGGGCAGGCGTCCCGCCCCCGTCGCACCACAGGCAAGCTGTCCCACACCGGGCGGAATGATATGCACGCCGCGCGACGCAAGACGCGCAACATTCTCCTGCGTGACATGATTCTCCCACATCCCCGTATTCATTGCGGGTGCGATATAGCGTGCTGCTCGCGTCGCAAGGATGCTTGTCGTCAACATATCATCGGCGATGCCCGCCGCCGCCTTTGCGATGAAGTTCGCCGTCGCGGGCGCGACGAGAAAAAGCTCCGCGAACTCCGCGAGCGCGATGTGCTCAACGTGGTGATGCGGCTCCCCCCACATCGTCTCTGCGACGGGCTGTCCCGTGATCTCGCGGAACGTGAGCGGCGTGACAAAGGAGGTCGCTGCCCGCGTCATGATGACGCGCACATCTGCGCCCGCTTTCTTCAGCCGACTTGCGACCTCGACCGCCTTGTATGCGGCAATGCCGCCCGTCACGCCGAGGACAATGCGCCGCCCTGCGAGTGCGCCCACGTCAGACGCTCTCTGTGCAGAGGTCATAGCTGATCTTGCCCTCGGCGATCTCCTCAAACGCATTCGTGACGTTCTTCGTTGAACGCGCGCGCTCGGACTTCACGGGATCGCCCTCGAGCAGCTGGCGTGCCCGCTTCGCGGCAAGCACCACCACGCCGTAGCGGCTGTCCACCTTCGTCAGCAGCTCATCCGTCGAGGGATTCACCATCCCGATTTCCACATTCGTCTTCATTGCTGTACCTCTCTACTTTCTATATGCTGTAGGATACGGTGCAATGCTCCTAAGCGAACCCTAGTGGAGCGTGCATCGTAAGGCTTCAAATGTCAAACTGCGTCGGGTCCATATCCGCACGCAGACGCTCCGCCGCAAGGATCGTCTGAATCCGATCCGTCGCCGCCTCGACCGTATCGTTGAGCACGGCGTAGCGGTAACGCCTTCCGAGCCGAATCTCATCGCGTGCCGCCGCAAGGCGCCGCGCAAGGCTCTCCTCCGACTCCGTCCCGCGCCCCGTGATACGGCGCTGTAATTCTTCAAGTGACGGCGGCAGGAGGAAGATGAACGTCCCGTCGGGGCATCGCTCCATCACGTTCAGTGCCCCCTGCGTGTCGATCTCCAAGAGGATGTCCTCGCCCGCTGCACGCCGTTTCTCAATCGGAGCGAGCGGCGTGCCGTAGTAGTTGCCGTACACATCCGCATACTCAAGAAACGCCCCCGCAGCGATCATCGCCTCAAACTCCTCACGCGTGCGGAAGTAATACTCACGTCCGTCCTGTTCGCCCTCACGCGGTGCGCGCGAAGTCGCAGAGACAGAGTAAGCGAGCCCTTGTTCGCGTGCGAGCAGCTCCTTGCAGACCGTTCCCTTGCCCGTGCCGGATGCCCCCGAGATCACAATGAGAAGTCCCTTTTTCACTCTGCCGCCTCCTTTGTCGTCATGCGCCCTGCAATCGTTTCCGGCTGGAGCGCCGATAGGACGATGTGCCCGCTGTCGAGGATAATGACAGCGCGCGTCCGCCGCTTGTACGTCGCGTCGATGAGTCGTCCCGTGTCCCGCGCATCCTGCACCATACGCTTCACCGACATGGAGGTCGGTGCAACGATGGCGACCATGCGCCCCGCGAGGACAATATCGCCGAATCCGATACTCACAGTCTCCATGCGTCACTCCAAATTCTGTACCTGCTCGCGCAGCTTCTCGACCTCGTTCTTCATCGCAACAACAATCTGCTGTGCGGTGGCGTTGCTCACCTTCGATCCAATCGTATTCGTCTCACGGTTGATCTCCTGCAGGAGGAAGTCGAGCCGCCGCCCGACCGGCTCCTCCTCGGCGAGGATCGCACGAAACTGGGCGAAATGGCTCGCGAGCCGCACGAGTTCCTCCGTGATGTTCACACGGTCGGCATACAGTGCCGCCTCCTGCACAAGGCGTGTCTCGTCGGGCGTGACCTCCTTGAACTCCGCAAGCACCTCAGCGAGATGTGTACGGTAGTCCGCCACAATCTGCGGGGCGAGCTCCTTCACCTGTGCACGCTGCTGCTCAAGACGTGCAAGCCGCTTCTCAAAGTCGCGTGCGATATGTGCCCCCTCGGCAAACCGCATCGCGTCGAGCGCCGCGAGTGCCTGTGCGACAGCATCCAGAAACACCGCACGTGCGCCTGTGATGTCCGTCTGCTCGCTCACGGAGATCACGCCCTCATACTCCGCTATCATCCGCACACCGTCATTCAGCGGCGCATCCACCGCGTGGGCGACCTTGCCGAGTGCCGCGTAGTACGCGCGTGCCAGCCCCTCGTTGACATGGACATCGTACTGCTTTTCGCTGCGATCCTCGAAGTTGACATAGACATCGAGTTTGCCGCGGGCAACACGTGTACGGATTGCCTCGCGCAGATCATTCTCCCACGCGCCGAACGCGCGCGGAATATGCGGTGCAATCTCAAGGAATCGCTGATTGACCGCCTTGATCTCGACCGTCACACGGTAGTCCGCCGTCTCCGCCGTCCCCGCACCGTAGCCCGTCATGCTCCTGCGCGGCGCACTCATAGCGTGCCCTGCCATACGCCCGTAAAGACCGGCTCGGCAGGTCCCGTCATAAGGATATGCCCGTCCGCACGCCACTCCACGTGAATGATTCCGCCGTCGACCTCGATGTCCGCCGCACGGTCAAGCACATCGTTCAGTACGCCCGCCGTCAGCGTCGCACACGTCCCCGTGCCGCAGGCAAGCGTGATGCCCGCGCCGCGCTCCCAGACGCGCATACGCGCATGCGTGCGGCTCTTCACCTCGACGAACTCCGTATTGATCTTGCGCGGAAATGCAGGATAATTCTCGAACTGCGCCCCCAGTTCCGAAAGAGAGAAGCCCTCTGCGTCGTCCACAAAGATTACGCAATGGGGATTGCCCATCGAGACGCAGGTCATCTTGTACTCCGTACCGTCCACCATGAGCGGCTGTGCGACAACACGTTCCGCGCCGAACCCCGCTACGGGTATTTTATCTCCTTCAAGCACGGGCACGCCCATATCCACCTCGACCGCCGTCACAACGTCGTCCTGTGTGATAATGCGCGGAACCATCGTGCCCGCCAGTGTCTCAATCGTAAACTGCCGTGTTTTCATGCGCCCATAGTCATAGAGATATCGCGCGAAACAGCGGATGCCGTTTCCGCACATCTCCGGCTCCGTTCCGTCCGGATTGAACTCGCGCATCCGCACATCCGCCTTCTCCGAGGGGCAGACCACCATCAGACCGTCTGCACCGATGCCGAAATGCCGATCACACATCTTCACCGCGAGCGCAGCAAAGTCCATCGGCTCTTTATCAAGGAAGTCCACGACCACAAAATCGTTGCCGCAGCCCTGCCACTTTGTAAACTTCATCTATTACACCGCCTTGCTGCACGTATTGTACTATGAAATCCCCACACGTGCAAGGCACAACGCTTGCCTATTATGCTGTTGATGTGTATAATTTTTAAGAGTATGTTCCACGAGCGCCCCTATCGGCTCACTACGTTCGCCACTTCCCCCGTTGCGACGGGGGAAGCTAATATGCCGTAATCTCAAAGCCTCCCCCGTCGAAACGGGGGAGGGGGACCGCGAAGCGGTGGAAGGGGCTCTTCGGCGTCTTGACAACACGAAGAACAACTCCTTATCAGAAAGAAGTGATACCATGAGCCTTGACGGCTTCTCCATGTCCGCCCTTGCCCGTGAACTCGCAGACGCACTCACGGGCGGGCGCATCGACAAAATCAACCAGCCGAATAAGCAGTCCATTGTTCTCTCCGTACGTCAGCCGGGGAAAAATCTGCTCCTCTACATCAACACCAACGCAAGCAACCCGTCCGCACATCTCATCGAGAATGCACCCGAGAATCCTGCCGAACCGCCAACCTTCGTCATGCTCCTCAGGAAACAGCTCGAAACGGGGCGCATTGCCGCCGTGCGACAGGAGGGGCGCGACCGCATTATCCACCTCGACATCGACGTAATCGCGGGCGGCGGACGCATCACGACGCGCACGCTCACCCTTGAGCTCATTGGCAAATACAGCAACATCATCCTCCACGAGGACGGCATCATCACCGAGGCACTGCGCCGCATCGGCGAGAATACGAGCCGCGTGCGCACCGTGTTCAAAGGAATTCCCTACACACTCCCGCCCGTGCAGGACAAATATGACCTCTTTGCGGCGAATATTGACGATATTATCACACGCATACAGTCAGACACGGACAGCAAACTCTTTCAAGCACTTATCAACGCAATTCTTGGTTTCGGCCCCGTCTCAGCAAAGGAGATCTGCTTTCTCGCAGGTCTTGCGCCGAACATCCTCGTCTCCGAACTGGACACAGCGGACTTTGCCGAGATTTCCCATGCCCTCAGCGAGCTGCGCGCGTGGATGAAAGAGCCTGCACCCTCCCTGCGTTTGGACGAGAGCGGCAAGGTTACGGCGATGGCGGCATTCCCCCTCAGCGAACTGCCCAATACCCAGCGCCTCTCCTATCCCACTCTCAGTGCATTGATGATCGACGCGGATCGTCGTCTTGGCAGCTACGTCATTCCCGACCGTGAACGCTTCCGTCGACTCGTGCGCACGGAGCTCACGCGCGCGCGGGAGAAATACGACAAGCTCGGCGCGGAGATTGCAGCGGCTGAGAATGCTGAGGAGCAGAAAATCTATGCCGACAACCTGATGACCTATCAGTATCAGTACAGCGACCATGCCGACGATGAAATCACCGTCCCGAACATCTACAGCGAGCACGGTGAGACACTTACGATCCCTCTTGACCGCCGCATCGGCATCGTCGCAAATATGCAGGCGTACTACAAGAAGTACGACAAGCTGAAGCGCGCTCAACAGCTCCTCGCCGTTCAGCAGGAACACTGCATGGCAAACATCCGCCACCTTGAGAGCATCGAGGCATCGCTCGACTCCTCCACGCGTCTCGCCGAGATTGCAGAGATTCAGGACGAGCTGATTACCTCCGGCTATTTGCACGAGAAACTTCCGAAGCGCAGCAAGGATCGCCGTGCGCGTCCGTTCTCCTTCACCGCTCCCGATGGCAGCCTCATTCTCGTCGGCAAAAATAACGCACAAAACGACGTACTTACATTTAAGACTGCCGCCCCCACGGACGTATGGCTGCACGTCCGCGACATCCCCGGCTCGCACGTCATTCTTCGCACGAACGGAGATGCGCCGACAGAGGCGTCCCTCCACCTCGCCGCGCAGATTGCCGCGCACTTCAGCAAGGCACGCGGCTCATCAAACGTCCCCGTCGACTACACCGCTGCCCGCTTCGTCAAGAAACCCTCGGGCGCCGTCCCCGGCTTCGTCCGGTTCATCAACGAGAAAACACTGTTCGTCACCGAGGACGAGGAGGTGCTTGCGCCGATTCTCGCACAAGATCCGACTGTGGGATAATCTGCACAACAAAAGGCTGTCTTAGGAACGTCCCGAATTCCCTAAGACAGCCTTCTTTGCGTGGTATGAATTACGAAACCGCTATTCCATGCTCCTGCGCAAGTGCTCGTACGTCCTCCTCTGAAAGCTCCGAGGCTGTAACAACGGTTTCCATCGGCAGATTCATACGCAAAAGATTAAGTGCAGTACGCTGTGCGCCAAGACGAAGACCTTCTTTACGTCCCTCCTTCCAACCTTCCTCCCGTGAACCGCGCATATTTGTCATGTAGTCCCGCTCATACTTTTCCCGCGCTTCATATTTCCGGCGCTGACTCATATCCTGTAAATATTCATCAATCGCGTCCCATGCCGTTCCGATTGCCGCTTCACTCATCGCAAGTTCCTCCATTTCCGTATCACTCAGCTTGTTGTTCATAAACGCCATCCACTTGTCAAGCCGGCGCATGCTGCGCAGATCCTGTCGCCGCACCTTCGGCAGCTCCAAAAAATGCAGTTCAATATCGTCCGTCAGACGATGTGACTTTGCCGAATCATAGAGGCTGTATACATTATGAAACCCTTCCTGCGGCAAAAAGCGATATGCAAGCAAGTTGATTGCCACAGTTCTTCTTAGTGCATTGTAGTCCTTACTCTTTCGCAGGGATGATTGATAGAGCTTTGCCCAATAGTAGAGGCTGCGCTGTGCCATATTGTGCTGGTTCTGTATCTGTACCTCGATATTGACCTGCGTTCCATCATTCGTAATGCAGAGCAGATCAAGCACCGAATTCTTTCCCTCGGCTTCCTCCGCCTCAAGCGCACGATCGGCAAAGTGCAGATCAGTAAACGCATTTGTTCCCTCCAGCTGAAGCGTCGCATTGATAAAGGAAAGTGTGACTGCCTTACGCTCCTCATGCCCAAAGACAAACTTGAATAAGAGGTCATTGAGTGCGTTAAAATCTCTCGTACGCATAAAATCACCCCCTATCACAGCACTATCTAGCTGTTATTATTATAAATACAAAGCAATGAAGAATGCAACAAAAAACTCCCGAAACTTTCGTTCCGGGAGTTTTTTCACGATGCCACTTACACGAGCTCGATGATTGCCATCGGAGCAGCGTCGCCGCGACGGGGACCGAGCTTCAAGATGCGGGTGTAGCCGCTCTTACGATCTGTGTATTTCTCTGCGATTTCGCCGAAGAGCTTGCGCACAACATCCTCTTCTGCCAGTGCTGCGATAGCCTGACGACGTGCACTGAGATCGCCGCGCTTGGCAAGCGTGATGAGACCATCGGCGAGGGAGCGGAGCTCCTTTGCCTTTGCCTCGGTCGTCTCAATGCGTCCATACTTGAAGAAGGATGTGAGGATGCTCCTGAGGAGAGCCTTGCGGGCCGCGGAATTGCGTCCGAGCTTTCTCATGTGTTTCCCACTCCTATCGTTATTCGTTTTCCTGTCTCAAGGAGAGTCCAAGCTCCTCAAGTTTTTTCTTCACTTCATCCAGAGACTTGCGTCCGAGATTGCGCACCTTCATCATGTCGTCCTCAGTCTTCTGCGCGAGATCGGCAACGGTGTTGATGCCGGCGCGCTTGAGGCAGTTGAAGGAACGGACGGAAAGATCCAGATCGTCAATGGTCATCTCCAGCACCTTTGCACTGTCGTCGATCTCCTCGGGCGGGAAGTTCGGAACCTCCTCCTCCTCTTCAATGACTGTGCCGTCCATGTTCTGAAACAGGCGCAGGTGCATGACGAGGATCGCAGCCGCCTTGCTCACGGCTTCCTCCGGACGGATGGAACCGTTCGTCCACACGTCGAGGATGAGGCGGTCGTAGTCGGTGACGTTGCCGACACGCGTGTCCTCGACCGTGTAGTTGACGCGCTGCACGGGGGAGAAGATGGAGTCGATGGGGATGACCCCGATGGAGTCGTCCGCCTTCTTGTTCTTGTCCGCCGGTACATAGCCGCGCCCACGCTCGACGGTCATCTCGATCTTGAGTTTCCCTGTCGCATTCAGCGTTGCAATGTGAAGATCGGGGTTCAGGATCTCGATGTCGCTGCCGCATTCGATGTCGGCTGCGGTGACCTCACGCTCCCCGGTCGCCTCAATGCGGATCGTATGCGGCTCCGTGCCCTGCATACGGATGCAGAGCTGCTTCAAGGCAAGCACGATGCTCGTCACATCATCCCGTACACCCGGGATCGTAGAGAACTCGTGGAGGACGCCGTCGATCTGGATGGAGGTGACTGCCGCTCCATCGAGGGACGAGAGCAGCATGCGCCGCAGACTGTTGCCGAACGTCGTACCATATCCCGGTTCGAGCGGCTCGCAGACGAAACGCCCGTAGCATCCGTCCTCGCTGATCTCTGCGATCTCGATTTTCGGTTTCTCGATATCTGTCATCTATGTGCCTCCTCCATAATAAACGCGTAATGCAGACACATTTGCATTCATTATTTGGAGTAGAGTTCGACGATGGCCTGTTCGTTGACCGGCACGTCGATTTCCTCACGATGGGGGAAACGCGTGACCGTGCCCGTCAGATTTGCCTGATCGGCGGTCAGCCATGCGGGAGCGGAAAGAGCGTTGCCGCTCTCCTTGAGCTCCTTGAAGAACGCACTCGCGCGGCTCTTCTCGGCGACCTCGATCACGTCGCCCTCACGAACGAGTGCGGAGGGGATGTCAACGCGCTTGCCGTTCACAGTGAAATGTCCGTGGCGGACGAGCTGACGTGCCTGACGGCGCGTGTTGGCAAGTCCGAGGCGGAAGACGACGTTGTCGAGACGACGCTCGAGAAGGCTCAGCAGGTTTTCACCCGTGACGCCCGACATCTTCTTCGCCTTGTCATAGTAGCCGCGGAACTGACGCTCGAGGACACCGTAGATGAACTTTGCCTTCTGCTTTTCCTTGAGCTGAAGTCCGTACTCGGACACCTTGCGGTTCGTACGGCGGAGCTGACGCGTCGACTGGCGCGAGCGGCCGAGTGTAGCCGGCTCGAGACCGAGGGCACGACAGCGCTTTAAGACTGGTACTCTATCGATTGCCATGTTGTTTCATGCACCTCCTGTTAGACGCGGCGACGCTTCGGCGGACGGCATCCGTTGTGCGGGATGGGAGTCACGTCTTTGATCATGTTGACTTCGAGACCGGTTGCCTGCAGCGAGCGGATTGCCGCCTCACGCCCTGCACCGGGTCCCTTGACGTAGACTTCGACGGACTTCAGACCGTGCTCCATCGCAGCCTTTGCTGCCGTCTCCGCAGCCATCTGTGCCGCAAACGGCGTGCTCTTGCGGGAGCCGCGGAAGCCGAGACCGCCGGCGCTCGCCCACGAGAGGGCATTGCCGCTCTTATCGGTGAGCGTGACGATCGTATTATTGAATGTCGAGCTGATATGTGCAACGCCCGACTCTATGTTCTTGCGAACTTTTTTCTTGGAACGTGTTGTTTTCTTAACAGCCACCTCTACAAGCCTCCTTTACTTTTTCTTGCCTGCAACGGCCTTCTTCGGGCCCTTGCGCGTGCGCGCGTTGTTCTTCGTGTTCTGTCCGCGAACAGGCAGGCCGAGACGGTGGCGGCGGCCACGGTAGCAGCCGATATCAACGAGACGCTTGATGTTCATCTGAATTTCGCGGCGAAGGTCGCCCTCCACCACGGCATTCTTGTCGATGGCATCACGAAGTCGAACGACTTCATCCTCCGTGAGGTCACGCGTACGGGTATCGGGGTTCACGTTCGCAATCGCGAGCAGCTTCTTCGCGGTCGTGAGTCCAATTCCGTAGATGTACGTCAGGGAAATCTCAATTCTCTTGTCACGGGGCAAATCTACACCGGCAATACGTGCCATAAGTGCACCTCCTTTTATCCTTGTCTTTGTTTATGCTTCGGGTTCTCGCAAATGACCATAACACGGCCTTTGCGCTTGATGATCTTGCATTTCTCGCAGATTTTCTTGACAGACGGTCTTACCTTCACTGCGCTTGCCTCCTTCCGTCTCCCTAAGTTCAAGTCGATCTTTTCTATTCTAGCACAAAACTTGCGGTTCGGCTAGTAGAGGAAGCACTAATAAATTCAGCGCCATCATCTTGGCACATCCTTTTCGCCCTGCCATCGTCAACAAATCCTCCACATAGCCTTTTGCTATGCGTCCGGTTTGTTTCCTTGACAGGACAAAAATTCTGCACCAATCTGACGGACTTCATTTTATCAGCGATTCCTCCTTTCAGGACTATTTGAAGCGGTATGTAATACGTCCACGCGTCAGATCGTACGGGGTGAGTTCGATGGTTACCTTGTCGCCCGGCAGAATACGGATGAAGTTCATGCGTATCTTTCCGGAAACATGAGCTAGGACAACGTGTCCGTTCTCAAGCTCGACCTGGAACATCGCATTGGGAAGCTTCTCGACGACTCTTCCCTCTACCTCGATGACATCCTGTTTTGACATACTTCCCTTTCGCTCCTTTTACGCCTCAAGGACGGCGGCGAGATCCGCCTCGACCTTCGCGATGTCCTGTCTGCCGTCGATCTCCTTGTAAACGCCCGCCTTCTTGTAGTACTCGATCAAGGGGCGCGTGGAGGATTCATAGACGGAAAGACGGCTCTTCATGGTCTCCTCGCTGTCGTCGGCACGCTGATAGGTCGCACCGCCGCAGTCATCGCAGACACCCTCAACCTTGGTTGGATTGAACTTCACATGGAAGGAGTGTCCGCAGCTCTTGCAGATGCGGCGGCCAACGGCACGCTCGATGAGATCGGCAGCCGGGACGTTGATGTTGAGGACGCCCGTGAGTTTAATTCCGTTACCCGCAAGGATTTCATTGAGTGCATCTGCCTGCTCGACGGTGCGCGGAAAGCCGTCCAGGATAAAGCCTTTCTGGCAGTCCGGCTTACTGAGACGCTCGCGCACAATGCCGATTGTCACCTCATCGGGGACAAGCTTGCCCGCGTCCATATAGGACTTCGCCTCTTTGCCAAGCGGAGTGCCCTCTTTTACGGCTTCACGAAACATATCACCCGTGGAGATATGCAGAATACCGTAGCGTTTTACAAGGTTTGCCGCCTGTGTGCCCTTGCCGGCACCCGGGGGTCCCATCAAAATGATGTGCATATTGTTCCTCCACAATTATTTCATAAAGCCTTCGTAGTGGCGCATGACAACCATCGACTCGATCTGCTTCATCGTCTGGAGAGCAACGCCAACGACGATGAGGAGTGCCGTGCCGCCGAAGTACACGCCCTGAATGTGCGTTGCATCCGCAATCAGATTGGGAAGCACAGCGATAAATGCGAGGAAGAATGCCCCCGCGAGCGTGATGCGCGTCAGCACGTAGTCAAGATAATCCGCCGTCGCCTGTCCGGGACGAAGCCCCGGCACAAAGCCGCCGTACTTCTTTAGGTTGTCTGCCATATCCGGAATCTTCACCGTGACCGAAGTGTAGAAATAGGTGAAGAAGATAATCATCAAAACATAGAGCGTGGTCTGCAGTGGTTTGCCCCACTCCAGATACGTCGCCGCCGTCTTGACCCACGGAACGTCGATGAACTGTGCCACCGTGATGGGGAACATGAGCACCGACGAGGCAAAGATGATCGGGATAACCCCCGCCTGATTTACCTTAAACGGGATGTGGCTCGAATGTCCGCTCCCCACGCGCCCGCCGACAAGGCGTTTTGCATACGTGATCGGAACGCGGCGAAACCCCGTCTCGATGTGAATGACAAAGACGATCATTGCAAGCGCGATGACGGCAAACGCGAACACGCTGAAGTAGCTGATCGTACCCGCCTTGAGGTAGGAGTAAATCATGCCGATGTTCTTCGGCAGTGCCGCGACGATACCGGCAAAGATGATCAGCGAGATGCCGTTGCCGACGCCGTTTGCCGTGATCTGCTCGCCCAGCCACATGAGGAATACCGTCCCCGCTGTGAGCGTAATGGCAATGATGAGGATGTTCACGGGGTTCGGGTTGAGGATCGCAGTCTTGAGACCGATCGACATGCCGATCGCTTGAAAGAATGCGAGTGCAACCGTGAGGTACCTCGTGACCTTCGTCGTCTTCTTATGCCCCTCCGCGCCTTCCTTTGACCACTGCTCAAGCGTCGGTACAACGACGTTGAGCAGCTGGATGATGATGGCGGCGTTGATGTAGGGCGTAATGCTCATCGCAAAGATGGAGAACTTGCTGAACGCACCTCCCGAAAAGAGATCGAGGAGGCCGAACAGCGTGCCCTGTGCAAAGAGCTGCTCAATCGCCGTCGGATCGACGCCGGGCACGGGGATATGCGTCCCCATGCGGAATATGGCGAACATGATGAGGGTGAATACGATCTTCTGTCGAAGTTCCGGAATGCGAAAGATATTTCCAAGGGCATCGAGCACCTTAGATCACCTCGACTTTGCCGCCTGCCGCTGCAATTTTCTCCGCCGCGCCCTGCGTAAAGCCCTGCGCGCGAACGGTGAGGTTCTTTGCCGTGAGTTCGCCATCGCCAAGGATGCGGATACCGTCACGAACGTTCTTGAGGATGCCCGCCTCGATGAGCGCAACGGGATCGACCGTCGCACCGTCCTCGAAGCAGTTCAGGCTGCCGACGTTCACCTCGGCAAAGGTCTTTGCCCATACGTTCTTGAAGCCGCGCTTCGGAAGACGACGGTAGAGAGGCATCTGACCGCCCTCAAAGCCGCTGCGGACACCGCCGCCGGCACGGGATTTCTGTCCCTTCATGCCGCGCGTCGAGGTCTTGCCCATACCCGAGCCGATGCCGCGGCCGACGCGCTTCGTCGTCTTACGCGAGCCCTCAGCGGGCTGTAATTCATGCAGTTTCATAGATTCTAGCCTCCCCTCTTCAATCTGCAATCTCTTCCACCGTGATGAGGTGGGAGACCTTGTGAAGCTGCCCACGCACGGCGGGCGTGTCGGGAAGCTCGGTAACGGAGTTGCGCTTGCGCAGTCCGAGCGATTTCACAGTCTTGCGCTGCGTCTCAGGACGACCGATCAAGCTGCGCGTCAGCGTTACTCTGACTTTTGCCATGTTCGTTCCTCCTTATCAGCCAAAAATCTCGCGCACGGTCTTGCCGCGGAGTGCTGCCACATCGGCGGGGTTCTTGAGGCCGATGAGACCTTCCATCGTCGCGCGCACCATGTTGTTCGGGTTGGACGAGCCGAGCGACTTCGTGAGGATGTCACGCACGCCCGCAAGCTCCAAGACAGCACGCGCCGGGCCGCCGGCAATGACGCCGGTACCTTTGGCGGCGGGCTTCAGCAGCACGCGGCCGGCACCAAAGATCCCCGTGATCTCGTGCGGAATCGTGCGCTCCTCGCGCAGCGGTACCTCGATGAGGCTCTTCTTTGCGTCCTCGACACCCTTGCGGATTGCCTCCGGCACCTCAGCAGCCTTGCCCATGCCGAAGCCAACCTTGCCTTTCTTGTTGCCGACGACAACAAGTGCGCTGAAGGAGGAGCGTCGGCCGCCCTTGACAACCTTCGATACGCGATTGATGAATACGACACGCTCTTCAAACTCCGGCGTCTCGTTTTCGTTGTTATGTCTAGCCATGCTTTCCCTCCTTTAGAATTTGAGTCCGGCTTCGCGTGCCGCCTCAGCGAGAGCAGCGACGCGGCCATGATAGATGTAGCCGCCGCGATCAAAAACGACCTCGGTGATCCCCTTCTCCAGAGCCTTCTTCGCAACAGCGGCGCCGATTGCCTTTGCCGCCTCGACGTTGCCGCCGTACTGGGAGAAGTCCTTGTCCTTGGAGCTCGCGGAGACGAGCGTCACGCCCTTTTCATCGTCGATGATCTGTGCGTAGATGTTCTTCAGGCTGCGGAATACATTGAGGCGCGGACGAGCCGCCGTCCCCGCAATGTGATTGCGCACGCGCAGATGGCGCTTCTGGCGCGCCTTATTCTTATCCTGCTTGATAAGCACAGTGTGTCACTCCTCTCCTTCTTATTTCTTGCCCTTCGCGCCGGCTTTGCCTTCCTTGCGGCGGACATGCTCTCCGGCGTACTTGATGCCCTTGCCCTTGTACGGCTCCGGCTCACGATGCGCGCGGATCTCGGCTGCGGTCTGACCGACGACTTCCTTATTTATGCCGGAGATCGTGATGACCGTAGCAGAGGGGCACTCAAACGTGATGCCCTCGGGCGGCTCAACGACAACGGGGTGCGAGAAGCCGAGCGAGAGGTTCAGGTTCTTGCCCTGCTTTGCTGCACGATAGCCGACGCCGCTGATCTCAAGGGTCTTCGTGAACCCCTCCGACACGCCGACCACCATGTTGTTGATGAGCGTGCGCGAGAGGCCGTGGAGCGACCTGTGCATTTTATCGTCCGAAGGACGGATGACGGTAACGACACCATCCTCGACGGTTATTTTCATATCCGGATGGATCTCGCGCGAAAGCTCGCCCTTCGGGCCCTTCACTTTCACGAGATTATCCGCACCGACCGTGACGGTAACGCCAGACGGAATGTGAATCGGTGCTCTTCCAATTCTTGACATTGTTACACCTCCTGCCTGTGCATTACCATACGAATGCGAGCACTTCGCCGCCGAGACCAGCCTTGCGGGCATCCTTGTCGCTCATGATCCCCTTCGACGTGGAGATCACAGAGATACCAAGGCCACCATAGACACGCGGGAGCGCATCGTGCTTTGCATACTGGCGAAGTCCGGGCTTTGAAACGCGCTTCAGACCGGAGATGACGTGCTCACGCTTCGCTCCATACTTCAGCGTGACGGTGAGGACGCCCTGCTTGCCGTCCTCCTGGAAGGAGTAGTCCTTGATGAAGCCTTCCTTTTTCAAGACTTCGGCGATTGCCGTCTTGACCTTTGACCCAGGGATCGCCACGCTCTCGTGGTAGACCGAGTTCGCGTTGCGGATGCGGGTCAGCATATCTGCAATAGGATCAGTCATTGCCATGAATCGATATCCTCCTTTTTGCTATCGTTATTACCAGCTTGCCTTCGTTACACCAGGGATGGCGCCCTTGTAACTCTGCTCGCGGAAGCAGATACGGCACATATCGAACTTGCGGATGTAGCCGTGCGGACGTCCGCAGATCTTGCAGCGGTTATACTTGCGTGTCGAGAACTTGGGCTCTTTGCTCCACTTCTCAATCATTGCCTTCTTTGCCACAGTTGTTCCTCCTTGCCCGTTACGCGCGGAACGGCATACCCATGAGACGGAGGAGCTCTTTGGCCTCTTCGTCCGTATGCGCGCTCGTAACGATGACGATGTTCATGCCGCGGATCTTGTCGATCTTGTCGTAGTCAATTTCGGGGAAGATGAGCTGCTCGCGCAGACCTACGGCATAGTTGCCGCGGCCGTCGAACGCCTTCTCGCTGACCCCACGGAAATCGCGGACGCGCGGAAGTGCGACATTCATGAACTTGTCGAGGAACTGGTACATACGCGTGCCGCGCAGCGTAACCTTGCAGCCAATCGGCATGCCCTCGCGCAGCTTCCACGCGGCAAGCGACTTCTTCGCGCGCGTGAGCTGGGGCTTCTGACCTGCGATGGCGGTGAGATCCGTCACAGCGGCATCGAGTGCCTTCGGATTGCCGACGGCCTCGCCAACACCCATGTTGATGATGATCTTCTCGACCTTCGGGAGCTGCATGACGTTCTTATAGCCGAACTTTTCCGTAAGGGCAGGTGCAACTTCCTTTTGATACTTTTCCTTGAGTCTTTCCACTTTGCGTATTCCTCCTTTCCGCGAATCTTACTGCTCGATCGGCTCGCCGCACTTCTTGCAGGCGCGCACCTTGCGCTCACCGATGATGCGATGGGCAACGCGCGTTGCCTTGCCGCACGCGGGGCATACAAGCTGCACCTTCGACGCATAGAGCGGTGCTTCCTTCGTGATAATACCGCCCTGCGGAGCACTCTGGCTTGGCTTCGTATGGCGCTTCACCTTGTTGACGCCCTCGACGATGACCTTGCCCTTCTTCGGCTGAGCCTCGATGACCTTGCCCTGCTTTCCCTTATCCTTACCGGAAAGAACGACGACCGTATCGCCCTTCTTGACGTTCAGTTTTGCCAGCGACAAAATAACACCTCCTCCTTAAAGAACTTCGGGCGCGAGCGAGACGATCTTCATAAAATCCTTCTCGCGCAGCTCGCGTGCGACAGGTCCGAAAATACGCGTTCCGCGCGGCGTGTGGTCATCCTTGATGATGACGGCCGCATTCTCGTCAAAGCGGATATAGGAACCGTCCGGACGGCGCAGCCCCTTGACGCTGCGGACGACAACCGCCTTGACGACGTCGCCCTTCTTCACCGTGCCGCCCGGTGCTGCTGCCTTGACGGAGGCGACGATAACATCGCCGATGTTGGCATACTTGCGGTACGAGCCGCCCAGTACGCGAATGCAGAGGATTTCCTTCGCTCCTGTGTTATCGCCGACATTCAGGATTGTTTCCTGCTGTATCATTGATTCTGTTCCTCCTTACTTCGCGCGCTCGATGACTTCGACCACGCGCCAGCGCTTCGTCTTCGAGAGCGGGCGCGTCTCCATGATGGAGACACGGTCGCCGACATGTGCGTCGTTCTTTTCGTCATGCGCGTGGAACTTCACCGTCTTCTTAACCGGCTTCTTATACATCTTGTGCTGCTCGAGCTCCTCGACAGCAACGACAACGGTCTTGTCCATCTTGTCCGACACGACCTTGCCGACTCTCACTTTGCGTACGTTTCTATCGCTCATCTAAGTGAGCCTCCTTCCTTCTGCGTATCTGTACGAATGTCCGTAATGATTAGGCGTTGGCCTGCTCACGCTGAATGGTCTTGATGCGGGCAATCGTCTTTTTTACGTCCTTGATACGCATCGGGTTGTCGAGCTGTCCGGTCGCGTGCTGGAAACGGAGGCCAAAGAGTTCCTCCTTGAGCGACGCGAGTTTTTCCGTGAGCTCGTCGGCACTCAGACCGCGGATCTCATCAACCTTCATTCACTTCACCGCCCTCTAATTCTTCGCGTACGACGAACTTCGTCTTGATCGGCAGCTTGTGTCCTGCAAGACGCATCGCCTCTGCCGCAACATCGCGTGCCACGCCGTCCATCTCAAAGAGAACGCGACCCGGCTTCACGACGGCGACCCAGTACTCAGGCGAGCCCTTGCCGGAACCCATGCGGGTCTCCGCCGGCTTCGCCGTGACCGGCTTGTCCGGGAAAATCTTGATCCAGACCTTACCGCCGCGCTTGATGTAACGCGTCATCGCGATACGCGCAGCCTCGATCTGGCGGTTCGTGATCCATGCCGGCTCCAGAGCGACGAGACCATACTGGCCGTGGCTGACCGTATTGCCGCGCTGTGCCTTGCCCTTCATGCGTCCGCGGAACTGCTTGCGGTATTTAACGCGCTTTGGGAGTAACATTACGCCTCGCTCCTTTCCTTACCGTTCTTCGGCGCCTGCTTCTTGTCGGGGAGAACCTCGCCCTTAAAGATCCAGACCTTGATGCCGATGCGACCGTAGGTCGTGTGCGCCTCAGCCGTTCCATAGTCGATGTCTGCACGCAGCGTGTGCAGGGGGATGCTGCCCTCGCGATAGGACTCGCGGCGTGCGATTTCCGCACCGCCAAGACGACCGCTGACCGCGATCTTGATGCCCTTCGCACCGAGGCGCATCGTGCGGCCGACCGCCTGCTTCATCGCGCGGCGGAAGGCAATGCGGCGCTCAAGCTGTGCCGCAATGTTCTCTGCGACAAGCGTCGCGTCGAGATCCGGCTGCTTAATCTCTGCGATATTGATGTCAACGCGCTTATCCGTGAGGTTCTTGAGTCCCTCTTTGATCTGCTCAATGCCCGAGCCGCCGCGTCCGATGACCATGCCCGGCTTTGCCGTATGGATCGTGAGCTTCAGGCGGTTCTTGCTGCGCTCCGTCTCCACGCGGGGAACACCTGCGGTCTGGAGGCTCTTCTTGAGGTAATCGCGAATCTTGATGTCCTCATGCAGATTCTGCGCGAAATCCTTGTCTGCATACCAGCGGGCATCCCAGTCCTTGACGATGCCAAGGCGAATGCCATGGGGATTTACTTTCTGACCCAAACTGTTTCCCTCCCTATTACTTTTCGTTTACGGCAACCGTGATGTGGGACGTGTGCTTCAAAATCTTGAACGCCTGTCCACGCGAACGCGGATGAATGCGCTTCAGGGTCGGCCCCTGGTCAACGAAAGCTGAGGAAATGAACAGTCGATCCACATCCATGTCGAAGTTGTTCTCTGCGTTTGCGATGGCAGAGCGGAGCACCTTCTCCACGGCGTCCGCGCCGACCTTCGGCGTGAACTTCAGGATCGCGAGAGCGTCAGCAACGCTCTTGCCGCGCACGAGGTTCATTACGATGCGAACCTTGCGCGGTGCGATGCGGATGTATTTGGCGGTAGCCTTTACTTCCTGTGCCACGAATCGTCCTCCTCTCTATCAGCGCAGCGAGGTCTTGCGCTCTTCGCCCGCGTGACCCTTGAATGTACGTGTCGGCGCAAACTCGCCGAGCTTATGTCCGACCATATCCTCCGTAACGTAGACGGGGACATGCTTGCGTCCGTCATGGACAGCGATCGTGTGGCCGACGAAATCCGGGAAGATCGTCGAGCTGCGCGACCATGTGCGCACAACCTTCTTCTCGTTCTTTTCGTTGAGCGCATCGATCTTCTTCATCAGGCTCTCTGCGACGAAAGGCCCTTTCTTAATCGATCTTGACAAAGTTTTTCCTCCTTTCGCCGAACGCGATGCGGTTCGGCGATGGTTCTATCTGCAAGTTGCGATGCTAATACGGCTTCCTAGGGGACGCCCGAGTTGGCGCAGATTTTTCGTTCTGTCAAGGGAGCAAACCGGACGCATAGATATGCTATGTGGAGGATTTGCTCTCCGCAGACAGGGCGGAAAAGATGCCCAAGGCGGGTGTCCTGACGCATGAGCCGATTACTTACGGCGGTGAACAATCAAACGATTCGACGCCTTCTTCTTGCGGCGCGTCTTCTTGCCCATCGCAATCTTGCCCCACTTCGTCATCGGGCTCTTGCGTCCGACCGGCGAACGACCCTCGCCGCCGCCGTGCGGATGGTCATTCGGGTTCATCGCAATACCGCGCGTCTCCGGACGGCGTCCGAGCCAGCGGCTGCGGCCTGCCTTGCCGATGGTGATATTCTCATGCTCGAGGTTGCCGACCTGACCAATCGTCGCACGGCAGTTGATGTGCACGCGGCGGATCTCGCCGGACGGCATGCGGAGGAGCGCGTAGTCGCCTTCCTTCGCCATGAGCTGCGCGGACGTGCCCGCACTGCGGACGAGCTGCGCGCCCTTGCCGATCTTGAGCTCGACGGCATGAATGACCGTACCGAGCGGGATATTCTTCAGCGGAAGCGCGTTGCCCGGCTTGATGTCAGCCTCGGCACCCGACTCCACAACATCGCCGACCTTCAGACCGTTCGGTGCGAGGATGTAGCGCTTTTCGCCATCTGCATAGTTCAGAAGCGCAATGCGTGCGCTGCGGTTCGGATCGTACTCAATCGTTGCGACGCGGGCGGGGATGCCGTCCTTCGTACGCTTGAAGTCGATGATGCGATAGAGCCGCTTGTGACCGCCGCCGCGATGACGCACGGTCAGTTTGCCCTGCTGGTTGCGCCCGCCCGTCTTTGTCAGGCGAACGGTGAGGGACTTCTCCGGCTTGTCCGTTGTGATCTCATCGAAGGAAGAGACCGTCATGAAGCGTCTGCCGGCAGAATACGGCTTAAAACTCTTTACTGCCACGTTCGTACCTCCCTTTCGTCTCAGCCTTCAAAGAACTCGATGGTCTCGCCCGGAGCGAGTTTCACGATGGCCTTCTTGTAGTCCGGGCGCTTGCCCTGCGTACGGCCCATGCGCTTCTTCTTGCCGAGGACGTTGACCGTGTTGACCTTTGCGACCTTCACCTTGAAGATCTCCGAAACCGCCTTTGCGATCTCGATCTTGTTCGCAGCCTTCGCAACGACGAAGACGTATTTGCCCTCAGCCATGAGCTGCGTCGTCCGCTCGGTGATGAGCGGGCGTACGAGAATATCACGTGCTTCCATTATGCGAATACCTCCTCGATACGGGTGATGGCATCCTTCGTAATGAAGAGCTTGTCGTGATGGAGAATGTCATAGACATTGATTCCACTCGCCGTGATGGCTTTTACACCCGGAATATTGCTGGTGGAGCGCTCCACGTTCACAGCTTCATCCGCCGTGATAAAGAGGCTCTTCTCATGCACGCCGAAATCACTCAGGAGCTTCACCGCTGCCTTCGTCTTCGGCGCCTCGAAATCGAGCTGGTCGAGGACGATGAAGTCGCCCGTGCGCACCTTGTCGGAGAGCGCACACTTCAGGGCGAGACGGCGCTGCTTGCGCGGCATCGTAAAGCCGTACTTGCGCGGATGCGGTCCAAAGACCGTGCCGCCGCCAACCCACAGCGGGCTGCGCGTCGAACCTGCGCGGGCACGACCCGTACCCTTCTGACGCCAGGGCTTGCGTCCGCCGCCGCGCACGAGACCGCGCGTCTTTGTGGCATGCGTGCCAAGACGCTGCGATGCGAGCTGAAGGACAACCGCCTGATGAAGGAGGCCGGCATTCATTTCGACATTGAAGAACTCGTCGCTGAGGCTGATCTCGCCAACCTGGTTGTGCGACATATCATATACTGCTACATTCGCCATGCTGCGATTCCCCCTTCCTTATTCTTTCGCTGCCTTTGCAGGCTTTACGGTATCTTTGATTACGACAAATCCCTTCTTCGGACCCGGAATCGCGCCCTTGATCAGGATGAGATTGCGGTCCGTGTCCACGCGGACAATCGTCAGGCGCTGCACCGTGACGCGCTCGCCGCCCATGCGCCCGGGGAGCTTCTTGCCCTTGAGGACGCGTCCGCCGGGACCGGAGATCATCGCACCCGTCGAACCCGGCTCACGGTGCGACTTCGAACCATGCCCCATGGGACCGCGTGCAAAGTTGTGGCGCTTGATGCCGCCCGCAAAGCCCTTGCCCTTGGACGTGCCGACCACATCGACGAGATCGCCCGCAGCGAAGATGTCAACGCCGATCGTGTCACCCACATTGTATTCGGAAGGAGCCGAAAGGCGCATCTCACGAATGAAGCGCACCGCCTTCACGCCCGCCTTCTCAAAGTGACCCTTGAGCGGCTTCGTGACGTTCTTCTCCTTGATATCGCCAAACCCGATCTGCACAGCGTTGTAGCCGTCCGTCTCGTCAGTCTTGTTCTGCAGCACGAAGTTGTTGCCAGACTCAACGACCGTCACGGGAACGACGCGGCCTTCCTCTGTGAAGATCTGAGTCATGCCCAGTTTTCTTCCTAAAATAGCCTTAGCCAAGGCTTCCACCTCCTATTAGAGCTTAATCTCGATGTCAACGCCGGCAGGCAGATCGAGGCGCATGAGCGAATCGACCGTCTTGTTCGTCGGCTGCAGGATATCGATGAGGCGCTTGTGTGTGCGCATCTCGAACTGCTCGCGCGAGTCCTTGTTGACGTGCGGAGAACGGAGAATCGTGTAGACATTCTTCTCCGTCGGAAGTGGAATGGGACCGGAGACCATTGCGCCCGTCTTCTTTGCCGTGTCGACGATCTTCGCCGCACTCTGGTCAAGCGCCTTGTGGTCATAGGCCTTCAAACGAATTCTGATTTTCTGCTGTTTCGCCAAAGTAGTTTTCCTCCTTCGTCCGGGGTCCCGCCCCAAACATTTCTCCACGGCAGTTCCCTCTGCCCCGCCGGGGCATAGCCATCTGCCATGTCATCGCATGGAGTACGTCGTATCGTATGATTCCAAAAGATGAAAAGAAGTTTTATCATATCCCCATGGGAAATTCCGGATGATTTTTCATCGACCCGTCATTTCCCTCGAAAAGGAGCGACGCGAGCGCGCCGCTCCTCTCCCTAGGGAATATCGATCAATAGAGATTAACCCTCGATTGCCGTAACACGACCTGCGCCGACCGTGTGACCACCCTCGCGGATAGCGAAGCGGAGACCCTGCTCGATCGCGATCGGGGTGATGAGCTCGACTTCCATCTCAACGTTGTCGCCGGGCATAACCATCTCGGTGCCCTCGGGGAGACGGACAACGCCCGTCACGTCCGTCGTACGGAAGTAGAACTGGGGACGATAGTTCGTGAAGAACGGCGTATGACGGCCGCCCTCTTCCTTCGTCAGGACGTAGACCTGCGCCTTGAACTTCGTGTGTGGATTGATGGAACCCGGCTTTGCAAGAACCTGACCGCGCTCGATGTCCTTACGATCCACGCCGCGGAGCAGCGCACCGATGTTGTCGCCCGCAACAGCGCTGTCAAGCAGCTTGCGGAACATCTCGATACCCGTAACGACCGTGCTGCGTGCCTCATCCTGAAGACCGACGATCTCAACCGTATCGTTCAGCTTCAGCTCGCCGCGCTCCACACGACCTGTAGCAACCGTGCCACGACCCGTGATCGTGAACACGTCCTCAACCGGCATGAGGAAGGGCTTGTCCGTATCGCGCGTCGGCGTCGGGATGTACTCGTCAACCGCATCCATGAGCTCGAGGATCTTCGCCTTCATCGCATCGTCACCCTCAAGTGCCTTGAGTGCGGAGCCTGCAATGACAGGGATGTCATCACCGGGGAACTCGTACTGCGAGAGCAGCTCACGAACTTCCATCTCAACGAGCTCGAGGAGCTCGGGATCATCGACCTGGTCAACCTTGTTGAGGAACACAACGAGAGCCGGAACACCGACCTGACGAGCGAGCAGGATGTGCTCACGCGTCTGGGGCATCGGGCCGTCCGCAGCGGAGACAACGAGGATCGCGCCGTCCATCTGCGCAGCACCCGTGATCATGTTCTTGACATAGTCCGCGTGACCCGGGCAGTCAACGTGTGCATAGTGACGTTTGTCCGTCTCATACTCAACGTGTGCCGTGTTGATCGTGATGCCGCGCTCGCGCTCCTCCGGAGCCTTGTCGATGTCCGCATAGTCCTCGAACTTCGCATAGCCCTTCTCGGAGAGAACCTTCGTGATTGCAGCCGTCAGCGTCGTCTTGCCGTGGTCAACGTGACCAATCGTGCCGATGTTGACATGGGGCTTGCTGCGGTTAAACTTTTCCTTTGCCATTAAAAATTGCCTCCTTATTCGCCTTTGTTCTTGGCGACTACAGCGTCAGCTATATTCTTAGGAACTTCGTCGTAGAAGGAAACCTCCATCGAGTAGTTCCCGCGGCCCTGTGTTTTGGAACGGAGATCCGTCGAGTAGCCGAACATCTCCGAGAGCGGAACGAACGCGTTGATGACCTGCACGCCGTTGCGCGGCTCCATGCCGTCGATACGTCCGCGGCGCGAGTTCAGATCGCCGATCACGTCGCCCATGTACTCCTCGGGCACCGTGACCTCGACCTTGACATACGGTTCAAGGAGAACCGGGTTTGCCTTCTCGGCACCCGCCTTGAACGCCATCGAGCCAGCCACCTTGAACGCCGCCTCGGACGAGTCAACCTCGTGGAACGAACCGTCGTACACGATGACCTTGATGTCGACCATCGGATAGCCGGCGACCACGCCGCCCTCCATCGCCTGTTTGACACCGGCTTCGATCGGGTTGATGAACTCCTTCGGAATCACGCCGCCGACGACCTTGTTCTCGAAGCTGAAGCCCTCGCCCGCCTCCTGCGGAATGAGCTCGAGCCAGCAGTGACCGTACTGACCGTGGCCGCCGGACTGGCGGACAAACTTGCCCTCAGCCTTGACGGACTTGCGGATCGTCTCGCGGTATGCAACCTGCGGCTCGCCGACCTTGCAGTCGACCTTGAACTCGCGGAGCATGCGGTCAACGATGATCTGCAGATGCAGCTCGCCCATGCCCGAGATGATGACCTGTCCCGTCTCAGCATCCGTATGAACGCGGAACGTCGGATCCTCCTCTGCGAGCTTCTGAAGCGCAATGCCCATCTTCTCCTGATCGTTCTTCGTCGCCGGCTCCACCGCAACGGAGATAACCGGATCGGGGAACTCCATCGACTCAAGGATGATCGGCTTGCTCTCATCACAGAGCGTATCGCCCGTCGTCGTGTTCTTGAGTCCGACCGCCGCTGCAATGTCGCCGCTGTAGACCACATCGATCTCCTTGCGGTTGTTCGCGTGCATCTGGAGAATGCGACCGATGCGCTCCTTGCTGTCCTTCGTCGCGTTGAAGACGTAGGAGCCGGAGTTCAGCGTGCCGGAGTAGACACGGAAGAACGCGAGCTTGCCAACGAACGGATCCGTCATAATCTTGAACGCAAGTGCCGAGAACGGCGCACTGTCCGAGGCCGGACGGCTGTCCGCCTCGCCCGTATCGGGGTTCACGCCCGCAATCGGCGGGATGTCCGTTGGTGCCGGCATATAGGCAACGATGGCGTCAAGCAGCGGCTGAACGCCCTTGTTGCGGTACGACGTACCGCAGGTGACCGGCGTCATCTCACAGGCAATCGTTGCCTTGCGGATCGCACGGCGGATCTCATCCTCCGTGATCTCCTCGCCGCCGAGATACTTTTCCATGAGGTCATCGTCCGCCTCGGCGCACGCCTCGATCAGCTTCTCGCGGTACTCTTCCGCCTGCTCTTTGTACTCAGCAGGAATCTCGACCTCGTCCGTCACCTTGCCGAGATCGTCCTCGTAGACGATGGCATCCATCTTCACGAGATCAATGATGCCCTTAAACTCGTCCTCTGCACCGATTGGCAGCTGGATCGCCACCGGGTTCGCATTGAGGCGCTCGCGCATCATATTCATAACATTGAAGAAATCGGCGCCCGTAATGTCCATCTTATTGACATACGCCATGCGCGGAACATTGTAGCGCTCCGCCTGACGCCAGACCGTCTCCGTCTGCGGCTCGACACCGCCGCGTGCAGTCAGAACAGCCACCGTGCCATCCAGCACGCGCAGCGAGCGCTCTACCTCGACCGTAAAGTCAACGTGACCCGGCGTATCAATGATATTGATGCGATGGTCTTTCCAGTGGCAGGTCGTCGCCGCCGACGTAATCGTAATGCCGCGTTCCTGTTCCTGAACCATCCAGTCCATGGTGGCAGCGCCCTCATGAACCTCGCCGATCTTGTGCGTTACGCCCGTGTAGAAGAGAATGCGCTCGGTGGTCGTCGTCTTGCCGGCATCGATGTGCGCCATGATGCCGATATTCCGCGTTTTTTCAAGGGAATATTCTCTTGCCACTGTTTCCTATCGCTCCTTACACTGCTTAGTGTTACGGAATCTCTGATAAATCCGGCGCAGTCATCTTGGCGATCTTTTCCGCCCTCTCATCGTCGGCAAATCCTCCACAGAGCAGCACTCTGCGTCCGGTTTGCCTCCTCGATAGGACGAAAAATCTGTGCCAAGCTGACAAGCCTCTTATCAGCAGTCCTTACCACCGATAATGCGCGAATGCCTTGTTGGCCTCCGCCATCTTGTGCGTATCTTCCTTCTTCTTAATTGCCGCGCCCGTGTTGTTCGCAGCGTCCATCAGCTCCGCCGAGAGGCGTGCATCCATCGTCTTCTCGCCGCGCAGACGCGCATAGCCGACAAGCCAGCGGATGCCGAGCGTCATGCGGCGATCCGCACGAACCTCGACCGGAACCTGATAGTTGGCACCGCCGACGCGGCGTGCCTTGACCTCGAGCACCGGCATGACATTGCGCAGTGCCGTCTCGAACACCTCGAGCGGATCCTGCCCTGTCTTCTCGCGAATCGTGTCAAACGCATCATAGACAACGCGCTGTGCGACACTCTTCTTGCCCGAGAGCATAACCTTGTTGATAAACTTCGTAACCGTCTTGGAATGATATACCGGATCCGGCAGAACATCCCTCTTCGGCACGGGGCCCTTACGTGGCATAGCCCAACCTCCTAACGATATACTGCCTTACTTCTTCTTCGCGCGTTTCGCGCCGTACTTGGAACGCCCCTGTGCGCGGTTCTGCACACCGGCGGTATCAAGCGAGCCGCGAATGATGTGGTAACGAACACCCGGCAGATCCTTCACACGGCCGCCGCGAATAAGGACGACGCTGTGCTCCTGCAGATTGTGCCCGATGCCCGGGATATATGCGGTCACCTCGATGCTGTTCGTCAAGCGAACACGAGCAACCTTTCTAAGAGCAGAGTTCGGCTTCTTCGGCGTGGACGTGTAGACACGCGTGCAGACGCCGCGCTTCTGCGGGCTGTTCTTCAGTGCTGGTGCTTTCGATTTCTCCTCAAGGCTCTTCCGGCTCTTGCGAATGAGCTGATTGATCGTTGGCATACTGCACCTCCTTCCTTTGTCGTCGTTTCAAATCTTTTGTATGAAAACGCAGATCCTGCGTTTTTACCGTAGTGTTGCGACCGCCGCGGCACCCACATCGAGGCGTACCGCTTCTCCAAGCTGCGCCTTCGTCGCCGTGCGGTCGGGCACGATCCCCGCGTCCCTGCATGCCGTGAGCAGTGCGTCAAGCACACGCGCATCGACATCCGAGGCGACAAACACCATCTCTGCCGCGCCGCTCTTCACCACCTTGCACGCCTGATGAATGCCGGCAACCGTACGCGCTGTGCGCAATTTTTCCAGAGACATAGTGCACCTCCAAAAAGGGGACTGTCACATAATATCATTCACGAAAACGCTTGTCAACGCATATTTTACAAAGTTCTTTATTTACACTTTCTCTAGCGTATCTTTCTCGTCTCTTCGCATAAAAATAAGAAAAAGGAGGCGCTCCCGCACCTCCTCATCGCACGACATGAATCTTGCTGCGCCGTTTCTCCGGCTCCTCCGTTTGCTTTTGCGCACCAGGCGCATCACGGCTGCGATCAGCGATCCCGAGCAGCATCCCCATGCCCGCCATCGTCACAATCAGCGACGAGCCTCCGTAGCTGATGAACGGCAGCGGCACGCCCACGACGGGGAGCAGACCCGCGACCATCGCAAGGTTCGCAAGTGCCTGCCCGAGCACGAGGAAGATGATGCCAAGTGCGAGCACCTGACCGAACGTATCCTTCGCGCGCACAGCCACGCGCATACAGGTGATGAGCAGCACGGCAAACAGGAAGAAGATCAGCAGCACTCCGAAAAAACCGTGCTCCTGACTGAAGATCGCAAACGCAAAATCCGTATGTGCCTCGGGCAGGTACTCATACTTGCTCACGCCGTCGCCGAAGCCCATGCCGAAGATCCCGCCCGAGCCGATCGTCGAGAGTGACTGCACCATCTGATAGCCCGCATCACGCGCATCCGACCACGGGTCGAACCAGACCTCAATGCGCTTCATGCGGTAGGGCTGCAGCGTTCCAATCGCAAACGCCATCCCAACGGTAAGCGGCACGATCCACGCCCAGCGGCGCGGCGGAACAAGCAGTACAAGAGCCATGAGGAGCGGCACGCCAAACACAATGCACGCCGTACCAAAATCCGGCTCGCGATAGACGAGGAACGCCATCACGAGAATCGCGCCAAACGGAACCGCAACGCGACCGCCGTCCCGATCCATGCGAAAGTGCTCCTTCGACAGCACCGCCGAGATCGAAAACGCTCCCATCAGCACCGCCATCAGCTTTGCGAACTCCGCCGGCTGGAAACTTAAGGGGCCGAACGCAAGCCAGCGCTGCGCACCGTTCACCGTCGTGCCCACAAAGAGGACGGCAATCAGCAGAAACACCGTAATGCCCATACCGACGAACATCAGCCCGCGCATGCGCTGGTAGTTCATGCGGCGGCAGAGCCAGCACGCAACAATCCCGATCAGAAGCCACTGCAGATGCCGCTGCAGGAAATAATACGGATTCTCATAGTTCATCGCCGCAAGGACATAGCTCGAACTGAAGACATTGATCGTCCCCGTCACGAGGAGGATCACCATGACGATGACGATCGGCTCCGTCTCACTCTTAAAGAGCGTATAGCGCGTACGCATCAGCCCTGCTCCGGTGAGCGGCGTGCCACCAGACGGCCGATCTTCGCGCCGCGTGCGCTGAACTTACGCTCATACTCCGTCATGATATTATCCGGCTCCGCGAGCGCGTGCAGATCGTGCGTCACACGCGAGAGCTGCCACCCCTCGCGCTCCATCGTCGCGAGCGAGTAGTCAAACAGCCCCATATTGTCCGTCTTAAAGTGTATTTCCCCATCCGCGCGCAGAACAGCCGCATAGCGCGCGAGGAACTGCTCGCTCGTCAGCCGCCGCTTCGCATGGCGCGCCTTCGGCCACGGGTCGGAGAAATTCAGATAGATGCGATCCACCTCATGGGGCGCAAACAGCTCCGTCAGATGCGCTGCATCAAAGACCAGGAGGCGCACATTCCGCAGCTGCCGTTCCGCCGCCTTGCGCGCGGCAAAGTAGAGAACCCCCTGCTGCGCCTCAAGCCCCACATAGTTGATCTCTGGATGCCGTGCCGCAAGTTCCGTCAGGAAGTCCCCCTTGCCCACGCCGATCTCAATATGGAGCGGAGCAGACCGCCCGAACGTCTCCCGCCATGCACCGGCAAATCCCGCCCAGTCGCCGCCGAGCGGCGTCACAAAGTCCCCATAGTCCAGAATCGCCGTGTCAATCCACGGCTTTCTCCTCAATCTCATAAGCCCATCCCGCTCCGCACTCAGTCCCCTTTTTCACGCATCGGATCATGCGCACCATGACCCGCAGGCAAAACGCATTACCAGATCTTCCCCGCCATAAACCAGATACGATTCCGCGCATTGTTCTTCGCCGACACCGACGAATCCAGCCCGATGCGCTTTGCATAGTCCAGCCGCGCGAACCAGTCGCCCGGCTCGTTGTACGCCGCACCAATCCCCCAGCCGCGCAGCGTCACACGGTTATCCTTCAGATCGTACCCCTTGCTCACACGCACCGTTCCCATATCGTAGAACGTACTGAAGGTCAGCCCGCGCAGCGGCGTATGATAGCGCAGCTCCGCCGTGCCGAGCAGCCCCTCATCGCCGGTTCCCTCGCCCTGCGCGTAGGCGCGTACGCCGTTCGGGCCGCCGAGATAGAACTCCTCCGAGCTGTCGAGGTTGCGGCTCGCCATCTGCCCCGAGAGTTTGAAGAGGAAGTCCGTCATGTTCCCGAGCCGCTGCACCGCCGTCGCATCCGCCTCAAGTTTGAGATAGCTGCCCTCCTCCGTATGGTTAAGCGCTCCGAGAACGCGGGTATACGCCGAGTCCAGACCGAGTTTGCCAATCGTCAGATTTGTACTGTAATTCAGCGTCAGCCCGCCCTGCATCTGCTGCATCCCAACAAGACCCGCGTAGATGCTGTGCGTATGCTTTTTCCCCTTGAGATCATAGCCCGTAATATCATCATTCAAATTACGGTAGTTATAGCCATAGCGGAAGAGGAGGCTGCGCTCCGTCAGATGGTAGAGCGGTGCCTGTCCAAACACCGTGAGCGTCAGTGAATTGCCCTCCGCACCAATTTTCGCGAGTTCGCCGCCCACTCGATAGTTCATGCGCGAAACACCGACGCCGAGCGTCGTTCCGCCGTGCCCCACCACAGTCTCATAGTTCGCATAGAAATTGCGCAGGCTGCCGTTTGAAATCAGCGTGCCCGCACTCACCTTGTCGCCCTCGCCCGACGCATTGTAGACCGTCTCCTGCAGACCGTAACGATAGCGTCCCGTCGACGGGCTGCCGTAGTTCTCCACATAGAAAACCGTACTCGACGCCTTTGAATCCTCAACACGCACCGTCAGCTTGCTCGTGCCGAACGCCTCTCCCGGGCTCAGCACACCGACCGCACGCGCACCCGTCGCATCCGACACCGAGTAGAGCGCTGTCTCAAGCTTCTCCGTCGTAATGATATCCGACGGCTTCAGCCCTGCGATGATCCTCTCTGCCACCTTCGTCTTGAGACGACTGTTGTTTTCAATCGTGATCGCATCGTAGCGCCCCGGCAGCACGCGCAGCACAATGATGCCATCCGGGCTGTCCTGCGGCGGCAGATAGACCGCAGCCGCAGGATAACCATGGGAGCGGCAGTATGCCGTCAGCTGATCCACCGTCCGGCGCAGCTGTGCCATCGTCTTCTGCTCGCCCATGCCTTCCTCAAGAATGCGCGTCAGCTCCTCCTTATTGAGGAAGAGATCAGGCGCCTCCATGATAAAATTTTCAATCGTGAACTGCGCATCATCGCCATCCTGCCGATAGTTTGGCGTGGCATTCTCCACCCCGATCTCTGGCTTCGGCTGCTCACTGGCGACATCCGCCCCCGGACGCGCAAGAGAGGGCGCGGCAAAACCATCCGTCCCCGCACACGCAAGCCCCGCACAAATACACGCGGCAAGTCCTGCACGCACGACTGCACACTTTTTCATACGATTCATCCCATCACGCACGATAATATCTCAACCCCTATAACACTGACATTATTTCGTCTACATTCTAGCATTTTCAATGGGAAAACACAAGGGAAGAGCAGCGCGGCAGTTGCAATCCGCTATTTTTTGCGGTAGACTTTTAAGGAAGCACTGATAAATTCAGCCACGCCATCTTGTCACATCTTTTTTGCCCTGTCTGTGTCGACAAATCCTCCACATAGCCTTTACTATGCGTCCGGTTTGTCTCCTTGACAGGACGAAAAATCTATAACAATCTGACGGACTTCATTTTATCAGTGATTCCTTAAAAAACGACAACGAGAATGCAGGAGGACATCCCATGAAGAAAATACTGTTTGTCTGCCACGGCAACATCTGCCGCTCTCCCATGGCAGAGTTCGTCATGAAACATCTCGTGCGCGAGGCGGGGCTTGCGGATAAAATTATCGTAGCATCCAAAGCACTTCACCGCGACGAACTCGGCAGTGACACCCATCGCGGCACGCGCGAAGTACTGCGTGCGCATGGGATTCCGTTCGAGAAGCGACGTGCGGCGCTCATGACCGCCGACGACTACGACGCTTATGACCGCATCATCGGCATGGACACCGAGAACATGAACGACCTCGCACGTCTCACAGGCGGTGACCCGAACGGCAAAACGCATCGCCTCCTCTCCTACATCGGAGAGGAGCGCGATGTCGCCGATCCATGGTACACTGGAAACTTCGACGTTACCTATCGCGATATCGACGCCGGCTGCCGTGCACTGCTGCGGACGCTGACAGACAACAAATGACCTGCACAGGAGACAAACAAATATGAACTACGAAAAAGCAGCAGCATTTTGGACAGAAACTGACAAGACCGCTGTAAAAATGCCCGAGGACGATCTGCGCAGTGCCATCGAGGACTTCATCAAAGCGCACACAACCTGCGCCCTCGCCACAGCGGACGGCGATTTCGTCCGCTGCACCCCGCTCACGTACAGATACCGCGCAGGGAAATTCGTCATCTTCTCCGAGGGCGGACTGAAGTTTCGCGCACTCAAAGAAAATAAGCACGCTGCACTCGCCATCTACGACGCGTACAAGGGACCGGGCACCGCAAAGAGTCTGCAGGTCACGGGCATCGTGCGCGTCGTCGGCACGGATGATCCCGACTATGACGATCAGCTCCGCGCGCTGGGTGTCGACCCCATGCACATGGCGCGCCACCGACTCACCCTTCTCCTCATCACGCCAACAGTTCTTGAATACCTGGACTCCACACTCAAGGAGCAGGGATATCACCCGCGTCAACAGCTCACAATATCATAGCAGACAAAAGAGCGCCCCATCGACCATTGATATCGTCGATGGGGCGCTTCGTTTACAAATTTCTGTCCCAATCCTCACGAAAACCATAATATCGCAGATTGACAAACGGGAATTTCTTTGTCAAGTTCTTTAGTTCATTTCGAAACACATCAAAGTGTCTCACGGAAAGCATACGCTTCATGATAAATAAGAATCCGTAAAGATGTGCGTTATCCACACGCCCATCTTGATCCCTGCGCAGAAAACTCTGCTCTTTTCTGCTCAAATGAGGTTTCTGCTGAAAAATTCGATTATACAATCTGCTCCCATGCGCACAAAGATTCCGAAGGATCGTCATACTGTGCATAAAACGCCCCAACAGTTCATCCCCTTTTTGAGGATGAAGAACAAATCGCCCTGCCACAGCCTTCCGTAAATCATCGCGCGATATTTTATATAAGAACGAAATGTCCGCAATCGTAAGGAGATCAACATACGCCCAGATGGGGAGATCCTGCCCCAATTCCTCAAAATGCTTCAGATATGGCTCATGACGAAGCCTCGATCTGCGCTGTTCCTCCGCCTTACCGAGAACTCTTCCATGCTGATCTGCATTTGTAAAAAGGCTCTCATCCCTATATCCTAGACAACCATACATTTGGGCAAATTCATACGCATAGACAGATTTCATCTTCACTTCGATGATCTCAATATGTTTCAGTAAAAGATGACGCATTTCATGATCAAAGGCATATATATCCATCACATTCTGCATGGAGGAGTTTGGATAGAACACATCGTTCCGACGCAGAGTCAAAGAATATCCACTGATACGATAATAATTGTGATATAGGAGAAACTGTTTTGTCTGCTCATCATCTTGAATGCTAAGTCCACGCAAACGCAGTATCTCAATCTGCTCCTCAATGGTCTTAAATTCCTTCTCAGCCATCCTCAACACTCCTCCACATAGCAAAACGCCCCCAAGTGTGCTTGTATGCACGTAGCACACAGAGGCCTGGGGGAGAAGTTGTTTGTATTATATCATATACGTAAAAAAGCGCAATATTTTACGTAAAAAATCCGTAATATTTTACGCATACAAAGCGCCCCATCGACCACTGATATCGTCGATGGGGCGCTCTTTTATACATCGTTACATATTCAATTTTACTTCCCGCCGAACACTTCATTCATCAGTGTGAAGACGGTTTCGTCCTGCACGTGAATGCCGGTCTGCGTGATATCAACACCGTCCTTGATCGTATTGACAGAGGGCGGTGCATAGGAAATCTCTGCCTCGGGGTCACGGCCGAAGTGGCTGCGACGGTCAAGCGAGGCATTCTCGTAGGCATACTCATCGGGGATCATCTTGCTCGCCTGAGTGAGTGCCTGATAGTAGTCGGTATCGGGGACGTACGGCCCAATATGGAGCGCGGTGGCATTCGCGGGATCCTGCACAAAGCGATAGTTGCGTGCAACGCTGTCACCATCCGGTGTTTTATCCTTATCCGCGAGCTGATACCGTGAGCCGTCCGGACGCTGATACTGCGCCTTGTCCGACGCACGATAGTAGCCGTTGATGACGTAGTCACCCCAGCGCAGTTTCCCGTTCGGCGTGTCGTAGTAGATCTCACCGGGAAGCGCTTCACCGTTGACACCGGTTTCATAGTTCGATCCACTCGGCGTACCCGTATAGCTGTTGGGCAGCCCCTCGTTGATCCAGCGCGTCTGCGGGTCGGATTTCAGATGAATGTCCTTCGGTGTGATCTTGCCATTGCCAGTGGTATTTTTCACCGTTTTCCCATCGGCATCCACAATCTCATAGTTGGCAGCATCCGTGCCGGAAAGCGTAAGGCTGTAGTTGACATTCATATCGTCTACCATGCCGTGACCGTTCTTCCACGCGCCGTCCTTCCATGCGACGTTCTTGTCCGCATAGAGTGCCGTTGTCGCGTTACGAACGGTATTTCCTGCGGTATCCGCCGCGACAAGCCCATCCGCCGCATCGTATTTATTCGCTTCTGTTTCATTGTAGTGACGGAATGTGATCAGCCCGTCGCCGTTCTGCTTGACAAGATTGCCCTCGGCATCACGCGCCTTGCCGACAACATCCTTTGTGCCGTCGTACTCCTTCGTCAGGTAGCGCGGCGTCTCGGCGATGATCTTGCGCTTGGTGATTGCGCCGCCGCCCTCCGCTGAAACAACGCCGTCCCATGATCCGAAGTCAAAGTTCCGGTTATTGAGCCGCACCTTGTAATCCACGATCTTGCGGTCAGCGGCATTCTTGTCCGGCGTGCTGCCATTCGGACTCATATACGTGCCCGTGACCGACGCAATGTCCGACTTGAGCATCTTGTTGAACTTCCAGCGGCTGTCGTCCTGCAGATTGTCAATCGCGTGATCCACATTGGAGGTGCCGTCGTACTCCCGCACTGCATCCTTGAAATTCAGTCGGAAGTCGCGCTCGCTCACCTTTGCCTTGTTGATCCGCCCCTTTCCGTAGCCTGTTTCGTCGAACTCGTAGTTCTTCGCATTGTCGCCGAGAATCGTACGCAGAGCATCGCCCATATTGCGGTACTGGACGGACTTATCCGGTTCACCCGCCTGACTTGCATTCGCGTCGGGCGTAAAGGAGCGATCCGTCGAGCCGTAGCCATAGTCGCTCGGGAGCGTCAGATCATTGCCCGCCCCATCTTGCAGAATCAGCTCATTGCCAAAGATACGCGCGTGATCCTTTTGCAGCGTCTTTCGCGTATCGCTGTCCGTCACAAACGTCGTCGGCGTATCATCGTTCGTACTCGTCGCATCATAGGATTTGTTGACATCGCCAAACGTGAGATCCAGACGGCGCGGCGTGATCTCATTGTTGCGCGTCGTCAGCTCCGAAATCGTATTGCCGAGCGTGTCGACAATCTCATAGTCACCCGCGTGCGCCGCGTCAACGCCCACATTGTAGGTAACCTTCTTGTGTTTGCCCACGTTCTTATCGTCAAAGGTCGCGGTCGAGATGTTCCGCACGCCGTCATTTGCGAGGAGTCCGGTATCGCCGTCCTCCGTGCTCATGCGTACAATGCTGTCGCCATCCGTGACGCGCGTGCCCCGACGATACGTCTTGATGCTGTCATCGAGCGAATCGTAGACCTTATTTGTCCCGTCATAGACCTTCGTCAGCTGTCCCGGCGCATATGCCGTAACCTTTCGCTTCGTGATGACACCGTTCGCCTGCTTCGTGAGATCACCCGAGATGTCGAAGTTTCCACCCGTATAGCTCAGCCCGTAGGTCACGCGCGGCTGTGCGCCGCCCGCCACGTGCTGCGTATCATAATGGGTGTACGCCTCATCCGCTCGGATCGTCAGATCGTTCCGAATGTCGATCGGCGTACCGTCAACATTCACCGTCGCGCTCGTGAGATAGTTCTTGAGCGCATCGGGCGTATTCTGCCCGTTGTACTTGACTGCGCGCGTGCCGTCGTAGACCTTCGTCGCCTCGTCAAACGTCAGTCCGCTCGTAATCTCATTCGCAGTAATCGGACGGGGATTGATCTTCCCCTTTCCGCTGAGCGTATCGCCGTCGATGCGGTAGTTCCGTGCATAGCCCGTCGTATCGCGCGTCGCATTGTCGGCAAAGGCATTTTGGAGACCGCTGTACGCGATATCCTTATCGACAACAGCACCGTTTCTGCGGCTGACATTCGCATCGGAGTAAAGACCGTCGATCTTGTCCGCCGCCGTCTGGTCGAAGCCGAAGGACTCGCTGCCCACAAAGCCGCTGAGTCGGAACTTGCCCGCCTCGGGATGCGGCAGCGTGCTCATCCCATTCGGACGCACGACCGTCCGCGTGCCGTCGTAGAGCTTGTCGATGTTGTCCACGCCGACCGTCAGCGTCTTCTTGTAGATATCTGCCTTGCCATTCACCGTATTCGTGAGCGGCTGTCCGTCGATCTCATAGTTCGTGAGCCTTGTCGCATCACCCGAGAGCGTCAGCGTATAGGCGACATTCTTCCCCGCCGTTGCAGGTGTACGAGCCTCCGCCTCTGCTTTGGTCTCTGCAGAAGCGTTCTTATCGTCATACTGCCCTGCCACCGCGAGGTGAACCAGTCCCCGGTCGCGCTCGACAATCGGCGTCAGGTTCTCATTCGCCATCGCATTGGCAAACACCGTATTCGTTTCTGTAAACGTATCCTCGCCGTCATACTCCTTTACAAGATGCTTCGGCAGCATAGTCGCAAGGTTGCGCTTCGTGATCTCATCACCCGTATGGTGAATCGTGCGGTCGTGCCCGCCGTTGAACTCAAAATTCTTCGCATTGATACGGACACCGTAGTCAATGCTCGTCGAGGGGGAGGCATTCACATCGGTATACTTCGCCGAATTCAGTTCGATATCATCCAGATTGATCGGAACTGTATTGCCGCCGCCGAGATCGAGTGTGCTCCCCCGGAAATACTGCTTGACATGCCCCAGATCGCTGTACGAATTGCCCGCATTGTCATGCCAGTACACGGTATCCGTGCCATCGTACATCTTCGTGGCTTTACTGATATTGAAATCAAAGTCATTGACACTGACCACGCGCTTGCGGATCGTGCCCTTGCCGTATGCTGTATTCGCAACGGTATAGTTGTTCGCGTTCGTTCCCGAGAGCGTGCTGCGGATGTTCGTGTACTGCACATCCTTGCCGTTCGGGACAACATTGCCGTCCGCGTCGGTGACAACATTCGGGTCGCTTTGGAACGTCGCGTCTGTATTGCCGGCACCGTAGAGACTCCCGACATTCGTCATATCGAACGTCGCATTCGTAATGTTGTCCGCCGTGAGCGTCGCCGCCCCGCGTCCGTCACTGTCCGCCGCCACAATGCTGTTGATGTTCTTTGTGTTGTTGACCGCCGTCGTATCATACGGCTTGCTCACATCCGCAAAACCAAGCGTCAGCTCGCGCGGCGTGATCGTACCGCGTGCGGAGAGATTCAGCCCCGTCTCGGCGTCGACCGTGGTCACACCGTCCGAGAGCTTGTAGTTCTGTCCGCCGTTCGCGGCATCAATGCTGACACGGTAGGCGATGTCCTTCGCGGCAACGTTGCCGCCGCCGTCGCGCGCAACATTCTTATCGGCAACACCCGCATTCACATAGTTCGCCCGGATCGTCATCGTTGCGCCGTCGTTCACCGACGCACCATTCGATGTACGCACGAGCTTATTATCGTCCGTCGTGCCCGCCGCATAGGTGACATTGCCGAGCGCATCGTCATCCGTGAATGCTTTGTATTTGCGCGCAGCAGTATCCACAACCCCCGCATTCGCATCGTAGATCTTGTCGATGCCCGTCTTCTGCGTAAGGTCGAGGTTCAGCACGCGGCGGTCGATCGTGCCCGTATCCGTCATCTCGAACTCATTCCTGCCCGAGATTTCGATGTTGTTGTTGTTCAGACGGAACTTATAGGTGACACCGATCCCCGTACCCGCATTGGAGCTCGCATACTTCGTACCTGCGGTATCGATCTCGAGATCGCCGCGCAGATCCGCCGTATGCCCGCCGCCGAGATTTGCCGTCGCCTGCGTGATATAGTTCTTCACCTGATCGGACGCACCCGAGCCGTTGTACTTCACCGTGCGCGTACCGTCATAGACCTTGTGGGCGCCCGTGGTGGTAAAGGTGATGTCCGACGTATTGATGTTCGCCTTCGTGATCGTACCCGTACCGTAGACATTCGTCGCAAAGTCATAGTTGTTCGCGCCGAACACCGTGCCCATCGCCGTGCCGATGCCCGCGTACTGCACGGATTTGTTCGTGCCCGCGTTCGGGTTGGCGGCAAAGGTCGCATCCGTTGTGCCCGTGCCGTACTGACTCGTGACACCCGTCAGCCCCGTGATCGTTGTGCCGCTGACATTGCCGCTGCTGTCCAGAGCAAGCACTGCCGCATCGGCAGACGAGACACGCGGCGTGATACTATTGTTCGTCGGCGTCCCATCATAGGACTTCGTAACAGGGTTAAACGTCACATCCACCGTACGCTTCGTGATCATATTGTCGTTCGTCGAGAATGCACCGCTGCTGTTCACGCCGCCATATTTCAAGTTATAGTTGCCCGCAGCCGCGCCGTTCATGGTCAGCGTATAGTTGACCTGCTTGCCCGTGCCCGCGTTCTTATTTGCATACTGCGCCGTTGTCGTATAGGTCGCGCCGTCGTTGCCCGTCAGCCCCGTCAGCGTGAGAAGGTTGTTGAGCGCACTCCCCGTGATGGGGTTGCCGCCCGCGTCCTTCACCGCCGTCGTCGCATCATAGACCTTCGAGAGCGGACCGTTGACCGTCACATCGACATCCTTCGGCGTGATGACACCCGTGCCGCTCGCAGTAAGGCTGCCCGAGCCAAGCTGAATGTTGTTGTTCGTGCCCGTCAGCGCCATGTTGTAGGTGACGCCCTGCGAGGCTCCGCCGTTCACATTCGCCGTCGTATCGTACTGCGCCGAGGAAACAGCGAACTCATTCAGGATGTCGTGCCCGTTCCACATCGCTCTCGTGATGTAGTTCTTCACCGCGCTCGGTGCGGCATTTTCGTTGTGCTTGACCGTGCGCGTGCCGTCATAGACCTTCGTCGCCGGGTCCACCGTGAAGTTGACATCGCCGGGGTTGATCGTCGCACGGTTGATCGTGCCCTTGCCGTAGCCGTTCGCTGCGAACTCATAGTTGTTCGTACCGAACACGGCGCCCATCGCCGCACCGATGCCCGCATACTGCACGGATTTGTTCGTGCCCGCATTCGGGTTGGCGGCAAATGTCGCATCCGTTGTGCCCGTGCCGTACTGACTCGTAACACCCGTCAGCCCCGTGATCGTTCTGCCGCTGACATTGCCGCTGCTGTCCAGCGCAAGCACTGCCGCATCGGTGGACGAAACACGCGGCGTAATGCTGTTGTTCGTCGGCGTCGTATCATAGGTCTTCGACACATCGGCAAACGCCACATCCACCGTGCGCTTCGTGATCGTATTGTCGTTCGTCGAGAACGCGTTGCCGACAATGTTTGCGCCATTGCGTTTCAGATTGTAGTTGTCCGCAGCCGCGCCGTTCATGGTCAGCGTATAGTTGACCTGCTTGCCCGTGCCCGCGTTCTTATCCGCATACACAGCCGTCGTCGTATAGGTCGCGCCGTCGTTGCCCGTCAGCCCCGTCAGCGTGAGGAGATTGTTGAGCGCACTCCCCGTGATGGGGTTGCCGCCCGCGTCCTTCACCGCCGTCGTCGCGTCATAGACCTTCGTGAGCGGGCTCTTGACCGTCACATCGACATCCTTCGGCGTGATGACGCCCGTGCCGCTCGCGGTAAAGTTGCCCGAACCGAGCTGAATGTTGTTGTTCGTGCCCGTGAGCGCCATGTTGTAGGTGACACCCTGCGAGGCTCCGCCGTTCACATTCGCCGTCGTATTGTACTGCGCCGAAGAAACCGCAAACTCACTCAGGATGTCGTGCCCGTTCCACATCGCGTTCGTGATGTAGTTCTTCACATCGCCCATGGCGGCGGATCCGTTGTGCTTGACCGCCCGCGTGCCGTCGTAGACCTTCGTCGCATTGGTGGTGCCAAAAGTGACATCGCTAGGGTTGATCGTCGCACGCGTGATCGTGCCCTTGCCGTAGCCGTCCGCATCGAACTCATAGTTCGACGCATTCGCGCCGAGGGTCGTCCCCATCTGCGCGCTGAGTCCCTGATAGCGGACATCCTTGTTCGTGCCCGCATTCGGATTGGCAGTAAACGACGAACCCGTGCCCGTACCGTACTGGCTGTTTAACGTGCTGAGGTTCGTGAGCGCGTTCGAGCCGTTCACAAGCCCCGCGCTGTCGGTGTTCAGCACCGCCTTGTCCGCCGCCGAAACCATGCCCGTGATCGACGTGTTCGTCGGCGTCGTGTCGTAGGTCTTCGTCACGTCTGCAAAGGTTACATCCACCTTGCGCTTCGTGATCGTATTGTCATTCGTTGAGAACGTGCCGCTGCTGTTCGCGCCGCCATATTTCAGATTGTAGTTGCCCGCAGCCGCGCCGTTCAGCGTAAGCGTATAGTCGACCTGCTTGCCCGTGCCGACATTCTTGTCCGCGTACACAGCCGTCGTCGTATAGGTCGCGCCGTCGTTGCCCGTAAAGCCCGTCATCCCGATCAGGTCGTTTGCATTCGTCACGACCGCGTTCGCGGAGTCCTTTGCCACGCCCGTGAGCGTCGTCGTCGCGTCATAGACCTTCGATACGGGGCTCTTGACCGTCGCCGTGACATCCTTCTTCGTGATGACGCCGTTGCCCTGCTTCGTAAATGTGCCGGAGCCGATCGTAAAGTTCCCGCTCGCTCCCGTATACTTCAGCGTATAGGTGACGCGGTTCGCCGATCGTCCGCCATCCACGTCCTTTGTGTCGTAGGTCGCCGCATCGACGCTCAGCTCCGGCAGAACATCCACCGTCGTGCTGTTGACCGTCGTCGTCGCACTCGCAATATAGTTCTTGACATCCGTCATCGCGGTGGAATTATTGTGCTTGACCGTCGTCGTTCCGTCGTATTCCTTCGTCGCCTGCCCGATGTTAAAGTTGATGCTCGACGGATTCAGCGCAAGCGGCGTGATCTCACCGAGACCGCGTGCGGTGGAACTGAGATTATAGTTTCCAGCATCCGTACCGCCAAGCGTAAGCCCCGAGTATTCGACCCAGTTCTTCTGCTCCGTGCCGCCCGAGGGTGTCCACGTTGTGCCGTCGCCGTTGACGTTCGCACTATGGAACGCCTCTGTATGCGTCGCGAGATTGACCACGTCACCCGCGATAGTCGCCCCCGGTGTAAAGCCGACCAGCCCGGCAGGAACATTCGTTGTGCGGTCATAGACCTTCGTCACCTTCTTGAACGCACCCGAAAGATCCTTCGGCGTAATCGTACCTGTCGCCGAAAGTGTGAGTCCACCCGCCGCACTCGTCGCGCCGCCGTCAAAAGAATAGTTGTTCGCATCGCCATTGATCGTAACCCGATACTGGATTGTCTTGTCGATGGGATTATTCAAGCCGTCGCGGCGCACATTCTTGTCCGCCACCGTACCGGCATTGTTCATATAGTTCGACGTGATATTGAAGCTCGTGCCGTCCGTCGTGACAAGCTTGTTCGCTGCGGTCGAACCCGCCGCATACTGCACGTTGCCCTTTGGATCCGCATCGGTCAGCGCGTTCCAGTTCTTTGTCGCAGTATTGTTGAGCGTGGTCTGACCATCGTATTCCTTGTCGATGCCCGTGCTCTGCACAAGGTTCAGATTCAGCGCACGGCGCGTGATCTCGCCGTCGCCCGATGCCGTCAGATTCCCGCTCTCAAGGTTTTGCCCGTTCAGCGTGTAGTTCCGCAGAGTATCGGCATCGCCCGATACCGTGATATTGTAGGCGACCTTGCGTGCGTCGGCAACATTTGCCGTCTCCGTGACGCCGTCCGTCTTCATGAACTTCGCGCCATTCCCGCTGATGGCAAATTGGATCTTGGACGCATCCGTGCCGACGAGCTCGCCCGTATTTGCCGTGAGTGTGCTCCCCGCAGGAACCGTATAGGCGCTCGTGCCGTCATAGACCTTCGTCGCCTTGCCACCGCTGACCTTAAACGTGTTTGGCGTGATGGCTTTACGGTCGATTGTCCCCTTGCCGTAGGCGTTGGCCTCCACCTCGTAGTCGTTCTGCGACGCGCTGAAGGCGTTCTTAAACGCCCTGTCCATAGCCGTATAGCGAACGTCGTGCGGTGTGCCGTTGCTCGCGTTGGCGTTCTCCTGGAAGGACGCACCCGTGCCGCGCCCGTAGTTACTCTTTGCCGTGCCTGCGGTATGCAGAGCATCCCACGCCGTTTTGAGCGCCGCTTCCGTGATGCCGTCGTCGGTCTTCATCTGCGCGATCACGGAGGAGGACGGTTCGTCCGTGATCGCCGTGATATTGCTCGTCGCGTTGTCCGATGTCGCGTCATAGGTCTTCGAAACGTCGCCCATCGTCAGCTTGAGCTTTCGCTTTGTGATCGTTCCCATATTTGCGACAGAGCCGAGGGTTGCAGTCAGGGTCCGGTTCGCGCCCGATCCGGCCAGTGTACTGATGACCGTATTCCCCGCATCGACGATCTCGTAGTCGTCGACGTACTGCCCCTTGAGCTGCGCCGTATAGGTCACGCTCTTTTTCTGCACATTGCCCGCAGGGTCGACGGCGACATGCTTATCCGCATAGACGGCGGAAGACGAATTGATCGGCGTACCGCCCGTCTCATCCGTGATGATCGACCGGAAGTCTACAACGTCATTGCCCGTGATCTCATTCCGGTTCCCGTCCGTATGTTTGTTGAGCCCGTCATAGACCTTCGTGATCTCCTTGCCGGCCGCCCGAATCTTGGCAGGGGTAATAGACCCCGCCGCCGTCGCATGGGCGGGATTCGCATCATTCACGGTCTCCAGATCGCGCGGCGTGCCTGATGGCCCAAATGTATAGTTCGTGAGAGGATTGTTCGTCGCATCCGACGTCTGCGCCACGATGTCATACGCGACGTAATGCGCCTCGGAGACATGGGTGGTCGGATCGTTGCCCGCCGCAGTCTTTGTAAACGTACCGTGCGTTCCGGTTTTCAGCTTAAACGTGACCTTGCCGTAGTCCTTTGCCACAATGCCGGTCGTACTGCCGCTCGCCGCCTGCGGCGTGACAAGAGATGCACCTGCTTCCAGCGCATAGCGCACGTTGCCGTCATAGACCTTTGTTGCGTTCGCCACCGTCCCGTCGCCCTTCAGCACCTGAAAGCCCGACGGATCGATCCGGCGGCGCGTGATCGTGCCCGTGCCGTACTGCGTATTCGCAACGGAATAGTTCCCGCCGAGCGAGTTGCTGATGCCCGTATACTTCACCGAACGGTTGCCCGCATTCGCATTCTCCGCGAACGTCGCCGCTGTCGTCCCGTCGCCATAGCGGCTCGTGACGCCCGCGACATTGACATTGCCGATCGAATAGCCGTCCGCGCCAAGCACAGCGTTGCCCGTCGTGCCGTCGCTCATACCGCTGAGATTGGTCGTATCATTGGTCGCCGTGCCGTCGTAGATCTTCGTCACAGGACCAAACGTGAGCGTCACGGGACGCGGCGTGATCGTGCCGAGTCCCGTCAGCGTCGTCGTCCGTGTGACTGTCGTCGTATTCGGCGCCGTGTCGAATGTATAGTTGTCCGACTCCTCTGTATTCGGCGTCGTAAAGGCGACGTTATAGGTCACGGTCTTCGCCGCGGGAACGCCGCCTGAATAGAAGACGTCCTTTGAGGCGTACGTCGCCGTTGAGTTATTCGTCACCGTATCGCCCGAGACAATGCCGCTCAGTGTGACGACGTCATTCCCCGTGATCGGATTCCGATTGCCGTCCGTATGTGCTGCGAGCGCGTCGTAGACCTTTGTGAGATTGTCCTTCTTCGTTGCCGTGATCGTCTTGGGCGTGATCTTGCCCGCACCCAGCGCGTTAAAGGTCTCATCCAGCCCCTTATGCACGCCGCTCATATCGACGTAATAGTCGCCGAGCTGGTACTCCGTCGGATTGTCCGACACACCTGTCACATTATAGGCGATCTTCGCCGCACTTTGAACGTTCTTCGTGGCCGTCGTCCCGTCGGATTTGCGGAACTGTCCCTTCCCGCCCGTCAGTGCAAAGGTGATATGCCCTTTATCCCGGTCGACGATGCCCGCCGTATCCGTTACGGCAGCTTGATTGGCGGAAAGGTAGAGGTTCGTCGTATCGAGCGCGTACTCGTTGTTGCCGTCGTAGACCTTCTGCGCCGAGGCTTCCGTGTTGTCGCTCTTTTTATAGACCTTGAATCCGTCGGTCTTCACCTCGCGCGGAATGATCGTGCCGTCGAGATAGACGTTCTCGCTCGTCACCGCCGTCTTTGTTCCACTCGCGGGCGTATAAAAGAGTTCGTAGTTCTGCGCATCATTTGCATAGATGCCGTCCGTGCGAAGTCCGACATTCTTATACTGAATCTTATGCGGCCCCTTATGCAGCTGTTCCGTTCCGGACGCATCGGTGTACTTCGGATTGGCGATGTTTTTTAGCGCAACTTTATCGAGTGTGTTGGAGTCATCGCGCATGATCGTTCCGTCGGACGTGCCGTCCGTCGGGCTGCCGCTCAGCGAAATGTTCGGCGTGCCGCCGCTTTGCAGCATGCCCGCATCCACAACGGTGCTCGTCCCATCATAGGTCTTGTTATCTGCGGTCTTTTTATTGATCGTGAGATAGAGCGGGGCTTTGGTAATTTTGACAGTTCCATGCACCCCCGTGAACGAGGTGATCGATTTGTAGTTCGCCGCATCATCTCCGGTATAGCCAATCGATCCGCTGAAATTGACATTCTTTGCGGTGCCGACATTCTTATCGTCCATATCCGCGTGGAAATTCGTCGTATTGAGATGAACGGAGCCGGCAGTAATATCATCGTCTGTAAAACCGTTGGCACTTACGCCGCCATGTGTCAGTGCGTACACAAACGCATCCTTCACGGATTTCTTCCCGTTATACATGCGCTCAGCGTTCAGTCCGCCGGTCACACTAACCTCGCGTTGGCCGATCGTAACGTTCGCCCCGCGCAGATTCGGGCCGTGCTGATCCGACCAGACGATCGCCTTCGTCCCCGCATTGCGGATGCCGTTCGTTTTATCGGCATTCGTTCCGGTATAAGCATATTCGTTGACTTTATTCGTATCAACGGAAGGCTCATATTTGATGTTTGTCTTATTACCGGGCACATCCGGCGCATCCGCATCAACGACACGCAGATACTTGCTGTTATAGGTCAGCCCGCTTGTGATATCCGCGCCGTTATTCGATTTCAGGGTGTTTGTCGCATCGTTAACAACAGTTCCATCCTCATTAAAGTACTTATAATTATATGTCGCCGTCGCGGTTCCATCCATAAACGCGGTCAGCAAAGGAGCGGTGCGCCCCTCATAGACGCGCCACGTTGCCCCGGGATCACCGTTGTTGTTGATGCTCCATCCGGCATAGGTATCAGAGGAATGCCCCTCTTTATTGAACGTTGTTGTTCCGGCAAGATCTGAGGAAACTTTCCCCGTCGTCTTGTCATAGCGGTAGACATGATCGGCATAACTCGTGCCGAGTGCGCTATGCGAAAATTCTACGCCCGTTGCATAGGAGTTTTTGATTTTTACATTCGACTCTTGATAAAGCGCATAGGCAAAATACGTTCCCGTTGAACCGCTCGCCAGTGTCGCATCACTATACGCGTTTTCGATGGTCGTCGTCTCCGTAGTGTTGGTCGGATGCCCCGCCCAACCGACAATGCCGCCGCCATCTCCGATGTGTACCTTGCTGTACGCAGTATTGAGCTTGGAATCCTGCAAATGCCCAACAATGCCGCCTATACCGCCTGCTTGCCCATCAATCGTGACGCCATTGTCAGTGTAGACGTTCTTGAGGGTCGTTCCTCCCAACGCCTCGCCCACAATGCCGCCGGCATAATAGTCCGGATACCCATACAGATTGGCAACGCCTTTTCCCTTGCCCATTATTTGTGCCCGATCGACGCCGACATTTTCAATGCGCGCGCCGGATACCTTGCCGAATAAGCCCGCATGACCAAGGTTCTGATCGGAGGCGGCACCGGACACCTTAAAATGCTTCACCTGAAAGAAATTTCCGTCGAATTTCCCGGTAAAGTCCGCATGTGTATTTCCGCCGATCGGCGTATGCTCATTGCCGGAAAGATCAATATCATGCTCGAGCATATAGTTGCCTGAGAGATTGTTATTGATGCTGTCCAGCTCCGTTTTATTGCCAACAAGCTGATAGTAATTATCTCCTGCCGTTGCCGCCGCACCGTTGACCTGATACTTCGTTGTCGCAGGCGCCGTACCTCGATAGCCGATATGCGCCGTGCCATCGTTTGTCGTATCCGTGCGGAGCACAACGGGGCTGCTGGTCACGGTTACATTCGCATCGTTAAGGAAACGAATGTTCTTGCCCACGACCTCGACCTTCGTCGCCGTGATCGAGCCCATATTGACGACATCTGCCCGTCCCGGTGCTGTCGTGTTAATCGGCGTACCGCCTCCCATAAAGGCCGCCTGATTCAGCGTCGCCGTATCCTGCGTGGAAACGTGGAGATTGCCGACGTTGACCGTCGCGCCCGCGCCGAAGATCACGCCGTTCGGATTCACGAGGTAGACGTCCTTGCCGCCCGTGATCGTGCCGTAGATCTTCGAGGTATTGCCGCCCTGCACGATGTTCAGATAGTTGTTGGTATTTGCCCCGCTGTCATAGCGTACGGTCTCGCCGCTGTTCACGGAATAGTCCGTCCATGTAATGACATTGTTCATGTTCGACGAGGTAATATCCGTCATATTAGCGACGGACTGATCGATCGACGCCCCTCCCTGTACGGCATACCCATCCGTGGGCGCGGCAAAGGAGACCTGCGGGATCAGAAATGCACCCGCAAGCCCTGCGAGCAGCGTATACTGCACACGCCGCCTGAGTTCAAACATCCGATATTCGCTCATGTTGCGCTCCCCTTATCTCTCAATTCACACATATATACTTACTCAGTATATCGAATATTATAGGTTCTTTCATAATAGCATAAGAACTGTATAAAAAGCAAGAAATCGCCCCAATGGTCCTAAGTCCATTAGGGCGAACGTTTTATCTTTTACTTGAGAAGGCTGAGTACGGCACTCGAGTTCTGATTTGCCTGTGCGAGCATGGCTTGTGCGGACTGCGTGAGCACGTTGTGCTTCGTATAGGCAGTCATTTCCTTCGCCATATCCGCATCTCGAATCGTAGACTCCGATGCCTGCACATTCTCAGACGCAACGACCAGATTGCTGCCCGTATAGTTCAGACGGCTCTGTACTGCACCGATGGCGACGGCTTGGTCTGTTGCCTTAATGAGGGCATTCTCGAACACGTTGATGGCAGCGTTTGCCGCCTCCTGCGTCGTGACCTGCACCTTAGGACCGCCGCCAACGACGTTAATCCCCGCAGAAAGCGTTCCATGGTCCCATGCTTTTCCATCCGAGGACTGAAGCCCCAGCGCCACGGAGCGCATATCGGTCATCCCAACTTTGACTGCTTGATTTGCCCGTGTCCCCGTTTGCAAGACGAATGCGTTATCCGGAGACGGATCCTGCGCGCGCACCGTTTCGGTAAACGCATCCAGCACGGCGTTGACCTCATTGCGCCTGTGCCCTTCGCTATCGGTAACGCAAAACGTCAGTCCCGACACCTGACCGGCCACGCCAGGGGCTGCTGCACGAATGGTGATGGCCGGCTGATTATCCGGTGTGTAGATCGGTTTCCCTACCTCATCTTGACCAACGAGCGAAGTAGCTTGATAGAACGTCGCGTCTGTATTTGTAATGATATTAACCGCAGCCAGCAAGTTATTAGTTGCAATGGGAGAAATGGTACCCGTATATGTGACCCCATTCTTAACCCATGATGCAGTGATGGAATCCGACGAATGAATCCCCAGCAGCTGTCCATCACGACGGCGCAAATTAACCAGTGCGCTGAACGGCCCCGTACTGGTCGCAAGGCTCATGTTCGTAAAGCTGGTTTTCGTTCCCGGGGCAAGCACCGGACCATTATGCGTTCCGTCAATCAGATACTTCCCGTTATACGTTGTGAGCGCGTTATCGTCGATCTGATCAATCAGATGATCGACTTCCTTCTGGATCAGCGCGCGATCCTCGTCCGTGTTCGTATCGTTCGCGGCGTTGATCGCCTTTTCCTTCAACGTCTTCAGGATCTCAATCGTGGACTGTACCGCGCCCTCAGCCGTGCGCATCATCGCATTGCCGTTGTCGGTGTTGGCATGATCCTGGTCGAGTGCACGCACCTGCACGCGCATCCGCTCCGAGATCGCCATACCCGAGGCATCATCCCCTGCACTGTTGATCTTCATGCCCGAAGAGACCTTCTGCAGACTCTTCGAAAGCGCACTCTCGTTCTTGTTGAGCGTATTGAGCGTATTCACCGCCGACATATTATTTTTGACCACCATCGCCATAAAGACTGCCTCCCTGACTGTAATCTATGGTTTTGTTCCGAAATAATTGCATAAAAGAGCATAGATAGCCCACTCTGAAAAATATATCGTCGAAATGAGGAGAGGACTTAACTATATAAAGCAATATTTTAATGGGATATGGATTCTTCGTATACGCCGCCGTCGACGTACTATAGGAAGCACTGATAAATTCAGCACCATCATCTTGACGCATCTTTTTTGCCCGCACTGTGTCGGCAAATCCTCCACATAGCTTTGACTATGCGTCCGGTTTGCCTCCTTGTTCGGACGAAAAAATCTACGCCAATCTGACGGACTTCATTTTATCAGCGATTCCTATAAAAACGCACGAATGGATTCGCTCACCTCTTTGGTTTCACAAAGCACTCTTGTAGAGCTGTCGCTCTGCCTGCGGAATCTCAAGCAAGTCCATCGCTTGTTCTGCTGATATTTTCAGCTTTGAAATCAGTCGACGAATACTATCAACAAGAATTTCCCTGCGTTCTTCCTTACGCGCTTCTTTAATCTTCATCTCATACGTCATGTAACTCACCGCCTCTCCTTCGATCCGCTTGACCTTCTGAATCTCCTCATCGATCTCCTGCACGAAGCGATCTGTCGACATTACGCCGTCGACGTACTGCAAAAACGCACGAATGGAGTTGTCAATCTCGCCAAGTCGCCCCTTTGTGTTGAGAAAAATCTTTCGAGCCCCATCGTTCAACCGCAAAGCTGCATCCTCGACACAGCGATTCTCAAAGGTGTAGAGATATCGCCCCACGCCAAACGGATCAAACGGGCAGATAAAGATGATGATCGTCGGATTCAGCGTATCATAGTCCGCACCTGCCGCGAGAAGATCAGCATCCATCATGGACTGATAGTAACGCGTCCGCTTGCTCAGTCCATCCCCCTCGGGCTTTCGCACCTGCATCTCGATGTTGTAGACAGTGCCCTGATCGTCCTTCACATAGACATCCAGCCGAATACCCTTGCTGTGATAACGTGCCGTAACTGTTTTCTCCGTCTCAAGATAGTCAATGTCCTCGATCTCAATGTGAAGAATCCGCTCAAGCATCTGCTTGCAGATCCGCTTGCGGCTCATGATGAGCTTGAACATATAGTCGTCACTGATGGTCAGCTCTTCCCACGGCTTGATCCGATACCCACTCATACGCTCACCTCTTTTCTCTATTTTACGAATTTTTGCAGGGGAGCGCAAGAAAAACACGCAGATAAATAATCTTTGATTGTCATACCTTATTCGGTCTGATAAAATATATGTAACAGAGGTGAAGAAAATGCCCGAAATCACAAGATTTTATGGTATTGTCATTAAGGAAGCACTGATAAATTCAGCCACGCCATCTTGACGCATCTTTTTTGCCCGCACTGCGTCGGCAAATCCTCCACATAGCTTTGGCTATGCGTCCGGTTTGCCTCCTTGTTCGGACGAAAAAATCTACGCCAATCTGACGGACTTCATTTTATCAGCGATTCCTTAAGATTTTCTTTCGGAACGAGCACAACCCGCCCCACATTCACGCAATTTATGGCGAACACAACGGGCTCTTTTCGATCAAGGATATGCAGATGATCGAGGGGGATCTCCCTGCGCGGGCTGTCAAATTGGTTCAGTAATGGGGCAGACCGTTTGCTAAAGAACTTCAGCAGATGTGGGATACAAAGCAGCTGAAAAAACTTCCTCCGCTGAAATGAAGCCTATCCTGTAAAGGAAAGGAGATAATCCCTATGCTTTCGATCAAAGTCACGAAGGTCATTCCTCTTGAGAATCTACGCCTTCTCATTTTCTTTGAAAATGATGTGAGCAAAATATTCGACGTGGCGGCACTTATGGACGAATGTCCCGAGTTTGAGACACTGCGCGATCCTGCGCTTTTTCAGTCGGTCACGATTGAACCCGGTGGCTATGGCATCGCTTGGACGGACGAACTCGACTGCTCGGAGGGGGAACTCTGGGAAAAAGGTGTGACAATACCTCTGACAGCTACGGACTTTGCTGCGGCTGTGCAATATGAACGCAAAACAAATATACAAAAAGCATCGTAAAAGATGTCTTTCCATGCAAAAACAGAGTAGTATATGAAATCACAAGGATTTCGTATACTACTCTGTTTATTTTGATTCTATGCAAACAGCTCCACCTGATTGCTCTCCATCATCCCATCCAAACATCCATGCGCACGCAGGAGTTCGATGGCAGGCGTTGGGATGTGAGCGCGGGTGGCGAGATCCTCGATGGAGATGAACCGTCCATCCTTACGCGCCTCGACGATTGCCTGTGCCGCTTTCTGCCCCATGCCGGGGAGTGCGGTGAACGGCGGGAGGAGGGAGTTTTCATGCAGAATAAATTTCTCCGCATCAGAGGCATACAGGTCGACAGGTTCGCAGGAGAAGCCGCGCAGGTACATCTCCCACGCAAGCTGCAACACGATGAGGATGTCCTGCTTCTTGTTGTCGAGCTTGCCGCGATGTTCGCGCGCCTCGGCGTTCAGCGCGTCGATGGCTGCCTTGACCGCCATTTTCCCCTTTGAAATAATATTCGCATCAAACTCATCGGCGCGGATGGAGAAGTAGGCGGCGTAGTACGCGAGCGGATAGTGCACCTTGCAGAAGGCGATGCGGTAGCCCATCATGACGTAAGCGGTCGCATGCGCGCGCGGAAAGAGGTATTTGATCTTCTGACAGGACTCGATGTACCACTCGGGGATGCCGCCCGCACGCAGTTTCTCGACGACATCGTTTGCAATCCCCTTGCCCTTACGCACGTTCTCCATGGTCTTGAACGAGAGAAGCGGATCGATGCCGTTCTGCATGAGGTAGTTCATGATATCGTCGCGCGCGGAGATGGCGTCCTTCAGCGTGCTTGTGCCCGCCTTGATGAGATCCTGCGCGTTGCCGAGCCAGACATTCGTGCCGTGGGAAAATCCTGAGATGCGCACGAGGTCGGCAAAGCAGTCGGGGTGCGAGTCGTCAATCATCTTCTGTGTGAACGAGGTGCGGAACTCGGGGATGCCGTACGTTCCCATGTTCGCGCCCAGTTCCTCAGGGGTGATGCCGAGTGCCTCGGTCGAGGTGAAGATGGACATGGTCGCGGGATCGTCGAAGGGGATGGTCTCGGGGTCGCGGTGGGTCAGCTCCTCAAGCATCTTGATGACGGTCGGGTCATCGTGCCCGAGGATGTCAAGCTTGACGAGACGTTCGCTGATGGAATGGTAGTCGAAATGCGTGGTGAGTGTATCCGACTCCATGTTGTTCGCGGGGCGCTGTATGGGCGTAAAGTAGTGCACGTCCATATCGCGCGGCACGACCATGATGCCGCCCGCATGCTGCCCTGTGGTCGCCTTGACGCCCATGCAGCCGCGCATCATGTGCTCGATGTAGGGGCGTCCCTTTGCCTCGCCCTGATCCTCGTAGTAGTGCATGGCGTAGCCGTATGCGTTCTTGTCCTGCAGTCCCGAGATCGTACCCGCGCGGAAGACGTTCATCTTGCCGAACAGGACTTCTGTGTACTTGTGCGCAATGGGCTGATAGTCGCCCGAGAAGTTGAGGTCGATATCCGGAACCTTGTCCCCATCAAAGCCAAGGAATACCGCAAAGGGGATATTGTGCCCGTCCTTCGTGAGCGGTGTGCCGCAGACGGGGCAGTCCATGGACGGCAGGTCAAAGCCGCTCCCGACGGAGCCGTCCTCGATGAACTTATTGTACTGACAGTGACGGCAGCGGTAATGCGGCGGCAGGGGGTTGACCTCGGTGACGCCGATCATGGTGGCGACAAAGGATGAGCCGACGGAACCGCGCGAACCGACGAGGTAGCCGTCGTTGTTCGACTTCTTGACGAGGCGCTGTGCGATGATGTAGAGCGCGGAGAATCCGTGCTTTAGGATCGGCTTCAGCTCAAGTTCGAGGCGGTCGGACACGACCTTTGGCAGATTCTCGCCATACAGTTTTCGTGCACGAGCGTAGGACATCTCCTGGATCTCACGGTCTGCGCCCGGCACGGTCGGTGCATAGAGTTCGTCGGGAATTGGGAGGAAGTGCTCGACCATGTCGGCAATCTTCCGCGGATTTGTGACGACGCACTCGTACGCACGCTCCGCACCAAGGTAGTCGAACTCGGCGAGCATCTCGTCCGTTGTGCGCAGATAGAGTGGCGGCTGACGGTCGGCGTCGCGGTAGCCGTTTGCCTTTTGCAGCATGGCGCGATAGACGGCGTCCTCGGGGTTGAGGAAGTGCACATCGCAGGTTGCAATGAGCATTTTGCCGAGCTTTTTCGCAAGAGCGTCGACCTTGCGGTTGATATCCCGCAGATCCTCGTCCGTCTGCATGGGGAATCGCTCATCGTACTTTAAAAAGTCGTTATTGTGGATGGGCTGGATCTCGAGGAAGTCGTAGAATTTCGCCATCTCCTCAAGCTCCTCGTCGGGGCGTCCCGCGACGATGCTGCGGATGAGTTCGCCCGCCTCGCACGCGGAGCCGACGATGATCCCCTCGCGGTACTGCGTAAGCACAGCGCGCGGCACGCATGGCCGTCCGCGTTTCTTCGTGCCGCGAAAGTAGCGGATGTGCGAGAGGGAGACGAGGCGGTAGAGGTTATACAGTCCCGTCTTGTTCTGTGCGAGAAAGATGATGTGATGGGCACGCTGATCCTCGGGCTTGTCGAGAAGGTAGCCCTCCATGCCGTAGATGATCTTGATATCCTGCCCCTTTTTCTTGAGGGCGCGCGCCGTGTTCATCGCCTCGGGGAATGCCTGCACAACGCCGTGGTCGGTGATGGCGACGGCAGGCCAGCCCCAGCGGGCGGCGGTCTCAACGAGTACCTTCGGCGGGACGACGGCATCGAGCGCACTCATCTTTGTATGGGCGTGCAGTTCGACGCGCTTCACCTCTGCCGTGTCCTCGCGCTGCGGCACAGAGCGCCGCTCCATCGCGTCGATGAAGAGGACGTAGTCGCTGATGAATTTGTCGTACTCGATTTTCCCCTGTATGCGGACGGAGCAACCTTTGCCGATTGCCTTGAGGATGCGCTCCACCTCGGCGTCGATGTCCTCCTGTGTGGTCTTGCCGCGCGCGGCAAAGAATTTCTTGCACGCGATGCCGTTTGTCTTGTCGGCAAATTTGAGCAGGAGGATGTATGCGCCCGACTTGAGCTGGTTCGCCTGCGCCGCAAAGATCTCGCCCTCAAGGACGATGTTTTTGACTTCGTCCTCAATGACCCCGAGTTCACGTGCCTCGCCGGAGACACCGCGCCCGAGGATGACGTTTGCCGGCAGTTCCTTGGGCTTTGCCCCCCTGGAAACACGTGCAGGAGCGACTCCTGCAGGAGATTCCTTTTTGACAGGCGCGGGCAGTACGGGCGGTATCCACTGCGGTGCAGCCGAATCGTCGCCGAGCTCGCACGCCATGCACACGACGCGTGCGGCACAGCCGACCTGCGTGCGGACAGCCGCCTCGATCCGCTTTGCTACGGCGCTCTGCGCAAACAGCTCCGCGCCGAATGTGCCCGGCGCAGAGAGGCGGATCACGTTGCCGTCGACCTCATACGCGGTCTGCCGCAGGGTGTGGAAGAGGACGGCATCCTCTCCCGCCGCCTCGCGTACAATGCGCTCCCACAGGGGGGCAACGGCGCCCTTCAGCGCGATGACGTTCTGCTGCACGAATGCGCCCGCGAGGGCGTAGTTCGTCTCGACCTGACGAGCAATCGCCGTCAGCAGTTCCTCATCGAGGACGGTGGGCGTTCCGATGACCAGTTCCCACGTGTTTTCCTCTGCCGAGACCTCGACATGACGCAGGGCGCACGCACGCAAAAGTGCCCGCTCCTCATCGGAGAGGGCGAGTCCGCGCAGCAGGCGCAGGAGCATATCCTCCGCACTTGGAAGAATCCGATAGGTCTTGTTCATTCGTCGTAGAGCCTCTTATACTGCTCCCTGTCCTCAAGCACGCGGCGCACGTAGAACCGCGTCTCGGGGTAGGGAATTGCCTCGATTTCGTCAAACTGCTGTGTCCAGTGAAAGCGCTCCATCCAATCGCGCACGTTGCCGCGTCCTGCATTGTACGCGGCGAGCGCAAGGATGTCGTTGCCGCCGAACTCGCGCTCAAGCTCGGCGAGGTACCAGACACCGTAGCGGATGTTGAGGGCGGGATCGTAGAGGTATTCCTCGGTAAAGGGTTCCCCCAGCTGCCGAGCAATCCACTCCGCCGTTGCGGGCATGAGCTGCATCAGGCCGAGTGCGCCGCCATCGGAACGTGCGCGCGGCTCAAACTTGCTCTCGTGCTTGATGACGGCGGCAACGAGGAACGGGTCTGTACGGCGGCTCTCCGCGCTGGTCTCGATGTAGCTGCGGTAGTCGTATGGATAGATCCAGCTGCGCTCGACCCACCCCCAGCCGCCGATGAGGACAAAGGCGATGACGGCGACAACGAGAACCTGCAGCAGCCACCAAAATCTGCGCCGCAGATTACGTGCGATCAACAATCCGTTCCCTCCAAAGTTTTCCAATGTATTCCCGTACTTCTTCCTGTGTCCCGCGGTTGTCGATCACAACATCTGCGCGTGCGCATTTCTCCGCGAGCGGCATCTGAGCGGCGATGCGTGCCCGCGCCTCGCCCTCACACATCTTTGGGTCACGAGCCAAGAGGCGTGCCAGCTGCTCCTCTGCAGGGAGTGCAACGACCCACGTTTCATCGGCGAGCGCGTCCCATCCTGCCTCAAAGAGCAGCGGCACATCGAGTACCGCTGCTCTCTCATTGTTTTCTCTTGCTGCCCGCAGCCGCTCCTCTGCGGCTGTGCGGATCAGCGGATGCACGAGGGCATCCACCTCGGCTCGCACGGCAGGATCCGCAAAGACGCGCCGTGCGATTGCCGCGCGGTCAAGCGTGCCGTCCTCCGTCACAATCTCCCTGCCGAACCGTGCAACGTAGGCGCTAAAGATCGGTTGGTTCGGTCGGGAGAGTTCATGCGCGAGCGCATCTGCGTCAATGATGACGGCGCCGAGCGCACACAGCTCCTTGCTGACGGTAGACTTGCCGCAGGCAATGCCGCCTGTCAGCCCGATGATCTTCAAAGCTACTTCGCCTCCGCCCAGTTCTTTCCCGTGTGCACATCCACAGCGAGCGGCACGTGCAGTTCCGCCGCCCCGCTCATTGCCGTGCGCAGGAGTTCGCTGACCGCGTCGATCTCATCTGCCATGACCTCAAGCACGAGTTCATCGTGCACCTGCAGGAGGATGCGACTCTTGACCTTTGCCTTACGCAGTGCCTCATCGGCGCGAATCATGGCGATCTTGATGAGGTCTGCCGCCGTGCCCTGAATCGGCGTATTCATCGCCATGCGCTCGGCGAAGGAGCGCTGCATAAAGTTCCGGCTGTGAATCGCGGGCAGGTCGCGCCGCCGCCCGTAGAGCGTGGTCACGAAACCATTCGCGTGTGCATCGGCTATGGTTTTGTCCAAGAACTCCCGCACGCCATGATAGCGCTCAAAGTAGCGCTCGATATAGCCCGCCGCCTCCCTGCGCCCGATGCCGAGGTCACGCGCAAGTCCGAAATCACTGAGCCCGTATACGATGCCGAAGTTGACCGCCTTTGCCCTGCGCCGCTGCTCGGCTGTGACCTCCGCGAGCGGCACATCGAACACCTCCGATGCGGTTCGGGCATGGACATCCTGCCCGTGGCGGAATGCGTCGATGAGTGTCGCGTCCCCCGACATGTGCGCGAGGATGCGTAGCTCGATCTGCGAGTAGTCCGCCGAGAGAAGTGCGTCGTAGCCCGCCCCCGGCTCGAAGAGGGCGCGCACGGCACGCCCCTCCTCCGTCCGCACGGGGATGTTCTGCAGGTTCGGATCGGAACTCGAAAGCCGTCCCGTCGCCGTCACCGTCTGGTTAAAGCTCGTGTGCACGCGTCCCGTCGCAGGGCGGATGAGTGCGCCGATCCCCTCAAGGTAGGTCGAGCGCAGCTTCGTCCACATACGATAGGTCAGCACCTTATCCACAATGGGATGCTGATCGCGCAGCTCCTCAAGCGTCTCGGCGTTTGTCGAGTAGCCCGTCTTGGTCTTCTTGACCTTGCCGCCGGTCGTGAGTCCGAGTCGTTCAAAGAGGATTTCACCGAGCTGCTTGGGCGAGCTGATGTTGAACTCCGTCCCCGCAAGTGTGTGAATCTCCTCCACCAGTGTATCAATGCGCACATTTGCCGCTGCAAGTTCGCGCTCGAGTGCCGCGCGGTTCACATAGATGCCCGTCTGCTCCATCGCTGCGAGCACGGGGACGAGCGGCAGCTCGACCGTCCGATAGAGCGCGGTCAACCCCGCCTCGTCCAGCGCCGTCTGCATGGGGTGCATGAGACGCGCCGCGAGCAGAGCCTCATGCACGGCGCGCTGCGCGCCGCACAGGTCGCCCGTCGCCTCCGGCAGCGTCCCAAGACGGGCAAATGCGGCGCGTTCGATGTCACGCTTGCTCTCCTCGGGACGGAGGAGGTAGTCCGCCAGCTCAAGATCGAAAACATTTGCGCTGATGGTCAGCCCCGCCTGTGCATAGCGCTTTGCGTTCCAGAGAACAATGGAGCGCTCTGCCAGAATCGCACAAACCTCGTCGTAATGTGCCGCATCCGCTGGCACAATGCGCTGCTCTGCGCCATAGGAAAGCGCAAGCTGATCGATCTGCACAAAGGGCGGCGTGCCGCTGAATACAGCACCGACGGCGATCTCCTCCGCCGTGCGGAGGGAGGCGATCTCGGCGGCAGTGAGTTCTGTCGCATCGTAGGACACCGGCGAAGCCTCCTCCTCCGCAGGGAAGAGCGACTGTTCCGTCGCTGCCGCTGCAGTGCCGAGATAGTCCGAAAATGCACGTCCGACGGTTCTCAGTTCATACGCCCCGCAGAACGCCTCGACCGCCCTGCGGTCGGGCTGCATACGAAAGCCCTCCGCCATATAGCGGAGTTCCGGTACTGCACATTCTATTGTTGCGAGCTGTTTTGAGAGGAGTGCCTGGTCGCGGTACTCCACGAGGGAGGTGCTGAGTTTTTTTCCACTGACCTCGGCAGCGTGGTCGAGGACGTTCTCAATCGTACCGTATGCGAGCAGCAGCTTCGTCGCGGTCTTGGGTCCCACGCCCGGCACCCCCGGAATGTTGTCCGAGCTGTCCCCCATCAGACCCTTCATGTCGATGAGGCGGATCGGCGCGAATCCGTACTCCTCCTCGAACGCAGCCGTATCGTAGCGGCGCGTGTCGCTGATGCCCTTTTTCGTCAGCAGGACGGTGAGATCTGGACGGATCAGCTGCAGCGCATCGCGGTCACCCGTCACGACGACGGTCTCCGCGCCCTGCTCCGCCGCCTGCGTGGCGAGGGTGCCGATGATATCGTCCGCCTCGTAGTCATCCATCTCGAGGAAGGGAATGCCAAGTGCCGCCGCCAGTTCCTTCAGCAGCGGAATCTGGGCGATCAGTTCCTCGGGCGTCTTGTCCCGCGTGCCCTTGTACGCCGGATAGAGCGCCGTGCGGAACGTCGTGCGGCTCTTGTCAAAGGCAATGACGATCTGCGTCGGTGAAAGCTCCCTGAGGAGCTTCACGAGCATCATCGCAAAGCCGTGCACCGCATTTGTATGAACGCCGCGCGCGTTCGGCGGGAGCTGCAGCGCGTAGAACGCGCGAAAGAAGAGGCTGCTCCCGTCGATGACGGCAAATTTCTCCCGGCTCACAGTCCGGGGTGATCCTCGTCCTCCAAACGCATGAGGACGAAGATGTAATCGGAGAGGCGGTTGAGGTAGCGCAGGTCAACCTCCGCCACCGAGCCGCGCCGCGCGAGCGTCCATGCGTGGCGCTCCGCCGCACGCGCCGTTGTACGCGCCAGATCGAGCATCGCGCTTGACTTTTTGTCACCGGGGATGATGAACTCCTTGAGTGCGGGCAGACTCTCCTCGATGCTCGCGATCTCCGCCTCAATCCCGGTAATCATCTCCTCCGTGATGTGCGGCGGCTTGTTGCGGCTCGCGAAATCCGCCATCAGCATGCCAAGCTGCTTCTGCACACCATAGATATTGTCCTTGACGCGCTTGTTTTCCGCAAAGGCACGCGCCATGCCGAGCGTAGAGCCGAGGCTGTCCACAATCCCGTACACCTCGACGCGCAGATCGTCCTTTGCGATGCGCTCGCCCGTAAAGAGGCTCGTCTGTCCCTGATCGCCAGTCTTGGTCGTGACACTCATCGTATGTTCCTCCTCTGTCTCTGGGAATCACTGATAACTGCGCCCAGCTATGCAAATGCAGAGCCGGGCATCCAATGTTCAAAAAATCTCTGTCTCACTGAAGAAGATGTGCACCTCGCGTGCCGCGCTCTCAGGGCTGTCGGACGCGTGCACCGCATTCTCGCTCCCATTCTTGGCGAAGCGCTTGCGGATCGTGCCCTCAGCCGCATTCACCGGATTCGTCGCACCGTGCAGCTCGCGCACGCGTGCAATCGCATTTTCGCCCGCAAGCACCATAGCGACAAGGGGGGCAGATGTCATAAATGCGGCGAGTTCACCGTAGAACGGCTTCTCAAGATGCTCCGCATAGTGGATGCGCGCAATGCGATCCGTCATCTGCATCATCTTCATCGCGCGGATCTGGAGGCCTGCCTCCTCGTACGCCTTCGTAATGTCTCCAATATGGTGTGCTCCAACGGCATCCGGCTTAATGAGAACCAGCGTCTGTTCCATTACTTCATCTCCTCAATGATACGTTTGTACTCTGCTCCAAGGTTGGCATAGTTGCTCGCTGCCTCCTGAAGCGCCTCGATCTCATCGTCGCGCAGTGCGCGCACGATCTGAGCGGGATTTCCGAACACGAGCGAGTTCGACGGGATCTTCTTGTGCTGCGGCAGAAAGGTGCCTGCCCCAATGACGACATTCTCACCGATCTCGGAGTACCCCATGACGATGGATCCCATACCGATCAGCGTGTTGTCCCCGATGCAGCTGCAATGCACGACGGCATTGTGACCGATGAGCACATTGTCCCCGATGTGAACGGGCACATCGCGCATGACGTGAACCGTTGCATTCTCTTGGATGTTCGTATTTTGCCCGATTGTAATCGGCTGAAAATCGCCGCGCACAACGGCGCCAAACCATACACTCGATCCGGCTCCGACGGTCACGTCGCCGATCACCGCCGCTGTCGGTGCAATGAATGCCGTCGAATCAATCACAGGCGTTTTGCCCCGATAGGGCAGGATAATCTTGTCCATCAACACGAGCCTCCTTCGTATTTCGTTTTTCCGCTCAGGTGTATTATACCACGCCTTTTCATGCTCCAACAAGAATTTTTTAAAGGTCTTTGCATCGGCGCTTGAGCACACGAATGCGCGCCTCACGCAGCCATCGTCCAATCTCCTCACCCGCGAGATCGGGGGGCGCATCGTTCCCTGTTACGGCGGACATTGCCGCAAGGCAGTCCGCTCCATGCACGAGATAGGGGGGCAGCGAACCGTGATCGGCGCGGATGATGATCTTAAACTCCTCCATCGGCAGTCCGGAGCTGGCGATGCCAAGAAGGAGGTCGGCAATCTTGCCGGGGCGTGTGAGACGCGGTGCGCGCATGTGCTCACGTATGACAAACGCAGCCGCCTTCCTCCAGTCATGCGGGAGCGTCATGCGCCTGTTCCACGCGGCGAGCGCGTCAAGCCCTGTGCGCTCGTGCCCGTAGTGATGCGGCAGCATCTCCTGCGGCGTCAACCCCTTGCCGAGATCGTGGACAAGCGCGGCAAAGCGCGTTTTGATCTCCTGTGTCTCGTGCGCAACCGCATCGACCATCGCCAGCGTGTGCGCGAGTGCATCGCCCTCGGGATGGAACTCCACGGGCTGTGTCTGTCCATCGAGCGCCGCAAGCTCCGGAAACGTCACGGAGAGAAGATCTGCCGTGCGCAGCACGCGAAAGAACACCGAGGGGCGCGGCGTCATAAGCGCACGCCGCAGCTCCCCCATCAGGCGCTCGGTCGGCTCCGCCTGGAGTTCGCGCGCACACGCACGCATATAGGCAATCGTCTCCTCCTCCACGCGAAAGCCGAACGCAGCCGCCTGTCGCGCCGCGCGCAGAGCACGCACGGGGTCATCCATAAAGTGCTGCGAGACGGCACGGATCATCCCCGCTGCGATATCAGACCGCCCGCCATAGGGATCGTGCAGGTCTCCCGATGGAAGCTCCAACGCCATCGCATTCATCCGCGTGTCGCGCCGATAGAGATCCTCCTCGATCGTCACAGACGGATCAAACACGACATCGAAACCGCGATAGCCCTCGCCCGTCTTGCGCTCCCTGCGTGCAAAGGCGACCTCGCGCCGCACGCCGTCCACGCGCACATGATAGACAGGAAACGCCTTGCCGATTTTCTCCGCACGCGGAAAAAGTGCGCACAGCGTCTCCTCCGTCATGCCCGTCACAACATAGTCCACATCCTTTGCAGGCACACCTCGGAAATGATCGCGCACGCATCCTCCCACGCGAAAGACACGTGCCCCCGCACTTCGTACGCGCTCCACAAATTGTTCCTCTGTCATCGTCTCACCTCCTCCGAAAACAAAAAAGCATCACCTGAGTGATGCTCTCATTTCGATTGGTGGGCCCACTTGGACTTGAACCAAGGACCGACCGGTTATGAGCCGGTTGCTCTAACCAACTGAGCTATAGGCCCCAATAGTGCAGAGAGCGTGGAAAGCTCTCATGGGCGGAACCACAGAGGATTCCTTTCAAAAAAACCTGCGCAGTGCGCAGGCATGAAAAGCAATGGAGCGGAAAACGAGGCTCGAACTCGCGACCCCCACCTTGGCAAGGTGGTGCTCTACCACTGAGCTACTTCCGCATAAGTGGAGCGGAAAACGAGGCTCGAACTCGCGACCCCCACCTTGGCAAGGTGGTGCTCTACCACTGAGCTACTTCCGCATCCGTCGCTGACATCGCTGTCAATCAACAAGAGATATTCTAGCAGGAGAAGCACGTTCTGTCAAGGTGTAATTTTTGAAGTCCTTATCCTGAATGACCATAGACTTGAACCTCTTCCGGCGCAATACAGCGCAAAAATTCCTCCGGCAGTTGCCGTGTCGTCATGATGTCAATTCTGCGTCCGAGCGCTTCTTCTATATCTGCATAGAAGCCCGCCACAGCGAGTCCCTTGAGCTGATTTCCAAGATCCACACGCAGATCTATGTCACTCTGCTCCGTCGCTTCGCCACGCACATACGAGCCGAAAAGGAACACCCTGTCGACTCCGTACCGGCGACATACGGGGGCTATTTTATCCTGAATGCCCTGTACCGTATACATATTCTCTCCCTCCTTGAGGCAGGAAACATCATTGATCTGAGCTTTATTATGCCACATTTGCTTGGAAATAAAAAGAGTCCGTGTGAAGTCTCCTTCCACACGAACTCCATTTCATTTACACCTTGAACTTGTCCGTCTCGCTCTGCAGATCCGTTGCCATATCGGCGAGGCTGCGGCTTGAGGAGGCGATCTCCTCCATGCCCGCCGCCTGCTCCTCGGTCGCTGCGGAAACGTTCTGTGACTCACTGCCAATGCCCTTTGCCGACGTATCGACATGACCCATGCCCTCGATGATCGAGTTCATGTTCTCACGCAGTTCGAGAACGCGTTTGCTGACCGCGAGCGATGCCGTCTTGACATCCTCGACCATGCTCAGGATGAGTGAGAACGTCTCGCCCGTTGCAGTGACGTTTTCCTTGCCCGTCTCCGCCTCGCGCAGTCCCTCGTTCATCGAGGCAACCGCACGATCCGTCTCCTCCTGAATGCTGCGGATCAGCTCGGAGATCTGCTGGGAGGCATTCTGTGACTCCTCCGCGAGCTTTCTGACCTCCTCGGCGACCACGGCAAAACCGCGCCCGTGTTCGCCCGCACGCGCTGCCTCAATGGCTGCGTTGAGTGCAAGCAGATTGGTCTGTCCCGAGATGCTTGAGATGATCTCGACGATGTTGCCGATCTCCTTCGAACGCTCGCCGAGCTTGCCGACGATCTCGCCCGTCTGCTGAACAGTGCGCGCAATCGAGTTCATCTGCTCGACCGTCGTCTGCACGAACGCATTGCCCTCTGCCGCCTTCTCCGCCGTCGCCTGCGTCTGCTCGCGTGCGCGGCGCTGATTCGTGATTGCCTCCTCGAGTCCACGCTGGAACTCCTGCACGGTCACGCGGCTCTCATCAATGATCTGCAGCTGCTTCTCCGCCGCCTCTGCGACCTCGGTGATGGACTGCGCCACGTTCTGTGTGACCTGTGCCGACTGGTTCGCGTTCGCCGTCAGCTCCTCGGAGGAGCCCGCCACATCCGAGGCCGTCGTCTTGATCTTGCGGATCATCTTCTGCATGCTTTCGACCATCGTGTTGAACTGATGGGCAATGTGGGCAAACTCATCATCGCCGTCCAGAATGATCTTCGAGCGCAGGTCGCCCGCCGCAATATGACGCGCACCGTCGAGAATCGTATCGACCGAGTTCTTGATGCTCTTGAGCAGCAGAACGAGAATGACGATCGAGAGAATGACCACAATGGTAAGCGCGATGATCGTCGTCATCCATACCCCAGAGAATACCTCCTCACTGTGCGCCATCTCCGCACGAGCGAGCCGTACACTGTCCGCCTTGTCCTCCTCAAGAATGTCCGTCATGCGCTTGTAGACATCCGCCTGTTCGTTGAACCCAAGCAGAACAGCACCCGCCTGATTCCCCGCATTGATGAGATCCGTCGCACGCTGACGCGCTGCTGCATAATTTTTGCGCTCCTGCTTGAGTTTTTCGAGGCGCGCGAGTTTCTGTGTGCGATCCGACTCATTCTGGAACGGTGCCTCCTGAATCGCCTTTTCGTACTCCTCGTATGCCTTGTCCAGCTTCGGCGTGAGCTGTGAGAGAAGCCCCGCCGCACGCTGACGCTCCTCCTCGTTCGGTGCCGCGATGCGCATGAGCTCGTACTCACGCCCATCCGCCGAGAGCGACTGCACCTGTCCTCCTACGTTGAGGACATGCGCCCAACTGAATACACTGACCGTGTTGTTGTTGAGTACGCCGCTCGCATGATTTGCATAGAATCCGTAGCCGGCAAACATGACGACCAGAAAGCCTATGCTCATGACGATTTTCTTTGCTACTGACATACCAAGTTCCCTCCAAAGTCTTTCCAATCTCTCAAAAAGCAAAATCTTCCCTGAATATTTTTGATTATAACATCTGCATCTCCAAAAAACCATATAGCGATAAAATTTTTTCTATGATATACTTACGATGTTATTACAATAAATAAACAAAAGGACGGACAGCTATGGCAAAAATGTTAAAAAAGCTACAACAGAAAGTCGCCCCACAGGAAAAGCCAACGCCTCCCCCGGGCAAGGATTACCTGCTTCTGTTTCTGATGGCGTTCTCCGTCATGGTGATCGTAGCGGCGTGGGATACGCTCGATACACTCACGCTCGTAATGTATATTCTGCTGACGCTCTCGCTTGGACTGACGTACACACGCCGCCATGCGGTCGAACGCCTCACCGAGACGCAGATGATGATCGTTTCGCGCGCCAGCTTTGTCACCATCGGCATGGCGGGTGCACTCTTTCTCATCGACGCCTATCGCCGCTTCATTGCTTAGGGTTTCCCAACAGAAACACCGATCCGTACGCATACGGATCGGTGTTTTTTCGTTCACAAGCTGAAATTCTCCCCCAGATAAAATTTTCGCGCGATCGGACTCTCGGCGATGCTCTTGCTGTCGCCCTCAAGGAGAAGTCTGCCCTCGCTGAGGAGGTATACGCGGTCGACGATGTGGAGGGTCTCGCGGACGTTGTGATCCGTAATCAGGATGCCCATGCCGCGCTGACGCAGATACTCGATGATCTCCTGTATGTCGGCGACAGCGAGCGGATCAACGCCCGCAAACGGCTCGTCGAGCAGAATGAACTGCGGTTCGAGCGCGAGACAGCGTGCAATCTCGACGCGGCGTCGCTCGCCGCCCGAGAGTTCCGTACCGCGGCGGTCACGGACGTGCCCGATGTGGAACTCCTCAAGGAGTCCGTCGAGCCGGTGCTTCTGCTCTGCCTTCGAGAGTTTCGTCGTCTCAAGGATCGCGGCGATGTTCTCCGTGACGGTGAGCTTGCGGAAGATGGATGCCTCCTGCGTGAGGTAGCTGATGCCAAGCTCCGCGCGCCGATACATGGGATAGTCCGTGATGCAGATATCGGAGAGATAGACATCACCGTGCGTTGGCTTTTCAAGCCCGACGATCATGTAGAACGTCGTCGTCTTGCCCGCACCGTTGGGTCCGAGCAACCCGACGATCTCGCCCTTGTCGATGCGGACGGAGATGCGGTCAACGACGGTGCGATTGCCGAATTTTTTGATGAGGCTGCGGGATTCGAGATGCAAGATGAAGCCCCCTCACTCAGTAACGGCTGTGCCGTCATCCGCAAGATAGACGGTCATGTGCTTGCTGCGCGCCATGTTGTTTCCCTGAAATACCCACGCGTTTCCGTCGAGTACGACGTATGGCTTTTCCGCCGCACCAAAGTACTCCATGCGGTCACCGCCGCCCTCCAGATCACGCGGCGGGCTGATGATGTGGGCATTCCCTGTGCCAATGAAGCGGCTTTCCTGCAGCCAGCCCTCAAGACGGTCTGCGCTGAGCGTCCCGTCTGTGCTCGTCATCGTGCCGCCGCTCGCAGCGAGAACATACTCATTCTGTGTGGGATAGTAGTCGACCTGTGCCCCCGTGAACGTACGCCCTGCCTTGACCATGTGGACACTGCCTGTCGCCTGCCAGTGATCCTGTCCAACACCCGAGAGGTGATCGCAGGAGAGCTGCATATCCTCGCGCACAGCGCGGACGCCGCCCTCAACCGTCCCCTCCTCGGTCTTCGTGTTGTAGGTCGCACGCGCACCTTCGATCCAGCCCGTGCCCTGCTCCATGCGAACGTTCTGCTCCGCCGTGATGAGTCCCGTACGCGTGTCATACGTGAGGCTGTCCGCTGTGACACTGGTCGGCTCCGCACTCTGCTGCGGCGCGGCTGCTGCCGTGCAGACCGCCCCCGCCGCGAGGAGTGTGAGAACGCCCCGATAGAGTTTCTTTTTCGTCATTTCGCCCCACCTTTTTCTATGTGCGCATTGCCAAAGATGCTGAACTTCTGAAAACCGTCCGTACTCACAATACGGTCGCCCGTCGCACGAATGTCGTCACGGACAAGCTCGGCATCTCCCTCAGCGGTAAGCATGCCCTCCGCCGCCGTCCACGTGAGCTGTCTTGCGTGCAGATGTGCGCCGTCGCTTGTTGCCGCCTCAATCGCTCCCGTGAGCACAATGTCGCGCGTCTTGCTGTCCATGCGCCCCTCCTCCGCCTGCAGCGTGAGGGTGCGCCCGTCCTCGGCATAGAATGTTCCGTCGATCTTCGTCATGCCCGTGTCATTGGTATCGATATCGACGTTCACCTTTTCCGCTGTCATCTTCCAGACCGTGCGCCCGTCCCGCTCCTCACTGAGGGTATTGTCCGCGTAGGACATGACGCGCGGACCGCTCGGCTCATCCGTCTGCTGCGAAATCTCGGGCACAGTGGCAATCGCCCATATCGTCAGCCCCGTGAGGATCACGGCTCCGGCACCGTAGATCCATTTGCTCTGCGCCATCAATCCCCCTCCTTTGCAGTCGCCGATACATGATGCTTGCCCAACTTCTGCTCCTCGGGGGCAGTGTTCCAGCGCTTTTGGAACCAGATCCACTGCGTCGGGTTCTCGCGGATGATCCGCTCAACGATGGCGGTCATCTGCACGGTGAATTCATGGAGGTCGCGGTCACTGTCCCCCGTGTTGGGACAGCGCATGATCTCACCGACGACGACCTTGTGCTTGCCGTTCGGCTGCCGCAAGATAAAGGCGGGAACGACAGGCGATTTGAACTTGCGTGAAAAGACTGCGGGTCCGAGCGGGGTCGACGCCGTACGTCCGAGGAACTCGATGAATGCGCCGCCGGGGCCGCCGTCCTGATCGGCGAGAAAGCCGAGGAGTCGTCCGCGCTTGAGTGCCCGCGCCGCCGCGATCAGCTCGCTCGTCCCGCGCGAGAAGATCTCAACGTGGATCGTCGCGCGCAGATCGTCAAGGACGCGCGTGTACTCGATATTCGGCTGCGGCTTTGCGATCGCACTGACGGGGATGCCGTTCAGCGTGAATGCCGCCGACAGCCACTCCCAGCAGCCGATATGACCCGTAAGCACGACGACGCCGCGCCCCTCGGCGAGCGCCTCCTGCATACGCTCAAGATGATCGATCTCGATGTATTCGCTGAGATTCTTCTCGTTCAGCATGGGCATCGCTAGGATGTCAAGGACGTTGCGTGCCATATTGATAAAGGAAGCACGCACAAGGCGTTTCGCCTCCGTCTCAGAGATGCCGAGTGCGGGCATCATGTGCTCCACGGCACGGCGGCGCATCTTCGGGATCAGCAGATAGTAGAGGTTGCCGAGCACCCACCCGGCACCGAGCAGGAGGGGACGCGGCGTGCGGCACGCAAGGGTGCTTAGAAACATGAGCGTATTATAGAGCATTGCCGCACCTCCTCTCCTTGCTGTTACTGTACGGCACCATCGGCATTGATCTGAAATGCAGTGAGAACCTCATCCCACAGCCCCTGTGTCTTTAAGATGATCTCATAGATCTCGCGTACGGCACCACGCCCGCCGCGCTCCGCCGCAATGATCTGCGCGATCTCCCGCACCTCTGGTACAGAGTCGCCCACAGCGCAGGGCAGCCCAACCATGCGCATGATTGGAAGATCGACGATATCGTCGCCAACGTAGGCGATTTCCTCATCGGCGTATCCCGTTTTCGCCTTGATGTCCGCGTATGCGGCGCGCTTGTCGAGCTTACCCTGATAGACAAGGTCGATGTGCAGCTCCCGTGCGCGATGCTCCACAATGGAGGACGCCCGCCCCGTGATGATGGCAGTCGAAAGCCCCACCTTTCGTGCAAGCGTGATGGCAAGCCCATCCCGTGCATAGAACGGCTTGTAGAGTTCGCTCCCATCGGGCGCAACGTAGATGCCCCCATCCGTGAGCACGCCGTCCACATCGAGAATGATGCACTTTATTTTCTTCGCGCGTGCAATCGCATCCTGCCGAATCGGCATCACACAACCCCCTGACGCAGCAGATCTGTCAGATGTACGATGCCGACGGGCACACCGGCTTCATCGACGACGGGCAGAACTGTGACGGGACGCGGCTGATGCTTCTCCATGACGGAGAGTGCCGTCGCCGCCATCTTGTCCGGCGCAATCGTGAGCGGCGTGGCGAACATGATACTCTCCACGTCCTTATCGAGGAAGTTGTAGTCCTTTGCAAGCGCACGGCGAATGATGCCGTCCGTCACGAGTCCGATAAACTTGCCGTCCGCATCGACGACGGAGACGGCACCCAGCCCCTTGTCCGTCATGACAAAGAGCGCGTCCTTTGCCGTCGTGTGATAGGGCACAACGGGATTTTCCTCCCCCGTGTGCATCACGTTTGCCACGGTCAGCAGCAGCTTGCGCCCGAGTGCACCGCCCGGATGGAAGAGAGCATAGTCCTCCTTCTTGAAGTCACGCGCCTCCATGAGTGCCATCGCGATCGCATCGCCCATTGCGAGCGTCGCCGTTGTGGAGCTGGTCGGAGCGAGTCCCAAGGGGCATGCCTCGCGTTCGACACCGATGTCAATGTAGAAGTCCGCACTGCGCCCGAGCTGCGATTTGCGTCTGCCGCACATGGCGATGATCCGCGCACCGATGCGATGGATGATCGAGAGGATGTTCACCACCTCGTTTGACTCACCGCTGTTCGAGATGGCGATGACGATGTCGTCCGCCGTCACCATGCCGAGATCACCGTGGAACGCCTCGGCGGGGTGCATGAAGAAGGCAGGCGTGCCCGTACTTGCGAGCGTCGCCGCAATCTTGCGCCCGACGTGACCGGATTTTCCCATGCCTGTGACGACGACGCGCGCCTTACAGGCAAGGATTGCGCGCACGGCCGCCTCGAAATCGTCATCGACACGCTCCGTAAGCTGTGCGACCGCCTTTGCCTCAAGCTCAAGTGTTTCGATTGCTTTTTGACGAATGGTACTCTGTGCCATGTAGTTCTCCTAGTTCAGCTTTTTTCGCACGATCTCATAGATCGCGAGGGCATCCTTCAGCAGATCCTCAAGCTTGTCCAGATAGACCATGTTCGCCCCGTCCGACAGAGCCTCGGGGGGATTGTCGTGCACCTCAAGGAAGAGTCCGTCAATGCCCGCCCCGACTGCTGCACGCACGAGATACTCGACATACTCACGCTGTCCGCCCGAACTCGTCCCCGCACCGCCCGGCAGTTGCACGCTGTGCGTCCCGTCGAAGATCACAGGATAGCCGAAGCTGCGCATGATTGGGAAGGCGCGCATGTCGACAACGAGATTGTTGTAACCGAAGCTCTCGCCGCGCTCCGTGAGGAGGATGCGGTCGCTGCCGCTTTCGTGGATCTTATCGACGACATTGCGCATATCGTTCGGCGAGAGGAACTGCCCCTTCTTCACATTGACGACCGCCCCCGTCTGCGCCGCCGCGTGCAGGAGGTCGGTCTGGCGCGAGAGAAATGCGGGGATCTGGAGGATGTCCGCGACCTTTGCGACAGGCTCCGCCTGCGAGGTCTCGTGAATGTCCGTCACGACGGGCACGCCGAGTTCCTCGCGAATCTTGCCGAGGATCTTGACGCCCTCCTCAAGTCCGGGGCCACGGAAGCTGTGGTAGGCAGAGCGGTTTGCCTTGTCAAAGGATGCCTTGAATACGTAGGGAATCCCGAGACGATCCGCGATCTCCTTGATGCCGCGCCCGATCATAAGCGAACGATCAAGTCCTTCGAGGACACAGGGTCCCGCAAGCAGCACCAGCGGCTCACCGCCGCCGATCTCAAAATTCGCCAGCTTCACTTTGTTCATCTTCATGGCTCCTTTCAATAATCATGTTATGTTCTATCCGTATGCAGGAGTGCATACGGGATTTACAATCATTATTATAGAGTTTTCGCTGACATCGGTCAATGAATGCCTTCTCTTTGATAGACTTCGTTAACCGCTGCAAGATCCTCCTCCGTGTCGACGCCAATAAATACGGCGTCCGTCTCGATGACGCGGATGCGGTGCCCGTTCTCAAGGGCGCGCAGCTGCTCCAGGGACTCGGAGCGTTCGAGCGGGGTCTGCGCCATACGCGCATACGCGAGCAGGAAATCACGGCGATACGCATAGATGCCGATATGTTTGTATACCTTCGCTCCAGCATTCCGCGCGTATGGGATGCGGGCACGCGAGAAGTAGAGGGCATTCCCCGCGAGGTCTGTGATAACCTTGACGTTGTTCGGGTTCGTGATTTCCTCCTCGTCCGTGAGCAGGGTCTTCGCTGTCGCCATGGGGAGTTGTGCGTCCGCAAGGAACGGCTCGACAAGCGCGTCAATCACCGCAGAATCGATGAGCGGTTCATCCCCCTGCACGTTGATGATGAGGTCGTAGCCGGTCATCTTCTCTGCGACCTCGGCGAGGCGATCCGTCCCCGTCGCATGGTCGGCACGGGTCATGACGGCGCGGCCGCCGTGCTCCTCGACGGCGGCGCGAATGCGTTCATCGTCCGTCGCGACGACGACATCCTGCACGCGCTTTGCCCGCACGGCACGCTCGTAGACACGTACGATCATGGGTTTCCCAGCGATGTCGCGCAGGGGTTTGCCCGGCAGACGCGTGGATGCGTAACGCGCGGGGATAATGCAGAGAACTTTCATACGATCACCTCAGTATGTATCACCAGTCTGCTACAGTTTACTCGGATGCAGGACGCAGCTTCGCTGCAAGCTGCTCCTCAAGCGTGCGGAAGAATGCCTCCTGCCCCTTCTGGAACGTAACCTCAACGGCAATCACGTACATCGGAATGCGCCACTTTGCACGCACCACATCCCCCGGCACCTTTACCGCATCCTTCTCCGTACTGACGATTGCCTCGACGCCGAGCGTCTCCGCGCGATACAGCACCTCTGCCATATCGCGCTCATCGTAGTCATGATGGTCGGGGTAGCGCATACTCTCAACGATCTCAACGCCAAGATCGGCAAGAGTCTGCTCAAAGGAGGCAGGATTGCCGATGGCGGAGAGTGCGAGCACCTTCTTCCCCTCCATCTCCGTAACGGGAATGCCCCCCGCACCAATATCCTCATACCAATCGGAGAGCCGAACAAACTGGCGCGGCTGATGAATGCTTTCGAGAATCAGCCCATCCTGATTGTAGCTGCGGAACGTCTCCCATATATGCTCGATTGCACCGGGTGCCGCCTGATCGACCTTCGTCATGAGGCAGACATCCGCGCGGTCGATGTGCGACAGCGGCTCGCGCAGTGTGCCGCGCGGCAGGAGATAGCCGTTGCCGAACACGTTCACCGCATCCACGAGCAGGATATCCATGTCGCGCGCAAGCTGCCAGTGCTGGTAGCCGTCGTCGAGGATCGCCACCTCGGCGCCGAAATGCTCGATCGCGTAGCGCCCCGTCACGGAACGCTTCGGACCAATCAGCACGGGCACATCCGGCAGATGCTTTGCCAACATATACGCCTCGTCGCCCGCCGTTTCCGCATCCATCTTGAGCGTGTGTCCGTCGGAGACGATGCCGACCTCGCCGCGCCACTTCGCACGGTAGCCGCGGTTGAGAATGGCGACGCGGTAGCCCATCGCGTGAATTGCGCGTGCAAGATGCTGCGCCGTCGGGGTCTTGCCCGTACCGCCAACCGTAACATTGCCGAGGCTGATGACAAAGCAGGGCAGCTGCTCCTTTTTCGCCCAGCCAAGACGGTACATGGTGAGTTTCAGATTGACCAGCTGCTCGTAGATGAGCGAGAAGGCATAGAACACTGCCATGATGAGTCTGCGCGAGATGCCGCGCACCTCCTTGTCATGGACGAGATCGATGAAATACGTCTGGAAATTGGCGACCTTCTGCGTCGCACGCACGCGATGCGCACGGATGCGCTCCTGCGCACGCAGAGCGCGGCGAGCCTCGTACGTCGCAAGCATATCCACAAGAATCTGCGCGGATTTCTTCGACGCTCCCTTGTTCTCGTTGATGATGGCAAGCGTTTCGCGCTCAAGGCGTTCACGCTCCGCTGCGTCCCCGAAAAGGCGCAGCGTTTCCTGCGTCAGTTCCGCGCCGTTCGTGACCGTCACGACGGCATTGCGGTTGCGGAAGAGCGCGTGGATGTCCTTGAAGTTGAACATCTGGTTGCCGACAATGATCGCCTTGCCGTGCGCCGCAGGCTCCAAGATATTGTGTCCGCCGTGCGGAATGAGGCTGCCGCCGATGTAGATCACATCGCCGAGTCCATAGACACGCCCGAGCTCGCCGACCGTGTCGAGGATAACGATGTCCTCGCCGCCCTCTGCACCCTTTTGAAGGTTTTTTCGCGTATTGACGGTAAAACCCGCCTTGCGGCAGAGATGCTCCACCTCCATCGTGCGCAGCACCTCGCGCGGCGCGATGATGAGGCGCAGTCCCGGCTCGACGGCACGCGCGGCGGCAAATGCCGCAAGCACAAGCTCCTCCTCGCCGCGATGGGTCGATCCCGCGATCATGATGTGACTCGCGCCCGTAAGTCCCAGCTCACGAATCAGTGCCGCTCGCTCTTCGGGGCTGACGCTCGTATACGCCTGATCGAATTTCGTATTGCCTGTGACCGTGACGAGTTCGCGCGGTGCACCGAGACGCATGATGTAGTCTGCATCGATGCTCGACTGCATGGCGAAGCATTTCACCGTCCCGATCATCTCGCGCAGCATGCCGAGCAGATACTTGTACTGCTTGACGCTGCGGTCACTGATGCGACCGTTGACCATCATGACGGGCACATCGAGCTGCTTCGCCTTTTTGAGGAAGTTCGGCCAGAGTTCCGTCTCCACGGGCAGGAATACGCGCGGGCGAATGCGTCCCACGACACGCGCGGCGAGAAACGGCAGATCGAGCGGGAAGTAGATGATCGCGTCCGCGTCCTTGATGATGCGGTGCGCCATCTCATAGCCGCCCGTCGTAACAACCGAGACGAGGATGGGGCTGTCCGGAAACGCCTTGCGGAACTCACGGACGAGCGGGCTGGTCGCCACGATCTCACCGACGGACGCCGCGTGCACCCAAATCGCATTCTTGCCCGCCACCTTGTCGATGGTCTCCTGCGGATAGAAGCCAAAGCTCTGCTTGATGCGCTCAACAAAGCCGCGCTCACGCGTCGCGCGCAGCATAAAGATCGGTATGATGATGGTGACGATGAGGATTGCCGCTAAGTTATAGAGAAATCTCATAATCACTCTCCCCGAAACTGAATGTCATAGAGATGCTGATAGAGCCCGCCCTTTGCCAGCAGCTCCTCATGGGTTCCCTGCTCCACGATGTGACCACCGTCAATGACGTAGATGCGGTCAGCGTTAAAGACTGTCGAGAGACGATGCGCAATGACAAAGCTCGTGCGGCCGATCATGAGGTTGTCGAGCGCCGCCTGCACGATCTTCTCGCTCTCCGTATCGAGCGCGGAGGTCGCCTCATCGAGGATAAGAATGCGTGGATCCTTGAGGATCGCGCGTGCAATCGCAATGCGCTGCCGCTGTCCGCCCGAGATGCTGACACCGCGCTCGCCGATCTCGGTATCGTAGCCGCGCTCAAGCTCCATGATAAAATTGTGGGCGTTTGCCGCGCGCGCCGCCTCCTCGATCTCCGCATCCGTCGCATCGAGGCGTCCATAGCGGATGTTCTCGCGGATCGTCGTAGAGAACAGCATCGTCTCCTGCGGCACAAGCCCGATCTGCCCGCGCAGCGAGGCGAGCGTCACGTCGCGGATATCGTGTCCATCCACGGTAATCGCGCCGCTGTCCACCTCATAGAAGCGCGGGATGAGGTTTGCAATCGTTGACTTGCCCGCACCCGAGGGTCCAACGAAGGCGATCATCTCGCCCGGCTCCGCCTCAAGGGTGATACCGTCCAGCGCAGGACGCCCCTCCTTATAGGAGAATGTCACATTGTCGAAGCGCACATGTCCCGCGACGGGGGGGAGCGGCGTTGCCGTCGGCTTGTCCGTAATGCTCTCCTGAAGATCGACAATGGAGAACACGCGGTCGACCGCCGCCATCGCCTTTTGGAGGTTCCCGTAGATGCGCGAGAGACGCTTGACGGGATTTGCCAGATTGACAGCATACGTGAGGAACGCGACGAACGCGCCCGCCGTGATATCGCCGTTGACGACCTCATAGCCGCCGAACCAGACGATGAAGGTGACGGCAATCGCCGCGAGGAACTCGACCGTCGGCGTGAGCATGCTCGTCTGCTGCACATTCTTCATCACCGCCTCGAAATTGCGGTGATTGCTGCGCACAAAGCGCTCGATTTCGTAGTCCTCGCGCACAAAGGACTTCACAACGCGCGTCGCAGAGAAGCTCTCCTGCAGGAGCGCCGTGATCTCCGCGAGACGCTCCTGAATGACGTTGCTCGATTTCTTTATTTTACGCCCGAAGATCTTCATCGCCTGCCCGACCATCGGTATGACGATGAGGGTCAGGAGTGAGAGCTTCCAGTCGAGGTAGAACATGAGGACGAGCGAGCCAACGAGGATGCAGCCCTCCGTCACGAGGTCGATGAGATTATCCACGAGCGCGGACTGAATCGCGGCGACATCGTTTGTGACGTAGCTCATGATCTCGCCCGTCTGGTGCCGGTCATAATACGCGAGCGGCATCCGCTGGAACTTGCGGAACATGACCTCGCGCACGTCGATGATAACCTTCTGCCCGATGTAGGAGACGAGATAGGACTGCCCAAAGTAAAAAATCCCGCGCAGGAAAAAGATGACGACGATGCCGATGCAGATGGCGTTGAGAAGTGCCATATTCTTGTCCGCAAGCACGTCGTCAATCATGTCCTTGATGATCCACGGGACGTAGAGATTCGCCGCTGAGGCGAGGATGATGCACACGATCGCGAGCGCGAATTTTTTCACGTACGGTCGCATGTAGGCAAGCAGTCTTGTATAATTCTTCATAGTTCTCCTAGCGGGAAATGTATTATGTGCGCCTTGCGAGCGCAAGAATCTTCTCCGCCACGCGGCGCGCAGCATGGGGCGCGCCGAGTTTGGCGACGGCTCGCGCAAGGCAATCCGTCACGTATGCGCGATCTGCACCGTCCACGATGATCCGCTCCATCGCCTCCGCGATCCGCGCAGGCTGCACCGCATCCTGCAGCAGCTCCGTCTCGAATGTCTCCCCGAGCAGAATGTTCGGCAGGGAAAAGCGCGGCACGTCGACGAGCAGGCGTCCGATCAAATAGGAAAGCGCAGACATACGGTAGAGAACGACGGCGGGCAGCCCCATAATCGCTGCCTCCATGATGACCGTCCCCGACGCTGCAATCGCCGCCCGCGCAGCGCCCATAAGGGCGTAGCGTGCGTCATGGGTGAGCGTGACCGTGACGGAGGAGGCAGCAAGGTGTTTCTCAATCTGCGCGGCATCCACACCGCCCGCCACGGGCAGGAAGAAGCGCCGCGCAGCGTCTTGTGCCGCGAGGATCTCCGCTGCTCCGAGCATGGGCGGGAGCAGCCGCTCGATCTCCTCGCGTCGGCTGCCCGGCATGAGAAGGATCGGCACATCATCCGTGCCGATGCCAAAGTGGCTGCGCGCCTCCTCCGCGCTCATCTCCGCGTGCACCGTGTCAATGAGCGGGTTGCCGACAAAGGAGATGTTCGCGCCCGCCGCCTCGTAGGGCGGCAGCTCATGCGGGAAAATCGCAACGATCTCATCTGCAAGCGCGGCGCAGGACTTTGCACGTCCCTTGCGCCACGCCCACGCAGAGGGGGGAATATAAGAAAAAACGGGGATCCCCCGCTCTTTCGCCCGCGCCGCGAGCCGCCAATTAAAGTCCGGATAGTCGATGATGACGAGCACATCCGGGCGCTCCTCCTCCATGAGCCGCGTAAGGTCATCGAGGAGAGCAAAGATACGGCGCAAATTGAACAGCACCGCAGAGATCCCCATAACATTGTAATCTATGTAATTCTGGCGCAGGACGACCCCCGCCGCTGCCATCTCAGCCCCGCCAAAACCAATGAGGGAAACAGATGGATCCAGTGCACACAGTTCACGTGCGAGTGCGGCCCCGTGGAGATCACCCGAGGTCTCCCCCGCCGAAAGCATAATTTTCAAAAAGGCAAGACCTCCTCAAACATGACAAATAACGAGCATACTACGAATGCAGCCGGTATTCGTTAGAAGTCCCCCATCGGCACTACGCACCTAAAATGCCATTGCTCCAAAGCCTCCCCCGTCGAAACGGGGGAGGGGGACCGCGAAGCGGTGGAAGGGGCGCCCCAAAATCTCTTACATCGCAGCAATCGTAATGCCGTTCGCCTCGGCGAGCGCAATCGCACGCTCCTTGTCGATGAAAAGGGTTCTCTCCGCCTCAATGACAAGTGCCGATGCTTTTGCCGCGACGAGTGACTCGATCGTATCAAGTCCCACCGCTGGCACATCGAAGCGGCTGTCCTGCTGCGGCTTCGCCGCCTTTGCGACAACCGCGCCGCCGCCCGCGAGCTGACCGCCGCGCCGGATGCACGCGTCCGTCCCCTCAATCGCCTCAAGCGCCATCACCGCACGGTTCTTCACGACGGCGGTCTGACCGACATCGAGCCGACCAATCTCACGCGCCATCTGGAGCCCATACTCCATATCCGCACGCTCCGCCTCGGTCGGCTGACGACTCGTCAGTACACCCGCCGCCGGCATCAGCGGCTTGATGAGCACCGTCTGGTCGAGCGGCGTCACGCCCACCTTCATCAGTGCGCCGACGAACATCATCATGATCGTATCGTCGTTCTGATTCGGCAGCTGCATGAGCAGCCCGCGCAGCATCTCGTCGGGCTGGATTTTCCCCGTAAAGAGCAGCTCCTTCGTCACCTTGCCGATCATCGTGACCTTCGTAATGCCCTCCTGCTGCAAATACGCCAGAATGGAGGCAATCGAACCGATGCTGATCTCACGATAGACCGACGCCGCCTCCTTCAGATCCGGATCACATTCCGGCAGAAGTGCGATTGCGTGTACCTCAAAGCCCTGCGCACGCGCCGCACGCGCACACGCGGCGGGCAGATGTCCGACACCTGCAAGCAGCCCCAATTTTTCCATAGTATCCCTCACTCATCCTCATGACGTTCGCGGCAGATCCCACGCTCCGCATTGCGGAGGAAGCGCAGGAGATGATCGATCTCTTCGCAGGAGTCCACCTCCTGCTCAATCACGGCAATCGCCTGCGTGAGGTTCAGCCCCGAACGATAGAGAATCTTATATGCCTGTTTGATGCGGCGGCGCACGGCAATCGGAATGCCCGCACGCGAAATGCCGACGCTGTTGAGCCCCACGGCGCGCGCGGGGTGCCCATCCACCATTGTGAACGGCACAACATCCTGCACGAGCTTCGACGTGCCGCCGATCATCGCGTTGCGCCCAATCTTTACAAACTGGTGCACACCTGCCATGCCGCCGATCACGACACCGTCCTCGACAATCGCGTGCCCCGCAAGCATCGCCGCGTTGCTCATGATAATGCGGTTGCCGAGTACGCAGTTGTGCGCGATGTGTGTATACGCCATCAGCAGACAGTCGTCGCCGATACGTGTCTCCTCGCCCTCGCCCGTCGCACGGTGTACCGTTGCACACTCGCGGATCGTCGTGCGGTCGCCGATGAACGTATAGCTCTTTTCGCCCTTGAACTTCAGATCCTGCGGCACCTCACCAATCGACGCGCCTTGGAAGATATTGCAGTCGCGGCCGATCTGCGTCCATTCCTTGATGACGACGTGTGGGCCGATCTTCGTTCCCTCGCCGATTTGGACATGATCCGAGATGACCGCGTATGGCCCGATCTCCACGCCCTTTGCGATGCGCGCCGTCGGGGCAATCACCGCCGTTTCGTGGATGTAGGCAAGTACCTTGCTGCTGCCTGTCATCTATTTCAACTCCTTCAGCCCCAAGCAAAAAGCGGGGCAGACACATTCCACGTGATAGGGCAGCACTGATACAGCGCTCCCTACTATATGATCTGGCAGAACAGCGCATCTTTCACATCGAAAGATCAGCCGTTATCACCAAACAGTTCTTCTTATTCGTGGATTATGTCCGGTTTTCTTGTATTTATCACTCTATTGTCAGAGTTCATCCCCATTTTTCAGTGCAAATTTGAAATCCGCCGAGGCGACGAGTTCGCCCTCGACATACGCATCCGCATGGAGCACGCCGAAGACACCGCGCACGCGCACGAGCTCCGCCTTCGTCACAACGACATCACCAGGGACAACAGGGCGCTTGAATTTCACATTCTCCATCCCGCCGAAGAGCGCGATCTTGCCGCGATGTTCCTCCGGATAGAGCATCGTCACGCCGCCCACCTGCGCCATCCCCTCAAGGAGGAGGACGCCGGGCATGATCGGATGTCCCGGGAAGTGCCCAAGAAAGAACGGCTCATTCATCGTCACGCACTTGACACCCGTCGCCGATTTGAACGGCACAAGTTCCGTAATCCGATCCACGAGCAGCATCGGCGGGCGATGCGGCAGAATCTGCTGAATCTCATTGATGTCCAAAGTCATGCTGTTTCCTCTCCTCTGCAATCTGCTTCGCCAGTGCCGTGTTGAGCGCGTGCCCCGACGCAACTGCGATGATATGACCGCGAATAACCCCCGCGAGACGGATATCCCCGAGTACATCGAGGATCTTGTGCCGCACGAGTTCATTTGGGAAGTTGAGCGGATTCATCCATCCCTCGTCGTTGTAGACAATCACCGTTTCGAGCGAGCCGCCAAGACCGAGCCCGTTCGCCTGCAGTGCCGCGACCTCCTTCTCGTAGGCAATCGTTCGTGCGGGCGCAATCTCTTTGCCATACGATTCGGGCGTAACCTCGATGTCATAGTACTGCACGCCGATCAGCGGGTGCTCGTTCAACGACGTGAACGAGACTCGCAGCCCATCGTATGGCACCGCCATGACGAAGTGACTGCCATCGTCCACACGATAGACGCGGTCAATCACCGTCACACGGCGTTCCGCATCCTGCTCCACCGTCCCCGCCTCTGCAATCAGACGGAAGAACGTGCGCGCACTGCCGTCCACCACGGGCGGCTCCTCCGCGTTGAGCAGAACAAGACAGTTATCCACACCGCTGACGTGAAGGGCACTCATCAGATGCTCAATCGTAAAAAATTTCAACGTCCCCGCGGCAATCGTCGTCGCGCGAAGCGTCGCCGTCACGTTTTCCGCCGTCGCGGCAACCGGCAGCGCCTCGGGCAGGTCGATCCGTGCGAACTGTATTCCCGTCCTCGGCGGAGCCGGGGCAATTTCTATATGTACCGGCTTCCCAGAGTGCAGCCCGATGCCATCGTAGACCACACGCGATGCCAGTGTTCTCTCTCTTTGCAAGCGTTATCCTCCTCGGACACTCACCATTGTTCGTACTCATGATACTAAATTTTTTTAGAAGTTGCAAGAAAAAACACGATTTGACAAGCCTCCTGCCTTCTGCTATGATATAGACAAGCGCCAATGCTTCCATTATCGGGGATGTAATGGTCTCGACGGGGATGGGTAGTATGTGGACAGCGAGCCGGGGGGTCATCACCCCGTTAGTAAGGTGAAACTTTTATTAAACATAAAAGCAAACGAAGACTACGCTCTGGCGGCTTAAGCCAGCCCCTTTCCGTCTGCCTCCCGCACGGATGGAGTAAGGGGTCAAACGCGGGATACCTGAGAGCCACCGCACGATAACTCTCATGGGAACCTCATCGTGATCGGTACAGGACAGCTTGTCTGCGGGCGGTGCTGCACCTAAATCAAAGCACAGACTGCGCTCGGAGAAATCCATGTAGTATTATCTTCGGACAGGAGTTCGATTCTCCTCATCTCCACCAATTTGACTTGTTGAGCCGCCCATACGGGCGGTTTTTTGTTGTGACCAAGCAAAAAGCCGCCCGCTCTCGCGTACGGCAATTCATTCCTACAGCTTATTCTTCAGTTTTTCCAGATCGGGAAAGAGCTCGCCGATGGAGTCGGAGAGACCTTCACTGGGTTCTAAGATCTCAAGCACGGGGCGCATGGTCTCACGGAAGCGCGCATCGTCCTGCATGAGTGCGAGGACGGCGCTCGTGTTGCGTGCATCGGCGAGCGCGGAGTGCTGACTGCCCTCGAAGCTGCGCCCCATCGCGCCAAGTGCATGCTTCAGTGCGAGGCTGTTGTGCAGCCCCAGGCGATCATCAAACGCCTGCTGCAGATCGACCCAACGCGCATCGAGCCAGCCCACGTCGAACGTCGGGAGTTTCAGACGGCACTCCTTGCGCAGCTGCTTGATGTCCGACATGCTCCACGAGTAGATCTTCGTCTCCGCCTCGCCAATCCAAGCGACAAACGATTGAAAGCTCTCAGAAAATGCGGGGCGTCCCGCAACTTTTTCCTGCGTGATGCCCGTCAGCTCGGTGATGTGCTTCTTCACCATCCCGTACTCGGGGCAGACGTAGCACTGGAACTCGTCCTCCTGTTCAAAGAGTTCATTCAATCGAACCGCGCCGATCTCGATGATCTCTCCGTTGAGCTTTCTGCGGATATCCCTGTACTCCTTCGCGACAGGGTTCATCTCAAGGTCTACGACAATGTGTTTCATGGGCAATCCTTACTTTCAAAAAACTCTGCCGCAAATGACGCACGGCAGAGGGTGTTGCGGTGTTTTATGACGCTGCCAAACAGGCACGCATTGTCAACGTGAAGTGTTTCGTGTTTGTATCATCATAGCATAAAGTTTTCAGAAAATCAACGTCTAGGTATTTTGTCCCACCCCTATTTTTTTCTGAAAAACGTGGTAGAATACAGATATATGGGAAAAAGGGGGGCTGCGGATGAATTGGAAAGTGATACTCGCGCTGCTGACGTGCAATGTACTCTTTATGTCGGCGAGCTATACGATGATTATTCCGTTCCTGCCGATGTATCTGACGCATGAGCTTGGCGTGGACGATGCCTCGGTCAACCTCTGGGCGGGTCTCACATTCTCCGTGACGTTCCTCGTCTCGGCGGTGATGGCGCCGATCTGGGGTCGCATGGCGGATCGCCGGGGGAAAAGGCTCATGGCGATGCGTGCGAGCCTCCTCATCGCGATCAGTTACCTGCTTGGCGGCATTGTGACCTCGCCCGAGCAGCTTGTCCTCGTCCGCGTCTTTCAGGGATTTGCAGCGGGGCTCTGGCCGATGGATCTCGCGATCATGACACTCTATGCGCCGCAGGAGCGGCTTGGCTTCTCCCTTGGCATACTGCAGGGCACGCTGACGGCGGGCGGGGTCATCGGTCCTCTGCTCGGCGGTGTGCTCGCAGAGGCGTTCGGGATGCGCGCGAGCTTCTACATCGGGGGACTGGCACTCTTCATCAATTTCCTCGCGTTCACCTTCGTCATCAAGGAGCCACCGATGCCGAAGGATGCTGCACCGCTCACGGCGGAGGAAAAGTCTCCGTGGCATCTCTGGAACATCCCCATCCTGCGGACGATGATGATTGTGAGCACGCTCGCACAGATGGTAACGTTCGTTCTGATGCCTGTCCTCACGACCTACATCAGATATCTCGCGGGCGATCTGGAGAACATCGTGCTGATCGCCGGGATTGTGTTCTCCCTCGGCGGGATCGCAGGTGCGATGGCAGCCCCCGTCTGGGGCATCTTCGGAGCGCGGCGCGGCTACTTCCGTTCGATGTGCCTTACGATGTCGCTTGCCGGCATCATGCTCATACTGCAGGGCATCCCCGATACACTTTTGCCGTTTGCCGCAATGCAGTTCGGAGCCGGGTTGTTTCTCGCCGGAATACAGCCGTCACTCAACGCGGTGATTGCACAGCACACACCCGCACAGCTCAAGGGCAGCGTGTTCGGCATGCTCTTCGCTGCACAGCAGGTCGGTGGGTTCACAGGTCCGCTGCTCGGCGGCATCGTCGCGACCTATCTCGGCATGCACTACCTCTTCCCCACGGTGGGCAGTCTCCTGCTCGTGCTCGCGCTGTTCGTGTGGTGGAGATATATACAAAGAGATGCAGAAACGTGAAAATGCGGTACGAAGTCAAAACAGCTTCGTACCGCATTTTTCGTTGGCGATAACACGCCAACTTTTACGTTGAAAGGCTCACTGGTCTGAATATAAGGACAGGAATTATTTTGTAAACAGATGAATGAAACAAGCTGCTCGTCAGAGATGAGCAAAGATCCATTGCGTCTTCAATGGAATTTACCTCTTGCGCCGAATCATTCTGCGGACAAACTGCATCTATGACCCCCAGAATATACCACTCTCCCGGAAGATGCACGCCGTATGTGCGCATGAGGTCATCCTGTCGGATCGTCAGTCCGGACTCCTTCAATGTTCCCGTGATTACTGTACCGCGGAAATGAACTGAGACGGAGATTGAGTCCGGCATTTGTAGGAGAATATCATTCACCATATCAAACAAATCAGACGCCTCTCCATCGCTTGAAACGGGCGTCAGTTTTTTATGTTTAACAGCAACGCCTAAAAGTGCTCGCATGGTGGCTGTATCTCGGATGGACAGAGGTGCTTTGAGCAATATCAGTTGACCCGTGCGATCTGACGAAATTTGCTCTGCTTCATGGATATTAAGGTCATGCAGCAAATCAAGCAGCTGCGCATGATATGGATCGTATTGCTCTGATGCGTTTTCATGATCCTTCTGTTCATGCCGATATGTGCCTCCAAAAAATCCCGGTGCACCGGCACGCGCATCATAGGACGTTGCCTCAGAAACACCTTTCGTTTTCGTCACACTTCTGAGCGTTCCATTTCGTATCTGTGATATGAACGAATCCGCGCGCTCTTTATCGACGTAGAGAAAGTCCACTACTGTTTGGGTTTCAGAAACTGGAGATTGGGCTTCGTCTTTTTCCCCCACTTCTCCACCTCCTCTGACACTCTTCTGCACTTTGCGGTATGCTCGTCATATTGCTTTCTAATCGCTGCAAAATCAAAATGTACTGTGGGAAAATTGTTCTTGGATTCCATTTGTACATTCATGACATCATACCCCCTTTGTTAGAATTATACATGATTCTGCAATCGATGTATAGATGTATACCACAAATGTATTTTCGATGTCCCAGTCACGACAAAAGAGCAGCCACATGAACGAAATTCATGCAGCTGTTCTTTTTATCTGTTACAAATGCCCAAGCACCGCATCCGCCATCTCGCGTGTGCCGACCTGCGTGCAGCCCGTATCAGCAATATAGATGTCTGCCGTGCGCTTGCCGTCCGCGAGTGCCGCATCCACCGCCGCCTCAACGGCATCCGCTGCCGCCTCCTCATGGAGGGCATAGCGCAGGAGCATCGCCGCTGAGAGGATCGTGCCGAGGGGGTTCGCGATCCCCTTGCCTGCGATGTCGGGCGCACTACCGTGGATCGGCTCAAAGAGGCTCGTGCCCGTGCCGATGGAGGCGGACGGCATCAGCCCGATCGAGCCGCCGATCACCGCCGCCTCATCGGAGAGAATGTCGCCGAAGAGATTGCCCGTCACGATCACATCGAACTGCGTCGGACGCACGGCAAGCTGCATCGCGCAGTTGTCCACGTAGAGATGGTCGAGTGCCACGTCACTGTACTCCGGTGCGAGCGCCGTCACCGTGCGCCGCCAGAGGCGCGAGGTCGCGAGCACGTTTGCCTTGTCCACGGACGTGACCTTGCCGCGTCTGAGACGCGCCGTTTCGAACGCGAGACGCGCGATGCGCTCCACCTCGGGGACGGAGTAGTTCTCCATATCCCACGCACGCTCTCTTCCGTCCACCTGCTCAGACTCGCATTTCTCTCCGAAGTAGATGCCGCCGATCAGCTCGCGCACGATGACGAGATCGACACCACGCACGAGTTCCGACTTCAGCGGCGAGTGCTCGATCAGTGCGTCCGCGACCTTCACGGGGCGCAGATTCGCATAGAGTCCAAGCCCTTTGCGCAGTCCCAAAATCGCACGCTCGGGGCGCAGGGCAGGCTCCACGCTGTCCCACTTCGTCCCGCCGACCGCGCCGAAGAGTACGCCGTCCGAAGCCTTGCAGACTGCGAGCGTGTCCTCGGGCAGCGGCGTACCGTACTTATCGTATGCCGTGCCGCCCGCGTCGCGCGTCTCGTACGTCAGCCCGAGTGAGAATTTCGCATCGACGGCACGCAGGACGCGCACGGCTTCCGTCGTGATCTCCTGCCCGATGCCGTCGCCGGGGACAACTGCGATCTTATACGCCATGTCGGAACCCTCCATTCTCGCGGATGTAGCTTAAGAGTCCGCCCGCACGCGCGATATCCTGCACGAAGCCCGGCAGCGGATGTGCGTGGAACGTATCGCCCGTTGTGAGGTTCTCAATCGCCCCCGTCGCCGTATCCACGCGCAGACGGTCACCCGCGCTGATCTTCTCCACATCGTCACCGATCTCAAGGAGCGGCAGACCGATGTTGATGCCGTTGCGGTAGAAGATGCGCGCAAAGCTCGCCGCGATCACGACGGGCACACCCGATGCCGCAATCGCAATCGGGGCATGCTCACGCGAGGAGCCGCAGCCGAAGTTTTTCCCGCCGACCATGATATCGCCCACAGTAACTTCCTTTGCAAACGTCGTGTCGATGTCCTCCATGCAGTGCGCCGCAAGAGCCTTTGGCTCGAATGTATTGAGATAGCGCGCGGGGATGATTACGTCCGTATCAATATTGTCGCCGTACCGCCAGACCTTGCCCTCGAACATCACGCCACCTCCTCAGGGGCTGCAATCCGCCCCAGTATTGCACTCGCCGCCGCGACGTGCGGTCCTGCGAGATAGACCTCGCTGTCAACGTGCCCCATGCGCCCGCGGAAATTGCGGTTCGTCGTCGAAACGCACCGTTCGCCCGCCGCAAGGATGCCCATATAGCCGCCGAGGCACGGTCCGCAGGTCGGCGTTGAGACCGCCGCGCCCGCCTCCATAAAGATCGCAAGGTAGCCGCGCCGCATTGCCTCCTGATAGACCCACGGCGAGCCGGGAATGACAATGCAGCGGACATGGGGATGCACCGTATGCCCCTTGAGGATCTGCGCCGCGATCTCCATATCCTCAAGCCGCCCGTTCGTACACGAGCCGATCACGACCTGGTCGATCTCAATCGGGTTCTCGATGTCCATCACGCGCTTCGTGTTCTCCGGCAGATGTGGGAACGAGACGACGGGACGCAGCTCACTGAGGTTGATCTCCACCGTACGCGCATAGCTCGCGTCGGGGTCGGCGTGCACCGGCTCAAACGCCCCTGTCATACGACCCTCGACATATTCTTTGCACACGTCATCGTACGGGAAAATGCCGTTCTTCGCGCCCGCCTCAATCGCCATGTTGGCAATCGTCAGACGGTCGGTCATCGAGAGATCTGCCACGCCCTCGCCTGTGAACTCAAGGCTCTGATAGAGCGCGCCATCCACGCCGATCATGCCGATGAGCGTGAGGATCACATCCTTGCCGCTGATATCGGCGGGCTTCTTGCCCGTCAGATGCACATTGATCGCCTCGGGCACCTTGAACCACGCCTCGCCCGTCGCCATGCCAACCGCAAGATCGGTCGTGCCGACGCCCGTGGAGAAGCCGTTCACCGCGCCGTAGGTGCAGGTGTGCGAGTCCGCGCCGATGGTCAGCATACCGGGGCCGACGATGCCCTTTTCGGGGAGAATAACGTGCTCTATGCCGACGCGCCCCTGCTCGTAGTAGTGCAGGATGTCATGTTTGCGCGCAAAGTCGCGCATGATCTTCGCCAGCTCCGAGGACTTGATGTCCTTCGCCGGCTGGAAATGATCGGGGATCAGCGCGATCCTCGTGCGGTCAAAGACGGGGCGTCCCGTCTTTTCAAACTCCTTGATGGACGGCGGTCCCGTCACATCGTTTGCAAGTACCATGTCGAGCCTGCAGGTGACGAGCTGCCCCGGCTCGACGTGATCCAGACCCGCATGGCGTGCGAGAATCTTCTCGCTCATATTCATGCCCATTCAGTGCCCTCCTAAAACTCTCCGAAATGGCAGACGTCCCCATCTCCGAAGCCTTTGAAAAAAGAAGTCTCTCCGCGTGGAAAGACTTCTTCTTGTCGTATGAAATGACCCGTGCGCTCAGATCAAGGAATCGCTGATAAAATGAAGTCCGTCAGATTGGCGTAGATTTTTTCGTCCGAACAAGGAGGCAAACCGGACGCATAGCAAGGGCTATGTGGAGGATTTGCCGACACAGTGCGGGCAAAAAAGATGCGTCAAGATGGCGTGGCTGAATTTATCAGTGCTTCCTCAAAATTCGAGCTCTTTCTTGTCGCGCAGCCACGGCATCATATTGCGCAGCTGTGCGCCAACCTGCTCGATCTGATGCTCCTTGTGGAGGCGGCGCTGTGCGAGGAAGTTCGCACGGCCAGCGGCGCGGTTCTCAAGCAGCCAGTTGCGGGCGAAGGTGCCGTCCTGGATCTCCTTGAGAACCTTCTTCATCTCCTTCTTCGTCTCCTCGGTGATGATACGCGGTCCGATCATATAGTCACCATACTCTGCCGTGTCGGAGCAGGACTGGCGCATCTTCGTCATGCCGCCCTCGTAGCAGAGATCGACGATGAGCTTCATCTCATGGAAGCACTCGAAGTAAGCCATCTCGGGCGGATAGCCCGCCTCGACGAGCACCTCGAAGCCCGTCTGCATCAGCTGGCAGACACCGCCCATGAGCACGCACTGCTCACCGAAGAGATCCTCCTCCGTCTCGTCACGAAACGTCGTCTGGAGCACGCCGGAGCGCGTAGAACCGACACCGCGTGCATAGGCGAGCGCGATCTCAAAGCACTTGCCCGTCTCGTCCTTCTCGACGGCAAACACGGCAGGAACGCCCGAGCCCTCTGTAAACGTGCGGCGGACGAGGTGTCCCGGTCCCTTCGGTGCAACCATGAACACATCGACGCCCTCGGGCGGGACAATCTGCTTGAAGTGAATGTTGAAGCCATGTGCGAAGGCGAGTGCACTGCCCTTCTTCAGGTTCGGACCGATTTCCTCTTTGTACACGTCCGCCTGCTTCTCGTCGGGAATAAGCACCATCGTGATATCCGCCTGCTTGACCGCATCAGCGACCGTCGCGACCTTCAGCCCATGTGCCTCTGCCTTTGCCTTGGACTTCGAGCCGGCATAGAGACCGACGACGACATTCACGCCGCTCTCCTTGAGGTTCAGCGCGTGTGCATGCCCCTGACTGCCGTAGCCGATAATGGCAACCGTCTTGCCCTCGATCGCACTCCAGTTGACATCCTGATCATAGTAAGTTTTTGCCATAGTACTCCCGCTCCTCACAATGCTCATAAATTGTGTGTTCCCCTCGCTCAAGCGCAATGAGCCCCGTGCGGATGACCTCGACGATGCCGTACGGTTTGATTACCTTCAGGAACGCCGTCACTTTGTCATCACTGCCCGTAATCTCAAAGATGATCGAGGCGGACTCCACATCGACGACGTGTGCGCGGAACAGTTCACCCATCTTCAGCACGTCGAGGCGATTGTCGTCGTCCGCCCGCACCTTGATGAGCGTCATGCCGCGGCACGCCGCGTTCTTTTCGTCCAGCCGCTGAACCGCCCGTACTACGGGCATCTTTTCCAGCTGCTTGATCATCTGCTCGACGAGATTTCCATCCCCCTGCATCACAACCGTGATGCGCGAGAAATCCGGCGACTCCGTCACGCCGACAGACAGGCTGTCGATGTTGAACTCACGCCGTGAAAACATACTCACAACGCGCACCAAGACCCCTGTCTGATTCTCCACAAAGACGGACAGCACATGTTTCATAGAAGCAATCTCCTCCCCGCCGCGCTGCAAGCGTTTTCATGAAAACTTCTTCATTATCCTCCACACATGAGCATTTGTCAATATGTTTTAGATGATGCGTGCATGTATACGCGTCAGACACGCACCTCGAAGCGCGGCTTCTCCTCTGTTTCGTCCTGCTTCTCCGTTTTTTTCACAGAAGTTTTCTGCGCTGAGGGCGTGATCTGTGCCGGTACGGCAGGCGGTACCTGCGTCGCCGCCGTGCGCGGCTGCGCAGCAGTGGGCTTCGGCGCAGCGGAGCGTGTTCGTATGGGGGGCGGCGGTGCCTCCACGGGAGGCAGCGTATGCGTCACAGCCGTTTCCTCCTCCATCAGACGTGCGAGTGCCTCGCCTGCCGTCAGTCCCGTGTATTCGGGCAGAATCTCACTGCGCGTGTCACGCGCGCGCCGTGTGCGCTCTGCCGCCGCAAGAAGATCGTCATGTGCACCAGCCTCCTGCACAGGGGGCGGAGCGTCTTGTGCCCCCGCATTCATCTCTTGGGTAAGAATGCGCTCCCCGAGCGAGGGCTCCTCCGATGTGTCAGTCTCCGGCTTTTTCTTCATAAAACGCCGAAAGAATACAACCCCAAGCACAAGCGCAAGACCAATCAGCCCTGCCCAATACAGCCCACCGGTCGCCGTGTAGGACTGCGGCGCATCGGGCGTCTTCTGCCCGGTATTGGCAAGCTGCTGCTTGAGTGCCGCGTTCTCCTGTGCCATGTCAAGACCGGTTCCAACATCTGCACCCGTCTGCCCCTCGACCTTCGTTCCACGATCCACCTTCGACGCAGACGTGCTCACGGGGTTCCCCTTCGCTGCATCCGTACGTGCGGCGGCGTTCGGATGCTCTGCGGCGCTTTTCTCCTTCGGCGTTTCGTGCGTCGTCTTGGAGAGTGCGCCGTTTCCCTGCGCCACGGAGTCACGCGCCTGCTGCTCCGCCTGCGCATCGCCCGTCGTATGCGTCTGATTCGCCTGTGCGTCCCGCGCCGCATCCCCGAGCGTGATCTTCGGCGGCGTGGGAGGCGTGGGCGGTGTCGGCGGTGTAATCGCCATAGCAGCACTCCTTTCTCATATCGATTGACTTTTAATAACGAATTTGTTATCATTCATGTGGAGGGATTTTCATGTATGAACTGATCTTCTATCACGCCCGAAACGGACAATCAGAGATCGAAGCACATCTCGATGCACTTGCCAAAGAAGCACAAACAAGCAAGACCAGTCGCATCAATCGCGAAAAAATCCTCGCCTATATGAAAGCACTATCCCTCTACGGAACAAGACTCGGAATGCCATTCGTCAAACACATTGGAGGGGATCTTTGGGAGCTTCGGCCTCTAAGTAACCGCATCTTTTTCTTTTATTGGAAAGACAATCGATTTGTCCTCCTGCACCACTTCATAAAGAAATCCCAGAAAACACCTGCAAAGGAAATCCAACAGGCAAAGTTAAAACTCAAGGACTTTTTAGAACGGAGCGAAAAATCATGAGCGTAGAAATCAATGGCGAAACATACCGTACCTTTTCCGACTATATGAATGACGAACGCAAAGTAAGTGCTGCTGAACGAAACCGCATCGAATTCGAAGCCGAGCTGATTGGAAAATTGATCGAAACACGCGAAGAAAAAGGTCTTTCACAGCGCGGTCTTGCAGAGCTCAGCGGCATAAAGCAACCGCAGATTGCACGTCTTGAGCGCATGAAGGGCAGCCCCCAACTGGATACCCTGTTCAAAGTCCTCACGCCGCTGGGCTACACACTCTCCATCACGCCGATGAAGCCCGAACCGAATCTATCATAGCAAAAAAACGGCTCAGATGAAAGTATAAAAGCGTCCCTCCATCTATGGGACGCTTTTATCATAGCAAAAAGGCCACTACGCCTTATACGCCCGAACGTTCAAGCGATCTGCCTTCAAATCCTCGTCCATCTCCACCCGTGCGAAGCCTGCGCCCGTGAGCAGTGTCTCAAGCTCCTCGCCCGTATAGACGGACATCCCGTCGACGATCTTCATCCACTTCTCATGTGCGCCCGTCTTGCCGCTCGTCTCATTCGTAATCATGAACACGCCGCCCGCTTTCAGAACGCGGTGGATTTCAGCAAAACAACGTGCAATCTCCGGCCAGAAATACACCGTCTCGAACGCCGTCACAACATCGAACTGACCGTCATCAAACGGCAGCTCAAGCACATTCCCCTGCACGATCTCACAGCGTCCCGCCGTGATCGCTGCACGATTCACCTCACGCGCCTTTTCCACGGAGACGGGCGAGTAGTCCAGCCCCGTCACATGCCCCTCGTCCACCATCCGCAAGAACACGGCGATGTTCGCCCCGCCGCCGCAGCCGCAGTCAAGCACCTGCTCATTCCCCTGCAGGTCGAGATGCGAAAAGCCCCACTGCGCGATCCCCGCATGACCACGATTCATCATGGCGATGACAAATTTCCCCATCTTCCCTTGAGGGTTTCCCATATTGCTGAAAAATTTACGAAGCAGACCCATGCTGCTCCTCCTTTCTGCGAATGCCACAGCACCAATACAAAAGTGCCCCGTGCAAAGCTGCACGAGACACTGGATTTTACAACAAAGCCGCGCGAAGCTCCTCACCGCTCCGTGCCGAGAGATCGGCAGGCGCGATGTCGAGCACGGTCTTGCAGCCCTTTACGCCCTCGGACGCGAGACGATACGCCGCACGTGCATACGCCGCAAGGACGCACGCCGTGAACTCGGGATTCGAGTCGAGCTTCAGATTGAACTCGATGACGTGCTTGTGCGCGCCGTCCTTGCCCGTCGCGCCGGAGCGGATGACAAAGCCCGCATGGGGCAGTCCCGCATGATCGCGCTGCAGCTCCTCCTCGCTGATGAAGTGCACCGTCGTATCGTAGTCCGAAAAGTAGTTCGGCATCGTCACGATTGCCTTCTCCACCGCAGCCGCATCCGCCCCCTCCTCGAGCACGACATAGCACTCACGCGTATGCTTCTCGCGCGTACTAAGCTGCGGATTCGCGCCGCTGCGCACCGCCTCAAGCGCGGCGGGAACGGGTACAGTATACTGCTTGGCATCCTTGACGCCCGGCACGCGGCGAATCGCATCCGAGTGCCCCTGACTGACACCGCGCCCCCAGAACGTATAGTCCGTACCGTTCGTGAGCACTGCATTGCTGTAGACGCGTGCAAGCGAGAACAGCCCCGGATCCCAGCCGACCGAGATCACACCGACGTGCCCCGCCGCCTTTGCCGCCGCATCCACCGCCGCGAAATGCGCAGGGATCTTTGCGTGCGTATCGAAGCTGTCGACCACGTTGAACAGTTTTGCAAATGCGGGCGTCTGCTCGGGCAGATCGGTCGCCGAGCCGCCGCAGAGGATGAGCACATCCACCTTGTCCTTCCACTCCGCCGCCTTGTCCGCGTGGACGACCGGCACATTCGTGCGCGGCTTCACCGATGCGGGATCGCGGCGCGTGAATACCGCAACAAGCTCCATATCCTCATTTGCCTCCACGGCATACTCTACGCCGCGGCCAAGATTACCATAGCCAAGAATACCAATACGAATCATAAAAACTCCTCCCACCATCCCCCCCGGACGGCGTCAAACTCAGTAATGCGGGTGCGACTTCACATAGTCAACGGGACGCGACCAGTCCACCTGGACATTTGTCTCATTCCACAAGCGCGTGAGAGCCAGTTCAAAGCTCTCCCGATCCGCGAGCGGAGTGACGGTCTCCTTCGTAAAATCCATCAGCGTCTTATGCGGCACCTCAACCTCATGGTCAGCGGCAAGAAAATCCTCCACCGCCGTACGCCCCTTCTCATCCGCAAGATTCACCGTCGCGGAGTGCGAAGCCGCATTATAATCAATCCAGCCGAGAACGTCGCCATAGCTGATGGCGACACTGTACGTATCACTCACTCGTATCACCTCTTTTATGTACTGCCCCTGTGGGCGTCCTTATTATAGAACGATTCTCCCATACACGCAACTGCCCAATGAAAATAATTCTGTATACAGGAGACAGGCATATTCGCAGTTTGGAGACCGTTCACGTACTGGACAGGGCTTTATATTGTGCTTATAATATGCGTAGGTTTTCAAATGCTCAGTATGTATGATAAGCAAAGGAGCAGACAAATGGATTTTACCAGCAATATTGCCGTCGGCATGACCCATGAAGCAGTGGACACGGTAACGGACGCAAATACGGCGGTGACGGTTGGCAGTGGCTCGCTCGCGGTGTACGCAACACCTGCGATGGCGGCGCTGATGGAGCGTGCGGCGGCAGAACTCTGTCAACAGGAGTGTCCCAAGGGCTGGACAACGGTCGGGACGGAGCTGCATATCAAGCATCGTGCGGCAACGCCGACGGGACTCACTGTCCGTGCCATCGCCGAGGTGACAGCAGTGGACGGGCGTGCAATCTCACTCAAGGTGACAGCGTACGACGAGCGCGAGGAGATCGGCACGGGCACACACACACGCTTTGCTGTTGCCGTGGACAAGTTTATGTCAAAAGCGGAGGGGAAGCGCTGATATAACGCAATAAAACGGACGGCGGTACGAAGTGTAAACTTCGTACCGCCGTCCGTTTTATTGTGCCCCTTCCACCGCTTACGCGGTCCCCCTTCCCCGTCAAACGGGGAAGGCTAGGGGTTGCTGTTTAGGAAGCACTGATAAATTCAGCGCCGCCATCTTGACGCATCTTTTTCGCCCGCACTGTGTCGGCAAATCCTCCACATAGCTCTTGCTATGCGTCCGGTTTGCCTCCTTGTTCGGACAAAAAATCTACGCCAATCTGACGGACTTCATTTTATCAGCGATTCCTTTAGAATGCCCAAGCAATGTTGAATCCGCCCGTAACACCCTTGCGCTTGCCCGTGTATCCCATGAGATTCAGCCCGTAGCTGACGGTGCTGTCCACGGGGGCGAAGCGATAGCCGAGTTCGAGGAGGGTCGTGCCGCCCTTGAGGCTTGTCCCCGGCAGGTCGAAGCCCTGATAGCTCGCCGTGCTCTTGCCGTCGAATTCGTACTCCCACGCAAGCCCTGCGTAGAACTCGCTGTCGAGGCCATTCTTCATGGTGTAGCGCGTGCCGAGACGGATGCGGCTTGAGCTGGATGCACCGAAGTCGTAGGTCTCGCCGCTCGAGAGCTTCGCGTTCGTACCCGCCTGATGCGCATAGAAGTATTTTGCATAGGTCTCAAACTGATTGCCGCTCAGGAACTCTCTCTTCTGGCCGATGCCAAGGTGCCCCGCAAAGTAATTGCTTGAGGTATCATAGCCCGTGCCGCGCGATTCGACGGTGCCGCTGTAGTCACTCTTTGCCTTACCGACGCGGAGGCTTCCCTCAATGTAGGTGCCATTCGTATTCTCCGACTTCGCCATGATGCCGAAGCCGAGGTAGCTTGTCTTGCCGTCGCCATGCGTGCCATCATCCAAATAGGAGTCATACGAGCCGCTCCCGTACTCGACGAAGGGTCCAAATGTCAGCGAGCTGTCCGACAGCTCGTTGCGCCGCGCAAAGCCGACGTTGAGGTTCCAGCCCTTCGCATCGACGTACGAGCCCGTCTTGAGCCGTGCGCTGCCGTAGTTCTGTGCGGCAAAGAGCTGATAGCTGCCGAGCATGGAAAGCGGTGCCTTCGATGCGTCGGTGTTCTTGCTGTTCGCAAACGGCGCATCCACGATGTCAGCAATCTGCGCTGCCGCTGCCTCTGCCGCAGGGATGCCGACATTGACGATGAGGTCGGAGCCGCTTGTGAGGAAGGCGAGGGCTGCCGACTGCGTCTCGACGAGGGATTTCGCCTGAGGCGAAACCGACACACTCTTAACGCGTGCGATCAGCTCGTTACGGTTGACCGTAGAGCTGCTCGCTGTGTTGCGCGTCTCGAGTCCGTAGTTATAGTTCAGCGTGACTCCCTGCGTCGTCTTATATGTCTGGTTTGCGTACGCGCTGTCGATATCGAGATTGTTCCCATTCGGCAGCGTGACGAGCTTCACGACATCGCCGTTATGGATGGGCGTATGGTCGCCGCTCAGTTCCACCGTAATGGTCGTGCCGCGCAGATCCTTGTTCTTCGCCTGTGTCGTGGTCAACATGGAGCGCGTGGGATCGGCTTTCTCTGAGAGATAGAAATTGAGCTTTTCGACCGGCTCGAAGTAGCCGACCTTCGTGCCCATATCATAGATGTTCAGCGTGTTGCCGTTGCCGACCACCGCCGAGGTCCTGCCATCCGCTAGTCTGCCACCGTAGACTGTGCCCGAGATCTGCGTTCCGCGCAGTGTGACGATGTTGTCCTTTGCATCAGTGCCCTGCCCGCCGACGACATCGCCCGTGACGCTGACTGCGTGGAGGTCGATCTCGTTCTTTTCCGCATCACCACTCACCGAAGCACCGCCATAGATCGCGCCCGAGATGGCGCTGCTCACAACGGGTGTGAGCGATACCGAGCCGCCCGTCACGAGCACCTTGTTCGACTCCGCCTTGTCCGAGCCCGCCGTATAGCCGCCGTAGACGTTATCCGCCGAAAGTGCGCCATGCGTGAGCGTGACGGAGTTCCCCGTGACCTTTGCCGCCGACGCCGTATTCGCGGCGTAGCCGCCATAGATATTGCGGATGGTGAGTGCGTTTGCACTGCTCAGTGTGAGTGCGTTGTTCGTCAAGTCACCCGCTGCGCCCGTCGTATAGCCTGCCGCTGCAAAGTGCGAGAGACCGTTTGCGCCGAGTCCCGTGATGCGGAGCGTGTTGTCATGCACGTCGTTGCCCAGCTCCGAGATTCCCGTATAGAGCTCTTGGTCGGCATCTGCGCTCTGGCGGAACACCTCCTCCGCCGTGAGCGTGGCGTTCGTCGCGCCGTAGAGCTGATGACCACTGTACAGCCGGTTGAACGTCAAGAGGACGTTCGCCCCCTGCCCTATCTTGGTATTCGTTTGGATGAGAGCTTCGTAGGGGTCGTTCGGATTGCTGAGCGTCACCGGCGTCGCGGCGTAGTTCGAGAAATTCATCGCGCCCGTACTCTCGATGAGCTTCACCGAGCGCGAGCCCATCCACGATTTATCAATGGCGAATTTCGACACATCTGCCTTGATATTGCCGAAGTTGACTATACCGCCAAGACCGCCTGTCTGCTCGATCTTGAGCATCGTGCCGTCCATGAGACTGTTGTTGTGGAGGATGAAGTTAAACGTGTCGAAGTTGTGTACCTTCTGCACAGAAACGTTGCCCGCCTGTACGACGAGGGTGTTGCCCGTACCCGTGGCGGCATTGCTGCCGTAAATCTCGCCCGCGATGGTCGCGCTGTACGTGCCGTCGTCCTTGCCGAGGATCAGCGTATTGCTCGTCGCATTTCCTGCAGTCGCAGCATAGCCCGCATAGATATCGCCCGTAACTGTGCCGCCCGTGACCTGCACGGTGTTCTTTGTAACACTGCCCGTCCCCGCTGAGTAGCCGCCGTAGAGCGTGCCCACTCTGCCGCCCGCCATGCGCAGGACGTTGTTCGCCACGGTGCCCGCGTTCGTACTGCGGTCGATGTAGCCGCCGTACGCACGCGTGACCTCATAGGCATCGTTCGTGCCCGTGGACTGAATATCGAGGATATTTCCCTTCGTACCGCCGGAGCCGCCCGACGCGCCCATCGTCTTTGCTCCGTATGCCGTGATGCTACGGCTGAGCGGAGCGTTGATGGTGAGATGGTTGTTCTCCGTCGTATGTCCGCCGCGCGAGAGACCCGCGAACCAATCCGTCGATGTGCTCGTCGCATCGTATGCCATGACACCGTTCTGATAGCGGTTGTACTCCATGAGCACCTTCTGACCCTGATAGGTGTCCGTATCCGTACGCAGGGCATACTCATAGTCACCGTTCGAGGCGGTTGGTGCGGATGTACCGCGCGGATTGTAGTTGTCAAACTCGAGCGCGTTTGCGTGCGATCCGTCGATGAGGGTGATCTCGCCCGCTATCTGCTTTGCGGACATATTCGTCAGGTCGACATCGACGTTGGAAAAATTGACACGGCGCGTGCCCGAATAGAGGTTATCAAAGCCATTGTGATCGGTAAGCTTCAGCATCGTATCGCCCACCTGCGTGTCCTTCGTAATCCAGAACTTATAGTTCTCGAAGTTATGGACGCCGCGCACCTCGACGGGCTTGTTCGCCTTGACGTTCAGCGTGTTTCCTGTCGCCGAGGACGCGCCGCCGTAGATGGTCGCCTTCGTGAGATCTGCCGTGTAGCTGCCGTCGTCTGCGCCGAGGTTGACCATGTTGCCCTCCTCAACGGTCTTGTTTGTTCCATAGGCGTAGCCGCCGTAGATATTGCCGCGCACCGTACCGTCGGGACGATTGCCGCCGATTGTACCGCCCGTGATGGTGACGGTATTGCCGCCCGAGGCGGTCGCCGTCGTGGAGCTGGAGGAGGGAAGGTCGGCATGAGTCACGCCGCCATAGATATGACCGCGAATCTCGCCGCCCGTAACGGTGACCTTGCTGCCCGTGACCGCACCCGCATCTGCCGCCGTGTCGGTATTGCGTCCGCCGATGACGTTATCGGCGATTTTCCCCTCGGAGATGGTAACGATGTTCCCCGTCACCGCCCCCTTGCCGTCGCCTGATGCACCGTAGACATCACCGGAGAGCGTGCCGCCTGTGATATTGACCTTGTTCGCATCGAGTCTCGCATTGCCGTTCGCCGTCGCGCCGTAGAGCGTACCGCCGACCTTTGCCGTGTCAGAGGTAGTAACAGTGTTATTCGTCGCCGTGCCGATGCCCGTATTGCCGCCCTGCCCCGCCATGTGGACGCCGTGGACATCCTTCACCGCACCACCACTGATGGTAACGGTGTTATTCTGCACGATCGGCGTAGGCGTCTTAGTGGAGGAGCTGCCCGCGTCGAACAGCTCACCGAAAACGCCGTAGACGATGCCCTGTACGTCACCCTCGGTGATGGTGACACTGTTCTTCTCTGCCGTGCGCTGAACCGTGTTGTCGCCCACGATATACGCGCCGAGCACGTTCCCGCCGATGACGGAGTGAACGGTGTTCGTGACGGCATCACCTTGGATGGTGACGCTGTTCTCGCTGACCGTCGTCGTGCCCGATGCACCCGTAACGCTGCCGCCGACGGTCGCGTTGTCCACGGTGACGGTGTTTTTCTGAACGACGCCCGTTCCCGCCGAGCGCGCACCAATGATCTCTCCCGTGACGGCGGTCGCCGCCGTGTTCCCTGATGCACGCGAAACGCTGACATGGTTATCCTCAACCTTGCCCGTTCCCGTCGCATACGCACCGTAAAGGTTCGCCGCCGTGCCGCCCGTCATCGTGAGCTTGTTCCGCACGGCATCCGCGCCCGTGGAGGTATAGCCGCCGTACGCGATCATCGTGCCCGCCGCGTTCGTGATGGTCAGGTTGTTGTCCTGTACGACCTTGTTCTCCCAAATGGAGTAGCCGCCGTAGATGGTATTGCTCGTTGTTGCCGTGCTGTTATAGGTCGCGTTTGCATTCATATAGCGGTGGAGAGCAGCGTGGACATAGTTGCGCGTTGTCAGACCACTTGTCTGTGGGTTCACCGTAATCTGGTATTCGTAGTCGCCGTCCCAGCCTGTGCGCGATGCCCCCGCAATGCTCAGATTTGAAGCATTGTTTGTGGTATTGCCGTCCACCATCAGCGTGACTGTACCGACATCGCCATAGTACGCCGTGCGCGCTGCACCGCTCCACCCCGTCGCGTCAACCTTGATATCGCCGATGTTCACCGTGCGTCCAAGCGCATTGCTGCCATTGGTCAGCGTGAGCATGGTGTTGCCCGCCGCAATGCCCGTATTCAGATGGAACTCGTAGGTCGCAAAGTTCTGCGCAGAGTCTGCCGTGATCCCCTTCGCCTGCACAACGAGGCGATTATTCGTATAATCGCTGTCGTTGCCGCCGTAGATGGACGCACCGCTCAGCGTGCCGTTGCTGTAGTTCCCGCTCGCATCGCCGAGGGTGACGGTATTGCCCGTGGTCTTCGCGCCGCTGTTCTCCGCGTAGCCGCCATAGACTGCGCCCGTGACCGTGCCGCCCGTGAGCGTGACCTTGTTGTTGATGGCATCGGTATGTCCCATACCGCCCGCGATGGCAAAGGCATTCGTCCCCGCACCGACCGCGCCGCCCGTGAGCGTCACCTCACCGCTCGATGCGCCGCCCGCAATGGAGCGCGCGCCGATAAGGCTGCCCGTGACCGAGCCGCCGGTCATCGTCAGCGTATTCGGATTCGTCTGCGCCGCACCTGCGGTATGCACATTGTTGCGCCCGATGCCGCCGTAGGCGTTGCCTGTGAGGTCAATGTTGTTCATGACGAGGGTATTGCCCGTCACTGCACTCGTAGTTGACGTTGTGCCGCCCGCCACGACATCACCGATAACGATGGGGAGATTGGTTGTGCCCGCCGTGCCGATGGTAAGTGTATTGTCCGTTACCGAGCCATTCAGCAATGCCGTGCCACTTATGCCCGAATATGCACTGCCCGTTGAGGTTCCTGTTGCGGGAGCCAACCGTGCGTCATTCGTCCCGACTGTCGTATTCTGCGCCGCCTGCGCCGCAGGCATCCCTGCGAACGCACCACCGACGGCGAGTGCGACGAATGCGGCGAGCTGCCGTTTTGCCTTCATTCCTTTGAGCATATCTTCCACTCCTTCACAAGGCCTTCCAACACGAACCCGCTGCGCAGGGCATCGCCACATTTTTATGGGCATCCCCCACCACGGATGTTTTCGGAAAAGCAACACCATTCCATTTTCTCATTCACTTATTATATTATAATCATTTGTAAACGTCAATCGTAAGTTTGGCGCGTTCCTCACATCTCCTGCCCGTAGATGCTGCGGATCTCCTCGGTGTAGTGCCCCTCCGCATCGCGCACGATGAGGGCTGGCTCATGGCGCAGTCCTGCGAGTGATGCGCCCTTCACCGCCTCGATGAGCATGAGGTTCGGCGCACGATCCGCGCGCGGCTGTACCATGCGCAGGTGTTTGATCGCAAGGTGCTCCGCATGGAGGGCGAGGACGATCTCGCCGAGTCGCTCGGGCAGATGCACCATGGCGAGCCGCCCGCTGTGGCGCAGGGCATACGAAGCCGCGCGTACGGTGTCGGCGAGAGTCGCTGTGATCTCGTGCCGCGCCGCCGCACGTGCGCCCATGCTGACAGCGCCGCTTGTGACAGGTCGATAGGGCGGATTGCTGAAGACGAGGTCGAATGCCGCGCACACAAAAAGTGCGGAAGGGTCGCGATAGTCACCCTCCCGCACTGTGATTTTCTCTGCAAGTCCGTTCATCCGGACATTTCGCGCGGCAAGCTCCGCCTGCACGGGGCTCAGCTCAACCGCTGTGATATGCGCCGCGAAATCCGCAATGAGGAGCGGGATGATCCCCGTCCCCGTGCCGAGATCGAGAACGCGTTCACGCCCCGTGAGCCGTGGGAAATGCGCGAGCAGAACGGCATCCATGGAGAAGCAGAATTCATCTGTGCGCTGGATGATCTGCCGTCCGCCCATGCACAGATCATCGACCCGCTCGTTGGGGCGCAGTTCGATCCACTCACTCATGTGGCGCCTCGTCGCGCGGCGGGCGCGGGCGGTTCTGCCGCCGCTTTGTGTTTTGACGGCGGGGCTTTGCAGATCGTTCCGGCGCCGCGCGGTTCTCTCGGCTCTCGTGCGGTGCATGCGCTGCACGCGTATGCTGCTGCCGTGCGGGACGCTCCCGCCGCTCCCGTCCGTCATGGGCTTCGCGGGGCATACGCTCCCTGCGCTGCAAATGCGGTCGCTGCGGTGCGCGGTTGGGGCATCCGTCCTGCTCGACGACCTCAGCGCGCGCGACATCCTCCCATGCGGCGACAACGGTCTTGCCGTCGTCCATGAGTATGGTTGCCGTGCGCCGCTGCTCATGGATGGAAACGACCCGTCCCTCGCCGTCCTCAGCAAGAACGCGGTCGTTTACCGCAGGGTTGTACTCCTCTTTTTTCATGCGCATACAACCGCCGCAGCCGTAGCCTTCACTCTCGTACTTCAGGCAGCACATGAGCCGCCCGCATATACCGGAGATCTTCGTCGGGTTGAGCGAGAGGTTCTGTTCCTTTGCCATGCGGATGGAAACGGGTACGAAGTCACCGAGGAAGGTGGCGCAGCACAGCGGCCGTCCGCAGCAGCCCATACCGCCCATCATCTTCGCCTCGTCGCGCACGCCGATCTGACGCAACTCGATGCGTGTGCGGAATACGCCCGCGAGTTCGCGCACGAGCTGACGGAAGTCGACGCGCCCGTCCGCTGTGAAGTAAAAGAGCATCTTGGAGAGATCAAAGGTCAGCTCGACATCGATGAGCTTCATCTTGAGGCCGAGTTCCCGTATCTTCTCCTCGCAGACGGTTCTCGCCTCACGCTCACGCGTACGGTTCTCCTCGATGCGTGCGAGGTCGGAGGAATCTGCGATGCGGTGCACGACGCGCAGATTCGGCGGCACGGATTCGTCCGGCACCTCGCGTGGGGCAATGACGACCTTGCCGCACTCCATGCCGCGCGTGGTCTCGACGATGACATAATCACCCTCGGCGATGGTCAGCTGTCCCTGCCCAAAGGAATATATCTTGCCCGCCGACTTGAAGCGGACACCTACAATCGTTTGCAAAACTTCCTCCTAGGTATGTATATTTATCCCTCTCAGAGAGGGAAATTATTTCCATCTTCATAATCCCCCTTCCACCGCACTTCGCATGGTTTCCCCATTGGGACGGGGGAGGCTGAGGGCTATTGCCGCGCACGCAGGAAAAACGCCTCCAGCTGCAGGGCAGGGCTGACATTCGCGGCGAAGCGGCGCGAAAGCTCCCGTGTCCCACGCAGGAGGTCAAAGATCTGCGCGGCACTGATATGCGTGAGAAGCCCGGCGAGGACATCCCGCCGATCCGCATGATAGAGGTCTTCTGTCGCTCCGTTCTCACGCAGAACGAGCAGATCGCGCAGAGCCATCTGCAAGAATCCAATCCATGTTGTGCGTTCCTCATGCGTGCGTTCCCCGAGTGCCTCTGCGCGCGCCCATACGTCCTCAATACGCTGTTCCGAAAGCCGTGTGAGAAATTCGATGGCATCGTCCCGCAGCGCCAGCCCCTCTGCGGCGAGACGATAGGCGCGCCCAAGGCTGCCGCCCGCAAGCGCTGCAATCGCCGCTGCGTTCTCCGCGCCGCGCACCCTGAGTGCCGCCGTAATCTCTGTGCGCGGCAGAGCGCCGAACGCAATGCGCACGACACGTGAGCGGATGGTAGGCAGAATCGCATCATAGGCATGCGTCACGAGGATAAAGAGTGCTGTGCCCGCCGGCTCTTCCAGTGTCTTGAGCAGACGGTTCGCCGCCGTCTCGTTCATGCGGTCAGCCCCGTCGATCACAATGATCCGGCGGCGGGCGCTCACGGGCGCACCGGAGGCGGCAATGAGGATGTCGCGCACGGCATCGGTGCGGATCATCGCCGCACTCTTGCCGCGTGCCTCGGGTGCTGTTTCAAAATAATCCGGATGCACGCCCGCCGCCATCGTGCGGCACGAGTCACAGCGCCCACAGGGTGCATCGCCCGCTGCTTCGCAAAGCAGTGTGCGCGCGAGCACGCGCGCCGTACGGCGTTTGCCGATGCCCTCCATGCCGGAAAAGAGCAGCGCGTGGGGCAGGCGCTCCGCCGCCGCCAGTACGCGCAGACGGCGGATGATCTCCGCGTGCCCATGAATGTCCGTCCAATCCTTTGGGAACGGCTCCCGTGGAGATTCATCACCGACAGCAGCCGGCGGTGTCTTTTTGGTTCGCGCCATTACATATAGAGGTCGACGAGGAGCCCTCGGATGGCATCGTGGCTCGCAATGATGTCGAGCTGATCGGACTGTCCGAGGCGAATCTTCTCCGCCATTTCCTCCAGCTTCTTGTCGATCTTGCGCACGGAGGTGTAGACCTTCTGCCGCCCGAGGCGATCCCAGCCCGCCTGCGTATGCAGTTCGTACATCGTACCGACTGCCTCACCGATGAAGCTCTGAATGAGCGAGCGATAGGAGCGCAGTTCGTCAAAGGTCGGAGACTTCGAGAGGCGCGCGCCCTGCTCGTCGATCTGTTCGAGCAGACGATCCATCGCCTCACGGGACATCGCGGATTCCTGATCCGCCAGTTCCATGCTAAAGTCTGTCGCTGCGCCGCGCACCCCCGCATCCGTTTCCGCACGCGGCATCGTGAGCGACGTACTGCGCGACATACTGTTGTCTATTTTCATCGCCATCGCGTTCACCCAATCCCTTTACCTTAATAGAATGGTAGATTTCACCGATTGTTATTATAGCCCGAACCTATACGAAAGTCAAAGTAGGAAATTGACTTTGCAGTGCGGCTTGGGGAAGCACTGATAAATTCGGCGATTCCCTTGTTATCCTGTTGACTAGGAAAGGATCTGATGCAATGACGCTTGAGGGAGAAAAGCTCACCGCCCTGCTGAAACACGGCTCCGCCGTCCACATCATCGAGAAGGAACTTGAAGTCGACTGCTACGGCACGCTTGAGCTCAGCGAGGAGGAACAGGAGAGAGGCGCACCTGCAGGGATCCTTGCCGTGCGGCTGGGCATCCCCATCGGGAAGTTTGTGGATACGCCCGCAGTGGGGCAGGTGTTCCAATGCCATCTCACGGGACCGGGCTGCGTCTACCACTTCGTCGCCCCCTACCACGCCGCCTCCCCGCTGCCCGATACGATCTGGTATCTCGGTCTGCCCGAGCGTGCGGAGCGCATCCAGCTGCGCGACTTTGTCCGCGTTCCCATCCCGATGTCCATTGAGGTGAGGCTGCCGGGCGATCACGGGAGTCTCAAGAACTACCGCGAGGTGGCACTCATCGACATCAGCGGCGGCGGGCTGTGCTTTGTCCATGATGAGCCGCTCATCATGGACGCGCCGATTTCGGTGCGCGTGCCCGACCTGCCGCGCATCGGGACACTCGAAACGGAGGGCACGATCCGTCGCTCAACGCCGATCGAAACAAATCTCGGCATGACGTATCACGTCGGTGTTTCGTTCGGCAACGTACTCTCCAATCGTGAACGGGAACGTCTCGTGCAGAGTATCTATCAGCTGCAGCAGAGTTATCTGCGCAAGGGGCTAAAGGTACCGCAGATCGACCATACAAAACGTGGCTGAATACATCATAAAAAAGGAGGACTGCGCCATGCAGCCCTCCTTTTTTTCCAAACTTACGTCCAACGCAGCTTCATCAGCTCGGGATAGACCTCCTCAAGCACCTGCAGACCGACGCTGACCATCGCCATAAAGCTGTCCGCCTGAAAGACACCGACGTGCAGGTCAAGCGGCAGATCAATGTCCACGACGACATCCCGCTCATCGTCCACGACGAATTTCACATAGCGGTACTCACTGTTCCACTCGTTGAGTTTCTCATGAAACACCTGCGGATCCATTTTTTCATCAAGCCGTACAATGCCAAAGTACTTGATCTTGATAAAGTCGTTCGTGTTGCCGTTCTCCGTGACTACAATGGCGATGTTCACGATACTCCCGTTATCGAGCTGTTGGCGCATGCGGATGATGTGATCCTCTCCATCCTCCGTCATGTCCTCGCCGTATTTCATGTCCTGCCTGTCCAGTTCCGCTTTGATCGCTTCAAATGCCGTGTTCTTGAGTCCTTCCTCACTCCCGCTGAAGCCGTCAAAAAGTCCCATAGAGTTCCTCCGTTCAACGTGCCGTTAGGTTTATTCCTGCGGGCGAGGTTTGTGCCCACGTGTGCAATATTCCATGAGGTCATCATAGACCTTCTCGACGACCTGCATACCGACCCCCATCATCGCCATGACGCTGCCGGGTTCAAACTTTCCCTTGTGCAGATCGAGCGGCAGATCGATGTCAAGGACGACATCCTGATCGCGGTCAAGGCAGAATTTCACATAGCGAAACTCACCGTTCCACGTGTTGATTTTCGCGAGAAGTGCCGCACGCTCCTCTGCGTCCTCAAGATAGGCAATATCGTAGAGTTTGATCTTGATAAAGCCATCGGCATGATCGAACTCGCGCACAACGATGACAGCCGTGATCGGCTCGTCGTTTTCGAGTTCGTTCCGCATATAGAAATATGCCTCTTGGCGGTTTTCCTCACTCTCATCGCTCAGTTCGTAGTTCAAGTCGTTCTGATCGAGTTCCGCCTTGATGGCATCGCGGATGCCCATCGAGGCGGTTTCTTCGCCGCCATGAAATCCATCAAAGAGTCCCATTTGTCCCCTCCATATTCACTCTTCTGTGAGAGCCTTGTCCCCATTTTTATGGTACCGGAGCAATCAAGCCGATCGCGGTGAGCGTATCGATCGCAGCAGTGCCGCGTACATTTTGAAACTCAAGTGTGGAAACGACGACCTGTCTTATGTAATGCTTTTCGCCGTCTTCATAGTAACTGCTGATGTCATGGATCACGAGCGGGGTACCCCCCATATCTCGCCCGAGGTAGAGCATGACATGTCCAGGACGAAAGAGCAGCGTCCCCGGCGGTGCCGCCGCAAGAAGCGCATACCGCTCCGCTGTGCTGCGTCCCGTAAGAGGCAGAAGCGAACAGGCACGCTCCTGCAGATCTGCATCACGCGGGAGCTCCAACCCCATCGTACGATAGATGTTCTGTACGTATGATGAGCAGTCCATCCCTTCGTTTTCCCCGCCCCAGCCATACTCCGTATGGAGCGGGCGAAAGGCGAGGCGTACAAGGTTGTTGTGTGTCAGCGGCAGACGCCCCGCAGTGAGCCGTCCGTCATCGGGAATCCGTGCCGCCCGCACGATGAGATGTCCCCCGGCATCCCGTGCGGGCAGCAGCAGCCGGATCAAACCGTCCGCTGTACGTGTACCTGGAATCTTTGCGCCAAGCTGATAGAGCAGATCTCTCCTTTTTCCCGGCAGACGCAGCTGCGCCTCGGTCACGGTGAAGAACTCCTCCGGCGCGGCAAATCCGCGCCATGTCTTACGATCCGTGAATGCGAGCGCATCTGCGTCCACCCAGCCGCGGTAGTCCCGCGTCTCAACGAACGCATAGCGTCCGTCCCGTGCCGTGTGCAGTACGAGAACGGCTTCCCCGGGATCCAGCACCGTGCCCTGCAGGGCATCATAGTGGAGATCGTCCGGGGAGGAATACCAGCCCGTACCGGTTGGAAGGAGGCGGACATCGGCGCGGCAGACAGCAACAGCGGTGCGGATGGGTACGGCGGCACCGATGGTGTCGAGGGCACAATTCCTGCACACCTCATACCAGCGCCGTGCCGTGAGCGGCTGTCCGCCCTCGTAGAGTTCCGGCAGCGCTGCGTCGTTTCCCTGCGCCGCCGCACGGATCTGTGCACGCACCGCGCTCCCCGCGCGGAACTCTCCTGCACCTGTGAGGTCATGCAGAAGCCCAAGGGCAGCATGCGCAGATGCGCGCGCCCCCGCCTCTGCCGAGAGGAGAGGCTCATCCCCATCTGCACGCAGCCAGTAGTCCGGCGTCGCCGCCGCCCCCGTAACGGGCAGTGCCGCCTGCACCGGAGGCGCAGCCGTGACCATGACAAGAAGCGCCGCACCAGTGAGCCAAAGATGGCGGAGGAGCTCAGGCACTCTCCTGCTGTTCCCCACGCAGCTCACTCAGTCCCCATGCAAAGAACGCGTCCATGCCGATGAAGGCAAATCCGTTGTCCGTCACGGCCTCCCCGAACTCCTCCATCGTGCCGATGGCAAAGGAGCCTGCATGACGCCCCGGTGCACGCGATGGGAGATCCTTACGCACCCCCCGCTCGAAGAAGATCTCTGTATCGCTGTTGACCGCCGCGAGTTCCTTCAGGAAGTTGCGCGCCATCTTCATCTTGCCGAGACGGTAGAAGAGCATCGCCAGCGGCAGATACATCAGCGCCACGCCCTCCTCGTAACGCTGATAGAGCCGAATCGCTGCGTCCCCTTCCTCGATCGCCGAGTAGATGAACATGAGCTGATAGCGGCGCCCAAGTGCGTCGTGCTCCGAGAGGCGGAGCATCTCCTCGCACTCCTTCGCCGCCAGACGCAGCTTGCGTGCCGCGACGAGCGCCTCAAGATAGGAGAGCCGCAGGAACATATAGGGCTTCGTTGCGGGCATCGACCAGAATTTGCCGATGTTCTCCTCGGAGAACATCCCATCCGCCTCAAGTTGTGCCGTCGCCTTTCGCGTCAGATCCTCGTAGTGATGTACGCGGTCATCGGCATTCTTGGCGAGATATTCAATCTGCATACAGGCTGCGGTGATGTTGTCCGGCTCCATGCGCAGAACACGCTTGACGATGCGATAGCGTTCCTCGCCGGTCTTCTTGCGTGCGCGCGCGATGAGTTCGTCTGCGGTGAGTGTATTTACCTCACGCGGCAGATTCGGGTTCTCGCGCAGACGTCTGCTGAGCTCCGATACAATCTCGGTCATGCGCTCCACGCTGACCTTTCCACCCTCCGCTTTTACCATTCGGTTCAGTTCAAGCTGCATCCATTCCTTGTCTGTCATGCGGTGTCCCTTCCTTTGCTGGTAGTTCCTGCCTTTATTATACCTTGTTTTTACAGAAAAAGCTACAAAAAAGAACTGCCGCCCCGCGTATCGCAGACGACAGTGATTTCTCTATTCTTTTTTCTTCTTCTTTTCCTGCTTATCCTTCTTTGCGGGCTTTTCATGGGTATTCTCGGTCGACGCTGTGAGTTTTTCCTTTTTTGCCGCAAGTGCTGCGCGATCTGTATCGCTCAATATGCCGCGTGAGCGACGGATCATTTCCTCCTGATGCCCGATGCTGTAGTTGATGATTGCATCGAAGAATTTTTTCTCGACATCCTTGTCCGAGAGTTCCGCGAGCTTGATCTCCTTCATGTTCTCCTCGCGCGAGATTGTTCCCCAGAGGCTGTCCAGATCCTCATGCGCCGTGATGTGAACGACGCCCGCACGCAGATCGATCAGGAGGTACTCCGCCGCGCCCGAGAGGTCACCGTAGCCATCGAGCGGCAGCATGCGCCAGCGGCGCTTCGACACGACATCCTGTATCTGCACATCATCATAGATGCGCAGGGTCGGCACGAGAATCTTCGTGAGGTCGATATAGCCATGTGCATCCGTCGCGTACTGGATCTGTTCCTTGTTGAAATAATACCCCTGACGCGCCGTCGACTGCACCCATTCGTAGATGTGCTTCGGCACCTGTTCGGCTGCCGCCGTAGGCCGTGCCCCCATAAACAGCGCTGCACAGAGAAGGAGGACTGCTCCCCACTTTTTTTGCACGTATCATCGCTCCCATCAAATAGCTGTGTTCAATGCTCCCTATGCTAGCTCAAAAAACTGAATTTTTGATGAACATAACCGTGTTCAAAGCCCCGAGTGCAGCTCCCAATCGTCCGCGTTGTCGAGGCTGTCCAGCTCGTACGGTGTCCCCTGATAGACGTAGTAGTTCAGCCAGTTGGCAAAGAGGAGATGCGCGACACTGCGCCACCGCACGACGGGAGCGCAGTTCGGATCATCGCCTGGATAGTAGTTGCACGGAATGTCCGGATCAAGTCCCGCCGCAAGGTCACGGTCATACTCTGTCTTGAGCGTCAGGGGATCGTACTCCGCGTGCCCCGTGATGAAGAACTGACGACGGCGCAGATTGGCAATGATGTAGGCGCCCGCATCGCCCTCAGAGAGGACGGTCAGCTCGGGCACGCGGGCAATGTCTGCGCGCCGCGTCTCCGTATGGCGCGAGTGCGGCACGTAAAAGATGTCATCGAATCCGCGCAGAAGCGGCTCATGCTGCACACACACGCGATGCTCAAAGACGCCGAAGATTTTCCTCTCCGTCCAGTGCTTCGGAACGCCGTAGTGATAGTACAGCCCCGCCTGTGCGCCCCAGCATATATGGAACGTGGAGTAGGCATGTTTGCGGCTCCACTGCATGATCTCAGCGACCTCGTCCCAGTAAGCGACCTGCTCAAACGGCAGCTGCTCGATCGGCGCGCCCGTGATGATGAAGCCATCGTATTTTTTATGCCGCACTTCGGCAAATGTGCCGTAGAACTCCGTCAGATAGTCGCGCGAGGTATGCGTCGGGACGTAGGACTCCGTGTAGATAAAGTCCACCTCCACCTGCAGCGGCGTGTTGCCGAGGAGGCGCAGAAGCTGCGTTTCGGTCACGTCCTTGATCGGCATGAGGTTCAGAATAAGGAGGCGCAGCGGACGAATATCCTGCCCGTATGCGCGCGCCGCATTCATGACGAAGACGTTCTCACTCTCAAGAACATTCGTCGCAGGCAGATTGTTCGGTATCTTGATCGGCATTGTGTCCCTCCCCTCATTTCAGCTGGTAGCGCGACACCCACGTACGGTATCCGTCGGCAAAGGCACGCAGACGGATGAGTCCCCGCTCCTCCGGGCTCTCCTGTGCGATCATGCGATACGCGCCCTCATAGCCGTCGTCAAGCGGCTGCCAGCCGCCCGACGGGGACCAGTACCGCCCCGTGATGATGCGCTCCGTTCCCTGCGGCAAATTGACCGCACGCTTGTCAAATTTGATCTCAAGCACCTTGTCGTCCGCGCCGCGCGTCTCTGTCCACGCCCAGAAGATGAGATTGTCGCCCGTGCGGCGCATCGTTGAGGTGTCCGCCGTCACCTGCGTTTTGATGCCGGAGGCACTCTCGTCCGACCAGAGGAGGATCCAGCGGTCATCCGCACGCAGACGATCCATCTCGCCCTGACGGAAGACCATGTCAACGATGGCGGCATAGAACTCCTCGTCAAACTGCTGGGAGTTCATCTCCTTCTCCGTTCCCATGTCCTTCGACCAGAGAACCATCCCCTCTGCATCGTAGAACGTTTCACCGATGTACTGGAGGAGGCGGCTCTGCGGCACGACACGCACCTGCGCGACGGAGTATGCCAGCTGCGCAGGGTTCGTAATCACATGACCGATCTTGTAGTTGCGTATGGTCTCCGCCGCTCCCTCATAGCTGAATGAGGTCTTGATCTCCGCCGTGATCTCCGTCGCCAGCGCCTCCGTTGTCCCGGAAGGCATGACACTCTTGCTCACGTGCACGGAGGCGGGTGCGTAGAATTTCGAGTATTTATCATTGGAGCTCAGCCAGACCCACGCACGTCCATCGTCAGCAAAGGCGACAGAGCAGACGGTGAGTGACAGCAAAAAGGTCAGCAGCAGCCCTGCCGTGCGGCGCATCATAGTTCTCATCTCATACGCTCCTCTCTTAGTCAAACGCGACATGCTCCCGCGCACGTCCGCCCGTGAAGCGGATCTGCTGCACATAGCCAAAGGAGCGCGCGTATTGTACTGCCTCCTCGTTGTAGCGCGCACAGTCCTCAGGCTTGTGTGCGTCCGAGGTCGTGATGATTGGCAGATCGTATTCCTTCGCCATGCGCATGAAATCCGGATAGGGAGAAAACTCCTCCACGGGGTAACGGTAGTACGTCCCTGTATTGAGGTCAACGATCATATCCGCCTCTTTCATCGCCCGTGCGACGCGCTCAAGATACGGTGTGACATCGAAGTCGGGGAAATGTCTGTAAAGCCGGATGTTGAACGGGTGCCCAAGCGCATCGTAGAGTCCCGATGCCGCGAGTTTCTCCACTTCCTCCGTATACCACTCGTAGATGTCTGTCAAGGGATGGTTGTCCCACTCCGCTTTGATCGCGCCCGTGTCATACGCCCAGCCGCGCAGAAAATGCACCGAGCCAATCACATAGTCAAAGGGATAGGCACGCAGGAGCTTCCCCACCGCCGCCTGATCCTGAAAATTGCAGACCTCAATGCCTGCAAGCACCTTGTGCTTTTTCCGCAGCTTTTCAATGAATGAAAAATACTCATCCAACGTGTACTTGAACTTGTTCGACTTCAGCCATTTCTTCTGAAACGCCCCGACAAAGCTGTCGTCGAGGATCAGGTCGTCGTAGTAGAGCTGCTCGAACTCCGGAAACGTATGCGAATGCTCGGAGAACCCGATCTCATGAACGCCGCGCGCCGCCGCCGCACGGAAGAATCCCTCCGCATAGTCCTCATCGTAGGAGCCGTACTCCAAGTGTATATGATAGTCAAATCGCATCGCGCACCTCAGTCAAATTCGCCCGCGAGAATCCGTTCGCAGACCGCCATCACACCATGTTCCCCGTTGCTCGGCGCACGATAGCGCGCACGCTCCTGCACGGCAGGAATGGCGTTCGCCATCGCAAAGCTGTATGTAACCGCATCCATCAGTTCAAGATCGTTGCCGTAGTCGCCGAACGCAGCACACTCGTCGGGCGTCAGCCCAAGATGCTCCTGCACGCGCGCAGCGGCAACGCCCTTGCTCACGCCCTGCGCATAGACATCGACCCACAGTGCACTCGACAGTGTGACCTGCATCCGATCCGCATACTGCTCCATCACGGGGAGGATCGTTGTATCCGCATGGCCGGACGGATCAAAGAACGCCATCTTGATCGGTACATCGTCGACGGCGGCAAAGTCCTCCGTCACCATGGATTTCGACACATACTTTTCAAGTTCTGCGCGAAACGCCGGTACATCGTCCGCCCTGTGGATATATCCCTGTTTCTTTCCGCAGTATACGGAATACACCCCCGTCAGCGCCTCTCCTGTCTGCATCACACGCAGGCCGAGCACAGGATCTACGGGCGCTGCAAACAGCTCCCTGCCGCCCTCCATCACCAGCGTCCCGTTCTCTGCGAGGAAGATCATCTCATCCTTCCATGCGTCGAACGTCTTGCGCAGAGAGGCGTACTGCCGCCCCGATGCGGGCGCAAAGCGGATGCCGTGCGCCCTCAGACGTGCATACATCTGCCCGAACTCTGCGGGCAGATGCCCGCGATCATCCAGCAGGGTTCCGTCCATATCCGAAAAAATCAGCCGTATCATTGCATCCCTTTCTCCCTGTATACAATGCCCCCATTATAACAAAGAACAATTTTCCACGCAATTAAAAAAGATATGCTATAATAAGGAAAACAGTGAGGGGGCATCGTATGCTTACGGAACGAATCAACGCGCACCTGCGTGACCTCAGCGATGCAGATCGGTGCATCTGGCGCTGGATCGACAGCAACCGCACGGCGGCAAGCCGTGTCTCCATCCATGAGCTTGCGCGTGCATGCGCCGTTTCAAGCGCGTCCGTCGTGCGCTTTGCACAGAAGCTGGGCTTTGACGGCTTCGGCGAGATGAAGGCGGTCATGCGCATGGAAAGCACGTCGCAGCCCATTCCCGCAAAGGATATAAGGAGCTCGCTCGGCAGCTTCTACGATCAGACATGGCGCGAGCTGATGCGGCGTGACTACACGCGTGCAAGCCGCCTCATCCACGAGGCACATCGCATCTTTGCATACGCCTCCGGCTATGTACAGACAAATGTCATGCAGGAGCTGAAGCGCCTCTTCGTCTACGATAACATCTTCATCTACGAGATCGCAGGCCGCGAGGAATTCTACTCCGTCTATCAAGCGGCGGGTCCCGACGACCTCTTCATCTTCGTCTCCCTCTCAGGCGAAAGCGAGCGCGTCGTGGAGTTCGCCGACCGGCTCAGCCTCAAGGGTGTCCCCATCCTCTCCATCACGGAGATGCGGCACAACACGCTCGCCTCCCGCTCAAGCGAAAACCTCTATGTCACGCCCGCCGCGTTCGATTTGCCCGAGAACGAGCAGCGGCTGCAGTTCAAATCCATGCTCGCCTACTTCCTGCTGCTGGAAATATGGTACGTACATTATCGGCTTTATGTGCAGGAGTTGAGCGTGTGAAACAAATTTCACCCCATGTACCACGGTACAGTCTCCGTACATCTCTCCCGAATGCCGCGAAGCTATTGCGTTCGCGGCTTTTTTACGCTATCTTATAGACAACGGATTTCATATTAGTTTCAGTTTCATTCTCGGGAAGCACGGGCTTCCCTGCCGCAGGGGTTTGGTTTTTGGGATAAGGAGGAACGCACATGGCACTCAGCAAGGATGTCATCATGCAGAACATGCAGCGGTTTGGCGGCGCGATGTATACGCCCGTCATTCTGTTTGCATTCTTCGGACTTACGGTGGCGGTGTCCATCGTCTGCAAGAACGAGGGGCTGCTCGGCAGCATCGCCGCACAGGGCACACTCTGGTACGATTTCTGGTTCGTCGTCGAACAGGGTGCGTGGACGGTGTTTGCGCAGATGCCCATTCTCTTCGCCATCGCCGTGCCGATCGGCTTTGCAAAAAAGGAACCCGCGCGCTGTGCGATGGAATCCTTCGTCATCTACATGCTCTTCAACTACTTCATCTCCGCATTTCTCACGCTCCACGGCAGCGCGTTCGGTGTGGACTACAGCCAAGCGGCGGGTCCCGGCACAGGCCTTGCGATGATCGCGAACGTCAAGACGCTCGACATGGGCATGCTCGGCGCGATCTTCATCGCCTGCTGCACGGCATTCCTGCACAATCACTTCTATGACACGAACATCCCCGACTGGCTCGGCATCTTCAAGGGACCTGCATTCGTCGTGGCGATTGGCTTCGTCGTCATGATCCCAATGGCTCTTCTCTTCTGCATCGTCTGGCCGGCGGTACAGCACGCCATCGAGCAGTTCCAGTTCTTCCTCAAGACCAGCGGCATCCTCGGTGTCTGGGCATACACGTTCTCGGAAAAAATGCTCCTTCCCGCAGGTCTGCATCACTTCATCTATCTCCCGTTCATCTTTGGTCCTGCGGTCGTCGACGGCGGCATTCAGGCATATTGGCTCGGACATATCAATGACTTCATGGTGAGCGGACAGTCGCTCCGTGAGCTCTTCCCCGAGGGCGGCTTTGCCCTCCATGGCAGCGGCAAGGTCTTCGGTCTGCCGGGCGCTGCACTCGCGATCTATATGTGTGCAAAGCCCGAGAAGCGCAAGAAGACAGCGGCGCTCCTCATCCCCGCAACGATCACGGCGGTACTCTGCGGCATCACCGAGCCAATCGAGTTCACCTTCCTCTTCGTTGCACCGCTTCTCTATCTCCTGCACGCCGTCCTCTCGGCGACGCTTTCCGCAACGCTCTACGCAATCGGGCTCTCGGGCAACTTCGGCGGCGGTCTGATCGACTGCTTCGTGCAGAACTGGATTCCCCTCTTCTCGTATCACTATGCAACATACCTCATGCAGATCGCCGTTGGTCTGTGCTTCACCGCGATCTACTTCTTTGTCTTCCGCTGGGTCATCCTGCTCAAGGACTACAAGACGCCCGGACGCACGGACGACGGCGTAGAGGACAAGCTCTTTACCAAGGCGGACTACAAGGCAAAACAGGCGGGTGCATCGGGTGCTGCGGCAGCCGCTCCCGGCATGAAGCTCGATGAGCGCGATGTCAAGGCACGTGCCTTCCTCGACGGTCTCGGCGGTGCGGCAAACATCAAGGATGTGACGAACTGCGCAACGCGTCTGCGCGTCACGGTCAACGATCCCGAACTCGTCGCTCCGACGGGCGCATTCACCGAGGCGGGCGCACACGGGCTTGTACGCAACGGTCACGCATTCCAGGTCATCGTCGGTCTCTCCGTCCCGCAGATCCGCGAGCGCTTCGAGGCGCTCATGGCAGCACCGGCCTCCGATGTGGACGAGGTCGCTGTCGGCACGGAGAAATCCTTCGCCATTACGGCTGCTGCAACGGGTCATATCATCGACATGAGTGAGGTCAAGGACGAGATGTTCTCGCAGAAGATGATGGGCGACGGCGTTGCGGTCGAGCCGACGGATGGCGTTGTGGTCGCACCGGCGGATGCCGAGATCACAATGGTTATGGAGGACAGCCGCCACGCAGTCGGTCTCCGTATGGACAACGGCGCGGAACTCCTCATCCACATCGGCGTGGATACGGTGAAACTTGAGGGCAAGGGCTTTGAACTGCTCGTCAAGATGGGCGACCGCGTCAAGGCGGGAGCGCCGCTCGTGAAGTTCGACCGCGACGTGATCCATGCGGCGGGCTATCAGGACACCGTCATCATGGCAGTCACGAACTCCGGCGAATATCCGCTCATGAAGAAGGTGACGGGCATGGATGCCAAGGCGGGCGAAACACCCGTGCTGACGTTCTAAGAAAGGAACAAGCATGAAAGCAACAAAATGGTGGCAGAACACCGCCGTCTACCAGATTTATCCAAAGAGCTTCAACGATACGACGGGAAGCGGCACGGGCGATCTGCGCGGCATCACCGAGAAGCTCGACTATCTGAAGGATCTCGGCGCGGGTGCACTCTGGCTCACCCCCGTCTACCCTTCGCCGATGGTCGACAACGGCTACGACATCAGCGACTATACGGGCATCAATCCCCAGTTCGGCACACTCGCCGACATGGAGGAGCTGATCGCGGAGGCAAAACGCCGTGACATCCGCATCGTCATGGATCTCGTCTACAACCACAGCTCCGATCAGCATCCGTGGTTTATCGAGTCGAAGGCGAGCCGCAATAACCCAAAGAGTGACTGGTATATCTGGCGCGACGCAAAGCCGGACGGCAGCGCACCGACGAACTGGCGTGGCATCTTCGGAGGCTCCGCGTGGACGTACTGCGCGGAACGCGATCAGTACTACCTCCACACCTTTGCCGAGGCACAGCCCGACCTCAACTGGGAGAATCCGGAGGTGCGCGCAGCCCTCTTTGCGGCGGCAAACTTCTGGCTCGACAAGGGCGTCGGCGGCTTCCGCATCGACGCGATCACCTACATCAAGAAACCCGCCGTCTTCGAAGACGGCACGCCCGATGCGGCAGACGGCATGGTAAGCGTCCACGATATGACGGCGAACACGCCCGGCATCCTCGATTTCCTCCACGAGTTCCGCAGGGAGGTCTTTGACGGGCACGACATCTTCACCGTCGGCGAGGCGAACGGTGTCTCGGTCGCAGAACTCCCCGACTGGGTCGGTGAGAACGGCGTATTCTCGATGCTGTTCGAGTTCGCGCACGTCCTCGTCCCCTACGAGGGCGGCGAATGCTGGTCGAAGATGGTTCCGTGGCCGCTCACAAAGCTCAAGGGCGCACTCTCGGCAAGTCAGGCGAGCGTTGCCAAGGAGGGCTGGTACCCGATCTACTTCGAGAACCATGACCGCGCACGCTCCGTCAACTACTTCTTCCCACACAGCGGGGATACGCGCCTTGCGGCAAAGGCACTTGCCACTGTCCTCATGACCCTGCGCGGCACGCCCTTCATCTACGAGGGCGAGGAGCTCGGTATGACAAACGTCAAGTGGGATACGATTGAGGCATACGACGACATCTCCTCCCACGGTCAGTACGAGCTTGCGCTGAAGGAAGGATTCAGCCCCGCCGAGGCGCTGTCCTTTGTCCACTTCAACAGCCGTGACAACGCACGTACGCCGATGCAGTGGGATGCGTCGGAAAACGCAGGCTTTACGACGGGTACACCGTGGCTGCCTGCAAACGAGAACTACCACACAATCAATGCGGCGGCAGAGGGAAAGGATGCGGATTCCGTCCTCTCCTACTACAAGCAGCTCATCCGTCTGCGCAAGACGAATCCCGTACTGCTCAACGGGGTCTATGCGGAACTGCTTGCCGAAAACGAGCAGATCTACGCATTCTCTCGTACGGAGGGCACGCGCCGCATCGTGACGGCGGTCAACTTCTCTGCGGAGGAGTCACAGCTGCCCGCAGGATTCCTAAAGGGCGTGCGTCTCATCGGCAGCTATGCAGATGCGCCGCGCACGGCGCTCCGCCCGCTTGAGGCGGTTGTCTATGAGGAGGAAGTAAAATGAAGGTAGCGGCAAGCGACTACGATGGCACGCTCCTCCGGGGCGGCAAGATCGATGCGGAGACGAAGGAGGGCATCGCCCGCTGGCGTGCCGCAGGGCACAAGTTCGGCGTGATCTCGGGACGCGACTATGGGATGCTTGTCCCGCAGCTTGAGGAATACGGCGTAGAGTTCGACTACACCGTCTGCAACAACGGTGGCATCATACGAGGTGCGGATGCAGCCGTCCGATTTCAGGCAGAGATTGATCCTCGCGCGCTCACGGCGATTGCGTCGGAGCCATCTGCACAGAAATCCTTCCATTTCGCCTTCTCGGCAGCAGATGTGACCTACCTCTGCCACCACTCCGAAGGCTCGTGGATCGAGCGCGAGGCAAAGGACTGGGATTTCCCCATCATCTACATCAAGGAGAGCGAGATCGGAGGACTGACGGGGATTCAGCAGTTCTCGCTCGGCTTCCCTGAGCCTGCGCTCTCGGATGAATGTGCGGCGGTGCTGAACGCGAAGCTCGGCGATCTGATTCACGCGTTCCCAAATGCGTGCAGCCTTGACATTACGCCCACCGGGATCAGCAAAGATCAGGGTATCAAGAAGCTCCTCTCCGTCATGGGCTGGGAGGGTGCAGAGGTGTTCGCCATCGGCGATGAGACGAACGACCTGCCGATGCTGAAAGCGTGGAACGGGTACTCGCTCACCACGGCACGCCCCGAGATACAGGCACAGGCAAAGCAGGTGTTCCCGAGCGTCGGCGCGATGCTCGATCACTTCCGCTAAGGATAAGTGTATTTAGATAGTGGCGCCCCTTCCACCGCTTACGCGGTCCCCCTCCCCCGTTTCGAACGGGGGAGGCTGGGGCGAACCAATAGGGGCGTCCCCACAATTTTTCTTGGGAGGAGTTACCATGGGATTTGATCGTGAAAAATTTGACGAGATAAAAGCCGCCTTCACCATAGACGACAATGCACTCCGCAAGATCGCCGATGATTTCCGCGCTGATATGTGTGCGGGACTCGCCGGCAAAAAGGGCGCAACGCTCCGTATGCTCCGCTCCTATGCAGGGCTTCCGAGCGGCAAGGAGCACGGATCCTTCCTCGCGCTCGACTTCGGCGGCACGAATGTCCGCGCCCAGCGCATCCTCCTCAAGGGCAGCGGCGAATACGAGGTGCTGAGCAGGGTCGCAAAGCCGCTCACCCTCCCTGGTGTCTATGACTACGTGAGTGCGGATGCGACGGCGGAGGAGATGTTTGACTTCCTCGCCTCCATCATCGACGAGGCAATCGACGGGAATCGAGAAACGAAATATCTCCTCGGACATACCTTCTCCTTCCCCTCACAGCAGACCAACCTCAACAATGCGAAGCTCATCGTCTGGACGAAGGAGTTCGCTACGCAGGGAGTTGAGGGCAAGGTCGTCAACGACCTGCTCAAGGAGGCGCTCGTACGGCGCGGCATGACAAACGTCACACCCGTCGCTGTCATCAACGATACGGTCGCGGTACTGCTTGCAGCGGCATACAAGCACGAGCACACCTACATCGGATCGATTTACGCCACAGGGCAGAACACCTGCTACTATGAGGAGTTCGCGGACGGCAGTGAGCCGCCGACCGTCATCAACATGGAGTCGGGCGGCTTTGGGAATCTGCCCTTCTCCAAATACGATGATATCTTGGATCGTGAATCCGAGCAGCCCGGCGCACAGCGTCTGGAAAAGATGGTGTCGGGACGCTACCTCGGGACACTCTACGGTGCAGCGCTTGCCGATCTCCTCGGTGCGGACGGAATCTATCCCTTTACGAGCATCGAGCTCTCCGAGATCATCACCGATGCCCACCTCGACCGCCATGCGGCAGGTGCGGTCATCGAAGCAAAGACGGGCATGACCTTCACTGCAGCCGAGCGTACCCTGCTGCAGGAACTTGCAACCGCCGTCATCATCCGCTCTGCGCGCATCGTCGCGGCAACGTACGTCGCCATCATCCAGCACCGTATGGGTGAGAACGGGCTTGAGAACCAGTTCGTCGCCGTCGACGGCTCCGTCTACGAGAAAGTCCCGCTCGTCGCACATCACCTGCGTGGTGCGCTCGACACCCTCCTCCTGGACGAGGCAGTCAACGTCAAGATCATCCTCGAAAATGCCGGCTCCGCCCTCGGTGCGGCACTCGCGGCAGCAATGACGACGAGAAAATAAAGATACATACGAAACCGCCCCGCAAGGTTCAACCCTGCGGGGCGGTTGTATTCGTTTATCTGTACTATTGTTTTCTCTGCTCAAGCAGATCAAAGACTTCGTCCACGTCCATCTCGAACATCTGACTGTCTGCATGAATTGGCGGAAAATAATAGGTGACCTGCTCCGCACCAAATTCCCGTTCCAGCTTCTGCCAATCGTCTGCTGAAAGGACCGCAAACGCAAGCGTATCACTGCCGAGCGACCCCATATACCAACGAATTTCGTATGTAGGCGCGAGGTATTCCTGCGCCGCCTTGAGGGTCGTGTCCCTGTCCGCAGCATCCGTCGCGTAGGGGATGACGTGTGCCTCTCCATCCTTTTTCAACAGGATATCAAAGCCGCGCTCCGTCTCAGAGTCCACACATTCGTAGTCGATCTGTGCCTCCTCCGGAAGAACATCATTCAAATAGGACAGAACACTCTCATCCTCGTCGCCCCAATCCACCCAAATCAACGTATCGCTCGCGTCAAATTCTTCCTGTCTCTCGGCTGGGGAGACAAGAAAAGATCGTACCTGTTGAAACAGGTCTTCCATATCTAACCCCTCCTCTGGTATTTTCTTACCATTTTTCGTCCGAACAAGGAGGCAACCCGGACACATAGCAAGGGCTATTTGGGGGATTCTAGGGTACAGCACGAAAAAAAACATATCAAAATAGCGATGCTGAAATTATCAGTACTTCCCTAGTATTTCAGTTTCCAAACAGCTCGCTGTGTGTACCTGTTCTCGCCAAGGTCAACACAAGCACATTGTGCTCAATCCGATAGACAAGCAGCCAATCCGGCTGAATATGACACTCACGATAACCACGCCATCGACCAAGCAGAGCATGATCTTTGTTTTTGCTCGGCAGTGATTCTCCGCGTGAGAGTGTACGGATGATTTCATCAATCAATGCAAGATCAAGATGACGTTTCATCGCCAATTTATAATCCTTCTTGAACTGACTTGTCCAGACAATCTCCAAGGCTTTCATGCTTTCAGTGCCCGCAGGGCTTCTTCCACATCGGAATAACGCTTGACAGACGGATCGCTCAAGATATGCTCCGCTTCCATCAGCGCAGCAACGGTCTCCTGATTCGGTGTGTCCACGCAAACCTCAAATGGAAAACCGCCGACACGAATGGACTGCCGCAAAAACACGTTGATCGCCGTCGTCAGATCAATGCCAAGTTCGCCATACAGAGCCTCACTCTGCTCTTTCACATCACGATCCACACAGACGTTTACATCCATGACAGCAGCCATATCGACACACCCTTTCTGTTTGAGCGGATTTCGCATCACACGAGTTTATAATACTTCAGCTGCCGATACAGGCTGTAGATCGCCGCCGGAAAGCCGAGGACGATACCCGTAATGGTGCAGACGCGCCCCGTACCGAGGAAGTTGTCAGCGCATTTGCCGAGGAAGATGAAAATGCCGAGGAAGACGAGGAAGTAGATGCCGACGCCTGAAAGAAGCCCAAAGGCACGCAGTGCCTCCGCCATGCCCGACGGAGGTGGTGTTTTCTTCTCCTCCATGACGACCTTCCCCCACACATCACAAGTGCGATCTACGCGCTCTGGAACGGCTCCGGCGGTGTCTGCATACGTCCCGCGTGATAGAGGATCGCCTCGATGATGCGGCGACTAGCCTCACCATCGCCGTACGGGTTCACCGCCTCTGCCATGTGCGTATATGCAGTCGGCTCGGTAAGGAGGCGCATGGTCTCCTCGTAGACACGCTGCTCATCCGTGCCGATGAGTCGCACCGTTCCTGCGGCAACCGCCTCGGGACGCTCCGTCGTATCGCGCAGGACGAGGACGGGCTTGCCGAGCGAGGGCGCCTCCTCCTGAATGCCGCCCGAGTCCGTGAGCACGATGTCAACACGCGCCATGAGGTTTGCAAACGGCTCATAGTCGAGCGGGTCGATGAGGTGGACGCGTTCGAGTCCGCCCAGTTCCTCTCGTACAATCTCACGCACCTTCGGATTGCGGTGCACGGGGAAGATGACCTCCACGTCGTCCAGCTCCTCAATGATGCTGCGAATCGCGCGATAGACGTGCCGCATCGGCTCACCGAGGTTCTCACGCCGATGCGTGGTGACGAGGAGGACGCGATGATTTGCAAAGTCCACGCCGCCGAGTTCTGCGGGCAGCACATAGTCCGGGCGCACGGTATGATGCAGGGCATCAATGACGGTATTGCCCGTGACAAAGATGCGCTTTTCCGGCACCCCCTCGGCACGAAGGTTCTCGTGCGCCGTCGGCGTCGGTGCAAAGTGCAGGGTTGCAATGCCGCCTGTAAGGCGGCGGTTCATCTCCTCGGGGAACGGCGAGTAGATGTCATGCGTCCGCAGCCCCGCCTCAACATGACCGACAGGAATCTGATGGTAGTATGCGGCGAGAGCACCTGCAAACGTGGTCGTCGTGTCGCCGTGGACAAGCACAAGGTCGGGACGCTCCTTTTGGAAGACCTCGTTGATGCCGTGCATGGCACGTGAGGTGATGTCAAAAAGCGTCTGTCCCGCTGCCATGATGTTGAGGTCATAGTCGGGTACGATGCGGAAAAGGTGCAGCACCTGATCGAGCATCTCGCGGTGCTGTGCCGTGACGAGCGTCCGCGTTTCGATTTCGTCCGTATGACCCATGAGCTGCCTGACGACAGGTGCCATCTTGATCGCCTCGGGTCGTGTGCCGAAAATCGACATGACTTTGATTTTGCCGGCCATTCTGCCTGTGCTCCTCTCTGTGAAGCAAATTTATAACTATTTCTCAAATATTGCGAAATATATCCATTGAGTGAGGCTTATGTGCCCCCTTCATTGCCCCCACGTACGAGGGAATTTCCACGGTTATTTCTGCTGCGGTGCATCCAGCTGGAGGATGCCCAGCTTGCGTGCACCGATAAAGACTGCCGCCGCGACAATCAGAACGATGAGGATCGCCGCCTGCGTGCTGACCGCCGTCAGCGCAAGCGCGCAGAGTCCAAAGAGCGCACTCACAACGTACATGAGCAGCACCGCCTGTTTCTGTGTAAAGCCGTGTGCAAGCAGTCGATGGTGGAGATGCCCTTTATCCGGCTTGAAGATCGGGCGATGGTTGCGCGCACGGCGCACAATCGCAAAGGTCGTGTCGAGAATCGGCAGCCCGAGCGCAAGAATCGGTACGATGAGGGCAATCGTCGCGGCACTCTTGACCGCGCCGACCACGGAGATACCCGCAAGCATGAAGCCGAGGAACATACTGCCCGTATCGCCCATGAAGATGCGTGCCGGATTAAAGTTGTAGTAGAGGAAGCCGACCGCCGCGCCTGCGAGCGCTGCCGTCACCATCGCCACAAAGGGAATCCCCTCCTCCATCGCCACGAGGAATATCGTAACGGCAGCAATCGAGGAAACCCCTGCCGCAAGCCCGTCGAGCCCGTCGATGAGGTTGACCGTATTCGTCAATCCCACAATCCAGAAGATCGTCGCGGGAATCGCGAACAGTTCGAGATAGATAAAGTCACCGAGCGGATCGGTGATAAAATCAATCCGCACGTCAAAGCCAATGACGAGCACGGTTGCGGCAATGATCTGCCCGAGCAGCTTCACCTTTGCCGGCAGGTCGCAGTAGTCGTCGATGATGCCGATGGTGACAATGATCGTACCGCCCACCATCAGCCCGATGAGGCTCGTCATAAATTCGGGGGTAAGATCCACAAAGATGAGCTGCACCAAAATGGATACCATAAATGCGGCGTAGATCCCGATGCCGCCGATGCGCGGAATAGGGCGAGCATGCACCTTGCGTGCATCGGGCTTGTCAAGTGCGCCCGTACGGCGCGCAAAGGCAATGACCGCAGGTGTCAGGATAAGTGCTACACCAAGCGCGATCATAAATGCTAAGACATTATCGGGCATGAATTATTGCTCTCCTTATCAAGAAGTATCCGAAATCATACTTCTATTCATCTTACCGCAGGACATGGTTGCTGTCAATCAAACAATTTGCAGGAATCTCTGCGCAAGGATCACCGCAGCAAAATCGTCCACGGGTACGGGCGGCACGAGCAGCCCGCGCGGCACAAGCCGCCGCCAGCCACGCGGCGGATATGCTTCCCAGTAGGCTGCCTTCGCAGCATCTGTCGTTCGGTACTCATCGACAAGGGTCACAGCCCCCCCCAACGTCTCTACACGTTTCTTTGCTGCCGCACTCGTCGTTCCGTTTCCCATGATAATGGTCGGCGCATGCTTTTCCACCAGCGTACTGACCACATTTTCGAGCTGCGCCGTCGGCACAACTTGCCGAAAGAGGAGTGCCCCCGCAGGGGAGAGAACGGCAACACCGCATTTATCGCGTCCCGGATCAATCGCAAGAACAGGACGGCTCACGTTCCACTCTCGCTTTCCACTTTGAAGGTCAGCCGTAAGGGGCCAAGCGCATCCGTGTCTCCATCCGCATAGGCGGAGATGACGACCGCCTCCGTATGCGCTGCGAGTTCCTGCACAAGGCCGTAGAACTGTGCCCCCTCGATCACGCCGACCGTGCCGCGAATCGGGTCGGGGAGAATCCCCTTCGCCGACGCCGCCGCATTGACCTCGCGCAGGAACGTCATGACCGCCTGCTCCGCCGCATTACTCTGCCCGGCGGGGCTGTAAACACGCGCAATAATCAGTTCCCCGTTATGGTAGATCACGCGGTTTGGATAGAGTTCGATGGAGGCGCGGATCTCATCGCCGCGCACGAGATTACCCGCTGCAACGATGCGCACGATCATATCCACGGAGCTTGCTTCAATCGCACGCACCGCAGCGTCATACTCGGGACCGTAGATCCATATATCCTGATCCGTGTGATTTTCCCCGAGACGCGCCGAAATATTGCGCGTGCCAAGCTGTGCCAGCCCCGCAAGACCGCGTTCGATCTCGTCATGACTCAGCCCGGTCGGGATCGTTCCGCTCGCAATGATCTCACCCGCCTGATAGATGATATTTCCCTCACGCAGATTGAGGACGTTTTCACGCAATACATTCGCACGAATGCCCAGCGCTTGAATATCCGAGAGAAGTCCTTCATTTTCATGGGAGAGCTGTCCATTGAGAGAGAGAAGTCCTTCGTTTTCATGAGAGAGCTGCCCATTGAGAGAGATCAGCCCCTCCTTTTCCATCATGAGCGCACGATTGCCCGCAGAGAGGCGGTCGGACTCGACGCGCAGATCGTTCTGCTCACCCTCAAGCCGCGCGATCTCCTCCTCCGACTTCTTCAACTCTCCGCCAGCCTTTTCCTGTTCACGCTTCGCACGGTCAAGCTCCCCCGCGGTGAAATCAAGCGCGTTCTGCGTTTCTTCCATCAGCTCATTCAGCCGCTCCATCCCGAAAAGTGCGGTGCGCACATTCTCGGACGCCGCTGCCATGATGCCGAACGTCACCGTGGTGATGCAGATCCCCGTAAAAATTGTCACGACCACAGCGGTATGGCGCGGACGCAGACCAAAGATCGAGAGTTTCTTCTTGCCGATGCGTGTGCCGAGACGGTCACCGATAAAGGCGATGACGCCGCCAACGACCGCAAGGACAAGGATGAGCGTAATACCATACATGGAGCGTCACCCCTTTCTATCCTGCAAGATTCTATTGAGATGCGCGGCGCATAAGAATCACACCCGCGATTACACCGACAATGTTCGGCAGCCATACTGCGGGCAGTGCGGGCAGCACCTCGCCGCGCGCAAATGCGTTGCCCATCGTCATGAGTGCATAGTAAAGAAAGATGATGATGACACTCATCGCAAACCCCGCCGAGGAGGAGTTCCGCGTCGGCTGCAGCCCGAGCGGTACACCGATCAGTGTAAAGATCAGGCTTGCCATTGGGATGGAAACGCGCTGATACAGCTCCGTCTCAAGCTTCGTCGTATTGACATACTGCGTCTGCATCAGCGCAATCTGGTCGCGCAGCTCGCGCATCGTCATCTCTTCCGGTTTCTTTTGCTCGCGAATGATCTGCCGTGGATCCTTCTGTATGGGCAGCACCTGCGTCTCAAAGCGCATGCGGCGCTCGATATGCTCGTCCGCGATCTCGTAGAGATCCCCCTTGTGCATGATCCACTCCGTACCCGTCCACTCTGCATACTCCGCGTTCTCAACGTGGGTCACCTTGCCGTCGGAGCCAAAGAGCTGCAGACTGATGCCCGTCAGACGCTGCTGCTCTGCATCGTAGGAACGCGCATACACAAGGCGCTGGATTTTCCCGTCATCGATCTCCTTGATGATCAGATGCTCCTGCGACTTCATGCCGGAGTTGCCCTCGATCTCGTAGTAGATGACATTGCGGTACGCCGTATTCGCACGCGGTACAACATATTCATTGAAAAGAACTGCGCCTATGCTCACGACGAAGCCGAGGAGAATCGCAGGAGCCGCAATCCGTCCAAAGCCGATGCCGCAGGACTTCATCGCCGTGATCTCACTCGCGGAGGAGAGTCGTCCGAAGGTCAGCAGACTCGCAAGCAGCATGGACATTGGAAACGTCCACATGACCACACCGGGCAGACTGAATACGAAGATCTTGATGATCGACGGCAGCGACGCCCCATAGTCCGTGATGTACTGTGCAATGCGAAAGAGCGTTCCCGAGCCGATAAATACTGCCGAGAACGCGCAGATCGCAAAGAGGAAGGATAGAAAAACCTCCCGCAGGATGTATTTGTCGAGGATTCGGATCTTCAGTCGCATGGAACTCTCCTCTGATTGCTTATCATGGATACCATTGTCTATTTTATCATTTTCACCAGCCCTTGACAAGGATACAAACTTACATGCCTAAGGGCACCATCATAAATGAAAAGTTTAGATTCATAGCGGCAATCCGTATGCTATAATTGAATAGACGGTATAAGACCGGTTCTTTTTTGAGCCTAGAGCCCGTGATACAAACTGGTCTGGCCTCTTATTTGTACCACACTTTGTCCAGAGCAGCCGCTCGAAAGGACGTATAACAAAATGAGTTGTTATAGAGAGGCCACGTCGTACAAATCTAGCATGGAGGTGTCAATCATGGAAGTATTGTACGAACGTTGTTGTGGGATTGATGTACACAAGAGGGTTCTGGTTTGCTGCTTGAAATGCGGCAATAAACAGGAAATCAGGACCTTCGACAGCAACAATGACGAGATTCGTGAACTAACCAAGTGGCTGCAGCAGCGCAAATGTCAGATCATCGCTATGGAAAGTACCGGTTCCTATTGGAAGCCGCTTTACAACATTTTTGAACTATCTGGGCTCGACGCTATCGTTGCGAACGCTCGTGACATCAAAAATGTGCCAGGACGAAAAACCGACATTGGCGATGCTGAATGGATCGCTGATCTACTCAGGCATGGACTAATCAAGGCGAGCTATATCCCGAATCGTGAGCAACGTGAGCTCAGAGAACTCTCTAGATACCGTATCAGTCTTGTACGGGAACGAGCACGTGAACTCAACCGATTGCAGAAAATGCTCGAGGGGGGTAACGTAAAGTTGTCCAATGTCGTCTCCAATATCAATGGACGTAGCGCTCGTAAATTACTCCAATCCATGCTTGAAAGCGATGAACCATTGACTCGAGAATGTGTTGAGGGGATGATTCACGGTAAACTTGTCAGGAAAGTGGATGCGATCCTAAAAGCCATGAACGGATTCCTCACACCGTTGCAAAAGGAGCTCATTCGAAGAGTTGTGGATCATATCGATGATATGAGTCANGCCTTGAGCTGGGCGCGAAGCTGCACGAGCTCCTCGTGCAAGCTCAGGGCACTCTGCGGTGTTTGCGTGCCACACCCAAGATCCAAATATCCAAGACGTTGTGCGCGTGTCCATGTATACATCGTATTCTTGGAAATTCCTAGCTCTTTGGCGGCTTTCGCTTGACCGATTTCCTGCGCCAGCTTGATTGCCTGCACCTTAAATTCGTCATCGTATTGCCTGTTTGCTGCCATTTTGACCTCTCCTTCTCCTCTTTGACCTTATCTAAAATCCTTGCGAAGAAGTTGTCAACTTTATTTATACAACATCAATCATCATTGAGACGGGCCTTGATATGAGTCGTTTTGCCACAGACAAGCATTTCTCTAGTTGGGCGGGGCTTGCCCCCGGAAATAACGAAAGCGCCCAAAAAAGGCGAAGGTGCCGTGTTGTAAAGGGAAACCAAACACTTCGAACGACGCTCGTGCAGTGTGCTAAGGCAGCATCACGCTGCAAGTCTTATTTTCGTGCACAATACCAACGGTTGGTTGTACGCAGAGGTGCCAACAGAGCTACAGTCGCTGTTGCACATAGTATGCTCATTGCGATTTATCATATTCTAAAGAGTGGCAAGACCTTTATTGATCTAGGAGAAGATTTTTACACGCAGTTCAACCGCGATAAGAAGATTACTCACCATCTCAAACAATTAACAAAACTTGGTTGGCTTCCTCATGCCGCAGAGGATGTTGCTATTGCATAATTTTTTTCATTCAAGATAGCTATGGGGGACTTTTGCGCTTTTTTATTCTTGTATAAACTTTTCATAACAAAAAGGAGCCCCGCACGGGGCTCCCAAATGTATCTGATTCGTACGATTAGCCGAGGATGACGAGTGCGTCGCGCACCTTGACGGACTGTCCGGCGGAAACGTTGATCGCCTTGACCGTGCCATTGGCAGGAGCAGCAATTTCGTTCTGCATCTTCATTGCCTCGAGGATGAGGAGCGTGTCACCCGCCTTGACTGCCTGACCGACCGAGACCTTGACCTCGATGATCTTGCCCGGCATCGGAGCGTCCACGGACTGCTCGCCTGCGCCCGCCGCCTTTGCCGGTGCCGCAGATGCTGCGGGAGCAGCCGGTGCCGGCGCAGCAGCCGGAGCCGGTGCAGGAGCAGCAGCGCGCGGTGCGGGAGCGGCAGCGCCGGCTGCGCGTACCTCCTCGACCTCAACTTCGTAAGCAGTGCCGTTGACGGTGATGTTGAACTTCTTCATGTGTTATTCCTCCAACATTTATAGTCCTTAAGAATAGGATTCCTGCGGGTGCAGGATGACCTCAAAGATTGCTGCGGTTGGCAAGTGTCCAGACCTCTGCGGGCTTGATGCGCACAGCGACGACCTTGCTTCCCATTGCCGACTGTACGGCAGCTGTGATGGCGGCGACGATCTCCGGCGCCACAGATTTTGTAGCCATATCGTACTTCTCCTTAGAGCGGAATGTTCCCGTGCTTCTTCGCAGGATTGTCCTCACGCTTGCTTGCGAGCGCGTTGAGCGCGGTGATGATGTAGGGACGCGTCTCGCTCGGCGTGATGACCATGTCGATGTAGCCGCGCTCTGCCGCCTTGTACGGGGTCGCAAACTCCTCGATGTACTCCGCCGTGCGTGCATCCTTGTCCGGATCCTTGCGGAAGATGATATTTGCCGCGCCCGCAGGTCCCATGACGGCGATCTCGGAGGTCGGCCACGCCATAACCTGATCCGCACCAAGCTCGCGGTTGCACATTGCAATGTAGGAACCACCGTACGCCTTGCGCGTGATGACCGTGACCTTTGGCACCGTCGCCTCGCTGTAGGCATAGAGCATCTTCGCGCCGTGGCGGATGATGCCGCTGTACTCCTGATCGACCCCCGGCAGGAAGCCCGGTACGTCGACGAGGTTGACGAGCGGAATGTTGAACGCATCGCAGAAGCGGATGAAGCGCGCCGACTTGTTGGACGCATCGACATCAAGGCAGCCCGCCATGACGTTCGGCTCGTTCGCAATGATGCCGACCGTGCGGCCGTCAAAGCGTGCGAAGCAGCATATAATGTTCGTCGCGAAATGCTGGTGTACTTCGTAGAACTCGCCGTTGTCGACGAGCGCACGGATAACGTCCTTCATGTCGTACGGTGCATTCGGATTGTCGGGGATGAGCGTATTGAGGCTCTCGTCCTGACGATTCGGGTCATCACCCGTCTCGACGCGCGGGGTCTCCTCCATGTTGTTGCTCGGGAGGAAGGAGAGCAGATAGCGAATCTGGTCAATGCAGTCCTGATCGTTCTCTGCCGCAAAATGTGCAACACCGGAGCGGCTGTTGTGGGTCATTGCCCCGCCAAGTGCCTCCGCCGTGACCTCCTCCGCCGTGACGGATTTGATAACGGCAGGTCCCGTGATGAACATCTGGCTCGTATTCTTCACCATGAAGATGAAGTCCGTAAGAGCGGGGCTATAGACCGCGCCGCCCGCGCAGGGTCCCATGATAACGGAGATCTGCGGGATCACGCCCGATGCCTTCGTGTTGCGGTAGAAGATGCCGCCGTAGCCCGAGAGTGCGTCGACCGCTTCCTGAATGCGCGCGCCGCCTGAATCGTTGATGCCGATGCAGGGTGCGCCCATCTTCATGGCGAGATCCATGACCTTCCAGATCTTGTGTGCGTGCTTTTCGCCGAGCGAGCCGCCCTCGACCGTGAAGTCCTGTGCGAATGCGTAGACGAGGCGGCCGTTCACCGTGCCGTAGCCTGTCACGACACCCTCGCCCGGCAGTTCCTTCTTGTCCTGCCCGAAGTTGGTGCAGCGATGGCGGACAAACATATCCAGCTCGACAAAGCTGTCCTCATCGAAGAGCAGAAGCAAGCGCTCACGCGCGGTGAGCTTTCCCTTGCTGTGCTGTTTCTCGATGCTCTTGGCACCACCGCCCTGCATGAGATGCTCTTTTTTTTCAAGCATCAGCTCGATTTTTTCCTGGACTGTGGACATCATATCCCTCCTGTATATCTTCCCGCAAAGCACCGGAATGAAGCACTCTGCGGGGAATATGCGTCATTTACGGTGGCTGACCTCAGCGATCCTCATGCTCGCAGATCTCGAGGAGAACGCCCTTCGTCGACTTCGGATGCAGGAATGCAATCTTTGCGCCGCCCGCGCCGATGCGCGGCTTCTCGTCGATCATCCGGACCCCCTTTGCCATGAGGTCGGCAATCGCGTTCTCAATGTTGTCAACGCGCAGGGCAATGTGCTGGATGCCCTCGCCCTTCTTCTCGATGTATTTCGTGATCGGGCTGTCGTCCGCCGTGCCGACCAGCAGCTCGATCTCGCTCTTGTTCGGGGTCGGGTGGAAGGTCGTCGTAACCTTCTGCTCAGCAACCGTCTCCTCAGCCGTGCAGGGGATGCCGATCACGTCCGACCAGAAATTCTTCCCCTCTTCGAGATCCTTCACGGCAATGCCGATGTGATCTACTGCCAGAACTTTGAACATAGGTGCTTCCTCCTTGGGAAATTGCTGCCAATTTCCGCTGTTTAAGATAACATTTCGGTCATGACATCGCCCACCACGGTGTAGGGGTCGGTCTCATGCGCCTTGATTTTCGCCACATAGTCGTCGAGTCTGCCCGTATCAACAATGCGGTGTTCGATGCTCCGCCGGACGCCTGCATGCAGGATGTCCAGCATCTCATCGCGTGTGCGGCGTGTACGCCGCTCGGCAAGAACACCGTTCGTCTCAATATGAGCGCGGTGTTCCTCGATGGTATCAACCAACTCCGCGATCCCGTCGCCGCGATTTGCAACGACCTTGCGGATCGGCGGCCGCCAGGTGGTCTGATGATCGTCCAGATCCAGCATCATGTTGATCTCGCGGACGAGCTTATCCGCGCCGTCAAGATCGGACTTGTTGATGGCGAACACATCGCCAATTTCAAGAATACCCGCCTTGATTGCCTGGATGTCGTCGCCCATGCCCGGGATCAGTACAACCATTGTGGTGTCCGCCGCCCGCACAATATCCACCTCGGACTGCCCGACACCGACGGTCTCGACAAAGATGATGTCCTTGCCGAACGCATCCATGACTTTCACCGCGTCAGCTGTCTTGTGCGAGAGACCGCCGAGACTGCCGCGCGTTCCCATGCTGCGGATGAAAACGCCCTCATCGAGCGTCAGGTCGTTCATGCGGATGCGGTCACCCAAAATGGCGCCGCCGGAAAAAGGGCTTGTGGGGTCGACAGCGATGATGCCGACGGTTTTCCCACGCCTCCTGTACTCCTTCGCGATCTTGTCCGTCATGGTGCTTTTGCCCGCCCCCGGAGGGCCGGTAATGCCCAGCACGTAGGCATGTCCTGTATGCGGATAGAGCGCCTTCATGATGTCGGTCGCCGACGCGCGTTCGTTCTCGATCGCCGTGATGGCGCGCGAAAGTGCGAGGCGGTTTCCCTTGAGCACTTCGGCTGCAATATCCATGCGCCCACCTCCTTCGTGCAGTCACTCCATAGGAAACATGGGAATCGCTGACATGATCAGTGCTTCCCAAAGGAATGGATGACAGACGAAAGTCTTTTTCTGCCTGTCATCCATCCTTTCAGTTGACGTTGTTACGCCACATGCTTCTTGATGAAGTCGACCACTTCGCCGGTCGGTGTGCCGGGGGTAAAGACTGCGGCAACGCCTGCCTCCTTGAGTGCGGGGATGTCGCCCTCGGGAATGACGCCGCCGCCGATGACGAGCACGTCGTTCATGCCCTTTTCACGGAGCAGGTTCACGACCTTCGGGAAGAGATGCGGATGCGCGCCCGAGAGAATACTCATCGCAACGACGTTTACGTCCTCCTGCAGAGCCGCCTCAGCGATCTCCTCAGGGGTCTGACGAAGACCGGTATAGACAACCTCGAATCCTGCATCGCGCAGGGCACGGGCGACAACCTTCGCACCGCGGTCATGACCATCCAGGCCCGGCTTTGCAACGAGCACTCTGATTTTCTCTGCCATTTTTATATTCCTCCTGAACGGGTACGCCGCTTCATGAGCAGCGTACCCCCACTGCATTCACCAAACAACCGTTGTTTACAGATTGACGTGTGCTTCGTACTCGCCGAAGACCTCGCGCATGACGCCGCAGATTTCGCCGAGCGTCGCATACGTCTTGACCGCTGCAAGGATGTGCGGCATGAGGTTCTCGTTCTCGTCGCTGCACGCCGCCTTGAGGTCCGCAAGAGCCGCCTGCACGGCAGCGTTATCACGCTTCGCCTTCATCGCCTCGACCTTCGCCTTCTGCTTCTCGCCGACGGATGCGTCGACGCGGAGCAGGTTCTTCGGCGCCTCTTCCTCCACCTGGAACTTATTGACACCGACGATGACGCGGGCACCGGACTCGACGTCCATCTGCCACTTGTAGGCACTATCCTGAATTTCCTTCTGGATGTAGCCCTTCTCGATCGCCGCAACCGCGCCGCCGAGATCGTCGATCTTCTTGATGTACTCCCAAGCCTCTTTTTCGATGCGGTTCGTCATCGCCTCGACGTAGTAGGAGCCTGCGAGCGGGTCAATGACATCGGCAAGACCGCTCTCGTACGCAACGATCTGCTGCGTGCGGAGTGCGACCATGACCGAGTCCTCCGTCGGAAGCGCGAGCGCCTCGTCCCGGGAGTTCGTGTGGAGCGACTGCGTGCCGCCCATGACGGCAGCTGCCGTCTGGAGTGCAACGCGGACGATGTTGTTGTTCGGCTGCTGTGCAGTGAGCATGGAGCCTGCCGTCTGCGTGTGGACGCGGAGCATCATGGACTTCGGCTTTTCTGCCTTGAAGCGTTCCTTCATGACCTTTGCCCAGATGCGGCGAGACGCGCGGAACTTTGCGACCTCCTCAAGCACGTTGTTGTGTGCGTTCCAGAAGAAGGAGAGGCGTCCTGCAAAAGCGTCGACGCTGAGGCCTGCCTTGATGGCTGCCTCGACGTAGGCAATGCCGTCCGCAATGGTGAATGCAATTTCCTGCGATGCCGTGGAGCCGGCCTCGCGGATGTGGTAGCCCGAGATGGAGATGGTGTTCCAGTTCGGGACGTTCTTGGAGCAATACTCAAAAATGTTTGTGATAAGGCGCATGGACGGGCGCGGCGGGAAGATGTACGTGCCGCGTGCCGCATACTCCTTCAGAATGTCGTTCTGGATCGTGCCCTTGAGCTTGTCTGCCGACACGCCCTGCTTCTCCGCCACAGCGATGTACATCGCAAGGAGGACGGATGCAGGAGCGTTGATCGTCATGGACGTGGAGACCTTGCCGAGATCGATCTGATCGAAAAGGATCTCCATGTCTGCGAGGGAGTCGATCGCAACACCGACCTTGCCGACCTCGCCCTCTGCAATGGCATCCGTGGAGTCGTAGCCAATCTGCGTCGGGAGGTCAAACGCGCACGAAAGTCCCGTTGCGCCGCTCTCGATGAGGTAACGGTAACGCTTGTTGGACTCCTCCGCCGTGGAGAATCCTGCATACATACGCATCGTCCAGAAGCGTCCGCGGTACATCGTCGGCTGAACGCCGCGGGTATAGGGATAGACGCCGGGGAAGCTGATGTCCTCTGCGTAGTCCGTTTCCTTGATGTCAAGCGGGGTGTAGAGTCCCTGCTCGGGGATGTGGGGACGCGCCGGGAACTTCGCCGTTGCTTTTTCTACGGCGGCATTGTACTTGTCAAGCTCCGCCTGGATCTTTTCATTGCTCATGAATATATTCTCCTTTTCTTCCGGAACCACCGACGCAGCTTTCGCTTTGTCCGAGATTCCTTTACAGTTCTCTTTGTTGGGTTATGGGGAACCTTAAAGGGCTTTGTGCCCCTTTTCTGTAGGATTACTTCTGCATCGACCCCGTCGCGAGGAAGCGCTGATGGAAGGAAAGCGCCTCGTCGAGCAGGTGTGGCGTCTGTGCGCCCTTGGTCGCTGCAAGTGCACGCTCGTAGTAGTCGAGCAGAAGCGGACGGAAGTCCGGATGCGCACAGTTGTTGATGATCTCGAGTGCGCGCTCGCGCGGGCACTTGCCACGCAGATCCGCGATGCCCTGCTCCGTGATGACGATGTCGACATCGTGCGCACCGTGGTCGATGTGCGAGCAGAACGGAACGATGGACGAGATCTTACCGCCCTTTGCCTCGGACTGCGTGTAGAAGATCGTGAGGTAGGCGTTGCGTGCGAAGTCACCGCTGCCGCCGATGCCGTTCATCATCTTCGTGCCCGTGACGTGCGTGGAGTTGACGTTGCCGTAGATATCGACCTCGATCGCCGTGTTCATCGCAATGACACCAAGACGGCGCACGACCTCAGGGTTGTTCGAGATCTCCTGCGGGCGGAGCATCATGATCTTCTTGTACTTGTCGATGTCCTTGTAGAAGCGCTGGAGACCTTCCGGAGAGGGTGAAAACGCCGTGCCCGACGCGAACTTCAGCTTGCCCGCATCCGCGAGATCGAACATACCGTCCTGAATAACCTCGGTATAGACCTCAAGATCTGTAAAGTCGGAGCTGACAAAGCCCGCGATGACCGCATTTGCCACGTTGCCGACGCCCGACTGCAGCGGCAGGAGCCCCTTCGGCATACGCCCCTCGGCAATCTCCTTCTTGAGAAGATCGACCGTGAACTGCCCCATCTTGCGTGCGATGTCGTCGACCGGCGCGAGTGCGCGCGTCTTGTCCGTGATGTCGCAGGGAACGATGTACTTGATCTTGTCGAGGGGGCACGGGATGAACGTCGTACCGATGCGGTCACCCGCCTTCGTAATGGGAATCGGCAGACGGTTCGGCGGATCGAGAGGGATGTAGATGTCGTGCATACCGACGAGTTCCATCGGCTGGCTCGTGTTCACCTCGACGATGACTACGTCCGCACTCTGGATAAAGGATGGCGTGTTGCCAACCGAGGTCGACGGGATAATGCCTTCCTCCGTGATGGCGACCGCCTCCACAAGGGCAACATCAATTTTTCCGAGGAAGCCCTCACGCGACTGCTGCGCCACCTCGGAGAGGTGCATATCGATGTAGTTCACGAGCCCGGAGTTGATCGCATTGCGCAGCGGCGTATTCGTCTGATAAGGGAGGCGCTGCTTGATGCCGCTCGCTTCCGCAAGTGCCCCGTCAAGTTCAGGCCCCGTCGAGGCACCTGTCCAGATATTTACTTTGAATGGATTCTTCTTCATGCGCTCGGCAATGGCAAGCGGAACAGCCTTCGGATACCCCGACGGCGTAAATCCGCTGGCACCGATGGTCATGCCGTCAGCAAAGTACTCTGCCGCCGTCTCCGCACTGACGACCTTGTCTGCCAAGGACTTGGGTATACGATCAGAAATATCGATCATAGAAAAACCTCCCTCTGATACTCCTCCGACTCACACAGAAACAACTTGCAGATATTCAGAAAATCTTATTTCATCGTACGAGGTATTCATGGTAGGAATGTTCTGAATAACTGTAAGTTATTGTAGCTGCATAAGTCAATTATATCTTTCCTTAGGATATCACGAAAAAAAAATGCCGTCAAGATTACATTGACGGCATTTTCTGTTATTTGTGATAAAAAGGACAAACACACCGCAATTCGCTAAGAAAGTACGGATACATTCAGCACCGCCATCTTGGTATATCTTTTTTGCCCGCACTTTGTCCGCGCTCCTCCACATAGCCCTTGCGCGTCGGACTCTCTCCTTATTCGGACAAAAATCTACGCAAATCTGGCAGACTTCATTTTATCAGCGATTCCTTAAACCTTTCTGACAGATTGTCTCCTTCTCCCGTTGTATGCGTCAGATAATACGAAAGCGAACTGAGTCCAACGGACAGATCCTCGCTGACAAAGGGGATGTGCGGCGGAACGTGGAGATTCACAGGTGCAAAGTTCCAGATTCCACGGATGCCCGCGCCCACAAGCTTATCGGCAACGCCCTGTGCATGTATCGCCGGCACGGCGATGACGCCGATCTGTATATCGCGCTCAGCGATAATCTCCGCGAGATAGGCGATGTCCTCCACGCGTCGCTCGCCGACACGCGTGCCGATAACGACCGGATTCACGTCAAAGATTGCTGCGAGGTGAAAGCCAAGACGCGCAATTCCTTGATAGTTTGCAAGCGCCGCACCGAGATGCCCCATGCCGACAATCGCCACATTCCAATGGTGATCGAGTCCCAAAATACCGCCGATGCTCTCCTTGAGTTCCGCCACGTAGTAGCCGACGCCCTTCTTGCCGAATTGCCCGAAGAACGCCAAATCCTTCCGAATCTGTTCGGGGTTGATGGCAAGGCGGCGGCCGAGTTCCTCCGAGGAGGCGATCTCCACGCCCTCATCCGTCAGCTGGCGCAGACAGCGATAGTAACGCGGCAAACGGTCAACGGTTGCCTTCGATATCGATAGATGTTCCTGCATAGTCAGCCTTCCTTCATCTCTCCCGCGATTGTATGCACTGCCGCCGTCATGGCAGCGAGCAGCCAGAGCAGCATGGAGGACGGTATATTAAAGAGCAGATGATCCGTGATGCCGTTGAGTGCGACGGAGATGAACGCGAGTCCAAGACCGAGCGAAAGCCCTTCGACGAAGCGGTGCCTGCGCCAACGAGAGAGCGCCGTACGCACATCGACAACCGTCTTCCACTCGTGTTCGCGGGCAGCAAGCACCGCCTCCCATGAGGGCACACGTTTTGGCAGACGAAAGGCAAGGATGAGCGTCCCAAAGAAGAACCAGAAGAACGAGAGTGCCCCCGGAATACCGATCTCGGCAGCATAGTTCAGATACATATTGTGCGCGTGGACGATCTGCACGGATGCTCCCTGCAGATAGAAGTCATACTCCGGATAGACCATGAAGTACATTCCCCAGCCAATGCCGAGAAAGGGATGATCCAGAATCATCGCGATCGTACTCTCCCAGAACGCCAGCCGCATCTCCGAGGAGGTATCCACGCGCGTAAAGACGGAGAGCAGACGATCAGCCAGTACGGGATCGAGGAGCAGCGCCCCCGCCCCTATGACGGCAATCCCGAGGAGCACCCGCCAATCACGCAGCGCACCGTAGCCCGCAAGCACGACAGCAATGACAAGGCACGCACCACGCGCGTACGTCATGCCCAGACACGCAAGCGCCGCCACGATCAAAACAAGGGCGAGAATGCGCCAGCCGCGCTGCAGTACCGTCAGGAGTCCCACCGCAATCGAGACGACAATATCGAGATAGCCCGCGAGGATGTTCGGATTCTCCCACGTCGAGAAGACACGCTTCGAGAGTTCTGGAAACGCCTCGCCGTCCACCCATTTCATCGCCGCGATATCGATGCCGAAGATGAACTGGTAGAAGCCGTAGAGTATGACAATCCCTGCCGACAGCGCCATAGCGCTCACAACGCGCTGCAGCTCACGCGGCGTGCGCACCGTCTGACCGACAAGCAGATAGGTCGAGAAGTAGATTGGCACAAGATGGGAAAAATTATAGAGACTGAATGAAATATCCGGCGCAATAAACACCGACAGAAAACCGATGACAAGGAAGAGCAGTGCCGGCGCATCATAGGGCATCCGACACAGATGGAAATTCCGATCAATCCACAAACGCAGGAGAAGCGCAGCACAGCCGATACCAAGTGCCACGTGCGCCGCAAGCGGCAGGAGTGGGATGAGAAACGCCTCGGCTATGACGGCATACATCATGCAGCGCCCCAGACGCCCGCCCCAGCGGCGCCGGCGCAGAATGCGGCGCCGCTTCTGGATATCCTCTCTCATACCGTCACCTCCCCGCCGTAAGAAGAGCACGGATACCACCCACGAGGTAAAGGGATCCTGCAACGACGAGCACAGCGCCGCACGCACGCGCACGACGCTGCGCCTCGGCAAGCCCCGCCTGTCGATCAGCGCACGCGACGGTATCGGCGCCCATTCCCGCGGCGACTGCCGCAACAACGTCTGCGCCCGCCGCACGCTCTGAGTTTGGGCGCACGGTGACAACCTGATCACCGGGGCGCAGGAGAGCCGCGAGCATGGCGTCAATGTCCTTGTCCTTTAAGATGCCAAGCAGAAAGACGCGCGGTGCATCGGGGAAATAGCAGTCAAGCCCCGCGCGCAGCGCCTGCATCCCCGCAGGATTGTGTGCGCCGTCGATGACAATATTCCCATCCGTGTGCGCGAGGATTTCAAAGCGCGCCGGGTGACGTACACTGCGCAGCCCTGCACGCAGTGCCGCCTCCGTAAAGCGCGTATCCTCGCGCTCAAGAAGCTTTGCCGCCATAATGACGAGCGCCGCATTCTCCGCCTGATAGCCCCCCGCAAGCGCAAGCGGATATGGCTCGCTCTCACGGCAGACGAGGGAGTGGAACGCGACCTGCTGTCCGCCCGCAGAGCAGCGCTGCATCTCAGCAGAGAAATCCTCGCCCCAGACGAAGACATCCGCGCCCAGCTCCTCGGCACGCTGCTCAATGATCGCCAGCGGCTCTCCCGTCGCCGCCGTAATGACGGGCACGCCCTCCTTGATGATGCCCGCCTTGTGCTCCGCGATCCCTACGAGCGTCCCGCCGCAGCGGTCGGCGTGATCCATCGCCACATTCGTAATGATCGTCAGCATCGGCTCAATGACATTCGTCGAGTCGAGAAGCCCCCCAAGCCCTGTCTCAATCACGGCAACGTCGACCTGCTCCTCTGCAAAGTAGAGGAAGGCGAGCGCCGTCAGTGCCTCGAACTGCGTCGGGTGCTCGTGTCCCGCCGTCACCATCGCATCTGCCGCCGTGCGCACGCGCGTGAGGAGCGCGGCAAATGCCTCCTCTGAGATATCATGCCCGCCCACACTCATGCGCTCCGTATAGGAGATGAGATGCGGTGAGAGATAGCGTCCCGACCGGATTCCTGCCGCGCGGCAGACCGCATCCAACATCTGCGTAACAGAACCTTTGCCGTTCGTCCCAGCGATGTGAACGGTCTGATAGCTGCGCTCAGGGTTTCCGAGCCTCGCACACAGTTCCTCCATGCGTGCAAGACCTAAACGGATGCCAAACGTATTCAGCTCATCCAGATAAATCAGTGACTCCGCATAGTTCATGGGATCACCTCAGAGCTTTGCAAGATCGGCAAGACGCGTGAGAATGAGGGAACGCTTCTCCTCATACCCCGCCAGTTTCGCGCGTTCCGCCGCAACGACAGCAGCAGGCGCCTTCGATGTAAATCCCTCGTTCGAGAGTTTGCCCGAAAGGCGCGTCATCTCCTTTTCGATGTTATCCCGCTCCTTCGTCAGACGCATCCGCTCCTTCTCCACGTCAATCAGCCCTGCCAGAGGCAGATAGACCGCCGCACCCGCGAGCGCCCCCGTCACCACATTCTCGGGATCGGGTGCATCCGCCGCGAGGAACGTCACCTCGGACGCCGAGGCGAGCGCGTGGAAATAGCCCTCGTGCGCCGCGAACGTCCGGGCAAGCGCCTCGTCACGTACACGCAGGATGAGTGTGCTCTTCCTGCCCGGCGGCGTGCCAAGCTCCGCGCGCAGATTGCGCGTCACCTTGATGACCTCCATGATCGCGGTCATCGCCGCCTCTGCCTCTGTATCAATGTCGGACTCTGCCACATCAACCCATGGGGCACGCATAATGCTCGCGCCCGTATGCGGCAGCTTCTGCCAGATCTCCTCCGTAAGGAACGGCATAAAGGGGTGCAGAAGGCGCATCGTACGCTCCAGAACCGTACGCAGAACGTAGAGTGCCGTATTCTTCGCGCGCGGGTTCTCCTTGTCATAGAGGCGCGCCTTCGTCAGCTCGATGTACCAGTCGCAGAACTCGCTCCACAGGAACTCGTAGATCGCGCGTCCCGCCTCGCCGAGCTCGTAGTTCTCAAGATTCGCCGTCACAGCGCGCGCCGTCTCTGCTGCACGCGAGAGGATCCAGCGGTCGGCAAGCGTATAGTCGCTCTCCTCAGGCACAAACGCATCGTCTGCGCCCTCAAGATTCATCAGCATATAGCGCGACGCATTCCAAATTTTATTTGCAAAGTTGCGCGCCGCTTCCACACGCTCCCAGTAGAAGCGCATATCGTTGCCCGGCGTATTGCCCGTGATGAGCATGAAGCGCAGCGTATCCGCGCCGTACTTCTCGATGACCTCCACAGGGTCGATGCCGTTGCCGAGCGACTTGGACATCTTACGCCCCTCGCTGTCGCGCACAAGCCCATGGATGAACACATCGCGGAACGGCACATCGCCGCCGAAGCGCAGCCCCATCATGACCATGCGCGCCACCCAGAAGAAGATGATGTCGTAGCCCGTGACAAGCGTCGCCGTCGGATAGAAATGGCGCAGGTCTTTCGTCTCCTCCGGCCAGCCGAGCGTTTCAAACGGCCAGAGTGCGGAGCTGAACCACGTATCGAGCACATCCTCATCCTGATGGATGTGCGTGCTGCCGCAGTGCATACACGCCGTAATATCCTCACGCGAAACAGAGGTCTCGCCGCAGTCCTCACAGTGCCACGCGGGAATGCGGTGTCCCCACCAGAGCTGGCGCGAGATGCACCAGTCGCGAATATTTTCGAGCCAGTTTTCGTAGATTTTCGTAAAGCGCTCGGGCACGAAGCGGATGCGCCCGTCCTTCACCGCTGCGATTGCGGGCTTCGCCAGATCCTCCATGCGGACAAACCACTGCTTCGATACGAGCGGCTCAATCGTCGTCTTGCAGCGCGAGCAGTGACCGACCGCGTGCTCGTGCTTCTCCGTGCGGACAAGCGCGCCAATCTCCTCAAGTTCCTTCACAAGCTGCCTGCGGCATTCGTAGCGGTCAAGCCCCGCGTATTTTCCGGCACCCTCGCCCATCGTGCCGTCCGCATTGATGACGACCACCTGTTCAAGATTGTGGCGCTGCCCCATCTCGAAGTCATTTGGATCGTGCGCCGGCGTCACCTTGACCGCGCCCGTGCCGAATGCGGGATCGACGTACGCATCTGCAAAGAGCGGAATGCGCCGCTCCACCACGGGCAGGATCAGCGTCTTGCCCACGAGATCTTTATAGCGCTCATCGTCAGGATGCACCGCCACGCCCGTATCGCCGAACATCGTCTCGGGGCGCGTCGTCGCAATCTCAACGTACTCGTCCGTGCCCTCGATTCGGTAGCGCAGATGCCAGAGATGCCCCTCCTCCGTCTCATGCTCGACCTCGATGTCGGAGATCGCCGTCGTGCAGTGCGGGCACCAGTTTGTGATGCGCGTCCCCTGATAGATCAGCCCCTGCTCATAGAGGCTCACGAACACCTCGCGCACCGCGCGCGAGCAGCCCTCGTCCATCGTGAACCGCTCGCGCTCCCAATCGCAGGACGCACCGAGCATCCGCAGCTGGTACATGATGCGGTCGCCATACTGCTGCTTCCAGTCCCAGACGCGTGCGAGGAACTTCTCGCGCCCGAGTTCAAAGCGGTTCGTCCCCTCCGCACGCAGACTCTCCTCCACCTTTGCCTGTGTTGCAATGCCCGCATGATCGCAGCCCGGAATCCAGACGACATTTTTCCCGCGCATCCGCTGATAGCGCACGAGGATATCCTGCAGCGTATTGTCGAGCGCGTGCCCCATGTGGAGCTGCCCCGTCACATTCGGCGGCGGGATCACCACGCTGTACGGCTCGCGCCCCTCGTCCGCCTCATCGTGGAAAAACTTATGCTCCTCCCAGTACGCGTACCATTTCCGCTCAAAGCTCTGAGGGTCATAGTTCTTTGGAATGTTCGCGCCGTTTTCCTGACTCATAGATCGATTCCTCCCGAAAGAAACGCCCCCGTCCCGAGGGGACGAGGGCGTCCGCACAACGTCAATGCCATTATCGTATGAATGCAACGATAAGATTAGCACAAAACGATGTATTTTGCAACAATATGTCAGCTATTACAGGAAAGGATCACGTCGCAAATGCGATCCACCTCCGCCTCCTCCAGCTCCGGATAGATTGGGAGGGTCAGAACGCGATTCGCAATATGACGCGCGACCGGCGTCTGCTCGACATCGTACTTGCCGTGGAAACACGCAAATGTATTCGTGAGCGGATAGAAATACTTCCTGCTGTAGATATCCGCCCGCTGCAGCGCATCAAACACCTCATTGCGCGTACTCCCAAACTCCTGCTCATGAAAGACCACGGGGAAATAGGCATAGTTTGGCGTAACATTCTCTTGGACGGGATTCAGCTGTACGCCGCAGACGCCTTCCAGTCGCTCACGATAGCGCTCTGCGACCGCCTTGCGCCGCGCGATATCGTCATGGACATGACGCAGATTGCACAGCCCCATTGCCGCACAAAACTCATTCATCTTCGCATTCGCCCCTACGCCATCGACGCATTCCGCATTGCGAATGCCGAAATTCTTCAGACGCGACAGCTTTTCCCCAAGCTCCCGGTCGTGGAAACACGCCGCGCCCCCCTCGATGGTGTGAAACACCTTCGTCGCATGGAAACTAAAGCACGAAACATCACCGAACAGCGCCGTGCTTTTTCCGCGATAGCGTACGCCGAAGGAATGTGCGGCATCGTAGATTACCTTCAGCCCATATCGCCGCGCGATGCGCTCGATTTCCTCCACGCGACAGACATTTCCGTAGACATGAACAGGCATGATCGCGGACGTGCGGTCTGTAACTAGTCGCTCAAGCTTCGTTACATCCATCGTGTAGTCCTGCGGGTCAATATCGCAGAATACCGGCTCCAATCCGTTGCGTACAATCGCGTGCGTCGTCGAGGCAAACGTAAACGGTGTCGTGATGACCTCGCCGGAAAGATCCAGTGCCTGCAGCGAAAGTTCGAGTGCCAGATGCCCGTTGGTAAAGAGCTCGATATTCTGTGCGCCGAAAAAATCCCGCAGCGCTGCCTCAAGCGCCTGATGTTTGTCCCCCATATTCGTCAGCCAACGCGACTGCCAAAGATCACGGATCTCCGCAATGTACTCCTCCATCGGCGGCATCGCCGAACGCGTCACCAGGATGCTCATGCCCTGCCTCCACTCATTTCTATTTGACGACGATGTAAACCGTCACAGTTTCCGTTAACGCATTCTCATACATCGCATGGGATCCAAAATACTTCTTTTGGAATTGGAGCACTTGAAACCCCGCCTCCGCTAGCCGCGCAATGTATCCCGCTCGGCTATACTTTCGAACATGATCATTCTGCCCGAAGCGCCGCCATCGTTCACCAATATCCTTGCAGTCTGGATCCTCGTCGATTTCTGTCTGGTTGAGATCCATCGGTACGACGAGAATACCGCATCCCGTCTTTTTCAGGATGCGGTGCAGTTCACGCATCGCTTTTCGATCATCACGCACATGCTCCAAGACATGGGAACAGATAAAGAAATCGACACTCTCGTCCGCAAGGCAGTTCATGTCCATAATATCGAGGCGATAATCCACCTGCTCCATAGAGAGATCCGCCGTCTTGTAATCAGCTTTGGGGAAATTCTCGCGAATAAAGCAAGATAATGCCGGCGCAGGCGCAATATCAAGGATCACACCGGAAAAATTTTCCGTCAGCTCCCGCCTCATCCAAACAGCATAAGCGCGTTCTCGATCGGCACTGCCACACCACGGACAAGAATAATCCGTTTCATTTACCATTTCGGAACGCCATGCCTTTTCACCATATTTGCTGGCCTCCTCAAAATAATATAACGGCAAAGGCATGTACGCGGAAACATAGTTTCCACAGCAAGCGCATTTGCGATACCGCTGCAGAATACCCTCGGGTATATGCCCCTTGTATCGTCCTTCACGGTGTCCGAATATTTCATAATGCAGTAAAGGATTTATGCCAGCCCAGCGGATATCCGGGTTTTCTATCAGATACAGTTCCGTCGAGAAATACGGAGACGGATTCCAGCCCTTTGTATATCCTTCCGTCAGATAGTGTTCTGCTGCATTTTTCTCCGCATCGATCCGATAGGTCTTGCGATACCACGCTTCGTCAAAGAGAGGAGAACTTGCAACAATGTGGAGGGCGTTTTCCAATGAAATTTCCATAATCTGTCTGCTTCCTATTGTTCATCATCGTCCATATGCAGCGTGACCGTCGTATCAATATCAAAGGCAATTCGGCAATCATTGTGGAGAGCCTCTGACATCCCAGAAAAGACCGTCAGAAGATCCTGAAACTCCACATCCTCCCAGATGTCCGGCACCGCCTCAGCCGGTCTCAAAAAGGTACTTGCTCTATGGCACCATGCCGTAATCGCCGCACGGCGCGTATCTGCGTCACGGAGGAACAGATGACCTGCAATCGCATCCCGGATCGCCAGTGCCCAGCTGATCATACCACGGATGCGGCTCTGTACAGTCAGCTGCTCATTGCCTCCGTGCACCCGAAATTTGCTGAGCGGGCGGGGGAAGTATACCATATTACCCTGACTGAGCAGACGAAGCCACGTTGGAAAGTCCGATGTAAGATATTTGCCTTCCTTCCCCGAAAAGCCTAGGTCATGCCCATCCAGCATAAATTTCTTTTTGATCAGAACCGTGGTTGGCTCTCCGACAAAATTCACCTGCTGTACGAGAAGTTCCGTTCCAATTGTTTCACCGAGAAACCTCGTGACCTTGTGTGTGATCGGACACGTATCCTGCAGATCCGACAGCTTATTTCCATCCGCGTCGATACACTCCCGATACGATGTGACAAGACTGAGATCGGGATGTGCAAAGAAGGCATCCATCATGACCGCAATCTTATCCGGCATAAAGAGATCATCGTCCATCAACCAGTTGACGTAAGCCGCATCCTTATTGTCATAGTTGCAGGCACGTGTCCAATTCTCCGGTGCTCCATACGAGGGATGATGTTCGTAGTGAATGCGCGGGGCGTCTGCAAAATCCCGCCGCATTATGTCCGCCGTCTCCGTGTTATGTGAGTTGTCCGTGATAAAGATGTCCAGATTGCGATAGGTCTGCGCAAGCACGCTTTCAAGGGCAAGACGGAAGTAATGCGGTCGTTCAAAGGTTGGAATGATGATCGAGACGAGCGGGTAGATGTCCTTTGAATACGTATCAAGAAACACATTGCGGCTCGCTTCATCATACTGAAATTCCTTCTTGCCCGCAAGCAACCACGCCTCTTTCTGCTTGGGCACAATTGTACGATAGTCCTTGCGCCGGAATTCGATGCACTGCGCTTCTGCAAAAAAACAATCACTATGGAAGAGGTCACTGCGCCATGGAACATCATACTGCGTGGCGATCAGATCGCTGCTTACCGCCATAACCTCCTCCACATCGCCCTCAATGTCATCTCCACGGAAGCTGGTATCATCCGTATATAAAAGTTTTCCATAGATCGATGGCGACTCTGCAAGCAGCCCCGTCGTCGATAGCTGCTTTGCGCCAACAAGCCCCATAACTCCGATCATGGGATCCTCAAATACGCGCAGCATTTCCTCAAAGAAATTCAGCCGCAGCAGGATACTCCCCGCCGTAAGGTAGACTTTATACTTCGCATCACTTTGCTCCATGGCGCGCTGGTAGGTATCTGCAACATTCCCATCGGAGCGCACCTCGATCAACTCCGCTTCATAGCCATTTGGTATATCGAGTGCATCAATATACGGGCGTATGGCAGAGACGCCACTCGGATCGCACTGCGCGATGACCGCAATTTTCCTGTCATTCATAACCGGATTCCCCTCTATCATGTCGCGTCAAAAAACCATCCCTCATATTACCTGTACCACACGACTCATCGTCCGAATGAGATCAATGCCATCCCAGACGAGCGCAAAGTCCATCGTGCGCCCCAAGGGTACAATGCGATCCACGCCGGCAGGGCGCATGGCAAGCACCTCCCGCAAGAAGCTGTCCCGCTCCACGCCATAATACGAAAGCGTCTGGCACGAAATGCCGCACAGCGGTCGTATCTCTGCAAGTTCCTGCGCCCGATATTCGATAAAGAAACCGCTTCCCGCCTTGTAGGCGGCAAGTTCCTCCGTCAGCTTTGCCACACAGACGCGCGTAATAAGGTTGTCCTCCATCGGAACTTGCCGCGCCGCGGCGTGTACACCAAGCCGATAGAGCTGCGTCAGCTTATCCACCGCCTGAACGCCTTGCAGCGTGTAGCGATCCTTCACAAGCGTATGCAGGGTGCTCCAAAACACCTCCTGCGCCGCCTTGACCTTCTCTGCTGCACCGAGCCAGATAATAAAATGCGGCGCGGTACAGGCGTTTTGATCGCTGAGATAGGTATCGTTGTAGAAGTCCTGCGCAATCCGTTCCTTGTCCTCTGCCGCAAGATAGGCAGGGGCATCGATGACGGCAAGCGAGTGGCGGTCGGCAAACGTGATTTCATTCGCGCGCGGCGGAAGTGCTGCGCGGCGTATGGCTTCAATCGTCGCATCCCCGCCCCATACGACACGGGTCTGGCACATCCACGAATAGTGCTCGTTCACCTCCTGCACGTGTCCGTAGCGGACAAAGAGGAAGTAGGGGAGGAGTGCAGGGAAATCCACCAGCGTCTGTGCGAAAATCCGACAGAGAACATCGACCTGTGGAAAGTCCTTCGACGGCAGACGCACAATGCTCGCGTTTCCCGCAAGAAACGCCGCAAGGCATGAGTAGGCAAAGTTCACGGCTACATTCGAGGGTGCAATGTGAAAAACAATACCGCGCCCGAGCCGATTCACTTCTGCTTCGTAGGTTCTCTGCATTTGCCGCAGCGCGGCGGGGCGGCACCAAAAGCCGAGCGTTACGACGTCGGGGTACGCCTTCGCCTCCGCATCGGCAAGAATCCGTGCCGAGAGAGCGGTGAGAAAGGCAACAGCTTCCGTCGAAAAAATGGGAAGCGGGCGTACATTTTCCATCTGTGCCTCGATTCCCGCACTGTCGAGCGCGTAGGTCACGCTGTCAAAATGCTGCTGCATAGGTATCACTGCACCCCCTCAGCTCCGCTTGTTTCAATCTGCCAAGCACCTTGAAATACTTCCCCTTGCGCCCGCACGGACAGTCGTCCTCACCAACCAGCACGCCCTCATCCTCCGTCAGAAGTGCGTGCCCCGGGTACGACTCCGGCAGAAGTGAGACCACCTCGATGATGCCACGCTCGCCGAAGTCTGCGGGCGAGAAGTCAAGCGGACGGCGCACAATAACGTCAGAGTACGTGCTTGTGTGAAGATGTCCCTCCGCGCATTCAAGATAGATACAGCCCGTCTGCTCGACCATACCGTAGTAGTCCGCAACATCAAGATCGCCGCAAACCGCACGCAGCGCCGCACGAAACGCCGCAGGCGTAACCGCCTCGGAGGCGAGCTTTTTCCAACCGCCGCCATGAATGAGCACAGAGCCGCTGAGATTCAGATGCACGCCCGCCGCCTTCAGCGCCCGATAGAAATACTGCCAGACCATGAACGTGAAGCCAAAGAGCAGAATGCGCTCCCCTGCGTTCTCTGCAAGAAAGTCATGAATCGCATCCAGCTGCAGCTCCATCGCATCATTCAGCGCGTAGAGCTTCTTTCGTCCGAAGATCGAAAAACCGAGAATCCCTGCGCCGCGTGCCGAGAACATCGCGCGATTTTTGAGAACAGAGGGGCAGTCGAGAATGATCATTGGCATGCGGCTGCCCCCAATCCGATCAGAGACAATGCGCACAAGTGTCTTTTGCTGGTTCGCCGCCGTTTTGCGGTCAAGGAAAATCCGCGACACCTGCTGCCCCGTCGTCCCCGACGAGGTCATCGTCTTGAACACGTCCTCCGCTGCCACGCTCCGCAGCTCCATCTCCTTGAAGAGCCGCACGGGCAAAAAGGGAATATCCTCCACCGAACGCACCTCTGCGGGAGAAAAGTGGATTGCCTCCATCATTCGCGCATAAGGCGCGCAGTGCGCTCTGTGCTGCTCCGTCAGACGCAGCAACTCCCCACGCAGAAGTTCCTGTTTTTCCGCGTGCCCCACACCGAACGGCGGCAGGGCGAGTACATCTTCATACGTCATAGTAGCGCTCCAGCTCCCGATAGACCGTCTTGCCCGAAGCATTTTTTGGGATCTCTGCAATACACCGCGCCGTAAATGCAGAATGGTGCAGACCGAGCTTTGCACTCAAAAACGGCACGATCTCAGGGACAAGCTCCTCCTGCGTCACAAAAATGTAGAGGTTGTCATCAATGCCTGCGCATGCGACCTCGATTTCACCGAAATGCTGGCGCAGGATGTGCTCAACCTCCTGCAAATTCGTCCGCTTCCCAAACATCTTCAAAAAGCGGCGCTTGCGCCCAACGATGGTGTAGTACCCATCCGCATCGCGGCGGGCAAGATCGCCCGTCTCATAGCGTCCATGGCGTTCATCGCCCCGAGCGAGATCCGCGCCGCTCTCCGCATAACCGAGCGTAACATTCGCGCCGTAGTAGACCAGCTCCCCGACCGTATCCGTCGCCGTGATCTCCTCGCCCGCCTCATCGACGAGCGCGAACCTGCCGCCCGGAATCGCGACGCCCATCGCCCCGACTTTTTCCAGTGCATCCTGCGGCGGCAGATACCCCATGCGTGCCGTCGCCTCTGCTGCACCGTACATCACGACAAATTTCTTCCCGTGCGCATCCGCATACGCAGCAAACTCGCTGTGCAGTTCGGGATCGAGCTTGCCGCCCGCCTGCGTCAGTGTATGCAGGGCAGGGAGCTCCATGCGGAAAAAGCGCAGCCGTTTCAGCATTGTGTAGGTATAGGGAACACCGGCGAAGCTCGTCACCTCCCGTTCCCGCACGAGCTGCCAAAAACTGCGGTCAAAGAGCGTCTTCTCCGTCACAACAACCGAGGCACCGACCGCAAGGTGCGTATTCAGAATCGAAAGGCCGTAGACATAGTGCAGGGGCAGATTCGTCACGGCGCGCTCCGTCTCGTCCAAATGCAAATATTTCACAATGGACGTCGTATTGGCACACAGATTCTCATAGCTCTGCCGCACGAGCTTCGGACTGCCCGTAGAACCCGATGTCGTCATAAGGAGTGCGAGATCGTCATGCAGGGGAAAGGGGTTTTTCTCCGCCAAATCGAGCAGCACATACTCATCGTGCCGCAGAACCTCAAGGCTCGGTTGAAACTCTTCCGCACGTTCCGCCGGAACCCACGCATAGCAGGGACGATACGCCGCACGGAGCGCGGTGAGCAGCCCCGCATCGAGTGCGGCGTCGATCATCACGGGCACAATTCCGTTCTGCACAAAACCGACATAGCCCGCAATCGCGGCGGGCGAATTGCGGGCTAAAAGAAAGACAGGCGCTCGGGAGGGAATTGCCGATGCGATTTCCGTCGAAATCTCCGCCAGTTCGCGATAGGACAGACACTTCTGTTCACAGATGAGCGCTGTCCTTGCCGGAAACTGAGAAAAATCCCACATAATCATCCCCCCATCTCATAAAAAAGCTCGCCACCCTCTCAGCTTCCGAAGTCGACGTTATACTTTTTCAGAATCTCGATGCCCTTCTCATAGGAATCAAAGTCGATGATATCATCCGTCTCCATCATGATATCAAATGTATCCTCAAGGCCGGACATGAGTGTCATATGCCCTACCGAATCCCACTCGATGATGTCCTGATAGTGCAGATTCTTGACCTCGTCCGCGCTTTTACCGAACATCTCCACAAAAACCTGCGTATACTTCTCCATGTTCTTCATCTGATACCATCCTCCAAAATATCATCTTCCTGTAGCAGCGTATCCTCTTTCACTGCACGCCGCAACGTTTTCCCTACCAGAAGTTCGATCCTGTCAGGCGGAATCCCCGTTCCCGGACGTTTCGCATAAAGATCCTCCGCGCAGAGTACATGCCCCGCTGGAAGATCTTTCACCACGACAACGCTGCGGCGCATCTTTCTGCGCTGCGCAAGCTCCTCGGGAAACACCTCGCGCTCTTCTGAGCCAAGTCCCATTTGAACCATGCGGCATTTGTCGATCAGTTTACGGAACGGTTCCGGCTCCGTCGCCATGCCGTTATCCATGCCAACCTTGCTGCGATCCAGTGTCAGGTGCTTTTCGATGAGTGCCGCTCCCAATGTGACAGCCGCGACAGCGGCGGCATCGTCCTCCGTATGGTCGGAAAACCCGATGGGAAAGTGCGGAAATTCCTTCCGCAGACCAAGGATATTGCGCAGGTTTAGCGCCTCTACCTTCGTCGGATAGATGGAGATGCAATGCAGCAAACAGATTTCCTCTGCCCCCGCATCTTCCAGTGTCTGCACAGCACGTCGGATTTCCTCCATCGTCCCCATGCCGGTCGACAGGACCAGAGGAACCCGCTTCCGACCAATATAGGATAGAAATCTAGGATTATTCAGTTCCATGGAGGCAACCTTCAAGAAGGGTGCCTTGCACTCCTCCAAGAGGAAATCAACTTCCTCCTCCGAATACGGCGTTGAAGAAAATTCAATTCCTTGAGCGCGCGCATAGTCCGCCATTTCCTTTAGTTGGGTTGATGTCAGTGCAAATCGCTCCACGAATCGTTTCGCAATCGGATTCTCGTCATAATAGGTCTTAGAGTACAAACTCGCGACAGACCATGACTGGAACTTGACACAGTCCGCACCGATATCTGCTGCGGCATCAATCATCTTCCGTGCAGTCTCCACATTTCCATTATGACTGCTGTTGACCTCCGCAACGAAGTAGGGCACACCATAGTCACTGACAATGCGCCCATCCCGAAAGCTGCATTCACTCATGTGCATCCCCCTCCCTGTCAAAATACAATTTTTCCCGTGCGAATTTCTCCCGCTCCATAAACGGGGACAAATCCTCAAGCGGACGATGCTCCAAGCGGCGCTGTTCATTCAGCGCGTAGGACTGATGCAGATATTTCTGCTCCGGCGTACATATGACCTCACAGAGCACATTGCCATCCATACGCAAGACCTCATCGATCCGCATGGATAAATCACGCACGTCCACAATCTTCGCATAGGCGAACCCGGTGCTTGCCGCCATCTGAGAGAAATCCGGTGCCGGCACACCATCCGAGGGGTCATTGCCGATCGTCCTCTTGCGGAACAAATCCTTTTGGCGTTTGCGAATAACAGCGTACATATTATTGTTGATGACAAAAATTTTTACCGGAACTCGGTGCTCCGCGATGATATAGAGTTCCTGCATATTCATCATGATAGAGCCATCGCCTACAATGGTTATGATGTTCTTTTTTCCTGCGAAATATGCTCCCAAAACAGCCGGGATCGCGTACCCCATTGCTCCCTGTGCCGCAGGAAAGAGGCATCGCTGCCCCAAACGATAGGGAATCGCCGCGGGAACGATAAGCTCTTCGAGCCCTGCATCCGTGATAACGGTTGCATCTTCCGGAAGGTGTTTCCCCAACTCATAGGAAAATCCATAGAGCTCGATTTCATTCTGTGCTGCGTGTTGTTGGACGAATGCCTCTTCCGGAACCGCAAATACACGCTTCCAGTGGAGGCACTGCCCCTGCCATTCCTCTCGCACGGAAGAAAGTTCCATCGAACAAAGTGCTTGAAAAAAATCCCCTGCATCTGCATGAAGGAAAACCGTACGCCGAACTCCTGCTTTGCGATGTTCCATTGCATCGATATCGACAACATCAATCCGTGCACAGGGCGCAAAGGGAACATCTTTTGCGCCGGTCACCTGTGAACAGAGTTTCGTCCCAACAGCCAGTATGTAGTCCGCATGCTGCAAAACGAAATTCCCCGCCCGACTGCCGCCGATACTGCCGACAGCACCAATGGACAGCGCATGCGCAGAGCCGTATGCATCCGCCGCAGCCGGTGTAAAGACGACTGGAATATGTGCCTTTTGAACGAACTCCGCAGCAAACTGCTGCGCACCTGCCGAACAAACACCGCCCCCCAAGAGGAGAATCGGACGTTCCGCCTCGCTCAGCCCCGCAATGATCTCCGACATTTCCCCCGCAGCAATTCTGGGGCATACATCTTCCAACGCACATCGTTCTAATTTCTCCGAGTCGATCCGTGCGTTTTGCAGATCGAGAGGAATATCAATCCATACGGGTCCCTTGCGCCCCGTCATCGCAAAGTGAAAGGATTTATCGAGTTCGACCGCAATATCCTTTGCATCCTGCAGCATGACCGCATACTTCGTAATCGGCTTTACGACGCTGATGATGTCAGCCTCCTGAGAACCGTATGTACGAATCGGCAGCTTCGTATATGCAGTGGTCTCATGAAGCATGTGCTGACCGGAGATAAAGATCACAGGAACATTGTCCTGCCATGCGCAAAGAGCTGCAGTAACGGCATTTGTCGCGGCACATCCGGTGGAGACAAGGCATGCTCCCAATCCTCCCCTCGCCTGTGCATAAGCCATTGCCGCATAGGAGGCGCCCTGCTCATGATAGGTTGGAACAGGAGTCAGCCCCTCTTCCTTCGCGAGTGCGTCCGTGAGGAACAGGATTCCTCGTCCTGTCACCAGAAAAACAAGCCCCACACCTGCCTCATGCAACCGCCGCATGACATAATCCGCAACACGTTCCACGCCAGCCTCCCATCAACGAATCATTTGCCGCCCAGCGGCCGATACTGCAGCATCACATCCGGAATCGCAATCTGAAGCTCTGCCTGACAGGCAAGCTCCCCGTTCACGTACCCCTTGGAAATCCCTTTTGCAAGTCCTCTCTTGAAGCTGTAAAGCTCTGATTCTACATCGAGGCGATTGCCGGGAACAATCTTCTTGCGGAAACGGCTCTTTACCTCGATGAATCCCGTCTTTTTTCCCTTGTATTCCGGGATCGTCAGAAATGTCATCAAGAACACCTGCGTCAGTGCCTCAATCTGCACAAAGCCCGGTACATTCGGCTCATCTTCAAAATGCGCGGGAAAGAACCACTCATTGTAAGTAAAATTTTTATATCCCCTTGCCGACTGCCCTGGCACTGCTTCCTCGATTTCATCCACGAACAGGAGCGGATACCGGTTTTGCTGATACTGCTGAATGGCATAGGCATCAATATGTGTCAGTTTTTCTGTGATCCCGTCCATTCTCCTCCCTCCTCATCGACGCTCCGGCAATGCGTACAAATCAAGTTCCAACTCGCTGAATATCTGATGCTTGCGCAGACAGAAACGGTATCTCACGTCCTTTGTCTCAAACGTCTTGATGTACTGCGGAATGGTCACCAGATCCTCCGCCTTGTGATAGACGGCAATCGCAAGTACGGGATGGCAGCGTCGTATCGTTTCCTGTGCACCGGAAAGCGCGTGCATCTCCGCGCCCTCAATATCCATCTTAATCAAATCCACATCCTGATGGAGTAGGTTGTCAAGCGCATCCACGCGAACCACATCTTCACTCTCTGGGTCAAGGAGTGAACCATACCATTCCTTGATTTGAAAATGCAGTATATCTGCTTCGGACCACGCCCCGACGGGATGCGTTTCCACAGGGAACGGATAGGATGCAACGTGTTTCTTCAGCAGTTTGTAATTATATGCATCAGGTTCAAGTGCAACGATTCCTTTGCACGAGCCGCCGGACCAGCGGGCAAAGGCTTCTACCGTATCGCCGGTAAATGCTCCGCAGTCCACGAATGTCCCTCCCCGACAAACACTTGTCACTTCATTGAAATACTGATCCGGCTCAAACACCTCAAAATTAAAGCGCACATCCCCGCTCAGTTTCAGATTAATATATGCCTGCATCGTCTCGCGGGACAAATCATCCGAAAGCAGTGCGTATGTTTCCTGAAACTTTTCTTCATTCTTCTTTAGGAAATCATAGTCCATCGGCGCAAACTTTCCATAGGGCGACGTATGGGCAACCCGTCGCCCCCGCGGATCTTCCATGAAAGCACGGACGCGTTCACCGGGCTGACCGATGCCGAGCAGAAAAAGATAGCGCTCCGCTTCCTGCAGCAGTTCCTCATAGCAGCAAACCGGCATCCCGTCGACTGTCATACCGCCTTTGTAATAGGCGCGATCTACAGCATACACATACGGTTCAATCCCATGTTCTTTGAGCAGCCCCGCAGTCAATCTTCCGATCTCACCGGCTCCGTAAATGACGATCGGACGCCCATCTGCCTGAATATCCTCATAAATATGATCCTGCAGATTGCGTTCATAATGTGGTATGTATAGCATACTCTTTCCCCTCTTATAGTTCAATCGCGTGAAAAATCCGGGTCTCGGCAAGACTCGTCGTCATCGCCGCAGTGGAAAGCCCCGACCCGAAGCCCGCCAAGACGGCGCGCTCCCACGGCTCATGTTCCGCCTCCGCTGCATGGCAGAGCGCAAGCACGAGTGATGCACCGCCGATGTTGCCCGTTCCATCAATATCGAACAGGACTTTATGCTTATCGAGCTTCATTGCGCGGGCCAAGCTCTTCAAAATAAAATCGTTCGCCTGATGCAAGGCATAAACATCGACATCCGAATGTGTCCAGCCGCTCTTGTCGAGCACTTCGTTGATGCGTGGAGGAACTTCGTTCATGACGAACCGCATGACTTCCATGCCGTCCATATACTCATCTTCGAGTGTACGGACATTCTCCTCGGCGTCCGTCTGCGGGATATCTGTTACACCGCGTTCTCGCGGCATCCGCTCCCCGCTCGCCGGCGTATAGAGGTATTTGAGCCCGTCGCCGTCGTGATGAAATGCATACTGTGACGGCACGCTGCCGCCGCCCGTCACGAGCGCCGCCGCCCCGCCGTCACCGATGACCATACGCATCGCGCGATCCTTCGGATTGAGATGGTGCGACGACGTATCGCCGCAGCATACGAGCACATTCTTGCAATCGCCCGCCCGTATAAAGAGGTCGGCAAGGTAGAATCCATAGATCATGCCCGTACAGGCATGAGGCATGTCCACCGTAATGCAGCGCTTCGGGATTCCAAGCGCACTTTGGATGACGCTGCTGTTGCCCGGATAGGAATAGTCCGGATGCGGGGTAGCAAAAATAATGCCGTCCACATCCGCAGGTTCTGCCTCCGTCTTATCAAAAATCTCCTGTGCAGCGCGCAGGCAGTAGTCCGATGCGGTGCGTTCCATCGGCGCATAACGCACCGCATGAACGCCCGTCAGCTTCATCGTCCGACGCATCGTCTCCGCATCAAAGCCGAGATCCATAATATCCACTTGTTCTTTGGGTATTGCCGCCGACAGTGCGGCAATTCTCGCTATTGGCATAACCTAAGCCTTCCTAATCAGTTCCACGCACCACGTATATAACCGCCGTCAACGATAAAATCCTGCCCCGTAATCCATTCCGCTCGGTCACTCAAAAGAAACAGTACCATGCCTGCCACATCTTTCGGCTCGCCTATCCCAAAAAGATGTCTGCCGATGACCTTCTCGGGCACGCCCAGTTCTTTTTCATACTGTCTTGTCATTTCTGTCCGCACATATCCTGGACTGATCGAATTGATTCGCTTCCGATTCCGTGCAAGATCATGTGCGAGTGACTTTACCCCCGCCATAACCGCAGCCTTTGCTGCGGAATAGGCAAAGAGCCCCTTTTCCCCTACGAATCCTGCCACAGAAGAAAACAGGATAAACGATGCGCGTTCCCGCGAGATCTTTTTTTTCGTCATAACCTGAAGTGCACGAATGGCTCCCCAAAAGCTCGTTTCCATAACGTGATGAGCAAGCACGTCATCAAATCCCCGCAGCGGTGTCGACCCGGATATGCCCGCCGTATACACACCGCCATGGAGCTTTCCATGCTGCTCAACAAATTCCTCAAGCACAGCTAACCAATCATCTGCAGATGCCGTCAGGACGTCAAGAATTGCCGTATGGATCAGCGGCGAAGCATTTGCCAACTCCTCCAATCGCGTTTCATTTCGCGCAACAGCAAGAACATGCGCGCCGCTCTCTGCAAGTTCGAGTGCAATCTGCCGACCAAGTCCGGACGAAGCGCCGACCACGACGAAGTTCTTTCCTTTGAAATCAAACTGCACATCACTCATATCGCATTCGTCTCCAAAACCTGCGCCTGCGAAAAATCCATAAGAAGAGATGCGATCGACATGCCAACGCCGAATCCAGAGAGCAGGAATCTGCCGCCCTCATGCGTTCCCAATCGCGCCATCTCCGCAAGACATACGGGAATCGACGCCGAGCTTGTATTGCCAATCCGCCCGCTCATAAACGGCACACACTCCTCCGCCATGCCGATTTTTGCGGCAAGCGTCCGAACGATCATGGCGTTCGCCTGATGGAGGATCGCACGGTCAATCCCAGCAATATCCAACGTGGCGAAGTTGAGCAGCGCGCGGATGTTGTTCGGAACCTCGTCAATCGTGAAGTTCATGACCCCCATCCCGTCCATGACAACATAATTATCCCTGTGAAGGGATAGCCCCGTCTCATCCGCGATGCGGGGTGCACGATAGCCGCCGCGCGCAACGAGAAGATAGTCTGCCATCTCCCCAAAGCTCTCAATATGATAACAGAGGTCGCTACCCTGCACCGGAGCAACGACAGCCGCAGCCCCTGCGTCGCCCGCAAGCGATAGCATAGAGGAGTCCTCCGGATGGACGTTGCGGCTCGATGTATCCCCACAGCAGATGAGTACCTTGCGCCCGCCGAGCGCAGGCAGTAGGGTTCCGGCGAGAAACACGCCGTAGCAAAAGCCTGAGCAGCCGAGATTGACGTCGAATGCGAGAATCTCATGCGGAAGACCAAGCCTGTGCTGCAGATAGTAACTTGTCGAGGGCGTCAGATAGTCTGCCGTCTGCGAGATAAAGATGAGCGCACCGATTTCACTTTGGCCAATTTCGGCGAACAGCCTTTGTGCACTGTCAAAGCACAGATCCGAGGTGCAGATCTCCGGCGGTGCAATGCTCAGCGCCTCAATGCCCGTTCCGTGCGCGAGGCGCTTCGCTTTCTTTTCCGACATCAGATCTTTCAAAACTTCTTCTACCGGCACGCAGTTCTTTGCCACGGTCGCCGTCAACGCCTCAATGCCTACGTCTTTAAGAAGCCCGATCATTATTTTGCTCCACAAAGCAACCCGTAGAGATCACGCATGGTCTGCGCCTCCTTTACGTCTGCCGGTGCGACCTTTCCGCCCGCCTTTGTCGCGGCAAACGCCATAAACGCCACATGACTCAACGAGTCCCATTCCTCGATATCGGAAAGGGCAGTATCCATGGAAAGTTCCTCTTCTGTATCCATAAGATCCGTCATTTCTTCTAAAAACATCTGTTCTGTCACGGTTAAAACCTCCCACCACAATCAAATTGGCAGCGCAGGATTGCCAAAGACCTTCGCGCCTGCCCTTACATGCTTGAACACGACGCTCGCGACACCGACCGTCGCATCGTCATCGATGCGACTATGCGGAAGTGCTCGGGAGCCGCTCCCCCAAAATGTTCGCTTTCCTGCCCGCACGTAGCCTGTTATATCAACTGCCGACATCACGCTGCTGTAATCGCCGATCTGTGCATCATGCCCCATGCCGGAACGCCCGTTGAAGGTAACGAAATCTCCGACCTTCGCATGGTCGAGGATGTGCACGAGCGGACAGAGGATATTACCCCGTCCCATCTGCACTGTCGGATGGACGATAGCAGTATTATGGATTACATTGATAAATTCGCCGCCACGTACCAAAACCCTTTGCACAAGTTTTTCCTTCACTTTCGGACTGCCGATTGCACAGATAAAGCAGTCGTTTGTTTGTATCACATACGAATCTACATCTCCGAGCACCGGCAAGGGAAGCTTTTCATATTCCTCCGCCGCCAGTTCCACATCTCCGTCGAGAAACCCCTTGATGTCCCAGCCCGTACCATACCCGACAGAATCATGTGCGTTCCAAAAAAGTTCCCGTGCAAAACCGCCGACACCTATGATAATTAAATGCTTCATGCGCTTTCCTCGGTAAGTTTCGCCTTTTCCACATCAAAGTCACTCGATGTCCATAGTGGATAGCGTGAGTAAGATGACGACTTTCCCTCACTCGTCTTGGTGTGCCCATCGCCCTCACAATCAAGGAACGCGATGCCCTTCATCCCCTTCAGCGTCTCCGTATTGGGAAACCGCCCATCCTGCAGCATACGCTCAACCAGCTCGCCGCAGACTATTTCGCCCTCTCCGATAACACATACGTCCACCCCCCCCGCGACAGAGGCAATCCTCCGGATCGATCGTCGGATGCGGACCACCTGCCACAATCGGCACATGCGGAAAGAGTTTTTTGAGCTCAGTGATGACGTCGACAAAGAAATCCTTATAGTACGTCAGCGTGCGCAGCATGAGAAGATCCGGTTGAAACTCCTGGACATGTTCGCGCAGTTCCCCCATCGTATCTACATCGACGCCTGTCTTGACGATCTCGCCGTAGATGCGATCCCCATATTTTTGATTCAAATAGGAGAGGATCGCCATACAGCCAAGGGGCGGCTCGACGGCTTGAATCTCATTCATGCGGTCAGCAGAAAAGAAGTAGCTCGCATCGACGAACAGAATACGGCACGCTCCTTTTGCCGCCTTTTCGGTGCGCTTTGGATAATGAATATGAGGAACCTCCGCCTTCGGCATCTTCGATACGTCGATGGATTCCCGCTTCAACCTCGCTAGGCGGAGGATATCGTCAAGTGTCTCGACATGCGTTGGGAAGATCGTACGATACTTGTAGATCAGCTCCTCCTCGTTCATGACAGCAAGCTGCTCTTTGAGCACGTAGCGCAGACGCTCCGGATTTAGGATGTACTTATGTACAAACGTCAGACGCAGACGACGGGAGAAATCATGATCCAGCTTGATGGTCGGCGGGATAATATGGTACGGCAGCGTCAACGATTCCTCGATCTCCTGCTTCGTCACGCCATTTTCGAGTGCGACCTGCTCGAGTCTGGAGTTCGGGAAGATACGCACATTATGCAGCTGGGCAAAATGCAGCCACTTCACCTGCATGACGAAGTCCACTGTCGCCTTCGCCTCTTCCTCCGTTTCCGTAGGAAAGCCGTGCATCGCATTCAACCCAATAATAATTTGCGGATATGTACGGACGATGTAGTCGAGATTCTCACGCAGTCGCTCGATGCGAAGATACTTGCCCATGAGCTTTTGGAGACGCGGCGACGCGCTTTCGAGCGACAAATTCATGCTCTTCGTGCCGCCCTCCACCATGAGGTCAATGGCTTCCTCATCGAGCAGATCGCCGCGCAGCCCACTCTGGAAATAAAAGCTCATATCCATCTTGGAATCAATGACCTTGCGGAAGAACGCCTTGAACTCCTTGACGTTGACGTTGAATGCATCGTCGATGAACTCGCTCTTGCGAACGCCCATATCGTGCAGATATTTCACCTCATCGAACACACTCTCCACGGAGCGACGTCGGTGCATGGGTGTCAAATGCTGCACATCACAGTAGAAGCAGCGATAGGGACAGCCGCGTGTCGCCTGCATTGTCATCTCATAACGAATGCCACTCTGCCCTACAAACTGATGATATTTGCGATAGTCCACCAGACTGCGATCCCATCGCGGTAGTATATCCAGATCGCGAATCTGCTCCTGACGACCTGTTAGGATCATCTGCTCATTCATGTTCATTCACGTATTCCTCTATCTCTCTCAAAATACGTCCTCATTATCCTCTAAAATTCCACATCTGGCAATCGCCGTGCAGTTTACCATTTATGGCGTCTCGTGGAGCAGCCCTCGATGATATGCGATTTCAGATAAAGAGCATATATTCTCATTCATAGATTGCTGTATCAGATGAATCAGACTCGACGCAGTATGTAGATCCTGAAGCGATTGTATTGGAAACGCCACAACGCCGCGTTCCAATTTCAAACTGATCCGCTGACACATTGCTGAAGCTCGATCGAATTGAATGCCCAGCGGTATGCCCCGATAGCTTTCGAGTCTGCAGGAAGAGTGTGCTCCGTATAGAATCCGTCGAAATGATTTCGTCAGATCCTTCCCATAGAGAAATGATAGTCCATACACTTGCATCGTCCCTGTTATGTCGTCATTTCTATCTTTTTCCTCCCCATAGGAGAGAGAGATGCCAAGTGATTTTCCGCTGCCAAGATGTTCTTTCACCCATTCGACATCAGAAGATTTTCCCCGAATATGTATATCCGTAATGCCCGCCAGCATAAAATACGACAGCTGCAGGTAAACCGCTGGTTTATCATAGACAAGGGCAGATGCCTCTATCCCTTTCGGATACTCCATGGTCAGCATGCCGTTCCAACGTACGTCAAAGCTCGCGATATTGCCCTCTAAGATGCTCTCGATATCCGTATCAAGAATCACGGACAGCTTCCCCAAAAGTGAAACATCCGGTACTGCAAGCCCTCGTTCCCACTTGGAAACAGCCTTGTCACTGATATGGAGACAGTCTGCCAATGTGCGCTGTGTCATGCGATAGCGCTTCCGCAGAAATGCAATGCTGCGTCCTACCTTTAATGCGTCCATTGAGCACCTCGCTCTATCTGTTCATTTGATCCGTGATTCTTTCACAGGCTCCATTTCACGCCTTCTTCGTATCTATCGCCGAAAACTCTCCGTATATGTCCACACGATATCGAGGAAATACCGCGCGAGTCTATCATCAAAGATTTCACGATAGCTTTCATCGCGCTCGTGAATGTGGTACGTGTACCGATCGAACGAGATCGTCCCATCCTCACGGATCAGCGCCTCCGTCTCAAGGTGGAACGCATAGCGCTCCGTACGCACGCAAATTTTATAGGTCTGTCCCGGGTAGATGGAGTTGCTGACGGTATACTCCCGCCGCTGTCCGCCGAATGCTTCCGGCAGATTCCCGTCGAGATATGCGGCGTCAATCGGATAACCCGCGAGCTTTCCGAGGATCTTGTAGATATCCACGGAGCTTGTCAGCTCGTCCACGCGCCCGAGCGCCGGCACCCCCGCACCGCGCGCCATCAGTGCCGCGCCCGTCTGCTCCTCGCTCATGAGGTACGGACTGCGCGCGTGGACGGAAGTGCCGTGATCGGAGTAGAGCAGAACGATGTACTCATCGTCTTCATAGTGTGATGTCAGATAGTCAAACAGATACCCGAGCTGCCGATCTGCGTCCTGAATCGCCCTGCGGTTGACATACTGACTCAGGGGATTCGGCTTGAGAAAGACAGATGCGGACATATCCTGCTCCTGCAGGACATCGGCAAGCGGCAGATGTGTCGATGCGGCGGCAGGCGTACTGATGTCCGAGTTATAGGGGTGCGTATCCGCAAAGTGCATAAACAGGAAGTTGTCACATTCGCCGAACGCCTCTAAATGCCGGATCGTGCGCTCCACGCCATCCGCTGCATGCACCATCATGTGGTTCACAATCAGCCGATCATAACCACGCGTCGCCCCGTTGTAGATTCCCTCCCCATCCCCTTGGATGTTGACACAGTAGTAACCCAGCGCCTTCATCTGTTCGGATATCGTCACATAGGTGGGGTCAAGGGTAAATGGCTGTCCCGGTTCAGTAATTTGTATGTGGTGTTGATAGAGTCCCGTTTCTATCGTTGTAAGGGCAGCATAGGTGTATTCCGATGAGGAATACGAATTGTCAAAAATAACACCTTTTTGGAAGAATCGCATGATATTCGGGATGAGCGCATAGTTCTCCCGCTGCATTTCCTTCCAGCAAAGTCCATCCGCAAGAATGTTCAGGACAATCTTCCTGCGGTGCCTATCATGCCCCAAGATAATTGGCTCACCCATAAGAAATGGTCGATTTGCCCGGATCATCACCGAATCTTCGATGCGATAAAAATTGAACTCACCACGCCCAAGAAGCATTGAACGGTCAATGTTTTCTCCTTGAAAAAATAAAATTTGCTGATCTTCCTTTGCAGCAATCGGAAGAAGCAGCTTGTATCCGTTTGGTTCCATGCGAATGTTGTTCTTTTCGTCCGCTATCATGATGTCGAAGATGAAATCATGATATATCAGGAATTGGTGCTCTTCGGTTGCCGTATTCATAAGGTCAACCAATCGGCTTCCCATGTGCATCATGCCGTATGGATTGTAGACTCCCACCCGATACTGCGGCAAATCCTCGGAAAAACGCAGAACCTCCGCGCCAATATGGATGCAAAGCCTTGTGTCGAGTTTGCCGTCCTGTTGATATACCTCTCGAATCAGCGGCGCGTAGCGCGACGGTGTGTAGCCGATGGTCAGTGCGTGAAGGCAACGTCCCAAGAGTTCCGCATCATCCTCCGGGAGATGCTCCGGCGGATTTGCGCGGGATAAGATCTGAAAGAGCAGGGAACGGTCGAGCTGTCCTGATGCACGATAGACACGCGAGAGGAAATTGCAGGTACGCACGCTCATCTTGCGTTTTGCATACGCCTCTTCCCCATAGGAAAGTGCTTTCTTAAGATCCTTTTGAGCCAGCGCTTTCTCGGCACGGAAGAGTTCATAAAGCTCCCCCAGCGGACAGAGGCGATGATACTCTTCCGCCTTTTCCTCTGCATCCGCACCAAAGTCCTGCGCCGCAATCGCCGCCTCCAGTTCCTGCGCCAAGGTGCGTCCCCGCATCTCGTCATGGGTGCGGCGATAACGCTCCGCCGCCTGTGGAATGGCATTCTCTTCCCCAAACACAAGGATATGGAGGAGCACAAAAAGCCCCGTCTCCGCATCCATACAAAAGCGGTGCGCTTTCTTGTCAAAGAGAACGCTGTATGCGTTTGTCACGGGAAAAAGGAGCGCGGGCAGATCATCGTATTCGGACAGTTCAGGTTCATCATACGATGCCGCATAGCACGCGGCATTCTTCGCATAATTCTCCCGCAGTGTCGCCTCATTCGGCGCATAACACAGTTCATGGAGTGCGCGATAGAGTTCCGCATCCTCACTCTCGTTGTACGCCGCCATCAGTTCCCGCACCCCCTCAACATACTGCACATCAAATGTCTCTGCCATTGTCCCCCCCTATGTTTCTTCCCTACCGCCGAAAACTCTCCGTATATGCCCACACGATATCGAGGAAATACCGTGTAAGCGCATCGTCAAATACCTCGTGATAGCTTTCATCGCGCTCGTGAATGTGGTACGTGTACCGATCAAGTGAGATCGTTCCGTCCTCACGCGTGAGCTCCTCCGTCTCAAGGTGGAAGGCATGACGCTCCGTACGCACGCAGATTTTATAGGTCTGTCCCGGGTAGATGGAGTTGCTGACAGTATACTCCCGCCGCTGTCCGCCGAATGCCTCCGGCAGGTTCCCGTCGAGATATGCGGCGTCAATCGGATAGCCCGCAAGCTTTCCGAGAATCTTGTAGATATCCACGGAGCTTGTCAGCTCGTCCACGCGTCCTAGGCACGGCACATTCGCGCCGCGCGCCATCAGTGCCGCGCCCGTCTGCTCCTCGCTCATGAGGTACGGACTGCGCGCGTGGACGGAGGTGCCGTGATCAGAGTAGAGCAGAACGATGTACTCATCGTCCTCATAGTGTGATGTCAGATACTCGAACAGATATCCGAGCTGCCGATCCACCGCCCGTATTTCCGCATGGTTGACATATTGGCTAAGCGGATTCGGCTTTAGAAAGACCGCCGCCTCGGTACTCTGTGCCTGCAGTGCGTCCGCAAGACAAAGACGTGCCTGTGCACCGACCGGCGTACTCACATCCCCATTGTAAGGGTGCGTATCCGCAAAGTGCATAAACAGGAAGTTGTCACATTCGCCGAACGCCTCTAAATGCCGGATCGTGCGCTCGATCCCGTCCATGGCGCGCAGCGACCAATGATTCACAATCAGTCGGTCAAAGCCGCGCGTCGCACCGTTGTATACTCCTTCCCCATCCCCTTGGATATTCGTACAGTAATAGCCGAGGCGCTTCATCTGCTCCGACATTGTGATACAGGAGGACGGCAGGGCAAACGGTATGCCGGGTGCAGCAATCTGTGTATGATGCTGGTACAACCCTGACTCGATGGAGGGCAGAGCGGGATAAGTATACTCTGCCGTCGAATAGTTATGATCGAAGATCACGCCTTTCCCAAAGAAGTGCATGATATTCGGCACACATACGCAGTTCTCTCGCTGCACCTCCTTCCAGCTGAGTCCGTCGGCGAGAATGTTCAACACAAGTTTTCTGCGCCGCAGACTATGGCGAAGGACAATCGGTGCGCCGACGGCGAAGGGCAGCTCCGAATGAATCGTTACAGGCTCCTCAATGCGGTAGAAGTTGAACTCCGCTTTGCTGAGCAGCATCGTCCGCTGCAAATTCTCCGCCGTGAAATGCAGTGACTGCCGTACCGTCTTCGCCGCAATCGGCAGAAGTACGGAGCTGCCGTCCTCGGGCTCCGCATGAATCTCCGTATGCTCCTGTGCTTTCATCAAGTCAAAGAGGAAGTCATTGTAGATCGGCAGATCGTATTCATCCGCCTTTGTATTCATGAGATCCAGCACCTTGTCCTTGATGCAGATCTGCCCATAAGGATTGTAAATGCCCGCCCAATAGGCGGGCATTTCTTCAGAAAATCTCGGCAGTTCCTCCGCAAAAACCGCTTGTGTACGAGTCTGCATGACACCGTTGACAAGATAGGGCACCTTCGCAAATGGGGCAAACCGTGCATCCAGAGATGCCGCGCTCAGTTTACGGAAAAACGAAATACGCTCCTCCGGATCATGCGGGAAGACCATCGCATCATGCCCCTTGGAAAGAACAAGGAACTGCATTGCGCGATCATAACGCCCCGCTGCATAATAGACGCGGTATAGGAAATCACAGACCGCCGTGCTCATTCGACGCTTTTGATATGCCGCTTCCCCACAGTAAACAGCTTTATCAATATTGCCGTAGAAAAGAGATGCCTCAGCACAAAACAGTTCGTAAAGTTCTCCATGCGAGCAAAGTGCATGGTACTCCTCTGCAGCTTTTTGTGTTTCAACATCGAAGTTCTGTTCCGCAATCGCCGTCGTAAGTTTACGCGCCAAAGCGCGTATCCATTTCACATGGTTCGCACGCTGAGTCTGCTCCATCATCGTCCCTCTCTCCTCAGAACAGCCCCGTAATCACGCCGTCCTCTGTGATGTCCATGCCCATCGCCGCGGGTGTCTTCGGCAGCCCCGGCATGGTGAGGATATTTCCCGTGAGTGCGACGACAAAGCCCGCCCCGCAGGAGGCGCGGAGTTCGCGCACGGTGATGCGGAAGCCCGCCGGTCGGCCGAGGAGCGCAGGATTGTCCGAGAGGGAGTACTGCGTCTTTGCCATGCAGACGGGCGTCTCGGTCATGCCGAGTGCCTCCATCTCCGCAAGCTGCTTCTTTGCCGTGTCTGTGAAGTCCACGCCCTCCGCGCCGTAGATTTCCTTTGCAATCGCTTCGATTTTCTCTGCGATGGACGCCTTTGCATCATAGACAGGGTGAAAGTCCGCACGTTTGCCGAGTGCTTCCGTCACGGCATCCGCAAGGGCAAGCCCTCCTGCACCGCCCTTTGCCCAGACCTCGGAGCGCACGCATTTCGCGCCGAGCCGCGCGCAGATCTCCTCAAGGAGTGCAAGCTCCGCCTCGGTGTCCGTCGGAAAGACGTTGACGGCAACGACAGCGGGCAGTCCGAACTTGCCGATGTTCTCAATATGTTTTTCGAGATTCGCCGCGCCCCGCTTAAGTGCATCGAGGTTTTCCACGCCAAGCGCGTCCTTCCCCACGCCGCCGTTCATCTTGAGTGCGCGCACGGTGGCGACGATGATCGCCGCATCGGGCGAAAATCCCGCCAGTCGGCATTTGATGTCAAAGAATTTCTCCGCGCCGAGATCGGCGCCGAAGCCCGCCTCGGTCACGACGTAGTCCGCACATTTCAGCGCGTATTTCGTCGCCATGACGCTGCTGCAGCCGTGTGCGATGTTCGCAAAGGGACCGCCGTGGATAAAGGCGGGCGTGCCCTCGATGGTCTGCACGAGGTTCGGCTTGATCGCGTCCTTGAAGAGCAGCGTCAGCGCACCTGTCGCACCGAGCTCCTCTGCATGCACGGGACGGCCGCCGCGCGTCCAGCCGATGAGAATGCGCCCGAGGCGCTTCTTCATGTCCGCAAGTCCATCCGCAAGGCAGAGAATCGCCATCATCTCCGAGGCGACGGTGATGTCAAACCCCGACTCGCGCGGAATGCCGTGGACGCGTCCACCGAGCCCCGTGACGACATGGCGCAGGGCGCGATCGTTGATATCGAGTACGCGCTTCCAGACGATGCGGTTCACATCGAGATCGAGTGCATTCCCCTGAAAGATGTGGTTGTCGATCAGCGCGGCGAGGAGGTTGTGCGCCGTGGTAATGGCGTGAAAGTCGCCCGTAAAGTGGAGGTTGATGTCCTCCATCGGGACAACCTGTGCATAGCCGCCGCCCGCTGCGCCTCCCTTCATGCCGAAGCACGGGCCAAGGGACGGTTCGCGCAGTGCGACGACGGTCTTTTTGCCCTGTTTGTGGAGGGCATCGGCGAGCCCGACGCTCGTCGTTGTCTTGCCTTCGCCCGCAGGGGTCGGGTTGATCGCGGTGACAAGGATGAGTTTGCCGCGCGTGTTCTTCGCGCCCGCAAGTGCTTCGGGCGTGAGCTTCGCCTTGTACCTGCCGTACGGTTCGATATGCTCTTCGGCAATGCCGAGTGTCTTTGCGATCTCCGTGATGGGGCGCAGCTGCGCCGCACGTGCAATTTCTACATCGGATTTCATTTCTACGCGCCTCCCTATCCTCTCTGCATCTTTGCCGCCTGCACGACGTTCTCCATCAGCATGGCAACGGTGAGAAGTCCCACGCCGCCCGGCACGGGCGTAATCGCGCCCGCGACCTCAGATACGGCATCAAAGTCCACATCGCCGACGAGTGTTTTCGGTGCGATGCGGTTGATGCCGACATCAATGACGGTCGCTCCGGGCTTCACCATATCCGCCGTAACGAAGTGCGGCCGCCCGACCGCCGCGACGAGGATATCCGCCTCGCGTGCAACCTCTGCAAGGTTCTTCGTCCGCGAGTGACAGACGGTCACGGTCGCATGGCGCTCCAATAGCAGCATTGCCATGGGCTTGCCGACGATATTGCTGCGTCCGATGATAACGGCTCGTGCGCCCTCGATGGGGATGCCCGCATAGTCGAGCATACGGATGCAGCCCGCAGGGGTGCAGGGGCGCAGTCCCGGCGCACCGATGGCGAGATGCCCGACGTTCACGGGATGAAAGCCGTCCACGTCCTTGCGCGGGTCGATGCGGCTCAGGATCTCCTCCTCATGCACCTCAATCTGTGCGGGCAGGGGCAACTGTACGAGGATGCCGTGCACGGCATCGTCCGCATTCAGCGCGTCAATGCACGCAAGCAGCTCCTCCTTCGTCGTCTCGGCGGGCAGGGCGATATGATCCGAGAGAATGCCCAGCTCCTCACATGCCCGCTCTTTGTTGCGAACATAGACTTCAGACGCAGGATCTGCGCCCACAATGATGACGGCAAGATGCGGCAGAATGCCCTTGGCTTTCAGCTCTGCCGCCGCACGCCCCGCCTCCTCCTTGATCTTTGCGGCGAACTCTTTTCCATACAAAATGCGTGCCATAACGCTCTCCTTTTATACCAGATAGCTGATCCATGTAAAGACAAAAATTGCAATCGACACAATCCCGTTGCGCATGAAATACATCTGCGTCACGCGCGAGAAGTCCGTGGGGCTCGCAATGCGGTGCTGATAGACGAGCGTCCCTGCCGCAATGCCGACGCCGATGTAGTAGGGAAATGCGAGGTGCATCATGACCCCGAGTACCACAAAGAGAATGATCGAGAGGACGTGCATCGCACGCGAGATCTGAAACGCGCCGTGCGCCCCAAACGAGACCGCAAGGGAGTGGAGTCCCTGACTGCGGTCAAATTCCTCATCCTGCGCCCCGTACATTGCATCGAACGCAGCGATCCAGAGTGCGACTGCGATAAAGAGGATGACCATGGGCAGCTCTACTTTTCCGCTGATTGCCACCCAGCCGCCCGCCGGTGCCATGCCGATGGCGATGCCGAGGAAGAGATGCACCCAGCCCGTCACACGTTTCATATAGGGGTAGATGAGGAAGGGCACAGCCGCAAACGGCAGGAGGCGGATGCAGACGGGATTCAGCTGCAGCACTGCAAATACAAGCACAAGGAGGCACACGCCTATAAAGACGAGCGCCTCCACCTTGGTCACGCGCCCCTGCACCATCGCGCGATAGGCGAGGCGGGGCTGCTGCTTGTCATATTTCAGATCGGCAAGATTGTCGAGAGCCAGTGCCGCCGAACGCGCCGCCGTAATGGCGAGCACGATCCAGCCGAGGTCGCCGAGCGGCGGATTTCCTCCCGCCGCGAGCAGTGCGCTCATCAGGGCGAACGGCAGGGAGAACACCGTATGATGAAAGGCGGTATTGTTGATATGCGCCCGCAGGCGCTCCATCCACCAGCTCAATCCAGACCGAACTCCTTCCACCGTTCATTGACGCGCCGCACAATGTCCTCGGACATCACGATCTCGTCGGGCCACTCGCGCGCGTGCCCTTCCTCCGGCCACGTCTTGGTCGCGTCGATGCCGAGCTTCGAGCCCCATTTCGCCATTGGCGAGGAGTGGTCGAGCACGTCCAGAGGTCCCTGCACGATCTCAAGGTCATACTTCGCGTCGATGTTGTTGAAAACGCGCCACCAGACTTCCTTCATGTCCTGCACATTGACGTGCGCGTCCACGACAATGATCATCTTCACGTTCATCATCTGCCCCATGCCCCAGAGCGCGTGCATGACCTTGCGCGCGTGCATCGGGAACTGCTTCTTGATGGACACGACGATGCAGTCGTGGAACACGCCCTCAAGCGGCATATTGACATCCACGACCTCGGGCAGCATCTGCTTTAAGAGCGGCAGGAAGATGCGCTCCGTCGCCTTTGCAAGGAAGCAGTCCTCCATGGGGGGCTTCCCAACGACCGTTGCGGAGTAGATCGGATCCTTGCGGTGCGTGATCGCCGTGATGTGAAATACAGGGTACTCGTCCGCGAGCGAGTAGTAGCCCGTGTGGTCGCCGAAGGGGCCCTCGCGGCGCATCTCGTTTGTATCGACGTAGCCTTCAAGGATGATCTCCGCCGTTGCGGGTACTTCGAGGTCGACGGTCACACATTTCACCAGTTCGACCGATTTATGGCGCAGGAATCCCGCAAAGACCATCTCATCGATGTCGCGCGGGAGCGGTGCGGTCGCAGCGTATGTCACAACGGGATCGGTGCCGATGGCGACCGCCGCTTCGATGCGCTGTCCGCCGCGCGCCTTCATATCGCGGAAGTTCTCCGCGCCGTTCTTGTGGATGTGCCAGTGCATCCCCGTCGTGCGGCTGTCATACTTTTGCAGGCGGTACATGCCGACGTTGCGCTTGCCCGTCGCCGGGTTCTTCGTAAAGACGAGCGGCAGGGTCACGAACGGGCCGCCGTCGTCCGGCCAGCACTTCAGGATAGGAATCTCATCAAGATTCGGATTCTCTGTCTCGATGATCTCCTGACACGGCGCATTCTTCACGTATTTCGGGAAGTTGATCGCCTTGCGCGCCATCGGGATGAGCGTCATGAGGTTCATCTTGTTTTGGAGGGAAATATGCGGGATCTTGAGGATCTCCGTCAGTTCATCCGCCACGTCGTCGAGCTTTTCCACGCCGAACGCAAGTGCCATGCGCTCGTAGCTGCCGAATGCGTTCATGAGCACGGGCATTTTCGAGCCTTTGACGTTCTCAAAGAGGAGCGCGACGTTCTCCGCCCCCTCGCGCTTCGAGATGCGGTCGGTGATCTCGGTGATCTCCAGTTCGGGATCGACCTCTGCCGTAATGCGCTTCAAAAGTCCGCGCTCTTCGAGTGCGGCGATGTATTCGCGCAGATCCTTATATGCCAAGATATTCCCTCCTATTTTCTGAGTATAAATCGTACGATCAAATAGCCGATGCCATAGAGCACGATCATCGGCAGGGCGATCATCGACTGGGTGAACACGTCGGGGGTCGGCGAGATCACGGCAGCGATGACAAACGAGAGAAAGATGACAATGCGGGCGTATTTCCGCAGGAATGTGGAGGAGATAAAGCCCAGCTTGCCGAGGATCGTGATGATGAGCGGCAGTTCAAAGACAAAGCCGAACGGCAGCACGAACATGATGACGAACTCGAAGTAGCGGTTCACGGAGAACAGTGCTTCGAGTTCGTCGTTGCCGAATCCCTTGAAGAACATGATCGCAGCGGGGAAGACAAGGAAGAACGAGAACGCCAGCCCGAGGAAGAAGAGAATGACCGAAACGGGTACGACGATGCCGAGTACCAGACGTTCCGCGCGAGTCAGTGCGGGCAGGAAGAAGCGCCACACATGGTAGAAGATCACGGGCAGCGCGAGAAGAAAGCCCACGACGACAGCGATCTTGATGTAGGTGAAGAACGCCTCTGCGGGCTGCATATAGTAGAGTTTTCCGACCGGTACGGTCAGATAGTGCATGATGTCGTCGATGAAGTAGTAGCCGACCGCAGAGCCGACGGCAACGGCGAGCAGGCACTTGATGAGCCGCGAACGCAGTTCCGTCAGATGGGCGATGAGCGTCATGCTCCCATCATCCGCCGCAGCCTCTTCCGCCGTCTGCGTTTCCACGGCGGGCGCGGGCGGTGCTGCCGGCTGCGCAGGTGCGGGAACGGGCTGCTCCCCGTTCGTGCCGCTCTGCTCTGCCTCGGCCTCTTTCGATTCCTCCGCCATGGGTCAGCTCTTTGCCTCTTTTTTCTCGCCGCCCTCGATCTGCTTTGCCTCCTCGGTGACGTTGATCTCCGTGCGCTGCGCCTGCTGCGGTTCGTTGTTGGCGGACTTGAACTCCTTGATACTCTTGCCGAGTGCCTTGCCGATGTCGGGCAGACGACCGGGGCCGAAAATCACGAGTCCGATGATAAGAATGAGTACGAGTTCGGGAACTCCCAGACCAAACATAAGATCCTCCTAGAATATACTATGCTTTATTTTCTGTATGATTAGATGTGTTCTGCGCCGCCTGATGTGCCTCAACGGCAGCTGCCGCAGTAGCTGCGGTGGGCGTTGCCGTGGGGGTCGGTGCTGCAGCGGGAGCTTCCGTCGTCGCCTGTACCGTCTGTGCAGGCTGGGCAGCGGGCTGCGCCGCAGGCTGTGCCGGTGCGGGCGGCGGCTCGGGGGCGTTGATCGCCGCCGTCAGCGCATTCGATGCCTTGCGGAACTCACGGATGCCCTTGCCGAGCGAGCGCCCCATCTCGGGCAGCTTGCCCGGGCCAAAGACGATCAGCCCCACCACTAAAATCAAAATCAGTTCGGGTACACCAATGCCAAACATGGATATCTCCTTATGTGCTCTCCTAAAACAGTGTCTCCCTCAAGTGTTACAGACGCGGTTACGGACGCGCGAACTCCTCGCAGAACCCTCGTTACGCAAGCGGTCAGGCACTTATCTGCCTAAATACCTGCGGATTCCAAACGCGCTGCGCTTGGACGGTCAAAATCCGCAGGGGGCAGAACGCGCCCTCTCTTCCGCTTGCTCCACTAGGGTTTGCTACGGAGCATCGCTGTCCGCATCCCTTCGTAACATTTATTATAGAAGCCTAAAACTCTCTGCGTCCGATAAAGTCTGCCGCCATCAGGCAGGTCTCGCGGATACGCTCGTCAAGGGACTCCGGCAGCGCGGCCTCGGCGCGTGCCAAATAAGCATCCGCCTGCTCCTGTGCATAGTCCAGACCATCCGTCATGCGGACAATCTCAAGCGCACGCGCAACTTCATCGTCGGTCATCTTCGGGTTCGTGATGAGTGACGTAAGCTCCGTACGCCGCTCCGCATCCAACACTTCGAGTGCACGGATGACGGGCAGCGTCACAAATCCCTGTGCGAGATCGCGTCCCGCAGGTTTTCCGATATGCTCCGAGGTCTGCCGATAGTCGAGAAGATCATCCGTGATCTGGAACGCCATGCCGATTGCGTGGCCGTAGAGCGCCATTCCTTGCGTATCCTCTGCGCTCATGCCGCCAATCGCACCGCCGAGTTCGCAGCAGATCTCAAGGAAGTCCGCCGTCTTCTTGCGAATGCGTTCATAGTAGGCATGCTCACTTGCAGGAACCTGATAGACCGTATGATCCTGAAGGATCTCACCCTCGCTCAGCGTACAGACAAGCTGTGCAAGCTTCACGTAGACCGAGGAGTCATAGCCCTCCTCCGCAACGAGTTTGAACGCGCGTGCAAAGAGGTAGTCGCCGCTCAAAATGGCGACTTGATTCCCCCACTTCGCATTCGTCGTCTCCGCCCCGCGCCGCGTGTCCGCCTCGTCAATGACATCATCGTGCACGAGGGAAGCCGTATGAATCAGCTCAAGCGCCACCGCAATCGGCATTGCACGCGCACGATCAAACGCCGCGCCACCGCGTGCCGCGAGCAGAAAGAGTGCAGGACGCAGCCGCTTTCCGCCCGAGGAGACGAGATGCTCGCCCACATCTGTTATGAGGGGTGTCTCCGAGACAACGGATGCGGCGAGTGCCGGCTCAAATGCCTCAAGATCCGCCTGTATGACATCAAAAATGTCGTTCTTCAACGTCGTATCACCTACATTGGGCGCATCTCCGTATGCCGCCCACTTTCTTTCAACCTACAGAACCTCCACACATTCTATCATATTGCAAAGATACCGTCAAAATTATTTCAGGAATCACTGATAAAATGAAGTCCGTCAGATTGGCGTAGATTTTTTCGTCCGAACAAGGCGGAAAACCGGACGCAGAGTGGTGCTCTGTGGAGGATTTTCCGCCGAAGTGCGGGCAAAAAAGATGCGTCAAGATGATGGTGCTGAATTTATCAGTGCTTCCTGCATTGTACTCTTATGCTGTGCGCATGATTATCGTTTCTGTAGGATCAGCGCGCTTCCCACGGCACGCTCCGTACCGTCCGAGGGGGAATTGACTACGTCGCCGTTGACATAGAGTGCGGAGGAGCCGCCGCCGTCCAGATTGATCGCATTCTGCACGCCGAATTTCAGGAGAAGCTCGGCAAACTCTGTCAGCGTCAGCCCATGGCTGTGCGACTGGCGTCCGTCGACGACGGCAAAGACAATTTTTCCCTCCTTCGTCACACCGACGGCACTGCGCGGCGCACGTCCATAGCGGATGTCGCCCGGAAACTGCTCCTCGCCCGCCGTCACGTGAACAGCGCCGTTTTCGACAAGGCGTGGTCCCGCACCGACAATATGTACGGCGCGATCCCACATCGCTCCCGTCTGTTCCATGAGTACCGTCGGGTCGCCAAGGCGCGTCCCCGCCGCCGCAAAGGCATCCATCGAGGAACCATGGACGGAGACGACGTAACCGTCCGAGGGGATCGCCGAATCATTCGTATTGATCTCTGTCACGCGCCCCTCGCGAATCACATATTCCAGCCCGTACGGATTCGTTCCCGTTGTACGTCCGTACGCGCGGTTGTAGATCACGAGTCCATCCTCCCCGCGTTCGGCATTGACCCCCGACACGGGCAGCGTCACCTGATCGATCTTCACGGCTCCATTGTAGGAGACCTTGCCAAACACAAACGAGCCGTCAGGCATCACGCCGAACGCGCTGCGGTCGTAGTAGGTCGTTCCGACAATCACGCCGTCGATCTTCGTCACGCCGAGGATCACACCGTTTGCCGCAAAGTAGGAGGCGTTGACCGCCGCTGCCGCGTTTGTATCACGCGCGATCCCGCTCACGGTCTGCCGCCCGAGGATCGTGCCGCGTGCGAGCGCGGGACGGACATTGTACTGCGTCGGATCGGCTTCGACAAAATACGAGGTCACCTGCCCATCCTCATCCTCATAGATGTAGGTGCGCTGCATGAGCCCCGGTGCAACGTCCTCCTCGACCAACAGGGGCAGCTTTGGCTTTTCCTCAGCCGCTCCGGCTCCGCTTGTCTGCGCGTCATTTGTACTGCCGTCCGAGGCGGGCGTTGGCACCGGCAAGGCGGACAGCTTTCCCTCCGCAGGGCTGCTGTTTCCCGCCGCCTTTGGCATGACATCGAGAAAGACGCGGAACGGATTCGTCAGATTGCCAATCGCATAGTCCATCCCGTTCGCCATTGTGACCGTCACATAAACGTGACCGCCGCGCGTGGAGTAGGACACGCCATCAATGCGGTTCGTGCGCACAGCACGCCGCTGAAATGCGGCTGCACCGGTATCTGTAAAGTCAAAGGTCAGCTCGCGTCCGTCGGCAGAGAGGCTGACATGATAGACGGGCATCTCCGTGAAATCGAAAACCAAACGATCATGCTGTGCCGTGCTCGCACTGCGCAGCCCTTTCAGCTCCGCCGCCCATGTGCAGGACGATGCCGCAAGCATCAGTGCCGCCATGAGTATGAGGATTTTCTTCAGAACACGCATAGAATACTCCAAACTAAATCTAAAGTTTCGCATTAAAAAAGGGGCAGCTGAATGAGCGCCCCTATCGGCTCGCGATGCTCGCCACTTCCCCCGTTGCGACGGGGGAAGCTAATATACCGTAATGAAAAGCCTCCCCCGTCACTACGGGGGAGGGGGACCGCGTAAGCGGTGGAAGGGGCACCACTAAACCTCACCTTGTCTTGATGCTCAGCTGCTTATACATCATATCCGCAATGCCGATACCGCCCGCCTTCGATGCCGCCGTCATCAGCTCCGTGTCCCGCATATCCTCGAAGATCTTGATCGCATTGGATTTCTTTCCAAACAGATCCGTCTCCGGCACGGTCGCACGCATCTGCTTATACATCATGCTGAGGAACATCGCCTCGAATCCCTCGCATGCCTCACGCAGCTTCTGCGCCTCGACATCGGCTTCCTTGTGCTTCGGCACAGGGGATGCTGCCTCCGTCATATCCGCAGCATTTGCCTTGCGCTGAAGCTCATCGAGGGTTGCCTGAAAGGACTTGCTCTCCGCACTCACGCGCGCGGCATCGTAGGAGGTCTGCGCTGCTCCGCCAAGAAGCGCACTGTCATTGATTGGCTGTATCGTCATGCTATACCTCCTGCCGCTTACACAATATCGAGTTCGGCGTGCAGCGCACCTGCCGCCTTCATCGCCTGCAAGATCGAGATGGTCTCGCGTGGATTGGCACCGACCGTATTGAGGGCGCCCACAATGTCGCTGATGTTCGTCGTCGCGGGCAGAATGATCGTGCTGCCCTTCATATCCTGCACATCCACGTCGGCGTCCTTCGATACCACCGTGTTGCCGTAGCTGAACGGTCCCGGCTGCGAGACATCCGTATTCCCCTGGATGTGGATCGTGAGCCCGCCCTGCGTGATGGAAATGGCATCGACGGAGATTTCGCCGCCCATGATGATCGTCCCCGTGCGCTCATTGACCACAACGCGCGCCATGTTGTCGGGGCGAACGGGAAGCTCCTCGATGGAAGCGACAAAGCCGACCACGTTCCCACGGAAGTAGGACGGAATCGCCACATCCACGCGTCCGGGGTTGCTTGCCTGTGCAATGCTGCCGTACTGTGCGTTGATCGCACCCGCGACGCGCGTCGCCGTCGTGAAGTCCGGACGGGCAAGCGAGAGCGAGATCTGACCGTTCGCCCCGATTCCGTCATCCTCCACCGTACGTTCGACGATGCCGCCATTTACGGCGATCCCGACGGTCGGGAACGCCTTCGTCATGGTGCTGCCGCCGCCCCCTACTGCAAAGCCGCCCGTTGAGACACCGCCCTGCGCAACAACATAGACCTCGCCGTTGCCCGCGCGCAGCGGCGTCTGGAGGAGCGTGCCGCCGCGCAGGCTCTTTGCGTCGCCGATGGAGGAAACGGTCACATCAAGCGTGTCACCCTCGCGCACGAACGGCGGCAGGGTCGCCGTCACCATGACCGCCGCAACATTCTTGAGCTTGATGGAGCCAGTGTTGACATTGACGCCGTAGCTCGTCAGCATATTGGCAATCGACTGCACCGTCTCACCCGAGCTTGAGCCATCGCCTGTGCCGTCGAGACCGACGACGAGACCGTAGCCCATCAACTGGTTGGAGCGTACCCCCTGCACCTTGGAGATGTCCTTGATCCGCGTCACCGCAGACTCTGCAGAGGCAAGCCCCGGCAGTGTGCCGAGTACAAGCGCAAGGAGGAGCAGAAGGACGGATAAGTTTCTCATAAAAGCGCCTCCCGTTAGAACAGTATGTTGAAGATCTGCGTGAGAATGCCCTGCCGCTGCTTTGCATTCAGGGGTCCCTTGCCATCAAAACGCACGGTCGCATCCGCGACGCGTGAGGAGAGAACCGTATTCGAGCTTGAGATGTCCTCAGGACGGCAGATGCCCCGGAACACAATCTTGTGCTCGTTCTTGTTCTGCCAGATCGACTGCGTCCCCTCAAGGATGAAGTTGCCCGCCGGCGTAATGTCGACAATCGTGACGGTGACATTGGCCGCAACGCGATTGGAGGAGGAGGCGGAGCCTTTGGCACTGAACTTGTCCGATCCGCTTGCCGATGCCGCCTGCAGAAAGTCAAAGATGCCGATGCCCGCGCCGAGCTTGACGGATCCGCTCTTCTCGTTCGCGGAGCTGCGCGTCGCCGAGGTCGTCGTTGACTCATTGATCACAATGGTGACAATGTCGCCAATGCTCGACGCACGATGGTCGGCAAACGGACTCTTGGCGGGATAACCGTTTGGGTTGTTCCACAGGGATTCTGCCGAAACGGTGGGAGCGAGAGACGCCGTACACAGGGCGAGTGCCAGCAGCCCCGCAAGGCATTTTCTTTTACTCATATTGAACTCCTTATGGAAATATCTTCATCCAATGATCTGCACGGTTGCAGCATCGAGCACCTTGCCGCGCAGCAGCTTGCCCGAATGTGCGTTGCGTACGCGGATCGTGTAGCCGATGCGTCCACTCTCAAGGGCTACGCCCTCGGCACGAACGACGACACCGTTCGTGTTCAGAACCAGCTCCACGGGGCTGCCCGGACGCACGACAATCGGCATGGCGAGCATGGCAGGCGTGATCGCCGCGTCCTTGCGGATATAGCGCCCCGCGACGCGTCCCCCGAGCCGCGCAAAATCCGTGATGGTCGTCTCAGGCGACGTGTCCACGGCATGCTCCTCCACGCGCGCGTTCGCGGGCGTAATCTCTGCCTCTGCGCGGATGTCCGTCGTCGCGACAAGCACGCGGTCATAGACGGTGAGCCGATAGTAACTCGTCGCCCGCTGATAAAGCACGCCGTCCACATAGACGACAAATGCCGCCGGAAACTCACGGTCATAGGGCAGTCCGCGCGGAAACGCGACCTCCGCCGTCACCTCGCCTGCAGGGAGGTTCATACGCGCCGCAGCACGGGCAAGGCGCAGCTCATGCCGCCGCGTTTCACCCACTGCCGCAAGCTGTTCCTCGATCTTCTGCTCCGCGAGCGCGGAGAGCTGTGCGGAGGACAGAACGGTGGGAAAGCGCTCGGCCTGCGTTCCGCCGCCGTACGCAGCAGCCGTACCTGTCCACAGAAAAGCGAATAAGCCACTCCATAGGCATAGAATGGCTGTAATCGTACGTCTTTGAAAACTCAACGCTTGAGCGAGTTTGCAATCTCAAGCATCGAATCCGATGTCGTGATTGCCTTCGAGTTGGACTCATAAGCGCGCTGGGAGACGATCATATCGACCATTTCCTCAACGATCTGCACATTGCTCATCTCAAGCGTGCCCTGCGCAAGCGTACCCGCACCATCGACGCCGGGATTCGACTCGATTGCCTCACCGGAGGCGTCGGACACGACGAAGAGATTCTTGCCAATCGCCGTCAGACCCGCCGGATTGACAAAGCGCGCGAGCGTGATCTGCCCCGCCTCTTGCTGCTGTGTCTGCCCCGGCTCACGATAGGAAACACGCCCGTCGCCCGAGATCGTGATGGAGTCGGACGGTGCGTTCTGACCAATCGTAATTCCGTCCGCGAGCAAATAGCCATCCGTCGTTACCATGCGGCGGTCACTGTCGAGCTTCCACGTACCGTCGCGCGTGTACGCCGTCGTGCCGTCCGGCATCGTGACGCGGAAGAAGCCCTCGCCCTGAATGCCGATGTCCGTCGGGTTGTCCGTCGTCTGGAGCGCTCCCTGCGTAAAGACGCGCTGCGTCGCCGCTACGCGCGTGCCGAGGCCGATCTGCATGGCCGTCGGATACTGTGAGTCCGCTCCATTCTGTGCGCCCCCTTCACGGAGCGTCTGATAGACGAGATCCTGGAACTCCGCACGCACCTTCTTGCCGCCATAGGTATTGACGTTCGCGATGTTGTGCGCAACGACATCCATGTGGGTCTGCTGCGCCTTCATGCCAGACGCTGCGGACCAAAGTGCTCGCATCATAGTCGATATCCCCCTCCAAGAGTTGATTATATTACAAGTAGTTCACTTATCTATATCGAATGAACGACTGTTTTCCTTAAGGAATCGCTGATAAATTCAGCGATCTCTTAGCTCACGCGTCCGACATCACTGACCGCCTTCTCAAGGAGCGTATCCTGTGTCTGCACAGCCTTTGACCCCGCCTCGTAGACGCGGTAGTTGTTGATGAGCTCGACCATCTCCGTGACGACGCTCGTATTCGACATCTCAAGCAGCCCCTGCTCAATCGTTCCCGTTGCCTGCTGCGGACGTGCGCCCTCCTGCGGGCGGTAGAGGTTATCCCCCTGCTTGACGACAACATCATTGATGCCGAACTGGACAAAGCCAAGCTGTGCGATCTCCGCCCCGTCCGCATAGATGCGCCCGTCGCCCGTAATGTTCACGTTCCTCGCGTTCGCAGGAATCGAGATCGGGCGTCCGCGCGAGGAGAGCACTGCCTGCCCGCGCATATTTTGCAGCTGCCCGCCCGACGAGCGATAAAAGCCGCCGTCACGCGTATAGCGCGGCCCGTCCGGCGTTCCAATGACAAAGTAGCCCGGCCCCGAGATGGCAAGGTCATACGTGTTGCCCGTCGTCTGCATCGCTCCCTGCATGTGATCGGTCGCAATCTCGTCCACGGAGGATCCAAGACCAAGGGTGCCGACGCGCGGCGCACGATTCCCGTCGATGCGGAACCCCTTGAAGCTTGTCACCTCTGTATCAGCCGAGTGATCGTTGATGCGGCGCAGCAGCATTGGCGCGAACTCGCGGATCGCCATATCGTCGCGCTTATAGCCCGTCGTCGAAGCGTTGGCGAGATTGTTCGCGATCATGTCCGTGTGTTTGGTCTCCGTGATCATGCCGGATGCCGCAATATAGAGTCCTCTCCACATAATATCCCTCTTTTTCCCGAAAACAGCTCATACTCTTATATTTTCGCTGTATGGCGTGTTTTTCCTCTATTTTTTTCGCCCAAAGCTCGTATTTGTCGCCTTGCCGTCAAATTTATCAAAGATATCGAGCGCCTTGCCGCAGCCAAGTGCCACACAGGTCATGGGATCGTCCGCGACGAAGGTCGGCGTTCCCGTCTCCCGCTGAATGAGGTCGGACATGCCGTAGAGCAGTGCGCCGCCGCCCGTCAGCACGATGCCACGATCCATGATGTCCGCAGACAGCTCCGGCGGCGTCTCCTCAAGCACCTTCTTGACACAGTCGACGATGCGCATCACAGAGTTCTCTATGGCAGAAGATGCCTGGGCCGTAGAGATCGTGACATTCTTGGGCAGCCCCGAGAGGAGGTCACGCCCGCGCACGTCCATCTGCTCGCGCCGCGCTGCCGTGTGTGCTGCACCGACGCGCACCTTGATCTCCTCCGCCGAGCGCTCGCCGATGAGAAGATTGAACTCGCGCTTGACGTAGGCGATGAGATCTTCATCGAACATATCTCCTGCAACGCGGATGCTCTCACTCGTCACAACACCGCCCAGACTGATCACGGCAACGTCCGTCGTACCGCCGCCGATGTCAACGACCATCGACCCCTGTGCCTCTACGATGTCAAGCCCTGCGCCCATCGCCGCTGCAAGCGGCTCCTCGATGAGCTGGATGTGCCGTGCGCCCGCCTGCTCGGCAGCCTCCTGCACGGCGCGCTGCTCCACCATCGTCACACCCGAGGGAATGCAGATCATGATGCGCGGACGGAAGACAATGCTGCGCCCGACGACCTTTTCGATGAAGAAGCGCAGCATACTCTCCGTAATGTCGTAGTCTGCGATAACGCCGTCACGCAGCGGACGAATTGCAACGATGTTGCCGGGCGTGCGCCCGATCATCTGCCGTGCCTCCTCGCCGATCGCAAGCACCTGATTGGTGTCGCGGTTGACCGCGACCACGGAAGGTTCTTTGAGGACAATCCCCTTGCCCTTGACATAGACGAGCACATTTGCCGTCCCAAGGTCAATCCCAATATCCATTGACATACCGAACATGTACGGCAAGCCTCCTATATATCATTTATATTATTTCATCAATCATCTGCGGCACTCTCCGCCACCTGCTGCGGCGGCACGGGAATCAGCGCCGTGCGGATCTCCTCCAGAGGCTGTTCCAACGAGGTCTGATATGCCTCCTGCAGTTCCTTATTGTCCCATTCGGTCTGTTTTCCATAGAGGAGAATCCCATCCAAAAAGGTCATCACGATATCCGAAACGTAGGATCTGGCGACCTCGCTTGCGGTCATGTATACATCCTTCGTCTGCAGTTCAAAGGCGATGCGGTCAATATAGTGCTCCCCCTCGATGAGATACCCGAGCGAGCGCAGGCGCAGCCCAAGCTCCCGCGTGGTGACTGCGTCGCGCGAGGTGGACGAGCGATCCGCAGCGACCTTCTCGAACATCTCCCACGATTCGTCACAGAGTTTCCCCACCGCATCCAACATCTGGTCGCGCGCGCGTTTCTTTCGCCAAAGCACCTCACGCACCGACGGCTTTTTCTGCGCTGCCATGCCCTTCCTCCCGTTCAAACACATTCCCTTTTTCGTGACTCCATTATAATTTGTTCGTCCCATATCGTCAATCTATAATTATTCGCATGGAACGCTCCCTTGCATTTGCATGCGGATTCAATGTAAAATAAGGAAAAGATTTCAAAATGAAAGGATATCCTATGGCAGAAATTCTGAAAGAAGGACCTCGCCTTCTGCTGCGCCGCGCAGATGCTGCGGACGTTGACTATATCTGTGCCCTGCAGGAGGCAAAGGAAAATCGCGACTACATTGTCCCATTCTCGCGCGCGGATCACGAGACGATCATCGCGCAGGGACAGGCAGCAATGGACATCATCGTCGAAGAGCGCGCATGCGCTGAGCGCGTCGGCTATCTCCATGTCACGGGACTCCTGCTCGACTCGAAGGAGCAGGAGTGGACGCACGTCATCATCGGCAAGAAGGGGCTCGGCTACGGACACGAGGCGATGAAGCTGCTGAAGGCGTGGGCGTTCGACGATAGGGGTGCACACCGCGCATGGCTCGACTGCAAGGACTACAACGCGCGTGCGCTGCACCTCTACGAGAGCGAAGGCATGGTACGCGAGGCGCTGATCCGCGAGACGATCCTGCACCGTGGTGTCTACGAAAATCTCGTTGTCCTCGGCATCCTTGACCGCGAGTACCGCGCACGCAAACGCGCGGGTCTTGAATTGTAAGGAATCACTGATAAAATGAAGTCCGTCAGATTGGCGTAGATTTTTTCGTCCGAACAAGGCGGAAAACCGGACGCAGAGTGGTGCTCTGTGGAGGATTTTCCGCCGAAGTGCGGGCAAAAAAGATGCGTCAAGATGATGGTGCTGAATTTATCAGTGCTTCCTAAGGAGGAAATGACATGAATGATAAGGATCTGACTGCGCGCGCGGCGGAGTTCCGCAGCCGTGCCTACGCCCCCTACTCGGGCTTTTCCGTCGGCGCAGCACTCCTCGGCAAGAGCGGTAAGGTCTACGGCGGCGTCAATGTCGAGAATGCCTCCTATCCCGTTGGCATCTGTGCCGAGCGCGCGGCAATCGCTGCTGCCGTTACGGCGGGCGAGCGTGCATTTGAGGCACTTGCCATCATTGCGGACAGTCCCGTACCGTGTGCTCCCTGCGGCATGTGCCGCCAGATGCTCGTGGAGTTCCCGATCGCACGCATCATCCTCGCCAATACGGCGGGCGACGTATGCGTCATGACCCCCGCCGAACTGCTCCCGCACGCCTTCGGCGCGGCGGTGCTGCCTGAAAAGGAGACCGCTCATGAAGATCCTCATCGTTGACGACTCGCGCCTCGTGCGCATCAAGCTCAAGGCGGAACTCTTTGACCGCGGGCACACGGTCATCGAGGCACGCGACGGCGAGGAGGCGCTGCGGTGCATCTCAGACAAAGCCCCCGACGCCGTCTTTCTCGACATCATCCTCCCGAAGCTCGATGGCTGCGCGGTGCTGCGCCGTCTGCGCAAAGAGCACCCGACTCTTCCCGTCGTCATGCTCTCGACGGCGGCCACGGAGGAGAACTTGACGTGCGCCAAGGAAAACGGTGCGCTCATGTTCATCCGAAAGCCGTACGCCGATGACGAGATCACCATGGCGCTTGTCAAAATGCAGCAGTCTGTGGAGGGACAATGAGCGAATTTGATACGAGCTACATGGAGACCTTCCTCGCGGGGCTTGCCGACTACGCGCGTATCACTGCCGCGGTCGAACAAACAGCGGCGGACGCCTGCTATGTCACCATATCGCAGCGACTCGACGTGGACGGCAGCCCCCTCATCGTCGCCCTCGCCGCCTCCGTAGACGCATTCTACGCGCTCGCGAGCGGCTACAGCGGTGTCTCGCTCGACGGCATGGATGAGCTTGCCGTCGATGCCGTCGGCGAACTCTTCAACGTCATCAACGGACACTTTTCCTCGCGTATGCGCACGCAGGGACATGCCGTCTCCATCCTCGATCCGCCGCGCCATCATCACGGGGCGGCAGAACCCGCTGCGCCGATATTCTCATACGACATCATGGGCGCCGTCGGCACCATGCGCCTCTTTGCGGCACGGGAGGAATTCCTTTCTGCTGCGGCGCATTGATAACCCATCATAAAAACAATCTTTGAAAGGAGTCTCCCTTGACCATATTCTCTCATACGCTCAACTTCAACGACCTCGTCAGCCTGCTGATCGTCCCTTGCTGCATCGTTCTCGCGGCACTCACGGCGGGCATCATCGCCGACCGCCTCATCCGCCGCTACATCGACCACCACCTTGCAGTGGAAGAAAGCACATGGAAGTACGTCCTCGTCCGCTCCATGCAGGGCGTTCCCATCTTTTTCAGCTTCATCGTCGGACTCTACTGGGCGATCGATGCGGTAGAGATCTCCCCGACGGTGACAAAGCTGCTCTCCTACCTTCTCTTTACGAGCAACGTCTTCTCCATCACGCGCGTCCTTGCACGCACGGTTGACGGCGTGGTCACCATGTACTTTGAGCGCTCGGGCAAAAATCTCCCGAAGACAACGCTGCTCAACAGCATCCTCGTCGGCGTCATCTACGCCATGGGGCTCCTCGTCATCCTCCAGTACTATGGCATCTCCATCGCCCCGATCCTCACGGCGGCAGGCGTCGGCGGTATGGCGGTCGCACTCGCGCTGCAGGAAACGCTCGCCAACATCTTCGCGGGGCTCCATCTCATCCTCTCAAAGCAGCTGCGCATCGGCGACTACATCAAGCTCAGCTCGGGTGAGGAGGGGCGCGTTTCGGACATCACCTGGCGCTTTACCACCATCATCCCGCTTGGCGCGAGCAGCACCATCGTCATCCCGAACAAGACCATCGCGGGTGCGAACATCTCCAATTTCAGTCTGCCTACACTGAACATCAACGTCAGCGTCCCCGTCGGCGTCGCGTATGACAGCGACCTCGCCACTGTCGAGCGCGTCACCATCGAGACGGCGAAGGAAGTGCTCGCACGCGTGGACGACAATCCGAACGCAGAGCCGCTCGTGCGCTACACGGACTTCGGCGACTCCTCCATCAACTTCGTCGTCATCCTGCCGTCGAGCCTGTTCGACAACCAGGGCATCATCAAGCACGAGTTCATCAAGGCACTGACCGACCGCTACCGCGCAGAGGGCATTGACATTCCCTATCCCATCCAGACCATCATTCAGGAGAAGGCGAATGCGGAAGAGAACAATCCACAGGGAGCAGCCTCGTAACCACCTGTATACGCCATCGTTTATCCACAAAGTCCACAGTTTCTCCCTAGGGAAGCTGTGGATAACTTTTTGTCCGTCCACATGCGCGCCAGCCCTTTTTCCATCGGCATCCACGCCAAAAACAGGGTCGATTTCCAAAAAAACCCTGTGGATAAGTCTGTGCAAAAACAACTAGATATAGATTTCCTATTGACGAGCACCCACTATATGTTGTATAATCCTCACGAAATGGCGACACATCGCCAAGAAGGAAAACACACCGCAGACGGTGTGCAAAAAGGAGAATGCAGCATGATTGTCAACGATATCAACGTCACCGTAAACGGCCTCTCGGACATCACACCGCACGAGGTGGAGAACTACATCGCATACATCGAAGGTCAGACCCATGAGAAGCTTGATCGTCTCTCCATCACGGGAACGGATGACGGGCGTGTCACGCTTGGCTATGAGATGCGCCAGCCGAAGTTTGAGCGCGTCCGCCGCATTACAGGCTACCTCGTCGGCACCACGGATCGTTGGAACAATGCCAAGCAGGCCGAGGAGCATGAGCGTGTCAAGCACGGACTCCACTGAGATTCACATCTCGGGGATCGCGCGCGACTCCATCGTAGACGGTGAGGGCATACGGCTGACGGTGTTTACGCAGGGCTGTCCGCGCCGCTGTCCCGGCTGTCACAATCCGAACACGCAGCCACTCGTCGGGGGGCGCATGACGACCGTCGGAGCCGTGCTTGCACAGCTCGATGAAAATCCACTCCTCACAGGGCTCACCCTCAGCGGCGGCGAGCCGTTCCTGCAGCCGGCGGCACTGCTGCCGCTCGCACGCGGCGCACACGCACGCGGTCTCGATGTGTGGAGCTACACGGGGTTCACCCTGGAGGAACTGCGTGCGCAGGAAAATCCCGATGTGAACGCTCTGCTCGACGAGCTGGACGTTCTTGTCGACGGCGACTACCGCGCCGAGGAGCGCGACCTCACCCTTCACTTTCGCGGCTCACGCAACCAGCGCGTCATCGACCTTGCCGCAACGCGTGCCACAGGCACGCTCACACTGCTGTATGCAGACGAATAACAGGGAATCGGTTTTTATACCGATTCCCTGTTTTTTTGTGATTCATTTCTCTAGGGAAGCACTGATAAATTCAGCCACGCCATCTTAGCGCATCTTTTTTGCCCGCTTTTCGTTAGCAAATCCTCCACATAGCTTTGGCTATGCGTCCGGTTTGCTGCCTCAACCGGACGAAAAAATCTACACCAATCTGAGGGTCTATTTTATCAGCGATTCCCTACGGAAAAATCGCCAGCATCAACCCACCCGCCGCAATCATGGCAATCGCAACGCCGTGCAGAAAGCTGACGCGCTCACCGAAGAAAAGCACGGCGATCAGGACGGCAAAGACCACGCTCAGCTTGTCAATCGGTGCGACCTTCGTGACATCGCCCTCCTTGAGCGCGAGGAAGTAAAAGAGCCACGAAAGCGCCCCCGCGATCCCGCTGAGCGCAACGAAGAGCAGCGCCTTCCTGTCCGCGAACACCTGAGGAAGGTTGGAGGTATGCCCCTCTGCTGCAACCACCCCCACGAGAAACACCGCCATAATCACGGCACGTACCGCTGTCGCCGCACTGCTGTCCAGCCCCGCGACGCCCACCTTCCCAAAGATGGACACGAACGCTGCGCACAGCGCCGACAGCAGCGCATAAAACAGCCATCCACTCATATCGTTCCCCCCATTGATGGGAACAGTATAGCATTATTTGTCCGCCGCCACAAACGCTTCTTTCAAAATCCGCCCGAATCGTGTAGAATAGCATGGGAGGGATATGAATGATACGACAGGCAAGCGTACAGGACATTCCCGAAATCCTGCGCATCTATGAGGCGGCGCGCGCCTTTATGCGGCGTTCCGGCAATCTGACGCAGTGGACGGGCGGCTATCCCTCGGAGGAGATTGTGCGTGCGGACATCGCACGCGGTGTGAGCTATGTGCTGGAAAATGAAGCAGGGCATCTCCACGCGGTCTTTGCACTCATCTCGGGCGACGATCCAACCTACGCGTACATCGAGGGTGCGTGGCAGGATGCCTCCCCCTACGCGACGATCCATCGCGCGGGCAGCGACGGAACGGAGCGCGGCACATTCCGTGCCATGCTCGCCTTTGCACGCACGCAGTATGAGCACCTGCGCGCCGACACCCATGCGGACAACATCCCCATGCAGAACTGTCTGCAAAAGAACGGCTTTGCCTACTGCGGCATCATCTATCTCGCCAGCGGTGATCCGCGCCGCGCCTACGAGTGGAGCAGCGGTAGGTGAGCCAAAACTGTGTATATTTAGGAGAGTACATTTATGGCAACGATCTTTTATCCAAGCTGTAAAATTCAGGCGGACTTCTCCGCCGAGAGTGCAGCCGTGCGCCGCTACCTCGAGGAACGGCACGGAGTACAGACGGCAGGCTGCTGTCGCCCGCATCACCCCAAACTGACGCCGGAAGATCACGCAATCGTGCTATGCAACAACTGCGCCAATATCGTCGAGGAGAGTTCCAAGGCGGGTGCGTTCACCTATGTCTGGGATCTGATCGACCGGGACGAGGACTTCCCCTTCCCCGACTACGGCGGCGAGCGTATGACCGTGCAGGACTGCTGGGCGGCGGTGGAGCGGCGCTCCATGCAGGAGGCGATCCGCTCCCTCCTGCGCAAGATGAACGTAACCATCATTGAGCAGGAGGAGAATTTCGACAAGACCCGCTTCCACGGGCACGCTCTGCTCGCGCCCTGCTTTCCCGGCAACGCGAAGCTCATTCCGCGCCGCTACGAAAACGGCCACTCCCCCATGTTCACACCTATGACGGAGGAGGAACAACACGCCTACTTCCAACGGCACGCACAGAAGCTGCCGACAGAGAAGGCAGTCTGCTCCTGCAAATACTGCCGCGACGGCATCGACGCGTGCGGCAAGACGGGCGTACACATCCTTCAGCTGCTCTTTCCGATAAAGGAATCGCTGATAAAATGAAGTCCGTCGTATTGGTGCAGATTTTTTGTCTTGTCAAGGAGACAAACCGGACGCATAGCCGTCCGCTATGTGGAGGATTTTTCGACACAGACAGGGCGAAAAAGATGTGCTAAGACGGCGGTGCTGAATTTGTCAGTGCTTCCTTAAGACAGGAGAATCCACATGATCGAATGTATGACGGTCGGCGACATGATCCCGACGAATTCTTTTTTTTACATCGACGATGCGACTAGGCACGGCTTTCTCATCGATGCGGGAGCCGACGGCGAAGCCCTCGCCGCACATGCCGCGGCAAAGGGCTGGACCATCGAGCGTCTGCTTCTTACGCACTGCCATTTCGACCACATCGGCGGCGCGGAGGCGTTTGCCATGCGCACGGGCGCAGTCATCTGTGCCGCAGAGGACGGCCCGCGCTACTACAGCGATCCCAGATGGAATCTCTCCCTCTGGGGCGGTGGAAAAATTACGCTTTCGGACGTGACGACGTTTGCCGACCGCGAGATCATCGCACTTGCGGCAAATCCCGATTGTTCGCTTGAGGTGCGCTATACGCCGGGGCATACAACGGATTCCTGCATCTTTTACAGTGCAAGGGACGGCGTGGCGTTCGTCGGCGATACGATCTTCTGCGCGAGCGTCGGCCGCACCGACTTCCCGGGCGGCGACACACAGGCACTCTGGGACAGCATTGCACGCGAGGTATTCACGCTGCCGCCCGAGACCGTCCTCTACTCTGGACACACGGAGGAGACGACCGTGGGCGCAGAGATGGCGCGCTACCGCCGATGACCTACACGGAGTTCATGGCGTCACTCGCAAAGGGCGTGCCGCCGCACGTCTTTCTGCTCGCGGGCGAGGAGAGCTACTACATCCGGCGCGCAGAGGAGGCAATCCTGCGCCGTCTCCTGCCAAATGCAGAGGATCGCGCGGACGCACTCATCCGCTATGAGGAGATGCCGCCCATTGAGGCGCTGATGGAGTCGCTTGAGACCGCCCCCTTCTTCACGGACAAGATTGTCGTCCTCGTACGCGACACGGTAATCTTTCGCGCGTCAAAGAAAAAGGAGGACGCTGCCGACACCCCTGCGCCGAAGGATACGAGCGCAGATCGCCTGATCGCCCTGCTCGCCGATCCGCCCCCCACCACGTACGTCATCTTTACGCTTGCGGCAAAGCCCGACAAGCGCAGGAAACTCTATCAGACGGTCGAAAAATACGGACGCGTCATGGAGAGTGAGCCGCTGCGCCCGTGGAACGTGGAGAACTGGCTGAACGGGCGGCTGCGCGAAATGGGACGCTCCATGCAGCGGGAGGCGCGTGCATTTTTCCTGAATGTGGTCGGCATGATGCCGACCATCTCGCTTGAGTTCCTTGATCGCCAGCTTGAAAAACTGCTTCTCTACACGGACAGCGCGCAGTTCACGGAGGCAGACCTGCGTGCGGCATTCTCCGAGATGCCCGAGGTATCGGTGTTCGCCCTGATGGATGCCGTGAGCGCACGCGATGTGCGCCGCTCGCTTGATCTGCTTGCACGCTGCCGCGCGGACGGCGTGCACTTCACCGTCCTGCTCGCCCTCCTCGTGCGCCACGTCCGTCAGCTCTGGCAGGCGAAGCGCCTGCTCATGCAGGGCACGCCGCCCAAGGGGCTCGGCAAGGTCATGGGGCTGCACCCATTTATCGCGGAAAAACTTGGGAATCACGCCAAGGCCTTCTCCGAATCGACACTGCACAGCGCTGTTCTTGCCCTTGCCGATGCGGACTATCTGCTGAAAACGGGGCAGGCGGGAGATGAACTATTAGAGGATATTGTGATTCGGCTGTGCCGAAAATAGCCTTGCAATGAAATAGGGAAGATGTTATATTATAAACGTAGTAGGCAACTACACTTGCTGCGACAGAGATAATGTTTCTCTGATCGACACACTTCCTTTCAGTGTTAGAGGCGGCAACGAAAGGAACACAAAAAGAGAGGCGCTGCGCCGTGCAGTGCCTCTCTTTTCATGGGTTCAAGTATCCCCTATACTCCCCCACGCGCAGGATCTTCTCCGCGCGGGCAATTTCCTCCGCCGTCGGCGCGGGCGTTTCCCCGAGCCGGTACGGAAGGTTCAGTTCCTCGTACTTGTGCCGTGCCATCGCATGATAGGGCAGCACCTCCACGCGGTCGACGGTACGGAGTCCCGCGATAAAGTCCGAAAGTCTTCTGAGATCGTCCTCCCCCGTCGTCCAGCCCGGTACAAGAACATGACGAATCCACAGCCGCTTGCCCCGCTCCGAAAGGAACTGCGCGAGCGCAAGCGCGCTCACATTCGATACGCCTGTGAGTGCCCTGTGCGCTTCATCGTCGATGTGCTTGAGGTCGAGCAGGAACAAATCCACGAGCGGCAGGAGTTCCTCAAACGCGCTGAAAAACGGTTCGTCCCACGTGAACGGTTCGCCCGCCGTATCGATGGCGGTATTCACTCCCTTTGCCTTCGCAAGGCGGAACAGCTCTGTCACGAATGCGAGTTGGAGCAGCGGCTCACCGCCGCTGACCGTGATGCCGCCCGTCTGCTTCCAGTACGGGCGGTAGCGCCACGCCATCCGAAAGATCTCCTCGGGGGTCGCCTCATAGCCGCCCTCCCGCTCCCACGTCTCGGGGTTGTGGCAGTACTGACAGCGGTAGCGGCAGCCCTGCACAAAGACGATGAAGCGGATGCCGGGACCATCGACCGAGCCGAAGCTCTCCGTCGCGCTGATGCGTCCTTTCATCGCCCTTTACATGTGCGCATGGAAGGTGCGCGAAATCACATCCTCCTGCTGCTCGCGCGTCAGACTGATGAACTTGACCGCGTAGCCTGAAACGCGGATCGTGAAGTTCGCGTATGCGGGATCCTCGGGATGCTCCATGATATGCTCAAGCGTCTCGCGCCCGAATACGTTCACATTCAGATGATGTGCGCCCTGATCGAAATAGCCGTCCATCGCGCTCACGAGATTCTGCACGCGCTCGTCCTCATTGTGTCCGATGGAGGAGGGCGTCATGCTCTGCGTGTTCGAGATGCCGTCGAGCGCCCAGTGATACGGCAGCTTAGCCACGGAGTTGAGCGAGGCGAGCAGACCGCAGCACTCTGCGCCGTAGCTTGGGTTTGCACCCGGTGCAAGCGGTGTCCACGCCTTGCGCCCATCCGGCATCGCACCCGTGTACTTGCCGTAGACAACGTTCGACGTGATCGTGAGGATCGACGTCGTCGGCTCGGAGTGACGATAGGTGTGACGCGCCTTGATCTTCGAGAGGAACGTCTTTAAGACCCACTTTGCGATCTCGTCCGCGCGGTCATCGTCGTTGCCATAGCGCGGGAAGTCGCCTGTCGTCTCATAGTCCACGACGATGCCGTCCTTGTAGATCGGCTTTACCTTCGCGTACTTGATCGCGGACAGCGAGTCGACGACATGGGAGAAGCCCGCAATGCCCGTTGCAAACGTGCGGCGGACATCCGTGTCGATGAGTGCCATCTCCGCCGCCTCGTAGTAGTACTTGTCGTGCATATACTGGATGATGTTCAGCGCGTTCACGTAGACGTGCGCGAGCCAGTCCATCATGCGCTCGTACTTGATGATAACATTGTCGTACTCAAGATACTCCGTGCGGATCGGGCGGTAGGCGGGGCCGACCTGCACACCGCTCTTCTCGTCCACGCCCCCGTTGATCGCGTAGAGGAGACACTTCGCAAGGTTCGCGCGTGCGCCGAAGAACTGCATCTCCTTGCCCGTCTGCGTCGCCGACACACAGCAGCAGATGGAGTAGTCGTCGCCCCATGCGGGCTTCATCACGTCGTCGTTCTCATACTGGATCGAGCTGGTGCGGATGGAGATGCGCGCCGCATAGTCCTTGAAGGTCTGCGGCAGCTTCGAGGAGTAGAGAACGGTGAGGTTCGGCTCGGGGGAGGGTCCCATGTTCTCAAGCGTATGGAGGAAGCGGAAATCGTTCTTCGTGACCATGTGGCGACCGTCCATGCCGATGCCCGCCATCTCCAGCGTCGCCCAGATCGGATCGCCCGAGAACAGTTCGTTGTAGGACGTGATGCGTGCGAACTTCACCATGCGGAACTTCAGCACGATGTGGTCGATCAGCTCCTGCGCCTCCTCCTCGGAGAGGATGCCGCGTGCAAGATCGCGCTGGATGTAGATGTCGAGGAAGGTCGAGATGCGCCCGACGCTCATCGCTGCGCCGTTCTGCGTCTTGATCGCCGCAAGGTAGCCGAAATAGAGCCACTGCACAGCCTCACGCGCGTCCTTCGCAGGTGCCGAGATGTCAAAGCCATAGAGCTGTGCCATCTCCTTCATGCCCTTCAGCGCGCGGATCTGCTCCGCGACCTCCTCGCGCTGCTGGATGACATCGTTGCTCATAATGCCGTCGCCGTAGTTCAGGAGATCCCCCTGTTTGAAGGCGATGAGCTGATCGATGCCGTAGAGTGCAACGCGGCGGTAGTCGCCCACGATGCGCCCGCGCCCGTACGTATCGGGCAGCCCCGTGATGATATGGCTGCGGCGTGCCGCGCGGATCTCGTCCGTGTATGCGTCAAAGACCGCCTGATTGTGCGTCTTGTGGTACTTGGTAAAGATCTCGTGGAGCTTCGGGCTGAGCTTGTAGCCGTAGTTCTCCAGTGCCTCCTCCGCCATGCGGATGCCGCCGTACGGCATGAACGCCTGCTTCAAGGGCTTGTCCGTCTGGAGCCCGACCACCTTTTCGAGGTCTTTGTGCGCGGGGTCAATGTAGCCCGGACCGTATGCCGTCAGCCCCGAGACGACCTCCGTCTCCATATCGAGCACGCCGCCCTTCGCGCGCTCCTCCTTCTGAAGCTCCTGCACGCGTGCCCACAGGCGATTCGTCGCGTCCGTCGGCGGCGTAAGGAAGGACTCGTCGCCGTCGTACGGCGTATAGTTGCGCTGAATGAAGTCGCGGACGTTGACCTCCTCCTGCCAGACGCCCCCCTCAAAACCGTCCCAGCTCTTGCTCTGCAGCATATTTTGCCTCCTGTTCTGTGAATGGATTCCCCCATTGAAAACAAATCCCATCGGTTGCCCTCATAATACTTGAATTGGATTCACATTTCAATAGGCACAGGCGAAATAAATATCATCAATATTTTTCATGAAAATATAATTTATATGTATATAAAAACAATTTTTCCGGGTGTAAGGCAACGGGTACGGATTCGCGCTGCGTACTCCACGCAGAACCCTCGTTATGCAAGCGGACGTGTGCTCGTCCGCGAGGGAATCACGGACGCATTCAGTTGTCCATCTTGGCACATTCCTCTCCCGTCGCTGCGAGGGATCGCTTGCGGTGGTCAGACTTCCTTTGGCTCCGGTGTCATATACGCCAATAGAGCCGCAAGCGGGAGTGCAATGACGGAGACGAGGAGCGCGGGCGCAAGTCCGATGACATCGCCGAGCGCGGCCGTCGCCGCAACGCCGAGACTGCCAAGACCAAACGACATGCCGAGCATCATGCCCGATGCCATCGCCGCGTTCTCCGGCAGTGCCTGCTGCGCCCATATAATCGAGCTGGGCTGCGGTGCCATCAGAGAAAAGCCGGCGGCAAAGAGCACGATGCCGCCGAGCACATCCGCGCTGACATGGGTAAAGTAATAAGCACACGGCAGAATACCGACAACGAGGAATGCGACAATGATCGCACGCCCCGTGAACCTGTCCGCAAGATTGCCGCCGACGAGACCGCCCGTCATGCCGCCGACCATGAAGATCGTGAGGAAGAGCCCCGCCGCACTCGTGTCCTCCCCATTTCCGACAAGGAGCAGCGGCAGGAACGTCCCGAACGCGCCGTGCGTCCAGCAGCGCAGCCCCATCGCGAGATTCAGCGTGATCGTCGTGCGTGCAAAGAGAACACGGGCAAGACTCGGACGCTCCGCCGCCCGCCGTTCCGGCAGAGACGAAACAGCGCACAGCCCCGAGCGCACAAAGAGCACCCCCATAAGTACAGCGGGCAGGATCAGGAGGGGCAGCGCACTCAATGACAGCTTTTCAAGAAATGCGACGAGCACAAGCGGCACGAATGCCATGCCCGCATTCCCCCCCGCGATGAAATAGCTCATCATACCGCTTCCGCGCCCGTCCGCCGCCGTCCGTCCCACGAGCATGGACGAGAGCGGATGATATGCCGCAACCGCCGCGCCCGTTACCGCGACGAGCAGAAAGAGCACCGCCGGATGACCTGCAAGGCCGACCATACAGATCGGCACGGCGGCGGCAGGCACGATATACGGGAGCAGCGGACTGAAGTTTCGCTGATCCATCAGATAGCCGAAGAAGGGCTGCAGCATATTCGTCGTCACGGACGCAACCATGACAAGCACGCCGCACATTGTCAGAGAGAGCCCGAATTTCAGCATGAGCAGAGGCAGGAGGATCGGCAGGAAATTCGCATAGAAATCCACCATCGCGTGCCCCGTCGAGAGCAGCGCCGTCGCGTGTTTTATTTCGTGTTTCATCATAGGTTCCTTCTGTGATCAATCTTCTTGCATACGATCCAAAAATATGCTGTAATGTATTGTAGCAAAGCCACAGAAAAAGTAAAGGAGTATTCATAACCATGAGGAAATGGGCTGTCATCTATTCATCCACCACGGGCAACACAAAGGCAATCGCCGAGGAAATTGCGGGCACAGCGGGCGCGGACATCTTCCGTGTGCAGGACGCACCGGCGGATCTCTCCGCATACGATGTCGTTGCACTTGGATACTGGCTGCGGCGCGGCGGTCCCGACGATCTCATGAAGGCATATCTGCCGAAGGTCAGGGATGCGAGTGTCGTTCTCTTTCAGACGCACGGCGCAGACGTCGGCTCGGAGCACGCCGTCACCTCGTTCGCGCGTTCTGCCTACCTGCTCGGAGAGAACATTGAAGTTCTCGGCACCTTCTCCGCACAGGGCAAACTCGCCCCCGCGCTCATCGCCCGCCGCAAGAAATCCGACCCCGACGATACACACAACAGCCCTGAGGCACAGGAACGCTGGGTGCGTGCCGCCGAGCACCCCAACGAGGAGGATCGCGCCGCCGCACGCGAATTCGTCCACAAAATGGAGCACAAAATGGATCTGCTCGAAAAATTCCGCCGTGCGCAGGAGGAAAAGAAAAGCGCTCGCAGCTAATTCTTATGCAGGCGGACAGTGCCGTTGTATACGGAGGGACAGAAAGGAGTAACTTATGCCTGAACTCAGCCGTTTTATGGGGATGATCATAAAGATGATCTTTCTCGATAATGACCGACATCACAAGCCACACGTGCATGTATTTTACGGTGATTTCAAGGCTTCTGTCGCCATCGACGGAGAACTCCTTGCCGGAAAGCTGCCGGATAAGCAACTGAAAATCCTCACAGCATGGCTCTACATCCACGAGGATGAACTCTATGCCGCATGGAATAATGCCGTGCGTGGCATGCACTTTGATAAGATCGAACCGCTCAGATAGGAGATGGATGATGTATATTCTTGACGGTATTGCCTACGCTTCAGAACCGCACGAAGATATCACCATTACTGATTTTCGTATCATTGATGACCTCTATATGATCGTCACATTCTCTACGGGCGAAGAGCGTATCTTCGACGCCTCATGTCTCCTTCACTACCCCGCCTTCCAGTCACTGTCAAAGCGCAGCGTATTTGATACAGCACGCTTGGAGCATGGTATCCTCACATGGGAAAACGGTGCGATTGATATTGCACCGGAGGCAGTTTATAAGGAAAGTTATCCCTATCACACACGTACCAAATGCTGAAACAAAAAAGGCATCACGGAAGCTGCGTGGATTGCTGCCACCCCAACGCTCAAAGAAGATACAAATATGGACAAGCTTTGTGTCGATTTTCAAAAATAATTTTCAAAGGAATTCACATGGACACCGAAAAGAAACGCGCCCTCGAAGCCGACGTGATGTCGGAAATGATCGCCATCTACTGTCGCGGACAGGGGCATGCACACCGCACCGCCGAGCGGGACGGCGCACCTGCACTCTGCCCCGACTGCCGCCGTCTCCTCGCCTACGCACGCGACCGCATCATCCGCTGCCCGCGCATGGAGGTCAAATCCTTCTGCTCCGCCTGCCCCGTCCACTGCTACAGCCGTGATATGCGGGAGCAGATTCGCACGGTCATGCGCTACAGCGGACCTCGGATGCTCCTCCATCGCCCCATCATGACCCTGCATCATATCTGGATTGACCTAAGGAGTCGCGGATAAATTCAGCACCGCCATCTTGGCGCATCCTTTTCGCCCTGCCTGTGTCAACAAATCCTCCACATAGCACAGCGGCTATGCGTCCGGTTTGTTTCCTTGGCAGGACAAAAATTCTGCACCAATCTGACGGACTTCATTTTATCAGCGACTCCTTGCGCACGCCGACGCGAAAAGAAAGGACAGCGCCCATGAAAAACATACTCCTCATCGCCACGGGCGGCACGATTGCCTCACGGGAAACGGCGCATGGTCTGCGCCCCGCCCTCTCCGGCGAAGATGTGCGCGCCGCCATCGGCGCCGTGGACGCCGCCATCGAGGTCATCGACCTCCTCGCACTCGACTCCACCAACATCGCCCCCTCCCACTGGCAGATGATCGCACGCAAAGCTGCAGACTGCCGCACGGACTATGACGGCTTTATCATCACCCACGGCACGGACACAATGGCATACACCGCCGCCGCACTCTACTACATGCTTGAAAACATCGACCGCCCCGTCGTCCTCACGGGCTCGCAGCGTCCCCTCGGCAGGGACGGCTCGGATGCGGAGAAGAACCTCCGCCTCGCATACAAAGCGGCGTGCAGCAGCTTGCATGGGGTCTGTCTCGCGTTCGGCGGACGGCTCATTCATGGCAACGCAGTAAAGAAGCTGTATTCGCTTGCGGATGATGCCTTTCGCAGCATCGGGCGCGCGGAGATTGACCTCGCCGCACCGCCCGCCGCGCAGGATGCCCCATTCCGACTGCATGACGCACTCGACGAACGCGTTGCCGTTATCCGCCTCTACCCCGGCATGAAGCCCATCACCATCGATGCGCACATCGCCTCCGGCTATCGCGGCATCATCCTTGAGGGATACGGATGCGGCAGTGTTCCCGGCGACGACGCGGAGGAGAGCTTTCTGCCCTCACTCGACCGCGCAAAGACACGCGCCTGCACCGTCGTCCTCACGACACAGTGCATCTATGACGGTGCGGATCTCTCGCACTACGAGGTGGGCATCCGCGCGGCGGAGCTTGGCGCCCTCTCCGGCGGTACGCGCCCCATCGAGGCACTCTACCCCCGCCTGATGCAGCTGCTTGCAGAGACGCCCGAGGGAGAAACGGTGAAATCACTTGAGAAAAACTCTGGTGAACAGAGATGAAGCCGCTTGCCTATATTACGCAGGAAGTAATATTCAAAAAGGCACCTTAAAGCATTTGACGAAATAAACAAAATGCTTTATACTGGACACAAGAAATGAGAACCAGAGGACGGAACGGGCAGCCGTCACCGGATGGTCAGAAGACCTGAGTAGGAGATGCAGGAATGTCACCCTGCCTATTCTCAGAGCAGAAATGGGGCTACAGAGATGTAGCTCCATTTTCTAATTAGGAAGAGGATACAATGCAGCTTCAAGAAATTGGCGTTGTTCATAACGCCTACAAAAACCTCACGGACATCCCTCGGCAAGGACGCATGAGCGAAGAGATCTCGGAGATTGCGATTCATCCGGACTTCTCGGACGGGCTGCTCAAAATCGAGCAGAACAAATACCTCATCGTACTCTACTGGGCACATTTGGCCAAACGCGACATCCTCAAGACCATCCCACCCGCCGCAAGGGAGCTTCACGGCGTATTCGCCAGCCGCTCGCCCGGCCGGCCGAACCCCCTCTCCCTCTGCATCGCCGAACTCATCGCACGCGAGGGAAACATCCTCCGCGTGAAGGGACTCGATGCCCTCGACGGCAGCGCCATCATCGACATCAAGCCATATACCAAAATGGACAGCATCATCCTCCCATAGCCCTCGTAGCATAGAGCTGCTGCATGAAGATCGAACATCCTTCATGCAGCAGTTCTTTTATTATGAACATTATTCACTTTTATTCACTAGAAAATATTTTTTTTAATTATTCACGAAAAAGACTTGTAATGAATCCCGTTCGCCATTATAATACCCTTACGCACGCCAATGCGATAATTATTTTCATTATATGTTTAAAGTTGTATGATTCACAAAAATCTTCAGCTGATACGTATGAATGGAAACAGGAAGCTGTTCCGAGGGATCGGAGCACATCAGTCATTGTATTAAGGAGGATCTCATGACGAGGAAACAGCGTAAGCGCTCGCTGCGTATGCTCACCTACGCGATTTTGGCAGGACTCACCCTGCCCGCCTATACGGGGTGGGCAGATGATGGGACACAGGGAGGAGGCAAAGTTTCTACTGCGGACATTCACGTGGAGGTGGATGCTGCACAGGAAGAGGCAAAGTACGAGTCCCAACAGAAGACGATCATCACAAAGGAGGACATCGAGAAGAAGCAGGCGAAGTCCGTCGAGGACATCATCTTCAGCGAGACGGGCGTCTCGCGCACGGTGGATGCGATGGGGCGCGTCGGCGTTTCGATTCGCGGTGCGGAAGCACGTCATACACTGATTCTCGTAGATGGGCAACCCGTCATGGGAGATTTTGCAAAGTATTACGGCGCAGCGGACGAGGTCATGCGCCTCGGCACGGAGAATGTCGAGCGCATCGAGATCATTCAGGGTGCATCTAGTGCAAAGTACGGCTCGGACGCGATCGGCGGCGTGGTCAACATCATCACAAAGAAGGCAGGGGATCAGCCCTCGGTTCAGTTCAATGCAGAGGGAAGAACGGCAGAGAAGGACGAGCTGTTCCCCTACCGCAATATGTTCCTGCGCGCCGACTCTGGTTCTATGGGCAAAGTACAGCTCGGCATCTACGGGAGCAAGCGCGACATCATGCCCGTCTATGCGGACGAGGCGCGCATTGTGACCGGTCTTGGCAGCTACGTGACGGATTTCGAGGACAACAGCCTACGCTACTACGGCGAGGCATCGAATCTTGGATTGATTGGCAGCTACGAGGCAAATAAGGACAATACCTTCAACTTCCGTCTGGAACGCTATACAGAGGATCTGAACCGCTTCGTCAAGCGCACAGATTCCATAATGGAGCCACAGCAGCACTATAGCCGCAAGTCGGGGCGCAATACGTACAACGTCGGCTGGAACGGACGCAACAAGGACACGGACTGGAACATCGAGATCAACCACACGCGCCTCCTTGAGGACGATCTCACACTGACGAGCAACTATGGTCGTTCTTCCTATACGGGGAAGAACATGCTGAACTACATCGACAATGTGGATCATGCGCAGACCAATATTGATGCGACGTTCAACACCCAGCTGAATGATAAGCATCTTCTTACCTACGGCATGGGCTATGCTCGCGAACACGGTTCTGGCAGCCGTCTCAAGAGTGCTCCGAAGACTTATCTGCGCAAGATCGACCCGTGGGATTACGACAAAAGCCTCCTTGTCGTACAACGCGATGCAAAGGATTATGGGCTAAAAAAGGGGGACGTAGCCTCCTTTATCCACGCACATAAACTGCTGCCTGACGCAGAGCGCGGACTGCGCTGGGATATGGACAACGAACTCTATGGCTATAACAGCGGCGATCCCAATTCGTATCGACCTGAGTTCACCTACGAGGACTATCTGCGGTATTCCAACAACGGTGCAAAAAACTTCTACTCGACCCTGGACGCCATCGATGCCGATGGGGCACGGGCACGATATGACGCGTTCAACAGCAAGGTCGGCACCGAGAATGCGGACAATCTCATCGGGTGGAACCGTGACTTTGATGGGCTTTCCTATTACAGCGATCCCAATAAGATTTTTAACTATACGCTGAACGGTAAGCTCTTCCGTGAGATTCAGGACTCTCTGAAGAATCAGGTCATCGTTGGCGAGGCGACGATCAACAAGTATCATTTTGTGGTCGGCGACACATGGATGATGGATAACGATACGATCTTCTCTCCCGTCCTGCGCCTCGACCACAGCAGCCTCTTCGGCACGCATGTGACGGCGAATCTTGGTCTGACGCACAACATCATCAAGGGCAATCCTCACCTGCGCTTCAAGACAAATCTCGGCACAGGCTATGCAGAACCCGGCATGGGCGAACTCTACTACAACTGGGAGATGTACGGCGGCAGCCCCGTCGACCAGGACCGCGCACGTCTCGGCTGGTACTGGACAGGTAATCCAAACCTGAAGCCCGAAAAGTCCGTCAACTTCGACGTTGGCATCGAGGGCGAAACGAAGAAGACCACCATGCGGCTGAACCTCTTCCGCAACACCATCCGCAACTACATGACGACCTACTACACGGGCTACAACATCGACTTCCACCCGAATCTCAAGACAGCGGAGAAGCTTGGCTACCCGCCCGATATGCTCTACAGCTTTAAAAACATCGGCAAGGCCGAGATCACGGGACTTGAGATGGAGGTCAAGCAGAGATTCGACAAACATTGGTCGGGCAAGTTTGGTTACACCTATCTCCATGCGATCAACAAGAGTGATCCGAACATGCCGCGCCAGCTCCTCGACAAGCCGAAGCACAAGGTCGACATCGGTGTCGACTACGAGAACAAGGCAAGCGGCTTCCGCGCCTCTCTCTGGGGCGACTACTACATCCGGATGCTCGACAGCAACTCTGTCACGGGCGGCGCGAACTACATGACGATGGACAGCGACATGCAGGGCGGCTACATCTTTGAAAACAAGTATGCGCAGGCCGGCGCACGACGCTATCAGCACAAGACGTTCGGTATATGGAACCTCATGCTGCAGCAGAAGTTCGGCGAGGATGCAATGGCGTACATCGGCGTCGACAACATCTTCAACCATCGCGACGACGACCGTGCGACGCAGGCGCGCGTCTACCGACTCGGCGTGAATCTCAAGTTCGGTCCCGACAGCAACACACAGCCGAAGGCACCCCTCACGGAGGAGGAAAAGGCGGCGCGTGCAGCACGCAATGCGGAAACGGCAACGAACTTCTTCGCACAGTCCATCGGCAGCTATGCGAAGAACTCGATCGACGCATTCCTCAGCCCCATCTTTGACACAGAGAAAGCGCAGGGCGTTCGTTTCCTCGGCGACTATGCAATGGAATGGGATGCACACGGTGGCACGAACCGCCCGCCCATCAAGATGACGGACGATTCCTCGGTCGGCTCTGCCGAGCGAAATATGCGGGACAGCGACGATCATGGCTTCGCGCAGCGTCTGCGCCTCGGTGTGGACGCACGTCTAAACGACCATCTGAACGCCTCCTTGCTCGCCTCCGCCTCCGGCAAGGACGGCGTCGAAACAAGGACTACCACTGCGCAGTCCCGCGGTCTGAACAACCTGCGCATCAACAATCTGGACGTGACCTATCATAATGGCGCATTTGACATCTCCCTCGGGCGTCTGCAGGAGCGCATGGGCATCACGGGCTACTACTTCGGCAAGGACTTTGACGGTATCCGCGCCGCATGGACAAACGCCCGCACGCAGGTGCGCCTCGGCTACGGTACGTTCAAGCAGAGCACGGGTATATCGGACTCTGCCTATACACACGCGACCCATACGGTTTTCTACCGTCCGCCGACCATCGATGAGTTCATCGGACTGAACCGCTCCCCATATGGAGGCACATTTGATACCCCCGCCCCCGTTGCAGATGCGAATGACAAGATGAACTTCTATCAGCAGCTGACGGCGGCAAAGGAGCGAGGTGCAAGCGTCGCGGAGCAGGCAGCCATCGTGAAGCGGATGTACGACATCGCGACTGCCGCATACGGCGATGCTCTGCTGCGAAAGAACGAGCAGGACGATGCCGAGCGTATGCAAATGAACGCCCCCGCTGCTGTCAACTATCAGTACCTCGATGCGAGCAACACGCTTCAGACAGGAACCATCGGCTCCTTTGACACGCTCGTCTGGGGATCCGACCATCCGGAGGACAGGGAAAACTTCTACATGACGATGGCGGACTATCCGGGCGTCCTTGATGGAGACGGCTCTGCGGCACTGCAGAAGTGGTGGGAAGCAAATAAGGCGAAGGTCATGACGATGTATGAAAACATCGCCAAGGCGAACGCCGGCGCCGGCGCGACAAATATCACGCTTACCACATCTGAGAACGATGTATATAACGCGCTGTTCAACGACAACTTTGTCGACGAAACAACGGACGATGCGCTCCCGGGTACACATAACTACCCGAAGTCCATCACGTCGTATTTCAATGCAATCGGCAAGCGCCTGTACTGGACGGAGTACGCAAGCGCCCTGCCCCGCGACGCCCTCACAAAATACACGGGCACACCGATCCGCGCGGTGGGAACCGTTCTCTCAAGCGACCGCATCCCTGCCCTCGAAAGAGCGTTCTTTGTGCAGGCGAAGCACGCACTCACGCCCAATGTCGGTCTCTCCCTCTGGTATCTCGGCTCAACCGGCAACCGAACATTCCACGCAGACTACGCCAACGGTGCAAGCAACGACTCCTATGCGTTCGACAAGCTTGCGAGCGTCATCGGTGTCGGCGCACGCTGGAAGATCGGCAGCAATGCCGCTGTTTCGATCGACTACGGACAGAACCGCACAGATTACGCGCGGCACATGAACGGTCACACGATCTACGAACACAAATCGGGAACCGATCAGTTCAGTCTCAAAGGACATGCAGACGGCGGCACGCCGCATTTCTGGACGATGCGCTTTGACATCGGCAAGAGTGACATGGATGTGAAGGGCAGCTGGAATGTCTTTGCCGACTACAAGCATTTCGAGCACGGCTCGTTCTTCGGCGGCAACGGCACGAACTACCTCCCTGACCGCTACCTCGACGGAATCCGCAGCTTCAGCGTCGGCGCGGGCTATGTGCCTGTGCAGAACCTTCTCGTCGAGCTGTTCTACACCTTCGACGCAAAGGGGATCAATGTACGCGACACGCTGTACGGGAGCGAACGCTTCACGCTTGGCAACTACGCAAGTATGCGGCTCACCTACCGTTTCTGAGGAGGCGCTAAGAAAAATTTTCCGCACTCCACATTTCGTTGAAAATTTTTCTCAAAAACCTATTGATTTTCATTCTCTCATGTGCTATATTTTATTCAGGCTTTCGTTAGGGAATGTCTTCGGATGTTTCCAAAGCTCTCCTAAAATATAATACACAGCAAAGATAGTCCGCAGTGGAGTGTGGGCTATTTTTGTGTCTTTTATCATAGTCATATCTTGACAGACATGCTATAATAATCAAAAAGTCAAAATTACTCAAAGGAGATGAATCTATGGCAAAGGAACATATTCAAAAGGACATTGTGATCATCGGCGCAGGCATGGCGGGACTGACTGCCGCACTCTACGCAGGGCGCATGAACCTGCGCACGCTCGTGCTCGAGAACTCGCTCGTCGGCGGGCAGATCGCGACGGCGGCGGACATCGAGAACTATCCGGGCTTCGAACGCGTGAGCGGGATGGAGCTGATCGGGACGCTCGAAAAGCAGGCGACGAATTTCGGTGCGGAGATTGACGAGTTCGACCGCATCGAGCGCGTCGACCTCCGGAGCACGCCGAAGATCGTCGAGACGGAGACGTACATCTACGAAACGCCCGTTATCATCATTGCGTCCGGCATGAACCGCCGTAAGCTGCCCCTGCCGCAGGAGCCGCACTACTTCAATCGCGGCGTACACTACTGCGAGCTGTGCGACGGACATACATACCAGGATAAGGTGATCTCGGTCATGGGCGGCGGCAATGCGGCGGTCGATGCGGCGAACTTCCTCACGAAGTACGCCTCGCATCTCTACCTCATACACCGCTCGCAGCTGCGCGCGGATAAGACCTCACAGGATGCGCTCTACGCCAATCCAAAGGTGACGGTGATGCTCGAAACGGAGATCTCACATCTGAATGGCGAAGATCGCCTCACGTCCGTCGATCTCCTGCACAAGGACACGGGCAAAAAGGAGACGCTGCCCGTGGACTGCATCTTCGTCAACATCGGTGTTCTCCCGAATACAGATTTGTTCGTTGGGCAGCTGAAGCTCACGGAGACGGGCTACATCGCTGCGGATGAGAACTGCCGCACGGAGATCCCGGGCGTCTTTGTCGCGGGCGACATTCGCGTCAAGGAGATTCACCAGCTGACGACCGCCGCTGCCGACGGCACGACCGCCGCGCTCCATGCGGAGAAGTATCTGGCAGGATTGAAGAAGTAATGAGGGGCGCCCCTTCCACCATGCTGCGCATGGTCCCCCTCCCCCGCTGTGGCAGGGGAGGCTTTTGAAAACGTCATATTAGCTTCCCCCGTCGCTACGGGGGAGCGGTCAACCTCTTCCAATCACACTTCGCCTTTCGGCTTGTGTTCTTGGGAGGTTTTCCCATACGACCTGTTACCCGCTCAGCTGCGCCCTTCGGGCTTGCTTCTCGGACAGGTCAGTAAGTGGCGAACGCAGTGAGCCGATAGGGGCGTTCAGAAGTAGCGAACTATTCGATACAAACGATAAGGAGGACATTCCCATGATTCAGGTTTTTTCGTTCGACGCGTGCCCGTGGTGCACAAAGGCAAAGAAGTATCTCGACAAGAAGGGTGTGGCGTACACGGTGCGCGATATTGAGAAGGAGCCTGCCGCCTACGATGATCTCATAAAGCTTACGGGCGAGGGCGCGTGCCCTGTCATTCTTTTCGAGAACGGCGAATATGTGCGCGGCTTCGATCAGCCCGCCATCGACCGCCATCTCGGTGCGTAAGGGGAGACTGCTATGGTAAAGGTCTACTCCATCACGGTCTGTCCGTGGTGCGTCAAGGTAAAAAAATACCTCAAGTATCGCGGCATTCCCTACGAGGAATACAACATTGAGCATGACGAGGCGGCGCGTGAGGAGTGCCGCCGCCTCTCGGGTGACACAATCGTCCCCGTCACGACGGCTGACGGCGTGGACTTCGCCGTCAGCTATGACCGTGAGAAGCTCGACAAGATTCTCGGGATCACGGCATAACAAAAAATCCGAGCGGACGCAAATTTTTGCGTCCGTTTTTCATGTTACCGCTTGCCAAATATTTTGAATCGGATTAAAATAGGTATGCAGGGACGTTTCATCTGTGTGGGCACAGGAAAGTCACGGTGCCCCGATGCAAGGAGGTTCTGATATGACAGGATTACCGCTTATTTTCGCCTTTTGGGTGGCGATTGTCATCATGATCGTCATGATCTCAAAGCTGCGCATTCATCCGTTCATTTCGATCATGCTGGTCGCGCTCGGTCTGGGTCTACTCGCGGGCATTCCGCTCGTAGATCACAAACTTGCCGACGGTACGGTGCAGCATGGGCTTGCAACGGTCGTCGGGCAGGGATTCTCGGGGACGTTTACGAGCATCGGTATCGTCATCATCCTCGGTGCGATGATCGGCACGGTACTCGAAAAGACGGGTGGCGCATTAAAGCTTGCGGATATGATGATCCGCCTCGTAGGCAAGGACAATCCCGTCCTCGCGGTTCAGCTGATGGGCTGGGTCGTCTCGATCCCCGTCTTCTGCGACTCGGGCTTTGTCATTCTCGATCCGATCCGCAAGGCACTTGTGCGCCGCACTGCAGTCTCTGCCGTTTCCATGACATTCGCACTGAGTTCGGGACTATTCATCTCGCACGTCTTCATCCCGCCGACACCGGGACCGATTGCGGCGGCGAGCACGCTCGGCATCGGCGACTATCTGCTGCAGGTCATCGGTCTTGGTCTGCTCTGCTCGATCTTCCCGCTGATCGCCGGCTATTTCTTTGCGCGCTGGATTGGAAAACGGGTGCAGTCCAAGGATGAGGTCGATCCCGATGACATTGCGCGGGTCTACAAGGATCTCATTGCATCCTACGGCAAGCTGCCCTCGGGGTTCAGCACGCTCGCTCCGATCATCGTGCCGATCTCCCTCATGGCGATCTCCTCGGTGATTGTGATGCTTGGTCTGACGGGCTTCGTACCGGAGCTGCTGCGCTTCTTCGGTACGCCGATCATCGCACTCGGTGTCGGCATGGTACTGGCAACCCTGCAGCTCTTCTCAGTCAACCGCTCGCATGAGTTCTACGAGATCTGCAATTCAAGCCTGATGACGGTCGGCCCCATTCTCTTCATCACGGCGGCAGGCGGCGTGCTCGGCAAGGTGATTGCCGTTTCCGACATGGTACGTTACATTTCGGCACACGCGGATGTGTTCGGCGGGCTCGGAATTTTCTTCCCGTTCCTGCTCTCTGCCGTCCTGAAGACGGCGCAGGGATCCTCGACCGTTGCCATGATTACGACGGCGGGCATCATTGCGCCGCTGCTCACGGTACTCGGCTTTGATACGCCGATCCAGGCGACGCTCGCCTGTATGGCGATCGGTGCGGGCGCAATGACCGTTTCGCACGCGAACGATTCGTATTTCTGGGTGGTTTCGGAGTTCAGCGGACTCACGCCGGATCAGGGCTACCGCGTCCAGACGATGGGCACACTTGTCCTCGGTATTGCAGCGATTGTTGAGATCGCTCTGCTGAGCATGGTGCTGGGTTAAGGGCATCAGGATATGCACAAAGGAGCATTGCGCGGCGCAATGCTCCTTTTCTTATGCGAGTCTTCCCATATTCCAATCTATCTTCTCTTGCCACCTGCGGCAAAAGACAGTACAATAAATGAAAGAAGCCGTTGAATCCCCCATTTTCTGTCACAATGCAGCAAGGAGGTCACAATGAAAATCCCATCACGTCTGATTATCCTCACGCTCACTCTGCTCCTCGCGCTCTCTGTCACGGCGTTCGCCAAAAGTGCAAATCAGCAGCGTGCGGAGATCAATCAGCTCCAAGTGCAGGCGCTCGACCATCTCTATGCGCTCACACCGAATGCACACGAGGTGCTCAAGAACTGCTACGGCTACGCGACGATCAGTGCAACGGGCTCACAGCTGGGACTCCTCGGCGGGGCGCACGGCCGTGGCCTTGCCGTGAACAAGGCGACGGGCGCGCGCGTCTATATGAAGATGGAGGCGTATCAGCTTGGCATCGGTCTTGGTGTGAAGGAGTACGATCTCATTTTCATCTTCGGCTCGGAGCGTGCATGGGACTCGTTTATCTCGGGCAAGTTCAAGGTCGGCGGTGAGGCAGAGGCCTCCGCGACGGACGGCTATGCGGGCGGCTCGATCGAGGGCGCAGATATCATCGGCAAGGACACTTGGGTCTATCAGGTAACAACGAAGGGGCTTGCGGTCGGTGCTGCGATCAAAGGACTCAGCATCTATCCAAACCGAAAACTCAATTCGTAAGAGTTGATACAAACTTACATGCCTAAGGGCACCATCATAAATGAAAAGTTTAGATTCATAGCGGCAATCCGTATGCTATAATTGAATAGACGGTATAAGACCGGTTCTTTTTTGAGCCTAGAGCCCGTGATACAAACTGGTCTNATACAAACTTACATGCCTAAGGGCACCATCATAAATGAAAAGTTTAGATTCATAGCGGCAATCCGTATGCTATAATTGAATAGACGGTATAAGACCGGTTCTTTTTTGAGCCTAGAGCCCGTGATACAAACTGGTCTGGCCTCTTATTTGTACCACACTTTGTCCAGAGCAGCCGCTCGAAAGGACGTATAACAAAATGAGTTGTTATAGAGAGGCCACGTCGTACAAATCTAGCATGGAGGTGTCAATCATGGAAGTATTGTACGAACGTTGTTGTGGGATTGATGTACACAAGAGGGTTCTGGTTTGCTGCTTGAAATGCGGCAATAAACAGGAAATCAGGACCTTCGACAGCAACAATGACGAGATTCGTGAACTAACCAAGTGGCTGCAGCAGCGCAAATGTCAGATCATCGCTATGGAAAGTACCGGTTCCTATTGGAAGCCGCTTTACAACATTTTTGAACTATCTGGGCTCGACGCTATCGTTGCGAACGCTCGTGACATCAAAAATGTGCCAGGACGAAAAACCGACATTGGCGATGCTGAATGGATCGCTGATCTACTCAGGCATGGACTAATCAAGGCGAGCTATATCCCGAATCGTGAGCAACGTGAGCTCAGAGAACTCTCTAGATACCGTATCAGTCTTGTACGGGAACGAGCACGTGAACTCAACCGATTGCAGAAAATGCTCGAGGGGGGTAACGTAAAGTTGTCCAATGTCGTCTCCAATATCAATGGACGTAGCGCTCGTAAATTACTCCAATCCATGCTTGAAAGCGATGAACCATTGACTCGAGAATGTGTTGAGGGGATGATTCACGGTAAACTTGTCAGGAAAGTGGATGCGATCCTAAAAGCCATGAACGGATTCCTCACACCGTTGCAAAAGGAGCTCATTCGAAGAGTTGTGGATCATATCGATGTATGATATGAGTCAGCGGATTGGCGAAATGGATGACATGTTAAGCCGTTATCTGCAACCGTATCAAGAAGCCATAGAAAAATTAGACGAACTACCGGGCATTGGTAAGCGTAGTGCAGAGACAATCATCATTGAGACGGGCCTTGATATGAGTCGTTTTGCCACAGACAAGCATTTCTCTAGTTGGGCGGGGCTTGCCCCCGGAAATAACGAAAGCGCCCAAAAAAGGCGAAGGTGCCGTGTTGTAAAGGGAAACCAAACACTTCGAACGACGCTCGTGCAGTGTGCTAAGGCAGCATCACGCTGCAAGTCTTATTTTCGTGCACAATACCAACGGTTGGTTGTACGCAGAGGTGCCAACAGAGCTACAGTCGCTGTTGCACATAGTATGCTCATTGCGATTTATCATATTCTAAAGAGTGGCAAGACCTTTATTGATCTAGGAGAAGATTTTTACACGCAGTTCAACCGCGATAAGAAGATTACTCACCATCTCAAACAATTAACAAAACTTGGTTGGCTTCCTCATGCCGCAGAGGATGTTGCTATTGCATAATTTTTTTCATTCAAGATAGCTATGGGGGACTTTTGCGCTTTTTTATTCTTGTATAAACTTTTCATAACAAAATCAGCATAAAGAAAGCTCCGCCGATGTGTAGGCGGAGCTTTCTTTATGCTGATTTGCGGTTCATACGATCAGGCATGCCCATACGCAGTACCCGACGAATAAACTCTTCCTCCGAGGTCAGAATCTCGCAGGGCGCGTACTCTTGATAGGAATCGGGGTGACTGAGCAGAACAATCTGCGTCCCCGTCCCCAGGACAGTTTCGGTGAGGTATTCGTCGAGTCCATTCAGGCGACTCCCCGCCTCCATTTCGATCGCAATAGAGCCGCGTATATCACGATGTTTCGCCAGGATGTAAGGCATACAGTTCCCTCCTAAACGCATCTTCATTTCTGATTTTACCCTGTTCATACCATTTTCGCAAGACGCTGCCGATTGCTGCTGGCATTGCAACGCGTTTATATAGATGACAATGTAGCCAATCATTGAATTGACGATCAAAGGCAGTGTTGTATTGGAACTCGATGGGATAATGAAAGTGATCGACTTGAAAATACAGGTGTACACCGCGATAGCCATCATCGTATTTCTTTCCATTGCGCATATCAGAGCAGCGTTTGAACTCCTGCGGATACACAGCGCGCAGTTCGTCCACCTGTGCATAATCAGCGCATAGAACACGAAAACCGAGGATATCGTTATAGGTGCGCTCAACTGTAAAATGCGGATAATACCGGTCATACTTGAGTAATATAGAATCCAGCGATTTGATCCGATAGTGCAGTCCTGCTTTCTCCAAAAGAGGAATCCTCTCGCGATAGAATCGTCGTACCCGCCTGACATCTGCAAAAAGAACGTCCCGATCAATATGTGACAACACATTTCTCAAACTGCAGCCCAGTCCAGAAACACATGACAGATCGACAAGCAAGGCACGGGATATAGAACAAGCACGATCCTCTGCCATCAATAGCCTCCTGCTCTTCTATTACTATATCATAAAACACAGGAAGGTACTATTCTATTTCATCAGTGAGCCTTCATACTTTAGCGTTGCAAAGTAGTCGTCAAGCGTCTGGGCGCGGCGGATGAGTTCGATGCTGCCGTCCATGCGGCGAAGGAGCTCGGCGCACCAGAGTTTGCCGTTGTAGTTGAAGCCCATAGCGCTGCCGTGCGCGCCCGTATCGTGGATGATGACGATGTCGCCGATGTCGATCTTCGGCAGGGCGCGGTCGATGGCGAACTTGTCGTTGTTCTCACACAGCGAGCCGGTGATGTCATAAACGTGATCGGCGGGCGCGGTCTCCTTGCCGAGCACGGTGATGTGATGATATGCACCATAGAGTGCAGGGCGCATGAGATTCGCCATGCAGGAGTCAAGACCAATGTAATGCTTATACGTATCCTTCTCGTGAAGAACGGTGGAGACGAGCCAGCCCGCGTCGCCCGTCATGGCGCGCCCGCTTTCGGTGCGGATGCCGACATCGCCGAGCCCCGCAGGCACCATGATCTCGCTATAGAGCCGCGCAATACCGGCACCGACGGCTGCATAGTCGACAGGACTCTCCTCGGGACGGTATGGGATGCCGAATCCGCCGCCGAGATTGATGAACTCGATGTGGATGCCGAGCCGCTCCTGAAGCTCCGCCGCCAGCTCGAACATGATGCGCGCGGTGAGGAGAAATGCCTCGGTGCGCAGTTCGGCGGAAATCACCATCGTATGCAGTCCAAAGCGCTTCATGCCCAGCTCCTGTGCGCGCCGATAGCCCTCAAAGAGCTGTTCTCGCATGAGTCCGTATTTTGCCTCCATCGGCTTACCGATGATATCGTTGCCCTCGATGAGGTCGCCGGGATTGTAGCGAAAACTCAGCAGTTCGGGCACCCCCGCGTGCTGCACCATGTAATCCAGATGACTAATGTCGTCGAGGTTGATGATGGCACCGAGCGCGATTGCCTTCTGAAACTCGTCGTACGGCGTGTCGTTTGAGGTGAGCATGATCTCTTCGCCTGTAACGCCCGCCGCCTCAGAGATGATGAGTTCGGCAATGCTGCTGCAGTCCGTACCCGCCCCCTCCTCGTGGAGGAGCTGAACGATGCGCGGATTCGGCAGTGCCTTCACGGCGAAGTGCTCGCGGAAATGCGGCGCCCACGCAAAGGCATCGCACAGGCGGCGGAAATTCGCGCGGATCGTCGCCTCATCATAGAGGTGAAATGGTGTCGGGTAGCGCTCGATCAGGCGCAGCGTCTCTTCCTGCGTAAGCGGAAAGTTCTTTTCGTTCATGGTATCCTCCCTCTGTAAGTTTCCCCATTATAACAACGAAAATTTCTTCCTGTCAACAATGTATACCTTGACGAAAATCCTTCTCTCCCCTATAATGAGGGCTATCTTTTTTCTATATAGGGAACTGATTAAGGGGGTATATTCATGATATTGGGAGGAAAAACCCTGCGTCTCGCGGTCGCATTTGCCTGTACGGCACTGCTCGGCACGGCGCTTGCGGGCTGCGGCGGCAATGCGGCGAAGTCCGATGAGATCCGCATCGGCGCGAACTTCGAGATGACGGGCAACACGGCAAACTACGGCACATCGACGCTGGAGGGGCTGAAGCTCGCAATCAAGGAAGCAAACGATGCGGGCGGCGTGGGCGGCAAGAAGATCGTGCTTGTCGAGGCGGACAACAAGTCCGAGGCGGCGGAGTCGATCAACGCGGCAACGAAGCTGATCTCTGACGATCACGTCCGCGCGATTGTTGGACCTGCGACGACGGGCAACGTCATTGCAGAGTCGCAGGTCGCCACGGATAACAAGGTGCCCATCATTGCACCGGACGCAACGGCGGTTGATGTTACGGTGGAGGGCGGCAAGGTGAAGCCGTGGATTTTCCGCAGCTGCTTCATCGACCCGCAGCAGGGCGATGTCATGGCGAAGTTCGCGCTCGAAACGCTGAAGGCGAAGACGGCTGTCATCTACATCGACAACGCGACGGATTACTCCAAGAGCCTCGCCGAGGTCTTCCAGAAGGTCTTCACGGCGGGCGGCGGTCAGGGTCTCATGACCGAGGCGTTCCTGGGCAAGGATCAGGACTTCAAGGCGACGCTGACGCGTCTGCGTGCAGCAAATGCGGATGTCATCTTCGTCCCCGCCTACTATGAGGAAGTCGGCAAGATTGTCAAGCAGGCACGCGAGATCGGCATCACCGCCCCCATCATCGGTACGGACGGCTGGGATGATCCGAAGGTCGCGGAGCTTGCCGGTACGGCAGCGCTGAACAATACGTATTTCAGCACGCACTACTCCGACAAAGATGAGTCCGTACGCCCCTTTATCGACGCATTCCAGAAGGAGTATAACCACGCGCCGAACGTCTTTGCCGCACTTGGCTACGATGCGGGCAAGCTGCTCGTGGATGCGCTGAAGCGCGCGGGTTCCGATGATCCCGAGGCACTGCGCAAGGCAATCGAGGAGACGAAGGATCTCGTCGTCGGCACGGGTACGATCACGATGGATGCGCAGCACAACCCGATCAAGCAGGCGGTCATTCTCGAGAACAAAGACGGCGACCGCGTTGTCGTCGCAAAGATTATGCCGAGCATGTAATGATTCGGCTGTCGCACACAAAGAGCCGCAGTTCTGCGGCTCTTTTTCATCATATCAGGAGGTCATTCTATGGAGTTTATGCAGGAGATACTCCAACAGCTCATCAACGGCATTTCGCTCGGCAGTATCTACGCGCTCATCGCTCTTGGCTATACGATGATCTACGGCATCATCAAGCTCATCAACTTTGCGCACGGCGATATCTACATGGTTGGTGCCTATCTTGGATTCTATGCCATCACGCTCGGCATTCCCATCGTACCGGCAATCCTCATCTCAATGGCGGTCACGTCGCTCCTCGGCGTCATTGTCGAACGCCTCGCCTACCGCCCGCTGCGCCATGCGCCGCGCATCTCCGTCCTCATCACAGCAATCGGCGTGTCGTTCCTGCTCGAATACGTGATGATGGCGATTGTCTCCCCCACGCCGCGCACCTTCCCCACAACAATCAGTGATATCTCGTGGGAGTTCGCGGGGCTCATCATCAGCGGGCAGCAGCTCCTGATCATGGGCGTGACGTTTGTACTGATGCTGATTCTGACCTACATTGTGCGCAGCACAAAGATCGGCAAGGCGATGCGCGCCGCATCGTACGATACGGAGGCGGCGCAGCTCATGGGCATCAACGCGAACCGCATCATCTCGATCACGTTCGCCATCGGCTCGGCACTCGCGGCGGTCGCGGGCGTGCTCATCGGCATCTACTACAACTCAATCGACCCCCTCATGGGGCTTATGCCCGGCATCAAGGCATTCGTTGCAGCCGTATTCGGCGGCATCGGCATTCTGCCGGGCGCGGTCGTCGGCGGGCTTGTCCTCGGCATTGTCGAGGCGTTTATCTCGGGCTTTGGCTTTTCGATGTTCCGCGATGCGGCGGCCTTTGCCATCCTGATTCTCGTACTCCTCGTAAGGCCTGCGGGAATCTTCGGCAAGAACGTCAAGGAAAAAGTGTAAGGAGGGCTGTTCATGAACATATTGCAGAAAAACGATTGTAAAATGCTCGTCCTTGCCCTCGTGATCTACGGCATTATCATGGGACTGACGAGTGCGGGCATGCTCAGTGCATTCTGGCAGCTCAACCTCATCTTCGCGGGGCTGAACATCATCCTTGCAGCGAGTCTCAACCTGATCAACGGATATACGGGGCAGTTCTCGCTCGGGCACGCCGGATTTATGGCAGTCGGCGCATACGTCGGTGTTGTGCTCACGACGAATTTTGAGGTTCCCTTCCCCCTCGCGATCCTTGCCGGCGGTCTCACGGCAGGACTTCTCGGCACGCTCATCGGCCTGCCGACCCTGCGTCTGCGCGGCGACTACCTCGCCATTGCGACGCTCGGCCTTGGCGAAATCGTCCGCATTGTGATCATCAACGTTCCCTACGTCGGCGGCGCGGCGGGCTTCAAGGGGATTGCCCATCACACGGACTTTACGTGGGTGTTCTTCCTGATGCTTGCCACTCTCTTTATCATCAAAAATTTTGTGAACTCGCGCCATGGACGCGCCTGCCTCGCCATCCGCGAGAACGAGATTGCAGCGGAGTCGATGGGCGTCAATACGACGAAGTACAAGGTGCTTGCCTTTACCATCGGTGCCTTTTTCGCCGGCATTGCGGGCGTGCTCTTCGGACACAATATGTACATCCTCAGCCCCGCCTCGTTCACGTTCATGCAGTCGTTCAACATCCTCATCATGGTGGTCATGGGCGGTCTTGGCTCAATGACCGGCTCGATTGCAGGCGCACTCGTCGTGACCTTCCTCTCGGCGGCGCTTGCAAGCTTCCCGAACGCGCGCATGATCATCTATGCGCTCGCCCTCATCCTGCTCATGTTCTACCGTCCGCAGGGTCTCTTCGGCTATATCGAAGTCACGGCGATGCAGCCGCTCCGCCGCTTCTTTAAGAAGGGAGGCGAGGCATAATGGCAAAGGATCTGCTGACCGCATCGGATGTCTCCATGGTCTTTGGCGGACTCAAGGCGATTGTGGACTTCAATGTCCACATCAAAAATGGAGAATTACTGGGGCTGATTGGGCCGAACGGTGCGGGCAAGACGACGGCATTCAACCTCTTTACGGGTGTCTACCAGCCGAGCACGGGCGAGATCACATTCAAGGGCAAGAGCATTGTCGGACTCGCGCCGTACCAGATCACGGAGCGCGGCATTGCGCGCACATTCCAGAACATTCGCCTCTTTGGCGAGCTGAGCGTCCTCGACAACGTAAAGATCGCCTACCACTGCCACATGAACTACGGCCTCGTGGAGTCCGTTCTGCGCCTCGGACGCTACTGGTCGGAGGAGAAAAGACTTGAGGAGGAGGCGTACCGTCTCCTCGAAATCTTCCATCTTGCGGACACGGCAGAGGAGAAGGCAAAAAATCTGCCGTACGGTGCGCAGCGGCGGCTGGAGATCGCGCGCGCGCTTGCGGCGCAGCCCTCCCTGCTGCTCCTCGATGAGCCGGCGGCGGGCATGAACCCGCAGGAGACACTCGAACTGATGGAGATGATCCGCTGGGTCAAGAAGGAGTTCGGCATCACGATCCTCCTCATCGAGCACGATATGTCACTCGTCATGGGGATATGTGAACGCATCTACGTGCTTGAGTACGGGGCGATCATCGCAAATGGAACCCCTGCGGAGATTCGCTCGAATCCCGAGGTCATCCGTGCATATCTGGGGGCGGAGGAATAAGATGGCAAACGAAACGAACACAAAGATCGCCCCCGCAGGGGCAAAAGCGCCCATGCTCCGCATAACGGATCTGGAGGTTTACTACGGCGCAATTCACGCGCTCAAGGGTCTGTCGCTCGAAGTCAACGAGGGCGAGATCGTCACGCTGATCGGCGCGAACGGTGCGGGGAAATCCACGACGCTGCGTACGATTTCGGGGCTGATCGCACCGAAGAGCGGCACAATCACATTTGAAGGAACGAATATCGCGGGGAAGGGCGCACATGAGATTGTGCGCGCGGGGATCTCGCAGGTGCCCGAGGGGCGGCGTATCTTTGCCGAGATGACCGTGCTGGAGAATCTGGAGCTGGGCGCGTTCACGCGCAGCGATAAGGATGGCATCGCCGCCGATATGGAGATGGTCTTCACACGCTTTCCGCGCCTCAAGGAGCGCGTCTCGCAGCAGGCGGGCACCCTCTCAGGCGGCGAGCAGCAGATGCTCGCAATGGGGCGCGCACTCATGAGCCGCCCGCGGCTCCTCCTCCTCGACGAGCCGTCGATGGGGCTTGCACCGCTCCTCATCAAGGAAATCTTTTCCATCATCGTCGACATCAACAAGACCGGTACGACCGTCCTGCTCGTCGAGCAGAACGCAAACATGGCACTCTCCATCGCCAGCCGCGCCTACGTCCTCGAAACGGGACGCATCACCCTGTCCGGCGCGGCAAAGGAGCTGGCGGCGAGTGAGGACGTGCGGAAAGCGTACCTCGGGGGGTAAGATCGCTCATATTGGGCATCTTTCCCGCCCGATCCGCGCCAATCCGACGGACTTCATTTTATCGGCGATTTCCTTACAAAAGAAGGAGATTTAGACCAGAACGCGAATATTAGAATATATCGCACATATTCATTGGCAAGGAGGAAGCATTTATGTTTGTTGCCAACTGTATGACCAAGAATCCTGTCACCATCGCCCCGGACGCAGGCCTCGACGAGGCAGAAAAGCTCATGGACAAGGGGCATTTCCGCCGTCTGCCCGTCGTGGAGCACGGAAAGCTCGTCGGCTTTTTCACGAATCGCGATCTCCTGCGCGCCTCGCCGTCTGCGGCAACCACGCTTGATCGCTTCGAGATGCGCACCCTGCTCGCCAAGATCAAGGTCGCCGATGTCATGCAGAAGAACGTCATTACGGTCACTGACACCATGACGATCGAGGAGGCTGCGCTCATCATGACGCGCGAGAAGATCGGAGGCATGCCCGTCCTCTCCTCAGCACAAAAGCTTGTCGGCATCATCTCCTCCACGGACATCTTCAAGGCATTCATCGCCGTCATGGGACTCGACAGCGGCAAGACGCGCCTCACCATTGATGTCGCCGACCGCACGGGCGTACTGCGCGACATCGCAACCGTCCTCGCCGATCTCGACATCAGCATCGACAGTATGGTCACACTGCCGCAGCCGAGCGGCACCTATCAGATCATCATCCGCGCCGACATCGACGACGTGGATACCGTCAAGGATCGCCTCTGGGCAAAGGGATTCAAAGTCAGCCACGTCATCCAGATCGGCTGACCTGTCTGGTCGCTGCGCATGGGGAGCGCAGCGTGTCAATCTTATCGACATAAGAAAGGGGAAACGTAATGGCAAAAAAAGCGATGGGGTCAAGCGAAAAAGGGCGCGGCATCGGATTTCAGGTCAATGCTGTGGTCTGCATCGGCGTCGTGCTGATGGTCACAATACTCATGGCGTTTGTCGGCTATCGTTCATACGATACGATGCTCGCCAACGGCACGCGTGAAAAATACAACGAGCTGGGCATGACAATGGCTCCCATCCAAGAGCGCTACAGCACCGTCTATCAGTCGGCAAAAAGTCTCGCGGCACGTGTCGAGCAAATCACCTCCCTTCCGCCCGAACAGCGCAGCCGTGCGGATCTGATCCACGCACTGGAGGCTACAATCGCCGCAAACCCGAACATCGTTGGCACGGGGGCGTGTTTCGAGCCGAACGCCTTTGACGGACAGGACGCAGCATTTGTGAACACGGAGTTCTCCGATGCAACCGGACGTGCCATCCCCTATGCGGCAAAAGACCCATCGGGCAATGTCGTCGTCTCCCCGCTCACGGGGTACGAGACGGATGACTGGTATCAGTCGCCGCGCACCACGCAGAAGATCACGCTCTCCGAGCCGTACTGGTATAACGCAACGCCGACGACAAAGTACTATATGTTGACCGTCTCCGTCCCCATCATGGAGAATGGCCGCTTCATTGGTGCCGTCACGGTGGACTTTGACATCGCACCATTCCAGAGAGACCTCGCGTCGATGAGCCGCCCCGACAATTTCTTCGTCATCTTCTCGCCCAAGGGCACGGTATTCGCCCATGGCGTGAAACCCGAAAACGCCTCGAAAAGCATTTTCGACCTGGTCAGCGTAAACGAGAGTGAAGGTCAGAAATTCTTCGGCAAAGATCTCTACACATTTGAGAAGATCTCCGAATCGACAGGCGAGGCGTCGACGTACATCTTTCAGCCCATTGTCTTTGATGGCGTAGAGCAGCCATGGGGCGCACTCGTTGTCGTCTCAAACAAGCTGTTTACCGGCACAGCGAAGGAACTCGTCATCTTCTCCATCATCATTGCCGTACTGTGCAGCATCGTACTCCTCGTCGCGCTGGCGTTCTTTGTCCAACGACGTGTTTCGAAGCCACTTGAAGGACTCTCGGGGATGATTGAGCGCTTTGCTGCACTGGATATGCGTGCCGAACAAAACGCGCACCTTGCCCCCTACCTCGAGCGCAGCGACGAGGTCGGCATTATGACGCGTTCCTGCGGCGAAATGGCAAAGAATCTGCGCGGCATCGTCGGGCAGATCAACGGCAGCTCGCAGTCCGTCGCTGCAGCGAGTGAGGAGCTGACAGCAACTGCGCAGGGCACGGCGCACAGCGCACGCGAGATCGCAGCAGCGATTCACAGCATCGCCGACGGTGCAACGACACAGGCACAGGACACGAACGAGGCAGCGGCGCATCTCGAGAACGTGCAGGATCTCCTCACCGGCATCCAGAAGATCCTCCGGCAGGTCAACGATGTCTCACACGCCATCCGTGACCGCAAGGACGAGGGTGCTGAGATCCTCTCCAGTGCCATGAAGAAATCCGAGGAAACCGCACGTGCAACAAATGATGTTGCCATCGTTGTGGAGGAAACGAACCAGAGCGCCGAGAAGATCGAGTCCGCCAGCGAGATGATCCAGTCCATCGCCGACCAGACCAACCTCCTCGCCCTCAACGCCGCGATCGAGGCGGCACGCGCAGGCGAAGCGGGGCGCGGATTCGCCGTCGTCGCCGAGGAGATCCGCAAGCTCGCCGAGCAAAGCACCAGCTTTACCGAGGAGATTCGCTCCGTCATCAGCGAACTCAAGAACAAAGCACAACGCGCCGTTGATACCATGGAAGTCTCGAAGGGACTGGTCACCGAAACACAGACCAGTCTGGATGAGACACAGGAGAAATTCCAAAAGATTGACGAGGCAGTCACCGAGGCGCTCAAAGTCATTGAGCGGATGAACACCTCAACTGAGGACATCGTAAAGGCGAGCCAAGAAGTCGCACGCGTCGTCCAGGGGCTGCAGCGCCTTGCACAGGAGAACGCCGCCACAAGCCAGCAGGGCAATGCCGCCGTCGAGACACAGACAGTATCACTGGAGGACATCGCGAATGCCTCCGAAGGGCTGGCAAACATCGCAACCGACCTGCAGGGCGAGGTCGGAAAGTTCAAGGTCTGACTCCCCCATCACACGGCAAAGGGCTGCGATCCGAAGCGAACAACTTCGGATCGCAGCCCTTTTGGTTCATCATTCCTCTATCATCTGACCATTGGTGTCAACGAAGATCGAGCGCGACACAGGAAAATGCGCCAGAATATGCCTGCCCTCCGTCGCACCGAGGACAAAGATCGCGGTCGAGAGCATATCCACAAGCAGCCCTGTATGTCCCTGCCATTCCGGCACATCCGTTTCCATGGGCAGCACCACAGTCACGGAGGCAAGTCCCGTCATGGCAGGATAGCCCGTGCGCGGGTCGATGAGATGATGATAGCGCTGCCCCTCATAGACAAAGAACCGCTCATCATCTCCCGAGGAGGAGAGAACTTCGTCCGAAAGCGCAAGTGTGGTGAGGAGATCATGGTTCCCCGCTCCGCGCGGATTGCGGATGCCGATCTGCCACGGTGTCCGTTCCGCATTTACCCCCATGCCGAGGATCGAGCTGGTACCGAGATCGGCGAGTGCATTGGTGATGCCCGCTGCTATCCAGTTCCTGCGGATGCCGTCAAGCGCAAGCCCCTTGATCAGTGCACCACGGTCGAACCGCATCCCCGCTTTCATGAGTCTCGCCTCATATTTCGTTTGACCATTCTCCGCGCGCGTACGCAGCTCAAGCGCCTCATACCCCACGCGTGCGCGTGCGTCTGCCACAGCCTCCGGGGACGGCGGCAGCTTCTCCACCCGCGCCCGCTCCCACAGCTGTGTGAGGGTACCCGCCGTCACATCAAAGGCTCCGTTGGAACGCCGCGCAATCTCCTGTGCAAGACGCAGCGTCTCATAGAGATCGGGAGGCAGCTCCGTCCATGCGCCCGTCCCCGCTGATGACTCCACAGTGGCGAGAATTGCCCCATCCGCATCCTCCTCCGTCTGCGTGAGCACGGCAAGCCCGTCCCGCAGTGCCGCCTGCGACGTGATCTCATCCGCACGCACCGTCAGCCGCGCCACCGTCCCCATCACGAGCTTTGTATCCTCCGCCGTCACATTCCCTCCGCAGCCGCCAAGAAGGAGAGAACCGCAGAAAATGACGATGGCAGGATTTTTACATAACGCGAAGAATCTTTGTATCATATTATTCCTTTCGATTTATGTGAGGTGCTCTATGCCGCGTTCCAGATTCTATGAGATCGCTCGCTTCGTCCTCGTCGGCGGCGCGTGCTTCGTACTCGACTACGGCCTGCTCTACATCCTCACCGAGTACGGTGGGCTGCACTACCTGCTGTCTGCGGGCATCTCCTTTACCGTCTCCGTCTTTGTCAACTATTGGCTCTGCCTCGTCTGCGTCTTTCGTGGCGCAAATGCTCAGACGCGCCGCGCGAAGATGCTCTTTTTCGGATCGAGCATCGCGGGACTCGGACTCAACCAGCTCCTCATGTGGCTGCTCGTCGACTTCGCCCATATCTACTATATGATCGCAAAGCTGATTGCCGCCGGCATCGTCATGGTGTGGAACTACATCCTCAAACGCCGCGCCGTCCTCGGCAGATGAGCTTAGGAAGCACTGATAAATTCAGCCGCGCCATCTTAGCGCATCTTTTTTGCCCGCTTTTCGTTAGCAAATCCTCCACATAGCTTTGGCTATGCGTCCGGTTTGCTGCCTCAATCGGGCGAAAAAATCTACGCCAATCTGCAGGACTGTTTTATCAGCGATTCCCTTATTCTAACAACTTCATACAGAGACTTCAAGCCTCCCGCCGCAATGGGAGACTTTTTCATGTGCACATTTCTCCCACAATAATGCAGAATTTTCCACCTATCAACGCGAAATAAAAGTATGATAGTTTTTATCAATTGTTAAGATAAATTCTATGTATCATCAAAAGAGGAGACGAAAGCTATGGCAATGGAAATCTCACGCCGCACCTTTATCAAGGGTACGGCGGCAGCGGGCGTTGTGCTCATGTCCGGCGCCTACCTCGGCTGCGGGAACCAAAACATTCCCGCGCAGGTCAGGCGCGGCGATGTGACCTACGATGTGCTCATCATCGGCAGCGGGGGAGCCGGGATGCGCGGCGCTCGCGGCGGCGAAGGACAAGAATCTGAAGGTCGCCGTCATGTCGAAGCTCATGCCCACACGTTCGGCATCGACAATGGCACAGGGCGGTATGAACGGTGTCACGGGCGTCACAGACGAGAAGGATACGGTCGAATCACATACATTTGACACGATCAAGGGCGGTGACTATCTCTGCGATCAGGATGCCGTCGAATACTTCGCAGAGAATGCAGGCAAGATCATCTACGAGATGGACTATATGGGCTATCCGTACAATCGTCAAAAGGACGGTCATTTCCATCAGCGCAAGATGGGCGGCTCCTCCCACGCACGCGCATCCTACTTCGAGGATCGCGCAGGGCACGCAATGGTGCACGCGCTCTTCGAGCAGTGCCTTGCACATGACGTGGACTTCATCTCCGAGTGCCAGATGCTTGAGATCGCAATGACAGACGCTGGAAAACTTGCGGGCGTGATCGCGATGGATATGCGCTCGGGCGACCTCATCGGCATCCCCGCAAAGACCGTGCTCATTGCAACGGGCGGCTACGGACGCGCGTATTGGGTACGCACATCCAATCCATACAGTTCGACAGGCGACGGCATCGTTGCAGGCATGAACGCAGGCATCCCGTTCAAGGATCCCGAGATGGTGCAGTTCCACCCGACGGGACTCTCCGTCAACGGCGTACTCCTCTCCGAGTCGAGCCGTTCCGAGGGCGCGCTCCTCGTCAACAAGAACGGCGAGCGCTTTATGTCGCGCTATGCGCCGGAGAAGATGAAGCTCGCGACGCGTGACATCGTAGCACGCGCGATTGCAACCGAGATCGAGGAGGGGCGCGGCATCGGCGAGGGGCTGACCGCAGGTGTCTACCTCGACTTCACAAAGATTCCCGCCGAGCGCATCCACGAACGTCTCGGACAGGTCGCCGATCTCTCTCTCCGCTTCGCAGGCGTCGATATCACAAAGGCGCCCGTCCTCATCAGCCCAACCTGCCACTACTCGATGGGCGGGCTTGAGATGGCGGACTTCCATACGGGCGCGACGCGTGTGCCCGGCATCTTCACGGCGGGTGAAGCGAGCTGCGTCTCCGTGCACGGCGCGAACCGCCTCGGCGCAAACAGCCTCTCCGAGGTACTTGTCTTCGGCAAGACGGCGGGCGAGGGCGCTGCCGCCTATGCCAAGGAACACAGCTACGAGGGCAATCAGGACGCACTCACGTCAGGCTGTGCGAAATGGAAGGATATTTTCGATCAGGTAACCGCGCGTCCGCACGCAGGCAACCGCACCGTTCCTGAGATCCGCGACGCGATGGTCGATACCATGTGGTTCAAGGCGGGGGTTTTCCGCAATGGCTCGCAGCTCGAGGAGGCGGCAAAGGAGCTGCATGCGCTCGAGGAGATCCCGAACTGGACGTGCTGCGGTGCTTCGCACGCACAGGGCGTGAACGACCTCGCCGCGCTCGCCGTCAACGCGCGCAGCATCTCCATTGCCGAGCACATGGGGCTGCCCATCCTGACCGTCTGCAACACCTGCACACTCCAGCCGCGCACGGCGAAGCGCCGCCTTGATCAAGATGCGGCGCTCAAGGAAAAAGTCAACGCCATCCTCAAGGAGGCGGGGCATCCATACGAATATCAGGGAACGAGTGCGATCACGCATTTCCTCTGGGTACTCGACGAACATCCGGAAGTCCTCGACGGCAAGGTCACGAATGCGCTGAAGGACACACAGGTCGCCTGCTACTATGGCTGCCACATCCTGCGCCCCGCGCCTATCATGAACCACGAGAACGCCGATTATCCCGAATCGTTTGAGCGCCTTGTGCGCCGCCTCGGTGCGGAGCCCGTCTGGTTCGACGCAGGACGCAAATGCTGCGGTTTCCATGCCCAGTTCACAGCAGAGCGCGACGTGCTGACCGTTACGGGGCAGATTGCCGCGAGCGCTGACCGTGCCGGAGCAAACCTGATCGCAACCCCCTGCCCACTCTGCCAGATGCAGCTCGACATGTACGGTCCCGAGGGTCGTGAGGCTGTGCACTCACAGACCGAAATGCCCGTCCTCCACCTGCAGCAGCTCGTCGGTCTTGCACTCGGCATGACAAAGGACGAGGTGGGATTCAACCGTCATGTGTCCGCGCGTGAAAAATTGAAGGTCGGAGGTTAAGGAAACACTGACAAATTCAGCGTCATCATTTTGACGCATCTTTTCCCGAATCGTGCCTTAGGACATCACTGATAAAATATTTTTGAGAGCCTGCCCGCATTTTCTTCTGCCATATATGGGTCGGATACTGCCAAAAAGGCGTATCATTCGACGTGTGACAAGGAGAAATGTGGGCTGTTTCTCATTCTATTTGCCTGTAATTACAATTTAATCATATCAAATGGAGGATATTGTCTATTATAATAGAATATAGCTAATGAATTCACTCTTATAAATTTGCTTCAATAGATAAAATTATCTTGCTATTTTATCTATTTTGCGCTACACTGAAAAAAAAGGATGGACGGCTCATTGACAGCAGATATGTGAGCGCTGCCAAATTCATCTGCGTAAAGGGAGTGAATATCATGTTTCTGGAGGAGCGCCAAGAGCTCATCGTTCGCATGGTGGAGCGTGACGGTAAGGTCAAGGTCAAAGAGCTCAGCGCTAAATTCAAAGTCACCGAAGACTGTATCCGCAAGGATCTTGGATCGCTCGAGCGGCAGGGACGTCTGAAACGTACCTACGGCGGCGCCGTGAAATTGACGCAGAGTGTTCACATGATCGAAGTCAGCCGCCACCGTCATACCGACATCGAGGCAAAACGACGCATTGCGCAGGCTGCTGTTTCGCTCATTCAGGACAAGGACATGGTCTTCCTGGATGTTTCGACGTGCAATCTTGCGACTGCGGAACTCCTCATGAAGAGTGACCGCGACCTGACTGTTGTGACTAATATGGTCGATGTACTCGGCGTGCTTGCACGCAACCCCCGCATCGAACTGATCTTTGCGGGAGGTCAGCTCAATCGTGGACGCGATGGATTCTGGGGCGGTATGACGCAGGACTTCATCGGCAGACTCAAGCCCGACATTGCCTTTGTCGGCGCAGTCGGCGTGGATGTCAAGGGCAACAGTGTTTCCACCTACGACATCGACGACGGACTGAACAAGGCACGCATCATCGCGCGCAGCAAACGCGCCTATGTGGTCGCGGAGGCGCGCAAACTCTCGACCGACGGCAACTACGACTACACTCCGCTCAACGCCCTTGCAGGGCTTGTGACGGATACGGAACCACCTTCGGACATCCGCGCGGCGGCGGCAGAGCTCGGTGTGGATATCGTCCTGCCCTAAGCATCGCATACTGTTCGAAAGGAAAAAGCCGAGGCGGCTCTTGCCGTCTCGGTTTTCTTGTGCAAAAATAAGGGGGTGTGCACGAACGCCCCTATCGGCTCGCTGTGCTCGCCACTTCCCCCGCGCTGACGGGGGAAGCTAAGATGCCATAATCCTAGCCTCCCCCGTGCGACACGGGGGAGGGGGACCGCGTAAGCGGTGGAAGGGGCGCTTGTGGCGATATCGCTGACATAATGTAAGGGGGAATGATATGAAGGATTTGCTCGATCACTGCACACTTTGTCCGCGCCGCTGCGGCGTGAATCGAAATGCAGGTGCGCGCGGCTTCTGCGGGGCGGGGCGCACGGTGCGCGTTGCGCGTACGATGCTGCACCGATGGGAGGAGCCGTGTCTTGTCGGTGCGCAAGGGGCGGGTGCGGTGTTCTTTTCGCACTGCACGCTGCGCTGCGTCTACTGTCAGAACCATATAATCAGCCACGCGGGAAATGGCGTGGAGATAAGCATCGAGGAACTTGCCGCACGGTTTGTATCGCTCGAACAGGAGGGCGCGGCGACCCTCGACCTTGTGACGCCGACGCACTATACGCCGCAGATTCTCGCAGCACTCGAACGCTCACGTGCACAGGGGCTGCACCTCCCCGTGGTCTGGAACACGAGCGGCTATGAAACGGAGGAAAATATTGCGCGGCTGGCGGGTGCGGTGGACATCTACCTGCCCGATCTGAAATACAATACGGAGGAGAGCGGACGGCTTTACTCTGCCGCCGCAGACTATGCAGAGACGGCATGGACAGCGCTCATGGCAATGGTGCATCAGGTGGGCGGCGTGCGTTTCGGCGCGGACGGACAGCTTCTCGGCGGCGTGCTTGTACGCCATCTCGTCCTGCCCGGGCACCGTCACGAGAGCATTGCGCTTGTGCGCCGGCTGTGGGAGACGTTCGGCGATACGATTCAGCTCAGTCTCATGCGGCAGTATACGCCGCTCTACCGTGCCGCAGAGTTCCCGCCGCTGCATCGGCGGCTCACGACGTTTGAGTACGAGTCCGTCGTTGCGGCGGCGCGCGAACTTGGCATGGAGCGAGTCTATGTGCAGGGCGCAGATGCGGTTGGGGCGCAGTATGTGCCGGATTTTGAGTGAGATGTTTTATAATTTGATATAGCGGAGCAAGTCCCTCGCAGAACCCTCGTTACGCAAGTGGTCGGGCACTTATCTGCCTAAATACCTGCGGATTCCAAACGCGCTTCGCTTGAACGAATAAAATCCGCAGGGGGGCAGAACGTGCCCTTTTCTCCACTTGCTTCACTAGGGTTTGCTACGGGACATTGCTCCGCTTACCAAGTTCACTATTCCATCTCACGACCGCGCTCTAGCAATCCCCTTCCACACAGCCTTTCTCAGCAGATCCGCAGGGATCATGGTCGCGGCAAGGAGGAAGACGAGCACCCAGCCGCCCGCATGAATCGGCGTTGTACTAAACATCCCGCCGATCCACAGCCCTACCTCATGGGGGATGTAGGGTGCATTGATGATTGCCGCCATGATGAGGACGATCATCGTCCATACTTTGACAAAGCCGATGTTCTCGCCGAGTCTGCGGAAGATGCCGAAGCCTGCAGCACGGACATTGAAGCCATTCATCAGCGAGGCGAGGACAAAGAGCAGGAAGTACGCCGTATAGTGCTCCGCCTTTCCGTCAAAGCAGGCGGCAATACGCGCGTCTGTGAGAAAGAAGAAGCTGAGGAGGACGAGCCACACGCCCATGCAAAGGATCTGCACGCACATCGCGGGGCTAATGAGATTTGCGTCGCGCCGGCGCGGCTTCTCGCGCATGTAGCTTTCATGCGCCGGCTCGTTGCCGAGCATGATTGCGCCGAGGCTGTCCATGACGAGGTTGATAAAGAGGAGATGTGTCACGCGCAGCGGTTCGATGATGCCGAAGAACGGGGCGACGGCACTCACAACAACCGCTGCGATATTGATGACAAGCTGAAAGCGGCAGAATTTCAAAATATTGTTGTAGATCGTACGTCCGTAGAGGATCGCATCCTTGATCGAGCGGAAATTATCGTCGAGAATGACGATATCCCCCGCATCGCGTGCCGCCTCCGTGCCGCTGCCCATTGCAAATCCGACATCAGCGCGGCGCAGTGCAGGCGAGTCGTTGACCCCGTCCCCCGTCATGCCGACGACGAGATTCATCTTCTGCGAGAGCCGCACGATCCGTGACTTGTCCGTTGGAAGTGCCCGCGCGATGACGCGCAGCTGCGGCAGTACGCGCTGCACCTCATCGTCCCGCATCTGGGCGAGATCGCTGCTCGTGAGGACGAGATCGCCGTCCGCGCGCAAAAGTCCCGCGTCGCGTGCAATCGCAACGGCGGTCTCACGGCGGTCGCCCGTCACCATGACGACCTGCACGCCCGCCGCCTGTACCTCCGTAATCGCCGCACGCGCCTCGGGACGCACATCGTCGCGAATCGCAGCAAAGCCGATCAGGACGACGTCCGCATTGATCTCATTCTTCCGAAAGGGCTGCTCCGAGTACCCGAACGCGAGCACGCGCATCGCACGCGTGGCGTACTCGTTTATTTTTGCGTTCAGCTTTGCCGCATCGAATGAGGTAAGTGTCCCATCCGCACGGAGCGCATACTGCGCACGCGCAAGGAGCGCCTCGGGGGCACCCTTGTAGACGACGGTGCCGCGCGCAGGCAGCTCTGCCTGACTGAACTTATTCGTCGAGTTGAAGGTCTGCCGCTGCCCCGCACGATCATGCTCATCTGCGTGCATGGTACAGTACGTTTCAACGCCCAGAAAGCGCATGACTGCCTGATCGGTCGGATTGCCGCCGACAACAGTGCCATGCTCGTCATACATGGCAGCGGAGTTCATGCCGATTGCAAGTTTCAGCTTTTCATGAAGGACGGCGTGCTCCTCCGGCACAATCACCACGCCATCCGCCGTGAAGAAGTCCACGACCTCAAGCCGCCCGCCCGTGATCGTCCCCGTCTTGTCACTGAAGAGGATGTTCAGCGAGCCGGCGGTCTCGATGCCCACGGCACGCCGGACGAGGACGCCGCGCGCAAGCATGCGGCTCGTATTCTGCATGAGGACGAGTGAGATCATCAGCGGCAGCCCCTCGGGCACGGCACAGACGATGATGAGGATGGCAAGCGAGACCGCCTGAATGGCGTCCACGAGAATTTGACTCCACCCCTGCATGACGTACGCCTCAAGTCCGCCCGCACGCAGGGCAAAGAACATCATGTAGAGGGAGACGATGACCAGCCCCGAGATGTAGCCGAACGCAGAGATCTGATCGGCGAGCCTGGCGAGCTTCACCTGCAAGGGAGAGTCCGGCTCCCGCACCTGCATCTCCGCCGCCATTCTGCCCATCATGGTGTGCACGCCGACGCGCCGCACCTCCATCACGCCCTCACCGTCAAAGACAACGCTCCCGCGAAAGAGTGTCGCGTCGTCGACGAAGGTATCGCCTGTGATTTCCTCGGGAAATACATAGCATCTGTCTGCGGGGATCTTCGGGCATTCCTCCGTTTCCCCATTCAGCGCCGTATTGTTCACGCGCAGTTCCCCCGCAAGGAGCATGCCGTCCGCCGGAATTTTATTGCCGCCCTGCAAAATCACATGATCGCCCACGACAATCTCATCCACGGGCAGGACGAGCAGCCCGCCGTCGCGACAAACCTTCGCCGTGTCCTTTGCCGTGCGTGCACGCAGTGCCCGATACTCCGTATCACTCGCGACGTTCGTACGCGCCGTCACCGTCGCCACGATGATGACCGTCACAATCGTTCCGACCGGTTCATAGATCTCCGCATGCCCGGCGAAGTACATGGCGATCATGAGCGCAACCATCACCAGCAGAATGCGGATCATCGGGTCGCGGAATGTCTCGCGGAACGCCTGCCCGAACGTCATCCACGCAGGCTCCGGAATGGCATTTGATCCATGTATGCGGCGCGATTCCTCCGCCTCTGCCGAGGTCAGTCCCGTGAAGCTCAACTGTATCCCCTTCCCAAAATCGGAGCGTTCAGGAAGCACTGATAAATTCAGCCGCGCCATCTTAGCGTATCTTTTTTGCCCGCACTTCGTCGGCAAATCCTCCACATAGCTTTTGCTATGCGTCCGGTTTGCCTCCTTGTTCGGACAAAAAATCTACGCCAATCTGACGGACTTCATTTTATCAGCGATTCCTTTACTCCTGTCGTCACCTGCGCACTGCGCGCACAAAATAAACGATCAGATACGCGCTCAGTGCAAGGGCAATACCCTCTCCCAGGCGGCCGTACATCGGTGCGATGAATATGACTAAACTCAGCAGCGCGACGCGCGCCGGTTCCTCCCATGCCGCATTGGTCCGTTTCTGCACAGCGATCTCTGCGGCTTGCGAGATACGGCTGCGCCAACGCGTCAGCCAGAGGACAATCCCCGTGACGATCATCGCTGCTGTCATGAGGATCAGCAGCGCCCAGAAGATCTTTTCCGCCGTCAGCTCGTGATTGTGAATGTGCAAATTCAGGAAAAACGGCGCCGCCTGCAGCCATGCGGGCACGGGCACGAAGAACGGCTCCCCGCCGCCCGCCGGCAGATAGACCTGCTCGCCCAGCGCGAAATCCGTCGCGCGCACAGTGGGGTCGGCTGCCTGAAAGATATAATAGCCATTCTCCCCCGCAGGAAGCCGCATGGAGATCACGTCTTTCTGCGGGAAATGCGCCTGAATCCGTTCCAGCGCCTCTGCCGCCGGAATCGTCGCCGCACTCTGCTCCACAGCGGCGAAATGTTCCGTCGCAAGCGTATGTGCTGTGCGGTGATAATCCCGTATCCCGATGGAGTATAGAACGATAAAGACACCGCTCACACACATGACGACTGCCCATGTACCCGCAAATACGGACGTGATCTTATGCCAGTCCGACCAAAAGAGGCGGCTGCTCTTTCGCCTGCGCGTACCGAATGCCATGCTCTTCATCATCGGCAGGTAGAGATAGACACCGCTCACAACGGAGATTACGGAGAGGACGCACATCACGGCGAGGAAGTCACGCCCGCCCTCCTCCATCCCCATGCGGACATGGAGGACGTGCATCGTATGCATGAACTCCTGCACCGCCTCGGAGCGGTAGATGCGCTCCCTGCGGTTAAAGACCGTACCCGTGCGTACATCGTACATGATCTGCTCGCCGCCCATGCGCATGTGGGAGCGCCCAGCCTTGCCGCTGCGATCCTTGACGAGAAAGTAAAGCGTCCCGTCCGATCCATCAGGCGTAACACCGAGGATCTCCTTTTCCGGAAATGCCGCTGTCACCGCCGCCGTCCCCGCCGGCAGTGCCTGCCAGATCGCACGGAGCGGCATGGACTCTCCGCGCTGCGGCATATTCACCGTGTTCCATGCGTTGATTTCACCGCGAAAGAGCAGCGGCAGTCCCGTCAGCGTCAGCAGCAGCAGAAAGAGCGCGCAGACGAGGCTTACCCACTGATGAATCATATAGATTTTACGCATATATTCCCCCAATGCCATAGAGAGTTTTACCGCCCCCTATCATAACACAAAACGTATGAAAACGGAAAAAAGAGGACGGCCGCGCACCGTACGGCGCAACCGTCCCCCAATCTCCGCAAGTCAGTTAACCTTCCTCAACCTCGATCAAGGCATACTTTCCATCGTTGCGGCTGTAGACAACATTCACCTCCGAGGTCTCTGCGTTGCGGAAGACGAAGAAGTGGTGATTCAGCAGATTCATCTGCATGATCGCCTCCTGCACATCCATCGGCTGCAGGGCAAAGTGCTTCGTCTTGACAACGGGGAAGACATCATCCTCCTCCGGCACGGGTTGGCTGAATGTCTCGACCGCCTCTGCCTTGAACCCGCCATGACGGAAACGGCGCTCCAGCTTCGTCTTCTGCTTGCGAATCTGGCGTTCCAATTTCTCAATGACGAGATCGATGGAGCTGTACATATCCTCTGAATGCTCCTCGCCGCGCAGCAGAACCCCGCGCACGATGGGAGCCGTTACCTCTACCTTGTGATGGTTCCCCTCCACCGAGAGCAGTACCGAGATCTCCCCAACGTTCTCAAAGTACTTCGTAATCTTGCCGACCCGCTTCTCCACATAGTCCCGCAGTGCCGGTGTAACCTCGACATTCTTTCCCCGAATCGTGAATGCAGCCATGAAACACAGCCCCTTTCTATTCACAGGAGCGAACTTCTCTCGCCCCCCTTTTATCTACCTATTTCGACGCGATCATCAAAAAACCTGCAAAAGAATGGTAATTTCCCTAAATTCTGATTTTTCCATGCCATCCACGTTTTTCGCAAATGAAAAAGCCCGCTGTGTAAGCCGGGCTTTTCAAACCTTGGATTTTATTCCTTTTTGACCACGTTGTCCGCTTGTGGACCACGCGCACCTTCGACGATGTCGAATTCGACTTCCTGACCTTCGCTGAGTGTCTTATATCCCTCACCTTGGATCGAAGAAAAATGCACGAACACGTCGTCGCCGTCCGCGCGGGAGATAAATCCGTATCCCTTATCCGCGCTGAACCATTTTACTTTGCCCGTCATATCGGCTCTCCTTTCACTGTTGGAGAAATACTGTGACAACCAGTATCTCTCCTGCCTCGCACGTATGCTTGTCTTTATTATAAGAGCCGTGTCTACTACTGTCAATGGGCTATCATCAAACGGAGATAAAAACAATATACCGTGTTGACTGTATCAGTAGTTCCTTAGATACGGGAAATCTCCTCCATCTCATACGCTCTTCTCAGTTCGGGGGATATCTGCGGAAGCAGCGGATCAACTGTTTTCTTGGCGCTCAACCTCATATCGTTCTGGACAAACCGATAATCCTCCTCGTGCGTCAGGAATATGCGCCTGTGCCAATAATCGTCAACGAGACGCCACCACTCAAGGATCCCACGGACAACCGAATCCGCCTGCCTTCCCTCCTGTCCGCCATGCATACGAAAGAGGCTGAGCGGCCGTGCAAAGATAACGGCATCCCCCTTTTCAAGGAGTTCCAGCCACATGACGCAGTCCGATATACATTGATAGCCACGCGCCTGTGCACGCCAGTAGTGATGCACGAGGTCACGCCGACGAAAGAGAACGGCAGAGGGTTCGCCCAAGAAGTTCCCAAGCTCCATGAGCATTGCATGACCGATTGTCGCACCACTAAAGCATCCATAAGTCCCGCAGATAGGCGGCAGCCCCTTCCACTGCCCGAGATACCGCCCCTCCCCATCAATCACCCCGCGTACAGACGTAACCAATGTGACGGTCGGTTCCGAGAGAAAGGCATCGACCATGAGCGTAATCTTGTCCGGCAGAAGGATATCGTCGTCCATGCACCACTGCAGGTACTCACCCTGCGCGAGATGCTCGAACGGCATAAAGTTCTCTTCCTTCGTCTTTGCCTCTCTGTTGCGGACATAGCGCACACGCACATCCGCCCGATACGCCTGCATCAGTTCCTCGGTGCGGTCATCCGTGGAGTTGTCGCAGACGATCACTTCGACGTTCGGATAGGTCTGAGAGAGCGCACTCTCGAGCGTCTCATGGAAATAGGAAGGGCGGTTGTACGTCGGGATCATGATGCTGACGAGCGGCGCCTTGCAGAGGGCAGTACGCGCCGTTGCGCGGATCAGCGGCAGATTGTGTGTCCACACAATCCTGCCAAGCGTCTCCTGCAATATCGTTTCGGGCAGACCGATGTCAATGCCCCACCGCTCCATGAGGAGCGGCCGCGCCTCTGTGCGCACCATGTCGTAGAGTTCGCAGCTGTTCGCCGCCCTATGCGCAAGATAAACAGGGGTACGCAGGAGATGAAAGCCCTCGTATTTCAGCCGAAATGAAAGGTCGAGATCCGCACCGCCGACCGTGAACGCCTCATCGAAGCCCTGCACCGCCTGAAAGGCAGAGCGGCGCACGAGCAGCGCAAAGCCCTCAAGGAACAAGCTCTCCGTCGCGCCTGTCAGAGTCGTCCGCACCCAGTCCGCCGGATGCTCCCCTTGCTCCTCCATCGCCTCCGCATTGATGTACTGCCATGCGAAATTTGTACGGTTGCAGAAGGGGCCGACCGCAGCGATCTCATCATCTAGCAGGAGGGTTTCGAGCATCTTTCGCAGCCCCTCCTCTGTGAGGAGCACACCCTCCTCCAGAAAGAGGAGGTGCCGTCCCTTCGCCGCGCGTTCGCCAGCGTTGCAGAGGGCTGCGGAGGAAGCCGTGTCCGATGCACACAGACGACACGGCAGGTGACGAAGCTGTTTGCGCATCGCCTTTTCCCGCCCTGTATGCAGTGCAACGATCAGCTCCGTTTCCACACGAAGAGCGGAGGCAGCGGCAAGTGCCGCCTCCGCCGTCTCACGCAGATATGTCCCGTCCCCTGTCACTGTGAGGATGATACTGAAACCGCCCATAATTTTAACCTCCTCTGCAGGAGATCCCTGCCCCTTCATCATTCTCTGTTTTATCCGTGTTTCCTTATCTTTCGCCGCTCCCACAGCCGTCTACAAATGCGGGAAAAATTTCGCGATACGGGCGCGTCTGTCGCGTTCCAGCTCCTCTCGCCGCGCAAACATCTCCTGATAGGCGGCGATGTAGTCGTCCAGATGATATTCCAGCAGGCGATGCTCTGCCACATAGCGATAGGCATGCTCCGCAAGGGTTCGTCTGAGATCAGCGTGCTCTATCAGCAGATCGAGTTTTTCGGCGAACTCCTCGGGGCTACGGAAGATCAGCCCCGTCTCACCGTCGCGCATCGTTTCCGCATAAACCGTAGGCGAAGCCAGCGCCACCGCACCATGCCCCGCCGCCTCTATGAACTTCAGATCGGACTTGGCGCGGTTGAACTCTGTATCCCGCAGCGGCAGGAGGGCTATGTCTGCATCGTGCAGTGCTGCAGTATAGCGTTCATACGGGGCAATGATGGCGGCATCCCGTACGCCGCCCGCAAAGTCTTTTTCCTCCGTCTCAAGAGCCTCATAAAAGGCATGATCGGAGATGACATGAAAATGCAGCCGGTCGCCGTAACGGCGAATCGCCGCATTGATCGCGGGCATCAGCGGCTCCCAGTCCGGGCGGCGGTTCAGCGCGCCAAAGAAGATCGTCACGCGTTCATTCTTCATGTTGTAGATGCGCTGCTCGGGCAGAGAGGCAAGCTGATTTTCAAAGAGATAGATATGGGGATTGAACTCACGCAGGAAATCAGCAAGATATTTCGTTGAAGCCTGTATGGCAGAGACAGCGCGGAAGGTGAAGTGCCCCTCCTGCGCAATTTCTTTCAGGATCTTTGGATGATCATCAAACTCCTGCAAGAAGACATTGCCGCGCGCCGCAAGCGCCAGAAGCACGTCTTTCCTGTCCGAGCGACACCAAATATGGCGACGTTCCATCAACAGTATGCTGTCATGCTGATCCATGACATCGCTGAGTGCAATCTGAGGATCGCCGCCCTCCTGTGTACATCCGCTCAAAGAAATCAAACCCCGCTCCACAAGCAGTTTCAGCGGTGCATCCAGACGAATGGACGCACACCCCTCAACACGATTCATAAGGATAATATGGAGTAGCGAGGCGCTCGTCTCATAGGTTCTGCGCAGTTCGGGAGATACTTGCGCCAGCAACGGCTCGATCATTTCCCGATCCGATCCCAGCAGAAGATCCATGACGGTACGGTAATCCGCCTCCTCGGTCAGGAACACGCGCCGCCGCCAGTATTCCTCAATCAGGCGCCGCCACTCAATGCGGCTGAGTACCAGCGTATCCGCCCGAACGCCCTCCTGTCCCTCATGTCGCCGATAGAGGCTGAGTGGCCGTGCGAAGATAACGGCATCCCCCTTTTCAAGGAGTTCCAGCCACATAACACAATCCGAGATGGTCAGATAGCCACGCGCCTGTGCACGCCAGTAGTGATGCACGAGATCGCACCGGCGAAAGAGAACGGCAGAGGGTTCACCCAAAAAATTTGCCATATTCCTGAGTGTGGAGCGACCAACGACGGCACCGGCGAAACATCCAGATCGTCCATAGATGGGTGGTGCCTGCCACTGCCCGAGATACCGCCCCTCCCCATCAATCACCCCGCGTACAGACGTAACCAATGTGGCGGTCGGTTCCGAGAGAAAGGCATCGACCATGAGCGTAATCTTGTCCGGCAGAAGGATATCGTCGTCCATGCACCACTGCAGGTACTCACCCTGCGCGAGATGCTCGAACGGCATAAAGTTCTCTTCCTTCGTCTTTGCCTCTCTGTTGCGGACATAGCGCACACGCACATCCGCCCGATACGCCTGCATCAGTTCCTCGGTACGGTCATCCGTGGAGTTGTCGCAGACGATCACCTCGATGTTCGGATAGGTCTGGGAGAGTGCACTCTCGAGCGTCTCACGGAAATAGGTGGGGCGGTTGTACGTCGGGATCATGATGCTCACAAGTGGTGCCTTGCAGAGAGCAGTGCGCGCCGTTGCGCGGATCAGCGGCAGGTCATGTGCCCACACAATCCCGCCAAGCAGCTCCTGCAATATCGTTTCGGGCAGACCGATGTCAATGCCCCACCGCTCCATGAGGAGCGGTCGCGCCTCTGTGCGCACCATGTCGTAGAGTTCGCAGCTGTTCGCCGCCCTGTGCGCAAGATAAACGGGGGCGCGCAGGAGATGAAATCCCTCGTATTTCAGCCGAAATGAAAGGTCGAGATCCGCACCGCCGCCCGTGAACGCCTCATCGAAGCCCTGCACCGCCTGAAAGGCAGAGCGGCGAACGAGCAGCGCAAAGCCCTCAAGGAACAGGCTCTCCGTCGCGCCCGTCAATGTCGTCCGCACCCAGTCCGTCGGATGCTCCCCTTGCTCCTCCATCGCCTCCGCATTGATGTATTGCCATGCGAAATTTGTACGGTTGCAGAAGGGGCCGACCGCAGCAATCTCATCATCTAGCAGGAGGGTTTCGAGCATCTTTCGCAGCCCCTCCTCTGTGAGGATCACGCCCTCCTCCAAAAAGAGGAGGTACTGTCCCTTCGCCGCGCGTTCGCCAGCATTGCAGAGGGCTGCGGGGGAAGCCGTGTCCGATGCACACAGACGACACGGCAGGTGACGAAGCTGCTTGCGCATCGCCTTTTCCCGCGCTGTATGCAGTGCGACGATCAGCTCCGTCTCCACACGAAGAGCGGAGGCAGCGGCAAGTGCCGCCTCCGCCGTCTCACGCAGATATGCTCCGTCTCCTGTCACTGTGAGGATGATTGAGAGCTGCTTCATGACTTCAGTGCCCGCAGCAGCATGAAGTCTGCCCTGCGCATCTTCGCCGCAATCTGAAGTGCCTTGCCCTTCTCGCCCATCTCATGCAGGAGGAGCGCCATATTACGGATCGTATCATCGCAGCCGGGATCCACCTCCAGTGCCGCCATAAGGAGAGTCTTTGCCCCAGCATAGTCATCTGCAATGTATGCCGCGCCTGCGAATGCGTTCAGTGCCTCCACCTTCTCCACGGGACGGATCGTCTGTGCAAGGATCTCACGCACCTGCTGCGTGGCATGCACGGCAACAGTGGAAGCGGCAGACGGCGTAGGGCTTTTCTCCACTACCACAGCGGGAGCAACCGGCGGCACAGGCGCAGCCGACGCGGCAGGAATCACAGCAGCAGGCTTTCCTCCCATCCCAAGGAATGCAGCGAGATGCGGGTATTCCGTGCGCGTTTTCTCCGGATTGAGACGCGCATCGAGACCTGCGAGACGTTTGATCTCCGCCCCCTGTTCCTCCGATACGGCCGCGCCATGGGAAGCAAGGATATTCTCGTAGAGCTTCAGCGCATCGTCGGGGCGTTTCTCGCGCTGGCAGATGCGCGCAAGCAGGATGCGCGCAGCTACATTCGATGGATCTCTTGAAAGCGTCGTCGTTACCCAGCTTGCCGCACGCGTATAGTCGCCCAGCTCGAAATAGGCGCGTGCCACATCCCCAAAGCACTCCTCGGACGGATTGCCCTGTGCAAGCATGTCGGCAAACGAATTGATCACCGCTGCATATTCCTTCTTCTCCATAGCACGCCGAATATCCGCCGTCGACACAATCTTCTTCTCTGTCATCGTCATCGTCCCTTTCGCCTTACGTTTTTCTTCCCGCCGCGCACGCTTTTTGCGTGCGTTTTCCGCGCGGATCTTCTTACGTTTCTTCATTGAGGTATCGCTCCCATACCATCTTGTATGCCGCCTCCACGGCACGCACATAACCTGTCCCGTCCATCAGCGGTGAGGCGCGCATCATACGCGGAATTGCTGCGTGCAGTGCCGCAAGCAGCTCCATATCCGTCCCCAAGGCGACGGCACATTCTACGTACGTCTGCGGACGGTCTGCTACAAGCTCCGACAGCCCCACATTGTGAAGGAGCCCCGCGCCAAAGCGTGCCCCGTGGCGGCTGCCCGCCATCGTCACGACGGGCAGTCCCATAAAAAGCGCCTCACAGGTCGTCCCGCCGCCCGGATATGGATGGGTGTCGAGCACCACATCCACCTCCAGATAGTCCCGCAGATAGTCCTTTGACGCGGGTCGCAGCGTGAGGCGATCCATATCGATACCTGCCCGCTCGGCACGAATCCGCATTCGGGCAAGCACTTCCTCGCTCGGCTGCGTATTCTTCAGCAGAAGTCGCGCCGCAGACGTACGCCGCAGAATCTCTGCCCAGAGGCGGAGCATGCCGTCCGTAATCTTCGCGAAGTTGTTAAAGCTCGCAAAGATGACGGGATCATGCGGCACGCGACGCAGATGCTCATACGGCTGAAACCGATCGGACGGAGTGAAGCAGAGATGCGTATAGGGCAGACGGAGAATCTGTTCCGCGAAACGTTCCTCCATCCCCTGTGGATCGACATACGGATCCCCGAGCACGTAGTCCACCGCTGAAAGCCCCGTCGTATCGAAGTACCCAATGCCCGAGATCTGTACCGGTGCAGGCTTGTGCGCTGCGATCCGCAGCGTGCTGCCCCCTGCCGAGTGCCCCGCAAGATCAAAGAGGATATCGATCTCATCTGCATAGATGCGCTCCGCAGCCGCCCGCGCGCTGCATTGCGAAAGATCGGCATACCCGTCCACCATGCCCGCGACCCAGTCCGTCACCTCGCTCTGCAGCGTACCGATGTCATAGAGATACACTTCAAAATGTGTGCGATCGTATGCGGCGAAGAGCTGGATCACAAAGTTCAGTACGACATGATCCGTGATATTCGGCGAGAGATAGCCGATGCGGAGCTTTTTGCGGCACCGTTCGGTATGCGTAAACTGCGGCAGATCACCGAGCATCGTCTCATACACGAGATGCGCTGCATACAGCTCCTCATCTCCGATCCCATCAACATAGTGCAGATCCATCAGATAGTTGCTGAGCGCCGTAAGGCGCGCCGTGTGATCCGCACGCGGCAGTTCCCACGCCAGTTTCAAATGGGGAAGTGCCGCCGTGAGGTCGGAAAGACAGTAGAGGACCTGTCCCATCAGTTCGTGCTGCTCGCAGCGGCGTTCCTTGGGAAAGAGATTCGCACGCACCATTTCCGAAAGGCATGCAAGCCCCTCCTCCAAGTGCCCAGCTGCGAGTTCTGTCTGCACGCGTGCAAAAGCGCATTCAAAGGCAGCCCTGCTCTGCTTCCCACTGCGCCCAGATTGCACGATAGCATTCCTCCATCTCACGTATATAGCGCTCCTGATCCATGACGGGCGATGCCTTCATGCGGTCACGCATTTCCCTGTGCAGGGCATCCAAAAGGTCAAGATTTCCCGCAAGCGCCACCGCCGTCGCCACATAGTCCTCCATGCGCTCCGAGGCAAGATCGGAGAGTCCAATGTTGGCGAGCAGACTGTAGGTAAAGCGCGTGCTGTGCCGCTCCTGATAATAGGAGACCACGGGCACTCCCATGTAGAGTGCGTCGCAGGTGGTTCCGCCGCCCGGCCACGGATAGGTATCGAGGGCAATGTCCACATCGAGATAGCGCCGCATATAGTCGCGTGTCGATCCCTCAAACGTGACGCGGCTCAGATCGAAGCCAAGTCGCCGCAAACGCTCCTGCACCATTCGAACAATACCGCGCTTTCCATAAGCACTGTCCTTCAATAGAAGGCGGGCACTCGGCACGCGCTCCATGATCTCCCGCCATGCCAGCAGCATCGAGTCCTGCAGCTTCCGATACTGATTGAAAGACGCAAACTGAATATAGCCGCGTGTGCGTGCGGGGGTTCCTGTTGAGGCGGGCAGATTCGTAAATCCATTATAGCAGAATTGGCTCGTAAGGCGCAGCAATTTTTCCACATAGACATCTTCACTGCCGCTGCCCACAGGATCGCAGTAGTGATCGGTCACGAAGTAATCTACGGTAGGCAGCCCCGTCGTCGCCATATAGCCGAGTCCCGAGAGCTGAATGGGCGCCGGCTTCCACGCGAGAGCGGCAAGCCCCGAGTCCGATGTGTGTCCCGCAAGGTCAAAGAGAATGTCGATCTCATCCCCATAGATCTCCCGCGCGATGTATGCAGGATCGTTCCTGTGTTCAGTGAGGTCACGCCACCGCGTCACGAGTGTCTGAAAGAACTCCGAATACTGATCGGGCCTTCCGAGGCTATAGGCATAGACCTCGAAGTCATTTGGATCAAAACCCGCCAGGAACGGCCAGATAAAATACTGCATGACGTGTGCACGAAAGTCCCCCGAGATATAGCCGACGCGGATCTTCTCCTTTTTTCTTCGCCCCGTGTGGGTATACGGCTGAGCATCAGGAAAAAGGGTTCCGTAGGCGGTACTTTTTCGGTAGACCTCTGCTGCGGGCAGATCAACTGCATTCAGGCAGAAGAGTTCCCCGCTGTAATAAAAGCGCCGCTGTGCAGGAGCATCTGCTTCCTCGGCGCACACCCTCATAAACTCCGCCGCCGCTGCCGAGCCTTCACGCAGTGCACATTTGACCATGTATGCGTTGCACAGTGCCGCGCGGACATCTGGCACAGCGGGCAGTCCCGCCGCGATTAGATCAAGTCCATAACGCGCACGCGCAGCGATCTCAAGCTCTGTGCCGGGTGGATTTGTCCCCATAACAGAGAGATAGAGGCGTGCACCCTCGCGGTCACGCGAAACTCCCTCCGCCAATAGTGCCCAACGTCCCGCAAGAGTCGTTGCGTCCAAAAAGAAATACGCCCACGCAAGACTCATGCGCTGCTCCACGGTGAGTGCATCCATACCGTCGAGCGTGTGTGCCGCCGCGATCACCGCCGGCCAGTCCTTATGCGCGGCAGCATTCGCAAGGCGGACATTCAGCTCGTCCACGTCCCTCCCGCAATCCTCTGCCAAAACTCGCTCGTATGCGCGCTCCACGGAAAAGAGAATCTCTCCTGCGTCAAAGAGGTCATACAGCAGCCAATGCAGCGCCCCGTGGTATTCTGAAAGCCGTGCAGGATCTGCGCACAGGCGGCAGACCGCATCGGCAAGCGCATCCATATCCCGCATGGGCGCAAGCCCCAGCCGTTCAAGAACCATGACGGCGCTATGCCCATGTACGGCCGCTCCCTGCACAAGGAGCGGCACGGAGTGCGTCGCTGCCAGACACACATCCATAAAATCGACATCCACACCAAGTACGAGATCGAGCATATCGTATGGCAATTCATCCACGAGGTCGAGCACGGATGCCTCCGATCCCTCCGCTGCGATATGCGCAAGCTGCTCCTCCGTGAGCGCCCCCGCGATCTGCGCGGACAGAACGAGGCGTACATTGGAGATACGGCGCAGCACATCGCACAGGAGGAGCATCAGGTGCTCTGCCATCTCTGGCGTACACGTGCCTACAATGCCGAGCGTCGGTGTCCCCATATCAAGAAGGGGCGCGCGGTACACATATTGGAGAATCGGACGAAACGGTGTATAGCACCATGGCAGAACCTCTGCCCCTTCGACCCGCGGAAGCACGTCGGAAAGCCCCTCGGGGCAGTCCGCAGCAAGGGAGATTATATGCGGCGCGGGATGCTGCGCCAAAATCGCACGAATGTGGTCAGACGGTGTACGAAGCGAGAGATCGACGAGCAGGTCGATCCGATCCCTGCGGATCATCTCTGCTGCCTTCTCCGATGTCATCGTGCCGATCTCGCGCAGTGTGGATTCCTTTGCAAACGGCTCCGCATCTCCGCTCTCACCCGCATGATAGGCATAGATCTCATACCGCTCTTTATCGTATGCAGAAAAGTACATTGGCAGCAGATCCCGCGTCCGCCCCGTCCCGAAGTCCGAGGAGAGATAGCCGAGCCGAATCTTTCGAGAGACCTTTTTCATTTCAGTGCAGTGCCTTGTTTTATGCTTTTTTTTCTTCATCGTCTCTCCTCATCAGTGCGATGCAGCGCATCCTCATACGCCCGCTCAAGTGCCTTCATATAGCCCTGCTGATCCATGATCGCCGACCGCTCCATCCGTGTGCGCAGCTCTCTGTGCATGCGGTCAAGCCCATCGAGATCCCCCGCAAGCGCAGCCGCACGTTCCACATAGTCCTCAGGTGTCTGCACGGCGCAGGACTCCAATCCTACATGCTGCAGAAGAGCGTATGAAAAGCGCGTGCTGCGCCGTGCGCCGAACATCGTCACAACGGGAACCCCCATGTAGAGCGCATCACAGGTTGTGCCGCCGCCCGGCCACGGATATGTGTCGAGAGCAAGGTCCACATCGAGGTAACGCTCCATATAGTCCGTCGTCGCAGGTTCGAGGATCACACGCGCAGGGTCAAAACCGATCTGCAGAAGGCGTTCCCGCGCCGCCTCCGCCATTGCGGGGGCAAAGAAGATCTGGGACTTCAGCAGCAGCTGCGCCTGCGGCACGCGCTCCAAGATCTCTCGCCAGAGGAGCAGCATGTCATCCGTAAATTTCCGATATTGATTGAATACCCCAAAGAGGATATGCCCCCGCTTCTTCGCGGGTGTCCCTGCCGCAGCGGGCAGCCCCGCACGCGGCACATAGACAAACTGGCTCGGCAGGCGGATCAGCCGCTCCGTAAAGTACTTTTCGCTCGCCCCCCCAACAGGATCACAAGCCTCATCCGTCAGAAACGCATCCACTTCCGGCAGCCCCGAGGTCGCCATATAGCCGAGTCCCATCATCTGCACGGGCGCGGGTCTCCGCGCGAGAACAGGGAGCGCGCCGTGCGCCGCATGTCCCGCCAGATCAACGAGAATGTCAATCTCGTCACAATGAATGCGGGCGGCGATCTCCTCCGGGGCAGCACCGCCCAGATCGCGCCAGACGGTCACATGCGGGCGCAGTGCCGCCGTCACCTCGTCCGGCGTCTCCGTTGTACTGTAGGCATAGACCTCAAAGCGTGCGCGGTCATAGCCCATGAGGAGCGGCTGAACGAAATGCTGCAGTACATTGCGGCGAAAGTCCGGCGAGATATAGCCGACGCGAATTTTCTCATGTGCATGAGGCGCATGGTCGGTATAGCGCGGCACGCGGTCAAAGAGACGCGCGTAGCCCTGATGTGCGCGAAAGAGTTCCTCCTCATCCACAGTCTGCGCGTTCTGCGCCAGCAGAATGGAGCTGTAGAGAGAGGGATCCTCCGGCTCCTCCTCGTAGGCACGGCGGTAGAACTCCGTCGTACGCACATCTCCCATGCGATAGGCAACTACGGCACGCAGACGCATAAACTCGTGGCGCAGCGGTGTCCGTCCCGCTGCGATATAGTCCTCCGCAAGCGCCATTGCACGGGGCAGATCGCCCTGCCGCTCGACAGCGTATGCGTGGAGGTAGCGGAGCATATCATCCTCTGCGCCTGCGGCAAGTGCACGAGCTGCACTTTGCTCCGCCTCGGCATAGCGTTCCGCCGCAAGTGCCGCAAAAATACAGTCTTTCAGCGACGCAAGATCCATACTCATACTATCGTCATAAGCAGCAGGGGACTTTAGCGCGTCACTGCGCTCCGCATACCGTTTCCACACGGCTTCGTATGCTGCCCCGACATCTCTGCCATAGCCCTCCGCATCCATCACGGGAGATTTCTCCATCATCCCGCGCAGTCCCGCATGCAGCGCATCGAGCAGCGCAGAATCGCCCGCAAGAGAAACGGCGCGTTCCACATACTCCTCCTCCGTATGTGCAATAAGCGCACCCGCCCCGATGTTTTCGAGCAGGGATGCACCGAAGCGGCTGCCGAGGCTGTCCCCCACAAGCGTCACGACAGGCACTCCCATGTAGAGTGCATCGCAGGTCGTACCGCCTCCGGGGTACGGAAAGGGATCGAGCGCAATATCCATGCGGTGGTATGCCGCCAGATAGTCCCGCGACGCGCCCTCCGCTTCCACACGATCCATCGGAATCCCAGCTGCTGCAATACGGGCAAGTGCCTCCTCCCGTGCATCGGGGTAGGAGAAGACATCGGTCTTAAAGAGCAGCCGGCTCCCCGGCACGCGGCGCAAAATTTCCGCCCATGTTTGCAGCACGCGATCATTCAGTTTTGTAAAATTGTTAAAGCTGCCAAAGACGATGGAGCGTCCCGCTGCGGGCACATGTACAGGTGCGGGTGCCGTATGCAGCGGCTGCCAGCAGAAATGCGTATGCGGCAGGACGAGCAGCTCCTCCGTGAAGCCCTCCTCTGCCGCACCCGCCGCAAGGATCGGGTCGGCGAGAAAGTAATCCACGGTGGATAGCCCCGTCGAGGTGAAGTAGCCAATCCCCGAAATCTGCACGGGCGCGGGACGACAGGCGAGAATCGGCAGCGTTCTGCCCGCCGTATGCCCCGCAAGATCGACAAGGATGTCGATGCCGTCACGATGGATCGTCTGCGCTGCTTCCTCGGTCGAAAGGCGCACGAGGTTGCGGAGGTTCCCCACCGATTTGCGCACATGCGCCGTATAGGAATCCTCCTCATTCAGCGCATAGACCGTTACATCGAAGCGCGCAGGGTCGAGCGCCGTCATCAGAGCATACGAAAAAGAAAGGACGACATGCTCCCGAACATCGGGCGAAAGATAGCCGATGGAGAGACGCTCCTTCCCAAGCGCATGCCATGCGTGTGAGAACTGCCGCCCCCCCGCAAAGATGGCTCCGTATTCCGTCGCAGCACGCCTGTCCTCTGCAAGTGTCGCGGGGAGATAGTGCCGATTAAAGAGGACATTGCTCGCATTGAGTGCACGTAATGCGAGATTGGGTGCGGCATCCCGTGCGCGTTCGTAGAACGCAACTGCCTCCGCCGCACGCCCAAGAAAGCGTGCGCACTGCCCCGCGAGATTATAGACCTTCTCTGCAACAGCAGGTGACATCTCCGCGCCGAGAAGCGGGCTGAGGAGATCGAGCGCAGCACACCGTTCTCCCATAAGGAGATGAATGCGCGCGCGCAGAAAGATCGTATAGGGATCATGGGGCGCGTGCCGTGCACATTCCCGCCACGTGCGCAGTGCCTCCTGCGCACGTCCCGCCTCGATCTCAAGTGCCGTCAAGAGCCCCGCCGCTTCGGCGGGCGCATGGCGGTGCAGCTTGCGGATCCCCTTCTTTGCCGCCGCCTCATCACCGCATGCAAGGGCCGCAAAGATATGATCGCGCAGCCGCTCCATGTGATCTGTGCTCATACCGCGCCCTCCGCAAGCCGTCCGATGCGCCGTATCATGCGCTGCGCCTCGGGGGCGGCGGAGAGCTCCCTGCACGCATCCGGCAAAAGAAGCGCCAGTGCCCCCTGCTGCTCCGGCGCGAACGCCGCCTCACGCGCTGCCGCAAGCGCCGCCGACCGCTCCAAGTCCTCGATCAGCGATGCCGCCGCCGAGCACACATCCCCCGCGAGCAGAAAGCGCCGCCGCAGGGGGAACTTCAGAGTGCTTCGCTGATCATAGTAAAGTGCCGCCAGCGGACAGCCCTGTCCCGCCAACACCGAGGCGAGAAACGCTGCATCTTCCTCGCCATAGAGCGCGTTCAGTGCCTCGATCAGCGCCGCGTCATCTGCGCCTGCCGCACGAAGGAGACGAATGAGACATACAAGCGCGGGCACATGGTGCGGGTTTTGACGGACGGCGTGCTCATAGAGCGCCGCAGCGCCCTCCGCATCGCCTGTGAGCTCCGCCGCCTCTCCGAGGCGTGTATATGCAGCCGGCGCGAGGAGCCCTGAGAAGTCTCCCGCACGATAGTACATCTCATGCAGACGGACGCCCTCGCTGTATGCCTCACGCGCGCGCGCGAAATAGCCCGCCTCCCATGCCCAAGTTCCATAGATCAACGGAAATTCCGCCTTTTCGGGAAATGCCGTGCGTGCCTGCGCATACACCGCCTCAATCTCCGCATCGGGAGCCCCCATGAGGATGAGCGATTGAAGCAGCACGGCGTGCGGACGATCCTCTGAAAGGGCGGGACGATCCGCGCTGTCCCGCGCAAGGCGTGCATAATGTGCCGCCTGCGGATAGTCCTCAAGCGTATAGTAACAGTCCATGAGATGATACTCGTCCAGCTTTTTATGCTCTCCGCGCTGTTTCCTCTGCAGGATCAGTTCCAGATTGCGCCGCGATTTCCCCTTGATGATGCGCGGTGAGTAGCCCGTGTGATAGAGTACAAGCCCCGGTGCGACGGACATCTCACGCTCTGTATCGCCGCTGAGGTTCTCCACATGCTCGTGGATGCTCCCGACGAAGCGAATGTGCGGTGCATGACGAAAGATGCGCTGCACATCGGCGGATGTCCCGAGAAGTGCCCCCGTATCCATGTCGATATTGACGAGATGGACAATAAAGCCATCGAACTTTTCTCGGACGCTGTATTCCTCGATCAGGGGGCGCACGCGCGGCGCACACTCCTCCGCAAAGTACTCATCCGCATCCGTAAAGACAATCCAATCCCCCGATGCCTTGTCGAGTGCGAAATTCTTCGCCGCCGCAAAATCGTTGATCCAGTCAAAACGATAGACCTTGGCTCCGCCCGCCCGCGCGATCTCCGTCGTCGCATCCTGCGAGCCGGTATCGACCACGATCATCTCATCGGCAAAGACACGCATCGAGGCAAGCCAGCGCGGCAGATTTTCCGCCTCATTCTTTGTAATGACACATGCCGAAATCTTCATCGTATCAGCTCCATCAGTTCCCTTGCCTTTCGATGAGCGGGATCGAGCGCAAGCAATCGTGCGAGAGCTCCCTCCGCCTCCGTACGCCCTCCGAGATGCAGTGCGGCAAGCGCCGTGCCATAGAGAGTGTCCGCCGTCTCTCCCTTCAGCGCTGCGGCAAGCGTCCATCCAATGAGTGCCCCCTCCCAGCGCTGCGCATCTTCAAACGCCTGCGCCGCTGCGTCCAGCACCTCAGCGCCGTAGCCTGCAGCAATGTGCAGAAAGCGCTCCGCCTGTTCTGCGTCCGCATGGTGAACGAACGCCTCCCGCACGAGGTCATAGCCCTCCCGGTCAGCAGGGCATCGCACAGCATCCGGTTCGTCATAATGCCGCCAAAAGGCACGTATGCCGCGTGGAAGGAGTGCACGCAGACGATGGTAGAGATGCAGACTCTCCACATGCCGATCGCGTTCCAAACGCAGGAGAATCTCGGGAATCTCACGCACATGACCCGCAAGTGTGCCGACAAAAAATCCGCCCGCTTCTGCGGGTGCGAGCTTCTGCACATGCGCATAGATTGCGGGAGGCGACACGGCATTCCCCAACGCACGGGCAGATTCCGCGCGTACCGCCTCTGCCAAGGAGAGCCAGCCATAGCTGTCTGCAAAGCGCACGAGGTAGGAAAGTGCCTCCTCATCCGCGCCGAGCATATCATTCAGAGCGGCAGCCAGCTGCCCCGCCTCCATGCCGCGATGCAGCTCCACATAGACATCAAGTGCCTCTTCGCGCGCCGTATCGAGGGACAGAGATCGCATGAGCTCCGCCTCTGCCGCAGCCGCCTCGTCCATTTCCACCAGAAGACGTGCGCGTGCCGCCGAGACTGCGCCCGCCCACGCAGGGAATGCGGAGGCCTCTCCATTGGTGTCAATGGGGCGCTCATAGAGTTCCAGCGCGCGCGTCAATTCGGGCAGCGCCTCACCGCTTTCGCCTGCCGCGCACAGGAGTCCTAGCCGCCCATGAAAATCCGGCAGCTGCGGGTACGCCTGACACGCCGCCCGTGCGGCTGTAATCTGTTCCCTAAGCGGCACATGCTCCTTCTCCATCGCATCGAGCAAAAGGTGATAAAGATGACTCTGTGCGCCGACGGACACGACATCCTCCTCCATCGCCGCACGTGCGTATGCGAGCGCCGCTGCATACTGTCCAAGCCCGTAGTAGGTATCGGCGAGATAGCGGCAGTCGCCGGGCTGTAGTCCGTGCTCTGCGATGTGCCGCTCCATCAGCATGAGATTGCGCTCATGCTTGGCGCGCATCCGCCCCGAGGAATACCCTACGTGACGAATTGCAAGGGCAGCCGGCTCGTGGTGGAGTTTTAGGTCACCGCCGTTCTTGCGCAGTGCCTCGTGCACCCGCCCCTCGTAATACAGCCCTCGCCCCATGCGCAGGAGACGGATATGAGGCGCACGCCCCGTCTCCTTCTCTCCCGCATCTTCATCGACATGCACAATCGGCAGAAGCACGGCATCCACGTGCGGGCGCACGATATCAAGCATCGCAAGGTAGGCGCGCAGCTCGGACGGATCGAAGAAGGACTCATCCGCATCGAGTACCACAGCCCAGTCCCCCGTCACATGTGCAAGTGCGGCATTGCGCGCTGCGGCGAAGTCATCCTGCCAGAGGAAGTCCACGACCACTGCGCCTGCCGCCTCTGCCATGGTGCGCGTACCATCGGTCGATCCCGTATCGAGGACAATCCGCTCATCCGCATAGAGCGCCGTGTTTTCAAGCCATGTCTTCATATCGCGGGCGTCATCGCGCACAAAGACCGCCGCCGTGATGCTGATCTGCCGTTCGTGTGCGGCAATCTGTGCCCAGACCGCCATCCGACGGCGCAGTTCCGCGCCCATCTCCTCCGTAAAATCAGAGATGTCCGTCGCCCGCTGCTCCTCCCGCACAAAGGCACGCTCCCCCGCCGCAATCGCCGCCTCATAGCGGTGCAGTGCGGCGAGCGCCTCTGCGTACTCCGCGTGCATCTCCGGCAGTTCATGGAAATCACGCGCTGCCTGTGCCGCAACGGCGAGACGCTCTTCCCGGCGCATGGGGTTCGCCCCATAGATACGCAGGAGAATCCGATAGGAGCGGCTTGCATAGATGACGGACTGGCGCCCCCGACCGATGTCGAGCAGCGCATAATGTTCCGCCAGCCGCTCATCGCCGAGATTGTCATACGTCTCCGCGAGATAGCGCCAGCAGCGTTCCGGGTGCCTTGTCTGTGCCAGCTCATCGAGAAGAAGGCGCAGATTTCGCTCCCCCTTCTCCCGTGTCAGCACCGCAGAATACCCCGTATGCACCAACGTCAGCAGTTCCGCAGGAACAATGCGCACCGCGGGTGCGCTCCCGTCCGCATCGTGCAGGGTCTCATGGATACGCCCCTCATAGTGCCGTCCCGTACATCTGCGAAAGATGCGAGGCGCATAGGAATCCAGAAGCGTTTCCCCCGACGCCTCGTCGATATTGTGCCACGGCAAAAGCAGCAATTCATGGTCCTTCGCAGCGGCATCCTCAATCACCGTACGGAGATTGCCGCGCGTCTCAGCGGAAAAAAACTCATCCGCGTCAATGAAAACAATCCAGTCTCCCGTCACGTATGTGAGTACCTCATTGCGTGCGGCGGCAAAATCATCCCTCCATGTGAAATGATGAACCACTGCACCAAGGGATGCTGCCACAGCTGCACTTTCATCCGATGAGCCTGTATCAAGTACAATCAATTCATCCACTTGATCCCGCAGGCTCTCGATGGACGATTTCAAATGTCTTGCATCGTTGCGCACAATATAGCACGCCGAGATGAGCAGCGTCTTTTCCTCCGCATCCGCATTCTTCCCCATGTATTCTTGCTCCCTCTTCGACCAAAATTTTACCCGCTCCATGTCCCCCAGATGCGTATAAATACGCGAAAGCCGCTCCGCGACACGTGCCGCAACGGCATCGTTGAAAAAGGACGCATCCCGTGTTGATCTTCCCACTTGGTCATAGATCTGCAGTCCCTTCGCAAGGCTCTCTGCCGCCTCCTCGTAGCGTGCCAGACCACAGAGAATCATGCCGCGCTCAGCGTAGAAGTCCGGCAGCTGTGGGAAGCGTGCAAGTGCCTCCTCGGCAAGCGGCAGCATCTTCTCGTCCGGCGTGTGAAGCGCTCGCATGGACTCGATCATCTGGTGATAGATCTTCCCTTCATAGCCGATGAACGCTCGGTCGCTGCGCAGTGCCTCCTCGGATAGGGCGAGTGTACGCGCATAGTCCTTGAGGCCGAAATAACAGTCCGCAAGATAGAACGCGTGCTTCGCCGTCCAGCCATGCACGGCCGCATCCCGTTCGAGCAATTCGATGTTGCGCCGAATCTTCGCGTCACTACGCACGGAAAGATAGCCCGTATGCCCTGCGGCAAGACGTTCGTCAGCGTACACAAGAATACGTTCCGCTCGGTCATCACGCACGAGCTGCTCATGAATCGAGCCCTCATAGTGCAGCCCCGGCATCCGAAAGATGCGGGGGACTCGCTCATAGATCGCATCCGTCCGCACCCCCGGCGTGCGGAAGCTACACAGGGATATCATCACGATGTCCGCATGCGGCATCCCATCAAAAGCCGCAGCAATCCCAGTGCGAACCTCTGTCGGAGAAAAAAAATACTCGTCCGCATCCAAAAAGACGACATGATCTCCTGTCACATGGCGCAGCGCCTCATTGCGTGCAGCCGCGAAATCATCCTGCCATGGATATTCATACAGTGCCGCATGAAATTCTGCCGCCAGTTCCGCCACACGCGCAACACCTGCCGTCGCAACAACAACGATCTCGTCCGCCGCCGCATGAACGCTTGCAAGCGAGCGGCGCAGTTCCTCCACTTCGTCCTTCACAATATAGCAGGCAGAGAGCTTCATCGCACACATCCTTTCAGGACTTTCTAAGGAATCACTGATAAATTCAGCACCATCATCTTGACGCATCTTTTTTGCCCGCACTTCGGCGGAAAATCCTCCACAGAGCACCACTCTGCGTCCGGTTTTCCGCCTTGTTCGGACGAAAAAATCTACGCCAATCTGACGGACTTCATTTTATCAGTGATTCCCTAAACCATTATACGCGATTACAGGGTTTTTCGCAAAGAAAAAGAACCCCTCCCCGAAGGGAGAGGTTCTCGTGTTCCGTAAGTAATCGATGTCCGAATTACTGGAGGAGCGAGAGGACAGCGGAGCTGTTCTGGTTCGCCTGCGCGAGCATGGACTGCGCAGCCTGGAGCAGCACGTTGTTCTTCGTGTAGTTCGTCATCTCCTTCGCCATATCCGCATCGCGAATCGTGGACTCGGAGTTCTGAACGTTCTCGGATGCCGTCGTGAGGTTGGAGCTCGTGTAGTTCAGGCGGCTCTGGATTGCACCGATGTTCGCCTGCTCGTCAAGAGCCTTCTGGAGAGCCGTATCGAGCGTGTTGATCGCAGCGTTTGCCTTATCCTGCGTCTGAACGCTGAGAACCGTGCCATCCGTGCCCTTGAGACCGAGTGCAAGCGAGCGCATATCCGTCATGCTGACCTTAATCGCCTGGTTTGCCTTAACGCCCGTCTGGAGAACAAGTGCGTTGTCCTCGGACTTGTTCTCTGCGCGGATGCGCTCACCAAATGCATCGAGCGCCGTATTCGCCGTCTTGCGAACCGCACCCGTGTTGTCCGTGATCGAGAGCGTGAACGAGGAGATCTGATAGGTCGTGCCTGTCCCCTTTGCCTCGATCGAGAGCGCCGTCTTGTTATCTGCCGTGTAGACGCTGTTGCCTGCCTTGTCATAGCCGATCAGAGCAGCATTCGATGTAGCCCCCATGAGCGTCGAACCAACAAGCCCCTCAGAGCCATTGTACGCGGTCTTGGAAAGAATGTCAGTCAGCGTGTTCGTGCTGCCAACCTGGAACGTCGTCGTGTAGGTCTTGCCCTGGCGAACGTAGGAAACCGTGATGTTATCCGTCGACTGGATGTTGAGGCTCTCGTTCGTACGGCTCTGAAGCTGAGTCAGACCCGAGCCCCAGCCGTTTGCCGTGCTGAGTGCCGTGTTCGTGAGCGTCGTGCACGTTGCAGCGCCTTTCGCATTGCGCGAACCATCGACGAGGTACTTGCCATTGTACGTTGCAAGTGCGTTGTCGTCGATCTGGTCAACCATCTGGTTGATCTCTTTCTGGATCGTGCGGCGATCGTCGTCCGTGTTCGTGTCGTTCGCTGCGTTGATCGCCTTCTCCTTCAGGGTCTTAAGGATCTCGACCGTGCTGGAGACAGCGCCCTCAGCGGTACGCATCATGCTGTTGCCGTTCTGCGTGTTCTGGTTGTCCTGATCGAGCGAACGGATCTGGACGCGCATACGCTCAGAGATCGCATAGCCGGAAGCATCGTCGCCGGCGCTGTTGATCTTCATGCCCGAGGAGACCTTCTGAAGGCTCTTCGCAAGTGCCGACTGGTTCTTGTTCAGGATGTTGAGCGTGTTGACCGCCGACATGTTGTTCTTGACTACCATTGCCATGTGTAAATTCCTCCCTGGTGTGGTTCCGGATTTCCCGGAAATTGAATTGTATGTGCGGACATCCGTGCCCGCTGTATAATAGGCAAGTGACGCGTCTATCCTGATTGGCTGCTAGCTAGCCCTCCATGGCAGCCGCCCCGCTTGCTTATTATCGCCTTACATAATGTATATCGTCACGATGACGACATACTTAAGTAATTGACTGGAAATATTTTACTTTTTTTTCCGCCGTTTGTCAAGGCTTACCTGTACGCATGTGACACAGCACCTCAGTACCGCCGATTGAGATGGCTGCCAAGCGGATTCGCTCCCGTGAGGTCATAGCTGTGCACAGCGGCGTTCTGACGGCGCGAACGGTTCAGCCATGCGCGCGCCTTGTACTGAATCTGCATCTCAAGCGGACGCAGCTCCGCCTCAAGCGACGCCCACTCCGCATCCTGTCGATAGGGATCCGATGGGAGATCCTTCAGCATTGTGACGACGTGCTCGCGCTGATCGACGAGTTCCAGAAACGTATCGATCTCATCCGCATCGACGAATTTCAGGAGTTCATGGGTGAGGACGCGGTACTTCTCCCAGAGTGTCCGTGCCGCCTCATAGGACTCATCCGGCATAGACGCCGCTCCCTTCCATGCCCTGCGCCCCCTTCTCCTCGCGCGCCTTCTTCATCGCCTGTGCCCACGCATCGCGGAGTTCCGTCATAATGTCGGTGGCCTCCTGAATGATCGCGGGGTCGCTCTTCATATTGCCCTCGACTAGGCGGTCGTAAGCGTAGTTGTAAAGGGGCATGAGCTGATGGGAGATCTCATAGTCCATATTGAGCGTGATGCGGAACTCCGAGATGATGTTCTGCGCCTTCTGAAGCGAGATATTCGATGCCTCGTAGTTTTTCTCCGCGAGCTGTTCCACGCCCTCCTTGATGAACTTGAGGCAGCCGTTATAGAGCATCAGCGTCAGCGCCTCGGGCGTTGCCGTCATCACCTGCTGCTTCTTATATGCCTCCGCAGCGCTGTTTACCATTATAGGGTTCCCCCTTGCATCATTGTCCGTTAAAGAAGTTGAACTGCGTCGAGAGACGCGAGATCGCCTCCTCCATCGCATTGTACTTCTTGTAGAGCTTGCTTTCGAACGAGGACATGAGCTGCTTGAAGTCGCTCATCTGCTTCTCATAGTTCTGGATGAGCTTACCCAGCTCGCTGAGATCCGTCTTGTCCGCCGCGACACCGGAGTGACGTTCGAGTTCCTTGAGGCGGCCGCCGATCTTGTTGTAAATGCGGGAGGCGACACCGTTGTTGCCGTAGTCGTCGTTCTCATCATCGTAGGAGATGAGGCGGTTCACGGCATCCGGCTCTGCCGCGATGGCGGCCTTGAGTTTGTTCTCGTCCAGCTGCAGATGTCCCGACTGATTCTTTGCCGTGATGCCGATGGACGAGAGCGTCGAGTAACGTCCCGGCACAGACTGCACGCGGTTGATGACCGCATCGCGCAGGTCACCAATGATGGAGCGGACATAGTTGTCGCGATAGAGGAGTCCCTCCTTCGCCTTCGCGTTCCACTTCTCGACCTGATCCTTCGTCATGCCCTCTTCCTGCGACTTCGTGAGCACACCATAGTCCTTGTGACCTTTGTTGTTGTACATTTTGTTGAGCTCATCCAGCAGATTGTTGTACTCCTCAACAAATTTCTTGACGTTCTCGACGAGCTTGTCCTGATCCTGCGCAACGTCAATCTGCGCCGCAGTCGTGGTCGCCTTCTTGAACGTGTAGGTGACGCCGTTCACCTCAAGCTTGTTGTCCTGCAGGTTGCTGTAGGTACGGCCATCGATCTTGACAGTCGCGTTTGACCCCTGTGTTTCGAGGGAATCCGTCGTTCCGCTCGTGGTATACGTGAGGGGAGGGCTGATCGTACCGCCGCTGACCGCGCCGAGCTTCAGGTTATTCAGCAGGGTCTTCGTGTCGTTCGCCGTGGGATCTGTCGTCTCGACCGAGAGCTTGATCTTGTTCGCATCGCCCGTCTTGCTGTTGAAGAGGGAGAACCCATCCGACACTGTGTCATAGTTTGCACGGATATCGAGCGAGGTTTTCTTCCCGCTCCCGTCCGTGAAGCGCGCATTGTTGATGCGGTTCGCGAGATCGTTGAGCGTAAGATTCTTGGTGAAGACCTCCTCCGCCGTGAACGACACCTCGGTACTGCCCGTCCCATTCGAGATCTTGAACTTGAGCGCAGTGTCCCCGTCTGCCATGCCGACCGGCTTCGTGCCGCTTGCGAACGCAATATCCTTGAGCATGGTGCTCGTCGAAGCGCTGGTATGGGCGCGATTCACATGCTGCCCCGTTGCCGTCATCAAGTAGGCATTCGATGCCGCCTGCGTGACCTCGACGGTGTGGGACATGACGCCCGCATTCGCGTTTGCCGTTGCCGTCACAGCATCCGCACTGGAGCTTGTCGTCGTCATCGGCTTGGTCATCGCACTCAGACGATAGTCCGACATGCGGCTTTTGAACGTATTGGTCTTGTCGTAGACGTTCGCGTACGCTTCTTTGCGCCACTCCGTCTCGACTTCCTTTTTATAAATGCGGTCGTATTTTTTCTGCTGCGAGATCATCCCGACCTTGACCAGCGACTCGACATCGAGTCCCGAGCCGGAAAGCCCGTAGATTCCTTTTGCTCCTGCCATAATTTCCTCCTTCGTCCCGCCTTATGCCGTCTTGTCCAAAAACGCGCCGATCCAGTCATGCACCTTGATCATGTGCTCCACCATCGACTCGGGCGGGATCTCGCGCAGAACTTCTCCCGTCTTCTTGTCGAGCATCCGCACGGACATGACATTGACCTCTTTGTGGTATTGGAACTGCAGGTCAACATTGATATTGCGCATAATGTCGTTGAGTTGCTCTGTGATGAACGATGTCTGCTCCTCGGAGAGGGGCTCGTGCGGGGACTGCGCCCCCTGCGCTTCGCTCTCCTGCTCCGTGGCGGCATCCGCCGCCGCAGCATCCTGCACGGGCGCTTGCCCCATCGTCTGAGCCGACTTCTCTGGCACATTTGCCTCAGGCACGTCCGTGCCCTTCATTCCGCTGACGGCAACTGCCGCCAACATGACATCCTGAACATTTTTTACGGTCATAAGACACCCCTCCATGTGTCATGGGAAACGCATCCGACGTTCCCGTTCGGTTCTTCCTTGATGATCCTGAGCGATGCGTTTCACCCCTTGGGCAATGCGCTGAGATCAACATGTGCAGTCGCTGCCGCCGCCTTTTGATTCTCCTCCTGGATCGCCCGATAGATCTCACCGCGGTAGATCTTGACGTGACGCGGTGCATCGATCGCGATGCGCACGTTATCGCCCTGAACCTCCACGATATTGACGGTGACATTGTCGCCGATCATGATCTGCTGCCTTGGTTTGCGTGTGAGTACAAGCATTACCTGTCCTCCTTCTCTGCGGAGAACAGGCGGTGCTTCGTCGTGTACGCACTCCGCTCAAGTACAATCTGCTTGGCCTTGCGCGTCGTGGTATTGATGACGATGGGTGCCATGAGGTTCGCCGTAAGATCGCGGATCTCCGTTCCCGAGAGGGTGAGGATTGTGTAGATCAGCACCTCGTCGGGCGAGGTGAGTCCCAGCTCTGCCTCGACCTCATCGTCAATGGTAAATTCGTAGTCCGGAAAGAACGTGAGCGGCATCGTCATCAAAAAGGCGAGTTCCGGCGTCTTGACAGACTGCAGAAAGACGTACGGACTGTCCTCCTCGTATGGAATGATGATAAACTCCCGTTCCTCCTCAAAAGCAGGAATCCCCGCCGCAAAGTGGATAATGGACTCCTCTGCCGCCTCAATTTCGCCGAAGCGGCTCGTCATAATCTTCTTCATCAAAGGCTCCTATTATGCACGTATATCATATTTTCCTTCGCTGACCCAGCTATGAATGTCGCCCTTCTGCTGCAGATAGGTCTCGATGCTGCCGGGCTTGTACGTAATGCGCGCTTTTCCCTCCGTATGCCAGTCCGGCGTCGTCCTTGCGGGCACCGGCGCACCGTGCGTCTGCCCCGGATCGACCGTGATGGTCGGCTCCGGAATATGCGCGGCGACAAGCGTTCTGAGCCGCGTGACACGATTCTCCATATCACGCTTAGCAAACTCAATGCCGACCTGTCGCCCCTGCTTCGGTCCGTCCTCGGCAAGCGCCCACGCCATCTGCGTGTGCTTCGAGGTTCCCTTCTGCACCTCGGACATGCCACGCTCGAGGTTTTCGCGCGCAAAATCCGTATGATTTGTATAGCCGTAACTGTGGCGGCTCGGGTAGCTGTCAATCGAGACTTTCGGCTGCGTCATACCACGCCCAGCATGAGCCTGCTGCGTCTGCTGTTCGTAGCGTGGCTGGACGATGCTGGCATCGACCGTGTTGCGCTGTATCCGAAGGCCGATCATCGGCAAGGTATGGCGCGTATTGAGATAAAGCATGGGCATAAGGGCATCCTTTCCCGTTATGAAATCACCACAGGCAGTCGATCAGCGCAGGTAGTCCACAAGCGAGAGCGGCAGAATACGTGACCCCATCGCGAGTGACATGCTCATGATTGTCTGCTGCTGCATCATCTTCATCGCGAGTTCCGCAACATCCGTGCCTGAGACATCCGTGATATCGCGCGTGATGTTCTCCTGATGATTCGTGAGCACGTCCTTCATATCCGTGTAGAGTCGCGACCGCGCGCCCGTTTCCGTATGTGCCTGCAGCGTCACCTGATTTGCAACATCGGCAAGCGACACACCGTCGGAACTGAGCCAGTGGGCATCGCACGCCTGTGTCTTCGCGTGGACGGTCAACATGTTGTTCAGCATTGCCGTACCCGACGGCTCATTACCGGAGTTCTTGTCATCGAAGAGGTCACGGCCGAACACATCCGCCCCCGTCTTGTTGACCGTATCCGCCGTGGGTTCGGTCGAGCCGTTCTGCTTGACCATCGAGATGTAGCGGAAATCGCCGCTGTAGGTGACGATCTGCTGGCGCACAGTGGAAAATTTCAATGTCGTGCCGTTTGCCGATGCCGTCCATCCGGGGTTTTTCACCTCGCCGGTATTCTTGAAATTGTTTTTGATGAAGTTGGGACCCACACCGCCATTCCCGACGGATGTTGTCTCACCGGCGGCGATTGCCTCTGCCTCGGTCTTGTACCCCTTCGCAATTAGATCCTTGTAGCCTTCCTGCACGAATTCCTTCGTGTAGATCTTACCGTTCAAGGTGTTCATATAATAGGTATTGCCATCAGTGCCATCAAGTGAGAGCATTTGGTGCAGGAAATCCGCACTGTTGTTGTTGCTCACATCGTTGAAAAAGTTCGCCTGACGGTCATCGAGCGTCTTTGCCACACCACGGTACTTCGGGTCATTGGGACTCGATATGGAAAAGGGCTGCTTGAGATCGGCCTGTCCGCCAAAGATATAGCGATCACCAAGCTGGGTATTGCCGAGGGAGACAATCTGCTCGACCCCCGCCTTCATCTCGCGTGCAATCGCAGGCCAGTCACCGCCCTTTTCATCCTTATCGTCGTTTGCCGCCTGGATTGTCTTCGCCTTAAAGGTCTTTTGAATGTCCTCCATCGCGGAAAGCGAACTCTCCGTGGAGTTCATCCACGAAACACCCGCCTTGACGCTGTCCTGATAGCGGTTGTTCTCCCCCTCGGAGACATTGTAGCGCAAATAGCGCGAGTAGCCGACAGAATCATCGGAAGGGCGGTGGAGCTTGCTGCCGTCGCCCTGCTCCATGAGCCGCGTCTTCGTATAGTCAAGCGCGTTCAGATCCCGCTGATAGCGCTGTACGGAATAATTGCTGCTGATGCGTATCATTCTGTCACCCCTTACCTTCCGACCATGCCCGTGCCGTTGATCAGCTTATCGAGCATCTCATCCATCGACGTGAGCACGCGCGAGCATGCACCGTAGCCCGTCTGGAACTTGAGCATATTCGTCAGCTCCTCGTTCCAGTCAACGCCCGATGTCGACTGCCGCCACTGTTCGATCTGCGTCATGAGGTCATCCTGCTGCTTGAGCGTCTTGTCGATGTTCTCGGCGTCTGCACCAAGCTGACTCATCATGCCGTTGTAGTACTGATTGATCGAGATCTTGCTGACGGCACGCTCCGTACCGCGCGGGTTCATCGACCCCTTCGGGTTCGTCGCAGTCATCTCATCGATGTTGAAGAGCTTGCTCAGCTCGACCGCCATCGTGCCGTCGCCCGTGCCGTTGACCCAACTGTCTTCATAGGTGTACTGCGACGAGGTAGTACCGACGAATGTCGGTGTGACCTTCGCGCCGCTCGTGTTCGTAATCTGCCGCGCGGCGACGAGATTCTGTCCGCCCGGAGCGGTCAGCTCCTCACTGATTTGAAGTGCATTGATGATCTGCATGGAGCGCAGCCGATCCTCTGGTGTCGCACTCGCCGCCGCTGTCGACACGGTCGTCTGCGCGGGCGGACCTGCCGTGTGCGTGCGTGTCACAGTCGCGCCCACCGCCTGCACATAGCGTTCGTCCGTCGACGGGTCAACGTGCCATGTGTACTGCATCTGGTCGTAGGTCGTCCCCGTTGCGGACTTGAACTTGTTCTTTCCGAAGAAGTTCATCCAGCCCTTCGACTCCTTGTCAATGCCGACGCCGAGTTTGTGCACATCGTTGAACGTCGTGAGCAATGTCGCAGAGATGTCTGCGAGCTGGTCGATATGCCCCTTGTCCTGCACAATCGTATCGGAAAGCGCCTTCAGGATGCCGCTCTGCGGCACATAGCCGATGCCGCCCGCCTCCACCACGCGGATGGAGAAATCGGAGACGCCGTACTGCAGATTGTTCATCGGTTCGCTCAGTTCAAGCGTCAGCGAATGCTCGCGCTGCACGAGCGACATACCGTTGGAAACGACGGTGTACTGACCGTTCGCCTCCTCGTATACATTGACGTTCGTAATCTCGGAGAGCTTATCCACAAGAAGATCACGCTGGTCGCGCAGATCGTTCGCCTTGCCGCCGTTGGTCTCCGCAAGCATGATGTTCTTATTAAGACGTGCGATCTCCTTCGTGAGATTGTTGAGCTTGCCGAGCTGGATCCCTGTCTCCTCATACTGCGCCGAAATCTGATCCTGCAGCTGCTTCGCCGCCGTCTTGATGCGGTCAACGAGATTGTTCCCCTTCGCGATCACCGACGTGCGCGAAGCGGCATCGCTCGCGTAGTCGGAGAGGTTGACCCATGCGGAGTAGAACTGCTGCATGGCATTCAGAATGCCCGTCTTCTTCGAGTCATTGAAGATCGTCTCCACCTTGTCGTAGTTGGTCTTGTAGGTCTTGTAGAGATTCTGTGACGAATTCTCCGACCAATACTGCTTGTCCGCATAGACATTGCGCGCACGATTCAGCGCCACGACATCGACGCCCCCGCCGACGTAGACATTGCCGTACAGCGCAGCACGCTCCTGATAGTTCGTCGCCGCCGAGTCCACACGCTGACGCGAGTAGCCCTCCGTAGAGGCATTCGTGATATTGTGTCCCGTGGTGTCGAGCGAGAGCTGATTGTTCTGGATGCCCCGCACCATTGTATTGAGTCCCGCAAATGTTGACCGCATAGATCCCTCACTCTTTCCCTATACATCCGCATCAAACATCGCTATTTCACGGCGTATGCCCGCATTCGGGCCTGCTACCGGCTGTGATTTGCCGTATGTATCATCAGCAACTGTACCGGAGATGACGTTGAGCTGATAGCTGACAAATGCCGCGCTTGCATTCAGCAATTCCGTGCAACTCTGCATCCGTTCGCGCAGTTCACGTTGGCGTGCCGTAACGGCGCGCAGGACGCGCTCCACGGCAAACCGCTCCGTCAGGTTCGGTTCGCGGGCAATGATCTCTGTGAGACTCGTGCCCTGCATCGTTTCCAAAAGCGCATCCTGTCGGCGCGTAAGCGCGCCCACCTCACGCAGGCTGTGTTCCAGTGCCGCCGTAGGATTCGTCAGCCCACCGCCGGAGGCACTCTGGCAAAGGGCATTCCGAAGCGCAGCAAAGCGAAGCACTGCCTCCTCACAGGCAGCAAGCTGCGCTTTCAGGAGCACGAGTGCCTCGCGCGTTTCATTCGTCATCGCCCTTCACGCCCTATAGTCCAGATTCTTTTTGAGGTGCCGCACCTGCTCGCCGCCCGTGCTGCCATAGACAGGATCGACGACCGCGCCGCCGATCTTGCCGAGCTGCCGATTCACCGCGATGAGTGCTGCCTCTATGAGAAGCGCATTCGCATCGCTGCGCTCCTTCGTCTCCTTGACAAGGAGGCTCAGCCTGCGGCTCGACGCGCGCACGCTGCGATGAACGGCATCGGTCGGCGCGAGGAGGGCGAGTTCCTCCATGCTGGTGTCGGCCGTCACCCCTGGGGTTTCCTTTGCGATCTGTGCCAGCTGGGCAAGGCGCTGTTTTTCGAGTTCCTGTACCGCCTTTGCCAGAAATTCCTCTTCGGCGGTCAGCTTTTCCAGTGCCGCCATATCGAGTCCAACGAGAACACCGCGCTTCTTCTCCTGAAGCGCGTTGATTTTCTCATACTGCCGATACAGTTCCGCCAAGGTTTCCGTGAACGCATTCCACATGACCTGCCCCTGTTAGTAACGCATCGCAAGCATCTTCATGGCGATGTCCGAGGAGGCGGGGGCGTAGTCCCCCTTCTCTGCACGCGCCCGCAGCGCATCCACACGCTCCGCACGCACATCATCCAATCCCTGCAGCTTCTGCAAAATATCACCGAAACGCTGTGCCTCGCCGGAGAGTTCAAGCGCATCCGGGCGCTGCACTGCGGACGGCGCATCCACGCGGCGCACTCCGCTCGGCTGGCTGCCCGCATAGAGTCGGCTCACTGCCGCAACGGTATGATTGCTGATCAACATATTCTTCACCACCTACGATTTTGCTCCGAAAAGAGGTCGGAGTCCTTTCACATTCTTTATCGAAAAAAAGAAGCGCGTACTTAAGAAAATTTTCCCAAGTACGCGCCCGTGTTATGTTCTATTTGTCGTTCAAGGTCACGTAGCCGCGGCGTCCCGCCCCAGCGTCCGTACCAGAGCCTTTCCCCGCGCCGCCCTTCTTGGCAATCGCAGCGGTCAGCTCGTCACGCATATCCTTCTGACACTTCTCACAGTACTGCCCCTTCTGAATGGGCGAACCGCATTTCTCACACGGGTAGTAAAGTTCAACCCCTGTCGAAACGAAGCGCCCCTCACGGATCATACGGCGGATCACTGGCTCCTGTACGCCCGTCGCCTCGACGATCTCGCCGATCTTGCTCTTCGGATGGTCGCGCACGTAGTCGACGATGGACTTCTCCCACTGCTCTTCCTTCGCACGGCAATCCATGCAAATACGCGCATTGTTGATCGAAACAAATACCTTCCCGCAGCTTGAGCAGTTCTTCATCTTTCCTGCCATTGATCAAACACTCCTCTCAAATAGCGGATCGGTAGATGCATGATCCGACACTATCTCCTCATTCCCCCGTATTTTACAACAGGACGCGGGAAAAATCAATAGTTCTGCGCAGACGCATCGGCACACGTCTTCAGCGCGGCTGGCGCCGCACAAAGAGTCCATCCTCCGGCGTCAGGATACGGCAGCTGTTGAGCACCACACCGAGCGTCGCCGTATTGTGGATCGCCGCCGCCGCGAGCGGGCTGATTGCCCCCAGCGCACCGAGCAGCATCGCCGACGAGTTGATGAGCAGCGTCGCCTTGAAATTCTGGTGCACGAGGTGCATTGTCCGCTGTCCGATCCGCAGTGCATCCACAAGCCGTGTCGGATCCTCCGCATGAATCGTCACCGCCGAGGACTCCGCGGCAATGTCCGTCTGCCGTCCGCCGAGTGAGACGCCGACATCGGCAAATGCGAGCGCAGGCGCATCGTTGATGCCATCGCCGACCATCATAACCGTACCACGCTGCTTGAGCTGGTTGACGTAGCGCGACTTGTCCTCGGGCAGGATCTCCGCATGATAGGAGTCCACATCCATCTCCCGCGCCACATCTGCCGCGACCGCCTTCGCATCACCCGTGAGCATGACAATCTCATCCACGCCGCAGCGGCGCAGCTGGTTCAAGGTCTTCTTCATCTTCGGACGGATCGGATCCTCGATCCCGATAATGCCGATGAGCTTCGTGTCACGCGCCACATAGAGCAGATTCTTGCCCTGTACCGCAGCGATCAGATCCTCCTCGTCTGTGACCCCGCTTTCCTTCAGGAAACGGCGGCTGCCGACGCGCACCGTACCGCCCGAATACCCTTCAAAGTCCGGCACCTCGGCGAGCATACCACGCGCCACGATGGTCTTCGACGAGCGGTGCTGCGGCGTTTTCCACGCCTGCTCCTCCACGTATTTTTGAATCGCCACGGCAAGCGGATGCACAGAATGTTCCTCCGCCGATGCCGCGAGGAGAATCACTTCCTTCTCCGCAACATTCGCCGCCGTACGGATGAACGTGATCTCCGGCACGCCGACGGTCAGCGTCCCCGTCTTGTCCAGCACCACCGTATCTGTACGGGCAAGCGCCTCGATATAGTTGCCGCCCTTGACGAGAATGCCGCGCTTGGCAGCGGCTGCGATGGATGCCGACATCGCCGTCGCAGTCGAGAGTTTGAGTCCACAGGAGAAATCAATGAAGAGCAGGTTCAGCACCCGCCCCCAGTCGCGCGTCGCACCGTAGACAATCGCAGCGCCCAGGAAGGACACAGGCACGAGATAGTTTGCCATCTGATCGGCAAAATTCTGCACGGGCGCACGGCGCATCTGTGCCTCCTCGACCAGGTGGACAATGTGTGCGAGCGAGGTATCGCCGCCCACCTTTTCCACCGCGACGACGAGTTCGCCTGCCTCGACCACACTGCCCGCATAGACTGGCGCGCCCTCGTGCTTCATCGCGGGCGCGGATTCACCGGTAATCGATGCCTGTGTCACCGCCGCATCGCCGCGCAGCACACGCCCGTCAATCGCAATCTTCTCGCCTGCGTGTACGGCAATCGTATCACCGGGGCGAACCTCCTCCACGGGCACCTTGCGCTCGACCTCGCCGTCCGGCGTCATTTCAACCAGCCAGACATCGCGCTGTCCGAGCGAGAGGAGTCCCGAGATGTGCGTGCGTGCCTTCTCTGCCGCATAGCTCGTCAGCATCTCCGCACCGTTGCTGAGTGCGAGCAGCATGAGGCTCGACTCGGGCTTGCCCGCAAGCACGGAGGCAATCACCGCCGTCGTTGTCAGCGTGTCTGCATTCGGCTGACGATCCTTGATCAGACCGCCGATTCCCGTCTTGATGAAATTGCGCGAGATGCCCAGAACAAGCAGTGAGCGCAGCACCGTCATTGAGGCAAAGAGTTCGGGCGCCCCGCGCTTCAGCAGCTCCATCGCTGCAAAACTCGCGAGTGAGATCACGGCATCACGCCGGAACTCCGCCATCTGCTCCGTCGGCGTCACCGCCTTGTCCGCGTTCTCCCGCACGGCACGCTCTGCCGCCGCAAGAATGCGCGGCACGGGGATTGCCCCCTCGTGCCAGAGATCGACGTGAGACTCACTCGCGGATGCTGCCGTCACAGCGGGGAAACGGCGCATCCGCGCAGCAAGGCGCATGGCATCCACACGTGGAAGCTGTCCGCGCAGACGAATGCGTGTATGGATCAGTTTCATACCTTCCACCCTCTCATGAGCGTCAGTGCCCACCACAGCATCTGCGAGCCGGACGGCGTGTTGTTCGTCAGGACGAGCTGACGAATCCCGCGCAGGACGAAAATGCCCGCAACGACTGAACTCAGGTCGAGCGCACCGCCCGTATGCCGCTGGATCCAGCCACTGAAATCATGCACCGAACGGCGCACGCTCTGCGCAAGCGTCGCAGGCGGCGGCGCAGTGCGCCCCTCTGAAAAAATCGCTTGCAGCCCCTCTGCAAGCACAACGATATGCGCCTCATCCTCCGGCAGATACGTGAGCAGAATGCTGCCCGAAACAGCATTTGCACGCACCGACAGCACGAACGGGAGACGTGCAAGGCACTCCTCAAGCACCGCTGCAAACTCCTTCGTCAGATACGGCGTCCGATAGCGGCGACGCCCCGGAGAGGCATGAACGCAGGTAAAGGGCGGCTCCGTCGTCGCCTTTGCCTGCGGCTGGAGAGGAGCAGACGCAGATGCCTCCTCCTGAGCGGACTGCCTTCCCATCCGTCCGCCGCCCCCACCTGATGAAAAGGGCTGTGCCCCCCCGGCGCGTCCCATCGTGCTGAACAGACTTGTGAGCGGGGACGAGGCGCCCCCACGGCCGCCGCCAAGCAGCCCCGTTGACAGGAGAGAAGCACCGCCCCCCATCCGTCCGCCGCCAAGAAGCCCCGTGAGCGCCGCTCCCCCGAGTGCAAGTCCGCCGGCGGCAGAGGAAAAGCCGGACGCAGAACGGCCGCGTCCACCGCCCGCTCCCTGCACGGAGGATTCATTTGTATGACTGTCTGCAGAGCCAAGTGACTGCCGCAGCATATTCGCAATCGATGCGCCGAGCATCAGCCCTGAAATATAGTTCACGATGCCTTCCTCCTTGCATGTGTGCGCATATAGTCCTCGACACGCCGCAGCTCGGCATTCGCGCGCAGACGCTCCGGCTCGTATGTGATGAGGATCGAGCCGGTCGCAAGGTTCACCTCCACGCCCTCGATCTCCGTGAATTTCGCAAGATGTGCCCGCACCTGCTGCTCAAGTGCTGCGTTGTTCACAATCTGTTTGCTGTAAAGGCGCACGCGCCCCGGCATATAGGATGCGATGTCCGTCGTACGGATGAACGCATCCACCGCCGACTGCGGAATCGCATTCTTAATCGTATCAAAAATATTCATAGGAAGCCCCTCTCCCTCTCTTTCTTCTTCGAAGGTTATTTATTCATACGCCGTAACGACGCTTCTTTTTTTAAAAAAGGGGCTGCGCGCGAACCCGCGCAGCAGCCCCCCCGTACAGATCTTACTGCTCAGCCGTCTGTGCAGACTGCGCTGCAATCAGATCCTCAAGCTCCTCCTTCTGGCGCTGAAGCTCTGCCAGCGAGAGATCTGCCTGACCTGCCTCGAGCGCGGCAAGCTGCTGCGTGCGCTCCTGCATGAAGCGATAGCCGAAAATACCTGCCACCGCGCCGACCGCAAGGCCGATCCAAAAATCTGTCTTCGAGAACATGATAATTCCTCCTCTGTTCTATCGCCCGAACGGGCATTTCGCATCTAGGCGCCTTGCCTCAGAACTGAGTGAACACCGTCCGGATCCATGGGGAAAGAAAGACTGCCATGCGGCAGCCTTGATGGATCACATACAGCGATGACAATTCCTGCGCCGTGAAAGCCTCGGCTGCTTCGCCGCTGCTCTCTCTGGAATCATCTTGTTTTCTCAGTATATGTGAGAATGACCGTAATGTCAATAGCCGCGCGGTAATTAGGAATAACTATTGGATTCACACTAATATAAATATCATTATCACGTTATAAGATATTTCAAACCATCTTAATATCCCACGAAAGGTGTACTCTCATGAAAATTCATCCGCAGCGCTTCGCGCATGTTCTTGCCGTCTGCCTGGGCGTTCCTGCCCTGCTCTTCCTCCTCTTTCACCTTCCCGCCGGTGAGGACGGCGATCCGCCGACATACAAGGCGGAGATTCTGAGTGCTGCGGAGATGCCGAACGAGATCACAGCGTTTGCCCCAGGCGCGATGCAGTACGACGTACGCATCCGCATCGACTCGGGCGAGGCGACAGGCACGGAAACAACGATCACACATCGCACGCTGAACAACCCCGCCTTTGACATTCATCCCGCAGAGGGGGAAAACATCATTGTGCGTGCAGAGAACGGCAGCTACGCCATCGTCGACTATGATCGACTGCCCGCCATGCTCTTCCTGCTCATTGGTTTTGCCGCGCTGCTGATTCTCTTCGGCGGTATGACCGGCGTCAAGGCATTGCTCGCGCTTATCTTTGCCGTTCTTCTCATCGCAAAGGGACTCATCTCCCTCATCCTGTTTGCCCCCTCCCACATTCTCCTCTGGACGCTCCTCATCGGCACGGTCATCACACTCGCGACGCAGCTTGTCGTCAACGGACGCAACGTCAAATCTGCGGGCGCGATCATCGGAACGATCGGCGGCATTCTCGTCGCCTCCCTCCTCGCACTGCTCGCCATACACTTTGCCTACCTTACAGGCGTCTCCGAGGAGCAGGCGGGCATGCTCAAGGCGCTCTATCTGAAAGATGTCGACTTTCGCGAGCTGCTCTTTTCGGGCATTGTCCTCGGCGCACTCGGCGCCGTCATGGATGTCGCCGTCTCGATCGCCTCTGCACAGTACGAGATAAAACAGCTCGCACCACGAACGAAATTTCAGGCACTCGTCACCTCTGGACTGAACGTCGGGCGTGATGTCATGGGCACCATGGCAAACACTCTCGTCCTCGCCTACATCGGCGGCGCACTCCCGCTCATCCTTCTCATCTCCGCGCAGCCCGATATCCCGCTGCTGCACATCATGAACCTCAACATGATCGCAACCGAGATCGTACGCTCCCTCGTCGGCAGCATCGGACTCCTCTGCGCCATCCCGATCACCGCCTATGCCACTGCTTTTCTCATCACCATCCGCCCGCAGCACTGACAACAAAAAAGACGCCAAAGGCGTCTTTTTTGTTCCCCTCAAAGATTCAGGATCCGTGCCGTGAGCGCAACGGCATCGGCAATCGTGTGGCAGCCGAATTGGTCGGCGTCGAGCGTAAGAACCCCTCTTTCCGCCGCATAGCCGATCTGAGGTATGACCGTCCGATCTACGGGACGCTCCTGACGCACAGGGGATTCGCAGAGCGCCGCATAGCGCTGCAAGAACTTTTGGTGCAGCGAACTGCTGCACAAGGATGCCGCATGGAGAAGCAGCCCATAATACCGCTCGAACGCGGGATCCGTCGAATCGATGCACTGTGCAACGTACGCCAGAACCTCCTCCTCATCAAGTGCCGATTCCATGACGTTCATATCCCTCAGACGCATGACGCTGAAATAAAAGACAATTTTGTCCGCCGACGGAACATCGGGAATCCTCCATTCATTGTCACGCATGACATAAAATCCACGTTGCGCATGAACGGGTGGATGTATACTCCACACTTTTGCCTCTCTAAGAAGGTCATCCTTAAATGTAATCGATTGAACACCAACCGAATGTCCTGACTGCCCGGCGATCGTGAGCGGACATTGGATTTGTATCACATGGTCATTCAGGCAAAGGTTCACCACCGACATATAGCCGTCCTGTGAAGCCCCATCCAACACACGGCCCGTGCGATGCAGGATTTCCGACAAATAGCTGCGTCGGAATCCAGAGTTAATATAGAGGAGCGGCAACGAATAAAAGATGTGGGTAACACGCCGAACGATGTCCTCCCGATTCGTCGCCAGACCAAATCTCGCATAACGTGTACTCTGCTGTACATCATAGAGCGGAATATCGACGATTCGGCGTAGGTAGAACGCAAGATTCGGCCATGAGTAGAACCCCCGTGCCCAGCTGAAAATCTGCTCGTCCGGGAATTCGTCCAGCGCGTTTCTCAGATAGGTCAGCGCCCATGGACAGACACCATCATCCGCGCCAATGGAGAAGATAAATGCCCCGCGTGCATGGAGATAGGCAAACTCAAAGCTCTTGTCCAGAGAGAGTGGAAACGGGGTCCTATAGTAGCGGATGCGTGAGTCACCAATCTCCTCACAGAGTTCGCGCACTGCCGTACATTCGGCGTCCGAGTTATCGCTCAGGACAATCTCGTAATCTCCCGCATAGTCGACTGCAAGGCAGGTCGCAAGCGTATGACGCAGCGTGTCCGCTGCATTCCGTACGGGAATGACAATCGAAAAATCGCAGGTGTCCGGTGCCGAAAGCAGTGCTTCGACGGGTTCCCCGTAGAGGTCGCTCACATAGCGAAGGTAGCTTCCCGTCCACGCGTATGCGAGTGCATAGGAGAACGGTGACGGCAGACAGCCAGAGAGGCGCTGGATGTCCCCTGCCAGTGCCGTTTTTTCATGCAGCTCTGCCATTTTTCGCTCCGTGGAAAAGACAATGAGAGGAGCCTCCTGCTCAATACTGTGGGCGAGCAGCCGGATGACAGTGGGGACGGCATCCACCGTTGTGCCCACTGCTGTGCGGCATTTTCCCACCGTAACATGGATTTCATCGCCAACCGCTTCCGCTGCCTGCACGCAGTTCTCTGCATAGGCTTGTACATCCTGCGCCGCGCGTATTTCATCGTCCTCGTACAGGAGAATGACCTGCCGGCAAAGCAGACGCAGTGCCATCGCAAGCACGGGCATATCATCGTCGTCCGGCGCCATTAGGACGAGGAACGTATGGGGAGCACAGTCCGTAAGCAGATGCGCCAAATAGCCATCATTTCCATAGCAGGCGGGGTGCGGAAAAAGCTGTCCTGCATCGTGCAGGACATGACGCTCATACTCCTCCAGCTTCCCCATCTCACGGCACCACGCCATCATCAGAACAAAGGAAAGGAGAGGGTTGCGTGTCACATAGTATTGCTCCGCAAGTGCATGCAGTCCGTCCACATCCATCGTTCCCGCGTGCAGCCGCGCCTTCATCTCATCTAGTACGACAAATTCCCGCTGCGGCAGTACACCAGAAGCATAAAATTCCGACAGAAATACCAGTTGTCGCCGCTCGGGCGTTCCCTCGGGATAAGTCTCGGCCTTTAGCGCAAACAGCTCAGAGAGTCCCTCCTGCGGATGAAACTCCTGCACGGCATAGTCAACCAGCACGCGGCAGTCCTCTGCAGGCGCCCCCTTCGCCAACAGCAGCGCCACCTCTGCCGCGATGTACGGGAGACGCTTCGGGTAGACGGAGCGCAGCTGCTCCAGCACGTCCTCCGCCTTTTGAAGATCCTCCGGCGCACCGGATGCAATCCAATCGCGTACCTGCCGCACCGCCCCATCATAATTTACTTCCGCCATCAACAGCCCTCTCCCATCAATAAATCCCCGCCACCGTCATCTGCCGCGCAAGGAACCCTCTACCACCTGCGCCATATAGTCAATCTTCTCATCCGTCAGCCCCGGATAGACCCCAAGCCAGAACGTGTCGTTCATAATGCGGTCAGTCGTTGCAAGGCCGCCCACGATACGATAGCCCTCGCCCGATGCACGCATCTCATCAAAGCAGGGATGCTTCGTCAGGTTGCCTGCAAAGAGCATGCGCGTCTGGATGCCCTTCGATTCGATGCGGCGCACAACAGCTGTGCGGTCGATCCCTTCGCGGCAGGTCAGGAGGAAGCCGAACCAGCTTGGGGCTGCATTCTCCGTCGCCTCCGGCAGGATGAAAAACTCCTCCCTACCGGCAAGCGCTGCACGCAGCCGCATGAAATTATGACGGCGTCGCTCGACGAAGGACGGCAGCTTCTTCAGCTGCGCCACACCGATCGCCGCCTGCAAGTCCGTCGCCTTGAGATTGTATCCGAAGTGCGCGTATACATATTTGTGATCGTAACCGCGCGGCAGCTCCCCGTCCTGCCGATCAAAGCGATGCCCGCAGAGGTTATCCTGCCCCGAGGCACATACGCAGTCCCGTCCCCAGTCCCGCATGGAGCGAACAATGCGGTGCAGGAGGGAATCATTGGTGTAGACCGCGCCGCCCTCACCCATCGTCATGTGATGCGGCGGGTAGAAGCTCGATGTGCCGATGTCGCCGATCGTCCCCGTATAGCGAGTCTCGCTGCCCATCGTATACTGCGAGCCAAGCGCATCGCAGTTGTCCTCGATGAGCCAGAGATTATGTGCATCGCAGAATGACTTCACCGCCGCAAGGTCGAACGGATTGCCGAGCGTATGCGCGATCATCACTGCCTTGGTGCGTGGGGAAAGCGCACGCGCAAGGAGACTTACATCCACATTGTACGTCGGCAGTGTCACATCCACGAAAACGGGAACAGCCCCGTACTGGACGATGGGCGCGACCGTCGTCGGAAACCCCGCCGCCACTGTGATGACCTCATCCCCACGCCGGACAGCGCGTTCTCCGAGAAGCGGCGACGTAAGAGCCATAAAGGCGAGCAAGTTCGCCGACGAGCCAGAATTCACGAGAGAACAATACTTTACACCAAGATACGCGGCAAGCCCCCGCTCAAATTCGTCCGTGTAGTGCCCTGCCGTCAGCCAGAACTCAAGGGCACTCTCTACAAGATTCTCCATCTCCTCGTGATCGTAGACACGCGCCGCATACGGCAGCCGGTCGCCCGGCGCAAATTCCTCCTTTGGCACATGATACGTCGCGCAATACTTCCGTACAAGCGCAAGGATCTCTTCGCGCATCTCTTGCTCGCTCATTTTGCTCTCCATCCATCAACATTGATTATTCATCAGAATATGAAAGCCCATATCCTCTTTGCAGTCCACCCACAAAGTCCGTCGTCGGCTGCCACCCCGTATCGCGGCGAATCTTTTCCACCGATGGTTGCAAGGAAAAATTGCCTGCGCCTTTGCCATAGGCGATGGATGCATTCAGGTCAATGGCGCGTCGCACCACCTCAACAAAATCATGCAGAGGGCGGTAGGAACCATGTGCAATGTTATAAATCTCGCCTGTACGCCCTCGTTTAGCAAGTGCAAGGAGCGCAGCTGCAGCATCTGCCGCATAGAGATAGTCCCAGTTCTGCACCGCCGAGGAGGAAAGTGTGACCGGCTGTCCCACACACAGCGACTTCACGAGTGTAGGCAGCATACGTCCCTCCGGTTCGTACTGTCCATAGAGACTGAACACACGCCCCCAGATCCACTCAATACCGAGATCTGCCGCACGCTGCCGCGAGAGCGCACACGCGGCAAGCTTTGCCGCACCATAGGCATCGGCAGGTTGCGGACACGTCTCCTCCGTGATAAGCGCGCTCTGCGGTCCGTACTCCGCCTGTGAGCCCGTCGCGATAAAACGTCGACAACCGAGCCGTGCAGCAGCTTCGAGGGCGCCGAGCGTATCTGCGATATTCCCGTACTGAGCCGCAAAATCATAGCGTCCGCCCTGCCATGCGAGATGGAAAAACACATCACAAGGCTCCCCAACTCTCTCATCAAGATGTGCATATTCGGATAGGTCGGCAGAAACAAGCGTCAACTGCTCCGACGGGAAAAGGCGTGCATTATGAGGTGAGTTTGGACGCACGACGGCATGGATATGCACATCATCTTCCTGCATCAGCCGCTCTGTGAGATTGCAGCCAAGAAAGCCCGCCGCACCTGTGACGATATACTTCTTCATGATGCCCTCGTAAATTCCATACTTTACCCCAGCATATCCCACGAGAGAGGCGTGCCGCGCCGCACATTGCATCCGACCCGTCTGCCGAGCAGAACATCATAGTAGCGCGGAGAAAGTCCATAGCCGGGACGAATCGCGCGCATATTCTCCGCCGTAATCACATCGCCCGCCTTCATATCCTCGACAATGTAAAGACTGCGCCGAAAGGCGAGCGACTTCTCCTCCTGCGGCTGCACATCGTAGCTGATCTCGCCGAGAGCCTCCCATGACGCACGACATTCACGCACAAGCAGGGCCATCTCCTCCGGCTCCATAGAGAACGCGCTATCCACTCCACCGTCCGCACGCGCGAGGGTAAAGTGCTTCTCGATCACAGTCGCACCGAGCGCAATGCTCGCCACGGCCGCCCCGATGCCGAGCGTATGATCCGACAGTCCAACCGTACAGCGAAACAGTTCCTTCATGTGTGGGATCGTAAGGATATTTGACCCTACGGGTGTTGCAGGATAACTGCTTGTGCATTTGAGCAGTGTGATGTCGTCGCATCCGCTCTGCCGTGCCGTCCGCACGAGTTCATCCAGCTCCGCGACCGTCGCCATCCCCGTTGAAACAATAAGGGGCTTACCTGTTTGCGCTACCTTGCGGATGAGCGGCAAATCGGTGTTCTCGAACGATGCGATCTTATAGCACGGTGTGCCCAGTTCTTCGAGAAAATCAACTGCCGTCGCATCAAACGGTGTGCTGAAACAGATAAGGCCGTGCTCCTGCGCCCGTGTAAATATTTTTTTCTGCCATTCCCACGGCGTATGTGCCTTCTGGTAGAGCTCATAGAGCGAGGAGCCATGCCACAGACTTTCGGGATTTGATATAAAGAAATCACCATCCTTGAGGTCAAGCGTCATGGTGTCTGCCGTATAGGTTTGAAGTTTGATCGCATCGACCCCCGTCTCTGCCGCCGCATCGACAATGCGGAGCGCACGCTCCAAGGATTGGTTGTGATTGCCGCTCATCTCTGCAATGATGAAGGGTCTCGTCAATGCATTAAATCTCAGGTTTTCCACGAACAAATTTCTCCTTGAACTCTGTGATCGTCATATCCCACGCAAGCCACCGTCCCGCAAGCAGTTGAAGAATATCTTCTTTGATGAGATGCACATAGTTGAAGCTGACGACAAACTGCGGCTTCAGGCGGTGCAGCATCGCAGTAGTCAGTGCACCACTGTAGTGACAAACATTCGCCCGCTCTCCAATCCATGCAAGGAGCGGCAGCGTATTGCTGTTGTTCGTCAAGAAGAGAACACTGCCTTCCGGTGCTGCATCAAGGAGTGTACGAGAGGCTGCCCCCCTCCCTCACGGAAGGCGGTGACGGCGCGAACGAGATCCCCCTCTGTCACCGCCTCAGCGCATCCGAGGTAGTCGATCAGACCTGCACGCGCACAGTTCTCGCAGATCTCGATCTGATTGTCGGCGATGGCGGTTACGATGGATGGCAGTCCGAGGACAAGACGTTCCCATGTCGTCGTCCCTCCTGCGCCAAGCGAGAGGTCTGCGGCATTCATCAGCTCCGCCATATTCTCGACCTGACAGTGATAGCGGATGTTCTCATGATCTGCACATCGTTTGCGAACGCACCTCTTTTGCGGATTCGTTTTTCCTACAACAACGTCGACTTCAACACCATGCAGATTCATTGAAAGCAGTGCGCGAAGCGCTTTGCTCGTCTCATCTGTCAGATCGCTGCCGCCATAAAAGATAAGGATATTGTGCAGTTCTCCCGTCCGTCTGCGCGGCTTTATCTCATAGAATTCATCGCGCAGAAGAGCGTGCGCGGGACCAAGGAGCAGTCGGCATTCATGAGAGACAAGTCCCATATAACGCTCTGCCGCATTTTCATAGAAATTCTGATCGAGCAGGATATCGCAGTCATGTCGCCGATTCGCAAGATCATCGATTGCCATGATCTCACGCACGTACGGACGACAGATGCTTTCCCACACAAAATCGAGCGCATAGTGGTCAATCACAAGGCGGTCAACCTGTCCCATCGTGCGCAGCACAGCTGTCGTCTCCTGCGCGTCCTGCTCCTGCGTGACGGTCAGCCATGCAAGATACCCCGTAAGCATCTGCCATGATTTCACATACGGCAATGGGTGAACAGAAAAGCCCGCCTCCTCGACGAAGGTAATAAGGTTCGACGGGAGCGCCCGCATCACGAAGGAGACCGTATGCCCTTCCCTGCGGTATCGCTTGGCAAGCGTCAGACAGCGCATGACGTGACCGCTGCCGATCTGTGCTGAAGCATCGACACGGAATACGATGTTCATTCGGCTCTCCTATTGGACAGATTCTGTCATCTTCCTGCAGCGTTCCATATTTCTCCGCTGCTCTTCCTCGGGAAGGAACGGGTAGAGATCCTCAAGCTTCGACGAGATCATCCTGCCGTCCGCACCGATGCGGCTCTTGATGATGGGAACAAACTCCACAGCGGGCGAGCTGACCATATTGATGATGGCAGGTGCATCGTCCGCAAGTGCGCGTCGCACGATCTCCTCCGTCTCTTCAGCATGTGCGATCTCGTAATAGTCCAATCCATACGCCTCGGCAATACTACGAAGATTCGGCATGCCGACCCCCGACTCCGGCGTACAGCCCGCGAGCCGTCCCGCGAAATGTGTCTGCTGCATGGTGTAGATCTGCCGATAGCCGTTGTTGCTGTCGATGAAGATCTTGATCGGCAGATTGTACTGGCGCAGGAGGGCAAGCTCCTGTATGTTGTGCTGCAGGCTGCCGTCCCCCTCGCCGAGGATCGTGCGTCTTTTTCCCGAGGCGATGCACGCGCCGATGGCGCATGGCAGCCCTGTCCCCATGCTCCCGAGCCCGACGGGGCAAATGTACTCCTGCCCATCGTGCAGCTCGTAAACGTTATAGCCATAGGCAAATGCAGAGGGGGACGCAACATACACGTCATCCGTGCCCGCATACTGATTGATGTACTTCGTGACCATGTAGCCGTCCGTCAACCCATCCGCATGTGAGATAACCTCGGAGAGCGCGGGGTACTTCTCCCGCATCTCGTCCGCATAGGCGATCCAGCCCTGCCAATCGGACATTTTGTGCGTGCGGCAAAGATCTGAAAATGCCACAATAAAAGCCCCCGCATCCATAATAATGGTTTTCTCCACCGTCATGCGAAGCTTTTCTACTTCAGGTGCATGGATGTTGACCATAATCTTACGTGCATGCGGAGCGAAGTTCTCGTCGTTGTACGCGGTAAGGTAATACCGCAGTCCACTCCCGATCACGAGCAGGAAATCGGCATTCTGAAGGACGTAATTTGCATAACGCGGCGCAACCGCACCCACACTCCCGTAAAAATAACGGTCACCGCCACGATGGAAGAGCCGACGTGCACGTCGCGAGGTCACTGTCGGAATATGCAATTCGTTCACCATCTGTATGAACACCTCGCGTGTGCCCGCAAGCATAACACCCGTTCCAGCGAGGATCACGGGACGCTTTGCTGCGGCAAGCATCGCCGCGATTTCCTGCAAGTCCTCCGCATTCACCGCAGCAGCCTTTTCCTCCGGCTTGTACCCGCGCAGGGAGCTTTGGTCAATCTCCGCTGCCTGCACGTCGAGCGGGATATCAACCCAGACCGTGCCTGGTCGATCATGGAGCGCAGTATAGACGGCACGCTCCAGAACGTAACGAATATCTGCAGGATCCATCACCGTGACGGCATATTTCGTCACAGATTCAACAATCGGAATGATGCCAACTTCCTGTGCCCCTGTCTGACGCACACCCGCAAGTGTGGTGATTGTGTCGCGCCGCACCTGTCCCGAGATAACGAGCAGCGGCGTCGAGTCGATGTACGCCGAGGCGAGCGAGGTCACAACATTCGTTGCCCCAGGTCCCGTCGTCGCAAAAACGACACCGAGCTTGTTCGCATATTGCGCGTAGCCGTCGGCGGCAAAGCCCGATGCCTGCTCGTGCAGATTGTAGTATTTGTGGATGCGGTCTTCCTTGGCAAGCGAGTCGAGCAGATGCATAATGCCCCCGCCCGAGAGCAGAAACACATCCTGTACCTCCCGTCGACGCAGGAACTCGACAACATAGTCCGACAGTTTCATGGCATACCTCCTCTATACGAGCACATCGCGCAGTGCCGCGATGATCTTATCCTGCTGCGCGTCGGTCAGATCATAGTAGAGCGGCAGCGTCAGTGCCTCACGATAGTACTGCTCACTCACGGGGAAATCTCCATCCCCGAAGCCAAGCGCCCGATAGTACGGCTGCAGATGCACGGGAATGTAGTGGAGGTTCAGCATAACACCGTGCTCCTTCATCCCGGCAAAGATCTCCTGTTTGCTCTTTTTTACACGATCAGGATCAAGCCGCACGATATAGAGATGCCATGACGGATTGGCTTCCGGTAGGCAGTAGGGCGTACGAATTGGCAGTCCGTTCAGTTTCTCATTATAGCGTCGGACGAGCTGTCTGCGGCGTGCAATAAACGCATCCAGCTTCGTCATCTGGCTCGCACCGAGCGCCGCCTGCAGATCGGTCATACGGTAGTTGCACCCGAGCGCGATCTGCTCGTAGTACCACGGGCCGTCCGCCGTGCGCGTCATGCGTGCGGGGTCACGCGTAATGCCGTGGCTGCGATAGAGCTGCAATGCGTCGCAAAGCTCCTGCCGATTCGTCAGAACCATCCCGCCCTCTCCCGTCGTGATGATCTTTACCGGATGAAAGCTGAACACGGTCATATCCGAATATGTGCAGGAGCCGACTTGATCGTCCTGATAAGAGGCACCGATTGCATGAGAAGCGTCCTCGATCACGGTGAATCCGTACTCCCGTGACAACTCCCAAATGCGCTGCATTGCACAGGACTGTCCTGCAAGATGAACAGGAACGACAACCTTCGGCAGCTTCTTTGCCCTCTTGAGCTTTTCCTCAAGTGCTACAGCACTCATATTATAGGTCTTATCGTCAATATCGACAAAGTCCACGTCCGCACCGCAGTAGCGGGCACAGTTCGCAGACGCGACGAAGGTGACGGGACTTGTCCAGAGTACATCCCCTTTTCTCAGCCCTGCCGCCTGACAGGCGATATGCAGTGCCGCCGTCGCATTCGTCACCGCCACAGCATACTCCGCACCACAATACCCCGCCACTGATCGTTCAAAACGCTCAATCGCAGGTCCCTGCGTCAGAAAATCTGAGGTCAGAACCTCCCGTACCGCCTCGATATCCTCATTTGTGATATGCTGATGTCCGTAGTAGATCATACCGCACCTCAGTACGCCTTCAGCAGTTCACGCAGATCATCCACGGACAGCCATTCCGTATTCTGCCCCGAGTCGTATTCAAAGCCATCCGGCACACGTTTGCCCGTAATGTGGAGGCGGTCCTTGAGTTCTTTATTCCACCAGTAGTCGTTGGGATAGATGATGTAGTGCTTCTCATATTCAAACGTATGCTTTGCATCCGCCTTTGTAATCATGCATTCATCGATCTTTTCCCCATCACGGATGCCGACCTCCTTGAGTCCGATCTCATCGCCGCCCATCGCCTTCGCCAGATCCACAATCTTAAACGAGGGTATTTTGGAAATGTATGTCTCGCCGCCAACACTTTCCTCGAACGCTTTGACAACGAGCTGAACTCCTTCGTCAAGGCTGATCCAGAAACGGGTCATGCGGAAGTCCGTGATGGGAAGTTCCTTTGCCCCCTGTTCCATTTGCGTGCGGAAAAATGGAATCACCGAGCCTCGGCTGCCTGCGACATTGCCGTAACGCACGACAGAAAACGAGGTTGAACGCCCACGTGCATAGGCATTCGCCGCAATGAACAGCTTATCCGATGCCATCTTCGTCGCTCCGTAGAGGTTAACGGGGTTGACTGCCTTATCCGTCGAGAGCGCAATCACCTTCTTCACCTTGCAGTCAAGCGCAGCATCAATGACATTTTGTGCGCCATTGATATTCGTCTGGATCGCCTCACTCGGATTGTACTCGCAGACGGGTACCTGTTTGAGAGCCGCCGCATGGATCACGTAGTCAATCTCATGAAATGCACGGCGCAGACGATCCTTGTCGCGTACATCACCGATGTAGAAGCGCAGCTTGTCCGCATGGTCGCGCAGACGGTCAGCCATCTGCCACTGCTTAAACTCATCCCGCGAATAGATGACAACCTTTCGCACATCGTAGTGCTCCAAAAGATATTTCGTCATCACATTACCAAAGGACCCTGTCCCACCCGTAATCAATATAGCTTTCTTTGTAAACAAAATATATCGCCTCATTGTTTTTTAACGACGACCTATATTACATACTTAGATCAAAGTTTTTGTACTCTTTCGAGCACTTCCTCCCTGTGCTCATCCAGATTATCCATGGGGTGACACGTATACTGCATAGAGGAACAGTTGCTGCAATGCGGGATCTCCCGATATCTTCCTTGTAGATGACGTATCATATACGTCGTGTGCCGCGATCCGTTCCAAAGATCCTTCAATCGCGCTGTCTTCATGTTTCCGATGGGAAGTGAGGGATATCGGCATCCGCAGCAGCTCACATCTCCGTTGGACTCGATATTGAGCATAGAGAACAGAGAATCACAGACAAGCCGTTCTTTATATTCATACGAATACCGCATGACCTCTCCTGCAGAGAGCAGGTCAGTATAATCGACACAATCCGCAGCGTTGATAATGTGCTCGATGTTCATTTCATCGCAGATACTGCCGAATAATTCATAGAACTGATCATGTTCCTCCGGACTGTCAAGCGCAGCATCCACAATCTTGACATACACCTTACAGTTGCCTCGGTGCTCGTAGAAGTATGAAAGTTCTTCCAGAAATTTGGGGTAGTTAATGGAAAATCCGCAAACAGATTTATATTTTTCTTCCGTAATCCCTTGCACAGAAACGAGCAGGCGCGTCAGCCCCGCATCAATCAGTGCATCCGAGAGTTCATGGGTAAGCATACTGGCATTCGTGGTAATCTCTATCCGATCAGAAAGCGCGTGTGCACTGGCATGCGCAACGATACGTGCCACATCCTTGTTCATAAGGGGTTCACCATACCCACATATACGAAGATTTTTTGTTCGCTGCCCCCCTTTTGCATGATAAAACTCTTCAATTTGATCCGCGATCTCAAGATATTCATCATAGGACATCATATGGGGTCCCTTAAAACCACCGGGAACCGAGTGATAGCAATAGATGCATTTAAAATTACAGAAATCATTGATACTCAGACCAATGGAAAACAGGACGGCAAGTGGAACCACCTTATAGAGATGTGTGCGATTTTCATCACGCCCTGACCCAATTTTCTCCCAATAAGATTCCTTGATCATGCTGTCTGCATTTCCTCCATGATTGAATATATCCCCAAACAAGACAGCTCATGACTGGTTCTATATAAGCTATCGTATACAATGGCATTTACATAAGAAACTCCCGTATCTGCTCCTCACTCACCGCACGCATATCCGCGCCAGCTTCCCAGGCCCTTGCCCACTCCACCGTTTTCGCAACGGCTTCTTCGATATGCCAGCGTGGTTGCCACCCGAGCTGCGTTTTGATCTTCGCGCAGTCGAGTTTCAGAAAATGTGCCTCATGCGGACCACCGTCCGCATGCGTCTGCCAGCGCACGCCATCGCCCCACGCACGGCAGAAGATGTCCGCGAGTTCACCCGTCGTCACGCAGTCCGCATCGTCGGGACCGACGTTCCACGCACCGACGAGGGATGCGTCTGCCGTCTGCCGCGCCGCAATCGTCAGATAGACGGAAAGTGGTTCGAGAACGTGCTGATAGGGACGCGTCGAGTGTGGATTGCGGATATCAATCACCTGCCCGCGCACGGCGGCTCGAATGCAGTCTGGGATGATGCGGTCGGGTGCGAAGTCTCCGCCGCCGATCACGTTGCCTGCACGCGCCGTCGAGATACGCACGTCCTGCTTCGCGAGGAAACTCTGCCGATAGCTGTAGACAGCGATCTCCGCGCAGCTCTTACTTGCCGAATACGGATCATAGCCCATCAGCGGCTCGTTCTCGCGGTACCCCCACGCCCATTCCTTGTTTTCATAGACCTTGTCCGTCGTCACGATGAGTACGGAACGCACCGTATCCGATGTGCGGACGCATTCGAGCAAGTTGACCGTCCCCATCACATTAGTCGCAAAGGTGTCGACGGGCTGACGATAGCTCGTGCGCACGATTGGCTGTGCTGCGAGGTGAAAAACGATCTCGGGTCGAGCCTCCTCGAACGCACGGCGAAGCGCAGAAAGCTCGCACACATCGCCGCGCACATCACGCAGCTCCTTTAGGATACCGAGCCGCCTCAGAGCCTCCGTGCCGTCCTCCGTCGGTGCATCGAGTGCAAAGCCTGTCACCTCCGCCCCAGCCCGCAGGAGCAGCAGCGCAAGCCACATGCCCTTAAATCCCGTATGCCCTGTGAGGAGGACGCGTCTGCCCTTGAAAAGCCCCAAATCACTCATATTCCACACCTCGTTACGGTTATCACTCTGTCATTATAACAAAGTTCCACATAAAAAACACCTCCCACAAAAATTCCGTTCTTCGTCAAATGTTACGGACTACATACCCCCTCGCTGCGCAAGAAGTCGTGCGCTTGCTCCACTGGGGTTTGCTGGGGAGCATCACAGTCCGACTTTTTCCTGTAACATTTATCATAGAGCCAAAAATCCCCTGCGGGATCCGATGTCAAATTGTTTCCATGCGAAGATGTGGATGCTGCGCAAGTGCCCCCGCCATTTCCTCCGGATGCGGCAGAACCACAACGCGCAGCCCCGCACGCTGCTCCACGAGGTCAAAGCCGTGCGCGATGTCCGAGAGTGCGACGGCGTGCGTAAGGATACGCGCGGCGCGCACCTGTCCGCTGCGGATGTATTCCAAGGCGCGCGCGTTGTGGCGCGGCGCGGAGGAGAATGCGCCGTGGAGCGCAATCTGCCGATAGTGAATGAGATTGACATCGAGGGGGAGCGGCGGTGCGTCCTGCGGCAGTCCGGCAAAGAGGGAGACACGCCCCATGCGTGCCGTCATAGCGATCCCCGCCGCCATCGCCGCAGCGCTTCCCGCCGTCACGATGACAACATCCGCGCCGCGCCCGTCTGTCACGTCGCGCACCGCCTGCACGCCGCCGTCCGCACCTGTTTCGATATATGCGTCATATCCCATATCGTGCACATCGGCAAGACGCTGTGCGCTGCGGTTGAGGAGAAGAACGCGCGCCCCCGCCGCCCGTGCCAGCTCCGCGTGCAGGATGCCGATCGGTCCCGCACCGATGACGGCGACGGTATCCCCCGTTCCGATGCCGAGTGCCTCCTGTCCGTTCACTACACAGGCAAGCGGCTCCGTGAGCGCTGCACTGAGATCATCCACGTCGTCGGGAATGTGCTGCACATTCCCGAGCTGTACGGCACGCGCCGGAATCCGCACATATTCGGCAAAGGCACCGTCCATGCTGAAGCCGATCGTCTCACGAGCCCCGCAGAGATGCGTATGCCCCGCGCGACAGTACGCACACGCCCCACAGCCAATGGCTGGAGCGGCGACAGTGCGTGCGCCCATCAACTCCGACGGCGCATCCGCCCCCACCTCCGCCACAACGCCCGCAAATTCATGCCCGAGAATCACAGGCGGATGGATCTTCGGATGTCCATGTCGGAATGTGCGCAGATCGCCGCCGCAGACCGCGCACGCGCGCACACGCACGAGAAGTTCCCCCGCCCTGATTCGAGGCTTGGGGCACTCCTCCACACGCATATCCCCAATGCCATGATAGATCGCCGCTTTCATGGATGCACCACCTCCTGATAACTACCATTATAGCAAAACAACAAAATTTGTGTAATAGGAGATCAAGGAAGCACTGATAAATTCAGCCGCGCCGTCTTAGCACATCTTTTTCGCCCTGCCTTTGTCGACAAATCCTCCACATAGCTTTGGCTATGCGTCCGGTTTGTCTCCTTGGCAGGACAAAAAATCTGTACCAATCCGACGGACTTCATTTTATCAGCGATTCCTCAAAACGCAAGATTTTATAGTCTCTTGAAAAATATAGACGATCTATGCAACAAAATATTCAAATGTACTCAAAATTTTACCAAGATATTTAAGTCTTTCTCGTGCAGATTGTGCTATACTTCTATAAGAAAAAGAAGGAAACACTCCTCTACACAGAGAAAGGCGGTTATCCACATGATCAAAGTCGGTATCATTGGCGCCGGCCGTATCGGCCATGTCCACGGAGAGAGCATCTCGAAGTTCGTCAAGAACGCGACGGTGAAGGCGATTGCGGATCCCTTCATGAACGAGAAGATCGAGGCGTGGGCAAAGTCCATCGGCGTGGAGACGATCACGAAGGACTATCACGACATCCTCAGCGATCCCGAGATCGAGGCGGTACTGATATGCGCCTCCACGGATCAGCACGCTCCCGTCTCCATCGAGGCGCTGCGCGCGGGCAAGCACGTCTTCTGCGAGAAGCCCATCGACCACGATGTCGAAAAGATCAAGGAAGTTCTCGCGGTCGTCAAGGAGACGGGCAAGAAGTATCAGGTGGGCTTCAACCGTCGCTTCGACCACAACTTCCGCGCGATCCACGAGGCGGTCAAGGCGGGCAAGGTCGGCAAGCAGCAGATCATCAAGATCACGTCGCGCGACCCCGAGCCGCCGCCGATTTCTTATGTCAAGGTATCGGGCGGCATCTTCATGGACATGACGATCCATGATTTCGATATGGTACGCTATCTCTCCGGCTCTGAGGTCGAGGAGGTTTTCGCGGTCGGATCGGTCACCGTTGATCCCGAGATCGGCAAAGCGGGCGATGTGGACACCGCCGTCATCACACTGAAGCTCGTGAACGGCGCAACAGCGGTCATCGACAACTGCCGCGCGGCATGCTACGGCTACGATCAGCGCGCGGAGGTGTTCGGCACGGAGGGAGCCATTGCGATTAGCAACGACTCCGACTCGAATGCGGTGTTCTCCGGCAAGGACGGTGTCATCGCCGAGAAGCCGATGTTCTTCTTCCTCGAGCGCTACATGGCGGCGTATGCACGCGAGATCGACGAGTTCGTCGAGGCAATCGTGAATAACACGGAGACGCCCGTCAACGCGAACGACGGACTGCAGCCCGTTCTCATTGGACTTGCGGCAAAGAAGTCCTGCGAGGAAGGTCGTCCTGTCACCCTCGCCGAGATCAAGAAGGCATACAATCTCTAAACCTCTCATGGAGTTTCATAGAAAAGCCCTCACATCGAGGGCTTTTTTCTTGCGTTTTTATCTCTTTATTGATAATATGTAGTCATATTTTGGTGATATTTCATAGCAAACACGAAAGGAGGCCATGATGCTTCAATATTTTCCCAAGCGCAACTACCGCCCGACATTTCAAAAAGGAGCATCGCCCTCCCTTTCCTATATCTGCAACGTGGGGCCGGAGGCGTCGTATATGCCGCGCAGCCTGCACGAGCATCCATATCTGGCAGAGATTTTGCTCCTCTACAGCGGCGCGGGCATCTACATGATCGACGGGCGCCGGTATACGGCGCGAAAGGGCGACCTCATCCTCTACAACAGCCATGTCGTACACGATGAGCACGGCGGCAGTGCGCTCGGCACATACTGCGCAGCAATTCGGGGTCTTGTCATTGACGGGCTTCCGCCGGATCACATTCTCGCCCCTACACTCTCCCCCGTGCAGCCAACGGGGGACGATTTCGATGAGTTCTTCGCCCTCTTCACAGCGATTGAAAAGGAGGCACCGCGTCACCCCGAGACGGCGCATTATCTCACGCTCGCACTTGTGACCAAGACGGCGGCGCTGCTCGCCGACCGCGGTCAGCCCGAGGCAGCTGCCGTACCTACACTGGTCAAGGAGGCGCGCGCCTACATCGACCAAAACTATAAAGAGAATATCTGCCTCGCGGATATCGCCGCCGCCACGCACACAAATTCGTACTATCTCGCCCATCTCTTCAAGGAGGAGATCGGTCTCTCCCCCATGAAATACGTGGCGCTGCGCCGCATGGGCGAGGCGCAGAACCTGCTCATCAATACGGATATGAGCATCACGCAGATCGCCGCGCAGGTCGGCTACAACAACTCCAACTATTTCCAGTCCGTTTTCAAGCGCGCGATGGGCATGACACCGCGCGAATACCGCGCGCGCTGGGTGCTCTAATCCGCCACATAAGTAATCCCCCGTCCGTGCCACACAGCCCGAACGGGGGATTTTTCTATGCTTTTATACGAGCGCAGTGCAGAAAATTACTGCTCCGTGCTGCCCTCCCATGTGCCGACGACACGCTTGCCGGCCTCCTCGTCAAACCAGTGCGTGGTGACGGTCTTGGCACGCGTGAAGAACTGTACGCCGTCCTTGCCGAGGACGTGAAGATCGCCGAAGAAGGAATCCTTGTTGCCCGAGAACGGATAGTAGGCGCTCGGTACGGGGATGCCGACATTGACGCCGACCATGCCGCCGTCCGTGTCCATGACAAACTTGCGCGCATAGTAGCCGCTGCTCGTGAAGATGCACGAGCCGTTTGCGAACGGGTTCGCATTCATGATGCGAATACCTTCCTCGTAGTTCTTGACGCGCTTGATGCAGGTGACAGGTCCGAAGATCTCCTGATCGCCGACCGTCATGCCGGGCTTGACATGATCGAGGATCGTGGGACCAACGAAGAAGCCGTTCTCATAGCCCTTCACCACGGTCTTACGCCCGTCGAGCACAAGGGTCGCGCCCTCATCGACACCCTTCTGGATCCAGTCGCTGACCTTCTGCTTGTGCCCTGCATTGACCACGGGACCGAGCTGCGTCTCCTCCTTGTATGCACAGCCGATCGTGAGTGCTTCCGCCTTTTTCTTCAGCAGGGCGACAAATGCGTCCGCAATGCTCTCCTCGACACAGACCACAGGCAGCGCCATGCAGCGCATCCCCGCACAGCCGTACGTCGAGTTGATGATGGCGTTCGTGGATGCCTCAAGGTTCGCATCCGCAAGCAGCAGTGCGTGATTCTTTGCCTCGCACTGCGCCTGTACGCGCTTGCCGTGTGCTGCAGCTGTCGAGTAGATATGCTTGCCCACGCCCGTTGTACCGACGAACGTAACCGCCTTGACACGCGGATCGGTGAGGAAAATCTCGGCCTCCTTACGGCTCGTCGTAACGATGTTAACGACGCCCTTCGGGAAGCCTGCCTCCTCGTAGAAGAGTTCGAGCATACGCATGGACGTGAGCGGCGTCTGGCTGCTCGCCTTGAGCACAACCGTGTTGCCGCAGACAATCGCAAGCGGCACCATCCAGCCCCACGGAATCATCGCGGGGAAGTTCATCGGTACGACGCCCGTCACGACGCCGAGCGGGAAGCGGTAGGACGTCGTGTCGTACCCCGTCGTGACCTGCATCGCACCGTCGCCCTGGATGAGCAGAGGCGCAGCGCATGCCTCCTCCGTCGGCTCGATTGCCTTCTGGACATCGCCGCGCGCCTCGTTCAGCGTCTTGCCCAGTTCCTTCGCGCAGAGGACAGCCAGCTCCTCCTTGTGTGCGTAGAGCACATCGCGCCAGCGGAACATATACTGCACGCGCTTTGCCATCGAGAGCTGCGACCACGACTCGAACGCCTTCTGCGCCGATGCGATTGCCGCCTCGCACTCCTCTACCGTGCAGCTCGGAACCTCAGCGATCACCTCACCCGTGCTGGAATCCGTGATCGAGATATACTTGTCGCTCGTGGACTGCTTCCACTCACCATCGATACAGTACCCCATCCGTTTCACTTCTGCCATAATATGCTCCTTTCGCATACGAAAGCCTGAAAACAACTATCAGATAATACAAAGTATAGTTCACCATAACATTATTGTCAAGAACCCAAAAGAGTATCATCCATAGATATTTTTTATGTATTTCTACAAAAAAGTGCCGCATGGGAAACTCCCACACGGCACCAACCTATCTGTATGTACTTACTTCGCTGCAACCTTCTCATAGAGATTGACGATTTCTTCCGCCATCTCCTTCATCGCCATGCCGGTCATGACATAGTCCTGCGCGTGCGCGACGAGGACGTTGAACGGATCCTTGAGCGTGCCGTCCGCCTCCTTCTTGAGGAGTTCGGCGGTCTGCAGCTGATGCGCCTTGAGGAACTGTGCATCTGCATCCTTCAGTGCGCCGCGCGCCTGTCCGAAGCTGCCTTCGCGCGCAGCCTTCAAAGCCTCTGTAACCTTTGCGCGACCGTCGCCCGCTGCAGCGATGATCGAGAATGCGATTTCTTCCAAATGTGTCTGTGCCATGAGTTTGTCCTCCACATATCTATTATTGTCTGTAAATATCTCTGTTATGCGCCAAGCAGTTCGCGCTTGATGCGCGCAAGCGCCTCGGGCGCCTGCACATCCATCTTCTCGGGGAAGCCGAAATAGGAGACGCAGGCGATGTTGTCGCCGCCGACCTTCGGTGCGTCGGGACGGAGCTGGCGATTTGCAAAGTCCATCTCGCGCAGCGTCTCGAAGATGCCGTCGAAGTCGACCTCGCCCTCGCCCATCGCGAGATGCTGATGGATGGTCATATCCGCACGCCCATGATTGTTGAGCCAAGGCGGATTTGCGATGTAGCGGCAGTCGAGCGTCTGGTTGAACGTGTCCGCAAAGAGAACGTGCGTGAGTTCATCCCCCGCATATTTCAGCATGGAGCGCACATCGCCCTTGCCCGCATCGTAGAAGAAGCCGTGCGGAGAGGAGTAGACATAGCCGAGATTCTTGGAGCGGAACGACTTCACGATATCGCACGCCTCGTTGTTCAGCTCGCAGAAATCGTAGGGATGCGACTGGATCTCGACGCGCAGACCCTCGCGCTCGATGATCGGCAGCAGTTCCTCCATAGAGCGAAAGAACATTCCGTTGCAGATCTCCTGCTGGTTCGGATCGCCCGAAAACTCCGTGTTGATGACGGGCACGCCCATGCTGACCGCGATCTCAATGATGCGCTTCCAGTTGGCGACCGCGTGCTGACGCTGTTCCTCGGTCGGCCCCGACCAACGATAGACCACGATGAAGGAGGAGATTTCAACCCCCGTTTCCTTGAGTGCCTTGCGATACTCCGCCTCCGTCTCCTCGGAGAAGAGCGGGTGCTTGTAGAACGGGTTGATGCGCGGATGCGGGGACTGCTCGATGTACTTGTAGCCCCAGTCCGCGACCTTGTGTACCATGTCGTTGATGCTCATCTGCTTGGCGAGAACATCAACATCGAATGCGATTTTCATGGAAACAACCTCCTCTGATGAATTTGTGATAAAATCATGATATAGAGGTGGACAACTCTTGCCTAATAAACTATCATCGACTAAAATGTTTGTCAAGGGGAGTTTTTAAGAATATTTTGGTGGAGGGGATATCTGTGGACGAAATCATTGCGATTGTATTCCTGTCACAGCTTGCGGGCTTCGTTATCAAGGGGCTGGCGGGCTTCGGCAATCCGCTCCTCACGAATCCACTGATGGCGATGCGGCTGGACAACGTCGTCATCACGCCGACAAACATCCTGCTCGACCTGCCCGTCAACGCGTGGATCTCGTGGCGTGCACGCCACTCCTTTCGGATTCGGCAGGTGCTGCCCGTGCTCATCGCCATCCTGCTCGGCGTCATCCCGGGCACGCTGCTCCTGAAACTCGGGACGCCGTGGATCATCAAGGCGCTGCTCGGCGTCTTCATCATCGGCCTCGGCGTCGAAATGCTGCTCCGCGACCGCACGCGCGGCATCACGCCGCGCAGCTGGCTGCGCAACCTCCTCTCCTTCGCCTCGGGTGTGATGTCGGGGCTCTTTGGCATCAATATGCTCTTCCTCGCGTACATCGAGCGCGTGAGCGCAGATCGCGCAGCATTCCGCGGCAGTATATGCTTCATCTTCCTCATCGAGAACGCATTCCGTGCCGCGACTTACTTTGCAAACGGTATCTTTACGGAGTTCACGCTGACACTGACTGCAGTCTCGATTCCTGCCGCCATCCTCGGTGTGTGGATCGGCACGATGATCGACCGGCGCATGGGCGAACGCGCCTCGAAGCGCTTCATCATCTTCATCTTTATCCTCGGCGGGCTGTCCATCCTCATCAAGTCGCTGATATTCCGCGCGTGACGGAATCGCAAGATTTTATAGGAAATCGCGCGCAAAATACCAAAATCCCACAGAATCGCACCAACCCAATAGAGGTTCATAATGATAATGTATCGTATAATAAATGCGTAAATCTTGTGTATGTGTTGCAGTTTTGAAGGAGGTTTTCCTATGGCAATTCACATCACGGGTGCGCCCTGCTGCTGGGGCGTGGATGACGTGAAGAATCCCTATCTGCCGAAGTGGCAGACGGTGCTCGAGGAGGCGGGCAAGGCGGGCTTTCGCGCCATCGAACTCGGACCGTACGGCTATCTGCCGCTCGACATCGACCTTGTGAGCGCGGAGCTGTCGAAGAACGGCATCTCAATCGTGGCGGGCACGATCTTTGACGATCTTGTCGCTGCGGACAATCGCGAGAATCTCCTGCGGCAGGTCGACGATATCTGCGGCATCATCACAAAGCTGCCGCCGCTGCCGCGCGAGGAGGGTCAGCGTCGCGCAACGCCGTATCTCACCATCATGGATTGGGGACATGACGAGCGTGACTATGCGGCGGGGCATTCGGATCGTGCGCCGCGCCTCTCCGATGAGGATTGGGGGCGCATGATGGAGCACATCCGCGCGATTGCGGAGAAGGCGGCGAAGTGGGGCGTACGCGCCGTCATCCATCCGCACGCGGGCGGCTACATCGAGTTCGCGGACGAGATCGACCGTCTGGCAGAGGACATCCCCGACGAGGTCGCGGGGCTTTGCCTCGACACGGGACATCTGCGCTACTCCGGCATGGATCCGGTGGAGTGGCTGCGCAAATATTCGGATCGGCTCGACTACATCCATTTCAAGGACATCAACGAGAAGGTCTATAACGAAGTCCTCGCCGAGCACATTCGCTTCTTCGAGGGCTGCGGCAAGGGCGCAATGTGCCCCATCGGCACAGGCATGCTCGACTACCCCGCCATCTACAAGCTGCTCACCGAGGAGCTGCACTACGCAGGCTATATCACGGTGGAGCAGGAACGCGACCCGCGCAATGTCGCGACAAGTCTGCGCGACGTGAAGGCGAGCGTCGACTATCTGCACGGACTTGGGTTTCAGTGAGAGGCATAAAGGAGGATCATCATGATTGACGGAGAAAAGTTCTTGGAGCGTCCCATTCGCTGGGCAATGATCGGCGGCGGACGCGGCAGTCAGATCGGCTACATCCATCGCTCGGCAGCGCTGCGCGACAACAATTTCCAGCTCGTTGCAGGCGCGTTCGACATCGATCCGGAGCGCGGACGCGACTTCGGCGAGAAATGCTATGTCGCCCCTGATCGCTGCTACACAGACTACAAGGAGATGTTCGCAGCAGAAGCAAAACGGGAGGACGGCATCGAGGCAGTCTCCATTGCAACGCCGAATTTCACGCATTACGAGATTGCAAAGGCAGCGCTTGAGGCAGGGCTGCACGTCTACTGCGAGAAGCCCATGTGTTTCTTCTCCAACGAGGCACAGGAGCTGGAGCGTCTGGCAAAGGAGAAGAACCGCGTCATGTTCCTCTCCTACGGCTACTGCGGGCATCAGATGATCGAGCAGGCACGCCGCATGGTCGCTAGCGGCGACCTCGGCTCCATCCGCATCCTCAACATGCAGTTCGCCCACGGCGCACACAACGTCGCAGTCGAAAAGAAGTCGGCAGCGACGGCATGGCGTGTCGATCCGAAGAAGGCGGGTCTTTCCTACGTCCTCGGCGACGTTGGGACGCACATGCTCTACTTGCAGGAGGCAATCGTCCCGAACATCAAGATCCGACGCCTTATGTGCTCGGCACAGAGCTTCGTCGAGGGACGCGCACTTGAGGACAATGCCATGACCATCATGGAGTACGAGAGCGGTGCGATCGGCTACATCTGGTCGAGCTGCGTCAATGCGGGTTCCGAGTTCGGTGCACGTTTCCGCATCGTCGGCGAGAAGGCGTCAATCGCATGGGATGCCGAGCATCCGAACCAGCTCCAATACGAGGTGCAGGGAAATATGCAGGGTGCGATGCAGCGCGGCGCGGGCTATCTCTATGCCGAGGCACGCGCGGACGACCGCATCGGCGGTGGTCACCCCGAGGGACTCTTCGAGGCGTGGAGCAACCTCTACACGAAATTCGCACGCGCCATCGCAAAGAACGCGAAGGGCGAGGCAATCGACTTCTGGTATCCCGATGTCCATGCGGGCGCCGAGGGCGTGAAGTGGGTTGAGAAGTGCGTCGAGTCCGCCAAGAATGAAGGTGCTTGGGTAACATACTGAGAGATCGCGTAAGCATCGGTCTGCCGCATGGTGAAAATATCGTGCGGCAGATTTTTATATTTCCAAAACCACATATTTTTCATAAACTTTTGCAGAAATATATAAAAACATAACCAAAACCTATCAATTTTGAAACGAAAACAGGCAGAAACGTGAAAGCGTACGCAGCAAAAATCCCCTATACTTAACACAAGACAAAACCTCAACGGCGCGCAGCGGATCCACGCACCGAGGGTTTACAGGAAGCGTTGATAAGGGCTTCATGTTATCCGAGCTTCCGACCGCATTCATTTATAGGGAGGATTGCAGCATGGCAGAACAAACGCACAAGCAATACCTAAGACGCGTCACATACGTCTCAACCTTCGGCGGACTTCTCTTCGGCTACGACACCGGTGTCATCAACGGTGCGCTCGCCTATATGTCTCGCCCCGATCAGCTCAATCTGACGCCGGCCGTGGAAGGCTTCGTCGCGAGCGGGCTGCTCTTCGGCGCGGCAATCGGCTCGTTCCTCGGCGGACGAATCGCCGATGCACAGGGGCGCCGCAGGATGCTCCTCGTCCTCGCCGCCATCTTCTTCTTTGCGGCACTCGGCTGCGCAGCCTCGCCGACCGCGCCCATTCTCATCGCTTGCCGCTTCGTCCTCGGACTTGCCGTCGGCGGTGCCTCCGTCACCGTTCCCGCCTACCTCGCGGAGATGTCGCCCGCCGACCGACGCGGACGCATGGTGACACAGAACGAGCTAATGATCGTCACAGGTCAGCTCCTCGCCTTCGTCCTCAACGCGATCCTCGGCGTCACCTTCGGTGAGACGGGTCACATCTGGCGCTACATGCTCGCGATTGCGTCCCTGCCCGCCATCGTCCTCTGGTTCGGTATGCTCGCCATGCCCGAGAGTCCGCGCTGGCTGGTGCTCAACGGACGCGTCAGCGACGCGCTGGAGGTTCTCAAGAAGATCCGCTCCGAAAAGGGCGCGATCTCCGAGTTCAACGAGATTCAGGACAACCTCGAAGCCGAGAAGCATATCGAGAAGGCTTCCTACAGCGACCTCGCAACCCCGTGGATCCGCCGCATCGTCTTCATCGGCATGGGCGTCTCTATCTGTCAGCAGATCTCGGGCGTCAACTCCATCATGTACTACGGCACGCAGATCCTCACCGAGGCGGGCTTCTCGACCGAGGCGGCGCTCATCGGCAACGTTGCGAACGGTGTTATCTCCGTCCTCGCCACGCTCTTCGGCATCTGGATGATGGGGCGCCACGGACGCCGTCCGCTCATCATGACGGGACAGATCGGCACCATGGCGTGTCTGCTCGCCATCGGCATTCTCTCGGCAGCACTTGAGGGCACGACGGCTCTCCCCTACGTCGTACTGTCGCTGACCGTCACCTTCCTCTTCTTCCAGCAGGGCTTCCTCTCCCCCGTGACGTGGCTGCTGCTCTCCGAGCTGTTCCCGCTGCGTCTGCGCGGCATGGGCATGGGCTGCGCCGTCCTCTGCCTCTGGCTCACAAACTTCTGCATCGGCTCGGCGTTCCCGTACTTCCTCTTCACCTTCGGCCTGTCCTTCACGTTCTATATGTTCGCCGCCGTCGGGCTGCTCGGACTCGCCTTCGTCTTCAAGTTTGTACCCGAGACGAAGGGACGCTCGCTTGAGCAGATCGAGCACGACTTCCGCCACCACGGCGAAGCGACGGCATAGCACACTGCCGATAAAGGCGCCCTTTCCACGCTGTGCGTGGTTCCCCTCCCCCGTTTCGATGAGGGAGGCTTTTTGTTGCAGAAGGACAAAGCGGCTCTATCATAAATGTTACGAAAGAACGCAGACTGCAAAAGCATAAATCTTTCATCCGGCAGATTTTTTGTGCTATACTGATATTATTCAATGGAAAGCGAGGTGCTGTGCCATGACGATCCTCTACTACAAGGCGGCAAAAAAGCTGCCGCCCCCGCCGGCGTTCGGCGAGGCACTCCGCCTCATCTACATTGGCTACAATGACCGCGAGGAAACACTCATGCCCTCCGCCTTCCACCGGCATGAACACAACCTCGAACTCCAACTGATCTGTCAGGGGCGCGGACACATCCGCATCGGCAGCCGTATGTATGACGTGCAGCGCGGCGATGTCCTCGTCTACAATCAGGGTGTCCTCCACGACGAGAGTGCAGATCCCGCGACGGGGCTGTGGTTCTACAACTGCGGCATCAAGGGACTGCAGCTGAAGGGACTGCCCGAAAACTTTCTCCTGCCCGAAACGACCGCGCCGCTTCTGCATGCGGGCAACCTCATGCCGACGCTCCGCTCCCTCTTCCGCATCCTCTATGGGCAGGTGCAATACAGGCACGCGGACAGCGACGCCGTCACCGCCTCCCTCCTCGTAACACTTTTGCAAATTCTCCTCTATCAGCTGCCGCATGAACCAATCGCACCCGTACGCGAAAAGGATTGCCTCTTCATCGCGCTCAAGGATTATATTGATCGTCACTTTATGGAGGAGCTGTCTGTCGAAACGCTCAGCGCGCGTGTCCACATGAGCACCTCGGGGCTTGCTCATCAGTTCAAGAAGCGCTTTGGCTTCGCGCCCATCCAGTACATCATTCGCCGCCGCATCGGCGAGGCGCAGGCGCTGCTCGTCTCGACGGATCTCTCCATCACGGAGGTCAGCGCGCGCATCGGCTATGACAACATCAGCTATTTCAACAACCAGTTCAAGAGGTTCACAGGGATGTCCCCGCAGAGCTACCGCAAGTACAAGGTCGGCATGAACCAATACAAGCAGCTCGGCGAGATCGCAGGGCAGGAGCGTCGCCGCTAGTGTGCCGAAAGCGGCACACGGAACGTCCCTTGCAGCCTCCCCTTTTGCAGAAAAGTGCAAGTTCCATGGCTTGCACTCTTTTTTTTGCGAAAAAACAGACAGAAACGGGAAAGCGCGAATGCCGCACCTGCACTACAATAGAATCACGATAAGAAGTGGACAGCTTATCATTGGTTTTCATCATCTGAAAAAAGGAGCACAGACTATGAAGATCAGCATGAATCAGGCGACCTGCCTGGAGAAATCCAGTCTCGCGAAAGACATGGAACTCTGCGAAAAGTACGGATTCGACATGATCGAACCGCGCACGATGGACGGCATCCCGAACTATCTCAAGAACCACACGATCGAGGATCTTGCCGCCGACCTCAAGAGGCACAAGCTCGAGCCGCTTGCCTTCAACACCCTGTGCTTCTTCAACAACCGCAGTCCCGAGGACTACGCAAAGGTACTCGACGAGCTGCGCCAGATGTGCGAGTGGGGCAAGGTGATCGGCTGCTCGACGGTCATCACGGTGCCGACCGTCGAGCTGAAGAAGGTCACAATGCAGGAGATCCACGATTCCGCCGTCAAATGTCTCAAGGAGATGGGCGCGATTGCGGCAGAGTACGGCATGCGCATCTCGGTCGAGTTCCTCGGCCATCCTGCGGCATCCATCAACACCTTTGCACAGGCGTACAAGATCATTCAGGATGTGGACAGGGACAACGTAGGTCTTACGGTCGACTGCTTCCATTTCTACGGCATGGGTTCGCGCCTTGAGGATCTCGCGCAGGCAGATGGCAAGAAGATCTTCATCGTCCATCTGAACGACACGGAGGACTTCCCCATCGGCTCCCTGCTCGACGAGGATCGCGTCTGGCCGGGCACGGGCTGCATCCCGCTCGACGACATCCTCCAGACGCTCAAGAAGATCGGCTGGGCGGCGGATGCCGTATCGCTCGAACTCTTCCGTCCCGAATACTACCGGATGGATCCCGAGGATGTCTACCGCATCGGCAAGGAAAAGGTCGACGCTGTTATCAAGCGCAATTTCTGACAAAAAGGGTTCTATGAATGTTATGGGGCAGACATGTGATGCCCCTAAGCAAACCCTAGTGGAGCAGGCGGCGAAGAGTGTGCGACCCGCCCCCTGCGGATTTTAATCGTCCAAGCGAAGCGCGTTTGGAATCCGCAGGTATTTAGGCGGATGAGCACACGACCGCTTGCGCAACGAGGGTTCTGCGTGGGGCTCACACTTGAAAGATTCCGTAACATGTTCCAGAGAACAAACGAGGAGGAACTACCTATGTTGAAAGTTGGAGTCATCGGCTGCGGCGGCATGGGCCGCGACCACATCAAACGCCTCACGGAGCGCACACAGGGTGCGACCGTCACCGCCGTCGCCGACATGGTGGATCAGCTGCTCGATCAGGGCGCAGCGATTGCGGGTTCCGGCTGCAAGAAGTTCAAGAATGCGGACGACCTCATCAACTGCCCCGATGTCGACGCCGTCTTCATCGTCACTCCGGGCTTTGCGCATAAGGACGCACTGCTCTCCGCCATCCGCGCGGGCAAGCGCATCTTCTGTGAGAAGCCCCTCTGCACGACCGCAGAGGACTGCCTCGAAGTGATCAACGCAGAGGTAAAGAGCGGCAAGCACCTCATCCAGCTCGGCTTTATGCGCCGCTATGACAAGGGCTATCTGCAGATCAAGGAAGCCATCAAGTCCGGCGAGTACGGCGCGCCGCTCATCGTCCACTGCACGCACCGCAACCCGCTCGTGCCCGACAGCTACACCACCGAGATGGCGGTGCACGACACGGCGATTCACGAGATCGACGTCATTCACTGGCTCGTCGACGACGACTTCGTCTCCGCACAGGTGCTTTTCCCGCGCGTCACGGGCGCGGCAGCGGCACATCTGAAGGATCCGCAGATCATGCTCCTGCGCACAAAGAGCGGTATCTGCGTCGACGATGAGGTCTTCGTCAACTGCAAGTTCGGCTATGACATCAACTGCGAAGTCGTCTGCGAGGACGGCGCGCTCAAGATGGCGCAGCCCTCCTACCCCGATGTGCGCAAGGGTGCAAAGGTCGCGACCACGATCGACACCGACTGCTTCGTCCGCTTCCACGACGCCTACGACGCCGAGGTGCAGGGCTGGGTGAACGATGCCGCCGCCGGCGTCATCAACGGGCCTACCGCATGGGACGGCTACCTCGCCGCTATCACGGCGGATGCCCTCGTCCGCGCGCAGAAGAGCGGCGCGATCGAGGAGATCAAGCCCGCACAGGAAAAACCTGATTTCTACAACTAAAAAGTACGCATAAAAACGGCACGGCAGAAACACATCTGTCGTGTCTTTTTGTGCGTCTTTCAAAAGAGGTCGCTGTGCGATCCCGTCCGAATCAGTTTCAAAATAAGGGAATCGCTGATAAAATGAAGTCCGTTAGATTGGCGTAGATTTTTCGTCCGAACAAGGAGGCAAACCTAACGCTGCAAGGGCTATGTGGAGGATTCTAGGGCACAGTGCGGGCAAAAAAGATGCGCTAAGATGACGGGGCTGAATTTATCAGTGCTTCCTTAAAACCGCAGGCATCCGCGATCGCCTCGATGGAGTCCTCCGTCGCCTGCAGGAGTCGCTTAGACTGGCGCCGTCAGGATACGGTCGATGCGATGGGAGTGCAGCGTCTCCCCCTGCATCGTGTACTGCCCCGCCGCGAGGATGTCGACAAATTTTATCCGACAATTATGCGTGATCTGATTGCGCGCGACCCAAAGAATGCGGTATAATGAGCAGAAGGAGGTAATACACATGAGAAAAAACACCGTTATCACCATCAGCCGCCAGTTCGGCAGCGGCGGCCGTCAGATCTCACGTCTCCTCGCGGAGAAGATGGGCGTCAAGCGCTATGACCAGACGGTCGTCGCCATGGCTGCGGAGAGCCTTGGTGCCGGCGACCAGATCGAGGAGGTCATCAACCGTTCCTACTCGGTGCCAGAAGCTAGTCTCGGTGCGATCAGCACAGCGTCGTTCGACCGCGTGCCCGCATACAACCAGCTCTACATTGAGCAGGGCAAGATCATCCGCGCCATCGCGGCAAAGGGTGAGGGTGCTGTTTTCCTTGGCCGCTGCGCCGATGTTGTCCTCGCGGGACAGCCCGACGTCTACTCCTTCTTCATCTGTGCCGACGATGAGTTCCGCACAAGGCGTGCGCAGACCCACTACGGCGGCATGAGCCTCAAACAGCTCAACGAGATCGAAAACAAACGCAAGAACTACTACTCCTTCTACACGGGCAAGACGTGGGGCGATCCGTTGAACTTCGACCTCACGATCAACACGAGCCGCGTGCCGCTGGAGAAGGCCGCCGACCTCATCCTCAGCTACGTCGAATTCTGTCAAGGAGAGTAAAGGAAGCGCTGAGAAAGCAGCCTCTCCGATTGGTGTAGATTTTTTATTCGAACAAGGTGGAAAACCGGGCGCAGAGCGATGCTCTGTGGAGGATTTTCCGCCGAAGTGCGGGAAAAAGATGCACTAAGGGACGTAAGCTGAATTATCAGTGGTTTCCTAACCCTCAGAAACAGAAAGTTCCCCGCACTGCGGATATATTCCGCAAGACGGGGAACTTTTTCATGCGTTCGGCCGCTGCCGATAGCTCCCCGGACTGATGCCGACAATACGCTTAAAGAGCTTGCAGAAATACTGATAGTCCGCGAAGCCATCCGCCTCGGCGATGTCCTTGATGCGCCCGTCCTCGGCGCGCAGCCGCTGCTGCACACGTCCGATGCGCAGACGTGCAAGATGCTCGCTGAAGCTGATCCCCGTCATTTTCTTGAAGAGCGTCGAGAAATACGCCGCATTCAGGTGTACATGATCGGCAACCTCCGTTTGAGAAAGCTCCTCATGGCAGTGTTCCTCCATATAGCGCAGAGCACTGCGGATCGCAGGATGCGGGAGCCGATGTTCCGCTCCCTTCTTCGTGAGCCACGCGCCGAGTACCGCACGGAGCTGCACGGACATCTCGAACGCTCCACCCTCCCAGCCCGCCAGTCGTTCCCGAAGCAGGCGCTCAAGTTCCTGCGGCGCGATCCGCTGCACTTGAAGAAGGGTAAAAAAAGCCTCCTCCTCTGCCCGAATCTCCTCCGCACTGCCTTCCTGCACCGCCTGCACAAGACGTGTAAGCGCATCCTCGTGCACCGCCCCGACCGCCCCCGTCGGCACCAACGTCTGTGCCGAAATACAGCCGGGCGCTTCATAAAAGAGTGCATCGCGCTCCGCATAGAGGCGCTGCCATACATCCTGCAGTGCCATGAAGCTGCGTACGGGTGCAGCTGTGACGATGATCGTCTCCACACCGAGATAGCGTTCCATCATGTGCCGCAGCTTTGCCGCCATCTCTTGGAGCGCCCGATCGGCGTGCGCGGAGCCGCCGCGTAGCGTGTAGTCCGCAAGCAGCCCCCAGTCTGCCGCCTCCTCGACGGGCTGAAAGAGTTCCATGCGCAGCACCGTTCCGTCCCGGCCGCACAGATCACGGCACAGATCGTGAAACGCACGGCAAAATGACGCGAATCCGTCCGACGAAAGTTCCTGCCGGCGCCGTCCCCAGTCCCGTATGTGAATGAGCATCGCCCCTGCGAGCTGAATCTCCGGATCGATCCCGCCCGCACGCGCCAGCGCACGCAATTCATCTTCCCCCACACCGCGTGTAAAGGCGGCAAAGAAGTCCTGCCGCAGCTTCCCGCGTCCAATGCGTACGAGATCGTCCGTGCCGAGCGTCTCCGACACTTCTCCCTCACTTGCCTGCACGCAGCGGCTTAGGAACTCCTCCATCTTCTCCGGTGTCAGATCTGTCTTGAGGATGTAGTCGTCGGTGCCGAGCTGCATCGCCTCCTTCACATAGGCAAAATCATCATGACAGCTCAGTACGAGAATATGGACAGGACTGCCCGCCGCCTTGAGCGCTTTGATGAGGTCGATGCCGTTCATCACAGGCATACATATATCCGTGATGAGGAGGGTTGGCTGCTCCTGCTGCACAAGAGTCAGCGCCTCCTTGCCATTCCTCGCGTCGCCGGCAACGACAAAGCCCATCTCCTCCCATGGAAGCATCTGCTTCAAGTAGGTTCGTACGAGGAAATCATCATCCGCAATCACGATCTTTTTCATCAGAAGTCCTCCTGCAGCAGATAGTCCTGTGCATTCGCCGCCGTGATGAGCGCATTTGTAATATAACTGTTGGCAGGGATCGTGCGCCCTGCAAGGGCATCGGACACCGCCTCAATCGCCGCGCGCCCCGTATCGTTTCCGTCCTGAGAGATGATGGCATCCATACGCCCGTCGCGGAGCGCGCGCAGCGCATCGTTCTGCGTGTCCACGCCGACGAGGACGGGATGTGCCGCGTGCGCGGAGAGCGTATCGACCGCGCCGAGCGACATGATCGCGCTCGTGACAAACAGTCCAGCGAGATCCGGATGCTCCTCGATCATGCGCTCCGTCTGCAGCGCCGCCTCCCGATACTGTGCTGCATCCATTGTAACTGCAACGAGGCGCAGACCGCCATGCTCTCGCACATAGTCCCGAAAGCCTGCGACGCGCTGTCGATGCGCGTCCTGCTGCGCGACCCCTGCAAGGATGCCGACCGTCCCCCCCTCCGGAATATGTTCCACCATGTACGCCGCAGCCATCTGCCCGATGGCGTAGTTGTCCGAGCCAATATAGGGTACGTCCGTGATTTTCTCATCGATGGTCAGGAGCGGCACCGCCCTCTCCGCCGCCATCCCCACATACACGTCCGCTCGATCAATGTCCACGGGAGCGATGACAAGCGCGTCCACATCCGCCGCGAGGAGATCCCGTACGATTTGCTCCTGCTCTGCGTAGGCTGCTTCATTTTCGGGTGCCATGACGATGAGCCGCATCCCCTTTTCACGCGCGGTGTTTTCCATACGCGAGCGCACGGCAAGCCAATGCTCGCTGTCCATCGCCTTGAGCACGACCCCCACCTTGTACTCCTGCGGCAGAGAACGCGCTGAGAAATTCAGCTGCCCGTAGAAAAGGGCGGCAAGAAACGCGACGGTTACCCAAACGCCAAGCACAATCCAACGGCTCATCATACACCTCCTATCTCCCGTATTCGTCCATATCATACGAAACAGGCAGCATGATAATAGTGCGTGTATAGGAACAGCCATCACTCTCATATTGCAGCGTACCGCGCTCGCCGTAGTAGAGACGCAGACGCTCGCGCACGTTTGCAACCCCCACGCCGGACATGCCTCCGGGGGAAGACGCATCTGCGCCCGCCATCCGCTCCACCGCGTCCACACGCATCCCCTGTCCATCGTCCTCCACCGTGAGGCGCAGCACATCTCCCTCGACCACAGAGCGAACGACAATACGGCAGGAGGGGCGTTCCTCCGACGGCGCGTGCAGGATACTGTTCTCCACGAGTGGCTGCAAGATGAGACGCGGTACACAGCATGCGAGACTCTCCTGTGCAAGGTCGAACGTCACGGAGAACACGTCCATCATGCGGAACTCCTGCAGAGCAATGTAGCTGCGGAGCGTCGCGATCTCATCGCGGAGCGGAGCAAAGCTGCCCTCGCGGTTCGTACTCACACGCAGTACCTCGATGAAGCTGCCAAGGAGCGCAGCGATGTTCTTCGCCCCCTGCATCAGTGCCGCGAGACGGATCGCATTCAGCGTATTGTAGATGAAATGCGGTCGGATCTGATACTGCAGCGCCTTCAGCTCCGCCTCCTTCTTTTGGACGCGCTCCCCCGCCAACCGTTCCACAAGGCTCTCGATATGCGAGAGCATACGATTGAACGCAGCGGCGAGATAGCCAATCTCATCCTTGCCGCGCACCGCAGCGCGCACATCGAGATCACCTCTGCCGACCGCCTTCATCGTCTCCGCCAGTTCCTCTACGGGCGCACTGATGCGCGCCGAGACCGCATACAGAAAGACGGCGGAAAGCGCTGCGATGACGAGCGCACAGAGCACCGTCATCAGCTGCATGAGCAGGATCTGGTGAAGCAGACGATCCTGTTTTTCCACGAGCAGGAGTGTCATGCCGGAGAAGGGGAGTTCTGCCCACGCGATGGTACAGCGCTCACCGTCAATTCGTGCGCTCCCCCGTCCTGCCGGAGCATCCTGCACGAGCGCCCCGATCTCTGCCGTCTCTGCCGCATCGGGCAGACGGCTGCCCGACACGATGCGCTGAGCCCCATCGAGCAGCAGGACATCGCGGCTCGCATCCCTGCTGAAATCATCGAGATACGCATAGTATAGTCCGCGTTCACTAACGGTATATGTGAGATCGGCGATCACCGCATCTCCGCTGTGGACGGCGGCATGATAGAGAAAGACCTTCTTTCGTGCGGCGCCGAGTACATCCTCTGCCGCCAGAGGGCGCAGCCCCGTCTGCCGGGCAATCGTCTCCGCCCACATAGCACGTTCTTCCGGCGGCAGAAGTGCGACCGGACGATAGCCGTTCGCCTTGACGAGGATCCCATGCGCGGGCAGGTAGCAATAGACGGCGTCGACGAGAGGACTCCGTGCCTTGTACTGCTGCAGGAGCAGTGACAGTTCCTGCAGCGCCGCCGCATCCCCTGCCTCCGCAAGTGTCCGTATACGCGCGTCAAAGCTTGCCTCAAGCGCAAGGCGGTAGACCGTCTGAAACCCCTCGTCGAGTGCCTTGCCGCCGATGTGTATGCCGCCATAGAGGGAGTCCGCATACTCTTCCTCGAAAAATGAGGTTGCGCGCTGCTGAAAGAACACCGCAATCAGCGCGATAGCGAGAAAATTGACGAACATGACGGCGACAAACGTCTTCATACGCAGCGTTCCGAATATTGCCATGGGCAGCCCCCTTTCGCATCGATGGATTTATTATAACACAGAGCGCAGGAAATCCCCGAACAGCATGTGTTCGGGGGATTTCGAAAACGTCATTTTCAAGGAATCAGAGTTCCCCGCGCGCCTCGCGCTCGATGAGATCCTTCATGATGGTCGGATAGAGCTTATCCAGCTTGTAGCAGAAGAGGACGACAAGCAGGATCACCCAGATCAGGATGATGCCCAACTCATACATGTGGACGATCATGTCGATTGCCGACTGCGGCTGTACCGCATCCGCCGTGCTCGAGGCGATGTAGCCCGACCACGACATGAGTGCCGTGATGAGTGCGCCCGTCGCGCCCGTACCGACCTTGTAGCCGACCGAGCCGCCGGAGAAGATCAGACCTTCCTGACGCACATGGAACTTCCACTGGCCGTACTCCACGACATCGCCGAGGAAGCCGAAGATGACAGAGTTCAGCGGAGCAAAGCCGATACCGCGGATCACACAGCTGAAGACCACCCAGTTGAAATCAAGCGGATTCAGGCAGTAGATGAGATGCCCCGCGAGCGCGACCGAGACACCGATGATGGACATATTGCGCTTGCCGAACCGCTTGAGAAGCGTGGGGCAGAAGAGCAGGGTAAAGACGATGGTGACAACCACCTCGAGGAGCAGCAGAATACTGAACAATGAGCCATCGTTGAAGATGTATTTGCAGTAGTACGGCAGGAGGGTTCCTGTCACCATCTGGATAATACACTGCATCATCCAGATCGTCATCGCCATCCAGAAATACTTGTTCATCAGGAGGCACTTGAGTGCCTTCTTGACGGGGATGCTCGGACCTTTTTCACGCGCCTCGATCACGACCTTCTCCTCACATTTCCAGAAGCAGAGGAGGAGCAGGAAGAACGCGAGCACCGCCCAGATCGCCATGACCTTGATCCACGCCGCCTGATTGTCGCCGAGCATCTTGATGAGCGGCAATGTCGCAGAGATGGAGATGATCTTGCCGATCGGCGAGAGCGCCATACGCGTGATCGAGAGCATGTCGCGCTCGTGCGAGATGCGCGTCATCATCGCCGAGAGCGAGCCGTACGGAAGATTCAGCGCCGTGTAGCAGATCGTGTTGCAGAAGTTATACGTGATAAAGAGATAGACGAATTGCAGGAAATCCGACCCCTGCGGTACCATGTAGATGAGGACGATCGAGATACAGAACGGGACACTCGACCAGAGCACCCACGGGCGCGACTTGCCCCAGCGGGAGTTCGTCCGCTCCACGATGAAGCCCATCAAGAGGTCGGACATCCCGTCAAAGATACGCGAGAGGAGCATGACGAGACCGACCATCGTCGGCGCAACCCCCGCATAGTCCGTATAGAAGAATGTGAGAATCGTCATTGCGCCCGCAACGATATTCGTCGCGGTATCGCCAAGCGCATAGGAAATGCGTGTGAACCATGAAAGTCGTTCGTTGCCCGCCCCTGTGGGGACGGCAACAGCCTGCTGCGTGCTCATGAGCGTCCTCCTCTCGTCTTAGTCCTTCATAATCGCCGCAACGGCAGTCTTCGTATCCGTCTCTGGGAACAGCTCGTACCCCACACGGTACACGTAACCGAGGCGATCCAGCAGCTTGTAAATGGACGAATAGTTGATTTCGCCCGTGCCCGGCTCATGCCGCCCCGGACAGTCTGCAATGTGGATGTGCCCAATCTGATCGAAGTACGTTTCAATCTGATACGATAGTGCGCCCTCATTATACTGCATGTGGTAGGCGTCAAAGAGCACCTTGAGCCACGGTGAACCGATGAGGCGCGTGATCTCCGCCGCCATTTGCGTCGTTTGGAGGAAGTTCCCGACATGATCCACCTTGATGTTCAGTGCCTCAAGGTTCATGCGAATCTGGTACTCCTCCGCAATCTTCACCGCAGCGAGCAATGTATCGTACATAGAGCAGAGCTTCACCGTGTCCGACAGCTCCGTATAGTGATTCACCACGACGCCGCCCTCGCCGAGCGCGTTCGAGTGGATTGTCACCGTCGGTGCGCCGACCTTCTTCGCCGCCTCCATCGACTCCCGCAGAGCCGCCAGATACTGCTCCTTGTGCGTCGGATCGACGAGGGAGTAGTCCGCATCGCCGTTGAACCCGCTGACGACGATTCCCGTCTTGTCGACTTCCTGTTTTACGCGGTCGAGATCGCGAATGCGCCAGTCCCAGAACTCCACCGACTCGAACCCATCCGCCTTGGCGGCGGCAAAGCGCTCCTCAAACGGCAGCTCCGTATAGAGCGTATCAATACATGCACAGCGTTTCATCGCTCCCGCCTCCTTACTCAATTTCGGAAATCTTCACCGGACGGCCTTCCTTCAGTGACTTCGTCGCAGCCGCCGCCATCAGTACGGGATAGAGTCCGTCCATCCCTGTCACCGGCGTCTCCACATCATTTTCGACCGCCTCCGCGAACGCCTTCATCTCCTCGACAAACGCGCGCTCGTAGCGATCCCACATCACTTGGAACGCCGTGCCGCCGACCGTGCCCGCCGCATCCGCGAACGTCGCCGTGTTCGGTACATCGTTGCCGTTCATCGCAACGCCCTTCGAGCCAAAGACCTCCACGCGCTGATCGTAGCCATAGACTGCCCTGCGGCTGTTGTCAATCGTCGCAATCGCACCCGAGCGGAACTTTACCGTGACGGCGGCGGTATCCACATCGCCCGCCTCCCCGATGGCAGGATCCACGAGCACTGCTCCTGCGGCGTAGACCTCCTCCGCCTCATCGCCCGCAAGGAAGCGCGCCATATCGAAATCGTGAATCATCATATCGTAGAAGATGCCGCCGGATACCTTCACATAAGCAATCGGGGGCGGCTCCGGGTCACGCGAACTGATGCGGATGAGATGCGGCTCACCAACCTTGCCTGCGCGTACCATCTCATAGACCGCGCGATGGTTGTGATCGAAGCGGCGGCAGAAACCGATCTGCAGCTTCACGCCCGCCGTCTTTGCCGCGTCGATTGCCTCATGCACACGCGCAATGTCATAGTCAATCGGCTTCTCACAGAAGATATGCTTGCCCGCCTGTGCTGTCTCGATGATGTACTTCGCATGCGTGTCCGTGGAGGACGCGATGACGACTGCCTCGATCTCAGGATCGTTCAGAATCTCCGCCGCATCCTTCGTCACATTTGGAATGCCGAACTGCTTCGCGTACGCCGCCGTCTCGTCATTCGCAAACGGGTCAGCGACCGTCTTGATCTCCATGCCGGGAACAAAGAGCGAAATGTTGCGGATGTGAACCTTACCGATGCGCCCCGCGCCGATGATGCCGATCTTCATGGTGAAAGCCCCTTTCTGTGTCTGGTGATCTGGTGATCTACTGTTCCGTTTTCTGGTTCTATTATAGGGGCTGTGAACACAAATGTAATTTTCCTATTTTTTGAATCGTTGTTTCTTCTTTGGCAATTTTTACGAAGAGCAGACAAAAATAAGACACCCTGACGAAAAACTCCGTCAAGGTGTCTTATTTTTAGATTGTATCAACACAGCATATAGATCATCTGGGACAGCCCCGTCTCGGGATCCTCCGAGATCAGCACAAAGCCGTTCTCTTCGTAGAACCTTATTAAGCCCTTGGCATCCGACTTTACATCAACCATAACGATCCTGCCGCCTATCATCTCATGCACTGACTGAGCGACAGTCAATGCGTGCGCTAAAAGCGCTTTTCCCGTTATGACGTTTTCATATTGATCATTTTTTGCAATTTGACCGATGAGCATGACCGGCAGGACAGAAATCTTTTCCCCGTGAATCTTCCCGGAAAATCCGTCCAGTTCCTTTCTGGCTCGGATCGACAATCCTTCCGGCAAATGCAGAATCTGCGGGGCGATTGAGAAAAAGCCCCATATTTCAATTTCTCTGTTCTCCGCTGCGCTCTGGTCAATAAAGAAATATGTCCTGCTTTTTGCCAGTTCTTCAAATTGTATGGCTCGATTCTTCAAAAAGCTCTCTATATCCATATCTCTTTTGCATGAGAATCGCGAGAAAGCCTGTTCAATCGTCTGAATCGGTATCTTTTCTTGCAGAGTTTTCAACGGAGTGAAAGGCATTTTCTAATAACCTTCGACTTTCTCTCATCTCTTTTTCAATATCATACACGACAAACTTATGCTTTGGCGGCTTTTTTATTGCATCCAAAAACCGATCCATATCCTCCGGCCGCACGCGTATCTCGCGGTCAAAACTGATAGTGGCCATGGTCAAACACCTCCTTGTACTTGTTTATTGTCGATTATATTTTAGCACATATATTTTTCGATGACAAACGAAAAAGCCGCTCCAGAAGGTCGGAGCAGCTTTTTGCACAATATGAAATCTACGCTTTACCGCCCAATCCCAAGCGGGGAGAAGATCGCATAGACGGTGAAGATACCGAGGACTACGACGACGGCAACGTACTTACGATACTTCCACGGCGTGAGATCGACCTTGTTCGCATTCGGCGTGAACGAATAGCCGCCCGCGAGCGGTGCGAACTTCGTCGATCCCCACATGACGAGGATGTCGAGGAAGAATAGTACACTGTGGATGTAGAGGAAGTTCAGATCGCCGAAGAGGAACTTCGCGATGATGTAGACGACGATGTGGAAGGTGAAGCAGATCTTCGCCCCCACCGCCGAGACGCTCTTGTTGAAGAAGCCAAACAGGATGATGACGATGAGCGGGATATTGTAGAAGCCCACGTACTCCTGGAGGAAGTTATACAGCCCCGTCGGCGCGTTGATGAGGAGCGGTGCAAGACCGATGGAGACGAGGGCAATGACGATGTTCGTGATCCTGCCCACGCGCACAACACTCCGCTCAGAGGCATCCTTGCGGAAGATCCCCTTGTAAAAGTCGAGCGAGAAGAGCGTCGCGGCGCTGTTGAGTGCGGCGACATACGTACTGAGAATCGCACCGAAGATAATTGCACCGAAGATGCCGTACATCCACGGCGGCAAAATCGCCTTCACGAGCGTCGGATAGGCGGCATCCGGCAGGGGCAGCGAGCCGTCGAACATGACGAAGGCGATGATGCCGGGCAAAACGAGGAAGAGCGGCCCAAAGAGTTTGAAAATCGCAAGCGTCAAAACGCCCTTCTGCCCCTCGGCAAGATTGCGCCCCGCAATGGTCTTCTGTACGATGAACTGGTTCGTGTTCCAGTAGAACATCGTGTTAAAGAGCAGCCCAAGCAGCAGTGTCGGCCACGGCACCGCCTTTGAGTCAATCGCTCCGATGGCATTCAGCTTCTCCGGTGCTGCCGCAGCCATGCGCGAGAACCCATCGACGATGCTGCCGTCGCCGAGCATATAGAGTCCGATGAACGGAATGCTGATGCCGCCGACGAGGAGCCCCACGCCATAGACGCTGTCACTCACCGCACTGATGCCCATGCCGCCCATGAGGAGATAGGCGAGTCCCACAATGCCGACGATCGCCGCCGTCACCATGATGCCCTCATACTGCGAGATGCCGAGCAGCTCGCTCACACTGAACAGCTGATTGAACACGAGCGCACCTGAGTAGAGAATGCCGGGCAGGAGGATAAAGGCATAGCTCGTCTGAATCAGGAACGAGATGACAAGCCGAAACTGATTGTCGTAGCGCAGCGCGAGGAATTCCGGAATCGTCGAGACACCGTGCCGCAGATAGTTCGGCAGGAAGACAAAGGCAAGCGTCAGAATCGAGAAACAGGCGATGATCTCCCACGCCATAACCTCCATGCCAACCGCATACGCAAGCCCGCTCTGCCCGACAATCTGCTCCGTCGAGAGATTTGCCATGAGCATTGTGCCCGCGATGACAAGCCCACCGAGACTGCGACCGCTGAAGAAATACCCATCGGTATTCTCCTTGTTGATGTTCCTCGTCCGATACCATGCAAAAATCCAGATGCCAGCGACGATCACGAGGAATGAAAGAATTGGAATCATTGCTATTCCCCCCATGGAATTTTTGTAGTCTAAAGCTTATCATGACAAGCTCATTAAAGACTACAAACATAATAATAAGATAACCAAGCATTATTATACATACTTCAAAAAGATTGACAAGTCCCAAAAAAAATAAAAAAGAGGCTGCATTACGAGATTTTTATTTTCTCGTAATGCAGCCCAGCTGCTTCTATTATTTTCCGCGACGACGCAGCTCAACATAGCTCAGGATAAGCTCTGCCGCTGCTTCCAGTGAGAGCTGGCTCGTATTGATGAGGAGATCATAGTTCTCCGGCGCGCCCCATGTCTGCCCCGTGTAGTAGGCATAGTACTGCTTGCGGATCGCGTCCTCTGCATCCAGTTCCTTGAGTGTGCGCTCGCCGTAATGCGTCTTGGAACGTTCCTTGCGATACGCCTCATCCGCATAGATGAAGAACGAGAACGCATTCGGATTGTCCTTCAGAATGTAGTCGGCACAGCGTCCGAGGAAAACAGCGCTCTCCGTCTCAGCAATCTTCAGGATCGTCTTTGCCTGCTCGATGTACATGCGGTTGTGCTGCGGCATACGGTCATAGGCATAGTCGCCCAGATCGCCGAATCCCGTGCCCGGTGCATTGTAAGAGCTTTCAAGAACCGCGTGAAAGTCATCCGCTGTTCCGAGTTTTTCCGCCGCCATCGCGACGATCTTGCGGTCATAGCGGCGCACGCCCATCTTTTTGGCAACCAACTCCGCAACCTCACGTCCACCGCTGCCGTACTGACGCGTGATCGTGATAAGTGTTTTCTGATCCATCATTTCTCTCCTTTCATACCTGAGGGCAAAATGCCCTCAGATGCTTACATCTCGCCGCGCGCTTCGCGTGCAACGAGTTCACGCATGATCTCTGGATACTTCTTGTCCAACTGATAGAAGTAGAGAAGCACAACAAGGACAGCCCAGACAAAGATCGGTCCCCACATATAGATGCTGACGATCATGTCAATAACCTGCTGGCTCTGCATGATGGAGCCGGAGGACGACGCAACATAACCTGCATAGGAGAGCAGACCCGTGAGGAATGCACTCGTGAGACCCGAACCGACCTTCGTACCGACCGAGCCGCCGGAGAAGATGAGACCTTCCTGACGCACATGCGTCTTCCACTGTCCATACTCAACCGCATCGCCAAGGAAGCCGAAGATAACGGACTGCACCGGAGCGAATCCAATGCCGCGAATGACGCAGCTAAAGATAACCCAGTTGAGATCCGTCGGATTGATCAAGAAGATCGCATGACCGACGAAACAGAGCACAACGCCTGCGAGGGACATATTGCGTTTGCCGAACTTTTGCAGCAGACGCGGGCTGAAGACTGCCATGACAAAGATTGTAATGAGTGTCTCCATGAGATAGAGGCTGCCGTAGATCGTATCATCGGCAAAGATATACTTGCAGTAATACGGGAGAATCGTGCCCGTGATGGTGAAGATGACGTTCTGCATCATCCAGACCGTCATGCCCGCCCAGAAGTAAGGGTTGACAGCGAGACATTTGAGTGCCTTCCCGACGGGAATCTTTGCGACCTTTTCACGCGCTTCGATGACAACCGTCTCTTTGCAGCGTGAGAAACAGAAGAGCAGGAGTCCGAGTCCGACAACCGCCCAGATGCTCATGACCTGAACCCATGCCATCTGCGTGTCGCCAAAGACCTTGACGAGCGGGAGCGTCGCCGAGACCGAGAGGATACGCCCCCACGGGGAGAGGCACATACGCGTGATTGAGAGCATATCGCGCTCACGTGAGGAGCGCGTCATCATCGCCGACAGCGAGCCATACGGCAGATTCAACGCTGTGTAGCAGACCGTCGTACAGAAGTTGTAGGTAACAAACAGATAGGCGAACTGCATCGCCGACGAGCCTTGTGGTACCGTATAAATAAGTACGATAGAAATCGCGAACGGTATGCTTCCCCAGAGAATCCAAGGGCGAGATTTCCCCCATTTGGAGTTCGTCTTCTCGACGATAAATCCCATGATAACGTCGGACACACCGTCAAAGCAGCGCGAAATCAACATGACCATACCGACCATCGCGGGGTCAATCCCAGCGTAGTCCGTGTAGAAGAACGTCAGAATGCCCATTGCACCCCATACGACGTTCTGAGCAGTGTCGCCGAGACCGTAAGCGATACGTGTCATCCACGGCAGCTTACCGCCGGCGGCCGCAGCCATCTGAGTATTACTCATCACTTTTCCTCCTTACCATCCACAAAACGAGATATTTGAAATACTCCGAACTTCCCCGCCCTCATCACCTCCGCACAGGAATAGTTAGCTTTTTATAACATCTTTATCATTTCATGTGTATCTATTTTATATTTTTTTGTGTTTTGTATTCTATAAAATCTTGCTTTCCATGGCAGAAAGCAAAATCTGCGATACCGCGCAAAAGTCCATATAAAACACGGGCAATCACAAGTTTTATGAAAAATCTCTGAAATTTTTCGATTCAAAACTATAATATATTGCTTTCGCGCTAAAATAGGAAAACACTTTTATGGAGTTTTTGAACAATTCCGGTAATATTGTGCCTCCCATGATAAGAATATGCACCAAAAAAGGCTGCTGTATGAAGCCAAAGCTTCATGCAGCAGCCTCTTTGGAATCGTTTTTCTACCCGTGAATGATATCCGTATATGCCGGATAGTCACGCAGGCGGTCGACGGGTGCAAACCCCACTGCGCCGGAGAATGTGCCGCGCTCCCAGTCGGGGCGCGTCGCCCACAGCATATCCGCGAAATCGACCTCATTCTCTGCCGTAATCTGATACTCGTAGAGCACGGGCACGAATGTCCCCTGCTCCCCAACGGTTGCCGAGAAGTCCGTGACAATGCGCAGGTACTGCGCTTCCGGCAGCTGCGATAATTCGATGTAGTTCGTGCCGTCCTTCAGCACGATTTTCATGTGCGCCTTCACGGAGATTTTATCATCCGATACCTCTACATTCGCCCGAAGCGTCACCTGCGGGGGCAGCTTCGTCTTGGCGCGGAGCTGACGGAAGCGCCAATATTTCTTCTGTGCCTTGAACGCCGGATCGTAGATCGCAGGATGGCGCCACTCCGTCGTATGGGTACCGACCGTCAGAATGTGACGGAAATCGAGCCATACGGCGAGCTGCCCTCGATCCGCTCCCGCTTCTTCGGGTGCGGCAAGCACGGCGCGCACAGCCTCCCCCGTCAGACCCTTACGGTAGAAGCGCACCCCTCCGATGCGCCCCGGAAGATGCGTGAAATACTTGGGCTTGCCCAGCTCCGGAATCACGTGACCGATATGGGAATACCCGATGAAGATCGGCTGATTCTCCCACTGGCGAATCTCCGCTTTCGCAGGAATGCCCGGCACATGCGCCACCGCCTGCCCGTCGCAGTAGGACGTACCGCCACGCCGCTTATCGAACGAGATGGCATAGTCCGCCCACGTGCCTACTCTTGCCGCACCGCCCTGCCACTGATACTCGGTCACGTCGTAGCACGTTCCCCATTTGAGATTGCCGCTACGATCAACGACCATGCGCAACGTGTACGCCGCGCCCCATCCGACGGAAATACCACGCATCATCAAGGGGTTATGCCCCATCTCATCTTCGTTGGCGAGTCGGTCGACGGCAGCCCTAACCATGCCGGTAAAGCCCTGCGGGGCGACAAGTCCCGGCGACGGTGGAATCTCGATATAGTCTCCATAGGATTCCAAGTGTACTTCGCGCTGCCCGTCGATCTCCACAACTTTGGGCGATCCTTGCAGCAGCGCATAGTGTCCGCTCCCGGACTTATCCAATACGCGCGGGATCACGCGGATACTGCCCTCGACGCAGATCTCCTCGGGCAGCTGATCCGCAATACTGACCTGATAGGTGCCGCCCCGACGGAAGGCATGACAGAAGCTCAAAAGCCGCCGCTCGCGTGCACGGAAGAAACTGCTCTGCGTAGCTGCAATGCGCTGATCGACGTAAAGGGGAACGGTCGTATAGATCTCACGGTCGAGATTGTTGACCGCCTCGATGGTCGCATAGATACAGTCTGCCTTATCCGCCTGCAGCGGAGCAATGTGCATGTGGGAGAAGGAGAGTTCCTTCGGCTCAAAGACAAAGATCTCTTCCTGCACACCGCCGCATTCAATGCGGTGCACGCCCGGCGTCCGCGCCTGATAGACGGCAGACACCGCCTGCTGTTCCCCGGGTTCAAGGAGCACGACGCGACTCTGACGAGGCTCACCAAAGAGATTCAGCTTTTTTTTGCAGCCGTTGTCCGAGAGTTTCATGACGACGGCAGCAAGCACCGTCCCGACATTTGATACATCCGCCTGAATCTCGATATGTCCATTGTTGTCGAGGCGGCGCAGATGAATGTTCTCAAAGGCGAGCTGTGGCTCACCGTGCTCCATGCGAACGGTATCGACAAGAATCCGCGTACCGTCGGGACGAAATCCATAGAAGCGATAGTCCAGCGCATCCGCCGAGATGTCCAAAATGCCATAGTTGTTTCTGCCCATGGCAACAACCTCAGGGAACTCCTCGAGGAGGCGGCGTTCCGGCAGCCCCTTGTCGCAGCCCTCAGCCGGATTCTGCAGACTGCCCTGCATGACGTAGACCGTTCGCGCCCCAATCTCCGGATTGACCGACACCGCCTTGACATAGCGGTGGAGATGCCCGCCCACGACGAGATCGACGCGGCACTTTTCGGCAAGGGGGACAATGTGGCGGTTGTTGAATACATCCGTATAGGGATGGTGCATCATGAGGATGCGCCACTGCGCTGCCTGCGCCGTTGCACTCATCAGATCGGACTCCACCCATGCGAGCGTCTCCTGTATGCGCTGCCGGTTTTCTGCATCCAACGTGCAGCCGGCATTCTCCGCATTCATCTCAAAGAGTCCCCACGGAGTGCTGTCCACCATGACAATATGCGCAATGCCGTAGTCCATGGAAAAGCTGTGCCCATCCGGTGCAGCATTCAGAGACTTTGCCTGCGGCTCTGTAAACAGCGTCTCAAAGAACGGACCATCATCGTGATTGCCCTTCGCATAGAACACGGGGGTAGACGCCAGAATCTCGGGGATGCGCCGGAACCAGTTCGCCTCGTACTGATCGTGCTCATATCCCGTCCCGAATGAAATGTCCCCGCAATGCAGGATGAAATCCGGCCGCTCCTCTGCGGCCATTGCGGCGAAATGTTCACTGAGGTGAAAGAGCTGCGTATCCGATATCGTCACGAGATGCAGCTGCTCCGGGGCAGCCGCAAGTGTTCGAAACGCTCCTTCGCAAAGTCGCTCCTCTCCGACGCAGACAGCATAGCGATACGCAGTCGCCTCTGTCAACTGTGTCAGGCGTGCGGTATAGAGCCATACGTCCAGCTCCTTGCCTACACGCTGCCGCTTCGCTGTGACCTGATGGAAGCCTGTGCCCTCCCCGCAGTGTACGGCAGCATCCGACTTCTCCGCCATCTCCCATGCAATCGTAACGGCATGATCTGTGAGGCTGAGCAAATAGGGACCATTGAGGAGCCGCCTTTTTCTTGTCATCGTTTCTATCCTTCCATGTGATTCTTTTCAAAGACCTCCCTGCAAATCTCGGGCGTGATGAAATCATAGATCAAAACGCCGCGCGCCTTCGGGTATTCGCCCATAAGTGCAAGGCTGTATGGGTTCAACACATCTGCAAACGCGTCGGGAAAGCCCGGTGCCCCGTTCGTCGCACTGATGTGACTCAACGAGAGAACGGTATGCGGCAGACAGCATGATGCCTCCATCTGCGCACGAATAGCCTCCTGCTTTTCCGCAATGGTTGGTCCGTCCCACAGATCCTGAAGGGAGATGGCTGCATTGTCATGCCAGTTTTCCGCCCATTTGCGCGCATGGATCCGACCAAAGTGCATGGCGGGCGGAGAGCATTCAATGGCTACGATCTTGCCGGCACATTCCCGCAGCGTCATCCATGCGGGCTGCCCTTCCTCCCAATGATAAAACAGTTCCGACCATTTTTCAATTTTTTCTTTCAGGGCTGCCCCATACGCCTCATAGTCATCCTTTTTCTCATTGGCATTCTGTATGCGCACGAGCAGCATCTCTGTCGGGTACTGCGTCAGAAACGCCGCACAGGCCGAAAAGATCTGATCGGCGTCAATATCGCTGATCCACTCGCGGTGCGCCGCCTTCATCTCCCGCCGCAGACGCAGATCGAGAAAGCGGACACCCGCCGTCAGCTGTTCCTCCAGCGCCATGGTCTGTGTATGGTAGTATCGCTCGGGGCAGGCTGCCGTCATCGTATCATGCGTCCCCGGCAGAAGGAGCCGCGTGATCAGCGTCTCTGGACTGCAGCATGACATCCACGCCGCACTTTCAACCGCACGCATCGTCATGCCTCCTCATGTTCCTGATCCGACTGGTTCTCCCGCAGACGAATCAGGAGGTGGGACATAACGACGGCAACGAGAGCCAGCGCGGCAAGTCCCCAAAACGCCATCGCGAGGACATGAGTATCCGTCAGGTAGGAGCGCACAATCTGCCCCGCCGCATCCTTCTCCGGCGAGCGCACCAGTCCGCCCAATACAATCGGTGCGATCAGCGCCGGCAAATATCCAATGGTAATCGCGAACGACATCGCAGCAGAGGAATGCTTTTTCGGCACATTTGCCTCACCGATGGGCGCATAGTAAACGCCGCGCACCATGAATACGCAAGCCGATGCAGCAAGCAGGAGGACGAGGAGGAGGTAGAACGTAGAGGAGGAGATCAGACCGTCCGGCGTCTCGCCGGGGGCATAGCCCGCAGCATACAGTGTGACATCGGGATGGTTAAAGAAGAAAATCCCGCCAATTACCGCCAACAGCAGGACGAGAACACACTCCATCGTACGCATGAAATGCGCAGTCGACGGAAACACCTTCTCCACGAGAACTGTCGATACAAGGGGCAGCATGCGCAGCCCGATGACAACGGTTGCAAAAACCGCTGCCGCAACGGCGCTCGTGCCATAGCCGCCCTGCAGGAAGCGCGCAAAATACGTCCCCGCCGCAACGAATGCACCATAGATGCAGAAGACATTGATACCCGCAATCCAGACGACGGGCAGACGAGCCACCTTCGCAATCCCCTTGATTGCCTCCGCATTCGTCTTTGTCTGCGTATCATCATCGCCCACCTTTGCGCCCTTGGGTACGGCAAAGAAGACCGCAATTCCTGCAATGATGATAATAGCACAAGCAGTCGCCATCATCGTGTGCGGCCCCGCCTCAAAGTAGAGCATCGCCGTCCAGAGCATCGAGACGAGAAAGGCCAGAACACCGCGCCCGAACTCGAAGAGGCCGAAAGCCGCCCCCTGATGATCCTTTGTCGTTGAAAGCCGCAGTGCCTTGAAGTTCGCCGGTTTGAACAGAACCTCACTGAAGAACAGCATCGAGAAGAAGCACGTGAGCAGCACCGGCATACTCAGCCCCGGCGAATTTAATGTCAGAAACATAGAAATCCCACCGACGCCAATGGTGGACAGCATCATGATTGCACGAATGGAAAAGCGGTCTCCGACCCAACCGAGTGCGATGGTACCCAGCAGGATGACCAGCCCCTGCATCGAATACAGATAGCCGGCCTCCTGATCCGTCACGCCGAGTGCGGCGGGAAATCCGCCCGGCACACTATTGCGGATATCCCAGAACGCATAGATCAGCTGTGCGTTGATCGTGATGAGGATCAGTTGAAAAAATGCCGCCTCCGAAAATCCATACTTCGCTAAGAATTTTTTCATAATTTTCGTACCTCCTTCATGTGCAAAGACTGGATTTTATCTTCAGGTGCCTGTATAATGATAATATGATGTATTTCTTTGGCAGGAAAAATCCATCACTCCATTATTTAGGCACCTTTCTGAATATTATTATATAAGAATGCAAACGGCGTATTCTCCATTTTTTTGTTCCGTTGCAGGATAAAACTATTTTATCTTGTTTTTTGCATTCTTCTATGAGCGAATTTTCAGAAGGGGTTTTCTTATGTCCTCCTTTCCATTTGGCGTCCCTGACCAATCCTCCTTTGAGGTCGGCAGTTCCCCCTATCTGGAGTCCGTCGGGAATCTCACAGATGCGGATGATGCGGACACACAAAACGTTCATTATGGAATCGTCGAAGTCGTTCTCATCGAAAAGGGCACATGCCGTCTCATCGCAGGGGATGACACTGTCCACCCCCTGCGAAAGGACAGCCTCGTGCTGATCGGGAGCGGTATTCTTCACCGTTTCAAGAACAGGAAGAACCTGAATGCTCTCATCATCCGCATGGGGAACATTCACCTGCGTGGATTGCCTGCGGCACAGCTTGTTCCGGAAGAAGCCCCTGTCCTGATTGCACTGAACACCGCCTCAGCCAAGAGAATGCTCTTCACTCTTCTGCAGAGCATCAAATTGCTTGCCTTGGAGGAGGAGCACCATTATCGCTCAGAGGCGGGGGCGCATCTCGCACGGGCACTCGTCCTCATGCTCATTGCCCTCCTTGACGAACGCAGAACCCACCCCGACGAAAACGCTCTGCACGGCATTGGCGCACGCATCAAGGAATACATCGATGCGCATTATCTGGAGGATTTGAAGCTCACCGATATCGCCTCCGCCCTCCACATCAACCCCTATTACCTCTCACATACATTCAAGGATCTGATGGGGGTCTCCCCCATGTCCTACATCATCCGCCGCCGCATCGACGAGGCACAAAACCTGCTGCTGACGACAAATCTGAGCATCACTGCAGTCGCGATGGAATGCGGATACAACAACTCCAATTACTTTCAATCCGTATTCAAAAACCTCGTCGGCACAACGCCGGGAAAATATCGAAAGATGTGGCGCACATAGAAAAGCCGCTGCATGAAATCAAAACGATTTCATGCAGCGGCTTTTTACGTAAGGGCACGAGGGACGCATTGATAAACCCAGCATCAGTCTGATGCGCTTCATTGCATCAGCGATTCCCTAACCATGAATAATGTCCGTGTATTCGGGGTAGTCGCGCAGACGATCGACGGGTGGGAAGTCCGCCGCACCGGTGAATGTGCCGCGCTCCCACTGGGCACGTGTCGACCAGACAAGATCGGCACGCAGGTTCCCATGTGCGGCAGCGATTTCATAGGAACAGATCTCAGGGATGAAGGTACCTGCGGCACCGACCTCTCCCGTCAGCTCCGTCTTGACGCGCAGGTACTGCGCTGGGGCAAGCCCCGTGAGATCGATGCTGTTCCCGCCGTCTTGAAGGACAATTTCTTTCCGATCCTTGATGGAGACGCCGTCGTCCGAGACCTCAACCACGGTGCGGATTGCCGCATGCGCGGGAATATGTGCCTCCGCCTCGAGTGTCCGGAACTCCCAGCAGATCTTTTCTGCAAGGTATGCGGGGGCATAGACGGCGGGATGCCGCCACTCGGTCGTATGCGCCCCCGAGCTCTCGATCCGGCGGAAGTCGAGCCAGACGCCGAGCGCGTCGCTGCGCGGCCCCGTCTCATCGGGGTGTTCGTATATCTCACGCATCTCCTCTGCGGTCAGTCCCTCGGTGTAAAAGCGCACCTCAGAGACATTTGCGGGCAGATGGGTAAAATACTTGGGCTTGCCCAGCTCCGGAATGACGTGACCGATGTAGGAGTAGCCGACGAAGATCGGCTGATCCGCCCACTGCCGCAGCTCGCTCGCAGGGTTGATTCCCCCGACGCGCCCGCGCCGGACGCCGTCGATGAAGGATGCGCCGCCGCGCTCCTTGTCAAAGGTCATGGCGTACTGGTGGCGGACATCGACTTCGGCAGATCCGCCCTGCCAGAAGTATTCCTCAACACCGTGGCAGATGCCCCATTTGATCGTACCGTTGCGCTCGACTGCCATGCGCAGTGCGTAGCCTGCGCCCCAGCCGATGGACTTGCCGCGGATCATGAGAGGGCTGTGCCCCATCTCGTCCGCGCGTGCGAAGCGGTACATATCTGCCGTCACCACGCCCGTGAGTCCGTTGGGCGTCGCAAGATCCGCGCGCGGCAGGATCTCGATATAGTCGCCGTATTCCGCAAGCGCAACCTCCATGCGGCCGTTCTTTTCCAGAACCTTTGGTGTTCCATGGAGGAGTGCCGTGTGCCCCTTGCCCGACTTGTCATGGATGCGCGGAACGATGCGAACGGCGCCTTCGATGGTCACTTCCTTCGGTGGGAGATCGGCGACGCCGACCCAGTAGGTGCCGGCGCGCTCGAAGCGATGACAGAACGTCACGGAGCGCCGCTCATGCACGGCAAAGTGGAAGCGCTGAACCGCGACGGTCGTGCCGTCCATCACAAGAGGGATTTCGACATCGGCGGCACGATCCAGATGATTCGTCACCTCTGCGCGTGCAAAGAGGCAGTCGATATCCGCGCCTGCGCCAATCTGAAGGAAGAGATGCGCGTATGAGAATGCCTGCGGTTCACGCGTGTCAAGCGTGAGCTGGGCACCTGCCGCACGGAGGCTGTGTGCCCCCACCGCATCCGCACAGTAGTATGCGGTAAACGATCTCTTCTCACCGGGATTCAGAACGATGAGCTGTGTGTCCGCGCCCGTACCGAACATATTGATGAGATGCTCCGCGCCATTGTCCGCGATGGGCAGGACGGCGGCGGCAATCCCTGTGCCGACATTTTCGGCAGTACCCGTGATCTCGACGTTCCCGTTTTCATCGAGCGCACGCAGACGGACTTCGGCAAAGACGATGTCCGGTTCATCCTTGGTGATATGGATGGCATCGATTTCCTGCTCCGTGCCATCCGGCAAAAAGCCGTAGAGTTTGTAGTCGATGGCGTCCTTTGTGATATCGAGGATACCGTAGTTGTTGTTGCCCACCGCCACGGATTCGGGGAACTCGGTGAGGAGTCGCTTCGAGCCGTCCAGTTCCTCGTAGCCCGCCGCAGGATCCTGCGTGCTTCCCTGGCAGATATAGACGGTACGTGCCCCGACGGTCGGCTGTGCCGAGACGGATTTGATGTAGTAGTGGAGATGCCCGCTGAGGACGAGATCCACGCCGCACCGCTCCGCAATCGGTACAACATACCGGTTGTTGAACGCATCCGTATAGGGATGATGTGTGACGAGGATGCGCCACACAGCCCGCTTCGCGTTCTCGCTTACGAGATCCGCCTCCATCCATGAGAGGATGGACTCGATCCGTGCGCGCAGAGGCGCATCTGCCGCGATGCCCGCGTTGATGCCGTTCATCTCGAGAAGTCCCCACGGATTGCTGTCCACGATGGTGAAATGCGCCATGCCGTAGTCAAAAGAGAAGGCTTCCCCGCTCTCCATCCCGTGCAGTCCCTTCATCTGAGGGACGCCGATAAAGGAATCGAAGAAGGGTCCGTCGTCGTGGTTGCCGTGTGCATAGAAGACAGGCATACGTGCAAGCAGTTCCGGAATCTTCTCGAACCAGTTGTTCGGATACTGGTCGTGCTGATAGCCCGTCCCAAACGAGATGTCCCCCGCATGCAGCAGGAACTCGGTCTGCTCGCGCTCTGCCGCGCGCCGGAATGCCTCCGATGCGTGAAAGAGATGCGAATCCGAAATGGTCATGAGATGAAGCGCCTTCGGTGCCTCCTTCAGTGTGCGGAACGACGCCGTTGCACAGCGCTCCTCTCCGGAACAAATCTCGTAGGCATACTCCGTGTCCGGTGACAGCGCCGTCAAAACTGCGGTGTAAATCAGCGCTCCACCTGGATGTTCGGGACAGGAAGGCTCACGCGCTGCCTCCGCCTCCCGGCGCAGTTCCGTACCATCCGAGGCTCTGCAAGTGACGTAGAAGCTTGCAGGCTCTTCCGTCTCCCACGCGACAGTGATCTGCCGTGTGCCGGGAGCAAGCAGGTACGGGCCGTTGCAAATTCTTCCGCTCGTCATGGCTTACCCTTCCTCTTCTTCCTTGACTTTCTTCGCCCACAGGGTCGGGACAACGAGAAGCGTCATGAGTGCAACGCTGCCGATCCAGAACGCCATGATGGTTTCAAAATGATAGGTGGTCACACCGTCCACAACGACCTTTGCATGATCCATGAGGAGTCCGTTGACGATATCCTGCGCCGCCGCACCGCCATAGGCGAGGAGTCCGATGACGCCCATCGCCGCGCCCGTCGCCTTGCGCGGGCAGAGGTCAACTGCGAGCAGTCCGCCGACGAAGCAGAGGATAACGCCGAGACCGAAGCCGAAGATGGAAATAAATGCCGTTGTGAGTGCGAGCGATCCCGCAGGGACGAAGCAGACGCCGGCAATGCCGATAAGCATGACGATACCGAAGACGATGGTAGTCAGCGAGTGGCGTGATTTGAAATACTTATCGGAGATCATGCCCGAGAAGAATGAACCGACACCACCGAGAATCGGGGAGAGTGACATGATGCTGCCCGCCGTAACGAGATCCAGCCCCTTTGCCTCCTGCAGGAAGATAACGCCCCAGCTGCTGATAGAGTAACGCGAAATACCGAGACAGATTGCTGCAACAGCAAGCAGCCACACATAGGGGTTGCGGATAACCATGAGCTGGGCTTCCTTCGTGGAAACTGTCTGCTCCTTCTTCTCCTGCGCAACCTCACCCTCGAATTCATTCGCGGACGGGAGTCCGTATGTCTCCGGACGGTCGCGCATAAAGCGGTACATGATGAAGGCAAGTACGATACAGGCAACGCCCGGCAGGAAGAATGCCGCGTGCCAGCCGAATGCGACAATGATCATCGCCGTGCCGAGATAGGTTGCACCCTCACCAAGGTAGTGCGCGATACTGAAAACGCCGTAGTAGGTTGCCAGCTTGCTCTTAGAAAACCACTGGGCAAGGGAAACGATACAGGGGGCGGCGCCCATGCTCTGGAACACGCCGTTGACGCCCCACAGGACAAGGAACACCCAGTAGGCATCACTGAAGCCAAGGATGACGTTGACGATTGCGGCACCAAGAAGTCCGATGGGAACAATTTTCTTGATGTTACAGTGGTCGGCAATAAATCCATTCGCACATTTTCCGATGGCGATGGCGACCATCATCGCCGCGCCCATCGCACCGAGTTCGGTCGGGGTAAAGCCCGCCTCGATCATCGGCTTTTTCGCAACGCCAAGCGTCATGCGCATCACATAGTACATACCGTAGCCGATGATCATTGCCGTAACGGCCTGCACGCGTGCAGAATGATACATCTTCTTGACGGTATTCGGATCCTCAATACGGGGTTTGTCCGGATTCGTCAGAAACCATTTGAGCATTTTCAGCACCTTCCTTTGCTGCTCCTAAAAACACGGCAGATCGAAGTTGTTCGCCTCCTCTGTCAAATAATAAGAAATCAGAACCAAGGTATTGATTACGAGATCATTATACCAAGGTTCTGATTTCTTATTCTCTGAATTTTTGTTTTTATGCGAATTGCAAACTCAAATTTGTTGCTTTTTGATGCGGATTACTTCTCTGCAAAATTACTGTGTGTTGTGAGATACACACCGCCGAAGATGGCGGCTGCGCCAAGAATTTGGAGCATACCGATCTGCTCGGCAAAGAGGAGCATACCGCCGATCATGCCGACGACGGGGGTGACGTTCTGAAAGATGGAGGTAACGGAGGGACCGACGCGGCGCACGCCGAGGTTCCAGAAGAGCATTGCCATGACCCCGCCAAAGACGACGGTGTAGAGAAACGCTGCAAGGAGTGGCGTGGAGAGCGCAGTCGGATGAAAGTCATCGGTGAGGACGCCGTAGAGGATCGTCGCAAGCGCCCCAAAGATGCCCGCCCATCCCGTGCAAAGCGCGGCGGAGATGCACTGCATGACGCGCACAGCGAGGATGGAGTACATCGTCCATGCGACCTGCGCGAGTAGAAAGAGGATGTCACCGTAGTTGAACGAAAGCCCGACGAGTACCTGCCATGAGCCGTGGCTGACGACGGCGAGTGCACCGAGGAAGGAGACGGCGATGCCGCCCCACGCGATTGCGTTCAGTCGCTCGCGCAGAAAGACGGCAGCAAAGAACGCTGTGATGGCAGGCGAGGCGGCGGCGATCAGGGTGCAGTTCGTCACCGTTGAGTACTGAAGCCCCGTGAACTGCATACAGCCGTTCATCAGGATGCCTGTGACGCCCATCGCGATGAGCGCTGGCAGGGTATGGGGCGGCGGCAGGAGCGCTTCGCCGCGCCGCCCTGCGATGGCGATAAGCCCCGCAGAGATGAAGATGTAGCGCATGGCGGAGATGGTGACGGGCGACCACTCCGTAACGAGCCACTTGATGCACAGCGGCTGAATGCCCCAGATCACCGCCGTGAGGGCGAGCAGGAGATACATCCTGCGCTTTGCAGCTGTGTCGTCCATCTATGTGTTCCTTTCTTTGAATTTTCCCGCTTCAAACATGCCCCATTCGTCGCGATAACGTCTTATCTCACGCAGAGGACTTCTTTCGATATCGCGCGAGCGTGCCCACCCCGTTTGGAGGAAAAACCGTGTGCACCGCCTACTCGCCAACGCTCTGCTGCAGCGCCAGGATCTCCGCGCGCGTCATGCCGCTCGACTTCTCGATCACATCCACGGGAACGTTGAGCGCGAGGAGGGAACGTGCCATATCGAGGATTCCTTCGCGCCGTCCTTCTTGCAGCCCCTCATCACGCGAGGAGGTCATCGCGCTGAGATAGTCCCGCATCGCCTTTTCGCGCTGCTCGTACTGCCACCGCTCCACATCACTCTGCATAAAGATGTGCTCCGCCTGTATCGCCTCTTTGATCGCTGCCTCGCTCATCGCCAGTTCCTCCGTTTCACGTTCATTCAGTTTGTTTGAAAAGTAAGCAAGCCACTTTTCGAGGCGCTTCATCTCCTTCACCGATTTCAGCTTGAACTTCGGAATTTCAAGAAAATGTATTTCCAGATCCTCTGTCAGCCGATGTCCGCTCACAATATCATAGAGTCCATACATATTGTGCGGACTTTTCTGCGGGAGCAACGAAAAATTCAACAGATTGATCGTAATAGACGGGCTGAGTTGCTGATAGGCCTCCCCTTTGCGCAGGGTCTGATACATCCGCGCCCAGTAGTAGAGCGTGCGCTTCTGCATATTGTAGAGGTTCATCAGCTGAACCTCTATATTGATCTGACTGCCGTCGCTCGCTATGCCGTATATGTCGAGCTGCGAGAGCTTGTCCTCCTCAAACTGCGGATCAAATTCACGGTCAATAAAGGTGATGTCCGTGAGTTCTTTGCTTTCCTTGCGATCTAAAACAGCATTGAGAAAGCTGAGCGTGATACGCTTACGCTCCTCTCTTCCAAAAATAAATTTGAAGAGATAATCGTTCAACGGGTTGTAGTTCTGACGATTCATGCGTGCCACCTCCTTGTTATGGTATACATTCTATCGTCTTTTCACCATCTGCACAAGAAAAATGTCCGCTGTCTCACGCAAGCCCCGTCACGAGGAAGATGCCGAGACAGATAAAGACGACGGCGGATTTCAGCAGGGTGAGGACGATCACGTCATAGTAGGACTCCTTGTGCGTCAGCCCGCAGACCGCCATCAGCGTGACGAGTGCGCCCGACTGCGGCCCTGTATCGATGCACTCCGACGCGAGGCAGATGATGCGGTGGAGCACATCGGCGCTGATGCCGACCTGCTGTGCCCACGCGAGCCACTCCGTCCCGAGCATACCGAGTGCGATGGTCATGCCGCCCGAGGACGATCCCGTGACGCCGGTCATGATATTCGTTGTGATGATGGCGCTCATGAGCGGGCTGTCACCGATGGAGAAGCCAAGCAGCGCCTCTTTGATGATGGCAAATGCGGGCAGCGCGGCGATGACGCAGCCATACGCATAGCCCGAGGCGACGTTGAGGACGGCCGTTGTCGAGCCGACGGCGCCCGTGTTGACAGGATTCGATAGCCCGCCCTTGAGGCTCAGGCGTTTGCGCCCGATGATGGCGGCGGCGACGGTCGAGAGGAGGAGGGCGACGTTGATCGACCAGATTGCCTGCACCTTGTCAATGCCGCTCGCCATGAGGCTGAGCTTCATCGGGAGCAGACTCTCAAGGCTGTCTGCCGCCCACGAATACGCCCACGCCCAGTGAAACGGATTGCTGATGATGAGGTTGAGGACAATGACCATGACGAGCGGGAGTGCCGAGAGCCGCCAGTCGGGCAGTGCCTCCGTCGATTCCTCCGGCTCGTTGAGGATGTGCTGTCCATAGCCCTCGCCCTTGGCATTGAGCGTGCGCTGGCGATAGCTGATCCACCCCCACGCGATGAGGAAGTAGAGGACGGCGCCGATGATGCCGAGGATGGGTCCCGACCATGTAGTTGTGCCGAAGAACGATGTCGGGATGATGTTCTGGATCTGCGGCGTGCCGGGGATGGCGACCATACTGTAGGTGAAGATGCCCATCCAGAGCAGCCCCGGCAGAAGCTTTTTCGGGATGTCCACCTGCCGAAAGAGGATCGCCGCAAACGGATACATGACGAACGCCACCACAAATACAGAGAGTCCGCCGTACGTCAATACGCCGCAGCCAATGAGCACGGCGAGCACCGCCTTGTCCTGCCCGAGCGTCTTGACGATCTTATCCGCAACGGCGGCAGCAAGCCCGCCCTGCTCCATGATCTTTGCAAAGACCGCACCGAGGAGGAAGACGGGATAGTAGGTCTTAATGTACTCCGCCGCCTTGGTCATATAGATCTCGCTGTAGACGGGCATGAGAGAGTGCCCGCTGCCGAGCGCTGCGACGACGGCAAAGAGCGGCGCAATGAAGATGATGGAGTAGCCGCGGTAGGCAAAGACCATGAGCAGGATGAGGCTGATGAAGATCATGGAGAGTTCCATGCCACTTCCCCTTTCATACGTTCATAAAAGAAGGAGCTGTCGCACGAAGGTAGAAAACTTCGTGAGCAGCCCCTGTCTTTATGTCAGATATATCGCTACAAGCGCCCCTTCCACCGCTTGCGCGGTCCCCCTCCCCCGTGCCGCACGGGGGAGGCTTGGGATTATGGCATATTAGCTTCCCCCGCCGGGCGGGGGAAGTGGCGAGCATCGCGAGCCGATAGGGGCGTTTATGCAACAGTTCCTTAATTGGATCAGATATGCGCCTTGTCCTTGATGTACTTGCGCGCCTTGATGGCGTACTCAAGCGGATTTGCCTTTGCGGGATCCTGCTCTGCCTCGACGATGAACCAGCCGTCGTAGTCCGTGGCGTTCACGATGTCAAAGATCGGCGCAAAGTCAATGCAGCCGTCGCCCGGCACGGTGAACATGCCCGCGCGCACGCCGTCGAGGAAGCTCATCTTCTTCGCCTTGACCTCCTTCAGGACATCGGCGCGCACATCCTTGAGGTGGATGTGGCGGATGCGCGGCATATACTTCTTGAGGATGGCGATGTGATCCTCGCCCGAGCAGACGAGATGTCCCGTATCATAGAGCAGCCAGACGAGTGCGGGATCGGTCATCTCCATGAGACGGTCGATCTCCTCCGTGGTCTGGACGCCCGTGCCCATGTGATGATGATAGGTCATCGTAAGACCGATCTTCTTCGCAACCGCACCGAGCTTGTTCAGCCCCTCGGCGAGCGTCTTCCACTGCTCCTCCGTGTTGTAGGGCTTGCCGTCGAAAACGGGGACATCCAGCTTGCCCTGCACGCTGTTGCCCTGCTCGGCGACGTTGCAGAACTCCGCGCCCATCGTCTTGAGGAACTCGCAGTGCTCGATGAAGTCCTTCTCCACCTGCTCATACGGCTGCGTGAGGAGGAAGGAGCTGAACCACGCGCTGGCAATGCTCATGCCGCGCAGCTCGAGCGCCTTCTTGAGGACAGCCGTATCCTTCGGATACTTGCCGCCGACTTCGCAGCCCGTGAAGCCTGCAAGCGCCATTTCGCTGACGCACTGCTCAAAGGTGTTCTCCTTGCCGAGATCCGGCATGTCGTCATTGGTCCACGCAATCGGGGCAATGCCCAAACGAATCTTTGCCATGTTTCTGACCTCCATCATTGACTGAATGAAAACTTCTCATATCAGCTTCCCCCGTGCCGCACGGGGGAAGCTAAATTTTCTCAGTACTTCCGCGCCGCATCCAGATGCGGGATCATGCGCTCGCGCTGCACGCGGTTGACCTCGTCCATCGTGCTGACCTGTGCAACACCGACGCGCCACCAGTTGCCGTAGCCGTGTACCATGGACTTCGGCAGCACCTTGCAGTCAATCAGCGTCGAGACGTTCTGCTTCTTCGCATCCTCAAGCGCGGCTTTCAGCTCTTCAGCGGTGTTCGCCTTGTAGGTCCTCAGACCAAAGGACGCGGCGTTCATCGCGAAGTCCACGGGAACGTATCCGCCGTCGAGCTGGCCGGTCTTCGGGTTGCGGAAGCGGAGCTCCGTACCGTAGCTGCCCTGTCCATGCCCGATCTCAAGGTTGTTGATGCAGCCGTTCGTCATGTTGTCGAAGAGAATGATGTTGACCTTGATGCCCTCGGCAATCGCCGTTGCAAGCTCGGAGTTCAGCATCATGTAGCCCGCATCGCCGACGAGTGCATAGACCTCGCGGTCGGGTGCGGCGAGACGGACACCGAGGGAGGCATTCAGCTCGTAGCCCATGCAGGAGAAGCCGTACTCGACATGGTAGCCGTCGACTTCCTTCGTGCGCCATGCACGCTGCAGGTCGCCCGGGAGGCTGCCCGCCGCGCAGACGACGATGGCGTTCTTGTCGATTGTCTCATCGAGCACACCGAGCACGCGCGTCTGGAGGAGGGACGAACCCGTCAGTTCGATGAACTCCTTGCTCGCCTTCTTGAAGTCAAACGCATCGTTGACCTCGGGCACGAAGTCCTCACCCGTGTACTCAAGATGATAGATGCGGTCGACTTCGGCATCCGTCTTTGCCTTGGCATCCTTTACGGCTGCCGCATAGTCCGCGCTGACCTTCCAGCCCGTCTTTTCGAGCGCAGCATCGAGCGCCTTCAGCCCCTCCTGCGCATCCGCGACGACCTGCACGGCGTCCATCTTGTACGCATGGAAACGCGAGATATTGATGTTGAGATACTCCACCTCGGGATTCTGATAGAGCCACTTCGAGGAGGTCGTAAAGTCCGTATAGCGCGTACCGACGCCGATGACGAGATCTGCATCCGCGCCGATGAGGTTCGCACCGAGGCTGCCCGTCTCGCCGATGCCGCCGAGATTCAGCGGATGATCCCAGACGATGGTGCCCTTGCCCGCCTGCGTCTCGCCGAACGGGATGCCGTACTTCTCCGCGAATGCGCGGAACGTATCCTCCGCCTCGGAGTAGCGCACGCCGCCGCCGAAGATCATGATCGGCTTCTTCTTGCGCGTGATGAGCTGTACCGCCTCCTCGATTGCATACGGGGAGGGCGCAGGACGCTCGATGCGATGGACGCGCTTCTTGAAGAAATGCACGGGGTAGTCATACGCCTCACCCTCGACATCCTGCGGAAGCGCGATGCAGACTGCACCCGTCTCTGCCGGATCGGTGAGGACGCGCATGGCGTTGATGCACGCCGTCATGAGGATCTCGGGGCGCGTCACGCGATCCCAGTATTTGCAGACTGCCTTGAAGGCATCGTTGCTCGTGATGGAAAGGCTCGACGGCTGCTCCATCTGCTGCAGCACGGGATCCGGCTGGCGATCCGCATAGGTATCGCCGGGCAGGAAGAGGACGGGAATGCAATTCGCCGTCGCCGTTGCTGCCGCCGTCACCATGTTGAGCGCGCCGGGGCCGACGGACGAGGTGCAGGCGTAGATCTGCTTGCGGCGCTTCTGCTTTGCAAAGCCCATTGCTGCGTGCGCCATGCCCTGCTCGTTGCGCCCCATGCGCATGATGAGATTTCCCGCATCCTGCTCAAGCGCCTGTCCGATGCCGACCACGTTGCCATGGCCGAAGATGCCGAAGATGCCCTCGAACATCGGATTCTGCTTGCCATCGAATTCAATGTACTGGTTGTTGAGGAACTTCACGAGTGCCTGTGCGACTGTAAGGCGAATCGTCTTTTCCATGTGCTCTCCTCCACTCAATATAGGAACCGTCTGTGATGTGCCCCCACGCGAACGCTTAGGGAGCACATATCACATTCACAAAAGCTGCAATCCGAAATATTCTCAGCGGTTCGGCTGCCAAATCTTTGCGTTCTCGTCGAGCAGCCACGTATGCTCGGGCAGATCCGTGCGCGTCTTCTTCCACGGGTCGCCGGGCAGATGGCGGATCATCCAGCTGTACCACATCGCGTAGCCGGGCGCTGCGACCTGCGGGTGCATATAGCCGCCCGTGATCTCCGACCAGCTGTTGTGCTCGATCTTAAAGGCATTGTCGCCGATGAACGCTGCGCCGAAGCCCTGCGGCTTGTCGAACTGGTAGGTGTATACCTCCGGCTGCGGATGGTTGTGCGGGATGTAGCCCGACCAGCAGCCCGGCGTATTCACGACCTCGCCGTTGACCATGTTGGAGTACGGCGCATTCTCATAGTCGAAGATCGTGCGCACCGTGCGCTCCGCCGTGCGGTACCACATGCCGCTCCCAAAAACGGGCGACTGAATGTCTGCCGGGCGATAGAAGACCGGCGCAAAGTCACGGTCATTCTCCGTCTTCTGCACAAGCACCGTCGAGCGCTTCAGTGCCTTCAGCACGACCTTCTTGCCGCGCGGAACATGGAGGCAGTAGGGAGCCTCGTCGAAGAGAGACGTGCGGTGCATGATCTCCTTCTTGCCGTCCCAGTGTACCTCGACATCGCCCGTCAGGATGACGAACGCCGTCTCCTGCAGCACATCCTCGAACTCCACGACCTCGTTTTCATCCATCAGCTGATAGCCGATATCCATCAACATATCGCTCTCGCGCGTCGTCATGGCATTGTAGCCGTGCTTTAATTCCGCGCCCAGACGTCCAAACTTCATATTGTCGCCTCCCATGCGATCTCCGCGATGACCTTCTCGTCCTTGTGCTCTGCCATAAAGGCACCGATCTGCTCCACGGTCTGCATCGCGTTCGAGCAGCTGTGGCTCGCAACGACCATCGCCGCGTGCGCCGTGCCGTGCTGCAGGGAGTCCGCCACAGACCAGCCCTCAAGCAGCCCATAGACGAACGCACTGCCGTAGGCATCGCCGCCGCCGAAGGACTTGAGCAGCTTGATGTTGTAGGACGAAACCTTGTACGCCTTCTTGTCCGCCGTGTAGGCAATCGAGCCTGCCTTGCCGTGCTTGATGACGACAATCTTCGTGCCCTGCGCGATGTACTTGTCCGCGATGAGGTGATCCGCCGGCTCCGTCGCATCCTCGTCATAGCCCTCGGTGAGGTTGATCTCGTCACGCGAGCCGATGATGACATCCGCCATCGACGCTACGAGCGAGTAGTAGATCTGGATGTCCTTCTTCGTGCGCCAGCTGTACGGGCGGTAGTCCACGTCGAAGATGATGCGCGTGCCATGCTTCTTCGCATACTGCGCGGCGATGAGGCACGCCTCGCGCGACGGACTTGCCGAGAGTGCCGTGCCCGATATGATGAGGATCTTCGTGTCAGCGATGTACTGCTCATCCACATCCTCGGGCGCAATCGTGAGATCCGCCACATCGTCACGGTACATGAGGATGCTCGACTCCGTCGGACTCTTGATCTCCGTGAACGTCAGCCCGATGCGCTCGCCGTTTTTCGCGCGCACCATCTGACTCGTGTCGATATCCCGCTCCTTGAAGTAGTTCAGCACAAAATCACCGAACTGATCGTTTGAAACAGCACCGATGAAGCCGACCTTCTTGCCGAGCTTGTTGATGCCGACCGCCATGTTGCCCGGTGAGCCGCCAAGGTACATGGAGAACGTCTCCACCTTGTCCAGCGTGCGGTTCAGCTCATTCGGGTTGAAGTCCAGCGTCACGCGTCCGATCAGAACCACGTCGCGCTTCTTGTTTGCATCAAAGGTAATGAGTGCCATCGTTCCTCTCCTTATGCCTTATCCTTCATGCCAAAGATCTCCATGTGCTTCTTGACGTTCTCGTACGTCCCCTCCACGATTGCCTCGCTGAAGTCGAAGTAGCGGGCGTCGGGCTTCTCCGCCGCCACCTTGCGGATGCGGTTCGCCGAGGAGTCGTAGGATGCCGTCGCAATGTTGATCTTCTGAATCCCATTTGCAATGCACTGCCGGAAATCCTCATGCGTCAGACCCGTGCCGCCGTGGAGAACGAGCGGGGTCTTGACGGCCGCTGCGATCTCCTTGAGGCGGTCGATGCGCAGGACGGGCTGCTCCTTGTAGTTCCCGTGCGCCGTACCGATGGCGACGGCGAGCGCGTCGACCTCCGTCTCCGCGGCAAAGCGCTTCGCCTCCTCCACACTCGTGACGAGGATGTCCACGCTCTTGTAGTCGCCCTCGGCGCCGCCCACGCGACCGATCTCCGCCTCGACATCCGCACCGTAGCTCTTCGCGAGCTTCACGACTTCGCGCGTGCGTGCGATGTTCTCATCGAGGGGATACTTCGAGCCATCGAACATGACCGAGGTAAAGCCGAGGTCGAGCGCAAGCTGGATCGTCTCCATCGTGCCGCCGTGATCGAGGTGCACCGCTGTCGGCATCTTGCACTTCTTCGCCGCCGCGACCATCACAGGCCCCAGGAGGTCAAGCGGGGAATAGCGCAGCCGCCCCTCTGCCACCTGCAGGATGAGTGGTGCGTTCATCTCCTCGGCGGCTCTGATCGCGCCCATCGCCATCTCCATGTCGGAGACGTTGAACGCGCCCACCGCATACGTGTGATCCGGCTTCGTCACCAGATCGGACAATTTGACAAGTGGCATGGCATTCCCTCCTGTATATGCTCGTTAGAACAGCTCGTTGTAAATCGCGATGATCTCTTCCTTCGTCGGAACGCGCATCGTGTTCTGGGGGCTGCCGCTCTCAAGTGCATCTGCCGCCATCTTGTCCGTCTGCGCGAGGAAGTCCTCCTTCGTGAAGCCGCGCTGCGCAAGGCACTCCTCCGTCGTTGGGATACCAACCTCCTTGCAGAAGCGCGCCACCTCTGCAACAAACGCAACGGCTGCATCATGGTCGGGCGTCGTGTCGTCCGCAACCTCCATGATGCGTGCGATCGTCGCAAAGCGATCCGTGTTCTCCTCAATCGCAAACTTCATGCACGCGGGCAGGAGAATCGCGTTTGAAACGCCGTGCGCGATGTGGAAGAGGGCGCCGATGGGGCGGCTCATGCCGTGGACAATCGTGACCGACGCGTTGTTGAACGCAATGCCCGCCTCCGTCGCCGCAATCGACATGGCAAGGCGCGCCTCGACATTTTTGCCGTCCGCATAGCAGAGCGGGAGATTCTTGTGAATCTTCTTGATGGCGGAGAGTGCAAACGTATCCGTCAGCGGCTGTGCGCGGCGCGACGTGTACGCCTCAATCGCATGGCAGAGGGCATCCACGCCCGTCGCTGCCGTCACGGCGGGCGGCGCCGTCATCGTAAACGAGGGATCGACCACCGCGAGTGCAGGGATGATCGAGGGACCGCCGAGCAGCATCTTGACATTGTTCTCCGTATCCGTGATGATCGTGTTCTTCGTCACCTCGGAGCCCGTGCCCGCCGTCGTCGGAATCGCCACGAGATAGGGAACCTGCATATCGATGCTGACGTGCATATAGTCGCTGATCTTGCCCTTGGCAACCGACATGAACGCAATCGCCTTTGCCGCATCCATCGGCGAGCCGCCGCCGAGCGCAACGATGAAGTCGCACTTCTCCGCCTTGTAGACCGCAAGACCGTCATACACCATCGTATCCGTTGGCTCCGCGCTCGCACCGTCGTAAATGACGTGCGGAATGCCCGCCGCATCGAGTGCAGCCTCCACCTTCGCCGCATTGCCGAACTTCACCATGAACGGATCCGTGACGATCAGCGCCTTTGTTCCCTTGCCCTTGATGTGTTCACCCAGCTCATCAATGACATTGGTGCCGGAAATGATCTTTGCAGGAACCATAAACGTGTAACCCATCGTATCCACTCTCCTATTCTGACGATGATGACTTTTTTGATAAAGTTTTGATTACCTTATGGATATAATTTACACCTTTTCTTCTCCGTTGTCAAGAAAATCTATATATTTTTATACTTTTTTGAGTCTAGGGCAACTGTTACAGATTCGCGATGCGTACTCCACGCAGAACCCTCGTTACGCAAGCGGACGTGTGCTCGTCCGCCTAAATACCTGCGGATTCCAAACGCGCTGCGCTTGAACGATTAAAATCCGCAGGGGGCGGGTCGCACACTCTACGCCGCTTGCTCCACTAGGGTTTGCTTAGGAGTACCGCATCTTCTTTTGTCCGTAACATTCCCTTTTTTCAATTCCAACAGCCCTTGAAAATACAGGAGAAGGAACAATTCTCAACACGTTTGGAAGAACAATGCACATGATTTATGATCGGACAGCTTCCATGTTACTCTTGTATATCTTTCAAAATTATATTATAATGCGGATTAAAATACACATAAATTATGCCGTGTTTTCAGCCGCTCACAGGTGAATGTATGAAGATTGACCGCAGACGAAAAATCCACGAAACACTGAAAGAACGCCACAACATCTCCATCAATGAGTTGTGCGATATGTTCGGCGTGTCCAAGAACACGATCCGACGCGACATCGCCGATCTCGAAGAGAAGGGCATCATTGAGAAGGTCTACGGCGGCATCGTGCTCGCCGAGACGCCGGACGATGCGCCCGAGCCGTTCGCCTTTCGCGAGGCGCGCAACCTCGCCGCGAAGAAGCTCATCGGACGGCTTGCTGCAGCGCAGGTCACGGATGGCGACGTGATCTACATTGACTCCGGCACGACCACAGTGCACATGATCCCGTATCTGCTCGAACGGAAGCGGCTGACCATCGTCACCGCGAGCGTTCACGTCATCAATATGGCGGCGAGTTACAACCGTCTGAACGTCATCTCCACGGGCGGCACCTTCTATGCGCCGTCCATGGCATTCGTCGGACCGCAGGTCATCGAGTGCCTGCACCGCTACAACGTCACAAAGGCATTCCTCGCAAGCACGGGACTCTCCATCAAACACGGCGCGACGAACACCTCGCCGCTCGAATGTGAGATCAAGCAGTGCATGATGCACAAGGACTGTCCGCATTTTCTGCTCGTGGACAGCTCCAAATTCGACCATGCGACGCTGATGAGCTATGCGCCGCTGAAGGATCTTGACTCTATCGTCACAAACGAGATGCCGCCTGCAGCGTATGTACGCCACGCTGCAGAAAACAACGTACAACTGATCGTACCCGAACAAGACGACCTATAATCAGACAGATGACGATGGGCTATTGTACGAAGCTTTCCGGCTTCGTACAATAGCCCATCTTTTTAGTGTATTGCCTTTTTCTTGAACCTGCCGCCCACGATGTCATGCACGGCGTTGATCGTGACGAAGGCGCGCTCGTCCTTGTCGAGGACGATCTCCTTGAGCTTGTCGAGTTCCAGGCGCGTCACGACGCAGTAGAGAACCTCCTTCGGCTCGCCCGTATAGCCGCCCGCGCCGTGCAGCAGGGTCACGCCGCGCCCGAGACGCTCGTTGAGCGCCTCCGTCATCTCCTCATGCTCGCTCGTGACGATCATGACGGCGTACGATTCATCCAGACCTTTGAGAACGACATCAATCATCTTTGCGATGACGAAGTACGCAAAGAGCGAGTACATCGCCTTGTCCCACCCGTAGAGCAGGCCTGCGGACGAGAGAATAAAGAGGTTGATGAACATGACGACCTCGCCGACGGAGAACTGCGTCCGCGCGTCCATGATGATGGCGACAATCTCCGTGCCGTCGAAGCAGCCGCCCGTGCGCATGACGATGCCGACGCCGAGTCCCGTCACCACACCGCCAAAGATCGCGGCAAGGAACGGATCGTTCGTCACCTGCGGCACGTCGTGCAGTACGCCCGACCAGATCGAAAGCATGATGATCGCAAAGACGGTCGAGAGTGCGAAACTCTTGCCGATCTGCTTGTAGCCCATGTAGACAAACGGGATATTGAAGATCACGAGGAAGACCCCCAGCCCCATCCCCGTGATCGTCTGCGACATGATCGAAAGACCGACCACGCCGCCATCGATGACATTGTTCGGAATCAAAAAGAGTTCCAATCCTGCGGCGGTGATGAGTGCGCCGAGAATCAACCACAGCCCCTTCTTGATGTAGAACATGATCCCCTTCGGTGCTGCCTTCTTCGGCTTTGCCGTCGTCGGTACGCTCCCCTGTTCCGTCGCATCCATTTCTGCAGTCATAATACTCCCCTGTTCCAATGTAATTTCTGTTCCCATTATAGTGGAAAGAAAAAGCCCTGACAAGTCCGCTGATATGAGAATGGATTTCTTGACTTTCCCCGCTGTGGCGTATATGATGTTTTTGAGGAATTATAATTGTAGGAAATTTTGAGGGAGGGATATGAATGATCTACACCGTCACCTTCAACCCGTCGATTGACTATATCGTGCGGTTGGAGCAGTTCACGCCGGGGGAAATCAACCGCGTAAACTACGAGCAGATTCTGCCGGGGGGCAAGGGCATCAACGTCTCCATCGTGCTGAAAAACCTCGGGCACGACAGTACGGCACTCGGCTTTCTCGCGGGCTTCACGGGCGTTGCTATGCAGCAGATGCTGCACACGTTTGGCGTCACCGATGATTTCGTGCGCTTAGACGACGGATTCTCGCGCATCAACGTCAAGATCAAGGCAGAGCGTGAGACCGAGATCAACGGGCAGGGTCCCGTCATCACGCAGGAGGCGCAGCGCGCACTCTTTGCAAAGCTCGACCGCCTGACGCGCGGCGACACGCTCGTCCTCGCCGGCTCCATTCCGAACACGCTGCCCGACGATATGTATGAGCGTATCATGGAGCATCTCGCGGGACGCGGCATCCGCATCGTAGTCGATGCAACGAAGAATCTGCTGCGGCGCGTCCTCAAGTACCGTCCCTTCCTCATCAAGCCGAACAATCACGAGCTGGGCGAGATGTTCGGCATCGAACTCAAGACCGACGACGACATCATCTTCCACGCAAAGAAACTGCAGGAGGAGGGCGCGACGAACGTGCTCATCTCCATGGCGGGCGACGGCGCAATCCTCCTCACTTCGGAGGGCGTCTTCTACCGCTCCGCCGCGCCCAAGGGCACGCTCGTCAACTCCGTGGGCGCGGGAGACTCGATGGTCGCGGGCTTCCTCGCGGGCTTCATGGAGTCGGACGGCGACTACGAGCGCGCCTTCTACATGGGCGTTGCAACCGGCTCCGCCTCCGCCTTCTCGGAGAACCTCGCCACGCGTGAGGAGGCGCTTGCGCTGCTGAAAACCATCGTATGATATAAACGCATCGCAGCTGTGCAATACTATGTGGCGTGAGTCCCACGCAGAACCCTCGTTACGCAAGCGGTCGTGTGCTCGTCCGCCTAAATACCTGCGGATTCCAAACGCGCTGCGCTTGAACGAATAAAATCCGCAGGGGGGCGGGTCGCACACTCTGCGCCGCTCGCTCCACTAGGGTTTGCTAAGGGACTTCACACCACTCCAAACAATACGGATATTTGCGAGGAGTATGCACGGTGAATAAAACACAGCACAATGAAAAAGGAGGGATTTCCCTTGCATATCAACGACCTTTTGAAGCCTGAGAGCATCGCCCTCGGCGCTAAAGCTCCCGCCTCGAAGGAGGCGGCGATCCGCCTGCTCGCGGACTACATGGAAAAGGGCGGCAATCTCAACGACAAAGAGCAGTATGTAAAAGACGTGCTCGCCCGTGAGGCAAGCGGCACCACGGGGCTTGGCGACGGTATCGCAACGCCCCACGCCAAGAGCGACGGCGTAAAAGCGGCGGGACTCGCCGCGATGACCGTGCCCGCTGGCATGGACTTTGCCGCGATGGATGGCAACCCGAGCCGCCTCTTCTTCATGATCGCAGCTCCGAACGGCGCGAACGACGAACATCTCGCCATTCTCTCGAAGCTCGCGACCATGATCATGGATCCCGACTTCAAGGAAGCGCTCATCGCCGCAAAGAGCGTCGATGAGTTCCGCAAGCTCATCGACGACAAGGAGAATGACCGCTTTGTCGCCCCCGATGCCGACGCGGCAGCCGAGGAGACGAAGCCCGCCGCCGACCACATCCAGATCCTCGCCGTCACCGCCTGCCCCACGGGCATCGCACACACCTTTATGGCGGCGGAGAGCATCGAACAGCACGCGAAGAAGCGCGGGCTCACCGTCAAGGTCGAGACAAACGGCTCGGCGGGCGTCAAGAACGTCCTCACCCCCGAGGAGATTGCCGCCGCCGATGGCATCATCGTCGCGGCGGACAAGAACGTCGCCATGTCCCGCTTTGACGGGCATCGCGTTGTTATCACGAAGGTCGCGGACGGCATCAACAAGGCGGACGAACTCATCGACCGCGCCCTCTCCGGCAGCGCCCCCGTCTACCGTGCAAGCGGTACCGACACGGCAGAGGGAGCGGATGCAGCGGAGAACGAGAGCCTTGCGCGCCAGATCTACAAGCACCTCATGAACGGCGTCTCGCACATGCTCCCGTTCGTCGTCGGTGGCGGTATCCTCATTGCACTCGCCTTCCTCTTTGACGACTATAGCATCAACCCGTCGAAGTTCGGCTCGAACACCCCGCTTGCAAAGTTCTTCATGGATGTCGGCGGTGCCTCGTTCGGCTTCATGCTCCCCGTCCTCGCCGGCTTCATCGGTATGTCCATCGCCGACCGTCCGGGACTTGCAGTCGGCTTTGTCGGCGGTGCACTCGCGGGACAGACGGGTACGGGATTCCTCGGTGCGCTTCTCGCGGGCTTCGTCGGCGGCTACGCCGTCAACGCCCTCAAGAAGGTATTCGCGGGACTGCCCGCCTCCCTTGACGGCATCAAGCCCATTCTCCTCTATCCGTTCTTCGGTATCCTCATCATGGGGCTGATCTCGCTCTTCATCATCGCGCCGCCCGTCTCTGCCATCAACAACTGGATGATCGAGACCCTCGGCGGCATGGATCCCTCGGCGCGCGTCCTCATGGGGCTGATCGTCGGCGGCATGATGGCAGTCGATATGGGCGGTCCCATCAACAAGGCGGCATACGTCACGGGCACGGGACTCCTCGCCTCGGGCGAGTATCACGTCATGGCGGCAGTCATGGCGGGCGGCATGGTGTCGCCGCTGGCGATTGCGCTTGCGACCACACTCTTTAAGAACCGCTTCACCGAGAGCCAGCGCAAAGCAGGCATTACGAACTACGTCATGGGACTCTCCTTCATCACCGAGGGCGCGATCCCGTTCGCGGCATCCGACCCCGTGCGCGTCATCCCCTCCATGGTCGTGGGCTCTGCACTCGCGGGCGCGCTCACCATGTTCTTTGACTGCACCCTGCGTGCCCCGCACGGCGGCATCTTCGTCGTCCCGACCATCGGCAACCCGCTCATGTACCTTGTAAGCATCCTCATCGGCGCCGTCGTCGGTGCCGTCATCCTCTCCCTGCTCAAGAAACCGATCAAGGAGTAACGAAATCACAACATAACAAAATCCCGCCGTACCACTTCACAGGTACGACGGGATTTTCATTTGTTCGTGTTTTGACGCAAAGCTCAGAGCAGGCTGTGTACTCTGCCGAGTTCGCGTACCTTCTCAAGAGAGAGATTCGAGACCTTTGCTATCATTTCCAGCGGCATCTTTTCGCGCAGCATATTGAGGATCATGATCCCTCGCTCCTCGTCACGGCCTTCCGCACGCCCCTGCTCAAGCCCCTGCTCAAGCCCCTGCTCAAGTCCTTCCTCAAATTTCGCCGCCTCGAACAATTCCTGATTCCACTCAAAGTTCACCATGTCAACAACCTCCCTCGCATGTTCTTCCAAAAAGGTTCTCATAATGTCACGTTCGATGCAGATGCGCATCGCTGCACGGATGGCGTTCGGCAATGGCGTTCCTGCGGCGACGTTCGTTTTGATTTCTCCGATAAAACAGCTGTAGTCATGCAGCGCGCGGCTCTTCATGAGCAGTGCATTCTGTGCGCGATAGGCGACGTTGTGCACGGTCACCAGCAGTTCAAGGTACACCTTCTCATCACCCTCATGCCGATAGGTGTCCGAGAAACGCATATCGAACTCCTCGGGCAGTTCCTTCACACCTGTATAGAATACATGAAACTCCGGTATGGGAAGGAGAATCCGACGGGTGCGGTAGATCTGTTTGCTGTCAAACTCCTTGCGCAGTTGCTCACAGGTGTAGTAGAGGCAACGCAATGGCATATTCTCGTTCGGCGTACTCTGATGCTCGATGAAAACCAGATGCCGCCCCGCAAGCAAAAATGAAATATCGTTTTTGACCTGTGAGAGAAACGTCCCCTCTAGAGTCACAATCTCCACGGCATCATCTGCTGTATACGTTCTCCCATGCAGTGCCCCCGCCAACTCCCGCAGGCGATCTACATTGTTAAAATACGCACGAAAAACACTGTCCTGATACTGCCGTCCGTGCTCACCTCTGCTCATAGCCGCTCCCTCGTTTGCATTTCTTTCCTATATTGTACGTTGTTTTCAAAAAAATCGCAAGAAAAACCGCCGAAAGGCGCCTCCTCCCTACGCCACCTTGTATCTCGTATACACATACGCATAGACCTTCTGACCATACGACGCGACACTGGCATCATCGTAGCACTCCGGCAGCTCTTTCCAGAGCGTCTCACGGATCAGATTGCCCACCTGCGCCCGCGTCTCCTTCTTCTCCGTCCACTTGTCAAGCGTGGCGATTTTTCTTTTCACCTTTTCAAGCAGTGCAGCAGCAACTTCTTTCAGTTTCTTAATATCGTCCTTCTTCAAATCATCGCGAAACAGCATATCATAGAAGGACAGTTCCTCATCGCTTGCAAAGCCCTCGCGCACATACCGCTGTTCCTCTGTGCTCAGCTTGCCCGCGAGATCCATGAGCTCCATAAACGTCTTCTCAATCGTCGCACGATCCTGCTCCGCATTGTACGCCTCGATGATCTCCCGATAGTGCTCATAGTAGTCGATTCTATTTGGATTGCGAAACATCATGCGGTCGAGCTTCTGCTGAATCAGCTCCTCCAAATCCCGCAGGAGCAGATTTTTCGTCCGCACACGGGCAAACTCCCTGCGGAGCAGATCAAAATCAATCGCACTGATGTCAAAGCGGCGACTCTCCTCCTCCGCCTCCAGTGATGCCCCATCCATCACAACATGAGCACTGATAATATGGTCGATCTCAATCCTCAAATCCAGATGGTCGCTGTGCCGCCGCCTTGCCGACAGCTGCCCATAGATCGCCGCAATCGCCTCGTACTGCCGCCGCAGCTCCGCCGTCACATCGTCCCGATCCGCATACTTCATCAGGCGGTTCAGCGCAGCAGCGTAGGTCGAAAACGTCTTTCGATCCGCCACCGTGCCGCAGACCGCATCCGCCCCCTCCTGCAGACGGGCGAGCTTTTGAAAATCCATCGCCTCGACCAGATCCGCCAGAGCAAAACCGCGTTCCGCGAGCAGTGCACGCGCCTGCTCCACCGTCTCGATGATACGCGCCACGAGGAGAGCCTTGTCCACCGTCGGATCAGCACCACCCGCGCCGCCCGCATCCGCCGTATAGTCCGCGAGTGCCTTGCGGAGCGCCTTCACAATCCCGACATAGTCCACGATCAGCCCGTTGCTCTTGCCCTCGCTCACACGGTTTGCACGCGCAATCGTCTGCATCAGCGTATGCGCCTTGAGCGGCTTGTCCAGATAGAGACACGAGAGACACTTCACATCAAACCCCGTGAGCCACATCGCACAGACGAACACTACGCGCAGAGGATTCCCTGCATCCTTGAACTCCTTGTCCAGTGCGCGTTTCGTCATCTTCACGCGATGCGAGCGGATGTCCAGCCCCCACGCCTGAAATGTCCGGATCTCATTCTGATCCTGACTGATGACCACCGCCATCTCCGTCTCCCGCATCCACTCCAATCGGCGTGTGAGTTCCTGTGCCTCCTGCTGCGTGGCGGACTTGACGCGTGCCGCGAGATCTCGGATCGCCTCCTCCCAGTACTCCCGCACATAGTCATACATCCGCACACACGTCACCTTGTTCAGGCACACGAACATCGCCTTGCCGCTCGTCCAGAGATCCGAATAATGCCGCACAAAATCCCGCGCAATCGACCGCAGACGCGGCTCTGCCGTCAGCAGGTGAATCTCCTTTGCAAACTCGGCTTCCAGCCTGTCCTGCTGATCCACATCAAGATCGGCACGCTCGATCGCATCCAGAATCTCATCCGTGATCTCAGGGTTCTGCAGATCAACAATCCGCTCGCCGCGATTCTCATAGTAGAGCGGCACCGTCGCGCCGTCCTCCACCGCCCGCTTGAAGTCATAGACAGACACATAGCCGCCGAACGTCCGCGCCGTAATCGCATCATGCGAGAGCAGCGGCGTCCCCGTGAACCCGATCCGCGCCGCCGTCGGCAGCATCCGCATCATATTCTCCGCAAAGATCCCGTACTGACTGCGGTGCGCCTCATCCGACATAATAATGACATCGTGCGCCGGATAGATCGGCGCGGCATCGGGTCGGTTGAACTTCTGGATCAGCGTAAAGATAAAACTCGGATTCCCGCGCAGCTTTGCCGCGAGATCATCCCCGCTCGTCGCGATGAACTGCGCCGCCTTGCCGTCCCGCCCGAGCACGCCGCAGCTGGCGAACGTATCGCTGATCTGGCGGTTCAGCTCCTCGCGATCCGTCAGCACGACAAAGGTCGGCGTCCCCGCCATCTTGCGCCGCACCTTCTTTGCGAAAAACAGCATCGAATAGCTCTTGCCCGAACCCTGCGTATGCCAGAACACACCGAGCCTGCCATCATTCAGCGTGCGATCTGCGTACGCCTTCATCGCCTCATTCACCCCGAGATACTGATGATTGCGTGCCAGAATCTTTGCCGTATGCCCCGCGGAGTGGTCGTACAGGATAAAATTCTCAAAGAGATCGAGGAAGTTCTCCTTGCGGCAGATCCCGCGCAGCATCGTCGCAAGAGCCACACTGCCCGCATCCTTCTCTGCGAGACGTTTCCACTCGTGGAAGAACGCGAACGGACTGCCGAGCGTACCGACCTTTGCCTCTGTCCCGTTCGAGAACATCAGAAAGGCATTGTAGTAAAAGAGATGCGGGATCGTGTCCAGATAGTCCGTATAATTATCATCGTAGGCACTCCGCACATCCACCGTCGTCTTCTTCAGCTCGACAAAGAGGAGTGGAATGCCGTTCACGAACCCGACGATGTCCGTCCGCCTGCGGTAGATGTCCCCGTGAATCCGCAGCTCCTTGATGGCGAGAAAGGAATTGTTCTCCGCATTCCCGAAATCAATCACCGCAGCGCGTTTCGTCTCCGTCTCGCCGCTGCGCTTCTTCACCGTGACGGGGATGCCGTCACGGATGAGGAAATACTTCTCCTCGTTCACCTGCAGGAGCGAGGCAGTCGACAGCCGTTTTTCGAGAGTCTCCTGTGCCTCATCCATCTGGGCGGCCGTGAGCCACGGATTCAGCCGCCCGAGAGCCGCACGGAAATAGCGGCGCAAAAGGATCTCCCGCGCACTCTCCCTGCCGAACGTACCATCCGCGCCGAACTTCTCCGTATGGTAGGCGAACGCAACCTCCCACCCCAGCTCATCGCGGAGCAGATTGCCCGCACTCTCCTGCACAAGCCGATTCTCGGAGTACTCATAGCTCATCGCGGGATCCCTCCTCTCCTCAGACCGCTTGCTCCCCGCGCATCAGTTTGGGGAGCAAGCGGTCACGGGCTTGCTTTAATAAAGATAGCTGCTCTCGTACAATACTGGTCTTTTCAATCATCCTCCCTATTAACAACAAATGGTAAGGTTTATTGGGAACAAGGACTTCATGAGAAATAAAATCATTAAACGCAAAGTTGTTAATCCCATTTGAGCCTTGTTTTTTATAAAGCATCATTCTTCCGCTCGCATTCATATCTTGAATTTCTAAATAGAGCAACAAGGCATGAAGGCGATCTAACGGTCTGAACAATTTACAAAAACTTGCACATATAGTGTTTTCACCGCAGTTACCCAAAATCAAGTCATCAATCAACAGACTTCTGCCGATGTTGTCGATATTTCCGTTGGATATTTCAAAAACGATATCGTTTGCCTTTAACGCACGTTTTTTGGTATCATTTTCTGTATGATATCTTAAAGGGACATTTACATATTCACCGGATTTAACATCGTTAATATCAGTTCCTCTAATAACTTTACCCGCTATAACATTTCTGCCAACAACGCTTTCTTTACCCCAACCACCACCAATACTCATTTCAAGACAATCAAGAACTGTTTTTCGTGTCCACCCCTCGGGCACGCCGTCAATCACCTTCACATCCTCATGCCCCGGAAAACGCAAGTCTACGAAATACTCCCGATAGAGACGCTGCGCGGCTTCCTCAAGAAGTACGATTTGCTTTCGGTTGTTTTCGATAAGCCTGTCATAGGACTTCAATATCTCCACTATCTTTAATTGAATATCCATCGATGGGCATGGCACTTCAAAACCTGCTATCATATCTTTTGTCATAGCATTTCTGGAAGCACCTTTTCCGACTGCTAGACCAAGCATAAACGCCTGCATAAATGGACTGGCAAGATAATAATTCAAAAAAAGGGGATTGAGTATATTGCTCTTTGGTCGAACGATCGCTACGTGCTGATTGACTCTTGCTGGCATTACTTCTATTGGAACAATACATGTGCGAGCAACCGAATCTCCAGTAATATTCAGCAACACATCATTTTCTTCTATCGTAACTCCTTTAAGTTTGTGAGCAGCCTCCTCATTTATATAAACCAGACCATTATAATCAAAGAAAAGGTTATACACATTTTGACTTCGGATTAGCGAGACACCTTGTTTGATATAAACCGTTGAGCCACCTTTAGGGGTTGCACCACTTCCTATTTTTGAGCACACATCGCCCAGTTTTACCCTTTTCCAACTCATAGCCCCATCGCCCTCATATTCTGCGCGATCTTGTCCATCAGCTCGTTCGACTCCGCCTGCAGGTGCAGCAGTTCGCGATGGATCTCCGTCATGCGCTCCGCGAAATCCACGCCATCGTCCGGGGTGGGTGCAACGCCGACGTATGCGCCCGGAGTCAGTGACCAGCCCTTTTCCTCGATGCACGCGCCGTCCGCATCCGCGCCCCGTGCCTCCTCCGTCCGATACGCGACTTTGCACAGCCCGGGGACATCACGGTACTCCCCTTCGCCGAATTTCTCATAGAGCCAGAGTGCCTCCTGCGCGACTATCTGTCGCTCCGTCAGCACGGCAAGGCGGGCATCGTATTCCGCCTGTATCTTTTTCTTCGTGCGCCGCTCGGCGGCATCCACCGCCCGCTTTGCCTCCGTACGGAGTGCCTTGATCTCCTCCGCGCACGCATGGATCTGCTCTGCAAAGGGCGCGTCGCTGCCAAGTGCCGCACGGTATTCCGCGAGCAGGGCACTGTATTTCTCCCGCTCCCCGCGATAGAGCCACACGATGGCGTTCAGATTTTTCAGCTGCCACACCGACCACTCGTTCAGCGTGCGGTCAACGACCGTATAGTAGCTGCGTGCATCGATGAAGAGGACGGTGTCGCGCAGGGCATCTGCTTTCCCTTTGTCAAAGAACCACAGCGAGCATGGCAGTGACTTTGTGTAGAAGAAGTTGTTGCCGACGCTGATCATCACGTCCACATGGCCCGTGCGGACGAGCCGCTCACGTATGTCCCTATCCTTGCCCTGACTGTCCGTCGCCGAGGATGCCATGACGAATCCCGCGCGGCCGTGATCGTTCAGATAGCTGTAGAAATACGAGATCCAGAGGTAGTTCGCGTTCCCGACGTTCTTCTCCTTGTTCACGCCCGGCATTCCGAACGGCAGACGCCCCGCATTCTCACAGGACTCCGCGCTGACCTTGTCCACGTTGAACGGCGGATTTGCCATCACATAGTCGCACGCTCCGTTAAGCCTGTGCGCGTCGTGATAAAAGCTGTTCGCCGCATCGCCCGACCGGATCACGCCCGTCAGTCCATGCACCGCCATGTTCATCAGGCAGAGCTGCGCGTTGTACGTCACTTTTTCCTGTCCATAGAAGGTCATGACACTGTTTGCGTTCATACCGGCCATACTGACAAAGTCGCCGGACTGGATGAACATCCCGCCCGAGCCGCACGCAGGATCGAGCAGAACGCCACGCGACGGTTCGAGGACGTTCACGATCATCTTGACGAGGGATTTCGGTGTGAAGAATACGCCGTCGTCCGAGGCGATGTTCTTCGCGAATTTGTTGAGGAAGTACTCGTAGATGCGCCCGAGGATGTCGCCGCCGATCTCATCCAAGGCGGCGTTGTTGAAGATCCGCAACAGCTCCGCGAGGATCGCGTCGGAGAAGTCCGTGTAGCTCTTCGGGAGTACGCCCGTGAGCTGCTCACTCTGCTCCTCGATGAGGAGCATCGCATTGTTGACGGCCTCGCCGAGACTCGTCATGATATGCCCGTCCCTGTTCCGCAGCCCCGCCGCCGCTATATCGTCGGGCAGGTGGAGCAGGTAGTCATACTGTGCCTCCTGCGGCAGGTAGAGCGCACTCTTTGCGATGAAATCACTTGCCGTCACAGGCATGGTGCGCCCGCCGCGCGTGGGTCTGTTTCGCTGTATCTCCACCTCGGTCGTCTTGAATCTGCTGTAGGCATAGCGCAGAAAGATGAGCCCCAAGACGGGCATACAGTACTCATTCGATGTGAGCTTTGAGCCGGCGCGCAGGAGGTCTGCAGATGCCCAAAGTTCGCTTTCCAGTTTACGAATGTTAATCACGTTTTCCTCCACCGTGTCATTCATCGCACTTATTTTCTTACAGCGTCATTATAGCACAAAACGGTTTTTTTAGGGAATCGCTGATAAAATGAAGTCCGCTGTATTGGTGCTGAGTTTATCAGTACTTCCTTAGTGCCTGATCCATAACAAAATCCCGTCCTGCCAATCACGGCAAGACGGGATTTTCATTTGTTCGTGTTTTGACGCAAAGCTCAGAGCAGGCTGTGTACTCTGCCAAGTTCACGCACCTTCCCAAGCGAGAGATTGGAGCCCTTTGCAATCATTTCCAATCGTACATTGTTTTCAAAAAATCGCAAGAAAACTGCCGAATTTCTTCAGCGGCATAGTTATACCTTGAACCGCCCAACCAGCTCATCCAGCTCACCTGCATGCCTCTTGAGATGCTCGGCAGTTGCGGCAAAGGCATCGAGGGAGGCGGTCTCCTCTTCGACGGCAGACGCAGCATCCGTTGTATTCTCCGCGATCTCGTGCGCAGCCTTTGCGACCTCCTCGGCTGCCGCTGCCGCGACCTGCGCACAGGCGCGCACCGCCTCAATGGAGGTGAGGAGTGCCGTACGGTTCACATTCTCCGCCTGCGTGAGCGCCTGCATCTCCGCCAGATGTGCGGAGATGCCATTGACGCTTGTGGCAAGCAGCTGTATGTTCTCGTCCTGTTCGCTTGCATGCGCGGCAACATTTGTAATGGCAACGGCGTTGTACTCGACCGCCTTGCTGTTCTCGACGCTCGCCCGCCACATGGTATCCGACAGCCCCGCCACCTCGGTCGCACACGCCTGTGCACTCCGCATGATCTGGCGCAGTTCGCCAACAAATGTGTTGAACGACTGCACGATGCGCCCGATCTCATCCAGTCGCTTGGCGGTGAGCCGCTGCGTAAGATCCGCCTCCCTGCCCGCCACCTCACGGAACGAAACGGTCAGAGCCGCAATCGGCCGCAGCACCTCCATGATAATGCAGTAGGAGGAAACGGCAAACACGAGGAATGCAAGGACAATCACACCCACACCGATTTTCTTGGAAACGCTGATCTTTGCCTGACTGGCATTGTCGTACGCTGAAACGAGCTTGTCCACCTCGGTCACATAGTCCTCGACCTCGGCGGCAACGGCGGCATTGGTCTCATACTTCTCCTCCGCCCCCACAGCCCCCGCGACAGCAAATACATGCGTGCGGTACTCCTCCCAGAGGGGCTGCAGCGTGCGCAGCTGTTCTTTGAGAGCCTCGTCCGACGCTGGTCGGAGTCCGAGTTCGGCATCTCCCCTCCGCAGCCCCGCAAGGATGCGGTCGTACATCTCGATCTGTGCCATCATCGTGCGGCGAAGCTCCGCAGCCTCGCCCGCATCGGCGGACACCATGCGCGCCGACAGCCATGCAAGCTGGTACGCACGCATGCGCAGCGAGCCGGAGGCGTTGACCGCCGGCGCATCGCCGTCCAGCTGTGCAAAGGTCGCGAAGTTCAGCCCGACCAGTCCAATGATGAAGACAAAGAGAGCAACGAGTGTAATTCGCAATTTATTATGGATTGACATTTTTCCCTCTCGTTCTAAAAAGTTCTCTCTTCTATTATAGCGCAGAAAGATACGTATTCAATAGACTCTCGATCAAATCCAGTCGAATTAGAATATCTCTGCGGTCATACCTTGAACTTGCCGACGAGTCCATCCATCTTCGCCGACAGTCCGGACAGCTGTTCAGCGGTGGCAACGACCTGCTCCATGGTCGCGCTCTGCTCCTCAATGGCGGCCGCCGACTCCTCGGAGAGTCCCGCAATCTGTTTCGCTGCTGTCGCGACGTGTCCAGAGGTGTCCGCAGCACTCCGCGCCCCCTCCGATGCCATCTGGTTCAGCCGCACGATCTCAGCGGCTGCCCTGCGGCTCTCCTCGGAACTTGCGGCGATATCATTGAGCGAGGAACGCACCGTGCCAACTGCCTCTGTGATCTTTGCAAGCGCGGCGACAAGCTCCTCATTCGCCGCCTGTGTCTCATGTACCTGCCGGCGGATGCTCTCCATCTTCGCCGTGACATCGTCCGCTGCGAGGCTTGAGTTCTCGGCGAGCTTCCGAACCTCCTCCGCAACGACGGCGAAGCCGCGCCCGCTCTCGCCCGCGCGTGCCGCCTCAATGGCGGCGTTGAGCGCGAGCAGGTTGGTTTGCCCCGAGAGTCCCTTGATGAGCTCGATGATCTGGTTGATCTCCTCCGCATAGGTGGTCAATGCCTGTACGTTCCGATCCATCGTCATGACGATCTCGCGCAGGTCGTTGGTCTGCGCGGTGACGCGCTCCGCACCATTCCGCCCGTCTGCCGCCTTTTCCTCGGAGTCCGCCGAGAGTGCGGCGGAGCGCTCGGCAGAGGCAAGCATCTGCGCCATGTTTTCCGCGATCTGTGTCACATTGTCCGCGAGTGTCTGTATATCGCCGTTCTGTGCGTTCGCCTGTCCTGCGACGTTCGTCACGGAGCCGGCAACCTGCTCGACCGCCTGACTGTTCTCCCCGCTCGCCTTCGAGAGTGTGCCGGCAAGGTGTGCGACCTCCGCCGCACTCTCCTGTGCGCCGCGCATGATCGTGCGCAGCTTTCCGGTGAAGGTGTTGAAGTAGAGGACGATCCGCCCAATCTCATCATCGCGCCCCGCATGGAGCTGCTGCGTCAGATCGCCCGCCCCCTCGGAAATGTCATGAAACGAGTCCGTCAGTGCCGCCAGCGGGCGCAGGATCTGCGTGAGAATCAGCCAGAGTGCGCCGCCCACCACAAAAATGGCGAGGAGAATCACGCCAAGCTGGATATCCTTGGAGGTTTCGATCTTTGTCTGACTTGCGGCATCGTAGGCGACGACCAGTTTGTTGACCTCCGCGACAAAGGGCGCCACTTCCTGCGCCACCTTCCCTTCTGCGGCACGGCGTGCCTCCTCGTCCGTGCCCTCGATGACGCCGCGTACGTTGCTGCGATATTCCTCCCACAGCGGCTTCACGGCGGCGAGCTGCCGCTGCACTTCCTCATCGGAGGGCGCAGTCAGCCCCATCGCCGCATCGCCCTGCGCGAGTCCGGCGAGGATCTTGTCGTAGTCCGCAAGATCCTTCTGCATCGAGGTGCGCAGCGTTTGTGCATCGCTCTCATCTGCCGAGACGAGCCGTGCCGCCCCCCATGCGAGCTGATAGGCGCGCATACGCAGGGAGCCGGAGGCGTTGACCGCCGGCGAGTCCCCCTTGAGCTCGTTGAAGGTGAAGAAGTTCATCCCGACCAGCCCCACGATAAATACGAAGAGCAGAATCAGAATCGACTGTAATTTGCTGCGTATGCTCATATCCGTTCCTCCCACTAGATCGCGCGCAACTTCGCCGCACGCGGTAAACATCTTTTATTTCTACTGATTATATCATAAGACGTTGAGGAGAAACATATATTTTTTTATCTATGGCAGCTGTTACGGATGCGCGCTGCGTGGAGTACTGTATCTTCTTTTGTCCGTAACTTTTATCATAGTGCCTTTTTCTATTATACTTGCACGATAGATTCTATAAAAAAGGCTGCCGCATGAAGTTTTTCACTCCATGCAGCAGACACATTCACAGTTTCACAAGTTCGCGCAGACGCGCGAGGTCGATGTAGGTTTCCGTCTCGGGGTGCCGCGCGAGATAGCCCTGATACTCGTCCGCCGCCGGCTGAAACGAGGTCAACCGCTCCATGGTCGCATGGAGAACACGCCGCGCCGCCGCGCTGCTGTTCGGATCGTTGAGCGTCAGGTGCTCGCCCGTGGCGGGACAGCGCCCCTTGCCCGCGAGAAACGTGAGATAGAGGGCGACCTGCGGCTCGTCCTCCGCGCTCTCGTAGAAGACGCCCGCACGGTACATACTGCCGCGCACATAGCCCTGCCCGTCGATGCTGTAGGGCGTGACGACGGCAAAGTGCAGGTCGAGGAGCTGAGAAATGTCGATCTTCTTCGGATCATAGCAGATCTCGACCCCCATGCGTCCGCCCGCCGCACCCGTTGCCACATCCTCATGGCGGGCATCGGGCGCGGCGTTGATGTAGCCCGTGCGGACGCTCGTAATGCCGCGCCGCCCCGTAAAGACCTCCTCAAGCTCGTACATATCCGCGCCCGAGAGGCAGATGCGTTTGTGCAATCTAAGTCCCCCTTCCACCGCTTACGCGGTCCCCCTCCCCCGTAGCGGTCAACGTCAACCAATCACACATCGCTAACGCTCGTGTTCTTGGGACGTTTTCCCATACGACCTGTTACCCGATCAGCTGTGCCCTTCGGGCTTGCTTCGCGGACAGGTCAGCAAACGGGGGAGGCTGTTCTCAATTCGTAAAGAGGTCGACCTGCCGCCCTGCCGCGCGATGTACGTCGAATACGCTGAGCAGCTCCGCGACCGCCTGTGTCGGCGAGATCTCGCCTGAGAGGATGGCTCCCTTTACCTCGGGCATCCGTCCGCGCACAATGGCATCCTCGAAGAAGAGGTTGTGCAGGTGCTCATCGATCATGCTGTTCATCCAGTCGAGCAGCTGCCCGTCGCGCCGTTTCTTCCAGATGCCCGTTTCGGTTGTCTTGTCGCGGAAGATGCGGATGACCTCCCAGAGTTCGGCAAGCCCCGTCTTTTCGATGGCGGAGGCGAGGTAGGCGTGTGTCTCCCAGCCCGGCGTCGCGGGACGGATGAACTCGATCATGCGCTCGTACTGTCCGCGCGCGACCTTCGCCTTGACGAGGTTGTCCCCGTCCGCCTTGTTGATGACAATGGCGTCCGCAAGCTCCATGATGCCCTTCTTGATGCCCTGCAGCTCATCGCCCGCACCCGTCAGTACGACGAGCAGGAAGAAATCAACCATCGAGCGCACGGTGGTCTCGGACTGCCCGACACCGACCGTCTCGATGATGATGACATCGTAGCCCGCCGCCTCGCAGAGAAGCATCGTCTCACGGCTCTTGCGCGCGACGCCGCCGAGGGTGCCGCCCGCAGGCGAGGGACGGATGAACGCCTCGGGGCGGCGTGAGAGCGTGCCCATGCGCGTCTTGTCGCCGAGGATCGATCCCTTCGTGACGGAGCTCGTCGGGTCGACGGTGAGCACGGCGACACGGTGTCCCGCATCGCAGAGCATATTGCCGAACGCCTCGATCATCGTCGACTTGCCCGCGCCGGGAACGCCCGTGATGCCGATGCGCAGCGCGTTGCCCGTCTTTGGCAGGAGCCGCTGCAGGACGCGCTGGGCGAGTTTAAAATGCTTGCTGCTGTTGCTCTCGATAAGTGTGATCGCGCGCGAGAGCGTCATGCGGTCGCCGCGCGCGACGCCCTCCACATAGTCGTCCTCGGAGAGGATGAGTTTGCGGCGCGGCATCCCCGTGCCATTCAAGATTTTCGGGTTGATATTGCCGACGGTCAGATCCTTGATGCCCTCGATGCCGCCCATGACGCTTGTCGTGAACTTGCAGTCGGCATCCTCGGGTACCCAGTCGGGTCGTTCTGTGGTATATTTTTCGCTCATAAAGCCTCCTTTCATAGCACAAAACAGGGCTGCTCGCCGAAACTTTTTCAGTTCGTACAGAGCAGCCCCGTATTCATGTCGGATTCATCGTTCAAAGCGCCCCTTCCACCACGCTGCGCGTGGTTCCCCTCCCCCGCTGCGGCAGGGGAGGCTGGGGGCTCGGCAAATTAGGGAATCACTGATAAAATGAAGTCTGTCAGATTGGTGCAGATTTTTTGTCCTGCCAAGGAGACAAACCGGACGCATAGCAGAGGCTATGTGGAGGATTTGTCAACACAGGCAGGGCGAAAACAGATGCACCAAGATGGCAGTGCTGAATTTATCAGTGCTTCCTTAGCTTCCCCCGTCAGAGCGGGGGAAGTGGCGAACGCAGTGAGCCGATAGGGGCGCTCCTCGACTCCCAATATCTCCTCAGCCCGCAGCTTCTTCCTTCGCGCGTGCGATGAGAAGGGTCAGGAGCTTGATGCCCGCCTCGGGGATGTTCGTGCCCGGTGCGAAAATCGCGACCGCGCCGTGCTCGTAGAGGTTGTCATAGTCCTGCACGGGGATAACGCCGCCGATGCAGACCATGATATCGTCGCGACCGAGCTTCTTCAGCTCATCGACGAGCTGCGGCAGGAGCGTGTTGTGCCCCGCTGCGAGGGAGCTGAACCCGACCATGTGCACATCGTTGTCAACTGCATCCTGCGCTGTCTCAGCCGGCGTCTGGAAGAGCGGTCCCACATCGACATCCCAGCCCATGTCGGCGAAGGAGGACGCGATGACCTTCTGTCCGCGGTCGTGTCCGTCCTGTCCCATCTTCGCGACGAAGATACGCGGGCGGCGCCCCGTGAGCTCCTCGAACTCGTCCGCCATCTCGCGGGCGTGGTCAAGCTCGGTCTTGTCCGTGAACTCGGAGGAGTAGACACCCGAGATTGTGTGAATGACTGCTTGGAAGCGACCGGAGACCTTCTCCACCGCATCGGAGATCTCGCCGAGCGAGGCGCGTGCACGTGCCGCATCGACCGCCGCTTCGAGCAGGTTGCCGTTGTCGCGCGTCTCCGCCGCCTTCGTGATGCCCTCAAGGCAGCGGCGCACATCGTCCGCATTGCGCTCCGCGCGCAGCTTCTCAAGGCGTTCCACCTGCGCCTGACGCACCGCCGTGTTGTCGATGGCAAGGATCTGCAGGGGGTCTTCCTTTTCGAGGCGATACTTGTTCACGCCAACGATGCTCTCGATCCCGGAGTCGATCTGTGCCTGACGGCGTGCCGCCGCCTCCTCAATGCGCATCTTCGGCAGCCCCGTCGAGATTGCCTTTGCCATGCCACCGAGAGACTCGACCTCCTGAATGTGCGCCCACGCGCGGCGGATGATCTCGTTCGTGAGGGACTCGACATAGTAGGAGCCGCCCCACGGGTCGATGATCTTGCAAACGCTCGTCTCATCCTGAATGTAGAGCTGCGTATTTCGTGCGATACGTGCCGAGAAGTCCGTCGGCAGCGCAATCGCCTCGTCGAGCGCATTCGTATGGAGCGACTGCGTGTGCCCGAGCGCCGCGCCCATCGCCTCCATCGCCGTGCGTGCAATGTTGTTAAATGGATCCTGCGCCGTCAGCGACCACCCCGAGGTCTGGCTGTGCGTACGGAGTGCCATCGACTTGTCGTTCTTCGCGCCGAACGACTTGACGATCTTCGCCCAGAGGACGCGCGCCGCACGCATCTTTGCGACCTCCATGAAGTAGTTCTTGCCAATCGCCCAGAAGAACGAAAGACGCTTTGCGAAGTCGTCGACGGCGAGCCCCGCCTTGATGCCCGTGCGGATGTACTCAAGACCGTCCGCGAGCGTGTAGCCCAGCTCGATGTCCGCAGGTGCTCCTGCCTCCTGCATGTGGTAGCCGGAGATGGAGATGCTGTTGAACTTCGGCATGTACTTCGTCGTGTACTCAAAGATGTCGCCGATGATGCGCATGGACATCTCCGGTGGGTAGATGTAGGTGTTGCGCACCATGAACTCTTTCAGAATATCATTCTGGATCGTGCCCGCCATGATCTTCTTGTCAACGCCCTGCTCCTCGCCCGAAACGATGAAGAAGGCGAGGATCGGCAGAACAGCGCCGTTCATCGTCATGGAAACGGACATCTGATCGAGCGGTATCCCAGAGAACAGGATGTTCATGTCCAGCATGGAGCAGACGGAAACGCCCGCCTTGCCCACGTCGCCGACGACGCGCGGGTTGTCCGCATCGTAGCCGCGATGGGTCGGGAGGTCGAACGCGATGGAAAGACCTTTCTGACCTGCGGCGAGGTTGCGCCGATAGAATGCGTTCGACTCCTCTGCCGTCGAGAAGCCCGCGTACTGACGCACCGTCCACGGACGAAATACGTACATCGTGGAGTACGGGCCTCTGAGGCACGGCGGGATGCCGCTCGCAAAGTCGAGGTGGTTCATCGACGCATAGACATCGTGATCGTAGAACGGTTTCACGGGCACGCGCTCCATCGTCTTGTGCGTGAGCGCCTCAAACGTCCGCCCCGTCGCCCCTTCGAAGAGGGCGCGCCACTCCTTGGAGTCTGCGGACGGGCTTTCGCCGAGGCTCATCCCCGTGAAATCCGGGTTCGTAAAGCCTGCCATTACGCAATCATCCCTTTCTTTTTCTGAAGGCTCTCAAGCACCTCATAGCAGTTCGCACGGACGGAGATGTATTCGTCAATGCCCGCTTCCTTGTACGTTTCAAGCAGATCCTTCGGTGCAGCGCCCGCGAGGAACACGCGCACATTCGGCAGCACCTCGTGGAGCTTCGGCGCGAGTGCGGGAACGATCTCGGGGTAGGTCGCATCCGTGGAGCAGATCACGACCGCATCCGCACCGCTCGCACGCGCCGCGTCTGCCGCCTCCTCCACCGTCTTGAACCCGTCGTTCGTGAGCACCTCGAACGCGCCGACCTGCAGGAAACCCGTGGTAAAGTCCGCGCGCGCCTTGTGCTGCGGGATGGGTCCCATGTTCGCGAGGAAGATCTTCACGTTGTCGTTCTTCTCCGCCTTGTAGTCCTCCGTGCGCTTCCTGAGCACCTCAAAGCGCTCGCTCCAACGGTGCGGCGCAATCGCCGTGACCTGCTCTGCGCCCTTCCCTTCCGTGACCGCCGCTGCGAGTTCTGCAATCGTTGCCCCCGCAAGCGCCGCCTCGGTCGCATTCTCAACGCTGAGCGCTCCCTTGAGCGCCGCAAGCGCCTCGCCCAAGTGCTTCGTGTCGATGTCCGAGAGATACGCCTCGATATCCGCCGTGCGCTGCGCCTTGAGCGCCGCCGTGTCCTCAGGACGCGTCTCAAGCAGGGTCTCCGTCATGTTCGGGTACATATTGTTGCCGACAATGCGATCCTTGCGCAGATCCGCACTCTTAAAGCGGCTCTCAAGCACCTTGGCAATGCCCTCCTGCACAGTGCCGCTGCGCAGCGCCGTGACGATGCCGCCCTGCTTCTCAATCTCTTGGAACTCTGCCCAGATCTTTTCCTTCATCTGGCGCGTCAGTGTCTCGACTGCCCACGAGCCGCCGGCGGGGTCAATCGGCTGGAGGAGCCCAAACTCCTCTTGGAGCATGATCTGGATGTTGCGTGCAATGCGGCGCGAAAACTCATCGCCCTTGCGGATCGGCTCATCGAACGGCGTACTCTCGAACGAGTCGATGCCGCCCACAACCCCCGAGAAGATCTCCGTCGTGTTGCGCAGCATATTGACGTAGGGATCATAGACGGTCTTGAAAAACAGCGCGGGGCGTGCATGGATGTGCATCTTCTGCGCCTCCGCACTGCCGCCGAACGCCTTTACAATCTGTGCCCAGAGCGGACGTACGGCGCGCAGTTTAGCGATCTGCAGGAAGAAGTTCGCACCCATGGAGAAGCAAAATGCAATCTGCGACGCTGCCTCGTCAACCGTAAGCCCACGTTCGCACAGTGCACGCACGTATGCCGTCGCCGTCGCAAGACACGTCGCAACCTCCTGCACATCGTTTGCGCCGCCGCTGCTGTAGACATCGCTGCGCACAAACACCGTCCGCAGACGCGGCGCGTTCTTCACCGCCCAGCGCGCCGCCGCCGCGAGGCTGTCATAGTGCGTCTCAAGGGAGGCGGGAAGCTTCCCGTCCGTCACAAGCGCACCGATGGGGTCGGCTCCGATGATGCCGTGCAGTTTCCCCACATCCTCACCCGCCGCGCGGCGTGCCGCCGCCACGAGCGCGAGAAGGGGCACGGCATTTGCACCCACATAGACATAGAGCGGGAATTTCGCAAGGTCAAGTCCATCGAGCAGGGTGTGCATATCCTCGACCGTCGTCACGCTCGTCCCCGTGTCGCCGACATGCTCCGCCTGACGTGCATCCACACCTGTACGCGAGGCATTGTCAAGGACGATGTGATAGATCGTCGCGCCCTTGTCGTTCTCATGACGCAGGAGTTCGTTGTTCTCAGACGGCAGAGTTTCATCGCACGCCTGCGCAATCCCCCATGGCTTTCCGATATAGCCCGCCGCATCGATGCCGCGCAGATAGTCCCCCATGCCGGGCATAACGCTCTTCGGTAGGATCTCCTCCGTATGTTTCCGCGTATACATCGGGTCGAAGGTGATGCCCTCGTAGGTCTTCGTGAACATCTTTTTCTCGAACGGCGCACCCTTGAGGAGTGCCTCACACGCGGCTTTCCACTCCTCGTCTGTGGGCGGCGTGAATTCATCGAGTGGAACGTCGGGGAAGTCCTCGATGTCCGCTGATTTCTTCAGAAGCTTCTGAAGCTCTTCGTCACTCGACCGCTCTTTTTCTTCCGGCATAGTACGTCCTCCTTTAATTTATTGCGGGAAGGCTGTGCTGAGATAGACTCCCAACATTATGAATAAAGCAATACGATGTGGGCGAGATTTTTTCCCTGTCCATGAAATGCGCTGAACGCGTAGAAGAGCTACGCGGAAGCGTATTGAAGCCGACAGGGGAAAAAAGATAAACACAGAGTATTGCTAACCCTAAAAAAAAGCGCTCTGAGCTTCCACCCTCAGAGCGCAGCCTCCATATAGAAGGCAAAACGAGAACTGAAAAGATGAGCAATGTTTCCCCAAGGAGCGCATACTCCCTCATCCCGGGGAAATCTCTATGCACGGGATTCTCAGCACATGCACACAGATCTCCTCAGGATCGCTCTGCAGCACCGTGTGTATGGAAAAGGAAAAGCCCCTTCCACACGGTGTGCAGAACGGGCTTTTCCGGTATCGTTACTCAGTTCCCCATACGGTCTGGTCAATCGGTGCCAAACTCTCTCTTGAGGCGAACGAATCCGCAAAATCTCCATCCCCATCACTCGCAGGTCAATCGGTGATTGTTAATCAAGCAGGTCTCCTGGCTTCAGTTCATCGTTCTTCCGCATCTTCCCAGAGATTTCTCCCCAGTGACTGCCGACGGGTGTCGGCGCGCGGAATCACTCCCTGTTACAGTGGCGTGACCGCTCCGGCTTATACCGGATTCCCTATGAAGCATCTGAGGCTCTGCACGCAGAACCTCTGCACTTGATCCGAAATCAATATGTAATTTTTATGGTACGATAGAATAGTATCACTAAAAACTTCCTTTGTCAACAAAAAAAGAATCACTGCGCGAATTATCGCACAGTGATCCACTGTCTGCAAATCATCAGTCGATGACATAGACCTCGACGGAGCGGCGTCCAAACTGGATTGCCTCATCATAGCTCTCCATGCAGAGATCAATCGTATTTCCGACAATCGCACCACCCGTATCGGCGGCGATTGCCTCGCCATATCCCGGGATGTAGAGGCGCGAGCCGAGCGGAATGACGTTCGGATCGACCGCAACCACACCACGGCGCGCGACCATGCCGGTCGCCGTGACGCCGCTGCCGCCCCCGTCACCCGGGAGATACGCCGATGCGTGCATCGTGTATGCCGCACGGTAGCGCGGGATGCCGCGGCTGACGCGGTCTGCCTCACGCTCGCGTGCACGACGCTGCTCGGCAGCCTGCTCGTTCTCCGTCAGTATAATCGCGAGATCTGCCGTGACCGGCGTATCTGCCTCCGGCGTCACGTCGACCTCATGTGGGTTATAGCCGTACTCCGCCATGACATCAGCAACGGTACGTCCACTGGTCAAGACCTGCTGTGTATCGTCCCAGAATGTGATGTGCACGGGCACGGCACGGCGTACGGAAATCTCTGTATGACGCTGATCCGCGCTGTGGAACACCTCGTAGGTATCCTTCGCGCCGAGCGTTATGCCGAGCTTCTCAAAAATATCAGTGGGTCTCGTCTGCACCGTCATGTCGGTGATGGTCTCGCCGTCCACATGCACGCTCACGCGCTGCATATTCTTCGGAAGACCGTTCATCGTAAAGCCGCTTGAAAGTATCATCATACCCGCAAGCGTAGCACAGAACATTGTGTTTTTCTTTGTCCGAATCAACTTTCCAAGGTTCTGCCACTGCATAGAACCCCCCCTTTACGGATAGCATTTTCCCACTTCAAGCTGAATTTTTCATGAAAAATGGGATTCGATATAAAATTGAGAGAGGTTTTCTCCTTTTCCTCGCCACTTGTAAGGAAAATCGTCCCATGCAAAAGCCCTGCATGCGGAGAACGTCTCCACACACAGGGCGATGGTTTACGAAAAAACAAGAAAGGTGTATGAATTTTGTTTCAAAAGGATGGGTATATTGGGACGGCACGTTGCTGCGGTGGGGGAGGCTTGGAGTTCCGGCAGCTTAGGGAATCGCTGATAAAATGAAGTCCGTCAGATTGGCGTAGATTTTTTCGTCCGATTGAGGCAGCAAACCGGACGCATAGCCAAAGCTATGTGGAGGATTTGCTAACGAAAAGCGGGCAAAAAAGATGCGCTAAGATGGCGCGGCTGAATTTATCAGTGCTTCCTTAGCTTCCCCCGCCAAAGCGGGGGAAGTGGCACGCCGCAGGCGTGACGGTAGGGGTGCCTCTGCCGAGAGCCGTCACGCCTCTGCGAGCTTCGGATACAGCCGCCGCGCGTTCTCCGTCGTATACTGTGCGACCTCCTCGACGGACTCGCCGCGCAGCTCCGCGATCTTCGCCGCGACGTGCACGACGTAGGCGGGCTCGTTGCGCTTGCCGCGCTTCGGTACGGGCGCGAGGTAGGGGCTGTCCGTCTCGATGAGGAGCCTCTCCTGCGGCGCTTCGCGCACAATGTCCGGCAGCTTTGCCGCATTCTTGAACGTCAGAGGGCCGTCGATGCCGATGTAGTAGCCCATCTTCCACAGCTCGCGCGCCGTCTCAAGGCTGCCCGAGTAGCAGTGGAGCACGCCCGTGAGATCACGCCCCTCCGCCTTTAGGATCGCGAGCGTATCCCCGTGCGCCTCGCGGTCGTGGATGCAGACGGGCAGTCCCGCCGTACGTGCAATCTCAAGCTGCGTGACAAAGAGCTCGCGCTGCACGGCACGCACCTGCGGATCCTTCTCCCAGTAGTAGTCCAGCCCGATCTCACCGATGGCAACGACCTTCGGGTGCTGCGCCCATGCAAGGAGCTGTACACGCTCCGCGTCCGTCAGCACGCACGCACTCTCGGGGTGGATGCCGACGGCGGCGTAGAGTGCGGGATACTGCTCTGCGTCGGCGACGACCTGTGCAGACGCCGCCATCGTGTCACCCATACTGATGATCTGCGCGACCCCCGCCGCCTCGGCGCGTGCAATCATCTCCGCGCGATCCTCGTCATAGCGCTCGTCATAGAGATGGGCGTGCGTATCAATGAATGTCATCATTTTTCGATCTCAATGCGTGGGAAAAGCTGCTCCGCCGTGCCGACCGTATGTCCGTCCTCCGTGCCGCCCCACGCGGTATCCGCAAGCTGCACCGTTGCAAAGTCCGAGGTGCAGCCCAGCTGCTCATGAATGCGGCGCGCGGTCGCGGGCAGGAACGGTGCGATCAGGATACTGGTCATGCGCAGCGACTCGACGAGATGATAGAGCACGGAATCAAGTTCCGCCGCCCGCGCCTCGTCCTTGGCGAGCGTCCACGGCGCGGTCTCGTCGATGTATTTGTTCGTGCGCGAGATCAGCGCCCACGCCGTCTTGATCGCCGCAGACAGCTCCATCTGCTCCATCTGTTCCGTGTAGTCACGCACGGTCGCCGCTGCCATCTCCTCCAGTGCCGCATCGAAATCCGTGCGCCCCGCGCTCTTTCGGATCACACCCTGACGATATTTCTTCGCCATCGAGAGTGTTCTGTGCAGCAGATTGCCGAGATCGTTCGCCAGATCGGAGTTGATGCGCCCGATGAGCGCGTCGCGCGAGATGTTTCCATCCTGCCCGAGCGTGATCTCGCGCAGCAGGAAGTAGCGCACGGCGTCCGCGCCGAACTCCTCGATGAGCGCGATCGGATCGACCACGTTGCCGACGGACTTCGACATCTTTGCCCCATCCACGATCAGCCAGCCGTGCCCGTACACCTTTTTCGGCAGATCAAGCGCGAGTGCCATCAGCATACAGCCCCATATAATCGTGTGGAAGCGCACGATCTCCTTGCCGACGAGATGTACGTCCGCCGGCCAGTAGTGATTGAATTTCGCCTTGTCATCCATGTAGCCGATCGGCGTGAGGTAGTTCGTGAGCGCGTCGAACCAGACGTAGACGACGTGCTTCGGGTCAAACGGCACGGGGATGCCCCAGTCGAACGAGGTGCGCGAAACGCACAGATCCTCAAGCCCCTGCTCGATGAACGCGATCATCTCGTTGCGGCGCGAGACGGGCTGGATAAAGTCCGGATGCTCGTTGATGTACGCAAGCAGACGATCCGCGTACTTGCTCATGCAGAAGAAGTACGCCTCCTCCGCGACCTCCTGTACGGGGCGGTGGCAGTCGGGGCAGCAGCCGTTCTCGTCCAGCTGCAGCTTCGTCCAGTAGCTCTCGCACGGCGTGCAGTAGAGTCCCTTGTACGCTCCCTTGTAGATGTCGCCCTGATCGTAGATCTGTTGAAAGATGTGCTGCACGAGCCTGTAATGACGCTCCTCCGACGTGCGGATAAAGTCGTCGTAGGAGATGCCGAGCAGCCGCCACAGCTCCTGAAAACCCGCGACGATGCGGTCGACGTACTGGATGGGCGTCACGCCCTCCTTTTCCGCCGCCTGCTGAATCTTCTGCCCGTGCTCATCCGAGCCGGTCAGAAAGAACACATCGTAGCCCGCGAGCCGCTTGAACCGTGCGATCGTATCCGCGACCGTCGTGCAGTAGGCGTGCCCGATGTGCAGCTTCGCGCTCGGGTAGTAGATCGGTGTCGTGATGTAAAAGGGGTGCTTTTCACTCATAAATCATGCCTCGTTTCGATCATTTTTCCTTATATAGTAGCACAGAGACGCCGTACTTTCAATCTGTGGAATCGCTGATAAAACAGACCCTCAGATTAGCGTAGATTTTTTCGTCCGAACAAGGCGGAAAACCGGACGCAGAGTGGTGCACTGCACCGGATTTTCCGCCGAAGTGCGGGCAAAAAAGATGCGCCAAGGTGGCGGTGCTGAATTTATCAATGCTTCCTTTATTTCTCAGTGTTTTTCCCATGTCACCTCGCCAATGTGCCAGAACGAAATGACGGAATGAATGGAGCGGTCGATCTTGCAGATAAAAAGCACAGTCCACCTCCTCCGGTCATATCTTCCTGCGCATCACTCCGCATCCTCCGCCAGCAGCGCCTGATACACATCCCGTCGCGCGATGCCAAGCTCCTGCGCGGTGCGCCGCATGGCTTCCTTCTTGTCCAAACCTTTGGCGATATGCGTCTCGTAGCGCTCCATGAGGGTCATCTCCGCTGCCGTATCCGCCGCAGCGGTGCTTTCGTCCGCACCCGCGACGATGAGGACGAACTCGCCGCGCGGTTCGTGCTCATCATAGTATGCAAGAAGTTCGCCGAGGGTCGTGCGGCGATACTCCTCGAACTTCTTTGTCAGCTCACGCGCGGCGCATGCCTGCCGCTTCTCGCCAAGCCCCGCGACGAGTGCGGCAAGGGTCTCACGCAGGCGATGCGGTGCCTCGTAGAAGATGAGCGTCTCGGGGTAGGCGGCGAGACGTGCAAGCTCCTCGCGCCGCTTCTTCTCCTTGCGCGGGAGGAAGCCGACAAAGGTGAACCCCTCAAGCGGCAGCCCCGCGCAGATGAGCGCGGAGAGTGCGGCGTTCGCGCCCGGCAGCGGCGTGACCGGGATGCCCTCCGCAATGGCACGCCGCGCGAGGTCGCCGCCGGGGTCGGCGATGCCCGGCAGTCCCGCATCGCTGACGCAGACGACCATTGCCCCCGCGCGGAGCCGCTCGATCAGCTCCGCGCCCTTTTCCTCCTTGTTGTGCTCGTGGTAGCTCGTCATGGGCGTATGGATGCCGTAGTGCGCGAGGAGACCGCGCGTGTGCCGCGTATCCTCGGCGGCGATGAGATCTGCCGCACGCAATGTCTCGACCGCGCGATAGGTGATGTCGCCAAGATTGCCGATGGGCGTCGCGCAGAGATAGAGCCGTCCTGTCTGTTCCACTGTCGCACCTCCGATCTGTTTTTCCCATTGTGGCGCACAGACGGCACATTGTCAAGCGCGCCTTATAAAAGCCGTGCGCGACTAAAAGTTCGATTATATTTCTCATCTTGACCTTTTCATTTCTCTCCCATTCGTATATAGTAAGAACATAACATTAGAAGTCAAGCGAGGGGGATATTATGGACGAGAAAAAGACACGGGTGCTTGTGGTTGAGGATGAGGTGCGCATTGCGCGGTTCCTGCAGATGGAACTCGAACACGAAGGCTTCGAGGCGGAGACGGAGGGCAACGGCACACGCGCTTATGAGCGCATCATTCAGGAGAATTTCGACATCATTCTGCTCGATGTCATGCTGCCCGGCATGGACGGCATTGAGATTTGCCGCCGCGTGCGCACGGTTTCAAACGTGCCCATCATCATGCTGACGGCACGCGACGCCGTGGAGGATCGCGTCGAGGGGCTCGACATCGGCGCAGACGACTACATCACGAAGCCGTTCGCCGTACCCGAGCTGCTCGCACGCCTCCGCAACGCGCTGCGCCGCCGCGACATCTCCACGGAGGACGCGTCCGACCGCCTCACGGTGAAGAACCTCATCATGTTCCTCTCGCGCTACGAGGTGCAGGTGGACGGTGAGACCGTCGCCCTCACGAAGCGTGAGTACGATCTCCTCGAGTACCTCCTGCGCAACAAGCGCACCGTGCTGACGCGCGACCAGATCCTGCAGGAGGTATGGGGGTTCGACTACACAGGCGAGACCAACGTGGTAGACGTCTACATCCGTTACCTGCGCGCCAAGCTAGATGACCGCTTCCACAAGAAGTACATCTACACCGTGCGGGGCGTCGGGTATGTTGTCCGCGACTAAAACGCGTTTTGGCCGCTGGATCGACCGTCACTTTTATGTTCGTATTTCCACAAAGATCACGATAATGTACGCGGCAATCCTCTTTTTCGTGCTCATCTTGTCGACGGCGATTCTGGGGATTGGCGCGTACACCTATTTCTATCGGCAGGCGGAGGTCGATCTCGACCGCAGCATCCGCCATGTGATGAGCAACATCGAAAACGGCTATGTCACAGAGGCAAAGTTCTGGGTTGAGGGACCCGTCATCCCCGGTGTCATCATACGCATCACGGACGGCGCAGGGCGTGTGGTGCTCGATACGGACGCCCATTTCCCGTCCATCGAAACGATTGAGAAGGGGCGGATCGCAACGCCGATCTGGGCAAATCCAGAGATGGAGGTCTCCGAGTTTCAGGGCGGCACGGTCTATCATGCGCGGCGCAGCGTCGAGTATGGCGGCATCCCCTATCAGATTCATTTTTTTCGCACGATCACGACGGAAAAGGACTTTTTTAACTCGCTGCAGCGGCTTCTCTTCTATACGGTTGCCGTCTGCTTCGTACTCGCGCTGCTGGCGGGACATTTCATCAGCCGGCGCATCCTCACGCCGATCCGCGAGATCACATGGACGGCACGCAGCATCGAGGTCGAACAGATGGGGCGGCGTCTCGATGTCCCCCGCGCACGCGATGAACTCTCCGAGCTGGCGCGCACGTTCAACCGCATGCTCGACCGCCTGCAGGAGGGCTTTACGCAGCAGCAGCGCTTCGTTTCCGACGCCTCGCATGAGCTGCGCACACCGCTCACCGTCATTCTCGGATACTCCGACATGCTCTCGCGCTGGGGGCGCGAGGATAAGAGCATCCTCGACGAGGGCATCACTGCCATCCGCTCCGAGGCTGAGAATATGCAGCAGCTCATCGAAAAGCTGCTCTTCCTCGCGCGCGCCGACCAGAGGCGGCAGGCGGTCAACAAGGAGGAGGTCGATTTTGCACAGCTCCTTGCAGATACGATGGAAAAGATGGAGATCGTCACGACCTCGCACGAGGTAACACTCGGTCGCAACGATCCCGCCGTTGTGAGCGCCGATCCCGTGCTCCTGCGTCAACTCCTGCGCATCTTCCTCGAAAACAGCCTCAAATACACGCCTCCAGGCGGTCACATCCACGCCTATTCCGTTCTGACTGCAGGCGGGACGATGATCGCCGTGACGCTCGCGGATGACGGCATTGGCATTGCCCCCGAGCATCAGACACGCATCTTCGACCGCTTTTACCGCGTGGACTCCTCACGCGCGAAGGAGACGGGCGGCTCCGGCCTTGGACTTTCCATCGCGCGCTGGATTGCCGAGCAGCATGGCATCAAGATCACACTCAAAAGTGCCGTCGATGAGGGGACGACGATCACGCTCAGCATTCCGACCATAAGGGAATAAGTACATAAAAGGCGCCATCTGTGCAGTACACAGACAGCGCCTTTTATGGTACAATGGTAAAAAAGAAAAAGAAAGGCGGATTGCTATGAAAATCCTCATCACGGGAGCCACAGGACAGCTGGGTCATGACTGCGTGGAGGAGTGCAGAGCACGCGGGCACGAGGTGCACGGCGTCTCCTCCAAACTCTTTCCTCTCTCCGACGAGAACGTCATGCGTGCCGTCCTTGAGGCAGTGGAGCCGGATGCCATCCTCCATGCGGCGGCATACACCGCCGTGGACAAGGCGGAGGATGAACCGTCGCTCTGCCGCAAGGTCAATGCGGCGGGCACTGAGATCCTCGCACGGCTCGCACGCGAACGGGACACAAAGCTCCTCTACATCAGCACGGACTACGTCTTCCCCGGTACGGGCGATACACCGTACGAGACGAATGCGCTGACCGCTCCGCACAACGTCTACGGCGCATCGAAGCTTGCGGGCGAGGAGGCGGTGCAGCAGCATCTTGAGAACTACTTCATCGTGCGTATCTCGTGGGTGTTCGGCGCACATGGCAAAAACTTTGTGAAGACCCTGCTCGACCTCGCGAAGACGCACAAGAGTCTCTCCATCGTCGCCGACCAGATCGGCTCGCCCACCTACACGCGCGACCTTGCCCCGCTGCTCGCGGATATGCTCGAATCGGAGAAATACGGCATCTACCACGCGACGAACGAGGGCTTCTGCTCGTGGGCAAAATTCGCCGCCGAGATCTTCCGTCAGGCAGGAAAGGACGTGAACGTCACCTCCGTCCCCTCGCACATGTACCCGACCAAGGCAGCGCGCCCAAAGAACCCCCGCCTCAGCAAGAAGTCCCTCGACGATGCGGGCTTCCATCGTCTCCCGCCGTGGCAGGATGCAGTGGGGAGATTTCTTGAAGAGTTGAAGACGATAGCGGAATAGCACCTGCAAGGAAAAACAGACGTAAACAAGTATACCCGAGCAAAAGAGTGACAAATATGCCCCATTCTGCTATAATGGGGCATATTTTTTATCCAACAAAAGGAGGAATCCACTTGCTCAGCAACATCAGCCGCAAGTACCGCGAAACGGCACTCATCAAGCTCATCGCGGTCGGACTCATCATCGGTATCCTCATCGCGCTCTACGCGCCCGCGCTCATCCCAGTCGTCGCCGTACTTGGCGATGTCTTCGTCCGCGCCCTGAAGGGGGTCGCGCCGATCCTCGTCTTCGTTCTCGTCATGAACGCAATGGCGCAGCGCACCGTCGGCTCCGGCGCGGCACTGAAGCCCATCGTACGCCTCTACATCATCGCGACCTTCCTCGCGTCGGTCGTCGCCGTCGGCTTCTCCTTTGCCTTCCCCTCGACGCTTCACCTCGTTGTGGCGGAGGCGACCATTGCACCGCCGAGCGGTATCGTCGAGGTCGTGCACAACCTCATCATGAACGTCGTTGACAACCCGCTCCACGCCATTGCAAACGCCAACTACATCGGCATTCTCGCATGGAGCGTCCTCGCGGGAATTGCCCTCCAAAAGGCAAGCCCGACCACGAAAAACACCGTGCGCGACTTTGCCGTCGTCATGACGCAGATCGTTCTCTGGGTCATCCGCTTCGCCCCGTTCGGCATCATGGGACTCGTGGCAGATGCCGTTGGTACGAGCGGCGTGGATGCCCTCATCAGCTATCTGCAGCTGCTTGCCGTCCTGCTCGGCGCATTCTTCTCCGTCGCACTCATCATGAACCCCATCATCGTCTGGGCGCACATTCACCGCAATCCGTTCCCGCTCGTCTTTACAACGCTGCGTGAAAGCGGCATCTACGCCTTCTTTACGCGCAGCTCTGCGGCGAATATTCCCGTCAACCTCCAACTCTGCAAGCGCCTCGGACTCAACCCCGAGGTCTACTCCATCTCCATCCCGCTCGGCGCAACCATCAACATGAGCGGTGCGGCAATCACGATTGCGATTCTCTCGCTCGCCGCCGCACATACGCTGAACATCCATGTCGATCTGCCGACCGCGCTCCTGCTCTGCCTCATCGCCACCATCGGCGCGTGCGGAGCCTCGGGCGTTGCGGGGGGCTCCCTCCTCCTCATCCCCGTCGCCTGCTCCTCGTTCGGCATCAGCAATGACATCGCCATGCAGGTCGTCGGCGTCGGCTTCATCATCGGCGTGCTGCAGGACTCCTGCGAAACTGCCCTGAACAGCTCCACCGACGTACTCTTCACGGCAACGGCGGAGTTCGCCGACCGTGCAAAGAAAGGCACGCTTACGGCGGAGGATATGACACCGAAGAGCTGAGATCCCCAGTGAAAAGGGCAGCTGCACGAAGAAAATCTTCGTGCAGCTGCCCCTTTTTGATTGTCCGAATCCCTCAGGTCTTGAACTTTGCCGCCGCCGCATTGAGCTCATGCGCCATATCCGAAAGTCCCTGCGCACTCGCCGCGATCTCCTGCATGCCTGCCGCCTGCTGCTCGGTCGCCGCCGAGACATTCTCAGATTCTGCCGCCACCTTCGATGCTGCAGCATGGATCTGTCCCGTCGCATCGTCAATCTTGACCGCGCGCTGACTCAGATCCTCCATGGTCTTCTCGATGCTGCCTGAGTTCTCCTGGATGCGCTGTATCATCGAACGGATCTCCGAGAACTCCTCACCCGTCGCCGTGACGTTCTCGCGTCCCTTCTCCGCCTCCTCGCGACCTGTCTCCATCGCAGCGACGGCGTGCTCCGTCTCCTCCTGAATCGTATGGATGAGGTCACCAATCTGCTTCGATGCGTGCTGCGATTCCTCGGCGAGCTTTCGCACCTCCTCGGCGACGACGGCAAAGCCGTGCCCGTGCTCACCCGCACGTGCCGCCTCGATTGCCGCGTTGAGCGCGAGCAGATTTGTCTGTCCCGAGATGCCGGAGATGACCTCGACGATATTGCCAATCTCCTTCGAGCGTTCACCGAGCTTTGCCACGACATCTGAGGACGTGATGGCCGTATCCGCGATTGTATTCATCTGCTCGACCGTCGCCATAACGAGCTTGTTCCCTTCCTCGGCTTTCTGCGAGGTCTGCTCGATATCGGCGGCGACGTTCTCGATCGTTGCTGCCACCTCCGTCAATCCGCGCGTAAAGGCATGCACCTGATTCTTTGCCTCCGCGACAGAGTCCATCTGTACGTGTGCCGCCTCCGCAACCTCCGTAATGGACTGCGCAACATTCTGCGTCGCCTGTGCAGACTGCTCGGACGTGCTTGTCAGTGTCTCCGAGGACTCGGAGACGGATACCGCCGTCTTCTGGATTGTCTTCGTCATTGCGCGGATATTTTCGAGCATCTTGTTGCACTCGGATGCCATCTGGGCGAACTCATCGCCCGAATCCGTCGGCAGATGAACGCTGAGATCGCCCTGCGCGACCTTGCGGAGCGAGATGAGTACCATATCGACCGCCGTAGATATCGTGCGAAGCAGGAAGAACCCACAAACTGCTGCCGCAAGAATCACGAAGGCGGCAACAGCAATCGTCGTGATGACTACACTGTTATAGGTCGCGTCGCTCTCCGCCTTGACCTGCTGCACCATCCTAATGCAGTTCTCCTCGTCCTTGGCGATTGCATCCGAGAACTTAAGATAAGTAGGGCTGACCTTTTCCGTCATGAGAGCGACAGCCTCGGCGTTCTTCCCTGCCAAGAAGAGAGACTCGGCTTCCTTGCTCGCAGCCAGATAGTCCTTCCATCCTTTGAGTTCCTGCTCATAGGTCTCACGATCCGCGCGGCGCTCTTCCTCAGAGTCGTACTCTGTCTCGTTCAACATCTTGTCATACTCAGCAAACAGATCATTGACCTTCGTACGTGTCTTCTGCATGCGATCATATGCCGACGCCTTGATTTGCGGATCCTCCGCCAGTGCCCAGCCCGTTGCCAGTCTGCGCGACTCCACAGAAGTGGTCTCGATGCGTGCGGTGATAGAGAGTGCATTCGTCCAGTCCATGAGCTCCGTCGTAGCGTTGTTCAGCTGCTTGCCCGTATGGTTTGCATAGACTGCAAATCCAGCAAAGAGCGCAATCAAAATAGAAAAGCTCAGGATGATCTTTTTCGATACAGTGAGTCCGTTCATATTTCCCCATCCTTTCGAGGATTCGATGTAATTCTTTCGTGGCGTTCAAAAATCCCTCCTCCGTTTCGCTCTGCGGTACGTCGTCCCACATCGCGCCAAATTTTGTCCCTCTCCCATCCATCATCCCTCGGGGAGTTATCAGTATCCATTATAACACTGAAGTCCCCCCCCACAAGACATTTTATTGTTATATCTCAATACATCCTATACAGCATTGTTTTCAAAAAAATACCGCCGCACGAGGCCGAAAACCTCGTACGGCAGTACTGCCTGTTTTCTTATAGATTTACAAATAGCGCAAGCGTCGATTCAATGTCACACCGAGCGCTGCCGCCGCGGCCGCCTTGATGAGGTCGCCCGGGATGTACTGGACGAGTGCCATAAATGCGGCAACGATCCCCGCGAATTTGTCCCCAAACAGAACTGTCAGCCAGAGCGTAGCGATGAGGTAGGTGACGGGCACGCTCACGAGCGTACCGACGAGCGCATAGCGTGCAAAGGACGGCTCACGCCCCTTCAGCATACTCATGAGCGTGTACGCAAGCAGGAAGCCGATGAAGAAGCCGCCGCGCGGTCCGAGAATGATACCGAGTCCGCCGACACCGCCCGCGAATACGGGCAGCCCGATGGCACCGATCACTGTGTACCCCACGAGGACAGCCGCCGTCTGACGCGGTGTGAGCACAAGCGCCGTAAGGCACATGACAAAGGTCTGCATCGTGAGTGGTGCCATAAACGGCACGGGGATTGCAATGTACGCGCTCACGCAGATCAGCGCGATACAAAGCGCCATGCGTGTCGTATTGCGGACGGAAAAGAATGAATCATCACGTGTTTTCATTAGAATCGCTCCTTTTTACGCTGTGTATTTTACAGTGTAAGCAGAGATTCGTCAACTTGTTTTATAAAAACGGTTAACCAACTTTGCTCATGACAAAAAAGACTCCCCATGTTATACTATGCGCGTTGCCATCCCCGATACGGGCACGGAGAGGGGGTTGACTACAATGGACGTACTCATGTCGTTGCTCGTCTCTATCGCGGCAAGTGTAATCGCACATTACATTTGCAAATGGTTGGATGGAGGCAATGTGTAGGCAACCAACCTAGGGAGCTAAGCCCACCCTGCAAAAAACAGGCATAGAAAAACCGGCAGTCGCACCTGCCGGTTTTTCGTGTTGACGCAGAAACGCATCATGTCGTTGTTTCTAGACGAATTATAACACTTCCGCCATCAAATTGCAACAGCTCAGTTCGTCAGATGCTCCAGCCGCGAGAGATCGACTTCCTCGTGTACCTCTTCGACGATCTCCTCCTCCTCGGCCTCCTCCGTGACCTGCGGCGCAAAGTCGACGATTTCGAGGTTGCGGTAGCGGGTCATGCCCGTACCTGCGGGGATGAGCTTGCCGATGATGACGTTCTCCTTGAGTCCGACGAGCGGATCGATCTTTCCCTTGATCGCGGCGTCTGTGAGGACGCGCGTGGTCTCCTGGAAGGATGCCGCCGAGAGGAAGGAGTCCGTCGCGAGCGACGCCTTCGTGATGCCGAGCAGGATGGGCTTCGCCACAGCCGGCTCACCGTCCTCCTCGATTGCCTTGGTATTCGCCGCTTCGAATGCGTTGATCTCGATGTACTCACCGGGCAGGAACTCCGTCGTGCCGGACTCTTCGATCTTGACCTTGTGCAGCATCTGCCGCACCATGACCTCGATGTGCTTGTCGTTGATCTCAACGCCCTGCGACTTGTAGACCTTCTGCACCTCGTAGACGAGGTAGCGCTGGGTCGCCTGCAGGCCGCAGACGCGCAGGATATCGTGCGGGTTGATGGACCCCTCGGTGATCTTGTCGCCGATCTTCAGCTCCATGCCGTCGCGCACAGCCATGCGTGCGCCGAACGGTACGGAGTACTCGCGCGGCACGCCGCCCTCGGGCGTGATCGTGACCGTACGCATGCCCTTGCCCGTGTCGTCGATGTGGGCGACGCCCTCGTTCTCCGCGATGATCGCGTTGTGCTTGGGCTTGCGTGCCTCGAAAAGCTCCTCGACGCGCGGCAGACCCTGCGTGATATCGTCACCCGCGACACCGCCCGAGTGGAACGTACGCATCGTGAGCTGCGTGCCCGGCTCGCCGATGGACTGCGCGGCGATGATGCCGACCGCCTCACCGATCTCGACCTCCGCCTGGTTGGCAAGGTCGCGTCCGTAGCACTTCATGCAGACGCCAAACTGGGATTTGCAGGTCAGGACGCTGCGGATAGCGACGCGCTTGCGCACGCCCTCAATCCGCTTCGCAAGCTCTTCGTCTACGGGGTCGTTGATATGGGCGATTGTCTCGCCCGTCGCCTCGTCCACAATGTCCTCGGCGAGCACGCGTCCGACGATGCGGTCAGCAAGGGACTCGATGACCCCCGTGCCCTCCGTGATCGCCTCGACCTCGATGCCGCGCACATTGTTGTTGCGGATGTGGAGTTCATGCAGCTCCGAGTTGATGATGGCATCCACCATCTTATCCGTGAGCAGATCCCCCTCGGCTGCGAGCACTGTACCGTCATCCAGCACAGCATCGCGCACGACTTCCTTGCCGCTGAGTTCACGGATGATCGCTGCGCGCACCTTCTTGCGCTTCTTCACATCCGGCTCACCGAGCGTGATGCTCTCCGTGACCATCGCATTGCTGACCGCGCCCTCCACGCTCACGGAGGAGCCGCGCACCATGATCTCACGGATATCGCGCTCGCCAATCCCCTCCAAGACCTCATCGTCAAGGACGGTATCCTGCGGATAGAGGACTTCCTTCGTTTCGGGATCGTAGATCGCCGCCGCAAGGAGGCGCCCCAACAGGCTCTCCACGAGCAGCTCAAGTGCGTCAAATGCAGACTCCGCGAGCCGTGCACGCACCTGCAGAAGGTTGATCGCAGACACATCGCAGTCCTCCTCGCGGACGATGACATCCTGTGCCACGTCGACGAGACGGCGCGTCAGATAGCCCGAGTCCGCCGTACGCAGAGCCGTATCGGCAAGTCCCTTGCGCGCCCCGTGCGAGGAGATGAAGTAATCGGAAACCGTGAGTCCCTCACGGAAATTTGCCGTGATCGGCAGGTCGATGATCTTGCCGGACGGGTCAGCCATGAGTCCGCGCATCCCCGCGAGCTGGCGCATCTGCTGCTTGTTGCCGCGTGCGCCCGAGTCCGCCATCATGAAGATGGGGTTGAACGGATCCATATTGTCCATCATCGCGTCCGCGACATCGTCCGTCGCCTTTGTCCAGAGCTGGACGACCTTCCTGTAGCGTTCGTCCTCCGTGATCAGACCACGCGAGAACTGGCGCTCAACCTTGTTGACAACGCTCTGCGTCTCCGCAATGATATCCTTCTTCTTCGGCGGCACGATGACATCGGAGACGGCGACCGTCATGCCCGCAATGCAGGCGTAGTGGTAGCCGAGATTTTTCACATTGTCGATGACCTCGGCGGTCTTGGTCGCGCCGAAGTGGTCATAGCAGTTTGCAACGAGCCTCCCCAGCTCCTTCTTGTTCATGAGAACGCCGAGGCTCCACTCGCCCGTCTCGGCATTCTGCCGGTAGTGCCGCAGCGGCTCCGGCAGAATCTCGCTGAAGATAAGGCGTCCAAGAGAGCTGCGGACGAGTCCATAGCCCGCGATCTGCACGCGAATCTCCGCCTGCAGGTCAAGCACCTTCTCCTGATAGGCGAGCAGAGCCTCTGCAATGCCCGTAAAGACCTTGCCCTCGCCCTTCGCACCGGGGCGCACCTTCGTGAGGTAGTACGAGCCGAGCACCATGTCCTGTGATGGTACGATGATGGGCTTGCCGTCTTTCGGTGCGAGGATGTGGTTCGCCGCGAGCATGAGCACGCGCGCCTCGGTCTGCGCCTCCGCCGACAGCGGCAGATGAATCGCCATCTGGTCACCGTCAAAGTCCGCGTTGTACGCCGTGCACGCGAGAGGATGCAGCTTCAGCGCACGCCCCTCGGTGAGAACCGGCTCGAATGCCTGAATCCCGAGGCGATGCAGCGTCGGTGCACGGTTGAGCAGAACGGGATGCTCCTTGATGACATCCTCTAGCACGTCCCAGACCTCGGGACGCGCACGCTCGACCATACGTTTTGCCGACTTGATGTTGTGCGCCGCACCGTCCGTCTGCAGTTTCTTCATGACGAACGGCTTAAAGAGTTCGAGCGCCATTTCCTTCGGCAGACCGCACTGATGCAGCTTCAGCTCGGGGCCTACGACAATAACGGAGCGCCCCGAGTAGTCGACGCGCTTGCCGAGGAGGTTCTGACGGAACCGCCCCTGCTTGCCCTTGAGCATATCCGAGAGGGATTTCAGCGCACGGTTGCCGGGTCCCGTGACGGGGCGGCCGCGGCGGCCGTTGTCGATCAGCGCGTCCACCGCCTCCTGCAGCATCCGCTTCTCGTTGCGCACGATGATGTCGGGCGCACCGAGGTCGAGCAGACGGCGCAGGCGGTTGTTGCGGTTGATGACGCGGCGGTAGAGATCGTTGAGGTCGGAGGTCGCAAAGCGCCCGCCGTCGAGCTGCACCATCGGGCGCAGATCGGGCGGGATGACCGGCACAACGTCCATAATCATCCACGAGGGGCGATTGCCGGACTTGCGGAACGCCTCCACCACCTCAAGGCGGCGGATCGCACGCACCTTCTTCTGTCCGGAGGTCGTCTTCACATCGTTTCGGAGCTGCTCGCTCATCTTCTCAAGATCGAGTTCTTCCAGCAGCTCCTTGATCGCCTCCGCGCCCATGCCGACGCGGAACGTATTGCCGTACTTCTCAAGCGCATCGTGGTACTCGCGCTCGGAGAGCAGTTCCTTTTTCTTGAGATCGGTTTCACCCGCATCAATGACGATGTAGTAGGCGAAATAGAGGACTTTTTCCAAAGAGCGCGGGGACACATCGAGGATGAGTCCCATGCGGCTCGGGATGCCCTTGAAATACCAGATATGCGAGACGGGCGCAGCGAGTTCGATATGCCCCATGCGCTCACGGCGCACCTTCGCACGCGTCACCTCGACGCCGCAGCGGTCGCAGACGACCCCCTTGTAGCGGATGCGCTTGTACTTTCCGCAGTGGCACTCCCAATCGCGTGTCGGTCCGAAGATGCGCTCGCAGAAGAGACCGTCGCGCTCGGGTTTGAGCGTGCGATAGTTGATCGTCTCCGGCTTCTTTACCTCGCCGTGCGACCACTCACGAATTTTGTCGGGGGAAGCGAGTCCGATCCGCATTGAGTCAAAATTGTTTACATCCAGCAACAGATGCCACTCCCTTCAAGGAATCGCTGATAAAATGAAGTCTTTCAGATTGGCGATAGATTTTTCGTCCTGCCAAGGAAACAAACCGGACGCATAGTCACTGTTCTATGTGGAGGATTTGTTGACACAGGCAGGGCGAAAAAGATGCGCCAAGATGATGGGCTGAATTTATCAGTGCTTCCTTATAGATCATCCTCACTCGGCAGATCGATGTCATCCAGTCTGTCATGTATGAGCGAATCCATATCATCCACGGGATCATCCTCGCTGCCAATGTGCGCGATGATATCGTCGTCCGAGACCTCCTCCTCATCCTCCTCGTCATAGGAGTCTGCGGGCGGAGGCGGTGCAGCGGCGTTCTCATCGACCCCCGCAACATCGAGGTCGAGGCTGCGTGCCTTCTCCCCGATGTCCTCGTCCTCCTCGTCGCGGATCGCGATTTCCTTCGCGTCCTCGTTGAGCACCTTGATATCAAGGCCGATCGCCTGCAGCTCCTTGATGAGCACCTTAAAGGACTCGGGAACGCCGGGCTCTGGGATGTTGTCGCCCTTGACGATGGACTCATACGCCTTGACGCGGCCGACCACATCGTCGGACTTCACCGTCAGGATCTCCTGCAGGGTGTATGCCGCACCGTACGCCTCAAGCGCCCAGACCTCCATCTCGCCGAAACGCTGTCCGCCGAACTGTGCCTTGCCGCCCAGAGGCTGCTGCGTGACGAGCGAGTACGGTCCCGTGGAACGCGCGTGAATCTTATCATCAACAAGATGATGCAGCTTCAGCATATAGACGCAGCCGACCGTGACGCGGTTCTCAAACGGCTCGCCCGTGCGGCCGTCGTAGAGCACCGTCTTGCCGTCGTCGGGCAGTCCCGCCGCGCGAATCGTGCCGAATACATCGTCGTCGCTTGCGCCGTCAAAGACGGGCGTTGCGATGTGGATGCCCGCCACGTCGGGCACAGGCATCCCGTTTTGATCAAAATCATAGCCCGCCGTGCGAAGGTCACCCTCCACCGTCGGATCCCCCGCCTTGATGCGCTGCCCGAGCACGCGGCACGCCATGCCAAGATGCGTTTCGAGCACCTGACCGATGTTCATACGCGACGGCACGCCGAGCGGGTTCAGCACGATGTCCACGGGTGTGCCGTCCGGCAGGAACGGCATGTCCTCCTGACGCATGATGCGCGAGACAACGCCCTTGTTGCCGTGGCGGCCGGACATCTTGTCACCGACGGAGATCTTGCGCTTCTGCGCGATGTAGACGCGCACGAGACGGTTGACCCCCGGCGGGAGTTCGTCGTTGTTCTCACGGGTAAAGATCTTCACATCGATGATCTTGCCCGCCTCACCGTGCGGGACGCGCAGGGAGGTGTCGCGCACCTCGCGCGCCTTCTCGCCGAAGATCGCACGCAGGAGACGCTCCTCTGCCGTCAGCTCCGTCTCGCCCTTCGGCGTGACCTTGCCGACGAGGATGTCACCGGGGCGCACATCGGCGCCGATGGATACAATGCCCTCCTCATCGAGATCCTTGAGCGCGTCCTCTGCAACGTTCGGAATGTCGCGCGTGATCTCCTCGGGGCCGAGTTTCGTATCGCGCGCGTCGCACTCGTACTCCTCAATGTGGATCGAGGTGTAGAGGTCGCGCTTGACGAGGTTCTCACTGAGGAGGATCGCGTCCTCGTAGTTGTACCCCTCCCACGGCATATAGGCAACGATGATGTTGTAGCCGAGTGCCAGCTCACCGTTATCGGTCGAGGGTCCATCGGCGATGGGCTGCCCCTCCGCCACGCGGTCACCCACATAGACGAGCGGCTTCTGGTTGATGCACGTCGCCTGGTTCGAGCGGACAAATTTCTGCAATTTATAGTTGTCGAACGCGCCCTCATCCGTACGGACGGTGATCGTATTCGCCGTGACCTCACTCACGACGCCGCTGTGCTTTGCGAGCACCATGACGCCCGAGTCGCACGCAGCCTTGTACTCCATGCCCGTACCGACGAGCGGTGCCTGCGTCTTGAGCAGGGGAACCGCCTGGCGCTGCATGTTCGCGCCCATGAGCGCACGGTTCGCATCGTCGTTCTCAAGGAACGGGATCATCGCCGTCGCAATCGAAAAGACCTGACGCGGTGACACGTCCATATAGTCCACGCGGTCACGCGGGTGCAGCCCCGTCTCCTCGTGGCAGCGCGCCGTAACGCGCTCGTTGACGAAGAACTCATTTTCATCGAGCGGCTCGTTCGCCTGCGCGATGATGAGCTCGTCCTCCTCGTCCGCCGTCAGATAGCGCACCTCGTCCGTCACGCAGCGGTTCTCCTTGTCCACGCGGCGGTACGGAGTCTCCATAAAGCCGAACTGGTTTACACGCGCATAGTTCGCGAGCGAACCGATCAGGCCGATGTTCGGACCTTCCGGCGACTCGACGGGGCACATACGCCCATAGTGCGAGTTGTGCACGTCGCGCACCTCGAAGCCCGCGCGCTCACGCGAGAGGCCGCCGGGGCCGAGTGCCGAGAGGCGGCGCTTGTGCGTCAGCTCCGAGAGGGGGTTGTGCTGGTCCATAAACTGCGAGAGCTGCGAGGAGCCAAAGAACTCCTTCACCGCCGCCACAACGGGGCGAATGTTAATCAGCCCCTGCGGCGTAATGCTCTCCGTCTCCTGGATCGACATGCGTTCACGCACAACGCGCTCCATGCGCGACAGACCGATGCGGAACTGATTCTGCAGCAGCTCCCCGACCGCACGGACGCGCCGGTTGCCGAGGTGGTCGATGTCATCCGTATTTCCGAATTTATCCATCAGCCCCAAGAGGTAGCTGATCGCCGCCATGATATCCTCGCGCGTGATCGTGCGATACTGGTAATCACGCGTCGGCGCGCAGAGCATCCGATGGATCTCGCCATCCGCTTTCTGCACATCAAAGGCGACGATCTCGCCCTCGCCAAAGAGCGCCATTTCGCGCTCTGCACTCACGGCGTCGACCATCTCCGGCGTAATCGGCTCGCCCTTTGGGAAGACGATCTCGCCCGTCTCCTTGTCAATGACCGGATTTGCCAGCACCTTACCGAGGAGGCGGCGGCGCCACCCGAGCTTCTTTGTCAGCTTGTAGCGCCCAACCGTCGCGAGATCGTAGCGGCGCGGGTCAAAGAACAGCACCTCAAGCAGCTGCCGTGCATTGTCCTCGTTCGCCGGCTCGCCCGGACGCAGACGGCGGTAGATCTCGATGACCGCCTTGCCGCGCGTCTTGACCTCATCCGTATCGCGCTCAAGCGTCGCGAGGATACGCGGGTCGTCGCCGAAGAGCGCACGGATCTCCGCATCGCTCTCATAGCCGAGCGCACGAATCAGATACGTCACGGGCATCTTGCGCGTGCGGTCGATGCGCACGGACACCACATCGTTCGCATCCGTTTCAAGCTCGATCCACGCGCCGCGGTTCGGAATCATCGTCGCGTTGAACAGCTCCTTGCCCGTCGTATCGATCTCGACACCGTAGTAGGTGCCGGGCGAGCGGACGAGCTGGCTGACGATGACGCGCTCCGCGCCGTTGATGATGAACGTGCCCGTATCCGTCATGAGCGGGAAATCGCCCATGAAGACCTCCTGTTCCTTGATCTCGCCCGTCTCGCGGTTCACAAGGCGCACATTCACGCGCAGGGGCGCGGCATAGGTCACGTCACGTTCCTTGCACTCGTCGAGATCGTACTTCGGCTCGCCGAGCGCAAATGATTCAAACGAAAGGATCAGATTCCCCGAGAAATCCTGAATAGGCGAGATATCGCGGAAGATCTCCGCGAGTCCCACCTCCAAAAACCACTGGTAGCTTGTGCGCTGGATGTCGAGGAGATGCGGCATCTCCATAACTTCCTTGATACGCGCGTAGCTGTACCGGGTGCGACGGCCGACCGACACAGGATTGAACATGAACGCTGTCACCCTTTCGCTGGATTATCACAATGGCATTTGCGCACCTTATTGAAAAGACACAAAAAGAACAAGGCAACCATCCGAATACCTTGCTCCATGATCCTTTCTAACACGAGCCGCGAAGGCTGACCCTCCCCGAAAAAAGGCGCACAAAACCCCATTCTTATTCAATAGGTCATTGTATCATACTACATCGTCAGCATCCGTGTCAAGGGCATATTTTCGTTTTGTGAAATTTTCTTGCACCAATGTACACATTATTTGCCGCAACAGTTTTTATACTTCTTTCCGCTGCCGCAGGGACAGGGCTCGTTGCGCCCGACCTTCTCCTTCTTTTTCAACACGTCAAGCTCCGCCGCAACCGCATCAAGTTCCGCCAGAAACGCTTTGCGTATATTTTCATGCGGAAGATCCACCGTGAGGAACTCTTGCCGCAAATCCTCCACGGTCATATCGCCGCTGGCAAGCATCGCACGCATCTGCGGACCGATGGATACCGTCTGCGGCTGCTCGTAGTAATCCGCCGGCTGCATCGCGGCAAGTTCATGCGGCGTATATCCGCGATTTGCAAAGAGACGGGTATTGTTCACACAGTCCATATAGAGCTCCGCAAAGTGCTCGACATCTTTCTCGTTCATCACATGGATGCCCAGATCATCCATGAAGCTGACCAGACTGTTCGTATCGACATCAATCCGAAGCATATCAAAAATATCATAAAGGACGTGCCTGCGCTCAGCCGCCGACCAGTCGGACGGCATACGTGCCCTTAGGAAATCAGAGAACGCTGTTTGCTGCGGCGTCTGGTCAATGTCAAACAGACGATCATAGGCGAGCAGTGCCTCTTTGCTCTCCGGCATGTACAGGGGCTTGTCCACCTGATTCCTCAGCGTTGCATGATAGCGGTCATCCTCCGAGTCAAACAGCAGCAGATGGATGATCTCACGGTCGAGCGGATCGCTCACAGGCGCATCAATATAGAGCTCATCGAGCCCCAAAATCCAGTACTCCTCGCACTCGTGGCGGGCAATCTCCGCAAAGGCAAGAAACTCCTCATCCGTCAGAGGCGTGCGCGGACTGAAATGCCGAATGACCGCAAGTGCCTCACGCAGCGTGATAATGCCGTAGAGATTCGCCATCGCATTAAAATACTTCCGCAGCAAACGCGACTTGTTGTCCGTAAGAGGAATCTCACGATACAGCGCATTCAAATGCCGACGATCATATATCTCGGGAAAGAGCATCTTCGGCTCATCATCGTGTGCCATGAGGTATCCTCCTCCTTTCTCGACAATAAATATTGTGCTATACTGTTCATGCTACTCGCCCCAACACTCAAGTAGCAGAGGGGGTGATGTCATGTCAGTTCGTACCTTTGCGCAGGCCGTCATAGCAAGTATAATAGCCTATTATATTTGCCAGTGGCTAGACAGCTGCCTTCGTTGAGTAGCTAGCCCAAGGTGAGCACGCCCCATAAATGTGCGAGAAGCCCCCGTAAGAATCGCCTTTCTTACGGGGGCTTCGTCGTTTGTGACGCCTGTATCAGTTCGTCCTTGCCTAGGCATAGTATAGCACAGCACATTTCAAATTTCAAGACGCGAACTTCACGCAATATCCCCGCCGACGCAGACCGTGCGCGTGCCGATCTGACCGATATGCACGGGCAGTCCGTAGAGCGCGGTCATGCCCTCCTCGTCGATGACATCCGCCGCAGCGCCGTGCTTCCAGAGGGTCTTATCTTTTAAGACAAGTGTCTCCGCCGCGAGGTAAAGCGCGTGATCGGGGAAGTGCGTCGTCATCAGGATAGCGATGCCCTGCGCGTGGAGGCGCAGGACGAGACCCAAGAAGCGGTGTGCGTTGCCAAAGTCAAGGTGCGCCGTCGGCTCGTCGAGGATGAGGAACGCAGGGCTTTGCGTAAGCGCCGCCGCAAGCAGGACGAGCTGACGCTCGCCGCCCGAGATGTTCGTATAGGGCTGCTCCGCGAGATGAGTGATGCCGACCCAGCCGATGATGCCGGAGATGCTGACGACGAGCGCAGTGACGAGCGTCGCGGCGAGAATGATGACGGCGCGGTCACGCCGAACGGCAACGTCCATCGACGGTGCCTCCTGCTCGCCCATGCCGAGGATGTTGATGCGCCAACGATAGAGGAACAGCAGCGTGAGTGCCGCAAGATACGCGGGCAGGATGAGCAGCAGCCCATCGAACTTGACACTTGCAAGCGAGCCCATGAGCCAGTAGACGATCTGCGGCAGCTTCTCCTGCGGATCGGCGGTAAATTGCACGAGGGGCTGTTGCACGCAGTTAGAAAACTTCGCGCAACAGCCCCAGCCCCCGCGGTCACCTGTGCAGCACCGCACAGCTAACCGAGAAACATCACGCACCGTGGCTCTTCTGTGCGGCAATCTGTCCTTCGAGTGTCTGAATCTGACGCTTGATCTCTGCGACGCGTGACTTCTTCTCGTCGTCGGGGACAGCGGCGCGCTTGGCGTCGGCGAGTTTTTTGCGCAGCTTCTGGAGGCGTGCTTCGAGCGGACTGCTCTGCTTGTCCCCATCCTCTTCGTTCGGAGCGCCGACCTCCGCCGCCGCATCGTCATCGGCGGGCACAGGCTGCTCCTGCTCATCGGTCGGATTTTCCTGCGCCTTCACAGCGCTTGCATTGTTTGCAGCTACCGGTGCCGTCTTGGCGGCGCGTGCCCCGTCTGGTGCCGTCAGCGTCGGCTTTGCTGTCGTGCTCGCGCCCTGCTGGTCTTCCGCCGCCGCGCCGCGCTGTGCGGCAGCGTACTTCTCACGCGCCGCATCACTGATCTCGACGCTGTATGCGGGAGCGTTCAGCCCGCCGGCGGCTTTCTGCGGCTCGTCCGGAGTCTTGACTGCCTCCGCCTTTTTCCCCGTGAGCGGGGCGAGTGCCTGCTGTGTTGCAACGTAGGCGGCCTGTGCCTGACTCTGTATTCTCATCGACATATTTTCCATCCTTCCCTATCCTCTATGGTTGCTTTTCTTCTCCCTTACTATTCGCTGTCCCTGTCGTTTTTCCTTCTATAATATGAAAAAATATAGGACTTTTATCATATATAGTATTCGGTGCCATCCTTCGGCTTCATCTCGAATGCGGCGAAGATGCGGTCGCGAATCCGGAGGAAATCGGCACTCGTGCGGTCGCGACGACCGTGGAGGTCGACAGGAATGACACAGCGCACCTGCCCCGGGTTCGGTGTCATGACAACGACGCGGTCGGCGAGGACAACGGCCTCGTCAATGTCGTGCGTGACAAAGATGATGGTCTTTCCCTCGTTGCGGCAGATCGCCGAGATCTCGTCCTGAAGTCCCATGCGCGTGATCGCGTCGAGCGCGGCGAACGGCTCGTCCATAAAGATGATGTCGGGATCGACGGCAAGTGCCCGAGCGATGGCGACACGCTGCTGCATCCCGCCCGAGAGCTCGGGCGGATGGCTGTGTGCAAAGTGTTCGAGCCCGACGACAGCGAGATACTTCCGCGCAATTTCCGTGCGCTCTGCAGGCGGCGTACTGAGACTCTCAAGTCCCAGCTCCACGTTTTTCTCGACTGTGCGCCACGGGAGCAGCCCGTAGTTCTGAAAAATGGTGACGTTCTTGATATGCGGCGCACACACCTCCTCGCCCGCAATGCGGATGCTGCCGCTCGTCACGCGGTCAAAGCCCGCAAGTGCCGCAAGGAGCGTCGACTTGCCGCAGCCCGAGGGACCGAGCAGGCAGATAAACTCGCCGCGCTCAATCGCGAGACTCACATGGTGGAGGGCGTGGAACTCCGTTCCATTTTTGTGGTAAACGCGGGAAACATCCGCGATCTCAATGTAGCTCATGCCTTTCCTCCCATGCCCCAACGCCGATAGAGCCGACGCTCCGCCAGCCCCATGACACTGTCCAGCGCCAGCCCGAGCACGCCGATGACGAGAATCGCCGCCATCAGAAGGTCGGCGCGGAGGTTGTTCCGCGCGTCGATGATGAGGAAGCCGAGCCCCGACTGTGCACCGACCATCTCGCCCGCGACGAGAAAGACCCACGCTGTACCGAGCGCGAGGTGCAGTCCTGTTGCAACCTGCGGGAATACGGCGGGCAGCAGGATCTTTGTGAAAAGCTGTGGTTGCCCGATGCCGAAGTTCTGCGCAACGCGCAGGTAGACGGGCTCGATCTTCTGTACGGCGGCAATGGTCGAAAGGAGGACAGGGAAGAATGCGGCGAGGAAGATGATGGCAATCGCAGGTGCCTCGCCGATGCCAAAGAAAAGGACGATGAACGGCAGCCATGCGACGGGCGAGACGGGGCGCAGCACCTGTGCAATGGGACTGAGATACGCCCAGACGCGACTGTACCATCCAAGCACCAGTCCAAGCACGAGTGCGATGAGGACGGAGGAGAGGTAGCCAACGGCGAAGCGGAGGAGGCTCGCGGCGATATCGTAGGCAAGTACGCCGCTCGCAATCAGCTCACCAAGTCCCGCGAGAGTTCTCGGCGGTGATGGAAACAGCGCCTCATTCCAGTCGCCGACCGTACAGAGAATCTGCCAGAGGAGAATGGTGACGGCGGCGCCGCCGAGGAGGTGACGCAGTGTCTGCATAGGCTACAGTCCTTTCATTTACGGCAATAATCGCTGATCCACAAACTCCTCATAGGAGGGAATTCGCGCGATCAGCCCCTCCGCCCTCATACGGTACGCAAGATCGTCATACGCGGCACGGCTGAGGATGGGACTCTCGTAGGAGATGTAGTCGAAGGAGGCGGCGAGGACATCGGGCTGCGTCTTGAGAAAGTGCCCTGCGATCTTCGCCTGCTCCTCCGGATGCTCCGTCAAGTGCTCCGACGCATCGAGGTAGGCACGTACCGCCGCGCGGGCGAGCTCCGTGTGTTCCTCTGCAAAATCGCCGTGAAAGACGAGGGCGCAGCACGGGCTGTCCTCCCACAGCTCGTCGCTGCGTGCGAGGATGTGGCCCGTACCGAGCAGGAGCGCCTGTGTCCCGAACGGCTCGGCGACGCAGTAGCCCGCGATCTGTCCCTGCGCGAGTGCGGCGGGCATCTCGGGCGGTGTCATCTCGACAACGGTGAGATCCGCCTCGGTCATGCCGCTGCGCGTAAGCAGCTCGTCGAGGAGCAGCTTGTGCGTGGACTGCTTGTGCGGGATGGCAAAGACCTTGCCACGCAGATCCTCCGCCGACTGCACCGTGGGGAGTGCAACGATGATGTTGCCATCCCTGTGGCCGAGGGTGGCTGCACGCACATCAATGCCCTGTTCGCGAGCCTTGACGGCAAGCTCGATGAGGACGGACGCGCCGTCGACGCGTCCCGTATTCAGCGCATCCATCAGCTCCGGCCACGAGCCATAGCGAATCAGCTCCACGCGCACAGGACCGTCCGCCGTCTCCCTCTCCTGCTGCGCGATGAGCGGCAGGGCATGGGTGGTCGGCAGATAGGCGATACGTACGGTGCGCGGGTCGCGCTCCTCTGCTGAGCGGAATCCAACGAACGCCGCAGCACAGAGGATGAGTATGAATGCGGCGAGAACGAGCCGCCTCATGCACCGACCTCCGCCAGTTCCTCTGCCGTCTCGGCAAGCTCCGCCGAGCTGTCTGCCGCCGCTGCAATGGGTGCGCATTCCGCCCAGCCGAGTGCCGCGCGCTGTGCGTCAAGATCCGCGAGAATCTTCGCAGCAAGACGCTTCGCATCCGTATCCACGGTCATGACTGCGCCGAGCGTCTCCTTTGTGTCGCGCTTGAGGAAGTTCATGACATTCGTCGAGCCGTGAATCGGAGCCTCGACGCAGTGATAGGAGTCGATGCCGAACAGGCGGAACGCGAGCGAGGCATCCAGCCCCTTTTCGTTCGCCCACTCGGGGCTGGTGAAGGCGTATGGCATATCCTTGATTGCAACGCCTGCCTCCGCCGCCACTCCTCCGAGGATGGTCGAGGCACGCGTGTTGTCCACGCACTCGCCCATGTGCCAGACCGGCGGCTGATCCTCCCCGAGGACGGAACGCAGCCCTGCACCCGTCTTTTCGAGTGCGGACAGACTGCAATAGCCGAGCTTCAGCAGGGGGAATGAGGCGCAGCCGTTCGTAAAGATGAGAACATCGTTCTTGATGAGCTCCTCGGCGATGTCCACAATCGCACGCTCGTAGACGACGCGCGGATTGTTGCAGCCGACCATGTTCACAATGCCGCGGATTTTCCCAGACCTCAGCGCCTCCGCAAGCGCGCCGTAGCCGTTATAGCGTTCGCGCACGGACTCCGCGCTGAATCCGATCTCTGCCGTCACCTCGTATGCCGGGATAAAGACAGGGATGTCGCGCCGTGCGGCAAAGCTTTCGATGGCGCGCGTCACAATCTTGCGTGCGATCTTCTCCGTGTCCTCCACATTGGAGTGGTGGTGATCGTAGGCGTAGTGCTCCGCGCCCGGCAGACGCGCGGCATCGCTCGTCGTGACAACCGTCGTCTTAAAGCAGCGTGCCACATCCATAATGGACGGGAACACGTCCTGCACGTCAGCGACCCAGAGATCGAGCGCCCCCGTGCCGAGCACCAGCTCCGCGCCAACTGCGTTCGAGAGTGGAATCACCCCCTCGTAACGGTACATCGCCGCAAGGCACGAGCAGCAGATCCCGTAGAACTGGATGCCCTCCGCGCCGTGCTCCTTTGCCAGCCGAACAAACTCCTCCGTCTTGCCGATGCGGACGATCTCGCTGACAAGCGTCGGCAGATGCCCGTGGACGGCGATGTTGACCCAGCCCTTTTTGAGCGCACCGACGTTGACCTTCGAGGTCGCGCGATGCCCGACGCCGAAGAGCGCATCCGTCGCGATGTTCGCCGCGACCACGCCCGTGTAGCAGAACGCCAGACCGCAGCGCAGGAACTGCTTCATCGTGCTCTGCCAGTCGCCGTCCGTGCCGCAGCCTGTGCGGTGGAACGCATCAAACACCTCGTTGTACGCACTGATGGGAAGAATGTCGAGCTTCTCCCACACTTCCTTGCGTTCGGCGGGCGCAAGTGCCGCAATGGAACGATACTCACCGGGAACGGGACGCGCAAGATCCTCAAGCAGCACGTCAGCGAGCTTGCTCGCGAGACGCTTCGTCGACTGCCCGCGCGTCTCGATGCCGAACGCCTTGCACACCTCACGGATGCGCTTTTCGCCGAGCAGAGGCAGCTTCAGCCTACCCTCGGCTGCGAATTTCAGAGAGAGCAGAACCTCGCGTGCATGAGCACCGTGCTGTGCCACGCCGCCCGCCGCGCTGCGCAGGAGGTTGCGGGCAACAATGAGATCGGCATCCGCGCCGCAGATCCCGCGCGGGCTCTTCGGTGTGATCTTGCACGGTCCCATGTTGCAGTTCTTGCAGCAAACCCCCGCCATGCCGAACGCACACTGCGGCTGCTGCTTGTCAAAGCGGTCGAACGCCGTATCACAGCCGATCTGCTCCATGTGCAGCAACATCTCGCGCACGGCGGGATCGGGTGTCTGTTCGAGAACATCCTGCTTCGACGGGAACGTCTTGCGGTAGTCCGAGACCGCCTTCATGTAGTCGTTCACACCGCCGTGGACGTGCGGATGCGCCGCGTCATGCGTGTGCGGCTGCCATGTGCCGTGCTCATGCGCATGATCGTGGTCATGACTGTGCCCATGTGCATGGCCATGATCGTGGTGATGATGTTCGTGCGTATGCCCGTCATGCGTGTGGGTGTGTGCATGCCCATGCACATGATCGTGACCGTGGGCGTGCTCATGCCCGTGGCTTCCTGCTCCCGTGTTCGCTGCCATTGTCCCATCCCCCTTTTATAATACATATATTTTTTATATGCGTGTAAATATATAACATATATGTTTTCTTGTCAACTCTTGTGCAAAAAAACTTTGTGCCAATCGTCACCTTGCAAAATGCGATGCGCTCATGTAGAATGAAAATGACTTTGTTTGGGAGATATTTGGGAGGTATTTTATGTTTATCGAAACGTGCAGAAACCGTATGCGCACGCTGCTTGGGGCACTGATGATCGGTGCGCTCGCGCTCACAAGCGGCTGCTTCAGCGGCGACGTAAATGTCGTTATCAACGAGGACGGCAGCGCCGACCTCAAGACCACGCTCGTCAGTGTGCCGATGCTCGCCGAGATTGTCGAGCAGAGCAAGACGGCGACGACGACGAAGAATCCCGACGCACAGGTCACGCCCGTGACGAAGGAGAATATGTCGGGCTACGAGATCACGGAGCACTACGCTTCGGTCGACAAGCTCGCGGAGAATGACTTCTTCAAGGCAAACGAGGGCAAGAATACGGGCATCACCGTGAACAAGAGCCTGTTCTACACGGACTACAACTTCGACCTTCTCTTTGAGGGCAGCCAGAACGGCGGCGGCGCGGGTGCATTCGCGAGCAACATCACGTTCACGTATCAGATGACGCTGCCCGTTGTGCCCACAAACTCGAACGCCGACCGCTCGGAGAACGACGGCAAGCAGCTCACATGGAACCTCGGCAAGACGCTCGTGACGGGTGAGTCGTCGAAGATCGAGGTCGCGTTTCGCCTCTGGCACAAAACGGCGATCATCGGCACCATCGTCCTCGTCGTCATCCTCATCGGCGCGGGTGCATTCTTCTTCCTCCGCAGGCGTAAGCCCGAAGAGGAGCAGCAGGTGCTTGAGGACGCTCCGATCGACATCACACCGAACGACAAAAACTAAAAAAGAACACACAAAGAGCCTTTCCCGCACGATGCAGGAAAGGCTCTTTTATCGTGCAATGACGAAGTTTATATCGCCGCCTTCTTCACGCGCATATACTGCATGGCAAGGATGACGGCGAAGAGTGCGCAGCCGATGAGATCGGTCGTGCCGCCTGGCTTGATCATGAGAAGGCCGGCGACGATGAGCAGGACGCGCTCATACAGGCGACAGTGATCGGCGAGGAAGCCGCAGAGTGCGGAGCTGACGGCGATCATGCCCGCGAGCGCGGAGAGCGTCGCGACAATGAGTGTCAGCGGGGTTGCGTCGACCATCAGAATGACGGGTGAGAGGACGAAGATGTACGGAATGATAAACGCCGCAATCGCAAGTTTCGACGCGTGTACGCCCGTCTTGAGCGCATTGCCTCCGCTGATGCCCGCCCCCGCATAAGCGGCGAGCGCGACGGGCGGCGTCACATCGGCAATGATGCCGAAGTAGAAGACAAACATGTGCGCCGCGAGGATGGGCACGCCCATCTGCACGAGCGCGGGCGCGGCAATGGTCGAGGTGATGACGTAGTTCGCCGTGGTCGGCACGCCCATGCCGAGGACGATTGCCGTAATCATGGTGAAGAACATCGCGGGAAGCAGCATGCCGCCCGCCATCTCGATGAGTCCGGAGGCGAGGCGCAGCCCGACGCCCGTCTTCGTGACGACACCGATGATGATGCCCGCCGCCGCACAGGCGATGAGCACGCCGAGTACCGCCTTCGCACCGCGCTCAAGCCCGTAGACGATCTCGATCGGCTTCATGCGCGTGGATTTGCGCAACATGGCACAGGCGATGGAAAGGACAATGGCGACCAGTGCCGCACGCATGGGCGTGTAGCCCGAGACGAGAAGGTAGACGATGACGACGAGCGGGATCGCAAGATGTCCGCGCTCCTTGATGAGGGTCAGCGGGTTTGGCAGCTCATTGCGCGGAATGCCCTTGAGCTTCTTCCGCTTTGCCTCGAAGTGCACGCCGAGCCAGACGCCTGTAAAGTAGAGGAGTGCGGGGATCGCTGCCGCCTTGACCACCTCGATGTAGGAGACGCCGACAAACTCCGCCATGAGGAACGCTGCCGCCCCCATGACCGGCGGCATGAGCTGTCCGCCCGTGGATGCCGCCGCCTCGACGGCGCCCGCGAAGTTCGGATGGTAGCCGAGCTTCTTCATCATCGGGATGGTAAGTGACCCCGTTCCGACGACGTTTGCGACGGAGCTGCCCGAGACGGTCCCCATCAGACCGCTTGAGAGAACGGCGACCTTCGCGGGACCGCCGCTCGCCCACCCCGCAACGGCGTTTGCGAGGTCGATGAAGAACTTGCCGAGTCCCGTGCTCTCAAGGTATGCGCCAAAGAGGATAAAGAGGAAGATGAACGTAGAGGAGACGCCGAGCGGGATGCCGAAGATGCCCTCCGTCGTAAAGTAGAGGTGGCTGACAAGCTGCTCGACCGAGAGACCTCGGTGCGCCAAAACGCCCGGCATATAGGGACCGAGGAAGGCATACGCGAGGAAGCAGAGGACAACGGTCACCATTGGCAGCCCGACGACGCGCCGCGTCGCCTCGATGACGAGCAGGATCCCGAGCCCGCCCACGACGACATCCGGCGTTGATACACTGCCTGCACGCGTCACGAGTTCACGGTACTGGATGACGATGTAGGCGGGTGCCGCCGCGCCGAGGACGGCAAAGAGGATGTCGATGGGATGAAAGAAGTTGTCCCGCGTCCATGCGCGGCGAAAGGGATAGAGGAGATAGGCGAGCGCCAACCCAAAGCCGAGATGAATGGCGCGCTGCAGCTGGGCATCGAGCACGCCGAAGGTCGCCGTATAGAGCTGAAAGACAGAGAATGTAATGGCGATGGCGGCGACAATCTTCTTCGGCCAGCCCGCATAGTGGACGGTATTCGATTCACGGTCGTATTTCTTGAGGACTGCTTCGGCAGTCTTGTGATCGGTCATAGAGAGTTCACATCCTTGATATCGTTCATGATAAGTGCGAATCCCACGCAGAAACCTCGTTGCGCAAGTGATCGTGCGCTTGTACGCGAGGGAATCACGGACGCATTCAGTTGTCCATCTTGGCACATCTTTTTCGCCCTCTCTGCGTCGATAAATCCTCAGCATAGCCACCGCTATGCTTCCGGTTTATCTCCTTGATAGGACGGAAAATCTGCACCAATCTGAACAGCATCATTGCGTTCGTGATTCCCCAATACCTGCGGATTCCAAACGCGCTGCGCTTGAACGAATAAAATCCACAGGGGGGCGTACCGCACACTTTTCTCACTTGCTTCTCTAGGTTTTGCTTAGGGATTTCGCACCCATCCGGCTAAGCTCGATTCATATCCACAATATTTCGCAAAAGGTCAACAAAAGAAAGATGAGGCCGCCGACCGGCAGCCTCGGTAACATCATAGAAAATACGTATACAGCGGTGCGACAACGAGATCGATGCGCGTGCCGACGGGGTACATCTCATAGACAGGGATGGTGCGCTCCCCCGCCGTGATGGTCAGCTCCGTGCCGACGCCCGTGCGGAGACTCAGCTCCTTGTAGTCGCGTTCCATATCGAGGACGAAGTAGTCCCCCTCCTGCCGAAACGTTCCCTCCTCGGAGAGGAACGGCAGTCCCACGCCGTGCGACTGATAGCGCGTGCCCGCGAGGTGAAAATGCCCGTCCGCGTGTGCGGTCAGGAACTCCTCGACGGGAGTCTTCTGCACGGAGTGGATGAAGTGGATCGTAAAGGGTACCTCATCGCGGATCTGCCGCGCGAGCACGATCTTCTTTCCGTCCGCCTGAAGAAAGAGTGCCGGTGCGCTCAAAATATCAAGCGCAACGAGAAGAACCGCTGCGCAAAGCGCTATCGCATAGGCTCTCATTTCTCGTTAAAGTACTTCTCCGCACCTGCGTTCATCGGCAAGGACATCCCCGCCTTTGCCGTGTCCTTCGTGATCTGCTTGCCGACGGCGTGCGCAGCCTGTAGGCGATCGAGATTCCCGAAGATCGCCTTCGTGATGCTGTAGCCGAGATCGGCATTCACCGTGGAGCCGGCGACGAGCATCGCCATGACGGAAACGCTCGGAATATCCTCATTAAAGCCCGCATAGGTGCCCGCAGGAATGACGGTCTTCGTGTAGAACGGATACTCCGCGATCAGCTTGTCCGCAATCTTTTCCTCCACGGGGAGCAGCCGCACGGGGTTCTGCGAGGCAATGTCCTGCACGGACGCCGTCGGATAGCCCGCCGTGAGCACGGCGACATCCACATTGCCATCCTTCAGCGCACTGGCACCCTCGGCGAACGAGAGGAACTGCGCATCGATATCGTCATAGCTGACGCCATACGCCGCAAGGATCTGACGCACATTCGCCTCGACGCCCGAGCCTGCCGCACCGACGGCGACACGCTTGCCCTTGAGCTCGGAGAGGCTCTTGATGCCGGAGGACTGGAGTGTCACGAACTGGCAGGTCTCAGGATAGAGTGAGGCGATGCCCTGGAGGCCGTCGACCTTCTTGTCCTTGAACATCTCCGTCCCGTTCACGGCGTAGTAGGTAATGTCGTTCTGCACCGTCGCGAGGTCGACCGCACCGTCGCGCAGCATATTGATGTTCGCAACGGATGCGCCCGTGCTCTGCGCACTCGCGTTCATGCCCGGTATATCCTTGTTCAGCACCTCGGCAATCGCGCCGCCAATCGGATAGTAGGTGCCCGCTGTGCCGCCGGTTCCGATGTTGAGGAACTTCTTATCTCCCGACGAGGCGGAATTGCCGCCGCAGCCGGTGAGAAGCGCGGCAGAGAATACAAGGACCGCACCTGCCGCAAAAATTTTCTTTACGGTAGAGATATTCATGTTCTTTCCCTCCATGATAAAATATGAAAAGTTCTCGAACTATCGTCGCATGCGGCGATAATAAACGTATCTTATCATAAGGAGCCCTCCGCACGCAAGCAGGGGGTTCCTTGTATGATGGTATACATGGGTATACAAGACAGTTCCGCATCGCCGTCGAAGGACGCGCAGCACGGCTGCACTCATTTGCCGTCGAAATACCTCTCCGCACCTGCGTTCATCGGCAGGGACATCCCCGCCTTTGCCGTGTCCTTCGTGATCTGCTTGCCGACGGCGTGCGCAGCCTGTAGGCGATCGAGATTCCCGAAGATCGCCTTCGTGATGCTGTAGCCGAGATCGGCATTCACCGTGGGGCCGGCGACGAGCATCGCCATGACAGCGACGCTTGACACCTCTTCATCAAAACCCGCATACGTTCCTGCAGGGATGACCGTCTTCGTGTAGAACGGATACTGCGCGATCAGATCGTCCGCGATCTTTTCCTCCACGGGGAGCAGCCGCACGGGATTCTGTGAGGCAATGTCCTGCACGGACGCCGTCGGATAGCCCGCCGTGAGCACGGCGACATCCACGTTGCCGTCCTTGAGCGCGCTCGCGCCCTCCGCGAAGGACAGGTACTGCGCGTCGATGTCGCTATAGGTCACGCCGTATGCTGCGAGGATCTGGCGCACATTTGCCTCCACCCCTGAGCCCACCGCCCCGACAGCAACGCGCTTTCCCTTGAGCTCTGCAAGGCTCTTGATGCCAGAGGACTTCAGCGTCACGAACTGGCAGGTCTCGGGATAGAGCGAGGCAATGCCCTGCAGTCCGTCGACCTTCTTGTCCTTGAACATCTCCGTCCCATGTGCGGCATAGTATGCAATGTCATTCTGCACCGTCGCGAGGTCGATTTCACCGTCGCCCAACATATTGATGTTGGCAACGGAGGCGCCCGTACTCTGGGCGCTCGCACTCATCCCCGGGATCTCCTTGTTCAGCACCTCCGCAATGGCGCCGCCAATCGGATAGTACGTCCCCGCCGTGCCTCCTGTGCCGATGTTGAGGAACTTCTTCCCCTCCACATCGGAGGTACCGTTGCACCCCGCAAGGAGTACTGCTGCCGCCGCAAGGATCGCCCCGACCGCAAAAACTTTCTTGACGGTAGAAATCTTCATGATACTCTCCTCCTGCCGACATCTTCAACAGTTCTCGAAATCATCCTACAATTTGTAGGCTGTGCCTGTATTTTATCACAAAAAAGCTCATACACGCAAGGTATGAGCTTTATGATTTTTATGTATAATTTTATCAGTGTTTCCCTAGGGAATCGCTGATAAAATGAAGTCCGCCGAGTTGGTGCAGATTTTTCGTCCTGTCAAGGAGACAAACCGGACGCATAGCAAGGGCTATGTGGAGGATTTGTCGACAAAGAGAGGGCGGAAAAGATGTGCCAAGACGGTGGTGCTGAATTTATCAGTGCTTCCCTAATTCTTCACGATCTCCGCTGCCTCACCGTTCGCCTTGGCGCGTGCAATGCACTCCTTGAGACGCGCGATGTTCTTCACATGGAGGTCAATGGCGAAGCGGATCCGCTTCTTCTCCTCCTCAGTGAACTCCGGCTTATCGTAGGCGGCGCGGATGCGCACGAGCCGTGCCTCCACATCGTGCAGCTCGTCCTCCATCGGGCGGACATGTTCGAGCGCACAGCCGTACACGGCGCGCATGGCATCCTCGACATACTGCGCATAGCCAGGCTCCCCCGATGTCTGCTCAAGCCATTTGGCGACGTGAAAGATGACATCGTAGGGCGACTCGCCGCCGTGAATCATGGAGACGATCTCCATCTTGATCTGCTGCTCTTTGCCGTGTGGCTGCCGGACGAGATCCTCTTCCGCCGCCATCAGATGATCTTTTCGCCGTGGTAGCGTTCCCCGCCAATCTCGGGATAGACGCCGTACTCCACAGACCATTCGCATTTGTACTTGAGCGCCTGCGCGTGGATGGTCGCGACGCGATCCATATTCTCACGCACGATCTTTGCAGGCACGCCCGCCACGAGCGAATTCGGCGGGATGACGGCGTTCTCCTTGACGACGGCACCCGCCGCGACAATCGAGCCGCGTCCGATCTTCGCCCCCGTCAGAACAGTCGCCCCCATGCCGATGAGCACGTGATCCTCGATCTCGCAGCCATGGATGCACGCACAGTGCCCGACCGTCACATAGTCCCCGATGATGCAGGGGGCATCGTCCGCGACGTGGAGGCAGGTAAGATCCTGTATGTTGCTGCAAAATCCGACGGAGATGTAGTCCACATCCCCGCGTGCAACCACGCCCGGCCAGAGGCTTGCATACTGCCCGATGCGCACATCGCCCGAGAGGAACACCTGCGGGGCGACGAACGCCTCCTCATGAATCTGCGGGACAATACCGTGAAAAGCGGGGAACCCCTCCCCTTTGAATGTAAACATAATGGATCCTTTCTAAAGAAATCATCCTTTTGCCTCAAATGCTTCCCCGCCGTACGCCGCATGATAGTAGCGGTGCGCAGCGAGGATCTCGGCAGGACGCGGTGCGGGGCGCATCGATATGATGTCCGTATCTGCGCACCTCTTGCGGCGCACGCCGCGCTCCTCCTCCTCTGCCGCGTCGAGCGCGGTATTGGGGAGGCTCTGATAGTCCTCGGAGTTCGCGTACTCCATCCACTCGCGCTGCAGGGCGCGCAGGAGGTAGACCTTCTCGCTGTCGAGCGGGGTGAGCTTGCCGGACTCCTGCGCCTGGCGAAGCATATTCTCCATCTCCGCGCGCGAGAGTACGCGGCGGTTGCCGTACTGGTCGCGCGTTGAGGGTCCCGGCTGGAAGCCCTTCTTCTCTGCCTCCGCGTCATGGGCGTCCGCAGCCGCCGTATGCTCCGCCGTCTGTGCCGTCTGTGCGCCCGCGCCCTCCTCTCCGAGCGCCTCACGACCGAGTGCCCCCTGCATCTCTCCACTCGTCGGTGCGGCAGCGCCGCCCTCCGTCAGCGGTGCATCGAGTGCATCTCCCGCAGCATCCGCACCGCCCTCCGTCATCACGGGCGAGGGCGCACTTCCCTCAGCGGAGCCGCTGCCGATGCCGTGAAAGCTCGGCGCATCACCGCTGCCCGATTTCATCTCGGCAAGCACGGCGATGTTCGCCTGTGCGACCGCACGCAGCGCCTCATCCTTCGTCTTGGCACGTTTCAGCGCACGCGCGAGCACCTCGCGGCGCTCCTCGATCCGCTCGACCTTCTCATAAAGGTCGGGGTTGTTCTCCTTCAGGTACTGCTTATCCGTCGCAGAGAGTTTCTGTCCCTGCCGCAGCTTCTGCCGAATCTGCAGCTCGCGGTTCGCGTCGCTGTTTTTGTTCGTCTTCTGCGCCTCATCCGCTCGCACTCTGCTCGGCTGTACGGGCGTCCCCATCGCCTGTGCAAGGCTCTGCCCCGTCTTGATGCGGTACTTCATCTCGCGCCTGAGGTTCTTCATCTGCGCATAGTCGCCGATTCTTCCAATTCCCTCAAAAAGTGCCATACCATTACCTCCGTGTAATGCAATGTCGTCCTATATTATGGGTATCGACAAATCATGGGTGATGCAACAGTATTGTACCGTATTTTGGGCAAAAAAAAGGCTGACAATGCGCCAGCCCATATTTCTGCTATCATTTGGTCGTCCATGCACAATCTCTCTTTATGATAAACAATTCCGTCGTGCAGACACTAATCAACCGGCCAAGTCCCGAGGTGCTCCCCCACCAAGGTCGGCTAATCGTTCCAAACGCAGCCATGCACCGCCCCCATTGTCCTCAGCGGACACTCGATGCACGGTCAAAGCAGAAATTACGGAAGTAAATTTATCATATTCATGCCGTGGACGCAATAGTGAAAAGCCCCTTTTTTTAAAATTTTTTTCTTTCGATTAAAAAAATCATTGACATAGCGCCTCATCGGGTGCAAAATAACCACGCACACGGTTTATGCTGCGTGACTGCACGGGAACAGCCATGCGGTACGGGAAAAAGAATGAGGAGGAGATCACTATGGGACAGCGAATGCCCATCGGGCTGCAGCTCACGGGACTCGTCGGCAGCGTCATCGCACTGATGATCGTGCTGCTCGCCGTCGTACTCTATGAGTTCAAGTCGACGAGTGCCGATTATCAGCATCTGCTTTCCGTGACGGTCAAGAACAGCATCACGCTGCTTGAGGCGGAGGATGACTTTCATCAAGGGCTGAGCGAGCTGCGCGGCTACATCATCACGCGCGATTCGAGCCGTGCAACGGATACGGAGAACGCGCTCAAGAAGGCGGACGCGAATCTCAGCACGTTTGCCGACAATGCGGTCAACGCCGACGCGAAGGCACGCGGCGAGGAACTGCGCAAGGCAGTGCACGACTATACAGAGAAGACGAAGAACATCATCGCCCTCTACCAGCGCAACGACATTGAGGCGGCGACGGCGGCATCCACCGAACTGCGCAAGAAGACAGACGAGATCGACGCACTCTTTGACAAGGCAGCCGAGACCCAGACTGCTGTGCAGGAGCAGCGGCTTGAGAAGCTGAACAGCAACGTCGATCACATCTTTATGATCGTGCTCACCATCAGCATCGTTGGCATTATCGTGATTGGCGCGGCGGCGACATGGTACGCACGGAAACTCGCCGGCCGTCTTACCAAGCTGCGCGGTGAAGTCGGCAAGCTCGGCAAACTTGACCTCTCGTTCCAGGGCACACGTGCGCTGTGGAACGACGAGATCGGCGATATGGCAAACGAAATGCTCGAAATGAAGGATGCGCTGCACCACATCGTCCGCTCCATCCAGACGGAGGCGGACAACCTCACCAAGGCAAGCGGCGACCTCTCGAACTCTGTCCAGTCACAGATGCAGGTCTCCGAGAGCATCGCCCACACGATCACGGATGTCGCCTCCGATGCGGTACACAACAACAGCAGCATCAGCGAGATTACGACCGCCATTGAGCAGGTCAGCGCGCGCACCGAGGAGATGAGCGCGAGCGGTGTCCATGCGAACCAGACCGCATGCGACGCGGTGGACGACGCGAACCAGGGTATGAAGTACATCCATCAGCTCGTCCAGCAGAATGATACTGTCAGCAACGCCATGACCGAGATTGCACAGGTCTCTGAAAAGCTCGTCACGAGCTCCGATGCCATCAAGAACGTCGTCACTACCATCCGTGAAATCGCGGGTCAGACAAACCTCCTCGCACTCAACGCGGCCATTGAGGCGGCGCGTGCAGGCGAGGCAGGACGCGGCTTTGCTGTCGTCGCCGAGGAGGTCAGGAAGCTCGCGGAGCAGAGCTCTGCCGCCACAAACGAGATCGAGCAGACGATTGCCAAGATGGTCGAGAGCATTCAAGTCGCCGCCAATGCCATCGAGAGCGCCGAGGAGAAGGCCGCGGCAAGCGAGGAAGTCACGATTGCAACGGAAAAGAGCTTCGACTCCATCCGCAGCCGCCTCGAAGATGTCCGCGCGAACATCGAGCAGATCAGCCAGGCGGTCGACCACACGGCGAACGATATGCAGGATGTCGTCGGCAACGTCCAGAACATCAGCGCCGTCGCTGAAAAGACCGGTGCGAACGCCGAGACTGTCGCCGCCGCCTCCGAGGAGCAGAGCGCGAGCCTGCATGACGTGAGCGACAACGCCGAGGCACTCGCACAGACCGCGACAAAGCTCAACGACATCGCGTCGAAGTTTAAGCTGTAAGATATTCTTCAAAGAAAAGGCTGTCACACGAAGTTTTCTAGCTTCGTGCGACAGCCTTTGTTATTATGTCAGCGATATCGCGCTACAAGCCCCCCTTCCACCGCTTACGCGGTCCCCCTCCCCCGTTTCGACGGGGGAGGCTGGTTACGTGAATCACGGCATATCAGCTTCCCCCGCCAGAGCGGGGGAAGTGGCGAACGCAGCGAGCCGATAGGGGCGCTCGTGCAGCAGCCACTTTTTCTTGCAAAAATAAAAATACTGCATGTTGACAAACACTTCCTCCTCCCTTATAATCACAATATGTGAATAGTTGTTCATATATCATTTAAATAAAGGAGCGGATACCCATGAAAAAGGCATTCAAGTTTCGCGATATCGACTGCGCTCACTGCGCTCAAGAGATTGAGGATGCTGCGGCAAAGATCGCGGGCGTGAACAAGGTGCGCATCAACTTCCTCAGCGAGCGCATGACGCTCGACGCGGACGACGCGCGCTTCGACGAGATCGTCGCAGAAATTAAGAAGATCGCCAAGACCATCGAGCCGGACGCCGTACTCGAGGCTTAATTCGGAGAAAGGGGAGACAGCAATGACGAAGAAGCAAAAGAGAATGCTCATGCGCATCGGCGGAGCAGCAGCACTCTTCATCCCGGGAATGATCCTCGAAGACACAATCGTTGGCGTTGTGCTCCTCCTCGCAGCTTACGCTCTCATCGGCTGGGACATTCTCTGGCGCGCGACGGTGAACATCCGCCAAGGACGCGTCTTTGACGAGAACTTCCTCATGGCAGTCGCCACCCTCGGCGCAATTGCCCTCGGCGACTACTCCGAGGGCGTTGCCGTCATGCTGCTCTATCAGATCGGAGAGTGGTTCCAGGGCTACGCCGTTCACCGCTCCCGCCGCTCCATCTCCTCTCTCATGGACATCCGTCCCGACACGGCATGCGTCCTGCGCAACGGTGCGGAGGAGGAGGTATTCCCCGACGAGGTCGAGGTCGGCGAGACCATCATCGTCCGCCCGGGGGAGCGCGTGCCGCTCGACGGGATCATCCGAAAGGGCGAGGGGCTGCTCGACACCTCCGCGCTCACAGGTGAATCCATGCCCCGCGCAGTACGCGCGGGCAACGAGATCATCAGCGGCTGCATCAATCAGACCGGCGTACTCGAGGTGGAGGTCACAACCCCATACGAGGAATCGACCGTCGAGCGCATCCTCTCGCTTGTGGAGGAGGCGACGGATAAGAAGGCGACCACCGAGACGCTCATCACGCGCTTTGCCCGCTGGTACACGCCCGCCGTTGTCATCGGCGCAGTGCTCCTTGCCCTCATCCCGCCGCTCGTCACGGGTGATCCGTTCTCCATGTGGATCTACCGCGCACTCACCTTCCTCGTCATCTCCTGCCCCTGTGCTCTCGTCATTTCCGTTCCGCTCTCCTTCTTTGCGGGGATCGGCGGTGCGAGCCGCGCGGGCATCCTCATCAAGGGCGGCAACTACCTGGAGGCTCTGGCAAAGGCGGACACCGTCGTATTCGACAAGACCGGCACGCTCACAAAGGGCAGCTTCCACGTCGCGAGCGTCATCCCCGCCGAGGGATTCGCAGAGGAAGACGTGCTCTTTTACGCGGCGAACGCCGAGCGCTACTCCACCCATCCCATCGGCCGCTCCATCCTCCGTGCCTTCACGGGCAACGGCGGCACAACCGAGGACACGGACGTACACGCGATGGAGGAAAACGCAGGCCGCGGCATCTCCGCGCATATCAACGGGCATTTCATCCTGCTCGGTACACATGACCTCCTCACAGCAAAGAACACGGTAAACATCCCTCCCGTCCCCCACACGGGCGCGGTCTACCTCTCCATTGACGGGCGCTTCGCAGGTGTCGTCCACGTCGCAGACGAGATCAAGGAGGACGCGGCGGAGGCGATCCGCGCCCTGAAGGAGCGCGGCATCCGTGAGACCGTTATGCTCACGGGCGACACACGCCCAATCGGCGCGAGTGTCGGCAAGCGCCTCGGCATCGACACCGTCCATGCTGAGCTGCTCCCGCAGGACAAGGTCGCGCAGGTAGAGACACGTCTCGCAGCGCAGCAGGAGGGCAGAACACTCGCCTACGTCGGCGACGGCATCAACGATGCCCCTGTCCTCGCACGCGCCGATGTCGGCATCGCCATGGGTGCACTCGGCTCGGACGCGGCAATCGAGGCGGCGGATGTCGTCCTCATGACTGACGAGCCGCGAAAGATCGCGACCGCCATCGACATTGCACGCAAGACCATGCGCATCGCATGGCAGAACATCACCTTCGCCATCGGCATCAAGGGCATCGTCCTCGTCCTCGGTGCAATCGGCTGGGCAGGGCTCTGGGCGGCGATCTTCGCCGATGTCGGTGTCACCGTCCTCGCTATCTTCAACGCCATGCGTGCGCTGAGCGTAAAGGAATGACTTGCATCGCAGCCTCGTATCTGATATAATAAAGACACAAAAAGAGAACCGTGACAAGACGGCTACCTCTTCACATTACACGGTTATAACCGCTCGTGCTTGGTAGGTAGGGCGGTTATTTCTTTTTCACGCAGATAATGTAGCCAGTGACGAGGATCAACGCAAGGATGAACTCGTAGTAACTCATATCGCAACACCTCCCACTTACAGGATCGGGAAGGTGAAGAATGTAGCCGCCATAGCTTATCAGAGGGTTCTCTGTCTCTATTATACATTCATTTGTTCGACGTGCAAGTAAATTTTTCCACACAAAAGCCCCCGACACTCGTCGGGGGTTTTCGTACGTCTATCTATGCTTCACCGCGCCGCCCGTGATACAGGCACCACGGCTCCTCCGCCATGAAGTCGCCGTCATGGTAGTACGCGGCACGTGCACGGCAGCCGCCGCAGGACTTCTTGTAGCTGCACGAGCCGCAGCCGCCGCCGTAGTCGAGCGTGCGTAGCTCTTGGAACACCTCATTCCGCGCCCAGATCTCATCGAACGGAGTCTCGCGCACGTCGCCCAGCTCGCGGTTGAGGTACGCACACGGCTGCACCTTGCCGCGCGGGCTGATGATGCAGTACGTCAGCCCCGCCAGACATCCGCGCGTAAAGCGCGTATCCACGCCGAGCTGGTCGGCGATGCGCAGGAACTGCGGCGCACACGTCGGCTTCAGCTCGATGTCCACCGTCTGCTGCTTCTTCATGATGCGCGAGAGGACATCCTCATACGCCTCTGCACGCAGCGACTCCTCCTCGATCGTCTCCGCGCGTCCCGTCGGCACGAGGAAGAAGAAGTGGTGCGCCTTTGCGCCGATCTCCACGGCGAAGTCCGTCATCGCCTCAAGCTCGTGCGCATTCCAGTCCATCACCGTCGTATGGATCTGGAACGGCAGCCCCGCCTCACGGCAGTTCATCATGCCGCGCACCGCGCCGTCCCAGCCGCCCGGGAACGAGCGGAACGTATCGTGCTTATTCTTGTCGAGCGAGTCGAGCGAGATGCCCATGCCGCACGCGCCCGCTTCCTTCAGCGCCTTTGCCATCGGCAGGTCGATCAATGTCCCGTTCGTGCCGAACACGGGGATCAGACCGAGTCCGCGCGCGTATGCGACGAGTTCGAGGATGTCGGGGCGCGTCAAGGGCTCTCCGCCCGAGAAAATCATGATGCGGAAGCCCGCCTTTGCGATCTCGCGCAGGAGCTTCTTGCCCTCCTCCGTCGAGAGCTCCTCGTCCGCGCGGCAGCCCGCGTCGCGATAGCAGTGCGCGCAGTACATATTGCACGCGTTCGTCGTATTCCACGAGATGATCTTCACCCCGCCGCCCGCAACGCCCTGCGGGTGTCCCTTCGGCATCCCATGTGGATGGGCGCCGGGGTGTCCCATACCGTGCGGATGTCCGCCCGGATGTCCCATCGCGTGCGGATGCCCCACCGCTGCGTGTGGGTGCCCGCCCATCGCGCCCTGTGCGGCGTGCGCCGCCTCCATCGGGGCGCTCACAGAGCCGCCCTCCGCACGCCGATCTCCTCATCCGTCAGATAGCAGGACGGATCCGACTCCCAGAAGTCCCCTGTCCGTGCCTCGGCTCGCGTGCGGAAATTGCCGTTGCACCAGCTCAGGTACTGGCACTTCGCGCAGCGCCCCTTGAGGAGGGGTTTGCGATCCTTTAGCCCCGCGAGAATCGGATGCGTCATATCCTGCCAGATATCGCCGAACTTGCGCTCGCGCACATTGCCGAACGTATGATGCTGCGTGAACTGATCGGGGTGCACATAGCCGAGGTGATCGACCTCGCCGAACGCAATCCCCGAGCGGTTGCCCCCGTTTGCGCCGATCAGCTTCTTGATCTGCTCCGCCCCCGCATCGTTCCCCTCGGCGAGCGCCTTCAGATACATATAGACCCCGTCGCAGTGATTGTCCACCGTCAGGATCTCCTTCTTGAGCCCGCGCGCCTCAAAGTCCTTCGTCCGCGCGATGATCGTATCCATCGCCCGCCGCGACTCCTGTGCCGTCACATCCTCGTCCATCATCTGACCGCCGCGCCCCGAGTAGACGAGGTGGTAGAAACAGACGCGGTTGATCCCCTTCTCCTCGATGAAGTCGAAGATCTTATCCAGCTCCATGATATTGTGATGGTTGATCGTAAAGCGCAGCCCCACGCGCTGCCCCACGGCGACGCAGTTCTCGATGCCCTCCATCGCGCGCTGATACGCGCCCTCGACCCCGCGGAACATATCGTTGACATCCGCAAGCCCATCAAGCGAGATGCCGACATAGCCGACGCCGAGATCCTTGATCCGCTGCGCCACCTCGCGCGTGATGAGCGTGCCGTTCGTCGAAAGCGTCGGACGCACGCCCGCATCACGCGCATACTCCGCCAGCTCGAAGAAATCGGGGCGAATGAGAGGCTCACCGCCCGAGAAGAGGAGGACAGGAACCTTGAACTCGGCAAGCCCGTCGATGAAGCGCTTTGCCTCCTCCGTCGTCAGCTCACCCTCGTACTTCTGCCCGTCCGACTCCATATAGCAGTGGCGGCAGCGCAGATTGCACGTGCGCGTCGAGTTCCAGACCACGACAGGACCCATGCCCTCCGCCGCACCGCTCTTCATACGGTGCGCGTTATGCCCGTAGCGCAGCGCGTCGCCGTAATACTCATCCATAAAAAGAAGCTTCGTTACACTAATCATTGAGTTCTCCTAATACACAAAATCTAATCACAAGCGGGCTGCTCATTCCGCTTGCGGATGCCATCGAGAAGCAGCCGCGTCTTGAGCGCGATGTTCTCCTGAAAGCTGAGTTCAAGCTGGCTGAACGCCGCCGCCTGATAGAGCGAGTGAAACATCTCCGCAATGAGATCAACCGGCACATCACAGCGGATCTCGCCCGCTTCCTGCCCCGCGCGTATGATCTCCGTAAAGACCTGCTTGATCTGCGGCGTCATGCGGCTGTTCGCCGGTTTTTCCTCGTATTTCTCCCGCTCTCCTGCCTCCGCTCCGCCGTGCATTGCGTGATGGGAAGCCGAGAGAAAGAGCGGCATGACGAAGCGATTCTCGTCGAGGAACTTCGCCGTCACGCGTGCCCCCACCTCAAGCAGTTCGAGCGAACTGCGCTCCGCCGCGCGTGCTTCTGCAAGCGCAATGCGGATCGTCTCGCCCAGCCGCCCAAGCAGGGAGAACAGCAGATCCTCCTTGGAGTTGAAATAATTGTAAAACGTCCCGATCCCGAGATCCGCCGTACTCATGATATCGGCGACCGACGTCTCCTTGTATCCCTTCCTCGAGAACTCACTGATCGCCGCCTCAAGAATCATGCGCCGAGACTGCAGCTTCTTGCGCTCGCGGCGGCCCATATTTTCCTCCAAAAGAACTTCACCCTTTCTTTTGACCTTCCCTGTTATTATAGCGAAAAACAATCCATTTGAAAAGGAAAAAATGAACGGCGTTCATATTTTCATTCTCATCGATGTAATTGAGAACAAAGAAAAAGGCGTTGGTCTTTACCAACGCCCTGCATCCGATTTATGGTGACCCAGGAGGGATTCGAACCCCCGACCCTTTGATTCGTAGTCAAATACTCTAATCCAGCTGAGCTACTGAGTCACGTGTCTCGCGACTTGATTATAATAGCAGATACGTGAGCGTGTGTCAAGAGATTTTTTCAAAGGATCTCTCCCCACAGCCCATCTCTATAAAGGTGCGTCAAACGCATCGGCACGATCTCCCCGCGTGCGACATCTGCATCCGTATAGACGCGGACGTACGTCTCCGTCAGACCGTCCGTGATGCCGTCCTCCTGCGTCTCAAACAGCACCTCTTGGACACTGCCAAGCTGGCTGCGGTGATACGCCTCCGCCAGTTCCTGTGCAAGTGCCTGCATCCGCGCCGCACGCTCCTTGCGCACCGTCGGCGGCACCTGATCCGTGCGCTGCGCCGCAGGCGTCCCCCGCCGCGCTGAGTAGGGAAAGACGTGCATCCGTGCAAAGCCCATGCGCCGCACAAAGTCCACCCCCGCCGCGAAATCCTCCTCCGTCTCCCCTGGAAAGCCCACAATGATATCCGTCGAGATCGCAACGCCCGGCACCGCCGCACGCACGCCCTCAATCAGGCGCGCAAAATCCTCCGTCGTATAGTGACGGTTCATCACACGCAGAACATTGTCACAGCCTGCCTGCAGCGGCAGATGCAGATGTGCGGCGAAGCGCGGCTCCGTCCGTATGAGTTCGAGAAGCTCCGCCGACAGCTCCACCGACTCAAGCGATCCGAGCCGCAGCCGCTTCAGCCCCCTGCAGGCAAGTGCCGTACGGCACGCATCCGCGAGCGTCGGACGTGCAGCGAGGTCAATGCCGTACGCCCCGAGATGGATCCCCGTCAGCACCACCTCATGAAAGCCCGCCTCCGTCAGCAGCGTGACCTCCCGTGCCACAGCGGAGAGCTCGCGCGACTTCACAGGACCGCGCGCGTAGGGAATGATGCAGAACGTGCAGAAGTTCTGGCAGCCATCCTCGATCTTGAGGAACGCGCGCGTACGGTGCGGCATCGCGTGCAGCGGGATATCCTCAAAGACACGCGCCTGCATAATGTCCGTGATCGTGCCCACCGTCCCTGCGTCTGCGCGCAGGGACTCCTCCACATAGTCTACGATCCGCGCGCGCTCCTTTGTCCCGATCACGACGCGTACCCCTTCGAGCGCACGGATCTCGGCGGGTGCGACCTGTGCATAGCAGCCCGTCACCGCAATGCACGCGGCAGGATTCGTGCGTGCCGCACGGCGGATCAGCTGCCGCGACTTGCGGTCGCTCAGATGCGTCACCGAGCACGTGTTGATAACGTAGACATCCGCCCGCTCCTCGAACGGCACGACATCGTAGCCGCGCGCACGGAACAGCCCCTCCATCGTCTCCGTCTCGAACTGATTCACCTTGCAACCGAGCGTCATAAATGCAGCCTTCACGCCGCACCTCCTCCACAAATATTTTCCTATTCTACCACAAATCAAACGCTCCGCAATAAATTTTTCTCGTAAAACTAATGACATTTTTGCAAAAAACGATATAATAGTAGATAGGATTTTATTCCCATGCCATGACCATGGAAGGGGGAACATACATGGCGACCATTACACAGATGACCGGCGCAGCGCGCAGCATCTACCGCTCGCTCTACGCCAACAACTCGCGCACGGACGCAACGGCGGCACTCTTCGGCGATCAGACCCGCAGACAGCGCGGTTCAAGCCTCTACTCCGCGCAGTACCGCGGCAACGACTCCAGTGCGCAGGAACTTCGCTCGATCATGGACATTGCGAACCAAGCGCGACAGCTGCGCAAGTCCTACACGGAGACAAGCTCCAAATTCTACGCGGAGTACGACACGAATATGAAGGATCTCCGCAAGGCTGCGGGCAAGGTCGGCGGGATGGACTACCAGCTGAGCAGCTCCGACATCACTACGAATGCAGACGGCTCGAAGAGTTACAGCGACAAGCTCAAGTCCGCCATCAGCAACGTCAAGGATCTCGTCAGCCAGTACAACGAGACGAGTGACTTCCTGCGGGACAACCAAAGCCTCGGCAAGGGTGTCCGTCAGCTCACGACCGAGTTCTCCGACACCACGTACAAGGCGGACTCCTACGCGAAGATGGGCATCACCGTCGATGCCAAGACGGGCAAGATGAGCGTGAACGAGAGCCGGCTCGCCCGTGCACTCACCGACTCGCCCGCACAGTCCGAAGCAATTCTCGGCAAAGGCGGACTCGCCGGACGCGCAGACCGTCACGCACAGTATGCACAGATGGCAAAGAGCCGCGTCATCCCCTCGATGGAGCAGGCAATCGGCAGCCAGCTGAACTACGCATCGAATCTGCTGAACGGCAGATCGCTGCCCACCATGTCGCGCTACTCGAATATGCTGAACCTCTTCAGCATCTATGTCTAAGGAGAAAAGAAATGGATCTTACAATGGATGTAGCACAGATGTCCGTCGGAATGCACCAGATGCAGGCACAGCAGAGCCTTGGCATCGCCGTCGCAAAGATGGCAATGGACTCCGGCAAGGATGCCCTCGATCTCATCGAGGAAACCACCGCGAGCCTCGACCCGAGCCTTGGAAACAGCATCGACGTATCTGCATAACTACATGAAAACCCCCGCCGCATGGACATTTGTGCGGCGGGGTTTTTTCATGTAGTCATTCATGCCCTCATGCGATCTGAGGGATTTTCAGCAATACCAAGGTAGGATTTCAAAGCATTTTGCAGAAGGTGCGAGTAGTTTACCTTTTCGCGACGTGCAAGAACATCAAGCCATCGAGGAATGGTAACCGTCTTATTCGTCGCCTTGTTGCTCATCTTCTCACGGAACGGTGGCATCCACGCCTCGATGATCCCGATGCTTTCCCCATGTGTTGTCTTGATCTCCATCAGAGACGTGGGAGAGGGAACCGCCTCCGCATCCTCTTCTATTCCATAGAGATGAAGCTGCAGTGCCTCCTTCGCACGTACAAAAGCTTGCTCCATTGTGTCTGCACAGGTCAGACACCCCGGCAAATCTGGAAAGTACACAGACACGCCATCCTCATCCACATGAAAAACAGCAGGGAAAATATAGGTATCCTTCACAAGAATCAGCCTCCTAGGAAAACACAATGCCGGACTGCTCTGAAATACGTCGCAAGACAAACTGAGTGACATCCTTCACGGGATGCGGTACAGTTACGCGTCCCTTTTTCGTTGGATGCTTGAATTGATGATGATCGCCGACACAATGCACCTCATACCATCCATCAGCCTTGAGCATCTTGATGACTTCTCTTGATGAATAGCTACGCATGGCATCATCTCCTTGCCCTTTATTATAGCACATATTTTTATACGTGCTATATTTTTTACATAAGAAAATCCCCCTCCAACCGGAGGGGGATTTTCCTATGCGGCGAGCGCCGCAGTTTGTAACCTAAGTCGATTAGAACAGGAACTCAACGCGACCGAAGAGCTTCTGAACCTTGTCGTCCGGCTGCTTCTCAAGCGTCTTGCCCTTGAAGTACTTTGCGGAGAGAACGACATTGTTCCAGAGCGTGTAGCTCGTGCCGAGCTCGATGCCCTTCGTTCCAGCCTGCACACCATCCGTTGTCGGCATGAGTGCAGAGTTACCGAGGTGACGATAGGAAACATAAGCGCCCCACGAACCCTTGTCCGCCGCATCTGCGCCCTTGTACTGGAAGGAAACCTGTCCAGACTTCTTGAAGGTCGCGAGATCACTGCTGTCTGCATACGCACCCGTAAGAGCAATGTTCTTATTAAAGCGATATGCGCCATTCAGCCCCCAGATATTGAGCTTCGACTTACCAGCCTTGAGGTTCTCGAGATCATCCGAGCCAAAGCGATAGTAACCTGCGCCCGCCGTCAGGCTGCCCTTCTCATACTGGAGTTCAACACCCTGATAGTTGGCATGATCCTTATCCTCATACTGCATGGGGTAAAGACCAGTGATCGGTTTCCGCCCCAAGTACTCGCGACCAGCCTGCAGCTTTACCTTCAGATCCTTGCCGAAGCTGACCTCTGCACCGGAGAACTCACCGTCGAGTATGAGAGAGCCGGGAGACTGATACTGTCCCTCTGCCGAAACAAGCTCCATCTTACCGAACTTCACCGTGAAATCGTCGTAGTCGCCCTGTGCCCATGCGCGCTTGAGCTTAACGCGAGCGGTATCTTCAGGCTCATTGTAGTCGTTCGTCGTAACACCACTGTCACGGCGCATGTTGGTCTCAGCATCGAGGCGCGCATTGACATGCCAGTGGTTGTTGACCTCTGCACTCGGCTCAAGGCGGAAGAGAAGGTTGTCATCGTTATCGCGGCGCTGATTCTCATAGCGCGTGCTCGTGTAGGTGTACTCGAGCTTGCCGTTCCACTTCACCATGTCAGCATTGCGCTCGAGCTTCGTGACGCGGACGCCGAGGTTGTTCAGCTCATCAGCGAACTCAGCTGCGAGGCGGTCGATGAGAGCCTTGTCCGACACAGGAACGTTGCCGCTCTTTGCCATTGCCTTTGCAACCATCTGCGCCATCTCGTAACGCGTGATGTTGCGGTCGCCGCGGTAGGTGCCGTCGCCATAGCCCTCGACAACGCCGTCAGCAGCGAGCTGGGTTACAGCATCGTATGCCCAGTGATCGCGGGGCACATCGGAGAACGGGTTCGCAGCAGCGAACGTAGTGCTTGCTGCACCGACAACGAGAGCCGTTGCGAGTGCGGATACGAGAGTCTTCTTCATAAGAAACTCCTCCTTCTGTAAAACAGATTGTATCTGATTTCCAAAGGAACGAGACTTCACAAAAGTATCCATGTTTCCTTTTTGTGATTCATTCTCTTCCCTTGGAACGACTTCATCATAGCACATGCAGAATCAGATTGCAAGTCCCAATCGTCAAAAAACTTTATAGCAGGTTATAATTTTTAGTTTATCTTCGCTCATTTGAGCGCAAAAGAAAACGAATGCCCCCATCCGCATCCCTTCAATCGTACGCACCACATTACTTATCCCGGTAATGGGAGCCACACTGGACAATTTGCACCATATCATTCTCGATACGATAGACGAGACGATTTGTGTCGTCTATCCTCCGACTCCAATATCCTGACAGATCTCCTTTGAGCGGTTCGGGCTTCCCCTTTCCCTGATAACCGTTGCGGTCAATATCCCGCAGCAGATCCAATATCTTCTTCAAGGTTTTCCTGTCCTGCCTCGTCCAGTATTCAAAGTCCCCCCATGCGGAGTCTGTCCACGCCTTAACCATTCAAATCAACCTCATGTATTGTGCCGCCTGTCGCCTCCATCTGGGCAATGGACGCCTTTAAACGCGCCATATTCTCAGGGCTGTAGAACGGATCGCTGCGCTCTGCCGAGATCTCGAACGGGATCCGGCGCTCGCGCACCGCCGTCTTTGCAAAGACGCAGAACGCCGTCGTCATCGTCATCCCGATCTCGGAGCAGAACTCGTCAAACTGCCGTTTGAGGTCGGCATCCATACGAATGCTCACACTTGCCTGTGCCATAGTATCACCTCCATTCTTTTCTACACTGTACGAAATTTTTCATGCGTTGTCAATTTATTTTGATGCAAGTGCTATTCTCCTACGAGTGCCACGGGGGATGGAACGCGGATGCCGCGCGAGTTCTCGAAGATCTCGACGCGGACACCAAAGACCTCAGCGATGTGTTCCTCGGTGAGGACGGCGGTCGGTGTTCCCGTTGCTGCGATGCGACCACTCTGCATCAGGACGATCTCATCGGCGTACTGCATGGCGTGCGCCATGTCGTGCAGCACCATCAGGATGGTCATGCCGTGCACGCAGTTGAGCTGCGTGATGATCTCCATGACGCGCAGCTGATGTGCGACATCGAGGTAGGTGGTCGGCTCGTCGAGCAGGAGGAGGCGCGGTCGCTGGCTGAGTGCCATCGCGAGAAAGACACGCTGCCGTTCGCCGCCCGAGAGGGTATGCACCTCACGTTCTGCGAAGGCAGAGACGTGCGCCATCTCCATCGCCCACGCGACCGCCTCTCTGTCCTCTGCATCCGAACGCGTCTGAAAGAGTCCCGCATGGGCAAAGCGCCCATACGTGACGAGCTGGCGTGCGGTGAGTCCCTGCGCCGCCGTGCGTTCCTGCGGCAGGATGGCACGCACGCGGGCGAGTTCCCGTTCCGAATACCCACTGAGCTCGCGCCCGTCCAGTATGACCTCGCCCGTATAGCGGCGGGAGAGACCTGCGAGGACGCGCAGGAGGGTGGTCTTGCCCGCGCCGTTGGGACCCACGATTGCCGTGCGCCGTCCTGCGGTGATTTGGGCGTTCAGCCCGTGCAGGATCTCCCTGCCCGCGATCTTTACGTGCAGATCGCGGGCGATCATTCCGGCACTCATAGCTGCCTCCTGAGAAGATAGAGAAAGAACGGCGCACCGACGACCGCCATGATAATGCCCACAGGAAGTTCCAAGGGGGCGAACATCAGCCGCGCCGCCGTATCGCTGAGGGTGACGACGGCAATGCCGAGGAGCGCCGCCGCAGGAAGTAGAAAGCGGTAGTCCGCCCCGATCATGAGCCGTGCGGCGTGCGGCACGATCAGTCCGACAAAGCCCAAAAGCCCCACGACGGATACGGCGCTCGCAGCGAGGAGCGCGGCGACCGCCGTGAGGAGGATGCGTGTGCGCTCAACGGCAAGCCCGATGCCGCGCGCCATGTCGTCGCCGAGCTGCAGGATGTTGAGTCGCTGCGCCGCAAGGAGCGCGAGGAGTCCTGCGACGCAGGTATACGGCAGGAGGAGTTCCACGTGCGGCCAGCTGCGCGCCGACAGGCCGCCGACCATCCACATCAGCGCACTGTGCACACGGTCGCTGTAGAGGATCATCATCGCGGAGATGCCCGCGCCGAGGAATGCGGACACCGCGACCCCCGCGAGGATGATGCGCGTCGGACGGATGCCGTCGCGCCACGCGAGGATGTAGATGAGGAGCGCGGCGACCATCGCACCGCCGAATGCGGCGGGGGTGATGAGCCACGCTGCTCCCGGCAGGAGGAGCATGATGAAGATGCCCGCAAGCCCCGCGCCCGAGGAGATGCCGATGATGTGCGGGTCGGCGAGCGGGTTTCTGAGGATCGCCTGCAGGATCGCGCCCGCGAGCGCGAGATTGATGCCGACGAGTGCCGCTACAATCGTGCGCGGCAGGCGGATGTTCCAGAGGATCTGCGCGTTTGCCGTGTCACGCACGCCGCCCAGAATCCCAAGAATTTCTCCGAGGGGGATATCCACCGAGCCTTTTGCCGCCGACAGGAGCATGGAGCACACTGCAAGGACGGCAAAGAAGCCGAGGAGCAGGATACGCCTTTTCATGGATAGACGAGCCTCGCCATATACTTGACGGCGGCAGGATACTCGATGCCGGGACTGAAGAGGAACATCTCCTGCGGCAGGTAGTAGACGCGTCCGTCACGAATGGCGTTGACGCTCTGCCATGCGGGGCTCTCGGCGAACATTGCCTCCATCGAGGCGCGAATCTCCGCCTCCTCGCCCATGCTTGTGACGAAGATGATGTCGGGATTCTGCGCGACGAGCGTCTCCATGCTGTAGGGCGCGGCGTCGGGGTTCTTGTCGAGCGCGGGCATGCCCGCCGCCGTGTTCTCCCAGCCGAGCATATTCGCAATGCTGCCCGCAATGCTGCCGTCCAGCTGGACAGAGAGTCCCTGCCCCGTGCTGTGGATGATGGCTACGCGCTTTTTCTCCTGCGGGATGGAGGCACGCACTGCCGCGATATCCGCGTCCATCTTTTGGATCAGCTCATCGCCCTTTGCCTTTTCGCCGGTAAGCGTGGCAAAGATGCCGATCTCGCGCTTTACGTCGGCGTAGCTCTTCATATCGAGAACGAGTGTTCTGACGTTGTTCGCCGCAAGTGTCTCGACGAGCTTTTCGTTCATGCCCCTGTTGAGGATGACGAGGTCGGGCGTAAGCGCGAGAACTTTTTCTGCATCGATCTGGTAGACTCTGCCGATGTTCGTGGCACTTTTTGCCGCCTCCGGGATCTTGGACTTTGAGTCCGGCCGCCCGACGACGGTGCCGCCGACGGCGTAGAGGGGTTCGAGGAAGGAGGCGGAGGTGACGACGATGCGTTCCGGCTTTTTGTCAAAGCTGACGGTGCGCCCGTTGTCGTCGGTGATCGTTGCATAGCTGCCCTGTGTTGCCTGCTGTGTCGCAGGAGCACCGCATGCAGTGAGAACGAGGGTGCATGCGGCGAGGAGTGCAAATGCCATATATTTCATCATGTCAGTTCCTCCGCGCGAGGATGGTGGAGAGATAGTTCAGCTTCTCGTCCGCATGCTCCTCAAGGTCATGAATAATTCTCTCGCCATCAAGCCCGACGCGGCTGACAAGGACGGCGTCTTCCGTCATATTGTTGCGTTTCAGCAGGTCGATGATCTCGGCGGAGTTGTGGTAGACCTTCATGATGACGGCACTGCCCGCGACTGCCATGACTTTCTCAAGGTGCTCCTTGTCCGCTGTCCCCGGGATGATGGCGAGCACGTCGTTGCCAAGGGCGATGGGGCGGCCAATCTTGCTGCCAATCGCGGCAAATGCGGGCACGCCGGGAATCGTCACGATCTCCACGTCCTCATGCTCCAGAAGGCGGAAGACGTAGATGTAGGTGCTGTAAAACATGGGGTCGCCAAGGGTCAGGAAGGCGACATTTTTGCCCGCTTCGAGCAGCGCAAGAATCTCCTCCTTGTTCCGCTCCCATGCGCCTGTGTCCTCCGCAAAGTCCTTGACCATGGGAAATACTTGGTAGACAATTTCGATCTCTTTTTTCAGATACGGACGTGCGATCTGGAGGGCGACGCTGCCCTCTTTCTTCTCGGTCTTCGGGGCGATGAGCACGTCCGCCGCCTCGATTGCCTTGATCGCCTTGACGGTGAGCAGCTCGGGGTCGCCGGGGCCGACGCCGATGCCATAGAATGTTCCGCGCATAAAATCTTCCTTCCATATCAAACACGGTTTCTCGCACCGGTGGAAGAACAGTGCAAGCAATTAAAAATCCTTCCCCCATAGTACATAGGAGGAAGGATTTTGTCAAATCGTAAGGTCTATGCCATGCACGTCAGGTCTCCTATCCCCCTTCCACCGCTCACGCGGTCCCCCTCCCCCGTAAACGGGGGAGGCTTAAAGGGAACGGAATATTAGCTTCCCCCGTCGAAACGGGGGAAGTGGCGAGCATAGCGAGCCGATAGGAGCGCTCGTTTACATCAGCATCGCGAGCATTGTACCTGCAGCGACCGCCGTGCCGATGACACCGGCGACGTTCGGCCCCATGGCGTGCATGAGGAGGTAGTTGCCCGGCTTTGCCTTGATGCCGACGATCTGGCTGACGCGTGCCGCCATCGGAACGGCGGAAACGCCCGCAGAGCCGATGAGTGGATTGACCTTCCAGCCCGTCGCGCGGCACATGATCTTGCCGAGGACGACGCCTGCCGCCGTACCGAAGATGAAGGCGACGAGACCGAGGCATATTATGAGGAGGGTTTCCTTGACAAGGAAGCTCTCCGCGCTCATCGTGAGCCCCGTGCCGAGTGCGAGGAAGATCGTGACCGTGTTGATGAGCGCGTTCTGTGCCGTATCCGAGAGACGATCCGTCACACCGCTCTCACGGAAGAGGTTGCCGAGCATCAGCATGCCGAGCAGCGCCGTGATGGACGGCAGCAGCAGACTGATGAAGATGGTCGAGACAATCGGGAACGCGATGCGCTCAAACTTCGTGACCTCGCGCGCCTGCTCCATGACGACCTCGCGCTCCTTCTTCGATGTGAGGAGCTGCATGACGGGCGGCTGAATCAGCGGAACGAGTGCCATGTATGTATATGCCGCGACGGCAATCGCGCCGAGGAGGTGCGGGGCCATCTTCGTGGCGAGATAGATCGAGGTCGGGCCGTCCGCACCGCCAATGATGCCGATGGAGCCTGCCTCCTGTGCCGTAAAGCCGAGCATCATTGCACCGAGGAGGGCAACGAACACGCCGAACTGTGCCGCCGCGCCCATGAGGAGGCTCGACGGACGTGCAATCAGAGGGCCGAAGTCCGTCATCGCACCGACGCCGAGGAAGATGAGCGGCGGGAAGATCTCGTATTTGATACCCATGCCAATCGCGGACATGACACCCGGCTCCTCAAAGCCGTTGAACGGGATGTTCGCGAGGATGCAGCCGAATGCAATCGGACTGAGGAGCAGCGGCTCGAAGTCGCGTGCAAACGCAAGGTAGAGCAGAACGAGTCCGACAACGATCATGATGACATTGCCGGAGGACATCCCGATAAATCCGCTGCCCTCGACGACGGCCTGCAGGGAGACGGTAAATGCGTTGATAAAATCCATAATCTCTCACTCCCTCCTCAGCGCGCGATGCGCATGCCCTTTGCACGGCCGAAATCGCGCCACGCGGGCTGCTCCGCCGGACGAATGGCGTGGATCTGTTCTGCACTGTAGCCGCAGGCGGTAACGGCAGCCGCAATGACGGCAACAACCTCCGCAGAAAGCCCTGCCGGAACGGTGGGTGCGGCCGGTGCCGCAGGTGCGGGTGCCGGAGCCGGTGCTGCAGGTGCCGCTGCGGGCGACTCCGCCTTCTTCTTCGTCGGGTCGAGCATGTGGGTCAGCTCGATGAGCCCCCAGATTGCCGTCAGAACGGCGAAAACAATGACCATGTTGATGAACATGATGACAAACGGGTTGTCGGTTACGGGTTGATGCATAAACTCACCTCATCTTGTTTTTGCCCTCATGAATGCCGTGCGGTACCCGTTTCCGTTGCCATTCATAAGGTTTATGTATATTGTGAAAATAGCACTTTCTTTATTATGCTTGATTTCAAATGATTTTACAAGGTTTATTTTTAATTTTCCTATGCAACCTGTGCATAGTTTCCATGCACAGAAAGACTACTCCGCACGCACCGCATCAAAGGCGCGCTTCACCTCGACAAAGATCTTGTCGTAGCTCTGTCCCGGCTGCGCCTCGTAGAGTTTTTTTCCGTCCAAAAAGATGCTCGGCACGTAGTAGTACTGCCCCGCAAACGGCTGCGTCTTCTCGGGCATGCGGTTCTCGTCGATGAACTCGACCTGCACGTCCTCATAGCCCTCGGCGCGCAGCGCCTCCATCGCACGGTGCGCATTCGCGCAGTAGGGGCAGCCCTCCATCTCGATCATGGTCAGTGTTTTCATAGAAAGGTCTCCTTTCGGAAGATAACAACGAATCGTTCAAAGCGCCCCCACCGTCACGCTAACGCGTGACACCTCCCCCGCTGTGGCAGGGGAGGCTTTTAGGATACGGCATATTAGCTTCCCCCGTCGAAACGGGGGAAGTGGCGAGCATCGCGAGCCGATAGGGGCACCCACAAGCGATTTCTATCATAGCACAAATTTATCGTAAATGGAATTATGCGTCCAATAAAAATGCCGCAAAGACCTCATTGCCCAGCTTCATCCCCGCCTCCGTCAGCGCGACGAAGCCGTCTGCGCGGCGCAGAAACCCCTGCATGCTATATTTCTCAATCACCGCGCCATAAACCTCATCAATCCCAACGCCGAAGGTGCATAAAAAATCCGCCTCGTCCATCCCCCGTGCCGTGCGCAGGGCAAGAAAGGCGTACTCCTCCATCGCGTTCTCCTGCGTGCGCTCTGTATCCTCGGGCGTGCGGACGCTCCTGCCCGCGCGAATGGCACGTATATAGGCGGCACTGTCGCACTCGTTTCCCCAGCGCGCCCCGTCCACATAGCCGTGCGCCGCCGCACCGACGCCGAGGTACGGGACGTTTCGCCAATAGCCGAGGTTGTGGCGGCTCTCGAAGCCCTGCCGCGCGAAGTTTGAGATCTCGTAGCGTGCGTAGCCGCGTGCGGGCAGCTCTGCCATGAGGTAGTCGTACATCTCCTCCGCCGCGTCCTCGCTCGGCAGCACAAGCCGTCCCGCCGCCTCTGCCGTCGCCAGCGGCGTCCCCTCCTCGACGATCAGCCCATAGACGGAGATGTGCTCGGGACGGAGCGCAAGTGCCTCCGCGACACTCGCCTTCAGATCATCGAGCGTCTGTGTGGGCAGCCCGTACATCAGATCAAGGCTGATGTTCCGGAATCCCGCCGCACGCGCTGCGCCAAACGCCGCGCGTGCCTCCGCTGCCGTGTGGATGCGCCCGATGATGTGGAGCAGCCTGTCGTCAAAGCTCTGCACGCCGAGGCTGAGGCGGTTCGCACCCGCCGCCCTGATGCGTGCGAGGTACGGCTCGTCTACCGTACCGGGATTCGCCTCGACGGTACATTCAACGGGGACGCCTGCCGCCGCGATGAGCGCCCCGAGAATCCCCGTGAGGAGTGCGACGGGCAGCACGGTCGGCGTACCGCCGCCGAGGTAGACGGTCGCTGCATCGCCCCACCGTGCGCGAAGCGGCGGCACCTCGCGCAGAATCTCTGCCCGAAGCGCCGCCGCATAGTTCTCCATCTCCACCCGCGCGTTTTTGCCTGCGGCGGAGGAAACGAAGTCGCAGTATGAACATTTTTTCACGCAATAGGGGATGTGGGCATAGATGCCCCACGGTCTGATCGGTGCGTTACTCGTCAATTTTCAGCACCGCCATAAACGCCTCCTGCGGGAGCTCCACGCTGCCGACCGCCTTCATGCGCTTCTTGCCCTCCTTCTGCTTTTCGAGAAGCTTGCGCTTGCGCGTGATGTCGCCGCCGTAGCATTTCGCGAGCACGTCCTTGCGGCGTGCGCGTACGTTCTCGCGTGCGATGATCTTGCTGCCGATTGCCGCCTGAATCGGGATCTCAAACATCTGCTGCGGGATGATCTCCTTCAGTTTGGTCGCGAGCTGTCGGCCGCGCTGGGTGGCGCGGTCGCGGTGGACAATGGTCGAGAGGGCATCCACGGCATCGCCGTTGAGGAGGATGTCGAGCTTCACGAGGTTCGAGGTCTGATAGTCGATGAGTTCGTAGTCGAGCGACGCATAGCCGCGCGTGGCGGATTTCAGCCGGTCGAAGTAGTCGTAGAGGATCTCGTTCAGCGGGATGTGGTAGATGACGGTGACGCGCGTCGCATCGAGGTAGTCCATGGTCTGAAACACGCCGCGCTTTTCCTGCGAGATCTCCATGACCGCACCGACGTAGTCCTTCGGCACGATGACGGTCGCCTTGACGCACGGCTCTTCGATGTGGTCGATCTCGGTCGTCGGCGGCAGATCGGCGGGATTGCTGACCTCCACCATCGTCCCGTCGGTGCGGTAGACGTGGTAGACGACGGACGGCGCGGTCATGATGAGCCCGAGGTTGTACTCGCGCTCGAGCCGTTCCTGGATCACGTCCATGTGGAGGAGCCCGAGAAAGCCGCAGCGGAAGCCAAAGCCGAGCGCGATGGAGGTCTCCGGCTCAAAGACGAGCGCGGCATCGTTGAGCTGCAGCTTCTCCAGTGCCTCGCGGAGGTTGTCGTAGTCCTTGCTGTCCTCGGGGTAGAGGCCGCAGAACACCATCGGTGTCACGCCGCGATAGCCGGGCAGCGCCTCCTGCGCGGCGTTCTCTGCCGTCGTTACGGTATCGCCGACACGCACATCTCGAACATCTTTCAAGGCGCCCGCGATAAAGCCGACCTCACCCGTCCCGAGTACGCCCGTATCGACGGGCTGCGGACGGAAGCAGCCGACATCGGTCACGTCGAAGGTCTTGCCCGTCGCCATGAGCTTCAGCTTCATGCCCTTCTTGATGGTGCCCTCCTTGACGCGCACGTTCGCGATGACCCCCTTGTACGGGTCGAAGTACGAGTCGAAGATGAGCGCTCTGAGCGGTGCCTCGGGATCGCCCTCCGGCGGCGGGATGTAGGCGACGACGGCATCGAGGATCTCCTTGATGCCAAGCCCGGTCTTTGCCGAGGCGAGAACGGCGGCACTCGTGTCGAGGCCGATGGTATCCTCGATCTCCGTCTTTACACGATCCGGCTCTGCGCTCGGCAGGTCGATCTTGTTGATGACGGGCACGATCTCAAGGTCGTGCTCCAGCGCGAGGTAGACGTTCGCAAGCGTCTGCGCCTCCACGCCCTGCGCCGCATCCACGACGAGGAGTGCGCCCTCGCATGCGGCAAGGCTGCGCGAGACCTCGTAGTTGAAGTCGACGTGCCCCGGTGTATCGATGAGATTCAGCTCATACATCTCTCCGTCCTCGCCGCGGTAATCGAGACGGACGGTCTGCGCCTTGATCGTGATGCCGCGCTCGCGCTCAAGATCCATGCTGTCGAGCACCTGTGCCTCCATCTCGCGCTCAGAGAGCGTGCCCGTGTACTCGATGAGGCGGTCGGCAATGGTGGATTTGCCGTGGTCGATGTGGGCGATGATGGAAAAATTGCGTATACGCTTCTGCTCCATAGGTTTCGTTTCTCCTTCGCTTCCTTGCTTGCTTATACAATCACATCGAACACGTCGCGCTGTGTGTTTGTGACAAAAATCTCAATCTCTCCGCGCTCGGATGCAAGCTCCGCACGTAGATGTTCGGCGAGCGTGGGGAGAACGGGGCTCTCCGTGCCGAAATGCCCCGCGTCGATGATGTGCATGCCCTGCTCAACGGCACGCTGTGCATCGTGGTACTTTACATCCCCCGTGACGTAGGCATCCGCACCGAGGCGGACGGCATTGTCGATAAAGTCGGCGCCCGCTCCACCGCAGACGGCGACGCGGCGCACGGGGCGCGGCGCGGCAGCGGCGAGGCGAACGTGCGAGACGTGGAGGCGTTCTTTGACCGCACGGGCGAAGTCCTCGATGGAGGTAGGCATGGGGAGTGTCCCAACGCGTCCGATGCTCTCGGTCACGCCATCCTCCTGTGCAGTGATGACGAAGGAGGAGAGTTTCTCAAGCCCGAGCTGCGCGGCAAGCACATCGTTCACGCCGCCGCGTGCCACATCGAGGTTCGTATGCGCCGCCGCGACGGCGATGTTGTGCGTGAGGAGAGCGGCGAGCCGCCTGCCCAGCGGCAGATCGGTGCGCAGCTGCTTCATGCCGCGAAAGATCGCGGGGTGGTGTGCAACGATCATATCTGCCTTGCGCGCGATGGCTTCCTCTGTTACCGCATCGTCCACATCGAGTGCGATGAGCACGCGCTCCACGCGCTGCGCATAGCTCCCGACGAGCAGCCCCGGGTTGTCCCAGTCCTCGGCGAGACGGCGCGGTGCAATGCGCTCCAGTGCATTCATTATCGTTTGGCAGCTAAGCATGGGCGTCCTCCTTCTGTATATTGGCTTCCTCGTTCAAAGCGCCCCCACCACCGCTTCGCGGTCCCCCTCCCCCGTTGCGAACGGGGGAGGCTGGGGTTACGGCAATTTAGCTTCCCCCGCCAGAGCGGGGGAAGTGGCGAGCGAACGCGAGCCGATAGGGGCGCTCCACAACGCCAACATTGTCCGCAGTGCCGCGAGACGCGACACCGTTTCATGATACGCGGTGCTCTGTCGTGCCGTCGCACTTGCATTCATTCCGTCTGCCGCACGCATGAGCTTTGCGATCTTCGCCGCAATATGCTCCCGCAGGAGCGGGTCGCGCTTTGCAAAGAGCTGCGCTCCGATGTGGAGGAGCACGTCGTCAGGCAGCTCCGCCGTACCGTGCGCGGCGCGGATGATCTCGTAGAGGCGTCCGCCCGCACGCGCAAGTGTCTCGTCAACGATGTCCCAACCGTTTGTATAGAGCCAGCGGCGCAGCTTTGCCGCGCCGTTCATCGGCTGCAGGACAAGCGTCTGCACGTCCGCGAGAACAGCGGGCGCACCCGCAAGGATCTCCACGATCAGTGCGCCGCCCATGCCCGCGATGACGATGGACTCCGCCTCGCCCGGCAGGAGGACGGAGAGACCGTCGCCCTGCCGCACGTCAATCTCGCGCGTGAGACGCTGCAAGCCCACCGTACGCCGCGCTGCCGCACAGGCACCTGCGCTGAGGTCACCGACCACGGCGCGGCGTGCCGTGCCCTCCATGACGAGGGTTGCCGCAAGATACGCGTGGTCGCCGCCGATATCGGCGAGCGTCGTGCCGTGCGGAACAAATGCGGCAATCGCCGCAAGCCGCGCGTCAAGCTGCATACGTCCCCTTCCTTCCATTTCCCGAACATAAGAAAGGAGTGTAACTGCTGCGTTACACTCCTGTTTTTACAAATGGCTCCTCGAACTGGACTCGAACCAGTGACATTCTGATTAACAGTCAGACGCTCTACCGACTGAGCTATCGAGGAATGTGTCAGACAAGCGTATTATAAGGGGAATACGCCCGTGTGTCAAGTAAAATGTTGCTTGTGCAGGACAAACATGCGTGTTATAATCAAAACAAGCACTGCCATGCGGTAGGCGGTCGATTCTTAGCCCCTGAAAGGGGGCACGCTTATGGGACCATACGAATTTCTTTCACTGGTGTTCCTCGTTACGATCTGTATCGTGATGTCAAAAGCATAAGAAAACCCGCCTGTAGCCACCAACTCTAGCGGGTAATCTTATCCAATGTAGATTTCGGGGCTGACCGTTTTACCGGCAGTGCCCTTTTTGTATGCTTATTATACGATATTCTGCACTACTCGTCAACGCCCTATCACAAGAGAAATATTGCTTGTCGATGGGAAACATGCGTGTTATAATGCACATAGGCACTGTCAACGGTAGGCGGTCGATTCTTAGCCCCTGAGAGGGGGCGATCCTATGACATTTTATGATTTGCTTGCGTTACTTCTCGTAACCCTGTTGATCCTCGTCACAATTAAGGAATAAGAAGCCCCGCCGCACAGTCCCCAAACTTTCGGCGGGGTTCTTCGTCAAGTAGGGGCTGACCGTTTTACCGGCAGTGCCCTTTTTGTATGCTTATTATACGACATTTCTTCGCACGCGTCAACTACTCCAAGAAGTCCCGCAGCACCTTGCTGCGGCTCGGATGTCTGAGCTTTCGGAGTGCCTTTGCCTCGATCTGGCGGATGCGCTCACGCGTGACGCCAAAACTCTGCCCGACCTCCTCCAGTGTGCGCGACCGCCCGTCCTCAAGTCCGAACCGCAGCCGCAGGACATTCTTCTCGCGGTCAGTCAGCGTCTCCAACACTTCCTCAAGCTGCTCACGCAGGAGCATGAACGATGCCGCCTCGGCGGGCGCGGGCGCCGCCTCGTCCTCGATGAAGTCGCCGAGGTGGGAGTCCTCCTCTTCGCCGATTGGCGTCTCAAGCGAGACGGGTTCCTGCGCGATCTTCATGATCTCGTGCACGCGTGAGACACTGATGCCCATTTCCTTTGCGATCTCCTCGGGGCGCGGGTCGCGTCCGAGCTCCTGCAGAAGCTGCCGCGAGATGCGCACAAGCTTGTTGATCGTCTCAACCATGTGCACGGGAATGCGAATCGTACGCGCCTGATCGGCAATCGCGCGCGTGATCGCCTGACGGATCCACCACGTCGCATACGTGCTGAACTTGTAGCCCTTGCTGTAGTCAAACTTCTCGACTGCCTTGAGGAGCCCCAGATTGCCCTCCTGTATGAGATCGAGAAAGAGCATACCGCGCCCGACGTAGCGTTTGGCAATGCTCACGACAAGGCGCAGGTTCGCCTCCTCCAGGCGATGCCGCGCCTCCTCGTCGCCCGCCTCCATGCGCTGCGCGAGATCGACTTCCTCCTCCGCCGTGAGGAGCGGTACGTGACCGATCTCCTTCAAATACATGCGGACGGGGTCATCCAGAGAGATCCCCTCCGGGATGGTCAGGTCGATCTCGACCTCCTCCTCCTTTTCGGGCGGATCATCGTCCACGGGTTCTTCTTCTACGACCGCCGGTACATCATCGACGATCTCAACCCCCTCATCGCTGAAACGCTGGTACATATCGTCCATTTCATCGGGGGACATATCCTGTTTTTGCAGTGCATCAATCAGCTCGCCGTACGTCAGCGTTCCGCCATTCTTCTTGCCCTTGGCAAGCAGGCGTTCAATGATCTCGGCGCCCGGTGCTTTTTTCTGCTCCGTCCCCTCAGTCATAGCACGATCCTCCTGTCGTATTCCCTGAGACCCCTGTCTCAAAGGTCAAAATTCCCCTGTAGTTTGCGCAAGCGCACAGGATGCCTGAGCTTTCGGAGTGCCTTTGCCTCAATCTGACGAATGCGCTCACGCGTCACGCCAAAGCTCTGCCCGACTTCCTCCAGTGTGCGCGAGCGACCGTCCTCAAGTCCGAACCGCAGCCGCAGCACCTCCGCCTCACGCGGGGCGAGCGTCCCGAGAACATCCGCAATCTGCTCCTTGAGCAGCATCATCGACGCTGCATCCGCAGGATCCGGTGCCGCCTCGTCCTCGATGAAGTCGCCGAGGTGGGAGTCCTCCTCCTCGCCGACCGGTGTCTCAAGCGAAACGGGTTCCTGCGCGATCTTCATGATCTCGCGTACACGCGCGGCACTGAGACCCATGTGCTTTGCCACCTCGTCCGGCGTCGGGTCGCGCCCGAGCTCCTGCAGGAGCTGCCGCGAGATGCGGATGTACTTGTTGATCGTCTCAACCATGTGCACGGGGATGCGGATCGTGCGCGCCTGATCGGCAATCGCGCGCGTGATCGCCTGACGGATCCACCACGTCGCATACGTGCTGAACTTGTAGCCCTTGCTGTAGTCAAACTTCTCGACCGCCTTGAGGAGACCCAGATTGCCCTCCTGTATGAGATCGAGAAAGAGCATGCCGCGCCCGACGTAGCGTTTGGCAATGCTCACGACAAGGCGCAGGTTCGCCTCCTCAAGCCGATGCCGCGCCTTCTCGTCGCCCGCCTCCATACGCCGTGCGAGCTCGACCTCCTCCTCCGCCGTCAGAAGCGGCACGCGGCCGATCTCCTTCAGATACATACGGACGGGATCGTCGAGGGCAACGCCCTCGGGGATGGAGAGATCCAGCTCGACAACTGCCTCGTCCTTGTCCAGATCGTCAACCGGCTCCAACACAACCTCATCGAGTCCCGCTGCGACAACGGTGTCATCCACAACCTCGATATTCTCGTCACTGAGCCGCCCATACAGCCCATCCATCTCGTCGGGGGTCGCATGCCATGTATCAATCGCCTCTATGATTTCTCCGCAGGTCAGTGTTCCTCCGTTCGCCTTTCCCTTTGCCACAAGCTTTCCCAATGTTCCCGTTTCGTTCATCTCGTCCCGCTGCATGCGCACCGCTGCTGTTGCCATCGTGCCCCCTCCTTTCAGTTCAAAGTATTATTTAATAAGTTTTATTATTTAATATATCGTTGTAAATTCACGGGGGCTAAAGGTATCACGGATAAAACAAGCCAATTTTTGCCCGCGTCATTCATTGGAATCCCCACGGGCGATCTCGTCCTGTATACGCTTTACTTCGTTTAATTCGTCAATGTATGCCGCTTTTCCTTCTTGCATCATCTCCTCGGCGCGGCGTGTATGCCGTGCAAGTTCTGCGGTCAGATAGGCACGTCGAAGCACCCCCAGAGACTCCCGAAAGGACGCCGCCATATCCCCCTCCTCGGCGAGTGCACGAGTAAGCTCCGCCCCCGCCGCCGTAGGCTGCGCGGCAATAAAGCCCACGTCAAATGCACCGCCCGCAGCGCGATGCGCCTCCATCGCACGGAGCAGTTCCCCAATGCCCGCATCGGGAAATTTCTCCAGTGGAATGGAAGATAAAATTTCAGTGAGAAGCGCGGAATCACGCCAGACTGCCGCGACGAGACCGCGTCCGGCACGTCGCAGGGCATCATCTGCCTGCCGCACAGGTGCGTGCTGGACGGGGGCAGTCTTCTCCGCCACGCCGCCGCCCTGCCGCAGGAAGCGCCGCAGGGCATCCGTCACGACGCCCTCATCCAGAAACAGCTCCGCCGCCGTCTGCCGTATGTAGGCAGCCCGCGCAACGGGGTCGAGTTCGGCAAGGACGGGCAGCATCTCCGTGAGTGCCGCGCGCCGCCCATCCACACTCTCCGCCATGTGGGCACGCACATGGCGCAGACGGAAGACTGGAACAGGAACTGCGGTCTCCACAAGCGCACGAAACGCCTCCGCACCATGCGTGCGGACGTATTCGTCGGGATCCTTTCCGTCCGGCAGAAGCAGCACACGCACTTCCGCCGCACGCCCACGCACCGCAGCGAGGGCGCGGAGCGTCGCCTCCTGTCCCGCCGTATCGCTGTCGTAGCAAAAGACGATGCGCGGCGCACGGCGCAGGAGCATTGCGGCGTGGTCGCTTGTGAACGACGTGCCCAGCGTCGCAACGACATTCGTCACGCCCGCCTCCCATGCGGCAATGGCATCCATATAGCCCTCGACCACAATCGCCGTCCCCTCGCTCGCGATTGTACGGTATGCTCGGTCGAGCCCAAAGAGGAGCCTGCGCTTGTTAAAGACGGGCGTCTCCGCCGTATTGAGGTACTTCGGCTGCACGTCGCCGAGCGCGCGCCCGCCGAACCCGACGACGCGTCCGCGCTCGTCCGCGATGGGGATGATGACACGACCCCGGAAGCGGTCATAGACGCCCTCGCCGCGTTCGCGTTTGACGGCGAGTCCCGCCGTCACGAGGAGGTGTGCGGCGATTCCGCGCTTTTGGAACGCATCGGAGAGCTTCGACCATGCGTCGGGCGCAAAGCCGATCCCATAGCGCACAATCGCCTCCTCCGTGATGCCGCGCCCCGCGAGATAGGCTTTTCCCGCCGCCCCGTAGCGCGTCATCGTGAGGCAGTTGTGGAAGAAATCACGCGCGAGGGCATTGACCTTTCTGAGATCGTCCAGCTCCCTGAGACGCGCCTCCGCATGGGGATCGCGCTTTTCTGCGGGCAGCGGAATACCGAGCTGCTCCGCCTGTCGTTTGACCGCCTCGAACCATGTGATCTGCTCGATCAGCGAGATGAATTTGAAGGCGTCGCCGCCCGCATGGCAGCCAAAGCAGTAAAAGAAACCGTCGTCCGGTACGACGGAGAACGATGCCGTTTTCTCGCTGTGAAAAGGGCAGCAGCCCCAGTAGCGGCCGCCCCTGCGCTTCAGAGGAACATAGCCCTGCACGACGGCAAGGATGTCGGTCTGCGCGCGCACCTGCTGCACAAAGGCCTCCATACTCGGGTCACGCATTGTTATCTCCTTTTATATTGGCTTGATCGTCATCTGATCGACGGGCGGGATGTAGATCTCGCGGAAGAGTGCGACGGCGTAGCTGTCCGTCAGGCCCGCCACATAGTCCACCACGCACTGCTCGCGCCCCCACTTTTCCGCACGCTCGATAAACTCGCGCGGGAGGGTGTCGAAATAGACGGTGAAGTGATCCATCAGCGCACGCAGGACAAACCCCGCCTGTGCACGCTCATGGGCGAGCGTCTTGGAGTGGTAGATGCGCTCGAACATAAAGGCACGGAACGCATCCATCACGCGCTGCACCGCTGGCGAGAGTACCGCATCGCCGCGCGCTTCCGAGGTGACGATCATATCCGACACCATGCTTGTAATCATCGCCGAGGTATCCGTACCAAAGGACTCCCGCACCTCGGCGGGCAGTTCCTCCGGCGAGAGAAGCCCCGCACGGATGCTGTCATCGTAGTCGTGGCAGAGATAGGCGATGCGGTCGGCGATGCGCACAATCCGCCCTTCAAACGTCGTCGGCACGCCCTTACCCGTGTGGTTGAGGATGCCGTCGCGCACCTCGTTCGTGAGGTTCAGCCCACGTCCGCCGCGCTCGAGGATCTCGACCATGCGCAGGCTCTGCTCGTTGTGGGCGAAATGCCCCGTGATCTCCTCCATGACCGCCTCGCCCGCATGACCGAACGGCGTATGGCCGACATCGTGCCCGAGTGCGATTGCCTCCGTCAGATCCTCGTTGAGGCGGAGCCCCCGCGCAATCGTGCGCGAGATCTGCGCCACCTCAAGACTGTGCGTCATGCGCGTGCGATAGTGATCCCCCGCCACGATGTAGACCTGTGTCTTGTGCTTGAGCCGCCGGAACGACTTGGAGTGGAGAATGCGGTCGCGGTCACGCTGAAACTTCGTGCGGAAGGGGCACTCCTCCATCGGATGACTGCGCCCGGCATCTTTGCTGCGCGCCGCCAAGGGAGAGAGGAGTGCGTCCTCCTGCTCCTCAAGACCCTGTCGAACGGTCAAGGCTGCCACCTCCCGCCTACGCATAGGATATACGAACCTACTTAATCACCATAACGGGGATCTTCGACTCCTCGATCACCTTCTGACTGACACTGCCGATGAGCACGCCCTTGAGAAGACCAAGCCCACGGCTGCCCATGACGATCAGGTCGCTCTGCTCCTCCTCCGCCACTTCGAGGATACTCTTGGGGACGTTGCCGCTCTTGACGTGCTTGCGCGCCTTGCGATTCCCCGACAGCTTTTCCCATATACGATCAAAGACGATGTGGCTCGGGATGTCCTTATTGATATTGCTCGCGACGTACACGAAGTCGAGCTCCGCGTCGCATTTCTCCGCGATAAACAATGCCTCATCAACAGCCTTGCAGCCACTCACCGATCCATCGACCGGAACAAGAATTTTTTTGATCTTGCTCATCTCAATCCCTCCTAATCACGTTTTAACAAGAATCATTTCCTAAGGTATCAGTATATTTCGATGATTGAGGGGGGAAATCCTCTCTCTGCGAAAAAAAATAACGCAGTAGATTAGCTTCCCCCGTCCGAGGCGGGGGAAGTGGCACGCCGTAGGCGTGACGATAGGGGCGCCACTGCCTATTGCGACTCTCTCACGATAGAAATCAAACATCGCCCAAGGCGCCCCTTCCGTCACGCTGTTGCGTTCCACCTCCCTCGTATCGACGGAGGGGAGGCTTGTGGGTACGGCATACACGCTTTTCCTCCACCAGAGCAGGGGCTTCCGACCACTCACAACACCCCCTCCTCTGCAAAGCTGAAAAATTCATTGCCTCCGAGAATCACATGATCCGTCACGGGGATGCCGAGGAGGTTCCCCGCCTCCTTGAGCACGCGCGTGAGGCGATGATCCTCCGCACTCGGCATGGGATCGCCGCTCGGATGGTTGTGCGCGAGAATGATGTGCGCCGCACCGCAGCGAATCGCGGGCTCATAGACCTCGCGCGGGTGCACGAGTGTATTCGTGAGCGTCCCCACGGACACATCTGCGACCATCAGCACCTCATTCTTCGCAGAGAGCGGCAGCACGAGAAAGTGTTCCCGCTTCTCGGCAGCAAGACGCGGGCGCAGCAGCGCCGCAACATCCTCTGCCGCGCGTATGCGCGGGCGGGTCTTTGCCGTGCACTGCGCACGCCGGCCGAGTTCAAGCGCGGCAAGCACCGTCGCCGCCTTTGCCATGCCAACGCCCGGGATCCGTGCGAACTCCGCACAGGGCATCGCTAGGATCTCGGAGAGTCCCATCGCACGGAAGCGCGCGACAATCCCACGTGCAAGATCGAGCACATTCTCCCCTGCACGCCCTGTGCGCAGGAGGATCGCAAGCAGCTCCGCATCGCTGAGCGCCGCTGCCCCGTGCTCGATCAGGCGCTCACGCGGCAGCTCCCCCGCCGGCAGCTCACGCAGGTTCATCCGCGTCCTCCATCGTGACCCCCGCCGTGCGCGCAAGCGCCGCAACCGCATGGAGCGGCAGCCCGACCACATTCGAGAACGATCCGTGCATCTCCTCTATATAGATTGCCGCGCGCCCCTGAATCGCATACGCGCCCGCCTTTCCCATCGGCTCCCCCGTCGCAACATACGCGGCGATCTCCGCCGCCGTCATAGGGGCAAAACGCACAATCGTCTCCGCTGCGTCCGTGTATTCGCGTCCGCCTGTCACCCATGCAATCCCCGTCAGCACCGTATGCTGCCGACCCTCAAGCAGCGCGAGCATAGAGCGCGCCTCCGCCGCGTCCTTCGGCTTTCCAAACGCCTGTCCGCTCAGCACGACAGACGTATCCGCTCCGAGCACTGCATGCTCCGGATACTCCTCCGCCACCTTGCGCGCCTTGATGAGCGCATTGTGGATCACCGCATCGCGCGGGTGCTCCCCGTCCTTCACCTCGTCCACGGCAGGGGTGATCGAGACGAACCGCGCCCCAATCTGACGCAGGAGCGCACGCCTGCGCGGTGAAGCGGATGCCAGTATAAACATAGTTCATCTCCCTTTTCTATGGGGCAAAAAGAGGCACCGAAACTGTGTCGGTGCCTCTCACACATTTCTCTATGGAATGGATTCGCCTCCATGCGGATTTTTCCTGCATCCTGTGCATTATTTCTAGGGGGCTGTTGCACGAAGCTAGAAAACTTCGTGCAACAGCCCCTTTACAACAAATACCGCAGATAGACATAGACCGTCGAGAGCACGATCGTGAGGATCATGAGCGGGAAGCCGATCTTGAAGTAGCGGATAAAGCTGATGTGCACGCCGCGCTCCGCCGCCATGCCCGCCACGATGAGGTTGGCGGACGCGCCGACAAGCGTGCCGTTGCCGCCAAGGCACGCGCCGAGTGCGAGCGACCACCAGAGCGGTTCGAGATTCGTGATGCCCATCGCGCCCATATTCTGAATCAACGGAATCATCGTCGCCACAAACGGGATGTTGTCGAGCACAGACGAGATGATCGCACTCATCCAGAGGATCAGCAGCGCCGTCGCCGTCAGATCACCGCCCGTCGCATCGACCGCCGTCTCCGCAAGCTGCGCAATAATGCCGACCTCAATCAAACCGCCGACGGCGATAAAGAGACCGATGAAGAAGAAGATCGTCGGCCACTCAACCGCGTGCATCGCCTTCTCCACGAGATGCTCGCTCCCGCCCGCAAGGAGCAGCAGCAAAAAGCCTCCCGTCAGCGCGATCAGCGAGGACTCGATGTGTGTAAAGGAGTGTGTGAAAAATCCGAGGATCGTCAGCCCCAGAACGAAGAGAGAACGCTTTAAGAGTCTATGATCCGTGATCGCCGCCTTTTCGTCCATCTGCATCAGCTCCGCCTGCAGCTCGGGCGTTGTGACGAGGCTCTTGCGGTAGATCGCAGACATGATGAGCATGACAACCACCATCGAAATGATCGCAATCGGTGCGAGATGCTCGATGAACATGACGAAGGTCAGTTCCTTCACGGCGCTGCCGATCATGATGTTCGGCGGGTCGCCGATCAGCGTCGCCGTCCCGCCGATGTTCGACGCAATGATCTGCGTCAGAAGGTATGGCATGGGATCCAGCTTCAGGATCTTCGTGATGCTGAACGTCACGGGCACCATGAGAAGCACCGTGGTCACATTGTCGAGGAATGCAGAAAACAGCGCCGTAATCAGACAGAGATAGACAAGAATGCGGCGCGGCTCTGCCTTTGCGGCCTTCGCCGCAGCAATCGCCACGTAGTCAAAGAGCCCCGTCTCCTTCGTCACGCCGACGAGCACCATCATACCGACGAGAAGACCGAGCGTTTCAAAGTCCACATGATGCAGTGCGACCTCCTGCGAGAGGATACCGAGCAGCATCATGAGCACCGCGCCGATCATCGCAGCGACCGTGCGGTGGATCTTTTCCGAGACAATCACCATATACATCACAACAAAGATAATCGCGGCCAACGTTTCCATGTAAGCGCCTCCTTTGTACGCAATTTGCGGGCGGCTCCACAGATGCCGCCGCACACGACTTTGTTCAGTTTATCACAAAGTTCAAAAGTGTGACAAGTTTTTTTCCGCGTACAATTTTGAATCCGCGTGCAAAAAAGCAGCTGTGAGGTCATGAGATCTCACAGCTGTTCCGCATACCTGCACATTCCTTCGTTCAAAGCGCCCCCACCACCGCTGCGCTGTTCCCCTCCCCCGTTTCGACGGGGGAGGCTTGGGGAGCGGCATCCGCGTATGTTCCTCCCGCCGCACGGGCGTCTTTTGGCGTACGACCATCATGGTATTTTAGCTTCCCCCGCCGCTGCGGGGGAAGTGCCGAACGCAGTGAGGCGATAGGGGCGCCGGTGGCTTGTACGGCTCTCTTGCGATAGAGATGCACCGCTCGCTCGAATCGCCGATAGGAGCACCGGGGCTATCCCTTCAAACATTCCCCGTTCGTCGCGATCACGTCCTTATACCAGTGAAACGACTTCTTGCGGTATCGCGCGAGCGTTCCCGTCCCATCGTCGTTCCGATCCACATAGATAAAGCCGTACCGCTTTGACATCTGCGCCGTCGACGCGCTCACGAGGTCGATGCAGCCCCACGTCGTATAGCCCATGACGGGCACGCCGTCGGCGATTGCCTCCTCCACCTGCACGAGATGGTCGCTGAGATAGGCGATGCGGTAGTCGTCCGCGACCGTCATGCCGCCCGCACCGTCCGCGACAAGCACATCCTTCGCTCCGAGACCGTTCTCGACAATAAACAGCGGCTTCTGCCAGCGGTCGTAGTAGCGGTTTAGCACAAGGCGCAGCCCCTGCGGGTCGATCTGCCAGCCCCATTCGCTCGCCTTGAGATACGGATTCTTTTTCCCGCCGAGGAGATTGCCGCCGCCCGCCGTGCCGCCCGCGCCCTCACATATACTAACATAGTAGCTAAACGACACAAAGTCCACCGTATGCTCCCGCAGCAGCTGCAGCTCCTCCTGTGTCGCACGGATCTCGATGCCGTTCTCGCGGAAATAGCGTTTCATATAGCCCGGGTACACGCCGCGCACGTGCATATCCCCGAAGAAGTCATTAAAATGCTCCGCACGCATGACGGCGATCATATCATCGGGCGCGGGCGTCAGCGGGTACGTCGGCATCGCGAGGATCATGCAGCCGATCTGCGCCTCGGGGATGATCTCATGCCCGATCCTCGTCGCAAGCGCCGAGGCGACGAACTCATGATGGCACGCCTGATAGAGGTCTTGGAGCGACAGCTCCGACTTCGGCGTCAGTATCCCGCCCGAGAGGAGCGGCTCGTGCAGCACGGAGTTGATCTCATTGAACGTCAGCCAGTACTTCACCTTTCTGCGGTAGCGCGCGAAGATCGTCCGCACATAGCGCTCGTAGAAGCCGATGAGGTCGTGGTTCATCCAGCCGTTGTATGCCTTTGCGAGATGGAGCGGCGTCTCGTAGTGCGAGATCGTCACGAGCGGCTCGATGCCGTATTTCCGGCACGCGTCGAAGAGATCGTCGTAGAACTGCAGCCCCGCCTCGTTCGGCTCGGCATCGTCGCCGTTCGGATAGATGCGGCTCCACGCAATCGACGTGCGAAAGACCTTGAACCCCATCTCGGCAAAGAGGGCAATATCCTCCTTGTATTTGTGGTAGAAGTCGATCGCCGTGAGTTTCAGATTGTCCGCCGTCGGCTCCTCCGTCGGTGCGCCCGTAATGCCGCGTGGCATGATGTCCTGTATGTCGAGTCCCTTGCCGTCCGCATTGTATGCGCCCTCGCACTGATTCGCCGCGACCGCACCGCCCCAGAGAAAGTCCTTCGGAAATGCCATATCGTGCTCCTTTGCCGCTCGATGACAGCACGTGCCGTCTATTGTTTTACGCCAGTTCGACGCCGTTGTCCTGCGCGATCTTGCGGATGAGCGGCTCAGGCAGCTCCGCCGCCTTCGCAACGGTCGCCGTGTCCGTACCCGCACGCAGGAGATTCAGCGCAACGCTGATCACGCCCTGCTTGCGCCCGCGGAACTCCCCCTCGCTGATGCCCTCCAGCTTGCCCGCAGCCTTGCCTTTTTCCCATGCCGCCTGCAGGTCTGCCTCAATCACGCCGCGCAGCGTCTCCACACGCTGCGCACTCAGCGACCGCACAAACTCCTCCACCTTGACCTCACTCATTGTATACGCTCATCCTTTCTATCCACAGCTTATGCAAAGGAAACATGTGCGGTTCGGATTTCCTTTCCTTTCGCCACAATTTCCGTATGCGCATCACGGGGAGCAGATTTTTCCTGCACCGCAAGTTCTTCTTGAAACCAATCCTCCAAGGCATCGTATTCACGCTTGAAGTCAGGATCCTTCATCTTTTCTTTATGGTATTCGGCAAATGTCATCATGACGGATTCCTCCTTCGATAATCCTCTCGGTACTCTTTGGCACGCGCAATTTCCTGCGGCGGGGTCAGCTGCGTTTTCTTGACGAATCCATTCGTCAGAACCGCCGTATCACCAACGATAAAAAAGTACAGTACGCGTGTGATATTCCCACCAAAGGAAATGCGCAGCTCCATAATCCCATCCGTGAGTTCCTTAGAGTGCGGTGCGCGAAGTTGATGTCCTTTCAGTTCCAGTAAGCGAATGGTACGCGAGACCTTCGCATACATCTTCGCATCAAGGGAGTCCAAGAATTCCACGATGGGGATTGTTCCATCCTCTTTCTCGTAGAAGACGATGTTCATCGATATTCCCCCAGTGTTTCTTTCTATCGGAATTATACCACAGAGTGCAATTCTGTTGCAATAAAGCAAAACCGTCCCCCGCAAGGGACGGCTGTAAATTCTTATTTCTTCCGATAGATGATCGGACTGCGCACGAGGTACTCAAACGGTGCACTGAGGCAGTGGACGAGACGCGTGAACGGGAAGAGGAACGCGACTGCCATCCACGAGAACATGTGGATACGGAACATGAGCGGTACGTTCTCCATATAGGAGATGTCCGGACTGAGCATCAGCACGGAGCGGAACCACGGCGAAATCGTCTCGCGGTAGTCAAAGCCGCCCTGCACGGCGTTCAGCGTCGTGGACGCACAGCCAGAGAAGATCGCAAGGAAGAGGAACAAATAGAGCCACTTGTCCATGCACGATGTATTGACCGCCATGCGATCCTTGCCAAAGCGGCGGATCAGCAGGAGGATAAAGCCCCCGAAGAAGAGCACGCCTGCGGGCGCACCGCCGCCGAGCGCGATCATGTGGTAGAGATGCTCGTTGATCCCCGCCGCCTCGGTGACAAATTTCGGGATGAGCACGCCGATGACGTGACCGCCGAATGCCATGAGAAGACCGAGGTGGAACATTGGCCCAGCGATCTTCAGGTCACTCTTGGAGAGGAACTGACTGGACTTCGTCGTCCAGTTCCGCTCAAAGACGGTGTAGCGCACAATCGTCCCCACGATGAGGAACGTGAACGCGATGTAGGGCAGGACGCCCCAAACGAATTGTTTCATTATGCTGTCCTCCCTTCGAGTCCCGCCGCCTCCGTGAGCACGACATCAAGGAGAAATGCGTAGGGCAGCTTCGCCTCGATCAGACGGTCACGCAGGAGTTCCAGTTTCGGACGCACCTCGGTCAGGATGTGCAGTGCCTCCCGCTCAGGCACCGCCGCCGCAAGCTCCAAGATCGCGGGCAGATAGTCGGGCAGCTCATGATCGAGATCATAGCCCGCATCGAGGAAAAGCTGCTTGTATGCGAGCAGTTCCTCAGACTGCTTGCCGAAATCCGTGCGGTTGTGCGTCGTGAGGTAGAGGTTCGTGTTCTGCGAGAAGTCAAAGGCGCGCACGTAGGCATCCTCGTACTCCTGTCGGTCACTCTCCCCGATGTAGCCGAAGAACTCCTCGAACACCTCGCGCGACTGCGGACGCTCGACATCCGCAACTGCCGCCGCATGGGTGGGAACGCCCTCCCACCACTCTGCCGAGGGGTACTCGAACAGGTAGGAGGTGAGGAGGAGCGGCGTCTGAATGCAGTTTGTATCCATCAGCAGCACCCTCCGGGACAGGCATAGCCGACCGAGCCCTGCAGCTCGCGCAGCTTCTCATGCGTGACATCCTGCAGCCCTGCGGGGATGTTGAAGCGGTCGCGGCGCTTGGCAACGCCGAGCAGACGGTACATCGCCTCGTAGGTCTCTACATCGTATGCAAGGTTCTCCGGCAGCGGCTCACCCGTCTGCTTCGTGCGCATGACGGCGCGCAGTTCGAGCAGGACGCGCAGCACGCGCTCAATCGCCGCCTCATCGCCCGCCGTGAGGAGCTGTGCGAGGTAGGCAACGGGGATGCGCATCTCCGCCGCGCCGGGGAAGAACACCTTCTCCTCGACGCGCCGTGCAATCGGGCTGAGGGGCGGTACATACCAGACGTTCGGCAGCGTGCGGTACTCCGGATGGAGCGGGAACGCGAGCTGCCACTCGGCAATCAGCTTGTACGAGGGCGAGTTCTGCGCCGCGCGGATCCAGCGGTCAGGGATGCCCGCCGCCTGCGCCGCCTTTACGGTCTCGGGATCGTTCGGGTCGCAGAGCGCACCGAGGTATGCCTTGTAGATATCCTTCGGGTCGGGCGTGGATGCCGCTGTCTTGACTTTATCTGCATCGTAGAGCAGCACGCCGATATAGCGCATACGCCCGACGCAGCCGTCGCTGCACACGGTCGGCAGACCGTTCTCAAGGCGCGGGAAGCAGAACGTGCACTTCTCCGCCTTGTTCGTCTCCCAGTTGTAGTAGATTTTTTTATAGGGACACGACGGAACGCAGTGACGCCAGCCTCGGCAGCCGTCCTGCGAGATCAGCACCACGCCGTCCTCGTCGCGCTTGTAGATCGCACCCGAGGGGCACGCCGCGACGCACGCGGGATTGAGGCAGTGGTTGCAGAGACGCGGCAGATGCTTCATGAAGATGTCGTGGAACTCAAGCGTGATCTCCTGCTCCATCTTGCTGAGGTTGTAGTCCTTGCGTGCGGACTGTCCGTCGGCAAGGTCGTCCTCCCAGTTCGGGCCCCACTTGATCTCCATGCGCTTCTGGGTAATCAGCGAGCGCGGCCGTGCCACCGGCTGATGGTTGCGCCTCTTCGTGTGGATCAGCGTCTCATAGTCGTACGTCCACGGCTCATAGTAGTCGTCCATCTCGGGCTGCTGCGGGTGGTAGAACAGCTTCGCCAGACGCGTCATCATGCCGCCTGTACGGAGTCCAAGCTGACCGTCCTTCAGTTCCCAGCCGCCCTTCCACTTCTCCTGGTTCTCCCACTGCTTTGGGTAGCCAATGCCGGGCTTTGTCTCGACGTTGTTGAAATACATATACTCTGCGCCGCGTCGGTTCGTCCAGACATTTTTGCAGAGGATGGAGCACGTGTGACAGCCAATGCACTTGTCCAGATTCATGACCATCGCAATCTGTGCTTTAATCTTCAAGCCAATCTACCTCCTCCATGCGCCGCACGACGACGTACGAGTCGCGCTGATTGCCCGTCGGGCCGTAGTAGTTGAAACCGTAGCTGAGCTGCCCGTAGCCGCCGATGAGGTGGGTGGGCTTCAGATGAATGTGGGTCGGCGTGTTGTGCGTACCCGCGCGCGTGCCCGAGATCTTCGAGCCCGGCACATTGATGTGACGATCCTGCGCATGGTGCATAAAGACGCTGCCCTGCGGGAGACGCGGCGACACGACGACGCGCGAGGCGACGACACCGTTGCGGTTATACAGCTCGATCCAGTCGTTGTCCTTCACACCGATCTCCGCCGCGTCCTTCTCGCTCATCCAGACACTCTGTCCGCCGCGGAACATCGTGAGCATCTGCTGCGCGTCGAAGTACATGCTGTGCGTACTCCACTTGTTGTGCGGCGTGAGGTACTTCAGCGTGATCTCCTTCTGCGTGCCATTGAGCGACTTGTTCATCGGACGGAAGTCGAGGATCGGGCGGTAGACCGCCTGTGCCTCGCCGAACTCACGCATGACCTCATGATCCATATAGAAGTGCTGGCGCCCCGTGAGCGTGCGGAACGGGATCAGCTCCTCCACGTTGTTCGTAAAGGGCGTATAGCGGCGGTTCTGGTTGCTGCCCGTAAAGGTCGGCGCAGTGATCGTCTCACGCGGCTGCGCGATGACCTGATCGTAGGTAAACCGATCCTCCTCGCGATCCTTCGCGAGCTTCACGAGGTTGTCGAGACCCGTGCGCTTTTCGACCGCCTCCCATGCGCGGACCGCTGTCCTGCCGCAGGTAGTCGGGGACATCCCGAGCACCGCGTCAATCGCCTGACGCGCCTCGTAGATCGAGGGGCAGCCGTACGAGACATAGTCCTTGTTCTGGATGATGCCGTTGCGCTGACGGATCTCCTCGTAGTCCTCCGCCGAGTCCCATGTATTGCCGTGGCTCGCCGTCTTGCCGCCCGCGTTTGGGCCGAGCGCAATCCACTTCTCATAGAGCTTCGTGTAGTCAATCGTGTTCGAGGCGATGTTGGGCATCGTCTTGCCGGGGATCGGCTCGCACTCGCCCTTGCTCCAGTCACGCACCACGCCGTCCGGCTGTGCCAGCTCCGCCTCGCTGTCATGCCCGAGCGGAGTCGCGGCGATGTTCGTGTACGGCGTAAGCTTTGCGTCCTTTGCCACCTGCGACACCGCCTGTGCCAGCGTGCGGTAGATATCCCAGTCCGTGCGCGACTCCCAAAGCGGATCCACTGCGGGCTGGAAGGGGTGGACAAACGGGTGCATATCCGTCGAGGAAAGATCCGTTTTCTCGTACCACGTCGCCGTCGGCAGCACGATGTCCGAGTAAAGCGCGTTGCCCGCCATGCGGAAGTCGAGCGCAACGAGCAGATCGAGCTTGCCCTCAAGCGCACCGCCCGGCTTCTGCAGCTCCTCCTTCTCGCGCCACTTGACCTCCTGCGGGCGCGTTGCGCAGTCCTCCTCCTGGAAGATGCTGTTCTCCGTGCCGAGGAGATACTTGAGGAAGTAGTCGTTGCCCTTTGCGGACGAGCCAAGCAGGTTGCAGCGCCAGACAAAGAGGTTGCGCGGGAAATTCTCCGGCGCATCGGGATCCTCCCATGCGAACTTCAGGCTCTTGTCCTTCAGGCTCTTGACGATGTAGTTCTTGATGCCGTCCGCACCCTCGAAGCCCGCCGCCTTTGCATCCGCGGCGATATCGTTCGAGCCGCGGTTGAACGTCGGATAGGACGGTGCCCAGCCGAGACGTGCCGCCATGACAGCGTAGTCCGCTGCGTGGCTGTAACGCGCCGGCTCGTTTGCCGCCGTAATCGCATCCGTCTGGATCTCATCACTGCGCCACTGATCGGTCGCAAAATAGTAGAACGAGGTCGAGTTGAGCAGCTTCGGCGGACCCTGCCAGTCCGAGCCGCTCATGATGCGTGCCCAGCCCTCGTTCGGACGGAGCTTCTCCTGCCCGACGTAGTGTGCCCAGCCGCCGCCGTTGCGCCCCTCGCAGCCCGTGAAGAGCAGGAGGTTGATGATCGTGCGGTAGACCGCATCCGCATGGAACCAGTGGTTGATGCCGCCGCCCATGATAATCATGGTGCGCCCGTTCGTCTTGATGGCGTTGTCCGCGATCTCGCGCGCCGTCTTGATGACGAGATCGGGCGAAATGCCCGTGTACTTCTCCTGCCATGCGGGCGTGTACGGCGTGTCGTCCTCGTACGAGCCTGCACTCTCGCCGCCAATGCCGCGGTCGATCGCATAGTTCGCAAGCGTGAGATCGTAGACCGTCGTCACGAGCACCTCACCGTCCGCAGTCTTTACGCTACGTACGGGCAGAGCGCGCGAGAGCGTACGCTTGGCGCGGTCATTGCCAAAGTACGGCAGCTCAACCTCCACCGTCCCCGTCTTGTCGTTCCAGACAGAGAGGCGCGGGCAGATCTCTGCGCCCGTGTCGCGGTTCTCCTCGCGGATGTTCCACTTCTCCTGATCGCTCCAGCGCTCGGCAAGCGTGCCGTTCGGAATGACGATCTCGCCCGTCTTGTCGTCCACCACGTAGTAGCGGAAATCCGCGTGCTTCTCGTCGCGCCCCATATCGCGTGAGGAGAGCATGCGCCCGGGGACGTACGTGCCGTCCTCACGCTTTTCGATGCGCACAAGGAACGGGAAGTCCGTATACTTCCGCGTGTATTCGAGGAAGAACGGCGTGGTTTTATCTACGTAGTACTCCTTCAGAATGACGTGACCCATCGCCATCGCCATTGCGGAGTCACTACCCACCTTGAGCGGGATCCACGTATCCGCGAACATCGAGGACTCAGCGTAGTCGGGCGCAATCGAGACAACCTTTGTCCCCTTGTAGCGCACCTCTGCCATAAAGTGTGCGTCCGGCGTACGCGTGAGCGGCACGTTTGAGCCCCATGTGATGAGGTAGCCCGCGTTGTACCAGTCGCTCGACTCGGGCACGTCCGTCTGCTCGCCCCAGATCTGCGGGCTCGCGGGCGGCAGATCGGCGTACCAGTCGTAGAACGAGAGGCCGACGCCGCCCATCAGCTGCATGAAGCGGATGCCCGCCGCATAGCTCAGCATCGACATCGCCGGGATAACGGAGAAGCCGAAGATGCGGTCGGAGCCGTAGGTGTACGCCGTGTAGAGCACGGACGCAGCGATCAGCTCGCTGACCTCCTGCCAGTTCGAGCGCACAAAGCCGCCCATGCCGCGCGCCTGCTTGTACTGCTTCTTCTTTGCGGGATCGGAGGCGATGCTCTTCCATGCCTCGTACGCGCTCGGATGCGCCGCACGCGCCTCACGCCAAAGAGCCGCGAGTTCCCCGCGCATATACGGGTACTTCACGCGGTGCGGGCTGTAGAGATACCACGAGAACGTCGTCCCACGCGGGCAGCCGCGCGGCTCGAAGTCCGGCATATCCGGCGCCGTCTCAGGATAGTCCGTCGCCTGATTCTCCCACGCCACAATCCCGTTCTTGACGTGGACGTTCCAGCTGCACGACCCCGTGCAGTTGACCCCGTGCGTCGTGCGGACTGTCTTGTCGAACGACCAGCGGTCGCGGTACATGTTCTCCCATGTGCGCCCGCCTTCATTCATCTGGGCATGGCCGCCCGCAAGCTCCGACGTAGGAATCAGATACTTGAACTTTTTGAAGATACTGCTCACGCCTTCACCCCTCCATTATTTTCATTTGTATTGAAAAGACTTATATACACAATACGATTTTACTATAACGACGTTGGTCCCGCTGTGAGCAAAGTCACAGTTCCATAAAATTTTATAATCGAAAATTATTCTTTCTATTAACTCTTGCTATTGTATAGGAATCGCTGATAAGATGAAGTCCGTCAGATTGGCGTAGATTTTTCGTCCGAACAAGGAGAGAGTCCGACACATAGCAGGGGCTATGTGGAGGATCGCGGGCACAGCGCAGACAAAAAAGATGCGTCCAGATGGCATGGCTGAATGTATCAGTGCTTCCTATGTCGTCGTTGCTGCGGGATCTCCCGAACGACACGAGAAAGGGGCGTTGTACGAAGTTTTCGCTTCGTACAACGCCCCTCTTTACTTATGTTGTTTAAAAATTCAGCGATTCCTTAGAATGCCCAGTTCACATGAGCGCCGCCGGAGTAGCCCTGACGCTTGCCCTGCCAGCCCGCAAACCGCAGGTCATACGAGAAGCGGCTGTCCTTCGGTGCAAAGCGGTAGCCCACTTCGAGCATTCCGCTCCCGCCGCGCAGTGACGGACTCGGGGTCTCATACCCCATAAAGCTTGCCGTCGCCTTTCCGCTCAGCTCATACTCCCACGCAAGTCCTGCGAAGATCTCACTCTTGTCGCTGTCCTTATGCGTGTAGCTAAAGCCCAGACGCACGCGGTTCGAGTTTACTGCGCCGAAGTTATATTCATCGACGTTCGAATTGCGTCCGCTCGTATGGATCTTTGCCTGCATGCCGGACTGGTACGACCAGAAGTAGCGCAGGTATGCGTTCACTCTGTCTTTCTCGTTGGTCTTCATCTCCTTGCCAATGCCCAGATGCGCCGCATAGTACGCATTCGAGCTGTCATAGCTTGAGCTGGTGCCCGAATAGAGCGAGCCGCTGTAGTCGCTGCGCGTCTTGCCGCCGTGCAGTGCCGCCTCTGCCCAGAGTCCCTGTGCATTCTCTACGCGTCCCATGACGCCGAGTCCAAGGTAGCTGACTTTGCCGCTGCCATGGACGCCGCTGTCGAGGTAGGAGTCGTATTTGCCCTTGCCGTATTCGACGAAGGGGCTGAAGAGGAGGGTGCTGCCCGTCTGCCCGAGTTCCCGCGTCCAGCCGACGGCAAGTCCGTAGCCCTGCGTGTCGCTGTAGGAGCCGGATTTGACGGTCATGCCGCTCTGCTCCATCGCTGCCCAGATATGGTAGCCGCGTGCGTCCTTGTCTTTGTCGCCGCTTCCCTCTTTCTTGGCAGAGGTCATGCCCGCGCCTGCAAGAAGGTCTGCGCCGCCGTTGATGAAACTGGTCGCACCTGCTCTGGTTTCGGTAAAGGATTTGGTCTCTTCACTGATGGCTGCCCGCGTAACGGTTGCGATCAGCTCGTCACTGTTACGCTTCATGATGTCAAAGCCGTAGAGGAGGGAGACGCCCTGCATGGTCTCTACGTGGTTGACGAGGGTCTGCGGTGCGGGCGGCGCGATGCTGTCCGCATCGGTGGTCAGTGTGCCGTTTCCTGCAACTTTCATGAGGCTGATGACGTCATTGACCTTCAGTCCCCGTGCAAGCCCATTGACGCCGACACCGACGTCGATGCCGCGGATGTCTTTGCTCGTGGTACCGAGGTTCAGTATGGTCGGGTTCTCGTTGGTGATGCCTTCATTCAGGTAGAACTGGAGGTTCTTGATGCCCGTAAAGTCGCCGGCGTAGGACTGCTGCGTCAGGTCATGGTGGACGGCAAGGGTGTTGTTGCTGTCGTTTGCGCCGCCGTTGCCGCCCTTGATGGTGCTATTGACGCGCGATCCCGTGAGGTTGATGATGTTGTCGCGGTTGCTGCCGGTGGCGTTGCCCGCAGCGACATCTCCGGTGACGGTGGATCCCTTGCCGATGTTCACAATGTTCCCCACGGCGGTGATGCAGCTGCCGCCAAAGACGCTGCCGTCGACGGTGATGCCGTCCGCGATGTTCACGGTGTTGCGCAGAGATGCGTTATGTGCGTGTCCACCGTAGACATTCCCCGTGACGTTTGCGTTCACGTTGACGGTGTTTTCAATGGCATCCAAGCCATTCGTGCTGTCCGTGGAGCCGCCGACGATGTTGCCGGTGACGACTGCGTTGACGTTGACCACGTTCTTAACGGCATTGCCGTGTGTGGAGTGTCCGCCGGTGATCGTGGTCGAAGCGTTCGAGGTCGGCGCTGCGGAGATGGTTACCGTATTCTCTTCGGCGTTGTTCTTCGCCTCTGCGCCCATAACGCTTGCACCGCTGATAGTGCCGCCCTTGATCTCTGCCGTGTTCTTTGTCGCCTTGCCCGCGCTCTGTGCGCCCTTGAGGCTGCCCGTGACTGTGCCGGAGGAGATGATGGCATGGTTATTTGCCGCGTCTCCTGCGGTCACGGTTTCCGCACCAATGGCGTTGGTGACACTGCCGCCCTTAATTTCTGTTGTGTTCTCTTCGGCTGTGCCGCTCTGGCTCTGTGCTCCGACGAGTTTGTCTGTGACGCTGCCGCCCGTGAGGATGGCTTTGTTCTTCAGGGCTTTGCCGCCCACGGTCTTTGCGCCGTAGGCATTCACTGCACTGCCGTCTTCGACGGTGAGGATGTTCTCCTCTGCCGCACCGTTTGCGGTCTGTGTGGCACCCGCAATGGCGTTATTGACGGCTGCACCTGTCTTGAGCGTGAGCTTGTTGTTCTTGGTCGCACCATCTGTGCCGTAGACGGTCTTGCCGCCGAATACGTCGCTGCGTGCGTTGCTGTTTACGTCGACGCTGGCATTCTGCCACTTATAGGCGGAGAGATTGAGGCTGCCGCCTGTGGTTTCCTGTTGGTTGTTGTCTGTGACAAGGCTGTACTCGGCATCGCCCGTGCGCTCACTGCCTGTGCTGGTGTAGCCGCTGAGGGTGAGTTTCTTGCCCGCTGCCATCTGGAAGAGGTGGACGTTCTTTTCCATGACGCTACCAAGCCAGTTGGAAACGTCTGCGCCTGCCGGCTTTTCGATGGTGCTGTAGGTAAGAGTCGTATCCTGATTGAGTGTGAGGACGGTATCCCCATCGGTAAGATTCGAGCCAAGGCTCCATGTGATCTTGCCGAAGTTTTCGAGGCTTCCTACCTGTGCTCCCTTGCTCTTGAGGTTGAGGACGTTGCCCTCGGCAGACTTGTTGCCGCCGATGAGTTTGCCCGTGACGGTGACAGCAGCATCATTCGTGCCGTCACCGATGGTGATCTTGTTGCCCGTGGTCGTGCCATTGCCGCTCGCGAAGCCGCCGTAGACATCACCCGTGACACTTCCGCTGTAGAGGTTAATGTTGTTCTGTGTGGCTGCACCGCTGGCTGAGGCGTGTGTGAGTGCGCCTCCGTAGAGGTTTCCTGTGACATTTGCGCCTTTAAGGTCGATGATATTGCCCGTGGCATTTCCTGCCTCGGTACGGACATCGGCACCATAGCCGTCGGTAATGATTGCGCCGCTGTTCAGTGTCAGCGTATTCTCCGCCGCATCGCCCGTCTTCTTGTAGCCGCCGACACCGTCGCCCGCCTCAAGGTTCTGGGCGATGCCGCCGGCTGCCTTGGTGATCGTGCCCCCCGTAACGTCGAGCGCGTTCTTTGTGACCGTATTGCCGACCTTAGAGCGTCCGCCCCATGCCTCGGGAGCAGTGCCCGCGCTGTAGGTCGGATGGTTGTTGGCAAAGCGGTAGCCTGTGACGTCGACTTTCTTGTCACTGTCTGTTTCGTGTTCCGTGTTGAGGACGTATTCGTAGTCGCCGTCCTTCTTCGTCTCACGCGCACGTGCCGCATCGTAGTTCGTAAAGTTTATGTCGTTTGCGCTGTCAAGGAGTGTCAGGATATGGTCGCTCGTCGGGCTTGCCGTGATGGTATCCAGGTTCTTCAGCTTCATCTTCGACCAGTCAATGCTGGTTCCTGCACCGTTCGTGAGCGTCAGCATGGTATCCCCGTGGCTGACGTTGTGCGCTGCGTCGAAGTTGACGTTCTCGAAGTTCTTGACATCCGCCGCACCTGCATTACGGCTGTTGACGTTCAGCGTATTATCTGTTGCCTCTGCCTTGTTTCCACCGTAAATGGTGCCGACGGAAGTCGCTGTGAATGCCGTGGTCTCCGTGCCAAGGTTGACGGTGTTCCCCGTGGTCTTGCCCGTGCCGTTTGCAAAGCCGCCGTAGACATCGCCCACAGAACCGCTCAGAATGTTGACGGTGTTGCCCGTGGCGTTTCCACTTGCAGCAGTATTCGTGAGTGCCCCACCGTAGAGGCTGCCACTAACGGTCGCACCCTTGAGGTCAATGACGTTGCCCGTGGCATTCCCTGCCTGTGTGCGTACATCTGCACCATAGCCGTTTTGGATGCTTCCGCCTTCCAGAAGGAGTTTATTGTTTGTCGCATCGCCCGTCTGGAGGGGGTTGCCATGCGCATCAAGCTTGTTGTTCTCCACAACTCCGCCGTACGCCGCTGTATTGATCGTGCCGCCCGTGACTTTGAGTGTGTTATTCTCGACGGTATGACCGACCTTGGTGCGTCCTGCCCATGCCGCGGCATTTGTGCCGTCAGCTGTGGTGTAGGACGCTGCATCATTGTCCTTAAACTGGTAGCCTTCCAGTGTGACGTAATGATCCGCTGTCGCCGTATTGTTATCCGTGTTGATCACATACTCGAACTTGTCCGTGGAGTTGTCCTTTGCGCCCGCATACCCTGTCGTCGCAATGCCCGCCGTGTTCTCGATGAGGTTCAGCTTGTACGGCTCGTAGGTCTTGATGCCCGCACCCGTAAGGCTCGATGTGTCAACTTCGAGCTTCGCCCAGTTCAGCCCTGTGGTCTGCGCGCCGTTATTGAGTGTGAGCAACGAGTTTGCAGGATTGATGGTGCTGTTCAGGTGGAATTTGACGGTCTCAAAGTTATGGATATTGCCCGCCGTCGCGTTGGTCTTGACGTTCAGCGTGTTACCCGTAACATCTGCCTGATTGCCGCCGTGAATCACGCCCGTCACCGCAGTCACAGCATTGGTCGTGCCGTCGCCAAGATTTACAGTGTTGCCGGTTGCCACACCACTTGCCGTATGACCGCCGTATACGCCACCCGTGACATTGCCGCCGTAAAGGTTGAGGACGTTGTCTTTCGCCGCGCCCGAGCCGGCATTGTCGCCGCCGTAGACGGAGCCAGTGACAGAGCCGCCCGTGAGCGTGAGCGTGCTGCCCGAGATGCTTCCCGTTGCAGCTGTATCACGAATCTGACCGCCGTAAACAGAGCCGCTGATATTGCCGCCCGCGATGTTGACCTTGCTCTTTTCAATTTTGCCCGTTGCGCCCGCAGCGGTAAGTGCCGCACCGTAAACGTTCGTAACGGAGCCGCCCGTGATCTCGGCACTGTTCTCCGTGGCATTGCCGTCTTTCGTACGTACCTGCGCACCGTAGGCGTCTGCCACGTTTGCCGTACCGTTAACAACGATCTTGTTATTTTCGGCGTCACCCGTGGTAACACCCGGCTTGTTGTTGATGACAAGTCCGCCGTATGCCGCTGTATTGATCGTGCCGCCCGTTACACTGAGTTTGTTGTTCTCTACCTTATTGCCAACAGCAGAGCGTCCTGCCCATGCCTCTGCGTGCGGTGCCGCCTCGTTATACGTTGCACTGTGGTTCTTGTACTTGTAGCCCGCTGCTGTGACCTGCGTCGAGGATGCCGTATGATTCAGTGTGTCGATGGTGAACTCAAAGTCCCCGCTCGTCGTGCTCTTGACACCGCCGCCCGCCGTATAGGTGTTCGTCGCCCCCTGCTGGAAGCTGATGCCGTGTGTATTCTCCATGAGAACGAGGTTGTACGCCTCATAGGTCTTGATCGGGGCGTTGAATTTCTCGGCGTTGACGTCCAGTGTGCGCCAGTCGAGGTTGTTCGTTCCGCCGACGGCACTGAGCCCCAGCATGGGCGCACTCTGTGTGAGTGCGTTGCTGTTGAGGTTGAACTGCAGTTTCCCAAAGTTCTGGATGTTCCCTGCTTGTGCATTGGTGTTGACGTTCAGTGTGTTGCCTGTAACATCCGCCTGGTTGCCACCGTAGATGGTGCCATTGATCGTTGTCCCTGCGGCAAGGCTGTGCTCCCCGTCGCCAAGATTGACGGTGTTGTCCGTCGTTGCACCGGAGCCGTTCGTAAAGCCGCCGTAGATTCCATGCAGTGAACCGCCCTTGATAGTAACGGTATTGCCCTTGGCATTGCCCGCACCGGCATTATGACTACCATAAACAGTACCACTTACGGTGCCTCCGTTGATGGTCATTTCATTGGCATCGGCATTTCCCGTAGCTGCCGCATCGGTGAGTGCCGCACCATAGAGATTGCCATGCACGGTACCGTCATTCATTTCGACAATGTTTTTCGTAGCACTGCCCGCCTTGGTTTTGACCTCGGCACCGTAGGCATTGCCGGTCTGTGCCCCCGTGTTCAGGATGAGCTTGTTCTTCGTCGCATCGCCATTGGTCTTGTAGTTGCCGCCCGAATCCCGCTCCGTGTTTTCGACCATACCGCCGCGCGCCGTAAGTGTCGCACTGCCGCCCGTGAGCGTCAGCTTGTTGTTCGTGACGGTCTTGCCGATGATGGAGCGTCCGCCCCATGCGTCCGTGGCCGGGCCGCCCGCATAGTTCGCCCCTGTGTTGTTCTGGAAGCGGTAGCCCTTGAGGTAGACGTTCTGACTTGTGGCATTGTTGCCGTCGGTCGTGATGTCCGCCTCGTAGTCGGCGGACTGGATGCGTCCGCGCGTTCCTGTCGTGCTGTAGTTGCTGAGGTTGATGTTATTTGCGTTGTGCAAAAGCGTGAAGATGTGGTCGCTTGTCGCGCTCGCTGTGACGCTGTCAAGTCCTTCAACAGAAAGCTTGTTCCAGTCAAGATTTGTAGCGTTGCCGTCATTCAGCGTCAGGAAGCTGCCGCCGACCGCAACGCGGGACGGGTTGACTACCTTGAAGTGAACGGTGTCGAAGTTCGCAATGTTGCCCGCCGACACAGTGTCGTAAACGTTGAGCGTATTGTTTGTCGCATCTGCCTTGCTGCCGCCGTAGATGGTGCCCGAAATGCTCGTACTCGAAGCAACGGCATCGGATTCCGTGCCGAGGTTCACGGTGTTGCCCGTGGTTGCACCCGTCCCCACCGTAAAGCCGCCGTAGATGTCTTTCATCCTGCCGCCCGTGACGGTGACGGTATTGCCCGTGGCATTTCCTGCTGCCGCGGCATGGGAAAGATAGCCGCCGTAGACGTTGCCATAGCCTGCGCCATAGTGTACGCTATTGCCGACTTCTCCACCCGAGATATTCACTTTGTTGCCCGTTGCGTTGCCACTTTGCACGGAGGTAAAGCCGCCGTAGATTGTGCGCACGTTGCCCGCTTGGAGGTTCACGATATTGCCCGTGCTGTCGAACTTTGCCGCAGCCGTTGTGCCCGTGCCTGCCGTCCAACCGCCATATGCGTCACGATGGTTCGTGCCGTTCAAGGTGAGAGTATTGCTTGTAGTCGTGTTGCCGATGACGGAGCGCCCTGCCCAGACATCCTTCGCCGCATCGCTCGTCGTTGGCGTGACAACTGCACCCTTGAACTGGTAGCCGCCGAAGAGGATCTGCTTTGCCGTTCCCGTGCCGGTGTCGGTGTCAATGGTGTATTCGTTCGTCCCCGTGGAGGAGATTTCCTTCGCACCATTGTAATTAGGAATGTTAATATTGCTGAGGTTCTGCATGAGGACGGATGTTCCGCTCGGTGCATCGCCGGTATGGGTAAATTTGTTCCAGTCAAAACTGGTTGCAGAGCCGCCGACGAGATTCAGCATGGGATTCGCCTGGTTGAAGGTGCTGTTGAAGTTGAACTTCACCATGCCGAAGTTCGCGATATTGCCCGCTGTGGCGTTGGTGTTGACATTCAGGACGTTATTGGTGTCCGCCGCCTGATTGCCGCCGTAGATGGTGCCCGTAACGGTGGTGCCGCTCGGAAGGCTGTGCACTCCATCGCCGAGGTTTACGGTGTTGCCCGTGGTTGCGCCAGACGCGGTGTGTCCGCCATAGACAGAACCAGAAACAGTGCCGCCGTAGAGGTTCAGTGTGTGTCCGGTCGCTGCGCCTGTTCCTGCGGTTTTGCCGCCGTAGACGGAGCCGGTGACAGAGCCGCCTGATATGGTGATTTTGCTGCCCGTTGCATCACCCGCCCCCAAGGCAATATCACTGCCGTACACGGAGCCGCCGATCGTGCCGCCCGAGACTTTGACTTTACTTTCGGTGAGCGTGCCGCTGCCCGCCGTATGCGCACCATAAAGAGAGCCGGTCAGCGTGCCGCCGGTCATTTCGGCTTTGTTCTTGGTTCCTGTGCCCGTGCTTGCCGCATCCGAAAGCTCCGCACCATAAGCAGAGCCGCTGATGGTTCCGCCCGTGATCTTGACGCTGTTTTCGTCCGCACTGCCGCCCTTCGGCGTTACCTTTGCGCCGTAGGCATTGACAATATTGCCGTTTGAGATTTCGAGCGCGTTACGTTCCGCTTTGCCCGCCGTGGTCTGGAACGTGCCGTCCGCGTTGTGCTGTTTGTTCTCAACGAGGGCGCCGTATGCTGCGCCTGTGATCGTGCCGCCCGTGACGGTGAGTTTGTTGTCCTGCACCTTCGTGCCGAGCTGCGTGCGTCCGCTCCATGCGTTTGTCTTACTGCCGTCCGCCGCAGTGAAGGTCGCGTTATGGTTCTTGTATTGGAATCCTTTGACGACGACGTCGCTTGTGGTGTTCACGGTATGGTTGTCCGTGTCGATGACGTATTCGTAGTTCCCCTTGAGCCGCCCCGTCGCGCCGATGGGATTGTAGGTGTTGGTCGATCCCTTCATGAAGCTGATGCCGCCCGTCTTGTGGATGGCGTTAAAGATTTTCTCTTCGTAGGTGCTTGCGGTAAAGCCGCTGTAGTCCTCGGGATTCACCTCGACGCCCGCCCAGTCCAGGCCCGATGCGTTCGTGACCGTGAGGAGGGGATTCGTCGGCGTGTACGGCGTCATGGCGTCCTTGAGGTTGACCTTGATCTTGCCAAAGTTATGGATGCCTGCGGCCGTGATGCCCTGCGCGTTGATATTGAGCGTGTTGTCCGTTATGACATCGCTCGCCGATGCGCCGCCGCCGCCATAGAGGGTGACGTTGCTGAATGTGGGCGCAGTAAATACACCTGCATCCGATCCGAGGTTGACGGTGTTGCCCGTCGCCTTGCCCGTGCCGTTCGTGTAGCCGCCGTAGATTTCGGTACTGCCGCCGAATGTTCCGTTCTCGATGTTGATCGTGTTGCCCTTGGCATCGCCCGCCGAGACATTGTTCGGCGGTGTGAGTGCCGCGTTCGGGGCAATGTACCCGCCGTAGAGCTTGCCGCCCGCGTTCAGCGTGCCGCCCTTGATGTTGACGGTATTGTTCTTCGCATCGGCGTTCTTCGTGGTGTCGACCGCCGTCGGATTCGTCTCGCTCGTCGGATCCACAAGCAGATGCACGCCCTCCGTGTAGCCTGCATAGCCGTTCGTCACCGTACCGCCTGTGTTGAGGTTCAGCGTGTTGTCGTCCGATCCGCCATTGAGTGCGTTCGTATAGCCTGCACGCGCGTTTGTGTAGCTGATCGGCACATGCGCAGACGTCTCCTGAATGTTCAGCGTGTTGTGATTCGTGGTGTTGCCATACTTGGAATAGCCCGCATGGATGTCCGTTCCGCTCACCGCCGGCGTCTCCGTTGCATTCTGGAAACGATTGCCGTCGAGAGAAAGGACGGAAACCCCTACCGTCCCCGTAGCAGTTGTATTGGCTCTCTTGCCAAACTCATAGTCGCCGACCGTGCCGATAAGAGTAGGCGTGTAGTTGGTGAGAGTGAAGCCCGAACCTGTATAAAGTGTCAACGTAGGATTATTGACACCCTCAGAAGTTAACTTTCTTACCCATTCCGGCAGCCCGGTGACGCTGATCTTTGACCAGTCAAAGCTCTGCACCGAGTTGTGTGTCCTAAACATCGTGTCCCCGGACGCCACAGCATCATTCAGCACAAACTTCAGTTTCTCAAAGTTTTGAACGTTATAGGCTTCGTTTTCCTTGCCCTTGATCTGCAGCGTGTTTCCCGTAGTGAAGTCCTTGCCGCTGCCGGTTCCCCATCCTCCGTAAAGATTCAGATAATAATTTATACCGCCGCCTGCTGCGCCCGCCAAGGTGATCGTATTCCCCGTCGCATCCCCTTGGGCAGACCAACCCCCATAAACCTGCGTCTGCCCATAATACTGATTCGCCGTCGTATTCTTCAGTATGACCTCATTGCCTATAGAGTCTCCAACAATCGACTGCGTGTAGCCGCCATACAAGTTGCGAGCACTGATATTCAGCCCATCCACCGTCAGCTTGTTGGCCTTGGTCGTATTGCCCAGGGTCGAGGTGCCGCCATAAATCGCGCCATCAAATAACGCGCTTGTTGACGGGAGCGCCGGTGAGGACGGATCTGTATCATATTTTACATCTGCATGCTGAAACTGGTTTCGGTCAAAATAGATCTTGCTTGCACTGACTGACGTGGCACTCGGTGTCGTCGTATCCGTCGTAATGCCATACTCATAGTTGCCCGACGTGCCGTTGACCGGTGATGTCCCATAGTTCGTCAGTGTCACACCACTGCCATCGTAGAGATAGGCGCGCTTCGTCCCGCTGCTTCCGGACAGCCACGTCGACGCACCCTCCACGCTGATCTTTGACCAGTCAAAGCTCTGCACCGAGTTGTGTGTCCTAAACATCGTGTCCCCGGACGCCACAGCATTATTCAGCACAAACTTCAGTTTCTCAAAGTTTTGAACGTTATAGGCTTCGTTTTCCTTGCCCTTGATCTGCAGCGTGTTTCCCGTAGTGAAGTCTTTGCCGCTGCCGGTTCCCCCTCCTCCGTAAAGATTCAGATAATAATTTGCACCGCCGCCCGCCAAGGTGATCGTATTCCCCGTCGCATCCCCTTGGGCAGACCACCCCCCATAAACCTGCGCCTGCCCATAATAATTATTCGCCGTCGTATTCTTCAGTATGACCTCATTGCCCGCAGCATTCCCAAGCCCCGTTGTATAACCGCCATACAAGTTGCGACTAATGATATTCAGCCCATCGATTGTCAGCGTATTATGATGCACATTTCCGGGATCCGTCGTAGAGGGACTGATCGCCCCGCCTGTAATCGGGTCAGCAGGCAGAGGATGTCCGCTATCATACGTCACGTCGCCGCCCGTCACATCCGCAGCAGATGTGTATTTTAAATCTGAAAAGAGTGTCCCTCCCGCGGACAGAGCGAACGCAACGAGAAGCGACAGCTGTCGTTTGTTTTTCCATTCCTTTAACATGACGATCCCCTCCATATTATTCCGTTCCAACCTATAGCTATTCTATAGTACTATAATCCCAACTATACTCTTCCTCTCATCTCGTGTCAATATGATCTTATGACTTGTGTCATTTCATTTTCTGTGTTCTTATGTGAGCGCAATGCCGTATGTTTCTTCCCTGTAATAAAAAGAGGCTGTTGCATGAAGCTAAAAAACTTCATGCAACACCCCCTCCGTCTTCCTATCGGGCAGATCGCTTATGGCGCCCTTCCCAATTAGGAAACTTGAAGCCCATGTTCCTCCGCCATTTTTCGAATAACTGCCTCCGGAAGTTCCGCCATCTGCGCCACTGTCGCAAGCGGTGTTCCGACACGCAGCATATTCATCGCTATATGCGTGATGCCCTGCTGTCGTCCCTGACTGATTCCTTGCTCTATTCCTTGCTCTATTCCCTGTTTCATTCCTTGCTTTATTCCCTGCTTTATCCCTTCTTCTACAGCTCCCTGCATCCCGGAGCGATAGTCCATCAGTGCGATCTGTCGGTTGACGTAGCGGAGGTAATCGTCCGGGTTGCTCATAAAGATCCTCTCTGCTTGCATCGCTTCTCGGATTGCAGGTTCGCTCATCGCCAGTTCCTCCTTTTCCTCCTTGGTCAGTCTGTTGGCAAAGTACGCGAGCCACCGTTCCATCTTCGATGATTCGCGTATCGTCTTATGTGGGGCTTTGATGTACTTTGGGATTTCAATAAAATGAAGTTCCATATCGCTGTTCAGCCGATCCCCGGTCGCGATGTTGTAGACACTATACATCGCGACGGGTTCCAGCTGCGGCAGCAGCTCAAATGCGAGGAGGTTGATCGTGATTGCAGGTCGCAAAAGATTATACCCCTCGCCGCGCGTCAGCGAAAGCAGATACAGCCGCGCCCAGTAAAAAAGTGTGCGTCGCTGCATATTGTTGAAGTTGATGACCTGCACCTCTACGTCTACGAGTTCTCCCGTATCCAGCTCACAGGCGATATCCAGACGCGACATCTTTCCCTCGTCTCCGTCTGGTATCATCTCTGTCTGACGAAATGTGATGTCCCTAATTTCATGCGAGAGGGATTTGTGCAGGACGGTGTTGAGGAAATCGATGGTAATCTGTTTGCGTTCTTCCTTACCGAATATGAACTTAAACGCCACATCGTTCATCGGATTGAATCTTTCCGCTTCATTCATTGCGATCACCTCTATTTGCCTTTCGGAAACACGAATAAATTCATCTGCGCCAATCGGACGCGTTGCTTTCCTTTATTATAAAGTTTTCAGCCATTGGGGTCAAATAAAAGAGAGGCAGGCGTGGATCACAGCACACAATCCACAAGCGGTCACACAAAAAGCGCACGAGAACTACGACGGTATTCCACCGATCAATCTCGTGCGCTTTTCGCGTGACAACCTATGCAGTTTTCCAGATGGATCCCCTCCTGCGAGAGAACTATGCCGATGCCGCTTCGGCATCATTTGAGGGACGGTGCCCTCCCAGCTCGACGATGTACGGGTCACCGAACAGCTCACGCGTTGCGTCTACGTGGATATCCTCCTCCAACGAGCGCAGCGACCGCGTGAGCGACTCGATATCGAGCTCGTACGCCTCGCTGTCCATGCGGTGCAGCTGTCTGATTTCCTCACGGTAGGCGAGCCGCTGTGCGCGCATCCCCTCAAGGAGTTCGTCATCCTTCGCGGGATATGCCGCCGCCGCACGCACCATCGCATGAATCGGGATCCGTTTTGCCGGATCGTCCAGCACCGATGCGATTGATATGACTGCCATTACAGCCACCTCATTTCCTTATGAGTATTGTGGATTTCCCGTAGGACGATGCGCTCTGCACACGACCTGACGGGGAGACATTTCCTTTGTCCTGTATTCATTATAGGAAATTTTTTGCGTATTGAACATAGTCCTTTTCTCCTATTTTTCACTTTTTATTGAAAAATAACCTTCCTTTATTTCCATTATATAAAATTTATATGATTTTATTTTTTATCATGCTATTGATTTTCATTCTCCTGTGTGCTATATTATCTACAGGCTTTCGTTTGACCATACCCTGTGGAAGGGATATGGTTTCCAGAGCTCTCCTAAAATATAATACACAGCAAAAACACCCCGCAACTGCTCATTGCGGGGTGTTTTTGTGTGCTGTTACTTCGGCGGTGCCTCATGCGGGAGCTTGCAGTCCCGTCCCTTAATATGGTCGTAAAGCCAGCGTGCGAGGAAGTCGAGGATGTTCAGGAGATACTCCTGCTGGTTGTCGTCGATGGCATCGAGATCGATCTCACTGACCTTCTTCATAAAGCGCAGGTGCAGTGCGCGGTGACTGAAGCGATGCGGATCGCCCACGCTCTCCGCGTATGCCTCTTCGCTCGCAAAATGGGTGCCGGCATACGCGGCAAGCTCGTCCAGGATCGCTACGATTTTGTCATACTTGTCATCCACCGCGCTCTCCATCACGAGTTCATAGCACTCGTTTGTGAGATCAAACAGCTTGCTGTGCTGTTCGTCCACGGATGGGATTCCCGTCAAATAATCATCGGTAAACTCATACTTCATGGTGCATCTTTCTCTCTTTCGTTCGATGTCCAATTCGCGCATACGATCTTCTGCCTGTATGAGATTTGCGGAATTACTGATAAATTCAGCCGCATCATCTTGACGCATCTTTTTCGCCCGCTTTTTGTCGGCAAATCCTCCACAGAGCACCACTCTGCGTCCGATTTGCCTTCTCAATCGGACGAAAAATCTACGCCAATCTGCAGGACTTCATTTTATCAGCGAGTCCTTGCTTTTCCTATTTTGCCGCAGCGGCTGTCTCCTCTTTCGGGATGCGGCAGTCCATGACTTTGATGTGTCCGTAGAGCCAGCGTGCGAGGAAGTCGAGGATGCCGAGCAAATGCTCCTGCTGGTGCTCGTCGATGTCGTCGAGGTCGATCTCACTGAGCTTCTGGATGAAGCGCAGGTGCTGGTAGCGTTCGCTGAAGCGCCGCTCGTACTGTATGCGCTCCATGTACTCCTCCTCGTGGGCGAAGTGCGTCGCTGCATACGAGCGCAGTTCCTCAAGAAGCGCGACAATCTTGTCGAACCGATCTACCGCCGCATCGTCCATCACGAGGTCGTAGCATTCATTGGCAAGCTCAAAGAGCTTCGCGTGTTCTTTGTCAATCTCATCAATGCCTGTCAAGTAGTCTTTTGTGAGTTCATACTTCATATTTTTCTCTCCTTTCCTATAAAAAGCGGGTCAGTCCCAGCCCTGCAGTGTCCAGTAGTGCTCTGCCGCATCGACAAAGGCATAAAAGCCGTTCGTGCGCGCAGTGTCGGTGTAGATGCGGACGAGCTTCCAGCGTCCGTCCTCCTGCCGCGCCAGTTCCATCGTGAGCGAGCCTTCCGGCAGGAGTCTCCCATAATCACTATCGTCACCGCGCACGCGGACGTTCACCGCCGCATGGTCGCCCGTGATCTGTGCCGGCTCGAGGCTGGCTGTATAGTGCGCGGCAAAGGCACGCATCTCGTCCGATCCCCACCGTGCATTGCCGTCCACCTTCGTCACGGGTACACGCTGCGCATCGAAATAAAAGTCGAGTGCCATGCGTGCCGTACCGATGTACTCCGTGCGGTGCTGCGCCATGTAGTCCCGCATGAAGGCGGTGTCGTGGCGGAAGAACCAGTCGGAAGGGTGCCGCGCGTGGAGTGCCTCTATGTTGTCCGCGAGAAGGGTGCTCGCATCTGTGTGCATAGAGGCGAGTACGGCATCCTCGTCCACGTATTCGTCAAAGAGTGCGCGATCCTCGTTCGTCACGGCGCGTGCGATCTGGTAGAGTGCCGCCTCGGGCGTGCGGTCACGCTGCCAGCAGTAGCCCGTGTACGCGCCGCCGATGAGTGTGAGGACGAGGAGCAGGATCGCGCCAAGGCGCATAGCGGGTTTCATGGAAAGCCCCTCCTTTTATTGGTTCGTTTGTTTCATGATCTGCACACGCCGCTGCGCTTCGCCCGCGGCATAGGCAAAATGCTCGCGCAGGTAGGCGTCGACGCGCTCGCCGATGTATTTCTTGCCCGCGAGGTCGGGGTGCAGCCCATCGGTGGTATAGTCCGCCTCAAGCTGCCCCTCCTCGTCCGAGAGGACGGTGGAGACGTCGATGCTGTACTCCTGCTGCATGACCCAGTTGTTGATGTAGTCACGGTGCGCCCACCAATCGGACGGCGGGGTCTGGATGGTCATGCGCGCGGTCATCATGGCGGGGCGGATTGGCGTTGCCGTCAGGAAGATCGGCGTGATGCCACGTGCTTTGCACTTTTCGCGCAGGGCGGCGAGGTTGCGTACGCTCTCCGCGCCGTAGATGCCGGCGCGGAAGTCGTTGACCCCGCCCATGATGATGAGGACGCGCGGAGAAAAGGGAAGGACATCGCGGTCAAACCGCGCGAGCATCTCCGCCGTGGTATCGCCGCTGTGTCCGAGGTTTTTCACGGGGATGGAGCAGTAGGTCTCCCAGTCGTAGAGGGTGTACGAGGGCGGTACGGTAATCGCGCCGCCACCGTGGGTGATGCTGTCCCCGAGCGCTGCAATCGGCGTACGATCTGCGACGGTGAATGTCCCGTAGTTCGACCAGTCCGAAATCGGTGTCCCAAGCTCCGTCACGCCGCGCACGCGGTAGAAATAATGTCCCGGCACGGTGAACGGCGCGTCGTCATAGACGTCGTACTCGCCCGCACGCAGGGTATGCAGGCAGCGGTCGTGCCCCGCTTCGCGGCGGTAGACTTCGACCTCGTGATGCTGCTGCCCCGCGAGCGGGATCCATGCGTAGACGGGATAGAGCGGCGCATACGCCATTTTGTCGTACTCCGCTGTCAGCACGGGTGCTGCAGGGTTTTCCTTTTCCCCGCGCACAGGGTGCGGCGCCGACGGCGGTGCCAGCGGTGTCCCCTGATAGCCCAGCGGCTGCACGGTCCAATAGAGTTCGTCGGCAGATCCATACGCCGCAAGCGGCAGGTGCAGCCCTGTCGTATAGATCTGCTCCATGACCGCCAGTACGGTCATGGACGCGCCCGGCGTGCCGCGCAGGACGCGCACGGCATAGCGCACCGCCGCAGGGTAGGGCTGCCATTGCAGGAGGACGGCATCCGTGGGCTGCTGGGCAGACGGCACCGCAGAGACGGACGGGGTCTGAGGCGTCCCCTCCTGCATGGCTGCGATCTGCGCGGTTATTTCCTGCATGGCGCGCTCCGCCTTTCCCGCAGACTGCGCCGTATGGCGCGGTACTTCCCGCGCGGCTGCATCCACAGGCAGCACCGCACATACGACAAGAACGGCAAGGAGCACTCCCATGCCCCGTCCGAGCATCCCCATCTGCATCTAGTCCTCTTCCACATATCTGATGTACGCTTCCCCAATCGCTTCGCGCGTGGCGGCTAGTGTCGGTGCGAGCAGCACCCGCGCCTCCTCTGCCGTCGGCGCCGCCGCCGTGACGCGCACGAGGCAGCCGTCGTCCTTCGCATAAGTCGCAACGGAGGGATTCTCACCGTCCACGAGGCTCCCGAGGCGGTCGGCGACGGGTGACTCTCCGACGACGAGTCCCTTTTCCGCCATCGAATAGAGTTTGATGTTCATGGAGACGAAGACCTTGTCACTCTTCTTGCGCAGGAATGTTGCACACGCCGTCTCGAACATCGGCACCATCTCCTTCGGCGGACCGGGGAGCATGATGCAGGCGCGTCCGTCCTTCTCGATGATGACGCCGGGCGCCGTGCCGTGGTCGTTCTGCAGCACCAGCGCCCCCGACGGTACGGTCGCCTGCTTGCGCATGCTCTCCGTGAGTGCCACGCCGCGCTTTGCAGCGCGCTCCTCAAGGCGGCGCAGGGTCTCCTCGTTCTCCACGGGTACACAGCCGAAATAGGAGATGAGCATTTCCTTCGTCAGATCATCCTTCGTCGGGCCAAGCCCGCCCGTCGTAATGACGCAGTCCGCGCGCGTGTACGCAATGTCAAGCGCGGCGCGCAGCCGCTCCGGGTTGTCGCCGACGACGGTCTGATAGTACGAGTCCAGTCCCATGTGTGCGAGTTTCCGTGCAATGTGCTGCGCATTCGTGTTCACGATGCTGCCCATGAGCAGCTCCGTGCCCACGCTGATGATTTCAACGATCATAAGATGCTCCTTTGTGAAATATATAGAGATTTTCTATGCTATTTTACTACAAAAGACCTATAGAGAAAAGGTAATTTCATGTTTTTTGTCGAAAATATTGCTATGATCGGTTATCATAGCACAGGATCCTGAAAACACAGAGGAAAACAACGTGAAGCAAATCATTCTGAATGCCGACGATTTTGGGCGGCACGCACAGATCAACCATGCCGTCGAACGGGGTGTCCGCGACGGTGTTCTGCGCTCGGCGACGATCATGCCGGGCGGCGCAGCGTTCGATGCTGCGGCGGCACTTGCCGCACGTACACCCGCCCTCGGCGTCGGCATTCATCTCACGCTCGTCAACGGCAATCCCGTCCTGCCGCCCGCCGAGATCCCGTCACTCGTCACGGAGGCGGGCGTCTTCGTCGACGATCACACGGCGTTCACCCTCCGCGTCCTGCGCGGCGCGGTAAATCTCGCAGAGGTGCGCGCGGAGCTGGCGGCACAGCTGCGGCGCGTGGAGGCAGCGGGCATCCGCCCGACGCACGCGGACAGCCATCAGCACACACACGTCCTGCCGGGCGTCTTGGGCATCGTGCTCGATCTCTGCTGTGCGGCAGGGATTCCTGCGATGCGCGCGCCGCGTGCCCGGCTCTTTGCAGGGAAGTTCGGCGGCATCGGACAGCTCATCGGCCGCACGGGGCTTGCCGTTCTCGCCCGTCGTGCAGCGGCGAAGGCACGGCAACGCGGCATCCGTACGCCCGAGCACTTCGCCGGCATCGTCGCGGGCGAGGCAGTCGATACGTCTGCCCTCTCCGCGGTCGCAGCAAATCTCAGAGAGGGGACGACGGAGGTCATGCTCCACCCCGGTACGGACAATGCCGTGCTCGTGCGCGACTGCCTCTGGGATCACGACTTCGAGGCGGAACTTGCTGCCGTCTGCGCGCCGGAGGTCGCTGCGGCACTTGCGGTAAACGGCGCACAGATCGTAAATTTCCGCGCATACTCACCAAGAGAGAGAGGATTGCATGAATAGAAATACGATGTGGACGGTGCTCACGGCGCTCCTCATTTTCGCCCTGATGTTCGCGCTCAATTATTTTATGCCGCTGCACCGCGACGACTATGACTACTCGATGATCTGGCACACGGGGGTACATATCACGACGTTCCCCGATGTGATCGACTCTCTCCTGCACCACTACTACGAGCACGGCGGGCGCATGGTGACCTTCTTTTTCCTCGACACGCTGCTGCTCGCCGGCAAGGTGCCTTTCGATGCTGCAAACGCGTTCGTATTCCTGCTGCTCGTCGTGCTCCTCGCGATGCACGCGCGGCGCAGCACGTCCTTTTGGCAGGCGCCGGGGCTGTTTGCTGCCGCCTTTGTGCTCGCATGGCTCTGCATCCCGCATTTCGCCGAGGTGACGATATGGAAATGCGGCGCGACGGTCTACCTCTGGTCTGCCGTGCTCGGGCTGCTCAGTCTCCTGCCGTACAACATCGGCCTGCGGGAGCTGGGCGAGGGGCATCGTCTGCGCCGCACGTGGGCTGTGCTCCCCATGTTCCTGCTTGGGATCCTCGGCGGCTGGTCGATTGAAAATCTCGCGGTGACGGTGGTCATGGTGACCTGCGGCGCTTCTCTCTACGCATGGCGGCACTACGCCTTTCTGCCGCCGTGGATGGCAGCGGGCGCGCTCGGTGCGCTCACGGGACTCGTCGGACTTGTCGCCGCCCCCGGCAACTATGTGCGCTACGATGAGCAGGGTGCGGGCAAGGGAATCCTCCTGCACTTCGGCAATCAGTTTGCGGGACAGGGGGAGATGATCCTCTATCTTCTGCCCGTCCTGCTCCTCATCCTGACGGTGCTGCGCCTCTGCCGCCGCAGCCTTGCCGGCGGTGCGCTGCCGCCCGCCGCACCGGCGGGCAAGGGCATGATCCTCCTCACCGCCGTGCTCGTGCTGCTCACCGTCTCCTACTTCACGGGCGGCTGGTTCGCCGCCGCGCTCCGCGACGCTCTGATCGGGGGCGTGCTGACACCGCTGGGGCTGACCAAGCCCAAGACGATCCACCTGTTCACGAATGTCATGAACGGCTTTGAGGAGATGGCGATCTACTGGTTCCTCATTCTGCTCTGCTACGCACGGCTGAAGCAGCAGCTCGGCCTGACACGCGCCTTCATGCGCACTGCGGCAGCCGAGATCTCCACTGCCGCAGTGCTGCGCGCCTATCCCGCCGCACGCTATGCGACGTTCCTGATGGGACTTGCCGTCTGCAACAACCTCGTCATGTTCGCCGCGCCGACCTTTCCGGGGCGTGCGACATTCAGCTCGGCGACCATGTTCATCACGGCGGCGCTTGCCCTCCTGCATGACAGCACCATCCGTGCCGCACTTCTGCCGCGCGGGGGGCTGCTCCTGCGCACGGCGGCAAGCGTGCTCGTCGCCTACACGGCGGCAGCGGCACTCCTCATCACGCATGAGATGAGTGCAGAGGATGCGGCGCGCATCGCACAGATCGAGGCAGCACGCGCCCGCGGTGAGACCGTCGTACATTTCACCCCCATTGCGAACACGAACCGCGCCCTGCGCCACGTCTTCTACGAGGACTGGGACAACAGGGTGACCAGCGACGGCGCAAAGGAGTATTTTGGGCTGACGGATATTGTCGTGGAAAAATGACATTTCATCGCATCTGTGCTACAATACAAGCGGAATTTTTATGGAATCGCTGATAAAACAGTCCTGCAGATTGGCGTAGATTTTCTGTCCGATTGAGGAGGCAAACCGGACGCATAGCCAAAGCTATGTGGAGGATTTGCTAACGAAAAGCGGGCAAAAAAGATACGCTAAGATGGCGCGGCTGAATTTAGGAATCGCTGATAAAATGAAGTCCGTCAGATTGACGTAGATTTTTTCGTCCGAACAAGGAGGCAAACCGGACGCATAGCAGGGCTATGTGGAGGATTTGCCGACACAGTACGGGCAAAAAAGATGCGTCAAGATGGCGTGGCTGAATTTATCAGTGCTTCCTTTATCAGTGCTTCCGTATCTTTATGGAAAGGAGCGGCATACAGCCTTGGACAGTTCCCTATCCGACCTGCTTGCACTCATCCTGCTCATTGTCTGCCTCTTGGCAAACGCCTACTTTGCACAGATTGAGGCCGCACTCACCGCCTCGCACCGCGGCCGGCTTGAGCGCCTCGCCGATGACGGCGACAGGGACGCAGCGGCAGCACTCGCCATCCTTGAGCACCCCGCGCCGCCGCTTGCCATGGCTCAGGCGGGCGTCACCTGCACCAGCCTCCTCATGGGGCTTGGCATCGGACTGTTGGCGGCTCCCACCTTCGGCAGATTTCTTGCGAGGCTCCTGCCCGGCATGGAGGTCTTTGCCGCCGCGCTCGTCCTCAGCATTCTCGTCATGACAGCTCTCACCCTGCTCTTCGGTGACTTCCTGCCAAAGCAGATTGCCCTGCAGGATCCCGAGGGGATTCTCATGCGCAGCCACCGAACAATCCGTCTGCTCACGCGCCTGACAGCACTGCCGAGCGCTGCGCTCGTCTCCGTCTCGCGCGGACTGCTGCTCCTTGTTGGCATCAATCCCGAGAACCGCGCCTCCGTCACGGAGGATGCCGTCAAGGATCTCATGGAGCAGGGCACGGAGGACGGCACGTTTGAAAAGGCGGAGCAGGACATGGTCGACCGCATCTTTCACATGAGCGACCAGACCGCCTCCGCCCTCATGACTCCGCGCACGCAGATCGCGTGGATCGACCTTGCCGAGACACGCGCCGAGCAGCTGCGCGTCATCCGCGCGGCAGAGCACGACGTATTCCCCGTCGCGTACGAGAACCTCGATGACTTTCGCGGCGTCGTCTACGCAAAGGAGCTCCTCGACGCGGTCTTGGACGGCGCACAGCTCAACCTCGCAGACTACATTCGGCGCCCGCTCTTCGTGCCGCGCACGATGGAGGGGCTGCGTGTCCTCGAAAAATTCCGCACGGGCGCGATTCACGAGGCGGTCGTCCTCGACGAGTACGGCGGTGTCGTCGGCTTTATCACCATGGGTGACATCGTGGACGAGATCATCGGCAGCGCGGACGAGGATGCCCCCACCGGCACGCGTACCGGCGCGGAGGAGACGGCAAACTGGGTCTTTGACGGACTGTTCCCCATCGACGAGTTCAAGGAGGAGTTTGGCATTGATGAGCTGCCTGACGAGGATCACGACCACTTTCACACGCTCGGCGGCTTCGTCACTGCCCAGATTGGGCGCATACCGACCGTCGGCGAGACCTGCGTATGGGACGACTACACCTTTGAGGTGCTGCGCATGGATCGTGCGCGCGTCGCCCAGATCCGCATGACACGGACGGAAGTACCGCCCGAAGAATAATGGAACGATAGAGAGGGAGAAACATGATGAATGAACGCATTTATAACTTCAACCCCGGCCCTGCTGTCCTGCCCGAGGACGTTCTGAGAGAGGTACAGGCGGAGCTCCTGAACTTCAACGGCACCGGCATGTCCATCCTCGAGATCAGCCACCGCGCGCCCGCCTACGACGAGGTACATCAGCAGACAAAGGCGGACATCAAGGAGCTTATGGGGCTCGGCGATGACTACGATGTCGTCTTCACCGCCGGCGGTGCAAGCCAGACCTTTGCCCTCATCCCGCTGAACTTCGCCACCGTCGCACATCCCGGCAGCTATGCCCTCTCCGGCTCATTTTCCGAAAAGGCATACGAGGAGGCCGTAAAACTCGGCGTCGGCACCGTCGCCGCCTCGACCAAGGAGGAGGACTACGTCCGCGTCCCACGTCAGGACGAACTCAACGTTCTCCCGCATGCCGCCTACCTCCACCTCTGCCTCAACAACACCATCTACGGCACCGAGTACCACTATACGCCCGAGACGGGCGGCGTCCCCCTCTTTGCCGATATGTCCTCCGACATCCTCTCGCGCCCGTGGGATTTCTCCTCCTATGACTTCATCTATGCGGGCGTGCAGAAGAACCTCGGTCCTGCGGGCGTTGTGCTGAACGTCGCAAAGAAGGAACTCCTCGCCGCAACCCCTGCGGAGCTCCCGACCATGCTGCGCTACAGCACCTTCCAAAAGAACGACTCCCTCTACAACACACCGCCCGTCTTCGCCATCTACATGGTCGGCAAGACCGTCCGCTGGATCAAGGAGCACGGCGGACTTGCCGCCATGGGCGAGGCAAACGCAAAGAAAGCCGCCCTCCTCTACGACGCCATCGACAGCTCCGACGGCTTCTATCGCGGACACGCAGAGAAGGGCAGCCGCTCGCGCATGAACGTCACCTTCCGACTGCCGAGCGAATCCCTTGAGGCGGACTTCATCGCGCAGGCAAAAGAGCTCGGACTTAGCGGCATCAAGGGGCACCGCAGCGTCGGCGGCATGCGCGCCTCCATCTACAACGCTATGCCCCTCGCAGGCGTCGAGAAACTCGCGGCATTTATGGAGGAGTTCCGCAAGAAGCACTGATTTTGACTGCACACTAAAAGCGCGGCAGACACGCCGCGCTTTTCTGTATGCGGAAAGATGTGGGAAGCACGGATAAATGCAGTGATTCCCTTGCCAAAGATTTGCTTTCCCGATAAAATAGGAATAGGTCAGTGATGTTGTATAAATAAAGTTGACAACTTCTTCGCAAGGATTTTAGATAAAGTCAAAGAGGAGAAGGAGCGGTCAAAATGGCAGCAAACAGGCAATACGATCACGAATTTAAGGTGCAGGCAATCAAGCTGGCGCAGGAAATCGGTCAAGCGAAAGCCGCCAAAGAGCTAGGAATTTCCAAGAACACGATGTATACATGGACACGCGCACAACGTCTTGGATATTTGGATCTTGGGTGTGGCACGCAAACACCGCAGAGTGCCCTGAGCTTGCACGAGGAGCTCGTGCAGCTTCGCGCCCAGCTCAAGGCACAGGATAAGGAAATTCGACGTTTGAAGAAAGAGAATGACTTTCTGGAAGAAGCAAGCGCTTTTTTCGCCGCGAGCCGTCTGAAGTCAACAAAAACGAACATATGAAGTTTATTGCATTCAAGACAGCAGACGGCGCACACAAAGGAAATATCAGTTTTTATTGCAAACTGCTCCATGTCACAAGACAGGGATTTTATCAGTATCTGGTAAGCAAAGACCGCCCATGGAAATATCAGGAACTTGCCGATGCCATGATGCAGATCCATGCAGAGGATGAATGCAACGATACCTACGGAAGAATCCGCATGTATCAGGCACTCAAGATCAAGCAGCCAGAAGGCATCCATGTTCCGAGTGAACGCACCGTTTACCGCATTATGGAAGAGATCGGCTTAAGGAATCGCTGATAAAATGAAGTCTGTCAGATTGGTACAGATTTTTCGTCCTGTCAAGGAGACAAACCGGACACATAGCAAAGGCTATGTGGAGGATTTGTCGACACAGAGAGGGCGGAAAAGATGTGCTAAGATGACAGTGCTGAATTTATCAGTGCTTCCTTAAGTCATCGTCCCAATCATAAGCCGAACGGTAAGACAAAAACAGATCGGCAGGCACAGATGTCGGAGGATCTCCTGCACCGTGATTTTCATGCCGACACACCGCTTTCCAAGTGTGTCACTGACCTGACAGAGATTCCTGCGTGTGACGGAAAACTCTATATTTCAGCACTCTTTGACTGCTATGACGCCGGCGTGCTCGGACTTTCTGTGGATACGAATATGAGGGCTTCTCTGTGTGTGCAGATGCTTGATAACGCCATGATTTCCTACCCGATGCTCAGGGGAGCAATCCTGCACTCGGATCGCGGCAGCCAGTACACGAGTCAGCTGTATCGGGAGGCAATCCAACACTATGGAATCCGTCAAAGTATGAACAGTGCCGGTGGACGCTGTCATGATAACGCGCGTTGTGAGAGCATGTGGGCACGCATGAAATCGGAGCTTCTCTATGGACGCTATGACACAAAGAAGATGACAACACAAGAGTTGAAGGTTCTGATTTGGCGTTACTTCATGAGATATTGGAACAACCGCCGGATCTGTTCCGCAAACGGCGGACTTCCTCCGATGGTGAAGCGGCGACAGTTCTATGACTCCATTGCCGCGACTGCTTAAGCATTCGTTTCCTTGTGAGAAATTTGTCAACTGTTCTTGACAATATCAAACTGTCAAATCTGTCTTGCGGATGACGGGCTTAAAATAAAGCCCGTCTCCGAAAGGAGGCTTTTATATGAACCTCGTATATCCCGCCGTATTTTATCCTTGTGAAGTGAACCCCGGCTTTACCGTCGTTGTCCCCGATTTGCCCGGCTGTATCAGCGAAGGGGATAGCCTTACAAATGCGATTGCCATGGGCGAAGATGCCGCCTCGGGGTGGATCCTCGGTGAACTTGAGAACGGCAACGAAGTTCCGCCCGCAAGCGACATCAAAGACATTCACCCTGACCCCGAAATCGGCGAGGGCTTTGTTTCCCTGCTTTCTCTCGACATGGACGCATACGCCGCAAAGTACGGCAGCAAATCCGTTCGTAAGAATCTCACGATCCCCGCATGGCTCAACACCTTCGCCGAAGCCGAGCAACTCAACATTTCCAAAGTCCTACAGGACGCGCTTACCGCTCTTTACGAGAAAAAAACAGCTCTTGCATAAGACGTACTACCCGCCACACGGCGGGTTTTTTCATATCGTCCACACATCCGCCTCCTCTGCAACAAAAAAGACACTGCCGCAACAGCGCCCTCCGAGCGTTTCCCTCAGTACCGCGCTCTATCCCCTATAAAATTTATGTCTCCCGTCGACGACCTATAAAAAATCGCCAAAACTTACGTCTCCCCCAACAAAAAAGCCGCCTCATGTGAGACGGCTTTATGAGAGGGAATGGATGAAGGAGGTAGTGGCGACCTGACTCATCTCCAGGTCACTCACAATAACAGTATAACAGGTTTTCCGATGAAAAAAAGGAAGTAAAAAGGAACAAAAACCCGGTTAAAAATACCGTTGGGAAGATGATTGAGTTATCAACATTTCATCTCCTTATAGAAGTCTCCCATTCAGAGTTTCTCGTACATTGGGTCTAAACAACTTATCAAATAAGATATTATTACGTTGCTTAGCATCCTTGATAAGCTTGTCGTACGAAATCACCTCTATATATGCATTTCGGGATGTATTGTAGCCGAAATAACCTTCTCTATCCGCAGTATGGATCAAACTTGCATTTTCTGCAGCCAATCTCATAGATTCTGTTAAATCAGCAATTATACGTGAATTGCAAGAGCAAGTTGAACAGTGATTTAATTAAGAAACATTTTCAATAGCGTATACTTCATCCAAGAAGGTGTTAAACAGTTCTGCTGGTGTTTGATAGTCGAGCACTCGACGAGGGCGGCTGTTTATCTCATCCGCTATGTTTAGGATGTCCTCGTCACTGTATCCGTCGATGCCCGTTCCTTTGGGGATATATTGGCGGAGGATGCCGTTGTGACGCTCGTTCTGCGGGCGTTCCCATGGGCTGTAGGGGTGAGCGAAGTACACCTTCGTGCCGAGGCTCTCAAGCTGCGTGAACGTCTCGAACTCTGTCCCGTTGTCAACGGTAATCGTCTTGAACACTTGGCTGAAACGGTCCTCTCCATATTCCGATTTCAAATGGGCGATGGCTTCTTCAATGCCGGCGCACGTGCGACCCGAGATGCGGATTGCAATGTAGTCGTGCGTCACCTTTTCCACAGCGGTAAATACGGCTGCGCCGCGCCCTTTTCGCGATCCGACAACGGTGTCGGCTTCCCAGTGTCCGATTTCCGTGCCTTCGTCCACAATGGCAGGACGATCCTCTATGCTGCGCCCTTTCAGGCGCTTGTTCTTGCGGTTTCGCTTGCGCTTGCACTTTCGTCCGAGCGCTTGCGGGACATCGAACAGCGTCAGCGGAATCCTACCCGCCCACAGCATATTGTAAAGCGTCTTGGTGCATGGGATACCATCCTCGTCGAACCGTTTGTTCGCCCTGGCATCCCCGACGCACATGTCGATCGACCGCTTGTTCTTACGGATTCTTTCGGTCATCCAACGCAGGAATGGCGCACAGCCTGCGCTGTCAACCTTATACGGTCGTTTGGAGTTCTTTCGATGTTCGAGGTAAGCCCGTTGCCCACGCCTTGCCGTATATTGTGGAGACCGCCCGCGAGCAGCTTGGCGTTCGGGTGTCCCCCGCTTAAGCTCATAGTGGATCGCCGTGTGCGAGCATCCAACCCGTGCGGCTATGGCGCGAAGGGAGAATCCTTCGCGGTGAAGTGCCTGTATTTGCCCCCTTTCGTCAAGGGTAAAGTGCTTTCCCGATTTACGAACAGCTTCCATTGTGGTAGAATAGGCGTAATCCATAGTGATTGCTCCTTTGCTGATGTTTTGTAGCGGAACCATTATAGCACGGGATGTCACTATGGATTTTGTTTTTGTTTAGCTGTTCAACTTCATTTTACAACGAACCATTTACTCCTTTCAGTTTGTCTCTCCTAAAATGCCTTTCGGCTACTGCCGAAGTCGGTGCTCTCGAAAATCTGAAGTTTGTTGCTCAATGTTTGATTTCCTCCTTTTGTTACTTATCAAGAGACATTCGAGGCAAAAAAACCCTTACAAAATTTTCCGAAGGAATCTCAAGCAGATTGATCATGACCTCGATTTCATCAGAATCAAAAACTCTTCTGTTCATCTTCGCATAGAAGGTTTTAGGCGTTATACCCAAGTGTTTAGCCACTTCAGATTGACTTAAACCTTTCTCTGCTATGAGCCCTCTAAGCGCATTTGTGTTTACCATGCCCAATACCACCCCCTACCAATTCATCATAAACTTCAAGTCCTTTTGTTGCGTCTCACGGAATTATGATAGCACCCATTGCGTAACAAGTCAATAAGTTTTTCTGTTAGATGTGATTTTTTGTTGCATATTAGGTAATTTCTGTTATAATGGTGCTACGAAGAAATACTTTTAGAAGGGCGGTGCTCTGAATGGCATTAAACGACAGGCTCAAAGCTGCTCGTACAGCTAAAGGATTTACTCTTGACGAAGTAGCTGCAAAAGTTGGCGTAAGTCGTCAAACTATCCAACGCTATGAATCCGGGGTAATAAGCAACATCCCTTCAGATAATATAGAAAAACTCGCAGCTGCATTAGATACTACCCCCGCCGTGCTTATGGGCTGGGCAGCTCCACCGCCAAAGGTGACAACCACCATGACGTTTGATGGGGACTCCCCCATGCACGATCTGACACAGGCGTATCTTCGCCATCCGAAAGCCGTGCAGGACGAGATCCTCGTTCGCCTTGATCGGCTGGATGTGACATTCTCGAAAAACGTCAGCAAGCTATTGATGGATTCTGGTGATGTCAACGGCTTCATGCAAAAGACAGGTCTGGATTTTCCCCGTGTCGGCAAGCTCATGCAGGGCGAAACTGTATGGACTACCCCCGAGGAGGCGGAGCGTATCGCCGCATACTTTGGCACCGATGTCGTGAAGTTGTTCTTTGAGAGCGAGGTATCGACAGCACCACCGAAAACTATAGCATCGGCCTCAGCGCCTACTGAAGATCCCGTTACGAACGCTTTTGCAGTCAATTTAGGGAAGCACTGATAAATTCAGCCATGCCATCTTGACGCATCTTTTTTGCCCGCACTGTGTCGACAAATCCTCCACATAGCCCCTGCTATGCGTCCGGTTTGTCTCCTTGTTCGGACGAAAAAATCTACGCCAATTTGACGGACTTCATTTTATCAGCGATTCCTTAGAGAACCTGCCGAAGCCTGTCGCGAATCTTTTAACAAAAGCACTAGATTCTAATCTCAGGGCTGAAGGGAATGCGTATCAAGTTCTGATTGCTCTGGCAGAGTATGATATTGTCAAGAACAGTTGACAAATTTCTCACAAGGAAACGAATGCTTAAGCAGTCGCGGCAATGGAGTCATAGAACTGTCGACGCTTCACCATCGGAGGAAGCCCACCGTTTGTTGAACAAATTCGGCGGTTGTTCCAATAGCTCATGAAGTATCGCCAAACCAGAACCTTCAACTCTTCCGTTGTCATTTTCTTTGTGTCATAGCGTCCATAGAGAAGCTCCGATTTCATGCGTGCCCACATGCTCTCACAACGCGCGTTATCATGACAGCGTCCACCGGCACTGTTCATACTTTGACGGATTCCATAGTGTTGGATTGCCTCCCGATACAGCTGACTCGTGTACTGGCTGCCGCGATCCGAGTGCAGGATTGCTCCCCTGAGCATCGGGTAGGAAATCATGGCGTTATCAAGCATCTGCACACACAGAGAAGCCCTCATATTCGTATCCACAGAAAGTCCGAGCACGCCGGCGTCATAGCAGTCAAAGAGTGCTGAAATATAGAGTTTTCCGTCACACGCTGGAATCTCTGTCAGGTCAGTGACACACTTGGAAAGCGGTGTGTCGGCATGAAAATCACGGTGCAGGAGATCCTCCGACATCTGTGCCTGCCGATCTACTTTTGTGATACCGTTCGGCTTATGATTGGGACGATGACTCAAGCCGATCTCTTCCATAATGCGGTAAACGGTGCGTTCACTCGGAACATGGATGCCTTCTGGCTGCTTGATCTTGAGTGCCTGATACATGCGGATTCTTCCGTAGGTATCGTTGCATTCATCCTCTGCATGGATCTGCATCATGGCATCGGCAAGCTCCTGATATTTCCATGGGCGGTCTTTGCTTACCAGATACTGATAAAATCCCTGTCTTGTGACATGGAGCAGTCTGCAATAAAAACTGATATTCCCTTTGTGTGTGCCGTCTGCTGTCTTGAACGCAATAAACTTCATACGTTCGTTTTTGTTGACTTCAGACGGCTCGCGGCGAAAAAAGCGCTTGCTTCTTCCAGAAAGTCATTCTCTTTCTTCAAACGTCGAATTTCCTTATCCTGCGCCTTGAGCTGGGCGCGAAGCTGCACGAGCTCCTCGTGCAAGCTCAGGGCACTCTGCGGTGTTTGCGTGCCACACCCAAGATCCAAATATCCAAGACGTTGTGCGCGTGTCCATGTATACATCGTATTCTTGGAAATTCCTAGCTCTTTGGCGGCTTTCGCTTGACCGATTTCCTGCGCCAGCTTGATTGCCTGCACCTTAAATTCGTCATCGTATTGCCTGTTTGCTGCCATTTTGACCTCTCCTTCTCCTCTTTGACCTTATCTAAAATCCTTGCGAAGAAGTTGTCAACTTTATTTATACAACATCAGTATTTGAACAAAGAGGTGGATGCACCTTCATACAAAAATACAAACGCAGCACTCGCTATTATATTCAATCCCGACTTTGTCAAGCACCTCAATAAGGCACTACGCAAGTTTGAGGAAGAAAATCCTTGTGCTGCGGATGTAGGTACCGTAGCGCGTATAATTGCCGAGGAAATTTATAACAACACTTCTACCTTTCAGGTACTTTACGTTCTCAATGCGCATCCCGCAAGAAATCTGAGAACGCTTTTGGAGCGAAAACTAGGGCTGGACTAATCAAGCAGGAAGGGGGCTATATGGAGATATTGGACTTTGACAGCGCGAAAGATGCTGCCATACTGAAAACGATTCAAGAGCGATGCGCTGCGCATAGGCTCCAATGGACGAATCACATTCTTCTGCGGCTCTTTCAGCGTGGCATAGCCATCGACGATGTGACGCACGCACTTGAATCGGGCGAAATCGTCGAGCACTATCCGGAGGACTATCCACACCCAAGCTATTTGATACTTGGCCGAACCGCGGCGAACGAACAGCTCCACATCGTTTGTGGCATCGGTTCAGATTACCTTCATCTCATCACCGCATATTATCCGGATCCCGAGCGTTGGGAATCCGACGGAAAGACACGAAAGGAGAAATCACAATGAGCTGCTTCATGTGCAAAGGATCGCTTGAGGAGAAAAAAACGACGTTTATGGTCGAGATCGGCGAGCACATCATCATTATCAAAGATGTTCCGTCGTTTGTCTGCTCCCAATGCGGAGACACGACATACAGCGACGAGGTTGCTCATATGCTCGAGCAAATCGTAAACTCCCTGCGGAAGGTCCCAACGGAAATGTCCGTCGTCAACTACAAGAGCAAGCCCGCAGCATAACATTTCAGCACAAAATAAAAACCGCCCACCGTGCGCCAACACGATGAGCGGCGATACAAGCAATCCCCGAGGAGATATGCCCGCACTCTCAAGCGAAAGTATATCACACCTTCGGGGATTATTCCACAACGAATCTTCGGATGTGTTTTATTATGCCAACCAAACGCAAGGACGGGCGCTACCAGTCGAGCGTCATCCTTGAGAACCCGATCACGGGCGAGAAGGTACGGCGCTATTTCTACGCCTACACGCTGCAGGAACTCGAGGCAGAACGGCGACGCATCATGAACGCGAACATCTCAGATTTCCTGCTAGTCGAGACGTTTCACCGCTTCGCTGACGAGTTCATCGCCATGAAGCGCGACGTGGATAAACTAGAGGCTTCGACGCTCTCCACCTATCAAGGCTTTCTCACGCGCCATATTCTACCGCAAATCTCGCCGACGATGAAGATCGCCGATGTGAAGCCCGCCCTGCTGAAGCACATCCTCGCCAAGATCGATGGCGATCGGACGAGACAAGCGGTCTATACGTTGCTGCAGTCGATCTTTCGGGCAGCAAAATTCGAGCGGATGATCGAGAATAACCCGATGGAGTACATCCGTAAACCCAAGCACAAGGCGACGGCGGCGGGCATTGTCACACCGGAGATTTATCACGCGATCCTTGATGCGATCCGTGGATCACAGGCAGAACATCTCTTTAAGTTCGCGTGGGGCACAGGGTTGCGCCGGGGTGAGATCGTCGCGCTCCGCTGGTCGGACTTTGACGCAAAGGCAGCGACGATCCGCGTCTCAAAGGCTCGGAAACGCGCTGCAGAGGAGTACGAGGGCACGACCAAGACGGCATACAGTGCCCGCCGGTCACGCTTTCCCCTGCTGCTGTGCAGAATCTCCTCGCATGGAGGAAGAAGCTCACGGCGATCCTCCTACGGCAGGGCGTCCCTCTCACAAAGGACAGCTATGTTTTCCGCTCCCTGCGCGACGAGACACAGCCGATCACGCTGACGGCGGTGACACATCTCTTCGCCGATCTCAAGCGACGGCTGAATCTCCCCGCAGATCTGCGCTTTCACTCGTTCCGCCATACCCACGCGACGCTCCTTGCGGAGCAGGGGATCAGCGCAAAGAAGATACAGGTGCGCCTCGGGCACGCGTCAGCATCCTTTACGATGGATAGATATGTGCACAACACGGAGCAGATGCAGGAGGGTGTGACGGAGAGAATCGTGCAGGTTGAGGAAAGGTACGAGCGTTGATCTCGGAGCAATAGAATCCGCGCACAAGAAAAGCACTTTGCATTATTTGCAAAGTGCTTTTAATTTTTACGCCATAACGAGGCTTTCAATGTCAGCATATAGCCGCCCCGATAATGAATTATTCTGTGTCGCAGCATCACGCCTGTTCTCTCTCAACACATCACACACAAATGCGATACACACGGTGTGCTGAATCGGTATACTCGAGAAAATCGCCCGTATAAGACGAACCGTCCATATAAACTGCTCTTTCATAGGCAGTCCCTTTATAAGCTCACTATACAATTTGGGGAAAGTGACATACAGTGCCAATAGCATAAAAAAGGGGATTACCGGTGAAAGAATCACACCAAAAAACACACCTGCTCCCTGTTCCTTAAATTTAATAACAGTGGCAACGTAAAAGGCGATAGCACAGACACACAGAATAAATATCACATCTTCGAATCTCATGAGTCTCCCCCCGTTCTGTGAGTTCCTGCAAACACCTCATCGCGTCGTGTTCGCTTGAAAAGCCAATCTATCAGTGTCACAAAAGTAACACTTACAACAGCCCGCCATACATAACGCAAGTCAATTCCCGACAGATAAAAGCCGATAAAGTCCTCTGCTGTCGATAAAAGGTACTGATCCCCCAACTTTATGACAGTGAACACTCCCGTCATCCCCAAAACGGAAAACAAAAACCAAAAGCCGCATACAAAAATCTCCGCACGACGAATATACATACGAACTCTTGTAGTAGGTGTAAATTTCAAACAATCCATTAGAATGGGGACGACAAACAAATTCAAAGAAACAAAGAACGAGGTTTCATTGATACCTCTCCCTAAAACGAACCAAGCAATAACCGTGTAGCAAAATCGGAATCCTAAATGTGCAAAGGCATTAGGCGTATCTGCGGAAGCAGTCGGAAACATCAGAATCCTACGGTTATCCGGCAAAGACTGCTCATCAGCCTTCTTTTGCTTGCTTTGCTTCGGCATAGTCACCTACATACTCCATCGACGTCCTAAGCATATCGCCTGTCCGTCGCCAGATTTTCTGCGTCATTTTTGCAGGCGTAGAGATGTGCTGCATATAGTTCCGTTTTTGAGTGAGAGCAATACTTCCGACGCCATGTACAACCATGCGGGAAAGTCTTCTAATTACTGCTGCCACAGTGACCCCCCTAAAAAAGCGTACACGAATAAAACAACTAGACCCGTCTGATAAGTTATCGGGTTCTCTCATACACCATTTGAGGCGATTGCTTATATGATAGTAGCTTTTACGTTTATTATACATTTTACCGTTCAAGCGGTCAAGTGTGAAGAGAAATACGGTCGATAAATGCCATGATGTCAAAAATGATGTCAAAAATAAAAACAGAACAGAAAAGGCTTCCAAGGTAAAAACCCCGGAAGCCTTGATTTTACTGGCAGAGAGGGTGGGATTCGAACCCACGGTGGCTCATCACCACACTTGATTTCGAGTCAAGCACCTTCGACCACTCGGACACCTCTCCATGCGCTTATGCGACATGACGCATTATAGCACAGGCGGGGCGAGATTGGCAAGGTTTTTTTCAGGATACTGCGACGTGGGGCAAACGGCAATCCGTCACACCGCCGCGAGTGCCTCCTCAAGATCAGCAATCAGATCATCGACATGTTCGATGCCGATGGAGAGGCGCACCGTTCCCTCGCCGATGCCGGAGGCGGCAAGCTCGGCTTCGTTCATCTGGGAGTGGGTCGTGGTCGCGGGGTGGATGACGAGCGACTTCACGTCCGCGACGTTCGCGAGCAGAGAGAAGAGGGTCAGCTTGTCGATAAAGCGGAACGCCGCCTCACGCCCGCCCACGATATCAAAGGTAAAGATGGAGATGCCGCCGTGCGGGAAGTACCGCTTGTAGATTTCGTGGTCGGGATGGTTGGGCAGGGAGGGATGGTTGACCTTCGCGACCTTCGGGTGCTTTGCAAGGAAGTCCACGATCTTCAGCGCGTTCTCGACGTGACGCTCGACGCGCAGCGACAGTGTCTCAAGCCCGTGAATGAAGTAAAACGCGCTCTGTGGTGCGATTGCTGCGCCCGTGTCGCGCAGGATGAGTGCACGAATATAGACGACGAATGCGACGGGGCCGAGCGCATCGACAAAGCTCACACCGTGATAGCTTGGGTTCGGATCGGTGAGGTGCGGGAAACGTCCCGACGCCTTCCAGTCGAACGTACCGCCGTCGACGATCACGCCGCCGAGGCTCGCGCCGTGTCCGCCGAGGAACTTGGTCGCCGAGTGCACAACGATGTCCGCGCCGTGCTCGATCGGGCGCAGGAGGTACGGCGTTGCAAAGGTGTTGTCGATGACGACGGGCACGCCCTGCGCGTGTGCTGCCGCAGCAACCGCCTCGATGTCGATGAGGTCGGCGTTCGGGTTGCCGACGGTCTCGATGAAGACGCACTTCGTATTCGGGCGGATCGCGTCCGCGAAGCCCTGTGCGCCCGCCTTCGGATCGACGAAGGTCACGTCAATGCCCCACTCCTTCACCGTATGCGCGAGGAGGTTGTACGAGCCGCCATAGATCGTCTGCTGCGCGACGATGTGATCGCCCGCATGGGCAAGCCCTTGGAACGTCGCCGTGATCGCCGCCGCCCCCGAGGCAAATGCGAGTGCCGCCGCGCCGCCCTCAAGCGCCGCAATGCGCTTCTCGAAGACATCCTGCGTTGGGTTCATGAGACGCCCGTAGATATTGCCCGGATCCTTGAGCGCAAAGCGGTCGGCGGCGTGCTGCGCATTGTGGAACACGTATGAGGTCGTCTGGTAGATCGGCACGGCACGCGCATCCGTCACGGGATCCGCCGCCTCCTGTCCGACGCGCACCTGCAGGGTTTCAAAATGGTATTTTTTCTCGCTCATGGTAAGTCCCCTTTTCCATTTCCGAAAACACATATTTTGTTGATATGAATTATATACAAAAGTTATTTTTTGTCAAGAGGAAATTGTCTTCTGATACTTCAGCGGCGAGATTCCCTTGTACTTTCGGAACGTCTTGATAAAGTAGCTGATGTCGTTGAACCCCGTCGCGAGCGCGATCTCCGTGATGTTCTCATCGCTGTGCGCGAGGCGGATACACGCCATCTCGATGCGGTAGTAGTTGAGGTAGTCAATGGGGCTGCGGTGCGTGATCTTTTGAAAGAAGCGGCAAAAGTAGTTGGGCGTAAGACCCGCCGCAGCCGCGAGATCGCCGAGGGTGAGCGGCTGATCGTATGCGTCGTCGATGAGCTGAAAGGTCTTCTTGAGCTGCATGACGCGCCGCCGGCTGCTCTCGCGCAGAGCCGCATTCGGTTCGTGACAGAGTCCGTGCTGCAGCACCACGCCGAGAAAGGCGTAGAGCATGCCCGTCACGATCAGCTCATAGCCCGTCTGCGCCGCCTTCATCGCGGCGAAGAGCGTGTCGATGATCTGCGGCACATCGCGCGTCTCGCGCGGGATATGCTTGTTGATGAGCAGCTCATGCTCCAAGACCTTGCGCACTCCCTCGCCCGTGCACTCACTGCCGTGCAGGAGCTTTTTCATATCGAAGACGATGCACTCGTAGACGGTCTCCTCATCGAGCGGTGCGCCGCCGTGCACGATGCCGTCGCGGATGAAGATGATATCCCCCGCCTGCGCCTGCACCGTGTCCTCGTTCAGCGCGAGCTTCAGACCGCCGCGTACGATGTAGACAATCTCGTACTCGATGTGCCAGTGATAGGGCATGTGAAAGCGCGGGTGCGTGCAGTCGACATGATGGAATTCGATTGGAAAATCAAAGCGCCCGCGCGTGCGGAATTCGTTGTACCCCTCGTGTTTCACCGTCCGTCCCCCCTTATTGCAAAAGATAATATCGTCGCATTTTCCGCCAAGATCGTTATGTTTTTCACGTTCTCCCATTGATGATAGTATTTCTCAAGATATATTGAGTTTTGCAAAAAGATAAAATCGTACAATTTTTACATAGTATAGCACAAGCGCCGCCCTCCGTTCAACGCTATAATACAGGCATGACAGAAAAAAGTAAATATTCATCAACACGATGAATCACAGATGAAACGGAGGAAATCATCATGGCAGAAACAAGGTGCATCGGCGGCTATCCCGTCATTGGCATTCGTCCGACGATCGACGGGCGGCGCGGCGTTCTCGATGTGCGCGGCGCACTTGAGGAGCAGACGATGGGCATGGCACGCGCAGCGAAGAAGCTCTTCGAGGAGAACCTGCGCTACACAAACGGCGATCCCGTAAAGGTCATCATCGCGGACTCGACCATCGGCCGCGTCCCTGAGGCGGCGGCGTGCGCAGAGCAGTTCCGCCGCGCGGGCGTGGACATCACGCTGACGGTCACGCCGTGCTGGTGCTACGGCTCGGAGACGATGGACATGGATCCGATGACGATCAAGGGAGTCTGGGGCTTCAACGGCACGGAGCGCCCGGGCGCGGTCTACCTCGCCTCCGTCCTCGCGAGCCACGCGCAGAAAGGGCTGCCCGCATTCGGCATCTACGGTCATGACGTGCAGGAGGCAGACGCCGAGGGCATTCCCGCCGACGTTGTGGAAAAGCTGCTCCGCTTCGGCCGCGCCGCCGTTGCTGCCGCCACGATGCGCGGCAAGTCCTACCTCCAGATCGGCGCGATCACCATGGGCATCGGCGGCTCGATCATCAGCCCCGAGTTCTTTGAGGAGTACCTCGGCATGCGCGTCGAGTCCGTCGACGAGGTCGAGATCATCCGCCGCATGACGGAGGGAGTCTACGACCCGGAGGAGTACAAGAAGGCACTCGCGTGGACGAAGGAGCACTGCAAGGAGGGCTTTGACAAGAACCCCGAATTTGCACGCAAGTCCGACGCCGAAAAGAAAGAGGCGTGGGAATTCGTCGTCAAGATGATGTGCATCATCAAAGACCTCTACAACGGCAACAAGAATCTGCCGAAGGGCTGCGAGGAAGAGGTGCTCGGGCACAACGCGATTGCGGGCGGCTTCCAGGGGCAGCGCCAGTGGACGGACTTCTACCCGAACGGCGATTTCGCCGAGGCGATGATGAACTCCTCGTTCGACTGGAATGGTGCGCGTGAGCCGTACATCCTCGCCACGGAGAACGACACGCTGAACGGCGTTGCGATGCTCTTCAACAAGCTGCTCACGAACCGCGCTCAGATCTTTGCCGACGTGCGTACCTACTGGAGCCCCGCGGCGGTCAAAAAGGCGACGGGCTACGATCTGGAAGGACGCGCAAAGGAAGGCAAGGGCTTCATCCACCTCATCAACTCCGGTGCAGCGTGCCTCGATGCGTGCGGCGCGGTCAAGGACGGCGCAGATTCTGTCATCAAGCCGTTCTGGGAGCTCACGGAAAAAGATCAGAAGGCGTGCCTCGATGCGACCGAGTGGTGCCCGGCGGACAACGGCTACTTCCGCGGCGGCGGCTTCTCCTCCCGCTTCCTCACGCGCGGCGAGATGCCCGCGACCATGGTGCGCGTCAACCTCGTCAAGGGTCTTGGCCCCGTCTTGCAGCTCGTTGAGGGCTGGACGGTGAATCTACCCGACGAGGTCTCGGACAAGCTCTGGAAGCGCACGGACTACACCTGGCCGTGCACCTGGTTCACCCCGCGCCTGACGGGTGCGGGCGCATTCCGCTCCGCCTACGATGTCATGAACAACTGGGGCGCAAACCACGGTGCAATCAGCTACGGACACATCGGCGCCGACCTCATCACACTCTGCTCCATCCTGCGCATCCCCGTCTGCATGCACAACGTCGCGGACGTCGATGTCTTCCGCCCGGCGGCATGGAACGCATTCGGCATGGACGCAGAGGGACAGGACTATCGCGCCTGTGCCGCCTACGGGCCAATGTATAAATAACATCGGAGGCTTCCATGGCTACGGAAAAATATGTGCTCTCCTTCGACCTCGGTGCCTCGGGCGGCAGAGCCGTCCTGGGCGCGTACGACGGCAGCCGCATCCGCATGGAGGAACTGCACCGCTTCACAAACGATCCCGTCCACCTTGGACGCACGATGTACTGGGATGTCCTGCGCCTCTTTCACGAGATGAAACAGGGACTGCTGAAGGCGCGCGGGCATAACATCGCGAGCATCGGCACAGACACATGGGGCGTTGACTTCGGGCTTTTGGACGCTGACGGCTGTCTCCTCGAAAGCCCCGTCCACTACCGCGACCGCCGCACTGTCGGCATGAGCAGCACGGCATTCCAAAAAATTTCACGCGAGGAACTCTACCGCATCACGGGCAATCAGATCATGGAGATCAACACCGTGTTTCAGCTGCTCGCCCTCAGGCAGCAGCGCCCCGAGCTGCTCGCGCGTGCAAAGACGCTGCTGCTCATGCCAGATCTCCTCAACTACTTCCTCTCGGGGGAGAAGAAGACCGAGTATTCGATTGCAACGACGACACAGATGCTCGATGCGCAGAGGCGTACATGGTCGCGTGAGGTACTCACCGCACTCGACCTGCCCGCGCACATCCTCACGGACATTGTCCCCACGGCGACGCCCATCGGGCGCATGACCGAGGAACTGTCCGCCGAGCTCGGCATGGGCAGACCTCAGATCATCGCCGTCGCGGGACACGACACCCAGAGTGCCATGGCGGGCGTGCCCACGGGAGAGGAGGACTTCATCTTCCTCTCCTGCGGCACATGGTCACTCCTCGGCACAGAGCTGCGGGAGCCGATCATCAACGAGACCTCCGCTGCGTGCAACATCACGAACGAGGGCGGCTACGGTGCGCGAATCTCCTTCCTCAAGAACCTCATCGGACTCTGGCTCATTCAGGAGAGCCGCCGTCAGTGGATGCGCGAAGGGCACGAATACGCCTACGGCGAGCTGGAGCAAATGGCGGCGGCAGCCCCCACACAGCGCTCCTTCATCCGCCCCGACGATCCCGCGTTCCTGCCCTCGGGCGATATGCCGCTCCGCATTCGCGCCGCGTGTGAGCGCACGGGACAGCCCGTCCCCGAGACCGTCGGCGAAGTCGTCCGCTGCATCGACGAGAGCCTTGCCCTCTCCTACCGCGCAGCACTCGCGGAGATCGAGACCTGCACGGGCAAACACTACGACAAGATCTATCTCATCGGCGGCGGCGTCCAGAGCCGGCTCCTCGCCCAGCTTACGGCGGACGCGTGCGGACGCACCGTCCTCGCGGGACCCATCGAGGCAACCGTCCTCGGCAATATCGCCCTGCAGCTGATTGCGGCGGGCGAGGTCAAGGATCTCGCCGAGGCACGGGCACTCATCCGCGCCTCCTCCGACATCACGGCGTACGAGCCGAAGAACACCGACCAATGGGACGCACATTTTGAAAAATGGAAGGGGCTGACCCCATGCTGAAAGGAATCCCGAAAATCATCTCCCCCGCTCTGCTCAAGGTACTCGCCGAGATGGGACACAGCGACCGCATCGTCATCGGCGACGGCAACTTCCCCGCCGAATCGGTCGGCAAGGACTGCATCGTCATCCGCGCCGACGGGCACGGCGTTCCCGAACTCCTCGACGCGATCCTCACGCTGTTCCCGCTCGACCCCTACGTCGACAAACCGGTCAGCCTCATGGAAGTCATGCCGGGCGATCCCGTCAGAACCCCGATCTGGGACACGTACAAGGAGATCATTGCAAAGCATGACGCGCGCGGCGCGGCAGCCGTCGGCACGATCGAGCGGTTCCGCTTCTACGACGAGGCGCGCACGGCGTACGCCATTGTCACCACGGGTGAATCCGCGCTGTACGCCAACATCATACTGCAAAAGGGTGTCGTCACAGACGCCTGAAAGGTGAGAGAAATGGAAAATATAAAGGAAATCAAAGACGCGATCTGCGATGTCTGTCACAAGATGTGGCAGCTCGGCTGGGTCGCCGCGAACGACGGCAACGTCACCGTCCTTCTGGACGACGACACCCTGCTCGCAACGCCGACCGGCATCAGCAAGAGCTTCATCACACCGGAGAAACTCGTCCGCATCGACCGCGAGGGCAATATCCTTGAGGCAAACGAGGGCTATCGTCCCTCCTCCGAGATCAAGATGCACCTGCGCTGCTACAAGGATCGCGCAGACGTACGCTCCGTCGTGCACGCGCATCCGCCCACGGCGACCGGCTTTGCCGTCGCGCACATCCCGCTTGACCGCTACGACATGATCGAAACTGTCGTCTCGCTCGGCTCCATCCCCATCACGCCGTACGGCACGCCGTCCACGTACGAAGTCCCCGAGGCGATTGCGCCCTACATCCAAGAGCACGATGCCGTACTCCTTGAGAACCACGGCGCACTCACCCTCGGAGCGAACCTCATCGACGCCTACTACAAGATGGAGACACTCGAACTGTTCGCCAAGATCAACCTCACCGCCTACATGCTCGGCGGGCCGAAGGAAATCTCGCGTGCGAACATCGACAAGCTCGTGGGTCTACGCAGCTACTACGGCGTTCAGGGACGCCACCCCGGCTACAAGCACTACGCTGCGGAGGACTAAGGAGGATCTATTTTTGTAAATGGTCTACGAAGCCTGATTTTATGCCCCTTGGAGCGAACCCTAGTGGAGCAGGTGAGAAAAGCGAGCGACTCGCCCCCGGCGTACTTCTTTCGTTCAAGCGAAGCGCGTTTAAGAAGTGCGCCGGTATTTAGGCGAATGAGCACGCGATCACCTGCACAACTAAGCGTTCGCGAAAGGGGCATAGAACGGGCAGACAATAGAACTTTATTTCAAGCAGAGGGTGATTCACATGACCAAAGATACCGCCGCCTTCACAGCGGACGTGCGCGACGTGGACGATACCCCCGTCGTGCCCCACCAGTACCGCGTATACTTCTTCCTGCTCGTCTCCTGCTTTGCACTCTGGGGACTGCTCAACAACATGACGGACAACCTCGTCCCGTCCTTTGCCAAGATCTTTATGATTAAGGCCGTCGACTCCTCCCTCGTGCAGGTCGCGTTCTACGGCGCGTATGCCGTCCTCGCACTTCCTGCCGCCTTTATCATCAAGCGTTACTCCTACCGCATGGGCGTCCTCGTCGGACTCGGCTTCTACATGATCGGCGCGTTCGGCTACATCCCGGCGGCGATCCTGCAGAGCTACAACCTCTTCCTCGTCTCCATCTTCATCCTCGCGGGCGGACTCTCCGTCCTTGAGACCACGTGCAACCCGTTCGTCCTCTCCCTCGGCGATGAGTCGACCAGCGTCCGCCGCCTCAACTTTGCACAGGCGTTCAACCCGCTCGGCTCAATGGCAGGGCTGTTCCTCGCGAAATACGTCATCCTCGCGCATCTGAACCCCGCCACCCTCGACGACCGTCTCACCATGAGCACGGAAGCGCTCACCGCCGTCCGCGACGCCGAACTCTTCTGGGTCTGCGTCCCCTACGTCGGACTCATCCTCATCGCCTTCATTATATGGATGTTCTTCTATCGCAGCACCCTCAGTGACCGCGACGCAGGCGACAGCATGAGCGTCGGTGAGGCAATCCGCCGCCTCCTCGCCCGCCCGCGCTACGCATTCGGCGTCGTCAGCCAGTTCTTCTACGTCGGCGTACAGATCGCCGTCTGGACATGGACGATCAAATACGTCATGGCGAACATGAACCTCGTCGAGGCGGAGGCAGCGAACTACTACATCTACTCCATCTTCCTCTTCATCGGCTGCCGCTGGATCTGCACGTGGCTCATGAAGTACATCGTCCCCGCAAAGATGATGGCAGTCTTCGCCCTCGGCGGCATCCTCTGCTGCCTCGGCACCATCTACCTCCCCATTGAGACCTCCATCTACTGCCTCGTCGGCATCTCAGGCTGCATGTCCCTCATGTTCCCCACCATCTACGGCATCGCCCTGCGCGGCCTTGGCCCTGAGGTCAAATTCGGCGCAGCGGGACTCATCATGGCAATCCTCGGCGGCGCGATCATCACCCCGATGATGGGCGCACTCGTCGACGGCGGCACACTCTCCGGACTCGTCAGCGGCTTCACCCCTGAGGTCGCCGCCATCCGGACTGCCTTCTACCTCCCCGTCCTCTGCTTTGCCGTCGTCCTCCTTTACTCGCTTGCATTCCGCAAGGTAAAGGATTGAAGATACATATACCCCACCTTCCATATCTCTGCGGCAGAAATTACCGCAGAGATATTTTTTCGCAAAACTATTTAATAATAACTATTGACAAATAAAACACGGTGGGATATAATAACACACGTAATGAGATATGAAACAGATGCCACGGCATCTGCGGAACAACAAAACGAAAGGGGATTTACTACTATGAAACACACGAATATGTCTGAACTCACAAATGCAATCAACGGCTACATCGCCAACATCGGCGTCAGCTACATCAAGCTGCACAACCTCCACTGGAACGTCGTCGGCTCGCAGTTCAAGGCGGTACACGAGTACCTTGAGTCTCTCTATGATTCCTTCGCGGATGTGCTCGACGAGACGGCGGAGCTCCTCAAGATGGCAGATGCACAGCCGGTCGCGAGCCTCAAAGGCTACCTGGAAATCGCAACGATCAAGGAGCTCCCGGACGAGAAGATTGACCAGAAGAAGGTGCTTGAGATCGTACTCGCCGACCTCGAACTCCTCCAGAATCAGGCGCTCGAGATCCGCAAGGCTGCCGATGCACATGACTGCTTCGGCGTTGCGAACCTCATGGAGGATCACGTCACCAACTACGCAAAGCAGATCTGGTTCCTCCGCTCCATGCTCGCGTAAATTCCTTCCCCCATTCTTCCTTACTTCCCATATACACGAAACCGCCGTACCGATTGGTGCGGCGGTTTTTATGTGTCTGCAATGCTCCCAACAAGGGTTATATTTTCCGGTCATGGATTCCACAGGATTTACAGAATCCGATCACGCTCCTTTTTTCGCGTCATAGCAGCGGTCTTCACGAACCGTTGCACATCCTTCTGCCGCAGTGTGGTATTCCCACGCATGGCGCGCATGATCTGACACGGTGCAAGGCGCAGCCCTAGCTTTCGGCAAATGCGCAGAGGGACGGCAAGCGGCAGAGAAAAGCCGCCGAAGACCTCCCGCCGCTGCGTCGGAGACAGCGCCCTGATCGGGGGCAGTGCGTGCGAACAGCGCGCCATGAGGGCAATGCTGCAATCGTCCTGTGTCTGCATTGCAATGACATTCTCAAGTGCAGCCACAAGCTGCAGAAGGAGGACATCGTGCGCGATGAGGCAGGTGCGGTGCATGAGGCGGATCACAGCAGGTGCGAGCACGCGATTGCGCTTGTGATAGAGACTCTGCTCCGTCCCATCGGACATAAGGACGAACCCCGAAAGGCGCGCCGCGCTCCCCTTGTAGATGCGCATACGCTGTAGCGCATCCCGCGAGGTCACAAAGGTAGTCGCATTCGCAAATTCCCCGTTATCCGGTGCAGAGAGTGTTTTCAGCCCATCCATACCGTAGCAGCCGATGACCCCATCCCCGATATGTACCGCGAGAAAGTTTTCATCGTCCGCGGCGACAGCGAGGAGGGTTGCAGCAAGATCATGCATCTCACACCCGAGCTCATCCGCCTTTGCGCGCAGTGCTGCGAGAACTGTATTTAGGATGTGCTGCTTGACAGCAACGCCGTTGCTGTTTCCGATAAAGGCGCGAAACTCCTCCGCAAGGAGGGATCCCACGCTGCACACAGCTGCATCCGCCCCATAGAGGGAGAGCCGCGCCGAGCCTGCGCCGTCGGAGAGGGCAATCACATGAACGCCGCTCACCGCGTCATAATGTACTACGTCCTGGCAGGGAACGTCGGACTTTTTATGCCCCCTCCCCTGCACGGCGCAGCCAATGGATTTCCACGTCATACATACTCCTTCGTTCCTCGGAAGTCATCACAGCTCCGCCCAGCCCTTGATTTTCTCGACATCCAGCTTGATCTCCTCGCCCGGCATGGACTGCGAGGTATGCGCAACACTCTGGCTGAGCCACTCGAAAAATGCCCCGAAGTTCATCCCCTTGAGCTTAAGTGGCGTGCGGCGCTGCGAGAATGCGCCGAGATTCACCATATCCGCCTCCGGTCCGATGCCAATGGGGAATACGGATAGCTTGCGATTGCCGTCCAGTTCCCGGGTGCGGGAAACGGCACGCTGGAACTCTGCGGGGCTGCCGTTCGGTGAGCCGTCCGTCATAAGGACGAGCCACGGCTGGAAGTAGTCAACCCCCGCATCCTTGTATTCCTGCTTGCGCGTCTCAAGGCGGTCGAGTGCGAGGTTGACGCCCTCGCCCATCGGAGTCTCACCGTCCGCCGTGAGGTCAGGAAAGTCCGGCTGCAGATCGAGGCTTGCGAAGTCCTTGACGAGACGCGCGGAGCTGCCCCCAAAGGTAACAACGCAGATTTCGGCAGAGTAGCGTGCGACCTCGTCCGCATTCAGTGCCGCATAGAAGCTGCGCACCCCCGCGACCAGTTCGTTCAGAGCAGTGACACCGCCCTCGACTACATTCCACTGCTGCCCGTCACGAAAGACAGTGCGCCCCGTATCCCGTGTCTCGCCGCCGACAATGCGGTTCATCGAGCCACTGACATCGAGGCAGAGGCAGATGGGAACACGCGTCGAGGGATTGTTGACCAGATCCTGTTGTCTCAGCAAATCGTTCATGATGACACTACTCCTTTGCAAAATCTCTTATCCATAATGATCAGCCGAAAAGGCTCTTGAGAACGATCTCAAGGAAGGATGCATTCCTGCTCTCGCTCTCCCTCTGCGGAACACATACGCGCGTCGGGCTTGACGTAAGGGTATGGGCATGATGCCCGCCACCGCGGCAGTTCTTGCAGGTTCTAGGGAGGGAGAAGCTCTTCTTCGCGTAGAACTCCTTCTCCCCGTTGGTGATGCCGAAGGATTCACCGCAGATGCTGCACGTCCTTCGCTCAGCGACCATGTTTCGCTTCTCGTAGCAGGTCCTACAGCTCATATGCTTCTTCGAGTGCTTGACGTACTTATCGTAGTTCGTATAGCGAATCTCCGCACCGCAGGTATTGCAACGGTAAATCTCACCCTGTCGCAGACAGGTTGGGCAGATCCCCTCCTTCAGACGCTCCTCGTCATCCTCCCGTCCGCAAAGCTTGCATTTCGCATAAGTCCTGCCCAACTGCCTTTTGAACCGCGTCGGAAAGAGCAGCAGGGACTCCTCATCCTGCTCCGCCATTCTACCGCTCGTGAGGAGGTAGTGGTATCGGCGAAACATCTGCAGCCACTCCCCTGTGGTGTAACGGCTGCGGCCGCCGTAGTGCGCCTCCCCACGGCAGAACGTCTCGTAGAATGCCTGCTTCAGTTCGTACGGGAGATGACTCCAACAGTACCGCCACGAGCCCGGCGGCACCTTTCCGTTCTTCTTGTCTCCAAGTGGGTAGGAGAAGTCCCCCTTGATGATATTCTCCTGCACCCCCTCGCCCCCCTGCATGGAGTATGGCTGTCTTCCGGGCAGCATAATCATAAAAAGGAGGGTCGCCACGGCGAAGCGCTCGTGCTCAATCGTGCGCAGTACGGGGTTATTCTTCTGAATCTCCGGCGCAGTGAAGGGGACGGTGCAGACGGGGCACGGGAAGCCCTCCACCTGATAGCTGTCCGTATCCACGAAGTAGACCTTCGTCGGAGACTCAAAAAGAATGTTAAGAGGGTTGATATCACCGAGGATCACATTGCGGTCATGCAGGTACTTCAGCTTTTCGAGGATCGTGATGCAGAGCTGGACCGTGTCCACCTTTGTCCACTGCGGGAAGTTCTTCAGAATGACAGGCTTCGGGACAAAAAAGCGTTTCTGCAGCTCCTTGCCCGCAGCCTCCTTCATCAGATAGCCGACGAACTCGCCCTGTGCATTGTAGATCATCGCCATCGGGAAGCAGACGCCATCGCAGTCGATCTCCCGTGTGAGCATAAGGCGCAGCTTCTCGTATTTGCGGCGCGTGATCTTGTCCCGCTTATAGATCTTCGCAATGATGCCGGACTTGTTCGTCCGATAGGCGATGCCCTCGCCGCCGGCGCCGATCTGTGTCCCGAGCCGCAATGTGCCGCTCTGCCCCGCACGGCGTATCATCACCTCGTCTCCCGCTGTTGGGATCGACGAGACAGGGATGACCGTATCCGGCACATCCGTGACCGTCGTCACCGTCGCAAAGCGCGCTTCCTCTTCGTCAAGCTCGGTCTCGGGGGCATTACTTGGCACAGGAGGTTTTCCGCAGCCTTGGGCGCCCCCGACAAAGACATCTTGCAGACTGCCGCTGCCATCAAGGCGCTTCACGCGGATCGTCTTGACCCCGCGTACTGCATCACTGTCCTTACCAATGGGAAGTGCTCTGGCAGCAAGCTTGTAATCCTGCGTGATCAGCAGCATATCATAGGTGAGACGAAAACGCGTGAGTATGCTCAGCAGGACATTATCAGCAAGTTTATCATCGTTTGGATCGCCAACGACCGCAACAAGATTTCTCTTTTGCAAATTGACCACTGTGCGGCGTGCGTGCTCTGCCTTTTTCTCGATTCCCGTCTCCTTCTTCTTTGTTTTCGGCATGTAGTTGGGATCAGCAAGTTTCTCGAGTTCGTCATAGACACTCTTGGGAACGATGACGCTCTTCCCCGTCCGCTCGAGAATCGGGACGATCTTCTGCCAGAACTGATCCGCACCGCCCGAGAGCAAGCTGCAGGTATCAATGAAAATCTTGTACTTCTTCACATAGGCTTCGAGATAGCCAACGGGTCCGTCCTTCATCGTAGATGCTCCTCTCTCCTAGACCTCTCCCCATCCATTGGGGATTGTTGTGTGTGGCAGCGCCCGCGCCTTGGTATCATATAACGTATCCGGAGGCGCACAGGGGGGCTCAATCATCCTCACTGCCTCCGCATCGGGCACATATGTATCCTTAGAGACTTCCTCCTCCATCTCCTCCCACCCCGCAAGTCCGCTCGTATCCAGAAGCAGCTCCTGCTCCTTCGACTCGACCGCAATAGGCTGTTCCGCGTAGGAGTGCAGCCTGCCGTCGCGAACCCAGCCGACAACAATGGGATTGTTCTCCTTCTCAAGCCCCGTTTCATTCAAGCGCAGTACCTCCCGGGCGAGCTCTCGATTATTCGTCAGGAGGCAGAGCCGGTGGGCACTGCGGAAACGTGTAAACACTGAGAGAATAATATCGGCAAAATCAGGATCCCCCGCCTCGCCGCGAATGTCCAAAACCTCCTGCGTCTGCATCTGCTTCAGATATTTGATCGCCGTCTGTGCAGCAGGATTTCCCCGCTGCGTGCGCAGCTCCTCCACCAAACGCAGCGGGACGATCACGCTCCGCTCTGCTGTACGCAGCGCATCCACGAGATCGTCGACGACATTCCCCGCGTTCTCCGTCATCAGGATGTTCGTATCCATGAAGATTCTATACTGCCGTGCGATGATCCCCAGCTCCTCGGTAAAGCCGTCATCGTCCGCCGTCTCCATATCCTCCGCACACGCGTGCATCCCCTCGAACCACCGCTCGATGAGAGAGCCGTCGCGAAACGACGTATCGTAGTCCGCAGCGTTCTTTGTCCCCTCCTGATCGATGATTGTCTGAACGGCAGGCAGCAGCCGCCCGTTCTGACGAAAGTAGTGGTCGATAAACGCCGCGAGTGCGATGTACTGCGTCTGTGACATCCCCGTCTTGCGTGTCTCGAGATTGTTCATCGTCTGACGTGTGACACCGATCGCCTCCGCCATCTCTGCAATGCTGCAGTCCATGATGTTGCGGATGGGGCGCAGGAGACTTTGGAAGTTCTCGACAATCACATTCCTCTGGTCTTTATCCAACATTGTAATCTCCTTTCTGTCCTGTTTTTTGTATAATAGCAGATGTTTTTCCTTATGTCAATATATTTTACAAAAACATATTTTATTTTTCATTGTAAATTACACATTTCTATATTTCATATTTTAACAAAACCTCCTTTACACGACGTTATGCAAAGGAGGTTCTTTGTGTTTATGAATTTTCTGCCTGTTCCTCCCCCTTCATCTCCTGCCGGTCGCGGTAGATGTCGGTGATGACGATCTTGATGATGACGATGAAGGGGACGGCGAGGAACATCCCCGCCGCGCCGAGCAGTTCGCCGCCAAAGACGACGCCGAGGATGACGGCGACGGGGTGAAGGTGGAGGCTTTTGCCGACGAGTGCAGGATAGACAACGTTGTGGTTGACCTGCGTGAGCGCAACGTAGAAGAGCGCAGTCTGCACGGTGAGCTCACGCATCGCAGAGGCAGTCATAAGGATGCCGAGCGCCGAGGCTACGGTGGGTCCGAGCACGGGGATGAACTCGCTGACCCCCGAGAGCAGCGCAAAGACGGAGGCATACGGGAGTCCCATCAGTTTGAAGTAGGCGAACACGACCACCCCTGTGATAAAGCACATAACAAGCTGGCTGCATATATAGACGCGCAGTGCGATGAGGAGCGTATCGAAGAGGCGGAGGACGCGCGCACGGGAGTTATGCGGAAAGAGTCCCGCCAGCCAGAGTTTGATATCCGCGCCGTCCTTCAGCAGATAGAACGATACAAAGATGATAATGACGAAGTCCATCACCTTCCCGAACGCGACGAGCAGGAAGGAGAGCGACGCACGCACGAGTTCCGCACCGACGCTGCGCAAACGGTCAAGGATGTTCACAAACTCATCTTTGATAAAGTCGGTGTCCGAAAGAAGGGGAAGCTGCTGAATGCTCTGTCCGATGGTCGGCAGCTCCGCCACGAACCGCTGAAAGGACGGGAGGACGGAACGCGAGATGATGCTCACGAGTGCGGCGAGCACGAAGATGAACGCGATGATGGCGATTGCCGACGCGGCCGCGCGCGGCATACGCCGCGCCTCCATGAAGTCCACGACGGGCTTTAGGAGGAGCTGCAGGAGCAGTGAGAGGAAGATGATGAATGCAAAGTCCTGATAGAACCAGAACGTCGAGAGCAGGATTGTAAAGGTCACGGCGAGGATGATCGACGTACGGTAGTTGGCAAGATTCATTAGACGCCTCCTTTCTGTGGCGTGTATGCGCTCATGATAGCATATTCCGTGTGCGCCGTCTATCATACTTCTGTCGCATTAAGGAATCGCTGATAAAACAGCCCCTCGGATTTGCGCAGATTTTTTCGTCCGAACAAGGTGGAAAACCGGACGCAGAGTAGTGCTATGCGGAGGTTTTTCCACCGAAGTGCGGCAAAAAAGATGCGTCAAGAAACACAAGCTGAATTTATCAGTGCTTCCCTCAATCTATTGACCGAAAACACGGTCTGACGTATACTTTTGATAAGGAGGTGTCGCTATGAAGCACTACTACAGCACGATCGACGGCATTGTCACGACGTTTTCGGATATTCACTGTTCCGCCGCAAAAGGCGAGAGTATTCTCGTACACATGGAGCGCGCACAGGAGCACGGATTTGACACGGCTGAATTCCTGCTTCCGAGTATTACCTGCACGAAGTACAGTGGCTTCACTGAGGACGAGCGTGCAAAACTAACCGAATTTGTACGGAATAACAGTGCGCTGATCTGGGAGATTGCGCGGGAGGATGGTGAGAGGATTGCCGACGTGGGGTGATTTGTTCGGTTATCGTATCTTTTGGGGAATCACTGATAAAATGAAGTCCGTCAGATTTGCGCAGATTTTTTCGTCCTGTCAAGGAGACAAACCGGACGCATAGCCAAAGCTATGTGGAGGATTTGTCGACACAGACAGGGCAAAAAAGATGCGTTAAGATGGCGCGGCTGAATTTATCAGTGCTTCCTTGGGTCGCACGAGGAAAATGAGCCTGTTCACGTTCATGTCTGCAAGGGTGCGCCCTCTCCAAACACAACGAAAATATGGATTCCGGCAGACGGCAATCCCGTCGTTGCACACAACCACGGAAATATTCCCGCAAAGGATCTGAATCGACTTCTCAAAGGCATCTCGGCAAACAAAGAAAGCATTGTATTCGCTTGGTATCAGCACTTTGGACAGTTATGATCGGAGGTACATTATGCGAATTCATCCCATTACCGTGAAGCCCTTGAGCGATTACATTCTGAGCGTGACTTTCTCCAACGGGGAGCACCGGCACTTCGATGTAAAGCCCTATTTGGACATCCCCTTTTTTACTCCGCTCAAAAACGTCGAGCAGTTTCAACAAGTCTTTGTCAACGACTTTACAGTCGAATGGAAAAACGGCAGAGACATCGCTCCGCACGAGCTCTATGACGATTCTGTACCAGCCCCGACGTTCGTATAACAAAACCGCCCTTGTATAACGAACGTACAAGGGCGCTTCTATTATAAAACGATTTCTTTCTTCAGCGGATAACGCGCCCATCTGGTTGCCCGTGGACGCATAAATCAATATATTATCCATGTATCACTATGACATAGCCTTATTGAAGTCAATGCTATACCCAATCGCCTTTAATTCCTTCAAAAGTTCCATTTTCCAAAATTGCGTATCTGTATAGACCACTCCCTGCAAGTCGGATGGCAACTCTACCCCCTTGTCCGATATAATGACGATGTTCTCCCTGCCAAGTTTCCCCATAAAATATCCTGCTTCAAACACGACATTTTGGCGTGCTCTCGGCTGTTTCTCCTGGTCTGTTGCGCTATGCCCATAATCATCTGCCGTGAACAGGCACACCGCCGCCTGCACATCGCTGTTGGATTCGATCTTTTCAATAATAGTCGCACCGCGATTGACCTGCTCGTGCAAGATAATGGGCTGAATCCCCTGTTGCTCCAACAGTCTGGCAACACCTTCCTTTAATTCTCCATTGTGTCCATGTACGATAAAGACACGGCTAAAGTCTCGTTTCAGTACACCTATTTCTTTCTTGCTTTCAGTTTGTTGTTTTGAACCTTCCCTGATCTCATTTAAGTATATATCAAAAATTTCCTTCATTGTAGCTAGTCCGTTTCTACAAGCCTGGATAAAAGCTTCTTCCGAGGCATAATATCCTGCGCCTAATGAAAAACTTGTTTTTTGAAACTCCCTGACCTCATAGCTCTCTTCCCCATATCGCTTTATAAGAAATCTTTTTGCCTTAACTTTCCAAGCTCGAAAACGTGGTGTAGAGGAACTTACTCGCATCTCAATCAGACGATCAATCTCATCATATATTTCTTTCAGCTTTTCGTAATCCGTCATATTCCCTCCAAAGTTTTCATAAAGGAGTACACTTATGCTTTCTCCTGCTTATCTGCGGACAGTCCCATTGCCGCAGGATTTAACAAACGATGATATTTTTACGGCACTTGTCGAAACAGAGTCGTTTTTTACATCAATTCGCAAAAATGCAGGCACCAATCTCAGCGAAATTATTCAGGCAAATAACTTCAGCGGTGTGGTATCCAATGTATTCACAAAGAAACTGGGCGACGCGAGCATTTACCAGCCCTATCACGATCAGCGTTATCCTGATCTGATGCACAAAGCTGTCCCCATAGGCCTGGAGGTAAAAGCATCGAACAAACCTATGAAGGGCGGCGAAGGGCACAACGGTCACAGCGGATGGCATATTGTTGTCTGCTATCATATACTTCCCATTGGCGACATTGAATTCACATATGTAGAGATTGCCGAACTAAACGGATTCGGACATCCCAACAGCGACTGGAAATACTGTGGCAGCAAGCGAAACAAAAATGACTCACAACGCACGGAAACATACATGACAAACAGTATCGGTACAGCAAAGCTGCGGGATGGATCTGTTTATCTGAACCCGGAATATGTAAACATCACACCACATCTACGGCACAGGCGAAAGAAGTCCTCCGACCTTCTTCCGATTCCGTCTTTTTCACCTTTTGCAGGTTGAACTCCAGTTGTTCCGGATAAAGACCTGCCAGCTTTGGTATTGCCATCTGCGCATCGTTATAGAATGTGAGATCCCGCTCCGTACCAATCGAATCATATCCAAAATATTCCGCAGCCGCCAATGTAGACCCACTCCCTGCAAAGGGGTCAAACAACACACCACATCCAAGCGGCAAGGATGAATACACCAGTTTACGAAGGAATTTTTGGGGCTTCAGACTTGGATGTGCGACAATCTTCCGTTCCAGTTGCGGCGTTTTGGTGCTTTCGATCAAGTCAACAACAGGAGCATCAACATGTTCGCGGCGCAACGCACCTGCCCCCCACTTTTTCAGATTTTCAGCAACGGTTCGTTCAGAGAGAGGCTTCCGGTAGACCCCCCACGGCTCCCACAGCCCCTTGGGGATTACGGACAGGTCAGCAAACTCCCGTTCTGCCCCCTTGGGACGATCACCGCCGCGAAGTGTAGAAACCGTTCGTATGATTTCTCCGCGACGCTCAAATCCCCCATCTCTCATCGCCCTGCTCAATATATCGGACAACAAAGGGGTCGAGGCGATCAAAACATGCCCACCGGGAACTAAAATACGAACTGCCTCTTGTGCCCATTGATGGAAAAATTGATAGACATTCTCCCGCTCTTTCGGATCGTCATTGATCACAGAGAAGCGTGGTACTGCTTGCCTGATATGTCCGTCGAACGAGGGAGGAATACGCCAAAGCCCGCCTCTTCCTGCACGCTGTTTTTCCACCTCTTGAGATGAATACTCCTTCACTCCATAGGGAGGATCTGTCACAATCGCAGTGACACTATGCGGCTTCTGTTCTTTCATCCAATCAAAGCAGTCGGCATGAATCAATGTATAGCCCATGCTCACGTCCTCCGATGAGTGATAACATCAGATACATCGCAGTTTAAGTGACGACAGATGCGGTCAATCACCTCTAAGGAAACATTTTCTCCGCGATACATTTTATCTAGGGTTGATTTTGAAATACCCGTAGATTCACCAAGACTTTTCTTGCTCATTTCTTTATCAATCAGCAATTTCCACAATGGTTTATAAGAAAACGGCATGTTCGTTCCTCCTTATTCCAAAATTATCATATAAATATTGAGAAGTCAATACTTATATGTTGATTTTAGCCCTTATCCAAGGAATGATTTCCATAGCACAAAACCGCCCCGACCATTTCGGTCGGGGCGGTTTCACTTATCACGCCAATCTTACGCTCCGGGGTTCGGAGCCTTTGCCGTCTGCAGACGCGCCATGGCGCGCTTGAGGGCGAGGGTGGCACGATGTTCGTCGATGATGCCGCCCTGTGTATCCGGGCTCTCGCGCAGGAGCTGCAGACGCTCCTGTGCACGCTCATAGGCGCGCTGCGCGCGGTTGATGTCGATGTCGATCGGCTCCTCCGCAGCGGTTGCGAGAACGGTGATCTTCTCGGGTGTGACCTCCATGAAGCCGCCCGCCACAGCGATGAGCTGTTCCTTGGCGTCGACATGAATCTTCATGGCATGCGGCTGAAGTCCCGTGACGAGGGGGATGTGCTTCGGCAGGATGCCGATCTCGCCGCCCGTGGAGCGGGCAATGAGCATGTCGATATCGGCGGCGTAGACCATGCGGTCGGGAGATACGATCTCCAGCTTGATGGTCGCCATCCGTTACTCCTCCTCTTTGAGCTTCTTCGCCTTTTCGATCGCCTCTTCGATGCCGCCGACCATGTAGAAGGCAGCCTCGGGGAGCTCGTCGTACTTGCCGTCGAGGATTTCGCGGAAGCCGCGGATCGTGTCCTTGAGCGCAACGTACTTGCCGGGCGAGCCGGTAAAGACCTCCGCGACCGCGAACGGCTGCGAGAGGAAACGCTGGATCTTACGCGCACGCGAGACGGTCAGCTTATCCTCGTCGGAGAGTTCCTCCATGCCGAGGATGGCGATGATGTCCTGCAGCTCCTTGTACTTCTGAAGCACTGCCTGCACGCCGCGCGCGACCTCGTAGTGCTCCTGCCCGATGACGTGCGGGTCGAGGATACGCGAGGTGGAGTCGAGCGGATCGACGGCGGGGTAGATGCCGAGCTCGGCGATCTGACGCGAGAGAACCGTGGTCGCATCCAGATGCGTAAATGTTGCCGCCGGCGCGGGGTCAGTCAGGTCGTCCGCAGGGACGTAGACCGCCTGCACGGACGTGATCGAGCCCTTTTTCGTGGTGGTGATACGCTCCTGCAGTGCGCCGACGTCGGTCGTCAGCGTCGGCTGGTAGCCAACGGCGGACGGCATACGTCCGAGCAGCGCCGAGACCTCGGAACCTGCCTGGATGAAACGGAAGATGTTGTCAACGAAGAGCAGCACGTCCTGCCCCTGCACGTCGCGGAAGTACTCCGCCATCGTGAGTCCTGTCAGTGCCACGCGCATACGCGCTCCGGGCGGCTCGTTCATCTGACCGTAGACGAGCGCGGTCTTGTCGATAACGCCCGACTCGGTCATCTCCGACCAGAGGTCGTTGCCCTCACGCGTACGCTCGCCGACACCCGCAAAGACGGAGTAGCCGCCGTGCTCGGTCGCGATGTTGTGAATCAGCTCCATGATGAGAACGGTCTTGCCGACGCCCGCGCCGCCAAAGAGTCCGATCTTTCCGCCGCGCGAGTACGGAGCGATCAGGTCGACGACCTTGATGCCCGTCTCAAGGATCTGGGTCGATGTCTCCTGATCGTCGAACTTCGGCGCGGGACGGTGGATCGGCCAGCTCTCCTTGTTGCCGACGGGCTCGGGGTTGTGGTCAACCGGCTCGCCGAGGACGTTGAACACGCGTCCGAGGGTCGCCTCACCGACGGGCACCTTGATCGGTGCGCCCGTATCGTCCGCCTCCATGCCGCGCATCAGGCCGTCGGTGGAGCTCATGGCGATGCAGCGCGTGACGCTGTCGCCGAGATGCTGCATGACCTCGACCGTGAGATTGATCTCCTGGTCGGCCGCCTTGCCCTTGATCTTGATGGCGCTTAAGATCTCCGGCAGTTCGCCCGCCGGAAACTCAATATCTACGACAGGTCCGATGACCTGTACGACTTTACCTTTTGCCAATGGAAAACCTCCTTACCTCCATGTACGCACGGTGCATGGATGTCACTTGAGTGCCTCGGCGCCGCCGACAATCTCGTTGATCTCGTTCGTGATGCCCGCCTGACGTACCTTGTTGTAGTAGAGGTCGAGCTTCCCGATGAGTTCGCCTGCGTTGTCGGTCGCGTTGCTCATTGCGTTCATGCGTGAACTCAGTTCGCTCGCCGCCGACTGGAGGAGCGCCGCATAGATGGTGGTGAACAGGTACTGCGGCAGCAGTGCCCCGAGCACCTCCTCGGCATTCGGCTCATAGATGTACTGTGCCTGCGCGTGCGCCGCGTTTTCACCCTCCGCCTCAAAGGGCAGGAGTTTCACGATCTGCGGCTCGCAGTTGATCGCCGAGATAAAGCGCGTGTAGACCATGTAGACTTCCTTCACGCCGCCCGCCTCGAATGCGCCGATCAGCTCCGCCGCGAGCTTTTGCGCGTGGCGTGCCTTCGGGCGCTCGCTGATGCCGACGCGCTGGTGCACGATGTCAAAGCCGCGATTCTTGAAGAAATCGCGCGCCTTGCGCCCGACCGCGACGATCTGCGTATTCGCCTTGTCCTCGACGAGCGTCATCGCCGTCTTGAGCGCGTTGCTGGAATACGCACCCGCAAGCCCCTTGTCCGCCGCCATGACGAGGATCAGACGCTTGCCCTCACTGTGTTTTTCAAGCAGCGGATGCGAGATGCCGCTTGCCGCCGCCGCCACGCTCCGAATGACCGCAGCGGTCTTTTCGGCGTAGGGACGGTTGCTGTTCGCAGCCTCCTTGGCACGGCGCAGACGCGAGGTCGCGACCATGTCCATGGCGTTCGTGATCTGCTGGATGCTCTTGACACTGCGGATGCGGCGACGGATGTCCTGTAAATTTGCCATATACAGTCACCTCTCCTTTACGCTTCTTTGTAGGAGATGGTGTCCTTGAACTCCGCAATCGCCGCCGTGATGTTCGCCTCAAGCGCATCGTCGAGCTTCTGCTGCGACGTGATCGCCGATGCGATCTCCGGGTGCGAGGCACGCATGAACTTGAGGAAGTCCGTGTGGAACGTGACAACCTTCCCCACGGGGATGTCCGTGAGGTGTCCGCGCACCGCCGTGAAGATGACAAGCACCTGCTCGGCAACCGAGAGAGGGCTGTACTGCGCCTGCTTCAGTGTCTCAACCATGCGTGCGCCGCGGTCGAGCTGCGCCTTCGTCGCCTTGTCGAGGTCGGAGCCGAACTGGGCAAACGCCGCGAGCTCGCGGTACTGCGCGAGATCGAGTCGCATCGTGCCCGCGACCTGCTTCATCGCCTTGATCTGTGCGGAGCCGCCGACACGGGAAACCGAGAGACCGACGCTGATCGCCGGGCGGATGCCCGAGTAGAACGAGTCGGTATCCAGCATGATCTGACCGTCTGTGATCGAAATGACGTTCGTCGGGATGTACGCCGAAAGGTCGCCCGCGAGCGTCTCGATGATCGGCAGTGCCGTGATGGAGCCTGCGCCGAGTGCGTCGGAGAGCTTCGCCGCGCGCTCGAGGAGGCGGGAGTGTAAGTAGAACACGTCGCCCGGGTACGCCTCGCGTCCGGGCGGACGGCGGAGCAGCAGCGACATCGCGCGGTACGCAGCCGCGTGCTTGGAGAGGTCGTCATAGACGCAGAGCGCATGACCGCCCTTATACATGAAGTACTCCGCCATCGCAACGCCCGCATAGGGTGCGAGGTACTGCAGCGGCGCGCTGTCCGCAGCCGTTGCCGCGACAACGATGGTGTACTCCATCGCACCGCCGTCCTCAAGTGTCTTGACGACGCGTGCGACGGTCGATGCCTTCTGACCGATGGCGACGTAGACGCAGATACAGTTCTGTCCCTTCTGGTTCAGAATCGTATCGACGGCGATTGCCGTCTTGCCCGTGCCGCGGTCGCCGATGATCAGCTCGCGCTGTCCGCGTCCAATCGGGACGAGCGCGTCGATTGCCTTGAGACCCGTCTGCAGCGGCTCATGGACGCTCTTGCGGTCTGCAATGCCCGGTGCCGGCGACTCGACGGGACGGAACTCCTTCGTGTCGATGGGTCCCTTGCCGTCGATGGGGCGACCAAGCGCGTCCACGACGCGGCCGATCATTGCCTCGCCGACGGGCACCTGCATGATGCGCCCCGTGCGCTTGACCGTGTCGCCTTCCTTGATGAGGGTATCGCCGCCGAGCAGAACCGCGCCGACGCTCTCCTGCTCAAGGTTCAGAACGAGGCCGTAGACATCGTTGCCGAAGTCCAGCAGCTCGCCCGCCATTGCCTTGTCCAGTCCGTAGATATGGGCAATACCGTCGCCAACCTCAAGAACCGTGCCGACATCATTGACGTTCAGATCGACATCATAGTTCTTGATCCGTTCCTTAATTATGGAAGTGATTTCTTCCGGATTCATTTTCATATTTCGCTGTCACCCCGCTAGTTCGCCATTAACTCTGCCGTCATTGCTGCGAGACGCCCCTTGATGCTGCCGTCGATGCGGCGGTCGCCGATGCGCACCACCACGCCGCCAATGAGCGAGGGATCGCGGTGCTCGCGCAGGGATACCTGCTTGCCCGTAATGCGTTCGAGTTTCTCCGTCAGCTCCTTCAGCTGCGCGGACGTGAGCGCGTCCACCGTCGTGACATCCGCCACGGCGATGCCGAGCTTCTCGTTCGAGAGCTGACCGAAGATCGCGTGGATCGCGTCGAACACCATCATGCGCCGCTTGTCAACGAGCAGCAGGAGGAAGTTCAGCACCGTTTCACGCACGCCGCCCTCGAACACCTCCTTCAGGAGGGACTTTTTGTCCTCCGGCTGGATGTTCGGGTTGCAGAGATACGCCTTCAGCTCCGGGCAGTCATGATAGAGCTGCTGCACCTTCGCCAGATCTGCACCGTACTCCTTGAGCGCATGATCCTCACAGGCAAGCTCGAAGATTGCGCGTGCGTACTTGCGTGCAAGTTCCATGTTCAGCATGGCGCATCACCAATCTTTTTTGCGTCGAGTTTTGCGATAAACTCGCCGATGATGGCATCGTTGTCCTTCGCCTCCAGATTCTTCTGGATGATCTTGCCCGCCGCCGCAAGCGACAGCGCGACAACCTCTGCCTTCAGCTGCTCGACCGCATGGGCGCGCTCGCGCTCCATCTGAACCTCGGCCGCCTTCTTCATCTGTTCGATCTCGCGCTTCGTCGCCTGGATGCTCGCCTCGCGCTCCTCGCCGGCACGCTTTTCCGCCTGATCGACGATCTCCTGTGCCTTCGTACGCGCGGCGGCAAGCTGTGCCTTGTATTCGTTCAGCGTCGCCTCGGCAGCAGCCGCATCCGCGTCCGCCTTTTCGATGCTCTCGGCGATCTTTGCCCGGCGCTCATCCATCATGCGGACAATCGGCTTGTACGCCACCGCACGCAGGAGTGCAACGAGAATCAGGAAGTTGATGATTTGGACAGGCAGCGTCCCGTTGAGATCAATCAGCCCTTGCGTAATTTCACTCAATTCCTATGCCCCCTTTGCAAAATCCATGCTGTATCTCAATTACTTAATCAGCGGATTTGCGTAGAGCATGATGATGCCGAAAACGACGCCGATGATGGCAAGCGCCTCGATCAGACCGACCGAGATCAGCGTACGCGTAAAGAGAACGCCGCCCGCCTCCGGCTGACGTGCCAGACCCTCGATGAAGCGACCCGTGACAAGACCGTCACCGATGCCCGCGCCAATCGCGGCAAGACCAAAGCAAAGACCCGCACCGATAAGAGCGCCTGCGACCATGATTGCGTTTTCCATGAAAAGATCCTCCTTAAACAGTTGAACAAAAGCCTAGATGATGTGCATTTTGCACGTAAAACCGATTTTCTCAGTGCCCGCCGTCCGTCTTAATCGCCGCTCCAATGTAAGCCGTCGAGAGCATCGTAAAGACCAGCGCCTGCACAATGCCGACGAACACGCTGAACGCGAGCCAGATCACCGAAGGGATGGTGGAGCCATTCCCGAGAAGCTGCAGCAGGATGTGAATCAGAATCTCACCCGCCAAGATGTTGCCGAATAGACGAAACGACAGCGTGATCGGCTTCGCCACCTCTTCGACAATGTTGATGATGATGAACGGTGCGACCGGCTGGAAGAAATGTGCCACATAGTGCATTCCCTTCACCGCAAGTCCCAGCACGTGCATCATGACGATGACCAGCAGAGCCAGTCCCAATGTGGTGTTCAGATCATTTGTTGGCGATGCCATCGTCGGAATCAGACCGATCCAATTCGACACGAGGAGGAACAGGAACAGCGACACGATGAACGTGGACAGGAATCCACGCCCGCGCGGGCCCATATTCTCCTCGACCTGATCGTGCAGTGCCTCGATCACCGTCTCCAGCATCATCTGCCAGTTCGACGTCGGCACAACCCTGAGGTTGCGCGTCGCGAGCCAGCCGATGAAGAGGACGACGACCATCGAGATCCACGTCATGACCAGAGTCTGTGAATTGAAGGTAAATCCGGCGATCTGCACTGCCTCGCGAACACCGATTTCGTGCATAACCTCAACCTCCCTCGGGGGAATCCCCCACCTTACATCCCGAAACCGCCATCAGCGATCCCGTCTATCGGCGCGTATCGTCCGCACAATCAGCTGCACCATCATGATCGCGTGCATCAGGAGAAATCCTCCCACCGCCGCAAAGAAATCGTGCACGCCCGCCGTCGTCGCTGCCCAGAGAACAGCACCGATCAAGACGAGCATGAGGACGAGCCCCACCTGCACCTGCGACGTGCCCGCTGCGCCGAGTCGCGCTGCACGCAAGATGCGCTGCGCGAGCTGGGCAAAGTAGAGCGCCGCCGCCCCCGCGCCTGCGAGCAGAGCACCCACGAGCCGCAGCTCCCCCATGAGGAGAAGCGTGCCGCCGCCAACGAGTGTCGCCACCGCAAACGAGAGGACAATCTGCCTCCGATACGCCGATAAAACCTGCCTCATATTCCTCCTCCGACAGCCCCGCAGCGCAAAAGACGCAAGAAAATCGCCCCTGCCTCCCGCTTATGGAGTGCAGAGCCGCGCGCCGCGTACTGCCATCGTTGAATATCAGTACCCTTACGTCATTCGACGCAAAAAACGAAACTCCTTCCACAACTGTATACATTCAAAAGAAGGCTTTTTGAATTTTCCGTCAATACCATAAGGTATGGCTATGAATGCGCCAATTTGCGATTCATACCCCTTATCGCTATTATACGGGCTTCCCGCCTTTTATGCAACCTTGTTTTAATAGTTCTTTTCAATTTAATTTGTAATGTGCGATGCGCTTTGCTACAATGGGCGAAATATAGAGAGGAGATGCGCACATGACCATCGAGGGAGCCGTCATCATCGAGAAGGGCGTGACCTTCGCCATCATTCACGTCGCACCCGAGGTCACGCGCTACACCATCAAGTCAACGCAGACCCGCCGCGCCCTCATGCGCTTCTTTCCCGGCATGCCGATCATCCTGATGAGTTTAACGAACGACGGCAAGCCCCAATACTATGGACGCAAGGACATTGTGGATTTTTTGAGCGGCTTGCGGCTCAATCAGATCCCGTGGAAGAAATATCATATTGTGTAGGAATCGCTGATAAAACGAAGGTCGTAAAGGAGGGTTCTCCATGAAATACATCTATCCCGCCATCTTTACCGAGGGGGAGGACGGCATTCTCGTTGACTTTCCCGATCTGCCGAACTGCTACACCGACGGCGCAACCATCGAGGAGGCATTCGAGAACGCAGAGGATGCCCTTGCCCTCGCACTCTGGCATCTTGAGGAGGAACACGCGGCAATCCCTGCGCCATCTGTCCCGGCCGCACTCCATGTGCCGAACGGAGCCTCCGTTGCTCTCGTGCGGGCAGATACACTCCCCGTACGTCAGATGAATGATACGCGCACCGTGCGCAAGAACGTCACCCTCCCCGGCTGGATGGACACACTCGCACGCGAGCACAATATCAACTTCTCGAAACTCCTGCAAAATGCGATCTGCAAAGAGTGCGGCGTTGGTGTATAATCAGCACCGAAATTGAATGAATAAGAGCGGAGCCTTTGCCGTATGGCAAGTGCTCCGCTCTTATTCATAATGCCCCTTGCAGGCGGCGATGTGGGGAAGCACTGATAAATTCAGCACCGCCATCTTAGCGCATCTTTTTTGCCCGCACTTCGTCGGCAAATCCTCCACAGAGCTTTTGCTATGCGTCCGGTTTGCCTCCTCGTTCGGACTAAAAAATCTACGCCAATCTGACGGACTTCATTTTATCAGCGATTCCCCCGATATTCTTCTCGTCAAACGTGTAGATGAGGCGATCCACCTGCGTGATGCGCCGGCTCCAATAGCCCGATAGATCATGCCGCAGAGGTTCGGGCTTGCCGATGCCCTCATGCCCGTTTCGCTCGATATCCTTCAGCAATTCGTTGATCTTGCGTGCGATCTTGCGATCCTCCTGCACCCACGCCATGAAGTCCCGCCACGCATTCTCCGAGAACACCTTATTCATCGACCAGCCGCTCCAACTCCGCCGTCGACTTCGCCGTCACGCGCCCCACACGCAGCTGCTCAACCCCCTCGACGATGTGTGCATAGTTGCGCCGGTCACTCATCAGAAAGACATTCTCCAACAGATTGTTATAGTTTTCAAGGCTCATCAGCACAACATTCTCTTCATTGCGCCGCGTCACGATAATCGTCTCCGCATCGCGCGTTGCCGCATCACAATAGGACTTCAAATTACTCCGCAGCGTCGAAAAATTCACCGCCACCATACGATCACGTCCTTTCAGTTTTATTGTACCAAAACTCGTACAAAAAGCAAGAAAAAAGAGCAACCGCCAAAGCGACTGCTCTTTTTTCTGTCAAAGAAGCAACTCTTACGCGAACGTAATGGCATCCTCCGCCTCGGTCTCGTCGGGATAGACCGGTGCAGCGGAAACGGTTGCAGCCGCACCGACTGCCTCATCCACGCTGTTCGTGGCAACGTTATCCTGATTTGCTTTTGCCTCCTGCACAGGTGCGTAGGCGCTGAGCACACGCTCGACGAGGGCAACCTTCTCACCATCAGAGAGCGCTGCCGAGGTGGCAACCTCCTGCACGATGCCGACAACGACACCCGCACTCTGGCGGCGCGATGCCTTTGCATTCAGATCGGCCACCACATCGGTCAGAGCAGCAATGCGGTTCTCCTGCGAAGCATTCTTGGAGAGTGCCTCCTCAACCGCTTTCTTGCCCGAGGCCATGTTCGCCTTATCGTCCTTGGACAGTTCAGGCGTCGGCACCGGCTTCGGTTGCTCGGGCTGTGGCTGCGGCTGCGGTTCGGGTTTCGGCTCGGGTTTTGTGTTCACCACCTTAAAGACGGAGGCTTCCTTTCCATTCTCGCGAATATGGGAGCCAGCATCGCGCTGATAGACCCCCGCAGAACCGTCCGTACGCGTGACGGCAAGTTCTTTCAGATCCTGCGAGGCATCGACCGTGCTTCCTTCATACGCCTCGACGCCTGCAGCGCCAAGCTCCGCGACGGGGGCATTGATGGTCGTCCTGCGCAGGGTAAGCATATTGTCCTTCGTCACGGTGGCGTTGTCGCCATTGACCTCATTGCCAATCAGGAAGGAAACCTCTTTTCCCGCAGCAATCTTCGTCCCTATCAGATCCGTCTTGCCGCTGATCGAGGTCAGCCCCTTCACATTAGCTTCGACGTTCTCCATGCGGACGGTATTCGCCGCCGTGGCTGCTCCCGTATGCTTCTCAAGGTCGACATTCTGTGCCGCGACCAGGACGACCTCCTCGCCGCTTGTGAGTTTGCTGTCCCTTACCGTCACCTTGCCGCCAACCAGCCACGTATCATCGGTGGTATTGATGACGGCATTCGCAGCGCTTACGGTGTTCTCCGTCGTCGCCTTTCCTGCGAAGCCGTCCCCTTCGCTGGCAACGAGCTCATTGCCGGCTACGACGTTGAGTCTGCCCGCATTGACCGTGGCATGGTCGAGGTTCACCGTGTTGCCGGCAAGTGTGACAGGGCTTCTCCCCGTTCTCTTGTAGCCCGCGATATCGCCGTGGAACGCGAGGTCGTTGCCCTTCTCCGTGGTAAAGCGGTTGTTCCGATCGTCAACACTGCCCGCAACGATCTCAACCGACCGCTCCGATCCTCCGCCGTTGAACTTCGTATTCTCATCGACCGTGACCTTGCCTCCGTGAACCCAGACCTCGGTCGCGTCAAACCTCGATTTCTCCACGCTGACCGTGCGGTCGGGTGCCGCCTTCGTCTCGATGAGCACCCCGTCGCCCTTGCCCGTGTAACTGGAGAGTGCCTCGATGGAGAGCGTGTCCACCTTGGCATTACTATTCTTCACCGTGACGACGCCGCCGCCAAGGCTGAGCTGTTCGCCCTTTGCATCAGCAGAGGAGCCTCTTGCCTCGATGCCATCTGCCGTAAGGGTATTTGCCGCCGTCGTCTCAGCCGTGTAGCGGTGGTCATTTCGGTTCGCAGCGCGCTCATCAATGCCCATCTTGCCCTCCGCATAGAGTGTGGTCTCAAGCTGATTGCCGTAGAACTTCGCCCCTGTCGCGGAGACCGTCGCGCCGCCGATCTCGACCTCGCCCTCCTGATTGTTCTTGACGTTGACCGTGCCGTTGAAGACGACATCGTTGCCCGCATTGTGGGTAAAGTTCTGTACCTTCGCATCTTCCCCCACCATCGTGTAGTCCGCACGATCCATCGCCTTGATTTCGAGTATCGTCTTGTTCATCGAGCCATCGCCTAGATTGAATGTGACGCCGTCCGCCACATTCACCTTGCCTGCGAAGATGGAAACGTTGTCTACAGCGTTGAACGTCGCGCTCCCGTCAATGTTTATCGCCCCGTTGGTCGCTCCCTTGACAAAGCTGAGCTGATTGCCGCTCTCCGTCATGGCGAGTGTGGAGAGGGTCAGGTTGGCGACATTCAGTACGGCATTCCCGCCAACATGGATGCCGTTCGGGTTGACGAGTACGAGATCGCCGCCGTAACCGCCACCACCCGGCTGATTCATCTTGCCGAGGATATTGGAGAGCTGTGATCCCGTCACATTGTTGACAAGTGTCTTGCCATCAGCGATGTTGAAGTTCAGCGTCTCATCGCTTGCAATATTGAACGTGTTCCAGTTGATCACACTGTCCGTCGTCGCTCCGATGGTTGCGCCGTTTGCTACCGTCGAAAAATCCGTACTGCCGCCGATGTTTACATCGCCCGACTGCACAACACCGCCCGTCGGCATGGCAAGTGCGGAGCTGGTGAGTGCAAGTGTAATCAGTGCCGCAAGGCTGCTGCGGCGCATGTTCTTCCTGAGATTCATTCCGTTCCTTCCTTTCGTTCCTTCCGATCTTCTATTGGCTTTCCCTCGTTCAAAGCGCCCCTTCCGTCACGCTGTCGCGTGCCGCCTCCCCCGCTGTGGCAGGGGAGGCTTTGGGGTACGGCTCACAGCTTTCCCCATCACGACGGGGGCTTGGAGAAACGCTATATCAGCTTCCCCCGTCGCTACGGGGGAAGTGGCGAACGCAGTGAGCCGATAGGGGCGCCCCGTCCTCATACGACTCTCGTATGATAGAACCGCCCACAACGCCCATAGCGCCCCTTCCGTCACGCTGTCGCGTGCCACCTCCCCCGCTGTGGCAGGGGAGGCTTTGGGGTACGGCTCACAGCTTTCCCCATCACGACGGGGGCTTGGAGAAACGCTATATCAGCTTCCCCCCTCGCTACGGGGGAAGTGGCGAACGCAGTGAGCCGATAGGGGCGCCCCGTCCTCATACGACTCTCGTATGATAGAACCGCCCACAACGCCCATAGCGCCCCTTCCGTCACGCTGTCGCGTGCCACCTCCCCCGCTGTGGCAGGGGAGGCTTTGGGGTACGGCTCACAGCTTCCCCCGTCACAACGGGGGCTTGGAGAAACGCTATATCAGCTTCCCCCCTCGCTACGGGGGAAGTGGCGAACGCAGTGAGCCGATAGGGGCGCCCCATCCTCATACGACTCTCGTACGATAGAACCGCCCACAACGCCCATAGCGCCCCTTCCGTCACGCTGTCGCGTGCCACCTCCCCCGCTGTGGCAGGGGAGGCTTTGGGGTACGGCTCACAGCTTTCCCCGTCACGACGGGGGCTTGGAGAAACGCTATATCAGCTTCCCCCGTCGCTACGGGGGAAGTGCCGAGCGAATGCGAGGCGATAGGGGCGCCCCTTAGAAATTCACACTCGCCATCAGGTTCCAATGGCGGCTGTTCTGCTTATTGAGGTTCACCTTGTCCGCGTCGCGCAGGATCCGCGCATAGTCGAGCGCGAGCGAGAAATGCCCGTCCGCATAGCGCACACCAAGTCCCGCGCTCGCGATGCTCTCACTGTCAAAGATCAGGTTGCGGTTCGCGCTGCTCTTGTTGTTCGAGAGATGCGCATAGTCCGTGAACGCGAGGAGGCGCGTGTGCTTCATGATCTCCGGTGTGTAGATCTCAAGGCTTCCGACGAATCCCTTGTCCGCACCGATCGCACGCTCGTCGAAGCCGCGTACGCTCATCTGTCCGCCCGCTCCGATCTGCTCGGAGGGAACGATGTGATCCTTCGTATACTGTCCCGTGAGACGCACTGCGCCGATCCAGTCGCCTGCCGTGCGTGCCTGATAGTTTACCCCCGCACGCAGGAGGGTGAACTGGTGGTCGCTGCCCGGCGCAATGCGCTCATAGGCTGCTGCATCCCCATTGATGTTGGTCGCAAGCCCCACGTTGTATGCGAATGTGCTGTTCGCTTTGCGCTCCGCGTGCAGATAGGTCGCCGTGGCGAGGAGGACGCGGTAGTCGTTCTCGAATTTGACGCGTCTGCCAAATTTGAAGTCATAGTCGCTCTCCGTGCGCCGATACCCGATCCCAAAGTCGAGGATGTCCTTGTTGCGCGAGGTGTAGGAGAGGAAGCGCTGATAGTGCAGGTCGGCACTCGTGCTCTTGCCGCCGATGTTGAGGTCATAGAGGCTCGTTCCCGTGGGATAGTTGTCGATGTTCGTGCGCCCGTGGCTGACGCTCGCGGAGACGGCGCCCTTCCACTGCGGCATGAGTTTCCGATAGGAGAGTGCCCCGACCTTTACATCGCCGAAGTGCCCGGGAGAGGTGACAAATGCCGCGCCGAACGTATCGGCACTGCCCGAGAAATTCGTGTTGAGGTAGGTGAGCGAGGTGCGCCAGTCGCCCGTTTCGTCGGTTCCCGTATTGCTCACCGAGAGGCGGACATGATCGCTCTTTTTCTCCTGTACGCTGACGGTGACGCGATAGGCTCCTGCTCCTGCGGGCGTAAACTCCGTTCCGAGGACGAGCGCACCCGTGTCGTTGACGCTCTGGATCTCCTGCGAGAGTTTGCGGATGTTCACCGTGTCGCGTGAGAGTTCGGGCAGCAGGGCGCGCACCGTCTTTTCGCTCATGCGGTCTGCGCCCGTGACAATGACCGCACTCACACGCACGTTCATGTTCCGCACGTCCATGGGCTTTGCGTTCTTCTCCGCCTCCTGACGAACATCGCTCCCCACGCGCTGGATCTCGCGCGATGCGCTGCTGCGGTCGCTGTCCGCAGGTGCTGCCCCTGCGTTCCCCGCTGCGAGCAGGGTGCTGCCTGTGAGAAGCGCCGCCGCTAGAATCCTTGCCTCTTTCTTCTTCATGCTCTCTACCGTCCTTTCGGAAGCACGATGCTCTGTGCCGCCTCCACGCGCACACGATCCCCGCACTTCGTTCCGCTTCGCCGCATTCCATACGGTCTGCGGCGCGACATTTTATCACATGTTAAATCAGATCAAATACACTTATCCACAATCTAACATGTGCTAAAATTATAACACGTTCCACCCCCCGTCTAGACTTTTGTCCCATTTATATTATTGTTTTATTTTATAGTAAAAAACTATGATAAGTATAGCCCGCACAAAAAAAGCGCAGCCGTCACGCAGCTGCGCTTTCCTATTTTTAGCGATTCCTTACTCCGCCGGAATGATGAACGAGAGAGAGCTGAAGATCTTCTTCGTCACATTTGGGTTGTCCGTCGGGAAACCGACCTCTACGCCGATGACGTTCAGACCATTGTTCGCAACGCGCACGTTTACATAGCCGTTCGCATCCGCCTGCGTCTCCGTCGTCAGGTCGCCGAGCACATCCGCAATCACGGGCGCGTTTGCGTACGGCTGACCGTCCTTGTAGATGCGCAGACGGAGCGTATCGCCGCGGCGCAGCGTCAGCGGATTCACCGACGGCACGATCTGGATCGGCACATTGTAAAGCCCCGCCGGCTTTACCGACGGATTCCAATAGTGAACGTTGTACTTGTATGCGTACGTCACGGACACCAGATTCTCGATATCGGAGTAGTCACGCGTCGGAATCACCTTGCCGTCCGTCGTCTTGGCAAAATAGCCATAGTCGAAGAACGTCGCCGTCACGCCGAGATCCTCTCCGGGTACGATGAGCACATTCTTGTCCGTGTCGACACGCTCCACCGTCGTCGGCTGGAAATTCACATCGTACGCATCAATGCGCTGCACGCACGCGGGATCGTACGCATTGTCCAGAGGACCCTCGCCGAGTACGAGTGCCTTCTGATCGAGGCGGTTCGCGTAGAACACGCCGTGTGCATCCGTCGGAGCCGCATACAGAGAGAGTCCCATTGCCGCACCAAGCGCCGCCGCCAAAAACTTCTTCTTCATCAAATGACCTCCCATCAAAAACAGGCTGTTTGCGAGACACGCACTGTCACTCGTGTCCCATTTATTATAGTATAAATAATTCCCGTTTGCAACTATATTGCACACTCCATCTTATCTAATACTAATGTTTTTCTCATGTTTTTTTATCCTTCATTTGAGATAGTCGATATGAACGTATTCTTCAAACAATTTCAAGGAGGAATATCTATGCAGACTCTAAAAGCCATCGGACTCGCCATCCTCATGCTCGCACTTATGATCGGTACGCATGGCATGACGGAGGCAGCGTCCAGCTGGGACGGCGGCAACATCCGCGCCACAGGACTCGGCGTAGCCCCTGCCGGAGCGAGCGGCGCACAGGCGGAGGCACTTGCCCGACGCGCCGCGATCTCCGACGCCTATCGTCAGATCGCCGAGCAGATCGGCGGTGTCAGCGTCGATGCCACCACCACCGTGGAAAATTTGATGCTCACGAACACGACCGTACGCACCCATGTGAGCGCACTCATCAAGGGTGCCTCCGTGGTCGAGGAAAAGCAGCAGCGCGACGGCTCCTACACCGTAACGCTCGAAGTCCCCGTCTACGGTGCCAGCTCGCTTGCAAGCACGATCTTTGTGCCAAACAAGACGCCCGAGCCGTGGACAAGCCCCGCGAGCGTCTACACGCCCTATCGTCCGCAGAGCTACGATACCACGGGCAGCGGCACATACGATCGCGGTGATCGGAAAATTGAGCGGCCACAGACAGCGACTCCTGCGCCAGCCGTGACAACGACACCCGCAGCATCCGCTGGTGTCGTCATCGTCCCCGCAGTACCCACGGCACCCGCCGTCACTGCTCCGACTGTACCCGCACCCGCTGTGCCGGAGGCACCTGCGGTTACCGTTCCCGCTGCGCCGACGGTTCCCGCTCCAGTGGCTCCGACCACGCCTCCCGCCGCGATTGCGCCCACGGGCACAGCAGTCGGCGGCTACACGGGCGTCATCATCGACTGTACGGGGCTTGGACTGCGCCCCGTCATGAGCCCCGTCGTCAAGGCAGAGAACGGCCGCCCCATCTACGGCTACAAGAACCTCGATGCCGATAAGATCGTCTCCAGCGGTATGGCATCCTACGCACATAGCGCAGCCGACGCTACACGCGCGGGTACAAATCCGCTGCGCCTCCGCGCCGTTGCGGTCGACGGCGGTGCGAACCCCGTCCTCTCGGCGGCGGATGCGAACCGCCTCCTCCTCGAAAACAGCGTGAGCGGCTTCCTCGACGCAACGAACGTCGTATTTATCCGCTAAACAATAAAGGAAGCACTGATAAATTCAGCACCATCATCTTGACGGACTTCATTTTATCAGTGATTCCTAAAATCCTCCACAATACTTGTGACCTTTATCACAAACTTTGTGGGGGATTTATGCTATACTGTATTAGTTAGCACATAAAAAGGAGGGAACTGTATGAAACTCAGTGCACGTAACCAGCTCAGCGGCAAGGTTGTCGCCATCGAGAAGGGTGCCGTCAACGGTATCGTCCGCATCGAACTGAAGGGCGGCGATGTCATCACCGCGACCATTAGCCTGAGCGCGATTGAGGAGCTTGGTCTTGCCGTTGGCAAAGAGGCCTGTGCCATCATCAAGGCAACGTCCGTTATGGTCGCCGTCGACTGCTAAGACTGACTTGCTTCACACACGAAATCCCCGCACATCGGACATTCCGGCGTGCGGGGATTTTTTGCAATGTTAGGGAGCAGTATGCGTCGGCATGACCGAAGAGGCGCTCCGTTACTCCTCCATTTTATCCTCACGGTGCCGCTTCGGCGGGCGCGGATGATAGAGGCTCCAGTTCCAGTGGATTGCCGCAAAGCGGATCAGGAGCACGAGCAGGAACGCGAGCCACGAGTCCGCCTCCACTCCGAGCGTAAAGCGCAGCGTGCAAAAGACAAACGCCCCCACGAGCGATGCCGCCGCATAGACCTCGGCGTAGAGCACGACGGGCATCCGCTGCGCGAGCACGTCGCGGATCATGCCGCCGCCCACCGCCGTCGTCGCCGCGAGTAAGATCGGCAGCACATAGCTCGCCTCGCCGCCGACGCGCACACCCGTCAGTGCACCCGTAATCGTAAAGGCAGCCAGCCCGATCGTATCCGACACGTTGAAGATCGTCAGCAGACGCTGCCGCCGCATACGGTGCAGCGCCGTCCACTGATAGAGCAGCGAGGTCGCGAGCGCAACCCCCACCGAGAGGAGAAAATTCGTCGTATCCCGCAGCGCCATCGGAGGCGTGATGCCGACCAGCATATCGCGCACCATCCCGCCGCCGACCGCCGTTGCGAGCGCGAGCACCGAGATGCCGAAGATGTCCATGCGCCGTGAAAGCCCCACGAGCGCCCCCGACACAGCAAAGGCGAGCGTCCCGATGATATCGAACAGCCGCCATAGATCCTCCACGAGCATAATTTCATCCTTCCCTTTTGACACTTATTTCGCTTGCCCCGTCCACGGCGCCCATCCTGCTCTTTTAGCTTCCCCCGCCGATGCGGGGGAAGTGGCGAACGCAGTGAGCCGATAGGGGCGCTTGTATCTCATGTGGCTCTCTCACGGCAGAAAATTACAAATCGTCCAAGGCGCCCCTTCCACCGCTTCGCGGTCCCCCTCCCCCGTGCCGCACGGGGGAGGCTTTTCGTCTGCGGCATATTAGCTTCCCTCGTCCGTACGAGGCTTTTAGTGTACGCCCATCCTGCTCTTTTAGCTTCCCCCGCCGATGCGGGGGAAGTGCCGAACGCAGTGAGGCGATAGGGGCGCCACTCGCTCATTCGACTCTCTGTCGATAGAGTAGCCTATGACTCGTGCAACGATCTGACATCAATACACGTGCCCATCCTCTTCTGCCCCGCACACATCATCCCCTAATTGAATATCGGCAATCGCCCGTTCAACCGCCGCACAGACATCGGAAAATTTTCTTTGAATTTGTTCATTCGTAAAGCGGAGCAGGCGAATATCGTGCTCCCCCAAAAATTTCGTCCGCGCATCATCATAGAGGCGCACGTCTTCCTCGAAATGCTGACTTCCGTCCACCTCAACAGCAAGGCGCAGTGAAACCGCATAGAAATCTACAATATATTTTCCGATGGGCTGCTGTCGGCGAAAATGGCAGGAATGCTTTGACAAAAAATCATACCAAAGACGTCGTTCTTCAGGCGTCATGCTGTGCCGCATCTCTTTTGCGTATTGCTTTGACTTTGACTTGTAGTCACGCATGAGATTGCCTTTCCTCCATCGCTCAAAGGCCTCGACCTGTACTCCATCGAAAAAGAGTCGCCGCTCCCACAGGCACCCCTTCCACCGCTTCGCGGTCTCCCTCCCCCGTGGTGGCGCACGGGGGAGGCCTTCAGTCTGCGGCGAGGCGATAGGGGCGCTCCTAATCCTGCGCAAACAGATACAGCACCGTCTCAATCGGCGTCAGCGTCCCCGTCCGTGCCGAGCGCGACCCCGCCGCGATCAGATTGCCGTCCATATCGTACACGGCGCGCTCAAGCGTGATACGATACGTCTCATGCGCATCGCGGATTTTCGCCCCCGCAATCCGATAGGCGACCATCTCCTCCGCGCCCGAGGCACGCGCCGCCGCGAGATGCTCGTTCAGCCCGCTGAGAAGCCCCTCCTCCGACAGCCCGCCGCTGCCCGCCGCGAACACGACCGCTGCATTCCGCACATGGAGCGCATCACGCAGCACCGCCGTCATATAGGGTGCATCCTCTGCGAGCGGCTCGTCCAGTGCCGTTTCAATCGGCGGGACATAGAGCGTCCGCCCCTTCGTACGGCTCGCTTGCCCCAGCAGGAACAGATGGGCGCCCGTCCCGCCATACGCATCGTAGAGACGGCGGATCGCCGCATCCACATAGACGATCATCGCGTGCGGGAACTTCGCCACAGAGCGCGCGGGCGTCCATGCCTCACGCTCCCCGAACTGCTGAAACCCGAGCGGCGCGGCCAGCACATCCTTCATCGGATCGCCGCTCATCACCACGCGATGCAGTGTAAACCGCCCCTCATAGCGGCGCGCAAACGCCGCATTCCCGACCGCAGGCGCACCGAACGTCGTCACAACGAGCTGCTCCGCCGGCACCCCCATATCCGAGAGCCGCGCCGCCGCCAGAACTGCCGCCGCCCCGCCGAGACTGTGCCCCGTCAGGAACACCTGCGCCGCAGGATGCGCGCGCAGTTCATCCGCCATCACCTCGCCCGCCGTACGGCTGCCGTAACCGGGCATCACATCCGTAAAGAGAGCCGCCTGCGTGTAGTCGAGGAATCCGCGATGCACAAGAGGCGTCTCCTTGCGATCCGTCACACGCACATCGCGCAGGGCAAGGAACTCTGCGGGCGTCGTCCCACCGAACACGGCACGCCCGAGCCGCAGATCCGTCCACACATCGCTCCCGCGCTCCGTCCCCGGAAAGGCGATCAGATGCGTCTCGCCCCCGTCCTCCGATCTCCGCACCATGTGAAAGAACCGCCCAACCGTCCCCTTGTACCCCGGCGTCTCATACGACGCGATCTGCCACCCCGCCGCCGCGAGACGCGCACGCAGCAGCTCCGGCAGTTCCCCGCTGTACGCCGCCTCCGACGCCGCCGCACACACGAAGTAGAGCGATGGCAGATCACTCGGTGCAGCGGCAAGAGCACGCAGCGGCGCCAAAAAGACGCATAGAACGAGCAAAAAACGTACGAGCACCACCGTCCACTCCTCCTTTACCACAATCTCTCCCTATTATATCTGCATTCCTACGGAAACATCAACAATTTTTCAGGACACAAAGGGACTGTGCGCACGGCACAGTCCCTTTCCTGTCAAACACTGCTCAAAGCATCGCCTTGTAGCGTCCCCACTCAGATTGCGGAATGGCAAGCACGTCCATCGCCTTTTCGGCTGTGACCGACAGTTTTTCCATCATGCGGCGAATAGACGAAAGGCGCTCCGTCTCTCTGGCACGTTCCACTTTTTCCTCACTGACTTCCTCAATCAGCTTCTCCAATGCCGCATTCATGCGAATCTCTCCTCTCTCATGTTTCTTAAACGCTCCCGCCTGCTTTGCAAGCACCTCATAGTACATCTCCTCAGACCGCACACGCCGAAAATCGTGCATCAGCCGCCCAAGCGGCGTAGTCGTATCCGCCATTGACGCATTCACATAGATGATATGCGTACCGTCGTCAAATCGACCGCCGCCGCCCCGAATCACACGCTCAATCACATAGAGCGGCTGCCCCATTCCGAGTACATCCGTCTCCGTAATGAAGATTACATACGACTCCGCAGCTTCACATAGTCTGCACCCTCGGGCAGCGCATTTGCGTCCATCATACTGCTGTGGTAGCGCGCCCTTCTTTGCACGCTGGATTTCAATGTTAAGGAATCGCTGATAAAATGAAGTCCGTCAGATTGGTGCAGAATTTTTGTCCTGCCAAGGAAACAAACCGGACGCATAGCCGTTGCGCTATGTGGAGGATTTGTTGACACAGGCAGGGCGAAAAGAATACGCCAAGATGGCGGTGCTGAATTTATCAGTGCTTCCTTAAATTCCTGCCCGTCCGCAAATGCGTGAATGTCAAGCCGCAGGTCATGCCCGTGCAGATTCTTCAGCGTGTCCTGCGTGACGACGCGCGTCGCTCTGAGATTCGGGCGATCCAGAATAATTTGCAGGACAAGATCAACGCACGGGAGGCTGTCTTGAAACACCGCCGTCATAAATATATCGTCCATCAGCGTAAGGCTCTGAATGATTTCCCGGTAGCGCGCACGCCGCGCTTCCTCTGTATCAAGCATCGAATCCCTCCTGTCATCATTCTATCGTATTCTCCATGGGATTGCCAACAAAATTCTCTAAAAATTTTTCTCCCCCAAAATCCCCTTCCCCTAGGAAATACAAGGCTTTCCAGAAAATCAGGACGTTTGACCCCTGTTATTTGTGACAGTACGCTTTTTTCAGAAATATGCTACAGTAAGAATTGGAAAGAAACACCCATCGCCCCCTCAATAGCCTTCACCCACGAAAGGAGTCACATCATGAAACAACATCGCCACAAGGAAGCACCTCCCTACAAATAAAACGCATCCAGAAAGGAGTCACCCCCATGAAACGACACCACACCCACAAATCCAAATCCCTCACCCCGCGCATCCTCGCCGCGCTCGCGGCGGGTGCATTCACGCTCGGCGGCATGCCGTACGCCCTTGCCGACCCCATGGTCAGCAGCACCGTCACAACGGATACCGTGGCGTCCCAAGGCATCGCGGGCAGCACGGACGGCACGGCGGCGACCATCACCGTCGGCACGGACGGCGGCGGGGCATCGCCCGAGGTCTACTATCTCGCGGGCAGCTACCACCGCCCCACGTTCGTCGCAGGCGCGTGGAGGAGTATCAGCGCGACCGACGGTACGATCCAGTTCACGGGCACGAACGCGGGCGGCAAGGCGATCGTGAACAGCGGCACGATCGGCGGCGCCATCGGCGCAAACGCATGGCTGGAGCATGGCGGCACCGCAAAGATCTCCGGCGCGGAGGTCACCATCAAGAACTGCACATTCAAGCTCGACGCCACCACACCTGAGGCGCAGCGGGGCATCATCGGCGGTCTCGCCGTGTCCAAGGAGGGCGACGGCGGCGGCGCGACGCGGGGCGTGGCAGACGTCGCGCACAGCAAGGTCACCATCGAGGGCGGCACGTATAGCGTCCCCGAGGGCGGTGAGATCACCGTTGCGGGCGGCGCAGCCTATGCACAGACCAAGAGCGTCAACAGCACGGCAGCAGTGACAGACAGTGAGGCGTCCGTCACGGGCGGCAGCTTTGCCGCATCGACATTCCTCTACGGCGGCACGGCCATAACAGAAACGGATGCACGCAGCGAGGCGAAGGCGCTGCGCAACAGCCTCACCTTCACCACGGGCGATACCGTCGCGGAACTCTATGGCGGATATGCGTATGCGCGCCCGACCAAGACCTCCATCTCCCTGCAGGCAAATGAGAACCACCTGACCGCAAAGGCGGGCGCAGACAAATTCTACGGCGGCTACGCCCATGCAGAGCAGCAGGCAGGCGCCACGCACGTTCCACTGAGCACGGCAGAGACGAACGGGAACATCGTCACGATCGCGGCGGGCTCCGGCACGTTCAAGTATGTGAGTGCAGGCGGATACAGCGACATCAGTGCAAAGAAAGCTGCTGCCGTCACCACTGCGGCAAATGCGAATCAGCTCACCATCGCAGGCGGCACCTTCAAGGAGACCGTCTATGGCGGCAACACGTCGGCGATTACCGAAGACGCGACCGGTACTGCCGCGGCGACGGCGCGCGGCAACGAGCTGTGGGCGAACGGGGGCACGTTCCAGAGGAGAATTTTGGCCGGCTGGGGGAATGCGACGACAAAGGCGGGAACGGCGACGACGACCGCTTCCGAGAACAAGCTGCATCTCGCCGGTGCGGCGGCATTTCCGACGGATGGTACGACCGTCTACATCACGGGCGGCGATGCATCCGTAAGCAGTGAGACGGGCAAGCTCAGCCTGACGACGGAGAAGAACAGCATCGACGGGACGCTCACGAGCGCTACGTCGGTGGTACGCGGCGCCGATGGCAAGCTCGACCAGCTTGCGGCGGCAGGAGGGCAGGCGATCACGGCATCCGCTGCCGAGAATACGGTCACGCTCACAGGCGGCAAGGCGTACCAGGTGTACGGCAGTCGGCTGACCCTGAGCAGGGCGGCCGGCGCGGCAGATCTGCACGCCGCCAAGAACAGTGTCGTCCTCACCAACGCCGTGAGCGAGAGCGATAGCAATGTCGCATTCCGCGGCTCCTACATAGAGGCGCACGATGCGAAGGGCAGTCTGCAGATCCGTGCGGAGGAGAACACGGTCACGGCAGATGGCGCGGCGCTCAAGGCCAATGAGATGTATGGCAGCCACGTCCAGCTGCGGAACAGCAATGCGGGCACGACAGAGACCACGGTGACGGCGAACCGCGCCCTCATGCGGGGCAAAACTGCCAATACCCTTGCCGGCGGCTATACCGACATCATCTCATCCGAGAATGCCGCCCTCACGGTAAAGCTCACGGGGAATACGGCAGAGGTGCAGAGCGGCACTTCGTACCATGCGTATGGTGCGCTTGCCGAGACAAAGCAGAAAGACGGCGCGGGAGAGGTGACCGCAGAGGGCAACACCATCACCGTGACGAAGCTGACCGACGACGGCGGCAGCTTCACGGGGGCAAAGATTTCCTATAATCGCGACGGCGCTGCGACGGCGGCGGGAGATACGACGCTCACCGCTGGGAGCAACAAGGCAGACCTCAACGAGGGCAAGCTGTCCAAACTGTTTGGTGCCGAGATCCGCATCAACAACGCCTTTGGCGGTGCAGCGGCATACACGGCGACCGAGAACGCCGTCACCGTCGCGGCAGCGGGTGTGGTGACAAACAGCGTCGCGGGCGCAGAGATCGAGCAGCAAACTACCTCTGCGGACGGCGCGTCCTTCACGGCGACCGCCGCAAAGAATACGGTCACGAATACGGGCGGCAAGGTAAAGAACGCGGTGGGTGCCTCCGTGAAGCTGCCGGCGGACCATGCAGGGGACGTACAGGCGACACTCACGGAGAACGCCGTCACGGGCACGGGCGGCACATTTGCGGGCGACGTGCGGGGCGGTGTGGCATACGTCTTCGCAGAGACGGGCACGGCGACTGCCACCCTCACGAAGAACACGGTCGATCTCACGGATGCCGCGCTCGATGACGCCCACATCCGCGCGGGCCATGCCGTTGCCCGTACAAGGGCGGCAGGGAAGACCGCATCCGCTGCGTCCAATGAAAACGTACTGCAGCTGAAGAACGCCTCCGGCACAGCGCAGGAGCTCATCGGCGGCGCCGCCTCCGGCACGGCAGAGCGCGCGGGCGCAACGGCTGCGGCAGACAGCAACAGCGTCACCCTCGAGGGCGGTACCCTCACAGCAGCGAACAAGGTCTACGGCGGAAAAACAGAGGCGGTCGGCAGCGACGCCCCCGTCACAGCGGCGGCGACGGAGAACACCGTCACCCTCTCCGCAGCTGCTCCGTGGCAGGCGGTCTACGGTGCGGATACCTATGCCACTGCCGTGAATGCGGCGGCGACCGCACGGACAGAGGGGAATACAGTCACGGCAGATGCGGGAACGTTCCTGGGGCAGCTCTACGGCGGCAATTCCTACGCAAGCACAAATAGTGCGGGATCCGGCACGCCGGGTACGGCAGCCGCCGTCACCACTGGCAACACGCTGAACCTCGCCGCTGCTGCCGTCACGAACGGGGAGAGCTACGGCGGCTACGCCTCGGCGGGGAGCACGACGGGCGATGTCAGCCTCACCGTCACGCAGAACAAGGTGCTTGGCACACATGGTACCACTGCAGAGGTAGATGGCGCCTATGGCACATTGGCGCAGACGGCAGCGACGACGCGTACCGTCACGGGGTCGCTCACGGAGAATACGCTGACGCTCACGAACGGCAAGGCGGGCAGCGCCTACGGCGGCATTTTGCGTCTGGGCAAGGCGTTCGGCGCGGCAGAACTGACTGCAGCAAAGAACAGTGCCGCGCTCACGGATGTCGAGAGCAGCACCTCGGCAGCCCTCGCCGGCAGCAGCATCGAGGCGCGGAATGCAGCGGGGAATCTGAAGCTCACCGCCGAGGAGAACATGATCACGGCGCGCGGGGCGGATCTCAGCGCGGGCCAAATCTACGGCAGCCATATCTTCGCGCAAAACGCGAATGCGGGCAAGACGGAGCTCCTCGCAGAGAAGAACCGTGCGAGCGCGGCGGGCAAGGAGATCGCAGATCTTGCGGGCAGCTATGCGGAGATGCAGACGGACGCGTCGGCGGATCTCACGGCGACCTTCCGGGAGAACAGCGCCGAGGGGAGCGGCACGACGCTTGGGGGTGTCTATGGCATAGACACCTCTGTCCGCCAGAAAGACGGCACAGCGGCGGTAATCGCCGAGAGGAACGCTGCGACCGTGACGAAGGCGAATGCCGTGGAAAGCATCCGCGGTGCATACATCACCTATCGGCGGGATCCTGGCGCCACGGCGGCGGGCGATACCGCGCTCACGGCGACGGGGAACACGGCGCGGCTCGTGGAGGGCACGGCAGGCAGCGTGAGCGGCGTGAACATGATGGCGACGAACGCCTTTGGCGGTGCAGCGGCATACACGGCGACCGAGAACGCCGTCACCGTCGCGGCAGCGGGTGTGGTGACAAACAGCGTCGCGGGCGCAGAGATCGAGCAGCAAACTACCTCTGCGGACGGCGCGTCCTTCACGGCGACCGCCGCAAAGAATACGGTCACGAATACGGGCGGCAAGGTAAAGAACGCGGTGGGTGCCTCCGTGAAGCTGCCGGCGGACCATGCAGGGGACGTACAGGCGACACTCACGGAGAACGCCGTCACGGGCACGGGCGGCACATTTGCGGGCGACGTGCGGGGCGGTGTGGCATACGTCTTCGCAGAGACGGGCACGGCGACTGCCACCCTCACGAAGAACACGGTCGATCTCACGGATGCCGCGCTCGATGACGCCCACATCCGCGCGGGCCATGCCGTTGCCCGTACAAGGGCGGCAGGGAAGACCGCATCCGCTGCGTCCAATGAAAACGTACTGCAGCTGAAGAACGCCTCCGGCACAGNCGGCACATTTGCGGGCGACGTGCGGGGCGGTGTGGCATACGTCTTCGCAGAGACGGGCACGGCGACTGCCACCCTCACGAAGAACACGGTCGATCTCACGGATGCCGCGCTCGATGACGCCCACATCCGCGCGGGCCATGCCGTTGCCCGTACAAGGGCGGCAGGGAAGACCGCATCCGCTGCGTCCAATGAAAACGTACTGCAGCTGAAGAACGCCTCCGGCACAGTGCAGGCGCTCATCGGCGGCGTCGCCGATGGCACGGCAGAGCTCGCGGGCGCAGCGGCTGCGGCAGACAGCAACAGCGTCACCGTAGAGGGCGGCACGCTGACGGCGGCAAGCGCTGTGTACGGCGGCAAAACAGATGCGGTCGGCAAGGACGCCCCCGTTACTGCGTCGGCATCAAAGAATACCGTCACCCTCTCTGCCGTTGCTCCGTGGAAGGAGATTCGCGGCGGCAGGGCCAATGCCAACGCGGAGGGGGCGGCTGCGACGGCGTCGGCAGACGAGAACACGCTGAACCTCGCATACGGTACATTTACGTCGGAGATCATCGGCGGCTCCGCCACCGCAGACGGCGCGCCGGCACAGGCGACGGCAAACGAGAACACTGTGAACATCAGCGGCGGCATCTATCAGGACAGCATCTATGGCGGCGCTGCGAACGTGGGCAGTACTGCCGGCTCCGTCGCAACCGTCAAGGATAACCGCATCGTCATCACGGGCACGCCCAACCTCTCTGCGGCGCAGCTCTATGGGTACAAGGCAAACGGCGCGACGGAGAACATCGCAGGCAACGCGCTCGTCGTCAAGGAGACCAAGGGCATCAAGGCAAAGCGCATCGATGGATTCCAAAAACTCGAGTTCTGGCTGCCCGCCGGTATGACGAAGGACGACACGATGCTCTGGCTCTCGTCCACGAGCAATACTGACCTCACGGGCACGGACATCACGGCGCATCTGCGCGGCGATGAGACGGAGAAGCGCCTGCGCCTCCTCTACACAGAGAAAGCGCAGATCCAGAAGGACGGCACGACCACCATGACCGTCTGGAAGGGCGTCTCGGATGTCACTACGGCGAAGATCGGCATCACCGAGGATAATAAGGAGCTGATTGTCAAGACCGACGGCTCCGCCATCGACGAGGGCGATAAGCCAACGCCGAAACCCCCAACACCGCCGCCGACACCGCCAACGCCGCCGCCAACACCACCGACACCTCCAACCCCACCGCCGACACCACCAACGCCAACACCGACACCAACACCTACACCAACGCCTACACCTACACCAACGCCTACACCTACACCTACACCTACACCAACGCCGACACCGACGCCCGATGACCTCAAGCGGCAGGCAGAGGACAACCGCAAGTCCGTCGTCGAGACGATGGCGGGAGCGGCAGCCTTCCTCGGCGCAGGTGCAGACCTCATGACGGGCGGCGGCATGACGAGTGCATCCGTCGAGGCGGCGGCAGCCGAGGGCTTTGCCCCATTTGCGGCCATCGGCGGCTCCTCCATGCGGCATGAGACGGGTTCCCACGTCGATATGAAGGGCATGAACCTCGCCGTCGGCTTCTCGCGTGAAGTCCTGCGCGGCGATGAGCGCATCCTCTTCGGCCCCATCGTCGAGTACGGACGCGGCACCTACGACAGCTACGTCAATGATGCGCACGGCGACGGCTCCGTCCGCTACGTCGGCGTCGGCGGCTTCATCCGGCAGGAGCAGAAGGACGGCACGTTCTACGAGGGCAGCCTGCGCTTCGGACGCTCATCCATGGACTATTCGGCGGTCCTTTCGGGCACGCCGACCTCCTATGATACCGATACGAACTACATCGGCGCACATCTGGGCTTTGGTCAGCGCGTCACGGAGCAGAGCGGCAACGAGCGCGAGCTGTACGTCCGCTACTTCTACACGCGGCAGAACGGCACGGATGCAACGCTCTCCACGGGTGAGCGCTACGAGTTCGACGCCGTGCAGAGTCAGCGTCTGCGCACGGGCGCACGCTGGATGATCCCGCAGGGCAGCGGCACCCTCATCCTCGGCGCCTCCATGCAGTACGAGTTTGGCGGCGATTCAAGCGCCACCGTATATGGCAGAGGATTCACCCATACCACGCCTTCACCATCCCTCAAGGGATTCTCCGGCAGCCTTGAACTCGGCTGGAAAGCCCCCATGGGCAAGAACGCCTCCGCTGACCTCAGCGTCGAGGGCTGGGCGGGCAAACAGCGCGGCGTGACCTTTAACGCCGGCTTCAACTGGAAGTTCTAACGCAATCCAAGCCTCCCCCATCACAATGGGGGGAGGTGGCACGCGACAGCGTGACGGTAGGGGCGCCTTGGACGATCCATGACTCTCTATCGTAAGAAAGTCATACAAGTCACAGGCGCCCCTTCCACCGCTTGCTGACCTGTCCAAGAAGCAAGTCCGTAGGACGAAGCTGATTGGGAAACAGGTCGTATGCGAAAACGTCCCAAGAACACGAGCGTTAGCGATGTGTGATTGGCTGACGTTGACCGCTCGCGGTCCCCCTCCCCCGCTGCGGCGTGGGAGGCATTGGACGCGGTAGATCAGCCTCCCCCATCACAATGGGGGAGGTGGCACGCGACAGCGTGACGGTGGGGGCGCCTTGGACGATCCATGACTCTCTATCGTAAGAAAGTCATACAAGTCTCTGGCGCCCCTTCCACCGCTCGCGCTCCCCCTCCCCCCTGCGGCGTGGGAGGCATTGGATTGCGGTATGATTTTACCTCCCCACAGAAAAAGCTCCGAGCACCTGTACGTGCTCGGAGCTTTTTGCTGCCAATTGCCTATGCGCGGACGGATATCTCACGCCGCAGGATACTCCCGTTCCAGAGTGCGTCCTCGATGTGCCGCGCACCGCGCAGCCCCATAAACGGCTGATCCGACAGGCAGAGGCGATCCACAACGGGATAGGCGACGGGGAGGTAGAGCATCCTGCACGGATCGGAAAGCACGGACTCGCTGCTGCTCGCCATGAGCAGTCCGTGCTCCATCGCCGCGAGGAGTTCCTGCGCCCGCACCGTATCCGTTTCCGTCAGCCGCTCATCCACGATCTGCACTGCGGCAGCATCGCGCACCTGCGCCGCAACAGCGAGATGCCGGACATCCGCCCACTCCGTACGCAGCGCCTCGGCAAGCCCCCACGCCGCCGACCGCGGTGCGCGGATGAGTGCGGTATCAAAGCGCAGCTCGCCCCACGTATTCTTGAGATCGTTGATCCGCAGAAAGTCTCTGCGCTCCGCCTCCTCGATCTCCGCCATAGCAGCCTCCCCATGCGCGGGCGGCAGCGCGGCAAAGATCTCCTCCAGCCACCGCCGCGTCCCCGCACGCCCATAGGGCGGAAGAGGGGCGATGCAGGGCGTGCCGCAGCGCTGCTCGATATACTTTGCCGCCGCAAGCCCGAGCTCGTCATGCACGACAATATTGAGCTCTGCCTGCGCCAGTGCATCGATGTCCTCCGGGGACATATCACACCCGAATACATGGCGCACCGCATACCCTGCCCCCGTCAGCAGGCGTACCAGTTCCCGCGCATCGTTCTCGCCGTTGTAGTAGGACGCAGTCATGCCGATGAGGTTGACTCCGTGCCGCGCGGGCGCCGCCGTCTCGCGGAGCAGCACCGCAAGCGCCGCGCAGGAGGCGTGCCGCCATCCGTCCGCGAAGCTGCCGGTCAGTCCGCCGCTGTCAATGGCGACCACGGGGCAGGTTACGCCCGCCGCGCGCGCAATCGCACCGACATCATCGCCGATCAGACTTGCCGAGCTGCCGCTGATGACGGCGAGCAGCGCGGGCGGATGCTCGATATGCGCCTGCAGCGCCTCGCGCAGATACTCCTCCGCGCCGAACACAATCGCATCGTTGTCGAGCTGCGTGCATTTCATGCGGTGGGAGATATCGCTCTGTGTCTGCTCGATGTGCCGCTGCGTAAAGAGGTAGCACCACAGCGGCCCGTTGACCACGACGGCGCAGCCGTGCAGCCCCGCGAAGAATGCCGCCGCGCCCGTCAGCGCACAGCTCTCCATCCACACGGACATATCGTCAAAGGAGAGAATTCCCTCATCCATAGATCAGCCCTCCCCTGCTCGTATGCCGATAGAGTACGTGCTCCATATCCTCGATGAGCTGCCGCTCCATCGCCCAGCCGACCGTAGGCAGCTTGCCGAGCAGGATCTGCCGCAGCTGTACGTCCACCAGCTCATGTGTCGTAAAGACGAAATCCGCCGACCGCAGCAGCTCCTCACTCGCGGGATCCTCCACCGCGAGAATCGGTACATCGCAGCACGCCCGAAGGCCGTCCTCCACCTCCCTGCGCTGCGCCTCGGTAAAGAGCGCGAGGAGGATGATGCCGGAGAGCCGTACCCCCGCCCTTTCGATCAGGCGCAGGAGGATCTCGGGCTGCAGCCAGTGCAGTTCGCGCCCGACGACGAGCACGGTGCGCCGCCCCGCGAGCGTCTCCCGCGCACGCGCGAGACTGCGCTCGAACGCCGCCTCCTCACGCCGGATCGTCTCCTCCGCCGCCGCTTCCCGATGGCAGCGCGCGCCGATGCAGCGCAGCCAGTGTGCCGTCTCCTCTGCGCCGCCCGCAAATGCCTCCGCGAAATACGGCGTACCGAAGCGCGTGTGAAGTTCCTCCGCGAACGCGATGAGCAGCGCCTGCTTTTCATCGGACATCGCACTGCCGAGCACGACGAGGAGTTCCGCCTCCGGCACCGCCTGCACCTCATCGAGCGGCGTATAGGTGGGAAACTGCCCCGCCAGCTGCAGCCCGAGGCCGCCGAGCAGCCGCTTCAGCTCCTGCACGTAGGCACTGTAAAGCCCCCCGTAGTCCCCGAGAAACACCACCGTCCCCTGACGCACGCGCGCAGGCGGCTGCATAAAGCGATCCATCAGCACCCGCGCAACCGACAGGTAGCCGTCGAAGGACTCATCGTCCAAAAAGCCGCCCGTCGGCACGGCAACGACGGGCAGCCCCAACGCCTCCTCCATCTCCTCCGCCGCAGCCCTCGTATCGTCCCCAATGATGCCGCTCACACAGGAACCCGCGACAAAGACGGCACGCGGCCGATATCTTTCTGCCGCAAAACGGATGCACGCACGCAGCCGCTCCGCCGCGCCAAACACCGCATCGCCCTCGCCGATCCCGCTCGTCAGCAGCGGTACGGGCGACGGCGGCGCGTAGGTGCCCGCGCCGATCAGTCGATGAAAGCTGCCGACATCCTTTTCACGCACCACATGCGCACAGGAGCGCGGGCTGTGAAAGATAACCAGTGCGCCCCGCGCGTACGAGAGCGCCCACCAGACGGCGGGCATGCTGCAGCTGCACTGCGCACGCCGTACCCCCGCGCGTTTTACCTCAATCGCCATACTGCTCCACCATGCCCTCCAACAACTCAAATATCATCAGTACCTCGACACCCTAAATAGCGCATTATGCTGCGTATTCTTTGCCCGCGTACCGACACACATCATAAAATATCATATATGCGCGAAAAATTCCGTGCGTTTTGACACAAAACAAGAGAACCCGTCGGCATGATTGTCGACGGGTTCTCTTGTTAAATCAAAAACACATTTCAGAGCATCGCCTTATACCTGCTCCACTCCGACTGGGGGATCGCAAGCACATCCATCGCCTTCTCTGCCGTAACCGACAGCTTTTCCATCATTGCTCGGATAGAAGAAAGATACGCATTTTCTGCGCCACGCTCCATGCCACGCTCCATGCCGCGCTCCATCGCCTCTTTGCTGATCTCCTGAACAAACTGTTCCCACTTCGAGCTCATATAAATCTCTCCTTTCTCCGTATTCTTAAACACTCCCGCCCGCTCTGCAAGAACCGGATAGTACATCTCCTCGGGCTGCACGCACTGAAAATCGTGCATCAGCCGCCCAAGAGGCGTCTCCGTATCGACCATCGAACCATTTACATAGACAATATGCGAGCCGTCTCCAAAGGACTCCCCATCCCCCTCAATCGTTCGTCCTATCAGATAGAGCGGTTTCCCCTTCCCAAGTACATCTGCCTCCGTGATAAAGATCACATACGATTCGGGCAGCTTTTTATAATCCATTCCTTCAGGCAGCGCATTCGCATCCATCATGCTGCTGTGATAACGCGCCCTGCGTGGTTCTGCTCCCCTTTTCGCGCGCTGAATCTCGATGTTGAATTCCTGCCCGTCCGCAAACGCGTGAATGTCAAGCCGCACATCATGACCGTGAAGATTTTTGAGTGTATCCTGCGTAACGACACTCGTCGTGCGAAGATTCGGCTTCTCCAAGATAATCTGCAAGACCAGATCGACACAGGGGAGACTGTTCTGAAACACCGCCGTCATAAAGATATCATCCATCAATGTTAAACTCTGAACGATTTCTCGGTACAATGCCCGACGTGCTTCTTCCGTATCCAGTGCCATAAACTCCCCTCCTGCAATTATTCTAGCGTATTCTGCATAAAATCGCAAGCATGAGTAACAGCAACAAAAAATCGCTGTAATTTCCTACAGCGATACGTTTCCAAATGGTGCGGTTGGTGGGACTTGAACCCACACGTCTTGTGAACACTACCCCCTCAAAGTAGCGCGTCTGCCAATTCCGCCACAACCGCATGATATGAAGTTAAATGGTGCGGTCGAGAGGACTTGAACCTCCACGATGTTGCCATCACTAGCGCCTGAAGCTAGCGCGTCTGCCATTCCGCCACGACCGCGTGACTATCAAATTGTAAAGAAAAGGATGGTGCGGTCGGTGGGACTTGAACCCACACGTCTTGTGAACACTACCCCCTCAAAGTAGCGCGTCTGCCAATTCCGCCACGACCGCGTGACAATAGAGTATGATATTTGGTGCCGAGGACCGGAATCGAACCGGTACGATCTTTCGATCGGGGGATTTTAAGTCCCCTGCGTCTGCCTGTTCCGCCACCCCGGCGAAATGCAAAATGGAGCGGGTGATGGGAATCGAACCCACGTGACCAGCTTGGAAGGCTGGGGCTCTACCATTGAGCTACACCCGCGTGGAGCTGGCGAGAGGACTTGAACCCCCAACCTGCTGATTACAAGTCAGCTGCTCTACCGATTGAGCTACGCCAGCGACATGCACAAGCGGCGTATGCCGCAGACGCTGTGATGATATACGAAGTGGTGCCTCAGAGCGGAATCGAACCACTGACACGGGGATTTTCAGTCCCCTGCTCTACCAACTGAGCTACCGAGGCATAAAAATGGCGACCCGAAGGGGACTTGAACCCCTGACCTCCGCCGTGACAGGGCGGCATTCTAACCAACTAAACTACCGGGCCGTAGATCGGATAAGTACCTATGGTGGGCGATGACAGGATCGAACTGCCGACATCTTGCTTGTAAGGCAAGCGCTCTCCCAGCTGAGCTAATCGCCCATAATGGTGACCCACCACGGAATCGAACCGTGAACCTACTGATTAAGAGTCAGTTGCTCTGCCAGTTGAGCTAGTGAGTCATGATAAGTGAGAAAATAGTGGTGGCTCACCCGGGACTCGAACCCGGGACCCTCTGATTAAAAGTCAGATGCTCTACCAACTGAGCTAGTGAACCTTTATCAGCGCCACAGTACCCGCCAAAATGATACAAATTGGCTGGGGTAGTTGGATTCGAACCAACGGATGCGGGAGTCAAAGTCCCGTGCCTTAACCGACTTGGCGATACCCCAACTATCCAAAGCGGCGACGCCGCTGTAAATGCAAAAATGGCTCCTCGAACTGGACTCGAACCAGTGACATTCTGATTAACAGTCAGACGCTCTACCGACTGAGCTATCGAGGAGTGATTGCGGCAACTACCTACTCTCCCACGTCGTCTCCAACGAAGTACCCTCGGCCTTTGAACGCTTAACTACTGTGTTCGGAATGGGAACAGGTGGAACCGTTCAGGCATCATCACCGCATCTTCTTGAGTGTTGTACACTCAAAACTTCACAGAAGAAACTGTAAGCAAATTGTTAGGCTTGTAAGTCAAGCCCTCGACCGATTAGTGCTGGTCAGCTCCACACATTGCTGTGCTTCCACACCCAGCCTATCTACCTCGTCTTCTTCAAGGGGTCTTACTTCCTTATAGGAATGAGATACTTCATCTCGGGACAGGCTTCACGCTTAGATGCTTTCAGCGTTTATCCCTTCCGGACGCAGCTACCCAGCCATGCCCTTGGCAGGACAACTGGTACACCGTTGGTCCGTCCACTCCGGTCCTCTCGTACTAGGAGCAGCCTCCCTCATGTATCTTACGCCCGCGATGGATATGGACCGAACTGTCTCACGACGTTCTGAACCCAGCTCACGTACCACTTTAATGGGCGAACAGCCCAACCCTTGGGACCTGCTTCAGCCCCAGGATGTGATGAGCCGACATCGAGGTGCCAAACCGCCCCGTCGATATGGACTCTTGGGAGAGATTAGCCTGTTATCCCCAGGGTAGCTTTTATCCGTTGAGCGATGGCAATTCCACTCTCTTTCCACCGGATCACTAAGCCCTACTTTCGTACCTGCTCGACCCGTCAGTCTCGCAGTCAAGCTCCCTTCTGCCTTTATGCTCTTCGCGCGATTTCTGTCCGCGCTGAGGGAACCTTTGGACGCCTCCGTTGCTCTTTCGGAGGCGACCGCCCCAGTCAAACTGCCCGCCTGGTACTGTCCCGAACACTGTTAATGTTCCGGTTAGATCCTTAGCATATAAAGGCCGGTATCCCAACGGTGACTCCATCACATCTAGCGATATGACTTCCCAGTCTCCCGGCTATCCTGTACGTTATATGCCAAAGACCAATGCCAAGCTGCAGTAAAGCTCCATGGGGTCTTTCTGTCCAGTCGCGGGTAACCTGCATCTTCACAGGTATTTCAATTTCACCGGGTCCCTCGTTGAGACAGTGCCCAAATCGTTACGCCTTTCGTGCGGGTCGGAACTTACCCGACAAGGAATTTCGCTACCTTAGGACCGTTATAGTTACGGCCGCCGTTTACAGGGGCTTCAGTTCGCTGCTTCATCTCAAGGACTAACAACTCTCCTTAACCTTCCTGCACCGGGCAGGCGTCAGCACCTATACTTCAGCTTGCGCTTTCGCAGGCACCTGTGTTTGTGGTAAACAGTCGCTTGGGCCTCTTTTCTGCCGCCGTCAACAGCTCCGGTGGTAAACACCTTCACCATCAACGGCCATCCTTTTCCCGAAGTTACGGATGCATTTTGCCGAGTTCCTTAACGAGGGTTTTCCCGCGCACCTTAGGATTCTCTCCCCGCCTACCTGTGTCGGTTTTGGTACGGGCAGACGTCTTCTCGTTAGAAGCTTTTCTTGGCAGTGTAGTGCAGCTGAATTCAAGTTCGCCGTAGCTTACTCTATCTATCGGTTCTCGGCCTTGTAGTATGGGGATTTGCCTCCATACAAGCCTACCGCCTTCGACGCGCTCTTCCAATCGCGCGCTCAGCTTCCTTCCTGCGTCACTCCATCCTCAAACGAAGACGCCCGGTACTGGAATTTTCGCCAGTTGTCCATCGCCTATGCTTTTCGCCTCGGCTTAGGTCCCGACTAACCCCGGGACGACGAGCGTTGCCCGGGATACCTTAGGCTTTCGGTGGACAGGATTCTCACCTGTCGTTTCGCTACTCATACCGGCATTCTCACTTCCTGTTCGTCCAGCAGTCCTTCCGGTCTACCTTCGTCCAAACAGGAACGCTCCCCTACCCATCGTACCTAGTACGATGCCGCGGCTTCGGTTCTGTGCTTTAGCCCCGGATATTTTCGGCGCAGGGCCTCTCGACCAGTGAGCTATTACGCACTCTTTTAATGGCGGCTGCTTCTGAGCCAACATCCTGGTTGTTTTCGAAGTCCTACATCCTTCTCCACTTAGCACAGCATTTGGGACCTTAGCCGGCGGTCTGGGCTGTTTCCCTCTTGAATACGGGTCTTATCACTCGCATTCTGACTCCCAGGCTGCCCATATGAGCCATTCGTAGTTTGACTGGGGTCGGTAGGCTTTACGCCTCCTTGCCCGATCAGTGCTCTACCGTCTCTATAGTTATTCGCCTGAGGCTAGCCCTAAAGCTATTTAGGGGAGAACCAGCTATCTACACGTTCGATTGGCATTTCACCCCTATACACATCTCATCCCAACGTTTTTCAACACGCACGGGTTCGGTCCTCCACTCATTTTTACCTGAGCTTCAACCTGGACATGTATAGATCACTGTGGTTTCGGGTCTAATCCATGCTACTTTCGCCCTCTTAAGACTCGCTTTCGCTTCGGCTCCGCGTCTCCCGCTTAACCTCGCAGCATAAATTAACTCGCCGGTTCATTCTTCAATAGGCACGCCGTCGCACATAAATAGTGCTCCGACTGTTTGTAGACATACGGTTTCAGGTTCTATTGCACTCCCCTCCCGGGGTTCTTTTCACCTTTCCCTCACGGTACTCTTCGCTATCGGTCGTTTCGATGTATTTAGCCTTGGATGGTGGTCCACCCTGCTTCCCACTGGGTTCCTCGTGCCCTGTGGTACTCTGGATCCCTGCCCGCTTTTCACTCTTTCGTGTACGAGGGTCTCACTCTCTTTGCCGCACCTTCCCAGATGCTTCCACTAAAGTGTCCAGTTTGTTGCAGGTCCGCAACCCCAAGAAACCGAAGTCTCTTGGTTTGGGCTCCTCCCGTTTCGCTCGCCGCTACTCAGGGAATCTCGGTGCTCCACTCATGAATACTCTGGCGCATCTGCTTGTCTGATTCCTCATCTGCTTTGTCATCGTCGCTTGCCATAGCCACCGCTATGACGCGCTCCTCTTCCGTGCATCTGAAGAAATCATCCTTCGCATCTGCAATCCAGCTTATTCATGAGCGGAACACAGTTGATTTCTTTTCCTCCGACTACTTAGATGTTTCAGTTCATCGGGTGTTTTCTCTCTACCTCGAAGGTAGAGTGACAAGACGTTACTCTTGCCGGGTTGCCCCATTCGGAAATCCATGAGTCAAGGCTTACTTGCAGCTCGTCATGGCTTATCGCAGCTTATCGCGTCCTTCTTCGTTTCGAAACGCCTAGGCATCCGCCGTATGCCCTTATTCACTTGACTTAACCTTCCACTTCGCACATCAGCGGCACTGCATATCCCGTCATCTGCTTTGTCAGCCTCATCGACATAGCGTACTATGTCTCTGTCGGCTTCCGCGCATCTAACGGAATCTTCAGCGCCGATCCAACATGGAATCGGAACTTCATCTCGCGATAAAAGGTATTTTCGCTTTATCCTAATTTGCTTGGGAAAATCTATTCTGTTACTTTCTACCTTGCGGTAGAAGACCTCAGTGAGGAAAACTTTATGACATGAGTACACAAAGTCTCCCTTTGTTAGATTTTCTTGTTTCTTCTGTGCAGTTTTCAGTGAACAATAAGGTCACAACTACGCAATCTCTTGCGTCCGATGCGCCCTCAAAACTAGACAATGCAAAACTAAGCCAAATGACCGACCTAAGATTGTGAACCGTTAGGTTCATCTTAATCCTTAGAAAGGAGGTGATCCAGCCGCACCTTCCGATACGGCTACCTTGTTACGACTTCACCCCAGTCACCTTCCCCACCTTAGACGGCTGCGCCGGCTTCGGGTGTGAACGACTTCCGTGGTGTGACGGGCGGTGTGTACAAGACCCGGGAACGTATTCACCGCAGTATGCTGACCTGCGATTACTAGCGATTCCGACTTCATGCAGGCGAGTTGCAGCCTGCAATCCGAACTGGGAAACGGTTTTTGAGGTTCGCTTGCCCTCGCGGGTTCGCTGCTCTCTGTCCGTTCCATTGTAGTACGTGTGTAGCCCAGACCATAAGGGGCATGATGACTTGACGTCATCCCCGCCTTCCTCCGCGTTCTCCGCGGCAGTCTCCTTTGAGTGCCCACCTTTACGTGATGGCAACAAAGAACAGGGGTTGCGCTCGTTGCGGGACTTAACCCAACATCTCACGACACGAGCTGACGACAGCCATGCACCACCTGTTTTCCTGTCTCCGAAGAGAGGGTGCTATCTCTAGCACTTTCAGTCAATGTCAAGGCCTGGTAAGGTTCTTCGCGTTGCTTCGAATTAAACCACATACTCCACCGCTTGTGCGGGTCCCCGTCAATTCCTTTGAGTTTCAGTCTTGCGACCGTACTCCCCAGGCGGGATACTTATTGCGTTAACTCCGGCACGGTAGGGGTCGATACCTCCCACACCTAGTATCCATCGTTTACGGCCAGGACTACCGGGGTATCTAATCCCGTTCGCTCCCCTGGCTTTCGAGCCTCAGCGTCAGTTGCAGTCCAGAAAGCCGCCTTCGCCACTGGTGTTCCTCCCAATATCTACGCATTTCACCGCTACACTCGGAATTCCGCTTTCCTCTCCTGTACTCAAGACATGTAGTTTCTTTCCCATCACGGGGTTGAGCCCCGCACTTTTAAGAAAGACTTACATGCCCGCCTGCGCTCCCTTTACGCCCAATGATTCCGGACAACGCTCGCCACCTACGTATTACCGCGGCTGCTGGCACGTAGTTAGCCGTGGCTTCCTCGATAGGTACCGTCATTACAGAGCACTATTTGCACTCCGTACGTTCGTCCCCATCAACAGAGCTTTACGATCCGAAGACCTTCTTCACTCACGCGGCGTTGCTCCGTCAGGCTTGCGCCCATTGCGGAAGATTCCCCACTGCTGCCTCCCGTAGGAGTCTGGGCCGTGTCTCAGTCCCAATGTGGCCGTTCATCCTCTCAGACCGGCTACTGATCGTCGCCTTGGTGAGCCGTTACCTCACCAACGAGCTAATCAGACGCAGACCCATCGACAGGTGATAGCATATTCAGAGGCCATCTTTCATCAGAAAAGGATGCCCTTCTCTGCTTCATTCGGTATTAGCATTCCTTTCGGAATGTTGTCCCCATCCTGTCGGCAGGTTGTCTACGTGTTACTCACCCGTTTGCCACTAGATTCTCTAAAAGCAAGCTTCTAAATCATCCCGTTCGACTTGCATGTGTTAAGCACGCCGCCAGCGTTCGTCCTGAGCCAGGATCAAACTCTCCGCGAAAGGCTTGCCCCTATCCGAGAGCCTGTTGGCTCATTACTTCATTCTTGTAAAAGAATTGTGTTCGTTGACCGAAGGTGTTGCCACCTTCACAACGATGTTGCATCTGGCTGTTAGAGTTTCCTCTAACTTGTTTTGCATTGTGTAGTTTTCAGGGTACATCCGGCGCCGTTCCTAGCTTCGTGGAGTTTTTCATCTCCGTGCTGCCCTCATCGGCGCGACTGTCACAATATAACACAAAGCACTTCTCCTCGTCAACCCCCTTTTTCAACTTTTTCTCAACTTTTTATATTCCGCACCATCAGTGCGATGCTGCAATCATCACCAGTCGCCTGAATGACACTGTTCTCAAAGCTCCCACGCAGCATTTCCTCCACGTTCGCGCGTCCCTCTTCGCAGACTGCGTTGAAGACGCGGTGCAGGACAGGCGCGAGAGTTTTCTGCCGGCGATCATAGAGGCTCATCTCCGTGCCGTCGGAGAGAAGGACGAAGCCATATATGTCTGACACATCCCCTTTGACAAGTTTCATGGTATCTGTCGCCTCGGGCGAGGTGACAAATACGGTGGTATTGATAAACTCGCCGTTGACCGGCTGGGAGAGGACTACGAGCCGGTTGTCGTGCAGGCAGCCAATGACACCGTCGCCGATATGGAGGAGGATGAAGCGATCCCCCTTGACCGCAACAGCGAGCAGTGTGGAGGCAAGAGCATCAACGCTGCTCGCACATTCGTCCGCCTGTGCGGCGAGTGCCGTACGCAGCCGTGCAAGGATCTGTTGTTTGACGAGTGTCCCGTCTATCTCTGCATCAAAGGCATCAAAGGAGCTAGAGAATACCATCGCAATCTCCCGACAAACGGTCTCTGCCCCCTCTTGGGAGAATGCTGCAGAACCTGCGCCATCAGCGAGAGCGATGACGGCAGTGCCATGCCATTCGCAGGCATGGGTCTTATCCTGACACGGCAGATCTGCGGCACGATGGCGCCGCCCTGTGACGGCGCACTCCGCAAAGTGCCATAGTGTACTGTGTTCTTCGCTCAAGAGAGTGTACTCCAGTCTTTGATACGATCGACATCAAGCTTGATTTTATCTCCCGGGGTGGAGTTCGATACGACCTTGATGCTGCTGCTGAGCCATGCAAAAAATTCTTGGAATTTCAGGCCGTCGAGCCGCAGCGGCTCCCATTTCGGCGAGAGTGCGGCAAGTGCATCCATGCCCGGTTCGTTTCCGATGCCGATGGGAAAAACGGTCAGCTTGCCTGCATTCACGAGTTCCGTGACGCGCTGTTCGGCACGGCGAAGCTCGGCGGGGTCACCGTTCGGTTCGCCGTCGCTCATGAGGACGAGCCATGGCTGATAGTAGTCGACCCCCTTATCCTGATACTCTTTCTTGCGCTGCGTCAGCAAGTCGAGGGCGAGGTTGACCCCCTCCCCCATCGCCGTGAGTCCATTTGCGTGCAGCTGTGGGACGGTCTGCCGCTCGATGTTGGCGAAGTCGAGCAGGCATTTTGCCTCGTTGTCGAAGGTGACGATGCTGATCTCAGCGGAATCAGCGGCGAGTATGTCGGTGCGGATTGCCTCGAAGAACATTTCGATGCCCTTTTGAAGCTCCTGTATGCGGCTCTTTCCACCCTCGACGATCTGCCAGAGCTTTCCGTCTTGGCGGATGGTCTCCCCGGTGCCGACGTAGCTCCCCGCCTCAACTGCCGCCATGGAGCCACTTGTGTCAAGGCAGAGGCAGACGGGAACGCGCGGCGTCGGATTGGTGACGAGATCGTCCATGCGGATGAGGTGCAGGTCTTTCATGGTGTTCCTCCCATATTATAACAGAAAATGAACGACGGCATAGGCAATGGCAAGCCCGATGCCGATAACGCCGATAACGGTCTCAAAAAGCCCGATGATAACGGTCCCAAAAAGCCCGATGCCGATGCCGATAACGGTCTCAAATAATGAGCTCTCCTCCGCATGGTCACTTTGCGGGAGAGGCGTACGCGAAGGGGTGTTTTTCTGCGGTATCGTGCGCCCCACCTCGCGCTCCTTCTTTCGCTCCTCGCGACATTCCCTGCAGTTCTCGGGCTGTGCCAGCCCCTTATCTACGAAGAAGGCATGCTCAGCGGCGGTGATACGGAAGCGGCTGCCGCACGTCCTGCATTGCTTCCATTCATAAGTTTCTCCTCTGCACCAGGAGCATATGCCGCGGTCGAGCTGTGTGACCGGCACCTCGCTCTTACAGACCCGGCACGGACGTTTCTCGGGCGGCTTCGGCGGCTTTGTCCCGGGCTTTGTACGTGCCGTCGGCCGATCCCATGTCTTTGTTTGCTGCGGGGACTTCGCATCCACATTTGTTTCAATGTGCTTGTAACGGTTCGGGAAAATCTCGAGTGAGAGGGCATCCTGCTCCGCGTATTTCCCATTTGTGAGAAGGTTCTTGTACTCACGCAGGTTTGCAAGCCACGCGTTCACGTCGAGGCGGTCACACTCTTCGTAATGCACCTCGCCCTTACGAAAGGTCTGATAAAACGGTTCTTTCATTGCACGACGCGGGAGATGACTCCAGATAAATCGCCACGGGCCGTCGGGGGCGCGGCGATTAGAGTTTTCTCCGCAGGGATAGGAGAAATCACCGCGTGCAATGTTCTCCTGCAGATCGTTGCCCCCCTGCTGAGAGTATGGCGTTTTACCCGGGAGCATGATGCGGAAAAGCAGGGTCGCAATGGCAAATGCCTCATTTCCCTTCGTGCGCAGGAAGCTTGAAAACGGTTGCCCCTGCACCTCGGGGGCTGTGTAAACGGGGGTGCCGACGGGGCAGGGAAAGTCCTCGATCTGGTAGCTGTCTGTATCAACAAAGTAGACCTCAGTTGCGGAGACGACGAGGATGTTCTGGTCATTCAAATCACCGATGAGAATGCTGCGGTCGTGAAGGTACTTGATCTTCTCAAGGATGGTAATGCAGAGGGTGACGAGATCGACCTTTTTCCAGTGCGGGAAAAATTTCTGCAGACGCCGCGGACTGAATACGGCGATCTGCAGGGAGTGTCCCTGTGCCCGCGGCATCAGATAGCCGACAAAGTCCCCGCTCTCGTTTGAGAGTTCTGCACAGGGCCAGCAGATGCCCGCATAGGAGATACTGCGGCTGAGCATTCGGCGGATCTTTTCCCGTCGCCGTGCGGTCAGGCAGTCCCGCGCGTAAATCTTTGCAACGTAGGGTGTGCCCGTTTCGTAGATCCTGCCCTCGCCGCCCTTACCGATCTCCTTGCCGAGGCGGATGCGCTCCAGTATGCCGTTCTGCATGCGGCAGACCATCTCGCCCTCAACAGGGATGTGCGTTACGGGCAGCGGATCGTCAGCGATGGTCGTGACGGCGGTCTTTCGCGCAGCGGTCATGGCGGATGGGCGGCTGTCCGTGCGCTGCGGCGCGGGTCTCTGCCCTGCCGTGCGCCCATGCCCACCATGCATCCGACGGTCACCGTCTGTCTGCGCGCTCGGGGAGTCCGTCCTTTTCGCATGCGGCTTCTTTCCATCCTGTGGGAAAAGGTTGCCGCCACCGTCAATGCGCCGCACATGGATTTTCTTGCCGCGCTGAACGGAACGTTGGTTAACAAGGTTGCGGATGTCCGCGCCGAGGTCGGCGTCCTGCGTGATGAGCAGGAGATTGTACGTCATGCGGTGGCGCGTAAACTGTGTGATGAAGACGTTATCTGCGTGCCCTTCCCGATCAACCGGCTCTCCGTGAAATTCGAGCAGGTTCTCCTGCTGATACTTTGGCAAAAACTCCGACAAACAACGTTCCGCATTCCGCACATCCGCAGGATCGTATGTCCCCGCAGCGTTCCTATAAATTTTCTGCAGTTCGTGAAACACACGCTCTGGGACAATGACGGGGTTGTTGTATTTCAAAATATAGGGTCTGGCACGTTCCCAGAACGTCGGCGCAGCCTCCTTGAGCAGACTGCAGGTGTCGATGAACACCTTCCAGTCCTTGAAATACATATCGAGCAGCTTCTCCTGCCGCTCCTTCATGTCGCGTCCCGTCCCTACACGCACGCGCTCCACCCCCTATGTTTTTCTCTCATCAGCCGATCTCGTCCCATCCGCGCGGCAAGGTGCTGCGGGCAGGCTCCGGTGTGGTGTTTTTCGGTGTGGGCGATGTGCTGTCATCGCCATCATCAACGCTCTGCCAATCCACGAGCTCAGCTGCCGCGACATCGTTCATCGCCGCAGCGGAAGGAGAGCTCTCCTGCCCCCCGGCATCGAGTGCGCGCATCTCTGCCGCCATCGCCTCGATCTCCGCAGCATCCGGCTCGTCAAAGATGACCACCTCGTCCGCATCCGGTATCTCCTCCGCAGAAGAAACCTTACGTTCAATCTCCTCGATGGTCGGGATATCCTCAAAGGTTCCGTTGGGCGGATCAGATGGCTCTGCAAGTGCAGCGTCAAGGTCGTCCCATCCGCGCATCGGCTCCCGCATATCCGCATCATCACCGTCCTCATCCGCATAGGAGGGTACGTGACAGTCTGTGCCCGAAGCCTGCCAGCGATAGAAGCCGTGCTCGCTCTGATATCCAACAAGGTCGATCTCCCCACCGCCGAGCTGTGCACGGTTCAGCAGCGTGATCTGCGCGGCACAATCAGACGCGTTCGTAAAGAGTACGATCTGATAGGTATTCTTGAATCGTGCAAACACCGAGAAGAAGGTACTAAGCTCCGTCCCATCGTCGTCTTCGCCGCGCAGGTCGACCAAGCCCTTCTCCTGCAGGTGCACCAAATGCCGCATACCGTTCTTAGCATTCCTGCGCACGGCATCGTCCGTGCTTCGCAGATCCACCTCCAGAGCCCGCACTGTCGCAAGGGAGACGAGGAAGGTGCTGCCATGTTCACGCAATGCAGCTATCAGCGGCTCTGCTGCTGCAAAGAAGCCCTCCGATGCGATAATGCTGTGGTCGAGGAAGATGCGACAATCCGTCGCAAAGGTGTGGTAGTCCTCCTCCGTCAGCCAGTCCTGTGTACGATCCCATGCGGGTGTCTCGAAAGGGGTGGGGAATGTATCGAGCCACCGCTGTGTCAGCGAGATCGTACCGAGGTGATCGAAAAAGCCTTCATCCTCGGGTGCGTTGAGCGAGAGGATCGTCTCAATCCGCACGGCAATCTCCGGCATCTCCCGCACAGCATCGTCCAGCACAGCGGCAATCGCGAGGAACACCGTCGCACCGAGCTCCTCGCCCCCCGCCTCGATGTCTGCCAGCTCCTGTTCGTGAATGCCTAATACCGCCGCAAACTGCTCCGCATCCATCCGCAGAAGACGCCGTAGGTACGGCAGAGATTCCCGCATGGCGGTACACATGAGTCCGCGCTGCTCTTCATAATAGGTTCGGATATCCATACATTCTCCTCCTCTGTCAGAGGGCTGCTCTCTGCGCGCAGCCCCGTCCTACAGCGTAATCTCCGTTGTTGGCTGATTCAGTCCATGCGGCTTTACCAGTATCTTTGCAGGAGTCGCTCCTGCGGGCATGGCAAAAACGACGCTTGCTGTCGTCTGCATCCCCGGCGATATGTTTTCCATGTGGAACGTAGCTACCCCTTTGTGAAAGAGTACGCCCATGCCGCTGTCCGAGACTGCGTAACTGTTGCCGTCCGTGTCAACCATGCGGATGTTGAAACTCACGATGTCGATACTGCTCGAACCGCGGTTCGCAAGCGTCAGTTTAACGAGAGCAAAGGGTCCCTGCACGGTTCCCATCGGACCCGTCAGCGAGGATGCACGCGAGATGGACTCCACACGCCCGGCGAGCGGCGTAGAGGGGCGGGACTCCGTCTGTGCGGCGGGCGGAGGCTCCTGTGCAGAGGCACTCTGAGCCGCAGGTTTGTCCGTACGCACAGGGGACGCCGTTGTTTTCTCGCTGCCCTTCTTCGTGCCGCTCGCCCCATCCTCCTTGGTCTTGGCATCCGCCTTGTCCGTTTGTGCTGCTGTCATTGGCTGCGCAGCGGGTGCATCCTTTTCCCAAAGTCCCAGGCCGGGACCAAAAAAATAGATAAGTGCCCCCAGAACAAGCCCGAGCAGAATCCCCTTCCTCATCTCCCCACGTCCTTTCTCTTCGAATGCTAAAGAATTTCATTGAATACGAACCCATTCTACCATAAAATAGCATATGCAGCAGAAAATTTTTCCATCCATAATTACAGTTCCGCAGATGATTGTTCCTTGTTTCTTTCACGTTCCTGTGTTATTCTATGATAGAATTTATCAAAGGACAATGATCCTGAAAGGAATTTGAAATGTCGAAAAATCCGGTGAAGCATCAGTGCAGCTTTTGCAAGCGCATCATTGATGTCCGCGACCAATACGATATGCCGATCTACGATCCGAACACGGGCTTTGCGATCTGCAAGGACTGCGTGCGGGAGATCAACCGCTTTCTCGATGAGCACGATGCCTCCGTCTCCTCCGAGGAGCGGTCTTCGTTTCGTATGCAGCTGGACGACGTGCTCGAAAAGACGCGCCCGCACCTCATCAAGGAGTATCTGGACAACTACATCATCAAGCAGGATCGCGCAAAAAAGATCCTTGCCGTTGCTGTTTACAACCACTACAAGCGCATGAAGTACGGCTACGAGAACAAGGGAGAGGACACGGAGATCGAGAAGTCGAACGTGATCATGCTCGGTCCCTCGGGCTGCGGCAAGACGGCGCTCCTCTCCCATCTCTCGAAGCTGCTCGATGTGCCGTTTGCGGTGACGGACGCCTCAAGCCTCACGGAGGCGGGCTTTGTTGGCGCAGATGTGGAGGTCGCCGTACGCAATCTCTACTATGCGGCGGACAAGGACGTGGAGAAGGCGGAGCACGGCATCATCTACCTCGACGAGTTCGACAAGATCGCGCGCAAGTCCGGTGCGAACAACTCCATCACCGCCGATCCCGGGCATGAAGGCGTGCAGCAGGCGCTGCTCAAGATGCTCGAGGGCAGCGTGGTCGAGTTCACGGCACGCGGCCAGCGCAAGCACCCCGAGGCACCGACGATCAAGGTGGATACGAAAAACATCCTCTTTATCGTGGGCGGCGCATTCGTCGGCATTGAAAAGACGATTGCAAAGCGTCTGCGCAAGGGGAACGTCGCGATGGGCTTCGGCGCGGAGGTGCGCGGCAAAGAGGTGGAGAAGGAGTTCGACACGCTGATCCACCAGGTAACGCCCGAGGATCTGATGCAGTACGGAATCATCCCCGAGATCATCGGCCGCCTGCCCGTGATCTGCACGCTTGAGACGCTCGACGAGGACGCGCTCCTGCGCATTCTCACGGAGCCGATCAACGCACCCGTACGCCAGTATGAGAAGCTGCTCGCGATGGACGGCGTGGAGCTCATCTTTACCGAGGACGCCCTGCGCGCCGTCGCAAAGAAGGCGATCGAGCGCAAGACGGGCGCACGCAGCCTGAAGGGGATCATCGAGGAGGTCATGCTCGACGTGATGTTCGACATCCCGCGTGAGACTGCACCGCGCCGCGTCACCGTGACAGCGGAGTGCATCACGGAGGGTGCCGCACCGATCATCGAGAATGCGGCGGCGGGGTGAATTAAGGAAGCACTGATAAATTCAGCCACGCCATCTTAGCGCATCTTTTTTGCCCGCTCAATGCCTGCAAATCCTCCACATAGCCCTTGCTATGCGTCCGGTTTGCCTCCTCAATCGGACAGAAAAATCTACGCCAATCTGACGGACTTTATTTTATCAGCGATTCCTTAAGACTTGAAAAAGCAAAAAAAAATGATATAATAACCATAGAAAGTCTGAATGTGTCATTTTAGGCCAAAAGAAAGAAAATCCCCTGCGCTTGGTAACCGCAGGGGTCTTTCTTTGCGACCGGTAATGTCGCGTCAGGCTGATGCCACAATGGCGGCTGCTTCTACCGCCTCAGCCTCTGCAAAATCAGCGCCCCGAGAATACTCCCGAGTACGCTGTTCAGCAGGGAAAGCAAAAAGTCTGTTAGTGTCATCTGATAGCCTCCTCCCCTAACCATATTGGCTTCGGTAAAGGCCGTGGCAGCTTCAGTATAGCACAACGGACGACAAAAATCCCACTGCGCCTGGTAAACGCAGTGGGATTTTTCGTGTGCAATTTCGTCTGCAACTTAGGGAAGCACTGATAAATATCTGAGGGGCTGTTTTATCAGCGATTCCATAAATTTATCCTTGCAAAACAACATAAACGTGTTATACTGTCTATAGAAGTCATGGAATGTCATGGACAATCCATAAAAAAGAACGCCCTGCGGCTGGTTACCGCAGGGCGTTCTTTTGCGGTTGGTTAGACCGCATCAACTGTCTGCCACATGAGATGCTCTCCGCTACCACCTCAACAGTCGAAGGATCAGCGCCCCCAGGATACTTCCCAGAATACTGATCAGGAGAGATACGACAAAGTCATAGAACATCATGAGACACCCTCCCTTCCTTGCCGGATTGGCTTGGTTGGGCCGTGGCTATTTCAGTATAACACAACGGACGACAAAAATCCCACTGCGCCTGGTTAACGCAGTGGGATTTTTCGTATGTAGCTTTATCCGCGCACAAAGTCGCCGTCCGCCTCCATCTGCCAGACTTCGTCCGCTGCACCTGCGTGCGCGGCAAAGCGCAGGACATTCGGCGCATCGCTCGTCTCGTAGAACGCCGTTGCTTCTGCCTCCGAGCCTCCGCCCTGCACCTTGCGGGCGATGAGGCGGTCACGCAGGAATGCGGGCGGCGCGTCGATGCGCAAGGTATAGTCGGCGAGGGCACGCAGATCGCGCCACGGCTTCTCATCGAGCAGCAGCCAGTTGCCCTCGATGAGGAGGATGGGCGCGTCTGCGATGAGCGCATCGGGTACAACATCGTGAATGCGGCGGTCATAGACGGGGAAGAGTGTCCGCCCGTTCTTCGCCGCACGCAGTTTTGCTGCGAGCGCAGATACGTCGAACGTCTCGGGCGCACCCTTGATGGATTTCAGTGGTATCTCCACACCGTCGCGCAGGATGGTATGTGTCTCCAGATAACGGTTCGGATGGTGAACCCCGTCCATACCGAGTGGCTGAACGCGCGTGAGTTCTTCGTGCTGCCGCGCGAGCTGTTCGAGGAAGAGCAGCAGCGTGGATTTCCCCGTGGCGGGCGGCGCGGCGAGGAAGACGAGGATGCGCCGCGCTGCCGCACGCTGCATCTCCGTAAGGCGACGCAGCAACGGCAGAAACAGCCCCTCCACCGTATCGGCGTTATAGCGGATGCGCTGCGGCAGTCCGTTCACGGTCATCTCGTAGTCGCGCCATCGTTTCTCGTGCATGGGAACTTCTCCTTTCGTTTCGCTTTTATTCCAGCAGAAAATCAGGAGTTTGGAAATGCGTAAAGCGTTGTTCGGTGACGCATACGATGCTTCAGCTGCATCGTTCATGGCTCCCCTTCCGGCTCGCCTTGCTCGCCACCTCCCCCGCTCCGGCGGGGGAGGCTAATATGCCATGCTCCCAAGCCTCCCTGCCACAGCGGGGCGGCTATTGCTGTCGTTAGAACGCCCACTTGACGGAGATGCCGCCCGTGACGCCCTGACGCTTGCCCTGCCAGCCGCTCAGGTTCAGATCGTAGCTGATACGGCTGTCCGCCTTCGGTGCGAAGCGATAGCCCAGCTCAAGAAGCCCGCTGCCGCCCCTCAGCGACGGACTCGGCGCGCTGTCTCCATCGTAGGTCGCACGCGCATCGCCGCCAAACTCATACTCCCACGCAAGTCCCGCATAGAGCTGACTCAGCGCCGTCTCACCGTGCGTGTAGCGCGTGCCGATGCGCAGGCGATGCGAGTTCACCGCATCGAAGTCACAGGTCTCGCCCGAGCTGAGATGTGCGCTCGCACCCGCCGTATGCGCGTAGGAGTAGCGCACATACGCGCTGACGGTATCGCCCTCACGCACGCGGAAGTCCTTGCCCACGCCGACGTGCATCGCGTAGTAGGTGCTCGTTGTATCGTAGCTGGTGTCAAGCCCCGTATAGTCGCTCTTCGTGCGGCCGACGCGCAGCGCACCGTCGATCCAGCTGTTCGCCTTCGTCTCCAGCTTCGCCATCATACCAACGCCGACATAGCTCGTCTTGCCGCTGCCGTGCGTGCCGTCGTCGAGGTAGGAGTCATAGCTGCCGCGCCCGTATTCGATGAAGGGGCCAAAGGTCAGAGTTCCTGCCTTCACCGCATTCTCACGCGCCCAGCCGACGCCGAGATTCCATCCCTTCATATCGACGTATGAACCGGTCTTGTGACGCAGAGAACCTGCGCCCATGCCTGCCCAGAGACCATATACGCCGCCGCTCGTCATCGCCGCAGCAGCCGCCTCCTTCTGCGCCGCAGACATACCTGCACCCGCGAGGAAGTCCGCGCCGTCGTTCAGGAATGCGCTCGCGCCCGCGCGCGTCTCGACGAGGGACTTGGCCTGTCCGTTCATGCCCGCCTTCGTGACGGTCGCAACGAGCTTGCCGTCCGCATTCCTTGCGATGCCAAACGTATAGTTGCGCGTGACGCCGTCCGTGCCCTCGGCCGTCACATTGTCGCCAATGCTGACCGAGCCGCCCGCCGTCTTGTTCTCCACAAGGGTGAACGTGTCGCCCTTCCGAAGTTTCTTCGTCGCGCCACTGCGGTGAACCACGAGATGGATATCGGAAAGATTCTTCTCGCCCGCAGCATTCGTAAGACTCAGCAGCGTATGTGCCGTGCCGTCCGTCGGCGCATCCTCCAGATCAAAATGGATGTTCTGGATGCCGCCGAGGTCGCCAATCGACGTCGTGCCCGTGCCATAGTAAACGGCGAGCGTGTTGCCCGTGCCGCTTGCAGCCGTGCTGCTGACCGTCACGCTGCGGAAGCCGGTGCGGTTCTCGTTCGTGATCGTACCGCTGCCGCCCGTAACCGTGCCTGTAACCTTGGTGTTGCGGAGGCGGATGATATTGTCGTTCGTGATCGTGCCTCTGCCGCCCGTGACACTGCCCGAGACGGTCGCATCCGTCAGGTTGATCGCATTGCCGCTCGCGGTCGTGCCATAGCCGCCGACAACGCTGCCAACGGTCGCCTTTTCAATCGTGACCTCGTTGCCCGTTGCCCTGCCGCCCGTGACATCGGTGTAGCCGCCGTAGACTATCCCGCTGACCGCAGCCGTGCCATTCACTGTGACCTTATTGGAAATGCTGTCGCCGCGCTTATCCGTAGCAGCCTGAGAGCCTGCGCCCGTCGTCCGGCCGCCGTACACATTCGTATAGCTGCCGTCCGCGAGCGTGATCTCATTGTTCGTCGTCGTATTGCCCGCCGCCGAGCGTCCGCCCCATGTGTCAGCGCCGACGGTCGTCGCCGCCTTCGCACCTGCAAAGGTATAGGCATAGCGGACAATCTTTTTCCCGCCGCGAACATCGAGATCCGTTTCCTGCGTCCCGTCGGCATTCAGTTCAGACTTGAACGCTTTGCCGCCCGCGAGGGTCAGCGCGTTTGCACTCTCGACGAGGGTCACGGGGTTCGCCGTCGCATCAAAGTTCGTCGCAAGGGTATCGAGGTTGAATGTCCCCGTATCCGTCAGCGTCAGCTTCGAGGCGGCATCCTTGAACGCGACCTTCTCGAAGTTCTCAACCCTGCCGACACGCGCCGCCGCATCGACGTTCAGCCTATTGCCGTCCGCCGTGCGGTTGCCGCCGGAGACTGTGCCCGTGACCGTACCGCCCGCAAGCGTGACGGTATTATTATTTGTCGTGCCGTCCGCCGCCGCCGTATAGCCGCCGTAGACATTGCCAATCTTGCCGCCCGTGATGGTGACACTGTTACTGTAGCTGTTATCCTTGTCGTCCTTCGTCGTGCCCGCGCCGCTCGTATGACCGCCGTAGACGTTCGTATAGTCGCTGTTTACGGTGATATGATTCGTATGCGTTGCGTTGCCCGCCTTCGAGATGCCGCCGTAGGCGTCAGTACCTATGACGCTCGCAGACTCTGCGCGCGCAAACTGGTAGCCTTCGTAGGTAATTTCAGTGACTTTGCCGTCATTGTTCTTGCGGACATCGACGTTCGTCTCCGCCGTGTCCGTCGTCTCGGACTTCGCCGCGCCCGTGTAGCCCACGAGGTCGATGCCGCTCTCGTTCTTCAGCAGGGTGAGCGGTTTCTCCGCCGTTCCCGTCGCCGTGAGATTCGTCCAGTTGACCTTCGTCTGCGCGCCGCCCGTGATGGTCAGCAGCGTGCTGTTCTTTACAGCGCCCGCCGCATCAAAGTTTACCTTCTGGAAGCCGCCAATGTTCGCGGCGATATTCGTGCCCGCAACATTCAGCGTGTTGCCCGTGCCGTCTGCCGCGCCGCCCGTGATTGTACCCGCGACATTCGTGCGGTCGATATTGACCGTGTTTTCGTTTGCAGTCGTGCCGCTGCCGCCCGTGATACTCCCCGTGACGTTCGCCTGTGCGAGGCTGACGATATTTTTATTCGTCGTCGTACCATCGCCGCCGACGATATTGCCGGAGACTGTGCCATTGCCGACCGTGACGCTGTTGCCCGTGGCTTCGCCGCCTGCGGACTTGCCGCCCGTGATGGCGCCGCTGTCTGCCTTGATATTGACAATATTGCCCTTCGCATCGCCCGCCGACTGACCGCCGACAACGCTGCCCGCGATTGCCTTCTCAACCGCGACCTCGTTGCGCGTCGCCTTGCCATTTGCAACATCCGTAAAACCGCCGTAGACTGTGCCGCTGACCGCAGCCGAGCCGTTTACCGTGACCTTGTTGGAAATGCTGTCGCCGCGCTTGTCTGCCGCAGCCTGAGAACCCGTTCCCGTCGTCCAGCCGCCGTAGATGTCCGTGTGATTGCCGCCCGTGATGGCGACGCTGTTCTCCGCCGTCGTGTTGCCCGCAGAGGAGCGGCCGCCCCATGTGTTCCCGCCGGAGGTCGTGCTCTCCGTCGTACCCTTGAGGCTGTAGGAGGAGTAGCGAACGATGTCGGTCAGCAGCGTGCCGGTCTTCCTCACGTCGAGATTCGTCTCGCGCGTGCCGTCGGCGTTCAGCATGGACTTCGGCTTGTTGTCATAGTCGGCGATGGTCAGACCTGCCGCGTTGTGTACGAGGGTCGTAGGTGTTTCCGTCACCGTGCCGTTCGCTTCGATGGCGTCGAGGCGCATAGAGGCTGCGCCCCCTGTGAGCGTCAGCATCGGATTTGCAGTCATTGACTCCTTGTAGTTAAAGACATATTTCTCGAAGTTCTCAATCTTGCCGACACGCGCATTTGTGTTGACAACGAGCTTGTTGCCCTGCGCCGTGCGGTTGCCGCCGGAGACTGTGCCCGTGACCGTGCCGCCCGCAAGCGTGACGGTATTATTGTTCGTCGTGCCGTCTGCCGCCGCCGTATAGCCGCCGTAGACGTTGCCGAGCGTGCCGCCCGTGATGGTGACCGTATTGTCATGGCTGTTCTTCTTCTCGACAGCTGTTGTGCTCATGCCGCTCGTGTGACCGCCATACACGTTCGTATAGTTGCCGTTGACGGTGATATGATTCGTATGCGTTGCGTTGCCCGCCCGCGAGATGCCGCCGTAGGCGTCAGCACCTATGACGCTCGCAGACTCTGCGCGGGCGAACTGGTAGCCCTCGTAGGTGATTGCGGTGATTCTGCCGAGGCTGTTCTTGCGGACATCGACGTTCGTCTCCGCCGTGTCCGTCGTCTCGGACTTCGCCGCGCCCGTATAGCCCGTGAGGTCGATGCCGCTCTCGTTCTTCAGCAGGGTGAGCGGTTTCACCGACGTTCCCGTCGCCGAGACCTTCGTCCAGTCCACCTTGGTCGCATTAGCGCCCGTGACGGTCAGCAGCGTGCTGTTCTTCACAGCACCCGTCGCATCGAAGTTCATGTTTTGGAAGTTCTCAACACTGCCCGCACGGTTGTTCATGCCCACGACGTTCAGCGTATTGCCGTCCGCCGTGCGGTTGCCGCCGGAGACTGTGCCCGTGACCGTGCCGCCCGCAAGCGTGACGGTATTATTGTTCGTCGTGCCGTCCGCCGCCGCCGTATAGCCGCCGTAGACGTTGCCAAGCGTCCCGCCCGTGATGGTGACGGTATTGCTGTAGCTGTTATCCTTGTCGGCCCTCGTCGTACCTGCGCCGCTCGTGTGACCGCCGTAGACGTTCGCGTAGTTGCCGTTTACGGTGATCACATTATTGTGCGTGGAGTTGCCCGCCCGCGAGATGCCGCCGTAGGCGTCGGTGCCACTGACGACAGGGGTCGTTACACCCGCGAACTGGTAGCCTTCGTAGCGGATGTCCGTGATATTGCCGCCCGTCCTATGGGCGGCGATATTTTTCTCCGTCGTCTCATCCGCCTCGGATTTCAGAATGTTATCGGTCGCAGCAAGCCCGTTGACCGTGATGCCGTTCGCATTGTGCAGGAGGGAAATGCCGCCGCTGACCGTGTCGCCCGTGGCGTCAATCGCGCCCCTGTCGAGCGTCGTGCCCGCGCTGCCGTTCAGATTCAGCATGGTCTCACCCGCAGCGACACCCGCCGTATCGAAGCTGACCTCTTGGAAGCCCGCAATCCACCTGGCGCTGTTCACGCCCTTGACACTGAGCAGATTGCCCGTGCCGTCTATCGCGCCGCCAATGACAGCCCCCGTCACCGTCGCGCCGTTCAGATGGACTTCGTTGTCGTTTGCCGAGGTAGCATTGCCGCCGTAGACGTCACCCGTCACCTGCGCGTCGTTCAAGAGGTAGACCTTGTTCTTGCTTGCCGAGGCACCTTCGCCGCCGAAGACAGCCCCCCTCACCGTCGCGCCGTTCAGATGGACTTCGTTGCCGTTTGCCGTCCCAAAACCGGTAGAGCCACCGTAAACAGTGCCCGAAGTACGTATGCCGTTCAAGTAGACCTTGTTGTTGTCTACCGAAGAACCGCTGGTGGCACTTCCGCCATAGACATAGCGGCTGTCATTCAGTGTGACACCTTCGTTGATCGTCACTACGTTGTTCGATGCCTTGCCGCCCGCCACGGTCGTCATACCGCCATAGACATTGCCGCTGACCGTGGCAGTGCCGTCGACTGTGACCTTGTTATACGTGCTGTTGCCCTTGTCCGCTGTTGCAGTCTGTGAGGATGCCCCCCTCGTCCAGCCGCCGTAGACCTCCGTATGCGTTCCGCTGCTCACCGTGATCTCGTTGCCCGTGGTCGTGTTGCCGACCCTCGAGCGGCCGCCCCATGTTTCGCCCCCAACCGTCTCGGCAGTGCGTGCGTCCTTGAACTGGTAGCTGTTGTAGGCGATTCTCTTGACAGTGCCGCCCGCCTCGACGGCTTCGATGTCGTACTCGCTCTTGCCGTCTGCGCTCAATGCGGATTTTACACTGCCCGCCGTGTAGTGCGAAAGGTCAATGCCCTGCTCGTGATAGATCAAATCGATGCCCCGCGCCGTGCCTGTGGCTGTGAGCGCATTCCAATCGAGCGCCGTCCGGTTGGCGGTATTCGTAATGGTGAGCATAGTCGCACCCGCAGCGACACCCGCCGTATCGAAGCTGACCTTTTGGAAGCACGCAATCTGCCCGGCGCTGTTCACGCCCTTGACACTGAGCAGATTGCCCGTGCCGTCTGCCGCGCCGCCGGAGACACCCCCCGTCACCGTCGCACCGTTCAGATGGACTTCGTTGTCGTTTGCCGAGGTAGCATTGCCGCCGTAGACGTCACCCGTCACCTGCGCGCCGTTCAAGTAAACCTTGTTCTTGCTTGTCGAGGTAGGGCCAGCGCCGCCGAAGACAGTCCCCCCCACCGTCGCGCCGTTCAGATGGACTTCGTTGCCATTTGCCGTCCCAAGACCGGCAGAGCCACCGTAAACAGTGCCCGGCGTACTTATGCCGTTCAAGTAGACCTTGTTGTTGTCTACCGAAGAACCGCTGTTGGCACTTCCGCCATAGACATCGCCGATGCCATTCAGTGTGCCCCCGTTGATCGTCACTTCGTTGTTCGATGCCTTGCCGTCCATCACAGTCGTCATACCGCCATAGACATTGCCGCTGACCGTGGCAGTGCCGTCGACTGTGACCTTGTTATACGTGCTGTTGCCCTTGTCCGCTGTTGCAGTCTGTGAGGATGCCTCCCTCGTCCAGCCGCCGTACACGTCCGTATGCGTACCGCTCGTAACCGTGATCTCGTTGCCCGTCGTCGTGTTGCCGATGACGGAGCGTCCGCCCCATGTTTCATTGTAGATGCTGCTCTCGGCAGTGCGTGCACCCTTGAAGATATAGCGCGCATAGTCGATTTTTTGACCCGTTGTGTCTGTGCTCAGGATTGTCTCTGCGGTATCGCCCGTAGTGGTCACTGATAAAGTACCGTCCGACACGGTAATGCCGTTCACGTTCTCGATCAGCGTGCTCGTACCGATTGTCGAGAAGCCGTTCACGGTAATATCGCTCAGGCTCTTAATGGTCGTGCCCGCAGTGTCACTCAGCGTGAGCTTGGGCGAGAGCGTATTCGTAAAGGAGAAGTTGATCGTGTCGAAATTGTGGATATTCTGCGCCGAAGCGGATGCATTGACATTGAGGATGTTGCCCGAGATCGTTCCCGAACCTCCGCCGTTGGAGCCGCCGTAGATGGATTTTTGAATGCGCGTGCCTGCCGCGAGGTCATGCGCACCGTCGCCGATGTTGACGATATTGTCCTTGACATCGCCATCCCCATTCGTAAAGCCGCCGTAGACGTGATCACGAATCTCGCCGCCCGTGATTGTGACCGTATTGCCCGTCACATGGCCGCTTCCATTGGTATAGCCGCCATACACAGGTGCGCCGATTACTCCGCCCGCAATCTTGACCGTGTTGCCCGTCACATGTCCCGTGGACGCGATCCCGATGTTGCCGCCGTAGATGAAGTTCTTCACTGTGCCGCTCTCTACGACAACATGATTGTCCTCTGCACTGCCGGATGCACCGTCGACGTAGCCGCCCACGACCCCATCCACCAGCCCTCCTGCATGGAGATAGACCCGGTTCCCCACGACATCGCCGCCGCCGTAGGTGCCGCCGCCTACGGCGCTGTCGACTGTTCCGCCGCTGCGGATATGGACAATATTGTCCTTCGCGCGCCCCGTACCGCGCGTGAAGCCGCCGAATATATTCTTGCCGCTGTAGTCATAGTTCGCCAAGGTCAGCGTGTTGCCCGATACATCGTCTCCATTTGCGGGATCGTTGATGGCACCGGCAGCACTGCCGGTATTGCCGTACGGATCCGTGGCATTGTTGGTCGGCGGGGTTGACGCATTGATCGTCACGTTCTGCCCCGTCACCTCTGCCGCATACGCATTCGTCGCCCCCGCGAGGGAGCCGCCCGTCAGTGCGATTGCGACGAGAAGCGCCAGCCGTCTTGATTTGATTTCCTGATACATATCATTTGCCTCCTGCGCGTGATTCCTATACATCCTATCAATATTTTCTCACATCTACGAGAAATATCAACAAAGTATGTCATAAACGACGAAAGTATGTCATGAACGCGAAAGCAGTCAAATAGGAAACACTGATAAATTCTTATGTAGTGACCCCCAAAAGTTAGACTGATAGGATCTAACTTTTGGGGGGCAGATCATTGCACGCTCTTTTGTTATGAAAAGTTTATACAAGAATAAAAAAGCGCAAAAGTCCCCCATAGCTATCTTGAATGAAAAAAATTATGCAATAGCAACATCCTCTGCGGCATGAGGAAGCCAACCAAGTTTTGTTAATTGTTTGAGATGGTGAGTAATCTTCTTATCGCGGTTGAACTGCGTGTAAAAATCTTCTCCTAGATCAATAAAGGTCTTGCCACTCTTTAGAATATGATAAATCGCAATGAGCATACTATGTGCAACAGCGACTGTAGCTCTGTTGGCACCTCTGCGTACAACCAACCGTTGGTATTGTGCACGAAAATAAGACTTGCAGCGTGATGCTGCCTTAGCACACTGCACGAGCGTCGTTCGAAGTGTTTGGTTTCCCTTTACAACACGGCACCTTCGCCTTTTTTGGGCGCTTTCGTTATTTCCGGGGGCAAGCCCCGCCCAACTAGAGAAATGCTTGTCTGTGGCAAAACGACTCATATCAAGGCCCGTCTCAATGATGATTGTGATTGTCTCTGCACTACGCTTACCAATGCCCGGTAGTTCGTCTAATTTTTCTATGGCTTCTTGATACGGTTGCAGATAACGGCTTAACATGTCATCCATTTCGCCAATCCGCTGACTCATATCATCGATATGATCCACAACTCTTCGAATGAGCTCCTTTTGCAACGGTGTGAGGAATCCGTTCATGGCTTTTAGGATCGCATCCACTTTCCTGACAAGTTTACCGTGAATCATCCCCTCAACACATTCTCGAGTCAATGGTTCATCGCTTTCAAGCATGGATTGGAGTAATTTACGAGCGCTACGTCCATTGATATTGGAGACGACATTGGACAACTTTACGTTACCCCCCTCGAGCATTTTCTGCAATCGGTTGAGTTCACGTGCTCGTTCCCGTACAAGACTGATACGGTATCTAGAGAGTTCTCTGAGCTCACGTTGCTCACGATTCGGGATATAGCTCGCCTTGATTAGTCCATGCCTGAGTAGATCAGCGATCCATTCAGCATCGCCAATGTCGGTTTTTCGTCCTGGCACATTTTTGATGTCACGAGCGTTCGCAACGATAGCGTCGAGCCCAGATAGTTCAAAAATGTTGTAAAGCGGCTTCCAATAGGAACCGGTACTTTCCATAGCGATGATCTGACATTTGCGCTGCTGCAGCCACTTGGTTAGTTCACGAATCTCGTCATTGTTGCTGTCGAAGGTCCTGATTTCCTGTTTATTGCCGCATTTCAAGCAGCAAACCAGAACCCTCTTGTGTACATCAATCCCACAACAACGTTCGTACAATACTTCCATGATTGACACCTCCATGCTAGATTTGTACGACGTGGCCTCTCTATAACAACTCATTTTGTTATACGTCCTTTCGAGCGGCTGCTCTGGACAAAGTGTGGTACAAATAAGAGGCCAGACCAGTTTGTATCACGGGCTCTAGGCTCAAAAAAGAACCGGTCTTATACCGTCTATTCAATTATAGCATACGGATTGCCGCTATGAATCTAAACTTTTCATTTATGATGGTGCCCTTAGGCATGTAAGTTTGTATTGCAATTTGTGAAATTTGTGTCTGCGGATCAGCTGGCTGTGATTATCCACTATTTATCAGTGATTCCATAAATATGTTTGCATAAAAAGAGGAGCTGCTGCACGAATCAAAACAATTCATGCAGCAGCCCAAATATTCTACTCAGTCCTTCATACGCGGCACGGTCATGGTACCAAACGAGCTTTCCTTGCGGTGGCAGTGCGGGCACTCGTTCTCGATGAGTCCCGTGTAGCCGCAGACAGGGTCGCGGTCGACGGGATGGTTGATGGAGAAGTAGCCCATGTCCGCGTCGTGCATCGCACGGACGACCTTCTCGAACGCCTTGACGTTCTTCGACGGATCGCCGTCCATCTCGATGTAGGCGATGTGCCCCGCGTTCTCAAGCGCATGATACGGTGCCTCGATGCAGATCTTGTCATACGCGCTGATGTCGTAGTAGACGGGCACATGACTGGAGTTCGTCATGTAGGAGCGATCCGTGACACCGGGGATGATGCCGTACGCCTTCTTGTTCGCACGCTGGAACTGCCCCGCTGTGCTCTCGGCGGGCGTGCCGAACGTCGTCCAGTTGCGCTGTTCCGCCTCGGTGTACGCGTCCGTGCGCTCTCTGAGATGTCCGACGATCCTCAGCCCGAGCTCCTGTGCCGCTGCACTCTCGCCGTGGTGCTTGCCCGTGAGGGCGACAAGGCACTCGGCAAGTCCGCAGAAGCCAATGGAGTATGAGGCGTGCTTGAGAAGATCCTTGATCGAGTCGACCGGACTCGCCTTCTCGCTGTCCATCCACACGCCCTGCCCCATGAGGAACGGATAGTTGTAAACGTGCTTCTCCTCAATGATCTTCAGGCGGTCGAGGAGGTAGTCGTGACAGAGATCAATGTAGTGATCGTACAGCTCCCAGAATTTATCGAGGTCGCCCTTTGCCTCCAGCGCAAGCTTCGGCAGGTTGATCGTCGTAAAGGAGAAGTTGCCGCGGCTGCCCGACTGCTCGGGGCCGTTGACGTTGCTCATAACGCGCGTGCGGCAGCCCATGGTCGCGACGCAGCTGTTGTAGTCCCCCGGCTTGTAGTACTGGAGGTTGTACGGCGCGTCGAGGTTGACGTAGTTCGGGAACAGGCGGCGTGCACTGACGCGGCAGGACTCGATGAAGAGGTCGTAGTTCGGGTCCTCGGGGTTGTAGTTGACGCCCGCCTTGAGCTGGAACACGGAGATCGGGAAGATCGCCGTCTCGCCGTTGCCAAGCCCCTGCCATATTGCGCTGAGCACCTCGCGGATGACGAGGCGTCCCTCGGGGGAGGTGTCCATACCGTAGTTGATGGAGCTGAACGGGACCTGTGCGCCCGCGCGGGAGTGCAGCGTGTTAAAGTTGTGGATGAGCGCCTCCATCGCCTGATGGGTCTCCTCCTCGACGCTCTCACACGCAAGCTGATAGACGGTGCGCACGTCCGCTTCGAGTTCCTGTGCGACCGGTGTCTCGAACGCCGTGCTGTAGACGACGTGCAGGGCGCGTGCGAGTTCTGCACGTGCCTTTTCCGCACGCGCCTCGTCCTGCTTTTCCGCATAGACGCAGACGGCAAAGTCAAGTTCGCTGCGCAGTGCCTTCTTGAACGCCTCGTGTGTGAAATGGCCGCGCCCAATGCGGTAGAGGAGTGCCTTCCACGCCTCCTCGACGAGTGCCTTGCGGAAGGACTTCTTCACGCCGTCCGCCATCGCGTAGTCGAATGCGTTGATGCTCTGCCCGCCGAACATATCGTTCTGGTTCGACTGGATTGCAATGCACGCAAGGCTCGCGTAGGCACGGATGGAGTTCGGCTCACGCAGGAAGCCGTGCCCCGTGGAGAAGCCGCCGCGGAACAGCTTCAGCAGGTCGATCTGGCAGCAGTTGAACGTGATGAGCGAGAAGTCCTTGTCGTGGATGTGGATGAAGTTCTCGCGGTCGGCGGTCGCATAGCGTTCGTCGAGGACGTAGTTGTCGACGAAGTGCTTTGCGCCCTCGGCACCGAGCTTGAGCATGATGCCCATGGAGGCGTCCGTGTTGATGTTCGCGTTGTCGCGCTTGAGGTCGGAGTCGACGGAGTCCGCGAAGAAGATGTCGCGGTAGCTCGCCATGAGGTGCTTCTGCGCGAGGCGGCGCTGTGCGTGCCGCTGACGATAGGTGATGTAGCGGCGCGCGATGTCGTGGAAGCCGTGCACAAGCAGCTGCTTCTCGACGAGATCCTGTATCTCCTCGACGCTGATCTCCGTGCGGTCGCCGAACGACGCCTCGACGGCGCTTGTCACATTGTCGATCTCGATGCCCGTCATCGGGTGGACGTATTCCTTGCTCGCCGCTGCAATCGCGTTGCGGATCTTCGCGCGGTCATAAGGGACGGCATGGCCTGCACGCTTCGTTACGGTCGTCACTGTCATATTTGAGCTCCTTATACTATATATTGTGGTTTGCTTTTGATGGTACGGAAGATATTGTAACAGAGAGAAGGAATGTTGGCAAGGGGATTTTTGAGCGCAGTAGAGAAAATGCCCCTGGGGATCACGCGAAGCGGTGGAAGGGGCGCTTTGAGCGAATCACGAGGGTTCTAGCGTTCAAAAGTCATATCTGCCACAGGCGCCCCTACCGTCACGCTGGCGCGTGCCACCTCCCCCGCGCGGCAGGGGAGGCTCATGCAGCGATCTCAGGCCTCCCCCGTCAGTACGGGGGAGGGGGACCGCGAAGCGGTGGAAGGGGCGCTTTGAGCGAATCAATAAGATTCCACTGAAACGGTGCGCCATTCTTCCTTTGCTTATCTTTCTCTCATGGTATATAATGAAAAGTATTCTACAGTAAAGGAAGGAACGTCATGAACGACAATACAGCAGCAGTCAACTCCCGCCGCAAGATTATCCTGAGCGGCATTCAGCCCACCGGCACATTCACCCTCGGCAACTATCTCGGAGCGGTGAAGAACTGGCGGCGCCTGCAGGAGGAGTACGACTGCTATTATTTTGTCGCCGATCTCCATGCGCTGACGGTGTACCACGAACCCGCTGCGCGCCGCAAGGCAAGCCGTGAGGCGTTTGCTCTGCTGCTCGCGTGCGGTCTCGATCCCGCGCAGAGTCTTGTCTTTATCCAGAGCCACGTCCCCGCGCACGCGCAGATGGGGTGGATGCTGTCCTGCCTCAGCCCGTTCGGCGATCTCTCGCGCATGACGCAGTTCAAGGACAAGTCGGCGAAGCACCCCGAGGACATCAATGCGGGGCTGTTTACGTATCCGGCGCTGATGGCAGGAGATATCCTTCTCTATCAGGCGGACTATGTGCCCGTCGGCGCGGATCAGACGCAGCATCTTGAGTTTACGCGGAACATCGCCGCGCGGTTCAACCACGTCTACGGCGAGACGTTCCGTCTGCCTGAGGGCTATTTCCCGAAGGCGGGCGCGCGCGTCATGAGTCTCGCGGAGCCGACGGCGAAGATGAGCAAGTCAGACGAGAATGCGAAGGCGACAATCTACATCCTCGACGATGAGAAGACGATCCTCAAAAAGTTCAAGTCCGCCGTGACGGACAGCGAAGCGGAGGTTGCATTCCGCGAGGGCAAGGACGGCATCAACAATCTGATGACGATCTACTCCGCCGTCACAGGAAAGTCGTTCGAGGCGATCACGGATGAGTTTGCGGGCAAGGGTTACGGCGACTTCAAGACTGCCGTCGGCACGGCAGTCGCCGACGAGCTGCGCCCGATCCGTGAGGAGTATGCCCGCATCCTCGCGGACAAGGCATATCTCGATGCGGAGATCGCAAGGGGCGCGGAGCGTGCCGCGCACATCGCGGAGAAAACGCTGAAGAAGACGATGCGCAAGATGGGGCTGTGCTGATGGGTGCGCACCGTGTAACACGCGCCGTCATTCTCGCGGCGGGACGCGGCTCGCGGCTCGCGCCGCTGACGGATCGGATGCCGAAGCCGCTCGTGCCCGTGAATGGCGTGCCGATCATCATGACCATTTTAGATGCGCTTAATGCTGCGGGGGTTTCGTCGATAACTATTATACGGGGCTACTCTGGCGAGGCGTTTGACGCGCTTCACGAGAAATATCCGCATCTCGCCTACATCGACAACCCTGACTGGGCGACGGCGAATAATATTTCCTCCGTCGCGCTTGCGGGGCGTGCAGGACTCCTCGCGGACAGCTATGTCATCGAGGGCGATCTCTACCTCGCGAATCCCGCCGTCATCACGCCCACGCAGACGCGGACGAACTACATCGCATTTCCTGTTTCCGCGACGGACGACTGGTGCTTCGACGCGGATGCGGACGGAACGATCACACACATCGACACAAAGAGCGACCACCCCTGTCATCAGATGCTCGGGCTGTCCTACTGGACGGCGGAGGACGGGCAGCGGCTCGCGGCATGTGCGAATGCGCTCTACCACGAGGAGCAGTATCGTCAGCTCTACTGGGACGAGATCGCGCTGAAATACTATCTGCCCGCGTTCTCCATCCACATACGGGAGTGTCGGCGGGAGGACGTATGGGAGATCGACACGGTGGAGGAGCTGCGAGAACTGGAGGCGCGGATGCGCGAAAAATAAGCACTCCCGTCGCGGCGGGGGGAGCGGTCAACGTCATCCAATCACACGTCGCTGTCGCTCGTGTTCTTGGGACGTTTTCCCATACGACCTGTTTCCCAATCAGCTTCGTCCTACGGACTTGCTTCTTGGACAGGTCAGTAAGTGGCGAACGTAGTGAGCCGATAGGGGCGCCGGTGGGAACTGCGGCTTTCTTACGATAGGGATATGCAAATCGTCCAAAGCGCCCCTTCCACCGCTCACGCGGTCCCCCTCCCCCGCCGTGGCAGGGGAGGCTTAAAGTTACACTGGGATAGAGGGAGAACTGCCACATGAAGAAAGTTTACACCTGTTTCTGCACCGACATCATTCACGCGGGGCATCGCAACCTCCTGCGTGCGGCGGCGGAGTTGGGCGAGGTCACGGTCGGCGTGCTGTCCGATCCGGAGATGGTGCGCTACAACCGCTTTCCGACCAAAAGCCTTGAGGAACGTATGGAGATGATCCGCGTGCTGCCCGAGGTCGCAGAGGTGGTCGTACAGGAACACATCATGTACGACGAGATCATCGAGCAGCTGCGTCCCGACTATGTCGTGCATGGGAGCAACTGGGCGCAGGGCCCCGAGTCCTCCATCCGCAAGAACGTGCTCGCCGCGCTCGCACGCTGCGGCGGCGAACTCGTAGAGCCGCCGTACACGGAGAATGTCGAAGTCCGCAATATGGACTGGCGGATGCGCGAGCAGCTCGCCATGCCCGAGGCGCGACGCGGCAGACTCCGCCGCCTATTGGACATTGTTCCCATCGTTAAGACCATCGAGGTACACAACGGCCTGACCGGGCTGATTGCCGAAAAGACGGTGGTCGAGAACGACGGCGGGCTTGACCAGTTCGATGCGATGTGGATCTCAAGCCTCTGCGACTCGACCTCGCGCGGCAAGCCCGACATCGAGCTGGTCGACCTCTCCGACCGCATCCAGACCATCAACGAGGTCATGGACGTGACGACGAAGCCGATCATCCTCGACATGGACACGGGCGGCACGGCGGAGCATTTCGCATACAACGTCCGCACCCTGGAGCGCATCGGCGTCTCCGCTGTCATCGTCGAGGACAAGACGGGTGCAAAGCGCAACTCGCTCTTTGGCACGGAGGTCGCGCAGACGCAGGACACAATCGAGAATTTCTCCGAGAAGATTGCGGCGGGCAAAGCGGCACAGCGTACAGAGGAGTTCATGATCATCGCACGCATCGAGAGCCTCATCCTCGAAAAGGGGCTTGATGACGCACTCGCACGGGCGGAGGGATACGTCGCAGCCGGCGCGGACGGCATCATGATCCACTCGCGCGCGAAGTCCCCCGACGAGGTCATCGCGTTCTGCGACGCATTCCACGCAAAGCATCCGAACATCCCCATCGTCGCCGTCCCCTCCTCCTACAACACGATCACGGAGGCGGAGCTCGCGGCGCATGGCGTGCGCATCGTCATCTACGCGAACCAGCTGACACGCGCGGCATTTCCCGCCATGGAGAGCGCGGCGCGCTCCATTCTCACGCACCACCGCGCGCGCGAGATCGACAGCACGCTGCTGCCGATCAAGGACATCATTCGGCTGATTGAGGTAATGTAATTGGGAAATAAATGGAAGGAAATCTGGAACCGCAGGAGACCCGTCACGGGCGGACTCGACGGCGATTGGCAGGAAGTCTTTCTCGAACTGAAGCGCCTCAATGGCTATGATGTGATAGAGGGCGGCATCCCGCTGGACTCCTATCTCAACTTCAACGCAGGTCTCGTGGAGCTGCTCGACCTCACGCCGGGCAAGTCCGTCTATGAGGTTGGCTGCGGTGCAGGCGCGAATATGTACCTCATGCAGCGCGAGGGGCTGATTGTCGGCGGCAGCGACTATGCCGCGGGACTGGTCGAGACGGCACGTATGGTCGTGCCCGACGCACGCGAGATGGGCGCGATGGAGGCGGCGGACATTCCGACGGAGGAGAAGTACGACGCGGTCTATTCCTGCGGCGTCTTCTCCTATTTCCCCGATCATGACTACACGACCCGCGTGCTCGAGCGGATGCTCGAAAAGAGCACGCACGCCATTGGCATCACGGAGCTGCATGACCGCGCGACACGACAGGAGTATCTTGCCTTCCGCCGCGCGAACATCCCAAACTATGACGAACGCTATGAGGGGCTGAGCCGCCTATTCTACCGCCGCTCCTTCTTCGAGGGCTTTGCTGCTGCGCATGATCTCTCCATCCTCTTCCCCAGTCTCGAACTGGCGCATTACTGGAACAACCCGTTCGTCTTTACCTGTTTTATGTATCGGAAGTGACCTATGGATATCAAACGCAACATTCTCCTCAACCCCGGCCCCGCAACGACCACCGACACGGTCAAACGTGCACAGCTCGTCCCCGATATCTGCCCGCGCGAGCGGGAGTTCGGGCAGCTGATGCGGGATCTCGGCACGGATCTCGGCAAGGTCGTCCACGCAGATCCTGCGGACTGGGCGACCGTCCTTTTCTGCGGCTCGGGAACCATTGCGATGGATGCCTGCGTCAGCTCGCTCGTCCCTGCGGATGGGAAGCTCCTCATCGTCAACAACGGCGCGTACTCCGCGCGTGCGGCTGCGATGGCGCGCGCCTACAGCGTGCCGCATATCGACCTACAGTTCCCCATCGACGGGCTGCCCGATCTCGCGGAGGTTGAACGGGTACTCGATGAGAATCCGGACATCGCCGCCGTCTACACGACGCATCAGGAGACGGGAACAGGCATCCTGAATCCCGTGCGCGAGATCGGCACCCTCGCCCACGCGCACGGTGCCATCATGATTGCGGACACGATCTCGACCTACGCCATGATCCCGTTCACGGTGGATGAGATGAACATCGATGTCTGTATGTCCTCGGCACAGAAGGGCATTCAGGGCATGACGGGGCTGTCCTTTGTGATCGCGCGAAAGACCGTCCTCGACGCGGCAAAGGCATATCCCGTGCGCTCCTACTACACGAATCTCGTCATGCAGTACGAGGGATTCGAGGAGACGGGCGAGATGCGCTTCACCCCACCCGTGCAGACCGTGTATGCCGCAAGGCGCGCACTCGCGGAGTACTTTGCCGAGGGTGCGGCGAAGAAGTGGGCACGCCATACGCGAACCATCAATGCCATTCATGAAGGGCTCGCGAGGCTTGGTCTCACGGAGGCAATCCCCCGTGAGATCCAGTCGGGGCTCGTCGTCGCCGTGGAATATCCGTCGGCGGACTTTGATTTCACACGAGTACACGACTATTGCTACGAGCGCGGCTACACCATCTATCCCGGCAAGATGCAGACCTCCTCGACGTTCCGCCTCTGCGCCCTCGGCGCGATTGACGAGACGGATATCAAGGGCTTTTTCCGCGTGTTGGAAGCGGCACTAAAGGCGTAGAGGCGATATGCGACAGCGCGGTACTCCGCAGCAGTGCTCCCTCACGACATTTCTCAAAACGAAAGGACATCATGCAGGACGATTTCACGGTATTCTGGCGAAACAACGACCGCGCCTACGATCTCTTTCAGGATCTTTTGGTGCGCGCCGCAAAGAACGCCTACGATGACGACTTCCTCGCCCAGCTTGCCGCCTACCGTGCGGAATCGCCCGAAAGCGAAAAGGCGGACATCTTTGCCGCGCAGTATCTCCTGCACCACGGCGACGTGGAGAATGCAGTGATCTGCGGCGAGCGTGCTTATGCGAAGCGCCCGCTGAATCACGAGGTTCTAAAGATCCTTGCCGTTGCATACAAAGCGCTTCATCGGGAGATGGATTCTCTCGTCATGCAGGGTCGTGCCTACGGACTCTACGGCACGCCGAAGCTCGCCCTATCCCTCACGGCGGATAAGGTGGAGGAAGGACTCGGACGCCTCACCTTTGCGATGGGAAAATGCTTTCAGCTGCCCGTTGCGGGGAGCCGTGCCTATATGGAAAATGGGGAGCTTTCCTTTCGCTTCGATGCCTTTGTCGGTGAGGAAATCCCTATGACGATGCCGGAGGGCAGCGCGCGCTTTTGGAGCGGAGTCTATGCTGAGAACGAGGGGATCTACGCCCACAGCCACACCCTCGCTGCGGGGCGTCATGCCGACTGGTTCCTCTCGTACGGGCACCGCAATTTCTTCTTCGATCTGCAAAAGGCTCGCGCAGCGTGCGGCATCGTCTCGCTCAAAGTCCCTGCGCGTGAGGCGATCCTTCCCGTCGCAGGGACGGAGGAAGATCAGCCCCTCTTCATCCGCACAGCGGACGACACGCATGAGACGGCGCTCGGTCAGTGGACGTTCAGCTTTCTGCGTCTCGACGAGGATACCGAACTTCGCTCCGATACCCCATACGCGGTTGGTACGCCGATTCTCCTCGGACACAGCCCCGCGCGGCGCAAGCTCGTCCTGAACATCTTTGTCGATGCACTGTCGTGGGTAATTGCACGCCCCTACGCCGCAACGCATCTGCCGAACATCACGCGCTTTTTTTCACGCGGTACGATCTTCGATCAGCACTTTTCGACATCCGAGTACACGCTGCCCGCATTTGCCGCGATCGAAACGGGGTATTACCCCCACCACACACATATTTTCAACGTGGATGCGGGCTATGAACTGCCACTCTCCATGCGGACAACGGCGGAGCAGATGAAGGATCTGGGCTACTACTGCGCTACGCCAATGGCAGCGAATCAGCTGCTCCTGCACGGTGAGCTGCGCGGCTTTGACCGCGTCGTCACTTCCTCGTGGATCCAGCATTCGCTTGATGGCACAGATCGTGTCCTGCGCCAGATTCGAGCCTTTGAGGAGTGCGACCAGTATCTTCTGCTCGTCACGAACGACGTGCATCCGTACAACATACACGGGTACAAGATCGACACGACGGTGGAGACACATCTGCCGCTCGCCGAACGCTTTCCCGCCCAAGACAAGGACGCGCCGAGTGTACGTCTCGCCGCGCTCCAAATCTATCGGGAGCAGTATTTGGAACGTATGCGCCAGCTCGACCGCAACCTTGGTCTGCTCTTCTCCGAGATTGAGCAGACCTTTGCGGAGGAGGAGTACCTCGTGAATCTCTACTCCGATCACGGTGCGTCCGTATTCAGCTGCACGGCGGGGAATAGCGGTGATCTCATGAGCGAGTACGCCACGAGCGCGACGTGGATGATGCGCGGTGCCGGCGTGCCCGAAGGTGTTGTCGCACAGGAGCTGACGAGTACGGTGGATCTGTACCCAACACTCGGCCATCTCTGCGGATTCTATGTGCCGCCGAAGATCGACGGGAATCTGCCCGCCGTCTTCGGCGGCAAGGAGCGCGATGCGGTCTATAGCGCCTCTCATTTCCCCGGGCAGACGTACAAGCTCGCCGTGCGCACGCATGAGCATGCCCTGCGCCTTGAAACACAGGGCTTCGTTAGAAAGGATGGGACGGCGGACTTTGCAGAGGCGACAGTGCGCATCTATCCGCGCGGGCATGAGCTGGAAAAGGAGTATGCCGTGAACAGCCCCGAACTGCGTGCGTTTTTCTATCCGCGTGCACGGGATTTCGTGCGGGAGATCGCGAATAACGGGGAAGTGTTTGCATAAGAGAGCGCTAAACGGTACTCCTCGCAGAACCCTCGTTACGCAAGCGGTCGTGTGCTCGTCCGCCTAAATACCTGCGGATTCCAAACGCGCTGCGCTTGAACGGTTAAAATCCGCAGGGGGCGGGTCGCACACTTTTTCCCGCTTGCTCCACTAGGGTTTGCTACGGAGTACCGCACAGCGCTCTCTCACGATGCGGAAAGGACAGGACGATGCAGGACGATTTCACGGTATTCTGGCGCAACAACGAACGTGCCTACGATCTCTTTCAGGATCTTTTGGCGCGCGCCGCAAAGAACGCCTACGATGACGACTTCCTCGCCCAGCTTGCCGTCTACCGTGCGGAATCGCCCACAAGTGAGAATGCGGACATCTTTGCCGCGCAGTATCTCCTGCACCACGGCGACGTGGAGAACGCCGTCTCCTGCGGCGAGCGCGCGTATGCGAAGCGCCCTGTGAATCATGCGCTGTGGAAGGTACTCGCCGCCGCCTATGCGATGTGCGGCCGCACGCTCGATGCTGCCGTCCTGCAGGGCTATCTCTATCGCCACGATCCTGCTCATGCACACCTCTCGCTCCATTTGACGGAGGAAAATATGCGCGCGGCACTCGCGCGCTTTTCCGTCGCCATCAATACAGGGAACTGCGCCCCCCTGCTCCCCACGCGTGCCATCATTGACGAGGAAGGGCTGCACTTTGCCCCCGATCTCCTCCTTGGCGAGCCGCTTCCCATAGACACGCCCGATGGGATTCCCTTTTGGTCGGCGGTCTATGTTGAAAACGAGGTCTTGTCCGAGCGCAGCATCTTTTTGGACGCGCTCCGAACCGACCCACACCTTCTCGCGTATCGCTGCCAGGACTTCGTATTCGATCTGCAGAAGGCGCACGAATGCCGTGCCACAAGCGCCATTGAGGTGACCGAGGGCGGTGCCGTCTATGTGCCCGTGGCGGGTACGGAGGAGGGGCAAAAACTCTTTGTTTCCGTGTCAGGCAGTGAGCGTCCTGCCGTACTCGGCAAATGGGCGTTCAGCTACTTTCGGTTCGATGAGAGCGTGACGCTGCGCGCGGAGGACGATAGCCCCTACATCGTGGGCACACCCATTCGCGTCGGACATGCACCGCACCGCAGGAAGCTCGTGCTGAACATTCTCGTGGACGGTCTTTCATGGCCGGCGGTACGTGAATGCTTCGCCGCACGGATGCCCGAGACGGCGCAGTTCTTTGCGCGCGGCACCGTCTTCGATCAGCATTTCTCCACCTCCGAGTACACCTACCCAGCTCTGCCCGCTATCGAGACGGGACGCTGCCCACATCATACGCAAGTGTTCAACGAACAGAACAGTCACCCCCTCCTCCCTGCCCATAGGACGCTGTCCGAGTGCATGAAGGATCTTGGCTATTATTGTACCGCCGTAATGGCGAGTGGAGACGGCATCTACTCAGGCGCACTGCGGGGGCATGACCGTATTCTCACACATACGGGGAATCTTCCCTGTCACGAGGGGGTCGAGCGCACGATCCGTCATCTGGAGGCGTTCGACGAGGCGGATCAGTTCCTCTTTCTCCACTGCGCAGACGTACACCCGTGGAACGGGGTCGGCTATAAGTTCGCGCCCGAGGTTGAGACACATCTGCCGCCTGAGGAGCGGCTTTTTCCACTCGAAAAGAACGGGCTAAGCGTCCGTCTCCCCCACTACCCCATCTATCAGCGGCAATTCTTCGCAAACCTGTGCCATGTGGATCGAAGCCTAGGACAGCTCTTTGCCTATATCACGCAGCGGTATACGGAGGACGAATACATCGTCAATCTCTACTCCGATCACGGCTCCTCGATTTTTGCGCCACCCCCGCCGGACGGCAGGGTCGATGTCATCAGCGAAAACTCCACCGGCGCGGCGTGGATGATGCGCGGCGCAGGCGTGCCCGAGGGCGTGCGGGTGCAGGATCTGACGAGCAGCGTGGATATTTTTCCGACGCTTGCGCACCTGTGCGGTTTTCCCGTCACCGGTGATATTGACGGACGCCTCCCCGCTGTTTTCGGCGGCACGCCGCGCGATTGCGTGTGCAGCGCCTCCCAGTTCCCGGGGCAGACGTTCAAGCTTGCTGTGCGCACACACGACTATGCCCTGCGCATGGAGACGCAGGGATTTACGGAAACAGATGGGACGGCGAACTTTGCAGGGGCGATGGCAGAGATCTATCCGCGCGGGCACGAGTTCGATCCCGCCTGCGCCGTGGACAGTGCGGAGCTGCGCCGCTTCTTCTATCCTCGCGCACGGGACTTCGTGCGGGAGATCGCAAATAACGGGGAAGTGTTTGCATAAGAGAGCGCTAAACGGTACTCCTCGCAGAACCCTCGTTACGCAAGCGGTCGTGTGCTCGTCCGCGAGGGAATCACGGACGCATTCAGCTCTCCATCTTGGCACATCTTTTTCGCCCTCTCTGCGTCGATAAATCCTCAGCATAGCCACCGCTATGCTTCCGGTTTATCTCCTTGACAGGACGGAAAATCTGCACCAATCTGAACAACATCATTGCGTTCGTGATTCCCCATACCTGCGGATTCCAAACGCGCTGCGCCCCTCCGGTTAAAATCCGCAGGGGGCGGGTCGCACACTTTTTCCCGCTTGCTCCACTAGGGTTTGTTACGGAGTACCGCACAGCGCTCTCTCACGATGCGGAAAGGACAGGACGATGCAGGACGATTTCACGGTATTCTGGCGGAACAATGCACGCGCCTACGATTTCTTTCAGGATCTTTTGGCGCGCGCCAAAAAGGACGCCTACGATGACGACTTCCTCGCCCAGCTTGCCGCCTACCGTGAGGCAATGGGAAATACCGTGCATGCGGATATCTTTGCCGCACAGTATCTCCTTGCATACGGCGATGCGGAAACGGCACTCGTCTGCGGGGAGCGCGCCTACGCGAAACGTCCCGTAAACTATGAGGTGTGGAAGGTGCTCGCCGCCGCCTACAAGGGCGTTGGGCGCGAACTGGATGCGCTCACAATGCAGGGGCATATCCAAGGGCTGTATCCGATGGAAGACATTTCCCTCACATTGCCCAAAAAAGAGATCAACGAGGCGTTGAAGCGCTTTTCGCTTGCCGCCAACACCTGTAACAGTGCTCCCATGCTGAGCAGCCGTACCTATCTCGAAAACGGGACGCTGCACTTTCGCCCCGACACCTTCCTTGGGGAGGAGATCCCCCTCATGGAGCGGGCGGGAGTACCACGTCTCTGGGCGGGGCTCTTCGTGGACGAGGGCTTCCTCTCGACGAAGGGCATGGTGTACGAAAAGATGCGGCACGATCACTTCTTTATGATAAACGACCGCGACGTTACCTTTGACCTGCAGCGTGTCAGTACGGTCACGGGGCAGCATCGCATCGAACTGTCGGATGGCGTGCCTGTCGCGCTGCCCGTCGCGGGGACGAAGTTCGCGCAGGGCTTCGCCATCAAAGACAGCAGCGGGGAGCACATCGGTCATCTCGGCAAGTATGCGTTCAGCTATTTCCGTCTCAATGAGAGCGTCACGCTGCGCTCGGAGGACGGCGTTCCCTATGCCGTCGGCACGCCGATCCCACTGCGCCATAGTCCCGCGCTCAAAAAGCTCGTGCTGAACATTCTCGTGGATGGGCTATGCCGCCCCGCTACAGATGGTCTTTTTTCTGTGCACATGCCGCGCATTGCACGCTTTTTCTCGCAGGGCACGATCTTCGATCAACATTTCTCCGCCTCGGAGTACACGTTGCCCTCCCTCCCCTCCATCGAGACGGGGTTTTACGCTCACCACACGCACGTATTCAACGAGCGGGACAGCCACGAGATGCCGCATACGCTGCTGACGCTCGCGGAGCAGATGAAATCGCTCGGCTACTACTGCACCGCCCCGATGGCAACGGGGCAGTGCTGCTACTACGGCACATACCGCGGCTATGACCGCCTCATCTCGAGCTATGGATTTCTGCCCGCCTACGAGGGCGTCGAGCGCACCCTGCGGACGCTGGAGGCATTCCCTGAAACGGATCATTTCATGCTCCTGCATATCACGGATGTCCATCCACTGAACATACAGACCCCGCTCAAATTCTCAACGGCAGCGGAACTCTCCGTGCCGCTCGCGGATCGCTTTGTCCCCCTGGATCCGACGGTGCCAAGCGTCAGAACGCCGCATCTGCCGATATATCTGGAACAGTTCCGCATCAGCCTCGCCCATATCGACCGCACGCTCGGACACCTCCTCAGCTATATCGAGGAGCGCTATGACACGGATGAGTATATCGTAAATCTCTACTCCGATCACGGCTGCTCCATCTTCGATCCGAACACGCGCGGACGGGCGGTCGATGTGATCGGAACGTATGCGACAGGCGCAGCGTGGATGATGCGCGGGGCGGGCGTTCCTGCGGGCATCGTTGCGGACGAGCTGACCTCCTCCGTTGACATCTATCCGACCCTCGGACATCTATGCGGTTTCCACATCTCAGGTGATATCGACGGCAATCTGCCCGCCGTCTTCGGCGGCGCGGCGCGCGATGCCGTCTATTCCGCCTCCCAGTTCCCGGGGCAGACGTTCAAGCTCGCCGTGCGGAGTGCGACGCATACGCTGCGCGTGGAGACACAGGGCTTTACGCAGGAGGATGGGACGGCGGACTTTGCAGGGGCGACAGCACGCATTTATCTGCGCGGACATGAGCTAGAGGACGACTATGCCGTAGACAGTGAGGAACTGCGCCGCTTCTTCTATCCGCGTGCACGGGACTTCGTGCGGGAGATCGCAAACAACGGGGAAGTGTTCGGCTGAGGGGCGCTTTGAACGAGGGAAGGGATATGACATGCAGGACGATTTTACGGTATTCTGGCGCAACAATGCACGCGCCTGTGATCTCTTTTACGATCTTCTCGCACGCGCGGAAAAAGAAGAATACGACGACGATTTTCTGACACAGCTTGCTGCCTATCGAGAGGCAGCACCCGAAAGCGAAAAGGCGGATATCTTTGCCGCACAGTATCTCCTTGCATACGGCGATGCGGAAACGGCACTCGTCTGTGGGGAGCGTGCCTACGCGAAGCGTCCCGTGAACTATGAGGTGTGGAAGGTGCTTGCCGCCGCCTACGAGAAGACCGGACGCGAACTCGATGCGCTGATGATGCGCGGCTATTGCTTCAACCTCTATGGCGATCCCCTCCCGCCGCTCTGCCTCACGCATACGGACGAGGAGATGGCGCTCGCGTACCTTTCCGCCGCAATCGAGAACACGACGTACGCGCCGATGGCGACACGACGCGCCCATCTCGAAAACGGAGAAATCACGTTCTGCCCCGATGTCTTTATCGGCGAAGATCTGCCGCTCCCCGTGCTGCCCGGCAGCGATCCGTTCTGGGTGGGCTGCTACGTGGACTACGGATTCCTCTCGGAGAAGAGTTTCCTCATCGAGGACGCACGCCACACAAAGTGGTTCTCCGTCTGCGGGCATCGCGACTTCACATTCCATATACAGAAGGCACGCAAGGCACAGGGTACGGTAGAGATCGAGGTGCCCGAGGGGATGGAGGCGATCCTGCCGCTCGCGGGAACCGAGGTAGACCAGCCGTTTCTGATCTCGACAAAGACTATGGGCGAGCGCGCAGCCTATCTCGGCAAATGGTCATTCGGCTACTACCGCCTGAATGAGGATACGACGCTTAAGTCCGAGGGAAATGCCTCTTTTGCCGTCGGCACGCCAATCCTCCTCGGGCACAGTCCGCAGCGCAAAAAACTCGTGCTGAACATTCTCGTAGACGCACTCTCGTGGCCGGTCATGCGCGCTCGTTTTGCGCAGGATATGCCGCGCATCGCCGCATTCTTCGAGAAGGGCATCCTCTTTGACCAGCATTTCTCCACATCCGAGTTCACCTATCCTGCGCTCCCCTCGATCGAGACAGGACGCTACTCCCACCATACGCAGATCTTCAACGGAGCGCACTATCATCGCCTCTCCCCACGCTATAAGACTCTTGCCGAGTGCATGAAGGAGCTGGGCTATCACTGCGCCTCCCCCATGCTCATGTCGGACTGCACCTACAGCGATGTTTTTCGCGGCTATGATCAGATTACATCCTGCTCGTGGAGCGATCCCGCCTATGCAGGTGCAGACCGTACGATCCGCTACATCAAGGCATTTGGCGAGGCGGATCTCTTTCTCTTCCTCCATGTCTCGGATGTGCATCCCTACAATGCGAAGGGCTATAAGTTCAACTCGCTGGTGGAGACGCAGCTGCCGCTCTCCGAGCGGCTCTTTGCTGCGGAGGACGGCGTGGCAAGTGTGCGCATGCCGAGCCTCGCAATCTATCAGGAACAGTTCCTCGATGGGGCGCGCAATGTCGACCGCACGATGGGCACATTGCTCTCCTTCATCGAGGAAAACTACGCAGAGGACGAGTATATCGTCAATCTCTATTCGGATCACGGGGTTTCAATCTTCAGCATAGACACGGATACCTGGTCGGTCGATGTCACGGGCGAAAACTCGACAGGAGCGACATGGATGATGCGCGGTGCGGGGATCCCGCAGGGCGTCACCCACGAACTGACCAGCTCCATCGACCTCTATCCGACGCTGGGGCATCTCTGCGGCTTCCCCGTCGCTCCTGACATCGACGGCAATCTGCCCGCCGCATTCGGCGGCACGGCGCGCGATGCGGTCTATACCACCTCCCTCTATCGCGGGCAGACGTTCAAGCTCGCCATGCGCACGCACGACTACGCGCTGCGACTCCAGACGGACGAGGTCGTCGATGACGACGGCACGGTCGACTTCGCGGGGTGTGAGCCGACGATCTTCGTGCGCGGACATGAGGCGGAGGACGGCTATGCCGTGGACAGTGAGGAACTGCGTCGCTTCTTCTATCCGCGTGCGCGCAATTTCCTGCGTGAGATCGCCAACAACGGCGAGTTCTGGCCGGCGATGCGAAAGGCTAGGCCGGAGTGGTTTGGGAAGGAATAAACCCCCCGTGCGGCACGGGAGGATCGCAAATAACGGGGAAGTGTTTGCATAAGAGAGCGCTAAACGGCGCTCTCTCACGACATCCTCAAAGAAAGGACAGCACGATGCAGGACGATTTCACGGTATTCTGGCGGAACAACGCGCGCGCCTATGATCTCTTTTACGATCTCCTTGCACGCGCGGAAAAAGAAGAATACGACGATGACTTTCTCGCCCGACTTGCCGCCTATCGGGGGACAGAGGGGAATGCTGTTCATGCGGATATCTTTGCCGCTGAGTATCTGCTTCATAGCGGTGACGCAGCGGATGCCGCTGCCTGCGCAGAGCGCGCTTTCCGCCATCGCCCCGTCGAGCCGCGTGTCTGGGACGTGCTCTCCCGTGCTTATGCGGCGTGCGGACGCTATGCGGACGCGCTCGTCATGCAGGGGTATGCGCTGAACTTCTTCCATGTGCCCATCACGCTCGATGTTCCCTCCTCCGTGCTGACGGAGGAGACGCTTGCCCGCCTCTCGCGGGCGACGGGCAAGGCGAACTACGCGCCATACGCACTGAGCCGTATGCGGTACACCCCCGAGGCGGGGCTTACGGCAGAATCGACGGTGTTCTTCGAGGAGTTTCTGCCCGTCTCGCAGCACATTGCGCCGCACTACTATGTCGGTGCCTATACGGAGCAGGAGGTGCACGGGAACAAACGCTGGCTGATGAATGCAATCCGGAATGCGGCGGGGCTCTCCGCCAATGTCGGCGGGGATTTCACCTTTGACATCATGCGCGGCTCACGTGCGCCGAAGGAAGCGACGATCTCCATTGAGGCGGGCACGGAGGCGATCATTCCCATCTTCGGTACGGCGGACGGGCAGGTGCTCACGGCAACGACAGGAACGGTGGACGATTGTATTTGGCTGAATCCTGCAACACCGAATTATTTTCGGCTCGATGAAGATACGAAGCTCACCTCGTCGGAGGACTTTATCGTCGGCACGCCGATCCGCCTCCGGCACAATGCCGCACGGAAAAAACTTGTCCTGCATGTCCTTGTGGATGCGCTGCCATGGCAGGTGCTGCGCACATCGTTCGCCGAGCACATGCCCGAGACGGCGCGTTTTTTCGCGCGCGGCACAATCTTCGACCAGCATTTCTCCGTGCTTGAGTACACCTACCCATCACTCGCGACAATCGAGACGGGGATGTACCCGCAGCACACGGGCATCTTCAGTGAGTGGGCTGCGATTGAGCTGAACGAAGAATATATCACGATCTCCGAGCGGGCGCGTGATGCGGGCTATGCCACAGCGAGCCTCATGGGCGACGGCATCGGCATCTACAACGGGGTGACGCGCGGCTATGACCGCCTCATCGTCTCGCCCTATCGCACCTTTGCATACGAGGGGGTCGAGCGCACGATCCGCTATCTGAATGGGTGTCATGAGGCGGATCATTTTATCTTCCTGCATTTCAATGATGTACACCCGTGGGGCGGCGAGACGTTCCAGATCTCCTCTGCCGCACAGATGCGCCTGCCGCTCGCGGGACGCCTCTCGGGTTCAAAGGAAAAGGTGGCGAGCCCCTATCTGCGCCCGAGTGCGTTCTACCAGACGGCATTCCTGCAGGCGGTGCACGATACGGATCGCGCACTCGGCGCACTGTTCTGCTATCTTGAGCGGCACTATGCCCCAGAGGACTATCTCGTCTGTCTTTGCTCCGACCACGGCGTGCCGATCTTCAGTGAGGCACACTACATCGTGGACGCGCAGCTGACGGGGGCGGCGTGGATGATGCGCGGCGCGGGCGTTCCTGAGGGCGTCGTTGCCAATGAGCTGACAAGCGCCGTCGACATCTACCCCGCCCTTGCACATCTCCTCGATTTCCCCGTGGATGAAACGGTGGACGGTATGCTCCCGCAGATCTTCGGCGGAACGGGGCGGGAGATCGCGTACAGCAACTCGCTCTTCCCACGCAAGCACTACTATCTCGCGGCACGCGCACAGGATCATACACTCTGCCTTGAAACGCTCGATCCCGTATCACTCAGTGGAACGGCCGATCTCGCGCGGGTAAAGGCTGCGATCTATCCGCGTGCATACGAGGGGATTCCGGGGCGTGCGGTGGATACCCCCGCTCTGCGCTCCTTCTTCTACCCACGCGTGCGGGAGTTCTTACAGGGGATCGGCAACAACGGGGAGATGTTCCCGCTGCCGGAGGAGATTTAGATGACGAACGATTGCAGCGTATTTTGGCAAAATGACGAACGTGCCCAAGCGCTTTTTTACGACCTTTTGGCGTGCACGGAGCGCGGGGCGTATGATGATGATTTCCTTGCGCTGCTCGCCGCCTATCGGGGAGCGGCTCCGGACTCCGAGCGTGCGGATCTCTTTGCCGCCATGTACCTCCTGCACCATGACGATGTCGAAAGTGCTGCGATCTGCGCGGAGCGTGCCAATCGCCGCCGCCCCGTAAACTATGAGGTGTGGAAGCTGCTCGCGGCGATCCATGCGCGGCGCGGGCGCACGGCGGACGCGCTGACGATGTACGGCTATGCCCACGGGCTGTACCTCGGCTCAGAGATCCCCATTGAGCTGGTCGCAAGCGGCGGAGCGGAGGGGCTGAATCGCCTCTCCGTCGCCGCAGGGCTTGGCACGGGTGCCCCCATGACGCAGAGCCGCGCCGTTCTCGATGAGGTTGGCCTGCGGTTTGACCTCGATGCCTTTGTCGGCGAGCATCTGCCGCTGACGCCGCCCGCAGGAAAGCCGCGTCACTGGGTCGCTGCCTACGTGGAGAACGCCTTCCTCTCGGACAAGAGCGCGCTCATTGAGGAGGTACGCCACACGGCGGTCTTCGTTGACAAGATGCAGCGCGACTTCCCCTTTCAGCTGCAGCGTGCGGAGGAGGTGCGCGGCACGGTGACCATCGAGGTTCCAGAGGGGACGGAGGTCATTGTCCCCGTTGCGGGGACAGAGTATCTGCAGGAGCTGACGGTGGAGACGGCATCCACGCCGCCCGCAGCGGCCTATCTCGGCAAATGGGCGTTCAGCCATTTTCGGCTCGGAGAAACGACACGCCTCGCGGCGGCAGATGATACGCCCTACGCCGTGGGCACGCCGATCCGCCTCGGTCACAGTCCCGCACGGAAGAAGCTCGTGCTGAACCTCCTCGTCGATGGACTCCCATGGAATGTGGTACGCACACGTTTCCCTGACTGTATGCCGAACATTGCGCGCTTCTTTGCACGCGGTACAATTTTCGATCAGCACTTCTCCACGTCCGAGTGTACCTATCCCTCCCTGCCCGTGATCGAGACGGGACGCTGGCCGCATCATACGCAGGTGTTTAATGAGCGCGACAGCCATGAGATTCCGCTTGATTTTCAGACGCTCTCGGAGTGCATGGCGGATCTCGGCTACTACTGTGCTGCGCCGATGGGTGCAAGCGACAGTGTCTACTGCGGCGCACTGCGCGGCTACGATATGATGAATGTCGCCGCATGGAAGCTGCCGTCCGCAGAGATGACTGACCGTGCAATCATGCAGCTCGAAGCACTGGACGAAACGGATCAATTTCTCTATCTCCATACAACAGACGTACATCCATGGAATGCAAAGGGATTCAAATTTTATCCTGCGGTGGAAACGCATCTGCCACTTGCCACTCGCCTCTTTGAGATTGACGAACACGTCGCGAGCGTGCGTCTGCCGAAGCTAGCAATCTATCAGGAGCAGTTTTGGCAGAGCCTCCGCCATGTCGACCGCAACGTCGGATACCTGCTCGCCTACATCGAGGAACATTTCGCGGAGGACGAATACATCGTCAGCCTCTACTCCGATCACGGGAACTCGGTGTTCACGACCCCGACGGGCGGCGTGGTGGATGTGATCGGCGAAAATTCGACGCGCGCCGTGTGGATGATGCGCGGTGCGGGCGTCCCTGCGGGTGTGGTCACGGACGAGCTGACGAGCACGGCGGATCTCTACCCCACGCTCGGACACCTCGCAGGCTTTCCCGTCGCCGCCGATATCGACGGGAACCTCCCCGCCGTCTTTGGCGGTCGGGAGCGCGATGCTGTGGTCAGTATGTCGATGTTCCCGGGGCAGACGTACAAGCTCGCCGTGCGCACGCACGAGCATACGCTGCGCCTTGAGACGAAAGAGGTGGTCGACGAGGACGGAACAGTGGACTTCGCCGAGGCAAAGGTGGCAATCTACCCGCGCGCCCACGAACTCGAGGAGGACTATGCGCTGGACAGCGCGGATCTCCGCCGCTTCTTCTACCCGCGCGCCCGAGAAATTGTGCGCGCGATCGCAAACAACGGTGAGTTCTGGCCGGCGATGCGTGCGGCACGCCCGCAGTGGTTCGGGTCGGTGTGAAAAGGAGTAACCATGAACGTAAACGAACTGATTTCCGTGCTCGGTGCGGAGTGCTTCACGGGTGTCCCCGACTCGAAGCTGCGCCCGCTCGTGGATTATCTGATGGATACGTACGGGGCAAACAGCCCTGCGCATCTCATCGCTGCCAATGAGGGAAGTGCGGCGGCGCTCGCGGCGGGCTGCCACCTCGCAACGGGCAAAGTACCGCTCGTCTACCTGCAGAACAGCGGCCTCGGCAACCTCGTCAATCCCCTGCTCTCACTGCTGCATCGGGAGGTCTACGGCATCCCGTGCATCTTCGTCATCGGCTGGCGCGGCGAGCCGGATCTGCACGATGAGCCGCAGCATCTTGTGCAGGGACGCCTCTCTCTGCCGCTTCTTGAAACGATGGGGGTGCGGACGATGGTGCTGACGCGTGACAGCACGCCCGCAGAGGTCGCGGCATGGATGGCGACGATGCGCCCGCATCTAAAAGAAGGCGGTCAGTGCGCCCTCCTCGTCCGTGACGGGGCACTGGACTATCCGAAACGGAAATACGCGAATGCCTACACCCTGCGCCGTGAGGACGCGATTGCCCAGATCCTCGATGCGGCAGGGGATGCCGTCATCGTCGCAACAACGGGCAAGACGGGGCGCGAGCTGTTCGAGCTGCGGGAGAAACGCGGCGCGGGGCACGCGCATGACTTCCTTACCGTCGGCTCGATGGGGCATGCCTCTGCCATAGCGCTCAGCATTGCCCTGCACCGTCCGCAGCGACGCGTGATCGTCCTCGACGGCGACGGTGCGGCGCTCATGCACACAGGCGCAATGGCGACCATTGGCGCCGCCGCTCCGCCGAATCTCACGCACATCCTCCTCAATAACGAGGCACACGAGAGCGTCGGCGGCGCTCCGACGGCGGCGCACAGCGTCCATTTTCCCGCCCTTGCGGAGAGTTTCGGCTATCGCGTCCTGCCGTCGGCGACGACGGCAGAGGAGCTGACCCGCGCCCTCACAGGATTCGCACAGGGCGATGGACTGACCTTCCTTGAGGTGCGCACCGCCATCGGCTCCCGCGCCGATCTTGGGCGGCCAACCACAACACCAATCGAGAATAAAGAGGCGTTGATGCAGACGCTGCGTGGGTAGCAGGATCAAAACGGGTTCACCAATCGTACGAATAACAGCACAACAAAACGGCTCCGGCGGAATGATGATTCCAGCGGAGCCGTTTTGTTGCGCTGAATAGCAGATCCATCTTACGATTTATCCATCTCCTCAAGCATCGCAACAATATTCATCGGAGGCAGCACGATAGGCGTGAAGCCAGGATTTGCTGTAAGAGACGTTATGTAGCTGCGTAAATAAGGAAACATAATCGCAAGTGTATTTTTTTGGATCAGGATTCGGTTATCGGATGTTGTATGAAACAACGCTTTCCCCTTGACATGAATGTAGATTTCTTCATTTTTATCCGCAAGCGTCAAAGACAGCGTAACGCAGTAGAAATCGCCGCTTTGTTCCTCCACACGATATTGCGGACGAATTGTAAGATCCAACTCGTCAACTACGCTGTCCTTCTTGCGAAATATCCCTTCTACAATTTCCAGTTTCTCCAATGTGAGTGGGCTATGATATTCTGTCATGACATTCAACTTCATGATACTCTCCTAACAGGCAACAGCCAGTATATCATTACTTTCATAGACACATTGTTGAGGAATATTATAAACGCGAGAAGAAAACATGCGCTTCACATCATTTTCTCCAAGAGAATGAATACTGCCATCCGCTTCTCTCAGCATAGGTCGATCATAACCTTCACAAAATTCGACACCGTATGATTCGCAGATTGCGTCAAATAACGCTCTATCAAATTTCACAGTATTTCCTCCTCTTCATCATAGTACAGTTGCGTATTCTGAATGACCGTCTTATCCGACACACAAATTTGTTTTTCGTGATGTTTGATATGCAACTTCTGCAAAAGCTTTTTTTGAAGCTCTAGATCTTCTCTGCTTCTTGGCCTGGTGTATCCTGCGTATTCTTTTTCAAACGTATAAATAGTGACTGCTATATCATGCTTCTTTTTATAATAATCCAGAAAAACAGCGCGTCCCATATCCATCGACAGAATTGGCTGTTTCCCGCTGCTTCCCTGTGACGGTTGGCGCAAACAGTCCGCCATTTCCGTACAAAAAGCATCCAGTTCGCACGAATTATCAAGATTCAGCACTCTGTTTGTCGGTGCTTTGATCAGCGCTTGATATATAAGTACAAAGCTGTCCGGGTATTTCCTGGAAATATTTGTTGCCCACCATTGCGCTTTTGATGTTTCCTCAAAAAAGTAAAGTCCCTGCCCCAACCAATGTTGTTCACTATACTGTGTCTTATCAGGGTCGAGACCACACTCCTCTATGGATCTTCTATGCGCAGAACAGGTTCCATGAAATACTGTCATCTCCACAGGAATCATCCTTGCATATAAACGTATCATTATACTAATTCAACGCACCAGCCCCATCGCAAGCTCGGCGTTGCGGGCGGCGAGGCTGCGCATCTTGGCGAGGAGCTCGGCATTTCCCTCCGTAAACGCGTGGCGTGCCGCCCATTTGCGGCGCACCTCCTTGAGGACGCTCGCGGTGGTGATGTCCTGCAGGTCGTTGACGGGCTTTTCGCCGATGGAGCGCAGGAAGCGGTCGACCTTCGGGTCGTAGGAGATCCCGATCATGGGAACGCCCATGACGCCGGCGAAGATGAGCGCATGGAGGCGCACGCCGATCATCAGATCCATGTTGGCAACGAGGGAGAGCAGCTCGCCCGTCGTGTACTCATCGGCGAGGACGGTGCAGTCCTCGCGCGTCCATGCGGCAACGGTCTTTGCCGTCCGCACGTCCTCGGGGTACTGCATGGGGAGAAAGACGACGCGCGCGTCCAGCTCACGGACAATGGCGTCGCTGATCTCTGCGAGGATCTCCTTGTAGTGCTGCCAGCCCTGCCAGTCGCGCACGGAGATGCCGACGACGGGCTTTGCGCCGTCCGCCCCATAGCGGCTGAGGATGGCACGCCCTGCCCCGCGACCGACGGGATGGATGCCGAGCACGGGATCCGCCGTACACTCCATCGGCGGGTGCGTGATGCCGAGGCGGCGCAGCTCCGCCATGGATCCCTCGTCGCGTACCGTGATGAGGGAGACGCGGTTGCCGAGCCAGCGCATGCAGCGACAGGCAAAACGTCCCGTAACGGGGCCGATGCCCTGTGCATACAGCATGACCTTTTTGCGGAGCAGGAGGGCGAGCAGGATGATGCCCATGTAGTAGTAGAGGCTGCGGCGGCTCGTGACGTTCTGGAGGAGGCTGCCGCCGCCGCTGATGAGCAGGTCTGCGCGGCGCAGTGCGCCGAGGATCCCGCCCACATCAAACGAACCGACGGCGTGCACGCCGTGGCGCCGTTCGGTGTCGGCAGGGTCCGCACTGATTACGGTGATATGAAGTTCCGGGTCCAAATCCGCGAGTACCTCAAGCATTGCCGCGAGCATGGCTTCATCGCCCGCGTTCTTCGCTCCGTAGTACCCCGATACAACGATCCGCTTCATCGGGTGAAATGCCCTCCGTTCCGTTTCCCATTCCTATGATGATCTTCCTTGATTGCTCAAAGCGCCCCCACCGGCTCACTTCGTTCGCCACCTCCCCCGCTGCGGCAGGGGAGGCTTTTGATTTACGACATTTTAGGGAATCACTGATAAAACAATCCTGCAGATTGGCATAGATTTTTCGTCCGAACAAGGAGACAAACCGGACGCATAGCCAAAGCTATGTGGAGGTTTTGCAGGCATTGAGCGGGCAAAAAAGATGCGCTAAGATGGCGCGGCTGAATTTATCAGTGCTTCCTTAGCTTCCCCCGTCAAAACGGGGGAAGTGGCACGCCAAAGGCGTGTCGATAGGGGCGCTCGTGGCTCATGTGACTTTCTTACGACAGAAACGCCCCCTCGCTCAAAGCGCCCCTTCCGCCCCTGCAAGGAGGCGATACTATACTGCTTTCCACACGCGCTCCAAGAGGTGATTCCACGCCGCCACCAGTGCCACAAGCACGGCGCCGATGGCACCGCCGAGGAATACGCCGCCGATGCCGCGCACAAGCGACATCTCAATCGGCGTGCGCATGTGTGCAAAGGTCTCGACCATCGACCCCTGTCCGATGGTCGCCGCGAGCACGAGTCCGAAGAGGATCCATGTCCGCCACCGCCGCGCTGCACCGTAGAGAGCGAGCAGGAACGCGGGATGTCCGATCATGAACTCCTTCGTGCGCGGGCGCGCGTAGAACAGCTGCTCAAGTGCCGCGCGCATCTTCAGCTCGATGCCGGGCACGGGCATGCCCGAGGTGTGCCCGCTGCGCAGCACCAAAACGATGAGCGCCCCGATGAGGACGAGTCCGCCGAGCAGCGAGCCGACGCGCACAGGCGTTGCCATGATCTCGCGCAGCTGACCGAGGACACCCGCCGAGGCGTCAAACTGTCCGTCAAAGATGTCAAACCGCTGCATAAAGGCGACGGCGACGAGAATCATCGGCAGGACAAAGGTCAGCTTGATCCCGCGGAAGATGTCGAACTCAAGGAGATAGCGCGTGTCAGCGAGTGCACCCGAGAGATAGGAGGCTCCGATCATCGAAAGCGCACTCGTGATGCCGAGGAGCACAAGCCCCGCAACGAGAATGCGCCATGTGGGCGCATCCTTTTGGAAGCGCCGCCCGCGCAGGAGATCGAGCAGTGCCACGAGCGCGAGCGCCGGAAAGAGATTCGCACTCAGGAGTGCCGCGACGATCCGCACCTTGCTGCCCGCACCGATGAGGACGGGCATCATGGAGATGAGCGCCGCCACGGCGAAAAAGAGCAGAACCGCCTTACGCCGACGGTTCAGCGCAGGGATGACGAGCGAGAGGTAGAGCACGCCCGCTGCCGCAACGCCCATGATGACAAGTGCGCGCAGCATCTGCGACGGCGCATAGATGGCAAACGTTCCTGCGCGCCCGATGTGAAAGCCCTTTGCCTCAAGCGCCGCACGCGTGTCGGCGAAGTACTTCATATTCGTTTCGAGGAGGGTCATGTTCGGCGCGGGTTCCTCGTAGATGCGCAGGAGATTGATGCGGATGTTCCGCTCCTCGTCCGTCGTCTCCCAACGCTCAACGGCATCTGCGATCTTGAGCTTTTTCAGCTCATCCTGCGGAATGGCGTAGAGGCGTGCGACGCGGTCATAGCCGATGCCCTTTGCGATCTCGTCCATGCCCTGCTGCTTGTAAAACTGCAGCTGGGTCACGCCCTCGATCAGCCCAAGCGTGAGGCGGCGTGCGTTCATCTCGTCAATGGTGGCTTGCAGCGCCTTCGGTGCGCCAAGCGTCTCCTGCCCCGAAAAGACAATCGCCGAGACGGCGATTCCATCCATGCGCTGGAAAACGGCGTGCACATCCTCCGGCGTGCAGGCTGCATAGTTCGAGGGGCGCGCGAGCACGTCGAAGCCCGCAGCGTTCACGGCGCGCATCTCGTCGGTCGGCAGCCCAATGTTGCGCTTGAGGAACGATTCGTAGTGATCCTTGACCGCAATGATCTCGTCCGTGCCGACCGTGTGCACCGTAATGCGCTGCGTGCCGAAGCGGCGCAGGAGATCCTCCTTCAGCTCGGCACCGATCACGGGGTCGTGCACGACGACGTAGATCTCCGTACCGACGATCTTGCCTTCCTCGACGAGTGCACGCCAACGCGGATCGGTCAGCGTCCCCGTATGGTAGGCAGCGAGGATATCCGCGCCCGGCACGGCACTTGCCTTGCCGTTCTCGTTGAACTTCTTGAACGTCGTCTCGTAGACGGCGAGCGAGGTGATGCCCGCCTCCCTTGCGCGGGCGAGGACTTCGCCTGCAGGCACGCCCTCACGCGCGGCAAGCTCCAAGAGTCCCTCGTAGTCGATGGCAAGCTCCACCGTACGCGTATCCTCCTCGACTTCGTGACGCTCCATGCCGATGAGGAGACTCGCAATGAAGCCAACGAGGATCGCCGCGAGGAGGATCGGATGATAGTAAAATTTCTTCATAGATGATTCCTTATTCCCCCGCCGTGAGGATCACAACGCCGTCCTTCTCCTCGATGCTCTCGAACCCAAGCCCAAAGGGAAGTGTATCGGCACGCGCGACGAGCAGATCGGGGAAGAGACCGTCAAGGCTCAGCACGTTCAGTCCCATGCCGCGCGCGGCGATGTGCGTTGCCTTGTAGTAGAGGTCGCCATTCTCGATAAAGAAGCCGCCCTCCAGCGTGACCTCAAAGGTCTGCCCAAAGGCGCGCGTCCTTGCCGTCGTGAGGACGGCACCGGGATGCACCGTCACGGCGACATCACTGAATTTGTCCGCCTCGCTCGTGACGAGTTCGCGGATCGCGTCCGCATCCACCACACCGCGCATCTGAACGCTCTCCGCATCGGTGAGGACGAGCTGCTGATCACGCAGAAGCGTCCCCACATCAAAGCGCAAGTGCTTGCCCGTGACCGTCAGTTCACGTACAAACACCTTTCCGATGCGCCCCTGACGGATCACGCCGTCGATGGCACCGATCTCGCCGAATATGAGACGCGGGCTGTCGATGATCGAAAGCTGCACATCCTGTGCGCCCGTGCGCTCGCGCAGCCCGTCCGTCACCATCGTTGTAACCCCATACGGCAGCGCAAAGATGCCGCAGACGAGGCTGAAAACGAGGAACAGGATGACGGCTGATACTTTCCACATGATGATGAACTCCTTAAAGGAATCGCTGATAAAATAGACCCTCAGATTAGCGCAGATTTTTTCGTCCGAACTAGAAGGCAAACCGGACGCATAGCAAGGGCTATGTGGAGGATTTGCAGGCGTTGTGTGGGCAAAAAAGATGCGTTAAGATGGCGGTGCTGAATTTATCAGTGCTTCCTTAAAACTCGTGGTTCGCCTTTGCGTTGAGATACGCGCGGATGAAGGGATCGATGTCCCCGTCCATGACCGCCTGCACGTTGCCCGTCTCGGCGTTCGTGCGCACATCCTTCACCATCGTGTACGGCTGGAACACGTAGGAGCGGATCTGGCTGCCCCACTCGATCTTCTGCTGTACGCCTTCGAGCCTCGCGATCTCCTCTTCCTTCTTCTCCTGCTCCAGCTCAAACAGCTTCGCGCGGAGCATCTTGAGACACTGCTCCTTGTTCTGCAGCTGCGACCGCTCGTTCTGGCACTGCACGACGATGCCCGTCGGCTCGTGCGTCATGCGCACGGCGGACGAGGTCTTGTTGATGTGCTGTCCACCCGCGCCGCTCGCACGGAAATAGTCGACGCGCACATCGTCCATATTGATGGGAACCTCGACCGCATCGTCGATCTCCGGCATGACATCGCACGCGGAGAAGGACGTGTGCCGCCGCGCCTGCGAGTCAAACGGCGAGATGCGCACAAGGCGGTGCACGCCCTTCTCGGACTTGAGGAAGCCATAGGCATTGTGCCCCTTGATAAAGAGCGTCGCGGACTTCACGCCCGCCTCATCGCCCGGCTGCAGATCGGCGGTTAGGGCGGTAAAGCCGTGCCGCTCCGCCCAGCGGCCGTACATCCTGAGGAGCATCTGCGTCCAGTCCTGCGCCTCCGTGCCGCCCGCGCCCGCGTGGAGCGTCAAGATGGCATCGTTCGCGTCGTATTCGCCCGAGAGAAGCACCTCAAGCTGGAGGGTTTCGAGTCCATCCGCGATGAGGTCAAGCTCCGCGCGGATGTCCCCCTCCATCGACGGATCGTTCTCCTCGATGCCCATTTCATACAGCGTCTCAGCGTCCTCATACTTCGCCATGAGGTTCTTATAGGTGTCCACCCCGCCCTTCAAGGCGGCGAGCTCCTGATTCAGCTTCTGCGCCGCCGCCGCATCGTCCCAGAAGGACGGCTCGCTCATCTTGTATTCGAGCTCGGCGATCTTCTCCTCCTTCGCGGGGATCTCCAGAGAGATGCGCATCTGATCGAGCTTTTCGCCCAGATCATTCAGTATCGGTTTCAGATCTTCCAGCATAGTTGATTCCTTAAATTACATCTCTATGATAATGTCATGGGGAAGTACGGACGGCGATGCTCCGTAGCAAACCCTAGTGGAGCGAGCGGAAGAGAGGGCACGTTCTGCCCCCTGCGGATTTTAACCGTTCAAGCGAAGCGCGTTTGGAATCCGCAGGTATTTCGGCAGATAAGTGCCCGACCGCTTGTGTAACGAGGGTTCTGCGAGGAGCTCGCACGTCCGTAACATTTGACGTAGACGCTAAATTACTTATCCTTCCCGTGGCAGTTCTTATACTTCTTGCCGCTGCCGCAGGGGCACGGATCGTTGCGCCCGACCTTCTTCCCGTCCTCGTTCTTCTTCGCCGACTTTGCCTCGGCGGGCACGGACTCGTCGCCGTGCGAGGCGCGCGCATTCATGAGGTGATCCTCCAGCTTCGAGCGCTCGCGTGCAAGCAGCTGCTCCGCGCGGCGCTGCGCCCCCTCGTCCACCACGGGCGCGGGGCGCGGCGTGCCGTTCTCCGACATGGGAGGCGCAGCAGCAGCCGCCTGCGGCGTCACGATACTCACATGGTACATGAGCGAGGCGATCTGATCCATGATGGACGCCTCCATCTCCTCGAACATCGTGAGCGCCTCGATCTTGTACTCGACCAGAGGATTGCGCTGTCCATACGCACGCAGGTTGATGCCCTCGCGCAGCATATCCATGTGATCGAGATGATCCATCCACTTCTGATCCACGACGCGCAGCATGACGACCTTTTCGAGCTCGCGCATATTCTCCGCGCCGAACATCTGCTCACGCGCCGCGTAGCCCTCCTCGGCGACCTTTTCCAGCGTCTCCTGGATCTCGTCGCGTGCGAGCTGCTCAAGCTCTTCCTTCTTGAGGCGTCCCTGCGGCGCATACACCTTCTCCGCGTCCTCGATGAGCGCGTCCAGCTGCCACTCCTCGGGGTAGAGTTTTTCGTTCGCGTACTGCGTCATCTCGTCCTTGATGATGTGCTTCACCATCGCGAGGATGTTCTCGCGCAGGTTCTCCCCCTTGAGGATCTTCCTGCGCTCGCCGTAGATGACCTCGCGCTGCTGATTCATGACATCGTCATACTCAAGGACGTGCTTGCGGATGTCGAAGTTGCGCGCCTCGACCTTCTTCTGCGCGTGCTCAATCGAGCGCGTGATGATCGCGTGCTCAATCGGCTCGTCTTCCTCCATGCCGAGGCGATCCATGATGCCCGCAATGCGGTCGGAGGCAAAGAGGCGCATGAGATCATCCTCAAGCGAGAGGAAGAACTTCGACGCACCGGGGTCGCCCTGACGCCCCGAGCGTCCGCGCAGCTGATTGTCAATACGCCGCGACTCGTGCCGCTCCGTACCGACAATGTAAAGACCGCCGAGTGCCTCAACGCCCTCGCCGAGCTTGATGTCCGTGCCGCGCCCCGCCATGTTCGTCGCGATGGTCACAGCGCCCTTCTGCCCCGCGTTGGCGACGATCTCGGCTTCCTTTTCGTGGAACTTCGCATTCAGTACGACGTGCGGAATGCCGTTCTTTTTGAGGACATTCGACATCTCCTCGGACTGCGTGATCGAGGTCGTACCGATGAGGACGGGCTGCCCCGTCTCGTGGATCTCCTTGACCGCACGTCCGACGGCGCGGTACTTCGCCGCCTTCGTCTTGTAGATCACGTCCGGCTCGTCGATGCGCTGAATGGGCTTGTTCGTCGGGATGACGATGACGGGCAGATTGTAGATCTTGAGGAATTCGTTCTCCTCGGTCTTTGCCGTGCCCGTCATGCCCGCGAGCTTGTCGTACATACGGAAGTAGTTCTGGAACGTGATGCTCGCGAGCGTCTGTGACTCACGCTGGATCTTGACGCCCTCCTTCGCCTCGATTGCCTGATGCAGGCCGTCCGAGTAGCGCCGTCCCTCCATCAGACGCCCCGTAAACTCGTCGACAATGACGATCTCGTCCCCCTTGACGACGTAGTCGCGGTCGCGGTGCATCAGCGCCTTTGCACGCAGTGCCGCCGTGAAGCAGTGGGACAGCTCGATGTTCTCGGGCGCGTAGAGGTTCTGGATGCCGACGATCTTCTCGATCTTCGGCACGGCGCTGTCCGCGGGCGCGACGGTCTTCTGCTTCTCGTCGACCGTGTAGTCCTCACCCTCCTTCAGGTGGCGCACCGCCTCCGCCATGACGCGGTAGTTGTCCGTGGACTTCGTGCCGGGGCCGGAGATGATGAGCGGCGTGCGCGCCTCGTCGATGAGGATGGAGTCCACCTCGTCCACGATGGCGTAGTGCAGCGGGCGCTGCACCATCTGGCTCTCGGACAGCACCATGTTGTCGCGCAGGTAGTCAAAGCCGAACTCGTTGTTCGTGCCGAACGTCACGTCCGCCGCGTATGCCGCCTTGCGCTCGGGGAAATCCATATTGTGCGCGATGAGTCCGACCGAAAGCCCGAGGTAGCGGTAGAGCTTGCCCATCCACTCGCTGTCGCGCCGTGCGAGGTAGTCGTTGACCGTGACGACGTGGACGCCCTTGCCCTCCAGCGCGTTGAGGTAGACCGCCGTCGTCGCGACGAGGGTCTTGCCCTCGCCCGTACGCATCTCCGCGATCCGCCCCTCGTGGAGACATATTCCGCCAATCATCTGCACGTCGAAGTGGCGCATGCCGAGCACGCGGCGCGAGGTCTCGCGCACGACGGCAAACGCCTCCGGGAGGATCTCCTCCATCGTCACACCCTCTGCGAGCTGCTCGCGGAATTTCCGCGTATAGCCCGTCAGCTTGTCGTCCGTAAGGTTCGCCATCGTGGGTTCGAGCGCATTGATCTGTGCGACGATCTCGCGGTAGCGCGCAATCTCCTTGTCATTGTTATCGCCAAGGAAGCGTTTGAGAATCGAAGATATTCCGAACAAGTAGTTTCACACTCCTGTATCTGATGTCGTTTGAAAGACAGTATTCGTTTCATTATAACACAAAGCCCCCGCCTTTGCACAATAAATGTTGCAAAGACGGGGGACGTAGGGCAAGATCACTGCTAAAATGAAGTCTGCCAGATTGGCGCAGAACAAGGAGGCAGCCCCTCAGCCCTTCTTTCCGCTCCCCAGCAGCTCCTTCGTCAACCCGCGCAGGTAGTTCATGACGAGGCGCACGTCGTCAAAGATCTGGCGCCCCTTCTTCGTAACGAGACCGCTGTTGATGAAGATGGGATCGATCAGCGGAATCTGGATAAAGTTGTCGGACGGAAGCACGGACGGACGCGCAAGGAAGGTCGATCCGATCCCTGCGTGGACGAGATTCTTGACCGTGTGGAGGTAGGGCGAGTAGTGCACGACATTCGGCTTCTCGCCCGCGCGGCCGTAGGCATCCTGCACCAGACGATCCACGAAGAAATTGCTGTCGAGCATGATGAGCGGCTCGTCCTTCAGATCCGTGATGCTGAGTGCGTGCCGCCCCGCAAGGGGGTGGTCGGGGCGCGTGACAAAGGTGCACTCGCAGTCAAAGAGTTTGGAGTACGTGAGGCGCGTGCTGAAATCGACGGTGTAGTTCGTCAGCGCGAAATCCAGCTTTTCCTCCTCGACCATCTGCAGCGCGCTCACGCCGCCCGTCTCGATGATCTCAAGGTCGATCTCGGGGTGATCGCGGTGAAAATCGCCGAGGATGTGCGGCAGGAAGACCACGCCGAGCTGCAGGGGCATCGCAATGCGCACCTTCGCGTGGCGGTGCGCCATATCGCGGATCTCGTTGTCGAGGCGTGCGACCTCCGTGAGAATATAGGACACCTTGCCAAGGAGCTTCGCACCGTCCGTCGTAACCGTGATCTTGCGCCCCTCGCGGTGAAAGAGGTTCAGCCCCGTCTCCGCCTCAAGTGCCTGCATGGCGACGGTGACAGTCGGCTGCGAGACATGGAGGTGCTCCGCTGCCTTCGTGATGTTCTGCCACTGGCAGACCTCGTAGAAATACCGCATCTGTACCAACGTCATCCAATCATCTCCCAACGCTACTCTATTTGTGCAATCTATTTCACTATTATATTACTATATATACGGTGCGCTGAACAGGGCAAATGTCACAGAACTATAAAAAATTTTTATAGGCTTAACCTATCGTTTTATCAAAAAGCAATATTTCTCATAGAGAAAAAAAAGTGCTAAATTAAACGCAACTACAGAAGTACTGCAGCGCAGACGATGGATGGAAAAGGGGTATGACGAATGGCAGTATATTTTGCAGATGCAGTGGAGCAGTTCGTCGCGGATATGCTTGAGGCGAACGAGGACAACCTGAAAGCATACGAGACGAAACCGGGTGTATACACGAATGTCGATCCCGACACACATCACGATGTCGAGATCCCCGACGTGCACCTCACAAAATGACCTACGATCATCCTACTATAGCATAGATAAGGGAAAAGCGGGCGGCTGACCACTGCCCGCTTTTTTCGTGCGCGGAAAACAGGGCACGCAACGATCAGCTTCCCCCGCCGAAGCGGGGGAAGTGGCACGCCATAGGCGTGACGATAGGGGCTCTTGTGGCTATTTCGACTCTCTGACGGTAGATAGCCTATGTCGCTCATGGCGCCCCTTCCACCATGCTGCGCATGGTCCCCCTCCCCCGTGTCGCACGGGGGAGGCTTCTAGGGAATCGCTGATAAAATGAAGTCCGTCAGATTGGCGTAGATTTTTCGTCCGAACAAGGAGGCAAACCGGACGCATAGCCAAAGCTATGTGGAGGATCGAGGGCACGGTACGGGCAAAAAAGATGCGTCAAGATGGCGCGGCTGAATTTATCAGTGCTTCCCTAGGTAGGTCGCCCCCTCAACAAATCCTAGGAACAAGCTCCCCGAGCGGCAGATCGACGATGCGGATGCCGCCGAGCGGGGTGCGGAGCCCCACCGTACCCGCCGCCTCCGCCGTTGTGTGTCCGATCACACAGGCACTCTGCCCGTGCGGATCGGCGTGCATCACCGCGAGCACGCGCTCCGTGTCGGCGGGCGGGACGAACGCGAGCAGCTTCCCCTCGTTCGCGAGCGTCAGCGGGTCGAAGCCGAGGAGGTCGCAGACGCCCTGCACGGCGGGATGCACGGGAATCGCCGCCTCGTCGAGCAGGATGCCGACCTGTGCCGCCGCTGCGAGTTCGTTCAGCGACGCCGCCACCCCGCCACGCGTCGGATCGCGCAGCACGGCAATCGACGGCGCCGCCGCGAGCATCGCCGCCGTCATGTGGCAGAGCGGCGCACTGTCACTCCGTATGTCGGGCGGGAGCGTCAGATTGTGCCGCGCCGCCATCACCGTTGCCGCATGGTCGCCAAGCGTACCCGAGACGATGATGTCCATGCCCGGCTTGATATTCACGGGTGCGATGTCCACGCCCTCGATCATCTCGCCCACGCCCGCCGTATTGATGTAGATGCCGTCCCCGCAGCCGCGCGGCACGACCTTCGTATCGCCCGTCACGATGAGGACGCCCGCCTCCTCGGCCGCCGTGCGGATATCGCGCACAATGCGGCGCAGGGTCTCCATCGGAAAGCCCTCCTCCAGGATCACAGCGAGCGAGAGCCAGCGCGGCACCGCCCCCGTCATCGCGAGATCGTTGACCGTCCCGCAGACCGCGAGCCGCCCGATGCTCCCGCCGGGGAAGAAATGCGGCTGCACGACGTAGGAGTCCGTCGTAAACGCCGCGCGCCCCGCCGTTGGCAGCACGGCACCGTCATGCAGTGCATTCAGGATCGTATTGCCCAGCTCCGGCAGCACGACCTCCTCCATCAGGGCGTGGCTGAGCTGCCCGCCCGCACCGTGCGCGAGCGTAATGACCTCATGCTCCATAGCGGAACCGTCCTCCCCCATATTTGTACCATGCGGCACACGTTCCCTCAACCGACACCATGCACGGCCCTACGGCGTGCTCCGGCACGCACGCCCTGCCGAAAAGCGCACAGTCGCGCGGCACAATCGCGCCGCGCAGCACCTCACCGCAGCGGCAGCCGTGCCGCCCATCGCCCTGCACCTCGACGGAGAGCGGACGCACGCGTGCAAAGTCATACTGCGCGTATTCCTCGCGCATCGACAGCCCCGAGGCGGGGATCGTGCCGAGTCCGCGCCAACGCACTGCCGCCGGCTCGTAGACGCGCTCCATCGCCGCGCGGGCGGCGGGGTTGCCCTCCCGCCGTACCACACTCTCGTAGGCGTTCTCGATGTGCGCCTCGCCTGCTGCGATCTGCCGCACGAGCAGATCGACCGCACGCAGAATCTCAAGCGGCTGAAAGCCCCCGACCACGCCCGGTAGAGAATAGTCCCGCGCGAGGAAGTCAAAGCCCTCCGTCCCCGTCACCACGGAGACATGACCCGGCAGGAGGAATCCGTCGACATGGGTTTCACCGCCATGAAGGAGCGCACGCATCACGGGCGGGACAAGCTTCTGTGCGGACAGCAGGAAAAAGTTCCGCAGCCCCTGCTCCTTTGCGGCAAGCACCGCCGCCGCCTCCGTCGGTGCCGTTGTCTCGAAGCCGACGGCAAGGAATACGACCTGCTTTGCCGGATTGTCTGCCGCAATCGCAAGCGCGTCGAGCGGCGAGTAGACGATGCGCACATCCGCGCCCTGCGCCTGTGCCTCGGCGAGACTGGAGCGCGTGCCTGGGACTTTCAGCATATCGCCGAACGTCGTGATAATGACATCCTCCATCCCCGCATAGGCAATCGCCGCGTCGATGTAGTCATCCGCCGTCACGCAGACGGGGCAGCCGGGACCCGAGACGAGCTCAATGCCCTCGGGGAGAATCTGCCGCAGCCCCGCGCGGAAAATCGCCACCGTATGCGTGCCGCAGACCTCCATGATGCGGATGCGCCGCCCATGGAGGAGGGCGCGCATATTAGCAAGTATCTCAGCCGCAAGCTGCTGCGTCTCCTGTGCGCTCCTCATCCGAGACCCTCCACCGTACGCGGCGCCCCGTGCATCTCCGCACGCAGCGCCTCAATCCGCGCCGCCTCTGCATGGTCAACGATCTGCATCGCAAAGCCCGCATGGACGAGCACATAGTCCCCCACCGCCGCCTCGGGCAGCAGCATGAGGCTCGCCGCGCGGCGCACCCCATTCAGTTCGACCGAGGCAAGCTGATCATTGATCTCAACGACTTTCGCCGGAACTGCCAAACACATAGTTTCTCCTCTGTATTCTGTAAAATGTTGTTTGATTCCATCTCAATCAAAGCGTATCCTTGCGCGCCCAAAGCGCCCCCACCGTCACGCGAACGCGTGCCACCTCCCCCGCTCTGGCAGGGGAGGCTTTTGATAACGGCACTCAGCTTCCCCCGTCCGCGACGGGGGAAGTGCCGAGCAAAGCGAGGCGATGGGGGCGCTCGTTGCTCATATCCATTTCTTACGATAGAAAGCCTATATCGCCCAAAGCGCCCCCACCGTCACGCGAACGCGTGCCACCTCCCCCGCTCCGGCAGGGGAGGCTCTTAATAACGGCACTCAGCTTCCCCCGTCCGCGGCGGGGGAAGTGCCGAGCAAAGCGAGGCGATAGGGGCGCTCGTTGCTCATATCCATTTCTTACGATAGAAAGCCTATATCGCCCAAAGCGCCCCCACCGTCACGCTGACGCGTGCCACCTCCCCCGCTCTGGCAGGGGAGGCTCTTAATAACGGCACTCAGCTTCCCCCGTCCGCGACGGGGGAAGTGCCGAGCAAAGTGAGGCGATAGGGGCGCTCGTTGCTCATATCCATTTCTTACGATAGAAAGCCTATATCACTCAAAGCGCCCCCACCGTCACGCGAACGCGTGCCACCTCCCCCGCTCTGGCAGGGGAGGCTTTTGATAACGGCAATTGGTGTGAGCGCCCCGCAGTGCGATGCCCCCTCTACTCTTCCATCCGCGCGAGCGCCGCTGCCGCCTGTCCATACGCAATCCCGCCGTCGTTCGGCGGAACGAGGTGCGGCAGAAGAACGCGGAAGTCCGCGAGGCGCAGGAGCAGCTGCTCAAGCAGCAGGGCATTCTGGAACACCCCGCCCGCGAGCGCGACCGTGCGGAGTCGCGTCTCATCCGCGAGCACGCCAAGCATCTCCGCGACCGCCGCCGCCATCGTCACATGGAAGTCGAGCGCACGCCCCGCACGCTCCTCGTCCGTCAGCTCCTCCGCACCGTCCGCAAGGGCGCGCAGCGCGGGCACGAAGTCAAGAATCATCGGCTCCGCTGCACGGTTCACACGATACGGCAGCACGACACCCGTGCGCCGCGCCCGCCGTGCGAGCAGTTCGAGTCCGATTGCCGCCTGTCCCTCGTACGTATTCACGCGGCACACACCGAGGAGCGCCGCCGCCGCATCAAAGAGCCGCCCCGCACTCGACGTGGGCGGCGCATTTACCCCCGCCGCCGTCGCCTGCATGAGCAGCTCCCACCCTGCGGGAAGCGCCCCCGCAAAGAGCGGTGCACGCTTCGCCAGTTCCGCCCCATACATCCCATGCAGCACCCAGAGTGCGAGCCGCCACGGCTCCACCGCCGCGCGGTCGCCGCCCGGCAGCGGCAGATATGCAAAATGAGCGCACCGCTCATAGCCCGTGAGATCGGCAGCAAGGAACTCCCCGCCCCATGCCGTACCGTCGTCCCCATAGCCCGTCCCGTCGAGTGCGACGCCGAGCACGCGCCCCTCATATCCATATTCTGCGAGCACCGCCGCGATGTGTGCATGATGGTGCTGCACACGCACGAGCGGCAGTCCCTCCCGCGCGGCACGCGCCGCAAGGTACTGCCCCGAGAGATATGCGGGATGCAGATCTGCTGCAAGCACCTCCGGCCGCACCTCGAAAAACTGCTCGTACTGCGCAATCGTCGCCTCGAACGATGCGAGCACACTGCGCTCCGTCAGATCTCCGATGTGCTCGCTCAGAAACGCCTCGGCGCCGCGCGTGAGGCAGAACGTATTCTTCAGCTCCGCACCGCCCGCGAGCACCGACCGCTCCTTTGCCGTCGGCAGCGCGAGCGGCATCGGCGCAAAGCCCCGGCTGCGGCGAATCATCTGCCGTCCGCCCGCCGTCATGCGCAGGACGGAGTCGTCAACGCGGTGCACGATCTCCCGATTGTGCGCGAGAACCCCGTCTGCAATCCCCGCAAGAGCCTCCTGCGCCGCCGCATCCTCATAGACAATCGGCTCGCCCGAGCGGTTCGCGCTCGTCATCACCCAGAGATCGTCCGCATCGAGCAGCAGAAGGTGAACGGGTGCATACGGCAGGAGCACACCGAGATACGCATTCCCCGGCGCCACGCTCTGTGCGACGGCATCCAACACATCCGTGCGCCGACGGAGCAGCACAATCGGCGCAGCAGGCGAGGTCAGCCACCGCGCCTCCTCATCGGAAACGACGCACAGCGACCGCACCAGTTCCATACTGCCCGCCATCACGGCAAGCGCCTTTGCCTCGCGCCGCTTCCGCTCCCGCAGGCGGCGCACCGCCGCGTCACGCCGCGCATCGCACGCGAGATGGTAGCCGCCGATCCCCTTGACAGCGACAATGCCGCCCGCTGCGATCATTTCCCGCGCCCGCGCGAGGGGGTCGCCCGTCTGCTCCACACCGTCCACCAACAGTCGGTAGGCGGGACCGCAGTCCGCACACGCATTCGGCTGCGCATGGAAGCGTCGGTCGGCGGGATCGTCATACTCGCGCTGGCACGCAGGGCACATCTGAAACGGAGCCATCGAAGTCAGCGGGCGGTCGTATGGCACCCCCCTGATGATCGAGTAGCGCGGCCCGCAGTTCGTGCAGTTCGTAAAGGCATAGCCATACCGCCTGTTTTCGGTGGACAAAATCTCACGGCGGCAGTCCGCACAGACGGCAAGATCGGGCGAGACGAGCGTCCGCGCGACCGTTCCCGCAGGACTCGGCAGAATGCGAAAGCCCTCCTCGCCCGTCGGCGGAAGTTCCGAAAACGTCACGGAGGCAACGGCTGCGGCAAGCGGCGCCTCCGTGCGCAGTGCCGCCGCGAATGCGTCGAGCGCCTCCGCAGCCCCCTCCGCCTCGATGCCGACCCCTGCGCTGTCGTTCCATACCCGACCCGCGAGCGCAAACGCCTCCGCAAGGCGATAGACAAAGGGGCGGAACCCCACCCCCTGCACAATCCCAGAAACACGAAAAGCGCGCCTTGTACGCGCGCCTCCCGCCGGATGTATCAGACCGCCATCGGCGTGCACGCTCATGCGCTCCGCCGGCTCTTTTGTGGACGCTCCACGGGCACAATCCCCCAGCGGATCAGCTCCTCCACAGCGCGGTGGGCGAATGCGGGCAGCGCCGCCGCCATCTCCGAACTGAGCGTAAGCCCCGCCGCCACCTCGTAGGGCTGCATACCGAGCACGACCACATTTGGAATGGCGCGATCCGTGACCGTCAGCCATGCGAGCACATCCTGAATCCCAATCTCGTGCGAGGACATCTTCTCCTGAAAATGCGCCATCACCGCATCGTTTTCAAAGCGGTAGACCGTCCCCGCAGGCGCATCGCCCGCAACGGCGTCGAGGATGAGCAGCTTCTCCGTCCCCGTGATGAAGTGGAGCAGCTCGGGGCCGAGCGTCCCGCCATCGAGCAGCTGCACCTCCGGCGAAAAGCGGAAATGCTCGTTCAGATACTCCATCGCGCGTACGCCAAAGCCCTCATCGCGCAGGATGATATTGCCAATCCCGAGCACCGTGACGGGCGTTACCGCAACCAGATCATCATGGATCATTCTCATCGCCTTCCTCCTATGCTCATGTGCGTTCTTTCTTCGCCCGAACCGCCGCACGCAGCCAATCGTACCACGCCGCGAGACCCTCGCCCGTCCGGCACGAGACGGGCAGCACCGCGATGCCGGGGTGGAGCGCCGTGATATCCCGCTCCGCCGCCGCCATATCGAAGTTCGTATAGGGCAGGATGTCCACCTTGTTGAGGAGCGCCACCGCCGACTCCTTGAAAATCAGCGGGTACTTCAGCGGCTTGTCGTCGCCCTCCGTGATGCTGAGCGCCACCGCCTTCGCATCCTCGCCGAGCGCGAACTCCGCGGGGCAGACGAGGTTCCCGACATTTTCAATGACGAGCAGGTCGAGCGCCGTGAGATCCAGCTTCCCAAGCGCCGCCGCGACCATTGCCGCGTCCAGATGACAGCCGCCGCTCGTGTTGATCTGCACGACGGGTGCGCCGCAGCGCTCGATGCGTGCCGCGTCCTTCGTCGTGAAGAGATCCCCCTCGATGACCGCCATCCGCAGCTCATCTCCGAGCTGCGCAAGCGTCTGCTCCAGCAGTGAGGTCTTGCCGCAGCCCGGCGAGCCGAGGAGGTTCAGCGCGTAGATGCCGTGCCGCGCAAAGAGCGCCGCGTTCTCCTCCGCCGCCGCCTCGTTCCTGCCGAGGATGTCCGCCTTTACAACTACCTTCATATCCTATTCCATCTCTATATAGTCGACGCGCATCTCGCGCCCGTGTGTGAACTCCATCCCGCCGCCGCAGTCGGGGCAGAGGTAGTCCTGTGGGCGCAGGGTGCGCTCTTTGCCGCAGTCGTGGCAGCGTCCCGCAAAGGGGACGCGCGTCCACGTCAGCGCCGCCGTCTCTGCGATTGTCCCGCGCACGAGCGCCCGAAAGGCAAGCGTCAGTGCCTCCGTCTCCACGCCCGAGAGTTCCCCGAGGAGCAGGTGGATGCGCTCAATGCGCTGCGCATCATTGTCCCGCGCGTGCGTGAGGGCGATGTCAAGGATGCCCTCGGCAATCGCCATCTCGTGCATCCTACAGCTCCGCCGAGAGATTGTGCGCGGCAAACGTGGAGATCAGCTCCGTCATCTTCGTCTTTGCCGGATCATAGTCCACCGTCGTCTCACCGTCATGCGTATGTATATGCACATAGAGGACGCCAGGAAGCCCCAGCAGTGCCTTCTCCACGGCGGCAGCGTTCTCCGCCGTATAGCCCTTCACAAAAAACTGAAGGTGCGTCGTGCTCTCCGCGAGCCCGCAGCCACATTCCTTACACATAAAAATCTCCTTTGTATTCTAACGAGAGTATTCTCTTGCGTCACAGACGCCCCCACCGGAAGGTCTGCCTTGATTGCCCAAGACGCCCCCACCGGCTCGCAAGCGCGCCACCTCCCCCGTCGCGACGGGGGAGGCTAATCACCGCTCACCGAATACCTCCCCTGCCACAGCGGGGGAGGGGGACCGCGAAGCGGTGGAAGGGGCGCTCATTGCCTGCGGAGCTAAGCGTTTGCGTTGGACTCGCGCAAGCTAACCTGATTTTTACTCCACATCCTGTGCATCCGCCGGCGTATGCCGCAGGAGCTTGCTGCCTGCGAACATACTTGAAACCTCCGCCTCACCCTCCATGAACTCCGCACGGATGACGAGGTAGAAATGTCCAATCGCAAAGAGAATAATCGCCCACGCCGCATAGTGATGAACGAAATGCGACATAAACTCGTTGCCGAGAACGCGGTTCACCCAGCCGAAGAGGATGCCGCCAATCGCGGACGGCTCCGTCATATAGTACATGGCAAAGCCCGTCAGCACCTCGACCGCCACCATCACATACAGCCCCGCGTATGCCGCGCGCGCCAAGGGGTTGCGCAGGAACGGGCGATGAGACGTGCGCAGGAAGATATAGTGCTGCACAACCTCCCACGCATCCAGATAGTACTGCTTCTTCCAGAAATGCGGGAAGAGGCGATCGCCCTTGCTGATGAGGAAGCCGTAGACGCGCCCGATGAAGCCCGCACAGAACGCAAACGCCGCGATGAAGTGAATGTTGCGCACGAGATTCATGAGGAGCGGCGTATTCGTCGGCTCTGAGGCGAGGATGACCACAGGCTTTGTGATCAGAAAGCCCGTGATGAAGAGCACGATGATCGCAGCGACCATCAGCCAGTGAAAGATGCGCAGAAAGGGGCTGAACAGGTAGTATTCCTGCCGTTCTTCTTTTTTCATGCGGATCGCCCCCTATTCGTCCACACGCACGCCGGCGTAGGGGTCGGTCGTGACGACGCGGATCTTCTCCCCCTTTGCGTTGAAGAGGTGGGTCGAGCACGCCATGCACGGGTCGAACGAGCGCACAGCCTTCACGATCTCAAGTGGTTTGTCCGCGATCTTGACCGGCGTATCCATCATTGACATTTCGTATGCGCCATGTCCTGCCGCGTCATCGCGCGGGCAGGCGTTCCACGTTGTCGGTACAACAGCCTGATAGTTCGCCACCTTACCGTCCTTGATGACGACCCAGTGACTGAGTCCGCCGCGCGGTGCCTCGTAGAAGCCGACGCCCTTTGCCTCCTTCGGCCACGTCGAGGGATCCCACTTGTCGTTGTTCACGACGCGCGTGTCGCCGCTCTTGATGTTCGCGACGAGCTTGTCGAAGAAATATTTGCTGATCTCCGCCTGCAGCTGCGCATCGAGTGCGCGCGCCGCCGTGCGTCCGACCGTCGAGGGCAGCCATGCCTCGGGCGGTACGCCGAGCACCTTCGTCACGGCGTCGATCTGATCGACGATCATCTTCTCTGCCCAGCTCAGTTCGCCGAGCAGCCCCTGCTTCGCCTTCGTGTAGAGCACGATGTAGCGCGCGAGCGGGCCGACCTCGCAGAGCTTGCCGCGCCATTTCGGCGTCTTGAGCCAGGAGTATTTGCCCTGCTCGTTCAGCGCCTTCCACTCGGTCTTCGTTCCTTCCTTCGGCTCCGTATAGTGCGGCTTCGTCTCACCGTCCCACGGGTGCAGCCCCTTGCTGTCGCCGCCGCTGTACTCGTACCAGCCGTGCTCAACGCTCTCGCTGATGACCTCGGGGTCGGACACATCCTCCATCTTGAAGTCATAGACCTTTGCCTGCATCACACCGCCCGCGAAGTTCTCGACAACGCCATTACAACGTACGAGCAGCTTGCTGAAGAAATCGCCATTCGTCGCGCCCGAGAACGGCTCCTCGGGGAACATGCCGAACGCGAGCACGCGCTCCTTTGCGAGCCCGCCGCCCGAGACATAACCCTTCTGCACATACAGATGCCCGATGGCGAGCACATCCGGCAGATAGTAGTCGTTCATCATGTGGCGCGCGGACTGGATCGAACGGTCAACAATCGCGAGGCGCGCGGCATTGATCGGAGCGTTGCCGTCCTCCATCGAGATGGAGCAGGGCATCCCGCCGAGGCAGTAGTGCGGATGGGGATTCTTGCCGCCGAAGACGACGTGCGGCACAACGAGATCGCGCTGCTTGTCCAGCATCTCAAGGTAATGGGAGATCGCCATGAGATGCACCTCGGGCGGCAGCATCTGGTAGTCCGGATGATCCCACCACTGCGCGGAGAAGATGCCGAGCTGACCGCTCTCCACAATCTTCTGCACCTTCGCCTGGATCGCGGCATAGTAGTCCGCATTCGAGACGGGAAAGTCGTGCGGGTATGCCTCCGTATCGAGACCCTGAGGACCGCGGAAGGGTAGGCGGTAGGTCGCGAGCACCGTATTCTGGAGCGCCGCCGTCGCCGCCGGATCCGCCTTGAGTGCCTCGAGCGGGCTGACCCAGTCGAGGGCGTGGAGGTGGTAGAAATGGATGATGTGATCCTGATGGCCGAGGCAGGCTGCGATGATGTTGCGAATGTAGTGCGCGTTCTTCGGGATCGTGATGCCGAACGCATCCTCCACGGCACGCAGACAGCCAAGCGCATGGGACGACGTGCACACGCCGCAGATACGCTGGATATACGCCCATGCGTCACGCGGATCGCGGTCGTTCATGACGAGTTCGAGTCCGCGCCACGCGGTTCCGGAGGAGATGGCATCCGTAACCTTGCCCGTTGCCTCATCGACTTGGATCTCGACGCGCAGATGCCCCTCAATGCGGGTAATCGGATCGACAACTACGTGTTTCATTCATGCACCTGCTTTCCCTCTTTTTCGATCTGCTTCTCATGGCATTTCTTCTGCACGAGGCTTGCGCCCGCGTGCGCCGCGACACCGACCGCCGTAGCGACGGCAAGCCCTGCGCCGACCATATCGACGTCGATGCCGTCATACTCAGGCAGGCGTTTTGAGAAGGGTGCATCGTCCCAGAAATTCGCGTTGCTGCAGCCGATGCAGGGCGCACCGGACTGGATGGGGTACGAGAGCCCCTGATACCAGCGCAGATTGCCGCAGGAGTTATACGTCTCAGGCCCTCTGCAGCCGAGGTGGTAGAGGCACCAGCCCGCCTTTGCGCCCGCATCGTCGAAGCGATCGGCAAACATGCCCGCATCGAAGAACGGACGACGGTAGCAGGTGTCGTGAATGCGGTTGCCGTAGAACTGGCGCGGCCGCCCCTCCCCGTCGAGCGGAGGCAGGGTGCCGAAGAGCGCGACGTGCATGACGACGCCCGTCATGACCTCGGGGATCGGCGGGCAGCCGGGCACGGCGATGTATGGTTTCGATCCAATGAACGAGCGGATCCCCTTGGACTCCGTCGGATTCGGCGCAGCCGCCTGGATGCCGCCCGCCGTTGCGCAGGTACCGTATGCGATGACCGCCTTTGCGCCCTCGGCAACACGCTGAAGTGTATGCGAGAACGGGTGCCCGCCCGACATGCAGGTGTACTCGTGCGCACCCGTTGCGACGGCGCCCTCCACCGCGAGGATGTACTCGCCGTGGTACTTCTTGATCGTCGTCTCAAGGTGCTCCTCGAACGGCTCACCACAGCCCGCACTGAGGACGTGGCTGTATTCGAGCGCGATGCTGCTGAGTACGAGATCCGACGCAAGCGGTGCGCCCGAGCGGATGAAGGACTCATCGCATCCCGTGCACTCGTGCCCATGCAGCCAGATCACCACCGGCAGCGGCTTCGTCTCCGCCGCCTCGACGACCTTCGTCATCATGTCCGTGCTCAGCCCCATCAGCGACGTGAGCGTCACGCAGCCCTTCAAAAAACTGCGCCGACTCATGCCCTTTGCGAGATAGGCCTCCCACAAGCTCTCCCTCTTACTCACATGATCCCTCCTAACAATACACAGGCGCCTTGTGGGCGTCCTCATGGCAAATCCAGAAAAATATTTATCATTATACACCTTGCACAGGCAGAAAGAAACACACTTTTGCTATGTATCCAAACAAATTTGCAATACGAAAAAAGGCTGTCCCCCGTACCCAAAGGCACGACGAACAGCCCTCTCGAACCAGGCGGACACTGCCGGTGTTCTGCACACGAAAACACCGCAGCGCCGCCTGCACGCAGCAATTCTGTCGTCTCCTTTTCAAGGGGAAACAGGGCTTCCATCAGAAAACTCCGCTTCGAAGGGGAAGGCTCCGTCATTTCTGCGGGAACCCTGTGCGCGTCTTGGAGGCACTTTGCTCCGCAGCGCAGGCGCAATATCATAGGCTCTGCCCTTAGATATTTTTGCTCGGAAACGGGGAGAGAACTCCCCTCTCCCGTATTTTAAGGAAGCACTGATAAATTCAGCACTGCCATCTTGGCACATCTTTTCCGCCCTCTCTTCGTCGACAAATCCTCCACATAGCCTTTGCTATGCGTCCGGTTTGTCTCCTTGACAGGGCGAAAAATCTGTACCAATCTGACAGACTTCATTTTATCAGCGATTCCTTAATTGTTCGTTGATTCTAACAGGTTCTATGACAAATGTCAATATACGACATTTATTCTCAAGATGTATGCTGTTTATTTTTTATTTTCTTCGCCGCCTTCTTCACGGCGTCGCGCTCTTTTGCCGCCATCGTGTTCGGATGAATCTCGGCGGCGTGCCCGTCGCGGTCGCCGTCCGTGATGAGGGCGTTTGCATTGTCGTATGCAAGGATCTCGTAGGTGCGGATCGTGTTCTTCTTGGTGTTCAGCACGCGCCGCTGCAAGGTGTAGGCGAGTCCGTCGTACGCCTCATCGTGCATGGCGCGCACAAACTGCGCTTTGCCAAAGTCGTTGTAGAGGATGAGCTGCCAGTAGGAAATGGTGCCGTCGCTGTTGCGCCGCATCCTGGAGCGGTCGAAGAACCAGCCGCGCCGCTCATCCCCCTCGATGAATACCCAGTCGCCGTCCGCGAGCGTCACGGGTTCGATCGCCGTCGCCGCGCCGTAGGCAGCATCGTCGGATGTCACGGGAGCAATGCCGATCCCGTGCCCACCGTCCTGCGGTGCGGGCTCTTTTGCAGCGGGGAGTGCCGTTGCTGCGGCATGTCTCTGCGCGGGAGGAGGTGTCGCCGCATCATGCGAGCCTGCGGCCTCCTCTCCGAGTTCATCCATCTCCTCGTCGAGAGCCGCCTCCTCCGCCTCGGCGTGTGTGGCTGTCTCCTGCGGCGGCGCTTGTGCGGCGGGAGATCCTTCCTCCGCCGTCATGACCGTGTGAATCTCCTTCTTCTCCGCGCTCACGCCCCATGCAGGGAGAACGAGGAGCCCTGCGGCAAGCAGGCATATCATAATTTTCATTGCAAACCTTCCTTATAAATACGCTGCGGGGTTGACGGGCTGCCCATCAACGCGCACTTCGTAGTGCAGATGGGGTCCCGTGGAGCGCCCCGTGGAGCCGACGTAGGCTATTGTTTCACCGCGCCGCACCTGCTGTCCCACGCTGACGGCGAGGGCAGAGGCGTGTCCGTAGCGCGTGACGATGCCGTCGCCGTGGTCAATGTCGACCATGTTCCCGTAGCCGCCGTTCCAGCCCGCTGCGGTGACGACGCCATCCGCAGCTGCGACGATGGGCGTACCCATCTCGGCGGCGATGTCGATCCCCGGATGAAACTCCGTCCCGCCAAAGCGCAGCCCGTAGGGTGAACTGACATATCCCTGCGTCGGCCAGATCGACGGCGTTGTGTGCGGACCGTCGTCGGCGACAAAGACGCCTGCGCCGGGGTAATTCTTTCGCATCTCCTCTGCGAGGAGGTTGAGGGAGGAGCGGCGTGCCGTGAGCCGTGTATCGATCATGGCAAGAGCCTCGTCCAGATCTGCCGTGGTGAGTTCATGCCATGCGCCCCCCGTGGGTGCCTGTGTCCCCTCCTGTACCGTCTCGTCCTCCGCCGCCGGCGGTGCGCCAACGATGGAACGCAGCCCGTCCTCGGAGCGGTGCAGCGCGTCGAGATCCTGCTCAAGGGCGGATGCCCTTTTCGCTACCTGCAGAATCTGCTCCTGCTGGATGCGGTTCGCCTCGCGCAGCTGTGCCGTCTCGGCATCGTGCTGATATCCGGTCATGAGGGTGTAGACGGAGAGCACGGCGGCGGCCGCAAAGGCAATTACCGCCGCACCCGCACCCACGGCAAGCAGGCGCAGGGACCGCAGGGAGAGGCGGACGGTGCGCGTCACGTCCTCTGCGTTGTCGGTGAATTGGATTTTATAACGTTTTTCTTCGTTCAAGTCGTTCTCCTGATGATACTGCGAAAGCACTGATAAATTCAGCGATTCCTTAGGAAATATACTGCTCACGGCAATGCTCCGTAGCAAACCCTAGTGGAGCAAGTGAGCAAAGTGTGCGTTTCGCCCCCTGCGGATTTTAATCGTTCAAGCGAAGCGCGTTTGGAATCCGCAGGAATTTAGGCGAATAAGCGCACGATCACTTGCGTAACGAGGGTTCTGCGAGGAGCTTGCAGTAAGCCGTCATGTTTCTCTATCCTAGCCGAATAAAATGAAAACCTGCTGAGTGCCAGCAGGTTTTCTTGATATTGGCAGAAGTGCCCCTTCCACCGCTCCGCGGTTCCCCTTCCCCGCTGTGGCGGGGCAGGCTTTTGGATAACGGCATATTAGCCTCCCCCGTCGATACGGGGGGGAGGTGGCGAGCTCTGCGAGCCGGTGGGGGCGCCCCTTAAGGAAGCACTGATAAATTCAGCACTGCCGCCTTAGCACATCTTTTTCGCCCTGCCTGTGTCGACAAATCCTCCACATAGCCCTTGCTATGCGTCCGGTTTGTCTCCTTGGCAGGACAAAAAATCTGCACCAATACGACGGACTTCATTTTATCAGCGATTCCTTAATAGCTAATCGGCAGGGGCTGTGCCATTGCCTCTTTCAGCACGCCCTTCTCCTCGTCCGTGAGCGGATACTCTGAGGAGCCGTTCTTGATCGGCTTGATGTAGCTGCGCGAGTCCGCACGCGCGAAGATGCTTGAAAAGATGACGCCGTCGTTGTTCGCGTCGAGCATGGCGACGGCGTAGCTGAGGTCGCCGCCCATGTCCTCGAAGGCACGGAAGCGCACCATGGCCGTGCGTACGAGGGATTTACGGATAAACTGCCGAATGAGTTCGTTTTCCTCAAGAATGCGTGCATTCGTCGCCGCGACCTGCTCCACCTCGTCGATGTGCTGGATCAGCATCCCCTCAAGATCCTCGGTCTCCGAGCCGCGCATCATCTCCTGGTAGCGCGCGCGCATCGTCGAGAGGCGCACCATGGTATAGACAACAAGAATCAATAAAATCAGTATGAGCAGCATCGACGTCAGCAGGAGTGGTGTCGCGTGGGCTGCAACATAGTTAACGAGATTGTTCAGAAACAATGCTTTCTTCCCTTCTTCCCTACGTTTCTCGCAGATTCACACCGTAAAGTTCTGCGTGGAAATGGCGCGCAGCGCCGCGCGCTTATCCTCCTTTTCTGCGCCCTCGCCGGTGAGGAGTCCCATGAGGCGTTCGAGATCGTCCACGGAGAAGTAGCTGATCTCAAGGCGTCCCTTGCCCTGCTCACGCCCTTCCTGTATGCGCACCTTCGTCCCGAGCCTCTGGGTCAGCCGCTCCTCTGCGTCGCGCATGAAGATGTCCGGTGTGCGCTCTTTCGGCGCGGTCTGCGCCGTCTTTTTGAGGGCGTTTGGATCCTTGCTGAGCCGTTTGACGAGTGCCTCCGCCCCGCGTGCCGACAGCTCGTGCTCCTGGATGTACTCCGCCGCCTCGCGTTGGAGCGTTGTACTCTCAATGGCGAGGAGGGGGCGCACCTGCCCCATGGTGAGGACACCGTTCGCGATGAATGCCTGTACCTCCTCCGCAAGCCGCAGGAGGCGGACGCAGTTCGCGATTGCCGAGCGGCTGCGTGCGACGCGCCGTGCAAGCTCCTCCTGCGAGAGGCGGAATTCGGTCAGCAGCCGCCGGTATGCGTGCGCCTCCTCGATGGGATTCAGCTCCTCGCGCTGGATGTTCTCGATGAGCGCCATCTCCGCCATCTCGGCATCCGATGCCGTGCGAAAGACGGCGGGCACGGTCGAAAGTCCTGCGAGCTTTGCGGCACGCAGGCGACGTTCCCCCGCAATGAGTTCATAGCGCCCTGCGCCAATCGCGCGGACGGAGAGGGGCTGAAGGATGCCGTGGAGCACAATGGACTCACGCAGTTCCTCCAGTGCCGCCTCGTCGAACTCACGCCGCGGCTGAAAGGGATTCGGTGCAATCGCCTCTACGGGGAGTTCGGCGGGGGTTCCGGGCTGCGGTGCGGGCGGGGCGGTGGTCGACACTGCCCTTGCTGCGGACGCCTCTGCCGATGCTGCACCTGTCACGATGACGTTTTTCCCAAGCCCCAATGCGCCAAGGCCGCGTCCCAAGCCGCCTGTCTTAGCCTTCTTCACGCTTCATGACCTCCCTCGCCAGCGCAATATAGCTCTCCGCTCCACGCGACGTAATATCGTAGGAGGTGATGGGCTGACCGAACGACGGAGCCTCCGAGAGGCGCACATTGCGTGGAATCAGTGTTTCGTAGACCGTGGCGCCAAAAACTTTTTTCACCTCATCGACGACTTGCGTCGCGATCCGCGTCCGACTGTCGTACATCGTCATGACGACGCCGCGCACCATGAGCGCCGGATTCATGTTCTCCTGCACCAGCCGAATGGTGTTCATCAAAAGCGCCACCCCCTCCAATGCGTAGAATTCGCACTGAATGGGGATCAGAACGGCATGTGCCGCAGTGAGGGCGTTCAGCGTCAAAAACCCGAGCGACGGCGGGCAGTCGATGAAGATGTAGTCATAGTCGTGTGCCACCTCGCTCAGGGCATCCCGAAGACGCGTCTCCCGCCGCTCCATCTCCACCAGCTCGACCTCGGCACCCGCAAGTTCCACATTCGCGGGTAGGACATCGACGCGGTAGTCCGACGTGACAATCGATTCCCGAAGACTGCGCCCCTCAACCAGAACACGATAGGTCGTGGACATGAGCATCGTTTTATCAATGCCAAAGCCGCTCGTGGAATTCCCCTGCGGATCGATGTCAACGAGCAGCACGCGGCGCTTGGCACGCGCAACAGCGGCGGCGAGATTCACCGCCGTTGTCGTCTTGCCGACGCCGCCCTTCTGGCTGGCAATCGCTATGATATTTGCCACGGGATCATCCTTTCTGCGGGCGTGTGTATTTTGACAATATAGGGAAAATCCAACGGCATATCAGACACCCTGCACAGTAGGCTGACCTCAGAACAGCACCTTCGCCAGATGCAGATAGTCCGGATCGAGCTTCTTCTTGTTGTTGACGGCATCGTAGAGATTGACCGAGACGACGTGCCCCTTGCTGTAGCCGAACACGACGCCCGAAAGTCCGGAGATGAGCGCAAGTGCCGCCTGCTCCCCGAGCTGACTTGCACGCACGCGGTCAATGACCGATGGCGAGCCGCCGCGCTGAATATGTCCGAGCACGGAGACGCGCGTCTCGATGTCCGTATGCTTTGCGATGTAGTCGCAGACCTCCTGCCCGCTCGCCGCACCCTCGGCGACCACGATGAGGATGTAGCGCTTCCCGTGTTCGTACGCAGACGTGAGGTTGTCCGTGATCTGCTGCAGGTCGAACTCCTCCTCGGGAACGAGGATGTACTCCGCACCGCCCGAGATGCCCGCAACGAGCGCGAGCCAGCCGCAGTTGCGCCCCATGACCTCAAGGACAATCACGCGCCGGTGTGCCGATGCCGTATCGCGCAGCTTGTTGATCGCATCGATGATCGTGTTCGCCGCCGTATCGCAGCCGATGGTGTAGTCCATGCCCCAGACATCATTGTCGATCGTGCCCGGCAGACCGACGATGGGGAATCCGTACTCCTCCGAGAGCAGCTGTGCGCCGCGCAGCGAGCCGTCGCCGCCGATGACGCAGAGCCCCTCGATGCCGCGCTTGATGAGGTTCTCGTGCCCCATGCGGCGTCCCTCCGGTGTCTGCCACCGCTTGCAGCGCGCCGTCCCAAGGAAGGTGCCGCCGCGCTGAATGATATCGCCCACGTCCTTGGACTGCAACTCCCGCATATCCTCTTCGAGCAGACCGTGGTAGCCGTCGTTGATGCCCCAGACCTGCACGCCCTCATAGAGTGCCGTACGTGCAACCGCACGCGCCGCCGCATTCATTCCGGGGCTGTCTCCCCCACTCGTCATGATCGCAATACTCTTTAACACAACGCTTCCTCCCCTACCCGTTTGTAAAATGCGTGCAGAAATCACGCATGAATCGTACTTCCTTCATCATAGCACAAATGACAAAAAAAATCCCCTCTTTTTTGAGGGGATCCCGCAAAATGTTTCACGTGAAACATTTCCCATGTCGATGCTGCACAGTTTCATCACGCCTCACGTGCCAGATCGCGGAAGCGGGTGTACTCCTTCTGGAAGAACATCTTCACGGTGTCGGTCGCACCGTTGCGGTGCTTGGCGATGCTGAGCTCCGTGATGTTCGCATTCTCCGTGTCCTGATTGTAGTAGTCCTCGCGGTAGAGGAACATAACGATGTCCGCATCCTGTTCGATGGAGCCGGACTCGCGCAGATCGGAGAGCATGGGGCGCTTGTCCGAGCGTCCCTCCGTGGCGCGCGAGAGCTGAGAGAGGACGATGATTGGAACGCTCAGCTCACGGGCAAGCACCTTGAGCGAGCGCGTCATCTCCGCAACGGCGAGGGTGCGGTTCTCCGCGCGTCCCGGTGCCTGAATCAGCTGGAGGTAGTCGATGGCGATGAGATCGAGCCCATGCTCCGCCTTGAGGCGACGGGCACGTGTGCGTATGTCAAGGACAGTCGTGCTGCTGGTATCGTCGAAGTAGAGGTTCGTCTTCATCATGCGGTCGGCGACCTTGACGAGGCGCTCCCACTCCTCATCATCGAGCTCGCCGCGTGCGAGGCGCGTCGCGTCGATCTGTCCCTCGGCGCAGAAAATGCGGTGCATCAGCTGCTCGCGCGGCATTTCGAGCGAGAAGAATGCCACCGTCCCGCCCTGCAGGGCAACGTGCGTTGCAAGGTTGAGGACGAAAGCAGTCTTACCCATTGCCGGGCGTGCGGCAACGATGATGAGGTCGGACTTCTGGAGCCCGCGCGTCACGGCATCGAGCGTCGTAAGCCCCGTGGAGAGACCCGTGATCCCGCCCTTTGCCTTTGCGAGTTCGCTCACACGATCCACGGCATCAAAGATCACATCCTTGATGGGGACAAAGGCGCCCGTCGTCTGTCCGCCCGCAATCGCAAGGATCTTGCGCTCGGCATCGTCGAGCTGCTCGGCAATGTCCTCGCTCGCCTCATAGGCCGCCCCTGCAATCTCCGTGCTCGCGTCAATAAGGGAGCGCAGGATTGCCTTTTCCTTTACGATCTTGGCGTAGTGTGCAAGGTTTGCCGTGCTCGGCACGCTGTTCGTCAGATTTGCGAGGAACGAGATGCCGCCGACCTGCTCGATGAGATTCTTTTTTTTCAGCAGTTCCGTCACGGTGACGATGTCGACGGGCTCCCCATTTTTGACCAGTTCCTCCATCGCCTCGAACACGGCGCGGTGTGCCTGTCGGTAAAACTCATCCGCGCGCAGCAGCTCGATTGCCTGTGTGACCGCTGCGGGTTTGAGCATCATCGCGCCGAGGACGGACAGCTCCGCCTCAATGCTCTGCGGGGGAATGCGTCCTTCCGCCATGAGATTCTCCTTTCTCCTTCCACGTTTCATCCGCAAAGAGCACGGCAAACGCCTCCTCCGCCGTCTTCAGGCGATGGATCGTCAGCCCAAGGTGCTCCTCGGGGATGTCCTTCTTGTTCTCCCACGGGATGATGAGCGTGGAGATGCCCGCCTGCCGTGCGCCGTACGCCTTCTCAAAGACGCCGCCCACGGGCCTCAGCTCGCCCTGCAGGGAAATTTCGCCCGTCACTGCCACATTCTGCCGGATTGCCGCACCCGTCACCGCGCTCACGATTGCCGCGAGGATGGCAGTCCCTGCGCTGGGGCCGTCGATGTTCCCACCGCCGATCACGTTGACGTGAAGGTCATAGTCATGGATGTCACGCCCCGTCAGCTGGCGCATGACGGATGCCGCATTGAATACGGAGTCCTTTGCCATGCTGCCCGCCGTCTCATTAAAGCGCACCGTCCCCTTCCCTTTCTCTGCCGCAGGGAAGGCGACCGCCTCAATCTCGATGATGGAGCCGAGAAAGCCTGCGACGCCGAGCCCAAAGACCCGTCCGACGGCAGGTGTATCCGATGCCTTCTTTCGCCCGTATGGATAGAGGCGGCTGACCTGTGCAACTTCGTAGATGTCGTCTTTCGTCACAAGAAGCGGCGTTGCTTTTGTTTCACGTGAAACATGCTGCACAGGAGCAGATTCTTTCTCTGTTTCACGTGAAACATTTTCTTTGTCCGCTGCCGCGGGCATATTCGCCCCCTTCATCGAAGTATCGTCGATTGTTTCACGTGAAACAATGCGTTCAATCTCCGCATCCGGAAGGCGGTTCAGCGCGAGGCTGTAGGCATCGGCGAGAATGTTAATCGCCTTGCGCCCCTCGATGGTGTACTCACTGATGAGCTGTGCTGCTCCCTCGGCGAGGCGCACGTTGAGCCGCGCTGCCGCATTCTCCACGATGATGTGAATATGCGCTGGTGTCAGCGGCTCAAAGTAAATCTCCGCACAGCGCGAACGCAGCGCAGGATTGATGTGCTCCGCATCGCGCGTTGTTGCGCCGATGAGGACGAAGTCCGCAGGGGCGCCCTCCTCAAAGAGTTTGCGAATGTAGGGCGGGACGCGCTTGTCATCGGGATCGTAATACGCCGACTCGAAATAGGCACGCTTGTCCTCCAGTACCTTGAGCAGCTTGTTCTGCAGCATCTCATCCATCTCGCCGATCTCGTCGATGAAGAGGATGCCGCCGTGTGCATCCGTCACGAGTCCCGGCTTTGGCTCGGGGACGCCGCTGTCCGCAAGGCTCTTTTGTGCGCCCTGATAGATGGGGTCATGCACAGAGCCGAGCAGAGGGTTCGTCATGTCGCGCGGATCCCAGCGGAGCGTCGTGCCATCCGTCTCCACGAAGGGGGCGTTCTCCCCGAATGGTGATACTGCACGCTGCTTTGCCGCCTCCAGCACGAGGCGTGCCGCCGTCGTCTTGCCCACGCCCGGCGGTCCATAGAGGAGGAGATGCTGCGGATAGGGCGAGGAAAGCTTCGCCATAAGGGAGCGCACGGCGCGCTCCTGCCCGACCACCTCGTCGAAGCTGCGCGGACGCAGCAGCTCCATGACGGACTGCGTGAGGTGAACCGTCTCCAGTGCCTCAAGAGCCTCGCGCTTTTTCTTGTCGTGCGGCGATTCCGCACCGGGGCTTTCCTCCGAGATCACCTGCCGGCGGATATCGTCCACATACTCCTCATGATCCTTCTCAAGCTTTTCGTTCACCTTGCGCTCGATGCGATCCTCAAGGTCGCGCCGCGCAAGGATCCCCGCAAGCTGCTCCGTCATGCGGTTTAGGATCTCCGGAATCTCCGCCTCGGACGGCGGTGGGGCGAGCAGCGGATCCTCCTCTAGGATGCGCATGAGGGCGAGTATGCGTTCCCGCCGGTTCTCCGAGCGCATGAGCGTCATCGCATTCATCTTGCCCGCCTGAATGACAAGGCGCTCCGTCCCCATCGAATCGGCAAGCATGCGAAAGATTACGGCAATCTCCGCATCCAGCCGTGCCTCGGGCGAAAGTTCCGGCGGCTTTTCCTTCGTGTCGCCGCCACCAAATAAGTCCTTAAAAAATGACATAGAAAATGTTTCCTTTAGTGAGAAAAGCTGATGAAGAAGCCTTCATCAGCTTGTTGGATGAAATTATTGTGCCGTCCTGCCCAACTGAACCCCCTGCATCAATACAAGAAAAGTAACCGTTGTGACATGATAGGCTGTGGGGATTCCCTTCGCAGAACCTCGGCATATACGATGGAAACGCCGCATCGTCCAAAGCTCCCCTTCCACCATGCTGCGCATGGTTCCCCTCCCCCGCTGCGGCAGGGGAGGCTTTTTGTTTGCAGCGCTACTCCTTCTTTACATGAATCTTGATCGTCGTGGAGATGTTCGGATGCACCTTGACGATAGCCTCGTACAACCCCTCACCGACAACCTCACCGCGAATCGTGATCTTGCGGCGATCCACGTCGATGTTCTTCTTCTTCAGCGCCTCGGCGACATCCTTGCCCGTCACCGCGCCGAAGAGGCGTCCGTTCTCACCGATGCGCACGGGGATCTCCACCTCGACCTTTTCAAGCTGCGCCGCCATGAGCTTTGCCTCGTCGACCGCCATAGCATCCTTGCGTGCCTTCGCGCCCGCCTGTGCCTTTGCCACGTTCACATTCTCCGTGTTCGCCGGCAGCGCGAGTTTCCTCGGCAGGAGGAAATTGCGTCCGTAGCCGTCCGCAACCTCCACGATCTCGCCCTTTTTCCCGATATTCTTAACATCAGCCTGCAGTATGACTTTCATCGTTATCCATCTCCTCTATGTATGCCCGCGCACGATCAACGACGTTGCCGCGCACAACACTGAGCGGCATGCCCTTTACCTGCGCACCCGCCACATTCGCGTGACCGCCGCCGCCGAACGCCTCCATAATCACCTGAACATTCATCTCGCCCGTCGAGCGCGCACTGATGCCCACGACATCACCCGGCAGCTGAAACACGTAGATGCTCATACGCACCCCGTCCACACGCAGCATGCCATCCGCTGCCTGCGCCGCAATGATCTGCCCGTTCGGCAGACGCTCGGAGATGCTGCCGACGATCAGACCGCCGGGGAAGTACTCCGCATTCGCCTTTGCACGCGCGAGTGCCACCGTCGTCTCATAGTCACTCTGAAACAGTGCCCGCACGAGAACGGGATCCGCGCCCGCACGGCGCAGGTACGCCGCCGCATCGAAGGTGCGCACACCTGCGCCGACGTTGAAGTTCTTCGTATCCACCACGATCCCAGAGTAAAGCGCCGTCGCGTCGAGCCGCGTCGGTCGGACGCTGTCACCAAAGTACATCAAGAGCTCCGTCACCAGCTCGCTCGCAGAACTCGATGCCGTCTCGATGTAGACGAGCAGCGGATTCTTGACAAAGTTCTCACTGCGGCGATGATGGTCGATCACAACGAGCTTCGGAATGCGCTCCAAAAGGGTCGGATCGGCAAGAATGTGCGGAATATGCGCATCCACCACGACGAGCAGTGCCGAGAGAGAGATGACGCCGGAAATGTCGTCAGGGTGGACAAAGAGACCATCGTACGCCTCATCCTTCCCTGCCATATCCAGAATCCGGTCGATGCCCTCATTCATATCGCTGAGAACGATGTGGACGGGCTTGCCAAGAACCCGTGCCATGCACGCCACACCCATTGCCGCGCCGAAGCAGTCATAGTCCTCATTGTGATGCCCCATGACGTAAACCTTGTCCGCACTCTCCATGATATCGCGCAGGGCGTGTGCCACGACGCGTGCCTTCACGCGCGTATGCTTTTCGACCGCCTTTGCCTTGCCGCCAAAAAACTGCGTCTTGCCGCCGATGCCCGCCGCAACCTGGTCGCCGCCGCGGCCAAGGGCGAGATCGAGCTTTGCCTCTGCCTCCTCGCCCAGTACCTTGAACGTCTGCTCCTCCGCAAGCGAAAGCCCGATGGAGAGCGTGACCGGCAGCCCCTTCGAGTTGACGATCTTGCGCACCTGATCGAGGATGTCGAACTTCTCCGCCACCGCATGATCCAGGGACTGACGATCCAGCAGCGCCACAAACTCCCCATCTGAAATGCTGCGCATAAAGCCGCCGTGCCCATCCATCCATGCGTCCAGACACTCGCGCACAGCGAGCAGCAGCATGGACTTCTCCGCCTCCGTCTGCCCCTGCATGATCTCATCGTAGTTGTCCAGCTGAATGTAGAGGAGCGCCGTACGGCTCGCATGAAAGCGCTGCCGCAGATTGGCAAATTCCGTCTCGTCCTCCACATACAGAGCCAACAGCGGATCCATCTGCGGCGACGTCGGCACCATCCGATGATGGACACGGTAGGAACGCCCCTCATGAGAGAAATGATGCTCCCCCTCCTCGTCCCAGAGCGCCGCGATGTCGACCTTCGGCCAGAAGTCCGCAACCGCCGTTCCCTGCTCCGGCTTCGTCCCGCCCAGTGCCGCTCCGAGCTGATCGTTGCACCATTCGAGATGACCATCCTTGTTCACGAGGAGAATGGACTGCGGCAGAGCGTCCACCGCATAGTTCATAACATGATTGACATTGCGGATAACGCCCATACAGTAGCGTTCAAAACGCCTCTCTCTGTCACGACACCGTTCCCATGCAAACGCGGTAAGGAGTGCCCAGACAAGGAGCGCGGCAGCCCCCACGTAGGAGTTGTAGCAGAACGTCACAAGCGCAAGCGCGAGCATCACGATCAGATGGATCGTGAGATCGATCCACGCCGATAAGTTCTGCGGCATAAAATCACCTTCTTTTATATAGACAATATATATACAATACCCTGTTTATTTACGTTCTCGTATTTTCTTTCGATAGTCAAATGCGATATCAAACAGCCCCGTCCATGACACGATCTGCGTCATAAAGCCGTTCAGTGCAATGAAGACATAGATCAGCGTGCGCACAAAGGCGGAAACACGGAAATGCTGCATCAAGAACTGTATGAGGGAGAGGCCCTGCACAAGCCCCGCAAGGAACGCGATCAGGTAGCCGTTCAGTGCCAGTTGATAGAGCCATGCAATGTCCCGCGTCGTCCCCCAGTAAAGCCCGATCAGGGAGAATGCAAAGAGATAGGAAAAAAAGAGGGGCAAACGCCACGCGGTAAAGGCGGGCAGCGGTGCCGCAGGGATTCCAAGACGCGCGAGCACCTTGCGCAGAACGGCAAACGATACCGCCACCTCGATCACGGAACTGCCGAGAAATAATGTGGGCAGCAGCAGCACGAAGAGTTCGAGCACCTGTGCCGAGGCCGCACGCGTCCCCTCGATCTGTGCCTCGTCCATGCCGAGCGAGCGGTAGATGGCGAGCGTCTCATCCATCGCCTCATTTGCTGTGGAAACATCCATGGCAAAGGGATTCAGCCCAAAGAGCAGCAGCATCATGCCTGCCGCCGCAGCCTTTCCGCCGAGGGAAGCAAGCGCACCGCCCACAAGTGCGCGCGCGGTGTTCGTCCCGTTCCGAAAGAGCGCCCCGAGGACAAGCCCCGTCGGCGCAAACGAGAGGACGAAGAAGGCTCCCGTGACCGGCGTCGCAAAGAGCATCGTGAGAAGCAGTGCCGCCGCTGCGGCAAGAACGCCCCAGCGCAGCCCCACACGCACCGTGACAAGTGCAACGAACACCGGCCAGAGCATCCCCATCATCATGGTCAGCATGGGCAGGTAGATCGCCGCCAGCGCGTAGACCACCGCCGCAGCCGTCATGACGCCCGCCGTTGCGGCAGGTCGTGCTCCTCGCTCACTCATTCCATATCCTTTCAGCGGATTTATCCGCATTTGCATCCGGTTGAAATACTTTCCTATTATAGCAGATTTTATAAGCGTTGTCACGGCATCCGAAAGAGAGGGTCTATGGCAGCTGTTACGGATTCGCGCTGCGTACTCCACGCAGAACCCTCGTTACGCAAGCGGACGTGTGCTCATCCGCCTAAATACCTGCGGATTCCAAACGCGCTGCGCTTGAACGATTAAAATCCGCAGGGGGCGGGTCGCACACTCTACGCCGCTTGCTCCACTAGGGTTTGCTTAGGAGTACTGCATTTGCTTTTGTCCGTAACATTCATTTATCATAGTGCCGAAAGAGAGCACTATGGCAAGTGTTACGGATTCGCGCTGCGTGCTCCACGCAGAACCCTTGTTACGCAGATCTCACTCCCCCATAATGCCCGCCATCCGCAGCAGATACTGTGCATTCGTCGTCCGGCAGCGCCCCGTGCGAATCTTGAAGTCAAAGAGGATCTTGTCACCCTCATAGTGCTCCTCGAAATGCGCGTTGGCAACAGGCACCCCCTCACGCCCGAGATCGCACAGCTCAAAGTCGTGCGTCGTCACAATCGTAATCGCATGCGGCAGCGTCAGGCGGCGAATCGCCTCCCGTGCGCCGACAATGCGGTCGGCGGAGTTCGTCCCGCGAAAGATCTCGTCGATGAGAATGAGCATCGGCTTGCCGCGCTTGCTGTATTCCATCATCTTCTTGATGCGCAGAAGCTCCGCATAGAACGTCGAGATCCCGCCCGCGAGATCGTCGCTGATCTGGATCGAGGTATAGACCGCCATCGGTGTCAGTGCAAAGGAGGAGGCACACACAGGCGCGCCGGCGTATGCAAGAACAGTGTTAGAGCCAAGCGTCCGCATATACGTTGTCTTACCTGACATATTCGACCCCGTGATGACGAGTGTCCCCGCCGCGAGATGCGCATCATTCGGTGTCGCCGTCTCCTCCGCGATGACGAGGGGCATTGCCCCCTGCGCATCGAGGCGCGGCACCGCCTCATCGAGGAACTGCGGGAACGTATGCACCGCACGGGTGTGACCTACCCGTGCGAGCGACAAGAGCACCTCCACCTCTGCCCAGACCTTGAGCCAGCCCGCAGCCGCCGTGCCCGCCTGCACGCGCCAGTGGGAGAAATATGCCATACAGTGCAGATCCCAGAGGAGCGCCCCGTTCGCCAGCATGAAAAAGAGAACATTCCGCCGCATTGCTGCACACTCCGCGAGCGTCGTCAGTCTACTCTGCGCCGTCGTCGCACGGACAGGCGCAAAGAGCGGCGCGAGAACCGCCGCAAACGCCTCCCCACGCAGCGGCGCACGCTCCAGCGTCCGGAAGATCCTGCCGTAGAGCCGCAGCTCCCGTGCCATGCGCCCGAGCGGTGCGAGTTCGCGCTGCGTACGCGGATAGAATGCAATCGCGACCGTCAGGTTGAACATAAAGAGGAAGAGCGGCAGTATCCATGATCCGCCCGCGAGAGCAGCCCACAGGAACGATAAGACAAAAGCGCTTGCAAACACAATGCCAATGCAGGAAATTACTTTGAGCGAGCTGCTGAGTGGCTGCGCCAGCTCCTTTGCCAGCGCTCGCGTATCGTGCCCATCGGGCAGACGCGCCCCGCGCGCTTCCAGCTCGATGCACAGCAGCGGATGCACCAGCAGCTCCGCCACTGCCGCCTGCCGCTGCCGCGTCCGCGCGAGGTCGCGCGGGGTCGCCGTGAGCGCGGCGGCAAGGCGCTCGCGTCCCGCCTGCGTCCGCGCCGCGCAGAGATACTGATAGAGCGAGGCCGCGCCAAAGATATGCAGGTCGCGGTCGGGCGGACGCTTCTCCTTCCCATAGCCGGCACCGTCCTCGGGCAGCGACTTCCACTCCCCCGTAAAGCGCGCGAGATAGCCCGCCGTCACCGCAAGATACGCCTTCGTGAGGAGACGCAGCCGCTCCAATTTCCGATGGCGCGCCACAAGGACAACAAAGAGCAGCAGCAGAAAGCCCCCGAGCATCATCTCTGCGGGCGCATCCACATCATATCCATGGATGAGCGCGACAAACATCGCAGGAAAGACAACCGTACGCGCAAGGATCAAGCGCGTCCGCTGCGCATTCTGCGTACGTTCGAGCACAATCGTATTCTCGCGTACATTTTCATAAAACTGTTTCTTCAAAGCGAAACCTCTTCTCATTTTGCAATAATTCTCATTATAACACAGGTTCTCACGTAAATGTAGACAATTTTTCCCAAAACTGTTACAATATAGTAAATGATGGGAGGAAATGAAGTGTCAGATCTGGATGATGCCATACGGCGGACGGAGGCAGCAATGCACACCCTAGAGGCGCGGATGCAAAATGCCATAGGCGACCTCGACTACGAGTCCTATCTCTATGAAAAGCGTGCGCTCCGTACCGCGCTCCTCGCCCTCCGCAAGCGGCGGGACAAGGAGGAGGTATTCAGCCAAAATTCAGCATCATCGGATAGGATAAAAGACAAATAGTCAATGATGAACGACAGAGAAAGGAAACTACTATGTCACAGCGTATGACAATGGATGAAGTTCTCAAGGAATACGGCGTGCCGCAGCTGCGCCTTGACGTGCACGCGACGCGCTCCGACCTCCTGAAGCTCCGCGAAAAACTCATGGCGATCCGCGACCTCTCGGACGGCCGCGAGCAGGGCTATCTCGACATCGAGTGCAAACTCTACATCGACGTGGACGACATCGACCGATATCTCTCGGGCGAGCTCGACACCGTCGGCGAGATCTACGCCTTCCCCGAGGATGTGAAGTCTTATCGGGAATAGCGAAAAAGCTGCCGTGCGCACCCCTCTCAAACGCATAGCCATCTCGCCATGCGATGCTCCGTAGCAAACCCTAGTGGAGCAAGCGGAGAAAAGTGTGCGACCCGCCCCCTGCGGATTTTAATCGGAGAGGCGCAGCGCGTTTGGAATCCGCAGGTATTGGGGAATCACGAACGCAATGATGCTGTTCAGATTGGTGCGGATTTTCCGTCCTATCAAGGAGATCAACCGGAAGCATAGCGGTGGCTATGCTGAGGATTTATCGACGCAGAGAGGGCGCAAAAGATGTGCCAAGATGGATAGCTGAATGCGTCCGTGATTCCCTCGCGGACGAGCACACGACCGCTTGCGCAACGAGGGTTCTGCGAGGGGTATCGCGTGGTAAGATATCTCACTAAGCCCGAATACCGGGGCTCCCCCGTTTCGAATGATAGATAAAGGAGAACATCGAATGAAACTCAAGAAACTCATCGCTGCGGCGATGGTCGGCTCGCTGACCTTTACCGCCCCCCTCATCGTCCCGAATGCCGTGCAGAGCACCCTCGGTGCGCAGGCAGAGGCGGCAAAGGGCGGCGCGCGCATCGCGCCGAAGGCGGCTCCCGCAGCACCGAAGGCGGCACCGAGCACGCAGAGCGGCAGCCAGAGCAAGTCCGTCTCCGGCAATGGCGAGGGCTATGCTCCGTCCAAGAGCGCAAACCAGCTCGACAAGAACTCTCCTGCCGCAGGCGCAAAGGCAAATACGCCGAATGCTGCAAACGCCGCAAGTCAGGCACAGAAAAGCTCAGGCTGGGGCAACACCCTGCGCAACATCGGGCTTCTCGCGGGCGGCATGATGCTCGGCGGACTGCTTGCCTCCATGTTCGGCATGGGCGGCGGAATGCTCGCCGACATCCTCGGTGTCCTCACGAACGTCGCCATCGCCATCGTTGCCTTTATGGCGATCCGCTGGGTGTGGAACCGCTTCCGCTCCCGCAAGGAGGAGAACGTCTACCAGAGCGCGGCGCGTCCGCAGCAGGCAGCAGCACCGCAGCCGCCCATTACGGACATCCGTCCGCAGGGCGCACCCGCGTCCTACGCAGCACCGATGAACTCGCACAGCGATGTCGCCGGTGAAAGCGCCCGCACGATTGCCGACCACTACCGCAGCCGTTAAAGCGCGAGTACATTCACTTAAGGAATCGCTGATAAAATAGACCCTCAGATTGGCGTAGATTTTTTCGTCCGATTGAGGCAGCAAACCGGACGCATAGCCAAAGCTATGTGGAGGATTTGCTAACGAAAAGCGGGCAAAAAAGATGCGCTAAGATGGCGCGGCTGAATTTATCAGTGCTTCCTTAAACCGTAAAAATGGGGGCTGCTGCACGAAGCTAAAAATTCGTGCAGCAGCCCTTGTCTATGTCAGCGATATCGCTACAAGCGCCCCTTCCACCGCTTACGCGGTCCCCCTCCCCCGTGTCGCACGGGGGAGGCTAGGATTATGGCATCTTAGCTTCCCCCGCCAGAGCGGGGGAAGTGGCGAGTGCAGCGAGCCGATAGGGGCGTTCGTGCAACAGCCCCATTTTCATCCCTGTTTCCATAGATTCATGCTTTAGTAAATAAATACAAATAAATTATATAAAATAACGATAAATAAAGATAAATACCGCTCTACTTTTTCTGATCCATCCCATATTTCCCCTTGAAAAACGCAGACCCATCCGCCATAATAGAAGCGAAGACATCTTTGGAAGGAGTACCACATGATTAAGCCATCTACCTACGCAGCCATAGACACCCTCATCGCACGCTATCCCGCGCTCGCGCCGTGCGCGGTCGACATCCGTGCCGCCATCGAGGCACTCGTGACAAGCTACCGCACGGGCGGCAAGCTCATCGTCTGCGGCAACGGCGGCTCCGCCTCGGACGCGGAGCACATCGTTGGCGAGCTGATGAAGGGCTTTCTCCTGCCGCGCCACCTCGGCGAAGATCTCCTCGAAAAACTGCACGAGGAGTGCGACGCAACGGATCCGAAGACGGTCGACTACTTCATGCAGAACCTGCAGGGAGCGCTGCCCGCGATCTCGCTGCCCTCGCAGCTCGCGATCAGCACGGCGTTCTCGAACGATCAGGCGCCCGACCTCACGTTTGCACAGCAGGTGCTGGGGCTTGGAAAGCCGGAGGATGTGCTGCTCGGCATCACGACCTCGGGCAACTCGAAGAATGTGCTCTATGCCTTCCGCATGGCGAAGGCGCTGGGGCTCACGACCATCGCCCTCACGGGCGCCTCGGGCGGCAAATGTGTCTCGGGCGGCTATGCGGACATCACAATCAAGGCGCCCTCCGATGAAACATACATGATTCAGGAGTACCATCTCCCGATCTATCACGCCCTGTGCATCGCCCTTGAGGAGGAATTCTTCGGGGCGGAGTGAGAAAGCAGCCCCCGTCCAATGCCCCTTTTACCATGCTGCGCATGGCTGCCCAAAGGATATGACCGATCAACCTCCCCCATCGAAACGGGGTCTATGGCAACTGTTACGGATTTTCGCTGCGTACTCCACGCAGAACCCTCGTTACGCAAGCGGACGTGTGCTCGTCCGCCTAAATACCTGCGGATTCCAAACGCGCTGCGCCCCTCCGATTAAAATCCGCAGGGGGCGGGTCGCACACTCTACGCCGCTTGCTCCACTAGGGTTTGCTTAGGAGTACTGCATTTTCTTTTGTCCGTAACTTTTATCATAGAGCCTCGAAACGGAGGCTCTTGATACAGTAAGGAGGAATCCCAATGCCACTGACGTACGATGATTTCAAGAAGCTTGCAAACGGCAGCGACATTCGCGGCGTCGCCGTCGCAGGTGTCCCCGGCGAGCCGGTCACCCTGACGCCAGAGGCGGCGAACCGCATTGCGATGGGGTTTGTGCGTCTGCTTGCGGAGAAAACGGGCAAGAAGCCCGAGGAACTGCAGATCGCGGTCGGCCATGACTCGCGCATCTCCGCCCTTGCCATCAAGGACTGTGTCCTCACAGGGCTCACGTCCACGGGTGCACACGGGATTGACTGCGTGCTCGCCTCCACACCCGCCATGTTCATGGCGACGATCTTCGAGGACACGGCGGCGGACGGCTCCATCATGATCACCGCGAGCCACCTCCCGTACAACCGCAACGGGCTGAAGTTCTTCACCGCAGCGGGCGGCGCGGACAAGGCGGACATCCAGAAGATCCTCTCCTACGCCGCCGAGGCAGAGGAGGCGCACGGCACCCTCGACAACGTGCTGAAGTTCGACCTCATCGGACGCTACAGCGAGCACCTCGTCAAGAAGATCCGCACGGCACTCGGCGGCGCGGAAAAGCCGCTCGCGGGCATGCACATCGTTGTGGATGCGGGCAACGGCGCGGGCGGTTTCTTCGCGGGGCGCATCCTCACCCCGCTCGGCGCGGATACGACGGGCAGCAGGTTCCTCAACCCCGACGGCCATTTCCCGAACCACGTCCCGAATCCCGAGGATCCCGCCGCCATGCGTGCGATCAAGGAGGCGGTGATCGAGAGTGACGCGGATCTTGGCCTCATCTTCGACACGGACGTCGACCGCATGAGCGCCGTGCTCGCGGACGGCACGGATGTCAGCCGCAATGCTCTGATTGCGATGATGGCAGCGATTCTTGCACCCGACTACCCCGGCTCCACCATCATCACGGACTCTGTAACCTCGGACGGGCTCACCGACTTCCTTGAACATGAGCTGCACCTAAAGCACCTGCGCTACATGCGCGGGTACAAGAACGTCATCAACGAGTGTATCCGTCGGAACGAGGCGGGCGAGGTCGCGCCGCTGGCAATCGAGACCTCAGGGCACGGCGCACTCAGCGAGAACTACTACCTCGACGACGGCGCCTATCTCGCGGTAAAGCTCATCATCGCAGCGGCAAAGGCACGCGCCGAGGGCAGGACACTGGACGACCTGATCGCAAATCTCCGCTATCCAGCAGAGGCACGCGAGATCCGCATCAAGGTCATTGGTCAGGACGATGCCAAGGCTTACGGGCAGAAGGTGCTCGCGGCGTTCGAGGAGCGTGCAAAGGAGCGGGGTCTCACGATCGCCAGCCCCTCCTATGAGGGCGTGCGCATCGTCTTTGAAGGCGGCTGGGCTCTCTTGCGCATGTCGCTGCACGATCCGAATATGCCGCTGAACATCGAGGCGGATGCGGCGGGCGGTGCGGACGAGATCGAACGCACGGTCAAGGATCTCCTCGAAGGGTTTGACGCCCTCGACCTCTCCGGCTTCCACGATTGACACAATACGGGGCTGCGGTACGAAGCTAAAAATTCGTACCGCAGCCCCGTTTGTATGTCGGACGCTCCGACGCGTTTCACCAAGCCATCGGAGCGTCTATTTATAAGAAAACCTGTAGCCATGTATGCACTGCGTTCATTTTATGCTATAATAAATATACGATATAAAGGAAGCCCTGATAAATTCAGCTTGTGCCTCTTGGCGCATCTTTTTTGCCCGCACTTCGGCGGAAAATCTACGCCAATCTGGCAGACTTCATTTGATCAGTGATTCCTAAAAATAAATCTCCCCGCTGCACGGCAGGAACGGGAGAAGGGTGAGCACATGGAAAACATCATTCGATCCATCTGGAGAAACTGCATTATTCTTTCGTGTGTCATTGCAATCGCCGGGATTGCGGTACTCACGTGGCAGTACCTCGCGGATGGGCCATACGCCTCGATCCGTCCGGTCTATGCGACGATGGAAGGCAGTCCGGAGTACAAGGATATCATCGGGTTCCACCCGGATCATTTCGACTGGAAAAGCTACGACTACCCTACACCGCCCCCGATTCCGCCGGGCACGCAGACGGTCTATCTCTCGTGGGAGATTCCGGAGGATACGCCGCACTTTATCGACCACATTCTCTTTGCGGTGACGAATCAAGACGCCTACGTCTACCTGGACGATGTGCTGATCTACATGCACGGGAACTGGGATCAACTGACGGACGCACGCGGACGTTCGCTCCATTTCGTCCACACGGACGAGGATCTCGCGGGCAAACGGCTCACGATCATGCTGCACTCGGGCTACGCCAACTGGCTCGGCAGCATTGACTACTTCTTCATCGGCGGCGAGAGCTCCCTCATCCGCAAGGTCAGCCTCACGGACGCGATCCACATCGCAAGTCTGTCCATCGCCCTCTCACTCATCGTGTTCCTCGTCATGGATCTCGTCTGGCGCGGCATCCAGAGGCGGCGCAGGATACAGTTCTACCTCATCGCCTTCCTCATGAGCTTCATCCTGTGGACGACGGGCACCTCGTCATTCTTCTCGCGCATCATCGGCATGCCGGAGCTGTGGTGGGAGATCCACCTCATCATGCTCTACGTCATGCCCATCACCTTTGCCAAGATTACAGAGGTGATCGTTGCTCCCGCCTATACAAAACGAATACGAAACATTATTATCATGTATACGATGCTCTTTGCTATAGCGAGCATCACGGAGATCGCTGGGCTGGACGGCTATATGAATCTCCTCTATCTCTTCTACCCCATCCTCCTCGTCACCTGCTTTGTGCTGCTCCATGCACTCCTGCGCTCGGATGCGCAGATACATCCCGCGTGCCGCTATGGCGTTGTCGCGATGACGATGCTGACCGTCTTCGTCGGCTTTGACGCGCTGCACTTTGAGTACCATTGGTTTGCGGGCATTCTCTCGACGACGGTCTTCTCCATCTACTCGGTCATTCCGTTCGTCTTCTTCCTCATCCGTAAGCAGATGCTGGAGGACGCGCGGCTTGCCCGCCAGAACGAGACCCTCGCAAAGGAGCTGCAGGAGTCGCAAAACGAGGCAAGCCGCGACTTCCTGACGGGCGCGTACAATCGGCACCAGCTTGTCGACGGGGTTGCAAAATACAGTGCACTTGCCAACACGCGCGGCTTTGCCTTCTCCTTTGCCATCTTCGACGTGGATCACTTCAAGACGGTCAACGATACGCGCGGGCATCTCGGCGGCGATGCGATTTTACGTCAAATCGCCGATACCGTACACGCAAAGATCGACCGCCGCCACATCTTCATCCGCTACGGCGGCGATGAGTTCATCGTGCTCGCACTCCATCACAGTCTCACCGAGATGCGCGCGTTCTGCGAGGATCTGCGCATCACCCTCGCGCAGACACTGGACGGGGTCACGCTGAGCTTCGGCGTCTCGACGTGGCACGGCGCAGATGACAATATGACGGCACTGATGGAGCGCGGCGACCGTGCCCTCTACTGCTCAAAGGAAAAGGGGCGCAACAGCGTCTCGACCGAGGACGAGGCGCCGCCTGAAAAAAACTAATAAAAGCAGCGATTCCTTAGGAGTATCGCAGCGAACATCGATCATAGAGCCAAATGAAAGAACTTCCCCATGAACTGCATGGCATACGCGGGGAAGTTCTTTTTGTATACACTTATTTCCTTGCTAATATTCGTATTCTTTTTCATTTTTCTATTGTTCTACTTCTAATTTGTATGGTATAATAAATCAACACATCGAAAATTTATTGTTTTCACGCCTCTTGCAAAGGGGGTGCAGACCCATGCAACGACTTTTTGCATTTTTGCGGGGCAATGTTCTCACACTGCTCTGTGTTTCACTCCTCATCGGAGCGACTACGACCACCTGGCGGCTGCTTGCAACGCCGCTGGATCCCCAGATACAAGCCGAATACGCTGTCCTCCAGGGAGATCTGCAGTACAAGGATATCATTGGATTTCGTGCGGACAATTTCGACTGGCAGGCGTATGACTATCCCGCGCCGCCGCCCATGCCCGAGGGATCGACAGCCGTCTGCCTCTCGTGGCGCATTCCACTGGCCGCACGCTTTGCGGGCAATTACATCCTCTTTTCGACAACGAATCAGGACGCCATTGTCTACGTGGACGATGCGCTGGTCTATATGCACGGAGACTGGGACAGTGCAGAGGGCGAACGCGGACGCGCATTTCACTACGTCCACCTCGATCAGAGCCTCGCGGGCAAGCGCCTCACGATCCTGCTCCACTCGGCATATCCGGAGTGGCTCGGCAGCATTGACTACGTTCGGCTCGGCTCCGCCGCAGTGCTCCTGCGCAGCCTCAGCCTTGCCGATGCAATCTACATCTCAAGCCTTTCGGTGGCAGCTGCACTGATCGTCTTTCTCATCATGGATCTGACATGGCGCGGCGCGAAGGCGGGCCGCCGCCGCATGCAGTTCTACCTCATCACCTACCTCGCGAGCTTCATCCTGTGGACGACGGGGACTTCTTCGTTCTTCCCGCGCATCTACGGTATGCCAGCTGTCTGGTGGGAACTGCACCTCATCATGCTCTACACCATGCCCATCATCTGCGCGCGGATCACACAGGAAATCGTCGCGCCGCAGTTCGTCCTGTCCACCCGCGTGACGAAGATCGTATTCATCGCGCTGTTTACCCTGTCGACGATCATGGAGATCGCGCAGTGCGACGGCTATATGCGGCTGCTCTATCTCCTGTACCCGCTGCTGCTCATCGGCAGCCTCATCCTCATCTACACGCTCATCCGCTCGAACTGGGTGCGCCATCCCGCCTGCCGTTACGGTGCATTCGCAATGACGGCGACTGTGATCTTCGGCGCCATCGATGCGTTGCACTGGGAGTATCATCAGCTCTCCGTCATGCTCTCGACCACGGTCTTTTCGATCTATGCGAGCATTCCCTTTATCTTTCACACGATCCGTGAGCAGATGCTGGAGGACGCCGCACTCGCGCAGGAAAATGCAGATCTCGTACGCGAGCTCAAGATCTCGCAGGACGAGGCGCAGCGTGACTTCCTCACGGGCGCGTACAACCGCCACCAGCTCGGCGAGGGCTTTGCGGAATTCTCCGCACTCTCCTACGAGCGCGGGTTCAAGTTCTCGTTCGCCATCTTTGATGTGGATCACTTCAAGACGGTCAATGATACGAAGGGACATCTCGCGGGCGATCGGATTCTCCGTCTGATTGCCGACACCGTCCACGAGAAGATCGACCGCCGCCACCTCTTCATCCGCTACGGCGGCGATGAGTTCGTCCTCCTTGCCCTGCACTACGATCTTGCGACCATGGTCGTGTTCTGTGACCATCTGCGCGGCATCCTTGAACAGCGCCTCGACGGTGTGACCCTCAGCTTTGGCGTATCGACGTGGCATGGCAAAAAGGATCGCCTCCGCGCGCTCATTGACCGTGCCGACCGCGCACTCTACCTCTCTAAGGAGAAGGGACGCAACGTCGTCTCCGCCGAGAACGAGGAGGGTGCGGCATAGCCGGAAACTGTAGCAAGTATAACACAGCCCCCATACCACACTTTATTATACATGGACAGCGCGCCGTTTCCGCAAGCGGCGCGCTGTCCATTTGTATCCTTGTTTTTGCCAATTCTTTCGCAATATGCTACAATGAGGACGATGATCTAGATAAGGAGAATAAATACCATGCACCAGATTGACAACGGCATCAAAGAGAATTTCTTCCAGTGGAACGGGCGGCTCAACCGCAAGCGCTACATCAAGCGCCTCCTCGCGCTCGGTGCCTTTAGCGTCGTCGCCTACCTTGTCCTCGGCTTCCTCGCACTCGCGCTCGGGGATCCCTCCATGCAGCCGGACGAATCGACTGCGCTGGGCATCTTTGGGCTGCTCCAGCTCCTGCGCATTCCCATCACCATCTCGGGCTATATGCTCATGATACGCCGTCTACACGATGTCGGACTATCGGGGTACTATGCGCTGCTATCCCTCGTCCCCCTCATCAATCTCGGCCTGGTTCTCTACCTGCTTTTCAAGCAGGGCACACAGGGTGACAACAGCTATGGCCCGGATCCACTCGGGGGCGTGGCTGCACCGGAGCCAAGGTCAGAGGAAGTGTACGAGAATCCCTACGCGCGTGCAACCTACGCGGATACGCCGACGGATATTGCCCCACCGACGGATCGCAGCAAGCAGTCCTGACGGAGTCCCCGCATGAATGAAGCGATTTTCTCCCTGCACGGCAGGCTCACACGGCGTGACTATGCGCTGACGATTGCAGCACTGGGCGGCGGTGCCTCCCTTCTGAACTTTGCCGCCATCACCCTGCTGCTGCCCCTCATCTATCTCACGGCGACGCTGTTCTTTCGCGAGACGGCGGTCACGTTCTGGATTCTCCTCGGCATGGGGGTCGCGCTCGTCCTTGCCGCCACTGCCATCCTCCTGCCCCTCGCCGCCATTCCCGCCACCGTGCGGCGGCTGCACGACATCGGCCGCAGCGGCGGATTTGCCTTCCCGCTCGTGCTCGTCGCCCTCATCGCGCTCGGACTGCCCCTGCTCTTTCTCCTTCTCCTCGCCGCACTGTTCGAGGGAATGAACCACAGTCCGCAGCTCATCTTCTTCGATGATCCCGAGGAGCTGGGGCTGATGCTCGGCGGCTTCGTCCTCGTCTATTTCGTCCTGTGCGGCCTCTCCTTTCTCCTCCTCACGTTCTACGCAGCGTGGATCTTTCTGAAAAAGGGATCGCCTGCGGCGAACCGCTACGGCGCGCCTCCGGTCGAGGAGGCGATCCCCTCCGTCCGCGCGGCATATCTCACCATGAGGGGACGCGTGGATCGCGCACATTTCGTCTTTCGCGCGTTGATCGCCCTCGCTGCCGGGGCACTGATCCTGCCCACGCTGGGAGAGGGGGTTCTCTATCCGCTCATCATCGTTCTCGCGGGAATCGATCTCATGCCCGCCGGCGCAGATTTCTTTGCCCTGCTGATCGGCGGCACAATCTCCCCGCTCGCCGCACTCCCGCTCGTCGTGCAGCGGCTGCGCACGCGCGGCAAAAGTCCGTGGGAGGCGCTCATGGTCTACGCCGCCCTCCTGCCCAATCTCCTCAGCGCCATTGCGCTGGCACGCTTCCTCGGCGGCCTCGATGCTCTGGATGAGACTGCCGTCGGCAGCGCCATTGTTGAGGACTTTGTCACCATCGGCACGGCGGATGACACAATCTTCATCGTCCTCTGGGTGCTCTGCGGAATCCTCTCCCTGATCGGTGTGCTGCGGCTGCTGCGAGCCGATCAGGGCAATCCGGAGGCGCGGTGAATGTTCCACACGAATCAATCCGTGGTATCTGTCTTTGGAAAGTGAGGCAACTATGTTCTGTCCAAAATGCAGTAAATTTGTTCCCTCCAATGCGAATGCCTGTCCGAACTGCGGCATCCCCATCATCACCGGATTCTCGCCGAACTACGGCGCGGGGTTTGACCTCGGCGACGGCGACACCGAGAGCCGCAACGATGCAAAACCACGCAAAGTGATGGACTCCGACCTCTACGACGATGTACCGGACAGTGACAATGTCATTGTCGATCCTGCGGAGAAATCGACAGGGCTCACCGGCAAGATCAAGTCACTCTTTGGATTCGGCAAGGGCTGAATCGCACAAACAGGGGCTTCCCTCCGAAGCGGAAAACTTCGGAGGGAAGCCCCTGTTTTATGTCCAATATCTACCGCTCGTAGCGGTCATACGGCTCCTCATAGTCCCGCGCGTAGCGCCGGCGGCGCGGCACAATGACGACGTAGCGGCGCGGGTTGTCGCCCGCACTGTAGGTGGTAACGCGGTGGTTGTCCTGCAGGGCGGTATGGATGATCTTGCGCTCGTGGCGGCTCATGGGTTCCAGATGGATCTCCTCGCCGATGCGGCACGCCTTGTCCGCAAGATGGCCGGCAAGGCGCGTGAGCGTCTCCTCACGGCGCGCACGGTAGTCCTCCACATCGAGGATGATGCGGGCATAGCCCGTCTCCGGGATCTTGTTGATGACGAGATTCGTGAGGTACTGCAGGGCATCGAGAGTCGATCCGTGCTTGCCGATAAGAATGCCGAGATTGTCCCCCTGCATATTGTAGATCGTGCCCGACGGGGTATCCGTGCGGCGCAGCGTCACCGTGAGATTCATCGTCGCAAAGATATCGTGGAGGAACCGCTCCGCCGCATCGGACATCTCCTGTGTGAGCGGGATGAGCTGGTTGTCCGTGCGCTCCCGGTAGGGGCGCTCATAGCCCGTATCCGTACGATCCCCCTGCACCATACCTCCGCGGCTGCGCGGCGGACGGCTCTCCCCGTATCCCCCGCGCGTACCGTAGCTGCGTGCCGATCCCTCGCGCCGGTCCGCATAGCTGCGCGGGGTCAGCTCACGGCGCGGTGCACGCTCGGCAGCAGGTTTGCGCGCCGAAGAGCGCAGATCGGTGTGGAACCGCTTCGGACGGACACCGAACCCATCGTCCTCCGTGCGCTCTGCGGGTGCCGGTACGGGCGCGGGGGCAGACGGCGGCGCGATGACCGTCGGCTGTGCCGGCTGTGCGATCTCCGTCCGCTGCGGGAGAATGACGGGACGCGTCGTCACGCGGATCCGCGCCTCGCGCTTGCCCCACAGCCCCAGAAAGCCGCCTGAGGGCTCCTGTACGATCTCGTAGGTAACCTCGGCTCTGCCGCAGCCGAGCTTGTCGAGGGCAAGAGAAAGCGCGTCCTCGACCGTTTTTCCGCTGGTCTCGATGATCTCTGCCATCTCAGTGTACCTCCTTTACCGCCGCGTTCTCCCCGCGATACATCCACCACTGCTGGGTGATCTGCACCACGTTCATCGTCACCCAGTAGAGGACGAGTCCCGAGGGGAAGTTCAGACTGATCCAGCCGATGAAGAGCGGCATCACAGTCATCATGATCTTCATCTGCGCATTCATCTCGGTGGAGGTCATCTTTTGCTGCAGATAGGTGGTCACGGCAGACAGGACGGGCAGGATGTAGAGTGGATCGGGTTCGGACATATTCGGCAGCCAGAAAAACGCCGCCGCCTCCGCGCTCGGAAAGGTGAAGTTAAAGAGTGCATAGTACATTCCCATGAGAATCGGCATCTGTACGAGGAGCGGCAGGCAGCCCGCGAGCGGATTGACGCCCGCCTCGCGGAAGAGTTCGCCCGTCTTTTGCTGGAGCATCTGCGGATTGTTCTTGTACTTCTCCTGGATCTTTTTCATCTTCGGCTGAATTTCCTGCATCGCCTTCATGGATTTGATCTGCTTGACGGTGAGCGGGTAGGTTACGACCTTGATGAGGATGGTGAGCAGGATGATCGGAAAGCCGTAGCTGACGAGTCCTGCGGCGCTCGTGATGGTGTAAAAGCCGCCGAGGATGAACTGTAAAACGTGGATGATTGGCTCGAATAGGTTGCTAAAAAATTCGATCACGCGATTTCCTCCTACTGATAGGGAAGTTTTAAGTGTACTTTATTGATCCGTTGTTCTTGTAAAAATTTTTTGGCGCTGTGATAAATATGACGGACAATCTACGGTACGGGATCATAGCCGCCCCGATGAAACGGGTGACAGCGCAGGATGCGCCGCAGCGCCAGCCACCCGCCGCGCCGCGCGCCGTAGCGCTCAATCGCCTCCATCGCGTACGCGGAGCAGGTGGGATAGTAGCGGCAGGAGGGCGGCAGAAGCGGCGAGATGCAGCACCGATAAAACTGTACCAGAAGAAGGAGCAGACGCTTCATCACTGCTCCCCCGTGCGGCGCGGCGTTCCCCCCGCCGCAAAGATCTTTGCGCGGCGCGCGAGCGTCCGAAGATCCTGCGCGGCATCCTGCATTTTCCCCTCCACGAGCCCCGCGCGTCCGATGAGGAGAATCCCCACATCCCTGCGCAGCTCGTGCTGCATGAGGCGATACGCCTCCCGCAGGAGGCGCTTGACACGGCTGCGCACAGCGGCACAGCCCAGCTTTTTTCCGGCGGCAAAGCCGACCCTGCCCGCCACGCGCGGATCGCGCAGGACGTACAGGATCATGCGGCGCCCTGCGACAGACACCCCCCGCTGATAGACGAGCTGAAAGTCGCTGCGCCGCTTAATCATCTTTGCACGCGGCAATGTGTATCTTTTTTCGTCCATAGTGCTAAAAAAAGAGGTCACCCGCGGTGACCTCCGACAAGCCCGACGCAATTACGCCGACAGCTTCTTTCGTCCGCGCTGACGCCTTCTCTTCAGTACGAGGCGACCGCCTTTCGTCTTCATGCGCTCACGGAAACCATGCGTCTTCTTTCTCCAATGATTGTTGGGCTGAAATGTTCTCTTCACCTCTCGTCACCTCCTTCTATATACTCGATAGACTCGCTTACTAGGCGTCATTATAGACGAACAAAAGCCGCACTGTCAAGGGATCCGCACGTCATTTGCGCGTTTTTTTCCATCATTAGGGCAAAAGCACCTGTTGATAAGTCCGGATTTTTTTGCTAAAATATCCTCATTGTCTTGTGGAAAACGTGTGTAAGAAAAGTGTATAATTTCGTCTCCGCGCATTTTACCGCACTCATTTTATCGACAAACTTATCCACAACTGTGTATAACCCTGTGGATAAAAAAATGTGGCAGAGCGAAAATTTTTTTGAAGGGACGCTGTTGTATGTCCGAAGAAAAGACCCCCTCTCTTGAGCGCCAGTGGAAAAAAGTACTGGATAAAACCGACGGAATCATCCCAAAAGACGCGATCAAACAATGGATCTCGCGCATCGTCCCCGTATCTACCGAACAAAACGAACTCACCCTCGCCGTTGCCGACACCTTTACCAAGCAGTACATCGAGCCGCGCTATCTGGTGCTCCTCGGCGATGCCGTAAAGCAGGCGCTCGGTGCGGGCTATACGGTCACACTCATCGTCGATCCCGCAGCCGCCGCGCCCAAGAGGGAAAAAGCAGCCAAAAAAAAGCCGTCTGCCGCCGCCCCCGCACCCCCAGAGGAGCGTGCAGAGTCGGTTCCCTCGCAGGGCAGTCTGCCCCTCTCCGCTGCCGGCGATATCGGCACAACGGCACCGGACGACGTGACGACGCTGAATCCGAAGTACACGTTTGACGCGTTCGTCATGGGACGCTCCAACCAGTTCCCCTACGCAATGGCAAAGGCGGTCGCGGACGCGCCCGGGCTGCCCTCGCACAATCCGCTCTTCATCTACGGCGGCGTGGGGCTCGGCAAGACGCATCTGATGCACGCGGTCGGACACAAGATCCTCGCCGATCATCCCGCAAAGCGCGTGCTCTACATCGCAAGCGCGGACTTTACCAACGAATTTATCAGGTCCATCCGTGAGAAGAGTATGGACGCATTCCGTCAGAAATACTACAGCATCGATGTGCTGCTAATCGACGATATTCAGTTCTTTACGGGGCAGGAGCAGACACAGACGGAGTTCTTCCAGACGTTCAACAAGCTGCGCGACAACGGCAGCCAGATCATCCTGACCTCGGATCGCCAGCCGCAGGATGTCAAGGGGCTCGAGGATCGCCTAATTTCGCGCTTCGCAGGCGGTATGGTCGTGGATATCCAACCGCCGGAGTTCGAGACGCGTGTCGCAATCCTCCAGAAAAAGGCGCAGACCGAGGAGGTCGAAATCCCGGAGGATGTCATAACCTACATCGCGAGCCGCATCGACAGCAACATCCGCGAGCTCGAGGGCGCACTCACGCGCCTCATCAAGTACGCCTCCACCATGCGCATGCCCATCGACGAGACCACGTGCGTCGCGGCGCTCGGCAACTATCTGCGCGGCGAGAAGGGGCGCCGCATCACCATGGAGATGATTGAGCGCATCGTCTGCACGCACTTCAAGGTTACGAGCGAGGACATTCGCTCCTCCAAGCGCAGCAACGACATCGCCTACCCGCGCCAGATCGCCATGTACCTCTGCCACGAGCTGACCGAAGTCTCATGGCCGACCATCGGCGGCTTCTTCAGCCGCGACCACTCGACCGTCATCCACGCGCACAAGAAGATCCAGAACCTCACGGCGGACGATCCCGCCACCAAGGCACTGATCGAGTCGCTCACCATCCAGATCAAGGGGATCTGACCAGAGGAGCGCCGCGCTGCAAAAGCCGCCCGCAGCGACTGTGCATATCTCTGTGCATAGTCCGCCGCAATTCTTGTGGACGTACTGTGGATAATCATTCATCCACTCCTCATCTGTGTAAACTGTGGATAACTTACGCACAACTCTCCCCAACTTATCCACAGCCACACCTGCGTCACTTCTGCACTTTTTCCACTTTTCCACAAATCCACAGCACCTACTACTACCGCTACTATATTTATTTACTACACGCTGCCATAGAAAAACGGGGCTCCCCCCACGCGAAAATCCCTGGAAAGGAACGACCATGAACATCAGCCTCTCCAAGAACGACCTCATCTCCGCGCTGCAAATCGTCAGCAAGGGACTCTCCACCAAACCGCAGACCCCCATCCTCTCGGGCATCTATATGACGGCAAAGGAAGGTCAGCTCGAACTCCAATCCACGAACTATGAGCTGGGCTTCATCGTCACCATCCCGGCAGAGATCCACACCGTTGGAACGGCAGTTCTCCCCGGTAAGTACCTCACCGAGTTCACGCGCAAACTGCCCGCCGAGGAAATCTCCATCGACACGGGAACCTCCGACGGGCTCGCCGTCATCCAATCCGGTGCGGCACGATTCACCCTGCGTACCATGGAAGTCGCAGATTTTCCCGTCCTACAGCGTATGGACGGAACCCTGCATTTTACCATTAAAGATCGCGTGCTCGCGCGTCTTGTCAAGAAATCTGCATTCGCCTGTCTGCGCGAGGAACAGCGTGACCGCCGCCCCATCTTTACGGGGTGTCAGCTTGAGGTCGAGGGATGTGAGGTCACCCTCGCCGCAACCAACGTGCACCGTCTCGCCGTCAAGAGTGAGATGCTCGACGAGGACGCAGGATCGATCCGCGTCATCATCCCCGCGCGGTTTCTGGAGGAAGTCACGCGCACGATCACGGGCGACGTGCCAAACGACATCCACGTCACCTGTTCCTACAATCAGGTCAGCATGTCCTCCGGAGGCATCTATATGACCTCGCGGCTCATCGAGGGCGCATTTCCGGACTACCGACGCGTCATCCCGCAGGAGGAGAACATCAGGACGCACGTCACGCTGGACGCGGGCATCTTTGCCTCCGCCGTCGAGCGTGCCTCGCTCATCGCACGCACCGATCAGTACAACATCGTAAAGCTTGCCATCGAGCAGGGGCAGATGCGCATCTCCTCCAACAGCCCCGAGATCGGTGAGACCGAGGAGACCATCCCCGCTGTGGTCGAGGGCGATGATGTCACCATCGCATTCAACGCCTCCTATCTCATGGACGCCATGAAATCCCTCGACAGCGATACCTGCATCCTCGCACTGCAAGGGGCAAACGCACAGGGCATGAACCTCTCGCCCATCACCATCCGCGAGGAAGTCGACCCGAACTACATCTATGTTGTAACGCCTGTGAGGACACATTGACAGAAGTTGAAATTCATACCGACACGATCCAGCTCGATCAGTTCCTGAAGCTTGCCGGTGCCGTTCCCAGCGGCGGCATGGTAAAGGAGCTCATCGCAGCGGGTGCCATCCTGCGCAACGGGGACATTGAAACGGCACGGCGGCGCAAGCTTGTCCCCGGAGATATCATTACAGTAGATGGCAGTGATACTTACCGTGTCACTCACTCGTAGCTATGCAGATTACATCACTTGTACTGCGTTCCTACCGCAACTATGAGGAGCTATCACTCTCCTTCGACGGAGGCGTGCAGATCTTCCTCGGCGCGAACGCACAGGGCAAGACGAATATCATCGAGGCGCTTTACTACGCCGCGTTTGGACGCTCCCATCGCACCGCGAGCGATGCGGAGCTTATTCGTATGGGAGCGGCGGGGGCGCACATTGCGCTCCGTTTCTTGCGGCACGATGTCCCTGGGGCGCTTTCCTTTACCTTTGCGCGCGGCACGCGGCGGCGCATCGAGCGCAGTGGGGAGAACCTGCGGCAGCGCGACCTCGTCGGCATCCTGCCGATGGTTCTCTTTTCCCCCGAGGATCTCTTCCTCGTCAAGGGTGCACCCGCGCTGCGCCGCCGCTACCTCGACGCCGAACTCTCGCAGGCGAGTCCCGCCTACTATGGGGAGCTCCTGCGCTACACCCACATCCTGCGCCAGCGGGGAGCGCTTCTGAAGGACATCCGTGAGCGGCTTGCGCCCGTGGACGCGCTGCTCCCGTGGGACGCGCAGCTTGCAGCGAGTGCGGCGTACATCACCGCACGGCGGATCGCGGCGACGGCAGAGCTCGGCGCACTCTCCGCCCATGTGCAGGCGGTGCTCGCTGCGGGCGAACCCCTCTCCATCTCGTACGAGATCGCTCACGCGCCCGCAGGACTGACCGCAGCGAAGGAGGGCATGACAGAACGCCTCGAACTGTGGTATAATGAGATGTTCAAGGAAGGACGCGCACGCGACATTGCACGCGCGACGACGGGCGTCGGTCCCCATCTGGACGATCTCGTCCTCACCACCTGCGGTATGAACCTGCGCAGCTACGGGTCGCAGGGACAGCAGCGCACGGGCGCACTCGCGCTGAAACTCGCCGAGCTGTTCTACCTGCGCGATCGCGTCGGGGAGGCACCGATCCTCCTGCTCGATGATGTCATGAGCGAGCTGGATGCGGATCGCCGCAGAGCGCTCCTTTCCTTTATCCGGAGCGAGCAGATCCAGACCTTTATCACCGCAACCGACGCAGCGTACTTCCCAGAGGAACGCATGGGGACGTATCGCTATGTGGAGGCGGGGAAGATACGGGAAGGGAAGTAAGGAGGGAGACGGCATTGCGTACAACACTCGGTACGGCGAATGCGAGCGCGGACGTGCGTGCCGCTATCCACCGCCTTGGCCCAAAATTCGAACGCGACTACATCGCACATACGACTCTCGCCCATTGGCCGGACATCATCGGGGAGATCGTCGCACGCCGCGTGCGCGCCATCGCCATCAAGGACGGCAAGCTCTTCCTCTACGCACCCGATGCGACGTGGAAGAACGAGATGCGCATGACCATGCCCGATACCATCCAGCGCGTCAACAACTACGCGGGGGGGCAGCTCGTCAAGGAAATCGTCTTTGCACGCTCCATGCGCCCCCTGCCGCCCGCCGCAGAGGACGGCGATGCGGAGACACGCGGCTCCTACGCGCGTGCCGTCATCCAAACCGGACTCACGGACGCAGAGATCGCAGAGGGCGAGGCACTCGTCAGCGACGTTGCCGATGCGCAGCTTGCCACGCACCTCAGGCGTGCCTATCAAGTGACGCGCAAAGCACGGCGGCTGAAAGAGCAGCGCGGGATGCAGCCCTGCCCCTCCTGCGGACGCATGGTCGATGGGGTCTGCCATGACTGCCGCCGCAGCGAGGAGCGCAGCGTACGGCGCGAGGTACGTGCGATCCTGCGCACGGAGCCGTGGGCAAAGCTCGCCGACATCGTCCGCCGCATCCCCTCCTGTGACGCGCTCATGCTCGGCAGCGAGCGCGCCGACCTCGTCCGCCAGATCGCGGGCGAGACCGCATACACGGCGCAGGACAGCGAGAATGCGCGTATGCTCACCATGCTCCATCGCGGACTCCCGCCTACAGAGGTCACGCCGAAGAAGATTCAAAGCACCTTTTGGGAACTGCGGGGCGAACTCATCACCACGCGCGAATTCTGGGAAGAGATGAAGAAACGTAAGGGCTCGAAGAAGAAATCCTAAGGAATCGCTGATAAAATGAAGTCCATATAGAAAGGGGCGACTGTCATGATCCTCACCATCGACGAAATCCGCGAGAAAATCCGCCCTATTTGCGAACAATATAAGATTGAAAAAGTCTGGCTCTTCGGCTCCTATGCACGCGGTGAGGCGCGTGAGGACAGCGACGTGGATTTTCATGTAAAAGCAGCAGAGGAAATGAGGTTTCTCGAACTCGGAGGATTTTATACAGATCTCGCGGAAACTCTGGGGAAAGAAATTGATTTGATCACCAGAATCCCGGAGGAGTATAAAATCTTCAAGAAATATGTGGAAAGAGAGGAGATACTGATCTATGACAGTGAGCGAGAAGGATGCACAGATCCTCCAGCATATCGTCAAGCATTGTGATCGAATCCTTGACACCATATCATATTTTGGTGAGGATCAAACGCTCTTTATCGACAACCATATCTATCAGGGAAATGTTTCGATCAATTTACAGGCGATCGGGGAGATTGTCCGTCATCTTTCGAATGAATTTTTAGCAAAGGCAAAAGATATTCCGTGGAAACAGATTAAAGGACAGCGCAATATTATTGCACATGGGTATGATACAGGAGTAGACTTCTCAAAGGTGTGGGATATGATAACGGAGGATGTTCCGCCTCTGAGAAAGTATTGCGCCGATATCTTGAAAGAAAACAATTACGAGATCATTTGTGTAGTATCGATTCCTAGAAAATAACATCCCCAAGGAGGACATCATGGCAAAGAATATCGACCTAAGTGCAAACGAGGAGCAGGCGGAGGTTCGTCCGCTGACGGAGGCGGAGGCGAAGGAAGCCGCCGAGATGGCGGCAATGCCCGACCTCTCGGGAATTGCCATCTCCGCCGAGGAGATGGGCGATGAGGTGACCGCTGTCGATGCCGACTACGGCGCGGGACAGATTCAGGTGCTCGAAGGACTGGAGGCGGTACGCAAGCGCCCCGGTATGTACATCGGCTCGACATCGGAGCGCGGACTGCATCATCTTGTCTATGAGGTCGTGGACAACTCCATCGACGAGGCGCTCGCGGGCTACTGCGATACCGTCGAGGTCGTGATCCACCGCGACAACAGCATCACCGTCACCGACAACGGGCGCGGCATCCCCGTCGATATGCACGAGAGCGGCATGCCCGCCGTTGAAGTCGTGCTGACCGTCCTCCATGCGGGCGGCAAGTTCGGCGGCGACGGCTACAAGGTCTCGGGCGGCCTTCACGGCGTCGGCGTCTCCGTCGTCAACGCGCTTTCGTCCGAAATGGATGTCGAAGTGCGCCGCGACGGGAAAATCCATGCCATTTCCTTCACGCGCGGCGTGACGCGGGAAAAGCTGCACGAGATCGGCACCTCGGAGACGACGGGCACGCGCGTCCACTTCGTCCCCGACCCCGAGATCTTCACCGTCACGACCTACAGCTACGAAACATTGAAGCACCGTCTGCGCGAGCTGGCGTTCCTCAACCACGGCATTACCATCACGCTCGTCGATGAGCGCGGCGAGGCAGAGCGGCGCGAGACCTTCCACTTCGACGGCGGCATCCGCTCCTTTGTCTCCCACCTCAACCGCAAAAAGGAGACAATCAATGAGGAGCCGATCTACTTCAACGGCGTCAAGGACGACACCGTCGTCGAGATCGCGATGCAGTACAACGACAGCTATCAGGAGAACATCTACAGCTTCGTCAACAACATCAACACCGAGGAGGGCGGCACCCACCTCGCGGGGTTCAAGATCGCCCTCACACGCGCGGCGAACGACTTTGCGCGGCGGCTGAACGTCTTGAAGGACAAGGACGGAAATCTCTCGGGCGAGGACGTACGCGAGGGGCTCACCGCCGTCATCAGCCTCAAGGTGCGTGAGCCGCAGTTCGAGGGGCAGACCAAGACCAAACTTGGCAACTCAGAGGTACGCGGCATCGTCGATTCCATTGTCACCGAGGGGCTGACTGAGTACTTTGAGGAGACCCCCGCCGTTACGAAAAAGGTGCTCGACAAGGCACTCATGGCATCGCGTGCGCGCGAGGCGGCACGCAAGGCACGCGAGCTGACGCGGCGCAAGAACGCGCTTGAGGTGTCGAGCCTCCCCGGCAAGCTCGCGGACTGCTCCGTTAAGGATCCCGACCAGTGCGAGATCTACATCGTCGAGGGCGACTCCGCGGGCGGCTCTGCAAAGCAGGGACGCGACCGCCGCTTCCAAGCGATCCTGCCCCTGCGCGGCAAGATCCTCAACGTCGAGAAGGCACGCCTCGACAAGATCTTTGCAAACGCCGAGATCCGCACGATGATCACGGCGTTCGGCACGGGCATCGGCGAGGAATTCGATCTCGCGAAGCGCCGCTACAGCAAGATCATCATCATGACCGATGCGGACGTCGACGGCGCACATATCCGCACGCTGCTCCTCACCTTCTTCTACCGCTACATGAAGCCGCTCGTCGACCACGGGCACGTCTACATCGCACAGCCGCCGCTCTACCAGATCCGCAAGGACAAGAAGCATTTCTACACTTACTCCGACGAGGAGCAGGCGAAGAAGCTGGACGAGATCGGGCGCGACGGCGTGACCATCCAGCGCTACAAGGGGCTCGGCGAGATGAACCCCGAGCAGCTTTGGGAGACGACCATGAACCCCGAGGGGCGCACCATGCTGCAGGTCGGCGCAGAGGACGCCGAGGCGGCGGACGAGCTGTTTACGATCCTTATGGGCGACAAGGTCGAGCCGCGCCGCCAGTTCATCGAGGAGAACGCGCGGCTCGTGCGGAATCTGGATATTTGATCATAAGGGAATCTGTTTTATATTGACAGGTTCCATTATTTTTTGGAGGAAAGCATGAAAAAATTTTTTGATCGTCTCTCGATGGATCACGCGCGTTGGCGGGATGTATTCTCTGCCTGTCTGGGCAAGATGATATGTGTGCAGAATGCCTGCGCGGAGCTCGTCGTGCGAAATGAGGAGTGGAATGTCGACCTCGAGCGGGGCGTGATTCTATTTGATACGCGGGAGTACCCCATCCAATTCATCGGTAGCGAGTCCAAATCGAGTGGTACATGGCTCTGGGGGTGGGAGAATATCAATCAATTTCCAGATTCGCTCATTCGTCTCGCGGGCGATACAAGGAAGTGCGGAGAGGCGTGGCAGCTAGAGGCGCTGACGGTGGATGAGTTCGAACTGAATGATATATTCAACGGGCATAATCTCTCCATTGTTGCCTGCGGGCTGGCAGACGGGTACTGCTATTATCGCTGTCCGCATGAAGTCGGGGCGTTCTTTGTCGGGATTTCGGACGTGCCGGACGAGGTCTTTGCACCCGTCGATCTGCCGCGCTTTGTATCTGTGGTCACGCAGTGTATTGAGCAATTTGCGCTGGATCACCGTATCTTCGCGGAGGCATTCCTCCTTTGGAATCGAACGCCGTATGAGGCAGACGGCGATGCGCTGATTGCACATTTTGCGCAGGACTTACGCATCGAGTTTGAACGCGCGGGTGATGATCTGCGCATCGCTTCGATTGCGACGCTGTAATTGCATTCTGCATAGGAAAATCCCCTTGACATGGGCGTGTCAAGGGGATTTTCTTGTCATACGTATGTTCCTGTGCTATACTCTATGTAAGGCATTGCTTGTCGGGCGGTTCCCCTTTTCCTCGTGGAAGGGGGTGATGGCATGGGTATATATGAAATGTTTACATTTCTGATTCTGCTCATTGCTTTGATCCTCGCGATCAAATTTTAAGTAAGAAAAATCCGCCTCCAGCTTCCAAACAGTAGGCGGAAATTTCGTCCTGTATAAGGGGGCCGACATACGGCAGTGCCCTTTTTTTATCTCTATTCTATCATGTACACATGGCATCGTCAAGGATATGTGTGCTTACTTAACATTTCTCGTAGTGTTCACCGTGCTGATTATATCTGTAAGACGATAAAAGAGATGCCCCCGCCTTGCGTCCACCAAACCATGGCGGGGAAATCTCGCTTGTAATGGGGGCGACCGCTAGGCAGTGCCCTTTTTATATCTTCATTCTACCATGCACGTGCGAGATCGTCAAGAACCGCCGTGCGCTGGCACTATGATAAAAGTTACGGAAAAAAATGCAGTACTCCTTAGCAAACCCTAGTGGAGCAAGCGGCGTAGAGTGTGCGACCCGCCCCCCGCGGATTTTAATCGTTCAAGCGCAGCGTGTTTGGAATCCGCAGGTATTTAGGCGGATGAGCACACGTCCGCTTGCGTAACGAGGGTTCTGCGTGGAGTACGCAAGCGAATCCGTAACCGTTGCCATAGACCCCGTGCGCTTATCCCACGATCCACGTGACGAAGTAGAGGACGAGCGGGATGGTGACGAAGAAGATGCCGATAAAGTCGATGTAGACACCGGTCTTTATCATCTTTGTGATCGGGATGTACCCAGACGCATAGACAATGGCGTTTGGTGGCGTCGACACGGGCAGCATAAAGCCGAGTGAGGACGACAGCGCGATGCCGACCGCGACGTGCACGGGGCTGAAGCCCGCAGCGACTGCCGCCGTGATGCCGAGGGGGCCGATCATGTTGGTCGCCGCCGTGTGGCTGGTCAGCTCGGAGAGCAGCAGCGCCATCACGCAGAAGATCGCGACGAGGGCAAACTCGGACGGCTCACCGCCGAGCATGCCGACAATCTTGTCGCCGACCCACTGCGAGAGTCCGGTCTTATACATCATACCGCCCATCGCAAGGCCGCCGCCGAAGAGGATGAGCGTGCCCCACTCCACGCCCTGCACCGCCGACTTCCACTCAAGCGTGAACTGACGCTCCTTGAAGTTGATCGGCATGAGGAAGAGGAGCAGCGCGCCGAACATCGCCGCGACCGCCTCTGGGAAGAGGAGGTTATACATCTTCAGGATCGGTGAGGTGCTGCCGAGCGTCATGGAGAGGACACCCGGGAAGACCCAGAGGAAGACCGCGACGAGGAAGCAGACGAGCGTGTTCTTCTGTGCGCGCGTCCAGCCGCCGAGCTCCGCGACGCGGGCGCGGATGAACTCCTCCGCACCGTCGATGCGCTCCACATCGGGCGGGAACATACGAATGAGGATGAAATACGTGATGATGAAGTAGACGACCATTGCGATCACGCCCCACGTCATCCATTCAAAGAACGAGATGTGGATGTTCGCCATCTGATCGAGGAAGCCGAGCATGATGATGTTCGGCGGGGTGCCGATCGGTGTGAGAACACCGCCGATGGAGCAGGAGTATGCCGTCATAAGCATAAGTCCCGTTGCATATTTATAGTCGTGGAGGTCGATCTCCTTGCCGTTGGCTGCCATCATCTCCTTGATGGCGCCGAGGAGGCCGAGCGCGATTGGGAACATCATCGCGGCAGTTGCCGTGTTGCTGACCCAGCCGGAGCAGAGTGCGGCGGCAAGTCCGATTGCGAGGAAGATCCGGCGCGGATTCGAGCCGACCCACGAGCGCGCGAGCAGCCAGTAGGCGAACCGCTTGTCCAGACCGTGATCCATCATCGCCTTTGCGAGGATGAATCCACCCATGAAGAGGAAAATCATCGGGTTTGCAAATGCCGCATACGCGTCCTTTGCGGAAACGACACCGGTGACGACCGCGAGCGTCGGTCCGATCAGGGACGTGACCGGGATGGGAACGGGCTCGGTAATCCACCAGAGAGCAACGAGAACCATGATGGCGAGCAGTTTGTGTGACGCGACCGTCAGTCCGTCGATGGGTGTCAGGAACACCAACAGGGCAAGGATTGGTGCGCCGAACAGGCCAACGAGACGCCGCGTCCGATCAAACTTTTGTTCCGCCTCATGAATTCTTTGGGCTTCTTTGCTTTGATCAGCACTCATTTTTTCAGCCTCCTTATACGTAACTGTAATAATTTCTTTGCCCGACTATTATTATACGAAATTTTCAACCCTTTTGGCAACTATTTTCTTAGAGGAAGCGCGACTTTTTTTTTCTGCATTTTCTGCTATAATGGGACTATGTCGAATGACCATGCTTTTGTCCGTAACAGTTGACGCAGACCATACGTTGACGCAACATACAGAGGAGGATTTTTATGCAAAGCTTTACCTATCACAGCCCCACGGAGATCATCTTCGGGAGGGGGGCGGAGAATGCGGTCGCCGAGAAACTGCGCGCGTTCGGGACGAGCCGCGTACTCATCCTCTATGGAGGCGGCAGTGTGGAGCGCTCCGGCTTGCTGTCGCGCATTGAGAAAAATCTCACGTCGGCGGGACTAGCCTTTCTCGTCATGGGCGGCGTGCGTCCAAATCCGCGCGTTTCCTTTGTCCGCGAGGCGATTCGCGAGGGACTTGCGGCGGATGTGAACTTCATCCTCGGGGTCGGCGGCGGCAGCGTCATCGACTCGGCAAAGGCGGTCGCGCACGGGATGGCAAATCCGACCACGGATATCTGGGATATCTGGACGCGCAAGGTGGAGATCACAAAGACGCTGCCGTTTGGCTCCGTCGTTACCATCCCTGCGGCGGGCAGCGAGACGAGTGACTCGGCGGTGCTCACGAACGAGGACACGGGGCGCAAGGTCGGACTGAACAGCCCGCTCAACCGCGCCGTCTTCGCCTTTATGAATCCGGAGCTTGCCTTTACCCTGCCGCGCACGCAGATCGCGGCGGGCGGCGCGGACATCATGATGCACACGATGGAACGCTACTTTACCAGTGTAAAGGAGACGAATCTCTTTACCGACCGCGTCTCCGAGCAGCTGATCCTCACCGTGATGGAGTCGATCCGCCGCCTTCTCGTCAGCCGCAAGGACTACGACGCGATGAGCGAACTCATGTGGTGCGGCAGCGTCTCACACAGCGGCTTTACGGAGCTGGGGCGCAGGAAGGACTTCTCCGTACACAAGCTCGGACACGAATTCTCTGCACGCTACGATGCGACGCACGCGATGACGCTGACCGCACTCTGGGGATCGTGGGCGCGTCACGTATACAAGTACGATCCGGCACGCTTCGCCCAGTTTGCGGCGGCGATCTTCGGCGTCGACGCGGGGAAGGACGAGGAGCGCGCACGCGCCGGCATCCGCCGGATGGAGGAGTTCTTTGCCTCCATTGATCTGCCGACGAGCCTTGGGGGGCTCGGGATCGGGGAGCTGTCCAAGGGCACCATCGAGGAGATTGCAGACGTTGCGACCGCAAACGGTACGGTGCAGATCGGCGACTTCCATCCGCTCACGCGCGCCGATGTCCTCGCCATCTACGAGCGCGCGAACCACTGAGGAGAGGAAAACATGACCGATGTCCTCGACCTTCACACGCACAGCATTGCCAGCATGCACGCCTACAGCACCATCCGTGAGATGGCGGCCATGGCAAAGGAAAAGGGGCTTGCCCTCCTCGGTATCTCCGACCATGCACCCGGTCTGCCCGGCACATTCCCGGAGATGTACTTCCGCAACTTCAAGGTCATCCGCCCCGCCGCCTACGGCATTGACATCCTTATGGGCGCGGAGCTGAACATCACGGACTACACGGGGGCGGTCGATCTGCCCGCGCGCACCCTGCAGAAGATGCACTACGCCATCGCCAGCCTGCACGATCTCGTCATCCGCCCCGGCACGCAGGAGGAGAATACCGCCGCTCTCATCGGTGCAATGGAAAATCCCTACGTCGTCCTCATCGGACACCCCGACAACCCTGCCTATCCCGTGGACTTCGATGCACTCGCGCGCGCGGCTGCTGCGCATCATGTTCTCATCGAGGCAAACAACGCCTCGCACAATCCCGAGGGTCCCCGCAAGGGATCTGAGCTGCTCGCACGCGACCTGCTCGCTGCTTGCCGCCGCCACGGGGCACATATCCTCATCGGCAGCGACGCGCACATCGACATGGATGTCGGGGAGCACAGCCACACGCACGCCATCCTCGCGGAGATCGGATTTCCCGCAGAACTCGTGCTGAACAGTGACCCTGCACGCCTGAAGATGTGGATACGTGAGCGACACAATCGAAATGCAGTGTCTGGATTGGATTATTTTTCTTAATTTCTTTTTCTTTTTCGTTATTTATTTTTATTTATCGGTAGTATTCTTAGTTCATTCAAAAAGCTGACGCAGAGATTATAAATTCTTTCTGCGTCAGCTTTTTTGTTGCACGTTTTTTTGCTCAGAAACGGTCTAAAAATCGTAAGTCAGTCCGAGCCAATAGCTGCGGCGGGACATATAGGAGCCGCCCGCAATCCCATCTGCATCGAGATCATCATAATAGGAACTATACGATGTACCGTTCGTCGCTGTCGATGTGCGGTCAAAATTACGATTCAGCAGATTATTCACGGCAAATTGTACGGAGAGTCCGTCCTTCCATTTGTGCGTGATACCCATGTTGAGTACGGTGAACGGATGATAGGTGGAGGCGAGTCCTGCTTCCTGATGGGAACGGTACATACCGCTGCGGTACTGGGCATTCAGCCAGATATCCGTCGCATCCGTCGGTGTCCAGTCGAGCTTCAGATTGACCGCTTGCTTCGGTGTGGAGCGCAGCGGCTGCCCCTTGTTCACTCCGCTCTTGATGCTGCTCGTGAGGAACGTCCAGTTCAGCCCTGCCCGCAGCCTCGGTGCGAGGGCGAAATCCGTTCCCAGCTCCACGCCGTGAATCCGCGCCTTGCCGACATTCTCATAGACGCGCACCTTCTCCCCGCCGATGACCGTAGGATCGGAGAGATCGATCTTGTTCTTAAAATCCGTGTGGAAGAAGGTCAGATGTGCGTCTGTTGCATGGTCATTGTGGTAGTAGAAGCCGATCTCCTCTGTCGTGGACTTCTCGGGCTTCAGTGCCGTATTGCCGCGGTAGACTTCGCCCGTGATGTTGAGGTGCACGTCCACGGGGGAGGACTGGAGCATCGTCGGTGCCTTGTAGCCCGTCGCGACGCCGCCCTTTATCGTAAAGTTGCGGTTCGGCATATAGATGAGGTAGCCGCGCGGGCTGAGATTGTCGTCGTAGTCCTCTGGGTGGTCGTAGCGCAGGCCGTAGGTAAAGACGAGCTTCTTTGCCATCGCCCATGTATCCTCACCGTAGAGTGCCCAGTTCGTGCGTGAGACGCTGCCGTTGTCGTTGGAGCTGCGCTTTTGCATCAGGCTGCGGAACATCGTCTGCATCGGGGGTGGCAGCATCGCAAGGGAGGTCGGCTGCATACGGCGCATCAGATGATAGTCCACACTCTCGCGCTGCCAGCGTCCTCCTACGGTCAGTGTATGTGCATCACTGAGATCTGCGACATACTTTGTATCGTAGGTGAAGAAGTCATTTTTGATGCGGTTGCGTATCGTCGATTTGAGCGGGATGAAGAGGCGCGGGAACGGGGAGGGATTTGCTGTGCCTGTCAGATTCGCATCGAAGTGCATCTCGTTGCGCAGGAAGGAGAGCGTGTTCGTCCATGTCCCATGCGATCCCACCTTGTTTTCCGCGCCGAGTACGATCTTTGTCCGGTCAAACCGCTGCGCTAGATCACCGCTGAGATTTGTCCGTACGAACGCATTCGGCATCGGTGCGGGCACTCTCCCCTTTTGGGCAAATTCCCCTTCGCGCATATTCTGCGCGCGATCCACGTCGATGTAGTAACTCTGTCCCTCGGCGGGAGTGTAGGTCATACGCGTTCCGAGGTTCCAGTTGTCGTAGTCGCGCTTCTCCTTGTCCACGCCGAACGCCGACGCGCCGCGCTTTAGGTAGCTGCCGCGCATCTGCAGCCCCACCTTGTCCTGCGTGATGGGGCCTGCGAGGTTGAAGTTGTACTTCATCGTGTTTGCCTTGCCGTCCGTCGTCTCAAGGATGCTGCCGACGGAGACGGAGCCGTGGAACTCGTTGGTTACCTTCTTGGTTATGATGTTGATGACGCCGCCCATCGCATCTGAGCCGTAGAGGGTTGACATGGGACCGCGTACCACCTCGATGCGCTCGATCTGGGCGGGCGAGGGCAGGCTCGTGTTCGCGAGCTGGTTGAAGCTGCGCATCATGCCGCCCGCGATGCCGGGTCCCGACTGCGCCACACCGTCCACGAGGATCAGCGTGTAGCCGTCGCCCATGCCGCGAATCGAGATCGCAGGCGTATCAAACCGCCCCGTCGCACCGAAGGTATCGACGCCCTCCACCGTATCCAGTACCTGACGCAGATCGGTGTAGCCGCGCTTGGCGATCTCGTCCGCCGTGATCACGGAGATGCTTGCCGGCGCATAGCGCACATCCTCCTCAAAGCCGGAGGCGGTGACGACAATCGCGTCACTTTGATACGTCTGTGCATCATTCTCTGTCGCTGCCGTTTTTGTATGGACGCTATCCTGTATATCATTTGCATGTGCGTTCACCCCTGCTCCGGAGAGAGCAAGTGCTACCGCCGCCGCAAGCATCCGTTTTTTCTTCATACGCATGATATTCCTCCTCGTTCCTGAATCGAAAGAAGCGCCTTCGCCCGCTCTCCCAAAGAGGCGAAATTCGGGCACTATGGTAAACGTTATGGACAAAAGCAAATGCAGTACTCCTAAGCAAACCCTAGTGGAGCAAGCGGCGTAGAGTGTGCGACCCGCCCCCTGCGGATTTTAATCGTTCAAGCGCAGCGCGTTTGGAATCCGCAGGTATTTAGGCGGATGAGCACACGTCCGCTTGCGTAACGAGGGTTCTGCGTGGAGTACGCAGTGCGAATCCGTAACCGTTGCCATAGATCCAAAAATCGCTGTTACTTCCGGCTCACAACGGCAATATATGCAAACTCCTTGTTGTGGTCATAGAAGAAGTTGAACATCTTGCGGAAGCGTTCGAGGTTCTCCGTCCGAAGCCCGTTGCGGATGATCTTCATCGCTCCATCAAAGCCCTCATCGCGCACTAGACCTGCGGGATCGAGCAGGGTCATATCCCCCGTCTGGATCTCAATGGAGAAGCCCGCCTTCTCGAAGATACTGCGCCACATCTCCTCCGACAGAGGATCGACACTCACATTGATCGCGCGCGAAATGCCCGCACGCAGCTCCGTCGCCGCCGCCTCATCCGGTGCACACAGCGCAACATCGTGTGTGAGGAGGATGCCGCCCTTCTTCAGCACGCGGTAGTATTCGGCAACCGCCTTTGCCTTGTTCTCACGCGGCAGCATTGTAAGCATTGCCTCATTGATAACGACATCGAAAGTCTCGTCGGGGAATGGCAGCGCGAGGGCATTCCCCTCCACCACATCAATCACGTCATTGAGTCCGTGCTTTTCGATGTTCGCGCGTGCCTTTTCGAGCGCCTTCGGATTCATGTCCAGCCCCGTGACGCGGCAGCCATGCGCCTCGGCGAGCGCAACCATCGTCGTGCCCATGTTGCACGCGACCTCAAGGACGCGCGTATCCGCCGTAAAGTCGACGTGCCCGAGCAGCCACTCCGTCGCCTCGCGCCCGCCCGGACGCAGCCGCGTCTTGCCCAGACGCGCAAGGAATTCGTGTCCCGGTTCGTGCTTCATCTCATCTGTCATTGTCATCGCTCCCATCTATATAATTGAAAACATCTATCATCAATGAGATTAGTATAGATGAGAACGTTTCGCGATTCCGTTGCAAAAGTCACATTTCCACTAAAAAAGCATAAAAAAATAAGGGGCAACTGCCCCTTGCGTGCCGCCCCCTTACGGGGATATGGTTTTGAAATTTGTCATACTGGGCTAATCTTGAAGAATTTATTTCCGAGTTTCCGTCCCCTTACGGGGATGTATTTTTGAAATTTTATTTATGAACACGTCAATCGCAGAAGCTTTCCGCTGTTTCCGTCCCCTTGCGGGGATGTGGTTTTGAAATAAACCTTGAAGTATGTGGAACATGGCTATGGATTGGTTTCCGTCCCCTTACGGGGATGTGGTTTTGAAATTATTATCAGTTTGAACCTCAGGTCAATGACTTCGGTTTCCGTCCCCTTTCGGGGATATGGTTTTGAAATTTGTAACATCTCTGGGCTTGATGTTTTGAAGTTTTCGTTTCCGTCCCCTTACGGGGATGTGGTTTTGGAATCGGCTGGCAGTTAGTAGTATAGGAGGTTTTTACCATGAGTTTCCGTCCCCTTACGGGGATGTGGTTTTGAAATACGGAGGACAAGCACTATACCGTCGAGCAGTGGAAGAAGTTTCCGTCCCCTTGCGGGGATGTGGTTTTGAAATTATTGTTGGTGTGCGCCACTCCCAGAGTTGATCGAGCGGTTTCCGTCCCCTTACGGGGATGTATTTTTGAAATTCGCCCCACAGAACGCGCAATGGCTTAGAAAAGACCTGTTTCCGTCCCCTTGCGGGGATATGGTTTTGAAATTCATGAACGCTAACATCATTCGCATTTTCTCATTGTTTCCGTCCCCTTGCGGGGATGTGGTTTTGAAATTTTTGTCGTTTTAAAGAAAGGATGATCTCTATGTTCGTTTCCGTCCCCTTACGGGGATGTGGTTTTGAAATAATGTGAGATGTATTTCCGTGTCGAATTTTTCCGAAAAGTTTCCGTCCCCTTACGGGGATGTGGTTTTGAAATAAACGATGCTATAAAGCGTAAATATGAAGTAGATCGGTTTCCGTCCCCTTGCGGGGATGTGGTTTTGAAATTATCAATGCGACGCCACACAAAATCAATGTGTACGTTGAGTTTCCGTCCCCTTGCGGGGATGTGGTTTTGAAATTCTTGACATGCTGCGCTCATTTGCATGTCCTCAATGCGTTTCCGTCCCCTTACGGGGATGTGGTTTTGAAATATAGACTGAATTGATTTTTTTCAGGGGGCTTAGGCTCGTTTCCGTCCCCTTGCGGGGATGTGGTTTTGAAATCATTCCGATCCGCGCGGAAGAACAACCCAGTCTTTAGGTTTCCGTCCCCTTACGGGGATGTGGTTTTGAAATGATACCTCTCTCGGATCGCGTTTCGTCTAGATGGGAAAAAGTTTCCGTCCCCTTACGGGGATGTGGTTTTGAAATATCTGGGATTGTTAAGCAAGATCTTGAATCTATCGGTTTCCGTCCCCTTGCGGGGATGTGGTTTTGAAATTGCACCTTGCTACTTTGCGCATCGTCCGCCGAGGGAACAGTTTCCGTCCCCTTGCGGGGATGTGGTTTTGAAATTCTAGGACATCCGCCATACCACACGCCTCAACATAGTTTCCGTCCCCTTGCGGGGATGTGGTTTTGAAATGATTAGTTGGTTTTCAAAGGAGGAGATTTATGCGAGTTTCCGTCCCCTTGCGGGGATGTGGTTTTGAAATCCTTGCGTCTGGAAGCCTTGTGCCGCGTGGCTCAAAACAGCATTTTGCGGCGCGGATCGGATTCCCCTCCGCTTTGCTGCGGCAATCTGTTCTAAAAGCGACGGCATCGAGCATGGCTCTAAGTGCGGCGCGGATTCCTCCTATAGTATAGCACAGTCTCCCGATTTACACAAGAAAATATCCGACGCGCGGGATGCGGTCGGATATGCGCGTGTGTTCAGTTTTCCCCGTCGCTCCACGTCGTATCCGTAAAGAGATCGAGAGCCTCGCCCGGCAGTGCGCGCTGCGCGGAGATCTCAAACGGGACGCGCTGCTCGCGTACGCACGCGATGGCGAACATGTTGATCGCCGTGGACATGTTCATGCCGACTGCCCCGCAGAAGTTCTCGAAGTTCTTCTTCAGTTCAGCGTCCATGCGAATACTGATGCTGGTCTGTGCCATGTAGGACATCTCCTTTACGAATCCATTACCCTATCACAGGATAGCACATTTTAGGCGAAGTTGCAAGTCCTGCCCCTGCGCGCAGCTTCTGCAGGAGGTTTGCCTTGCTCTTGGAGATGGCGCTTGCGGATGTGCCGAGGAGCGCAGCGATGCGGCGCAGGGTCAGGTCGCGGTAGTAGTGCAGGCAGAGGATCTCCTTCTCGCGTGCGGTGAGGCGGTGCATCACGCTGCGCAGGATTCCGCGCACGAGGAGGCGCAGGTCGGCGCGCTCCGTTCCGTTCTCCACGCCCCCGCAGCGCTCCCACGCATCGTGTTCGTCCGCGTACTGTTCGGGGTGATATGTGCGCTCCCACAGCCGCCGCGTGCGGCGAAACTCCGTATAGAGGGCGTGGTGGATGCGTGCCTTGACAAATCCCGCGAACGGCGCACCGTGCTTGGGATCGTAGTCGTGCAGTGCCTCGATCAGGGCGAGTATGGCGATGCTCTCCGCCTCCGATGCGAGGTCGGGGCTGCGCAGGTATGTCGCGTGCGACTCGTTGACGATCAGCCCCCGATAGCGTCCGTACATCTCCGCCATTGCCTGTGCCTCGCCGCGTACGGCACGCGCGATCACGGCATCCTCCTCCGCCTTTGTCAGCGGCGGATAGCTCTGCTGCACGGGACGCGGCAGCATTTCCTCATTTCGTTCCTTCATTTTATCAACACTCCTTCAAACATATATTCTGTCAAAGGGAAGTATATCAAAAAGAAACATACGATGCAAAAAACCCATCATGGTGATGGGTGTCAGCCGGATACGCGAAGGAGATGTGACGCGCGTCCAATGGATGAGATCGCACAAAAAAGGGGCTGTTGTACGAAGCTAAAAAACTTCGTGCAACAGCCTCTTCGTATGCAGGGCTTTCGAGGACTTTTTACTGCGGCTCCTCGTCCTCCTCTGCGAGTGCCATGGTCACCGCACTGATGATGTTCTCATTGATCGCCTGCACGCAGGAGATGACATAGTCGCGCTGGCCGAGCCGGAACGGCACGAGATGGTGCAGCCGCAGTATGCGTCCCCCGTCCGGTGTGCGCCTGTGGAACAGGATCGAGACCTCCTCGCGCCCCGCCTTATCCTCAAGGACGGCGCGGAGATGCTTTTCGCTGTAGAACTTCTTGAACAGCTTCTGCTCCTCCGGGAGGATTTTATCCTCGGCGTAGGATGCGACGATCTCCTCAAAATGACCGTATTCTTGCGTGTAGTTGACCTCGTAGATGTCGCGGTAGAGCTGCATCACCTTGCGCGACCCGAGATCGAAGAGATCGACGCGGTCATAGAGGGCAACGATCTGGTTGAGCGCCTCCTGCATCGAGCCTGCCTCGGGGGAGAAGCGGGAGATGTTCACTGTCGCCATGAGAAAGACTGCGCGCGTATCGTCCACGTCGCGCGTCACGAGCCGCAGGCGGACGGAGTTGAACGAGTTGCGCGTGATAAAGTCGGTGTAGACCTCGCGTCCCGTGCGATCCGCCTCGTCCATCATCCGTGTGATCATGCGCTCGTTCTGGCGCTTGCGCCGCTCGTAATGCGGCGTGTGCATGCTTGCCTCATCCAGCTCGATGTTCTGCAGGAACATCTTGAACATCTTGCTCTGGTACAGGTAGCGGATCTCTCCGCCCTCCTGTTCGAGGATCGCGAGGGAGAGTGCATCGCCGATCTCGGGTGACCCGCGCCGTTCGAGCGGTTCGCTTGAGAGGACGTTGATTGCGCCGATCTCCGAGTAGTAGCTGCCGAGGCGCAGCGGCTCCACCTTTACCTGCGCCTGTGGCCCGTAGCAGTAGGCCACTGCTTTCTCAAACGGCATCGGCGGGCTGAAGAGGTAGCCCTGTACCTTTTCGCAGCCGATCTCGCGCAGAAATGCGAACTGCTCCTCGGTCTCCACGCCCTCCGCGAGCGTGTGCATCCCCAGCTCCTTTGCCATGTTGACAATGGAGCGGATGACGATGCCGGACTTCGGATTCGTTTCGAACGAGCGCAGGAAGTTCATGTCGATCTTCAGTACGTCAAAGACGTAGTCCTTGACGTTGTTCAGCGAGGAGTAGCCGCTGCCGAAGTCGTCCATCCAGACTTCGTAGCCCGCCGCGCGGAACCGTGCGATCTCGCCCTGCAGGAATTTCTCATCGCCGCTCTGTGCCCCCTCCGTCACCTCGATGTTGAGGAGGGAACGCGCAACGCCGAAGCGCAGGCGGACGTCCTCGACCGCCTGTACCATGTCCATCAGACGAAAGTCCGTGCGTGAGAGGTTCACCGAGACGCGGATCAGCTCCCAGTCGGGGATATCGCGGCGGGTCTGCACCATATCCTGACAGACCTGCTCGATGATGTAGAGATCGAGCTGCGGGGAGAGATGTGCGTCCTCCAGAACGGGCACAAATACCCCCGGTGAGATCATGCCGTGGACGGGATCCCTCCAGCGCGCGAGCGCCTCGAATCCGCAGATCTCACGCGTCATCGCGCGGATCTCGGGCTGGTAGTAGACCTCGATGTAGCCCTCGATCATCGCCTCCTGGAACGAGCGGATGATGTGGCTGCGGAAATTGATTTCCTCCTCCATCGCGGGATCGAACTCCGCCCACATGGTATCGTATGTGTTCTTGATGCTGTTGCACGCGATCTTCGCGCGATCCATGATGAGCGCGACGTCGGTCACCTCGGGCGGCGGGTGGTAGATCCCCGCCTTGACCTCCATCGGCAGCCCCAGATCATAGACGCGGATCCGCTCGTGGATGAACTGGATGCAGTCGGTGGGCATCTCACGCTGCGTTGCCACGGCGAAGTGATCGTCGTTGAAGCGTGCGACCAGATTCCCCTCGAATGTCTCGCGCAAAAGGTCTGCAACGTAGCGCAGGAGGCGGTTCCCCTGCTGAAAACCGTAGCGCTGGTTAAAGCTCTTGAAATTCTCGATATCAAAGTACATGAACGTCAGCGGCTCCGCCAGCTCATCCTCCAGATGTGCGGAGGCGTGGCGCATGAACTGCATCATGTTCAAAAGCCCCGTGACCTGACAGAGGTCGCGTTCACCGTATTGTTCCACCAAAATGAGCACCCCACTTCCTCTCACTTAGATCAGAACGAAATACGCCCGTACTCCTCGATCATGTCGCGCAGACTCATGCCGCTTGTGCCGCTGAAAATTCCCCCGCGCTGTCCCGGCGGCGACGGCATCTCTTCCGTAATCGCCTCATAGAGTGCATCCTCGATGGATCCGGGCACGAGCTTTTCCCAGTGGCGCGGGTCGTAGGCACGCTCCTTGACTGCGTTGTCGGGACGGCCGCTGACCTCCAGCTCCGAGAGGAACATGATCTCTTGGCGCTTTTCACTGATGTAGTAATGTTCGAGGAAATACTTTGCCGGGCGGATCTTGCCATTCTCGGCAACCGGTGCGCCGGTGGTGTTCTCCACAAGGCGTACCCATGCGTCGATCATGTACTCCTCGGTGTTGTAGGGGCGCGGAACCCAACGCGTTCCCTTTGTGTCCAGATAGTAGGTAAAGCCGTTGTCCACGAACAGTGTCTTGAAGCGTGCATTTTTCTCGCTCCGGCGCTGCTTCTGCGCGGCGCGCCTGTCCGCCTTTGCAGAGGCTGTGTCGGCGCGTTTTTCCGCCTTCGCCGCAGCGAGCGCTGCTTTGCGCTCCTCCCTTTCCGCCTTGCGCTCCGCCAGTGCCTGCTGACGTGCGGTACGCGCCGTCTGCTTCTCCGAGGGCTGCCGTGCAGGAGCGGCGGTCTCTGCTGGTGGTGCTGACGGTGTTGCTGCAGGTTCCGCTGCCACGGGCTCTGCTGCTGCGTGCTCCGGTGCTGCGGTCTCCGCTGCGGCAGGCTCCGGCGCAGCCGCAGGGGGCGGCGCTGTCTGTGGAGCAGGCAGGGAGGGGGCTTTTGCCGGCTGTGCCGTCGGTGCGTCAGTCTTTTCCGCCGCACGCTCCGCCTTGGCGGCGGCAAGTGCAGCCTTGCGCTCTGCCTTGGCGGCCGCGCGCTCCGCCTGCCGCTGCGCACGCTCGGCAGCCTTTGCGGCGCGTACGGCGTCGCGCTCCTCCACCGTCATCGTGTGTGCCGCATCCTGTGCCGCCGCCTCTGCGAGCGGTGCGGACAGGAGGAACATGGTCAGCGTCCCAAGCGCCAGCCCTCTCCATCGTTTCATCTCGTCATCCCCTTATTGACTCGTATGCCGCACCGAAAAAACGACACAGCAAATATACGTAGACTCATCATTTTTAATTTATTCGACACAAAGCGGAGAAATCCTTTATTTTCGGGAGTCGCCATCAAAGGAAGCGGGTCATTTTCCCCGCCCTTTTCCTTTCACCTGCCGCCGTGGGTATGCGTTCGGCGTCGGGCGCTCCTTGCGCACGGCGAGAATCGCACGCACATCGTCCAGCCCCGGCAGATGTACGGGGCGTGCGTGGATTCTCCCGCCGCCGAGGGCGTTTGCCGTCGCCGCGCCCTCTGCCGCCTCCTCTGCGTAGGCACGTCCCTTCAGCGCGAGCAGTGTTCCGCCCACGCGCACGAGCGGCAGTGTGTATGCGAGCAGCACGGGCATGCGCGCCACTGCGCGGCTCACGGCGATGTCGTAGCGCTCGCGGTGCTCCGCCTGCCGTGCCGCCTCCTCCGCGCGCGCATGAATGCAGCGCGTATTCGTGAGCCCCATTGCCGCCGTCACCTCCCGGAGGAAGCGCACGCGCTTCTGCAGCGCATCCATCAGTGTCACGGCGATATGCGGCGCATAGAGGGCGAGCGGGATGCCCGGCAGCCCCGCACCCGTGCCCACGTCGATCAGCGTCGCTGCCTCATCAAAGAGTGCCGCATCGTACGCCGTCAGACTGTCGATGATATGCTTCACCGCCACGTCCTCGGGTGCCGTCAGCGCCGTCAGGTTCATGCGCGTGTTCCAGTCCGTGAGCATCTCATAGTAGATTGCAAATCGCCCGATCTGCTCCGGTGTCAGCGCGATCTGCGCCTCTGCCGCACGTCGGGCGAGAATGTCCTCGAAAGCTGTCATAGCCGCCTCCCATCCTTTGTACGGTTCCTATTATACCTGTTTTCCCCTAAGGAAGCACTGATAAATTCAGCACTGCCATCTTGGCACATCTTTTCCGCCCTCTCTGTGTCGACAAATCCTCCACAGAGCCCTTGCTATGCGTCCGGTTTGTCTCCTTGACAGGGCGAAAAATCTGTACCAATCTGACAGACTTCATTTTATCAGCGATTCCCTACGAAAATACAGATGGAAATTCGCACACAAAAAGAGCCGCTGCACAAGGTCTGTGTTTGCCTCGTGCAGCAGCTCCATCTACCGGAAAGCCGTTAGACCAGCTTTTCCGTGTCTACCGTCTGAATGGCAATGTCCTTGACGGAGACGGGATACGCCTCCCCTGCGACAATCGCCTTCTTGTCAATGACCGTCTGCAGACAGGTTGCGACCTCCGCCTTCGTGAGACCGTCCTTCGGGTCTGCGAGGCTCATTGTCATCTCCTTGCCGCTCGACATCGTCATCGTCATGCGCAGCTGTTTCTTTGTCGACATCATTTCCACCTCCTTTCCGTCATGCAGCCGTCACCGCTTAGTCGTCGAGGACGGCGGTGTCCGTACGCAGCACCTGACTCAGACCGTGCTTCTGGAGACCTGCGAGTCCCCGCCCGATCGTGAGGGCGTCCGCGTCGGCGAGGGTGGATGCAACGCCGCCGATCATACGGTTCTTGTAGATCGTCTTGCCGTCTGCACCGACACCCGTCGAGACCTTGAGCGTGAGTTTGCTCGTCGCATCTTTGCGTGCCATCGGGATCAACTCCTTTCGTTCGTAATGTTTACGCTTGGGTACTTGCCGTGAACAGAAAAAGGAGGAGTCGAGCGAAAAATTTCTTTACAAGCAAACGTATTTTCTATATAATACAAAACAGAAAGGAACAGGTGATTGATTTATCACATCTCGTGTCTGTGCGTCCCGCCAACGGCAGACAGGAGGACAATGAAAGGAGATCCAAATGAACTGGACGAAGAGAGATATGCTCATGCAGGAACTTCCCGCAGCGGCGGATATTCTCGCAATCGTACCCGTGCATGGCGCACAGGGCGGCAGCGCAACGGTCATCCATACGGCAGCCGGGAAGGAGCTGACGCTGCGCGCCGCGACCGAGTATGTCCTCACCTGCCTTGCAGGACGTGAGGACAAGGAGCTGCGGCTCATCCGCCGCAACGCGGCGCGTCTGCTCGCGCGGCGGCGCAATATCATCCTCCCCATCCTGCACGGCTGCGTGCTTGCACCGATCATGGTGGGTGCGTCGGCACGCCGTCACGGCAGGCTTGGCTACATCAATATCGCGCGCAGACCGCTCATCGGCAGCGGCGCGGACGGCACAGATGTTGCGCTTCACAGCGGCATTGTGATCCACTCGCTCTGGCAGCCGGCGACGGTGAAGAAACTCGTGCATGAGGGGTGCGCCGTCCACTACAAGCTGCTGCTGGACGTGCGGCGCCAGCTTGAGGTGGCGGCGGCATTCGGATAAATGCTGCGGGTGCGCTGAATTTATCTGGGCACTATGATAAGTGTTCCGGACAAAAGCAAATGCAGTACTCCTAAGCAAACCCTAGTGGAGCAAGCGGCGTAGAGTGTGCGACCCGCCCCCTGCGGATTTTAATCGGAGGGGCGCAGCGCGTTTGGAATCCGCAGGTATTGGGGAATCACGAACGCAATGATGCTGTTCAGATTGGTGCAGATTTTCCGTCCTATCAAGGAGATTAACCGGAAGCATAGCGGTGGCTATGCTGAGGATTGATCGACGCAGAGAGGGCGAAAAAGATGTGCCAAGATGGACAACTGAATGCGTCCGTGATTCCCTCGCGGACGAGCACACGTCCGCTTGCGTAACGAGGGTTCTGCGTGGAGTACGCATCGCAAATATGTAACAGTTGCCATAGATCCTTTATCCGCCCTTCCTTGCATTTTCTCCCGACTCGTTGTATCATAAAGATACAGAACAGCGGAGGGTACAATATGCAGATTTCAAGTCGTTTCACCATCGCCATTCACATTCTGATCTGTGTCGATCTCTACGGAGAGCAGGCACCGATGACGAGCGAGAGCCTTGCGGAGAGCATCGGGGCGCACCCCGTTGTCATTCGGCGGATTCTCGGACAGCTGCGCCGCGCAGGACTCATCACCGTCGCACGTGGACGCGAGGGCGGCGCGCACATCGCACGGCCGCTTGCGGAGATCACGTTTGCCGATGTCTTTCGTGCGACCGAGTGTATCAGCGGAGAGGCACTCTTCAGCTTTCATGAGAACCCGGACCCCGCCTGCCCCGTCGGCCGCAGCATCCACACGATCCTCGATGCCCGTCTCGCCGCCATTCAGCGCGCGATGGAGCGCACGATGGAGGAGATCCGCCTTGCCGATGTGATGCAGGAGGCGCGGGCACAGGTCGAGGAGTATGCTGCAGCTGCGCAGTAACAGAATATCGCATGACGTATACGAATATTGAACTCTTTGCCGGGGGCGGCGGTCTCGCACTCTCTATGGCGGTCGATCTGCTGGGCTTTGGTACGTACCATGGGTTTTCGCCTGTGTGCGTGATGGGAGGCGAGCATCTCTCGTGAAATGGGTATCTCACGTCACCCTCACGGGGACGATTGCCTATGCCGTTACTGCGGATCCGCTGCTGACCGCTGCGGCTGCGGTAGGAGCGGTTTTGCCGGACAAGATTGAGGGCACGCCGCAGCGCGTTGGCTGGCGCACGTGGCGCAGCCGGCATCGCGGCTGGTCGCACTGGCCGATCCTCTACCTCGCGCTGATCGGCGGGCTCATGCAGGCGGAGGCATTCTTTTTCTACGATGCGGTTTTTTTCCACGTTCTTACGTGGATTTTTGCGGGTGCCCTGCTCCACATCGCCGAGGACGCTGTCTGTGGCAAGGTGCCCGGGATCTTCCCGACGCAGAAGATCGGCGTACGGCTCTTTACGGTCGGTTCGGTGCGGGAGTATCTCTTTGTTCTTGTCTGTATTCTCGTGGTCTATGCAGGGCAGTATGTTCTGCGCATATAAAAAGGACTGTCGTACGAAGTTTTCTAGCTTCGTGCAACAGTCCCTTTTTTTACCTACTGTCTGCATTATTTTCCAATACAGAACTCGCTGAAGATGCGGTCGATGAGGTCGGTGTCCACGGTCTCGCCGAGGATCTCGCCGAGGATCTCGTATGCGCTGCGCAGGTCGATGGAGACGAAGTCGGTGCCAAGCCCCTGTGCGAGGGCGGTTGCCGCCTCGTCGAGATGCTTTGCGGCGTGCTCCAGTGCGCGGGTCTCGCGCTCCTTGTTCGGCAGTGCGCCATCGTCGAGTCCGCCCTCCATCTGCTGCACGCGTGCGGCAATCGTCTCGCGCAGTGCATCGAGTCCCGTGCCCGCGTGCGCGGAGATCATGAGGACGGGGGCGTTGATCCCGTCGAAATCCGCCACGCGCAGGACGGAGGCGCAGTCCTCCTTGTTGCAGAGGATGATGATGTCCGCACGCATTGTGCGGAGGCGTGCGAGCAGCTCCTGATCCTCCGCCGTCAGATGCGTGGAGCTGTCAAAGACGGCGAGTACCAGTTCGGCATCCGCCAGGTGCTGCTCTGTGCGCTCGACGCCGAGCCGCTCGACCGCATCCTCCGCCGCACGCAGTCCCGCCGTATCGAGAAGGCGCAGCGGGATACCGTCGATGCTGATCTCCTCCTCGATCACGTCGCGTGTTGTGCCGGGAACATCGGTGACAATGGCACGCTCCGTGCCGAGCAGTGCGTTGAGCAGGCTCGACTTGCCCACGTTCGGCCGGCCGACGATGACGGTCTTTACCCCCTCGCGTAGGATGCGCCCCGCCTCCGCCCCCGCAAGGAGCCGGTGGACGCCGGCGCGGGCGGCGGTGATATCCTCCTGTAGGGCGGCGATCTCCGGCGCGGGGATATCGTCCTCGGGGAAGTCAATCCCCGCCTCGATGCGCGCAATCGCTCCGAGCAGACGCGCGCGCAGCAGGGTGATCTCCGACGAGAGGGCGCCCGACATACGCTCGCGTGCGGCGCGTGCGGCGCGCGTGCTCTTCGCCGCGATCAGCTCCATCACGCCCTCGGCGCGCGCAAGGTCGAGCCGCCCGTTCAAAAAGGCGCGCTTTGTGAACTCCCCCGGCTCTGCCGGCTGCGCTCCCGCCTCCCATGTGCGCTGGAGCACCTCGCGCAGTACAACGGTGCCGCCGTGGCACTGCAGCTCCACGACATCCTCGCCCGTATAGGAATGCGGTGCGCGCATATAGAGGAGGATCACCTCGTCGAGGATCGCGCCGTCCGCTGCGCGCACCTGTCCAAAGCGCGCCGTATAGGGCGCGACTTCCCCCAGTGCGCCGCCCTTTGCAGGATGAAAAATGTGCTGTGCGATGGGGAGCGCGTCCGCTCCGCTCATGCGTATGATGCCGATGCCGCCTATCCCATGCGGCGTGGCGATCTGACTGATGGTATCACCAGTCATGCGTGTTCGATCAAAAAGCATAGAAAAACATCTGCCTCCCCGTTGGCAAAAGATTCGTAAGGAATCGCTGATAAAATGAAGTCCATCAGATTGGTGTAGATTTTTTGTCCTATCAAGGAGACAAACCGGACGCATAGCAAGGGCTATGTGGAGGATTTGTCGACACAGAGAGGGCGAAAAAGATGCGCCAAGATGATTGGGCTGAATTTATCAGTGCTTCCGTAATTCCCTTTATCCATATATCCCATATATATATATATATATATACATTCGTGACGGGGGGATTATGTCCTGCTTCACGAATTCTAAAAATATGCTATAATCTGTATGTCATCTGTTGTAGAGAAAGAGGGGAATGTATGAGCAACCGTGTCATTGCGCAGGCGGATCTCTCGCACATTGCGAGCCGTCTGCGGGAACTGGGTGAGTATATCGACACCACGAACTCCAATGTCGTTGCCGTCGGCAGGAATGTCGAGGATCTGCGCGGAGATCTGGAGGAGCTGACGGAGGATTTCCATGCCTTTGTGGAGTCGCACCGCCTTGCCTCCCGCGCGCAGCTCGCTGAGACGCGCCTCGTAAAGCTGCGGCAGGAGCTGGAGCAAAAGTACGGGCACTATGCCGTCATCCGCCGCACGACGAAGGGGATCCTGCAGGCAAACGATCTTGCCCTCGTGCGGCAGGAGACGATCCGCGCGGCGAGCGAGGAGCTGATGCTGCGCGCGCCGGAGTACTGGCTTGCGCCCGCGCTGGTTGCCCTTTCCGCATGGATCAGCGACCACGAGGATATCGCCCGGCGCGCGCTCGCGGAGGCGCTCCGGCGTGATGAGGAGAAGACGGCGCTCTTTTTTGCGCTCGTCTGCCGCCGCGCGGGACGTACCTCCTCCGCCCTGCGCTGGGCACAGCACTACCTCATGCGGCAGGATGAGACGGCGCTGGATCGCAAGGCGATTCTCATTGTCGATGCGTATGCGAGCGGTCTTCTGGGACGCGATACCGAGGGGCTGATCGCGCGGCAGATCGACGCGTGGATCCTCCGCCTCGCGGAGCAGCCGGGCTTCATCGAGGAGCAGGAGCAGCGCTGGCAGAAGGCGCTCGCCGTCATGCAGGATGATGCGCCCGCGGAGGACACCTATCCCTATCTCGCGAAGCACAGCCCGATTGCCGCCGATCTGCAGCGCGTGCTTGGCGGTGCGGCTCTGCACGCAAAGTTCTACCAGCACCTGAAGCAGATTTTTGAGCAGAAGCCGCCGCTGCGCACCCTTGTGCAGGGGCTGGACGATACGCTCACGAGCCTCGTCACGGACTTTGATGCGGCGGAGCAGCCCATTCGTGCCGCCGCTGCTCTTGAGCAGCTGGTGGTCGATGCGGGCGGCGATGAGGCGCGTGCCAAGCGCGAGATGAAGCTGAAGGAAAAGGCGTTTGAGGAGCGGCGTGACTTTATGCAGCTGCTGACGGATGCGGCGATGAATCCGCAGGAGACGCGCGCGAGTGTCACCACGCAGAAGATGGCGCTCGCGATCTCGAAGGACTGGATCCTGTCGGCGTACCGCGACCATACGGCGCAGAACCGCGCCGCCGTTCCGCATATCATCCCGTTCAAGATCGGTGCGTTCGAGGGGGAGACGGCGGACGGCGAGAACGAGGAGGCGCTCCTCACGCGCTTTGCCGCATGGAACGACTTTGAGCGCGATCGGGCACTGGCACAGCTGCAGCTGACGACGGGGCAGAAGATCTGCCAGTGGGCGGGGATTTTGCCGCTGCTGTTCGGGCTTGTGCTTGGCGGTCCCATCGGTCTCGTGATCGGTGCGATCATCGGTGGGCTCATCTATTTCAACTACCGGAATGCAAATGCCGTTCTCGCGCTGCGGCGTGAGGAGCTGCTGAAAAACTATGCGGAGCAGGGCGAGTCGGGAGCCGCGATCCTGCGCGGCATCCTCGCCGAGGTTGTGGACTGGCGTATGGAGTACGAATCCCTCGACGGGCAGAGTCAGCAGACCATTGATTTCCTCACGGAGCTGCATGCCGATCAGTTCCGCATCAATATGGACAGTGACCGCAGGATACGAGTACAGGAGTAATGCGATGAGTGAGAAAAATCCATTTGCGACGATTGAAAAGGGGGCTGCTCCCCGCAGCGACGGAGCGTCGCATACGTCTGCCGCGCGGCACAGCACAGCGTTTGCCCCCATCCGCCCCGCAGCGCTGCCCTCCGATGAGGAGCTGCGCAGCTGTGGTCATACCTCCGAGGTGCTTGCCGCAGGGCTCCCCGCGTGGAACCTTGAGCCGCCCATGGCGCCCGTGCGGAGGAGCCGCGCATGATCGCCCCGCCGAAGACGTATGCGCAGTGGACGGCGCTGCTCAAGACATTCGCGGAGGGCTCGGCGGATGAGGAGGTGCTGCACGCCATGCGCACGGGCACGCTGGTCTGGCAGTCCGGCGTCGCCGAGCGGTTCGCACAGCGGTTCTCCGATGCGCTGAACGCACGCATGAACCGCGCCTCCGACGTTTTTGATCGGGACATGAAGCGCGCGGCGGATGAGCGTGCGATGATCGGGGCGCTCCTCGCCCTGCGCCGCAGCCTTGTCTTTCTGCATACCGCCGCCGCCCTCCCCGCTCTGCCCGAGGAGCAGCGCACGCAGTTCACCGCGCTCGTGCAGTCTGCCGCTGACCGTATGCAGGAGAGTCTCGACCGGTCGGCGCAGAGTGACCGTACGGGCAGGATGCGCGCACTCGTGCGGGGGCATCAAGTGAATGCACTGGAAATGGAGGAACATCTATGACCGCACGAAATGAGTGCAAAGAACTCCTCGCACGCTACGGCATCGCGCGGATCCCATTTATCACGCTGCATACGGTGGAGCGCGCCCGCGCGCTCGATCTGCTGAAGGAGGTTGCGGCGGAGCTGTCACTCCCCTTTTTTATCCACACGCTCTCCAAGGGGGTCTACGATCTCGCGACAGACAAGGTGCTCAGCGACGACAAGTCCGTCTACGGGGCGATTGACTTCATCGGCGAGCAGATGAAGCACCGCGCGAATGTCACTCTCGTCCTCACGGAGATCCCCGACATTGGAACCGACACAAACGATGCGCGTCAGCTGCTCGACCTCGTGACGCTCGCGAACGAGACGGGCGGGCAGATCATCGTCCTCACCACTGCCGCGGTCTGGAACCGTCTGCAGCGGCTTGGGCTGATGCTGCAGCTGCCGCTGCCCGACGAGGACGAGATGGAGACGATTGTGCGCGGCTACATCGACGACTACCGCGCGGAAATTTCGATTGCATGGGACGATACGGACATCCGCGAGGCGGCGTCCATCCTCAGCGGTGTCACCGCCATTGAGGCGGAGAATGTCATAGCGGCGCTGATCGCGAAGAAATCCATCCGCAAGGAGGATATGGACGAGGTGCGTACGGCGAAGGATCGCCTCTTCTCCGATATCTCGGGGCTGGAAAAGATCACGGTCGACGAGAGTGTGCAGGACGTTGGGGGGCTTGCGGGGCTGCGCGGCTGGCTCGACGAGAAGCGCCTCCTCTTCACTGCCGAGAAGCGCAGCCTGCTCAAGGAGAAGGGTCTGAAATCGCCGCGCGGCATCCTCCTCGTCGGCGTGCCTGGCTGCGGCAAGTCGCTCTCCGCGAAGGCGATCTCGGCAAACTGGAAGCTGCCGCTCTACCGCCTCGACTTTGCGACGGTGCAGGGCAGCTATGTCGGACAGACGGAGCAGCAGCTGCGCGACGCGCTCATGACGGCGGAGAATGTCGCGCCGTGCATCCTCTGGATCGACGAGATCGAAAAGGGGCTCTCGGGTGCGGGCAGCTCCAACGACGGCGGCGTCTCCACGCGCATGGTCGGGCAGTTCCTCTTCTGGCTGCAGGAGTGCCGCAAGCAAGTCTTTGTCGTGGCGACGGCAAACGATGTCTCCATGCTCCCGTCGGAGCTGCTGCGGCGCGGACGGTTCGACGAGCTGTTCTTTGTCGATCTGCCGACCGCCGATGAGCGCTATGACATCCTGCGCCTCTATATGCGGAAGTATCTGGAGCTGGACTTTGCGGGCGCGTTCGCCGACACCCTTGTCGCCATGACGGACGGCTTTACGGGCGCGGATCTGGAGTCCACCGTCCGCGACCTCGCCTACCGCGTCATTGCAAATCCCGACTTCACGCTGCATGAGGAGAACCTGCGCACCGCGTTCGGCAACGTCGTCCCACTCTCGGAGACGGCACCCGAGAAGATCGCCGCCATCCGCGACTGGGGGCGGGAGCGTGCCGTGCCCGCGAGCGGCAGACCCATCGGCAGCGAGACCGCGCTGAGGAAATCCACCGAGACGCGCACGCGCAAGGTGCTGGTGTGAGATTTGCTCTTATGATGATGAGTACAGTGCAATTCCCCAAAGCGAACCTTAGGGAAGTAAACCGAGATGAGCGTTCGCGTCGGTGCGTCGTCGAAACAATATAGGAAGGAACGAATATGCCAAGACCGCTTTTGAACCGAAACGGGACGGAAACGTCACAGGAAAGCAAGCTGAGCCTGACTGCCGCCCCCGCGAAGACCCAGACGAATACCGATACCGCCATACAGCTGAACCGCCGCCTCAAGCAGCCGCGCTCGAAAGCGTACATCGAGGCAATTCACAAGCTCGACGCGGGCGGACACACGATGAATGCGGCGGAGCGTTCGGCGATCATCGACGCCATTCGCGCCGAGTTCCCCGAGATCGTCGACCTCGCGGGCGTGCTGATCGGCATTGTGTCCAAATGCTACCTCGGCGACCCGTACGAGGTGCACACCCTCACGATTGCCGCGAACATCATCGAGCACTACAAGCGCGGGCAGGCGCTGCCCAATGGCATGGAGCGCGCTCGTTCCCTCGCTGCGCGTGGCGGCTACGAATTTGTCGAAGTCTACACCGATGTGTGCCGCGCCGTCAGCAGCGACGGCTCCGTCTCCGTCGTGCAGGTGTGATGAGAGGAGATTTCCATGCACAGAGATACACTGCTTGCCGCCGATCCCTCGCTCCGCGCCGTTTTGGACACAGAGGAAACGCTGTGGATCAATCCGCGCCTTCTGCCGTTTGACACGGTGGACGGGCTCTCACAGCTTGTCATTTCCGATGCGGACATCGCGGATGCCGCCGCACGCCTTCGGCGTTTTGCCCCGTTCATCCGCCGCGCCTTCCCCGAGACCGCAGAGACGGATGGACTCATCGAGTCGCCCCTGCGCGCCATCCCGCAGATGCAGCGGCACCTTGCCGAGATGTACGATGCCGAGATCCCCGGCCGGCTCCTGCTCAAGATGGACAGTCACCTCGCCATCGCCGGCTCCGTCAAGGCGCGCGGCGGCATCTACGAGGTGCTGAAGCACGCGGAGGAGCTGGCGCTGTCGGCGGGGCGGCTGACGCGTACAGATGACTATGCAAAGCTTGCCGATCTGCGGGACTTCTTTGCGCAGTACACGATGCAGGTCGGCTCGACCGGCAACCTCGGCATGTCCATCGGCATCATGAGCGCCGCCATCGGCTTCCGCGTGCGCGTGCACATGTCGGCGGACGCAAAGCAGTGGAAGAAGAACCTCCTGCGCAGTCACGGCGTCGAGGTCATCGAGTATGCGGACGACTACTCACGTGCCGTCGCCGAGGGGCGGCGCGCCTCGGACGCCGATCCCATGAGTCATTTCGTCGACGATGAGAAGTCCGTCGACCTCTTCCTCGGCTATGCCGTCGCCGCCGAGCGTCTCAAGGAGCAGCTCACGGCGCAGGGCATCACCGTCGATCCGGAGCATCCGCTCCTCGTCTACATCCCCGCCGGGGTTGGCGGTGCGCCGGGCGGTGTTTCCTACGGGCTGCGCCGCCTCTACCATGACGATGTGCACTGCTTCTTCGTCGAGCCGGCACAGTGCCCCTCCGTCCTCCTCGGCATCGCGACGCAGGAATTTGAGCGTGCGAACGTTCATGACTACGGGATCGCGGGCAGGACGGACGCGGACGGACTTGCCTGTGCCAGCCCGTCCAGCCTCGTCACGCGCATCATGACGAATCATGCGGCGGGCGACTTCACCGTCTCCGAAGCGCATCTCTACGACTACCTCCGCGCCCTCGATCAGAGTGAGGGGATCCGCATCGAGCCGTCGAGCTGCGCCGCGTTCGCCGGCCCCTTGGGGCTCCTGCGCTTCCCTGCAGGACGCGCCTACTGCGTGGCACACGGACTCACGGAGCAGCGCCTCGCGCACGCCACACAGATCGCATGGGCGACGGGCGGCCGCCTCGTCCCGGAGGAGATTTGGACGGAATACCTCGGGACGTATCGGTGATTCCCATACATTGCAGACGAAAAACGCTCCACTTCTCGGCCGAGAAGCGGAGCGTTTTTGTGTGGTTCGTTCTCTGATGTGGCTTACAGGAAGCACGGACTTTCCGTCTTGTTCGGACGAAAAATCTACGCCAGTCTGAGGGACTTTAGGAAGCACTGATAAATTCAGCCACGCCATCTTGACGCATCTTTTTTGCCCGCACTGTGTCGGCAAATCCTCCACATAGCTTTTGCTATGCGTCCGGTTTGCCTCCTTGTTCGGACAAAAAATCTACGTCAATCTGACGGACTTCATTTTATCAGCGATTCCTTTATTTTATCGGCGATTCCTACAATCTATGCGGCACTTTCTGTTACAATCGTGAGGATGTCCTCCTGTCGGATCGTGTCAGTATCAATGCTGCCGTCCAATCGATCAATATCTGCTTCGTACGCAACGCCATTTTCATAGATTTCTACAATGCTGGCGGTCTCACCAGACTTGAGCCGCACTTTATCATATAGTTTAATGTCCATCATCTCACTCCTTTACATAGATTGACGTCAATCGGATGATCCCCGTATCTTTGTCCTCAATCCACGCAGTCATTACTTTTGCTGTTTTCCCATTTTTTCCTGTCAGCGTCATCAATATCTGAAATCGCTTCCCATATCCATTATCGGGTTTCTCGATCGGCTTAAGGAAGCACTGATAAATTCAGCCGCGCCATCTTAGCATATCTTTTTTGCCTGCTTTTTGTCGGCAAATCCTCCACATAGCTTTGGCTATGCGTCCGGTTTGCCTCCTCAATCGGACAGAAAAATCTACGCCAATCTGACGGACTTCATTTTATCAGCGATTCCTTAAAATTATTAATATGTGCGGCAACATTGCGCGCAAGTGCATCGGCATCCTGCAGCTGATAACCCAGTGCTGCATGAAATGCCGCTGCTTTGTGACGATCCTTCAATGGGTTCAGAGCGTACTGTGTGAGTTTTTCCTCCAGAAAAATGGCTTTTCCATAGCCTGCAATCTCAATGATCATGGCTCAGTGTCCTTCGCTGCCTGATGGTTGGAAGCTGTTCGTTCTCTGACAATCACTGCGGTCACAGCCGCGGAAAAAGCATCTCCCCCACATCGAGTCCGTAGCGGATTGCGAGCCCTGCCTCCGCCGCGTCCTCTACGGCAGCCGAGCAGATCGCCTCGCGCGTCGTGATATATGCGCTTGACGCCTGCAGTGCCGCGCGGGAATACGGCAGATCCCCCTGAACGTCATGCGTTACGATCAGCGGGGCGCTCTCCCCCGCCTCTGCGATGCGGCGGGCAATCATCTCTGCATAAGCATCTACGCCCTCCCGGTCGGACAGCGCAACGACAAGCGTCGTTTTGTCCTCTGCCGTGTATGCGGCAAGGAAGCTGTCGATCACGTGTGGCCAGACGGCATAGGATAGCTCCTTCTCAAAGTCCGGGATCAGGTAGGAGACGGAAGTCCCGTCGGCACGCAGTTCACGGATTGCCGCAGCCGCTGCATCGGGCGGTTCCTCCTGTACGCCAGGGTCGAAGCGCTCCAAAAATGCGGGCAGATCATCCTTGTACTGCGGGATATGCCGCTCAATGTCCTCCTGCCGCCAGTTCCACCATTTGATGCGCAGCAGTCGCGCAATCGTCTCCGCATCGAAGCGGTATTTGATGATGCGCATGGGATTGCCGACGACGACGGCGTAGGGCGGCACATCCTTTGCAATGACCGCCCCTGCCCCGATGACGGCACCGCTGCCGATGCGGACGCCGCTCATGATCGTCACATCTCCGCCGATCCAGACATCGCTGCCAATGATGATCTGATGGCGGTTGTATGAGGCGGCGTGCGTACCGGACACATCTCCGTCGAGCACGTAGGCGAACGGATAGGTGGCGACCATATGATAATTGTGATTGAGCCCCAGATAGAACGCCAGATTATGCGCGAGGGAGCTGTATTTCCCGACAAGGATATTGGCAGCCGTCGTCGTGTGATACGATTCCCCGCTCACGAGGTAGCTGCGCGCACCGAGCGTCAGGAGCGTATGCTCCGGATGCAGCTCAAATGGGAAGTTGCGTGTCTGCGGCTCAAAATTCCCTGCATAGATTTCCTGAACCAACGCTATCTCTCCCCTTACTCGCCCGGATTGTCGACCATCCGATTCATCGTCGCCATTGAGGCGACGCGGTCGCTCTCGCCGAGGGTCATGAGCTTGACGCCCTGTGTGTTGCGGCTGATGAGGGAGATTTCGTCCACGGTGGTACGGATGACGATGCCCTCGGTGGTGATGAGCATGAGTTCCTGATTCTCGCGCACGACGCGGATGCCGACGACGGGGCCGGTCTTGTCGGTGACCTTCATGTTGATGAGCCCCTTGCCGCCGCGCGTCTGCGTGCGGTACTCCTCGGCGGTGGTGCGCTTGCCGTAGCCGCCCTCGGTGACGGTGAGCACCTCGGAGCCCTGCTTCAGGATGTCCATCGCGACGACCTCATCGCCGTCGCTGAGACTTATGCCGCGCACGCCGCGCGTGACGCGTCCCATGGAGCGCACGCCGTCCTCGGGGAAGGCGATTGCCTTGCCGTGGCGCGTGCCGAGCATGATGCGGCTGTCGCCGTCGGTGAACTTGACGCCGATCAGCTCGTCGTCCTCGTCGAGGTTGACCGCCCGCAGACCGCTCTTGCGGATGTTCGCAAACTCGGCGAGCGGTGTTTTCTTCACCACGCCGTACTTCGTCGCGAGGAAGAGGAAGCGGTCGGCGCGGAACTCTTTGATCTGGATGACGGCGGTGATGCGCTCGTCGCTCTCGACGGCGAGGAGATTGACGATGGCGGTGCCCTTCGCCTGCCTGCCGCTCTCGGGGATCTCGTATGCCTTGAGGACAAACGCGCGCCCGCGGTTGGTAAAGAAGAGGATGTCATGATGTGTCGTCGTGATAAGGAGGTCGCTGACGATGTCGGTCTCCTTCGTCCCCATGCCCTTCACGCCGACCCCGCCGCGCCGCTGGCGGCGGTAGGTGTCCAGAGGAATGCGCTTGATGTAGTTGTTCAGCGTGAGTGTGACGACCACGTCTTCCTCGGCAATGAGATCCTTGATGTCCATTTCGGTCGCGTCGAACGTGATCTCTGTGCGGCGTTCGTCGCCGTACTTGTCACGCACCTCGATCAGCTCGTTCTTGATGATGGTGAGCACCTTTGTGCGGTCGGCGAGGATGCCTTTCAGCTCCTCGATCATCTTGAGGACTTCCTGATACTCCTCCTCGATCTTCTCGCGCTCAAGACCTGTGAGGCGCTGCAATCTGAGGTCGAGAATCGCCTGTGCCTGCTTCTCCGTGAGTTTGAAGCCGTCCATCAGTGCCGTGCGGGCGATGTCCGCCGTGCGGCTCTCGCGGATGGTCGTGATGACAGCATCCAGATGATCGAGCGCGATGGTCAGTCCTTCGAGGATGTGGGCGCGTGCCTCCGCCTTCCCAAGCTCGTACTGGGTGCGCCGCGTGATAACCGTTTCCTGATGCGCGATGTAGTGTCCGAGCATCTGTTTCAGGTTCATGATGACGGGCTGCCCGTCGACGAGGGCGAGCATGATGACACCGAAGCTGTCCTGCAGCTGCGTGTGCTTATACAGCTGGTTGAGGATGACGTTCGGTGCGCTGTCGCGGCGCAGCTCGATGACAATGCGCATGCCGCTGCGGTCGGACTCGTCGCGCAGATCGGTTACGCCGTCGATCTGCTTGTCGCGGACGAGTTCGGCGATCTTCTCGATGAGGCGTGCCTTGTTGACCTGATACGGCAGCTCGGTGACGATGATGCGCGGCTTGCCGCTCGACATTGTCTCGATGTGGGCGCGCGCACGCATTTTGACCACGCCGCGTCCCGTCAGGTATGCCTTGCGGATCTCCTCCGTGCCGAGGATGAGCCCCGCCGTTGGGAAGTCGGGTCCCTTGATGATGCCCATGAGTTCCTCGATGGTCGTCTCTGGGTTATCGATGAGCATCAGCGTCCCGTTGATGACCTCGACCATGTTGTGCGGCGGGATGTTCGTCGCCATGCCGACGGCGATGCCCGCCGTGCCGTTGACGAGGAGCTGTGGGAACTTCGCGGGGAGGACGGTCGGCTCCTTCTCCGAGCCGTCGTAGTTGTCCGTAAAGTCGACTGTTTCCTTATCGATGTCGCGCAGCATCAGCTCGGCGATCTTCGACATACGCACCTCGGTGTAGCGCATGGCGGCGGCGGAGTCGCCGTCCACGGAGCCGAAGTTGCCGTGCCCGTCCGCAAGCATATAGCGCATGGAGAAGTCCTGCGCCATGCGGACGATCGCATCGTAGACGGAGGTGTCGCCGTGCGGGTGATATTTACCGAGCACTTCACCGACGATGCGCGCCGATTTCTTGTACGGCTTGCTGCTCGTCATGCCCGAGCCCTGCATTGCGTAGAGGATACGGCGATGCACGGGCTTCAGGCCGTCGCGTACATCGGGCAGTGCGCGCGCCACGATGACGCTCATTGCATAGTCGATGTAGGAGTTCTTCATCTCGTGTTCGAGGTTGACCGGGACGATGCGTCCCTGTCCAAAATCCAGATCCAAAATGTCACCTCTTCGTGTTCGTTGCATAATAATCCACATTGATTATAGCATTTTCGCGGGCAAAAGTCTATGTTTGCGGGGCTTTTCTCGCTTGTGTGTCGGGAAATTGCAGCTACGCGATGCTTCGTAGCAAACCCTAGTGGAGCAAGCGGAATAGAGGACACGTTCTGCCCCCTGCGGATTTTAATCGTTCAAGCGCAGCGCGTTTGGAATCCGCAGGTATTTAGGCAGATAAGTGTCCGACCGCTTGTGTAACGAGGGTTCTGCGAGGAGCACGCATGGCTGCATTGCCGTTTCCCTTAAGTTAGGAGCACGCATGGTTAAAGGATTTCTCTGTTTCCCCGTCGAATAAAATTTTGGATGGAGGTGTGTGTTATGGAGGATGTGCAGGCGCTGCGGCGAGAGATCCTCATGCAGGCGAATGCGCTCTATGAGGCGCACAGGTATGCGCAGGCAGCGGAGATCGCGGGCGAGCTGCTCGCGGTCTTTCCGGCGGATGCGGAGATGCGCTACATCCGTGCGGCGGCACTGACGGAGATGGGCGCATACGAGGAGGCGCGGGCGGAGATCGAAGGGATCCGCGCGGTGTGCCCCGACCATGTGGGGGCGGCGCGGCAGGAGATCTACATCGACCGCGCGGAGGGGAAGATCCGCACCCAGATCGTGCACCTGCGCGCGCTGATTGTCGCCTTGGAGGAGCGCATCGCCGCGGGAAAACAGCCCGCCTACCACGCCGTCTTTCTCGCAAGCGCGTACAGCCTTCTCGGGGAGGCACTGACGCTAACGGGCGGTGCGGAGGCGGTCGATGCGTTCCTCGCCTCCAGCCGGTTGGAAACAATGCGTGAAAAGAAGGCGGTCGAGTACAGCAATGCACTCTTTGCCTCGAACTATCTGCCCGCCCATCTGCGCGCCAACAACGCGGCTCTGGCGCGCGGCTACGGGAAACTCTTTGCCGATGTCACGCCGCTCGCGCGTGCGTCGGATGCGCGGCGCGGGCACAAGACCCTGCGCATCGGCTACATCTCGCCCGATCTGCGTGCGCATCCCGTGGGGACGCTCGTGCAGCCGCTCCTCGCCCTCCATGACCGCACGCGCTTTTCGGTGTACTGCTACGCGAACTGCGCGGAGGACGCTGTCTCGGCGCGTCTGCGGGCGCATGCGGATGTGTGGCGCAGCATTCGGGGGCTATCGGCAGAGGAGGCGGCGGCGTGCGTGCGCGGCGACGCGATTGACATTCTCGTCGACCTCGCGGGGCACACGGAGCAGAACGTGCTGCCCGTCCTCGCCCGCCGCCCTGCGCCCGTGCAGGTGACCGGCATCGGCTACTTCAATACGACGGGACTGCCCGCCATTGACTATATGCTCACGGATGTGCACGTCGATCCCATAGGGACGGCAGATCCCTCCTTTACCGAGGAGATGCTCCGTCTGCCGCACAGCCATTTCTGCTATGTGCTGCCCGAGGGGCTTCCCCCCGTTGCCCCGCCGCCAATGGAGCGCAGCGGTTTTGTGACGTTCGGCTCGTTCAACAATTTCAACAAGGTGACGGACGAGGTCCTGCGTCTCTGGAAAGAGGTGCTCGATGCCGTGCCGCGCTCCCGTCTTCTCGTCAAGAGCAAGCTCTTTGCGACTGCGGAGGGCAGAGAGCTCGCGGCAGAGCGTTTCACGCGCTGCGGGATTTCCACAGAGCGCGTGGAGATGCGTGCGTTCAGCCGCGACCATCTCGCAGAATACGGGGATATGGACATCGCACTCGACACCTTTCCCTATACGGGCGGCATCACCACCTGCGAGGCGCTCGCAATGGGCGTGCCCGTCGTCACGCTGCGCGGGGAAAGCCACGGCGCGCGCTTCGGTGAGAGTCTGCTGATCAACGCCAACCTGCCCGAGCTCATCGCCGAGACGCCGGAGGACTATGTACGGCTTGCCGTGCGTCTTGCCTCCTCACCGGAGCAGCTGCGCACCCTGCGCATGGAGCTGCGCCCGCGTCTGGAGCGTTCGCCGCTGATGGATGCGCATACCTACGTGCGCGACGTGGAGGCGGCGTACACGGAGATCTGGGAGAAATTCGTGCGCGCTGCGGGCGGGATATGAGATGTGCTGCTATGAAGCGGCGGTTCTTCCTTTCTGTGTTCGTTCTGCTGTGTTCCATGCTTTCGGGCTGTGATTTCTTTGTGACGGAAAACAGCGATCCTGATACGGCGGACGAGGTTGCCGCGCACGTCAATGATACGTTTCGTGCCTATGGGACGCATGTTGTGCCGGAATCAATGCAGGTCGGGCGGGAGAAGCCGTTTCAGAAGAATGTCTATGCGCTCTATGATGAGGGAATCGGGATTCACTTTACCTGCACGGCAGAGATCCGGCGTGCCCAATTTCCCTATCCATTCCTCTATCGCGACACGGATGCCGCTGCGGCGTATGCGGAGGCGTATTTCGCCCATCTCTATCCCAAGGTTTGTGCCATCACGTCGGCATATCATCTCACGGCGGCTTCTCCGGAGGAGGCAGAGGCACTGCGGAAGAGCAATGGAACAAGCGCAGCGGAGCCGCTCTTTGGAAAGGGGGATTTTATCTTTCTCCATGATGCACGCGGAGCGGATGTGGTGCACGTGTGTCGGGAGCTGCATGCGCTCTACCGTCCGCAGGGCGACGATACGCTGCTCGCCGAGGCGCATGGGCGCAAGGTGACGTTCTACGATTTGCCGGAGGGTACGAAGGATCGGAGGCAGGCAGTTCAGATTATGACGTTCTATCTGAGCGCGAAGCAGGATTGGGCGGCAACGCTGTACGAGAATCCGGGGCATTCGTCCGGTGAGAAGGACACGGCGGTCTTGGAGGAGTGTTTGGCGCGCTATTTTGAGGTGCGACTCAAGTCAGCAAAGGCGTATGTTAGAGATCATAAGCAATAAAATAAGGGCTTCCCTGCGAGAATGTTTCGGAGAGAAGCCCTTATTCTTTATGTTATCAGCGATTCCTTAGGCGACCGTATGTCCCAAGAGTTCGCGCGTATGGTTGGCGACATCCTCGGGGGTGATGTCCGTGCGGCGGGCGACGCCGCTCTCAAGCGCTGCCTTTGCAACGGCGGCGGCGACGGTAGGCGCAACGCGCGGGTCGAGGGGGCTGGCGATGATGTTCGTCTCGTTCAGCTCGCTCTCGGAGATGAGGGAGGCAATCGCGTTCGCAGCGGCGATCTTCATCGCATCGTTGATCTCCTTTGCACGCACGTCGAGTGCGCCGCGGAAGATGCCCGGGAAGGCGAGGAGGTTGTTGACCTGATTCGGGAAGTCGGAGCGTCCCGTGCAGACGATGCGCGCACCCGCCGCGATTGCCTCGTCGGGCAGGATCTCGGGCACGGGGTTCGCCATTGCCATGATGACGGGACCCTTGCTCATACTCTTGATCATGTCCTGCGTGAGGCTGCCGGGCGCGGAGACACCGATGAAGATGTCCTTCCCCTTGATGATCTGCGCAAGCGTGCCCTTTTCCTTCTGGCGGTTGGAGACCTTTGCGAGCGCATCCTTGTACGGGTTCATGTTTTCGTTGCGTCCCTCGTAGACGGCTCCCGTGGTGTCGCAGAGGACGACGGTCTGGATGCCGTAGGAGAAGAGGAGGCGTGCAATCGCCTGTCCCGCCGCACCCGCGCCGTTGATGACGATCTTCGCCGTCTTGAGATCCCTGCCGAGGTACTTGTACGCGTTGAGCAGCGCGGAAACGACGACAATCGCCGTGCCGTGCTGGTCATCGTGAAAGACGGGGATGTCGAGGATCTTTTTCAGCTCGTTTTCGATGTCAAAGCACTGGGGTGCCTTGATGTCCTCAAGATTGATGCCGCCGTAGGTGGGGGCAATGAGGCGGCAGACCTGCACGACATCCTCGACCCGTGTGCTGTTCACGCAGATCGGGACGGAGTCGACACCTGCAAAGCCCTTGAAGAGGATGGACTTGCCCTCCATGACCGGCAGACCCGCGCCCGCACCGATGTTGCCAAGACCCAGGACGGCGGTGCCGTTCGTGACGACGGCGACCATGTTGCCCTTGGTCGTGTAATCGTAGATCTTCTCGGGATCCTCCTTGATCGCAAGGCAGGGTGCGGCGACGCCCGGCGTATAGGCACGGCTGAGGTCGTCGCGCGTCTCAATGGGGACGGTCGGAACGGTTGCGAGTTTGCCCTGATGGCGTTTATGAAGTTCCAGTGCCTCTGCGTCAAATTTGCTTGCCATGATACATCATCCTTTCTGTGGGATCGCTCCCGCTGCTCTCCTATGTGCGGCACTATGCCGTGCATAATACGTTTATACACACGCCCCGCGTATGCCTTTCTTACTCCTCTTTCCCCGTGCCCGCACTGCCGCGCGTGGGCGCGTCGCTGCCGGCCGCGCTGCTCTCACTGCGCTCGGTGCGCTGTGCGGACGGCTCGGCGGCTGAGCCGCTCTGCCGCGTGCTCGCGTGGCGGCCTCCGGTGTCGGAGGCGGGAACGGTCTCGGAGGATCGTCCGGGGCGCGTGTCCTTCTCCTCCCCTGACTCACGACTGCTGCGCGGCTGGTCGGAGGAGGATTTTTTGCGTCCGTCCTTCTCGTCTTTTGTGTCCTTGCCGCCCTTGCGGTGCGCTGTATCGAGTGCCTCGTCGGCGCTGACGGCGCGTCCGATGCCGTTCTCTCCGGCGGGCACCTCGGTGGCGCCGGCGGGGATGGACTCCTCGTACGCACGGACATCGCGCTCCATGCGGCTGCGCTCGGTGCTGCTGAGGGTGATGCCGAGGGCGTTTGCCATGCCGCGCCGCAGCTGTGCCATGTCGGGGATCCAGTAGCTCACCTCGTCGATGTAGAGGGGGCGGCCGGGCACCATGTCGGTGCGGAGCCCCTTTGTATGCGACTCCTTGAGCGTGCCGATGAACTCAAGCATCTGGCGGACGCTGAGGTCGGTCTTTACACTGTCGATGACGCTCGTGATGATGCCCGGCAGACGCGGCAGGATGGCGGGTGTGGTGACGGCGTCGACGCACGCGCGCATAAATTTCTGCTGGCGCTTCACGCGGCCGATGTCGCCCTCCTCATCGCGGTAGCGGACGTAGGTGACGGCGGTCTTGCCGTCCATGTGCTGCATACCGGGGCGCAGATCGATGATGAGCCCGCCGTCATCGTCCCACGGATCCTCGTAGTACATACGCTTTTCGACGTTGATATCGATGCCGCCAATGGCGTCGATGATCTTTTGAAAGGCATGGGTATTGATGATGATGTAGTGGTCGATGCGGATGCCGAGGAAGTCCTCCACCGTGCGCTGCGTGAGCTTTTCACCGCCGTACGCGTAAGCGGCGTTGATCTTGTCATAGCCGTAGCGCGGGATGGCGACGCGCGTGTCGCGCGGGATGGAGAGAAGCGCCGCCTCGTTTTTGACCGGGTCGATGGTGGCGACCATGAGCGTATCGCTGCGTCCCACATCGTCTGCGCGCTCGTCGACGCCCATAATCATGATTGTCGCCTTGTCCTTTGCCACAAGGAGCTCTTCCTTGTGCTCGGTTTTCGCACGGTCGAGCAGGCTGCTCTGTGCAAAGAATGCGCCAGCGACGGCGGCGAGGACGAAGATGACGAGGACGGCGAGCAGGATGTACGGCCATCGTCGTTTCTTCGTTGTTCGTCTTTTCGGTGGTAATTCTTTCAAGCGGGATCGATCCTTTCCTTCTGCAGACAGATTCCCTGTGGATCGGACGTGTATTCAGTCGCACCGCCTTGCGTTTGGGCGCGCGCACTGATAAAATGAAGCTCGTCCGTTCAGTATCACAATAATATATAGCAAACGCGCGGAATATGCAAGGTATACTTCAATAAAAGCGTCTATGGAACGGTTCTGCGTACTCCACGCAGAACCCTCGTTACGCAAGCGGACGTGTGCTCATCCGCCTAAATACCTGCGGATTCCAAACGCGCTGCGCTTGAACGGTTAAAATCCGCAGGGGGCGGGTCGCACACTCTACGCCGCTTGCTTCACTAGGGTTTGCTTAGGAGTACTGCATTTTCTTTTGTTCGTAACATTTATCATAGTACCTCCATAGAGTGTAGAAAGGACGCGGTTTCATGGGCGTTGAAATCGAGCGAAAATTCAAGGTAAACGAGCACTTCCGTCCGACAGGGGTCGGAATCGAAATGGCACAGGGCTATCTCTCGCATGATCCGAAGCGAATCGTACGGATCCGGTGCGCGGGGGCGCAGGGATTCCTGACGATCAAGGGGGAGACGCACGGTGCACGGCGGCTTGAGTACGAGTATGAAATCCCTGCGGACGATGCGCGGGAACTGCTCGCGCTCTGCGTGCAACCACTTGTGGAAAAGACCCGCTACAGGGAGTACGTCGATGGACACGGTTGGGAGGTCGACGTGTTCCACGGCGCGAACGCTGGGCTGGTCGTCGCCGAGATCGAGCTTTCATCTGAGATGGAGGAATTCACCCTGCCCGCATGGGCGGGCGCCGAGGTCACGGGCATCGAACGCTACTACAACGCCGCGCTGATCGCACATCCATACAGCGCGTGGACGGCGGAAGAACGGCGGGGATAGCCTCCTCGTGCCTGTGCATATTGTGGACAAGCAGGGGGATAAAATGAAAAAAATCCCCTGCGAAACTCCACAGGGGTGTGGATAAGTTCGGCACAATCCACAACAAAATATAGATTTTCAGCAAAAAAATCATCCCATATATGGGGTTATCCACTGATATATCCACAGTATCCACAGAAAATGAAAAATCGTTCGCTAAAGTTATGCACATTGTGCAAAACTGTGTGGATAAAGGCATTTTCGGACTTTTGAACACTATTATCCACAGAGTTTTGCACAGCTGTTGATAATATCTTAGATGTATCCCTCACAGCTATATTGTTGCTGCGGAATCCATATTGTTTATTATAGAAGGGAAGTTATCTATGCAGGAGTGGGAAATCTGTCTGCGCCTCGTGCTGTCCTGTGCGATGGGCGGGATCATCGGCTATGAGCGGCAGATGCGCCACAAGTCGGCGGGGCTACGGACAAATATGCTCGTTGCACTGGGATCCTGCCTGATTATGCTCATGTCGCAGGCACTCTACGACAACGTTGAGGGCAAGACAAACGCCGATCCCGCACGCCTTGCGGCGCAGGTCGTCAGCGGCATCGGCTTCCTCGGCGCGGGCGCGATCATGAAGGAGGGGCTGACGGTCACGGGGCTCACGACGGCGGCGACACTCTGGGTGGTCGCGGGCGTCGGTCTTGCTGTCGGCGCGGGCTTCTATCTCCCGGCGGGCATCACGACCGCCATCGTCTTTCTGATCCTCGGCAACCTCTCGCGCCTCGATGCGTGGGTCGACCACGATCACACACTGACGCTCTCGATTCACACCGTCGACCGCCCCGGGCAGATCATGCGCATCAGCGCCTGCATCGAGGATCTGCGCCTGCGCTCGCGCGGCGTCAAGGTGCGAACGGACGAGGACGAGGCGGAGACGGACGGCGCGCGGCGCATCTACCTGACCTTCGAGGTCTATAACAGCGAGCATCTGAAGTCCGCCTTCATCGTCGATGCCCTGCGCCAGATCGACGGCGTACTGCGCGTGGATGTGGTCTGACCTTGCCGAAAAGAAGGGGCGTTGTACGAAGTTTTGGCTTCGTGCAACGCCCCTTCTTTCTTACTTCACATCATACTGTGGCAGATAGCGCACGTAAATGCGCCCGCGCGCATCCCGCTCCACCTTGGCGTGAACCTCGTACAGATCGTAGATAAACGCCTCCGTCAGCAGCTCCGCCGGCGTGCCAAGCCCCACGACGCGCCCCTTTCGGATCGCCATGAGGCGGTCACAGTAGAGTGCGGCGATATTGAGGTCATGGATCGCGGAGACGACCGTGAGACCCAGCCCCTTTACGATGTCCATGATCTGCAGCTGGTACTTGATGTCCAGATGATTCGTCGGCTCATCGAGGATCATGCACTCCGCCTCCTGCGTGAGCGCGCGCGCAAGGATGACGCGCTGCTGCTCACCGCCCGAGAGACTGGCGAAGCTGCGCTCCTCGAAGCCATTCATACCGACGGTCGCAAGTGCATGTCGTGCGATGCGGTAGTCCTCTGCATTGTCGCGGTCGAGGAGACGCTTGTGCGGGGAACGCCCCATCAGCACCACATTCATCACCGTGAAGTCAAAGCTGTAGATATTGTGCTGCGCCACCACGGCGAGCTGCAGGGCGCTCTCCCGATAGCTCAGCTCGTCGAGCGCGCGCCCGTTCAGCGTGATCCGCCCCTCCGTCGGCTTCTGCACGCGGTAGAGGCATTTCAGAAACATACTCTTGCCGCTGCCGTTCGGACCGATGATCCCGAGGAATTCCTTCGGTTTCAGGTGAAAATCCAGTCCCTTGAGGATCTCCTTGTCTCCGATGAAGAGTTTGACCGCCTCCGCCAGAATCTCCATATCACTGCCCTCCAAATCCGTAGGTGCGTTTCACCATGAGATAGATGAATGCGGGTGCGCCGACAAGCGCGATGAGAATGCCGATCGGCAGCTCCGTATGCGGGATGAGGACGCGGCAGAGACCATCCGCGATGACGAGAAAGATCGCACCTGTGAGTGCCGTCACGGGGACGAGCCGCTTGTGATCCGTACCGACAAGCATGCGCACGACGTGCGGCACCACGAGCCCGACAAAGCCGATCATGCCGGCGGCAAAGACCGCAAAGCCGACGACAAGCGCGCTGACGATGAGATAGCCCTGTCGATAGGGATGAAGATCGGTGCCGAGGGTGATCGCGGACTCGTCGCCGAGCAGCATGAGGTTGAGGATACGGCTCTGCGACCAGAAGAAGAGGACCGCAAGAGCTGTGATGCCGCCGATGAGCGCCATGTGTTCCCATTTTGCGCCCGCTAGACTCCCCATCATCCAGTAGGTGATGGTCTGAATCCCCTCCTTGTCCTGTGCAAAGTAGATGATGAAGCTGGAAAACGCGCTGCACACGGCGCTGAGCGCCATGCCGCCGAGCAGCAGCTTCATCGCATTCGCACGCCCGCCGATGTTGGCGATGAAGAGAACGCCGACGGAGATGGCGAACGCACCGAGAAAGGCGCTGATGCCGACGGCATTCTCACCGAATGCCGCACCGATCCCGAGCAGGACGGCGGCGGTCGCACCGAGCGATGCACCCGCCGAGATGCCGAGGATGTACGGATCGGCAAGCGGGTTCTTCACAATCGCCTGCATGACGACGCCGCAGGTCGCAAGCCCCGCGCCGATGATCGCTGCGAGCAGCAGACGCGGCAGACGCAGCAGCCATACAATGTCGTGCACAGGACCCTTGCCTGGCGTCTCAATGGGTGTGCTGCTCTGGAGCTGGTCGAGGATGGCGGAAGCAATGACGCCCGGCGGCAGATCGACCGTCCCGATCGAGAGCGCCCAGAAGAGTGCAGCGATGAGGAGCGCGGTGAGCAGGATGCAGAGGAGCGCGAGCCCTGCGCGCGAAAAAAATAGTTGCATCGATTATTCTCCATAAATCTGAGGGTATAGACCGTGCGCAAATATCGTGATCCCGTCATACGTGCGTGTGCCCGCACTGTAGACGGCGTAGAGCGGGATGGGGTAGATGCGGCGCTGCTGCACACACATCAGATCCTGAAGGGCGGGATTCTCATAGAGACGCGCTAGAATGGCGTCCTCATTGCCATAGTCATCCTCGATCACGACGACGAAGATGGCATCGGGGGCAAGCGTGATGAGCTCCTCCATGCTGAGACTCTGCCCCTCTGCCGCGAGATGATCGACGCCGAGCGCGCGCATCATATCGCCTGCGAGCGTATCCGCGCCGTAGGAGCGGATCTCCTTGCCGAGCAGCTCGATGACGAGCGCGCGCGGACGCCGCTCCATGTGAGCGGTCTTTTCGGCGACATACGCGATTTCATTCTGCATCGCGCCGACCAGCTCCTCGGCGCGTTCCTCGCGTCCGAAGATTCGTCCGAGGTTCTCGATGTCCTGACACTCCTGCGCGATGGTCTTGTTCCTGTTCCCGTGCGCCGAGGACGGCGCGATGTAGGTATGCACCCCGCGTCCTGCCCAGAAGTCTGTCCCCCGCAGCACCTTCGATGAGAAGGTGGACGACCAGCCGACGATGAGATCGGGCTGCATCATGAGGATCGTCTCGACATCCAGATGCTCAAGGCTCGTGTAGGGGATTTCCTCGTACGCCGCGCGGTACTCCGGGCGGATGTAGCGGGCGTCGGGGACGCCCATGCCTGCAACGATGCGGTCGCCCACGCCGAGCGCGAGCAGCGTCTCAATCGAGTTCTGCCAGACGGCGACCACGCGCTGCGGCGGCTGCTCGTAGACCTGAGAGACAGGCTCCCCCTTCTCATTGATATTCTCAATCGTGACGAGGGTATACGCTGCATCCATCTGCTCCGCCATCGCCGGGCGGTGCTCATTCTCATGCACCTTGACGATGGAGCTGCACGCCGTGAGCAGGAGTACGAGGACGGTGGGGAATATATATGAAAGTTTCATCCTTCCTCCTACAGAAAGAGACGCAAGACATCCTTTCAAAGAATGTCCTGCGTCCTTTCATTTCCGAGCGATTAGAACGTGTAGCGTGCGCCGACCATCAAACTGCGGCCGGGCATGGACGAACTGCCGACGCCGTTCCACGCATTGTAGGAAGTCTGGTATGCCTCGTTCGTGAGGTTGTTCACGGTGATATATCCCGTCAGATCGGGGGTAAAGCTGTAGTTGAAGTTCCAGTCGAGGACGAGGAAGCGGCTGTCCGTGAACGCCGTGCGGCTGTTGCCCGTATACCAGTTGATGAGCATGCCCGTATAGACCTTGCCCTTCTCATAGGTGAGGTTCAGCGCGTAGTGGTTCGCGGGGCGCAGACGGTTGATCTGCGTGTTGATGTCGCTCGAATTCTGGTAGCCCCAGTTCGGGTCGAGCACCCAGCCCGGCTTTGCCATCCATTTATCGACCATGTGGGAGTAGGACGCACTCATGGAGAAATGCTTGTCAAAGGCGTGGTCGAACGTGATGTTGAAGGACTTCTTGTCCTCGCGTGCATTGACCGCCGTGCTCTCGAACTCGCCTGCGACGTCGTTCCAGATTGGCAGGGTTGCAATCGCGTTGCCCATGCGCGTCCAGTCGTAGTGGACAGCGAGTGCGGTGTGCTGCGAGAACTCCTTGCGTACGCCGAGCGTCCATGCGTCGCCGCGCTCATCTTCCAGCGGAGTGTTAAACACACCATCTGTGGAGGTATAGTCGCCCTGACGCAGTGGGCGGAAGCCTTTCGCCCAGCCGAAATACATGCTGAGCGTATCGTCAAAGAGGTACTCTGTGTTGAGTGCGGGCGTGATAAAGTTCACATTGCCCCTGCCCTGCACATCGTCCCCCGCCGTTGAGGAGTGATAGCCCGAGTAGTAGGAGTAGCGCAGCGCGGGGGTCAGATCCCAGTTCGGTGTGATGTGGATCTTATCCTGTACGTATGCAAGAACGGAATCACGCGCGGTATGGGATTCTTTTATGCTGCCGTTCGCCTGGATTCTTTTCGAATAGTTCTTGGCCTTGTCATAGGTGAGGCTCGCAATGACATCGTTCTTGCCGATTGACTTTGCGTACTGCACCTGGAAGCCGCGGTTGCGCTCCTCGCGCCAGCTCGTCGGCTCGGTCGCCGTACCGCCCGTCTTTTCCAGCCACTCCTGCACCTTCGCCGGATCGCCGCCCGGGAACGGTGCGAGATGCTCGCCGATCCACTGCTTTAACTCCGCCTGCGTTGCGCCGCTGGGGAAGCGTGTACGGTAGTCGCTTATCAGATCGTTTCTGCTCTCAATTCGCCATACATACTTGTCGCGGTTGGCATAGCGGTGGTTCTGATCGTAAAGACGAACGAAGCTTTCCATCCCGTTATCTTTGTCGAACGTCCACTTCAGTTCCCAGTCGTTGTGCCTAAATCTGCTGAACGAGTTGTAGACCGCGCCGTCGAGGGCATAGAGATTCGCATAGCCGGGGTTGCGTGTATCGCCGCTGAGTGTGCGTGCTGCCTCCCATTGACTGGTTTTCGGGTTGACCCCTCCTTTGAGGGCGTTTGCTGTATCCAGCTGCCCGACGGCAGCGTTAAAGATAATGCGCTCCCAGTCGTTCTGATTCCAGTACTTCAGGCGCGGCGTCGAGATCGGGTAGCCATCCTTGCCCGCCTTGTAGTTGTACCAGAGCTTGATGCTCTGCTCTTTTCCGATTTCTTTGTCGAGGCGGATGTTGACGGCATCCTCCTTCCAGCGCGAGCCGCCGAGTGTACCCGTCTGCCCCGTCTCACCGTCCACATACTTCGTATCGCCGCTCATATTGCGCGTGACTGTTGCAAAATAGTGGAACGTCGGGTCATCCTGCAGCGCACCCGAGAAGGAGAGCGCGCCGTTGTGGCGGTGCCACGATCCCGTGGAGAGATCGAGCGTGCCCTGCTGCTTCACACCGCCCTTGCGCGTGATGATATTGATCACACCGCCCGTTGCGTCCGGACCATAGACCGATGCGCCGGGCCCCTTGATGACCTCGATCTTGTCCACGCTCTCGATGCCGATCATCTGGTCGATGTTGACACCTGTGGACTTACTGCCCGAGGTACTGTCATCACCGATGCGCGTGCTCGTGAGGTTGTCCACGCGCCGCCCGTCGATGAGGATGACGACGCGCGAGTCGCCGTTGATGAGGACGCCGTTGTTGTAGAACTGGTAGCCGTACTCGCCGCCGCGGTAGCCGGGGTTCTGAAACGTCACGCCCGGGATGCGCTTGATCGCCTCCGTGAGATCCATGTAGTGACGCTTCTCGATCTCCTCGCGCGTGATGACCTTCACGTCACCGCCCGTGCGGTAGTACGACTGCTCCGTCACCGTGTCGCCGAACTGGTTGATCGTCTGCTCCGCCTCGACCACGATATTATCAATCGTGTAGGATTGCAGATTCTCATCATGTCCTGCATGGACAATACTCTGCCCCCCACCAATGGATAAAAGCCCGATCAAAACAGCGCGTGTGAGATGGTTCTTCTTCAAAGTGATTTCCTCCTTGATCGTGGTGCTGCCGTCCGTCCTCCTCCCGCGTGAAGCGGACGGCAACCACATTCCAAAAACTGCATAAAAAAGCGGCTTTCCACACGAAGAAAGCCGCTGTGCCAAAGGCAAAGTTCCGGCTCCCCTCCCCATCGCTCGTGGATCGTTAGCGAGCATGAAACAGGCAGTTCTCCTGGCTCGGAATCTGCGCGCGGCTGCGCCTTCCCAAGGATCTCTCCCCAGTGACCGGACTCTCGTCCGTGCAGCTCTGCTCCTCCTTACAGTGGCGGGACCGCTCCGGTATTGCACCGGATTCCCTATTAAGCCCCATCAGGGGCACCTGTTTCCCCATCTATGCAGTTCTCATTTATACTCGCATCATCTTAATTTATCTTCTACGATTTGTCAATTAAAAATAACGGAAAATAATTCTCAAATACATCCTTCGCATGATACTCCCGCGCGACGCTTGACGAAGCGGACGGAATATTGTAAAATAAGCATAGAAAAAGGGCACTGCTGATGGGCGGCCGCCCCCAACGCTATGACAGAGGAATACCCCGCCTACGATTTGGAGCGAAAGGCGGGGTTTTCTCGTTTATCTTTTCACTGATAGAATCAGTATGGTATATACTATGAGGAATGATAGGAACTCATAGGTATCCATATATATTCCCCCTTTCGGGGGCGAGAAAAGGCATCGCTCATGAAATGAAGCCGCTCTTAGATTGGCTTAGATTTTTTGTCCTATCGAGAAGGCAAACCGGACGCATAGCGATGGCTATGTGGAGGATTTGCCGACGACGAGAGGGCATAAAAGATAAGTCAAGATAAGTGGCTGATTCCATGAGGGATGCCTAACCGCCTACCGTTTTTAATGGCAGTGCCTTTTCTCATTATAACAAACGAACGTATGTTGTGCAAGGAGAACACCAATATGATCATCTCTTGGGACGAATACTTCATGGGGGTGGCGCTCTTCTCCGCCTACCGCAGCAAGGATCCGCACACGCAGGTCGGCGCGTGCATCGTCAACGAGGAGAGACACATCGTCGGCGTCGGCTACAACGGCATGCCGAACGGCTGTGACGACCGCGAGTATCCGTGGGGGCGGACGGGTGCGTTTGCCGAGCAGAAATACCCCTACGTCGTGCACGCCGAGCTCAATGCTATCCTCAACGCGAGCACGTCACTGAAGGGCTGCCGTATCTACGTCTCCCTCTTCCCGTGCAACGAATGCTGCAAGGCGATCATCCAGAGCGGCATCCGCGAGGTCGTCTACCTCTCGGACAAGTACGCCGCGACCGAGGCGACAAAGATCTCCAAGCGCATGTTTGACTCGGCGGGCGTCCGCTGGCGGCGCATGGAAACCGACCTCGGCGAGGTTCCGGTGAAGTTCACCGTAGAGGAATCATACAGCAGAAACGCCATCGATAAAGGAAGCATTACGTGAGCGACACAACCAACTACGACATCATCGTCATCGGTGCGGGGCATGCGGGCGTTGAAGCGGCACTCGCTGCGGCACGCATGGGGAAGCGCACCCTCATCGTCACACTCTCACTGGACAACATCGCAATGATGCCCTGCAACCCGTCCGTCGGCGGCCCCGGCAAGAGTCACCTTGTCCGCGAAATCGACGCGCTCGGCGGCGAGATGGGTATTGCTGCGGATCGTGCGAGCATTCAGCGGCGCCTCCTCAACACAGGCAAGGGACCTGCCGTCCATTCGCTGCGTATGCAGGCGGACAAATTCCTCTATCAGCGCATCATGAAAGAAACGGTCGAGAATACGGACAATCTCGACGTACGTCAGCTGCTTGTGACGGAACTCCTCGCCGAGGAAACGAGCACAGGCAAGCGCGTCACCGGCGTCCTCTGTGAGACGGGCGAACGGATCACGGCACACGCCGTCATCATCGCTACGGGGACGTATCTGCGTGGGCGTATCATCCTCGGCGAGACCATCTATGACAGCGGCCCGAACGGACAGCGCCCCGCGATGGCGCTCTCGGATTCGCTCCGCGCGATCGGGCTGAAACTCATGCGCTTCAAGACCGGCACGCCCGCGCGCGTTGACCGCCGCACCATCGACTTTGCAAAGACGGCTGTGCAGGCGGGCGACCCGACCGCCCCCGCCTTTTCCTTTTTGACGGAAACGATGCCGGATGAGCAGACCCCGTGCTACCTCACCTATACAAACGAGGCGACCCATGAGGTCATTCGCGCGAACCTCCACCGCGCACCGATGGCAAACGGCGTCATCGAGGGCGTTGGACCGCGTTACTGTCCCTCCGTCGAGACGAAGATCGCGCGCTTCCCCGACAAGGAGCGCCATCAGCTCTTCCTCGAACCAGAGGGACTCCATACGAATGAAATATATGTGCAGGGTATGTCCACTAGCCTCCCGACCGACGTACAGGAGGCATTCCTCACAACGATACCGGGACTCGAACACGCACGCATCATGCGCCCCGGCTACGCCATTGAGTACGACTGCCTCGACCCCTTGCAGCTCGCCCCGACCCTCACTGTCAAGGGCGTGGCGGGACTCTACTCCGCCGGTCAGTCAAACGGCACGAGCGGCTATGAGGAGGCGGCGGCGCAGGGACTCATCGCAGGCATCAACGCCGCGCGTGCAATCGCAGGGGAGGAGCCGCTTATACTGCGCCGCAGCGATGGCTACATCGGCGTCCTCATCGACGACCTTGTCACCAAGGGAACGGACGAGCCGTACCGCATGATGACGAGCCGCGCCGAGTACCGCCTCATCCTCAGGCAGGACAATGCCGATCTGCGGCTCACACCGATGGGACGCGCCGCCCATCTCGTCACGGACGAACGCTGGACACGCTTTATCGCAAAGAGGGATGCCATCGAGGCGGCGCTCGTCCTCCTAAAGGAACGCCGCCTCAGCCCGAGCGCCGAGACCGAAGCGCGTCTGGCGGAGGCGGGGATCAGCCCCCTGCGCGTTCCCATGACCCTCTTTGCCCTGCTCGCACGCGAGGGAGACTATCGCCGCCTCGCCGCCCTCTTCGACCTGCCCGCCCTCGCAGACGACGTGCGCGAGGAGGTCGAGATAATGGCGCGATATGACGGCTACCTTAGAAAGCAGGAGGAGCAGATCGCGCGCATGGAACGCCTCGAAAGCTGCCGTATCCCCGAGACCATCGACTATGCGGCGATCAGCAGCCTGCGCCTTGAGGCGGCGGAGAAACTCGCTGCCATTCGCCCGCACTCCATTGGACAGGCAGCGCGCATCAGCGGCGTCTCCCCCGCCGACATCTCCGTCCTCCTCGTCTACCTTGAGAAGCAGCGTCGCACTGAAGATTAACTTTCGATGATAAAGAGCGCGCCTTTCTTGACAAATTGCCCTCCTTCACGCTATACTAATCACCGTATCTGCGGGCATAGTTCATCGGTAGAATGAAAGCTTCCCAAGCTTTAGAGGTGGGTTCGACTCCCATTGCCCGCTCCATAGAGAGTTCAGAGCCGTCCGATCGGGCGGCTTTTTGTTATGGATTTCTCACGAAAATATCATCATCGTCCTGTGTCATACATTTAGTATAACAATTACAGAAAGGAAGCGATCATGCGTATCAAGGCAGTACGCAGTGCATCTCTCCTCCTCTCTGCCATCCTTCTCACAGGCTGTGCATCCACGCTCGCCACAGAAAACAGTGATCCGTATACGGCGGACGATGTGATCGGGATGGTGGCAGAGGAGTTTGTCGCCTGCAATCCACAGCTCGTACTGGAGGAGATGCAGGTCGAGAAGGAGAAGCCGTTCGAGCGGCGCATCTATGTCCTGCGCGATGCGGCGAATGATTTCACCTTTTCCTGCAGCGCGGTTGTCCGCCGCCCGACGCTCCCGCGCCCCGGTGCGGAGCGGGATACGAATGCGTTCTTTCAGTATGCGACGGGCTATGCCGCGCATCTGAATGCAGCAATCAGGCGTATAGCGGAGGAATACGGTCTGCGCGCCGCGACCGCCGAGGAAGCGGAGGCACTGATTCACGCGGGCGTCAAACGCAAACACCTTGATCGGGAGGTCTCGCTCTTTGACGAGGGCGACTTCATTTTCGTCACGGACGGCGCGCGCGGTGCGGATCTGGCGGCGGTCTGCAAGAAGCTCCACGCGCTGTACCGTCCAAACGGGGACGGCACCGTCCTTTCCGCACTCTACGGGCGCAAGATCACGTTCTACTATCTGCCGCCGAACGAGACGGATCGGACGCGGGCGGTCTTTGTCGCGTTTTTCACACTGAAGGGATCGAACGACTGGGCGGCGACGCTCGCCGATAATCCCGGCTCCTCATCGAATGAAACGGATGTCGCCGCATTGGAGAAAAATCTCGCACACTACTTCGATGGCTGTCTGCGCACGGCACAGGAGGAGGCAAAAAATCAGAGGCGCTGAGGAGGAACGCGTTCGAGAAGAACTGTGTATGCAGCGCTTTTTGGTACTATGATAAATGTTACGAACAAAAGCAAATGCAGTACTCCTAAGCAAACCCTAGTGGAGCAAGCGGCGCAGAGTGTGCGACCCGCCCCCTGCGGATTTTAATCGTTCAAGCGCAGCGCGTTTGGAATCCGCAGGTATTTAGGCGGATGAGCACACGTCCGCTTGTGTAACGAGGGTTCTGCGTGGAGTACTGCATCGCGAATCTGTAGCACTTGCCATAGCCCCCGCTTTTTCATTGCCTTTTTTCGCATTTCATTATATGATAGGGTCATCGAATTGTGTGAATATCCTGAAAGGAGCGATTTCCATGCAGATCCTATCCCCCATGCGCCTGATTGCCGCCGCACTCTTTGCGCTGAGCGCCCTTCTCGGTGCACCGTCTGTCTCCGATGCGCCACTCGCCATCGGCGTGCCAGCGGCTGCTGCGGCACAGGAGGGACAGGCAGCACCGCGCTACTGGCAGATGTACTACAACTTCGCCCCGCCGACGGATGAATTTATCGCAGAGCTTGCCGCAGCGCAGGGCGTACCGTACACGCCGGGCAGGACGGGCGAGGCGCGTTTTTACGCCGACGACGGGCGCCCGATCTACCCGAGCAACGACGGTGCGGTTGGCGTGATCGTGACGGTCACGCTTCCTGCGGGTGATGTGCTGACGCGCTACGGTGCGCCGACGGGACGCTACGTCTCCCCCGACGGCACGACGTTCGAGCAGCGGGCACTGCCGAGCACGACGCGCGAGGGGGACTTTCACGTCTACTGCGTCGAGCGTCCCATCGAGCATGTCGAGAAGGGGAAGATCGCCCCGTGGTTCGGACGCACGGGCGGCGGCATCCAGTACAAGCTCCCCGACCGCATTGTGAACCTCATGAACGCAGCAGCACCGTTCCTCAGTGAGCCGGATGAGAACGAGGAAAAAGAAGCGGCATAACGGAGCGCCGTCAAGCAAATTTTTCGACTACACTTTCTACTTGCATTTGCCCCTTTTTTTCGTACAATAGGGAAACGTATCTACACGAATAGGGGGCTTACTATGAGAATTCCACTGCGTCAATATATGGCGCTGTTTGGCATCACAATCGCTACATTTGTCTTTAACACGTCCGAGTTCATACCGATCGCCCTGCTCATCGACATCTCCGACTCATTTTCCATGACGGCGGCGCAGGCGAGTGGGATGATCACTCTCTATGCGTGGGTGGTCGCACTGCTGTCGCTGCCCCTCATGCTGCTCACCTGCCGCATGGAGCTGAAGCGGCTCATGCTGCTGATGGTGGGGCTCTTTGCCGCAGGACAGCTCGCCGCCGGACTCGCGACGAGCTACCCCATGCTGCTCGGGGCGCGCATCATCGTCGCGTGTGCGCACGCGATTTTCTGGTCGATTGCGGCGCCGCTTGCCGTGCGCCTCGTGACGCACGTTCATCAGTCCATGGCGCTCGGCATGATCGTGACGGGCAGCTCCGTCGCGATGATCTTCGGTCTGCCGCTCGGGCGTATCGTCGGACTTGCGGCGGGCTGGCGCATGACCTTCCTGCTGCTGGCGGCGGTCGCTGCGATCACGCTCGTCTATCTCGCCCTTCTCCTGCCGCAGCGTCCTCCCAAGGGGGCATTTGCCCTTCACGATCTGCCTACGCTCATCCGTCGGCGGGAGATCGCGTGCATCTACGTGATGACGGCGCTGTTCGCAACGGCATATTTTACCGTATACAGCTACATCGAGCCGTTCCTGCACAGCGTCGCTGCATTCTCGCCGGAGACGATCACACTTGCACTTATGCTGCTCGGTGTCAGCGGTCTCCTCGCGAGCTTCATCTTCTCGCGTACCTACGGACGACATCGCTTTGCGCTGCTGCGCAGGGTGCTCGTCATCGTGAGCGGGGCGCTCCTCCTCTGGCAGGCGGCGGCGCTCTCGCTCCCGACCATGCTGCTCCTCTGCATCGTGGCGGGGACGGCGGCGACCATCTACAACCTCATGTTCCAGGCGGAGATCCTGCGGCTCGTTCCGCCGACAGCGACCACCGTCGCGATGTCGATCTTCTCCGGCATCTTCAACCTCGGCATTGGCAGCGGCACCTACCTCGGTGCGCTCGCTGCAGACGGCGGACACCTCGCCCACATTGGCTACATCGGCGCGGCGATTGCCGGCGCTGCAGCTCTGCTCTGCCGCTATGTCTATCTAAGGAAGCACTGATAAATTCAGCCGCGCCATCTTAGCGCATCTTTTTTGCCCGCACTGTGTCGGCAAATCCTCCACATAGCTTTGGCTATGCGTCCGGTTTGCCTCCTTGTTCGGACGAAAAAATCTACGCCAATCTGACGGACTTCATTTTATCAGCGATTCCCTAAGAGACGTGCAGGGGAAATAATATCCATACACACAAAGTCCCGCCGCATTCGGAGCATACCGAACGCGACGGGATTTTTATGTGGGAGTTCAACAATGGCTTTCGGAAGCACCGATAAATTCCGTCTTGCCGGCTTAGCGCATCTTTTTCGCCCGCACTTTGGCGGAAAATCCTCCACATAGCCTTTGCTATGCGCCCGGTTTGTCTCCTTGACAGGATAGAATCTGCGCCAATCTGAGGGTCTATTTTATCAGTGATTCCCTAGTTCCAATACTTACTCAGCATGACGTACTCCATGCGGTTGCCGAAGGAGAGGTATTCCTCGCCGCCGATGCCATAGCATCCACTGCCTGAGTATCGATCATCATAGTTTATTTTGGGGACGCGCTTCATCTGATACGCCTGTGCGAACTCGTACGGCGCGTTCTCGCAGTTCAGTCCCGAGCGCTCCAGTACCGCGCGGCTGCCCTTCAGCAGGAGGATGCGGTCGACGGTATCCGCGTCAAATGTGACGGCAATGCGCAGATCGGGGTAGTACCACCCGTGCGTATTCACGTATGGGCTCAAATTCAGCACCTGTGGAGGGGTGCCGAGAGTCGCCGTCACCTCTGCCGCGGTCATGCCGAGGTGGATGCCCGCAATCGATTCGTTGAATGGGGGCTTTGCCGTGCGGTGCAGCATCTGATGGTCGTTCAGCTTGATGCTGTCCGTGTCCGCATGGCGAATGTCCCATGTGAGATAGAGACTACGGCTGCCCGTGCTCTCAAGGATGTCAAACTGCCCCGCACCGTGCGAACTCGCTCCCGCAAAGTCATACGCAGCAAGCACACGGCAGCCGTTGATATAGCCGCCCCCGATCTCAAGGACACGGTTGCCGTCCGCATCGTACCAGTCGCCCTCCATCAGGTTCAACACCTTCGTCACATACTGCTGCTCCATCTGTGCGGCATGGGCGGGCTGTGGGGCAAAGAGTCCGATGAGCAGGACTGCGGCAAAGAGAATGGTGCATAAAAATCGTCTCTGTACGATCATTGTGATCTCCCTCTCTATCATAATTCTCTCTCCCTCTCAGTATCAAAATTTGATTTTACCATAGCGAGACGGTAAAGCCCCGTCCGCTCACATTTTCCCCACCTGACGTTTCATCAGATCAAGTGCCTCCCGCTCCGGGCTATTGGGGAGAACTTTCATTGGCTGACGCATGGTCGTTGCGAGGACAGACGCCGTTCCTGACAGCTTGTCTTCGGCAAAGTACACGTAGCCCCTCGATTCAAGTGTGCCGTTCTCATAGGTGTGCCCGTCGCCGCCCGTGTAGGTCAGACCGTAGTTGAACGCGCAGATGACAAGTTCGGACTCCGTATCCTGCGTGATGACGCACGAGGAGAGATCAAACGCGGAGCCGCCCCGATTGCCCGTGTTCCATATCGGATAGTTCGCATCTCCGTTTGCGTACATGATGGCAAGACAGGTCTGCGGAACGAGACAGAGCATAAATACTGTAACCACTAAGAAATGATGAAACTTTCTCATGTAAAATCCTCCTCACAACTTATGCAAATTTGCCGTGCATGGCGTATGTTCCATGTCCTCCGTTATAGCACCGCACGCAGCAACGCTGCGGCGCACCTCACGTCATCACGCGGTTGAGCAGCGTCTGGAAATCATTCACATGCTCGTAGATCACGCAGTCACGATGCAGCTTTTCAAAAAGCTTCTTCGCACACGCTATTTTTGCCTCCTCCATCGGACGAAGCTGGAGCGAGGACAGCGTTCCCTTCGTCTCCGCGACGAAGTAGATGTGACGCACCTTCCCCTCGCGAAACACGATTGCCCAGTCCGGCGCATAGCTTCCGACCGGCGTCGGGATGGCGAACCCTCGCGGCAGTTTCGCATAGATCAGCACCTCGTTCCCGCCGTCGAGCTCCTGGGCAAATTTCCTCTCCACGTTGCCGTCCGTGAACACATAGTTCTGGATTGCCTTCTCCGCCTCGTACGCCTCGGTGTAGGGGCACTTTTCCGTCGCAAAGATATTCGTGTCATAGCTGCCCTCGATCGTATTGTACTCGATGTGATCGACGATGCGCGTCGCCTTCTGCTCAAGGATGAGCCGCGTCACGGTGCGGATAAACTCCTCAGGATTGCAGCGGTAGCTTGCAAACACCTCGGCCTTAATCCCCTGCAAAATCTCCGCCACCGTGCGCCGCGTGAGCGTCGTCCCCGCTGCAATACGCCCGATGAGATCATACATCACCGCAGACCCCTGTGCGCGTTTCAGCGTGCGCGTCCGACTTTTCCCATAGCCGAAACTCGTGCCATTTGCCACCATCTGTGCATCCAGATTCGTTTGCTGACCGCCGTAGGTAATCGTATATTGGAGGCGGCTGACACGCAGCTCGGCGTTGATATGATCGATGGCGGCTCGTATGAGTTCGCGCGTGTCAAAGGAGACCGTATAGGCGTACTTGTGATTGATCCTCTTCCAGAGTTCCTGAAACTCTTTCCGATAAAATCGCTCGTTCAGCTTATTCTCCGGTGTCTTCGTCGCCCCCGCATCCGAAATCATCGTGCGCAGCACACGCTCGTCATAGATTGCCTGCACGAGACGGTGTACCCCCTCCGTCATGGGCGCGAGCATCTCGGGCAGCGGTGCAAGCGTCCCTGCCGCAAGTGCCGTACGATAGCCCTCCGTCACATGCCCATCATCGTCGATATAGTCATGGTGCAGGAGATATTTATAGACCGCCCGCGCCGCCTTCTCATCCAGCTCCACCGCCGTACCGTCCGCCGTCTGCACCGTCTTCCCCTTGAAGTACGCCTCCGTGACTGTCTTCGGACGATCGTACAGCTCCGCCTCCATCTGCTTTTGCAGATCACCGACGAATCCCGCATAGCTCTCGCTCGCGATCACCGTCAGCACATTCACCTCATGCACCGCATCCCCCAGCACCGTCCGATCCATCCGCTGCCCCGCCTGATTGACCGCGAGGCGCAGACCTCGTCCCACCTCCTGCCGCTTTGCCGTCACACTCGCCGCGTGCTTCAGCGTACAGATCTGGAACACATTCGGGTTGTCCCAGCCCTCGCGCAGTGCCGAGTGGGAGAAGATCACGCGCGTCGGCTCATCGAACGAGAGCAGCCGCTCCTTATCCTTCAGGATCAGATCGTACGCCGAGATGTCATCTGACAGATCCGAGCCGCGCTTCACGCTGCTGTCCACCGCGCGTCCCGTCTTCTTGTCAATGCTGAAATACCCCGCGTGTACCTTCTCTACAGGCACATCGTCCAGATATTTCATATACGCAGGGTCGAAAATATCGCGGTTTTCGTTCATCACCGCGCGGTACTCCTCCTCGAAGATTCGCCCGTACTCCCCGAGCGCCGCATTTCCGTCCGCATCGTACTGGCGGTACTTCGCCACCTCGTCGATGAAGAACAGCGAGAGCGTCTTGATCCCGCGTGCGAAAAGCCGCTGCTCCTTCTCAAAATGCGAGACAATCGTCTCACGGATCTGCACGCGCCGGAGATCCGCCTCCGACACATCCCCCTGCACATCCCCCGTGTGGAGCACGGTACCGTTCCGAAAAAGCACCGTCCCCGCGGCGGCGTCGATGTCCTCCACCACATAGCCCTCGTACTGCGCCATTCCGCCCGAGAGATGGCAGAGATTGTCCCCCTTAGAAACAATGCGCAGCGTGCGCCGCACCCCGCCCTTTTGCGCCACCTCGAACTCGATCCGCGCACGCGGCGGCACCTTCGGCGAGAGCACAATCTCCGCGAGATAGAGATAGTGTCCCGTCCCCGGCAGATTCTTCACCTCGAACCCCTTCACCTCGATCTTTTTCACCAGACGCGCATTGTAGGCATCCACCGCATCCAGCACATAGACGAGATTGTGATGCTCTGCGTGCGTCGCCGAATAGTTCAGTGTAAAGAGAGGGGCGAACTGCGCGAGCGCCTTCTGCGTCACTGAGCCCTTCTTCCCCATCTTCTGCGGCTCATCGAGGATGAGGATCGGACGGTTCGCCGCGATCACATCAATCGGACGGCGCGAGCCGAACGCGTCGCGCTTCGAGTAGATGATGCGCGCCTCCTTGTTCCCGCCGCGCCCCTCCACCGACTTCTCCTCGTTCAGCGAGGCGGCAAACGCCTGCGTATTGATGATCATCACCGAGAGACCCGCATCTGCCGAGAACGCGTCCAGCTGATTCAGATTCGCACTGCTGTAGACGAAAAACCGCGCCTTCCTCCCGTAGTGCTCCATGAAATGCTCCGCCGTCATTTCGAAGGACTTCTTTACGCCCTCGCGGATGGCGATGCTCGGCACCACCACGATGAACTTGCTCCAGCCATAGCGGCGGTTCAGCTCGAACATCGTCTTGCTATAGACATACGTCTTGCCCGTCCCCGTCTCCATCTCCACATCCAGCGCACACGCGCCGAGCGGCGCGGAGAGCGTATCCGAGAGGTGGAGATTGCGCGCACTCTGCACCCTTCGGATATTCGCAAGCAGCTCCCCCTGCGTCAGATGCAGCTCCTCATTGCAAAAGCCATCGTCCGCCTCCGCCGTGAGAAGGGGCGCATTCATATAACTCTCCTGCACCGATAGCAGATTCCCCTGCGCCACGCCCGTCCCAACATCACGCAGATACGTCGTGCGCGCGGCATACTGCTGCCCCTCGAACACACGGACAACCGCCTCCACCGCATCCGTCTGGTACGGCTGCACCGTAAAGTGAAACTTCATCAGAAATCATCCTTGCCAAGTGAAGATTTTCCGCAGCATCGCAATACGTCAACGAAAAAAATACAGAGATTCGTCTTCTGACCTGCTATCTCGCCTTTTTGCATAGTTCAGGAAGCACTGATAAATTCAGCCGCGCCATCTTAGCGCATCTTTTTTGCCCACACTGTGTCGGCAAATCCTCCACATAGCTCTGGCTATGCGTCCGGTTTGCCTCCTTGTTCGGACGAAAAAATCTGCGCCAATCTGACGGACTTCATTTTATCAGCGATTCCTTCAATATTTCAAAACAACAGATCAGAGCACCCGCCGCACCGTTGCGGGGCTGTATGCCGCAAAGAGCTGGTCGAAGTTCGTCAGCGCAGAGTCGTCCGCCATCGAGGCATCACGGAACACCGCATAATAGGGCTTGCGCTTTGCGATTGCCGTCACCGTCTCGTCCGTCACATCACGGTCAAAGCACGCGAGGAGAAAGCCGACCGCAACGTTAAAGACGCGTTTCCCCGCGATCTCCTCTACCGTAATCGGTGCCGAGAGCAGGATGCCGAGATCGAGCATCGTCTGAAAGAGCAGATCCTCCGGCGTCCGATCTGCCTTGACATTGTCAACCTGCGCGAACAGCCCGTCCTGCGTCACCGCATCGGGCGCATAGTAGACATCGGTCATATTGCTCGTATCGAGCCGCAGACAACGGAACCCGAGGTCAAGCCCTGCCGCCTTCTCGCCCACCTCCGCCGCGATCTTCGCCCCCGCACGGCGGATGCGCTCCTTGCCGATCTCGCAGATATTCCGATAGCCCGCCCGATATGCCGTACCGCCCTCGTCCGTCACCTCGGGCAACTGCACCATGATGAACTTCCTAGACCCTCCATCCTCGGCGTTCAGCTGCATCACGGCATGGGCGGTGGTGGAAGAGCCGGAGAAAAAGTCGAGGATAATATCCTCTTTCCCTACATTTGCTAGGGTAATTAGCTTTCTGAGAAGCGATGTCGGTTTTGGAGTATCAAAAACAACACCTCCGAGTATTTTTATTAACTCTTTTGTCCCATTGGTGGACGTTCCAACACGATCTGCACTAAACCATGAATTATCAATCGACCCGAATTCCTTTTTCTCCTCATAGAATACTTTGAGCTGAGGACGCCCTTGTCCATTGTTCGTCCAAACAATACGATTTTCTGCTAATACCTCGAAGAATTTCTGCTCAGAAAATCTCCAGCATCTCCCGCTCGGTGGAAGGTGTTGATCACCCGTATTAGGGTTTATGATAGGGTAAGTAAGATTCGGCCGAATATGGGGAGCGTCAAAAGGATCTGCCTTCCAAGCTCCGCGAGGATCATGATCGGGATTGTCAAATTTATCCGCATTAAGAGGTAAGGGTCTACAAACGAAACTATCTCGTTTATGCCACTGTGTGTAATTCGATTCCTTTAACCTCCGATTTTCCTGTCGCCTATTCTTAGCATACACACAAATATACTCATGATTTATGCTGAAATCTGTATCATTTTGCACAGAAGCCCTTGACTGCCATGGTATCTCAGCAACAAGATTGTATTCTCCAAAAATCTCATTGCAAACCTTCTTGAGATTCTCCTGCTCGCTGTCATCAATACTAATAAAGATAACCCCATCATCCGCGAGCAAAGACTTCGCTACTCTGAGACGCGGATAGATCATATTCAGCCAGTCCGTGTGAAAGCGCCCGTTGCTCCCATTGTTCGCACGAAAATCATACGTCCGATTCCCGTCTTCATCGTAGACTTTACTCGCCGCAACGAAATCCCCATTCTCCATCGCAAAATCATCATCGTACACAAAGGCATCATTCCCGGTATTGTACGGCGGATCGATATAGATCATCTTTACCTTGCCGAGATACGTCTCTTGAAGCAGCTTCAGCACATCGAGATTATCCCCCTCGATGTAGAGATTCTCACTGTCGAACGCGCCCGCTGTGCCATCCCGCCCGACACTGTCCTCCACGACGGGGCGCAGCGTCATCGCAATCGGCGCATTCGCTGCGAGGATCGCCTGCCGCTTGTCCGGCCATGTGAAGGCATAGCGCTCCTCACGCCCCTCCACGATCTCACGCGCGAGCTCCTGCCGCAGCACATCAAAGTCAATCGCCTGCACGACCTTCCCGTCCCGCATGACCTCCGTCAGCGCATTCGGGAACAGCCGCCCCACCGCCTCGATATTCTGCGCCACGTTGTCCCTGCTGTGCATCTTCAGCTTATCCATCCTAACACCTCACAAATTAAGAGCAATCGTAGAATTTGCCACCCTCTGCTCGTCTCCAACGGGTGTCGTATAGAAGCGTTGTCCAATACCATATAAAAGCATTTTTAAATCCTTGTTGGAGCTAATTGCAAATTGTTGACCTTCCACGGAAAGATTAGGGCAATATTCTTTAATATAAGAAAATATCTTCTCCCTATCCTCTTGTTTCATATTTGAAAACTGATCCACTGCTTGTGCAATAAGTTTTCGATTCGTTTTTTTAACCTTATCGGTTTCAAAGCCATCCATAAGAGTTATAAACGAATTCGATAAGAACGCCTTTACTTCCTGATCGGTAGCTTCTCGATACAATATTTCCATACCCTTAAATATCATAGATGCTGTCTCGAACCTTTGAAAATATAATAAGTCTTTCTGAGGCACATAGATTGCATCTGGATAATCATTAAGCGCTAATACCCCTGCATCAGGAACATATCGGAATTTTCCACCAAACTCCCAAATATGCTTTTTTCTCACCAGCTTAGCTTTCGTAACTCTTTGAAAAAATATACCGTTATCATTCTTTGCAAACAAAAAATCTATATTTCCGTATTCCTCTTTTTTCAAACTATCGTAATCAACTGTTTCCCAAGCTCCACTTGTTATGTCAATGCTAAATCTTTGTTTCGAAAACTCCAGTATCATAAACCATTCTCCAGGATCTAATTTGGCACCTGGATTGTATGAAACTGCATCTATAATTAAGTATTCTATATTGCTATATATATCATTTTTTGTAGACAACACCTTTCGATATTTATTGCTATTTCCACGTATTCTCAACTTAGCAAAAACATGTGTCATTTCCTTTCCTCCTGCCTAATTACTAAATAGGTTGTATCATTTAATCTTTTAAGATGTTCGAATGACATCTCCTTTCGATTTCGAATAACATTCCCGCGAGCAATGATAAATATTCTTGTCCTCTCTTTTGTAAGGACATGATAGTAATGATACCCCAATAGTAAATATAACGGGTTAAAGTATTGTGTCTGGGAAAACCACGTAAATACAAAAACGATTCCATATAGAAATCCCATTGTAATATTATCCGGCACGGATAACGAAACAAAAAAATACCCTAAGTACACAGGAAGAAATTCATTATCCGCCAAAGAACTCTCCCGGCAACAAGTCAACGAGTCATCATCCAGCCATCTTGCGCATATAAGTGCTAAAAAAGACAAGATTATTGGAATAAATAGAAGAGCTAGTCCTGTTTCCAAGGTCGAAACATCATAAATCTTATACTGCGACTTAATCCCATAAACAACGAGCATCCATGATGTAGCATTTAGTGTAAGAAGAGCTCTATAGCACCAGTCCATAATAATCTCCAAACATCTACAACTCTATCATATTTTGCAGCGCCCGCAGCTGCTGCACAAGTTCAAATTTTTTCTTTGGCTGTTTCTCCCGCCGGATCTTCGCCTCGAGCGCAGCAATCTGCTTTTCGACGCGCTCTCTGCGTCCCTGCGCCGCGACGCTCTCCCGGAGGGTCGATGTCGGCGCATCTCCGAGCGCACTGCCCGCAATCCGGCGGACGAGATTCTCATAGACGGCATCCATCGACAGCCCCTCGATGCGCAGAGCGGCCTCCCCCACAGGCATCCAGTCTGTATAATAGTACCGCTCCACCCGCACGCCCGTTCTCTTTGCGTCGGGCGTTTCTTTGTAGGCAACAGCAAGGCGCATCCGATCCTCCCACACGAGGACAAAGAGGATGTGATACGGGATCGCACGGTCAATGAGGCGCAGAACAGCCTCATCAATTTGCCCATCGTTCAGACGCAGCTCGAATACCTCGAGCTCCTGCACCTCCTTCCCTGCGGCGAGGTTCAGCACGTCCGGCGCGATCTTGTTGCGCCAGTGGATGGATGCGATCTGCGCGCTGAACGCCTTTTTGAGCGCAGGACTAGGCTCGCATTTGCCATAGATTTTCTGTTTTGGGATTCTCCGATTGAGTTCCGTAGAGGCCGGCAGTCCGAGCATATTCTCCCTCCGATCCTACCGCACGACGAGGAAGCAGATGAGCTCAAAGTCGTCGAGACCCGCAACATCGTTTCGCAGGGCGTTTGTTCCGCCCGCAGAGAAGAGGCTGTCGATGTCGCTCTCCTCCTTTACGTCGATGATGGAGCGGATTGCATCGTTCAGCAGTGCAGAGACGGCGCGCATATCGCGCCCGTCGTCCGTCTCACGGTTGAACGGCTCGTATGCCGCACGGATCGGCTCCATCTTCCCGCGGCAGAGGAGACGGATATCGTCGAGCATCTTCTTTGGATTCTGATAATCGCAGAGTATTGTCCCATCCTGCCCGATGTAGACCATATAGAATGGGTGAATGCGGTTGCGTGTATCAACGCCTAGGCTGCCGCGGATGTTCTTCAGGACGAAGATGACGCCCGCGCCGAGCTCATCCGTGGCAGGAACGACAGCGTGCAGTCCGCGCGGCTTCTTGTCCATATCGCCGTGATCCTTCAGATAGGCGAGCAGGTCGAGGCGGAATTCGTTGAGTCCGAGATCCATGATGGAGATGCCGTCGCTCATATCCTCGATGTCAACGACCTCCTCCTGCAGGCGTTTCAGCTGCATTTTACGATACTCTAGGTCGCCCTTTTCCTCTGGGTTGATGAGATCATCGTCGCCCGTAGAGGTCATGATGCTGAGCCGCATGCGCGACTCGACGCGCGGCTTGAGGTTGATGTAGTCGTCGAGGGTCAGATCCGGCCAGAAGTTCACGAGCTGTATGCACGCATTCCGACTGCCGATGCGGTCAATGCGCCCAAACCGCTGGATGATGCGCACGGGGTTCCAGTGGATGTCGTAGTTGACCATGTAGTCGCAGTCCTGCAGGTTCTGTCCCTCGGAGATGCAGTCCGTCGCGATCAGGACGGTGATGTCCGCCGTGCTGCCCGGCATGAGTACGTCCCGCCCCTTCGAGAGGGGGGAGAAGCAGGTCAGTACGTTGTTGAGCGTTGCGCGAAAGCCCGCGATCGTTGTGCGCCCGTCGATGGAGCCGGTGATGAGTGCCGTGTCGCAGCCGTATGTTTCCTTGAGATACATACTGACGTGCTCGTAGAGGTACTCCGCTGTATCAGAAAATGCCGAAAAGACGAGAACACGGCGATTGCCTTCGTTGATGGGGTGCTCGATCTTGTCCGCGATGAGGCGCAGGAGTTCCTGCAGCTTCGTATCGTGTGCAGGGGTGATGTCCGCCACCATTTTCGTGAGGACGCCCAGTATTTCGCTGTCCTTTTTCAGCTCCCTCCGCCATGATTTCCAGTCCATGTCTGCCAGGTCGACGGGCACCTTTTTACCGACGGCAAAGAGTTCTGTATTCTCATCATCCATATCAAGGTCGGATGTCTCCATCTCATACAGAGGGAGCTCCGCGCGGCCGGACTGCTCGAAGCGGTTGATCTCAGTGATCGCAGTATCGATGCCCGCCTTGATTTTACCAAGGGTCAGACGGAACGAGTGGACGGAGCTCTCGAGGCGTTTGAGCAGGTTGATGCTCATCAGCCGCTGCATGCCGCGCTCGCGCCCTGTCTGCGTCAGGTTCTCTCCCTTGTTGTGGGTGAGGTCTTTGTATTTGTCGCGTCTGCTCGGGTGGATGTAGTCCGACGGCGTATAGATGCAGAGTGTGAGCTGTATGAGCTGCTCGTAGATCTCATGATAGTTGATCGCGCCCGCCAGATCTGTGAGCTGCGGGCGGAGGGAGATGGGTTTCAGGCGTGCGGGGAATTTGCCAATGGCGCTCGTGTCATAATATTTCTCGATGTGTCTGCGCGAGCGTGCGATGGTGCCGCTGTCGAGCAGCTCGAAGAAGTCAAAGTCGAGTTTGCGCAGCAGTGTGTCCGTCGTGCGTTCCCCAGGCTCCTCTTTGCTCCATGTGTTGAATGCGCTCTGTGCCTGCCGAAAGATGTCCTCGATGCTCCTCGATGTGTCGAGGCGCTCGTCGAGGTTTGCCGCGTGCCCCGCGTAGGCGAGGGCGAGCTGGTTCTTTAGATCGGTAAAGCGGTTGTTGACCGGCGTCGCAGAGAGCATGAGGACCTTGGTCCGAACGCCGGCGCGGATGACGCGCTCCATGAGCCGCTGATAGCGGTTCTCCTGCGTATGGCTGTGCGTTCCGATGCCGTTGCGGAAGTTGTGCGACTCGTCGATAACGACGAGGTGATAGTTCCCCCAGTTCAGGCGATCCAGATCGAGCCCGTTTGACTGTCCGTGGCTGCGCGAGAGGTCGGTATGGAAGAGCACATTGTAGTTCAGACGATCCGCAGCAAGGGGGTTGTTGACGTAGTTGTCCTGGTAGGTGTTCCAGTTCTCCGCGAGCTTTTTCGGGCACAGGACGAGGATGTTCTTGTTGCACTCCTCATAGTATTTCATGACGGCAAGTGCGGTAAATGTCTTGCCGAGACCGACGCTGTCCGCGAGGATGCAGCCGTTGTATTTCTCGAGCTTGTTGATGATGGCGAGAACGGCATCGCGCTGGAAGTCGTAGAGCATACCCCATATTTTGCTCTTTTTGAATCCGACTTTTTCATCCGGCAGCTCGTTCTCGGACAGATCACCCAGGAACTCACTGAATACGTGATAGAGGGTTGTAAAGTAGATCATCTCGGGCGCATGCTCTGCATAGGCGGTGCTGATGTTCTCAATGACGGCATCTGTCACGTCCTGCATGCGCATAGGGTCGTTCCAGAGTTCGTCAAAGGTGCGCATATACATCTGTGTCGCCTGCGGCTCGTCCATGCACTGGACGATGTTATAGGCGTTGTTTCCGCGCTCGCAGCCGAGATCCACGGTGGTAAAGCCGCTCATCGGGACATAGACGGTCTGCTTCTCGGCAGCAGAGACCGTCATGAAGCCCATCATCTGCTCGCCACCGGTGTTGGATTTGAACCGCGCCTTTGCACGGATCCAGTCCGCGCACTCCTTCGCAATCGCACGCTGCGTCATCTCGTTGCGCAGACGCACCTCGAACTCCGTGCCGTAAAGGCTCGTCTCACGCGAGATACGCGGGATGTAGAACTCGCGCTTCTCCTTTGCTGCCTTTTCCCGAATAAATGTGGGCGAGGTGAAGAGAAAGCGGAACTCCTCCACGGACGCCAGCTGCTCACGCAGCTCTTGATACGCATACATGGAGAAACACGCCGCCGCAATGGACACTCTGCTGCCGCGCACAATCTCTGCCCGCAGATCGTCGCGCACCGTGTTTGTGATGTTATCGAATATCTTCACTCTGCTCCACCAAATCTTTCCCATAGAGATTGGCTCGATCAAACTTGCGTCCCTATTATAACATATTTCAAATAAATACAAAGATACATCTTTTTTAGAACCGCTCCCTCGGACGCCTTGCACACTGACAAAATCATAAATATCGGCTGCTGAAAAGAAGCGTTGTGTTGCACGTGCTTCATTTTTGCGTTACAATCAGGAAAAGGAGGTTGGTACCGTGTCTAAGACTGCAACGATCAATATGCGCATTGAACCAACGATCAAGGCGCAGGCCGAGCATGTTTTTTCCAGTTTCGGCATCTCTGTAACCGATGCAATTAACATCTTTCTTCATGCATCCATCATGGAGGGCGGCTTCCCCTTCCAACCCAAGCAGCCCCGCTACAACAAGGAGACTCTCCTTGCGATGCAGGAGGCACGCGATATCATGAGCGGAAAAGTCGAGGCGAAGCGCTATCCGTCACTATCTGCCCTGATGCATGATCTGGATGCGGAGGATGCGGATGCTTGAGCTCGTCACTACCGCACAGTTCCGCAAGGACTTAAGGAAGCACTGATAAATTCAGCACTGCCATCTTGGTGCATCTGTTTTCGCCCTGCCTGTGTTGACAAATCCTCCACATAGCCTCTGCTATGCGTCCGGTTTGTCTCCTTGGCAGGACAAAAAATCTGCACTAATCTGACAGACTTCATTATTATCAGCGATTCCTTAAAACGGCAGCGAAAACGCGGGGCAGATATCCGAAAACTCGATGATGCTCTGCAAATACTCTGTGCGGAAAAATCGCTGCCCGAAAAGTATCGGGATCATGCCCTCGTGGGCGACTATATTGGTTTTCGAGAGTGTCATATCTCACCGGACTGGCTGCTCATATATGCTGTCGACAAAGGGAAACTGATCCTGATTGCCTCCCGCACAGGCTCTCATGCGGACCTTTTCTAGCCGCTTCTTTGCAGTCGGTTTTTCTTTTGGTGTTTTGTGCTGATGTGCCTGTGCATGACACGTTTTCATCACTGAATATATGAGAGCCCGCCCCCACTCCCTCGTGCAACAAGAGAGCAGAGACGGGCTCTTTTCATTGTGTTCTATTACTCCGTCAGTGTCTTTGCATAGAAGTCCTCGCGCGCCTCGGGACTCATGGTCATGTAGTCCTTGGCGAGGGCACTGACCCAGGAGCCGTAGGCGGGGTTCGGGAAGACGATGTACTGGATGCCGAACTCCTCCTGCGCCGCGTCGATGGCGCCATTGCGCGCAGCGCGGTTCATGCCCTTCGTCCCGAGCGGGAGATCGCCCACGTTGTCGCCCATGTAGACGACGACATCGTAGTCCTCTGTGATCCGATCAAAGCGCGGCTGTTTGTCACTCATCTTCCGATCCTCCATGAGGAGGAGGTGCTCTGCATCCACGGAGGGGAAACCGAGTGCTGTGAGGTTCTCAATGGTCGGCTCGAAGTTGACCTCACTCCAGCGGTTGCTGACGTAGAAGATGGCAACGCCGCGCCGTGCGACCTCATTGAGGAAATCCACCGCGCCCGGCATGGACTCGGAGCGTCCCTCGTGCACGGTCGCGCGCCACCAGAGGGCATCGTAGCGGCCGTTGCCCGCGGCGGCAGCCGCTGCCATGGCGCGCGTGTTGTCCGTGACGGTCTCATCGCAGTCGAGGACGATGGCGAGCGGTTTGCCGCTGCGAGCGGCGGGGTTCGCCTGCGCCCGGTCGATCGCCATGAGCGCCGCATTGTAGCCCTGATAGCAGAGCGCACGGTACTCTGCCGAGGTACGCATCCAGAGCAGCGCCATGTACTCGGCATCGGCGAGCTGCTGTGCGCTTACCTCCTCCTCGGTCAGCGGCAGAGGCATCGGTGCATCCTGCGGATTCTCCACATACGCCGCGCCGCTTGCCGCCGTCACGGTCGGTGCAGCATAGCCCCATGCGCTCCCGCCGAGCAGGAATGCCGCGCAGCCGAGCGCGAGTGTTTTCTTCCACTGGGTGTTCCATGTGTTCATAGTGAGATGCTCCTTTTCCTAAGGAATCACTGAATGTATCAGCAATCCTATATCAAAATTTTCAACCTATTATAACATATTTTTTGAAATAAAAAAAAAGCTGCTTGAAAAACAGCCTCAAAAATCCCACTCACCACACCTTCACCTGACACATCCACATCACTGCGCGTGCCCTGCACACAATCACACTCCTCTATTTATATGGATTCATTTCACACCGCATGCGCGGATTCATTTCCGAACATGCAGGAGTATTTCGCCTTTACATCGGACTTATAAGCAGATATGTTAAGGGAGCACTGATAAATTCAGCCGCGCCATCTTAAAGCATCTTTTTTGCCCGCACTGTACCCACGATCCTCCACATAGCTTTGGCTATGCGTCCGGTTTGCTTTCTTGTCCGAACAAAAAAATCTACGCCAATCTGAGGGTCTGTTTTATCAGCGATTCCTTAAATCTCTCGCAGCCCCAGGGACCTCAAATATTCATACGTAACATCATAGTATTCCGGCCTCCGCGTTTCATCATCCGGATCACCCTCAGGAACGAAGATGACGAGACCTTGCCGGGCTCGGGTGAGGAGGACACGATAGGCGTTCTTCAGGTAGCGTTGCCCCTGTTCCTTGTTGACGTGCATCCAGCGGGCTCCGCGGCAGTCAAAATAATCAAACCCTCCATCACAATAGCGGAGATCTGCGTCCCACGCAAGGAGACCATAGTCGATCTCGAGCCCCTGCACCTCAAACTCCGTGGCGGGAACCTCGAGGAAACAAGAAGCATCTGCATTCGCCGGATCATTCAAGAACCATGCAACAGGATCCCGCTGCACATTCACCCAAATGCCAACACTTCTCAAACGCTTCGCCTTTGAACTCGCAAGCACCCCTGCCCACTCCGTCCCGCGCACTTTGCTGCGCACCCACGCCTTTGCACGCGCAAGGTCCCGCGTCAAAACGATGGGATAGTTCAAATAAAGCGCAGCATAGAGCTCTCGTGCCGCAGCTGTATCGTCATCGAGCAGCGCCTTAACAAAATCTGCAAGCCGCTCACTGCGGAAGGAACGCAGCGATACGCCCAGATGCAGGGACGAGACAACTCGATACGCCCGATCCCCCAGCATCCGCGGAATGTCACTGCTCCCCACATACTCACTGTCTGTCATCCGATCCGATAGATGGATCTCCCAGTTCGGAGATTGTTCACGCAGTGCATGCAGCCATTCCTCTATACCGGCCTCACCCGTATTGATCTCCTGCCCACCGCCGATGAGACAGACGATCACGGCCCAGTCCGCATGTCGATCCATGATACTAATGAGGAACTCCGGCTCCGATTGGTGAAAATCTGGCACGCCCTTTTTTCGCTTCATAAATTTCATCAGTGCATCGGCATCCCATGCACGCTGCGCCTCGTCAAAAATGGCAACTTTCTCGATGGGCGGACGCGACGAGGACAACGCCTCATCGCGGAATTTATGAATCACTTGGATAAAGGACTTCGTTTCTCGTCGCGCCTGCTCTTTGGTCACTTTGTGCATCGCTGCTCTATCTCGCGCCAATGCCTCCTGCAGAACTGCAACGAGAGGGCCGTTCCCCGAGAGAAATCCGGCATGTTCATCCTCATTGAATTGATGACGAGCATTGGCTATGTTGAGGCCCGCAAGTGTCTTTCCCGCCCCAGGAACTCCTGTGATAAAACAGATCGCCTTTTTGTGGCGTGCCTTGCATTCATCTATGATCTGGTTGATCGCTGCCGTTGTCACAGTCAAATTTTCTGCTCCTGCATCGCTGCGCGATATATCACGAACCGAATGCGCGCGATAGAGTGCCTGTGCCGCCTCGATGATGGTCGGTGTCGGCGCATAGCGCGCATCCAGCCATGCGTCCATGGATAAAGGAGAGGCATGCATCTGCGGCAGGACCTGCCGAAGCACGCTCCCGATATTATGCCGATTGCAGCAAAGCACCTGCGCAATCCCATCCTCCATCAGAGACAGTGTATTCGCCTGATCAGCCGCTTCCGTCGGCACAATGATCGGCACGATTGTGCGGTCCCGACTCGCCTCATGAAAATACTTTAGATCAAGGGCATAATCCACCACTTGATCTTTTGTTGATTTTGCATACGTATCATCCCCGACCTTAAACTCCAGCAAGAAAATAATCCCCTGGATGATGAGCACGACATCCACACGGTGTCCCATGCGCGGAATCGTGAATTCAAAGGCGATCTCTCCGTCCAGAAAGGAGGCAATCTGCTCCTTTAAAACCTGGATCTCTGCACGCCATGCGTTCTTTTGAACATCCTCGGTCCGAAACGAATCCTCGATCATCAACCACCCGAGGATGCGATCTTCTTCTGCCGTCAAAAAAGAGGAAATTGAACCCGAATAATATGCTCTTCCCATCATAATCTGCCTATCACAACGATAAAGATATATCCTCCATAATACTGTGGGCAGCGTCACTGCACCTCGACCTGACACATCCGCATCGCCGCAAGAGCATTCGCATGACTCTCAGGCGTCACCCCCGCGCAGCAGGAGGCATCGACGGTGATGCGCTTCTCGGGATAGAATGCCTTGAGGAGGAGGGCGTTGGAGATGACGCAGATATCGGTGCAGAGCCCGACGAGTTCGATTTCGTCGCAGTCCACGAGGGCGGCGGGGAGTGCGGTCGCGCCAAATGTCGGCTTTTCGATAACGGCGACAGCAGTGCGTACAAAGGGCTGCAGCACATCCGCGATCTCCCAGCCCGCCGTACTGCGGATGCAGTGCTCGACGGGCAGTTTCTGTCCCTCCTGCGTTTGGAGATAGTCTGTCCCATGTGTATCCATGGTAAAGATGAGCACCGTGCCCGCCGCCTGCTCGGCTGCGAGTTTCTCCACGAGATGCGGCAGCATTGCCTGCGCCTCCTTTGTCCCGAGTGCTCCGTCAATGAAATCGTTCTGCATATCGACAACGACGATTGCTTTGCGCATGATGTTTTCCTCCGTTTTCCCCGTTACTCTCCAAAGAGATCGGCATGTGTCCCCGTTGCTGCAGCGGACAGGATCAGTCGATCCTCAAAAAGCTGGTACATGAGCAGCCAATCCGGCTCAATGTGGCACTCCCGAAAATCCCGCAAATTTCCACCAAGCGGATGGTCTCGGCAGTTGTCGGGGAGTGGTTGTCCGTGTTGCAGGAGTGCCAATACCGCAACGAGCTTTCTCATGTCTTTGCCGCGTTTTTTCGCACGGCGCACGTCACGTTTCATGCGATTCGTATAGACGATCTGATACACGCTAGTCCTCCAGCATGGACGCAACGGCTTCCTCCGCAGAGGAGAATGGACCGTGCAGGTTCCGCCCCGTGCGGCTGTCGCGTATCGCCTCCATCAGGTCATCCGGCATACCGCGCTGCTGCACGGAAAAGGGGATCCCCGCGTGTGCGATCGATGCCCGCAAAAAGATCCGAATTGCCGTCGCCGTATCTAGCCCAAGGCTGTCAAAAAGCTCATCTGCCTCCTGCTTTACATGATCGTCAAGCATTAACTCGAATCGTGTCATGATGTTTTCCTCCGTATCTGCTTCCTTTGGAAAGCGCTGAGAAAGGAAGCTCCGATCACTCAGCCCCGTATCAGCACAACCGCCACGTCGTTGACGTTGGTGCCGGTGGGACCCGTGATGATAAGCCCATCGACGGCGTTGAGCGCCGTGTAGGAGTCGTTCTCGGCGAGTGCCGTCGCGGCATCCATGCCCGTGCGTGCAAGCGCTGCCGCCGTGTCGCCGTCGACGTAGCCGCCCGCCGCATCGGTGGGGCCGTCGGTGCCGTCGCTGCCGATGCTGAATACGGCGATGTTATCGCGTCCTGCGATGCCGTCCGCCGCTGCGAGTGCAAGTTCCTGGTTGCGTCCGCCGCGCCCCTTGCCCACGAGCTGTACGATGGTCTCGCCGCCGGCGATGTAGGCGTAGGAGGTGCCATCTCCTGCGTGCGTACGCGCGATGCAGGCGAGGAACTGTCCTGCCGCGCGCGCCTCGGTGTCCAGCTGATCGGTGAGCAGAACGGGGGTATAGCCGCGCCGCTCGGACGCACGCGCCGCCGCCGCGCATAGCTCGCGCACGCTGCCCGTGATGTGTGTCTCGACGTTCGGGAGTGCGGTTGGCAGCGGCGCATCGAGGAGGGCAGCCGCCTCCTTGGAGAGGTGCAGCCCGTATTTTTGGACGACGGCGTGTGCGTCCTCTGCGGTCGATGTGTCGGGGTGCGCGGGACCTGAGGCGATCATGTCGAGCGGGTCGCCGAGGATGTCGCTGAGGACGATGGAGAAGACGTGCGCGGGGGCGCAGTGTGCGCCGAACCGCCCGCCCTTGACCGCGCTCATACGCTTGCGGATGGTGTTCATCTCGACAATGGATGCACCCGATGCGAGCAGGTGTTCAGTGAGCGCGGTCAGCTCTGCGGGAAGGATGAGCGGCTGTTCAAAGAGGGCGCTCCCGCCGCCCGAGAGGAGGAATAGGACGGTATCCTCCGCCGTGAGGTTCTCTGTGAGTGCGAGTGCCTCCACGGTCGCCGCAAGCGAGTTCTCATCGGGTACGGGATGCCCCGCCTCAACACAGCGGATGCGCGGGATCTCGCCCATGACATGACCGTACTTCGTGATGACAAGCCCGGTGTCAATGCGTTCGCCGAGTACGTCCGCCGCCGCGTGCGCCATCTGCCACGCCGCCTTGCCGACCGCAATGAGGACGACGCGCCCCGCGCCGAACGTATGACCTCTGAGTGCCTTTTCTACGGCGGCATCAGGAAGGATCTCCGCGAGGGTCTCTTGGATGATGCCGTCGGCATCGCTTCGTAAATTCATAACAATGCCTCCTTTTTCCTACTATTATAGCACAGTGAAACAGATCCCCAAAGTCCCCATTGACCAGAATGACTTTCTATGGTCTAATAGTATCATAAATATGGGACACATTGAGCGATGAAGGCGGTTTATGGCGGGTAGGTTTTCACATAACCAAAAGGAGTATACGCAATGGATATACGGGATAAAGTCGTTTACCAGATCTATCCGAAGTCCTTCTACGATACGAATGGCGATGGGCTTGGCGATCTCGCGGGGGTCACGGCGAAGCTCGACTATCTGAAGGAGCTTGGTGTCGATTTCCTCTGGCTGACTCCGTTCTTTGTCTCGCCGCAGAACGATAACGGCTACGATGTCGCGGACTACTGTGCCGTCGACCCGCGCTTCGGCACGATGGAGGATGCGGAGGCGCTGATCCGCGCGGCGAGGGAGCGCGGCATCGGCATCATGCTCGACATGGTATTCAACCATACATCGACGCAGCACGCGTGGTTCCAACGTGCGCTTGCGGGTGATCCCGCCTATATGGACTACTATATTTGGCAGGACGGCAGGGAGGGGCGGCCGCCGACGAACTGGGTGTCGAAGTTCGGCAAAAGCGCGTGGGAGTACGTGCCCGCCCGCGGGAAATACTACCTCCATCTCTTCGATGTGACGCAGGCGGATCTCAACTGGGAAAATCCACGCGTGCGCGAGGAGCTGAAGCAGGTCATTCGTTTCTGGAAGAAAAAGGGCGTGGAGGGATTCCGCTTCGATGTCGTGAACCTCATCTCAAAGCCCGCCGTTTTCGAGGACGATCATAAGGGCGATGGACGGCGCTTCTACACGGATGGGCGACACGTCCACGAATTTTTGAAGGAACTCACGCGTGACACGGGCATTGACGCGATGGTCACCGTTGGCGAGATGTCCTCCACTTCCTTAGAGAACTGCATCCGCTACTCCAACCCCGCCGAAAAGGAACTCTCGATGGTCTTCAGCTTCCATCATCTGAAGATCGACTACAAGGACGGTGCAAAGTGGGCGCTGCAGGAGCCGGACATCGGAGCGCTCAAGAAGCTCTTTTCTATTTGGCAGGAGGGGATGGCGGCGGGCGCCGGCTGGAACGCCGTCTTCTGGTGCAACCACGATCAGCCGCGCATCGTCAGCCGTCTCGGCGACGACGGAGCGTATTGGAAAGCGTCCGCGAAGATGCTCGCCGCATGCACTCATTTTATGCGCGGCACGCCCTACATCTACCAGGGCGAGGAGCTCGGCATGACGAATGCGGGGTATACGGACATCGCGCAGTACGAGGATGTCGAGAGCCTGAACTACTACGAAATCCTCCTTGCCGCGGGGAAATCCAAGGAGGAGGCGCTGCATATCCTCTCCGCGCGCTCGCGCGACAACAGCCGCACCCCGATGCAGTGGAGTGCGGCGGAGAATGCGGGATTTACGAGCGGCACGCCGTGGCTCGCCCTGCCCGACAATTTCACTATGATCAACGCTGCGGCAGAGCGTATGGATCCCGACTCGATTTTCCGCTTCTATCAGACGCTCATCCGCCTGCGGAAGGAGATGCCCATCATCCAAAGGGGCGACATCTTCTTTCTTGAGCGCGAAAACGCGAGCATCATCGCCTATGAGCGCGCCTATGCGGAACAGAAGCTGCGCGTTTACTGCAATTTCCGCGCGGCAAATGTCCCCCTCATGGAGGACAGTCTCGATGCACTCACGGAGGCGGGCTGGAAAAAACTCCTCGGCAACTACGAGGGGCTTGCGGCGGATCTGCGCCCGTACGAGGTCGTCGTGCTCACGAAGTAAGGCGCAGGTGCCTGTTATAATAAACAATGAAGTCCGTCAGATTGGTGTAGATTTTACGTCCTATCAAGGCGGCAAACCGGACGCATAGCAGAGCTATGTGGAGGATTTGCCAACGATGAGAGGACGGAAAAGATGCACTAAGATGACGGTGCTGAATTTATCAATGCTTCCTTAGTTCACTACATTTGTCGGCTTGCCGTCCATAAACGCACGTACATTGCTCGCCGTCATCTGCATGATGCGCTCGCGTGCCTCCTTGGTCGCCCATGAGATGTGCGGGGTGATGATGCAGTTCGGCGCATGGAGGAGGGGATTGTCCGCCGCGATCGGCTCGCTCGATGCTACGTCCACCGCTGCCCCGCCGACCTTGCCGCGCGTGAGCGCCGCCGCCAGATCCTCCTCCACGATGAGCTGCCCGCGTCCGTTGTTGACGATGATGACGCCGTCCTTCATCTGCGCGATGCGTGCGGCGTTGATGATCCTATCGGTCTCAGGTGTGAGCGGGCAGTGCAGGAAGATAAAGTCCGCCTGTGCGATCAGATCATCGAGCGGCACATAGTCCGCCAGCGCTCGTCCCTCGGGACGCTCCGTCCTGCTGTAGGCGAGCACACGGACGTTCATTGCACGCAGGATGCGGGCGACTGCCTGTCCGATGCGTCCAAAGCCGATGATGCCCGCCGTCTTGCCGCTGACCTCGATGAGCGGGCGCTGCCAGTAGCAGAAGTCAATGCTCTTCGTCCACTCCCCTGCGTGTACCGAGCGGTCGTGATGCCCGATGTGGGAGCACGCCTCCAACAGCAGTGCAATGGCATACTGTGCGACATTGTCCGTACCGTAGACAGGCACATTCATGACGGGGACGTTCTTCTCGCGTGCATAGATCGTATCCACGATGTTGTAGCCCGTTGCGAGTACGGCGATTGCCTTGAGGTTTGGGCACGCGTCGATCACGGCGCGCGTGAGCGGTGTCTTGTTCGTTACGGCGATCTCCGCATCGCCGATGCGCGCGGCGATCAGCGGCGACTCTGTGAGTGCGGTGCGGTCATAGACGGTCAAATCACCGAGTTCCGCAAGGGGCGACCAGCTGATGTCTCCCGGATTTTCGGCATAGCCGTCGAGTACCACAATCTTCATCGTATTTCCTCCTACCTGCGAATCTATCACACGGGAATGTTCGTATCACAGCCTTGCGTTACTCCTAAGCGAACCCTAGTGGAGCAAGTGAGTAAAGGATGCGTTCTGCTCCCGGCGTACTTCTTTCGTCCAAGCGTAGCGCGTTTAAGAAGTGCGCCGGTATTTAGGCAGATAAGCATACGATCACTTGTGTAACGAGGTGTTCGCGTGGAGTATGCAAGGCATAGACGCATCTCACTACTCAATATGCAGCGGCTCTTTGCGCGTCGGCGGTGGGAAGGCGCGGTCGATCGCGGCGCAGTCCTCTGCTGTGAGATCGAGCGCATCCGCGCCCGCATTGCTGACGGCGTGCTCCTTGCGCCCCGTACGCGGAATGGCGATGGTGTTCCCGTCGCGGATCGCCCATGCAAGTGCGACCTGCGCAGGGGTCGCGCCATACTTTGCCGCAATCTCTGCGATTACGCGGCTCCCGAGGAGGTCGCAGCCGAGCCGCCCCACCTGTGCGAGCGGGCAGTACGCCATCAGTGCGACATGGTGTGCCCGCATCCATGGCAGGAGGCTGTAGTCGATGCCGCGCGAGCCGGCATGATAGAGTACCTGATTGACGGCGCAGTGCGTGCCGCCGGGGATCTGCCACAGTTCCTCCATGTCCGCCGTGTCGAGGTTTGACACACCCCATGCGCGGATCTTGCCCGCCGCACGCACCTCCTCCATCGCCGCCACCATCTCTCCAAGCGGGCGGCTGCCGCGCCAGTGATAGAGGTAGAGATCGAGATAGTCCGTCCCGAGATGGGCGAGGCTGCGATCCAGCGACTTCATCAGCTGTGTACCGTACGCGTTCGACGGCATGACCTTCGACACGAGGAAAAGATCTGCGCGATCATATGGGCGGATTGCCTCGCCCACCAGCCGCTCCGCGCGTCCGTCGCCGTAGTTCTCCGCCGTGTCGAGCAGCGTCAGCCCCGCCTCGATCCCTGCGCGCAGTGCCTCTACCTCACGATCGTAGCTCTCCGGCGCATCGCCGAGATACCACGTCCCCTGTCCGAGTGCGGGAACCGATGCTCCGTTTGAGAGCATTACCGTATGTTTCATTTCGTCATCCTCCTACAGATTGGAGCAGCACATAGAAGAGCGGTCTGCTCCGTTCGTATTCTTTTCTTAATTTTACACGAATTGCGCCGATAATGAAAGTTTTTTCATAATAAAAAGAGCTTTTGACAGGGCGCCGCTCAATCTCTATAATCATGTGCAGACACGCATCTATGGAGCAGCGATCAGGAGGCACTATGACACGCGAAACACCACGGCACGGCGAGATCTGGCGGCACTTCAAGGGCAACCTCTACCGCATCGAGACGGTCGCGGAGCACACGGAGACCGGCGAGCGGCTCGTCGTCTATCAGGCACTCTACGGCAGCTATGGCATCTATGCGCGTCCGCTCGCAATGTTTATGAGCGCGGTGGATCGCGCCAAGTATCCCGATGCGGCGCAGCAGCATCGCTTTGAAAAAGTACAGCCATAATACACGAACACCCCGACGAAAATGGCGGGGTGTTCGTTTGCTATGCAGAGAACGTCAGATCATGGCGCGGTGGAAGCTCAGGTGTCCTATTCTTTTTTCGACAAATATATTTCTGCTCTACGCCGTACTTCCTCGACCAAGTCACTGCGTACGACGGTGTCCGCAGGTGTGGCGGGATGGATGTCGTGCGCCTCGAGCTCGCGCATCACGCCCTGCATCGCCTTTCCTGGATTGCGGTAGTAGGTGCTGCCGCGCAGACGGATGAACTGCCAGCCGAGCCGCTCAAGGATCATCTGACGCTCCATGTCCTCATAGACCTTCTCCGCGCCGCTGTGCCAGCGGTCACCGTCGCACTCGAGTGCGATCTTTTTCGCACCGTCGCGCACAACGATGTCGATACGGTAGTGCCCGACCGGCCATTGCTGAACGATGTCGTAGCCATGATCGACCAGTGTCTTTGCCACCGCCTCCTCAAACGGCGAGCCCGCCATCTGCCGGATCTGCGGCAGTGCGCTGTCTGCTGCATGCGGATTCGCCGCATAGTTCAGCAGCTTGCTGCGGATGTCCTCGCCCTTGAGTGCGGATGCAGGAAATGAGTGGAGAATCCAGAGCTGATCCCGTGCACGGCTCACAGCAACGTTATACCGCTGAACGATTTTTGTGTCCCGCGTGAGGCGGAGCATCCCGTCCTCCTCTGCACTGTCCACCATGTTCAGGATGATAACGTCGCGCTCATCCCCTTGGAACTGTGCAGCGTCGCCGCAGAGAATCGCATGATGCTCCATATCGACGGAGGAGCGCAGCAAAAGTTCCATGACAAGCGTCGACTGCTCGTTCCCGAGGAGGGAAATCACGCCAATGGTCTTATCCCGATATGCGTCCATTTCTGTCATTGCCCGAATAAGCGCAACGGTATGCTTCGCCTCCGCCCGATTGATTTTCTTCTTCCCGTCCCGTGTACCCTCGATGCGCTGTGGAACAAGCGCGGGCAGGAGAGTGCTGTCAGTCCTATCCCGCAAGGGTTTGATATTTCCATCATAACACAGCATGTTAGAAAATCCGATAATGTCGGGCACACAGCGAAAATGCTCGCGCAGCATGAGCGGATGGCAAACGGTCTTGCCGAGATCGTAGAGTGAAAGCCGTCCCGTATAATAATGCGGTGCCGGGATGCGCCCGACAAGAGTCATTTTGATGAGTTTGTTGACCTCACTCTGCTTTTCTCCGACCGCGAGCGGACTGACCTGCTTGTCGTCGCCGACGATAATAATCTTCGTACCGAGATAGAGCATGGTAAGTGCACTCAGATCCGCCTGACTCGCCTCGTCCACAATGACAACATCAAAATGATGTTCCCTAGGGTCAAGCTGCAGGAGAGCCGTCCGTATCGTCATAATCCATGCGGGGACGGCTCTCTGACACAGCCCCATCAGCTCACGCGCCTGTGCGCGCAGTGTGGGCGCATGTTTCCCTTTGCCTGTACCGAGTGCCTGCATCGTGATCCGCCAGCTTTGTAAGTTCTGTTGAACGCTTCCGTCACGCTCCGAACGCCGCAGCATATATTCCCATGCGCTGCAGACCGCCGCCTCCTCCGTCGTTGTACGATAGTCCCTGCCCAGCTCCGTATTCTGACGGCGGTACTCTGCCGGCGAGAACTTTGTCAGCTCCCCCAACATGGCATCGTATTGTTTCCACCGCCATGCCTCCTCGATGTCCGTCGGAACCTCGGACGCACCATGAATCCCGCGTCGTGCACGTATTGCATCCGCCCATCCGGGTGCGACAACCTGAAGTTTTTGCAGGGCATCCTCGCGTGCCGTATATATGGAAGTTTTTCCGTGAAGAATCGTGATGTTCCGGAAAACATCAGCATAGCCCTCCTCGTCCTCGCCGAAAAAGGCGCGAACGAGATCACTTACCAGAGTCGATTTGCACCTTCGCAAATCTTCGATTGACCGGTCAACCACACGCAGGGCGTCGTCTGTCGCGCAGTATCTTCCATAGACATCGAGGAGGTTACAAAACAGCGGCAAAAATTCATGAACACAGGACAGTATCTGTTTCATGTATTCTGTTTCACTTATCATCTCTTTCCGCAGGAAAACGGACTCTGCATCAAGTGCGGCACACTGCATCAGTTTGGTCAACGTTCTGTAGTCTCCGTCATACCAATCAAGATATCGGAAAATGCTCGAAAGCGCGGTCTGTGCCACGCGCTCTGGCTCTGCGGCATCCAGCTCTGCAAACGCCGTCACACCATGTCCCGCGAGAAGTTCATCCCATCCGCGTCCACACGCCGCCCGTTGCTCCGCAAGGGAGAGCGCGGAGCGGACGAGTGCGCAGTCCGCAGCTGAGCCGATCCGTGCACCGTTGATGCGCGTCCACCCCTCCACACGATCAAAGGACTTGTCAAAGAGGCGTTTGAAAAAACCGATCTTTCCGTTCTGTCGATAGATCTCCTCCATCTTTGGCAGAACACGCTGCATCTCGGTACGATTCGCATCGTTCGAGATGGTCACCTGCTTGCCGAACGACACTCTAACGAATTGCTCTGCAGACGCCGCAGTCTCCTCGATCTGCGTGCAAAGGCGTGTCCAGCGTTCCCGATATGCACCGCCGCGCCTACCGTCCGCGGCAGCCTGGATATGCCACGGTGCAAGCGTCTCAAACGCATCAAGATATTGCTGCAGTGCCGCTATAGAGGATTTCTCTGCACGCACGAGCGGAATGTGGTGTCGCTCACGCATCAGAAAAACACCGATCCGATTTCGTATAAGAGTTCCGTCCAACTCCTCCGCCATCGTACGCAGTTGCTCCTCCAATGCCCTCTTCTGAGCACGCAGAGACAACAGTTCCTCGGGTGCAATCAGCGTCTCCGGATTGGGAACATCCAGTGCCAGCTCACGCTCCTCATCAGCGGCGAGCAACCCGTTGCTCCGATAAAGTGCATAGAGTTCCTCGAGCGAGAGGGGCAGTCCTCTCCCTGTGGCGACCTTGCCCGGAATGACCGTCGCATAAAGCGGCTCAAATTCCTGCACGAACTTTGCCGCTTTGGCGGGCGAAACGCTCTCCCCTGCATAGACAAAGTTCTCTTGTTCCCAACATTCAATCTGATAGATTCGTTTTCGTACATCTGCAAGTTCGTGTATGATTTTCGTGCGCTCCGCACGTAACTTCTCCTTCTCCTGCCGCACATCGCGTGAATCATGGCACGACATATAGGATGAAATGCCATCTACGGATCGCTCCATATCGTGATTTGTCTCATCCAACAGGGAGATGCAGAGGCTCTGCATCTTTTCCGGCATTTTCTCGCGCAGCACAGAGAGTGCCTTTTTTGTATGACTGGTGACAAGGATACGTTTCCCCTGCGCAAGGAAGTGCCCCATTAGATTCACAATCGTGTGCGTCTTGCCCGTGCCCGGTGGTCCCTGCACGATCACAGCATCGTATCGCTCGATCTGCTGGGCGATGGCGAGCTGCTCACGGTTGGCGGGCATGGCAAGCAGGATCTCCGGATCTTCCCCGCCAAGCGCGGCGAGCCTCTGCTCCGCCGTCTGTGCGGGGCGTTCCTCCATGGTGCGCTTCTCGTGCAGCCCCGCAATCGCCCAAAGAGGCTGGGGCGCATAGCCCGTCGCGTCGATATGGTCAAGCACGCCATCGACGAACTTTGCCAGCCCGTCCACGCGTCTGCGCATGAAAAAGACAGGATTATCCTGCAAAAACAGACGCTCCTTCGTATTGGGAGGTGGCGTTTGATTGCGCTTCAAAAATAATCCTTTATCTGAAAGAGTTCGCACCGCCCCTCTCAGGAAGTCGCCCCCGTCAGTCCGATCAAGGGGATGAAAATCATTCTGCACAAGCGCCTGCAGCACATTGGGGACAGCATTGTGATGCACATTCTCAGATGCCGCCAATACCGTTGTATAAAGCTCGGATTCTGCTTCCGTATCCCGAATAGCGACCTCGTTTCTGCGTGCATCAAAGGTCATACGCACGCGCTTCAACAAAATTGGGTGACGTATACTTAGATCGTTATTATCGGTCAGAATGCCGTTGCCAACCACTAATTCTTTTGTCTCAGAGTCCTGTTCAAGCTCCTTGGATACGCGGCGCAGCTCTAGAAACAGCTCCCGTATCTGACTTAAACGAACATATTCTTCGACCCACAGCTCACGTTTCTTGAGCCATGCACGATAGACTTTAACACGCGATGCATTCTCCTCGAAGATCTCCCGCTCTTCCCATAAAGAAACTTCCGCATCTCCGCGCTTTTGACGCGGACGCTCCGTATGGTGAAGTACTTTCTCATCATACCGATCCCACCCCGGCAACAGCCACGGGCGCAGGATATCGTCCGGCGCGGGGCACGCCGAAAGCTCCGGCTTGCGCACCGTCAGAATCCAATCATCCTCCGCCGCATCCTCGTCCGCCGTCACATCCGCTGTTCCCGCCACAGCTTTCAGTGTATCGCGGTAGGAAACATGCACATATTCATCGTCCTGCGGAATCTGCGCCATATATTTTTTCCACAGCTGTTTGTCAATATCTAGGACACTCGTCATCTTCAGCTCTGCCATGCCCTTGAGAAATGTGAAAATGGATTTGACCCGCTCGCGCTCCTCGATCGTGTGCTTTGCCACAGTCTGCCCCCTTTCTCTATGATTATTTGCCGTCTCACCCCTCGACATTCAGTACGATCAGCTTTTCCTCAGTGAGCTCGCGTATGGCGTAGGCGGGTCCCTCCTTGCCGATGCCGCTTTCCTTCACGCCGCCGTAGGGCATATTATCCATGCGGAAGGTCGCACCGTCGCCGATGATGACCCCGCCGACCTCAAGATGCTCGGCACAGTAGTTTGCGACGGCGAGGGAGCGTGTGAAGACGCCCGCCTGCAGACCGTAGCGCGACGCATTGACCGCCGCGACCGCCTTCTCGATGGTATCGTAGGGAATGATGCTGACGACGGGCGCAAAGGTCTCCTCGGTGACGACCTTCATCGCGGGGGTAACGTCCGTGAGGACGGTAGGCTCGTAGAATGCACCCCGCCGATTGCCGCCCGTGAGCACGCGTGCCCCCTCATCCTCCGCCTCATCCACCCACGCCTCGATGCGCTGCGCCTCGCGCTCGGAGATCATGGGGCCGATCTGCGTGTGTACGTCCATGAGATCGCCGCTGCGGAAGCTGCGCGCCGTCTCTGTCATTGCCGCGCAGAACGCCTCGTAGATGCTGCGCGATACGTAGACACGCTGACAGGAGATGCAGACCTGCCCCGCATTCACAAACGCATGGCGCGCGCAGTGCTCGGCGACCCATGTGACATCCGCGACATCCTCGTGCACGATGTTTGCGGAGTTCGAGCCGAGCTCCAACGAGATGCGGCGAAAGCCCACCGCCGCATGCAGTGCCTTGCCGACGGGCACGCTGCCCGTAAACGAGAACATCCGGATGCGCTCGTCCGCCGTGAGGAGATCGCCGATTTTGTCGCCCGCGCCGTAGACGAGGTTGAGACAGCCCGCAGGCAGCCCCGCCTCCTGAAACACGTCGCACAGGAGCGATGCCGTGAGCGGCGTCGCCGAGGCGGGCTTGTAGACGACGGTGTTGCCCGCCGCAAGCGCCGGGCCGATCTTGTGCGCGGCAAGGTTCACGGGGAAGTTGAACGGCGTAATCGCGCAGACGACGCCAAGCGGACGGCGGATCGTGAACGCCATGCGATTGCTGCAGCCCGGCGCACCCGCCAGCGGTACGGTCTCACCGCGCAGACGCTTCGCCTCCTCCGCCGAGAGGATGAAGGTCTGATAGGCGCGGTCAATCTCGCCGCGTGCGTCGCGGATGGGCTTGCCCGCCTCAGCAGAGAGTGCCGTCGCGAACTCCTCACGGCGCTCGCGCATGAGGTTTGCCGCACGCATGAGGATCTCGTAGCGCTCGTAGGGACTGAGCTGTACCTCATGGAAGGCACGCTCCGCCGCATCCACTGCCGCACGCACATGCTCCGCGCCCGCTGCAGCGATCTCGGCGATCACCTCGCCCGTCGCCTTGTGATAAACGGGGAGCGTTCCCTCGCCCGCAACGCGCTTGCCGTCGATCAGCATTTTGATGGTCTTCATTGTGGTATCCTCCGTACAGATTCATTTTCTTTCAATTATAAATGTACGGTGGAAATGTGGCAAGCAAAAACGGAGCAGAATTCCCTGCTCCGTTTTGTGCTTTCCTGTGAAGAAACGATGTGCTATAATGAACCCAGCGACTGGTGAATGTCGGTTTACTCCCTTCCGGGGGGTGATGTGCGTGACGCTTTTTGAAAAGCTATCGCTTCTGATTGCGTCGGCAACGCTCGTAGTCAACATCATATTTCTGATTACTAGATAGGCAGAAAAAAGAGCCGTACGTGCGGTTCACGTCGGCTCCTCTTTCAAGAACATAAAATTCTGCGGAGAGACCGGCGATTCCACACACCAGTCGTCCTTTTATGCTGTTATTATAGAAAAATATTCTACAAATGTCAAGCACGGCACATCCCGCTCGATGAGATGTGTCGTTTTCTTATGCCCCGATCTCTCTAATCTGCACAAATATATCTATTATATCTACTGCGAGAGATTTTCATTGACAGCGGCTATGAAATGAAGTATCCTCGACATGAATATTATTCACGTTTAGGAAATACACAATATTCTCATAGAAAGGGATTTTTCTTGCATATCAAAGCTATGCTCGGCTCGCCGCCCGCACTCGCCATCCTGCTCATTCTTGTCGCCGTACTCGCTATCTCGGCGGGCAGTGTCTCCGTGCCGCTCGCCGATACGCTCGCCATCATCACGGCAAAGCTCGCGGGGCGCATCCCCGCCGTTGATCCTGCGCTCACGGACATTATATGGTCGCTGCGTGTGCCGCGCGTCCTGCTCGCAATGACAGCGGGAGCGGGACTGGCGCTTGCGGGTGTCGTCATGCAGGCGAGTGTGCAGAATCCGCTTGCGGAGCCGTTCATCCTCGGCATTGCCTCGGGCGCATCCGTCGGCGCGACACTCGCGATCCTCATTGGGACGGCGGCAATCCCCTTTGGTGTGCCGGGCGCGGCCTTCCTCGGGGCAATCCTTGCGACGCTCGCCGTCCTCATGCTCGCGGGGATTCATCGGCGCGTCTCGACCGTGAAGCTCGTGCTCGCGGGTGCGGCGATCAGTGCGCTCTGCGTCGCGGCGACCAATTTTATCGTCTATATGGCGGCGGACGCGGAGGGGATGCAATCCGCGGCGTTCTGGACGATGGGCAGCCTTGCCGATGCGAAATGGCACAGCCTCTTCCTGCCCGTTCTCATCGTCACCGCACTCGCTGTCTACTTTCTCTCCCAGCTGCGCACGCTCGACGTGCTCCTGCTCGGCGAGGAGCTTGCCGTGACGCTTGGCATCGACGCAAGTGCAAAGCGCCGTCTCTACATGGGGCTTCTCGCGCTGCTGACGGGTGTCCTCGTTGCGACCTGCGGCATCATCGGCTTTGTCGGGCTGGTCGTCCCGCATCTCGTGCGTGCATTTACGGGTGCGTCCCATCGTCGGCTGCTGCCGGCAGCCCTCCTCGTCGGTGCGATCTTCCTCGTCGTCGCCGATCTCCTCGCGCGCACTCTCCTACCGGCGGGCGATCTGCCCATCGGTATCATCACGGCACTCATCGGTGCACCGCTCTTCATGAAGCTGCTCTTCGGCAGCAGTGGGAACTTTGGAGGCGGACGATGAAAAATATTCACATCGAAGGTCTGAAATTCTGCATCGGTGCAAAGGAGATCCTGCACGGCATCCCCGCCGACCTCCCCGCCGACCGCTTCGTCGCACTCCTTGGACCAAACGGCTGCGGCAAGTCCACCCTGCTGAAGCACCTCTACCGCGTCCACCGCGTACAGACGGGAAAGATTACGATGGACGGCACACCGATTGCGGACATCCCGCTGCGCGCGGCGGCACAGGAGATCGGTGTCATGGGACAGTTCCACGCCGTCGACTTTGATTTCAGCGTGGAGGAGATCGCCCTCATGGGACGCGCTCCGTACAAGGAGAGCTTCGAGGAGGACACGGAGGAGGATCGCGCACTCGTCTCTGCGGCGCTTGCGCGCGTCGGCATGACGGACGCGGCCGAGCGCTCCTTCAATGAACTCTCGGGCGGCGAGCAGCAGCGCGTCATGCTCGCGCGCTGTCTCGTGCAAGAGCCGCAGCTGCTCATCCTCGATGAGCCGACAAACCATCTCGACATCAAGTATCAGCTGCATATACTTGAGCTGGTCAAAAGCCTTGGTATTGGCGTGATTGCCGCGCTCCACGACCTCAACCTCGCGGCGATGTACGCCGACCTCCTCGTCGTCATGAAGGCGGGGCGCATCGAACGGATCGGCACGCCAAGGGACATCATCACAGAGGAAATGCTCGAACGCATTTACGGCGTGCGTGCAAACGTTACCTACGATGCGGAGGGGCTGCCGCTCGTCGACTACCGCACGGAGCAGATGCCATGAATGCGACGCAGACAAAGGGCAGAACACTCCGCCGCATCACTAATATGCTGCGCCTCCTCCCCCTGCTCGCGTTCAGTGCCCTCATCCTATCGCTCGCGGCGACCGATGGGCGCGGCTCGTACGCGAGGGACACGGTGTCGGACGGCATCGCATACACAACATCGGACAGTGAGGGACGTCCTGCTGCGTTCACACTCGCACATACACCGGAGCGCGTGCTCGTCTCCTACCCGGGGGCGACGGAGCTGCTCATCGACCTTGGCCTTTCGGATCGCATCATCGGAACGATTGCACCCTACGGTGCAGAGCCGCCCGCCTATGCAGACGCATACGCGGCACTTCCGATTCTTGCCGCGCCCTACGTCCCGAGCCGTGAGGAGGTTGTGGCGCTCCGCCCCGATCTCATCATCGGGTGGTCACATCACTTCACCCCCGAGGCGCTTGGCGATGTCTATTCCTATTTCGACCGCAGCATCGGTGCGTACATTGTCCCCGCCACCGTGCGCAAGGGACACCCGAGCCTAGAGGAAACGGTCTATCCGTTTATCAAAGATATGGGTCATATCTTCGGTGTGGAGGAGCGTGCGGCGGCGTATACCGCAGGGCTGAAGGAGCGCGTCGCCGCCGTTGAGGCACGGACAGCGGCGCGCGGACAGCGCTATACTGCGATGATCTTACAGGCGCACGGCAGCAGTCTCTACAGCATGTACGGCCCCGCCTACATCATCGACGACATCGCACGCAAGGCGGGTGCGGACAACATCGTCGACCGCCAGATGCGCGCCGTCGGTCCCGAGCGCGTCCTTGGATTTGCACCCGAGGTCATCATCTATGTGAATCCGAAGGATTGCACGGAGGAGGAGGCACGCGCGGAGCTGCGCGGCGATCCAAATCTCCAAAATATGAAAGCCGTACGGGAAAATCGCATCATCATCGTGAATTTTTCCGATGTCAACAACGGGAACGGGCGCTGTATCACGGCGCTTGAAGATATAGCCGCAGGGCTGGATGCCCTCAGGGATGAATCAGAAGGGATGAAAAGATGAAAAAATCAATACTCAGCGGACTGATTGCGGGCGCACTCACCGTTGGAATGGGCTGTGCTGCAGCGCCGGCAAGTGCGGAGGAGGCAGCAGGTGAGGCGATGCAGTCCTACACACTGGACGATATCGTCGTCACGGCGAGCCGCAGCGAGACGGCGATCAGCGACGTGCCGGCGGATGTCACGCTGATCTCGGAGGAGCAGATCGAGCGCGGCAACTACAAGAGCGTCTCCGATGCACTCAAGGGGGCGAACATCAACGTCGTGCAGAAGGGCTTTGCCGCCTATCCCGTCATCAACGGTGACTCGCGCGTCCTCGTCATGGTCGACGGCAAGAAGGTCAACTGGGATCACCTCATGGTCAGCGGCGATGATAACGCAATCAACGTCGACCAGATTGCGATCGGCGAGGTGGAACGAATCGAGATCGTACGCGGGCCAAACTCCTCGCTCTATGGCGAGCGCGCCGTCTCGGGCGTGGTTAACATCATCACGAAGCGTCCGGCGGCGGGGAAACCGAGCGGCTCCGTCAACATACAGCTCGGCTCGTGGGGTGAGAAACGTGCGGGGATAAACGTCAGCGGCGGCGATGAAAAGAATATGATCCGTATCGGCGCAGCACATGAGCGCCGCAAGGATTTCCAGTATAAAAACGCCGAAGGAAACAAACGCACCTTCGGAAACAGTGATATTGAGCATACGGACTATAACATCGCCTATGACCGTATCATGGGCAACGACCGCCTGACCGTGGACTACAGCCGCCATGAAGCAGACGACGGCTATGGCATTTTCCTCGGCGACCCGAAAGAAGGCATCCCTTATTACAAATCCTGTCTACGTACGACGGACAGTGTATACGGCATAAGCTATATGTTCGGCGCGAAAAAGGACGGCGAGGGCACGTTCCTGCGCTACTATCACAGCACATCGAATGCCGACGGTCCTTTTGATTCCTCGTTCGGACCGTCCCCCTACACCCACAATCTCCGCCGCGATACCTTCGAGGGGCAAAAACTCTGGATGCTCGGCAATAAAAATATGCTCGTCGCAGGAGTCCTCTGGGCGCGTGACAAGATGCACGAGGAGAACAGCGGAACGCTTGATGTGTCCGCCACAACCAAGGCACTCTTCCTCGAAGACGACTGGCAGCTCGGACAGGGCTACGCGCTCAAGCTCGGCTCGCGCTTAGAGCATCACAACGAATACGGCTCCGATGTCGCGTCGCACATCAGCCTGAACAAGAAATTTGACCGCAAAACGCACGCCTACATCTCGTGGGGACAGGCGGTCAACAACCCGACGCTCAAGATGCTCCATGCCAATACAGCGTTCATGCTCGGCAACCCGAATCTCAAGCAGGAGAAGTCCCACACCTTCACCATCGGTGCTGACAGTCAGATCACGCGCAAGTGGAATGTGTCCGCGAGTCTCTACCGCAGCAAGGTGAAAAACGCGCTGAACTGGGTATGGAGCGGACGCACAAGCTATTACAACACGGAGCGTGAAGATCGGCGCGGGATGGAACTGAGCACACGCTATCGGGCGAGCGATATGTGGACGATTCGCGCCGCATACAGCTATGCACACGTCGAATCCACCGACCGCTATAAAGGCTACCTCTCCACAAATACCCGCCCGAACGGCTACAATCTCGGACTCTCCTACACGCAGGGGAAATGGGACGCCGATCTCGACCTCAACTATGTAACGGGACGCAGCAAAGAGCGTTTCACGGATACCCAGTACATGACGCTCGACCTCGGCGTGAACTATCACATCTCGCCGGAGTTCAAGGTCTATCTGAAGGCACTGAACCTCACGGATGAGAGCTATGAGACCATCGGCTATACGACGCTTGGTGCATATGCCGCGCCGAGCCGCCACTTCATCCTTGGCGGAACGTACAATTTCTGATTTCCCCATCGCACACAAAAACGGAGCAGACGCATATCTGCTCCGTTTTTTGCTTTCCTGTGAAGAAACGATGTGCTATAATGTTCGTAAGTGGCTGGTAAAAAGCTGGTTTTCTCTCTGCTTCGCAGGGAGGTGATGTGCATGAGTTTATATGAAAAACTATCGCTCGTGCTAGCGGCGGCAACGCTCGTGGTCAACATCATATTTCTGACTAGGTAGACAGAAAGAAGAGCCGCTGTGCGGTTCACGTCGGCTCTGTCTTCACGAAAGATAAAACTTTGAGGGAGAGACCGGCGGGTCCAATCACCAGTCACTCTTTTTATAGTTTCATTATACTCATCCACAAAAAATTGTCAAGCAAGGAGGTACACGATGGACACGATTGCAGCACTCAGAGAAATCCTCACAGAGAGCCGCCGCGCGGTCTTTTTCGGCGGGGCGGGTATGTCCACAGAGTCGGGGATTCCCGACTTTCGCAGCGCGGGCGGCATCTACAGCGAGACGCTGCATCAGGAGTTCGCACCTGAGCAGATGGCATCGCACAGCTTCCTCATGGCGCATCCCGCCGAGTTCTTCGACTTCTATCGGCGGCGCTTTGTCTACCTCGCAGCGGAGCCGAATCCGGGGCACTACGCGCTCGCAGAGTTGGAGCGGCGCGGCATTCTCGCGGCGGTGGTGACACAGAACATCGACGGGCTCCATCAGGCGGCAGGCTCAAAGACGGTCTACGAGCTGCACGGCTCGATCCGCCGTGCGCACTGCATGGACTGCGGCGCGCATTACGGGCTCGACTACATCCTCCACCATCGCCCCATCCCACACTGCAGCTGCGGCGGCATTGTCCGCCCCGATGTTGTACTCTATGAGGAAAGTCTTGACACAGCGACCATTGAGGGCGCTGTCGCCGCCATCCGTGCGGCGGACACGCTCATCATCGGCGGTACGTCGCTCATCGTCTACCCTGCGGCGGGACTGATCGACTACTTCCGCGGCAGTCACCTTGTCCTTATCAACAAGAGCGAGACGCGTGCCGATGCCCGCGCCGAGCTGGTCATCCGTGAGCCGATCGGTGATGTGCTGCATGCGGCGCTGCCGGAGGAATAAAGGCTTCATTTGGGGCGCCCCTATCGGCTCGCAAGCTCGCCACTTCCCCCGCTTCGGCGGGGGAAGCTAAGGAAGCACTGATAAATTCAGCACCGCCATCTTGACGCATCTTTTTTGCCCGCACTTCGTCGGCAAATCCTCCACATAGCTTTGGCTATGCGTCCGGTTTGCCTCCTTGTTCGGACGAAAAAATCTACGCCAATCTGACGGACTTCATTTTATCAGCGATTCCCTAATATGCCGTAACCTCAGCCTCCCCCGTTCACAACGGGGGAGGGGGACCGCGTAAGCGGTGGAAGGGGCGCTCCGAGAGCAGCCCTCCTTTTGTTTTTCAACGCACCTTCCCTCGCCGCACACTCTGCAAGAGGATCCCGCCCATGATGAGCACGAGTGCGAGGAACGCCGCGCTGCTCATCTCCTCACCAAGCGTTATGGCAGAGACAACGAGCGAGAGGAGCGGCACAGCGTAGGCGAGGTTTGCAACCATCGCCGAGTTCCGCGCCCCCTGCAGTGCCATCGCCCACCAGAGATAACCCACGGCATCAATGAATACACCGAGCCACAAGAGACCGAGCCACTGTGTCCACATGGGTGTGACCCACTCCTCCGTGAGCAGCGTTACGGGCAGCGAGCAGACCGCCGTCACTCCCCACGCCAGAATCATCATCACCGTCTGGTCGATGTTCCGCCGCTTGTTCAGCACACAAAAGAGTCCGTAGCAGAGGGCTGCGAGCAGACAGGCGGCGGTGCCAAGCAGCCCGTTTCCCTCGGCGCTGCCCTCCCCGCCGAGGGTGAGTACCACCACACCGGAGAACGAGAGGAGGAGTGCGACGGCGGTGCGCAGGGTAATCCGCTCCCCGAGGAGCAGCGCGGCAAAGAGGACAATCATCATCGGCCAGAGATAGTTGAGGAGGCACGCCTCCTGCGAGGTCAGCTGCGAAAGCCCGTAGTAGTACAGCCCCGAGTAGAGGAAAAGCCCGAGGAAACCGAGCCCCGCCATAGCCGCATAGCCGCGTATGTCATAGATACGAAATATGCGCCCCCCGTCGCGCACAAGCTGCACGACGAGCAGGAAGAGGCTCGCAGCGAGCGTGCTCAGAAAGAGCGCCTCAAATGTCGGGATCGCCGTGAGCAGACTCTTCACCAGTGCCGCCGTCGTCGACCAGATCACGACCGCGCTAACGGCATAAAAGTAGACACGTCGTTGCCCCTGCATTGCAAAAGTCCTCCGCACGGATTTTATTCAAATACATTCTACCACATAATTCTGCAAATGGAAAATGGGATGATCACAGAAAGTTTAGCAGCTTTCTGCGGTCATCCCATTTTTATACAATCATCGTTTAGAACATCCAGTTTACCGATGCGCCGCCCGTAACGCCCTGGCGCTTGCCCTGCCAGCCCGTAAGGTGGAGGTCATAGCTCACGCGGCTCGCCTTCGGTGCGAAGCGGTAGCCGAGTTCGAGGAGGGCGCTTGATCCCTTGAGCGTGGGGGTCGGTGTCCCTTCGCCGTCGTAGCTTGCGCGTGCATCGCCGCCGAACTCGTACTCCCATGCAAGTCCTGCATAAAGCTGTGCCGCATCCTTCAACTCCTGCGTCCAGCGTAGGCCGAGGCGTGTGCGGTGCGAATTCACCGCATCGAAATGATAACGCTCGCCCGTGGAGATCGTCTCGTCCGCAGCGCCCGTATGCGCGTGGAAATAGCGCAGGTACACATTCAGTGTGTCCTTTTCGCGCAGACGCAGTTCCTTGCCGATGCCAAGATGCCCCGCATAGTAACTGCTTGCGCTGTCGTAGCTGGCGGCGGTGCCGTCCAAGACGCCCGCATAGTCGCTCTTTGTACGCCCCAGACGCATGGACGCTTCTGCCCATGTGCCATCCGTCGTCTTGAGCTTTGCCATAACGCCGAGCCCGAGATAGCTTGCCGTGCCATCCGCGTGCGTGCCGTCGTCGAGGTAGGAGTCGTAGCTGCCGCGGCCATACTCGACGAATGGACCAAAGGTGAGCGTTCCCTCCGCCACGGCGAGCGGACGCGCCCAGCCGACACCGAGACTCCAGCCCTTCATATCGACATGGGAGCCGGTCTTATACTTCATTGCATTGCCGCCCATGCCTGCCCAGAGTGCATAGCTGCCACCGTCTGCCGCACCTTGTCTTGCAGCCTCCTTCTGCGCCGACGGCAGTGCCGTCTCCACGAGGAAATCTCCGCCGCTGCCGAGGAACGCCGCTGCACCCGCACGCGTCTCGACGAAGGATTTCGCCTGCTCGGCAAACCCGACACTCGTCACCGTTGCGATGAGCTTGTTCCGATTCGCTGCATCGGGCGCAACCGCGAAGCGATAGAGGCGCGACACGCCGTCCATGCCCTCGCCCGTAACGCGTGCGGCATCCCCCGTGATGTTGCCCGCCGCATTCTCCATCAGCGTGAACGTATCGCCCTTTTGGAGCTTTGCGGCTGCACCGCTTCGTCCGACGCGGATCTTCAGCCCGCTTACATCCTTGTCGCCGCCTGCATTCGTCAGCTTCAGCAGCGTGGGTGCGGTATTTGCTGCCGCATCCCCGAGGTAGAAATGGAGATTCTGCACGCCCGCAAAGTCTCCGATCTCCGAGGAGCGCGCCGCATTGTAGTATACAGCAAGCGTATTGTTCACACCGCCCGCCGTACCGCCGACGCGTCCGCCTGTCACGGTGCCCGTGACGTGCGTGCCGCGCAGGGCAATCACGTTGCCCGCCGCCGCTGTGCCGCTGCCGCCCGTCACATTGCCCGCGAGGTCAAAGGTGCCGAGATCGAGCGTATTGTGCGAGGCTGCGCCCGTCGTCGAAACAGCACCCGTGAGGTTTCCTGTGAAATTGCCGCCCAGCGTCACGACATTGCCCGTCGCATCGCCGGTCGACTGCCCGCCAATGACTGCTGCCGCAGAGCCGTTGGTCACCGTCACAGTGTTGTTCGTCGCCGTGCTGCCGTGTCCGCCGATGACATCACCAAGGGGGCTGCCACCGTCGATGTGCACGGTATTCTTCGTTGCTGCACCGTTTGCCGCAAATCCGCCGTAGACATTCGTTACGGTCACGCCGCTCTTGACCGTGACGGTATTGTCATGGCTGTCGTTCTTATCCGTCTGCGTCGTGCCAGCGCCGCTCGTATGACCGCCGTAGAAGTCGGCATAGCTGCCCGAGGTCAGCTCTACCGCATTATTGCGCGTGGAGTTACCCGCACGCGAGATGCCGCCGTAGCCGTTCGCATCGCCCGCGAGCGTCACGGGTGCCGTCACCCCTGCGAACTGATACGACTCCGCGCGGATACTTGTCACGTTCGTATCCGAATGCGTGTCCGTGTCGATGTTGCGCTCCGTCGTATCCGTCGTCGTTGTGATTGCGCCCGTGTAGTTCGCCACATCCAGACCGTGCGGATTGGAGAGAAGCGTCACCCCTGCGCCCGAGCCGTCCGTTGTGAGCTGCGCCCAGTCCAGCCATGTGCGCGCCGTCCCCGTGATGCCGAGCATCGGCGTTGCCGTGCTTGCCCCTGCGAGGTCAAAGTGGAACTTCTGGAAGCCATTCATCTGTGCGGCGGTGCTGTTGCCCTTGACGCGCAGCGTGTTGTCCGTACCGCCCGCCGCCGTGCCGACCATGCCGCCTGTAACCGTACCGCCAACCGCAGCATTCGTCAGCTGGACGGTGTTGTTCGTCGCCGTGCNCATCTGTGCGGCGGTGCTGTTGCCCTTGACGCGCAGCGTGTTGTCCGTACCGCCCGCCGCCGTGCCGACCATGCCGCCTGTAACCGTACCGCCAACCGCAGCATTCGTCAGCTGGACGGTGTTGTTCGTCGCCGTGCTGCCACGCCCGCCGATGACAGCCCCGCCGATGGTCGTGCCGTCAATATGCACCGTATTGTCGTGCGCCGCACCGTTTGCCGCAGACCCGCCGTAGACATCGCCCGTGACCGTCGCGCCGCTCTTTACCGTGACGATATTCTTGTAGCTCGCGTCCTTGTCTTCCGCTGTCGTGCCCGTGCCTGTCGTCCAGCCGCCGTAGACATCCGTATGCGTGCCGCTCGAAAGCTCAATCGTATTCTCACGCGTGGAGTTGCCGCCGACGGAGCGTCCGCCCCAAGTGTCTGTGCCGATCTGCGACGGAGTTGTCTGCCCCTTGAATGCGTAGCTTGTAGACGTAATCTCATGTGCCGTGGACGCCTGCGTGTCCGTGTCGACGATGTGTTCGACGCCATCATCCGTCGCGACCTTTTTCCCATTATAGGTCAATCCGAACGCGATGTCCGATCCACTCTGCCGCATGAGCGTGATTGTTTGGTTCAAAAGGGATGCTGCGGGCGTTCCAGTCACAGATAGCTGCGTCCAGTCCATATCCGTCTGTACCGCGCCGCCGACCGTCAGCAGCGGATTTGCCGTGCTCGCCACACCCGCAATATCAAAGGCGTATTTCTGCACCTCTTTGATGCGATCCTGTACGGTGTTCACGCCCTTCACGGTCAGCGTGTTGCCCGTACTGGTCGTGCCGTCACCGCCGACAATCGACTGTGTGACCGTTACGCCGCCGTTTAGATAGATCTTGTTGTTGTTTGCAATCGCGGCGCTGCCGCCAAAGACCGCCGGAACCGTCACATTCGTCAGGTGCACCTCGTTCTCTGACGCCTCCGTATGCGCGTCGCCGCCGTAGATGAGATCGGTGTATGTGCCGCCCGTGAGAACCACCTTGTTTTTCGTCACCGTTGCGCCGTTGTACGACTTGCCGCCGTAGACGGGCACGCCGATCGTACCGCTCTTGATGGTCACACTGTTCTCCGAGATCGTGCTGCCGATGCCGCCGACGATGCTCTGGACAACGCCGCCCGCAATCTCCTTCGTGTGGTCAATCGAACCGGGGAACTGTGCGCCAAGGTCTTGGAACGTCGCGTTCTCGATGGTCACACTGTTCTCGCGAATCGTAGCCAGCGGCGAAGAAAAGCCACCCGATCCGCCGTAGACATTTTGCATGAAAGCGCCGCCGCTGATCTCGACCGTATTCTTCTCCGCCGTTCCATAGGTCGAGAGACCGCCGTAGCCGCTCTGCACGACGGAGCTGATCACACCGAGATGATTGCCGCTCGCCGTATTCTCCTGCCCCGTGCCGTTCGCCTCACCGCCTTTTGCCGTCTGAACCTTTGAGAGGTTGTAAACGAGCGCCGTATTATCGCGCACCGCGCCGTTCAGCCCGCTACCGCCAATCGCAATCTTCACCTGCGCCCCGTCGACATGAATGCGGTTGCGCTCGACGACGGTGCCCGCAAAGTTGCGCCCGCCGTAGCCTATGCCCGTGTAGTAGCCCGTGCCCATGAAGCTGACATTCTTGAATGTGAGCAGATTGCCCACGATGGGGGTATTGTCTCCGGGTCCCGTCGATGCTCCGCCCGCCAGCTCCGCCTGATTGAGACGCGCATCGCTCGGATCCGAGATCGTTACCTCTGCCGCAAATGTCGTCTGAGGAGAGATGAGTGCCCCCCCCCCGAGGACAATGCGAGGGCGACAAAAAGAGCCAGAGAACGCCGATTCATTTTCTTTCCCATAAAATCTGCCTCCTGCATATTGATTCCTAATAAAACACGACCATGGCAATTTTACAACGAAATTAAGGAACGCGTCAAGACGGGAAAAGTTCACTTACATAAAATAATCCGAGATTACAATGGAACTTTAATCCTATTGACAAGAAGTTTTCGCCCATATAATATGATTTTAGCATATTTTTTGAGATGTGAAGGAGGTTCTACGATGAAGTTGGATTTCATGCGGCGCACAGCTGTGCTGCGGGCGGGGCTTTGTGTTTTGGCGATGATGGTGCTCCTTGGCGGGAGCGTGTCGCCCGCCTTTGCGGAAACGCCGCTTGCCCTGCGGTGGATGACGGGGCGGTACGAAGGTCATCCGACGATCACGCCGTTCGGGATTCCCGTGCACGAGCGAGTATCGCAGAGCGTGAAGGATTTACAGGACAACGTGCTGATTCCAAACGGTTGGAAGAGAAATCCCGGATACTACGACTACTACAATTTCGATGGAGTTGTTCTCTTTACACGGTGGAATGAGGCATTCAACGCGCAGGAAGAGCTGTGGATTTCCTATTGGCGCCATGCAAAGAACTGGCCGACCGGCGCAGTCTCCGGATGGACGCTGCTGTACGTGACAGAGGACGGCGAGGCTGCAACGCAGAACCTCTATCATCAGATTGCTGACGAAGTTCAGGAGATCGGGCAGGAGTATGGCTATTGGCAGTCGTTTCTTCATCAGCGGGGGCTTGGAGACGATGGCTCCTACTACACGTTTAAGCCCGCCGGTGTCGAGGGCTATGATGAGGACATGGAGCTCGGTCCCGGCGACGGCGGTGTGATTCTGACTCCGCTCCAGTGGCATGCGCACGTTGTACAGGGGCCGGACGGACATGGTGCGATCCGCACCGCCTCCGTATACATCGGTGCCCCGTACGATTATCAGCACGGAGTTGTTTATCACGAAGAGGAGGATCCCCTCCTGCAATAGAGGAATCGCTGCGTACCTCAGCCGCCCTGCCCATTTCTGCAGGGCGGCTTTTGCTGTTGATCCGCAAGTGTATGACACAAAAAAAGACTCCCGATCTCTCGGGAGTCCTTGCTGTTCAAATGGAGCTGATTATAGGACTTGAACCTACGACCTGCTCATTACGAATGAGCTGCTCTACCAACTGAGCTAAATCAGCATACCGCCGCACAGGCGATAGTGGAATTATAACCGAGGGCGGCGCTCATGTCAACCCTGTTGCAAGAAAAATTTTCATGCGGAAAAAGCCCATGCGTGCAAGCTTCGCGGATTCCGTATTTCTCATGGGATCCGCGTGTAGAAGTCGTCGTTGTAGACCGTCGTGCTGCGCTTGAGGAACGAATTGTAAAAGGGCTTGCTGCCGTAGAATTTTGTATGATAGGCCAGGTAGAATGCGATCTCGCCCGCCGGCATCGAAATGCCCGTCTCCGCCCACGATCCCTGCGGCGGCAGGAGCCGCCAGTCGTCCGCTCCCTCCTTTGCCACGTACATCTGCCGCAGATCCCAGTTGTAGAAGAAGCGCATGGTACGCACATCCGTCACGGTACCCCTGCCGCCGCTGTAGAAATCATCTTCATTGCCGATGGCGCTCCGTGCCGTGAGGACATTCACCGCGATGATGTACTGCGGCGGTTCGTACTTTTGTACAACCAGCGAGGTGCGGTCAACGTACCATGCCGTCCCCATGTGCCCGTCGCAGAGAATGAGGTCGCGGTCGCCGTTCAGATACATCGGATAGTTCGCGAATCCGACCGCAGACAGGGAAAACACAAAAAGACCGATGAGCAGCAAACAAAATCGTTTCATTGATAACACCTCCAAAAAGATTAAAATGTATATATTTTAATAATTCTACGTTTTCTTTCAAATTCCTTCCTGCGCACAAAAACAACATCCGCTTCATTTCTCTTTCATTGCTGCTTAATCTTCCTTTGGAACAATACATACGGGAGTGAGTATCATGTTGAAAAATATTCTGTGCGCCGCCGTCTGCGCACTTAGCCTCTGCAGCGCCGCACCCGTCTGTGCTGCGCCTGAGATCATCGAGGCGGACGGCGTCTATGTGATGGGCGACAGCGACACGCCGAAAACGGCGCGGGATGCCGCACGTACGGAGGCGATGCGCGCGGCGACCGAGCGGGCGGGCATCTACATCGAGAGCACGAGCGAAGTGCAGGGCTATACGCTGACGCGCGATGAGGTGCGTACGGTCGCTGCCGCCGTGCTGCGCGTCCTGGACGAGAAGGTGACGCCCGAGCTGGTCGGCGATGCGTGGCGCTATCGCATTCATCTCGTCTGCTCCGTGGACACGGACGGCATCGACCTCAAGGCGCTTGCGGGGGACAAGGCGGAGCTGGAGCGTCTGCGGCAGGAGCGTGATGAGCTGCGCACGGCGAACGAGGCGTTGAGAAGCCGTGCAGCGTATCAGCAGCCGGCTGCGCCGCGCGGCTTTGAGGTCTATGGGGATGCCGCACGGGAGCGGCGCACGGCGGCATACACAGGCGAGGGCGGACAGGATGCCGTCTTCGCGGATGTGACGGCGATGATCGAGCGCGGTGAGACGGAACACGCCGTCGCCGATCTCTCGCTGCTCCTCCAAGACCCGAGCGTTACGGGCGATGCGCGCGCCTATGCCTACGTCCTGCGCGGACGTGCCTACTACGCGCGCAGCAGCAGTGCGCTCGCCCTTGCCGACTTTGCGGCGGCGGAGCGCACGCCGCATACAGGCAGTCCCTACCCCGTCTGGCGGCTCTATGAGTACCGCGGCAGGATCCGCTATGATGAGGGGAAGTATGACGAGGCGGTGAACGATCTCATGAGCGCGTGGGACGCGTCGGACAAGACGGACGATGCGCTGTGGGCGGCGCTGCGCCGTGCGGAGCGGCGGGCGGAGCAGGCGCGCCGCCATGCCGTGCGTGGGGATGGCGGGGCACGCGACTGGGGTGTCGTCATTGTTCCATAGGCAATGCGGACAGGCATATTGATTCAGTCATTGCGGAACTATCGACCTGATTTTGAACCAAACGTTTTGTTTCGCTATACTTATGAGTGTTATGAGCGTTAGACGAGCCTCCACGCGTATCTCGTCTGTTTCATTGACACGTACGCTGCGTGTCCTGTTTTAAAGGAGGATCTTTATGTTTTATTCCATCCGTCGTACACTCTCCATCCTCGCCGTCGGCAGTCTCCTGTGCGCACCCGCTGCACTCCTCACGGGCTGTTTCGGCAGCAACAAGGGCGAAGACCCCGCCGCAGGCGTGAGCGCACTGCTCGCCGGCAACACGACCGAGGACAAGATCGATGCGATCTCGCCCTACCTCGACGCGACGAACGACTACAATCGCTTCATCGTCACGTTCGACTACGCCATCACGCCCTCTCTCGAGGATATGCACAGCGGCAAGCGTATGACCTACGTCACCCTCCCGCACTTCACCGATCTGAAGAAGAATCTCGAAGAAGCGCGTGCGAATCCGCAGACCGCGGGCGTCTATCCGGACATCGACGCGGAGGCGGACGCCGTGCTTGCGATCCTCAAGGATCTCGCCCCGCTCGCAGACAAGATGGAGAGCTACTACTCCTCGAAGGGCTACATGGCGGACGACTATGCTGCCGCGACGCAGATGACTGCGCAGTATCTCCCGCTCTACGACGCATTCGAGCCTGCGTACGACAAGTTCGACGCCGCTGTCACGACACATTTCAAGGAAGTGCAGCTTGCCCGCCTCGAAGATATGCGCAAGGAGGGACGTGTGAACGCCGCCGCCTTCCTCGAACTGAACATGAAGGTGCGCGAGCTTGCCGATATGCTTGACAACGAAAACATCGACAAGGCTGCCGCCGAGGCGAAAATCACGGAGATCAATGAACTCGCGGCCAAGATCCCCGATGTACCCGCGCTCGGCTCCTACAAGTCGAACCTCAACCGTTTCATTGGCACGTTCCGCGGCTATGTCGCAGGTCAGGAAGACGGCAACGAGGTTGTGGAGGACTTCAACGACTTCGTGCGTTCCTCGCAGAACCTCGACCTCGCCGAGCTGGATCACAAGAAAAAGTAACGGCAATCCCATTGCCGAGAGTGCCGCAGTACAAGGCTGCGGCACTTTTTGTACCGCATTCATTTTCTCTTCTATACGTTTACGCTTTTTTGTGGTATGATAAAAATGCAGAAAACACGTGCATTCCTTTGACCTTTAGAAAGGAGCATCCACACGTTATGAAGAAACTACTCATCGCGCTCGCCCTCTGTATGGCAATGGTACAGACCGCATTCGCCCAGACTGTCACGGTCGAGGGCGTCGGTGTTGACCGCGACTCCGCGATGCGCGACGCGGCACGCATGGCGGTCGAGCAGGTTGCCGGGATGTATTTGAACTCCGACACGGTCGTCTCGAATACCTCCGTGGAGCTGGACGAGATCCTCACGCATGCACAGGGCTATGTCCAGAACATCAATGTCCTCAGTGAGTCCGTCAGCGGCGGCGAGTACCGCGTCCGCGCAAGCGTCGATGTGAACACCGACGCGAACTCGCCGTTCATGAAGCGCATGGATGCCGTCATGCGCCTCAGCGACCCGCGCATCGGTGTCGTCATCCTCACCGACGATAACGACAGCCAGAACTACTACGAGGCAGCGACGACACGCGGTCATGATACGATCCTTGAGACCGCGCTGAATGAGCGCCTGCTCACGGTCGGCTTCAAGCACGTCGTCGATGTGAGCCTCCTCTCGCAGCTGCAGGACTCTGCTGTGCTGAACGCCGTCTATCGCGGCGACAGCCGGCTCCCGTACGGCACGAACACCGCTGACCGTCCGATCGACTATCTCGTGATTGGTCGCAGCCACGCGGACGGCTACGCGATCAAGATCCCCGACAACCACGGCGGCTACGTCACATCGCCGATGTCCTCGGCACGTACGCAGCTCGATCTCAAGATCATCTCCTTCGGCACGAGCACCATCATCGGCACCTACTCCGTCGAGGGACAGGGTGTCGAGAACACCCCCGAGCTGGCGCGCCGCAAGTCGCGTCAGGCAGCGGCCGTCAAGGCGGCGGAGAAGCTTGAGCAGCAGTTCCTGAAGGCTGCGGCAAACGCATTCTCCGGCATCCAGCTCACCGTACGCGCGAACGACTTCTCCCTCGTTGAGCAGCTCGTGAAGGAGCTGAAGGGGCTGCGCGGCGTGCAGGATGTCTACGTGCGCGGCACGAACGCAGGCAAGACGACGATTGACATTGCGTCCTCGCAGAAGCCGTTCACGATCCTCCAGATGCTGCAGCGCACCACGAACCTCTCCATCTTTGTAGAAAGCACCAGCGACAGCGAGCTGAAGATCACGCTGCGCTGACCGAAATCGATACCAAACTGCTGCATGAAGCGTTTCGTGCAGCAGTTTTTCCTTTTTGCAAGACGGCACAGATCGGATGCAGTCCGTAATATTTGGCGAAAAAATTTTTTCGTACGACAATGCCGATCTGTATGAAAAAACCCTGAAACCCGCGTCATTCCTCTAATGTTTCAGAAAATAGGACTTTTCGACCTGTCAATTTGTACAGTATCAATTTCATTTCATTTGTGTTAGAATAGGAACGGACATCTTATATGTCAGCATTTATGCACTCACGGCAGGCAGTCTGCGTGTTTTCTGCCCATAGCCATCATTCGCCTGACCGCGTGGTGCAGCCCATGGAAGTTAGGGAAGCACTGATAAATTCAGCCACGCCATCTTAACGCATCTTTTTTGCCCGCACTGTGTCGGCAAATCCTCCACATAGCTTTGGCTATGCGTCCGGTTTGCCTCCTTGTTCGGACGAAAAAATCTACGCCAATCTGACGGACTGCATTTTATCAGCGATTCCTTAGGGATCATGTTTAAGGAGGAGTTCTATGTTTAAGAGAATGATGGGCGTGCTCGTCCTTCTTGGCGGACTGATGATGGGATCCGTCTGCCATGCAGGCCTGTATGACAATCCCACGGTTGCAATCATGCCCTTCCAGAACAAAGTGCCGTATCAGTGGGATGGGTTCGGTGACCGCGCGGGCGTTGCGACCGAGGAGCTTTTTGCCCTCATCAGCGACCGCCCCGATGTCTTCCAAGTGGTTGAGCGTATCGAGTTTCAGGGGCTTGTGGATGAGCAGAGCCTCGGTATGACCGGCCTCATCAGTCCCGACAGCGCAGTAGAGACTGGCGGCATGAGCGGTGCGGAGTATAAGATCTTTGGCGCCGTCACCAACCTTTCGGCAAAGAATGACAGCATGGCACTCGGCGCCCTGCTCGGCGGTCTCGTCGGCAGCCAGGCAAGCGTCACGGCGAACGTCACGATCCGCGTGGTCGAGGTTGCGACGGGGCGCGTCGTCCTCGTCGGACAGGGCAAGGGCAGCTCCAAGCGCGTGTCGGCAGGAGCCGCGACGGACAGCGGCGTCATCATGATCGGCTCGACGGGCGTGAGCGAAGAGATGGCGTTCAATGCCATTTCCAAGGCGACCAGAGATGCCGTCAACGGCAAAGAGGGCATCTTTACGAAGATGGGCGTCAACAAAAAAGGGAAAAAGTAGGGACAACCGGGCACAGTCCCATGCGCTTTTGATCTGATATAAAGGAGCGATAACAATGAAGAACCTGAAGAAAAAAGCACTTGTCAGTGCCCTCGCAGGCGCATTCGTATTCGGCGCGGGCTTCTCGATGGCACCTGATTCCGCGCTGCCAACGCTCACCATCATGCAGGCGACCGAGGCCGCCACGCTGTGGGAGGATGGCGTCATTACGGCAGAGGGCGCCGGCACGCCGCCGATGGGCACCTACGGCTCCAAGGCGAACATCATGGCACGCCGTGCCGCAATCGTCGATGCACAGCGCAACCTCGCCGAGCAGGTGAGCGGCGTTCAGGTCGATGCCGAGACGACGGTCGAGAACTTTGTCATCAGCAGCGATATCGTCAAGACCAAGGTCAGCGCGCTCATCAAGGGCGCCGTCGTTGTCGAGGAACAGGCGATGCCGGATGGCAGCTACCGCGTTGTCATGTCCATGCCACTCTATGGCACGCAGGGACTTGCCTCCGCCGTCATGCCCGCCGTTCGTCCGAACACGCCGCCCACCCCGCCTCCGCCGGTCATCTCCGCCACCATCACGGCCGAGATTACAACGCAGGTGCAGGCACGTGGCGTTGGCTATACGGGCGTCATCGTGGATGCGGGCGGCATGGGGCTCAAGCCCAGCTTCTCCCCCGTCATCTATGACACGAACGGCCGCGCCATCTACGGCGTCAGCAACATCAACTACGATCAGGCGATCTCGCAGGGCATGGTCGGCTACTCCGCCAGCGTCTCTGCGGCGCAGAGCCTCGCGCGTGTCGGCGGCAGCCCGCTCGTCGTAAAGGCGGTGCAGGTGCGTGGCGGCAACAACTCCACGAACCCGGTCAACGTCGTCGTCTCCGTTGAGGACGGCGACCGCATCCTCGCCGCGAACGCGCAGAGCCAGATGCTCATGAACGGCTCCGTCGTGTTCGTGCGCTGATCGGCAAGAACGACAGATACGAAACTCCCGAGGGCAGCCTCGGGAGTTTTTGCGTTATGAATCTTGAAACAATATCGTATAGACTGCTATGCCCCTCCATCGAACGAAAAATTTGCACGAGTTTGCCTGCAGCGATTCCAGAGGATTTGCCGTTTATTTCAGAATATGTTATGGTATATATTGGATAAGTATAAGGAGACGGCAGAAGGGAATTGACATAGATGAATACGAAGACATCCGACTTTATATGGAAAATCGCCGATCTTCTGCGGGGCGACTACAAGCAGAGCGAATACGGCGATGTTATATTGCCCTTTACCGTGCTCTGTCGCTTGGACAGCGTCCTGAAAGATACGCATGATGCGGTCGTGGCAGAAAACAAGAGGATACACTACAAGAACAAGGCTCCCTTTCTGACCGCCATCAGCAAGCATAAGTTTTACAATGTCAGCGAATTCACCTTTGAGTCGCTGACCAGCGATTCCGGACTGATTCGGGACAATCTGATCGACTATATCAAGGGCTTTTCGGAAAATGCCCGCACCATACTGGAGTCCTTTGACATCTACGCCCAAATTGACCGTTTGGACAAGGCGAACCTCCTGTATCTGGTCATGCAGAAATTTGCAGGCGATGTTGACCTTTCGCCGAAAGCCGTGAGCAACAATGAGATGGGCTATATTTTCGAGGATTTGATCCGCCGTTTCTCGGAGATGTCCAACGAAACCGCCGGAGAGCATTTCACGCCCCGCGAGGTCATCCGGCTCATGGTGTCCATCCTCTTTGATCCGGACATGAAGCATATTTGTGAGCCATTCTTTATGGCAAAGCTGTATGACCCTGCAGCCGGCACAGGCGGGATGCTGTCCGCCGGCATTGAAAAAGCAGGGGAACTCAACGAAAATGCACTCATCGAGGTCTATGGGCAGGAACTCAACGAAAAGACCTATGCCATTTGCAAGTCCGATACCATGATTAAGGGCAAGGGCTATGAAAACATCCACCTCGGCAACAGTTTCACGGACGACGCCTTGAAGAGGGAGAAGTTTCATTATATGCTCTGCAATCCTCCCTTCGGCGTGGAGTGGAAGAAGTATGAGGCATTCATTCGGGACGAAGCGGAAGAAAAGGGTGATCACGGAAGATTCGGCGCGGGGCTTCCAAGGATTTCGGACGGGGCGTTTTTGTTTCTCCAACACATGATCAGCAAGATGCTCCCCGCAGACGAGGGCGGCAGCCGCATTGGCATCGTGTTCAACGGCTCCCCGCTCTTCACGGGGGATGCCGGGAGCGGCGAGAGTGAGATTCGGCGGTGGATCATCGAGCAGGACATGTTGGAGTCCATCATCGCCCTTCCCGACCAGCTTTTTTACAACACGGGGATTTTGACCTATGTGTGGATTGTCACCAATCGCAAGTCCGGCGTTCGCAAGCAGAAAATCCAACTCATCGACGGCACTCCCTTTTTCGAGCGGATGAAAAAACCCCTCGGCGAAAAACGCAAACTCTTGACGGAACAGCACATTGACGATTTGACGAAAATTTACGGCGCGTTCCTGCCGGGAGAGCATTGTCAGATTTTTGATAATGATGACTTTGCCTATTGGAAGATAACGATGGAGCGCCCCCTTCGACTGAATTTCAAGGTGAGCGCGGAACGAATTGCCAGATTGCGGGAGCAAAAGCCCTTCACCAATCTTGCCGCCAGCAGGCGCAGGGATGAAAAAGCCGCCGCAGAGGAAATCAAAGCCGGGGAAAGGCTGCAGCAGGATATTCTGCAAGCGTTGTCCGCTATGGATAGCACAGTGCTGTATAAAAATCGGGAGGAATTTATCTGTGTCCTAAAGGACACGCTGAAAAGAGCCGAAATCGCCGTAAAACCCAATGTTCAGAAAGCCATCCTTGCCGCACTCGCCGAGCGGGACGAAACGGCGGACATCTGCTTGGACAAGGATGGCAATCCCGAGCCTGACCCCGATCTTCGGGACACGGAGCAGATTCCCGTGAAACAGAACATCGAGGAATACATTCGGCGGGAGGTTCTGCCCTATGTGCCGGATGCCTGGGAGGATGTGTCCAAGCGGAAAAAGGGCTATGAGATACCCTTTACTCGCTATTTCTACCACTATGAGGAAGTAGGAGATGCCGAAAGCACACTGCGGGACATTGAGACACTCGGGAAAAAGATACAGGAAGACATTGCTGCCCTGTTCGAAGATCGGAGGGATTGATATGTCGCAGATGATTCTTACTTTTGACGAAATAAAGCAGCGATTACAGCCGATTTTTGCAGGGCATCAGATTCGCCAGGCGATTCTCTTTGGCTCTTATGGCAAAGGGACGGCAACGAAAACAAGCGACGTGGATTTGCTCGTGGACAGTGATTTGCGCGGTCTGAAATTCATGGGGTTTGTGGAGGAGCTGCGGGAGGCTCTGGACGATAAAGATATGGATGTGTTCGACATCAAACATATCGAACCGAAGTCCCGCATTGCTGAGGAAATCAAACAGACGGGAATTGAGATTTATGCGCGATAGGTATGCGGAGTATAAGGATAGCGGTAGTATTTGGGCGGGGGATATTCCTTCTAATTGGGATTCAATAAGACTTCAGTTTCTCTGCGATATTTCTACGGGGAACAAAGATACGGTTGACCGAGATGATTCTGGCAAGTACCCTTTTTATGTTCGTTCGCCTATTATTGAGCATATCAATTCATACAGCTTTGACGGGGAAGCTGTTTTGATGGCGGGAGATGGTGCTGGGGCGGGTCGAATTTTTCATTATGCCAATGGAAAATTTGACTATCATCAACGTGTTTACAATTTGCATAACTTTCGGCGAGTATCGGGAAAATATCTGTATTACTTTTTGCAAGAGAATTTTCACAAGGAAATTGACCGTAGCAATGCGCGGTCAACAGTTGATTCTGTACGCTTACCCATGCTTCAAGATTTTGTCATCACCTTTCCAAATAACATTGACGAGCAAGCATACATAGTAGAGTATTTAGACGATTCCACGAAGAAAATCGACGAATCCGTAGCCAATTTGCAATCCCAAAGCTCCATGCTCACCTGCTACAAACGCGATCTTATTGCCGAATGCGTCACCAAGGGACTGGATAAATCCGCGCCGATGAAACCGAGCGGTGAGGATTGGATTGGCGACGTGCCAGAGCATTGGCAGATTGTACCGTTAAGGGCGTTCTTGAAACCAAATAACAGGAAAAATCCCGGGGGATTTCCCTTACTCTCTGTGGAACGGGAGCGTGGAGTTGTAAATAGAGAAACGGACGGCTCACCGGATAATCATAATCGCGTTCCTGATGACTTGTCGAATTACAAAATGGTCGATGAGGGACAATTTGTTATGAATAAAATGAAGGCATGGCAAGGCTCTTATGGAGTTGCTCCCTGTGCCGGCATTGTCAGCCCTGCTTATTATGTTTATGACTTGGTCGTTGAGAATAAGGAGTTTTTCAATTATGCCCTACGGAGTAAATGTTATGTTGGATTTTTTGGACGGGATTCCTATGGGATAAGAATCGATCAATGGGATTTTAAGGCAGAGTATATCAAGCATATTCCTTTTGTTGCTCCTCCCATAGAAGAACAGAAAGAAATCGTAAATTATCTATCAAAACAGGAATCCAAGATCAACCGTTTGCAAGCAAATATTGAGGCGCAAATCCAAAAACTGAAAGACTACCGCCGCATCCTGATTCACGATGCAGTGACGGGCAAGATAAAGATTTAGCAAAGTATCATACGAGGAGGGAATTGAGATGGAGTTGGCAACGATTAACGCAAAAGGACAAATAACGCTCCCCTTGTCTGTGCGCAGACAACTCAGACTGAACAGCGGCGATCGCGTTGCTTTCGTGCGCGATGGCGAGAAACTTATCATCACGAGTGATCCTGTGACGGCACTGACGGAAGTGCAGGCGGCTTTTCAGGGGGCTGCGGAGGAGGTGGGGCTATATACCGAAGATGATGTTGTCCGTATGGTGAAGGAAATCCGGGCAGAGAGGCGGGAGAATTCGTCGTGCGAGTAATGCTTGATACCAACATTCTTGTATCCATGATAATCTTTCCCGACAAAATGTTTCTTGTTTAGGAGGTATCGTCATGCCGATCGATACATCGGAGCGTGTCTTTGAGCGTGAAATCGAATACTGCCTCACGCATTTGGGCAAGAAATCAGAGCGGTATATCAAGGGCAACCCGAAGGACTTTGACCGCGCTTTGGCGTTGGACGGGAAGATGCTCATCGCATTCGTGCAGGACACGCAGCCGGACAAATGGCAGGCCATCGTCCGGCGACACGGTGCGGAGGCTGCCGCTCAAAGCCTGCTGCATCGGGTTGGCATTGAACTGGACAAGCGCGGCACGATTGACTGTCTGCGCCACGGCATCATCGATATCGGCGTGGAGGTGCGGCTGGCCTACTGGAAACCGGGAAGCCGCATGAATCAGAGCGCCCTTGCGCTCTACGAGAAAAACCGGCTCTCCATCACACGCCAAGTAAAATATGCCATGAACAGCGAACATTCGATTGGTACGGTGCTGTTCGTGAACGGGATTCCTGTCGTCACGATGGAGCTGAAGAACCCGATCAAAGGGCAGACCTATCAGGATGCCATTGTGCAATACCAAAAAGACCGCAGTCCTCGTGAGAAGCTGCTGTCCTTCAAGAAGCGCGCCCTCGTGCATTTCGCCGTGGATCCCGACGAGGTGTGGATGACCACGCGGCTCGACAAGTTGGACACGCAGTTCCTACCGTTCAATCGCGGCCATGCGGACGGCTCTGCCGGCAACCCGCCTATAGAGGGGGACTATCGCACATCCTATCTATGGAAGGAAGTTCTGCAAAAGGACAGCCTCTTAGATATTCTGCAGCGATTCGTCCAAGTGCAAAAGGACAAGAAAAACGGTCATGAGTGGATCATTTTCCCACGCTATCATCAGCTGGATGTGGTGCGGAAACTGGTGGCGGATGTCAAGCAGCGTGGCAGTGGACATAGCTATCTCATTCAACACTCCGCCGGCTCCGGTAAATCCAATTCCATCGCTTGGCTCGCTCATCATCTGGAAAGTGTTCATGATGCCGATGAACAGGTGATTTTTCACAGCATTATCGTGATTACGGATCGGCGGGTACTGGATAAGCAGCTCCAAAAGGACATCTTCAGCATGGAGCATAAGCAGGGTGTGGTGGTGCGCGTAAGCCGCAATGCCAAGCAGCTGACGAGTGTCTTGGAAAAAGGGGCGCGCATCATTGTCTGCACCCTGCAGAAGTTCCCCTTCGTGGATGTGCAGCGGATTTGCACCACGGGCAGACGATTCGCCATCATCGTGGATGAGGCACATTCGTCCCAGAGCGGCAAGGCAAGCGAGCGCATGAAGGAAGTGCTGGCAGATATTTCCATCCATGATGGGGAGGCGATCGAACAGCGGCTTCACGAGTATGCTGCGGCAGAGGCGAGAGCAGAGGAGGAAACGCCCGATCGGGATGAGGAACTAGCTGACGAAATTCGAAAGCAGATTGCCGCGCATGGCAGACAGGAAAATCTCTCTTTCTTCGCATTTACGGCAACGCCCAAGCAAAAGACACTGGAGATGTTCGGCACCGCCGTACCGGGGAAGAAGCCGGTGCCGTGGCATATCTACAGTATGCGTCAGGCCATCGAGGAGCACTTTATCTTCGATGTGCTTGAAAACTACACCACCTATGAAACATATTTCCAGTTGGGAAAGAAGACAAAAGAAAATCCCGAATATGCCAAGAAGCAGGCGAACAAGGCTCTGGGCAAATACATGAGTCTCCATCCCCACAATCTGAGACAAAAGACGGAAATCATTGTGGAGCATTTCCGCAGCCATGTCATGGGGCAAATCGGCGGTCGCGCAAAGGCAATGATTGTCACCGGATCAAGGCTCCATGCGCTCCGCTACTACTTCGAGTTTGAGCAATACATCAGAAAGATGGGGTATGACGATCTTGGCGTGCTAGTGGCATTTTCCGGTGTGGTCAAGGATGACATCACCGGGGATCTGGTGGAATACACAGAGGAAAAAATCAACAAGTTCCCTGAGGATCAACTGCCGGAGAATTTTGCCGGGAGTGACTACCAACTCCTGCTGGTGGCAGAAAAATACCAGACGGGCTTTGATCAGCCGCTGCTCCATACGATGTATGTGGACAAGCAGCTTTCCGGTGTTAAGGCGGTACAGACATTATCCCGTATCAATCGTATGTGCAAGGGCAAGACCGACACCTTCATCTTGGATTTTGTCAACACACGGGGGGATATTCAAAAGGCATTCCAAGAGTATTACATCTCCACCACGGTTTCCGACACCACCGACCCCAATGTAGTATATGATATGAAGCGTTTTTTGGACAGTGCCATGCTGTATGATGAGCGGGATATTGATGGGTTTGCGAAGGTCTTTTTCAAGGAGAAAAAGCAGCAGAGCAATATGGACTTGGCAAAACTGAATGCTTTTCTCGATCCGGTGGTAGAGAGATATCGGCAATTATCCGACGAGCAGGAACGGAACGATTTCTGTCGGACGTTGGTGAAGTTTGTCCGCGCCTATTCCTTTCTCACACATATCATTTGCTTTGATGATGTGAAGCTCCATAAGTTCTACGCCTTCGCCAAGGCATTGGCGCGGAAAATCCCCAAGGATCGAGCCGAACGTATTCCCAATATCGAAAGCGATGTCAATCTGCAGTATTACCGCCTTCAAAGGGTCTATGAAGGTTCCATCGGTCTTGAGGCGAGGGAGGGCGTGCTGCCGTATGGATCACAGTCCGGCTTGCCGCTTACGGATGAAAAAGAAAAGCTGTCCGAGATTATCCGCAGTCTCAACGAGCGCCTCGGCACAAACTTTACGGAGATGGATAAAGTACTGGAACAGCTGGTGGACGATATGTCCGCCAATGAGGAGATGGTGCTGCGGGCAAAGAACACGCTCGACCTCTTCAAAATTGTCTACGACGAAAACATCATGAACATTGTGCTGCGGCGCATGACGCAGAACCAAGAGTTCTGCGAGAAGTATTTGGACGATGATGAGTTCCGCGGGGAGATTGACAAGGTGCTGCTGCCCTTGGTGCACGAGCGACTGTCTCAAATGTAGTGCGATCCGGCGAGAGCAGAGATGTTCTCGTCGTTTTGTTTGGAAAATTTTTCTGCACGGGTCTTTCCCTACTATATTTTCATTGCTCAAACTTCGCAGATAAATAATGTACTGTAAGCCTTGAAGTATCTAGGTTTTGGTCAAATAAAACAGCATGAGCGACATCCATTTGGTATAATTTAAGTACCAACAAAAACATCCAATGGAGGACTCGAGCCAGAGTTTTCAAGGCGCGACGTATATTTTTGATGTGCGAAGTTTGAGCACTTTACGAAAGAAACGTCCTAATGAATATTTAGGGAGGCACTGATAAATTCAGCCCACTATCTTGGCGCATCTTTTTCGCCCTGTCTTTGTCGACAAATCCTCCACATAGCCTTTGCAGCGTTAGGTTTGTCTTCTTGACAGGACAAAAAATCTACACCAATCTAAATGGGCTTCATTTTATCAGCGATTCCTTAGAAAAATCAACTTTGTTAACAGGAGAACAATATGAGACTATGGCATGAAAAACTTATCCACTTATTGCCCAAAAATCAACTTCTTGGACAACATAGGGAATGTTGTGCTCTGAGGGGCAATGGATGGAAAAAGAAACATAAAACTGTGGACTATGTGTTTACATATTCCCCGTATCATCTTTTTATTTACCATGTATTGGTTATGGAGGAGATGGAAAAAAGAGGATATAATGTTTCTGCGGAATGGAAAGATAAAAATTATAGAGGAAGGACAGCAGAAAAGTACGATAATCTTAAAGAGGAAATTATAGGCAGTCCAATTTACAAAGAGCATAATATGGAATATCTGGCTGATTGCATAGAAAATTTAAGAGATAAAGGTATACATTTAAAAGTATAGAAGTTGTGGAGGAGTAAATTGATATGATGCGACAAGAACACTTTCTCCTATGACAATGCCCCTGCACCGTTTCGGCGCAGGGGCATTTTGTGTCAATTTATGGTCAATAGCTCGGATACAGTCCGTCCCAGACGACGCGGCGGTAATTCGCACGGTCGGTGTCACCCTCGGTGGAGATGCAGAGGATGCGGGAGTCCTTGTCGAGACCGATGCGGTCGCGCAGGTAGTCGAGGCTGCGGTTCTGCATGAGCTCGGCGACAAGCCCCGTGGTGACGGCACCGCTCTCGCCCGAGATGACGCGCGGATCGTCGTCCAGCGGGTTGCCGAGGATGCGCATGCCCTTTGCCGCGACCCATTCGGGCACGGAGACGAAGTGATCGGCGTAACCCTGCAGGATCTCCCACGCGATTGGGTTCGGCTCGCCGCAGGAGAGACCCGCCATGATGGAGCTGATCTCGCCTGTCACGATGTGCCGCTCGCCGTCGCTGGCGGCAGCCGTGCGGTAGATGCAGTCCGCGCGGTTCGGTTCGACGATGGTGATGATCGGACGGTTCTCTCCGCAGTGCGCGGCAAAGTAGCCCGTGACCGCGCCCGGCAGCGAGCCGACACCCGCCTGCAAAAAGATATGCGTCGGCATCTCATCGTATTGCTTCATCGCCTCGTGTGCAAGTGTCGTATAGCCCTGCATGATCCAGAGGGGGATCTCTGTATAGCCGTCGAACGCCGTGTCCTGCACGAGCACCCAGCCCCGCTCCTTTGCGAGATTCGCTGCGTGCCGCACGGTATCATCGTAGTTGTATGTGGTAAACGATGCCTCCGCGCCGAGTCCGCGAATGTTCGCGAGGCGCTCGGTCGAACTGCCCTTCGGCATGAAGACATGGGCAAACAAGCCAAAGATCTTCGCCGCCCACGCGATGCCGCGCCCGTGGTTGCCGTCCGTCGCCGTGACGAGCGTGATATTCCGGAGGCGCTCGCGGTACTCCGGCTTTTGGAGCGTCTCGTAGGTCATCTCATCCGCGGAAATGCCGAGGAACTGTGCCAGATAGCGCGCGACTGAGTAGCTGGCACCAAGCGCCTTGAAGGCATTGAGACCGAACCGCTTGCTCTCGTCCTTGACAGCAAGCCGCCCGAGTCCAAGCCCCGCCGCGAGGCGTTTGAGGTCGGCGAGCGGTGTCGGGGCATACTCCGGCAGCCCTTCATGAAACGCGATCACACGCGCCGTCACATCTGCGCCAAACGCAGAAACATCCGAATGCGTACCGTCTGGATGTGTCAGATGTACCGCCTTGATGGATTCATTCATAATGTATTCCTCCCAATCAATCGTATCCCTACATGTTCTTTCATTATATCATACGGATGAATCATTGGGTAAGAATTGAACGATATATTTTTTCAGATATTCCTTCACTTTTCTGAATTTTTATTTGACAAGAATTTTGCACTTATATATAATAAGAACGAATCTCAGATTCTATTGGGAGGGAAGATGCTCACCGCAGACACAATGCACGCATTGGAAACACAGGCGGTTCGTCCTTCCGCAGGTTTAAAAGGAGGATTTTCCATGAAAAAAACTCTGGTATCCGCACTCAGTGCGGCGCTCGTCATCGGTGCAGCATCGACGACATTTGCGGCGGCGAATCCGTTCAGCTGATTTCCTGCTTTCACACACAGATACCGCAGATCTCGGTCTGCGGTATTTTTGTGCACATAGATATCGTTGACGCACGCAAAAGCGTACGGTATAATGAACGCATGGAAAGGAGGAGCGTATATGACTGCGATCAACGCCACTGCGGCACGTCGGAATCTCTATCAGCTCATCTCAGAAGTAAACGAGAACCGCAGACCTGTCATCATCACGAACACACGCGGTAAGAACGCGGTTCTGCTCTCCGAGGAGGACTGGAACGCCGTACAGGAAACGCTCTATCTGAACGCCATTCCCGGCATGACCGCGAGCATTCTCGCCGCTGACCACGAGCCGATTGATGCCTGTGCGACGTATGACCCAAACGAGGCGTGGTAATGTACCTCATTAAGTTCAGTAAACAGGCGGAAAAGGATAAGCCGCGCCTCAAGGCTGCGGGACTTGAGGCAAAGGCAAAGGCACTGCTGAATCTCATGCAGGATAACCCGTTTCAGAACCCGCCGCCCTACGAAAAACTCGTTGGCAATCTGAGCGGGAATCTTTCGCGGCGTATTGAGGAACCACTGATAAATTCAGCACTGCCATCTTGGCACATCTTTTCCGCCCTCTCTGTGTCGACAAATCCTCCACATAGCCTTTGCTATGCGTCCGGTTTGTCTCCTTGATAGAACGAAAAATCTGTACCAATCTGACAGACTTCATTTTATCAGCGATTCCTTAACATCCAACATCGACTGGTATACGCCGTACTGGAAAACATCGAAGGCTATGCTGCGCCGACAGGAGAGCTCTACGATGGCATCATTCTCGTCAAACGGATGTGGACGCATTACGAATAGACAAAGGAGGAATCACCATGCAGATTCGATACGAAGCCGATCACTGCCGCAGCACGGCGTATGACGGAGAACAGCGCGTCGGTGTCGCGGAGTACGCAAAGGAGAATGGCGCGTGGGTCATCACCCATACGGAGGTCGACCCCGCCTACGGCGGTCAGGGGATCGCACGCAAACTAATCGAGGCGCTCATTGAGGCAGCACGCCGCGACGGGGCAAAGATCGTTCCCGTCTGCTCCTACGCGGAGAAGATGATGCGCGGAAAAGAAGCGTACGCGGACGTGCTCGCGGACTGAGCAGAGGCATGCGAAAGGGCTGCTGTACGAAGTTATCTTTCGTACAACAGCCCTTTTCCGTACATCCCTTTTCTCACCCGACCGCCTTTGCCATTGTCTCACCGAGTGCGGTGCACGCAGCGAGTGCGTCGTCGTCCGGCTCGCTCTCACAGGTCACGCCGTCCGCGACCATCACCGCGCCGGCGTCCTTCGTGCGCTGTGTCCACGTTTCCATGAACGCACCACCGCCCCAGCCGTACGAGCCGAACAGACCGACCTTCACGTCCTTCAGCTGGCTCTCCGCCTCGGCGAAGAACGGCTCGAACTCGCCGTCATCGAGCTCCTCCGTGCCGCAGGCGGGGCAGCCCATCAGGATGCCGTCGTAGTCCGCGATCCGATCCGCCGAGAAGTCGCCGACGCGGATGAGTTCGACGTCCGCGCCGCCCTTTTTTACGCCCGCGACGACTGCGTTTGCCATTGCCTCGGTGTTGCCCGATCCGCTCCAAAATACCACTGCAATCTTTGCCATCTGAAAATCCTCCCTTGGATGATTCGTTTTGTTTCTCTGATGATAACATTTATCAGATTCCGATGCAATCTATTTTGAAAATTTTTCTCATTATTGTTTGTGCTTGACAGGAGTGCTATACTGTAACGTAAAGGCTTCTATAAGATTACACAAAGCGCCCCTTCCACCGCTTGCGCGGTCCCCCTCCCCCGTACCGACGGGGGAGGCTTTGAGTTTACGGTATCTTACCTGCCACGGCGGAGGAAGTGCCGCGCTTGCAAGGCGATCAGGGCGCTTGTGAGGAACGGCGTTTTCTGACGATAAAAGGAATCTCTATGCAAAAGGAAACATTCAACGTCACGGGCATGACCTGTTCGGCGTGTTCGGCGCGCGTGGAGCGCACCGTAAAGAAGATGGAGGGAACGGCAGAGGTTTCCGTCAATCTCCTCACGAATACAATGACGCTCGCCTACGATGCGGCGGTGACAAGCCCCGCCGCCATCATCGCCGCCGTTGAGGATGCGGGCTACGGCGCGAGTGTGAAGAATGCGGCGGGAGGTGCACCTGCAGCAGGTGCCTTGACGAACGGCACAGCAGGAACGGGCACGGATACGGCAGAGAAGGCAATTCGCGCGATGCGCACGCGCCTCCTCGTCTCCATCCTCTTCCTCCTGCCGACGATGTATATTGCGATGAGTCCCATGCTCGCGATGTGGGGCGTGCCCTACGCGGCTGGATTCAAAGACGTGTTCTGGGGCGCGGAGAATGCGCTGACGTTTGCGCTCGCACAATTCGTACTCGTTCTCCCGATCATGTATGTGAATCGTCCATACTACGTCAACGGATTCCGCAATCTCCTGCACGGCGCACCGAATATGGACTCGCTCGTCGGGATCGGCTCGATGGCATCCGCGCTCTTCGGCGTGTTCGCGATGTTCCGCATGAGCTGGGGACTAGGACACGGAGACCTTGCACTCGCGACGGAGTACAGCACGAATCTCTACTTCGAGTCGGCGGGCATGATCGTCACGCTCATCACGGTCGGCAAATATCTCGAAGCGCGTGCAAAGGGGCAGACGACGGGAGCGCTCAAGGCGCTGATGCAGCTTGCCCCCGCCGAGGCGACCGTCGTGCGCGGCGGGGAGGAGCAAGTCGTTCCTGTGGCGACGCTCGTCCTCGGCGATACGATCATCGTGCGTCCCGGCGCACGCATCCCCGTGGACGGAACGGTGGCGGACGGCGCGACGAGCGTTGATGAGTCCGCCGTGACGGGGGAATCCATGCCCGTGACAAAAGCAGCGGGCGATGCCGTGACCTCGGGCACGCTGAACATCGATGGGACAATCCGCTTCACGGCGACGCGCGTCGGTGAGGACACGACGATCCGTCAGCTCATCCGTCTCGTGGACGATGCAAGCGGGTCAAAGGCACCGATTGCCCGTCTTGCCGACCGCGTGTCGGCGGTCTTTGTCCCTGTGGTCATCGTACTCGCCCTCACGGCAGGCGCGGTCTGGCTCATGATGGGCGCGACGGTGGAGTTCGCGTTCTCCATCACGATCTCGATTCTCGTCATCTCCTGCCCGTGTGCCCTCGGGCTTGCGACGCCGGTCGCCATCATGGTCGGTACGGGGCGCGGTGCGGCGCACGGCATTCTCATCAAGTCGGGGGAGGCACTCGAGACGGCGGGGAACATCAGCATGGTGCTGATGGACAAGACGGGCACGCTCACCGAGGGGCGCCCGCAGCTGGTCAGCATCTGTCCCGTCGGCATCACCGCCGAGGAACTTATCGCACTTGCGGCATCGCTTGAGCAGGGCAGTGAGCACCCCATTGCCGCTGCGATCACGGGCTATGCTGCGAAGAAGGGGCTGACCGTCCCCGCCGCAGCGGATTTTGCCGCAGTGTTCGGCAAGGGCGTGCGTGCGCGTGTGTCGGGCGTGGAATGCGCGGCGGGCAATACGGCTCTGCTGACAGAGCTGGGCATTTCCCTCCCCGCCGCCGTAGAGACGGCGCGCACGGAGATGGCAGAGCGCGGCGAGACGGCGCTCATCGTCGTACGCGCGGGGAGCATCGTCGGCCTCATCGGCGTGCGCGATGGGGAGAAGCCGACGAGCGCGGCGGCGGTCGCGCAGATGAAGGCAATGGGGCTGACGCCCGTCATGCTCACGGGGGACGACGAACGCACGGCACGCGCGATTGCCGCGAGGGTCGGGATTACCGAGGTAATCGCGGGCGTTCTCCCTGCGGACAAGCGCGCTCATGTGGAGCGGCTGCAACGGGAAGGTCACCGCGTCGCCATGATCGGTGACGGCGTGAACGACGCGCCCGCCCTCGTGCAGGCGGATCTCGGCATTGCCATCGGTGCGGGCACGGATGTCGCGATTGACAGCGCGGATGCGGTACTCGTCAAGAGTGATCTCCTCGATGCCGTCTCCGCCATTCGCCTCTCGCGCAGCGTCATGACCAACATCAAAGAGAACCTCTTCTGGGCGTTCTTCTACAACATCATCGGCATCCCGCTCGCGGCAGGCGTACTCTATCCCGCATTCGCCATCAAGCTCTCACCGATGATCGGCGCGGCGGCGATGAGCCTGTCGAGCGTCTGTGTCGTGCTGAACGCCCTGCGGCTGCGCCTTTTTTCCATCGCCCACGAACCCGTGGCGGCGGAGCACACACAGCGCGAAGCAACGGTAACACCCATCGCTCCTGCGGTGGATGAGATAAAGAAAAGCGCGGCGGACAGTTCCGCCGCACAGAGAAAGGAAGATTTCACCATGGAAAAGACCATCAGCGTCAAGGGCATGACCTGCCCCCACTGCGTCAAGCATGTCACGAAGGCACTCAGCGGCATGGACGGCGTGACGGATGTCGTCGTCAACCTCGAAGCGGGGACGGCGACCTTCAAGACGAACCGTGACATCCCGGACACCGAATTCGCCGCCGTCCTCGACGATGCGGGCTACGAGCTGGGGTAAAATATTCATCATCGAAACGCTCATGTAGGAGACGATCCTGCATGGGCGGTTTTATTTTGGGAACGGAGCGAAAAGGAAAATCCATGCGATGTGTCGAATTTAGGAAGCACTGATAAATTCAGCACTGCCATCTTGGCACATCTTTTTCGCCCTCTCTGTGTCGATAAATCCTCCACATAGCCCTTGCTATGCGTCCGGTTTGTCTCCTTGACAGGACAAAAAATCTGTACCAATCTGACAGACTTCATTTTATCAGTGATTCCTTTATTCCCGTGTGAATCGTTTTGTTATGATAAGGAAAGGCGGACTCTCATGAAAAAACTTCTCCTGCTTCCCCTTCTCTTTGCGCTGCTGCTGTCGCTTTCGGGCGGGCGCACGGCGCATGCCTTTGCCACGGATCCCCTGCTGGACGGTGTGGATGTGATGAGCTTTGCGGGGGAGATCAACCGTGCCTCCGACATTGTGGGCTACAAGGCACGCCTGACGGCACCGTCGTACGACAAGAAGACCTCCGATTTCGCGGAGCATCCCGTCTATACGTCGCGTACGGCGAGCAATGTAGAGGTCAAGTTTCATCTGCGCGATAACAGCGTACTCTATCTGAACATCTCCTTTGACGAATCGGACATGGCGCAGATGAATGACATGATGGATGTCGTCTATGCCACCTATCTCGTCTCCGGGATGAGTCAGGACGAGATCGATCAGATGGGCTGGAGGAATCAGGAAGGCAACTCGCTCGCCGACAATGTCTACTGCAAGGCGACGCAGCGCACGATCACAAGCCGCATCGTGATGAACGGAGCAAACAGCTTCGTCGCGATTTCTGCGTCGAAAGGCTGATCGCGGACAGGAGGCTCCCATTGAAGAATCTGATCCTGCCGCTTGCGCTTGCCGCCACGCTCGGCACAGCCGCTTTCTGCGCGCCGATGTCGACCGTATCCGCATCGAAGAATATGACGGTTTTCATGCCCGTGGTGGAGGCGGAGAACGAGATCACGCTGCACGGGGTAAACAGGGGACAGATCACCCTGCGCACGGACACACCGAAAGCCGTAGAGATCTACGGGCGATCCGTGATTTCCTTGTATGTTCTCTACCGCCCCGACAAGGAACAGAAGAATGTGGACGGTGTGGAGGTTCTGATCGACCCCTATCGCAGAGAATATCGCACCTTCTTTACCAACAAACGCTGGCTGCCGATTTCAAAATACGAGGGTCCCCCCGAAGACTACAAGAACTACATATACGACGGCAATTTCAAGGTCAGTCTTGGCGATTTTGAGGACGCCGTTTTTGTTGCGCTGTCCTATCTCGAAATGAAACGCCCCGTCCTGATTATTCAGGCGACGGAACCAAGCCGTCAGGAGGCAGAGCGGCTGGCGGCTGAGAGAAGGGAACGGGAAGAACGCGCGGCAGCGGAACGCCGTCAACGTGAGGAGCGTGAGGCAGCCGAGCGGAAAGCAAGCTTTGAGCGCACTGCCGCGCCCATTATCGCACGTGTGCAGGAGAAGTACACGCCCAATCTGGTCGGTACGTTCCACTGGGAGCAGTTTTCCACGGAGTCCGTGGACTACAGCAAGGTGCCCAAACTCTCCGAGCTTCTCGGTCATGTATTCCTGCTGACCGACCCCTACGGCATGCGCCTCGCGTATAACACGAGCGCCTCCGAGGAGGGCGACGTCGGGCGGCTCCTTGCGCGCGGGGACACGAAGTCGGGGCTTGTACACTTTGCCGTGCTGCACGAGTACGACGAGAACATCGTCGCCCTGATGGACGATACGGGCGCGTTCCAGGGGAGCGACTACCAGCGCAAGCCCATCGCCGTACGCTTCTCTTCCTACCGCCATGAGACGAACAAATACGGCTGGGGCGTACCGAACAACATCATCTCGACGAACGGCCACGTGCTCGGCGGTGCGAATATGGGCGAGAATTTCAATCACCTCACCGCAGGCAGCGTGAGCCTGAGCATCGAAAAGACGGATCGTCCCGGCATCTACCGCCTCGTCTACTATGTGACGACGATGGCGGATATAAAGACGGGGCAGCAGATGCGCCGCGCTGGAAACTACTACGCGACTCTCGAACTGGTGAAGTAAGAGAGTGGACAGCACCGCTGCACGACCATCGACATTCATAGGAAAGGGCAGATGCTCCATGAAAAAATATGTTCTTGCTGCCGCTGCGGCGGCGCTCCTCCTTGTCGTGCCGCAGTTCACAAACAGCGCAGAGGCAAAGCCGTTCCCCATCTACGACTATCTGCAGAAGATCGAGAACACGGACTGGATTGTCGCCGAAACGCTGCGCTGGACGCCGGAGACGGGCGCGAACCTCAAGGGATACTACGTATTCCGCGATGAGGATATCCGCATCGTCACAGTGGGCGGGCGCAGGATCATCCAGCTGCCCGTTCACATCCTGCGCGGGAAGAACCTGAAGCATTTCAGCCGCTTCCTCTTTTCGGTCGACCCGGCAAATCAGCTCTGGGGCACGGATAACCCGATCAAATGGGAGGAAATCGACGATTTTGCCCCGCAGCACAAGCCCTTTGATCCCGTCCAGCAAAAATGGGCGGTGAACTTCTCCGGCATGGCACAGATGGTCATGCAGTACGTCAAGTTCGAGCGTCCCGATCTCTACAAGCAGCTTGCTGTGACGTGGTGACCCCACGCCTTGCAGCCGCTTGCCCATACGATGGAAAGAAAGGAATCTTCCCGATGAAAAAGCTCGCGTTGCTCGTCCTCGCTGCGTTCTTCCTTGCCGCACTGCAACCGGCGCACATCGCACAGGCGGCGCCGTTCCCGGTCTACAATATGCTTGAGCATATTGAGAATCCAGACTGCATTGTGATCGAGGCATCCCGCACCCCGCCGGAGTGGGGCAGCAAGTTGGACGGATATTACGTCTTTCAGCCTGAGGATCTGCACATCGTTACGTATCAGGATCACAAGATTGTCCAGATGACCGTCTACCAACTGATGGGAAAGAAACTCAAATACTTCGACGACTTCCGCTTCTCCATCGATCCCATGAAGGGACAATGGGGCACGGGAGACGCGGTCGAATGGAGGAAGATTGAGGACCTTGCCCCGCTGTACGGTCCGCTTGACCCCGAAACAAATTCGTGGCAGGCGAATTTTTCCACGATGGCTCAGACGGTGATGCAGTACCTCCAGTTCGAGCGTCCCGATCTCTATGAGGAGGTCACGGGACACGCGGCGCAGACGACGCCCGTGCCGCTGCTCGATCATGCCAATCCCATCGATCTGGCACGCAAGATGGAGGCAGGTGATGCCGGCGCACACATGAGTACACCAACATTGAACGAACGCGCCGCGAAGATCGCCGGGCATCCCGTCTACATTGCACAGGCAGCAAACGGTGTCTCCGTCTACTTTCACATGCGGGGCGATGATCTCATGCAGATCAACGTCGTCCTTGCGGTCAATGACGAAGCTGCCTACGAAACGATGTCGGATATCCTAGCAGAGGCATTTCTTGCCTGCGGTATGACGGAGGAGGAGTTCTATGCGCTTGCAAAGGGCGGCTGGTTGGACGCGGGCGGCATGGGGGTCGCCGAAGGCTACTGCGCCGCTACTGATCGCATCATTAAAAACCACATCGTGAACAACGCAGGCAAGTGTGAGATGATCCTGACTGCCGCACGAAAATAGTACCGACACAAACGGGGCTGCCGCACAAAGCAAAATGCTGTGCTGCAGTCCCGTTCTTGTGGTATGAAGGACGCGCTGAAGCGATCAGTGCTTCCCTAAAGTATACCGTACGCCATTGATTTACAAAACACCGTATTTATCCTACAATAGATAAATCAATTTGTGAGGTGGTTGTATGATGGAGCAGCGGCTGGGCGCCACGCGACGCGCGGTGTTCATGGAGGGGGTACACGACGGCGTACCGATTGCGCTCGGGTACTTCGTCGTGGCGTTCACGCTCGGGATCCTCGCCAAGACGGCGGGTCTCTCGGCGTGGCAGGGATTTGTGACGAGCGCGGTCAACATCGCCTCGGCAGGCGAGTACGCGGGCTTTACCGTGATTGCAGCACAGGCACCCTATCTTGAGATCGCCGTGCTGACGCTCGTGGCAAACGCGCGTTACTTCCTCATGGCGGCGGCACTCGCGCAGCGGTTCGCGCCCGATACACCGCTCCTGCACCGCCTTGCCGTGAGCTTCGGCGTGACGGACGAGGTGTTCGGCATCACGGTCGCGCGCGGCGGCATGGTGCAGCCGTACTACAACTACGGTGCACTTGCGATCTCCGTCCCCGCATGGTCGGCGGGCACGTCGGCGGGCATCCTCGCGGGCGGTATTCTCCCCGCCGCCGCCGTCTCCGCGCTCTCGGTCGCTCTCTATGGCATGTTTGTCTGGGTGATCCTGCCCCCCGCGAAGAAGAGCCGCCCCATCGCGGGCATGGTACTCGCAAGCTTCCTGCTGTCGCTTGCGGCGACGTACGCCCCCCTTACGAGCGAACTCTCGGGCGGCACGCGCACGATCCTCCTTACCCTCCTCATCGCGGGTGTGGGCGCTGCACTCTTTCCCGTACATGAGGAACAGGAGGAAAACGATGCGTGATATATGGATCTACATTGCCGTCATGAGCGCCGTGACGATTGCCATCCGCCTCATCCCCGCCCTCCTCCTGCGCCGCCCGATCCGAAATGGATTCGTCCGCTCCTTCCTCTTCTACGTGCCGTACGTGACGCTTGCCGTCATGACCTTCCCCGCCATTGTGGAGGCGACGCGCACCCCATACGCGGGCGCGGCGGCATTCGCCTTTGCCATTTTCCTCGCGTGGAACGGGGCGAACCTCTTTCGCTGCGCGGCGGGGGCGAGCATCATGGTGCTGATCATCGAAGGAATTGTATTTTCGCTGTGACCGGCGAAGAATCTACGCCAATCCGCAGGATCGTTTTATCCGTGATCCCTTGCACTTCTCCACAAAAATTCGTAAAATAGAGGCAAAGAGGTGAACGTATGGGGATCTATCGAATCAAGCCGTGGGAAGAACTGACGATCAGCGATGACTATATGTTCAAGCTCATCATGAGCCGCAAACGTATCTGCAAACAGATGCTTGAGCGAATTCTTCGCATCGAAATTGAGAGCCTGTCGTATGTTGAAACAGAAAAATCAATTATCCCAGCCTATCAGAACAAAGGCGTTCGTCTGGATGTCTATGTAAAAGACAACAAGGAAACGGTCTATAACATCGAGATGCAGATGCGCCGCCTTGAGGGAGACGGGCTGCGTAAGAGGACACGGTATTACCAAGCCATATTGGATACTGATCTGCTTGCCACAGGAGCGAGTTATGGCGTGCTGAATCGAACCTTTATCATTTTCATCTGCCCGTTTGACCCGTTTGGCGCAGGGCGACACATCTATACCTTTCGGAATTTGTGCATAGAGGATCGAACCCTAGAGCTGGACGATGGCGCAACGCGTATTTTTCTGAATACGAAAGGGACACGCGATGATGTAGATGACTCGGTTCGCGCGTTTTTGAACTATGTCAATGGTGTGGTCAGCGAGGATAGCCTCGTGCAGGAGATTGATGAGGAAATCCATCGCATCAAAATAGAAGAGCGAGGGAAGGTGGGGTATATGTTTTTGGCAGATAAGATTGCAGAGGAACGTTTTTTCGCTGCAAAGGAAGGGCGTGAAGAAGGACGTGAAAAAGGACGTGAAGAAGGGCGTGAAGAAGGGCGTATCGAGGCACAGCTTGAAAACATTCATCGGCTGATCGCGAAGCTGAAGATATCTGCGGAGCAGGCAATGGATCTGCTTGAGATCCCACCGTCAGAACGACAGCACTACAAGGGGGCGTTGTAGGTGCGGTGACGATGGGGGTTGATTATGCTGTAACGATGAGCGGGCTGCCGCGTGAAGGAAAGACTTCATGTGGCAGCCCACTTTAAGGAAGCACGGATAAATTCAGCACTGCCATCTTGGCGTATCTTTTGCCCTCTCTGTGCCCTAGAATCCTCCACATAGCCCTTGCTATGCGTCCGGTTTGTTTCCTTGACAGGACAAAAAATCTGCACCAACCTGAGAGTCTATTTTATCAGCGATTCCTAAGATTTTCCGCTAGGAGGTGATGCCGTGGATTTTGACTGTTGGACCGGCATCAAAATCGGAACGAAACCATGTACCATTGTGGAAAAGATCCGATACAAGGAGAAAACATCGGATGATGTATGGACAGAGTATAAGCTTATCACGAATGACACCAATGCACACATCTGGCTGAGCATCACAGACGATGGACGCTCATGCATCATCTCCTCCCCTGCGGGAAACAAGGTACCGAAGGGCTACCGTCTCCATGACAGCGGCACGGAGGTTGTAACAGGGGTCTGGGGCGATACGGATGTGGCGGTCGGCGATGAGACGAGGTATGAGCAATACGAGAGCGCGGACGGCAAGAACACCTTCTTTGTCGAGTATTGGAACGGCAGTCGCAGCAGTTCGCAGGGAGGAAAGGTCTCCGCTTCCACAATCATCGCGGACACGGACACGGATACGAGTACGCGGCAGAAGGTACGGGCGATATATCGGCGATTGAGGCTGCGCAACTCCCTCATCGAGCCGGCTGCAGGCCTTGCCGGAGCCTGCGTCATCCTGCTCCTATCCATCGTTCCCGACTTCGACATGCGGGACTACTGGCACGCGTTCCGCGATTTCGTGAATCTCCCCTATGTCATGCACGAACGCCTCAGCGATGCGCCCTACTACACGGAGCAGCAGGAGGAGGACGGTGCACGGGTTTACACGGCGCAGGTCGATGCGGGCAGCGCCGCGCTTGACCTCATTGAGGGCGTGGATGGCAGGGTGGAGGATGCGTACGAAAGGCTCGGTGATGCGGAGCATCCGATCATCATTCGCACACAGGAGGAGACCGCACGCATTACGAGCGCGGCGGACGGCACAGCGCGCATTGTCGTGACGCAGGCAAGCCCCGACCGCGCACCTGCCGCCGACCGGCTTCAGCGCAGTCATACCCTCCTCCGCTACGCCGTGCTCGTTCGCGCGGGCGATACACGCGGACGGGCGGAGGTGATAACAGAAACGCCGTAACAAGAGGTGCTTTGCCGACATTTTTTTCTTTGAGGAGTATCGCACGCGAAACACAGCTGCATAAAGGAGAGCCCACATGATTGATCTGTCCGTACTGATGCTTACCGTATTCTATGCCGCATTCGGCATCCTACTCATGATTGTATCCAACATCGTGATTGACTGCTTCATCCCCGGTGATTTCGCCGAGGAGATTCGCCGCGGCAACCGTGCGGTCGCGTGGCTGTCGGCAGGCTCTTTCATCGGGATCGGCGAGATCCTGCGTGCCGTCATCATATCCCCCGCCTACGAGACGCTGACGGCGGACTTTGTGCAGGGCGTCATTGCGAGTGCGGTCTACGCCGCCGTCGGCATCCTCTTCTTTATCATCGGCTTCTTTGTCATCAATGCGTGGCACCGCAAATACGCGCTTGCCGCCGAGATCCAGCGCGGCAACACAGCGGCGGGCATCTTCGTGTTCGGGGTCTTCGTCGGGCTGTCGCTTGTCATCAGCGGCGCGGTGCACTGAGGAGCGTGCTCACGAAAAAAGCCTCCCCCGTCACTACGGGGGAGGGGGACCGCGAAGCGGTGGTAGGGGCGCTTTGAGCGATTACAGGAGAAGCTGCATAGAGGAGGTTCTGCATGGAAAACATGGGGCGCAAGGCCGCCATTCTCGCTGCCGCATTTGCCTCCGTCGGGGCGCTCGGTGCAGCGTATTTCTATCGTCATGATATTGCCTTTGCAATCGCTGATGCCGTGCATCCCGAGTGGAATGCGGGCGAGGCACGGCTCGCCGATACATACGACCGCCGCTACACCCTGCTCAACAACGGCGACGGCACGGAGACCGCGCTCTATGACGATGCGACCGCCGTCACCTTTCGCCATGACGGCGCGGGCGACCTCGTCTGGCTGTTCGGTACGGCGAGCCTCCTCGCCCCCCTTGCACCGAACTACTTTGCGTTCCACGGGTTTTCCTACGCGGGCGGCACGATGGATCTCGCGCAGATGACCTACCGCGCAAACGCGCCGCTTGCGCCGCTGCCCGAGAAATACACCGTGTCCGGCACAGGCGCGCATGGACATGTGGTCAATCACAGCTATGCGGGGCGCAGCTACAACGAAAAGAAAAGCGAAAAGGCGGGCGAGGTCAGCCGCAGATCCGGCTTCGGACAGGCAGGGCTCCGCTCCTCGGGAGGGTCGTAACGTGAACAGCACGCAAAAAGAGACCTACATTGACGCACTTGATCCGGACATATTCACCTATATCCAATACGGCGACTATACTGACCGCTATCCTACCCATACGGTGCAGGAGTTTCCGCAGATGTTCTATGACGAGATGCGCCGTGCCTCGGCAGGGCTGTTTCACATCTTCTGCAAGGCGGCGCAGGTGCTGCAGAACGCCCCCGACGACTTCGCACGTGCGATGGATCTGCCGCGCGAACTGCTCCCCTATCTGCGCATCCCGAATGCGTTTGGGCTGCCGACATGGCTCGCGCGCTTCGACTTCGTCCTCGATGCGAAAGGGCGTATCCGCATGGTTGAGATCAATGCGGATACGCCCTGTTTTCTTGTGGAGTCCTTCTATGCCAATGGCGTTGCGGCGGCGTATGATGGGCGACGGGACCCAAACGAGGGCACGCAGGCGCAGCTGCGCGACTTCCTCGCGCGCATCCACAATCAGCTCGCCGCTCCCATCGCCGATCTGAGACGACAGACGCTCACGCACCGCCCGTTCGTCTTTTCCTGCTTTGACGACTATCCCGAGGATCTCGCAACGACGCTGTTTCTCATGCGTACGATGCAGGAGGGCGTGCCGCACGGGGATATCCGCTTTCTCTCATTCTACGAGATGGAGATTGACGAGCAGGGGATTCCCCTCGCGGACAGCAGATATGCAGCAGCACTCTATCGTCTGCATCCAATGGAGATCTTGATCGACGAGCGTACGCCGGATGGAGAGCCGCTCGGTGCAATGTTTCTGGACTTATATAAGGAAGGCGCATTTGCTCTGATGAATCCGCCTGAGGCGATCCTCCTGCAGAACAAGTCCTTTATGGCACTCGTCTACGCACTCGCGCGGACGGAGCAGTTTCTCACGCCCGCAGAATGTGCGCTCGTGGAACGCTATCTCGTGCCCTCTTATTTTGAGGAGGACTTCGCCGCGCTCAAGGACGGCACATACATCCGCAAGGAGATCTGGGGGCGCGAGGGCAAGCACGTCCGCCTGGTCGAAAAGCATGGCGGGCGGGTGGCGACGGTACACGAGAAGCAGCCCGACAACGCGGACGAGATTATATGTCGCCCGAGCCGCGCGGCGATGTATCAGGACTTCATCCGTCAGCCGCGCTTCACCCACACGGTCGACTCCGGCACGGTGGAGGGGTATCTTACACTTTCGTGCTTCATGCTCTTCGACACGCCCTCCGCCGTCGGCGCGCGGTTCTCCCCCGCCGAGATCGCGGGCACGGAGGCGTACGTTCTGCCGCTTGTCACAGGATCATAGACAAAAAAAGACGGAAAGGCAGTGTGCCTATTCCGTCAATCGAAACTTTGTGCTATACTGAATATGTGACTGACGATCGTAGGTTTTCTCCCGTAAGGGAGGTGATGTGCATGAGCCTGTATGAAATACTTTCGCTCGTGCTAGCGGCGGCAACGCTCGCGGTCAACATCATATTCTTGCTTGTAAAATAGACAAGAAAAAAGAACCTGCCGTAAACAGGTAACGAAGGCTCTTTCTTCAGACACAAAGATTCGAGGGAGAGACCGACGGAACCACTCGTCAGTCACTCTTTTTGTGTCTTTATTATAACAACCTCAAATCACACTGTCAAGCTCCTCTGCGCCGCTCCCACCAGCTTCCCGCGAGGAAGAATACGAGGGAGACGGTGATGCCGACGGCGATGGGGTGCAGCCCGAGCGGCCTCACTCCCGCCGCCATTGCCGCGCAGTAGAGGAGCGTACCGCCGCCCATCGCCGCGAGTGCGCCCGTGCGGTTTGCCCATGTTGTAAAGAGTCCGAAGACGAGCACCCAGAAGAACGCCGTCTCAAGGCCGCCGAACGCAAACATATTGATGAGCCATATCAGGGACGGCGGTGCGACGGCAAGGACAAAGACGATGATGCCGAGCACGGCGGTGACGCCCATCGAGAGGCGGCGCAGCGTCCGCTCGGGGACGAATCTGCCGCGCTGCTGCTGGTGATGGAGGTAGACATCCTTCACGACGGCGGACGAGGCGACGATGAGCACGCCCGAGATGGTGGAGATCGACGCCGCCAAGGGGCCGATGATCGCAAGCCCCAGCAGCTCCGGCGGCATGACGCGTGCCATCAGCTGCGGGATCACGCTGTCCACGCCGCCGAGCGCCTTTGCATCGACGCCGAGCACCCCGCGCCCGAGCACGCCGACGAGGTTCACGGCGATGTTCATAAAGGCGATAACGACCGTGCCGATTATCATGGCGCGGTGCATATCGCGGCTGCTCCGATAGCTGATGCCGCGCACAACCGACTGCGGCAGCGCAATCGTGAGCGCGCCGACGAGCAGCCACTGCGAGAGGTAGAGGGAAACGGGCATGCGCCCCGCCGCCGTCGGCGTCAGCATCTCCGGATGCGCGCTGCGCAGCTCTGCAAGGATCGCCGTAAGACCTCCGCCCGCTTCCAGTACGTAGTAAAAGAGAAGGACGATGCCGAGCATCATCACAATCGCACAGCACGTATCTGTGAGGGCAACGGCACGAAATCCGCCGATTGATGTATAGACAACGACGACGATACCGAACAGCACGAGCCCAAGTTCGTAGCTATACCCCGTGACGGCGGCAAAGAGCTGCGCCCCGCCGACGAACTGTGCGACCATCGAGGCGGCGAAGAAGATGACGATCACAAATGCCGCGAGCGCCGCAAGCGCGTCCGACCGATAGCGGTGACGGATGATATCGACAATCGTGACGGCGTGGATGCGCCGCGCCAGCCGCGCGACCTTCTTGCCGAAGATGCCGAGCACGAGGAAGATGGTCGTCGTCTGGATGACCGCCATGTAGATCCAGCCGAAGCCGATCTCGTACGCCATGCCGGGGCCGCCGACAAACGAGCTGACCGAGCTGTAGGTCGCGACCATCGTCATGGCGAGAACGAACGCGCCGAGCGTCTGTCCCCCGACGAAGTACCCGGAGAGAAAACCGCCCGCCGTGCTCTGCCGCCGCACGTAAAAGCCGAGTGCGAGCATCGCCGCCATAAAGCCGAGGAGCGGGAGAAGTACGAGGAGACTGCTGCTCATCGTCCCACCTCCTCTGTGCGCTCATCGAGGGGCATATCCTCCGCCGTGCGCGCGAGGTACACGGCGAGCACCGCCCCCACGGCGAGCACCCCGACACTCGACGTGATCGCCCAGAGCGGGAAGCCCGCAACCTGCACATCGACTTCCGCGAGTCCAAATCCCAGCGCCGTCCAGAGTACGGCAAAGAGAATCCCTGCCGCAGCGGTACGCCTCGCCTCACGGGTGATGGCGTCCGCCGCTTTTTTTTCATCCTGCATGATGAACCTCCTATGAAATTCCTGCCGTCAAAGGCACAGGGCTCTTTGCGGCGAAAACACCGCCTATCCTACCATATCCCGCGCCGCAATGCAACGGGGGAGTCATGGGTCTATGACAACTGTTACGGATGTGCGCTGCGTACTCCACGCAGAACCCTCGTTACGCAAGCGGACGTGTGCTCATCCGCCTAAATACCTGCGGATTCCAAACGCGCTGCGCTTGAACGATTAAAATCCGCAGGGGGCGGGTCGCACACTCTACGCCGCTTGCTCCACTAGGGTTTGCTTAGGAGTACTGCATTTTCTTTTGTCTGTCACATTCATCATAGTGACGGAATCCATCGGCAAATCCTCTATCTATTCCTATTATTTGTCATTATTTTCCGGCTTACTAGAAAAATATGATAAACTCCTTGCTTTTCACCGCGCCGTGGTATAAAATTTTAATATCTATCAATATATCTTTTAGAAAGGAAGGAGTACATTGGGAATCAAACAAAAGCTGCTTCTCATGGGAACGCTGATGGCGCTCCTCGTTGTGGCGATCTGCGGGATCGGCTACTACAAGGCGCAGGATGCCCTCACGGAGAGCACAGCAGGAGAGATTGCTGCGGCACTGGACGTGCAGGGGGCGCAGCTCGACAGCTGGCTCACCAAGCGCGGACAGATCGCCGAGGCGACGGCGAATCTGCTGTCCGAGTTTGCAGATCGCCCCGACAATCACGACCGGAGTCTGCTCTGTCTCGCGGCGGACGATCCGGAGGTATTCGACGTGACCGTCGGTACCGAGGATAACTTCTTTATCGGATGGGTTCGAGGAGACGTGAGCGACCACGTCAACCCGCATGACCGTCCGTGGTACAACGATGCCATCAAAAAGAACGGGCTGACCTTCACCGCACCATACGAAGACATCACGCAGAAACAAATGGTGGTGTCCGCCACAAAATCATACAAGAACCATGCAGGAGAAGTGCGTGGTGCGGTCTGTGTCGACATATCGCTCGCCACACTCGACAAGCGTGTCAAGGAGCTGAAGTATCACGGCGAGGGTGAGGGGATCATTGTCGATCCGTCGGGGCTCATCATCGCGTCCAGTGAGGGGCTGGCGATGCACAAGGCGGACGAGAATCCCGTCCTCAAGGAAAATCTGCCCACGATGCAGCAGCGGAAAAACGGCTACTTCGCCACGGAGAAGGATGGCGAGGAGCAGATCATCGCCTACGCAACCGTCCCTTCGACGGGCTGGATCGTCGCCATTGCCGTGCCCGAGCGCGTCGCCTTTGCGCAGCTCGCGGGCCTCAAGACGACCTACGCCATCCTGAGCATCCTCGGCATCCTGCTCATCGCAGGCATCATCTTTGCGCTCCTGCGCTTCGCCACAACGATCACGGGTGCGACCGCGCGCCTCAAGCACCATGTTGACGCGCTTGCGCAGGGCGATCTGCACCTTTCCGATCTGCCGGTCACCTCACAGGACGAGCTGGGACAGCTCGCGGCGAACTTCAACGCGATGATGAAGAGCATCCGCGATGTCATACGGCAGGTCGCGGGGACGGCAGAGCAGCTTGCCGCCGCCTCCGAGCAGCTGACGGCGGGGGCGCACCAGATGGCAGAGTCCGCCACGGAGATCGCGGGCACCGTTGCCAATGTCGCCGAGGGCACGGACGCGCAGCTGGAAAGCCTCGCGGGCGCCAAAAAGAACATCGGTATCGTCTCGGACGACATCGAGCGCGTCACAGGGAAGGCAGAACGCGTCGCCGACAGCTCTGCCGAGACGGCGGACGCCGCACAGCGCGGCGAATCCCTCATGAATGAGGCAATGACGAAGATGACAGGCATCGAGCAGAGTGTCCTGCGCTCCGCCGAGGTCGTCGAGAAGCTCGGCGAGAGTTCCAAGCAGATCGGCGAGATCGTCGAGACCATCTCCGCCATCGCCGAGCAGACGAACCTCCTCGCCCTCAACGCCGCCATTGAGGCAGCACGCGCAGGCGAGACGGGACGCGGCTTTGCTGTCGTCGCCGAGGAGGTCCGAAAGCTCGCCGAGCAGTCGCGTGAGGCAGCCGACCAGATCAAGGAGCGCATCACCAGTGTCCAGCATGACACGGCGCAGGCGGTCAGTGCCATGCAGAGCGGTACCGGTGAGGTACAGGCAGGAGCGGCGGCCATTCACGAGGTCGGCGCGCAGTTCAAGGATATCCTGCGCATGGTCGACGAGATCAAGGAGCAGATGGCGGACATCAGCAAATCCATGCAGACCGTTGCGAGCGGTACGGAGCTGATCGTGCAGTCCGCGACCACGGTCAACGAGATCACGGAGAAGACGGCAGACCACATGCAGAGCATCTCCTCCGCATCGCAGTCGCAGTCCGCGTCGAGCGAGGAGATCGCCTCGGCATCGCAGTCGCTTGCCATGCTCGCGACCGATCTGCAGAACACCACGAACAAGTTCAAACTCTGACCGCCGTCGGCGGACACAGACAGGGACTTCCGCATGAAGATGGAAACGTCTTCGTACGGAAGCCCCTTTTTTTAGGAAGCACTGATAAATTCAGCCGCGCCATCTTAGCGCATCTTTTTTGCCCGCTTTTCGTTAGCAAATCCTCCACATAGCTTTGGCTATGCGTCCGGTTTGCTGCCTCAATCGGACGAAAAAATCTACGCCAATCTGCAGGACTGTTTTATCAGCGACTCCTTTATTGTCATCGAAATCCGGCAGATGACTTGATTAAATTTAGAAAATACTATATGATAAGACTTGTATCTATGCACGGGACTGCATACACGGTATGCGCGCAAAAGAAGCGGGGAGGAAACCAAATTGGGTATCAAACAGAAGCTCATGCTGATGGGCATACTGATGGCGGCACTCGTCGTCGCCATCTGCGGCATTGGCTACTACAAGGCACAGGATGCGCTCACGGAGAGCACCTCGGGTGAGATCGAGGCGATTCTCGACGCAGAGGCAAAGGATCTCAACACATGGCTTGCACAGAAGGAGCAGCAGGCGGTGAGCACCGCGAACCTCCTTGCGGCGTACGACGGCAATCCTGTCGCGATGGATCGCGAGATGGTGAGCCTTGCCTCCAACGATCATGACGTTCTTGACCTCGCCTATGGCGCGGAGGACGGACGCTTCATCAGCTGGAACGACGGGGATATCTCCTCTACCGATCCGCGCGGGCGTGACTGGTACAAAGACGCGAAGGCGGCAGGCAAGCCGATCTTTACCGAGGTCTATCAGGATGCCATCTCGAAGAAGATGGTTGTTTCCGTCGGCGTTCCCTACAACGGCAAAAACGGTGCGTTCGCGGGCGCGGTCTGCTCCGACATCACACTCGACACGCTGGGCGAGCGTGTCAAGGAGCTGAAGTATCACGGCGAGGGCGAGGGCATCATCATTGACCCGAGCGGGCTCATCATCGCGTCCAGTGAGGGGATGGCGATGCACAAGGCGGACGAGAATCCCGTCCTCAAGGAAAATCTGTCCACGATGCAGCAGCGGAAAAACGGCTACTTTGCCACGGAGAAGGACGGTGAGGAGCAGATCATCGCCTACGCGACCATTCCCTCCTCCGGTTGGATCGTCGCCATTGCCGTGCCCGAGCGCATCGCCTTTGCACAGCTTTCGAGCCTCAAGACAACCTACGCCGTCCTGAGCATCCTCGGTATTCTCCTCGTCGTGGGGATCATCCTTGCGCTCCTGCGCTTTGCCGCAACGATCACGGGCGCGACCGAGCGTCTCATGCACCATGTCAGTGCGCTCGCCAAGGGCGACCTCACGCAGTCCGACCTGCCGGTCACCTCACAGGACGAGCTGGGACAGCTTGCGGCGAACTTCAACGCGATGATGAAGAACATCCGCGATGTCATACGGCAGGTCGCGGGAACGGCGGAGCAGCTTGCCGCCGCCTCCGAGCAGCTGACGGCGGGGGCGCACCAGATGGCAGAGTCCGCCACGGAGATCGCAGGTACCGTTGCCAATGTCGCCGAGGGCACGGACGCGCAGCTGGAAAGCCTCGCGGGAGCGAAGAAGAACATCGGCATCGTCTCGGGCGACATCGAGCAGGTTACGGGGAAGGCGGCGCGTATTGCCGAAAGCTCCGCCGAGACGGCGGATGCCGCACAGCGCGGCGAATCCCTCATGAGTGAGGCAATGACGAAGATGACAGGCATCGAGCAGAGCGTCCTGCGCTCCTCCGAGGTCGTCGAGAAGCTCGGCGAGAGCTCCAAACAGATCGGCGAGATCGTCGAGACCATCTCCGCCATCGCCGAGCAGACGAACCTCCTCGCCCTCAACGCTGCCATTGAGGCGGCACGCGCGGGCGAGACGGGACGCGGCTTTGCCGTCGTCGCCGAGGAGGTCCGAAAGCTCGCCGAGCAGTCGCGCGAGGCGACCGACGAGATCAAGGAGCGCATCACCAGTGTCCAGCATGACACGGCGCAGGCGGTCAGTGCCATGCAGAGCGGTACCGGTGAGGTACAGGCAGGAGCGGCGGCCATTCACGAGGTCGGCGCGCAGTTCAAGGAAATCCTGCGCATGGTCGACGAGATCAAGGAGCAGATGGCGGACATCAATAAATCCATGCAGACCGTCACGAGCGGCACGGAGCTGATCGTGCAGTCCGCGACTATGGTCAACGAGATCACGGAGAAGACGGCAGACCACATGCAGAGCATCTCCTCCTCCTCTCAGTCGCAGTCCGCGTCGAGCGAGGAGATCGCCTCGGCATCGCAGTCGCTTGCCATGCTCGCAACGGATCTGCAGAACACCACGCACAAGTTCAAACTGTAACGCACATACGAAACGGGGGTGTTGCACGAACGCCCCTATCGGCTCGCTGCACTCGCCACTTCCCCCGCTCTGACGGGGGAAGCTAAGATGCCATAATCCTAGCCTCCCCCGTGCGACACGGGGGAGGGGGACCGCGTAAGCGGTGGAAGGGGCGCTTGTAGCGATATCGCTGACATAGACAAGGGCTGTTGCACGAAGTTTTCTAGCTTCGTGCAACAGCCCTGTTTTAAGCGGTGCCGCATGAGGGCGCTCGTGCCGTGCTTCCTTTACAGCAGTTCAATCAGCCGCTCGACAGCCTCCTCCTGCGTTGCCCAGCTTGTCGCGAGGCGCATGACGGTCACATCGCCGCGCTTTTCCCAGAAGCCCATGCTGACGTGTGCCGAAAGGTGTGCGAGCTGCTCCGGACGGAGCGCGAGAAAGATCTGGTTCGTCGGGCTATCCACGGCGAGGTGATAGCCCTTTTCGACGAGTGCCGCGCGGATCCGATCCGCCATGCGCACGGCGTGTGCACCGCCGCGTGCATAGAGTCCGTCCGTAAAGAGAGTGTCAAACTGAATGCCGAGCATGCGCCCCTTCGCGAGCAGCGCCCCACTCTGTTTGACGATGGTGAAGAAGTGCGGCACAAGGGTGGAGCGCGGAAAGACGACCGCCTCACCGAGGAGTGCGCCGCACTTCGTCCCGCCGATGTAGAACACATCCGTGAGGTGTGCGAGATGCGGGAGGGTCACCTCGTTTGCATCGCAGCCGAGTGCATACGCGAGCCGTGCCCCATCGAGAAAGAGCGGGATGCGGTTCGTGCGGCAGACGGCGCTGATGATCTCAAGCTCGTCCATCGTATACAGTGTGCCGTACTCGGTCGGATGCGAGAGGTAGACCATGCCGGGGCGCACCATGTGGTCGTGGTTTGCATCCTCGTGAAACGCGCGCAGCGCCCTCTCGATTGCCTCCGCCGTGAGCTTGCCGTCCGTGTGCGGCAGGGCGAGCACCTTGTGACCGCCCGCCTCAATCGCACCCGCCTCATGTACCGTGATATGCGCTGTGTCGGCGGCGATCACGCCCTCATACGGGCGCAGCAGCGCGGAGATCACGATGCGGTTCGTCTGCGTTCCGCCCGCGAGCAGATGCACCTCGGCGTGCGGTGCGCGGCACGCCGCACGGATCTTTTCCCGCGCCGCCTCTGTGTACGGGTCGCTTCCGTAGCCTGCCGTCTGCTCCATATTCGTTTCGACAAGGCGCCGCAGGATCTCTGCGTGCGCCCCCTCCAGATAGTCGGAGGCAAAGGAAAGCAGCTCGTTCATATCATCATCTCCCTGTATTTATAGTAGCGAAAAAAATGTGCAAATTCAAGGGGATTTGTTAAGGAAGCACTGATAAACTCAGCCACGCCATCTTAGCGTATCTTTTTTGCCCGCACTGTGTCGACAAATCCTCCACATAGCCCTTGCTATGTGTCCGGTTTGTCTCCTTGTTCGGACGAAAAAATCTACGCCAATCTGACGGACTTCATTTTATCAGCGATTCCTTAAGCGAGGAGGAATTCTTCCGATAGAAATAATAAGGAACATTAAATTAGGCAGGAAGCGCGAAGGGAGGGATAGGAATGGAACTCGAGAAAATCTATGGCAGCCGTGGAGTAGTGCCCGCATCATCTGAGCAGCGCACCCATGCGACGAAGGAGGATACGTCCGACACATTCGCGCGGATGCTGCAAAACCTCAAGGAGTCGAAGGCGGCGGAGGCACGCGACTGGGCGGAAAAGGTGGGCGATACCGTCATCACGCGCGTGCTTGCGGACGGCTCGGTCATCACGCAGATCTATCAGGGAACGAAGCTCGTCTCACAGGTCGTGACGCGCGGCGCACACCCCGAGGCGGGCAAGGATCTCGTCTCCGAAACCATCGAGAAGATGAAGCAGCAGGCACTTGAGCAGAGTGCGGATCCGCTGTTCGCATCGAAGGCGGCGCAGGCCTCCATTGCCACAGCGGCTGCTGTATCGGCGATGCTGTAAGGCGCTCGCTCAAACGAAAGACCTCCCGCACCGTGGATGGTGCGGGAGGTCTTTGTATTTTTGGTCAGAATCTCCAGTCAAATCCTGCCTTGAAGGCTACGCCGCGCTGCTTGCCCGCCCAGCCCTCGACGCTGAGGTCGGCGGTGGCATTTTTGCTGAGGTTTGCGCGGTAGCCCAGCGCAAGGCTGCCCGAGAGTCCCTTGAGCGAGGGGCTGGCCGTGTCGTAGGAGAAGCCGCCTGTGTGGTAGGTCGCGCCCGCATCGCCCTTGAATTCGTACTGAAGGGAGGTGCCGAGGATGAGCGCACCGCTCCCCTGCGGGATCGTCCAGCGTGCACCCGTGCGCACGCGGTGGCTGTCGACGGCGTGGAAGTCATAGCGGTCGCTGGTCGAGAGGGTTGCGCTCGCACCGTTCTGATGCGTGTAGAAGTAGCGGACATACAGTTCGCGCTCCGTCCCGTTTGCCGCCACTGTCGTATGTCCAAGACCAAGATGCGCACCGATGTAGTTCGCGTCCGTATCGTAGGCGGTATGGCGCGTGATCCCTTTGACGGGAAGGTCGGCCTCGTAGTCCGTGCTCATGCGACCAAGGCGCAGGCTGCCCTCGTAGAAGACGCCGCTCTTCTGCTCCTGCTTGAGGAAGACGCCACCGCCGACGTAGTGGGTATTCCCCTCGCCGTGCGTGCCGTTATCAAGGTAGGAGTCGTAGCTGCCGCGCCCGTACTCGACGATGGGGCCGAAGAGGAGGCGGTCATCGCCGCGCATAACCTCACGTGAGAACCCGACGGCAAGATTCATGCCTCTGACATTCACATGAGAGCCGGTCTCGTGGCGCAGGCTCGATCCGCTGACGGCAGCAAAGGGGGCGAATCCGCTCGCTCCTGCTGCCTCTGTCGAGGCGCTCGTCATGCCGCCGCCCGCGATGAGGTCGCCGCTCGCGCCGAGGAACGCCGCCGTCCCTGCCATGGTCTCAGCAAGGGACTTCGTGTCCCCATGCAGGACGAAGCTGCCATTGCCCGGATTTGGCGTCGGTGTTGGTGTCGGCGTTGGTGTTGGTGTCGGCGTCGGTGTCGGTGTCGGTGTTGGTGTTGGTGTTGGCGTTGGTGTCGGCGTCGGTGTTGGTGTTGGTGTTGGCGTTGGTGTCGGCGTCGGCGTTGGTGTCGGCGTCGGCGTTGGTGTCGGTGTTGGTGTTGGCGTCGGCGTTGGTGTCGGTGTCGGTGNGTGTCGGCGTCGGCGTTGGTGTCGGCGTTGGCGTCGGTGTTGGTGTCGGTGTCGGTGTCGGTGTTGGTGTCGGCGTTGGCGTTGGTGTCGGTGTCGGCGTTGGTGTCGGTGTCGGCGTCGGCGTTGGCGTTGGCGTCGGTGTTGGCGTCGGCGTCGGCGTTGGTGTCGGCGTCGGCGTCGGTGTTGGTGTCGGCGTCGGTGTTGGTGTCGGCGTCGGCGTCGGCGTTGGTGTCGGTGTCGGCGTCGGCGTTGGTGTCGGCGTTGGCGTCGGTGTTGGCGTCGGCGTCGGTGTCGGCGTTGGTGTCGGCGTCGGCGTTGGTGTCGGCGTCGGCGTCGGTGTCGGCGTCACACCGCCGTCGATGGCGCTGCCGTCGACCTTGACAACGAGCTCCTTCTTATCGCTCGTGACGCCCATCTTTGCCGTGCGATGCCCTGAGACGCCCTCGTAGACGGTCATCGTCGCCGCGCCATCGGTATCAATCTGCGCATTCTCCGTGCGCAGGAGGCGCAGGCGATTTGCCGTAGAGCTTCCCGGCAGATACGCTTCAAGCGTCGTCCCTTTCAGGTTTGTATTCGTCGTGGAGGTCACACGCAGCATCGTATCGCTTTCGGTCATGCCTGCAGGCACGTAGAACGTGAGCTTCTGGAAATCCGCAAGGCTCTGCGCCGTAATGCCCTTCGTCCCGCGCACGATGAGCGCGTTGTCTGTGATGATGCGCTCTGCCGCCTGTGCCGTGCCGCCGTAAAGCTGTGCCCGGCTGAGATCGGGCGTACCCGAGATCTCGACGATGTTGCCGCGCGCAATCGCCGTCGTGTTCGCCGTCTCTTTGGTCAGCGCACGTCCGCCGTAGATCGCGCTCTCATAGCGCCCGCCGCCAATGTAGATCACATTGCTCTCGGCGGCGGCGACTGCCGTATTGCTGCCCGAATCGGCATTTGCATCGCCGCCGCAGACAGCCCCCTCGAAGTGGCCCGCCGTCAGCGTCAGGATATTTCCGTCTGCGGTTACGGTAGACTTGGCTGTTGTGCGTGCTTCTGCCGTGCCGCCGCTGACCTCTTCCCATACTGCGCTTGCGGGGCTGAGCGTGACGCGGTTCGCATTTGCCGTCGCAAGGATTTCATCCACACCGTTCAGAATGGTTGCAGTGCCGCCGATGACGCTGCGCCCGTCCGAATAGGCACCGCCCGTGATGGTGACGGCATTCTCATTTGCCGTCGCAGTTGCGCGTGCGCCCGATGGGAGCGCATAGGCCGTTCCGCCGCTGTAGCCGCCATTGGTGCTCGATGAATTTCTGAGGGTGACAGTGTTTTTGTCCGCGTGCGCCTCCGCTGCGCCGCGTCTCGTCTCGGCTCTGGCAAATCCGCCCCCTGCGGAGAATCCCTCTTTGAGCACACCGCTTTCAATCGTGATATCATTGTTTGTGACGGTTGTTTTCGCTGCGCCGCTGTTTGCTGCGATGGATCCAAAGCCGCCGCCGAACACGTAGGAGTATTTGCCGCCCGTGCCGCTCACGTCGTTGTTATCGACGGTCACGTTCAGACTTGTGGCATCCGATGCGGTGAGGCTGACCGAGGCAGCGGTGGCATGCGTGATCGCACCGCCCTGATTTGTCACCTTGTTCCCGTTTGCCTCGGCGGTAAAATTGCTGCCCGCCTGCGCGGCTCTTTGCTCGATGAAGGCTCCGTAGAGATCGCCGTCCTGTACGCCCTGCGCATTGATGTTGACCGTATTCGCGTTTGCATGGTAGTCGGCAGAGCCATCGCGCACCTCATGAACGAGAATTCTCGCACCGTATACGTTGCTGCGCTCATCCGTGACCGTCACATTGTGATTGTCCTCCGTGATCGTCTCCGCGTATGCAGATACGCCCCCGAGCGCCAGTCCTGCCGCGATCAGTGCGCTGAGACCCCGCCTCGAATATCCCCTATGGATCTTCATAAAAATGACTCCTTTCACTAATTTCGTTCACGTTAGTACTAATCCAGAACAAATGAACGAAACCCCATCTCCTCTTTTGATAACACAATTCATCAGCCGTTGTAAATGGGGCAAATGAACGCGTATATACGGGACAAATGCACGCATCTTCTATGAAAATGGCAGTGCTGTTAGAATACGATCCTGTCACGCTTCGCCGCGTGGAGAGAAAATCCATATTTTCTATGGGATTCATGCCTGTATTAAACTTTTGCGCAAACAAATAGGACGATAGATACATACGATGCTCTATCGTCCTATAGGAAGCACTGATAAATTCAGCCGCGCCATCTTGACGCATCTTTTTTGCCCGAACTTCGCCCTCGATCCTCCACATAGCTTTGGCTATGCGTCGGACTCTCTCCTTGTTCGGACGAAAAAATCTACGCCAATCTGACGGACTTCATTTTATCAGCGATTCCTATATTTTATGTCATTAGATGTTGGTGAGGGCGGATGGAGGGGAAAAGTCTGGGCAGATGCACTCACGGCAGAGTCTCTGCCGCATCGTAAATCGGATCCATGACAAGCATGCCCGTCTTATCGATAAAGCCCCACTTCTCGCCCTTTTTGACCGGGGCAAGCCCTGCGGCAAAGTCTCCGACCGCGGTGATCGTGGTCGGCACGCGGAAGGGGCTCTGTCCCGTCTGGTCGATGAAGAAGGGGCGGCCGTCCTGCCGGACGGCAGCAAGCCCCTCGTGGAAGTCGGCTGCATCCTCATATACGGCAGCGATGACAATTTCACCATTGTGGCCGACGTATCCCCATTTGTCTCCGTACCGCACCGCCGCCATTCCCTCGGAGAAGCGGCGGATCGCACTGAAATTAGGCGGCACGAGATAGGCGCCCGTACGGCTGATGATGCCCCACTTCCCCCGCATCCGGACAGGCGCCATACCGTCCTCAAATGCGGCGATATAGTCGTGCTTCGTCGAGATCACCTCGGCACCTGTGCGGTCGATGTAGCCGCGTTTGAGCTTCTCATCAAACATCTCGATGTCCCTGCCGAAGGTTGGCAGATGCTTGACAATGACAAGCCCCTTGAGGAGAAAGCCGCCGATATTCGCGGTGCGGGTCTCTCGATACACCTCGGCAAGGCCGTCCTCGAACGGACCGACCTCCTCATAGCGCGTTTTGAACAGTTTTTTCCCGCTTCGGTCAATGATGCTCCAGCCCTTTTTCTCCTTCACCATCGCCAGACCATCGCTGAAGCCGTGAATTGCCGTGCTGCGAAACTGAGGCTTGATGACAAATGCACCGCTCCGATCGATAAAGCCCCACTTTCCCTTCACCATGACGGCGGCAAGCCCCTCCTGAAAACTCTGCACACTCTCGTAGGTACAAGGTATTGCTTCTGCACCGCCTGTGTCGATGAAACCGGAGTGCTTCTTTTTCTTTGTGACGGCGGCAAGCCCCTCGGAGAAGGGCTGTGCCTCCTCGTATCTATCGTTTGTGAGGAGGCTGCCGTTGCGGCGGTAGAAGACGTGCTTCTTGTTTTTCTGCTCCACGCAGGAGATGCCGTCATAGAATGGGCTGACGCTGCGGTGCACGACCGGGAGCAGGAGGTTGCCGGCGCCGTCATACGCGCCGTAGTTGTCCTTCGCGTCCTGTACGACAATCGTGTTTTCTGCCATGGGCTCGATCTTTCGATACGAAACGGGCACGATGAGAGTGCCGTCGCTTCGGATGATGCCCCACTTGCGCCCCTGTCGGACGGATAAATAGCCCTCTGCGTATGGGGTGATCTCGTCGTATGCCGTTGGAATGATGAGGGCGCCATCGGCGTTGACGGCGCCCCACTTCCCTCCTGTGCAAACCATGGCGAACGCGGGCGCAGCCGCTGTCTGCGCGGGCGGATCGGAGCGGCTGACCCGTGGCTCCGCCGCAGGGCGCACCTGCTCCGCCGCCTGTCCGGCGGGCATCGTGCACAGAATCCCCGCCGCCGTTATGGCTGTGATCAGGGCGGACAGTACTTTCCGTGTTGCCATTCGATCATCTCCTTTGATTGGTTGACCCGTGCTTTCCGTGGCGCTCTCAGCAGTTTCCGCGGTGGACGTGGCGCAGATGCCGCCGTGCGATCTCTGTGAGGCGGTCAATGTCCGTGATGGGCGTCGGCGGTGTGCTCAGACGGTGGCGCGGGAAATAGCGGCTGATGTGAAGAGGAATCGCGGGGGAGAGAGAGGCGAGCCAGCGCGCCTCGGCGTCCATGTCCTCCGCCGCATCGTTGTGATCGGGGATGATGAGTGTCGTCACTTCGACGTGGACGCCGGATTCCGCCGCGCGTGTGATGGTCGTCTTTACCGTCTCAAGATCGCCGCCGAGCCACCGATAGAAGTCCGCCCGCCAGCCCTTGAGGTCGATGTTCATGGCATCGACGTGCGGCAGGAGGCGCATGAGCGGCTCCGCAGAGATCATGCCATTCGTCACGAGGACGACGGCAAGCCCCGCCGCGTGCAGGAGGGGAGCCGTGTCCATGATGTACTCGATGCCGATGAGCGGCTCGTTGTACGTAAAGGCAACGCCGAGATTGCCGCGCGGCTGACGGCGCAGCTCCTCTGCGAGTGCGGCGAGCCGTGCGGGCGCGACATACTCCGTCTCGATCTGGTCATTTGCCATGGCGATGTCGGCGTTCTGGCAGAAGGGACAGGCGAGGTTGCAGCCGAAGCTGCCGACGGAGAGGATGCAGCTGCCGGGATAAAAATGATAGAGCGGCTTCTTCTCAATCGGATCGAGCGCGAGGGCAGTGAGCCGCCCGTAGTTCTTCGCGCGGATGATACCTCCATCGTTCCAGCGCACGCGGCAGAAGCCCGTCTCGCCCGTGCGCAGGCGGCAGGCATGGGGGCAGAGGGTGCAGGTGAGGCGCCCGTCCGCAGCCGGATGTGCGCCGCCTGTGCTGTCCATCGTCTCCATCGTCCTAGGTGTGCCGCTCGACCGTGAAGCGCCAGATGCGGATGGGGGCGTCCTCGGGAATGCCGCCCTTTTTGCGTGCGATGCGCAGCTGATCCTCCACCGTGTCGACGCCCGCGAGATCGGGGAGCAGCAGTCCCTTGCGCGCACGGTACTCGACGATCACGCCGTACTTTTTTACGTCGAGATCATTCGCCCCTGCGACGAGTTCCGGCTCCGTCAGCACATCGACGGAGTAGACGAGCGCGTCCAGTTCCTTCTCCGTGACGGGCGGAAAGCGCGGGTCGCGCAGCGCCGCAGAGACGGCATTTTGCAAAATCTCCTCCGCGATGTTCTTCGTCGTGGGCTCGAACGTGCCGATGCAGCCGCGCAGCTCCCCGTCCTTTTTGAGCGAGACGAAGACACCTGCACGTGCGCCCATCTCGGGCGGCAGCCCTGCAGGGCGTTCTGCGGGCTTGCCCGTCGCGACAATCGTCTCAATGGCGCGGCGTGCCAGCCGCACATAGTCGTCCTCGGCGGCACGCCGCTCCTCCTGTGCCCGCCGCTCAAGCAGCTCATAGCGCTCGGCGAAGCTGCGCCGCGGATCCTCGCGCGTTACCCTGAGGGATACAACACCGTAGCCGACGCCGAGCGGCCCCTGATAGGAGAGCTTCTTGATCTTGAGCGCCTGCCCGTCGAGCGCACCTGCCATGATCCAGAACGTGCGCAGCCCGCACTCCGCCGCCGCCTTGTAAACGTCTGCATCCATGCGCAGGAGCTTTAGGAAGTCGCCCTCCTCAAGGTACTTCATGCACGCCTTGTCGAAGCGCGGCCCCTCGGGTGCAAAGCCGTACGGTCCCTCGGGCGTGAGCTTGTGCGAGAGGTCGCCGCTCGCGATGAAGACGGCGCGCCGTCCGAGCGTCTGTGCGGCGCGTGCGATACATCTGCCGAACTTGTAGTGCACCAGCGGTGACAGCCCCGAGATGCCGAGCCGTACGACGCGGAAATCCCGCGTATGGGTGTACAGGAAGTACAGCGGGATCATGACGGCGTGGTCGAGCGCGGCGTTCCGTCCGCCGACAGGACCTGCCTCGATCCCCTCTGCCGCCGCCTCTGCCGCGATCTCCTTGGCGAGCACCGTATCATACTGCGCCGTCACCGCGACTTCGGGCGCGCCGAACTGTGCAAAGCTACCCGATGCCTCCTCGTCCGGTGCAATGTGAAAGTAGTCGGCGTACATGACCGTATGGGGGCTGGCGATTATCACGGTATCGGGTTGAAAATCGGCGGCCTCCTTGATCGCGCGTTCGTACGCGTTGCTCGTCAGCTGGATTTTCTTTTCCTCGCCCTTGCCGATCTCCGGCAGGAGCAACGGCGGATGGGGCAGAACATAGGCGGCAATGATGGACATGGTAACTCCTCCTCCCGAGCTCTCTCCTGTTCTGATTCGCCGTCTAGTCCGAAAGTCCTGCAACGATGAAAAAAACGTTGATAAGATACGATCATGTATACATGGACATTTAGCCCTTTATCATGGTAAAATAGCTCATATTTTCATCTTTGGAGGTATGGACATGGAATCATTTCTTCCTATGCTGAACGCCATCGACTCATTTCTCTGGGGCGTTCCGCTCATCACCCTGCTCGTCGGGACGGGCATCCTGCTGACGATCCGCCTCTCACTCCTTCAGGTCGTGCAGCTGCCGCGCGCACTCTCGCTGATCCTGCGGGCAAAGAACCGGGGCGCGGGCGACATCTCAAGCTTTAAGGCGCTCTGCGTTGCGCTCGCCGCGACCATCGGCACGGGCAACATCGTTGGTGTTGCGACGGCGGTCAAGGTCGGCGGCCCCGGTGCGATCTTCTGGATGTGGATGGCGGCGTTCTTCGGCATGGCGACGAAATACGCCGAGGGGCTGCTCGCCGTGAAGTACCGCACGACGGACGAGCGCGGCGAGATCGCGGGCGGTCCCATGTACTACATCCGCAACGGCATGGGAGAGAAGTACCGTCCGCTCGCGGGCTTCTTCGCGGTGGCGACCGTGCTGGTCGCGTTCTTCGGCATCGGCACCTTTCCGCAGGTCAACGCCATTGTCGACTCGGTGGAGATCTCCTTCGGCATCTCGCGCGTTGTGACCGACATCGCGCTCACGGTGCTCATCGCGGCGATCACGATCGGCGGTCTCCGCAGCATCGCCGAGGTCTCTGCGCGCATCATCCCATTTATGGCGGTGCTTTACATCGTCATCTGCGCGGGGATCATCCTCATGCACCTCGGTGAGATCCCTGCGGCAATCGCGCTCATCCTCGACAGTGCCTTCACGGGTACGGCGGCAGCGGGCGGATTTGCCGGCTCGACCGTCATGATGGCGATGCAGAACGGCATCGCACGCGGCGTCTTCTCGAACGAATCCGGACTCGGCTCCGCCCCGATCGCGGCGGCGGCGGCAAAGACGAAGGAACCCGCCGAGCAGGGGCTCATCTCCATGACGGGGACATTCATCGACACCATCATCATCTGCTCCATGACGGGACTCGTCCTCGTCCTCACGGGCGCATGGCACGGCGATGCGGCGGGCGCGGCGATGACGGGCGCGGCATTTACGAGCCTCTACGGCAGCATCGGCGGCGCACTGCTCACCATCTCCCTCGCACTCTTCGCGTTCACCACCATCCTCGGCTGGAACTACTACGGCGAGCGTGCCGTGCTCTACCTCGCAGGCGTGCGTGCCATCCTGCCGTACCGCATCGTCTTCATCGCGCTCATCGCGTGTGGTGCATTCCTGAAGCTTGAGGCGATCTGGGTGCTCGCCGACATCGTCAACGGACTCATGGCGATCCCGAACCTCATCGCCCTCATCGCACTGTCGGGCATTGTCGTACATGAAACGCGCCGCTACCTCGACAAACTGCAGCGCGGCAGTCGGCTGACGAAGTAGCGGCGCAAAGGAGTGCTGCGGGGCAGCTGTCACCTACCGTGATCTTCTCCGGATCGCCGTGTCCTCAAAGCAGAAATACTCCGGGTGATGGCGGGACTGCGTATACTCGAACTGTATGCCCTCGGCATTGTACGTTCTCCCACTGACCACGGCCAGACAGTTGTAGTCCCCCATTTCCAGCCAGTGCATATCCAAATCGGCAGCATACTCCACCGTCATGCGGCGGCGGCTGGTAACGATGACCATGCCCAGATCGTTTTCTATGTAGTCATAGATGGAACGGGAAGCAATTTCCGGGGTGAGATCGGGCACTGCCTCACGCAAAAACAGATTGATATCCAGAATCAGGGCTTTTCCATCCAGATAGCGGATGCGGCGCACATCATAGATGTCGCTGCCCAAGGGAAGCCCTGTTTTTTGTGAAGTTTTTTCATCCACAACGCCCTCGGCGAAATGAATGACGCGGGTAACCGCCTGAAAGTGATTGCGGGCAGCGGCCATCGCCGCAGAGATTTTCGCACCGCTCATTCCCGCGATCATCACCGGGGGACTTATCCTAGGTTTCCGCAACTGCATCGATCAGCTTTACCTGTTCGAGAACGGAACCAAGACCTTGGTGGAGCTGAGCCAATTCTGGGCGGGCGTGGATCATTTTCTCTGGCTCATCGGCGAGGCGGTATTCCATGTGGGCATACCCGTCGGCATCTGCTGGTCGGTGGTGCGAAAGATGGGCGGCATCCCCGGCATTCTCTCCATGCAGCCCCAGACCATGCCCACGTTTGCAATGGCTATGATGGTCGCCATTGCAGTGCCCTTTGTCCTGACGGTTATTGTGGGCAAAAAGAAGGGCATCGACAAGCAGGCACAGCCCGAAGCAGCAGAGACCGTCGCTGCAGAGGAGAATGTGACAGGAAGCGCAATGGAAAGCGAGCATGACTTCACGGCATTCCTGGACGGGGAGGTAATTTCTCTCAAAGAAGTGGGCGACGGCGTTTTCTCAGAAGGCATTGTCGGCGAGGGACTGGCGGTCCGCCCCATCAGCGAAACGCTCTGCGCCCCGGTCTCCGGCAAAATTACGATGCTGATGGAGGATTCCCGCCATGCGGTGGGCATGACGCTCTCGAACGGCGTGGAGATTCTGCTCCATGTGGGCATGGTATCTGCATTTGCACGATGTAAGTCAGCCGGATTTGGATTGGACGAATCCAAACGTGCGGGAAGAACTCGCCAATGTGGTGCGGTTTTGGAAGGAGCGGGGCGTGGCCGTATCGCACCCTTCTGGAGCAGGGCACAGCGGAGGCGGATGCCTTGAAGATTCTGGCCGCCCGCTCCCGTGACAATGGACGCACTCCGATGCAGTGGTCTGCCCGGCAATACGCAGGCTTTTCCACGAAAAATCCCTGGATTCCTCTGGCGAAAAACTATCCCGCGATCAATGTGGAAGCGGCGCAAAAGGACGAAAACTCCATTCTGGCGTTTTATAAGCTCCTGATCAAATTGCGCCATGAAATGCCCATCCTTGCGGAGGGGGATATTCGATTGATCGAGGAGGACAATCCCGACGTGATCGCCTATGAGCGCACATGGCAAGGGGAGCAGCTGACGGTGTTCTGCAATTTCCGCCCCACGTCCGTTCGCCTGCGCCACGCTTCCCTGCAGGACTTTGCAGATGCGCAAAAACTCCTCGGCAACTACTCCGGCATGGAGGAGTGCCTCAGACCGTATGAAGTTTTGGCCTTGTATCGCAAGGCGTGAATCCCGCTCCAATATTTCGGCATAGCAAAGAGATTCCAAGCATCAAGTGTGACGAGTGGAATCTCTCGTTGTGTGTTATAAACTTGGGAGCTTATCTGGAAAAAAATACACTCCTTCTCTATGAAGATTCTCAATGAAAGACGCACAGAATGACACAATCTGAATGATTATGTAGTTTCATGTTTTTTCACGATATGTGGACTCCGTCCTAAGATACAGTTCCTCCTTTGTTTTCATTTGTTGCCGGGACTTCAGGAAGGAAGTGCACCTCTACACGGTTCTTTGCTTTGTCCGAAATCCATTCGGTCAAGCGAGCACGCGACGCTTCGTCCATATCCGATTGCAGATATATGAACGCAATTTGCGTTTCACTCAGAGCAGCCGATTTATCCCCAGTCCCGGCGGGTACGCGTACACTCCCGACAGCGATGCGGGAGATTTGCGGAAATACAATACGCGCCTCTCGATTCCAGTCCAATATGTAAGCTCCCTGCTTCTCGCTTTCCTCGCGGGCAGACTTGAGTGCGGTCACAGTCTGCTGCTCCTGCATAGAGGGAATGGCACTTTTTTCGACCTCGCTGAGTCTCTGATCGATCATCGCCTCCATCTTTTCCCGCTCTTCCGCCGTTTCGGCAGAAAAGACCTCCAACTGGAACGGCCTGAGGTATTTCTTTTCATGCAGCTTCTCCGTCAATGCCGTCAAATCATCCTCCGATATTCCGGCAATCGTAAACACTGTCAGCATTTTCTTCTCGTTATCCAAAGTATAGGAGATTGCCAGACGAGGTGGTGCTTTGAAATTCTCCTCGATATAAATCTTCGCCTGCTCGTTCTCCAGATTTTTCTGCACGCTTTGATACGCAAAGAAACAGCTGGGCAACGTGATAAGCACTGCAAAGGCCATCAGGTAGCGTTTCTGTCTTGAAAATTCCACGGAGTTGCGCTCTATCTTGGAGGGAATGTCAATGATTTTCAGGACGATGAACGCCGTCAGACAGATAAAGAAGCTGTTGATAAAGAACAGGTAGAGTGCACCCACGGTGTACGCCATAACGCCCGTAGCAATGCCATATCCTGCAGTGCAGAGAGGAGGCATCAGAGCTGTTGCAATCGCAACACCAGGGATGACATTCCCGCCCTCTTTGCGTGTTACGCCGATGATTCCTGCCAAGCCGCCAAAGACAGCAATCAAAACGTCCCAGATGGTCGGCGATGTTCGTGCAAGCAGTTCCGACGAAGGGCCATCGATCGGTGTGAGGAAAAAATAAAGCGTCGATGTGGCAACCGAAATGATCACTTGGGCGAGCAGACTTCCTGCACTGGAACGACTGTATGTGCTGTCATAACGGGCAAGCCCATAGCCAATTCCAAGGATCGACCCCATCAGCGGAGAGATCAGCATCGCACCGATGATGACCGCCGTGCTGTTCATATTGAGCCCAATGGAGGCGATAAAGATCGCCAGCATCAGGACACTGAGATTCGTCCCCCGAAATCGCACGCCGGCATTGATCCGCTCTGTAATCTCCTGTATTGACGCAATGTCACCATGCAGATCAAAAAAATCTTTTAGCTTATCCCAAATCAAACAAATCATCTCCTCCGGTCTCTATATTAGGATGTTCGTTATTTATAGAAATAATCCCACGCTCTTACAAACATCGTTAATTCCTTCACTGATGTATCGGGAAGCCCAACCAGTTCAACCCCCGGCAGCCCGGGCGATACATCCACTTCCGCGTCGATAATCCGTCCATCTATCCCGAGAGTCGTCGCACCATAGGTCTTTGCAAACAACGGCCTTCCCTCCCACGTTTCAAATATAAGAGAATTATAACACAGGATAGGAGAAGATGGCTAATGATTCTTTGCAAAAAAAGAGATTCCAGACGCTAGATAGGCGAATGGAATCTCTGATGAGCTTTTTCTTTTGTTTTTTAAGGAATCGCTGATAAAATGAAGTTCGTCAGATTGATCCAGATTTTTTGTCCTGTCAAGGAGACAAACCGGATGCATAGCAAGGGCTATGTGGAGGATTCTAGGGCACAGTGCAGGCAAAAAATGGGGGATCACCAATCCGCGCGAAAGACCTCGGGGTACATATCCCGAGGCACCTTTAGTTCAAAGGTGCCGGCAGCGTACGACCCAAGCTCATAAGGATTGTAGAACACAACGAGGTCGCCCCGCGCATCCAGCATCCAGTTGATATACTCCTGCCAGTTCGCGTCGATATGATAGTCATCCAGTGCCTTGTCAACATCCTGTTCGAAGAGATCGTTCTCCCGATTTGGATACTGCTTGCGGAAGGCATCCGCAAGTGCGTTCAGGAGGATCTCCCGCCCGTTCACGATCTCGTCGATGGAGATCTCTTCGCCCGTCTGCACATTCAGATTCTTCGTTACGATCCAGTGCTGCGGGTGTGCACCGCCGCTGTAGTTTACATTGCGCAGGGCGAAGCTGACGACCCGATCATCGATGCGTCCCCAGCGCTCCACCACCGTATAGTCATAGTAGGCGGCAGCAGGTTTGAAGTCCCGTGCGAATGTCCCCATCTGATCGACACTCTGCTCCAATGACCGCTGCTGTTCGAGACTCCAGAGACGGAGGGCACGCTTTAGGACAGGATAGTCGTCGCCCTCAACGCTGATCTCGGGACAGGTTCCCCATGCGAGGACACGTTTTCCCTCGCGCATCGCGCGACGATGATCCTCGACCTTCAGCCACGGGAAGAGCTGCGGTACCGCGCTCTCCACATAGCCCTCATCCATGGCGATTGCCTCTGCCGCCGTGATCTCATCCTCGATCGCCGCAGCCTGTGCCGTCGGAACGCCGGCGATGAGAAGCGCTGCAGCAAGCGCTGTGCATAAATACTGTTTCATACGTCATTGCTCCTTTATAAAATGAGAAAAGACTTCTCAGTGTGAGAAGTCTGCAGATTCAAGATGGTGCGATTGGCGCGAGTCGAACGCGCGACCCTCTGCTTAGGAGGCAGATGCTCTATCCATCTGAGCTACAACCGCGTTGCTTCGATTCTATCAAATTTATGCAGGATATGCAAGGGTGCAGCGGGGGGATTCACAAAAGAGCCTGTCGAACGAAGGCTGTTGATTCGCCGATTTTTGACAGAAGAATGATATCGCATGAAAAAAGACCGACAAATGCCGGTCTTTTTTAGAAGCACAGATAAATTCAGTGCTTCCCTTAGAACCCGCCCTGTTCCCGATAGTACTGCGCCTTCCCTCTGAGGATGTCGCCGCCGCGCGATCCGTCCTCCGCCCATGGGTTAAAAATCGGACTCTCGCGCGTGCCGAGGTACTCAAGATCCCAGCGCTCGCAGGTCGTACGCGGTCCGTAGGGAGGATGCGCGTACACGCCGTCCGCGTTATCGGCTGCCTCACCGTGCGTGAGAATGTGCTCCGCATCGATGCTGAGCCAAAGCCCATCGGCGAGGGCGGCGGTCGCCATCGCGAGCGATTCGATCTGCGCAGCGGTCGGCGGCTCGGATCCGAGCTGTTCGGTCGTCGCCCCGACACAGCCGAGGATGGCAGCGCTGATGCTCCTGCTGTTGCGCAGATAGGTCGCGGCAAGCACATCGTCGAGCGCGCCATCCCCGATGACGTAGATGCCGCCGTTTGCGTCGATCTGGACGTGGTAGTCGGCGAAGAACTGTCCGTAGTGTCCTGCCGTCCAGTGGAGGTAGAGCTTCACCTCGCGTGCGCAGCGTGCGGCTGCGTGATGGAGTGCGGGACGGTACGCCGCCGCCAGATGCCGCAGATCTGCGCAGGTGATGCGCCGCATCGCTGCGGCGGGGAGGACGGCGCTCATCGCATCCCCTCCTTCGACGGGTCACGCATCATGACCGTGCGCCCGAGGAAGCCAATGAGTCCTGAGGCGATGTTGCTCGTCAGTTCCGCGCTCCCGTAGAAGACGGAGAGGATCGCGACGACGACGAGTCCCGTCCCGACCATCCAGTCCACGCGCGGCAGATAGTTTCGCATAAAAATCTCCTTTCCTCGTAAGACAACAAATTCTTTTATCGAAATATCTGCCGTCATCGGAGAAAAGGAGAGTCTGTCCTGCTTCACATTTGGGGAATTACGGGTCACAGCCTGCACCTCTCGGCGCATCTCGCCCGCCCTGTCTGCGCGTCCGCGCTTTCAGACAGGACGGGAATCTGCACCAATCTGAGGGTCTATTTTATCAGCGATTCCTTTATTTTGAAAATCCCTTTGATCAGTGGTGCGGGCGCATCCACCATCACACCGGAGCGGTGCACGTCCGTGGGAAAGCATACGAGGAAGTCGCCGGGGCGCATGATGGTCGAGGATGCGGCGTCGCCCTCTGCGGGGGTAAAGTCCCGCTCCTTCTCGTAATCTCCCATCTGCATTCGCTCGATCAGGTTCACGTCAATGCGCTCCGTGCCCTCGGCGAGGACGTGGATGTCGATGTAGGTGCGGTGCGCCTCCCAGATCTTCTCCGCAGCCGCGCCCGTTGTATAGCGCGCGATGTTGACGTAGATATCGTCGCCTGCAATCTTCTTTGTTCCCGTGGGAAGCACCGCAAAGTCATGCGAGCGCGCAAAGGCAAGCGCCTCTTTCAGGCGCGACGGGAGGAACGCATAGGTGCGCTTGTCATATATGCTGCCGTAAATCATGAAATACCTCCTCTATTTCTATATTATTTGTTACTATTTATTGGAATTTATAATATAATTTTTGATATTACTATGAATTAGTGCAGAGGCGAATCAGGCGTTGACGTTTTATTGTTCCTGTGATAGAATAAGTCTAGAAAAGGGCACTGCCTAGCGGTCGCCCCCTATGTGTGCGAGATTTCCCCGCCAAGGTTTGGAGCGCAAGGCGGGGTCTTCTCTTTTATCGTTTTATAGATATAATCAGCACGGTGAACACTACGAGAAACGTGAGAAATTCGTAGGTCTCCATACCAACCTCCCCCTCTCTAGGGGGCAAGATTCGACCGCCCTTTCGGCAGTGCTTAGGGAAGCACTGATAAATTCAGCACCGCCATCTTAACGCATCTTTTTTGCCCGCACTTCGTCGGCAAATCCTCCACAGAGCACCACTCTGCGTCCGGTTTGCCTCCTAATTCGGACGAAAAAATCTGCGCCAATCTGACGGACTTCATTTTATCAGTGATTCCTTAGATTGAGTATAACACAAGAACATACGTAGCACAACAACAAAAGATCTATTGTACGAGGCAACGCCGTACAATAGATCTTTTGTTATGCAATTTCCCGCAGTACCTCTGCAATATCTCCGTCGATCACAATGCTGCGATCGGCAATCTCAGACGGCACATACGCCATTCCCCGATTGATGGAGACGAGTGTCACATCCGCGCGCTCTGCCGTCATGCGCCAGAACGGATACTTGATGATGCCGGGCGTATTCATCCCGACGCCGAGTTCGAGGAGGAGCGTTCGCCGCCCATCCGTCCGCGCGAGATAGTCCGCATAGCGCTCTGCGGCAGCGTGCCAGCCCGCATCCTCCACGAAGGACGCATCCGCACGCAGATTTGTCGCCATCTCCGCACCGTCATCGGGGCAGTACGGGATGAGTTCTGTCGGAATCGCCATCGTAGGTGCGCCGTCCACAGGCAGGAGAAGTGTCCCATCCGAGGCAAATGTGAAGCCCTGTGCCGTGAGCATGGCGCGTATGCTTTCTTCATTTTCGTATGTCTTTCCCGCCGATGTGCCGGCGGGACGGCTGCTCTGGAAAAGCCCGTAATCTCCCTGTGTATAGAAGAGACGCGTTTTGTCAAAGCCTACGCGCTGAAAGGCGTGATCCACGTTCGTTGTCAGGACGAAATAATCACGCCCCGTGACCAGCCGCAGGAGATTTGCATGCACATCCCCCGGCAGAGGCGCGTAGCGATTGATATAGATGCTCCGGCTCCACCACGCCCAGAAGATTTCCCGCGACGGGAACGGATAGAAGCCCCCGCTGTAGATGTCCTCGATCCCGAAGCACTCGTGAAAATCCGAAAAGTATTTCCGAAAGCGCGCCCCCGCATACGCATAGCCTGCCGCTGCCGAAAGCCCCGCGCCCGCACCGATCAGAATGCAGTCGGCGGATGCGAGGGCGTTTTTGAGTGCCGTGATTTCTTTCATTGCAGAAGCCTTTCGTAGATGATGCGATCCTCGTCCTTGAACACGTTGAATACGACGCGCTCGATGGAGGAGGGGCTGCTGAGGAAGGTGCGCACCTCACGCACGGCGATCTCTGCCGCCGCCGCGTTCGGAAAGCGGAACTCGCCTGTCGAGATACAGCAGAATGCCACGGAGGTCAGCCCGTGCGCCGCGGCAAGTGCGAGACAGGAGCGATAGCAGGAGGCGAGCAGCGCCCTGTGCTCATCCGTCAGCGCACCGCTCACGATCGGCCCGACCGTGTGGAGAACGTGACGTGCGGGGAGATTGTAGCCGCGTGTCATCTGCGCGCCGCCCGTCTCCTCGGGATGTCCCTGCCGCGCCATGATTTCTGCGCATTCTGCACGCAGCTGAAGTCCCGCCGCGCTGTGAATCGCGTTATCGATGCAGCGGTGGCAGGGGATGAAACAGCCGAGCAGCGCAGCGTTCGCCGCATTGACAATCGCATCGGCACACAGGCGCGTAATGTCCCCCTGCCAGAGAGCGATGCGTGCGTCGGAGGGAACGGTGGGAAGCGCCGCCACATCGACCACGCCGCGCTCCTCGCACTCTGCGGCGAGCAGTTCATCCTGCAGATCCAGAAACGCCGCCGACAGCGGGTGCGGCGGCCGCACATTCATCAGCGCACGGAGCAGACCGCGCTGTGCTTTCTGCTCCTCCGCGACCTCCGCAGCCTGGGCGCGGTACTCCGGCATCTCGGAGAGGAGCATGACATTCAGTTTTTGAATAATAGTAAGCATGGACGCACAGCCCTTTTTGAGTGGTTCTATTTGTAATAGTAAAAATTACAATCAAAGTATAACACAGTAAAAACATAATATCAATAGGCACAATAAATTTTTTCACAAAAATACCCCCAAACGATTCATCGCGTTTGGGGGATCATACGATGCGGAAACGTGTCTCACTCCTCCGGCAGGAGCATGGAGAGGTCTGGCATGAGCTTCGTGATGTCGCGGATGAAGACGCGCAGGACGCTGACCATGACCTCGGGGTCAAACGCCTCGGGGTTGTGCGGGACAACGACATCGGCGAGGATGGCGGTGTCGGAGGTGAGGTAGAACTTCACGAGGCGGCTGTCCTGATTCTGACGCATGAGCCAGCCTGTGAGGAGCATCGCGTTCGTATCGTCGACGGCGTTCTGCGCGAGGCGGATGCGGATGGTGGCGTATGCCGTAGAGTCGATGATGACGACGATGGGCAGACGCCGTTCCTCCACCTCGATCTCACTCTCAAAGATCACGGTATTGCGCTCATCACCCGCCTCACGAATCTGAAAGCCCGTGATGTTTTCCTTTTTGATATACTCCTCGAATGTCTTGGCCGCTTCGATCACGACCAATCACCTCCCCGCACTGCATACGTTCATATTGTTTTATTATAACATAGATGAGCGAAAAGGGGAAGAAAAAAGAGAGGGGCTGCTGCACGGAGCCGAAAAACTTCGTGCAGCAGCCACTGCTGTCATGTTTGACATCCGCTGTAAGAGCCTCTTTCGGGCATGGATTGTTAGGGAAGCACTGATAAATTCAGCCACGCCATCTTGACGCATCTTTTTTGCCCGCACTGTGTCGGCAAATCCTCCACATAGCCCTGCTATGCGTCCGGTTTGCCTCCTTGTTCGGACGAAAAAATCTACGTCAATCTGACGGACTTCATTTTATCAGCGATTCCTTAGAACTTGCAGCTGCCCTTCAGCCAGATGGTGCGCCCCGGCTCCGTGATGTGCCCGCCGGCAGAGATGCCGAGTGCGGGGATCGCCGCCTCACTGTAGTTGACGAACTCGGCGTAGGTCTTGTTGAGGAGGTTGTCCACGCCGAGGGAGAATGTCAGGTTCTCGTCGGGACGGTAGGCGAGGCTGAGGGAGAGGATGCCAAAGCCGCCCGTCGGACCGTAGTCCGTGCCCGTGACGCTGCCGTAGCCCCTATGATAGCGGTTCTGCTTGCTGACGAGCCGCCAGACGGCATTTGCCTCCGTCTTTTTGTGCGTATACTTCGCCGTGAGATTCGCCTCCAGCGGAGCGATCTGCGGGAGTGCCGCATTGTTCGTGCGGTCGTCGCCGCGCGTGTAGGCGAGGGATGCGCCGAACGTCCACAGCGGCGAGACGGTACGCGTGATCTCAGCCTCGAACCCGTAGAGGCGTGCATCGACGTTGCCGTATCCGCCGACGGGTTTTCTCAGGATGAAGTCATCGACGTGCGCGTAGTAGAGGGAGAGGTTTGCGTTCGTCTTGTCGCCCGTATAAACCCAGCCGAGGTCGAGCTGGGTATTCTTCTCCTTGGCGGGGCGTGTCACAGAGGGAGAGGAAGTTTGATGATTCACGCGGTTGCTGTGCGCCGCCCATGTGTGGTACGCCTCCCAGTAGTCGGCGGGGCGCTCCGCGTGTCCTACGCCGACGTAGAACGTGAGCGGCTGCTTCTTTGCCGTATTTTCCCAGCGGACGAAGCCGCTGACGGCGTGATCGCTCGCGCTGCCGGGAACGAGGTTGCGCGTGAGCATCCCCATGGGGTTGCGGAAGCGGGCGTTGTGGTAGTCTGTCTCCGTTCGGTCGTAACGCAGTCCCGTGTGCAGGCGGCTGCGTGCGGCAAGGTCGCGGCTGTACTCGAGGAAGATGCCGAAACTGTTGATGTCCATGTCGTTGTTCGGCGAACCCTTCAGCCGTCTGTGCGCCTCGGCGAAGTAGTGTGCGTCGCGGCGCAGGTCGAGGCCGACGGCAGCACTCGTCTGCGGTGAGAAGCGCAGGTCGGTGACGGCGCGGACGCCGTACTGTACGCGCTTCACATCCGTGCCCATCATGCCACCCGGACGGAATGTGTAGTTGTCCATGATGTGATCGATGGTATCGTGGTTGAAATTCAGTGTGAGTTTCTCCACAACGGGCGAGAGATGCGCCCGCTCGAACTTCACCGCATAGCTGTCGCGGTCGAACTGGCTGCCGTCCATCATGCCGTGCGCGTACTTCGCCCAGCCGCGGCTGCGGTCGTAGGAGACCTCGAAGAGGGTGTCCGGGTCGGGGGTGAGACCGACGATCCCCGTGAGGCTGTGGCGGCCGTAGCCGGAGTGGATGCGGCGTCCGTCCCCGTCTGCATAGTCACGCGCATAATTGCGCGTCTGGATGATGCGTGCATAGCCCTCCGCACCGCCTGCCGCAACATCGGTCAGCTCATCGAAGCGGTGGTTTGATGCACCGAGAACGGAGACGCTGCCGCGCACGCCGGGGCGCTCAAAACGCTCCGTCTCGCGCTCGAAGATGACGCTGCCTGCGATGCTTGCGCCGTAGCGGACGCTCTGCGGCCCCTTGTTCACGATGATGCGGCTGAACGTCTCGGGAAACGCGTAGGTAGCCGTGGGATCCATGCGGTTCGGGCAGCCGCCGGACATCATGCCGCCGTTCATATCCATCACCATGCGCGAACCGCCCATGCCGCGCATCATCGGGTCGCCGCCGGTACCGCCCTTGCGGACGACGGAGATGCCGGGGATCGTCTTGAGATAGCCCGCACCGTCGGCGGCGGGGATGGGCTGGCGCGGATGCTGCGGGTCGGTGGAGAGGGTGAGCGGCGTCGCTGTACGGTAGCCGGTGACGATGACCTCGTCGAGGGTGAACTCGTACATCTCCTCTCCTGCGGGGGCAGAGGGCGTCGCGTCGTGTATATTCGTCGGCATGGTCTGTGCCGCATACGCATGCGCACCAAAACATGCCGTGCCGCATGCCATGCCGAGCAGAGCAAGGCGGCGGGTGAATCGGGTCATTCCGTATACCTCCTATGGAAATGAAATGAGAACGTTTATCAAAAGTATAACGGAATGATAACACAATTCTGATAGAGAATACAAATAGAAAATGTGAATTGGAGAACACTATATGATAATGGGATGTGGAGAAATGCGGAAAAGTCTGTGTTTACGACGCAAAGACGCCCCATGAAGTGCTCATGGGGCGTTGGATACGTATTGTTTTAGGGGTGTTGTGCTCAGTGGTGAAAGAGGCGGATGTGGGTCATCGCCATCGCGATGCCGTACTTGTCACACGTCTCGATGACGTTGTCGTCGCGGATCGAGCCGCCGCTCTGTGCGATGTAGGAAACGCCGCTCTGGTGGGCGCGCTCGACGTTGTCGCCGAACGGGAAGAAGGCGTCCGAGCCGAGGGCGACGCCCGTGATCGTTTTGAGGTAGGCGCGTTTCTCTGCGCGTGTGAAGGGAGCGGGCTTCTCTGTAAAGAGGCGCTGCCAGTCGCTCGTGAGCAGCGCGTAGTCGTCCTCGTCGCCCGCTGTATATACGTCGATGGCATTGTCGCGGTCGGGGCGGCGGATATCGTCCTTGAACGGGAGCGCGAGCACCTGCGGGCTTTGGCGCAGCTGCCATATATCCGCCTTATTTCCCGCCAGACGCGTGCAGTGGACGCGTGACTGCTGCCCCGCGCCGACGCCGATCGCCTGTCCGTCGACGGCGTAGCAGACGGAGTTGGACTGCGTGTATTTCAGCGTGATGAGTGCGAGCAGGAGGTCACGGCGCGCGGCATCGGGGATGTCCTTGTTCGCCGTCGGGCGGTCGGTCAGGCACTCCTCCGTGATCTGCACGTCGTTGCGCTGCTGCTCGAAGGTGATACCGTACACGTCCTTGCGCTCGAGCGCGGGCGGCGCGTAGCTCTCGTCCATCTGGAGGATGAGGTAGCTGCCCTTGCGCTTGCTCTTTAGGATCTCGAGCGCCTTCTCCGTATACCCCGGTGCGATGATGCCGTCGGACACCTCGCCGCGCAGGAACTCTGCGAGACTCTCGTCGCATACATCGGAAATGGCGGCAAAGTCGCCGTAGGAGCTCATGCGGTCGGCGCCGCGTGCACGCACGTATGCACACGCGACGGGCGAGAGATCGCGCCCCTCGGCTTGGGCCGCGCGGGCGAGCGTATTCGAGAGCGGCAGTCCGAGCGCTGCGCCGGCGGGACTGACGTGCTTGAACGAGGCGGCGGCGGGCAGTCCCGACATCGCGCGCAGTTCGCGGACGAGCTGCCAGCTGTTCAGCGCATCAAGCAGGTTGATATAACCGGGGCGGCCGTTGAGGACGGTGAAGGGCAGACCGCCCTCTGCAAAGACGCGCGCGGGTGTCTGATTCGGGTTGCAGCCGTATTTCAGTGCGATTTCGTTCATCATGAGCGCTCCTTTTCTCTCGCAGGTATTGCTTTGTTTCCATTATAACGGCGCACGGGGAGATTTTCAACCGATGTGCGTCTGACCGCATAAAAAAGGACGGCGTATCTTCTGTTTGATCATGATGAAAGCCTCCTTCTTGCGCTGTGTTGCAATGTAGGGTATACTCTATCTCAAGAGGAGCGTTAAGGAATCGCTGATAAATTCAGCCGCGCCATCTTGAGGAACTTCATTGTATCAGTGCTTCCTAAATAATATGGCATAAAAGAATCTGCGCATATTGGCGGCGCGTGGACAACGGAAACAGAATGATCTCACGAGCCGCTTCGGCTTGGTGCGTTGGGGGTGTTCGTATGGATCTGTTGACATTCTCTGTGATCGCTCTCGTCGTCGTGACCATGGGGAGCATATTCTTTCTGCTGCTGATGAATGGCGTCAGCGTTGTTTTGGATGCGATTACAACGGGGCTTGAAACGATCTATCTTTTCGTGCATCGAAAGGACTGTCCCGCTCCGTCTGCACCACAGCAAAAGCGCATCCGCTATCTTCCATGATGTCTCAGAGGCGTCTGATGGCGGATCTGTTTAGTTCATTCTGCCAGCGCGCAATCTATTTGCTTTACTGATAAATTCAGCCGCGCCACGTTTGTTTCGTTCATGGCCAATCACTGCCGTTCTAAGGCTCAGATTGACCACCTACCGAGTCGATAGCGCCATCGTTATGATCCCACACAAGACAGCGCCTCAGCTGTCTTTTTTATGCGTGTCCCCCTAGGTGATTGCGAAAATACTGTATTTTTCCGCGAAAAAAGATTATAATGGGAAAAGAAAGAGAGGGGGATGTGCATGGTACCCCGTTTGGGTCATATTGCGTTTTTGAATGTGCTGCCGCTGACGTATGCGCTCGCGCACGGGGCGGCGGAGGGGCTGGATATCCTGCGTGCGACGCCCGCGCAGCTCAACGGGCGGCTTGAGGCGAAGCATCTGGATGTGTCAGGGGTCTCATCGATCACCTATGCACGGCATGCGGACGATCTTGTCCTCCTGCCGGATGTGTGCATCGCCTCGGACGGGGATGTGCGCAGCGTCCTTCTTGTGAGCCGCGTACCGGCGGAGGAGATCGGCACGCAGCGCGTCCTGCTCTCGGACAAGTCGGCGTCCTCCCACGCGCTGCTGAAGATCATCCTGCACCGCGCGTACGATGCTGCGCCCGCCTATGAAATACGCGCACTCACGCCGGATGATCCCGTGCCGGAGGGGGCAGCGGCATCCATGTTCATCGGAGATGACGCACTCGAACTCTACCATCACCCGCCCGAGGGGATCCACATCTACGATCTCGCACGGGAGTGGAAGCAGCTGACGGGGGCGCGCATGGTGTTTGGTGTCTGGGCGGCAGCGCGGTCATTCGCGGCGGCGCATCCGGAGGAACTCCGCATGGTGCATGGACGGATCGCAGCGGCGTTCCGCCACTGGGACACGGTGAAGGAGGCGGCGATCGGCGCGGTGCTCTCGGACGGGCGCTTTACGCGTGCGCAGCTGACGGAGTATCTCGGCCGCGCGGTCGTCTGGCAGCTGGATGCGGAGACACTTGCGGGGCTTCGACTCTTCTACCAGTATGCGGCAGAGGACGGGCTGATCCCACTGGCACCTCAAATCGAGCTTGCTTGTGTTTGACGTGCATATCAGTTTATAGTAAAATATTCCCATAGAAAGAAATGGTGCTTTCCTTTGCCGTGCGTGGAGCGCGGCAAGGACAGGGAAAATGAAGGGAGCGCGATTGCATGCAGATACGGAAACTCCTTTGGGCAGCACGAAATTTTATGCGGAGGGCAAAGCGGCACAGGGAACTGCATCGCTTGCGCGGCGCACTCTCTGTCGGTACAATGCTCGCGGTAGCCGCTCCGCTTGCGATTCCTGCGCCCGCTGCAGCGGCGCACATTCTTGTGAAGGAGGGGATGCGCGGTGCTGCGGTAGCACATGTGCAGGAGTTGCTGATCGAGGGCGGCTATCTGGACGGCGCTGCGGACGGTGTCGCAGGTCCATTGACACGTGCGGCGATCATGCGCTGTCAGGAGGCGCATGGACTCACGGTCGATGGGATCTGCGGCGAGGCGACCTATCTCGTTCTTTCGGGCGGTGTTCCATACGATCCTGTGGCACTCGGGATTCACGAGGAGCGTGCACCACAGGTGAGCCGTGGGCATGGGCGCGCCCTCTACGTGGCAGCGACGGCATACAGCGCATTTGATCCCGGCAATGGCAACCGCACGGCAACGGGGACACTCGTACGTCACGGTGTGATTGCCGTGGATCCGTCGGTGATCCCGCTCGGTACACGAGTTTTTATCCCCGGCTACGGAGAGGCCGTAGCGGAGGACATTGGCCATGCAATTAGCGGCAATCGCATCGACATTGCCTTTGACACACACGCAGAGGCGCTGATGTTCGGTCGGCAGGAACTCGAAATCTTTATTATGGAGTAGTATGGCGTTATTATGAAGGTATCAACGGAGCGGACGAATGAGTGGATCCGCTATGCGGCGGCGGCAGGGGCGTACTTTCTGACGCTTGTCGCGTGCTATATCAATATGGGGCAGGATATGGGCGCGGAGTATTTTCTTCCCGCGCTCCTTCCTGTCCTCGGGGTTCTCATGCTCATGCAGTATGGGACGGGCGTACCCCTATTCTCGCGCGGGATGATCGGGGCGATGGTGCCGGGGCTGCTCTGGTGCCTGACCTTCCCGCTGCTCTACGCATGGACGTATGGGCGGGACTGGTATCGTTCGCTCATCTTCTTTGACTTCCTCATCGGAACGGCAAATATGCTCGTGCTCGCCGCGCTCGGCGGCGTTCTCTTTCACCTCGGACGCAAACGACTGACAGCGGCGCTGCTCGCGGTGCTCGGCTTTCTCATGGCACTCGTTCCACTCACGCAGATCGCCTACTATATGACGGTCTGGCATGCGCTCAGTCCCGCCTCGCTCATGGCGCTGTATCTCACGAACTGGCACGAGGCGGGGGACTATATCGAGTCGACGGTGGGCGTGCTGCCGGCGATCGGGGTAACTCTTCTTCTTCTGCTGCTTATCTATCTTTCGTACCGCAGCTATCTCATATTTGCACAGCGCATCTATCCGAGTGCAGAGGGGTCGCGCATGGGATCGCTGGTCGCGGTCATGCTTGTCGCGGCAGGGGTGCATATTGTGCTGATCCCGGAGTGCTCCATCGCAGGACTTTACAAAGATGTGACAACGTACGTTGAGGAAACGCAGTCGTACGGTCTAAATCAGGACGAGAGATATGCGTCGCTCATCATTGATGCCGAGAATACCCTTGCGGCACGCGCCCCGGGGACGGTGATCTTCGTTATCGGCGAGTCCGCTTCGCGGAACTATATGCACTACTATACGCCGAGCTTCCCGTATGAGAATACTCCGTGGATGGAGCACATGGCAGCGGAGCGCGAGGGCTTCTACGTCTATCCGCACACCTATTCCTGCTGGACGCAGACCGTACCAGTGCTGGAGCGTGCACTGACAGAGAAGAGTCAGTACAATGACAAGGAGTTCTTCGAGTCGGCGTCCATTCTCGATGTTGCGAAGAAGATCGGCTACCATACGTACTGGTTCAGCAATCAGGGACGGTACGGTCAGTTCGACAGCGCGATCACGATGGTCGCAAAGACGGCGGATGAGGCGGAGTGGACGGACGACTCCTACACCTTTACGACGAAGTTTGATGAGAGTCTGCTCCCGTATCTGACGCGTATTGATCCGAATGTGAATAACTTCATTGTGCTGCATCTGATGGGCAGCCATATTTACTACAATAACCGCTACCCCGACGAATGGGCGAAGTTCGCCGCCGAGAACGGCGAATCCGCGATGACAAGTGCGCCGTCCTATGCGAACAGCATTCTCTATACGGATCACATTCTGTCGGAGATTTTTGCATACGCGGAGAAAAACCTGAACCTCCGCGCGATGGTCTATTTCTCCGACCACGGGGAAAATCTCAAGATCTCGCATAACCCCGATGTGTTCAGCTTCGATATGGTACGCATCCCGTTCTTTATCTATCTCTCACCGGAGTACCGCGCGGCGCTGCCGAATCGTGCGGCGACCCTTGCCGGGCGGCGCGAGGCATATTTTACGAACGATATGATGTACGATACGGTCTGCGGACTGCTCGGAGCGCCGAACAACCGCTATGATCCACGGCAGGATTTTTCGAGTCCCGCCTACGGCTTTACGCGCGAGACGCTGACGACGATGTTTGGCAACCACGCGCTGACGGAGGATCATACGGATGAAAATGCGGGCGCTTCGCCCGCTGGGGCGGAGGGAACGGCGAGCGAAGTGAGCCGATAGGGGTGCCTGTATTATATGTGAATTTTGAACCATAGAGATGTTTTCTACACACCGATCAAGGCGCCCCTTCCCTCCCCCATTGCGATGGGGGAGGCATCGTTACATCATACCGTTGCAATCTCATACGTTCAAGAGGAGGATCTGTCATGCACTTCTACTGTGAGCGCTGTAAAAAGGAATACCCCGTCGCAACACACGCATACGTGTGTGAGTGCGGCGGGCTTTTTCGCCTGTATCAGACGGCGATGGATGCGGCGGATCGTCACGAGGCGGTGACGCTCGGCGAGACGGAGACACCACTTCTGCCGCTCGTCATCGACGGTGCCCGCTTCTTTTTCAAGATGGAGGATCGCCAGCCGACGGGATCCTTCAAGGATCGAGGGGCGAAACGCCTCATCGGCGAACTCGCACACATCGACATCGACCGCGTAGCGATTGACTCCTCGGGCAACGCGGGCGCTGCGGTTGCGGCATACGCTGCAGCGGCGGGCATGGCGTGCCGGGTCTATGTGCCGGATGATATTTCTGCCGAGCGCACCAAGCAGATCGCGGCGTACGGCGCAGATGTCGTGCGTGTGCCGAACGGGCGCATGAACGCGGGCAGTACGCTTCAAGCAGAACTCGGCAGCGACTACTATGCCTCCCATGTCTACAACCCGCTCTTCGCCGATGGGATCAAGAGCATGGCGCAGGAGATCTATCACCAGCTGGGCGACGCGGTGCCGGACTATATCTTCGTCCCCATCGGCAACGGCTCGCTCCTCCTCGGACTCTATCTGGGATTTGCCGAGATCGGTCGTCTGCCGCACTTCGTCGGTGTGCAGAGTACGAAATGTGCACCCGTCGTGGAGGCGTTCCACAACCTGCCCGAGACACCGCGCAAGAGCACAATCGCCGAGACGATCCGCGTGGGTGCGCCGGCGCGTTTGGAGGGGATTGTCAAGGCGCTGCGCAACAGCGGAGGCGATGCCGTCGCCGTCGAGGACAGCGAGATCCTAAAGGCGGCAAAGATGCTCAATCGACGCGGCATCTACGCCGAGCTCACGGCTGCGGCGGCTCTGGCGGGGGCACGTTCCTTCTTCGCGGACGGCATGCCCGACAACTACCGCGTCGTCATCCCCGTGCCCGGCAGCGGGCTGAAGCGGTAGCATTATGCTGCACGCGATCATCGACATCGGATCCAACACCATCCGCATGGCAGTCTATCAGATTGAGGGCAAGACGTTCGAGCTGCTCCTCAAGCGCAAGCATACGGTCGGCCTCGCGGGCTATTTGGAAGATGGACGGCTCGTGCGCGAGGGGATCGAAAAGACCGTTAAGATCCTGCGCGGGTTTATGGACTTTATTGATACCTTTGGGATTGCGCACGTCCATTCCTTTGCGACGGCAGCACTGCGCAGTGCTGCAAACGGTCATGCTGTCACGGATGAAATCATGCGGCGCACGGGCGTCGCGGTTCGCATCATCAGCGGTGAGGAGGAGGCAGCGTACGACTTCATCGGCGCGACCACGAGCATTGCACACGCAGACGGTGTGATGCTCGACATCGGCGGCGGCAGTACGGAGATCATTTCATACCAAGATCATACAATGACGGGGCGGTGGAGTCTGCCCCTCGGCTCGCTCGCGAGCGCCAAGGCGCATGTGGCGGGACTGCTCCCGACGGCGGCGGAGTGCGCGGCGATCCGCAGCGCGGTGGAGGGGATTCTCGATGATGCACCCGCCGTGCGTACGCTGCGCACGCGGCATATTGTCGGCATGGGCGGCGTTCTCAGCAGCGCGAGCCGCATGCACCGCCTCCTTTTCCCAGAGGAAACGCCGCGCCTCCTGCAGGCTGCACACCTTCCCGTGATGATTGAACTGTTCGGCAGCGGTCAGCCGCTCAGCGAGACGAATACCGCCATTCTCCTGCGCTCCGCCCCCGACCGCCTCCACACCATCATCCCCGGCATGATCATCGCCCATACCCTCGCCGACACCTTCGCTGCCGAGGATATTCTCTACAGCGACTCGGGCGTGAGAGAGGGATATATATGGAAGGAGATTATCGGGGTGGAGCAGAAGTGATGACGATAGAACGTCTGAAAACCTACTATGAGAAGGACGATGTGTTCATTACGGCGCACGCGGCGGAGCGGTTTCGGCAGCGCGGTATTCGGGCAAGGGATGTGCGGAATGCGGTACATACGGGCGAAATCATCGAGCAATATCCGAATGATTTCCCGTATCCGAGTTGTCTGATCTTGGGGCAAAGTTTGGATGGACGACGTATTCATGTCGTTATGAGTGACGAGGGAACATCGAGCCGTATTATAACCGCCTACGTTCCTGATGTGGATAAGTGGAGTGAGGATTTCAAAACGAGAAGGGGGCAGAACGATGAACTGTCTGATTTGTAAGGACGGGACGATGAAAGAGGGCACGGGCACATACTTTGCCGCGCTTGCACATTGCTACGTCATCATTGAGAATGTGCCCTGCCATGTCTGCTCTCAATGCGGTGAAACTCTGTATTCTGCTTCTGTTATGGAGAAAATTGACGAGATCTTGGAGCGCATTGAGAAGATCGCAAGCAAGATCTTTATTATGGACTATCGGGATGCTGCTTAGGGAAGCACTGATACATTCAGTCGCGCTATCTTAGCGCGTCTTTTTCTGTATGTCTGACGCACAAAAGCACCCGTCCGTGAGGCTGTGAACCTTCACGGGCGGGTGCTTTTGGTTTCGGCTGCTCCGGCAGAGGCAGGGACTTCTCCCTATTTGTGGAAGCCCTGAGGCTCAGTGCTTCCTGCGCAGCTCCCCGTAGGGGCTGTGAATCTTAACGGCGAAAGCGTGTTTCGGAATGAATGTGTTTGCGTGCGGACGGGGAATTGGCGCGGCGATGTCCGTTGCGCAGGGGATGTGCGGCGCTGTCTGCGTCTGTCCCCTGCGCGCGGGGTGCGCCGTTCTGTGTTTTTGTGTTTGCGGTGTGCGCGGTGAAGCGCGTAGGCGGTCTCTCCCGCCTGCCCCGCGTTTTTGTTCCGCGCTGCGGTGCTTCCGCAAAGACCGGCACTGTCCGCAGATGCCGGACGGCGGCGCGGGGGTGATATTTGCATCTCCGCTCATAGGGAGTTCATACCAAGGTTTTGGGTTCTGTGTGCGTACACACAGAGGGGATGTGCAGCCTCTTAGTTCATCTGCACCTGAACCGGGAGCGATCCCTGCCCCTGCCGGAGCAGCCGTCCTCCTGGTGCATCTTTTCCGTCCGCTCTGCATCAATCCGTTCTTACTGTGCTTCCGGCTGATTTCGTTGATGGGACGAAAAGTCTGCACCAATCTGACGTGCGTTCAAAAAAGTCTTCCTACTTCCCCTCCAGCGCCTCGATGATCTCCGCGAGTGCACTTCCCTGATTGCCGAAGATGGTCTCGACGAGATGGCGGCCTGCGTGGTCGTCGTTCAGCGTGCTCTCCGAGATTGGGAGCTGCAGCGCGAAGTCGACCTCGGTGCGCACGAGTGCATCGTCGATTGCATGGGAGGTGTCCGCTGCCTTTTTGGCGAGGGCTTCCTGCATGCGGCGGACAGCCGTGCGATCATAGTCGATGGTTCGTACGATCTCAATGTCGTAGCAATACGGTGTCTGGTTGCCCTCCTTGTTGAAGACGTAGCCCTTGCCCCCACCGCGTTTTCTCTTGCTCGTGGAGCGCTGCTCCGCCATGTGTGCAAGCGTCTGCAGGAAGCGGCGGCGCGCCTTGTTCTCCTCGGCGGCGGTGTCGAAGTTCAGCGCCAGCCCCGCCTTTGCCGCCGTGATGGCGCGTCCGAGGCGCTCCTTTTCCTCCATGAGCGCGTGCCATGCGCGCAGCACCGTCATGGGATTGTACGCCATGCACGACTTTGCGCTGCAGTCACACGCCTCGTCTGCCTGTTCGGGAACGACCTTGCTCCGCAGGTGCTTCTCCGTCACCGTCATGATGTTGTCGGTATTCTCCAGATAGGCTGCAGCCTCCTCCATCAGGCGGCTGAGCCCCTTCTGCATCTGAAATGCTTCTTTGAGATTCATGGTTCCTCCACTGTCTATGTTTTTCGATGCGGTCAGATACGCGTGTACTGCATGATGTTCGAGGTGTTTTTCTGCTCTGCGCGCGCGATTTTGACGACTCCATCCTTTACCATTTCGTAGAAGGTCTTTCCGAGGGTCAGCTTCGTACCGCGGCTCATCGTCCAGTCTGTGCCAAAGAGCGTCTTGAGATCAAACGATGTCCCGGGAGCGAGCGCTTCGACACGGCGCAGGGTCTCGGCGTATGCGGTGGAGAGCTCGTTCGTATCGCCGAGAAGGCGGCTGCGGACGTAGACGGGGATGGGCTGTTCTGCCTCCTTTGCCGCTGCGGCGATGGCGGCGTACTCATCCTCGCTCAAGAGGACTTGGATGTTTTTCATGGGCTGTGTATTCTTCATGCTACTTCTCCTAAAATAGTCCGTTGCTTCGATGATGTATGCAGTTGTCTGTGAACATATTCGGATTATACATTTACTTATTAACAATGTCAAGTAGAAAAAGAAGAATATTTTTAAGGAATCGCTGATAAAATGAAGTCCGTCAGATTGGCGTAGATTTTTTTGTCCGAACAAGGAGACAAACCGGACGCATAGCAGGGGCTATGTGGAGGATTTGTCGACACAGTGCGGGCAAAAAAGATGCGTCAAGATGGCGTGGCTGAATTTATCAGTGCTTCCTTAAGTGCTTGCAAGAAGGATACAGTTTCGTTATTATACACTTATAAGAGATGGCTTTCAACAAGTTTTGAAAGGTGGCAGCTTCATGGAAAAAAGAGCATTGGGCGACAAGATGTTTCGGGATTTTCAAGAGGGCGGTGTGCTTCACGATCTGCTTGAACGCGTGTGCAAGGATGATACACTCGATCTGGAGTTCCGCGGAGAGAGTGCGGCGAACATCTACTATCGCGGCGGCAGTCTTTTCGAGATTTGCCAGAGTGGGACGAGCTATACCCTGCAGATTCATGCAAACTATCTTGCGGCATACGAGACGCTGGACGGCAGGAAACTGGACTGCCGTCCTTCGATCTTAGCGGCGGCTGCGGATATTCCATATTACAAGGAGGCGATGGATTTTCACTTGGCGAAGCCTGGGAACCGGAACTATGAGCACGAGTTTCAGCAGCTTGTTGTGCGCGAGAACAATCGTCACAGAGATATCTCACACGCCTCGGATTATTACATTGCCGATATAGAATACGTCTATCATGAAACGGAGATGGAGAAGAAAACATCCGCACGCTTTGACATGATCGGAGTGAAGTGGCTGTCGACATCGAGTGAGCGTCAGAAACCAACTGCACCAACGTTGGCGGTCATTGAAATGAAATACGGGGATGGAGCCCTTGATGGACAAAGCGGTCTAATGACGCATCTGAAGCACTTTCATGCGCTTGTCCAAAATGGGGAGCTGGATGTATTTTGTGCAGATTGTTCGAAGGTGTTCAATCAGAAATGTGAGCTCGGTCTGATTCCGGGAAAGGAACGGGCACGGATCAAGATTACTCGGAAGGATATTGAGCTTATTTTCTTGATTGCCAATCACGATCCCGACAAAACGAAGCTTGCAACGATTGTTGGGGAGATTGCCGACGCTGCGAAAAATTATCCCTATCCCATCAAATTCGCCACAGCCTCCATGATGGGCTACGCACTCTATGCCGATCAGATGAAGTCGCTTGAGGAGATGCAGGAGATTCTCGGAAAAAAGGTATAAGCACATACGAAGAGCGCCCCTCCGGACGATTCGGGGGGCGCTTGTCTATGCAAATCTATGCAGTTGTATCGTCATAAGCACTCAGTTTTCGGCCTCGCCCATCCACTCATCATCAAAGAGAGGCGCGTCTTTGATGAGGGCGACGATCTCCTGACGGGTCTTTTCGATCTCCTCGGGGGAGAGGATGGTGGTGAGCGGCTTTGCAAGCAGCGAGCCGATATAGGCGATGTCCTCCTCGCGCATACCGCGCGTGGTCGGGTTCGAGGTCGACAGGCGCAGCGCGTGGAGGAAGAGACCCGAGTTCATCGTAGGGACGGTGTCCAGTTTGACGCGGATGCCCATTTGCCCGATTGCCTTGACCGCCGCCTTGATGTCGATACCCGCAGCGGCAGAGACGAGTGCGAGGTGGGTGTCCGTGCCGCCGCAGAGGACGGAGGCACCGTGGTCGGCGAGGGTTCGTGCGAGCACCTGTGCATTCTTGACGACCTGTGCGGCGTAGCTGCGGTAGCGGTCGCTGCCCGCCTCGCGCAGGACGACGCCGAGTGCAGCGAGGTGGTTCATGTGCAGCGCCTCATGCCCCGTGTTGATGACGGCGGCATCCATGCGCGCGGCAAGCTCGCGCTTCGTGAGGACGATGGCACCGTCGGGGCCGCGGAGGGAGTCGCGCGTGGAGAAGGTGACGATGTCGGCGAGCGGCACAGGTGAGGGGACGAGCTTTGCGGCGACGAGTCCGACGCTCTGGCTGATATCGACCCAGAAGTAGGCGTCGACGGTCTGCGCAATCTCGTAAAGGATCTGGTAGTCGATTGTCCGCGGATAGCTGACGGGCGAGAAGATGATGAGGCGCGGCTTTACGCGCTCCGCCTGTGCCCGCACTGCCCCCCAGTCGATCTCCTGCGTGCCCGGCTCGATGCCGTAGTTCTCGAAGTCGTACGAGAGTCCCGCAACGTGATCCTTTTTCCGCAGGTTGAAGGAGAGTACCGTGTCCCCCGGGTCGAGGAGCGCCTGAAAGACGACGCGCGAGGCGGCGACGATGTTGCCGAGGCGGACAATGGCGTGGTCGCTGTGAAAGAGATCCATCGCGCGCTGGCGAACGATGCCGTCGAGATGAAGACCGCCGCTCGAGGTCTCGTCATTCCGATCGAAGAAGCTGTTCGTGAGGATGCTGCCCTCAAGATACTTGGCGAACGGTGACATGGTGTTCATATTCGGCATGAGGGAGAGGTTGTAGCGTTGGCGTTCGCGCTCCTCTTCGAGCAGCGTGTAGATCTCGGGGTCAAATGCCTTGAGGTGGCTGACGACTTCTTCACGTTTCATGGATAATTCTCCTCTTTATATAAAATGTAGATCTCTGGAATCACGGATTACTCAGTACTTCCTTAGTATAGCACAACGGCGCAGATAGTTCATCCTGTTTGTTGACGTTTCTGAATATTTTTATGGCAATAAAAACTCCCGCATGGACTGGAGGCACACATACGGGAGCAGTAGGAGGCGTTGAAAGCGCGGATCAATACCCCACGGTGTCAGGGGAGCCGCAGCAGGTTTATTGGAACAGATTCTTGAGGATGCTCCGACGCTCGCTTGCCGCGTGCTCATGGACGGCGATTCCATCGCCCGATGCGGGTGCGGCGGCGTGTGCCATCGCATCGAGGTTCATCCATTTGTCGGAGAAGAGCGGCTTGTCCATGATGAGCTTGCCGATGTTCATGCGCAGCGCTTCTTGCTGCTTTTCGCTGACGGCACCGGAGAGTACATGCGCGAGGGTCTCGGCGATGATCTCCATGTCCCCCTCTGTGAGTCCGCGCGTCGTCGGGTTCAGTGTCGAAAGCCGCAGCACAGAGAGCATGAACTCCGCACGCATGGTCGGAATCCGATCCGGCTTCACGTAGAGTCCGATCCGTGCGAGCGTGTGTACGACATCCGTGAGATCGACGCCCGGTGCGGGCGCTGCCAGCACGAGGTGTGTCTCGGTACCGCCGCAGAGCAGCGTTACGCCCCTTTTTGCAAGCGACGCAGCGAGCGCTCGGCTGTTTGCGAGCACCTGCTCCCCGTATGCGCGGAACTTTGGCTGTGCAGCGGCGTGCAGGGCAAAGGCGAGCGCGGCAAGGCGGCTCGTATGCAGGGCTGTGTGCCCCGTGTTCGCAACGGCGGCATCCAGCTGCGGCGCGATTTCCTTTTTGCAGAGGAGGATCGCACCGTCTGGGCCGCGAAGAGAGTCGTTCGTCGGGAAACTCACCACATCGGCAAGCGCGACGGGCGAGGGAACGAGTCCCGCCGCCACGAGTCCGACGCACTGTCCGATGTCCACCCAGAGATAGGCTCCTGCGGCGCGCGCAATCGCGGCGAGACGCTCATAGTTCGGGATGCACGGATAGCTGACGGGAGAGAAGATGATGAGGCGCGGCTTTACGCGCTCCGCGATCTGTGCGACCTCATCCCAGTCCACCTTTTGGAGGCTGGGATCGATGCCGTAGTTCTCAAAGCGGAAATCCAGCCCCGCACAGTGCTCCTGTTTGCGCAGGTTGAACGAGAGGACGGTGTCCCCGCGCTGCAGGAGCCCGAGCAGCGCCACGCGGGAGGCTGCGGCGATGTTCCCAAGCCGCACGACGGCGTGTTCACTGCCGAAGAGTTCCTGTGCACGCGTGCGTACGAGTTCCTCGATGAACCGCCCGTGCTGCGCCGTGCAGGCCTCCACGCCGCTGTTTGCGAGGGGACTGCCCTCAAGGAAGGCGGCGAGCGGAGATATGGCGCTTTCCGTCGGTATGAGTGAGAGTGCGTAGCGCTGGCGGTGAATCTCATCCTGCAGGAAGGTGTAGACCTCAGGATCAAAGGCTTTCAGATGATTGAGCAGATCTTCTTTTTTCATGGTAGTGCTCCCCTCATAAGATGTAGGCAAAAGGGCGGCTTGCCCGTCCTTTTCATGAAACGACAGACATACCTGCGGGGTATGCCTGTCCGTAGTAAACCATCATGCTTTTCAGTTCGCATTTCACGGTCGTATATGCTGTGAGGGGCAAAACGCCCATCTGACGCCGTTTATCTGTTGTGCGGGGAAAATGCAGGAGAAAATCCCTTAGGGAAGCACTGATAAATTCAGCCGCGCCATCTTAGCGCATCTTTTTTGCCCGCACTGTGTCGACAAATCCTCCACATAGCCCCTGCTATGTGTCCGGTTTGTCTCCTTGTTCGGACGAAAAAATCTACGCCAATCTGACGGACTTCATTTTATCAGCGATTCCTTAGAACGGCCATACCAGCGGGATAACGACAAGGCAGACGATCAGTGAGATCAAGACGAGCGGTACGCCGACCTTGACATAGTCCATGAAGCGGAACTGACCGGGGCCGAGGACAAGGGTGTTCGGCGGTGTCGCAACGGGGGTCGTGAATGCGCAGGAAGCTGCGATGCCGATTGCCATGACAACGGGGTAGGGCGATACGCCGATGGTCTGGGCGATGGAGATCGCAATCGGCGCGAGAAGCGCGGCTGCCGCCGTGTTCGACATGAACTGCGTCAGTCCGCAGGAGAGGACGAACATGGCTGCCACAATGACCATCGGTGCCGGATTATCCCCGATGAGTCCGACGACAAAGTCCGCGATGAGCTTGCCCGCGCCGCTGTGATCCATGGCGCTCGCGAGCGGGAGCATCCCGGCAAAGAGGAAGATGGTCGTCCAGTCGACGCCCTGATACGCCTGCTTCTCCGTGAGGCAGCCTGTCAGGACGCAGAGGAGACCGCCGATGATGGCGGAGGTCTGCATCGGGACATTGATCTGCTTTTCGAGCACCATTGCAGCGACAACGCCGATGAGGATCGCAGCGCAGATCATCATCTTGCGCGGATCCTTTGCCTCCTCCTCCTCGCCCGCAACGGCAACGCTGTCCACGAGGCGGCGCGGGCAGAGCTTGCGTCCGATCGTGAGCATGTAGATCATGCCGACGATGGAGAGCGGGATGCCGATCCACGCGAACTCAAAGAAGCCGAACGGCGTGAGACCGCTTGCGCCGAGCGTCGCGCTCATGAGGATGTTCGGCGGAGTACCGATCATCGTGATCGTGCCGCCGACATTCGCCGCGACCGCGAGTGCCATCAGCTGCGGCGAGACCGGCAAACGCGCGGCGGCGCAGATCTGGATGACCACGGGCATGAGGCACGCGACCGTCGCCGTGTTCGAGGACACGGACGAAAGAACGATCGTTATGAGCATCAGTGCCGCCATCAATGCACGTTCGTCATTGCCCGATTTTTTGACGACGGCGATGCCGATTTTTTGTGCGAGTCCCGTCTGGAACATCGCCGCACCGATGATGAACATACCGGCAAAGAGAACAACAGTCGAGTTGGACAGTCCTGAAAATACCTGCGCGGGCGTGAGCACCCCGAGAAGTCCGAGCGCGATTGCCGCGCCCATTGCCGTAACGGCGAGCGGAATGATCTCGGTAGCGAAGAGGAACGCCGCTACGGCGAGAACTCCAAGTGTCAGCATTGCTGCATCCATGAATACATCTCCTATTCATCAGTTCTTTTAGGGAAGTGCTTCCGCGATTCCCTAGCTCCCATCTCGGAAGCTTTCTTTTGATAAATTTTAAATTCTCGCTCTTCTCCAGGATTCCTGCTAAAACTTCCCCGAAAGACCTATGAAACTTGAGCATTAAAACCATAAGCGCAGGTTATTCTCCATCCGTTTTACATATTGCTCAATTTATTATCGAATGGACGCAGTGTAATATTCATTAGATGACTTCCCTTATGGATACCGCTTTCGCAAAAAATATGGCACAGCCAGTCCGTAAAACCGGCTATGCCTGTTCGTTTTCCGCATCCAAAGTCCGAGCGTTGAACTCTCCGATGCAGTTCCACACGATGACGATTTTCTGTGTGCGTTTGCCGTCCGCCACTTCCGGATGGAAGATGTACACCTTCTCGATGAACTCGCGGACGATTTCTGAGGTAAGCTCCGGAATGTCCGTATACTTCCTGACGACGGAAAGGAAGCCGTTCACATTGGCTGCGGTTTCCGATTCCTTCGCGACCACAGCTTGCAAATCCTTCATCCGCACAGTCAAGACGCTCTGCTCATTCTCATAAGTGGCGGTCAGTTTGGTGAAACGCTCATCGGAAACCTTTCCGTCCACATTGTCCTCGTAAAGCCGCTGAATCAGCAGATCCAGTTTCCGCATACGCTTGCCTGCCTGTTCCATTTCCCTTTTGGCATCACGCAGAGCCTTGTCCGCCGCTTTTCTTGATTTCTTGACAATCAAGGTGATGAACTCGTCCTCATGCGCACGGGCAAAGTCTGTAACGCGCCGAATGGCATGAAGGAGAATCCCCTCGATTTTATTGATGCGGATCGTGTGACTTCTGCCGTCGCAGAGTTTTTGCGCTTTTTTCCTGCGATAATTGTCGCACACATAATGGTCGAGTTCCCTTCGACGATTGCCCTGCCGAACCGCTCCCATCTTTTCCTTGCAGTCCGCACAATAGAGAATCCCCGAAAGCATATCGGGAATACCGAGAAATGTCTTTTTCCGCCGTCCCTCACGAATGCGCTGCACAATGTCGAAGGTCTCTTGGTCGATAATCGGCTCCTGCGTATTTTCAAAAATCACCCACTCCGAAGGATCGTTCAGATATACGCCTCTTGTGCGATAGGATTTTTTGTACGTCTTGAAATTGACCGTATGCCCCAAATAATCCGGGCGTCTTAAGGAATCACTGATAAATAGTGGATAATCACAGCCAGCTGATCCGCAGACACAAATTTCACAAATTGCAATACAAACTTACATGCCTAAGGGCACCATCATAAATGAAAAGTTTAGATTCATAGCGGCAATCCGTATGCTATAATTGAATAGACGGTATAAGACCGGTTCTTTTTTGAGCCTAGAGCCCGTGATACAAACTGGTCTNATACAAACTTACATGCCTAAGGGCACCATCATAAATGAAAAGTTTAGATTCATAGCGGCAATCCGTATGCTATAATTGAATAGACGGTATAAGACCGGTTCTTTTTTGAGCCTAGAGCCCGTGATACAAACTGGTCTGGCCTCTTATTTGTACCACACTTTGTCCAGAGCAGCCGCTCGAAAGGACGTATAACAAAATGAGTTGTTATAGAGAGGCCACGTCGTACAAATCTAGCATGGAGGTGTCAATCATGGAAGTATTGTACGAACGTTGTTGTGGGATTGATGTACACAAGAGGGTTCTGGTTTGCTGCTTGAAATGCGGCAATAAACAGGAAATCAGGACCTTCGACAGCAACAATGACGAGATTCGTGAACTAACCAAGTGGCTGCAGCAGCGCAAATGTCAGATCATCGCTATGGAAAGTACCGGTTCCTATTGGAAGCCGCTTTACAACATTTTTGAACTATCTGGGCTCGACGCTATCGTTGCGAACGCTCGTGACATCAAAAATGTGCCAGGACGAAAAACCGACATTGGCGATGCTGAATGGATCGCTGATCTACTCAGGCATGGACTAATCAAGGCGAGCTATATCCCGAATCGTGAGCAACGTGAGCTCAGAGAACTCTCTAGATACCGTATCAGTCTTGTACGGGAACGAGCACGTGAACTCAACCGATTGCAGAAAATGCTCGAGGGGGGTAACGTAAAGTTGTCCAATGTCGTCTCCAATATCAATGGACGTAGCGCTCGTAAATTACTCCAATCCATGCTTGAAAGCGATGAACCATTGACTCGAGAATGTGTTGAGGGGATGATTCACGGTAAACTTGTCAGGAAAGTGGATGCGATCCTAAAAGCCATGAACGGATTCCTCACACCGTTGCAAAAGGAGCTCATTCGAAGAGTTGTGGATCATATCGATGATATGAGTCAGCGGATTGGCGAAATGGATGACATGTTAAGCCGTTATCTGCAACCGTATCAAGAAGCCATAGAAAAATTAGACGAACTACCGGGCATTGGTAAGCGTAGTGCAGAGACAATCATCATTGAGACGGGCCTTGATATGAGTCGTTTTGCCACAGACAAGCATTTCTCTAGTTGGGCGGGGCTTGCCCCCGGAAATAACGAAAGCGCCCAAAAAAGGCGAAGGTGCCGTGTTGTAAAGGGAAACCAAACACTTCGAACGACGCTCGTGCAGTGTGCTAAGGCAGCATCACGCTGCAAGTCTTATTTTCGTGCACAATACCAACGGTTGGTTGTACGCAGAGGTGCCAACAGAGCTACAGTCGCTGTTGCACATAGTATGCTCATTGCGATTTATCATATTCTAAAGAGTGGCAAGACCTTTATTGATCTAGGAGAAGATTTTTACACGCAGTTCAACCGCGATAAGAAGATTACTCACCATCTCAAACAATTAACAAAACTTGGTTGGCTTCCTCATGCCGCAGAGGATGTTGCTATTGCATAATTTTTTTCATTCAAGATAGCTATGGGGGACTTTTGCGCTTTTTTATTC
>NZ_LT985754.1:0-46085 GCF_900290285.1 Candidatus Centipeda massiliensis | reverse complement strand
GATCTCTTCCATGATGCGGTAAACGGTGCGTCCACTCGGAACATGGATGCCTTCTGGCTGCTTGATCTTGAGTGCCTGATACATGCGGATTCTTCCGTAGGTATCGTTGCATTCATCCTCTGCATGGATCTGCATCATGGCATCGGCAAGTTCCTGATATTTCCAGGGGCGGTCTTTGCTCACCAGATACTGATAAAATCCCTGTCTTGTGACATGGAGCAGTCTGCAATAAAAACTGATATTTCCTTTGTGTGCGCCGTCTGCTGTCTTGAACGCAATAAACTTCATACGTTCGTTTTTGTTGACTTCAGACGGCTCGCGGCGAAAAAAGCGCTTGCTTCTTCCAGAAAGTCATTCTCTTTCTTCAGACGTCGAATTTCCTTATCCTGTGCCTTGAGCTGGGCGCGCAGCTGCACGAGTTCCTCATGCAAGCTCAGGGCACTCTGCGGTGTTTGCGTGCCGCACCCAAGATCCAAATATCCAAGACGTTGTGCACGTGTCCATGTATACATCGTGTTCTTGGAAATTCCTAGGGAATCGCTGATAAAATGAAGTCCGTCAGATTGGCGTAGATTTTTTCGTCCGAACAAGGAGACAAACCGGACGCATAGCAAAGGCTATGTGGAGGATTTGTCGACACAGAGAGGGCGAAAAAGATACGCCAAGGTGGCAGTGCTGAATTTATCAGTGCTTCCTTAAAAAGCTTGACAAAGCCGATCATGTTTAATTATACTACAACACAGTTTTTGTAGATTCCAATTTAGGAAACGCAGGATGAATCCGCGTTTTCTTCATAAGCAGATTCGGTGCCCAAACGGGCATAACAGGGAAATCGGGGAGCGCGGTTTTGTGCTGCGACTCCATAAGCCGATGCGGTCCCGCCGCCGTAATGCTGAGGATGCTCCAAGGGAAGCGCTGATTCGCTTCCCAAGATGTCACTGGGAAACCGGGAAGGCGGAGCGGACGATGATGCAGAGCCGGAAGACCTACCGAATCTCGTGCGCCGGAGTGCCGCGCCCCGTGGGGGAGCGCCGCCTCCTCTGCATCCTGCGATGGACAGGACGGCAGGCTTTTTTCGTGTGAGAAAGCCCCGTCAGCCGTCGACGGGGCTTTTGCATGGAACGCACGATGTGGTTAGGAATGTGTAGTTTAGGAGAGGATGGGCAGCTTGTGCCCGTCCGGATCAAGGAGGAAATGGAAATGACGAAGAGAAAGCTGGCTCTCGCGGTCGCACTGGCGACGGCAAGTTCGGTCTGGATGGGCGCGGCAAGCGCTGCGGAGAAGACGGAGGCGCTGGACTCCTACGAACTCTCGCCCGTCGATGTGGAGGGACAGCGTCCGGCTGCGGAGGAGGAGAATGCCCTTGTGAGCAGCACGGGCGGCACCGGCTTCCTCGGGACGAAGGATGTGATGGATGTCCCGTTCCGGCAGACGAACATCACAAACAAGGCGATCTCGCAGTTTGACGATGGGATGAACACGCTGCCGAACGCATTCCTCACATCGTCGTCCGTGCGTACGAGCGGCAGTACACTGTACAATGACTTCTCGATCCGCGGCTTTGCCATGAACGCCTATCAGTTCAAGACCAACGGCGTGCCGGGGATGTTCACGCAGATGAATACGCCCGCGAATTTCGTGGAGAGCATCGAGGTGATTGCGGGTCCCGCGATCGGCATTCACGGCACGACGAGCTCGGAGTCGGCGGGCGGCTCGGTCAATCTCGTGACGAAGAAGGCAGAGTACGGCAGGCAGCGCATCACCTACAAGCAGACGATCAATGGGCGCGGCGCACTCGGCGAGATCTTCGACATCGGCAAGCGCTTCGGCAAAAATGAGCAGTGGGGGCTGCGCATCAATGCGGAGAACATCCAGGGCAAGACCGCCGTTGACCGCGAGAAGCTGACGACACGCGATTTCTATGTCAACCTCGACCATGCGGGCACAAAGAGCACGACGAACCTCTTCGCGGGCTACCGCTACTCGAAGAATGAGGGCGGACAGCGCTACTTCGCCTTTGACGGCACGGGCGCGAACGCGTACACGGGAAACCGTCTGCCGTCGCCGCCGAGCGGGCGAAACAACTACAGCTTCAATGGGGCACATCTCACCATGTCTACGTGGACGGCGGTTCTTAACCACGAGCAGCGGCTCAGTGAGAAATGGAAGGCGTTCCTGAATGCCGGATACAGCTACAACCACGGCAGCAGCTACGTGATGACAAACGCGAGCCGGCTCTTTATGCTGAACGAGGACGGCGACTTCCGGAATGCGCTGTGGACGAATCCCTTTGCGGTCCGAAACAGCTATGCGCAGCTCGGGGTGCGGGGCTCATTCGACATCGGCCGGGTGAAGAACGATATGGTCCTCGCATTCGACCGCGACTGGTACTACGGGTATTGGGGCTATGAGCAGTATGGAAGGTACGGCAATCAGGTTCCCGTGTATGGCAGTGTGACCGGATCGCTGCGTGACGGCATCCGCACGCTCATTCAGAACTATGATCCTGCCACGATCAACGGGCCGTTCAAGTCGGCGGCAACGATCTATTCCGGTGTGTCGGTGACGGATACGCTCACCTACGGCAAGGCGTCTGTCCTGCTGGGCGTTCATCATCACAGTGTAAAGGCCACGTCCTATTCCAATACGTCCGGCTACAAGGACGGGAAAACCGTAAGCAGCAGCGCGAACTCGCCGACCTACGGCATCGTCTACAAGCCGACGGAGGATCTCAGCCTCTATGCGAATCATTCGGAGAGCTTTGACAAAGGCACGGCGGTCGGAGGCGGCTATATGAATACGGGCGCAATGCTTGCACCTGCCAAGACGAAGCAGAATGAACTCGGCGTAAAGTATCGGAAGAACGGTCTCAGCGCAGGGATGAGCCTGTTCCAGATCGAGCAGGATCGTACGATAGATGTGCGATATGCGGGAGATCCAAAGGACACGAGGGTGATGGAGGGCAAGAATAAGCTCAAGGGCGTTGAGCTGAGCGTCTCCGGACAAATTGCACCGAAGTGGACGCTGACAGGCGGCCTGATGCACATCGCGACAGAGCAGAAGACAAACACTGCATATAATGGCAAGTCTGTCAGCGGCATTGCGGACTGGAGCGCGATGCTCGCCGCCGAGTACACAGCAGATGCAAAGACCTCGGCGTTCCTGCGCATGGTCTACTCCGGCAAGGCTCCGATCTATGCAAATGCGTCGAACCAGCTCGACGTGCCTGCCTATGTGACCGTTGATCTCGGCGTGACGTACAAGACGACGCTCGGAACGGTGCCGACGACCTTCAACCTCACGGCGTACAACGTTCTCGACAAACGCTACTGGATGTCGCGTCCGGGCTACAACTACGGGATTCAAGGCTATCCGCGCAGCTTCATGCTGTCGATGCAGATGGATATCTAGGGAATCGCTGATAAAAATGTAGGGGGATTCGCTGCACTGCAGCGGATTCCCTTTTCTGCAGGGGGAAATGATGAAGAAGAATCTATTGCTGTATGGGCTCGTTCTCTGTTTCCTGATCGCGCTCGCGGGCTGCGGGAAGGAGACCGCAGAGCAGGCGAAGGGTGCGGATACGATCACAGTTACGGACAGCATCGGGCGCGAGGTGACGGTGCCCTATCCGCTGACGCGCGTCGTCGTGTCGAATGCCTACAACGCCGAGCTGATCAACGCGGTCGGAGCGATCGACACGGTGATCGGCGTCGACAACTACATCTTTAACGATGAGGCGGGCTTCAAGGGGAAGTTCAGGCAGGATCAGGTGATCGGCGCAAACCAGCGGGAGCTGAACTACGAAAAAATCATCGAGCTGCAGCCGCAGGCGCTCATCCTCACGGGCAACGGCGGCTGGGAGGATGCGGCGGACAAGCTCGGAAAGTTCGGCATTGCGGTCATTGTGGTCGATGCCTACTATACGCGCGAGTTTCAGGACAACTGTGCGCTGATCGGCAAACTCTTCGGCAAGGAAGCGGAGGCAGCAGAACTTTCGGCGTTCTTCACCGAGAAACTCGACTACATCAAGCAGCAGACAGCGAATGTGCCGAAGAAGAATCTCTATTTCGAGTACCGCACGGAGGGCAAGACGACCGTGCCGGGCGACTATTTCTATGATATGGTGGAGTATTCGGGCGCACACAATATCTTTGGTGATGCGAAGAATGTGCAGGTGAATCCGGAGGCGGTCATTGAGCGCAATCCCGCGTACATTGTGAAGGTCTCGGAGCCGAAGGTGAACTCGTCCTACATCCCGCCGACGCCGGAGGATCACAGGCGCATCCTGGAGGAGATCAAGACGCGAAAGGGCTGGGATACGATTGACGCGGTGAAAAGCGATCGCATCCTCCTGCTCTCGCACTACGCACACGGCGGCGCATCAAAGCTCGTGGGGACGATGTACATCGCGAAATTCCTCTATCCGGATCAGCTGCCGGATCTGCATCCCGAGGATGTGTTCAAGGTGTGGCTGGAAAAATATCAGCATCTCCCGTACATCGAGGGGCACACCTATCCCGCATTCCCACTGTCGGGGGAGTAACACCATGCTGGAACAGGAATACCACGCGCACAGCCGCAGGAAGTATCTGATGATCGCATCGGGCATCGTGCTGACGTTTGTCGCCGCCTATATTTTTACAACCCTTGGGATGAAGGACGCGGCGATGTTTCAGACGGCGGAGGCGGTCACGCGATATTTTGACGGGACGCTCGACGGCGGTGCGGACACGGCGATGAACAAGATCATCCTGCTGCTGCGTCTGCCGCGCGTGCTGCTGGCGATCATCGCGGGTGCGGGGCTTGCGCTCGCGGGCGCACTGATGCAGTCCGTGACGCGCAACTATCTCGTCAGTCCGTTCACGCTCGGCATCTCGGCGGCAGCGGCACTCGGCGCCTCGCTCTGCATCGTTCTCGCGGCGGGGACGGCACTCGACAGTGACCTCGGCATCATCACATCGGCGTTTCTGCTCTCGTGCGCCTGCGGCATCATCGTCTACGGCATCGCGCGGCGCTCGGGGCTGAGTCCGACGACGATCGTGCTCGTCGGCATCGCGCTGAACTATTTCTTCAGCGCGCTGACGGCGACGCTTGAATTCTTCGCGCAGGAGCATAAGCTGGCGGCGGTCATTCAGTGGACGTTCGGCTCGCTGCACCGCGCATCGTGGGAGTACGTCGCCATCGGCGGCGTCATTGTCGCACTGGGGATTGCCGCAGCGCTCTTTTACGCGCTGCCGCTGAATGTGATGGCGGTGAGCGACGATGAGACGGCGCGCAGCCTCGGGGTGAATCCCGCACGCCTGCGCACGATTGCAGGGCTGACGGCCGTTCTGATGACGGCGACGATCATCAGTTTTACGGGGGTGATCGGCTTCGTGGGACTGATCGCACCGCACATGGCACGCTTTCTGATCGGGACGGATCATCGCTTCTACCTGCCGTTCACGGCGGTGCTCGGCGCGGCGCTCCTTCTCGTGGCTGATACGGTCGGCAAGCTGATCCTCTACCCGGTGACCATTCCCGTGGGGATCGTGATCTCATTCCTCGGTGTGCCGCTCTTTATCCATCTGATTCTGCGCAGGAGGAGGTCATTCGAATGAGCGGAGAACAGCGCCTCTCGGCGGAGCACCTCATCTTCGGCTATCGGGCGGATCGGCGCATCCTCGATGATGTGTCGCTCAGCGTTGCCGCAGGCGAGGTGCTGGGCCTCCTCGGCCCGAACGGCACGGGCAAGACGACGCTCATCAAGTGCATCGCACAGCTGCTGCGCCCGCAGGGAGGAACGATACGCGTTGACGATGTAAATCTCGCCGCACTCTCGGCCGGTGAGATCGCTAAGCGGATTGCCTATGTGCCGCAGTATACGAATGCGGCGTTCGGTATGACGGCGCTGCAGGCGGTGCTGATGGGGCGTCTCCCATATGCGGGACACCGCTATCGTGCAGAGGACGAGCGCATTGCGTTCGATGTGATTGCGCGCATGGATCTCACGGACTTTGCCTTTCGTAACATCCAGGAGATGAGCGGCGGTGAGCGGCAGCGTGTCTTTATCGCACGCGCGCTCGCGCAGGAGACCGGCGTCATCATTCTCGATGAGCCGACGGCGAGCCTCGATCTGCACAATCAGCTGTTCATCCTGCGCACGATCACCGAGATTGCGCGGCGGGAGAACATCGCCGTCCTCATGACCATCCACGACCTCAACCTCGCCTCGCTGTTCTGCGATACGCTCCTCATGCTGAAGGACGCGCACGTATATGCACACGGGCAGACGCAGGAGGTGCTGACCGAGGATAGTGTCGCCGCGATGTACGGCGTGCGGACGTGCGTCACTGTCGAGGACGGAGCGAAACATGTGCGGCTGTTGAGGGATGGGTAGGGCTGAATTTATCACCGCTTCCATAAAGACAGGGGCTGCTGTACGAAGCTTTTCGCTTCGTACAGCAGCCCCTGTGTGCGTCCAGAGATGCAAGCGGAAGTGTTTATTTCTTTGCGATGAGTGCGCTCCCAACCTTGCCCGTGATATGGGCGATGCTCATCTCGAGCATGCAGAAGCGATCCCACGTGCGGTCGATCATCTCCCGATGCTGTGCCTCTGTGGCCTCGGGTGCGTACTTCACGGCGAGCTTGTGGATCGCCGCCATTTTCTCATGATCGTCCGTGATGATGCGGATGCTGCCGAAGACGATGGCGCTGCGGTATGCGGTTGTATATTTCTCGGGGATGACCTCGTCCTGATCGATGACGGCAAAGGACGCATTCGGGTTCTTCTGGATCGCGTCGATCTTGTGACCCTCGGCTGCACTGTGGAAATAGATGTGCTCACCGTCATAGACGTAGCTGATGGGAACGGCGTAGGGAAACGCCTTGTCGCCCGTGAGTGCGAGTACACCCGCCGAGCCGCGTAGGAGTACCGCCTCAGCGTCCTCGTATGAAAGCTGCTGGACGCTGCGCCGCATTTTGTGAAACATCATGCACCTTCCTACCAAAAAACGGAGGCATCCTTCGGATGCCTCCATACGATGTCAATGATGGTGGAGACGAAGAGGATTGAACTCTCGACCCCCAGATTGCGAACCTGGTGCTCTCCCAGCTGAGCTACGTCCCCGTGGCTGACAGAGGATATTATAACGCGCCGCCGGGGAAAATGCAAGCTGTTTTTTAAGGAATCGCTGAATTTATCAGTGCTTCCTGAAAGAATCGAGAAAGCCGTCACCGCAGCTCCTGCAGCACATCCGCCGCGATCTGCGGCGCAGTAAGGTGGTACTTGCGTGCGAGCGCGGCAGGATCGTAGCGGTTGAAGAACGCCTTCGGCAGACCGTAGTTCATGACGCGGACATCGCCTTTTCTCCCGTAATGCGATGCGACCTTTTGTCCGAAGCCGCCCGTGAGGATGCCGTCCTCAATCGTTAGGATGAGGCGGTGCTTTGCACGCAGCGCATCGAGCAGCTCCGTATCGAGTCCCGAGAGGTAGAGGGGATTCACGACGGTCGCGCGGATTCCCTTACGCGCGAGCTCGTCTGCCGCCTCGGATGCGAGCGCGGCGAAGTTGCCGACGCCGATGAGCGCGACATCCGCTCCCTCGGTGACGACGATGGACTTGTTGAGCGTGCTGTAGTCCGTACGCACGGGGTAGGGGCTTTCCTCATAGCCCGCGAACGGCATGCGGATCATGACGGGGTGCTCCCGCTGCTCCACCGCCCAGCGCAGGACGGCGATGTGCTCCGCGACGCTCGTCGGCGCGAGATAGACGAGGTTCGGGATGTTGGAGAAAATCGAGATGTCGTAGAAGCCGAGGTGCGTCACGTCGGTCGAGCGGTAGAGGGACGTGCCCGTCGCGAGAAAGACGGCGGGGCTGCGGTTGATGCAGACATCCTGCGCCATCTGGTCGTAGGTGCGTTGAAAGAAGCTGCTGTATGTACCAAAGATCGGGCACGCTCCGGCGCGTGCCAGCCCCGATGCCATCGCGACGGCGTGCTCCTCGGCAATGCCCACATCGACGTACTGACTGCCGAGTGCCGCGCGGTCGGCGGGGCTGAGATTGATGCCCCCAACGATGCCTGCCGACAGGTAGACGAAGTTCGGATTTTTCCGCGCCGTTTCGAGGACAAAGTCCACCGTCGCGACGGCGTATGGATCAGGTGTGGACGGCTGCTTTGGGATGCCGCTTTCAATATGAAAGGGCGCGTGACGGTGCCAGCCCTCGGGATCGTCCTCGGCAAAGGAGAGTCCCTTGCCCTTCTGCGTGCGGATATGAATGATGATGGGGCACTCACTGTCTTTTTCCTCGGAGAAGACGCGGATCAGTTCCTCCGTATCGTGTCCGTCCGCGACATAGCGGTAGCGGAGTCCCAGCGCGCGAAAGAGATTGTCCTCCGCCGTGCCGTTTGTATCGCGCAGCTCCTTGAATTTGCGGTACATCCCGCCGTGATTTTCGGAAATGGACTGGTCGTTGTCGTTGAGAACAATGATGAAGTTTGTGCCCATCTCGCCGATGACGTTCAGCCCCTCGAACGCCTCGCCGCCCGACAGCGCACCGTCGCCGATGACCACAACGACATTCTCCGTGCCGCCCGCAAGGTCACGCGCCTTGGCAAGCCCCGAGGCGAGGCTGATGCCCGTTGCGGTGTGCCCGATGTTGAAGAAGTCGTGTGCGCTTTCGTCCGTATTCGTAAAGCCTGAGACATCGCCGTACTCTGCCGCGCGGACGTACGCGCCTGCGCGCCCTGTGAGCATCTTGTGGGGGTAGCACTGGTGGGAAACATCAAAGACGATCTTGTCGTGCGGTGAGTCGAACACCGTGTGGAGTGCGATGGTCGCTTCGATGATCCCGAGGTTCGGACCGATGTGCCCGCCGATGAGACTTGTGCGCGTGATCAGCGCATCGCGCATCTCGCGGGCGAGGATGCGGCGCTGCTCGGGGCTGTAGCCGCGTATGTCCTCGGGTTCGTTGATCTTCTCAAGATACAAGGGAAAAGCCCTCCATTGACCTATAATAGTGTTTGCTTTTTATTATAGCACAAATTCTAACGAATCGCTGATAAAATTCGTAAACTTTCCACACGCAGACAGAGAAAAACCTCGGAGCGCGTGTCTCCGAGGTTGTCAAAATCCAAAGATTAGAGCAGGGACGTGATCTTTTCCACAAGGCGTTTTGCGTGCGCATGAGATGCCTCCGTCATGGCAGCAGCGCGCGCGGGATCGGTGCGGTCGGCGTAGGAAACGGCGTAGGTGGCGACAGCACCCTCGTAGACCATGCCCGTCAGCCCTGCCGTCTGCGAAAAGCGCCCCGTCATCATCTCTGCGGGGAACGCCTCGCCGTACGCGCTTTCGGGTGCGCCCGTGGTAAAGGAGAGGACGAGCTTCTTGTGGGCGAGCGCCTTGCCCGTTGAGCCGTGCGAGAAGCCGCGCACGAAGACATCCTCCAGCCACTTTGCGAGCAGTGCCGGGCAGCTGTACCAGAAGATCGGGAACTGCAGCACGATGATGTCCGCTGCGACAAGCTTTTTCTGCTCCGCCGCAACGTCAATTTGGTAGTCGGGATAGAGGGCGCCGAGATCGTCGAGGATGGCGTCCGGCAGCAGCTTCGCCAGATCCTCCATGATGATCTTGTTCGCAAACGAGTCATTTGCAAGGTCGGGGTGACCTGAGATAATCAAAACTTTTTTCATAAAAGCTCCTATCGTTATGTTTTACGCATTGGCGCGTCAATTCTTCAATGCCATCAGTGTATCCGCCGCGATCTGCTCGGCGGTGAGATGGTGCTCACGCGCAAGCTCGGTCGCGTCGTAGCGGTCGTGGAACTCCTTCGTAAGCCCGTAGCAGCGCACGCGGACGGCTGTGTCCATGCCGTAGTACGCGGCGATCTTCTGCCCAAAGCCACCGTCGAGGATGCCGTCCTCCAGCGTGAGGATGAGGCGGTGCTTTTCCTTGAGCCGCTCGAGGAGCGCCGTATCAAGCCCCGAGAGAAAGATCGGACTCACGACGGTCGCCTTGATGCCCTCCGCCGCAAGTCGGTCGGCGGCGGCACTTGCAAGCTGCGCAAAATTGCCCGCACCGATCAGTGCGACCTCCGCGCCCTCGGTGACAACCTGATATTTGTTGAGGTCACTGTAGTCCGTGCGCACGGGGTAGGGGCTCTCCTCGTAGCCCATGACCGGCATGCGGATCATGACGGGGTGCTTCGTCTGCGCGACCGACCAGCGCAGCACCGCCTTGTATTCGTCGAGGCTCGCGGGCGCGAGAAAGACGAGGTTCGGGATGTTCGCAAAGAGGGGAATGTCGAAGAAGCCGAGGTGTGTCACATCGTTCATGTAGTAGAGTGATGCACCGACGGAGAGAAAGACCGCCGGACTCGTATTGACGGCGACATCCTGTGCCATCTGGTCATAGACGCGCTGAAAGAAGGTGCTGTATGTGCCGAAGATCGGGCGTGCACCGCCGCGCGCCAGCCCCGATGCCATTGCAACGGCGTGCTCCTCGGCAATGCCCACGTCAACGTACTGACTGCCAAGCTCCGCGCGGTCTGCGGGGGAGAGTCCGATGCCGCCCATCGTGCCCGCCGCGAGAAAGACAACGTTCGGATGGACCTTTGCCTCTGCCTTGATGAAATCAACGGTCGCCGCTTGGAATGGATCCTTGTATGGATGTTTCAACGCGCCCGTCTCCACGTCGAACGGCATACGGTAGTGCCACGTCTCGGGATCCTCCTCGGCGAACTGGTAGCCCTTGCCCTTCTGCGTGACGATGTGTACGACGACGGGCGCAGCGCTGTCCTTGACTGCGGAGAACGCGGCGATCAGTGCCTCGCAGTCGTTGCCGTCCGCCACATAGCGGTAGTCGAGCCCCATCGCACGAAAGAGGTTGTTCGGCGCAGTCCCGTTCGTCTCGCGCAGACGGCGCAGCTCCTTATACATGCCGCCGTGGTTCTCCGCAATGGACTGACCGTTGTCGTTGAACACGATGATGAAGTTCGTCTCCATCTCTCCGACGACGTTCAGCCCCTCAAGAGCCTCGCCGCCCGAGAGGGAGCCGTCGCCGATGAGCGCGATGATGTTCTCGCTTCGCCCTGCGAGATCCCGCGCCTTTGCAAGCCCCGAGGCAAGGCTGATCGAGGTCGACGTGTGCCCGACGTTGAAGAAGTCATGCGGGCTCTCCTCCGGATTCGTATAGCCCGACACCTCGTCGTATTTGTCCTCGTCGATGTATGCCTCCACGCGCCCCGTCAGCATCTTGTGCGGGTAGGACTGGTGCGACACGTCGTAGACAATCTTGTCCGTCGGCGAATCAAAGACCGTGTGCAGCGCGATGATCGCCTCGACGATGCCGAAGTCCGGACCGAAATGCCCGCCGTGTATGCTTGCACGTTTTAAAAGTGCGCCGCGCATCTCGCGCGCGAGCTCCCTGCGCTGCTCCGCCGTATAGCCCTTGATGTCGGCGGGCGATGTGATTTTTTCCAGATACATTGAAATCCCCCTTTGTCAGATCATTTCCCTGCGCAAATTATACCACCGAAATGTACGTGCCTGTCAAGGAACGTAGCAAATGCAACGGATTATTTTCAGCAAAGCGTGGTAGAGTGGATGCTCTGATAAAAAATATTTTGATAGGGGAGATATATAAATGAAAGAATGCAAGATGAAGGACAGCCGCATCGTCATCAGTGAGGTCATGATGCCGAGTCAGGCGAACCCAAACGGGAACGTGCACGGCGGCGAGATCATGAAGCTGATGGACTCGGCGGCGTACGCAGCGGCGCGGCGGTATGCGCGCTCGAACGTCGTCACGGCACGCGTGGACGAGCTGGAGTTCCATCTGCCGATCCGCATTGGCGACCTCGTCGTTGTGACGGCGGACATCGTCTATGTCGGGCACAGCTCGATGGAGGTCGCCGTCAACGTCATCGTTGAGGATCTGGACGACGGCGGCGATCCGCAGCTCGGTCTCTCGGCATACTTCACCATGGTCGCGCTGGATCGCAACGCGCGTCCGAAGACCGTCCCGCCGCTCACACTCGACACCGAGGAGGCGCGTGCCGCCTTCGAGGAGGGCAAGCGCCGCTATGAGGCGCACAAGGCACGCAAGCGCGGCACCGTTACGCCTGCGGGCGGGTGCGTCTGCGATGCGATTGCGCAGCAGACACAGGCGGCGCATGCCGCGCACACGGCGAACGAGGTGAAGAAGTAGCAGTGTTCCTTGAAACAAAGGAGCGTTTATGCTACAATAAATGCAAGACATGAACAGCAATCTTCGGAATACCGAAGGGATTCCCTATGGGGATCGTCGGCGTGAAATCGTGTCTTGCAAAAGATGCCAACAGCAATACATCAACTGTCTGTAAAACAGCAGCGGGGTTCGACGACCCCGCAGGACGGGGCGGCGCGTCGCCTCCGTCTGCGGCATCTTGTCCGTATATGTCCGCAGTCTGCTGCGGTGAATGAATGTGTCCGGCACAGTGCATCCGCATCTGGGTCGGACATTTTGCGCAAAGGAGGATAAGCGATGCTGGACGCGCTGAAAGAGGGAAGCAACCGAACCTATACGCGGACGGAGAACGATGCCGCGACGTATGCAAGCTCCGGTTCAGACGTACTTGACTTCTTTGCGGCGGCAGGCGCGCTGCGGGAGGCGGGCGAGGCGGAGATCATCGTGCGCTTTACGCGTGCCTTTGCCGCGCATCCACTGTACGCCCTGCGCACACTCTTCTACGCGCGCGACGTGCGCGGGGGACTCGGCGAGCGGCGGCTCTTTCGCGTGCTGCTGAGCCATCTCGCCTTCGCTTCGCCCGCATCTCTCGAAAAGAATCTGAAATTCGTTCCGGGGTACGGTCGCTGGGACGATCTGCTCGTCCTCCTCGACACGCCCTTGGAGGTCGCCGCTGTCCGACTCATCCGCGCACAGCTTGAAAAAGATCTGCGTGCCGCATGGGAGGAAAAGCCGGTCTCCCTTCTCGCGAAGTGGCTGCCGTCCGTCAACACCTCCTCGCGTGCGGCGCGCAGACAGGCGCGGCGGCTCGCGGTTCTGTTCGGGATGAGGGAGGCGGACTACCGCAGGATGCTCGTCCGTCTGCGCCGCCGCATTGCACTCATCGAGAATGCCCTGCGCACGAGGGACTATACCTTTGACTACACAAAGCAGCCGTCGAAGGCGATGTTCAAGTACCGCGCGGCGTTCTGGCGCAACGACGTGGAGCGGTACAAGGCGTTTCTGTCGCGCGTGGAGCATGGGGAGGAGCAGCTGCATACGGGAACGCTCTATCCCTACGAGATCATCCGCCCGCTCAGTGGAGCAGTGACACCGCACATCCCGCAAGAGGAGGCGCGTACCCTTGATGTCACATGGAGCGCACTGCCCGACTATACGCATGGAGAGAATGCACTCGTCGTGCTCGACGGCTCCGGCTCGATGTACTGGGGCGGGAACCCCCTGCCGAGCAGCGTCGCGCTCTCGCTTGCCATCTACTTCGCCGAACGCAATACGGGCGCATTTCATGGGCACTTTATCACATTTTCCGAGAATCCGCGGCTTGTCGAGATCAAGGGCGCGACGATTGTGGAGCGTGTACACTACTGCAAAAGCTTTGACGAGGTGGCAAACACAAATCTTGAAGCGGTGTTCCGTCTCCTCCTGCGTGCAGCGGTGAAGAACCGTGTGCCGCAGGAGGAACTGCCCTCCGTACTCTACATCATCACGGATATGGAGTTCGATGCCTGTACCGTGGACGCGGACGTGATGAATTTCGAGCGGGCAAAGGAACTGTTCGCAGAGGCGGGCTATGCGCTGCCGCGCATCGTGTTCTGGAACGTCCAGAGCCGCAGCCGTCAGCAGCCCGTTACGATGAACGAGCAGGGCGTCATGCTCGTCTCCGGCTGCAGCCCGAGCATCTTTTCCATGGTCGTCGACGGGCGCATTACCCCGTACGAGTATATGGAGCAGGTGCTGCGCAGCGAACGGTATGCGGCGATTGAGGCATAGAGACGAAAAAAACGCAGCTCCGCGCGGGGCTGCGTTTTCTTGTGTGAGGGAGAATTTTTGTGGTATAATAACATGCAGTATTTGACGGATATATGACAGGAAGTGATACAGATGGCGCAGGATGTTATGGTGCGTATGGATGATGATTTGTCGATGCGTCTGCATGAAGTTTGTGACGAGATCGGGCTGCCTGTTTCCACCGCATTTCTGATTTTTGCGAAGCGCGTCGCACGAGATCGCAAAATCCCATTTGAACTCTCTGCGGACCCGGATCCGTTCTACTCGGAAAGCAATATGGCACACCTGCGTCGTGGAATTGCCCAGCTCAATGCCGGCATGGGCGTGCAGCATGACTTGATTGAGGTCGCAGACGGTGAATAAGACATGGTCGGATGAGGCGTGGGAGGATTATATCGGCTGGCAGTCAGAGGACAAGAAGACGCTGAAACGGATCAATCTCCTGCTCAAGGATGTGGAGCGGCATCCGTTTGACGGCGTTGGAAAACCGGAACCACTCAAGGGTGAACTCGGTGGGTTTTGGAGCAGAAGAATTGATGAAAAGAATCGACTGATCTATCGCATTGTCCCAAACGGGTTGGAAATTCTTTCCTGCAAAGGACATTATGAATAAAATCCCTCCGTCCGCAGCAGATACTCCTTTTTGTCCAGGCCGCCCGCATAGCCCGTGAGGCTGCCGTCCGCTCCGATCACCCTATGGCAGGGGACGATGATCGAGATCGGGTTGCGCCCGACTGCGCCGCCGACCGCCTGTGCCGACATGCGTTTTTTCGTTTGTTCTTCGAGGCGGCGTGCGATTGCTCCGTATGTCGTCGTCTCCCCGTATGGGATTGTCCGCAGGATTTCCCATACCGACATCTGAAACGCCGTGCCCGTGGGCTTGAGCGCAGGGCTGAAGTCCGGCTCCTTGCCGGCGAAATACAGATCGAGCCACCGTATGACCTCTCCAAACACGGGGAGGTCTTTTTTGCGCCCTGCCGAGAGATCGGGGAAATCCCTCTCCCCATCGAAGTACAGCCCCGTGAGCGCCGTGCCGTCACTTGTAAGCGTGATTCCGCCGAGCGGGGAGGTGTAGTGTGTTGTGTAGATCATTGGAATCCCTCCTACTGTTGTTGTTACTCTATTATAGAAGAAAACTGTCTTTTTTCAAAATGTCGCCTGTCATGCGACCACCCGTCCCCGTTTCCCTGCTATACTCGACACCATAGAAGAGGTCATATAGTACAGAGGAGGAGATCATCATGACAGAGGCAAAGACAAACGGACAGACGGAACTCGTATTCATCTTGGATCGGAGCGGGTCGATGTCGGGGTTGGAGTCCGATACCATCGGCGGGTTCAACGGCATGATCGCGCAGCACAAAGGGGATGGGGGAGATGTACTCGTCTCGACGGTTCTCTTTGACCACGAGGACGAGGTCATTCTCGACCGCGTGCGGATCGCAGAGGTGCCAACACTCACGGACAAGGAGTACTACACGCGCGGCTCGACGGCTCTGCTCGACGCGATGGGCAGCGCGATCCACCACATCAAAAACGTGCACAAGTACGCCCGCCCCGAAGACCGCCCCGCACGCACCATGTTCATCATCACCACCGATGGCATGGAGAACGCAAGCACGCGCTATACGGCGGATCAGGTGCGTGCGATGGTGAAGAAACAGGAAAAGGAGGCGGGCTGGGAGTTCGTCTTCCTCGGTGCGAACATCGACGCCGTACAGGTCGCGGACGGACTTGGCATCCGCGCCGATCATGCCGTCGAGTTTGCCTGTGACGCGGCGGGCGTGCGCGAGAACTTCGCGTCGCTTTCGCACATGACGTGTGCATTCGCACATACGGGTATCGTCGGAGCGGGGTGGAAGACGAAGATCAGCGAACACCTTGCAAAGCGTCAGAGCGGACGCAGTTAAGGAAGCACTGATAAATTCAGCACTGCCATCTTGGCACATCTTTTCCGCCCTCTCTGTGCCCTAGAATCCTCCACATAGCCCTTGCTATGCGTCCGGTTTGTCTCCTTGACAGGGCGAAAAATCTGTACCAATCTGACAGACTTCATTTTATCAGCGATTCCTTAAGCAGAGAGCGTGAAAAGTTTTTTGAAATAACGTTTGGCATGGACTTTTTTCGTCCATGCCATTCGCTATACTTACGGAAGCGGTCAAGAGATATGGAGGAAATCATCATGGCAGAGGCAAAGACAAACGGACAGACGGAGCTGGTATTCCTCATGGACGTCAGCGAGCCCATGGCGGACTTTGCGTCCGATATCATCGACGGGTTCAACGGCATGATTGCACGGCTCAGAGAGGAGAGGACGGATATCCTTGTTACTACTTGGCAGTTCGCTGATTTTAGCTTGTACGTTGATGAACGTGTGCCGATCACCGCGGACTCCGTACGCATGGAACAGGACTTCTTTGAGCGCCTCCGTATCATGCGGGAGCAGGTTGCACGCCAAGCTGCTCCCGCGCCCATCACACTAGAGGACGGCAAGCCCGGCAGAAGGGTGCTGATCAATGCGATAGGCGGTGTTGTCTGCCGCGCTAGGTACGTGTACAAGCATTATCCCGAGAACCCCGCGCGTACGATGTTCGTCATCATCACGGGCGGAGCGGATAACGCGAGCCTGTACTACTGGACGCCTGACCGGCTGCGGGATCTGCTAGAGCGGCAGGAAAAGGAGGTGGGCTGGGAGTTTATCCTCCTCGGTGCGAACATCGATGCAGCGCAGGTTGCAAGAGATCTCGGCATCCCTGCCGAGAACGCCGCCGTGTTCGCCTGTGACGCGGCGGGCGTGCGCGAGAACTTCGCATCGCTCGGGGCGATGATTCTGGAGTTTTCCGCGACGGGTGTTGCTCTGCCGACATGGTCGCAGAAGATCAGCGAGCATCTCGCGCAGAGCAAGGACGCTCGCAGCTGAGCGGGAACGAAAAGCCTCCCCTGCCAAGGCGGGGGAGGTGGCGAACAAAGTGAGCCGGTGGGGGCGCTTGCAGCGATATCGCAAACATAAACTAGGATGGTTGTATCTGTGATAAATCAATGAAAACAAATCTAGGTCTATGGCAACAGTTACGGATTCGCACTGCGTACTCCACGCAGAACCCTCGTTGCGCAAGCGGACGTGTGCTCGTCCGCGAGGGAATCACGGACGCATTCAGCTCTCCATCTTGGCACATCTTTTTCGCCCTCTCTGCGTCGATCAATCCTCAGCATAGCCACCGCTATGCTTCCGGTTAATCTCCTTGATAGGACGGAAAATCTGCACCAATCTGAACAGCATCATTGCGTTCGTGATTCCCCAATACCTGCGGATTCCAAACGCGCTGCGCCCCTCCGATTAAAATCCGCAGGGGGCGGGTCGCACACTCTACGCCGCTTGCTCCACTAGGGTTTGCTTTGGAGTACTGCATTTGCTTTTGTCTGTAACGTTTATCATAGTGCCACAAATCTCTTGCAGGGACAAAACCCCTGTGTTAAAATTTTATGAAAGAAATAACAGAAAGGGGAATGTCCATGATACCGCCGCACAAAACACCATCCGCAGAGCTTCTTGCAAAGATTCGCCGCTATATTGCCGAGCATCTGCTTGATGTCGGCGACGTGATTGAGGAAGCATCGCGCAAGATGCCGCACCCTGCGCCGCGTCCCTTTGAGGAGGCACGCGAGCGGCACGGCATTCGGCGGCGCGACGCAATGGAAGAGCCGGTGGTGTTCGGTGCGGGAGCCATCGCTCCCGGTATCGGCACACATCTTGACAACATCCTCTCACGCCTCAAAAGCAAACTGGACAAACCGCAGGAAACTTTCTCCGATCGCCTCCTGCGCCTCATCAGCGAGCGCGGTATGACCGATGCGGAGGCGTACAAGCGCGCGGGCATTGATCGCAAGTATTTCTCCAAGATCCGTAACGGACAGGCACCGTCCGCGAAGGTCATCTACGCATTCATCTTTGCACTCAGGCTGAATATCGACGAGGCACGGGATCTTCTCGCGAGCGCGGGGTACAGTATCTCGCCCGCGCGCGCATACGACCTCGTCATGGAGTTCTGCATCCTGGAGGGCTGCGACATCGATACGGTGAACGGAATCCTGTACGAGATGGGGATGGATGTGCTGTGACGTGAGAATTTATCAGTGATTCCTTTACGATACCGATAAAGAAAATGTCGCCCGCTAGGCGACCTATGGCGATGGATGTTCTGCTAGAATGAGCATAGATGAAGGAGAAATCGTTCGGAGGCGAGTGAGATGGAAATTTTGAAGAATTTGCAGAACGTATTTCGTGCCGTGCGTCCACCCTGCGCGCGCTGCCCCTACCGCCTTGGACTGGTGAAATTCGTGCAAAGCCCATGCCCGGCATGTATGTTGGATGGCTATCGCACATTCGACGCACTCACGCACGGGTGGAACAGTTTTCCCGGCATCTGGCGCGGCGGCATATTTCACGACGGAGCGGATGATGGGCGGATTTTCCGCAGGTAGGTGAGCGATGGAAACGATCAAAGGAATGCTGAAGCTCGTTGGCGAATGCGTCTCTGTACTTGCACTGCTGGTCGCATACGCCATCGTAAAAGTACTGTATTGGGGCGTCATGGGCGTCAAATTTCTGATCGCGCTCGTGATTTCTTTGAACTAGGGAAGGAACACAAATGACAATGGATCGAATGGAGATACGCGGCCGCTGCGGCGTCGCGATTGCATACGCAAAGGTGATCGAGGACGAGGCGGTCGAGCAGATCCGTCGGATGTGCGACTATGAGTTCACGGAGGGGGCGAGCATCCGCATCATGCCCGATGTGCACTGGGGCAAGGGCTGCACGATCGGCACGACGATGACCGTGTGGGACAAGGTCGTCCCGAACCTCGTCGGCGTCGACATCGGCTGCGGGATGTATACGGTCGACCTCGGCAAGGGGGAGATCGACCTCGCTCGTTTTGATGAGGCGGCACACTTCGTCCCGTCGGGGCGCAATCTCTGGGATGGGCGGCAGGAGCGATTTGACCTCACGGAGCTGCGTTGCTACCGCGCCCTCAAGGACACGAAGCGTATCGCACGCAGCCTTGGCACACTCGGCGGCGGCAATCACTTCATCGAGATTGACCGCAGCGCGGACGGCACGAACTACCTCGTCATCCACACGGGCAGCCGCAATCTCGGCAAGCAGGTTGCCGAATACTACCAGAATATCGCCATTGACCTATCGCACGGCAAGGACGAACTGTTCCGTGCGCGCGACGAACTCATCCGTCGCTACAAGGCAGAGGGGCGGCGCAGTGAGCTGCAGGAGGCGATCAAGGCGCTGAATCGGGACTTCAAGGCAAGGGCTGCGGAGATTCCCGCCGATCTCGCCTTCCTCTTCGGCAGTTATCTCGAGGACTATCTGCACGACATCGAGATCTGCCAAAACTTCGCACGGCGAAACCGCGAGGTCATTGCACGCGTCCTCTTGGAGCGCGCGGGACTCACGGCGGGCGAGGCGTTCCACACGGTACACAACTACATTGCGACCGACGAGCGTATCCTGCGCAAGGGCGCGATTGCGGCGCATGCGGGCGAGCGTGTCCTCATCCCAATTAATATGCGCGACGGCAGCATCCTCGCGGTCGGGCGCGGTGATCCCGACTGGAACTGGTCCGCGCCGCACGGGGCGGGGCGCCTCATGTCACGCACGGCAGCAAAGGAACGCCTCTCAATGGAGGAGTTCCGCGAAACAATGGCGGATGTCTACACCACCGCCGTCAACGAGAACACGCTCGACGAGGCGCCGATGGCGTACAAGTCCCTCGCAGACATCATTGACGTAATCGAGGACAGCGTGGACGTGATCGAGGTGCTGAAGCCGATCTATAATTTCAAAGCGGGATGAACGCTCGTGTGCGGTGCACTCTTGGGAGATATCATAGGTTCTCATAAGTTCTCCGCAGCACTGCAGCAGCTTTGGCAGTGGCGCGGCGATTCGCTCGTGTTTAGAATTTTTGAAAGAGAGGTATTCCAATGAAAAAGCTAATGTTGATTTCCTCCATACTGATCCTTGTTCTGTGCACTGCCTGCTCCAGCAGTGTTGTGGACAGCATCGGGAAAGATGTGGAGGATACCATCGCGCATTCGCAAAGTGCCAACGATAAATACGTGCAGATGGTCAGGAACGGCTATCCGAGCAGTCATCCGTCTGTGAGCTATGAGCAGGCGTTCACCGCCTTTTTCGGCAGTCCGCAGTGGAAACATTTTAAGGCGGAGGACGGCAGAGAGGTTGTCGAGTTTACGGGAGATTGCACCTATCAGGATGCACCGGTGAAAGCGCGGATTCAATTCGTCGTCAACGAGCAGCAGGGGACGTTTGAGACAGCATATCTGGCGTTCAATGAGGTGCCGCAGAACAAGCTGATCTTGTCGGCGCTGATCGAGAAAGCCTTTTCGTCGGTTCAAAGTCCGCAGAGCGCGGCAGGGAACAATGGACAGCCGATCTCTTACAGTGAGGCAAAGGGGCTCTTTCAGGCATGGCTCGACGCACACACATTCCCCGTTGTCGTTGAAGTCGGTGGCAGCGACCAGAAACTCCACAAGGTTTCCGGCTCGGACAGAGAATACTATATGTTCCAGATTCGTGGCATGACCCGTCTCCATGATGTTCTGGTGGAGCCGAATACGCGAGAGATGTTCATCTACGATACGGGCAAGCCCGAGCCGATCGAAGAATGGTATCAGAAATTCGTCGTGCCACAGAATAAAAAGAAATAGACGGGCATATACAAACCATTGTGTGATCCTTGGAAAAGAGAACACAATGGTTTGTGTCATGTGAGAAGAATCTTGTATGATTGATACTCCTTATGTTATAATTATCAGGAAATTAAAACGAGTGATAAATTACAGTATAGAGGATATCTATGCAGATGAGAAAAAGTTTTTGAGATATGCTTGATATAGACTTTATTTGTCCATGCAATTCAATATACTTACAAAAGCACTGATAAGTTCAGCATCATCATCCAATCTGAGGTGCTGTTTTATTAGGAGAGAGCAACCATGTACAGAGGAGGAAATCATCATGGCAGAGGCAAAGGGACAGGCGGACAGTCGGAGGGGCTATCTCGAAGTGGACGGCAGCGGGGCGATGACGGAACTCGTATTCCTGTTGGAGCTGAGCGGACCGATGGTGGATCTTGAGTCCGATGTGATCGACGGATTCAACGATATGATCGTGCGGCTCAGGGAGGAGCGGTCGGATATCCTTGTTTGGCTCTGGAAAGAGATCGCCGGTTGCATCGACCATAAAAAGATCACCCATTGCATTGACCATAATACCCGCGTGCCGATCACCGAGGAGTCCGCGCTCATCGAACAGGGCTGCTTTACGCGTCTCCTTACCCTTGCGAGACAGTATAGACGTGAACATCCCGAAGATTTCGTAGAGCAGGACAGCTCGCGTGGCAGAGGGGGAGTGTTCGATTCCATCGGCGCCAGCATTCACATGGCTCGGCAGGAGTACCGGAGGACGCGCCCCGAGGATCGCCCCATGCGTACAATGTTCATCATTGTCACGGACAACGCGAAGATCGAGCCCGAGAGCGGGGACTACTGGACACCTGACAGAGTGCGGGCGTTGGTACAGCAGCAGGAAGAGGAGGGCTGGGCGTTCATCCTTCTCGGTGCGAACATCGACGCAGTGAAGGTCGCAGGAGACATCGGCATCCCCACCGAGAATGCCGCCACGTTCGCCTGTGACGTGGCGGGCGTGCGCACGAACTTTGAGGCACTCAGTGCGATGATCTCCTCGTTTGCCAAAGGTGCGGGCATACCTCCGACATGGTCGAAATCGATTACCGAGCATCTCATGACATATGCGGAGCCTTGATACGAGTTCTTGATGAAGATAAAAATCAATGAAGGGTAATGATACAGAAAGATAGAATTTATATAAAATCAAGAAAATCTCTCGCATGAGTCCTTTTGCTATGGTGTGGAGGTATGAAGATGATTGCAAAAGATTATCAGCAAAACAAAAAAGAAGTTCTCTCGCTCTATCACGCATACGAGAACTTCTGCCAAAAAGCAGGGGTGAGCGTAGATGAGAGCATGAAAATCCAGGCACAGAAGATTAAGGATGAAGAATTCGTCCTCATGGTTCTGGGCGAGGCAAAGAGCGGCAAGTCCACCTTTATCAATGCATACCTTGGCACAGAGGTCGTGCCGATGGACGTGCGGCAGTGTACGAGCGCGATTATCAAAATCCGGCATGGCGGTGATTTTTGTCTGCTGGCACGGATGGCAGGCGGCGGGCAAACACGCGTGCGTGGAGCGGAGGGCATCCGGAATTTCCTGAAACAGCACGCAGCCCTTTCCGATGATTATCGTCAGATTCCCGTTTCGACCATCAACAGCGAATTGCTGTTGCCGGCACGGGGGAAGGCGATACCGGAGAGCGAGATCAGTGCATTCCTGCAGGCTGAACGGGGGAATAATTTTTACAATCTCAATGAAGATACATACAATAATCTGATTCGCCAGTACATCAAACAGGAGCAGCAGAATTGGAAGAAGATCATCACGGAGATTGAGATCGAGTGTCCGCTGCCGGATGCCATGCGTGGCATCACGATCATTGACAGCCCTGGAACGGGCGCAAACGGGAGCGTGGGGCGCATTGCCGAGGAATACCTTGTTCACGCGAATGCGGTCATCTTTGTGAAATCCCTGAGCGGTCAGGCACTGGAATCTACCTCGTTCATGAACTTTTTCCATAACGGATGCAAGGAAAAGCAGAAGGAGTCCCTGTTTCTCACGTTCACACGGATAGCCGATCTTTCTAAACAGGACTTCGACCGTCTTAGGGATCAGGCGGTTAATCTGTACAGCAAGGATATTGACAAGGAAAAACTCCTCTTTGTCGACAGCAAGATCCAGCTTGTTCTGAACCATTGTCGCATGCTTGAGACTGCGGAGCGCATTGGTGCGTATTATAAACAGATGGATGCGGAGGGCAATGACTTTGCTCCGGCAAGTATCTGCTGGCTGCAGAGTCGCGACGACGTGGCTCAATATATAGCAAAGATGGAAGCATTGTCCTCTTTTGATGATGTGCATGCCTCTTTGGAGAAGTTTGCACGAAAAGCACATTATATTCAGCTCATGGGATTTGTGGAGAATATCGACAGTGCATACAGGCGGCATAAGGGCAAATTTTCTGATGCCCTTCAGATGGCGAAAAAGCATCTTCACGACCCTGCGGCGCTGGAGCATGCCATTCGCGAAAAGAAAGAAGAAATCCAGGTGATATACAATAAAATAAATGATGGAGTTGTCGAAATATACAATGAGTACACAGATACCCTGAATAGGAATGGCATCGTTCATCTGACTGCAGAGAAACTGAAGAATGAATATGCAAGGGAATTGAACAATTTTAGCGATCTGCCCGAATATGAAATTAACGATCAGACCTTTCGGCAAATGAAAACAATGACGTTTGATGCCATTGAGCGCTCCAAGGATGTTCGTGCGCAGATTGCAGAATCATTCCTTGGAGCGTGCAATGAGCGACTGGTTCAGCTGGAGGCATCCGACGCTATTTCGGCAGACATCTATTTGCCGAATTTTACAGAATCGGATTTTGATTTGATTCGAACTCTGACACAAATGTATTCCGATGAATACAAGGAGATAGAGACGGGGTATACATTCAAATCCGTAGAGCGAACCCCCTATTATTCCCGGCGTAAGCATGTCAGACTGGTGGCGAAAAGCATCCGCGAGAGACTGGAAGCAGACATCGTCCCAAAGATGGTCGACAATGTGATTGACTATATCGAAGCGTGTAGGAAGGTATACACAAAAAAACTCACAGAAAATAAAGAGAGCATGGAGCAGGAATATGACAAACTGCTACGGGACAAGGAGGACAATGAAAAGCGCCAGCGGGATATCGCGCGTCTGGAGCAGAATCTGCATCTGATTGCGGAGGAGCAGACCAATACGATGAAGCTGAAAGGTGTGATCGCGAACTATGTTGACGTACGATGAAAAGGAGAAGATTCGTCAGCATATTGACCTCCTGATCAAATCCCTTCGCACAGATGCACTCTCCTCCGGTCTGGAGGGGCACGCATTGCTCGATCAGACGGTGCGTGCCACGGTGAACAGGCTCACGCCGGAGAGCAAGATGCTCCTCTCGGGCGTCTACAATATGCTCATGAAGAAGACGCTTGCCAAGCAGCTTTACAGCACACCACACAATCAAGCAGCATTTTATGAACTGGATATCCTGACGGAGCTGAACGAGAAATTCGTCTTCGATATCCCCGCGCAGATCAACTATGAGGAGAGCAGAGCCACACTCAACAAATGGGTTCGTTCTGGCGCGGTCATAGTGGTTGGTGGGGTCATCATCATCACCATGATAGTGATGCCGCCCGTCGGAATTGCCGCATTGATTGTGGCATTGATGGCGATTCTCCTTAGAGGCGGTATGCTCCGGAGGAGAGGAGGAGCGGGACGTGACAGTGCCGCCGCCCTGCTGGATGCATATTTTCAGAACGTTACGCAGTCCCTCTGCGCATGGGTGGACAGTATTGACGCATACTATGATGAAAAAATCTCGGCATTGGAGAGAAAGCTGGTGGAGCAATGAGTACAGAAGTACGATCGACTGAGAAGACGGAACTGCGGTCGTTCAAGAACGATACGCTGACGCTCGGACGGCACACGGAGACATTCCTGCGCGAGTTCTATCCTGTCTATGAACTGACGCAGACCGAATTTCAGGCAATCGAGACAGTGTCGGAGGAGGAGATCCTGCGTCAGTTCGTCTTTTACCGTATCGTGGAGTGTACGATCTACGATGTAGAGGACAAATTTGCCTACTTTGCAGATAAGATGCAGAAGATTTTTACCGCCGCCTATGCAATGCAACAGGCGATCTGCTACGGACTCGTTAGTCGCGAAGGGGAAACCTCGCTCGTTCTCGGTCTGCAGAACGCAGAGGGCGGAGTACAGCGCGACGATGTAAAGATTGTTGTGCAGGGAATCTTTCCCGGCATCAAACTCGAGGAGTGTAATGCGGCGCTTTCCCATACGGTGCAGTCAGCGGCAGAGCGCTATGAGGGCTGTGTCAGCGGTGTCCCCGCGCTGAAGATTGAGGGGGCGTATCAGGAAAGAGACCTCTCTGTCCTCATGCGCGCACTGAACGGGCAGAACTATACGATGCTCACACTCTGTCGTCCCATACCTGCGAAGCAGATCGCGGACAAGATCAACGCTGCAATCCGCATACAGGATCAGAGTTTTGCCATCTCCAAGCGTACCCTATCCATGCAGGAGGGCTACAGTGAGGGGAATACGCATACCGACTCCTACAACGAGACGGAGTCCGAAGGAACGACGATGGGCGTATCCGCTGCGCCCCTGTTCGCACTTGCAGGGCTGGCGGCTGCGGGACCAAAGGGGGCGCTTGCCGGTGGCTTGATCGGTACGCTTTGCGGCATCAATGTGTCGAAAAATACGGGGCATCAGGAGACCTACGGCTACAGCGATGCCATCAGTCGGACCATCAGCAAAAATAAGAGCGTGACGGCGGATGTTCAGAACGGCTTTGCCCTCGAACTTATGAAGATGGCGGAAACGCAGGTCGAGCGGTTGAAGATTGGACGCAACATCGGGATGTGGGAGTCCTTTGTGTCGTTCTCCTCAGATCGGGCAGTGGCGGACAGTATTTTGCGGGGCTATCTCTATAGCGAAATGGCTGCGGGGCTTCCGGAGGTGCTGCCGCCTGTCACCCTTTCGCGCAGAGTACAGCGCAAGGGTGGCGCTGTGCAGATGATGATTCCGAAGGATTTTTTCTCGGGAGGAGCGTCGAAGCTGTCTAGTCTGCTCACCTCGGAGGAACTCTGTGGGATCTGCACTATTCCGATGGACAATACGGTCGGATTCGAGCTGCGTGAGTCCAAGGGGTATGCACTGAACTATGGGGGTGTCCCTGCGAAACGGGTACTGGGGAAGCTATGCGAGTATGACCGTTTGCTCGGGAATGTCCCATTTGGGCTGGACGATGAGGCACTGAACAAGCATACCTTTGTCTGCGGGATTACGGGGAGCGGGAAAACGAATACGGTGAAGAAGATCCTCGCAGTGGCGAAGAAGCCGTTCCTCGTTGTCGAACCTGCCAAAAAGGAATACCGCAATATCGTCATCAACGGCGAACTCACTGTATATACGCTGGGACGACCGGAACTCAATAGCCTGCGCATGAATCCGTTCTACATCATGCCGGGCATCAGTCCCCAGCAGCATATCGACGCACTGAAGGATCTGTTCAGTGCCTCCTTCGGATTTTACGGTCCCATGCCGTATATCTTTGAAAAATGCCTGTACCGCATCTATGAGCGCAGGGGGTGGAACCTGGTCTTTGGCTTCCATCCGTGCTTTGGAGATCGCAGTCGCATCAGCGGACTGTTTGAGGAGGAGGCGCTGCGCCGCAGCTATGAGCAGGAGGGCCATCATTTCTTCTTCCCGACGATGCAGGACTTGAAAGAGGAGATTGACTACTATCTCGAGCATGGGATGGAATATGACCATGAGCTGAAGGGTAACATCAAGAGTGCCATCAAGGCGCGGATTGACAGCCTCTGCGTCGGCGCAAAAGGTTATCTCTTCAATACGGTCGAATTTCCCAATATGAAGGAAATGCTCGGCAGTAATGTCGTGATCGAACTCGAGGGTCTGGCGGATGATGCGGACAAGGCATTCGGACTGGGGCTTCTGATCATATACGTCAACGAGTGCCGGCAGACGGCAAAGGAACTGGGCGCAGAGAAGGGGCTGCAGCATCTGCTTGTGATTGAGGAGGCGCACCGCCTACTTAAGAATGTCCCCGCAGAGATGGACAAGGAGGTCGGAAATGCGAAGGGTAAGGCGGTCGAGCATTTCACGAATATGCTTGCCGAAATGCGCTCCTACGGGCAGGGCGTGATCGTTGCGGAGCAGATCCCAACGAAGATTGCCCCCGATGTCATCAAGAACTCCTCGAATAAGATCATCCATCGAATTGTGGCGAAGGACGATCAAGAGGCAGTCGCGAATACCATCGGGGTTCATCCCGCAGATGCGATCTACCTTGGGAACAGTCGGCAGGGGTATGCGCTCTGTCACACGGAGGGGATGGTACAGCCTGTTATCGTAAAATTTGATAGGGTGTCCTCCAATCACGTGCTGGATGTTAAATTCTTTGCGGAGGGGGCGGCAGAGAAGATCGCCGCTATCAATCGCGCTATGATGACAGCGGCGCTGCACAGGGAGATCCTTGACTATAGCGGGCGGGCGCTCATGTCGCTCCTGTACGTCGATGATGCGGATCAGATCTATCGCGGCTGCGAGATGTTCAGGGAGCGGCTGGAACGTCGTCTGCGCGAGGAGAATGTGAGCCTCATCCCTGAGAAAGCAGTACATGATCGTCTTGCAGAGTGCGTCTGTGAGGGTGTGGGTACGTTGCTGGCGCATGGGGTGTTTTCGGGAGACAGGATACCGACGGATACACTGCTCGCGGCAGTCCGTGCGAATCTGGTCGGCGCTTCGACACAGGAAAAACTGGAAGCAGTGCAGAAGGAACTCGCGGCGTTCTATGGAAGGGACACAAAGGGGATGGCAGTAAAGACTGCTGCGGGACTGTTCGCCATAGATTATAAGCAGGGAAAAGACCTCGCGCACAGTGTGACGGAGTATCTGCTCCTGCCGGATAAAAATTTTTACAAGGATGTAAAGTGCGTCTATGAAAGGAGGGCGTAGCGATGGTTCAGGAAATCGCTGCAGCAATCGCCGAGAAGGGGCGCGTCGTAGCAGAGGCGGCAAAAAAGGACATAGAGTCTTGGGGGAAGCGTTTGGATAATATCCACATTCATGAAGAGCGTGGCCCGCTCGCGGAGAAAATGGAGGACATCAGGACGCTTTCACCGGAGCAACTGCAGCTTCGGATGGAGAAAATCCTGCGGCAGGGCGAATATGAAGCGCCTAGTGAGACGAAGGGGGAAATTCGTTCGCTGACAGATGAGGAGAAGCAGCGGATCAAGGATGAAACAGGGTGGTCGGATGAGATCGTTGATGCCATCGGAAGCATGGAGGAATATGAGATCTACAAGAAAGCGGGGCTGGTCGAGGCGGAGGTGGATGGGAAGAAATGCCTCGTCCGCACAGATATCAACTGGGATCAGGTGGATGAGAAGGGACGGACGAACCGTGAACGCGTCGAGCGCGGACTTTCCCCGCTGGACGAGAACGGCAAGCCCATTGAACTGCACCATATCGGACAGCATGCGGATTCTCCGCTTGCCGAGCTGACCTTTGAGGAGCATCGCTGCAACGGCAACGACACTATCCTTCATAATAAGGGGGTTGAAACCGAGGTTCATGGCGAAGGAAGCACATGGAATCAGGAACGAGCCGATCATTGGAAAGATCGTGCGACGCAGTAAGGAGGACTGTATCATGAGTGATATCGTTGCAAAGATGAGGGAGATTCCCGAACTTGAGGCAATCAAGGGCTGTACGAATCAGCAGATCAAGGAGGCTCAGGAGGCTCTGAATCTGACCTTTCCCGAGGAGTACATGAACTATGTGAAAGCCTTCGGCTGCATTGACTTCATGGCAACAGAGTGGACGGGGCTGAACATTGAGGGCCGACTCAACACGGTTGTGGCGACGAAGGCGGAGCAGTCGGTGAATCCTGCGTTTCCACGTGGCTTCTTCGTCCTCGAAGATTTAGCAGTGGATGCGAAAAAAGCAATCGTCAATGAGGCGGGGGAGGTATACCTCCTGCAGCGGGATCGGTGGACGAAAATCTGTGACAGCATCTCCGACTATCTTGACCTTTGCCGTAAGCGGGCTTGAAGTTTCTGCGCTACTTGTACCTATAAAAATAGGGGTATAGGGGAGGACAATTTCAAAAAACAGAGGAAAACCTTCTCAGAACAACGGAAAAAGAGGACACGGATACAGGCGCCTTATGTGTTCGCCCATATTCGTGTCCCGCTGTTTCGTTTTTATTTCGCTTACCTTTATGCTGAATCTTCTAGTGGTGCGAGATGTCACGCTACCGTGTTCTGTTGTATCTTTGCATCTTCTTTCATCCGCGTGAAGGTTGCCGCAGATATGTCTTTGAACCCCCATTGTGCTTCGCGCAGATATACAGCTTCTTTGTGTAATACTCCAAGCATCCAAGACATCGGTTATGCCTATAAATTATTCCACCTTTGAAAAAGAATGTGCGATGGTTTTGTATTATGTGAGAATAATCTTGTATGATTGATATTCCTTATACCATAATAATCGGGAAACAAATAAAAAAATAGATAAACAACTTTATGTTCACATGAAAAAACAACATTATCTTACCCATGGTCTGTCCATGTCGATTACTATGATGAGCTTACAGTGGATGACTTGAATGGGAGGCGAATGGTATGGGCTACATCGCAGGTATCTTTGTTATTGGACCGATAATAGGTGCAGTGATTTTGCTCCTCTATGGATTGGTGACGGATCCTATTGCGACTATTTTGTTTGTTGTTGTTGGCATCCCTGCAGCGTTGCTTATGGTCTTTCTCTTTTTTGCGGGGCGGTGTTGGTTGTTTCGTCTGCTACACCATCTGGGATATGTGGATGGAGATTGGGATGGTTGTTGGGATTGGCATTTGAGGAAGAAATAGTACGGATGAGGTGAGGCTGTGGAGCTTGACTACAAAGAGAACAAGGGCTTTCGTCTGCTGCAGCTGTACGAGCGGCTGAGTCGGGGCGAGGTCGTCAGCAAGGCGGAGCTGGCGCAGAAATTTGCCGTGACGGACAAGACCATCCAGCGCGACATCGAGGAGCTGCGCGCCTATCTCGCGGAGACGCGTACCGATGAGGGCGAGGCATCCGTTGTCTATGATCGTGCAAGAGGCGGCTATCTGCTCACGCATGCGGCAAGTGAGTGGCTGACGAATGAGGATGTGCTCGCCGTCTGCAAGATCCTCCTTGAGAGCCGCGCGTTCTGCAAGGAGGAGCTCGATGCCCTCCTCAAGAAGCTGCTGCGGCAGACCGCGCCGCAGGATCGCGCGCAGGTCGGGAAGCTGATCCGCAGCGAGCGGCATTACTATGTCCCGCTGCGCCACGGGAAAAAACTGCTCTCCGCGATCTGGGAACTCTCGCAGCACATGACGGCACAGCATACGATACGCATTTCCTACTGCCGTCAGGACGGCGCGGAGCGCGTGCATGAGGTGAATCCCGTCGCCATCATGTTCTCCGAGTATTACTTTTATCTCATCGCCTATCTGGCGGACGGGCGCAAAGAGTTCCCAACCATTTTCCGCATCGACCGCGTCATGAAATTCGAGCCGACAGGTGAGACCTTCCGCGTGATTCACAAAAAAAGATTCAGTGACGGAGAGTTTCGTAAGCGTATCCAGTTTATGTACGCAGGTGAACTCCGCTGCGTCACCTTCGACTACAGCGGCACCTCGGTCGAAGCCGTCCTCGACCGCCTTCCCACGGCGAAGATTATTTCGGAGGAGAACGGTGTGTATCGAATTGCCGCTGAGGTCTACGGCAACGGGATTGATATGTGGCTGCGGAGTCAGGGGGACCGGGTACATGTAATTGAGGAATAGTGTGTCTTATTTTGATGTATGCAGATTTATTAAAATGGAGCGTTCATAATGAATGACAAAGAAAATGCAGTAATAACAGTGGATGAATATGAATAGGAATCCTTTGATCTCGATGCAATGGAGCAAAAGCTGGCGGAAGAGTTCGGAGATAATTTGACCGGTCTTGAACAGCTAACAGAAGAGCATAAACTGATTGGCGATCCCGATGGGATTAGTATAGTTGTGATGTATTGTGTGTGCGAGGCATAGCTCTCAAATTAAGAAGTCTTCTTGTGAGGAACTGACGATTATCAGAGGCGAAGATTTTAGAGCTTCAATAGAAAAGTAAACAAGAAAATTTACAATTTACACATCTGATAGACACTATATATCCTTCTTCTTCCCTATACTATAACCATAGTCAGGCGAAAGCCACAGGTTTGGTATAGAGATGAAGGAGGATTTTTTATGAAGAAGGGATTGACGGAGCTGGTGTTCATCGTCGATCGGAGCGGGTCGATGTCGGGACTCGAGAAGGATACGATCGGCGGATTCAACGCAATGCTGAAGGAGCAGGCGGAACTTGAAGGTGAGGCGCGTGTGACGACGGTGCTGTTCGACAATCAGTACCGTCTGCTGCATGACCGCATCGACATCCGTGCGGTTGCGCCGCTCTCGGAGAAGGATTATCGTGTGGGCGGCGGCACGGCGCTCCTCGATGCAATCGGGCGTACGATTGAGAAGATTCGTGCGGTGCAGAAGCAGACGGCAGAGGACTACCGTGCGGAGAAGGTGCTCTTTGTCATCATCACGGACGGAGAGGAAAACTCCAGTCACAAGTATTCGGCAGCGCAGATCAAGGAACGAATCGAACATCAGAAGGAAAAGCACGGATGGGAGTTTGTCTTCTTCGGAGCGAATATGGATGCGGTCATGGAGGCGGCGAAGATTGGCATTGGAGCTGAGTTCGCGCGGGGGTGGATGGCGAACGCCGCAGGGACAGCGATTGCATATAACGATATGTCGGCGATGACAGCGGCGTTTCGGATGCGCTAAGGATAGGGGGCATTACGAATGAGCACGTTGAGAACGGTCGGAATTGCGGTGGCAGTTTTTGCAACAGGTCTCCTTGGTTATGGCATCTACAAGGCGATGGAGGATGAGGACGAGCAGGCATGCGCCTCGGATGATTTGACGGATTTGGATGAGATGGAGGATGATGAGGAAGTAGGTGATGACTACGAGGATGATGTTGTCTATGTATGATGAGAAGCCCTACTACAAAAAGTCATTAGGAAACGTGGCTTCAATGACTAATTTTTAGATTTTCGTGTCTGGTTTTGCCGCTAGGGGGTGCAAAATCTCGACTTAGGGGGGTGCAAATGCACCCCCCTTTTGCTATGCCGAGAAGCCTTGATTTATGCGGCTTCATGAATGATACTCGCTTAACGATAGGCAGGGGGGTGCAAGGGGGTGCATCGTTAATCGGGTATAGGGGGTGCATCGTTAGATTGTATCAAAATTAGGGGTAAGACGGAACTCCTTATCACGATTATGTCCAGCCTGGCTCAGGAGGAAGCCGCAGCATCTCGGAGAACACCACATGGGGCAAGCGCAAGCAGTTCGCCGAGGGCAAGACCAGTGTGGGCTACAGTGCGTTTCTAGGCTATGACAAGGATTTCAAAATCAACGAAGAACAGGCGAAAATCGTAAGGCTCATCTACAAGCTATTCGTTGGAGGTCGATCCTTCTATGCCATCACCAAGGAGTTGGAGAAGCGGGGAATCAAATCCCCGTCGGGAAAGAACAAGTGGTACATTTCTACGGTGCGCTCCATTCTTACCAACGAGAAGTATCGTGGCGATGCGTTGATTCAGAAGGAGTATACGGCGGACTTCCTCGATAAGACGAGACGGAAGAATACGGGTGAGATTCCGCAGTGCTATGTGGAAGAGCACCACGAGGCAATTATCTCTCCGGACTTATTCGACTTTGTGCAGCTGGAGATAAAACGTAGAGAGCAGAACGGAAAACACAGCAGCGTGAGTATTTTCGCGAACAAGATCAAATGCGGCTGCTGCGGCGCATGGTACGGGGCGAAAGTGTGGCACTCCACAGATAAGTACCGCAGGGTCATCTACCGCTGCAACAAGAAATATGCCCACAAAGGGAAGCCGTGCAGTACAAGGCATCTGACCGAGGAGGAGATCAAACAGATTTTCGTCAAGGCACTGAACTCCTTGATGGAAGTCAAAGAGAACGTGATTACAGAACTCCGCTCCTTTATTGACGGCGTTTGTCAAACAGGGGAGTTGATGGAGGAGCACGATAGCGTAGAGCAGGAGCTCGGCGTTTTGGCAGAACAGCTTGAAACACTGATTCGCGAAAACGCACGGGTGGCACAGGATCAGACGGCATATCTGAAACAGGAAAATGAGATTCGCGCACTCTATGTGGAAAAGCAGGGGCATCTGGCGAGGTTGGACGAGCGAATTGCCGAGAGGGAGAGCAAGAGAAAGACCTTGGAGACCATGATTCAAGTGGTATATGGTATCAACGGAGAACAAGTCGAGTTTGACGAGGAGCTATGGAGTGGGCTGCTCGAGCACATTGTGGTTAAGGAGGGCGGAGCGGCAGTCGTTGTTTTCAAGGGTGGGATTGAGGTTGATGTTGGAGGGTAATGTCCCAAGGACGCAAAAGAGAGCTTCCATTTGTCATATTTGGCATCCGGAAGGTATTTTTTACGTAAAGAATTATTAGGAACACGACTTTTTTTATGTTATAATTTGATTATATTGAAAGTTCGTTGACGATTTGCAAATAATGTTATCCATCCCACAATATGTCCATGCAAAGGATTATGATAGTAATAGATCAGAGAATCCTCTCACTGGAAATTTTCTTTTGCGATAGAATGGAGTGGCGATATGGCAATCATTTTGAACTTGATCGTTATACCGATCATGGCACTGTTTTACTCGATATATGACATGTTCGGTGTCATGGGTGTACTGATTTTTCTTGCAATGGTCGTAATCGTCGTTGGAACGATGGCCTTTCTGGATACGAGCAGCGATGATGCGACCGAGAAATGAACGTGAAACGAGGGGAGATCGTGGAGCTTGACTACAGAGAGAACAAGGGCTTTCGACTGCTGAGTCTCTATGAGCGGCTGAGTCGGGGTGAGATCGTCCGCAAGGCGGAACTCGCGCAAAAATTTGCCGTTACGGACAAGACCATTCAGCGCGACATCGAGGAGCTGCGCGCCTATCTTGCAGATACGCGCGTCGATGAGGGCGAGGCATCCATCGTTTATGACCGAAATCGCGGCGGCTATCTGCTCACGCGCGCCGCGAGCGAGTGGCTGACGAATGAGAATGTGCTTGCCGTCTGCAAGATCCTCCTTGAGAGCCGTGCCTTCTGCAAGGAGGAGCTCGACGCTCTCCTAAAGAAGATGCTGCGACAGACCGCACCGCAGGATCGCGCACAGGTCGGGAAGCTGATCCGCAGCGAGCGGCATTACTATGTCCCGCTGCGCCACGGGAAAAAACTGCTCTCTGCGATCTGGGAACTCTCGCAGCACATGACGGCACAGCAAACCATCCGCATTTCCTATTGCCGTCAGGACGGCACGGAACGCATGCACGATGTGAACCCCGTCGCCATCATGTTCTCCGAGTATTACTTTTATCTCATCGCCTATCTGGCAGACGGGCGCAAGGAGTTCCCGACCATCTTCCGCATCGATCGAATCGTACGTTTCGAGCCGACGGGCGCGACCTTCCGCGTGATTCACGGCAGGAAGAAATTCAGTGACGGCGAGTTCCGCAAACGCATCCAGTTCATGTATGCTGGCGAACTCCGCCGTGTCACCTTCGACTACAGCGGCACCTCCGTCGAGGCTGTCCTTGACCGCCTCCCCACGGCGAAGATTATTTCGCAGGAGAACGGTGTGTATCGCATTACCGCCGAGGTGTATGGAAATGGGATTGATATGTGGCTACGAAGTCAGGGGGATGCAGTGAAGGTGGTGGAATCTCTCTCATGATTGGCTTTTTTAGAAAGCTGCTGTGAACGTGTCATCGGATTGGTCTATTTGAAAGGGCGGTTATCGTATGAGCACACATGATGATATCAAAGTCGAGGAGATTGAGAATCTGGACTTTGAGAAGTATGAGGAAAAATACTCTGAGTCTGGGCTGTGGGACAAGATTCGCAAGAACATCGCAAAGATCGGTGTGAAGGTGATCTATCAGGCACTGCTCCTTTACTATGTGGCGCAGTCGCCAAACTGCCCGCCGAAGATCAAGGCGGGCATCATCGGTGCGCTCGGTTATCTGATCTCGCCGTTTGATCTGATTCCAGATATCATGCCCGGCATTGGCTATGCGGATGATGCCGTCGCGGTTGCAACGGCGGTTGCACTCGCCCAGATCTATATCACAGACGAGATCAAAGCGCAGGCAAAGGCGAAGCTTGCGGATCTCTTGGGTGAGGATGTGCTTGAAAATCTCGATGATTGAGTCCGAAAAGTTTTTGCGTGGATCAAAAAATCAAAATAGACAAAACATGTCCTCCTTCCTCCCTATACTGTAACCATAGACAGGCGAAAGCCGCAGGTTATGGTATCGAGACGAAGGAGGATTTGTCATGAAGAAGGGATTGACGGAGCTGGTGTTTATTGTCGATCGGAGCGGGTCGATGGCGGGGCTTGAGAAGGATACGATCGGCGGATTCAACTCCATGCTGAAGGAGCAGGCGGAGCTTGCCGGCGAGGCGCGAGTGACGACGGTGCTGTTCGACAATCAGTATCGGCTGCTGCATGACCGGATAGACATCCGTGCAGTTGCGCCGCTGACGGAGAAGGATTATCGTGTGGGCGGCGGCACGGCTCTCCTCGATGCCATCGGGCGCACGATTGAGAAGATCCGTGCGGTGCAGAAGCAGACGGCGGAGGACTACCGTGCGGAGAAGGTGCTCTTTGTCATCATCACGGACGGGGAGGAGAACTCCAGCCGCAAGTATTCGGCGGCGCAGATCAAGGAGCGGATCGAGCACCAGAAGGAGAAGTACGGCTGGGAGTTCGTCTTCTTCGGCGCGAATATGGACGCGGTCACGGAGGCGGCGAAAATCGGCATTGGCGCGGAGTTCGCGCGAGGTTGGATGGCGAATGCCGCAGGGACGGCCGTGGCGTATAACGCCATATCGGCACTCACGACGGATCTGCGGACGCGGTAACGGAGCGGAGGGCAGAGAAATGAGCACATTGAAAACGGTTGGAATCACGACGGCACTTCTTGTAACAGGTCTCCTTGGCTATGGCATCTATAAGGTGATGCAGGATGAGGATGAGCAGGAATGCTCCTCGGATGATTCGGCGGATTGGGTTGAGATGGAGGAGGCGGAGGAAGACGCGGACGAAGACGTATTCGATGATGCGGAGGATGATGTTGTCTATGGATGAAGGGCGTTTCTGCTGATTCATATCGAGCGACATGATACCTTTCGTTGGCTTTATGTTATCGACGCAAAGAGAGCTTCCATTCGTCCGATCCGGTGATTGGAAGCTCGTTTTATTGCAGGAACTATTTTCAGTCTTGACAATATTTGGTGCAGTGCATACTATGATGGTAGAACAATATGAGGAGGATCGACACAGTGAGAATGCTCAAGAAGGATGTTCCTGCGGAATATGGTGTGTTGATTCAAAAGTTCCGCCTGATTGATGATACGTTTTTCAACGTATGTTTTGACAACTTCACCGAAGGAATGCAGCTTCTGCTGCGTATCTTCTTTGGACGGGACGACCTTGTCGTCAAGCATGTTGTTACGCAGCAGAGTGCAGACAATCTTTATGGACGTGGTGTGCGTTTTGATGTGCTGGCGGAGGACAGTGAGGGACGACTCTACAACTGTGAGGTTCAGCGTGCCAACGAAGGTGCGGTGCCATGTCGAGCACGCTACAACAGCAGTATGATGGATGCGCGAGAGCTGGCAAAAGGTGCAGATTTTTCCGAACTTCCGGCAACATGGGTGATCTTTATCACGGAAAATGATGTCTATGGTGCGGGATATCCGCTCTATCATGTTGAAAGGATCGTCCAAGAGTTACAGCGGTCATTTGATGATGGGGCGCATATCCTTTACGTCAACGGGGCAAACCGTGAAGACACTCCGCTCGGACGGCTTATGCAGGATTTTTTCTGTGAGAGCCCGGAGCAGATGAATTACCAAGAACTTGCCAAACGCGCTGATTACTTTAAGGCAGAAGCAGAGGGGGTAAATGCCATGTGCGAGCTGATGGAGAAATTTGGAGAGAAGAAGCTGGAAGAGGGGCGTATTGAGGGCCGTGAGGCGGGGCTTCTGGAAGGTCGTGCTGAAGGGCGTGTTGAGGGGCGTATGGAAGGACGTGTGGAAGGACGCATCGAGGCGGCTCGCCGGACGGCTACGGCGTTGCTCGCTTTGGGAAAACTCACGCTTTCTCAGATTGCTGAGGCGACACAGCTATCGCAGGAAGAGGTGGAACGGTTGGCAGGAACGACGGGAGTATAGGACGAAAATTATTAAGGAATCGCTGAATTTATCAGTGCTTCCCATAAGCACGAAAAACCACTCAAATGCGGGTGGTTTTTTGTGTGCAGAAATACTCAGATCTCGGTGCGGAAGTGAATTGCCTGAATGATGCCCGCATCGTCGATATCGAAGGTGAGCGTAGCGGCTTTGTCATCAAATGCGTATGTGCAGGCGGTGAGCCCATCCTCGTTTGTCTCGGAGAAGGAGGGTTCGCCGTACATCTCCTCGATGTCCTCGTAGCTCTTTCCGACACAGAGTCCGCTGAGGGTGCGGACGCTCTTGCCCATGATATCGTAGCTCGTCACGGTCAGCGCACCGGCGTCGCGCGTATCCTTCGCGCCTGTGACGGCGCGGAAGACGAAGGGCTCGGCACCGTTGAAGGTAAAGGTGATGAAGCGCATGCCGTCGCCCGTGAAGTCCTTGCCCTGGTAGTCGTCCGCAAGCCCTGCGCGGACGATAGCCCTGCGGGCATCAGCGAGTGTGGCTTTGCGTGGTTCCAGTCGATTCTGCTCGCCCGTAGCCGTATCATCCAGGACAAGTGTCGCTTCCCAATAGGTCATGCCGTGGGCCGATGCTGTCGCTGCACCGAGGAGGATGCCTGCGGCAAACAGGGCGGTGCAGAGAAGGCTGAGGAATCGTGTTTTCATGATAATCACTCCTTTAGTATTTTCCACCGCCGCCGCCGTGATCGCTGTCACTGCTGGAGGTGGTGATGTGGGAACCGGAGGACGAGGTTTTTGGCTCGTATTTCGCCCGCCGGGATTCTGAGGTGCGGATGTAGATGTCTTTGCTGTGTGTGATGCGGACACTGCTGTATGAGAGGTAGTCATCTGCCTCGGAGGCGTGCTCGGTGGTATCCATCCCCTCCTCAAGGTAGGAGGAAATTGAACCATAGACGATCGCTGCGAGGAGAAGAGCCGTGCCGAGAATCCCGACGATCGCCCACGGATCGAGGGGGATGTACGGTTTGCCCTCCTTCTCGTAGTAGGTCAGCATCTCGTCCACGGTGGCGGCAAATGCGGTGTATGCCTTGCCGTATTCGTTGTCCTTGAGATCGGGGACGAAGCTGTCTGCGAGGTACTCGATGCCGTACTCATCGGTGATGCGCTTGCGCATCTTGTTGTCGGTGGAGACGTAGAAATCACGGTCTTTCGGCGCGACGAGGAAGACGATCGTGCCGTTTGCGCCGCCATCCATGATCCGATCGACGACCGCATTTGCAAGCTTGCCGAGCACCTGTCCGTGCGTGTCCTTGATGTTGCCGACGAGGATGCGCACGCCGTGCGCTTTTTCAAAGGCGGCGATGCTGGCATCGAGTTCCTGCTCCTCGGCATCGGTGAGGAGATCCGCCTCGTCGATCACGCGTGCGTTTCCGATGTCAGAGGCATCCGCCGCCCTTGGTACGGTGAGGCTGAAAAGGCTGAGACAGAGGAGGAGCAGGGCGAGAATGGGGCTGTATCGTGATTTTTTTTCGATTGTCATGTGCCGTACCTCCTACCAGTCCAAGATCAGCCAGCCGATGTAGCAGGTGATGAGAAAGACGAGGACGGCGGGCACGAGGGGGTAATAGCGTTCCTTGAACTTGTCCCGCGGCAGCGAGGAGCTGACGACTTTGCCGGTCTGTCCGTTCATCATGAAGGTGTACGGCTTTCCCTTGTAATTCGTGGTAAGGATCCAGACGGGCAGCATCGCATAGCAGACATTCCCCTCTTCCTTATGGATCAGCGGCGCGCCCTCGGGGGTGATGTTGCTGTAGTTCTTGACCGTGGTGGCGAGAACCCAGGAGGCGCTCTCTGCGAGACGGCTGTCGGCACGCGGCAGGGATTCCTTCACGTCGACATCGTACTTGTCCGCGAGATGCCCTGTGAAATATGCGGCGGAGAAGGGAACGAGCTCCTTGTAGTCGAACGGCTCGATGCTGTCCATGAAGGAGTCGTCCATGCGCACACTCGCGTCGACGGGGATGCCGTGGAAGGTCATCTCGCCGCTGCGCTCGCAGCGGTAGTGGGATGTTTCGGTGACGGTCTCATTCGTTGTTTCGCGGGTGTTCCTGCGCTCCGCATTGAAATTTGCATCGACGTTCACATGTGCGTCGAACAGCCAGAAGGGGACGTACATGGACTGGATCTCTTTGATGCGGTTCTCGGAGGTGAACTCCTTAGGGAGCAGGCGTTTTCCCTTGTAGAACTCGGTGAGTGCGGCGATTGCCTCCTCCTTCGTCTTCTTGAACGGGATGATGACATCGGGGCGCAGCATGCCGTCGAAGCGGCGCGGGATCATGTTCGGGCTGCCGCAGTAGGCGCACTCGGTCGCCATGGTGTTGCCGTCGGAGACGAGCTCTGCACCGCAGGATGAGCACGTCTGGATCATCATGTGCACCGTTTCGGCATCATCCCATGTGCCGGAGACGTTCTCGATGTTCCACTGCGCCTCTTTTTTCTCCGCCGCATCCACTGCCTTTTCCTGCTTCTTTTCGAAGAGGGCATCCATCTCTGCGATGCTGATCTTGGCATCGCAGAACTCACAGGTGACGTGGCTATGTCCGGGGAGGAAGGTGAGCGGCGCACCGCATTTGGGGCATTTGTAGCTGACACTTGTATCGGGCATGGGCACCTCCAGGGAATCGCTGATAATAATGAAGTCCGTCAGATTGGCATAGATTTTTTCGTCCGAACAAGGAGGCAGACCGGACGCATAGCAAAAGCTATGTGGAGGATTTGCAGGCATTGTTCGGGCAAAAAAGATGCACTAAGATGGCGCGGCTGAATTTATCGGCGCTTCCCTAATATTTCCCGCCGCCGCCGCCGTGGCTTTCGTCGCGGCTGGAGGTGGAGATGTAGGAACCCGAGGAGGACGAGGAGGAGGAGGTCTCCTTGTACTTCGTCCGACGGGCCTCTGTGGTGCGGAGGAAGACGTCCTCTTTGTGCGTGAGGCGGAAGCTGCCCCGCTCGACGTAGTCGTCCGCCTCGTGGGCGCCCCTCACACTGAGCATGCTGTCCGAGAGATTGGCAAAGACGAACCAGTAAACGATGGCAGCAGGGATCAGCGCGCCGACGAGGGTGACGATGGTGAGCAGGAAGGCATCCGGGTTGAAGGGCTTTCCTTCCTTTTCGTAGTAGGTCACCATCTCGTCCACAGTGGCAGCAAATGCGGTGAATCCCTCGGCGTATTTGTTCTCCTTCAGGGAGGGGACGAACTGCCCGGCGAGGTGTTCGATGCCGTCGTCGTCGGTGATGCGCGTGCGCATCTTGTTGTCGGTGGAGATGTAGAAGTCGCGGTCCTTCGGCGCGAGGAGGAGGACGATGGTGCCGTTTGCACCGCCGTCCGCGATGCGGTCAACAACGCCGTTGGCAACCTTGCCGAGCACTTGTTTGTGCGTGTTCTTGACCGTACCGATGAGGATGCGGATGCCGTGCGCCGCTTCATAGGCGGCGAGCTTCGCGTCGAGTGCCTGCTCCTCGGCATCGGTGATGAGGTCGGACTCGTCGATCACGCGCAAAGCACCTAGTCCCGCATCCCCTGTCTGTGTCCCCCCAGCTGCGACTGCACGTGCAACGGCACTGAGCGCGCCGCCCGTGGTGAAGGGCTTGCCTTCCTTCTCGTAGTAGGTGAGCATTTCGCCCGCGACTTGACCAAATGCCGTGAACATATCGGCGTATTTCTTGCTCTCGAAGGCGGGCAGGAATTTCTCCGTGAGGTGCTCAATGCCCTCGTCGGTAATGCGTGTCCTGAGCTTTGCATCGGTGGCGACGTAGTAGGTGTTGTTTTCGGGCGAGAGGAGGAGCAGGACTGCGCCATGTTCACCGCCGGGAGCGATGGTCTTGATGATGTTCTCCGCGAGCGGCTTCAGCGGCTTGTCTTTCCAATCACCGACGATTGCCGCGAGGATGCGGATGCGGTGTGTCCGTTCCACTGCCGCGAGCTGCGCATCGAGTTTTTGCACCTCGGCATCGGAGAGGAGGTTCATCTCGTCGATGACGCGTGCGTTTCCGGTGCCTGAGGCATCCGCCGCCTTGGGGACGGCGAGGAGAATGCTGAGGCAGAGGAGGAGCAGGGCGAGGAGCGCACTGCGTCCGTTGGTTGTTTTGTTCATCATGTGCCGCACCTCTACAGATCAAACATGAGGCAGCCGATCCAGAAGAGGACGGCGAAGACGAGGGCGGACGGGATGAGCGGGTAGACATACTCCTTGAATGTATCCTTGGGCAGATCTGCACCGACGAATTTGCCGGTCTGTCCGTTCATCATGAAGGTGTAGGGCTTGCCCTGATAGTTCGTGGTGAGGATCCAGACGGGCATCATGGCGTAGCAGACATCGCCCGACTGCTTTCAGATCTTCGAGCTGCCGCTCGGGGCGGTTCAGTCGTAGCCGCTGACGGTTTTGCTCAGCGCGTGGATGACGCTCGCCGTGAGGCGCGTATCGGCGCGCGGCAGGGATTCCTTGACATCGACATCGAATTTGTCGGCGAGGTGTCCCGTGAAATACGCAGCGGAGAAGGGGCGGAGCTCGCTGTAGTCGAACGGCTCGATGCTGTCCATGTACTTGTCGTCCATGCGTTTGCTCGCGTCGACGGGGATGCCGCGGAACGTCATCTCGCCGCTGCGCTCGCAGCGATAGTGGCTGGTCTCGATGATGATCTCGTCCGCCGTCTCACGCCGACTCCTCGTTTCCGCGCTGAAGTCCATGCTGGCGCTTACCTGCGCGTCGAACAGCCAGAAGGGGACGTACATGGACTGGATCTCTTTGATGCGGTTCTCGGAGGTGAACTCCTTCGGGAGCAGGCGTTTCCCCTTGTAGAACTCCGTGAGTGCGGCGACTGCCTCCTCCTTCGTCTTCTTGAACGGGATAATGAAGTCGGGGCGCAGCATGCCGTCGAAGCGGCGCGGGATCATGTCCGGGCCGCCGCAGTAGGCGCACTCGGTCGCCATGGTGTTGCCGTCGGAGACGAGCTCTGCACCGCAGGAGGAGCAGGTCTGGATCATCATGTGCGCCGTTTCGGCGCCGTCCCATGCGCTGCCTGCATTCTCGGTGTTCCACTGCGCTTCTTTTTCCTCCGCCTTCTTTGCTGCTTGCGCTGCCTGTTCCTGCTTCTTTTCGAAGAGGGCATCCATCTCGGCGATGCTGATGTTCGTATTGCAGAACTCACAGGTGACGTTGTTGTGTCCCGGGAGGAAGGTGAGCGGTGCACCGCATTTGGGACATTTGTAGCTGACGCTTGTATCTGCTATAGGGTTGCCTCCTAAAACTTCCCGCCGCCGCCGCCGTGGCTGCTGTCGCTGCTGGAGGTGCTGACATTGGAGCCGGAGGAGGATTCCTTCTTTTCCTTGGTCCGACGTGTGACGGTGGTGTAGAGGAAGTCATCCTCGCTGCGCGTGAGCTGGAAGCTGTCCTGATTGAGGTAGGCATCCGCCTCGGCGGCGGACCTGACGTTGCTCTCATACTCGTACAGCATGTAGTAGATGGTGCCGCCGAGGATGAGCGAACACGCGAGAGCGATGCCGAGTGCCATGAGGTTAAAGGCATTGGCGGGATCGTACGGCTCGCCTTCCTTCTCGTAGTAGGTCAGCATCTCGTCCGTGGTTGCCGCAAATGCGGTGAATGCGGCGGCGTACTTGCCCTCCTTCAGATCGGGAAGAAATTCACCTGCCAGGTAGTCCACGCCCTTGCCGTCGGTGATGCGCGTGCGCATCTTGTTGTCGGTGGAGATATACCAGTCGCGCTCCTTCATCGAGAGGAGGAGGACGATGGTGCCGTTCTCACCGGGGATCTGGTCGACGACATTGTTTGCGACCTTCCCCAGTGCTGCGCCGCCCGTATCTTTCATCGTGCCGACGAGGATGCGTACCTTATGCGACTGTTCGACGGCGGCAAGTTTTGCGTCAAGCGCTTTTTCCTCATCCGCCGTGAGGATATCCGCCTCGTCGACGACGCGTGCTGCTTCGAGGCCCTGTTCCTGTTGTGCCTTAGGCGGAGGTGCCTGCTTCGGCACGGCGAGGGCGATGGAGGTCAGGCAGAGGAGCAGGAGGAGGGCGAGGAGTGCGCTGAGGCTCTTTTTATTTTTCGTAAACATTGCTGCGCCTCCTTAATCCGACAGAACGAACTTCGCGAGGAAGTAGAAGATGGGGATGCTCACGATCGCGGGGATGATGGAGTAGAGCAGCACCTTCGCCCGGTCGATGGGGACGGAGCCGACGACCTTGCCGGTCTGTCCGTTCATCATAAAGGTGTAGGGTTTCTCGTGATATTTCGTCGTGAGGATCCAGACGGGTGCCATCGCGTAGCTGACGGTGCCGTCCTCCTTGATGACGCTTGCCTCGCCGTCGAGAGAGCAGCGGTCGTAGCCCTTGACGGTGCTCTCGAGAACCCCGACAGCGCTTCTGTTGACGCGTTTGTCGGCACGCGGGACGCTCGCCTCTGCGTCCACGTCGTATTTGTCCGCGATGTGTCCCGTGAAGTAGGCGGCGGAGAAGGGGACGAGTTCGCTGTAGTCGAACGGCTCGATGCTTTCCATGTATTTGTCGTCCATGCGCTCGCTGCCGTCGACGGGGATGCGCTCAAACGCCATGGAGCCGCTGCGCTCGCAGCTGTAGTGACTGGTCTCGGTGATGATCTCGTCCGAGGTCTCGCGCACGCTGTCGTTCTCGGCGCGGAAGGTCGCGCTCGCGCGCACCTTCGAGTCGAACAGCCAGAACGGGACATACATGGACTGGATTTCCTTGATGCGGTTCTCGGAGGTAAATGCGCTCGGGAGGATGTATTTCCTGAGACCCTCGCTGTAGAACTCCTTGAGTGCGGCAATGGCGTCCTCCTTCGTCTTTTGGAAGGGGATGACGAAGTCGGGGCGGAGCATGCCGTCAAACTTGCTTGGGATCATGTTCGGGCTGCCGCAGTAGGCACACTCGGTCGCCATGGTGTTGCCGTCGGAGACGAGTTCTGCGCCGCAGGAGGAGCAGGTCTGGATCTTCATGGCATCTGCTTCGCCGGTATCCCATTCGCTGCCCGCACCCTCGGTCTTCCACTTCGATTCCTTTGCCTCAGCGGCGAGGGCTGCCTTTTCCTGTGCTTTCTGGAAGAGCGACTCAACGGTTGCAACGTCAAGCTCGGTGTTGCAGTACTCGCAGGTTACGTGGTCGTGCCCGGGCAAAAAGGAGAGGGGCGCGCCGCAGTTGGGGCATTTGTAGCTGACGCTTGTATCTGCCATATCAATCACCTCTCTTTTAAAAGAAAAATTTACTGCTTGTCGTTCTCGTCAAACACGTCGCCGCACTGCGGACAGAACTTCGGCGGGTGGGTGGGATCGTCGGGCTTCCAGCCGCACTTGTCGCACGCATAGAGCGGTGCGCCCGCCGGCTTTGGTTTGCCGCAGTTCGCGCAGAACCTGCCCTGGTTCATTGTGCCGCACGAGCACTGCCACCCCTCGGCAGACGGCTGCGGCTTGCCGCACTCGGCGCAGAATTTGCCCGTGTTGCCCGTGTGCCCGCAGGGACAGTTCCACGTATTCACCGGAGCAGGCTTCGGCTTGCCGCAGCCCGCACAGAATTTGCCGGTATTGCCCGTCTGTCCGCAGGAGCATGACCATCCTGCTGCCGCGCCGCCCGCTGCCATGCCGCCGACTGCTGCACCGCCTGCGAGCGGATTGCCCTGCGGTGCCGGACCGCCCTGCGGGCCGAACGCGCCCATCGCGCTCATGCCGGCATTGCCCGCCATGCCCATGCCCATGAAGCCGAACGCGCCGCCCATGCCCGCCTCGTTGCCGGCGGCGGTGCGCATGGCGTCTGCCGTCGCGCTCGCGAGACGACCGGCGCGCAGGTTCGGATCGCTCATGATCGCGCTGTCCTGGATCTCCTTGATGCGCTTCTCGTCCTCTTCGTCCGCCTTGACGCTCGACACACCGAAGGAGACAATCTCAATGCCGCGCCGCTTGCCCCACTCGTCGGACAGCTCCGCGGACAGCTCGTTGCGGATGTCCTTCGTGTAGTTGATGAGCTGCGTGTAGCGGATGCCCTTTGCCGCGATGCGCCCGAACGTCGGCTGCAGGGCGGTGAGCAGCTCGCTCTTGAGCTGCGAGTCGATCTCGCTGCGCTCGTACACGCCCTCGACATTGCCGCAGACATTCGTATAGAAGAGGATCGGGTTCACAATGCGGTAGCTGTACTCGCCGAAGCAGCGGATGTTGACGTTCAGCATATACTGGCCGATCATGGTCTCGAACTGGATCGACTGCGCCGTCCCGTACTTGTTGCCCATGATCTCCTTCGTGTTGAAGAAGTAAATGCGCTGATCCTTGGGCGCATCGCCGCCGAATGTGAAACGCTTGCCGATGTTCTTCAGTACGGATTTGAGGTCGTTCGCGAGGTCGCCGCCGAAGACCGTCGGCTCGGTCGAGCTGTCGTAGGTGAACGCGCCGGGTTCTGCGCAGATCTCGACGACCTTGCCCTGCTCGACGATAATCATGCACTGCCCCTCGTTGACCGCGATGACGGAGCCGTTCGTGATGATGTTGTCCGTCGCGCTCGTATTGGAGCTGCGGCCGCTGACGCGCTTCTGCCCCTTTGCAACGAGCGAATCCTTGTCAAGGCTGTCGCAGTAGAAATATTCCTTCCACTGGTCGGCGAGCACGCCGCCGACAGAGCCAACTGCTGCTTGGATGAGTCCCATGCTTCTTCCTCCTTTGGATGAATAAACGTGAGTGTTCTGAAAGTTCTCCTATATTGTAACACAATACAAAAAAAATGGATACTGTCATAAATGACAGGTCGAGCAAAAAAATTTAGAAAATGATACAAACTTACATGCCTAAGGGCACCATCATAAATGAAAAGTTTAGATTCATAGCGGCAATCCGTATGCTATAATTGAATAGACGGTATAAGACCGGTTCTTTTTTGAGCCTAGAGCCCGTGAT